>CAVXKT010000004.1:0-490383 GCA_963762525.1 uncultured Pseudomonadota bacterium
ATCGCGAGCGAAGCGAAGCGATCCAGGCGGTCCAGCCCCGTCTCACCCCGTTCGGCTCGCCTGGATCGCCACGCCGCCAAGAGGCGGCTCGCGATGACGGGGTTTGGCGGATGCGTTTCACCGTCGACTGAATTCCGGGTACTAGCTGGGTCCGATAGCTTAATAGGTTCCGATTTGTCGATACACCCGCAGCAACTTATCTATTCGGGACATCCAGGAGAGCCCCTATGTCCACGGCTGACGCCCGCGTTCTGCTCCGGGAGGATCGCGCCGGCGTGGCGCGGCTGACCCTCAATCGCCCTGCCGCCCGCAACGCGTTGTCGATGGAGCTGATGGCGGCGCTCATCGACGAGCTCGGCCGCCTCGCCGAAGATCGGGCGGTCAAGGTGGTGGTGATCGCCGGTGCCGGCCCCGCCTTTTGCGCCGGGCATGATCTGCGCGAGATGCGCGCCCGGCCGGCGCGGGAGGCGCAGCGGGAGGTGTTCGCCGCCTGCTCGCGGCTGATGCTCGCGATCGTGCGGCTGCCGAAGCCGGTGATCGCGCGGGTGCACGGCATCGCCACCGCCGCCGGCTGCCAGCTGGTCGCCACCTGCGATCTCGCGGTCGCCGCCGAGACCGCGCGCTTCGCCACCCCGGGGGTCAATCTCGGGCTGTTCTGCTCGACCCCGATGGTGGCCCTGACCCGCGCCGTCGGACGCAAGGCGGCGATGGAGATGCTGCTGACGGGCGAGTTGGTCTCGGCCGCCCATGCCCGCGCCATCGGGCTGGTCAACCGCGTGGTGGCGGAATCGGAGCTCGACGCGGCGACCGCGGCACTGGCCGAGGGCATCGCCGCCAAAAGCCCGCTCACGCTCGCCATCGGCAAGGAGGCGTTCTACGCGCAAGCCGAGATGCAGCTTGCCGATGCTTACGGCTTCACCGCCGAGGTGATGGTCCGCAACATGATGGCGCGCGACGCCGCCGAGGGGATCGACGCCTTTCTGGGCAAGCGCACGCCGGTCTGGAGCGGCACCTGACCGATGGCGGCCGACCCGTATGAGGTGCTCGGCCTGAAGCGCGACGCCGACGCCGCGGCGATCCGGGCCGCCTATCGCAAGCTGGCGAAGAAATTCCACCCCGACCTCAATCCCGGCAAGTCGGAGGCGGCGGAGCGGTTCAAGCAGATCAATGCCGCCAACGACATCCTCGCCGATCCCGACAAGCGCGCCCGCTTCGATCGCGGCGAGATCGACGCCGAGGGCAACGAGCGGCCGAGCGGCCCGAGCTGGCGCGACTTCGCGGAAGCCGCCGGGCGACAACGCTACCGCGCGCAGCCGGACTTTCGCGCCGACGACCTCGACGACATTCTGGGCGCCGCCTTCGGCATGCGCGGCGGACGCGGGGGTTTCGCCATGGCGGGCGCCGATGCGCACTATGCGTTGACCATCGGCTTCATCGATGCCGCGGTGGGCACCACCAGGCGCGTGACCCTGCCGGACGGGCGCACGCTCGATGTCCGGATTCCCGCCGGGGTGCGCGACGGCCACGTTCTGCGCCTCAAGGGTCAGGGACATCCCGGACATGATGGCGGCCCGTCGGGCGATGCGCTGGTGGAGGTGACGATCGCGCCGCACCCGTCGCTGCGGCGCGAGGGCGACGATATCATCCTCGATCTGCCGGTGAGCCTGCGTGAGGCGGTGCTCGGCACCTCTCTGCAGGTGCCGACGATCGGCGGGCCGGTGCGGCTGACGATCCCGCCCGGGTCGGGCACCGGGACCAGGTTGCGGCTGCGCGGTCGCGGCATCGGCGAGGGCCATCAGTACGTGGTGCTGCGCGTCGTCGTCCCACCCGGCGACGAGCCCGATTTGGCGGCGTTCCTCAAGACGTGGGAGCCGCGTCGCGCGGCGGACCCGCGCGCCGGGATGGAGACGGGCTGATGCGGATCGAGGCGGTGATTGCGCTGGTGGGCGATCTGGAAGCGCCGGAGCTGCTGAGCTGGGTGGATCGCGGCTGGGTTCGCCCCGATTCGGCCGGCAACCTTTGGGAGTTTCACGAGATCGACATCGCCCGCGTGCGCCTGATCCGCGAGCTGCGCCGCGACCTCGACGTGGGCGAAGAGGCAATTCCGGTGGTGCTGTCGTTGCTGGATCAGGTCTATGACTTGCGGGCGGCCTTGGCGCGCGTGCGGGCGGCGATCGCGGCCCAGCCGGCAGAACTGCGGGCGGCGGTGCTGCAGGCGATCGACTGATGGAAGTTGCCGGCGACGGCCCGGGCGTCTATCCAGCCCGTCTCACTGCCCGTATCCCTGGCGCTCAGCGCGCCGCAATGCCGGCCCCGCCGGCGCGTTCGATCCGGAGCCATCATGCGCCGACGCACCCTGATCGCGAGTTCCGCGATCGCCACCCTGACGATGGGACATTTCATGAGCGACAACGCCGCTGCCGCGCCGAGCCCGGACCCGGCCAATACGACTGTACATGGACCTCAAATCGGGGCGCGTGGTGATCGAGATGTTCCCCGATCTGGCGCCCAAGCATGTCGAACGGATCAGCACGCTCGCCGATGAGGGGTTCTACGACAACACCCCCTTCCACCGGGTGATCGAGGGCTTCATGGCGCAAGGCGGCGATCCGACCGGCACCGGGACCGGCGGCTCGAAGCTGCCCGACTTGCCGGCCGAATTCACCACCAAGCGCAAATTCCTGCGCGGCACCTGCGGCATGGCGCGCACCGGCGATCCAAACAGCGCCAACAGCCAGTTCTTCATCATGTTCGCGCCGGCCTCGCACCTCGACGGCCAGTACACGATCTGGGGCCAGGTGGTGCAGGGGATGGAGTTCGTGGACGGGCTCAAGAAGGGATCGGGTTCCGGCGGCACGGTGCGCGATCCGGACCGCATCCAGCGGATGCGCACCGCCGCCGCCGCCTGACGGCGGCGGTTGACCGCGGGTCCCGGCTTGGCGTTCAACGGCGCGGGCCCGTAGCTCAGTTGGTAGAGCACGAGACTTTTAATCTTGGGGTCCCGGGTTCGAGCCCCGGCGGGCTCACCAGGATAGCGTTTTCATTTCAATGCATCCATCTCAGCGCTTTGGAGACTTCTGCCTGGGCGCTCAGACGCGCCGCGAATCCGTCAGGGCGCGCGCGAGGTGTGCGTCCAGGCGGGCGAGCGCGGCCGGCCAGGTATAGGCCTCCTCGATCCGACGCCGCGCGGCGGTTCCGATACCGCCGTGGCGCCCCTCCAGCACTTCGAACACCGCCCGCGCCATCGCCGCCGCGCCGCCGGCGACCAGCAGATGCCGGCCGGGCTCGGCCCGAATGCCTTCGAACGCCTGCGGCGAGGCGATGACGGGCCGTGCCATCGCCATCGCCTCCAGCACCTTGTTCTGAATGCCGCGCGCCATCCGGAGCGGGCTCACGCAGAGATCGGCGTGTGCGAGATAGGGTTGCACCGCCGCCACCCGCCCGGTCACGTGCACATCCCCGAGCGCCGCCAGCCGCCGCACCGGTTCCGCCGGGTTGGCGCCGACGACCCAGAATTGGGGTGCCGGCGTGCGCGACCGCAATTGCGGCATCACCTCGGCGGCGAACCAGCGCACCGCGTCGATGTTCGGCCGATAGTCCATATGCCCGGTGAAGACGATGTGCGGGCCGGACGAGGGGAACGGATTGGCCACGGCACGCGCCGGCGAGAAGGCGTCGAGATCGACGCCGTTCTCGTACCAGTCGATTTGCCGCACCTCAGGCGCCAGTTCGGCGAAGCCGGCCGCCTCGCGGGCGGAGACGAACAGCGACATCGCACTCGCGCTCGCCGCCCGCCGCTCGAACGCCAGCAGGTTGCGCGCCTCCCGCTTCCAGACGGCGCGCATCGGCCAGCGGTCGGCCTCGCCGTACATCGCCCATTTCGCCGAATTGACATCCACCATGTCGAGCACCACCGGGACGTGCGACCCGAGGACATAGGGCGCCATCGCCGCGGTATAGACCAGGGCGAGATCGATCCCGCGGGCGAGCTGGCCGCGCGTCCACGTCCGCAATCGCTCATGTCGGTAGTAGTCCACCATCAGCGAGCGGCCCGGGCGGGCGCGCAGGAGCGCCTTGATCCGTTGCCGGCGGGGGGAGATCTCGAACGCGCCGACCTCGCCGCACAGACGCCGCAGCGGCTCCAGCCCGTCGCGGTCGGCCGGATTGTCGATCAGACAGCCGAGCCGGACGTCGAACCGATCGGCGAGGTGGGCGAGGACGTTATACGCGCGCAGCTTCTCGCCCTTGTCGGGCGGATAGGGGATGCGATGGGCGAGGAACAGCAATCGGCGCATGCGCATTTCTCGATGGTGAAAGAACCCAGGCCTCGCTGCCCCGCTCGGTCAGCCGGACCGGATAGGTCGGATACCCGGCGGCCTGCAAGGCGCCGATCAGCCGGGCGCGACGATCGGGCGAGACGACGCACATCATGAAGCCGCCGCCGCCGGCGCCCGAGACCTTCAGCGCCATCGCTCCGGCCCCGCGCGCCAGGCGTTCCAGCGCCTCCGTCCGTGCCGTGGCGATGCCGGCGGCGGTCGCCTGCTTCGCCTGCCAGGAGCGGTCGAGAGCGGCCGCGAAGCGGGCGAGGTCGCCGGCGATGAGCGCCTCGCGCATTTCGGTTGCGGCTTCCTTCAGCCGGTGCATCGCCGTGATCGCGCCGGCGTCGTCGCCGAGCGCGCGCGCCTGCGCGGTAATGATCCGCGCCGAGTCCCGGGCTTGGCCGGAAAAGCACAGAACGAGCGACGCCTCCAGCTCGCGCGCCACGCCGGAGGAGAGGCGCAGCGCGTCCACCACCACCTCGCCGCGCGGCGGGAAGCGCATCAAATTCAGCCCGCCATAGGCGGCGGCGTAATGGTCCTGCCGGCCCCCCGCCAACCCCAGCTCGCGGCGCTCGATGTCGCCGGCCAGCACGGCGATCCGGCGCGGCGTCAGCGTGCGCCCGAGAAACGCCGCATAGGCCTCGATCAGCGCCACCACCAGCGCCGAGGACGAACCGAGGCCCGAGCCCATCGGCGCATCGACCCCGGTCGCGACGCTGAGCGCCAGCGGCGGCCCGGAATGATAGTCACGCATCATCCGTTCGTGGACGCCGCGATGCAGATCAAGCGTCGAGCCGGGCAGGCGGGCGGCCGGCAAATGCGTCTCCTCCCGCCCCAGATCGCCGGCATCGAACATCAGCAGCCCGTCGGCGCGGGCGGCCACCGAGGCGAAGGCGTAGCGGTCGATGGTGGCGTTCAGCACGGCGCCGCCGAAACGGGACGCATATTCGTCGAGATCGGTGCCGCCGCCGGCGAGGCCGAGCCGAAGCGGCGCCCGCGCCCTGGCGATCCGCGACGGCGAGGCGGCGAAGCGGTCGGGGCGTCCGAACATGGGCGATGATAACTTGCCAAGAATGAACAAACCGCTATCAGCGCCGCCGTGGAACCGATCCGCCAAGCGGTGATTCTGGCCGGCGGGCACGCGACCCGGCTGGGCGTGCTCGCGGCCGAGACGCCGAAGCCGGTGCTGGAGGTGGGCGGCCGGCCCTTCCTCTATTGGCTGCTGCGCGAGTTGCAGCGCTTCGGGATCGAGCGCTTCCTGATCCTTGCCGGGCATCTTGCGGCGGCGCTGCGGGCGGGGCTCGCCGCCATGCCGGCTTTGCCGAAGCCCGCCGCCATCGATGTCGTCACCGAGGCGGCGCCCGCCGGCACCGGCGGCGCGCTGCTGGGCGCGGCGCGACCGGCTGGAGGCTCAGTTTCTGCTCTGCAACGGCGACAGCCTGTTCGACGCCAATCTCGCCCGTCTGCTTGCCGATGCCCTGGCCGATCCGCCGGAGGTGCTGGGCCGGTTGTGGTTGCGCCGCACCGGGGACGCGACACGCTACGGCCTGGTGCGCATGGAGGGCGAGACGGTGCGCGCCTTCGCCGCGCGGCCGGCGCCGGGCGCGGCGGGCGTCGTCAATGCCGGCGTCTACGTGCTGGCCCGTCGCATTCTGGGCGAGCTGCGGCCGGTCTGCTCGCTGGAGCACGACATCCTGCCCGCTCTTGCGGGCGCCGGGCGGCTGCGCGGGACGGTGTCGGCGGGCTGGTTCATCGATATCGGCGTCCCGGCGGACCTCGCCCGCGCCCGCGTCGAACTGGCCCCGCGCCTGCGCCGCCGGGCGCTGTTTCTGGACCGCGACGGCGTGCTGAACGTCGATCACGGCCATGTCGGCACCCGCGACCGCTTCGAGTGGATACCGGGCGCGCTGGATACGGTGCGGTCGGCGAGCGATGCCGGCTGGCACGTCTTCGTCGTCACCAATCAGTCCGGCGTCGCGCGCGGCCTTTACGATGAGGCCGCGGTGCGCGATTTGCTCGCCTGGATGGGCGACGAGACGCGCCGCGCCGGCGGGACCATCGACGACGCCCGGTTCTGCCCGTTCCATCCCGAGGCGGCGCTGCCCGCCTATCGGCGCGCGAGCGACTGGCGCAAGCCGGCCCCGGGCATGATCCTCGATCTGCTGCGCGCCTGGGAGCTCGATCCGGCAAGCTGCGTGCTGGTCGGCGACAAGGCGAGCGACCTCGCCGCCGCCGAGGCGGCTCGCGTCACCGGGCACCGGTTCGACGGTGGCGATGTGGCGGCTTTCGTGTCGCCGCTCCTCTCCGGATTTTCGTCGGCGTCCCCCCGGGAGTTCCGGCTGAGGGCGGGGCGGGGACGAACGACGCCCGACCACTTGCTGGGATAACAAGTGCTTGCGGCGGGTTGTTTTTGTTGCTACGATAATCCGTGGAGATCGAGTTCGACCCGGACAAGGACGCCATCAACCGGCAAAAGCACGGGCTTTCCCTGGCCGAAGCCGACCGCATGGATTTCGGCACCGCTGCGCATAGAGCCCGACCGCCGCTACGCCTATGGCGAGGAGCGTTTTCAGGCCCACGGCCTGATTGACGGCCGGTTGCATGTGTTGGTGTTTACCATGCGCGGCGACGTGCTGCGGGCGATCTCGCTGCGAAGGGCCAACCCGAGAGAGGTGAGAACGCTATGACCAAGAAGCTTGAACCACCGCCCGCCGATTTTGAAGAAAACCCGGAGCTGACCGAGGCGCATTTTGCGCGGGCGCGACCCTTCAAGGAGGTTTTTCCCGAGCAGTATGCTTCATGGGCGAAGAAGAAGGGCGGACGGCCCCCGGTCGAAAGTCCCAAGGTGCATATCGGGTTCCGGCTCGCCGCCGATGTGGTCAGGGGCGTCCGCGCCACCGGCCCCGGCTACAATGCCCGCGTCGAGAAGGTGCTGCGCGACGCACTGGCGAAGGGCGAGTTTTGACCCCGGCCCCCTTACCTGGACTTCGGCTTCTACCGACGTACTGCCACGTCAGCCCAGCCTAGACTAGCTGGGCCGTGTGGACGGATAGCGTCAAGAACAGGGTAGCGGGATTCCCGATGACGGAGGACGATTGGGCGGTGGTGCTGGAGGTGTTCGACGGGGCGCAGTCGCGTCGGGGCGAGCCCGGGCATGACGACGCAAGTTCCTGGAGGCGCTGCATTTCTTTACGGTCCACAATATCACCTGGCGGGCGCTTCCGGCCGAGTTCGGCAACTGGAACAGCATCTGGAAACGGTTCTGGCGGCTGAGCCGCAGCGTGTTCGAGGCGTCCTTTCAGCTTCTGGCCGAGAACAGCGCGACGGCGCATCTGGTGCAGATGTTCGACAGCACCGTGGTTCGGGCGCATGTCTCGGCAGCCGGCGCAAAAGGGGGCAGCAAAATCAGGCGCTCAGCCGCTCGCGCGGCGGGTTCTCCACGAAAATCCACCTCAAGACCGACTTCGACGGTCTGCCGATCGCCGTCCACCTGAGCGGCGAGACGCCGGGGGTTAACGCGCTGGCGAGGCGGTCGAGGCGCGTGGGATTAGGCTTGGCGTGGCCACACGGATGCGGTCTTCGTCTGACGCGGAGCCGTGCGTGAGAAGGTCCAGCGCTGCAGCGGCTATCTGATCGAATGGGACCCGTACCGTGGTCAGAGCGGTCGGAAGCCGGCTGACGATGGGGATGTCGTTGTATCCGACCAGAGAGACGCCGTTCGGAACGGACAGGCCAAGCTTGGCCAACGCCGAAAGAGCGCCGATCGCGGTGTTGTCGTTGACGGCAAAAATCGCGGTAGGCGCCGGGGTCAGTTTCATCAGTCGCTCGGCGGCGTCGGCGCCGGAGTCGATGCCGAAAGTGGATTCGGCCACCCAAGCTCGATCTGGCTTCACTCCAGCTTCCGCCATCGCCTGCCGATACCCCTCGACCCGGCCGCGGCTGCTCGATGCGTAACCCGGGCCGGCGATGATGGCGATGCGGCGATGGCCGAGATCCAGCAAATGTCGGGTGGCCAGATAGCCGCCGAGCTTGTCGTCCCCGACGGAGGAGAGACTCGTTGCGTCCGTACGCAAGGCCAGGACGTATGGCACGCCACGCTCGGCCAGTTCCTTGGGCAACGCGTCGTCATCGCGCGCCGTCGAGAGGACGAGGCTGTCGACGCCCTGTTCGAGCAAGGTCTGCGCCGCGGCACGGTTCATCTTGGGGACGTCTTCCGTGGTGGCGACCACCGAGAACCGGCCCGACCGGCTGCAAGCGCGCGCGAGCGCCTCATAGAGCATAGCGGACACGGTGTCGGTGAGGCGGGGAACCAGCACGCCAATCGTATTCGTCTTACCCCGGCGCAGACTGGCGGCCGAGATGTCGCGCACATAGCCGAGCTCGGTGGCAATTTGGCGCACGCGCTTGGCGGTCTCGCTATCAGAGCGGGGCAGCCGCTCATCAAGGATCCGGGACACGGTCGATTTCGAGACGCCAGAAGTCGCGGCGACATCATGCAAAGTCACGCGTGTCGTGCGGTCGTGCGGATCAGGTTTAGAGAGCATGGCAGCCTTTCGCAAATCGGATGGCACTGACGAATTAGCGCTTGACAGGCGGGAGCCTCAAGCCTGTATATGGGAACGTTCCCGCGAACGATCCCATACCCTTTAGACGGGCGGGACCAAAGAACCAACCAAGAAGGAAACAAACATGTCCGTTCTCAATCTACGCGGCCTCAACCCCGCCCCCGTCACCCTCTTCGCCGGCCCAGACGGCGAAGTCGATCACGCCGCCAACGCAGCGCTCGCCCGCTGGCTGGCCTCCGTCGACGGCGTAACCAGCGTGGCGATCCTGGGCCATGCCGGCGAGGGCACGTTCCTCACGTCCGAGGAGCAGGTCGCGCTCATCCGCACCTATATCGACGCGGTCGGCGACAAGCTGCCGATCATCGCCGGCATTACCGGCGAGGGCACCAGGGTCGCCGCCGAGGAGGCCAAGCGGGCCGCCGATGCCGGCGCCAAAGGCGCTCTGGTCTATCCGAACCATGGCTGGCTGCGCTTCGGCTTTCAGAAGGGCGCGCCGCAGGACCGCTACAAGGCGATCTACGAGGCGTCGGGGCTGCAGTGCATCCTCTTCGAGTATCCGGATGCAACCAAGGCCACCTACGACCTGCAGACCCAGCTCGATATCGCCGCGCAGCCCGGCGTGATCGCGACCAAGAACGGGGTGCGCAACATGAAGCGCTGGGACACCGAGATTCCCGTGCTGCGCAAGGAGTTCCCGGAGCTGCAGGTCCTGACCTGCCATGATGAGTGGCTGCTGCCGACCATGTTCGACGTGGACGGGCTGCTGGTCGGCTACGGCGGCCTCGCGCCGGAGCCGCTGGTGCAATATCTCGCGGCGGCCAAGGCGCGCGACTACAACGCGGCTCGGGCCATCCATGACCGGCTGCTGCCGCTGACCAAGGCCGTCTATCACCGCGGCTCGCACATGGAGGGCACGGTGGCGCTCAAGCTCGGCCTCAAGGCGCGCGGCAAGATCCAAGAGGCGTACATCCGTTCGCCACTGAAGCCACTCGCCGCCGGGGCCGAGGAGGAGATCCGCGCGGCGCTGCAATTCGCCGGGCTGGTCGGCGCGGGCCGCGTCGCCAAGGCTGCCTGACATCTCGACGTGACCCGGCCGGGTCTTACCGCCGGGTCACACCGTCATGACAGCCGAACCAAAGCACCCCGCCGCTCCGGTGAGCCTTCGTATCCCGGCGACAGCAGAATCAATGTCTCGATCGGGGAGGACCACAATGCTCATGCAGACCGCCACGGGCGCCCTTGAGCGCACCAGCACCGGGTTCGACGGACAGGCCGACATCAGTGCTCGGCTGGAACGGCTGCCGATCACCCGGCAAGTTTTTTGGACCCGCAATATCATCGGCGCGGCGACATTCTTTGACGGCTACACCGTGATCGCCATCGCCTACGCGATGCCGGTGCTCGTCCGCGAGTGGGGGATCAGCCCGGAACAGACCGGTATGATCCTGTCAATGGGCTATGTTGGGCAGCTCATCGGCGCCGTCTTCTTCGGCTGGCTTGCCGAGCGGATCGGCCGCTTGAGCGTGCTCCTGTTCACCATCCTTCTCTTCGTCAGCATGGACTTCGCTTGCCTGTTCGCCTGGGGCGCGGCGTCGATGATGCTGTTCCGCTTCGTGCAGGGCGTCGGCACAGGCGGCGAGGTGCCGGTCGCGAGCGCGTATATCAACGAGTATATTGGCTCCAAGGGCCGAGGTCGGTTTTTCCTGCTCTATGAAGTCATGTTCCTGGTCGGCCTGGTCGGCGCCGGCCTGATCGCCCGTGCACTCGTTCCCGTATACGGCTGGCAGGCGATGTTTGTCGTCGGCCTGGTTCCGGCCGCGGTGCTGATCCCGTTGCGGTTCTTCATGCGGGAGTCGCCGCGCTGGCTCGCGTCCAAGGGCCGCTACGAGGAGGCCGATCGCATTGTCCGGAACCTGGAGCGAAGCGCGATCGCCGCCGGACATGAGCTGGCGATGCCCGAGCCGATGCGCGCAAAACCCGAGGCACAGGCGCGTTCGGACTGGCGGGAGCTGTTCCAGGGTATCTATCGCCGCCGCACGCTGACCATCTGGGCGATGTGGTTCTGCTCCTACCTGGTCGCGAACGGGCTCATCGCGTGGCTGCCGACGCTCTACAGCCAGACCTTCAAGCTGCCCCTCGAGACAAGCCTGCTCTATGGTCTACTGACCTCGGCCGCCGGCGTTGTGGCGTCCGTGGGTTGCGCGCTGTTGATCGACAAGGTCGGCCGGAAGCTGATGGTACGCTGCTGCCTTCCTGGCCGCACCCGTGCCGCTTGTCCTTCTCGCGCTGCTCGGCGCCAGTTCGGCCACCGAGGTATTGGTGCTGACTGGGTTGGCCTATGCGATCGTGCAGACGATCACCTTCTCGCTCTACCTCTACTCGTCCGAGCTGTATCCGACGCGTCTGCGGGCGTTCGGCACCGGGCTTAGCAGTTCCTGGCTGCGCCTTGGTTCGGCGGCGGGACCGCTCCTGGTCGGCTGGTTGATGGGCCTCGCTGGTATCCAGTACGTTTTTGCGCTGTTCGCCCTGGTGCTCCTGGTCGGCGCGGGCGTCACGGCAGTGTTCGGGACGGAGACGAAGGGCCGGGTCCTGGAGGAGTTGTCGCCATAACAGCGGCCACACTCGCCCAGCCTAGCGCCATGCCGCGAGAATTTCCGCTACCGTGGCCAGCTCGATCTGCTGGCCGAAGCGTTCGTCGTAGAGTGTCAGCAGTCCGTCATGGGTGCGGTCGGAGGCGCTGCACAAGGCGTCGCGCGCCAGCACCACGCGATAGCCGAGATCGACCGCACCCAACACCGCGGCGAGCACGCAGACATCGGTCTCGGCGCCGGTAATCACCAGGGCGTCGATGCCGCGCTGGCGCAGCAAGCGATCCAGCTGCGGCTCGGCGAACGGCGAGTAGTGATGCTTGTCGATGACGGTCGCCGGCGGCACCAGTGCGGCCAGTGGCGGGACCAGTTCGATCAACGCCGGGTCGAGCCGCGATCGCGTCATGTCGCGCCAGCGTTCGTAATAGCGCCGCCAGGTGCCCCCGGCCTGTTCCGGCGTCGCCGGCGGCACGAAGCGGGTGAACACCGTGCGGTCGGGTCGTGCCGCGGCCAGGCTCCGCACCGTCGGCAAAACCCGCTCCAGCCAGGGAAGTTGCCAGTCGGTGCGCTCGGCGAACATCGTCTGCATGTCGATGCAGAGATGCGCCGTGTGATCGGTTAGAGGCCCGAAGGTCAGCGCGTTCGCCATGCGCGCAAAACGTCGCCTTGCCGCCGGCGCCGCCCGCGCCATTGACCAAATTCTGAAGAGCAGCGACGCCCGATTTGGGATAAGCTTCGCCCATGGCACGTCTGCTCGCGATCCTCTCGATGCTGTCGCTCGCCGGATGCGGGCTGGTCGCCGCGCCCTGTCGCGTCACCTCGGCGGCGCTCGACATCGTCCCGGTGGTGGGTCATGCCGCCGCCACGCCCACCGATGCCTGCGCGGCAACGATCGATCCTTAAGGCGAGGTCGCCGGCCACGGTTTATTTCTCTCGATCCCGGGGCATTCGGCCAGCGTTGGCCCCCGGCTACCGCCGAGCGCCTGCACCGTGCCCGGCTTTAGACTAGCCGCACTCCCAGCGGGCGGCCCGGGCGGTGTCGGTCTCGCGCGCCGCGACCCAGGTTTCCGCCCCGTCGGCAAAGCTCTCCTTCTTCCAGAACGGCGCCTTTGTTTTGAGCCAGTCGATCAGGAACCCGGTCGCCTCCAGCGCCGCGCGGCGATGCGCCGAGGCGGCAAGCACGAGGACGATGTTCTCGCCCGGGCGCAGCCGGCCGACGCGGTGGATCACCGTGCAGCCGAACAGCTCCCAGCGCCGGGCGGCCTCGTCGGCGATCGCGGCGAGCGCGCGCTCGGTCATCGCGGGGTAGTGGTCGAGCGTCAATGCCGTCAGCCCGTCGCCGCCCCGCACGGTGCCGAGGAAGCAACCGATGCCGCCGATATCCGTCCGCCCGGCCGTCAGCCGAGCGATCTCGGCGCCGGAATCGAAATCTTCGGTCTGGACCCGGATCCGAGGTCGCATCGCTCAGCCCCCCGTCACCGGTGGAAAGAAGGCGATCTCGTCGCCCGGGCGCACCGGCGCCTCGGGGCCGGCGAAGTCCTGGTTGACGGCGGCGCGCACCACCGCGCGGTTGGCGAACGCCGCCGCATGGCCGCCGCCCCGCGCCGCCAGGTGCTCGACCAGGGCGCCCACGCTCCGCACCTCCTCCGGCAACGCCAGCCGCTCCTCGGCGGCGCCCACCCGCTCGCGCAGCCAGGCGAAGTAGAGGATGGTGACGGCGTTCGCGCCTGACATCAGAGGCCCTTCATTTGGACGGGATCGTCTGTACCTGCCCGTTGGACATGATGACCGTGCTGGTGCCGTTGCCGTTCGGCACCACGATCCCGGTCTGCCCATTGGGCATGGTCACGGTGCTGAACGCGCCGGTCCCCCCGGAGGTGACGGCGGGGCCACGGGGAGTTTGCACGACCCCGCCGGCGGCCGGCGGCGTCGGGGCGGACTGGGACGGGGTCGCCACCTGCGGCACCGGCGGAAGCTCGGGCGGCAGAACCGACACCGTCGGTGGCGGCGCCGGGCTGCTCTGCGGGGCCGGCAGCGCCGGCGCCGGTGGCTGGCCGGGCAGCGGCTGCACTTGCGGCAACTGGCCCTGATTCTCCTGCTTCACCAGATCGGCCAGCGACGGCGTCGGCTGGATCGGACCCGGCCAGATATTTCCCGCGGCCGGGGAAAGCGGCTGCACCGCGATCGCCTGCCCGCGAGCGCGGCGGATATTTTCGGTGTCACCACCCGGCGCATAGGGGTCGGGCCCGGCGAAGAAGGGCGGCCGGTCCCAGGCGTGGAAGGCGCAGCCGCTCAGCGCCAGAGCACCAAGGCCGGACAAGGCGAGACGCCTGATCAAGAGCGGGGCTCCATGGGAGGTGGGGATTCGCGCGCACTCTGGCCGGTCCCGGCCTGTTGCTCAAGCGCGCTGACCCGGGTGCGACCGCTCATGCGCAAATCGACGATCCACTCGGCGACGGCGTCCGGCCGGTCGAGCGGAAGCTGCGGCAGCGGGCAGGACTGGTCAACCGCGTCGGTCGCCAGCCCAAGCACGAGCGCGTCGCCCGGCCAGAGCGGCGGCTTGCCGAGCGCCCGGCGGTGGACCTCGAGCTTTGGATACGGATGCGACTTGAAGCCTTCCACCAGCACCAGATCGACCGGTGCCAAGCGGGTCAGCAGCTCGGAGAGCGACGGCTCGGCACCGGCGACCTCGTGCAGCAGCACCCAGCGCACCGAGGAGGCGACCAGCACCTCGCGCGCGCCGGCGGCGCGATGGCGGTGGCTGTCCTTCCCCGGCCGGTCCATGTCGAAGCCATGATGGGCGTGCTTGACGGTGGAGATCGTAAGGCCGCTGGCGCGCAAAAGCGGCAGCAGCGCTTCCAGCAAGGTCGTCTTGCCGGCGCCGGACCAACCGACCAGGCCGAGCGCGTCCATCACTCGCCGGGAGGCGCCGCGGCATGACGGAGCCCGGCGTTCAGGTAATCCCAGCCGGTGAGCAGCGTCAGCACCGCCGCCACCCACAGCATCGCCGCGCCGATCGCGTCCACGGGGACGAAGGGCAGGTGCAGCAGGACCGCCGACCGGTCGCCGGCGAGCAGCGTCCCCAGCGCCCCCATCTGCATGCCGGTCTTCCATTTGGCGAGCCGCGTGACCGGCAAGCCCACCCGGATGTCGGCCAGGAACTCCCGCAGCCCGCTGACCAGAATTTCCCGCAGCAGGATCAGCACGGCGGGGTAGAGGGTGCCGAAGGGAAAGCGCCCCTCGCCGGCCAGCATCATGAGCGCGGTGCCCACCAGCAGCTTGTCGGCGATCGGATCGAGCATGCGCCCGAAGCGCGATTGCTGGCGGCGCGCCCGGGCGATCCGCCCGTCCCAATAGTCGGTGATCGCGGCGGCGCTGAACAGCACGCAGGCGGCGAAGTCGGACGCCGGCATCCGCAGCGCCACCAGCAGCACGAGCGCCGGGATGGCGGCGATGCGCGAAAGGGTGAGCAGATTGGGCAGGTCGGTGAGCATGGCGCCGGCGGGGCCAGAAGGGGCAAGGCCAGCATATCAGCCCGTCATGGCGTCGCAGACAATGCGCAACATGAGGCTTACAATGCTTTCCGATATACGGGGTGCATGTCGCGTCTTCGCACCCTTGCCGCCGCCTTCTCGCCCTCGCCCTGCCGTGCTCTGGCCGGCTGCGATCTCGGCCCCGACTACCGGCGCCCGGCGCTCGCCCTCCCCGCCGCCTACCGGGCCCCCCCGGCGCTGCGCGGCGCCGTCTGGCCGCTCGGCCGATTGGTGGCGCGGCTTTCGATCCCCCGACCTCAACCGGCTGATGGCGCAGGCGGAGGCGGGCAATTTCGATATCGCCGCCGCCATCGCCAGGGTGCGCCAGGCCGACGCGGCGGTGCGCATCGCCGGCGCCAGCCTGCTGCCCTCGCTCAGCGCCACCGCCGGGACCAGCCTGACGCAGGAGGGGCTGGGCAGCCGCAGCTTCTCCACACCGGGCGCGGCGTGGCAGCGGCGCGGTGACGCTGCACGAATACAGCGTCGGCCTCAGCGTCGCCTATCAGGCGGATTTCTGGGGCCGCTTCCGGGCCGGTCGCCAGTCGGCCGTGGCCAGCGCCGCGTTCAGCCGCTTCGACGCCCAGACCGTGGCGCTCACCGTTCTGACGAGCGTCGCCCAGACCTGGTTCACCGCGCTCGCCGATGCCGACCGGCTGGACGTGGCGCGCCGCAATCTCGCCGCCGCCGAGCAATCGCTGCGGGTGATTCTGGGGCGGCTCGCCGCCGGCACGGCGACGGCGCTGGATCGCGACCAGCAGGCGCGCGCTGGTCGCGGCCGAGCGGGCGACCATCCCGGCGCTGCAAAGCGCGCTCGAGCAGGAGCTGATCGGCCTCGGGATCCTCACCGGCCAACTGCCGGAGGCGATCACGGCGCGGCCGGGCACGCTGACCAACGCTGGCCTTTCCGTTGGTCTCGCCCGGCCTGCCGTCGGAACTGCTGGCCCGCCGCCCGGATGTCGAGGCCGCAGAAGCGCAACTTGTTGCCGCAAATTACAACGTGAAGGCGGCGCGCGCGGCGTTCTTCCCGACCATCGCGCTGACCGGCCAGCGCGGCTATGCCAACAATGCGCTGGCCAACCTGTTCACGCCCGGCGGGCTGATCGCCTCGCTCGCCGCCAACCTGGTCCAGCCGGTGTTCGACGCCGGGGCGCTGCGGGGGCAACTGGAACAGGCGAAGGGGCGGACGGCGGAACTGCTCGCCGATTATCGCAAGGCCGCCGTGCAGGCGTTCACCGATGTCGATAACGCGCTGACCGCCTGGCGTTATGCGAGCGAGCAGGAGGCGCTGCAGGCGCGGGCGGTCGCCATCGCCCGCGCGGCCGAGGCGGCGGCGCGCGCGCAGATCGCGGTCGGCACGGCCGACGTGACCACCCTGCTCAGCACCGAGACCACGCTGTTCACCGACGAGGACACGCTGGTCCAGGTGCGGCTCACGCGGTTCCTGGCGCTGCTCAATCTCTACAAGGCGATGGGCGGCGGCTGGGTGGCGCCGCCGGGCGGCGTGATGTCGGCCTTCCCGGGGCTCGATCCGGGCATCCTCAAGGGCGGCTTCGCGCTGCCGGTGGGCGGGAACATCGAATGACCGTATTCTCGCGCGATTGCGGCCGGAAAGCCACGCGCCGATATGGCCGGATGGAGGCTGGCTGAACATGGACATCGGAACCCGCGAACCGCCCACCGTCATCGAGCGACCGCGAACCCGCGCGCGGCTGCTGCGCGGGCTCGCGTCTGCTGGTTCTGCTGTTCGCCATCGGCGCCGGCATCTGGTTCTGGCCGGCCGGCAAGAGCGCCGACCGACGCCGAGCCGGCAGGCGGCGAACGCGCCGGTCCCGGTGCTGGTCTCGGCGGCGCAGCAGCGCGACGTGCCGATCTGGCTGGACGCGCTCGGGACCGTGCAGGCGTATAGCACCGTCACGGTGCAGACGATGGTGGGCGGACCGCTGCTGGACGTGGACTTCCAGGAGGGCCAGCCGGTCAGCAAGGGGCAGGTGCTGGCGCGCATCGACCCGCGCACCTATCAGGCGGCGCTCGATCAGGCGGTGGCGAAGAAGGCGCAGGACGAGGCGCAGCTCGCCAATGCCAAGCTCGACCTCGCCCGCTATCAGAAGCTGGTGCAGAACAACTACACCACCGGGCAGACCGCCGACACCCAGAAGGCGACCGTCGCGCAGCTTACGGCGCAAATCCAATCCGACCAGGGCGCGATCGACAACGCGCGCACGCTGCTCGGATACACCACGATCACCTCGCCGATCGACGGCCGCGCCGGCATCCGCCAGGTCGATGCGGGAAACATCGTGCAGCCGAACAGCACCACCGGGCTGGTGGTGCTGACGCAGATCAAGCCGATCTCGGTGCTGTTCAACCTGCCGCAACAGGATTTGCCGCAGATCGCCGCCGCGATGGGCGGATCGACGCCGGCGGCCGTGGTGGCGATGAGCGAGGCGGGGCCGGGCGCCGGCAAGGTCCTGGATCAGGGCACGCTCGCGGTGCTGGATAACCAGGTCGATCCGACCACCGGCACCATCAAGCTGAAGGCGACCTTCCCCAATCCGAAGGAGACGCTATGGCCGGGCGGCTTCGTGCGCGTGCGCGTGCAGGTGGCGACCGCGCATGACGCGGTGACGGTGCCGCCGGCCGCCGTGCAGCGCGGACCGAACGGCGACTACGTCTATATCGTCAAGCCCGATCGATACGGCGCAGCGCCAGGCGGTGACGGTCGGCCACCAGGACGCCGAGACGGCGATCCTCGCCAGCGGCGTGCAGCCCGGCCAGCAGATCGTGACCGACGGCGCGTCGCGGCTGTCGGACGGCAAGAAGGTGACGATCGCGCCGGCTGCCGGCGAGCCGGCGCCCGCGACGCCGGGCGATGCCGCCAAGGCGCACAATCCGGGCGGAAGCGCGGCGGTCGTGAACATCTCGGCGCCCTTCATCGCCCGCCCGATCGCCACCTGGCTGCTGGCGATCGCGATCCTGCTCGCCGGCGGGCTCGGCTATCGGGCGCTGCCCGTCTCGGCGCTGCCGCAGGTGGACTTTCCGACCATCGAGGTGACGACGCAGCTTCCCGGCGCCAGCCCGGAGACGATCGCGACCCTGATCACGGCGTCGCTGGAACGCCAGTTCGGGCAGATCCCGGGGATCGACACCATGACCTCGGCATCGCGCCGAGGGGACCAGCCAGATCACGCTGCAATTCCAGCTCAGCCGCAGCCTCGATTCGGCGGCCCAGGACGTGCAGGCGGCGATCAACGCCGCCGCCGGGACGTTGCCGACCACGCTTCCCTACCCGCCGATCTATTCCAAGGTGAACCCGGCCGATGCGCCGGTCCTGACCCTGGCGCTGACCTCGGATGCGCTGCCGATCGCCAAGCGTGGGCGACGCCGCCGACACCGTCCTGCAACCGAAGCTCGCGCAGATCGACGGCGTCGGCAAGGTGACGGTGGAGGGCGGCATTCGCCCCGCGGTGCGGGTGCGCGTCGATCCCGCCCGCCTCGCCGCCTACGGGCTGTCGATGGAGGACGTGCGGACCGCGGTCGCGGCGGCCAACACCAACGGCGCCAAGGGCGGCTTCGACGGCCCCCGGCAGGCGGTCGCCGTCGGCGCCAACGACCAGCTCGTCGATCCGCCGACCAGTACCGCGAATCTGGTGCTCGCCTGGCGCAACAGCGCGCCGGTGCGGCTGTCGGCGGTGGGGCGGGTGATCGACGGCCTGGAGAACGACCGCGTCGGGGCGTGGTATTTCCACGACGGCAAGCCGGAGCCGGCGGCGGTGCTCGACATCCAGCGCCAGCCCGGCGCCAACATCGTGCAGACCGTGGACCGCATCAAGCAGTCGCTGCCGATGCTGGAGCGCGCCATGCCGGCCGGCATCAAGCTGCAGCATCGTGACCGACCGCACCGAGAGCATCCGCGCCTCGGTGCGCGAGGTGCAGATCACGCTGATCATGGCGGTCGCTGCTGGTGGTGCTGGTGATCTTCGCCTTCCTGCGCTCGGTGCGCGCCACCTTCATCCCGGCGATCGCGCTGCCGCTGTCGCTGATCGGCACGTTCGGGGTGATGGATCTGCTCGGCTACAGCCTCGACAATCTCTCGTTGATGGCGCTGGTGGTCGCCACCGGCTTCGTGGTGGACGACGCGATCGTCATGATCGAGAACGTGGTCCGCTACATCGAAGCGGGGATGAACCCGATGGCGGCGGCCTTTCGCGGCGCCGGGCAGATCGGCTTCACCATCGTCTCGCTCACCGTCTCGCTGATCGCGGTGTTCATTCCGCTGCTCTTCATGTCCGGCGTCGTCGGACGGCTGTTCAGCGAGTTCGCGGTGACGCTGTCGATCGCGGTCGTGGTCTCGGCGGTGATCTCGCTCACGCTCACGCCGATGCTGTGCGGGCGGCTGCTGCGCCCGCGCGAGGAGCATCCGGAGGGCGGCTCGCGCGCGCGCTGGAAGCCGGGTTCGAGGCGATGCTGGCGCGGCTACCGGCGCACGCTCGGATGGGCGCTGGCGCGGCAAACCCTGGTGCTGGCGATCGCGGTCGCCACCCTGGCCGGCACCGTCGGGCTCTACATCGTCGTGCCCAAGGGCTTCCTGCCGCAGCAGGACACCGGGACCATCGTCGCCGTCACCGAGGGCGGCGCAGAGCGTCTCGATCCCGCGAGCTGATCGCGCTGCAGAACCGGGCCGCCGAACGCATCCGCGCCGATCGCGGCGGTGACGGGCGTCGTCTCCTTCGTCGGCGCCGGCACCATCAACGCGACGCCGAACGCCGGCCGGCTCACGATCACGCTGCAGCCCGCTCGGGCAGCGCGACGGCGTCGACGCGGTGATCCGGCCGGCTGCGCGCCGATGTGGACGCGATTCCGGGCCTCACCGCATGGTTCCAGCCGGTGCAGGACATGACGCTCGGCTCGCGGGTCAGCCGCACCGCCTACCAATACACGCTGGTGGACACCGACCGCGACCGAGCTGGCGGCCTGGACGCCGCGCCTGCTCGCCGCGCTGCGCGCGCTCGCCGGCGCTGGAGGACGTCGCCTCCGACCAGCAGGATGACGGCTTCAAGACGCAGATCACGGTGGATCGTCAGGCGGCGATGCGGCTCGGCGTCACCATGCAGGCGGTCGAGGACACGCTCTACGACGCGTTCGGCCAGCGGCAGATCTCGACGATCTTCGGCCAGGCCAACCAGTATCGCGTGATCCTGGAGACCGGACCGGCCTGGCAGGCCGACCCGGCGACGCTGGGCCTGTTGCGCGTGCCGGGGACCAATGCGGCGCAGATGCCGGCGGCCGAGCGGCCGGCGGCGCAGGTGCCGTCGCCGCAGCTGCCGACGCCGCAGGTGCCGCTGTCGCAGATCGGCGCGCATCACGCGGACCACGGCGCCGCTGGTGGTGACGCATGAGGAGCAGTTCCCGTCGGCCACGATCAGCTTCGACACCGCGCCCGGCTATTCGCTCGGCGACGCGGTCGATGCGGTGCACCAGGCCGAGGCGGCGATCGGGATGCCGGCGACGATCTCCGGCAGCTTCGCCGGCGACGCCGCCGAGTTCCAGCGTTCGCTGGCCGCCGAGCCGTGGCTGATCCTGGCCTCGCTGGTGGTGATCTACATCGTGCTGGGGGTGCTGTACGAGAGCTGGATTCATCCGGTGACGATCCTCTCCACGCTGCCCTCGGCCGGGCATCGGCGCGCTGCTCGCGCTGATGCTGTGCGGCACCGATCTCTCGCTGGTGGCGCTGGTCGGCGTGGTGCTGCTGATGGGCATCGTGAAGAAGAACGCGATCATGATGATCGACTTCGCGATCGAGGCCGAGCGGGCGCGCGGCCTGCCGCCGCGGCGGCGATCGAGGAAGCGTGCCTGCTGCGCTTCCGCCCGATCATGATGACGACGATGGCGGCACTGCTCGGCGCGGTGCCGCTGGTGCTGAGCGCGGCGCCGGGTCGGAGCTGCGCTGGCCGCTGGGGGTGACGATCATCGGCGGGCTGCTGCTGTCGCAGTTGCTGACGCTCTACACGACGCCGGTGATCTATCTGGCGTTCGAGCGGCTGCGCGCGCGCTTCGGCCGGCGCCGCGGTGGCGGCGGCGGAGTGATGGCGGATCGATGCCCGGCTTCATCCGTCATTGCGAGCCGCTCGCGCAAGCGGCGGCGCGGCAGTCCAGGCGTGAGGACGGAGCGGTCCGCCTGGCTCCCGCTTGCGGGCGGGCAATGACGACGAGGGAAGCGACCGAACCGAGCAGATGAACATCTCGGCTGCCCTTTATTCGCCCGGCCGGTGGCCACGACGCTGCTCGCGATCGGCATCCTGCTGTCGGGGTTCGTCGCCTATCGCTTCCTGCCGGTGGCGGCGCTGCCGAGCGTCGATATTCCGACCATCGTGGTGATCGCCCAGCGTCCCGGCGCCGATCCCGAGACGATGGCGAACTCGGTCGCGGCGCCGCTGGAGCGGCGGCTCGGCGAGATCGCCGGCGTGACCGAGATCACCTCGATGAACTCCGTCGGCGCCACCTCGATCATCGTGCAGTTCGACATCGACCGCGACATCAACGGCGCCGCGCACGACGTGCAGGCGGCGATCAACGCCGCGATCACCGACCTGCCGTCGGACATGCCGACACGGCCCTTCTACCGCAAGTTCAATCCGGCCGACGCGCCGATCATGACCATCGCGCTGTCGTCCGACACGCTGGCCGTGCGCGAGATCTACGATGCCGCCGACACGGTGCTCGGCGCAACGCCTGTCGCAGGTCGAGGGCGTCTCCAACGTCACTGTCAACGGCGCCGAGAAGCCGGCGGTGCGGGTCGATCTCGACCCGGTGCGTCTCGCCGCCGCCGGGCTTGCCGGCGCAGAGACGTGGTGACCGCGGTGAAGGCGCCAATGTCACCGAGCCGACGGGAGGGTTTCAGGGGCCGGCGCAGGCCGAGACGATCGGCGTCAACGGCCAGATCAGCCGCGCCGACCAGTATCGCCAGCTGGTGCTGAAGGCCGGCAACGGCGCCGTGCTGCGGCTGTCGGACGTCGCGACCGTCTATGACGGCGTCGCCAACACCCGCCTCGCCGCCTGGGACGGCAAGCAGCCGGCGATCCTGCTCACCATCACCAAGGAGGCGGGCGCCAACGTCATCGAGACGGTGGATCGGGTGCGCGCGCTGCTGCCGCAGCTGCGGGCGTGGATGCCGGCCGGGATCAAGATGACGGTGATCCAGGACCGCACCGCGACCATCCGCGCCTGCGTGGACGACGTGCAGTATCACGTTGGCGTCACGATCGCGCTCGTGCTGCTGGTGGTGCTGCTGTTCATGCGCCGGCTGGTGCCCACCGTGGCCGCCGCCGTCACCGTGCCGCTGTCGATCTGCGGCACGCTCGCCGGCATGTGGTTCATGGGCTACCTGCTCGACAATTTCTCGCTGATGGCGCTGACCATCTCGGTGGGCTTCGTGGTCGACGATGCGATCGTGATGATCGAGAACATCGTCCGCCACATCGAGCGCGGCGCTGCCGCCGATGCGGGCGGCGATCGTCGGCTCGCGCCAGATCGGCTTCACCGTGGTCTCCATCACCCTGTCGCTGGTGGCGGTGTTCATCCCGCTGATCTTCATGGGCGGCATCCTCGGGCGGCTGTTTCACGAATTCGCGATGACCCTGACCATGGCGATCGTCGTCTCGGCGGCGGTTTCGCTGACGCTGACGCCGATGATCTGCGGCCGCTGGATGCAGCGCGCCGACGCCACAGCAGGCGCCTGGGCGCGCCTCGACCGCGGGATCGAACGCGGGCTTGCCGGCGTGCATCGCTGCTTATGCGCGCTCGCTCGGCTGGTCGCTGCGCCATCAGGGTTTCATGCTGCTGGTGATGCTGGCGACGGTGGTGCTGACGGTGCGGCTCTACGGCACCGTGCCAAGGGCTTCATGCCGATCCAGGACACCGGCATCCTGATGGGCTCCACGATCGCCTCCCCCGACGTTTCGTTCAGCGCGATGGAGGCGCGGCAGCGCGCGGTGGTGAACGTGCTGCTGGCCGACCCGGCGGTGCCTCGGTGGGCTCGCAGGTCGGCGTCTCCACCGGCTGGAGTTCGCTCAACCGCGGGCAGGTGCTGGTCGAGTCTGAAGCCGTGGCCGAGCGCGACGGCATTCCTCCGAGGCGGTGATCGCGCGGCTGCGGCCGAAGCTGGCGCGGCTGGGCGGCGTCCAGACCTTCTTGATGTTCGGCGCAGGACTTGCGCGGCGGCGGGCGCACCGGCGGTGCGCAGTACGAGTTCGCGGTGATCTGCCAGGACTTGGCCGAGCTGCGGCATTGGTCGCTGGCGCTGGAGGACAAGCTGAAGGCGACGCCGGGCATCACCGACGTGACCTCGGACCAGGACCGCGCCGGGCCGCAGGAGAACGTCGTCATCGACCGCGCCGCCGCGGCCCGGCTCGGGATCACCGCGACCGCGATCGACAATGCGCTGAACAACGCCTTCGCGCAGCGCCAGGTCTCGACCATCTATTCCGCAGCGCAACCAGTATAAGGTGGTGGTGGAGACCGATCCGGCGTTGCAGACCTCGCCGGTGATGCTGAACCGGGTCTATGTCGGCGCGAGCAACGGCACGCAAGTTCCGCTTTCGGCGATGGCGCGCTTCGAGCGCGGCGACGCGCCGCTGGCGGTGCGCCACCAGGGCCAGTTCCCGGCCGCGACGCTGAGCTTCAATCTCGCCCCCGGCATGGCGCTCGGCGATGCCGAGGAGGCGGTCACGGAGGCGACGGCGGCGCTGCGCATGCCGCCCGAGGTGCGCACCGAGTTCGCCGGCAACGCCAAATGGCTGCAGCAGACGACGGCAACGGAGCCGGTGCTGATCGCGGCCGCGTTGATCGCGATCTACATCGTGCTCGGCGTGCTGTACGAGAGCCTGCTGCATCCGCTGACCATCCTCTCCACCTTGCCCTCGGCCGGGCTCGGCGCGCTGCTCGCGTTGCTGATCACCGGCCAGCCGCTCGACATCATGGGTATGATCGCGATCGTCCTGCTGATGGGCATCGTCAAGAAGAACGGCATCATGCTGGTCGATTTCGCGCTGGAGGCGGAGCGCGCAGCGCGGGCTGTCGCCCGCCGAGGCGATCCACGACGCGTGCCTGGAGCGCTTTCGGCCGATCATCATGACCACGCTCGCGGCGATGTTCGGCGCGTTGCCGCTGGCGGTGGCGTTCGGCACCGGGTCGGAGCTGCGCCGCCCGCTCGGCATCGCCATCGTCGGCGGGCTGATCGTCTCGCAGGTGCTGACGCTCTACACCACGCCGGCGGTCTATCTCGCGCTGGAGAGGCTGGCCGGCAAGCGACCGCCGATCGTGGTGCCCGCGGAGTGAGCGACCAGCACCACCCCTCCCCCGGCTCGGGATGGTGCGCATGAGAGGCGTTCCCCTTGCCAGCCTGCTCGTGCTGGCGGCGCTGGCGCTGGCGCCCCCCTTCGCCGCCGCCATCGGCCTGGGCTTCTACATCGACCTGCTGACGCGGATCGTCATCTTCGCGCTCGCCGCCCTCAGCCTCGACATCATCCTGGGCTACGGCGGGATGGTGAGCTTCGGTCATGCCGCCTTCATCGGCATCGGTGCCTACACCACCGGCATCGCGATCACGTCGGGGATCGGCAACGGCTTTGCGCATCTGGGCCTCGCCGTCGGCGCCTCGGCGATCGCCGCGCTGGTGATCGGCGCGGTGTCGCTGCGCACCGCCGGCACCACCTTCATCATGATTACGCTCGCCTTCGCGCAGATGATCTATTTCCTGATCGAGAGCCTGAACCAATTCGGCGGCGACAACGGGCTGAACCTGCCGGCGCACAGCGATTTCGGGGCTTGGCTCGACCTCGATGATCCGAACACCCTCTACTACGCGGCGCTGGCGGTGCTCGCGCTGGCGCTGCTCGCCGGGCACCGGCTGGTCGAATCCCGGTTCGGCATGGTGATCCGCGCCGCGCGCTCGAACGAGCGGCGGATGGCGGCGCTCGGCTTCCCGGTGTTCCGATACCGGCTGCTGGCCTTCGTCATCTCCGGCTCCGTGTGCGGCATCGCCGGGCTGCTGCTCGCCAACCAGACCGAGTTCCTCTCGCCATCGATGATGCACTGGACCCGCTCGGGCGAGATCATGATGATGGTCATTCTCGGCGGCCGCGGAACCCTGGCGGGACCGATCCTGGGAGCCGCCATTTACCTGCTGCTTGAAGCGGGACTTTCCGGCGCGACCGAGCACTGGCAGGCGATCCTCGGTCCGATCCTGGTCGCGGTGGTGCTGTTCGCGCGTCCCGGCCGCTTGCGGGCGCTGGCGGGGCGGCCGCGCCGGCCGATTGCCAAGGCGTCCGCCGGTGCCTGATCCGCTGCTGGAGACCAGCGCACTCCGCAAGCGCTTCGGCGGGCTGCTCGCGACCGACAACGTCTCGCTCACCCTTGAGCCGGGGGAGCTGCACGCCGTCATCGGCCCCAACGGCGCCGGCAAGACGACGCTGGTCGCGCAGATCGCCGGCGAAATGGCGCCCGATGGCGGGCGCGTGCGCTTCGGCGGCGCCGACATCACCGGCGAAAAGCCGCATCGGCGGGCGGTGCGCGGGCTGATCCGCTCGTTTCAGATCACCTCGGTGTTTCCGGAATTCAGCGCGCTCGATAACGTCGCGCTGGCGGTGCAGGGCCGATCGAGCAGCTTCCGTTTCTGGCGGCCCGCGCGGCGTGACCCGGCCTTGCGTGAACCGGCGCGCGCCCGGTTGGCCGAAATAGGCTTGGCGGAGCGCGCCGACATCCCGGCGGGGATGCTCGCGCACGGCGAGCGGCGGGCGCTGGAACTGGCGATGGCGCTCGCGGCGGCGCCGCGCGCGCTGCTGTTGGACGAACCGCTGGCCGGGATGGGACCGGAGGAGAGCGCGCGCATGGTCCGCTTCCTGGCCACCCTCAAGGGCAGGCTGGCGATTCTGATGGTGGAGCACGACATGGACGCGGTGTTCGCGCTCGCCGACCGGATCACCGTCCTGGCGGCCGGGCGCGTGATCGCCTCCGGTGCGCCCGATGCGGTGCGCCGCGATGCGGCCGCGCGCGTCGCCTATCTGGGGGATGGCTGATGCTGGCGGTCTCCGGCCTGGAGGCCGGCTATGGCGGCAGCCGCGTGCTGTTCGGGGTCGATCTGGCGGTCAACGCCGGCGAGGTGGTGACGCTGCTCGGCCGCAACGGGATGGGCAAAACCACGACCGTGCTTGCGGTCATGGGGATCGTGCCGCCGCGCGGCGAGATTCGCCTCGACGGCGCCCGGCTGGACGGGCGCCCGCCCTACCGGATCGCGCGCGCCGGGCTCGGGCTCGTGCCCGAGGGGCGGCAGGTGTTCCCGAACCTCACGGTGCGCGAGAACCTGACCGCGACCGCGGCCAACCGGGGGGGCGCGCGCGAGCCATGGACCCTGCCGGCGATCCTCGATCTATTCCCGCTGCTGGCGGCGCGGCTATCCAGCCCGGGCGGGCTGCTCTCCGGCGGCGAGCAGCAGATGCTCGCCATCGGGCGCGCGCTGATGACCAACCCGCGGCTGCTGATCCTGGACGAGGCGACCGAGGGATTGGCGCCGATGATACGGCAGACGATCTGGCAGGCGCTGCTGCGGCTCAAGGCGCGCGGCCAGGCAATCCTGGTGATCGATAAGAACCTCGACGCGCTGACCCGCATCGCCGACCGCCACTACGTGCTGGAGAAGGGCCGGGTCGTGTGGTCGGGCAGCTCCGCCGAGCTGCACGCCGACGCCGGGGTGGCGCATCGGTATCTGGGGCTGTGAGGACCGCAGCGGCCGGCTTCAGCTCGCCCGCGTGCTCGCCGAGCGCAGGCGGGGTTCGATCGCGACCGGGCGGCGCAAGTCCCCGGGCGCTTCCGGCTCGATGCCGAAATGCACCATATACGCCCGGAACCGGTCGCGCTCGGCGCCGGCGTCCAGCCCATGATCCTCGAAGCGGTAATGATGACGGCCGTAACCGCCGTTCGGGCGCTCGGCGACGAGCCGGCTCATGCGCGCCGCCGCGGCCGGGCTGAAGGGCAGATCGAAGTGCGTATAGACGCTCTCGACCGTGCTCACCGGATCGGTGATGAGGTCGAGGTAATGCACGTGGCAGATCGGCTCCGCGAACGGCGCCTCGGTGTCGGCCTCGATCATGCGCAAGGTGCCGTCGTACCAGCGTGCGCTCTCTTCGCCGCCGATCCGGCGCTTGTCGAGGCGCCGGGTAAACGGCCGGCGCAGCACCTCGGTTAGTTGAGTGAGCGACAGCAGCACCTTGACCGGATCGCGATGCACGAACACCACCCGCGCATCCGGATAGGCGGCGCGCAATTCGCGCAGCGCGAACAGATGGTCGGGGCATTTCAGCACCCACCGCCCGGCGCCCATCTGCCGTTGCAGATGCTGCAGAAAGCGCCGATGGAAATGGTAGGCGGGCAACTGTCCGGTTTCGTCCAACCAGCGCCGATAGGAGGGCACGCGATAGGTGGTGTCGAAGCGCAAGCTGCGGAACACGTGCGCGGTAATCTCGCAGCATTCCTGCGGCGAGGCGGCGTCGATCGGGTGCAGCGAGCGAAACTCCGGCGCCAGCTGCTCGAAGCCGCGCAGCTGCCGACCGACCCGCCTTTCGCGTCGGTCCGGCCCGGTCGGATCGGGGTACGGGTAGATGGTCTGATAGACGCGCGGCGCGCGCGTCTCAGGGTCCTCCATCAGCAAGTGATGCAGGAACGTGGTGCCGCTGCGCGGCAGGCCGGTGATGAAGATCGGCCGCTCGAGCGGTTGGGCGAGTATGTCCGGGTGCGCCGCCTCTTCGGTTTGCAACCGCCGCAGATTGCCGAGCAGCCGCGCGATCTCCCAACGCAGCGCAAATCGCCCCGCCAGGTTGAGCGCCGCCTCTCGCGCGCATGCGTCGAGCAAGCGTTCCAACGAAACGGAAACGTCGGAAATTTCGAGTGCCGCCGCCGCCGCCAGCATCGGCACGGCATCGAGGGGCCGCTTCAGCACTCCGAAGGCATCGGCCAGCGCGTCGGCCGCGCCCAGGGCGGTGGTGGCGATGGACAAGCCTCAGCCTCCGGTCAGGTACAATCAAGTCCGGCACATAGGCACGCCGGCCCGGAGCCGTCAGCGCAGCGAGCGCATCACGTTACCCGGAGTGTCCCGATTCGCAAGCCCCTCGACCAGCCGGCAACGCCGCCTATCTATAAGCTCTCGTCAAGATTTTCCGAGGGGTGCCGCATGTCCGCAATGGTTCTCGGCCGGCGCGCTTTGCTGGCCGCCGCGCTGGGAGTGCCGGTGTCGATCGTCGCCGACGTCGCGCCGGCCGCGGCGGCAACCGGTCCGGCGGCGCCGATTCAACAACTCGACGAGGCGCTGCTCACGGTCATGAAGCAGGGCCGGGCGACGCCGTTCGCGCAGCGGGTGAGCGAGTTGACCCCGGCGATCGAGAATGCGCTTGATCTGCCGGCCATTCTGCGCCTCTCGGTCGGCCCGAGCTGGTCCGGACTGAGTGCGACCGAGCAGACCCGGCTGCTTGACGTGTTCCGCCAGTACACGGTGGCCAGCTACGTGGATAATTTCAACAGCTACGACGGTCAGACCTTCACCATCGGTGCGCAAATCCGCACCCTCGCCGACGGCGCCCGGGTGGTGCAGTCGGTGATCACGCCGCGCAGCGGCACCGACAAGCATACGATCGATTACGTCATGCGCAGAGCCGCGAGCGGCGCCTGGAAGGCGAGCGACGTGCTGGCCGACGGAACCATCAGCCGGGTGGCGGTGCTGCGGTCGGACTTCGCGGCGATGCTGGCCCGCGGCGGCGCCCCGGCACTCGAGGCCAGCCTGCAAAAGAAGACGGCGGCGCTGCAAAGCAGCTGAGCATCAGCCGGTCTGCATCGGCAGCGACGGATCGCGCGCCCATTCCGACAGCGAGGCGTCGTACACGGCCACGTTCTCGTGGCCGAGCATGACCAGCGCCAGCGCGTCCGCGGTGGCCGCGATGCCGCCGCCGCAATAGGTAATCACGCGCGGCCGATCGAGCGCCCCGGTCTCGGCGAAGCGCCGACGCAGAATGGCGGCGGGGAGGAAAGTGTTGTCGGCCGGATCGAGCAGCCCGGCGGCGGGCAGGCTGACGCTGCCGGCGATGTGGCCGGGGCGGCCATAGACATTGCCGCCGGTTCCGGCGTGCTGCTCGGCGGTCAGTGCGTTCAGGGTGCAGATCGCGCCGTCGCCGATCGCGGCGCGCACCTCGTCCTTGTTCGCCATCAGCTTCCGGGTTGCGCCCGCGATGAAATCGCCCGGCGGTTGCGGCGCCGCCGGGCCGGACTCGACCTCCCGCCCCTCGCTGGTCCATTTCCGGAAGCCGCCGTTCAGCACCGCCGCGTTGTCGAATCCGAACATCCGCAGCAGCCACCAGACCCGGGTCGCCCACCAGACATTGGCGGTGCTGTACAGCACCACGCGGCTGGTGTTGTTCACGCCCAAGCGGCGCATCGTCTCGGCGAACGCCGCCGGCGTCGGCGCCATGAACCGCAGCCGCTGCGAGTTGTCGGAGACGTCGGCCTGTACGTCGATGAACCGCGCGCCGGGGATATGGCTCTTCTCGAAATCGGCGCGGCCGGAGACGACCTGATAGGTCGCCTTCGGATCGGGGATCAGGTGCGTCGTGCAGTCGAAGACGCGGATATCGGGATCGCGCAGACGCGATGCCAGCCAATCGGTCTCGGCGAGGAATTCGGGATGGGCGAAGGTCTGGGACATGGGCAACTCCTTCTCAGAGACTGCGGCGATACTCGGCCATCAGGACCTCCGGCGGACGGGACCGATTCAATTTTGCCGCCGATCGCGGCCGCCCGATCAGCACATCTCCGCTAGCTCGTCAGGAGATGGTAACGCCCGAATCGACCGGCAGCACCTGGCCGGTGATCCGGCGCGCCTGGTCGGAAGCAAGGAAAACCGCGGCGTCGGCGACGTCCTCGGGGGCGATCAGGCCCAAGAGATGCGAGTTCGCCAGCCGCTCGATCGCCGCGTTGCCCGCGGCCAGCCGCCGCACCCGATCGGTCATCGTCGCCGACGGCGCCAGCGCGTTGACCCGCACCGTCGGCGCGAATTCGACCGCGAGCGAGCGGGTGAGCGCGGCGACGCCGCCCTTGGCGGCGGTGTAGCAGTCGCGCCCGGCGATCCCCATCAGCGCCAGGTTCGACGCCATGTTGATGACCGCCCCGCCGCCCGACCGCATGATCGCCGGAATGCCGAAGCGGCAGCCGAGGAAGGTGCCGAACAGGTCGAGCCGGATGACGCGCCAGAACTCCGCAACCGGCGCCTCGACCGCGCTGTTGTCGGCCGCCGTGGAGCCGCCGGCGTTGTTGTGCAGCACGTGCAGACCGCCGAAATGCGCGCTGGCTTGGCCGATCGCCGCGCGCAGGCTGTCCTCGTCGGTGACGTCGGTGCGAATGGCGATGGCGCCGTTAGCGGCGAGATGTGCCGTCTCCTCGCCCGATGCGGCGTCGATCTCGGCGACCGTCACGCGCGCGCCCTCGCCCGCCATGGCGATCGCCGTCGCGCGACCGATGCCGGCACCGGCGCCGGTGATGAAAGCGACCTTTCCCTCCAGGCGCGACATGGCGGTTCCTCGACGAGCCCTCATCCGAAAGCATGAGACCCATTCGAAGCACGAGCAAGCTCGCTGTGAACGAGCATGGATGAGCGGTCAACCGGCCAGATGCAACAACCTTCTCGCGCGCAATCCATGGCCGGATGGCAACGCTATCCGCCGGGCGATCGGACCAGAAAGAATTTACTTGCGCTCGTCAATCGTTCGGTCTCAAATTGTATGAAGGTTGCAAAAAACGGGGGAGGTTTCGTCCATGCTGAAATGGATCATTCCGGCAATTGCGGCGCTGTTCGCGGCTTCGGCCGCATCCGCCCAGGGATTCGGAGCGTCGGGCTCAGACCCGCAGGGATGCGGCATCCCGGGAGCCATCGTCACGGGCGTTCAATCCAAGCTGGCGCAAGTGGTCCAGATGCAGAACGGCGGTCTCTTCTCGCCCAATCTGATGTGGTCGGCGGTGGTCGATCGAACCGGCCGGCTTTGTTCGGTCATCAAAACCGGCGACGCGTGGCCCGGCAGCCGCGCAATCGCCATCGCTAAGGCGTTCACGGCCAACGGGTTCAGCAACAATCAGCTCGCGCTGTCGACCGCCAACCTGTACGCCCCGACGCAACCCGGCGGCTCGCTGTACGGGCTGAACAACTCGAACCCGTTCAATCCATTCCTGCTGCCGCAGGATATCGGCGTCGGCTTCGTTGCCGGCGGCGTCATTACCTTCGGCGGCGGCGTGGCGCTCTATTCCGGCGGCAACGTCGTCGGCGGCCTCGGCGTCAGCGGCGACACGTCATGTGCCGACCACGCGATCGCCTACCGCATGCGGCATCTGGCCGGGCTTGACGGGATACCCGCAGGCGCCGGGCTCAACGGCACCGACAATATCGTCTATCTCACGCCGACCGAGCCGCCGAATACCGGGTTCGCGCAACCGCACTGCTTGCCCTCCGACATCACGCCCTGACGCGGGACGCCCTGACGCCGGGCGGCAGGATAGGCCCTGGCGCTGAACGGCCGGACCGGGTGAAGTGCTTGCCGGCACCCGGCGATGGGCAACGATGACCGATTGGCAACTTCACTGGTTGGAGGCCGACGGCGACCTCAGCCCCTGGCGTGAACTCGTCACCGCCGAGATCGAGGCCACGCGGAAGATCGTCGCAAAGCTGCTGCCGCCGCCGCGACTGGATATCCTGGTGCAGCGTCTCCCCGGCGCGGTTATTCCGGAACTCGGCATGGTGGGGCATGCCTATCGCAAAGGTCTGTTCGCCCTGACCCTGGACCCCGATAACCACAATTTCACGGCCTGCGTGAGCGACGGCTCCCTTCGCCGTCAGGTCGCGCACGAGGTGCACCACTGCCTTCGCATGGCCGGCCCCGGCTATGGCCGCACGCTTGGTGAGGCGCTGGTCAGCGAGGGGCTGGCCGGTCACTTCGTCCGCCATCTGTTCGGCAATCCGCCGGAACCATGGGAGTGCGCGGTCGGCGACGAGGCGCTGAAAACCCATCGACCGGACACGGCGACCCTCGCTTCGCGCGACTACAGCCACGCGGCTTGGTTCTTCGGAACGAAGGATGGGCGCTTGCCGCGATGGCTCGGCTACACCCTCGGCTACCGCATCGTCGGCGATTGGCTCGCGTCGAAGCCGGCATTGAACGGGGATACCCGAGTGAATGTTCCGGCTGAGACGGTACTCGCCGCGTGTACCCTTTGACGCGGAGCGTCCATCGTTTTGACGCGGAGCGTCCATCGTTCGGTCGGGCTCACACTCCCGAATGCGCCCCCGCGATGGCGGCTGCGATCCATCCCAGTGCGAGCACATTGTTCATCATGTGCAGCACCACCGAGGCGCGCACGCTGGCGCAGCCTTGGCGTGCGACATTGAGGAGGATCGTCGCCGGGAGCAGGAACACCAGTCGCCGTAACCCGCCATCGAGCGCGTGCAGCAGCAGCCACGGCAGCGAGGTCGCCGCCATCACCGGCAGGGTTCCCCAATAGCGTCGCAGCGCGGTCCAGAGCCAACCGCGGAAGAACAGCTCCTCGGCAAGCGGCGCCAGCAAGCCCACCACCAGCAGCAGCAGGAACGCGATCAGCGGATCGACTGCGAGCGTCGCCTGACGCGCCAGGAAAGTCGGGCTGACATGGCCCTGCCAGCGCACCATGAGCAAGGCCCAGCCGGGAACGATGACCACCTCGACGGCGGCAAGCCCGACCAGCAGCCCGGGGCGCCGGATGCGCAGATTGCCTGATCCGGCGCGCCGGTCGCCGCGACCGGTGACGGCGGCCCGGCGCCAAACGGCCCCGAGCAGGGTCGCCTGCATCGCCGCCGCCGAGGCCAGAACATAGACCAGCGGGCTGAGCCGCCAGGGCGGTCCGGCCCGGAGCAATCCGTTATGAAAGCCGGTGGCGAAGCCGGCGAGGAAGCCGGCGGCGATACCCGCGAAAACCGCCGCGGTCAGCCAGAGAAGCGCGAACAGCAGGGTGGCTACGAGCCGATCCGATCGCGGGAGGCGATAGGCCCGAGGCTGCGGAATGGTGGGAACGAACGCGTCCATGCGGCACGAAGTTTTGAAACAGCAATGATAACGCGTCTGCCGGCGCGAGTCACCTGTCGCGATGACGCGCCGATTCAGTTGATCAGGTCGGCGGGTTCAATGCCGCCGGCTGAGATTGATTCTTGACCGGCTCGGAATCCGGCAGTTTCACCGTGTAATCGGGCACGATGCGGGCCTGTTTTCCGGTGATGACCAGGACCGCGAGTCCGATCGGCAGCGGCGACTTGTCGGTCTGCGTGACCGAGACCAGCGCATCGGCGGGCTCGCGGACGATGTATTCCCAGGCCTTGGTGTCGGCGACGGCGTGCTCGGCCGTGGTCCCGACCAGGCCGCCGACCAGGGTGCCGCCGAGGGTCGTGAAGGCGCGCGTGACCGGTCCCACCGGCGACTCCGAGCCGGCGATGCCGCCCGCGGCGCCGCCGGCCACCGCGCCGATCGTGCCGGCGGCGCTGACCGCGACCGGGCGCACGCCCACGATCACCCCCCGCTCCACCTTATTCGCCTGCTGCACGGCCTCGGCATTATAGGTGTTGGGCGAGTAGTTCTCGCCGCACCCGCCTAAGCCCGCTGCGCCGCCGGCGAGCAGCGCGGCCAGGCCGATCGATCGCTTCGTCATCATCACGGCGGCGGCATAGAACCGATCCGCGCGCCGTGGAAGCGCGATCAGAACGGCAGCACCACATCCATCGCCTGCTGGCCCCAGCGCGGCGTCTGCACGTCGTCCCGCGTTTCTCCATCCCCCTCCGACTTCGGGCGGACTCTGATTGAAGTTGGCGGAATTTCAGGGGCGAAGGTCAGCCGCTCTCGTCAAGCCTGGCAAGTCCAGGTTCATCCAGACCTGCTCGGGACGGCCCGTGCGATAGAGCGTCAGCTTCTGGTCACGGTAGGCGAGCGTGCCGCCGGCGAGGCCGACCTTCACCACGTTGTCGTTGAAGGCGGCGACCCTCGGGCCAGCATTCGCGCAGGTCAGGCCGGCAGCCGAAGGCGGGCTAGCCAACTGCAGCCGGGACCTGCGCTGCCCCCGGGCCGAGTGCCACTAACCAGTATTTGTCCGTCGGGACGCACGAACAAAGAGAGGGTGCCTCCATATTCTCCGACGTTGCAAGCGGGAAGCGGCACGTTGATCCTGGTATCGTCACCCGTAAGTCGATTGAACGTGTGCGTGTAAATTTGTCCTTTCAACGCGCATGCAACCAAGCCATCCCCATTCGGGAGGGTGGCGACCGCGGGATGATGGCAGAACGTAGCTCCGCTCCGACCTGTGTTTACGACAAAGCTGGTTGGTATTGTCGTTCTCCAGATCAGCCGTCCCTCGGTATCGACCTTCGCGATCTCAGCCGGTTTGAGCCGGGCCGGGTTCTGCTCGAATGAAACCTCCCAGCTTGAGACGACGTAGGCGCCGTCGCTGGTCGGCGACATCCTAATGGCGCCATAGTGGGCCCCGGATCGTTCGTTGATGTCCGGTCGCACGACGCTGGGCGAACCCATTTGGCCTCCGGCTGTAACTCTGCGGACCGCGACGTTTTCTTGGTAGTCGTTGTGGGTTCCCGTGGCATCAAAGCTGGCGACGAGGAAAGCATCACCGGGCGCGGGCGTGACGGCAATGCCTGCCCCGTTCCCCGAGTGCTGTTCCCAAACCACGCTGCCATCTCCGGCGGCAATCATCGCCAACCACGAAGACCCAAACCATCCATAGTTCGCTGCGACAAGCACATCGCCGTTTGCCGCCGGAGTCATGCTCACGACGAAAGGCGAATTCCCTGCCTTATACGACCTCTCCCAGATCGGGACGGCGGAGCCGTCAAGCCTGGCGAGATAGGCTCGGCCGTGTGGGCCGGCGATTCCTTCATAGCGATCGATCGCGCCGCCAACCCATGTCATGCCTGCGTTGTCGATGGTCATGCTTCCAATCAATGGGATCCTCGAATAGACGTTCTCCTTGGTTCCAAAAACCCTGGCTAACAAGGTAGACAGACTATCAGTGGGCGTTCCTCTTAAATGTAATCTAACCATCGCTTGAAAGCCCTTCAGATCAAAGTCGTCTTTTAGAAGAACATCATAAGACGAATGGTAATCCGAGTACATGGCCAGGAATGTGATTTGTCCACCACGGTCTACTGATTGCCCTAGCGAAATCCCAATCTCCCGAGGAGGAATATACGGCTTTCCGACATGTGGATCGGGAACTAATTCACGAATTATCGGGGTCGACCAAATGACCTGGAGAGCAGCGGACCTCGTTTCCTGCCCTTGACTGCTTACCGGGAGAGCCAGTGCTGCACCTAATGACAGAATGAGAGAAGCGGCAGGAAGCCCGGGGCGACTTCTCACGCGGGTTGTCGATCCCGGTTCTCTCCGAGGGGAAGAGATAAGCATCAGAACGGCAGCACCACGTCCATCGCCTGCTGGCCCCAGCGCGGCGTCTGCACGTCGGTAAGCTCGCCGCGCCCGCCATAGGCGATGCGCGCCTCGGCCATGCGGTTGCTCTGGACGGTGTTGTCGCTGGCGATGTCCTGGGGACGAATGACGCCGCTCACCTTGAGGTCGCGCAGCTCGCTGTCGGCGCGGAACTGCTGATGCGCCACCACCACCAGATTACCGTTGGGCAGCACCTGCGTCACCACCCCGGCGAGGCTCACCGTCACGCTCTCGCTGCGCTGGATCTGGCCCGATCCGACATTGTTGTTGCTGCTGCTCATCGAAATCAGCTTGCTCGGGTCCATCGGCACATGGCGTGAGCAGGTTCTCCAACCCGAACAGGTTGGGAATGCCGGCGGCCTCGCCGCTGGCGCGGGTGGCCGTGGTGGCATTTTTGAGGGTTGCCTGATCGTTCATGCTGACCAGGATCGTCACCAGATCGCCGACGCGCGCGGCGCGCTGATCCTTGAAGAAGGCGCGCGAACCGGGGCGCCAGAGCGAATCGCCTTCGATCGGGGCCGGTTGCGGCGCCGGCATCGGCATCGTGACCGGGTGCCAGCCGGGGGCGCGGGTCGGGTCCTCGGTGGGCGAGAGCGCCGGCGGGCGCCCCACTTCGGACAGGCGCGCAAGGCCGTCGCAGCCGCCGAGCGCGGCGGCTAACGCCAGCAGGGCGAGGGCGCGCAACGGGCTCATCGCTCGATCCCCCGCCCGCCGCCCGAGGCCTTATCCGATTGCGCCAGGGGCGGTGCGGTCGGGTCCACCCGGACCCGGTTCTCGCCGATCACCACCGCGTCGATGACGGCGCGCGAGGTCGGGTTGACGACGCGGACATGTTCGCCGACGGCGCCGTTCTCGATCGCGCGCCCCTCGGCGGTCAGCGCCAGTCCGGGAGAGTCGGCCAGCATCAGCACCCGGGCCTCGCGGCGCACCAGGACCGGCGTTTCCAGATCCGTGGCCGGCAGCGGCGCCCCGGCGGCCACCTGGAAGCGAACCTGCTTGCCGGCGGCGTCGGCCAGGTGGCGGGTGGCGTCGGCGGGCACGCGGGGGGCCGGCAGGCGCGCCAGCCGCAGGTCGGCGTCGCCAAGCACCGCGCCCGGGACCAGGCGCCGGGCGGCAACCACCACCGCGACGATCGGCTCGGCTTCTCCGGCGACCCGGAAGCCGGCCGGATCCGTCCCGTCGATGGCGAGCCGGGCGGTGAACCGGCCGCTGGCGGCGTCGTAGTCGAGCTGCGTCACCTCCGGGGTGATCGGCCCCTCCGCCGGCACCATCGGCGGATCGAAAGCGGCGATCTCGATCTCGGCGTCGGCGGGTGCGCCGGCCGAGACCAGCGCCGCCGACAGCGCCGCTGTCGCCTCCGCCCGCGCGAGCGGTCGGCCGGGCCGATCCAGCACCGCCCGCTCGCCGGGCTGCTCGGGGCGCCAGGCGACACCGAAGCTGCGCGCGATGGCGGCCAACTGGCGCGATTCGACCACGATCCGCGCCCCCGGGGCCGGACCCGGCCCGAGCACCCGATCGGCGTTCTTGCCGGCATCGTCGAACAGATCGGAGAGGCGGACCGTCGGCGGCGTGCAGCGTGGTCATCGGCCTGAGGGTGGCGGCGTGCGCTGGGTGGCGGCGAACAGTGCGAGCAACAGCGAGCCTGTGCCCCCGGGCCCCTCTCCCCAACCCCTCCGCAAGGGGAGCGGGAGAGGCGCAGCGCCCCGAACGGCCCCCCTCCCCTCGCGAGGGGATGGCGGAGAGGTCGTGATCAAGCTCATCGGCTCGATTCCTCAGCGCAGGTTGCTCAGCGTGCCGAGCATGTCGTTGCCGGTGTTGATGACGCGGCTGTTCATCTCGTAGGCGCGCTGGGCGGTGATGAGATTGGTGATCTCGGTCACCACGTTGACGTTGGAGGTCTCGACGAAGCCCTGCATCACCGTGCCGAAACCGGTGGTATTGGGATTGCCGGTGACCGGATTGCCCGACGCGGCGGTTTGCAGGAACAGGTTGTCGCCCTGCGAATCGAGCCCCGCCGGATTGGCGAACGCGGCCAACTGCATCTGGCCCACCGTCTGCGGCGCCGTCTGCCCGGCGATGGTCGCCTGCACCTGCCCCGAGGTGTTGATGGTGACGTTGGTGGCGTTGGTCGGGATCTGGATGCCGGGCTGCACCGTGTAGCCGTCGGCGGTGACGATGGTGCCGTCGGGTGCGAGGCCCAGCGTGCCGTCGCGCGTGTAGCCGGTCTCGCCGTCCGGCAACGTGACCTGAAAATAGCCGTTGCCCTGGATCGCCAGATCAAGCGTGTTCGAGGTCTGCTGCAGGTTGCCCTGCTCGTTGATGCGGTAGATCGCCGCCGTCTTGACGCCGAGACCGACCTGGGCGCCGGAGGGAACGATGCTGCCCGAATCGGAGCTGTTCGATCCGACCCGGCGCAGGTTCTGGTAGATCAGGTCCTGGAACTCCGGCCGCTGGCGCTTGAAGCCGGTGGTCGTCATGTTGGCGATGTTGTTGGAGATGACTTCGACGCTGGTCTGCTGCGCCTGCATCCCGGTGCTGGCGATATCGAGCGAGCGCATGAATTAGCTCCCCTGCGGTGTCGGTTGCAGCTTGTCGATCGCTTCGCGTTCGCGGTCGGACTCGGCCTGGATGAACTGGCCGAGGAACTGGAAGCGTCGGTATTCGTCGATCATCCGGCTGACCTGCGTCACCGGCGCGACGTTGGATTCCTCCACCGCGCCCTGCACGATGTTGGCCTGCGCCGGCGCCGCGGTCGGCGAATCGGCGCGCAGCAAGGTGCCGCCCTCGGCGGTGAGCGCGCGCGGATCGGCGGGCTGCACCACGCCGATCCGGCCCACCCGCCCGTTCTCGCTCGACACCGTGCCGTCGCCGGCGACGGTGATGACGGTGTCGGCCGGCGAGAGCCGGATCGGCTGGCCGGTCACGTCGAGCAGGGCGTTGCCGGCGGCGTCGGCGATGCTGCCGTTCGGCATCAGCCCGAAACGGCCGTCGCGCGTGAGGCGCGGGCCGTGCGACGTGGCGACGGTGAAGTAGCCGGCGCCGCTCAGGGCGAGATCGAGCGGATTGGCGGTGTGGCTGAGCGCACCGGCGGCGGTGTCGCGCCAGGTGGCGCGGTCCTGCGCGAAGGCGATGGTGGCGCCGCCCACGCGGCGCATCGACGCCGGTCTGACGGCTGAGCCAGTCGGTGAATTGCACGCTCTCGGCCTTGAAGCCGGGGGTGCTGGCATTGGCGATGTTGTCGGCGGTGACGTCCATCGCGCGCAGGTCGGCGTCCATGCGCGACAGGGCGACGGTGCTGGCGAGGTCCATGGTGTCTCCGTGCGGCCGGGAGCGCGGGCGCAAGCCGCGTGCCAGGGCGGACGTCGCCGAAGACGGCCGTTTCCGCGCCGCGCCAACTCCGGCGGGTGCGGCACATCCTGCCGCCCGGCCGAGGCTGCCGGGTGGAAAGGCTTCCTTAACCAGAAACTGCCAGACTCGGGCGGATGTCGAAGGCGAAGAAAACCGCGCCGGAGCCGCCCGCCGAGGGGACCGAGCCGACGCCGGCCAAATCGGGCGGGCGCAAGAAGCTGATCTTGATCGGCGCGCCGGCGCTGCTGGTCGTGCTCGGCGGCGGTCTGTGGTTCTCCGGCCTCGCCGGCCATCTGCTCGGCGCCAAGCCCGCGGCCACGGCGGAGAACAAGCCCGCCGCACCGGTCTATGTCGATCTGCCGGAAATGGTGAGCAATCTCGACAGCGACCCGCGCCGGCCGCGCTACGTCAAGCTGCGCGCGCGCGTGGAGGTCGCCGCCGCCGACGCCGAGCGGGTGCGCGCGGCGCTGCCGCGGCTGCAAGACCTGTTTCAGACCTATCTGCGCGACATGCGCCCCGATGATCTGCGCGGCTCGATGGGCACCTACCGGCTGCGCGAGGAGCTGATCGCGCGCGCCGACGTCGCCGCCGCGCCGGCGCGCGTCGCCGACGTGCTGTTCGTGGAAATGCTCGTGCAATGAGCGCCGAGCGGACGCGCCGAGACGGAGCCGGACGCGGCCGAACCTGGCACGGCGCCGGCGCGGGTGTTGAACCAGGCCGAGATCGACAGCCTGCTCGGCTTCGACGACGGACCCGCCGCCGGCGACAGCCGCTCGGGGATGCAGCGGATCATCAGCTCGGGCCTGATCTCCTACGAGCGCCTGCCGATGCTGGAGATCGTCTTCGACCGGCTGGTGCGCATCATGTCCACCTCGCTGCGCAATTTCACCAGCGACAACGTCGAAGTCGGCATCGACAACATCGTCAGCCTGCGCTTCGGCGATTACCTGAACTCGATCCCGCTGCCGGCGATGCTCGCCGTGTTCAAGGCCGAGGAGTGGGACAATTACGGGCTGATGGTGGCCGACAGCGCGATGATCTACTCGATCGTCGATGTCCTGCTCGGCGGCCGGCGCGGCACCGCCGCCATGCGCATCGAGGGCCGGCCGTACACCACCATCGAGCGTACCCTGGTCGAGCGGCTGATCCGGGTGGTGCTCGCCGATCTGTCGGCCAGCTTCGACCCGCTCTGTCCGGTGAACTTCCGCTATGAGCGGCTGGAGGTGAACCCGCGCTTCGCCACCATCTCGCGCCTCTCCAACGCCGCCGTGCTGGCGCGGCTGCGCATCGACATGGAGGATCGCGGCGGGCGGCTCGAACTGCTGCTGCCCTATGCCACGCTGGAGCCGGTGCGCGAGCTGCTGCTGCAGCAATTCATGGGCGAGAAATTCGGCCGCGAATTCGATCTGGGAGACGCACCTCGCCGAAGAGCTGTGGAACACCGATGTCGAGCTGGACGTGGTGCTGGACGAGCAGGTGATGCGCCTCTCCGACGTGATGGCGCTGCAACCGGGCAGCCGCATCGTCTTGAACGCGGTGCCCGGCGCCAGCGTGCAGGTGCGCTGCGGCGCCGTGCCGCTGTTCGAGGGCAAGGTCGGCCGTCGCAAGAGCCGGATGGCGGTGCGCATCGAACGCGAGGCGCCGCGCGAGCCGGCGGACGCGCGGGAACGCTGATCGGATGGCCGCCGGGATGTGGGTTCTGGAACTGGCGCTGATCGGGCTGCTCGCGGCGACGCTGTTCCACGCGCTGCGGCTGGAGCGCGCGCTCGGCGTGCTGAAGCGCGACCGCGCCGCGCTGGAGGAGCTGGTCGGCGGCTTCAACGCGAGCTTCCGGCAGGCGGAACTCGGCATCGAGCAACTGCGGGCCGCCGCCGACGGGGCCGGGCGGCTGGTCGCCCGCCAGGTCGATGCCGGCAAGGCGGTCCGCGACGATCTCGTGTTCATGATCGATCGCGGCGAGCGGCTGGCCGATCGGCTGGAGGAGCTGGTCCGCTCGGGCCGGCCGCTGCTGGCCGAGCCGGCGACGGCCCCGCCGCCGAAGCTGCGCAGCCAAGCCGAGCGCGACCTGCTCAAGGCGTTGAGGCTGGCGCGATGATGCGCCCGTTCATCGACCGGCTGCGCGCCCCGCGGCTGTTGCCGCTGACCATCGCCGGAATGGCGGCGCTGCTGATGCTGAAATGCGCCGGTCTCGTGCTCGCCGCCGCCCCGGCCGCCGAGCCGGCGCCGGCGGCGCCGAAATCGGGGCCGCCGCCCGTTGCCGACGCCAAGCCGGCCGCGAAGGCCGCCCCGCCGGTGGACCCGGGCGCGCCGGCGCCCGCCGCGCCTTCGATGCCGCCGGCTCCCGCCGCGAGCGCCCCGGGCGCGTCGGAGGAGCACGTGCTGTCGGAGCTGCGCGCACGTCGCGAGGCGCTGGATGCGCGCGAAGCGGCGCTGCGCGCGCGCGAATCGGTGCTGGCGGCGACCGCGCGCACGCTCGAGGCCCGCATCGGCGAGATGAAGGCGCTGCAGGCGCGTCTCGAGCAGCTCGACGCCAAGCGCCGCCAACAGCAGGACGAAGACTGGGGCGGGCTGGTCACGGTCTACGAGAAGATGAAGCCGCGCGAGGCGGCGCGCATCTTCGACGAGCTGGACATGTCGGTGCTGCTGCACCTGCTGGATCGGATGAAGCAGTCGAAGGCCGCCGCCGTGCTCGCCGCCATGCAGCCCGACAAGGCGCGCGAGTCCACGACCGAGCTGGCGAGCCTGCGCGAACATCGCACCGACCCCGAGGGCGAGGCGAAATAGAAAGGGCCTCAGGATGCCGATCGACCGGGCGATGAACGTGCTCATCGTCGATGACTACAAGACGATGCTGCGGATCATCCGCAACCTGCTGAAGCAGATCGAGCTCAACAACGTCGAGGAGGCGACCGACGGCGCCGCCGCGCTGGCGCGGCTGCGCGCCGGCAATTTCGGCCTGGTCATCAGCGACTGGAACATGCAGCCGATGACCGGGCTGGAATTGCTGCAGGAGGTGCGCGCCGACGCCCGCCTCAAGGCAACGCCCTTCATCATGGTGACCGCCGAGAGCAAGTCGGAGAACGTGGTGGCGGCGAAGCTCGCCGGCGTGTCCAACTACATCGTCAAGCCGTTCAACGCCGAGACCCTGCGCGACAAGATCGAAAAGGTGCTGAATGGATAACGCCGCCGCCGGTTCCGAGGCGGAGGCGCCGGCGCATCGTGAGGTGAATATCCGCACCCGCTATCCCGCCGCCGAGCCCGAATTCCTGGCCGAAGTGGTGCGCGCCGTGTTGCTCGCCGAGCGAGGCCGGGTGAGCGCCGAAGGGCGCCGGCTGCTGGCCGAGGTGGAGGAGCTGGGGCGGACCATCGCCGACGCCAGAAGCGAGATCGCCGCAATCGGCGCCGAGGCGCTCACCGTCCGCGACATCCCGCTCGCGACCGACGAGCTGGACGCCATCGTCGCCCACACCGCCAGCGCCACCGAGACCATCCTGGAGAGCTGCGAACGGCTCGACGCGGTGGCGACGGTGCTCGACGATGCCGGCGCCGCGCGTCTGCACGCCAGCACGACGCGCATCTATGAGGCGTGCAGCTTCCAGGACATCACCGGCCAGCGGATCGCCAAGGTGGTGCTCACGTTGAAGGCGATCGAGCGCAAGGTGGCGGATATCGTCCTCCGCTTCGCCAGGCGAGATGCGCGCGCGGGCGCGGCGGCATCGGCCGAGACGCGGCTGCTGAACGGCCCGCAGCTCCCCACCGTGGCAATGGACCAGTCCGGCGTCGATGCGCTGCTGGCGAGCCTGGAGTGAGGTACCCGCGAGGATCGCGTCCGGCACTGCTCGCGGCGGTGCTGCTTGCCGGCACCGGTGCCGCACCGCATCGCGGCGTGGTCAAGGCACGCATCGTCCCGCACGCAGATTTCGGGCAACTGATCTTCGAGCTGCCGCGCGGAGTGCATTGGCGGCAGGCGATCGAAGGCGATCAGCTGGTGCTGCATTTCAACACCGCGCTGCGGCTGCCGACCGACGCCGAGCTGCCGCGCAACATCCTGGCGCTCTCGGAGAATGGCTCCAGCGCCACCATCAGGCTGGCGCCGGGCGCGGATTTCAACGTCGTGCGCGAGCGCGGGCGATTGGTCGTGGACGCGCGCGACCCGCCGGCCGCGCCGGCGGCGCCGCAGCGTGGCGCTTCAACCGCAGCCGGCCGCGCCGCAGGCGTCGGTTCGCGAAGTCTCCCCTCCCCCCGGCCCCCTCCCGCAAGGGGAGGGGGAGAAACGATCCGCTCCGACCGGCCCCCCTCCCCTTGCGGGAGGGGATGGGGGGGTCGCGAACGGTCGGTCGAAGGACCCGCCGGTCTCCCTCGCGCTCGACGCCGGACGCGAGGGCGATGGCATCGTGCTGCCGTTCGCGGCCGGCGTCGGCGCCGCCGCGTTGATGCGCGGGCCCGATCTGCTGGTGGTGTTCGACGCCCCGAAGCCGCTCGATCTGGCGCCGCTGCGCGACGATCGGCGTTTCGCCGGCGCCGCCGTCGAGATGCTTCCCGCCGCCACGCTGCTGCGGCTTCGTCCCCCGCCCGGTTCCGGGCCGGTGCTCGCGCGCGTGCCCGCCGGCTGGCGCATCAGTTTGGCCCGCGACCCCGGGCCGACGCAGCGCATCGACGCCCGCCCCGAGGCCGGCGGCCTGCGATTGCGGCGGCGCAGCCGGGGCATGTCATCGCCGTTCCCGACCCGCTTTCAGGCGGCATTCTGTTGGTCGGAACCCAGCTCGCGCCGGGGCAGGCCCGCGACACCGGGCGGCAGACGGCGGAATTTGCGCTGTTGCCGACCTTTCAGGGCGTCGCCGTCGAGCCGCTGTCGGACCGGCTGCGGCTGACCCCCGACCGCGACGGCTTCCGCCTCTTCGGCCAGGGCGCCGATCTGGCGCTGACGCCGGAGCCGCTGCCCGATGACCTGCTGGGGCGCGCGGCGGCATTGTCGCAACGCTTCGATCTGCCGGTCATGCCGCAAGCGGCGTTGCGCCGGCACCTGGATGCGCAGCTCATCGCCGCCGCCACCGCGCCGCCACTGGCGCGCGGCCGGGCGCGGATCGAGGCTGCGCGAACCATGCTCGCGCTCGGCCTGGGCCGTGAGGCCGAAGGCGCGCTGCTGGCTGCCGCCGCCGACGATCCACGGCTCGCCGATGATCCCGACCTTCGCGGGCTGCAAGGCATGGCCGCCATTCTCGCGGGCCATCCGGCCGAAGCCGAGGGCTTGCTTGACGCGCGCCTGTCCGGCACCGACGAGGTGGCGCTGTGGCGGGCGTTGCGACAAGTCCTGCTGGCGCTGCCCGCCGCAGCGCCCGCGGCGGCGGCGGCGCTCGCCGTTACCACGCCGCTGTTGCTCGCCTACCCGGACGCGATCCGTGATCGTTTGCTGGCACCGGCTATCGAGACGATGGAAACCGGCGGCCAAGCGTCCGCCGCCGCGCCGGTGCTGGCGGCGCGGCCGAGCGATCCGCGTCTCGCGCTCGCCCGCGCCATGGCGGCGGAGGCCGGCGGCGACGTCGAGGGGGCGCTGCACGGTTACGACAAAATCGCCGCCGAGCGCGACCGCCTGGCCCGGTTCCGCGCGGCGATGCGGGCGATCGATCTGCGCCTGACGCGCAAAGCCATCACGCCGGCCGGAGGCATCGAGGCGCTGGAGCGGCTGGACGTCGCATGGCGCGGCGACGGCTTCGAGTTGGCGCGGCGCAACCGCCTTGCCGAATTGCGCCTGGAGACGGGCGCCCCGCGCGCCGCGCTGGCGCTGTGGCGCGAGAGCGCCGGGCGCTTTCCCGACGCCGCGCCGGCGCTGCGGGCGCGCATGAAGGCGGCGGTCTCGGGCCTGCTGGCCGCGGACGCGACGACGATGGGGCCGCTCGATTTCGTCGCCCTGCTGGAGGAGAACGCCGATCTGCTCGGCGGCGACGCCACCGCCCCCGACATGGAGGCCCGGCTCGCCGATCGGCTGCTCGCGTTGGACCTTCCCGATGCCGCTGCGCCGCTGCTGGCGCGGCTGGTGGGCGAGGCTCCGCCCGGTGCCGGGCGCGCGGCGACCGGCGCGCGCTTGGCCGCTCTGCGCCTGGCGGCGGGCGATGCACCGGGGGCGCTCACCGCGTTAACCGACTCGGCCGCCGACGAGCTGCCGGCGCCGCTGGCGCAGAAGCGCCAATTGCTGGCGGCCGAGGCGACCGCGAAGACCGGCGATGTCGCCGCTGCGGCGTCGGCGCTGGCGGCGATCGGCACCGAAGAGGCCGATCGCGCACGCGCCGACATCCTGGAGCACGCCGGCGACCTGCCGGGCGCAATCGCCGCGCTCAACGCACTCGCCGCGCGGACCATACCGGCGCAAGGCAAGCTCGACGATCCGGCGCGGGCGATTGTGCTTCGCATCGCCGCACTCGCGGCGCGGGCGAACGATCAGGCGACGCTCGCGGCTCTGCGCACGCGTATCGAGGGCCGGTTGGGAACCGGCGCCGACGCCGATACGCTGCGTCTGCTGCTGAGCGCGCCGGTTTCGAGTATCGCCGATCTGGCACGCGCCGGCCGCGAAGTGCGGCTGGCGGACACGGTGGCCGCCGGTTTGAGCGCGCCGGGGGGCGGCGCTCCGCGCTGAGGCGCCGGGAAGATTTCCGCGACCAGGGCCGCCGGTCTTATACCAAGCGGCAGATGCCTCAACTCCTTCGTCATCGCGAGCCGCCGCTTGCGGCGGCGTGGCGATCCAGGCGGGCAGGACCGTGCCCCGGGCCTGGATTGCTTCGCCTTCGGCTCGCAATGACGGTGCCTCGACAAGCGGTCGGAGCAACGGGCGGCTGGTATTATCGGGGAGAAAGCCAGCGTCGCGGATGTGTTCGTGATGACGCGGCAGGCCGGGCTGCCGCTGCCGCCCGGCGCAGCGCGCCGCCTCAGTGCCCCACGGCTCGGCGCACGGCGGTGCACAGCCGGGACAAATTGACTGGTTTCGGCAGCACCACCAACGGCGCCTTCCGGCGATGTTTCGACAGCGCCGCGAGCTGCTCGGGAGCCGCGTAACCGCTAATCACGACCACCGGCAAATCGGGATGATTGGCGCGCAATCGATTTGTCAGCGTCACTCCGTCCATGCGCGGCATCCGCACGTCGGTGACGACGATACCATAAGGTCGGCCGCTCGCCTCCGCTTGGGCAAACAAGGTCAGCGCCTCCTGCCCGTCGCCGGCGACGGCGACATCGTGCCCCTCGGCCAGCAGCGTCTCGGCGAACAACTCGGCGATGAGTTGTTCGTCTTCCACCAACAATACGCGCAACGCCGGCTCGTTTTCCGCTTCGGGCACCACCATCGGCCGACGACTCCGCGCCGCAATTCGCGGCCGGGCAGAAATAGGATGCTCCCGGGCGGAGCGGCGAGAGTTCAATCTCACACATCGCCACCATGACGAACTTATGAACAGCCTCCGCTCCGTTCGCGCCTCGTTAATCAATTCCGATCATGCTTCGCGCCGGAGGTGGATGTGGCGCGACGCCTGGAGTGTCTGGACGGTCTGCGCGGCCTGCTCGCGTTTTATGTGCTCATCACGCACATGGCGGCGTTCACGGTGTTACCGGCCGGGGTCACGCGACCATTCGGCCATGGCGGCGCGGCGGTCGATTTGTTCTTCGTGTTGAGCGGAATGGTGATCGTCCGCTCGCTGGAAAGCTTCGACGGCGACCGCGTGGGGTTCCTTCTGGCGCGCGCCTGGCGCACCATGCCGGCGTTTCTAGTGGTGTTCGCCTGCGCCACCGCGGTGCAGCCGCTGCCGACGCCGCTCCCGTGGATGCCGTGGATCGCCGCCGAAGATCCGGCGCGCGCCGTGTGGTCAACCGGCTGGCCGCAGCATTGGGTGCCGGAGCTCGGCGCGCATCTGGTGATGGCGCATGGGCTGATTCCCGACGGCGCGCTGCCCGGCGCCTGGATCAGCTTCCTCGGTGCCGCTTGGAGCCTCAGCACCGAATGGCAGTTCTACCTCGTGGCTGCGCTGCTGGCCCCGGTGCTGGGCCGACGGGCCGGTGCGCGCGGCATGGCGTGGTGGTTCATCGCCCTGGCGGCGGGCGGCCTCGCCTGGGCGCACGCCGCCCCGCCGTCATGGCAGTTCAGCCGCGCCTTCCTGCCCAACAAGGCGGAGTATTTCGCCCTCGGCATCGCCTCCGCCGCCTGGATCGCCGATCGTCACGCCCCCGGCGCGGCGCGTCCCCCGGGCGCCGCCCGCCTCATCGCGGCCGCGCGCCTCGGGATCGTGCTCGCGGTCACGCTGGCGTTCTGCTGGGTGCGGGGCGGCCCGGCGCAGTGCGGGGCGCCGCTCGTCTGGGTGCTCTGTCTGGCCGCGCAGCGCGCAGTGGTGCGAAAGGATTCCCGGATTCTGGAGCGGTTCGGCCAGTGTCTGCGTGCGCCGCCGCTGCGGCGGCTGGGCGCCTTGTCCTACTGCATCTATCTGGTGAACGAGCCGGTGCAGAAGCTGCTCGGGCTGGTGCTGGCACCGCTGGCCGCCGGCAACGCCGCTCTGTTCAGCGCCCTGTGGATTCCGGGCGCCATTCTGCTGCCGTTGTATTTGGCCGCCGTGCTCCGACGGCGGATCGAGCAGCCGGCCTTGCGGGCCGGACGGCACATGGTCGGCCGGCCGGCGGTGGCCTTCACGCTCGGATGAAGCGCCAGTAGAGCGGCGCGCGGCCGGCGGCGAGCGCCTTCGCCTCGTAACGGGTCGGCGGCCAGCCGGGCGGGCGGGACGGCGTCGGCGCGGCCGGCAGGAACAGCCGTTGCGCCGTCATGACCTCGGCTATCCACGCCTGGTAAATCGGGTCATCGGTCGCCACCCGCCACTCGGCGGCCCGTTTCAGGACCCGGGCGAGCAGCGGCAGCAGCGCCGGATGGACGAAGCGCCGCTTGGCGTGCCGGGCCTTGGGCCAGGGGTCGGGGAACAGCAACAACAACCGATCGAGGCAGCCGTCCGGCAGGGCTTGCAACAGCAGGCGCGCGTCCTCGGCCCAAATCCGCAGATTCGGCGGCAGCGGCGCCGTCGCCTCGGCGCCCGCCGGCGCCAGGCGAGACAGCAGCGAGCACAGCCCGTTCAGATACACCTCGCAGGCGATCAGGCCGGCGCTTGGCTCGGCCGCCGCAAGCGCGATGGCGTGCTCGCCGCCGCCGGCCCCGACCTCCAGCCACAGCGACCGTGACGGGGCCGAATGCCGCGCGCGGCTCGGCCGCGTCTGCCGGCGCGAAGGCGAGGCGGGGCAGCGTCACCTCGAGCAGCCGGCGCTGGCGCGGGCGAAGCGTCGGGCCGCGAGTGCGCCCATAGAGGCGCGCCGGCGGCGGCTTGACTATCGCCCGAACGACGCCCGCAGCGCCCCTACCAGATCGGTCCGTTCCCACGTGAACGTGCCCTTCTCGGCATCGGGCTCGCGGCCGAAATGTCCGTAGGCGGAGGTCGGGGCGTAGATCGGGCGATTGAGCCGCAGATGCTCGCGGATGCCGCGCGGCGAGAGGTCCATCAGCTCGCGCAGGCTACGCTCCAGCCGCACCTCGTCCACGTCATGACCCGTGCCCTGGAGATCGACATAGACCGACAGCGGGCGGGCGACGCCGATCGCATAGCTGATCTGGAGCGTGCAGCGTTCGGCAAGCTCGGCGGCGACCACGTTCTTGGCGAGATAGCGGCAGGCATAGGCGGCGGAGCGATCGACCTTGGTCGGGTCCTTGCCGCTGAACGCGCCGCCGCCGTGCGGCGCCGAGCCGCCATAGGTATCGACGATGATCTTGCGCCCGGTGAGCCCGCAATCGCCGTCGGGGCCGCCGATCACGAATTTGCCGGTCGGGTTCACGTAGAACTCCCGCTCGGGCGGCATCCAGCCGCCCGGCAACACCGCCTCCACGATCGGGCGCAGCATCGCCTTCACCTCCTCCTGCTCGAGCCCCTCCTCGTGCTGGGTGGAGACGACGATGCTGGCCGCGCAAACCGGCCGGCCATCGACATAGCGCAGCGTCACCTGGCTCTTCGCATCCGGCAGCAGGCCGGCGACGGCCGGATCGCCGGCGCGGCGCAGCTCGCTGATGCGGCGCAGGATGAGGTGCGCGTAGTAGAGCGGCGCCGGCATCAGCGCCGCGGTCTCGCGGCAGGCATATCCGAACATGATGCCCTGATCGCCGGCGCCCTCGTCCTTGTTGCCGACGGCATCGACCCCTTGCGCGATGTCGGCCGACTGGCTGTGCAAGCACACATCGACGGTGGCGCGGCGCCAGGAAAATCCCTCCTGATCGTAGCCGATGTCGCGGATCGCCTCGCGGACGAGGTGCTCGAGATGGGCATGCGTCACCGAGGCGGGTCCGCGCGTTTCGCCGGCCAGCACCACCTTATTGGTGGTGACGAGCGTCTCGCAGGCGACGCGCGCGAAGGGGTCGGCGGTCGAGATAGGCGTCCAGCACGGTATCGCTCAGCCGATCGGCGACCTTGTCCGGATGCCCCTCCGAGACCGACTCGGAGGTGAACAGGTATTCGCCGCTCGCGCGCATGATCTCTCCTCTGATAGCGGCCTAACGCAGCTGATAGCGGCCGAACGCGCCCGGCCGGCCGCGCGCCCGGCCGGCTGCCGGACGCGGCGTGTGTGGCGGAAACCCCGGGGAGGGTCAAGCCGAGGGCACGGCGAGACCGAGCACGTCCGACATGCCGTAGAGGCCCGGCGGCCGCGCCGCGATCCAGAGCGCCGCGCGCACCGCGCCGGCGGCGTAGGCGCGCCGGTCGAAGGCGCGATGCGTAAGCGCGATCTGCTCATCGGCGGCGGCGAAGATCAGCGTGTGCTCGCCCACCACCTGACCGCCGCGCAGCGACGCGAAGCCGATCGCCCCGGCGCGGCGCGGGCCGGTGTGGCCATCCCGCCCGCGCTCCATCGCCTGCTCCAGCGCGACCCCGCGCCCGCGCGCCACCGCCCGGCCGATGCCGATCGCGGTGCCCGAGGGCGCGTCGATCTTCTGGCGATGGTGCATCTCGAGAATTTCGGCGTCATACGCCTCGGCGGGCAAGGCCGCGCCCATGCGCTCGGCGAGCGCCAGCACGAGATTGACGCCGGGCGAGAAATTGGCCGCGTACACCACCGCGATCCGGCGCGCCGCCGCGGCCACCGCCGCCTCGTCCGCGGCCGAAAGGCCGGAGGTGCCGAGGATCCACGCGGTCCCGGCTTCGGCCAGCGCCTCGGCATGGGCGCGGGCCGCGTCCGCGCGGGTGAAATCGATCACCACGTCGGACCGCGCGGCCAACGCCGCGATGTCGGTGGCCTGCGCGATTCCGTCGGGAGGCGCGCTCGCGGACCCGGGGCCGGGTCAGACCGGCGGCAATGGTGGCGCCCGCGTCGCGCAGCTCCTCGACCAGCAACCGGCCCATCCGACCCGAGATACCGGCGATGCCGACGCGCGGGCTCATCGGCGCATGGCCGGAGCGCGGCCCGCGCTCCTCAGTTGAGACGCGAAGCGTCGCCCGCGGGCGCCGCGATGCCGGTCAGCGCGATGCCGGTCTGGGCGTCGATCACGTCCAGCAACTGCGCGATCGAGAACGGCTTCAAAATATAGGGGCGCGGGCCGCCCTTGATCTCCCGCATCTGTCCCGGATCGCCGGTCATCAGCACCACCGGGACGCCCAGCCGGTCGGCATCCAGCATGACCTGCCACATCGTGCCGCCCGGCAGCACGCAGTCGAGCAGCACGAGGTCGATCGAGCCGGTGAGCAAATGTTCGACTGCCTCCGGCACCGTTGGCGCGCAGATCGCCTCATAAGTGTCGCTCAGCGCATCGGCGATGAGTTCGGCGATCATCGCCTGATCCTCGACCACGAGGATTCGCAATTTGCGTGGCATGGCAGATCGCGCCTCCGACCGAATGCACTATCGCGGTATATCCCGGCCAACCGAAGCCGCATCGTGCCGATCGCGTGAACAAACGCTCACGAACGCTATAGCGGCCGGCGCCGCCGACCGCATTGACGGGCTTGCCGGTTCCGGCGAGGCTCGCCGCATGGCGCCGGACGAAGTGGACGAAACGCCTCGGGAAGCGGCGCCGTCGCCGCATCCCGGAATGTCGGTCGAAACGGCGTTCCGCGCCGTGCTGGCGCGTGCCGGCGCCGGATGGAACGCGCACCGCGAGGCGGCGCTCGGCGGCGACACCGAGGGCATTCATCAGGCGCGGATCGTGCTCCGTCGGCTGCGCGCGGTGCTGGCGTTGTTCCGGCCGGTTCTGGATCGGGCGCCGGCCGAGCGAACCGATCGCGCGCTGCGCGACCTCGGACGCATCGTCGGCGAGGCGCGGGACTGGGATGTGCTGGTGACCGAGACCCTGCCCGCCGCCGCCAACAGCATGAACGAAGAAGCGATCCGCGTGCTGACCGAGGCGGCCGCCTTCCCGCGCAATGGTGCTCAGGGGGCGGCGGCGCGCGCGCTGCGGGCGTCGGATTTGGATTTGCTGCTGGCGGTGCCCGCCGTCGAGGCCGCGACGGCGCTGCACCCGATCGAGGAAGCCCTGCCCGCGCTCCTGCGTCGCTTCGGGCGCCTCGCCGAGAAACGGGGAAAGCGCATCCGCCACGCCCGGCTCAGCCGTTTGCATGCATTGCGCAAGCGCCTGAAGAGCCTCCGCTACGCGCTCGAATGCACCGAGACGCTGCATTCGCCGGAGACCGTCGGCGCGGTTCTGAACCGATGTCGGAAGCTTCAGCAACGGCTGGGCGCCGTAAACGATGCGGCGCGGACCCGCGAGCTGGCGTTGCGCCTGCACGGGGATGGCGCGTTCGCGCCGGCGGTGCGCGCCCTGATCGCCGATGCCGAGGCCCGCGGCGTCCGGGCGCGCCGGCGCGTGCCGAAGGCTTGGCGTAAGCTGCGGAGGGATTTGCGTCGTTGGAAGCCGGCACAACCTCCGGTATAGATCGCCGCGCTTGTGCAATCCGGAGCGGCACTTGTCCACTTATCTGGTCACCGGCGGCTGCGGCTTCATCGGCTCGCATCTGGCCGACTCGCTGCTCGCCGACGGCCACGCCGTTCGCATCCTCGATGATCTCTCCACCGGCAAGCGCGCCAACAAGCCGGAAGCGGCGACGCTGATCGAAGCCGATGTCGCCGATCCGCGGGCGGTCGTGCGAGCGATGGAAGGCGTGGACGGATGCTTTCACCTCGCCGCCATCGCCTCGGTCGAACGCGCCAACCGCGATTGGCTGGGCACGCATCGCGTCAATCTGAGCGGCACCATCACGATTCTGGAGGCGGCGCGCGGCGGTCCAATTCCGGTGGTGTACGCCTCCTCGGCGGCGATCTACGGCGATAATCCGGCGCTGCCGCTCGCCGAGACGGCAGCGCCGCGACCGCTATCGGCATACGGCGCCGACAAGCTCGGCTGCGAGCTGCACGCGCGCGTCGCCGGCCGCGTGCATGGCATCCCAACCACCGGCTTGCGCTTCTTCAACGTCTATGGGCCACGCCAGGACCCGCTCTCGCCCTATTCCGGCGTGATCTCGATTTTCTGCGAGCGGCTGCGCGGCGGTCGCGGCGTAACGATCTTCGGCGATGGCGGGCAGACGCGCGACTTCGTCTTCGTGGCCGACGTCGTGCGCGCCCTGCGGGCGGCGCTGCGCCGTGTCTCGACCGAGGCGGGCGTGTTCAACGTCTGCACCGGCCGCGCGAGCAGCGTGCGCGACCTCGCGCGACGCCATCGGCGAGCACCTGGGCCGGCGGCCGGCGATCGCCTTCGCCGAGGCGCGCCCGGGCGATATCCGCGCCTCGCTCGGCGATCCCGAAGCCGCCCGCGCCGCGCTCGGCTTCGCCGCCGGGACCGTCGCTCCGCGACGGACTGGCGCTGACGCTGGCCTCACTGTGAGTTGGGGGTAATGTCTCGAGTTTGGGGTCATGTCTCCGTTTGCCGCCATAGCTCGTGAGCCGGGCATTGTCTTTGGTATCAACTGCCGCACCAAAGGTGCCGCCCTGCATGCCACCGCCGGCAAAGCCCGTCGTCATCGCTCGCCCAATGCGCGCGCCGGCCCGATCTGCGGCGAGTTCACTGGCTTGGCCATGCCGAAGAAGATCGTGACACCCTGGCCGCCGCACCGGGTCGACAGCGGTTCGGGCGGCGCGCCGAAGCAGCTATCGATGTCCTGCCAGTTGTTCATCACCCAGACATCGCCGGCCGGACTGATTGCAAGATCGGTCTGCATCTGCAGACCGCCGCCAACGTAGCCGTCGGGCGGCGATATCTGGTCCCCGGTCTTGAACCCGGGCGGGCAGGCCTCGGTGCGAACGCCGCAGAGTTCTGCGATCGGGCTCTTCGCGCCTGCAAAGTTGGAGATCCAGACATTATCGTTGCCATCGACCGCCACAGCCCAGGGACCAGGGAGAACCACCACCGATAAAGGGCGAGCCGGGATAATGGCTGCCGTCCGGTCGCAGCAGAGCCACGCTGCCGCCATCCGCGCCGCCGGTCTGTCCGTGCATGATGCGCGCCAGTCTTTCGTCGATATTGCCACCGGTCTTCACGACAACACCAAGCTCCAGCAGTTTGCTGAGCCCGCGCCATGAGCTTCCGAAGCGGTTGGTGACCCAGACATTGCCCTGGCTGTCGATACCAAGCCCGGCGCCGCTATAGCCAGTCTTGAAAGTTTCGACGTTGGTTGGATCACTCGCCGGGAAACGGATGACGTGGTCTGCGGCTGCATTGGTGACCCAGATCCGGTCCTGTTGGTCGATCCCCAGGTGGAACGGCAATCTGAACGACTTGCATGGTTCTGCGCTGGCGTCCTCGCAAACCAGCTTAGCCTTGGTGAGATCTCCCTTGGGAAAGTAAACGAGCTGATTCTTCTCCAGCCCCACCACCCAAACATCGCCGCTCGGCGTGACGATCACGCCCTGCATCAGCCCGAGTTTGCCGCCGAAGGTGATGCCTTCGGTGACGGTGGCGTCAGCGGCTTACCCCTCCTTGTCGAACACCGCGATGGACTTGCCGCCATAGCTCGTGAGCCAGGCATTGTCTTTGGTATCAACTGCCGCACCAAAGGTGCCGCCCTGCATGCCACCGCCGGCAAAGCCCGTCGTCATCGGCGAGAGCGGCTTGCCGTTCGGGTTGAACTTGGTGGCGTTGCCCTGCCACAACGAGTTCCGCGCCTGCCAGCCGACGGTGAAGTTGTCGCCGACCCAGAGGTTGCCTTGGCTGTCGAACATTGCCTTGCCTCCGGCGCGATAACCGCCGCCGTCGAACTTGAGCGGCAACACCCAGGCGCTAGGGGGAAGATTCAGATACGGCATGAACGGCACCGCACGCATCGTTTTGCCGTCGGGGATCGGATAGAGCTCGTCCAGCAGCGCAAAGAGCTGCTCGTTATGGTACCACGGATAGCGCGCGATATTCTGGGCGGCCGCAATGTATCTTTCGGCGCGTTGCCGCGTGGGTCCGTCGCGGCCGCGAACAGTTTGCTGCACGCATCCGCCGTCACACGCGTGGCGCAGCGCGGACAACAGGTCGGCCAGCGTCGCGAAGTTGGCCATCGTCGGGGTCTGGCTGCTGTTGAGCGAATCCTGAACCGTCGTGCCCCACCCGCCTGTTTGCAGATCGACAAAACTCGGCACATTGCCCGCAGCGATCTTGAGGCTGGTCGGATGACCTTTCAGCACGATGCCGTTGAGGAACTGCGCGTTGGTCCAGACCGACGCGACGGTGGTCATCTCGTTGATGACAGCCTTAGCGGCGGCGTATTGCCCAACACTGACAACCATGCGATCGCTGGATTGTCACCGGCACTCTTGCTGGCTGCGACGGCACCGCCCTGAGCCGTCAGGTAGAGAATCACATCACCGCCGATGTTTTCCTGGCTACTGAGCTGGAAACTGCCGTCCGTGCCCGTCTTGGTCTGCGATAGTTGCCTCGGATCTCCGCCGCTGCCGGCCCATAGGGTCACGGCTGAATTGGAAAGTGGATCGCCCCCGCCTGCGCCAGGCCTTGGACATTTACTGCCGCGTTCGCCGCGCCGCATGTGCCGCCAGCAACATCGCAGTGGTCAGTAAGGTGGCGAGTTGCTCTCTCTTGTGTCGGAGCATATGCATTCCCCGTCGTGCTCGGTGAGTGTTTAGAAGACGAACGTGACCTGGGTGCGGAGCTGCCAGGTTCCCGCGCCCGGCGCCCGCAGCGCGTTGTAGTAGGCGCCGAGCAGCAGGTTCACGGGCAGCTTTCCGAACAGCTTGATCAGGCGGCCGCCCTGGAGACCAACCGGCAAGGTCCATTTCTCGCCGCCGGCGTCCCAGTTCGCGGTCGTGACCAGGCTCGCGCCGATGAACCAGCCGCCCTTGAAATTGTAATTGGCGAACGGGTTGATGGTCGTGAAGGTGTAGCTGGTGCCGCCGCGGCCCGAGGTGCCGCCGAGGGAAAAGACGGTGTTGACCAGCGTGCCATAGACCCAGGGGCGCGCCGTCCGCACCACCACGAATGCCGGCCCGAGCCCCCAGACGTTCGAGCCAAGATTCTTGTTGGTGATGATCGGCAGTTCGGCGATCAAGCCTCCGCCAATGGTCCAGCCGTTTACTGTTCGGGTCGGGGAGAGGAACGCCGAGAAGGTGGTCGGGCTGAGGCCGAAGGGCGGCACGCTTGCGCCAGGCTGATAAGAGGGGTTCCAGACCAGCGGCAGGATGGTGCGGGTGATGACGTTCCAGTCCGGGTTCAGGTGGAGCGGAATACCGGCTGGATATTGAGGATCTCCTGCGTGCCTTGTTAGGACCGACATTGAAGTTGGTGTTGCTTTGGAAGGGCACGCTGATCAGATCGGCGATCGGGTTCTGGAGCTTCTCGGCAAGCCCCGAACCCTCGTCGGGTGCACCGGGCGCGGGCACGTCAACGTGAACCTGCGGAGCCGCTGATGGCGGGGCAGATTGCGCCAGGAGCGGCTGGGCGGCGCCCGCAAGGATCAGCGCGAAGAACGCGAAATAGCTTGCGAATACGCCCATCACGCGCCGCGTCGTGCCGGGCACCCGGCCAAAGAGTTGGCTGCTCATCCCGCTCTCCTCATGAGGCTGAGCTTGCGATGCCGTGCTCGAAACGGGCTATGCGAAATCGGCAGTTCCGGGCACAGCAGTCTAGCCCGCGTGGCAGGGCCGGCGCCGCCTTGGCTTGCCTCAGAGTAGAGCGCTATTCAAACCGACCGCTCAGACCTAGCTGAGAATATATTCAAACTGAGATACTACGGAGGCGGAGAGGGCAATGGCGGAACTCAGGGGCGAAATCGCGCTCGTCACCGGTGCCAGTCGCGGCATCGGCGAAGCGGCGGCACGGGCGCTCGCGCAAGCCGGCGCGGCGGTCATGCTCGCCGCGCGTGACGGCGCGGCTGCCGCCGCGATTGCGCGCTCGATCGCCGAGAATGGCGGGCGGGCGGATGCGGCCGCCTGCGATGTCGCCGACTGGGCTTCGGTGCAGGCAATGCTGGCGGAGACGAGCCGGCGCCTCGGTGCGCCGAGCATCCTCGTCAACAACGCCGGCGTCATCGATCCCATCGCGCGCCTCGCCGAGGCCGATCCGGCGGCATGGGCGCGCGCCGTTCAGGTAAACCTTACCGGCGCCTTCCACGCGATCCGAGCCGTGCTGCCGGCGATGATCGCCGCCGGGCGGGGCACCATCGTCAACCTCTCCTCCGGCGCCGCGCTGCATCCGTTGGAGGGCTGGAGCGCCTATTGCGCCGGCAAGGCGGGGCTCGCGATGCTGACCCGGGCGATCGCGCTCGAAGCGGGCGGCGACGGCATCCGCGTCTTCGGTTTCCAGCCGGGGACCACCGACACCGACATGCAGGTGCAAATCCGCGCCTCCGGCATCAACCCGATCAGCCGCATACCGCGCGCGCAACTGACGCCCCCGGCACACCCGGCGCGCGCCATCGTCTATCTCTGCACGCCGGCGGCGGATGATTTGGCGGGGCGGGAGTTCTCGCTTCGCGACGAGGCGTTTCGCGAACGCTTGGGGCTCGCCAGCGGGTGACGTGTGATCGCCGCGTGCAGGCGTTCGGGTTCGACATGGGTGTAGATTTCGGTGGTCGCGAGATCGGCATGGCCGAGCAGCATCTGAATGCTGCGCAGATCGGCGCCGTGCGCCAGCAGGTGCGAGGCGAAGGAGTGGCGCAGGACGTGCGGCGAGATGCGCTCGGGATCGATGCCGGCGCGGATCGCCGCCTGCTTCAGCCGTAGCGCGAAGCCCTGGCGCGTCATCGCGCGGCGCGGGTCGCGCCCGGGGAACAGCCACTCGGAGGGCTGCCGGCGCGTCGCCAGCATCGCCGCCGCCGCCGCGCGCGCCGGCTCCGACAGCGGCACCATGCGCTCCCGCCCGCCCTTGCCGCGCACCAGCACCACCTCGCGGGCGAGGTCGGCGGTGCGCAAGGTGAGCACTTCGCTCACCCTGAGCCCGGTCGCGTACAGCATCTCCAGCGCCGCCCGCGCCATCTCGCCCGCGGCGGCCAGCAGCCTCTTCGATCTCCGCCTCGGTCAGATATTTCGGCAACCGCCTGCCGAGCTTCGGTAAATCGAGCAGCGCGGTCGGATCGTCGGCGCGCACGCCCTCGCGCAGCAGGAAGCGGAAGAAGTGCCGAACCGCCGAAAGCCGCCGCGCGGCGGTGCGCGCCGACAGCCCGGCCGCGCGCATCGCCTCCGGGTAGGCCAGCAACGTGTCGGCATCGGCGCCGGCGAGCGTGCGGGTGCGGCTTGCCGCGAACGCCGCCAAATCCTCAAGATCGGCGCGGTAGGCGAGCAGGGTGTTGCGGGCGGCGCCGCGCTCGGCGGCCAGCATCTCCAGGAACGCCTCCAGATGGCGCTCCACGATCAGCGGACGTGGAAGCCGTCGTTCGGCAGCGTGCGTTCGACCTGATGCGAGGTCGGGACGGGCGGAAAGGCGCCCAGATAAACCACGCCGCCGGCCAGCAAGGCCAGTCCGCCGGCGAGCACGATCAGGAAGACCCGGGCCATTTCCCACCCTTCGACACGGCGCGGCGGCACGACTCGGCCGCTTGGCCGGTGCCGCGGAATGTGTGCTACCGTTCGGTCTCATGACAAGCAAAATCGCCGCGGGCGAGCCGTCGGCCGGCTCCGCCCGTACGATCGTGCTGGTCGGCCTGATGGGCGCCGGCAAAACCTCGATCGGGCGACGGCTCGCGATGCGGCTCAATCTGCCGTTCCGCGACGCCGACGCCGAGATCGAACTGGCCGCCGGCTGCACCATTCCCGAGTTGTTCGCCCGCTACGGCGAGCAGGCGTTCCGCGACGGCGAGCGACGCGTCATCCGGCGATTGCTCGCCGGCCCGCCGATGGTGCTCGCCTTCGGCGGCGGCGCCTTCATCGACCCCGAGACCCGCGCCGCCGTGCGTGCGAGCGCGCTCTCCGTCTGGCTCCGCTGCCCGGTGCCGGTGCTCACGCGCCGCGTCGCCGGGCGCGACCATCGCCCGCTGCTCGCCGACGGCAATGCGACGAGTGTTCTTGAGCGGCTGCTGAGCGAACGTCAGCCGATCTACGCCGAAGCCGACGTGATCGTCGATTGCGCCGACCAGAGCGTTGAGAGCACCACGTCGATGGTGGCCGATGCGGTGCTCGGCTGGCGGGCGCCGCGCCGGCTCGCGGTGCAACTCGCCAGCACGCGCTACGAGGTGGTGATCGGCGACGGGCTGCTGGGGCGCGCCGGGGCGCTGCTGGCGCCGGTGCTGCCGCAGCCGCGCGCGGTGGTCATCACCGATGCGGTGGTGGCGCGCCTGCACTTGCCGGCGCTGCTCGCCGGGCTTGCCGCGACCGCAATCGCCGCCCGGCATGTCGTGGTGGCGGCGGGCGAGGCGAGCAAGACCGTCGAGACCTGGGCGCGCATCGCGGGCGAGCTGCTCGCCGCGGGGGTGGAGCGGCGCACCACGGTGATCGCGCTCGGCGGTGGCGTGGTGGGCGATCTGGCCGGCTTCGCCGCCGCGGCGACGCTGCGCGGCCTGCCGTTCGTGCAAATCCCCACTACCCTGCTGGCCCAGGTCGATTCGTCGGTCGGCGGCAAGACCGGGGTGAACACCGCGCACGGCAAGAACCTGCTCGGCGCCTTTCACCAGCCGCGCGCCGTGCTCGCCGACACCGCAACCTTGGCGACGCTGCCGGGCCGCGAGCTGCGCGCGGGCTATGCCGAGATCGTCAAGGCGGGGCTGATCGGCGATCCCGGCTTGTTCGCCTGGTGCGAGAGCCACGGCCCGGCGGTGCTGCGCGGCGAGCGCGAGGCGCAGGCCGAGGCGGTGCTGCGCGCCTGCGCCTTCAAAGCCGAGGTGGTGGGGGCCGACGAACGCGAGGAGCAGCCGAATGACGGCCGCGCGCTGCTCAATCTGGGACACACGTTCGGCCACGCGCTGGAGGCGGCGGTCGGCTACACGGGCGGGCTGCTGCACGGGGAGGCGGTCGCGATCGGTCTCGGACTCGCGTTCCGCCTGTCCGCTAACCTCGGATACGGCACCGACGCCGACGCCGCGCGCGTCGCCGCGCACCTCGCCTCGGTGGGCTTGTCGGCCGACCTGCGGACGCTCAACCGCCGCTTCTCCGCCGCCGCCCTGCTCGGACATATGCGCCGCGACAAGAAGGTGCGCGACGGGGCGATGACCTTCGTGCTGGCGCGCGGCATCGGCCACGCCTTCACCGCCCGCGACGTGCCCGAGGCGGCGGTGATCGATCTGCTGCGCGCGGAGGGGTGCGAGGCTTAGGGCGGGCTCAGGGCTCTTTCGCGCCTCACCGCACCCGCCGAAACTTCTGCAAGCTCCGCAAATCCGCCGGGCGCGGGCGGTCGGGGAAGGTCTGCGGCCAATTGGTCCACGACACCTCGCCCACATAGAGATCGCCGCGCGAGTCGACGGCGAGCCCGTGCGGGGCCATGAATTCGGAGAGGCCGAGCCCGGCCTTGAGGCCGCCGATGCGCCCGATCCGCTTGCCCGTGTGATCGACGATGGTTACGCGCGGCCCGAGATTGGGAATGTCGCGATTGACCGCCATCGTCGGCCCCAGCTCGCCGATATAGCACACGGGGCATCGTCCCGGCGGCATGAACAGCCCGCACGGGCGGTGCAGGTTGTTCCATTGCGCCTGATAGTTGCCGTTCTGGTCGAACACCTGGACCCGATGGTTCTCGCGGTCGGCGACATAGACGAAGCCGTCGGCATCGCAGGTGATGTTGTGGACGATGTTGAACTGGCCGGGATCGGTGCCGGGTTCGCCCCAGGACAGCAGCAGCCGCCCCCGGGGGTCGAATTTATGCACCCGCGCGTTGCCGTAGCCGTCGGAGACGAATACCGCGCCGTCGGGGCCGAGCGCGGTGTGGGTGCAGCGATGGAACGGCTCGCCGCTCATATAGAGAGCCGGCTTGCCGGGGATGCCGAGAGTGAGCAGCACCTTGCCGTCGCGCGTGCATTGGCGAACCGAATGGTCGCCGTCATCGGTGAGCCACAGCGTGTCGTCGGGGGCCATGTGCAGGCCGTGCGCGCGGGGAAACAGCCCCTCGCCCCAACTGCGCAGGAAATTACCCTCGCGATCGAACACCATCATCGGGTGCTCGCCGCGATTGAAGACATAGACGTTGTCGTCGCGATCGACGCCGACCGAGCCGATCTCCTTGAAGCTCCAGCCGGGCGGCGGCTTGGCCCAGTTCTCGATCGGTTCGTAGATATAGTCGCCGTATCCGGTGCTCGTCATTGTCGCCTCCCGCTTTCGGCAAGCCTAGCCTCGGAGACGGCTCGGGGCCAGAGCGCTCGCTTGCCGCGCCGACCTTGCGGACGTATCGAGGCTTGGTTGCAGCGAGGATCGCCATGAAGCTCTTGAGTTTCCGCCGTCCGGACGGAATGCCGTCCTGGGGCATCGCCAAACCTGAGGGTGTGATCGATCTCGGCCATCTGGCGCCCTCTCTCAAGCACGCGCTCTGGGCCACGGCATCGTTGCGCGAGCTGGCGGCGGCGCCCGTCGATCATCGGCTTTCGGAAATCCGCTTTCTGCCGCCGATCCCCGATCCGGACAAGATCTTCTGTGTCGGGCTGAACTATGTGAGCCACATCAAGGAGGGCGGGCGCGAGCCGCCGAAGAAGCCGATCATCTTCACCCGCACGCCGTCCAGCCAGGTCGGCAACGGCGAGCCGGTCATCCGCCCGAAGGCGTCCGAGACCTTCGACTATGAGGGCGAGATGGCGGTGGTGATCGGGCGGCGCTGCCGGCATGTGCCACGGTCGCGGGCGATGGAGATGGTCGCCGGTTTCTCCTGCTACAATGAAGGCAGCGTGCGCGAGTTCCAGCGCCACACGGCGCAGTTCACGCCGGGCAAGAATTTCTGGCGCTCCGGTGCCTTCGGGCCGTGGATCGTCACACCGGACGAGGTGGGCGACATCACCCGCCAGACGCTGCTTACGCGCCTCAACGGCGAGGAGGTGCAGCGGGCGACCATCGACGATTCTGCTTCGATGTGCCGACGCTGATCGAGTACTGCTCGACCTTCACCGAGCTGGTGCCGGGCGACGTGATCGTGACCGGCACCACCGGCGGCGTCGGCGCCTATCGCACGCCGCCGCTGTGGATGAAGCCGGGCGATACCGTGGAGGTGGAGGTCTCGGGCATCGGCGTGCTGCGCAACCCGGTCGCCGCCGAGGAGTAGTGCAGGCGGTCCCTTGGGGCGCCGACCTCGCCGCCGTCGTCGCCCGGTTCGGCGATGTCGAGGCGGTGCATGACGGACACGGGGCGATCACGCTCGCCGCGCTCGCGGGGCGGGCGGCGCGGCTGGCGACGATGCTGCGCGAGGTCGGCCGCGCACCGGGCACGCCGGTTGCCTCCTGCTTGCGCAACGCCATCCCGGCGGTTTGGGTGGGAATGGGGATGCGTCTCGCGGGCGTCGCCGAGACGGCGCTCAGCCCGAGCTACACCAGGCCGAGCGGCGGCACTGTCTCGACCTCGCCGGCGCCGGGCTGGTGATCGCATCTGAGGCCGAGGCGGATGGGTTCCGGGCCCTCGGGCGGGACGTGCTGGCGATCGAGGAGGTTTCCGATCATCCCGCCGATCCGGCGGCGCTGCCGGCGGTGCCGGGCGAGGCTTGGGGGCGCATCTCCTTCACCTCCGGCACCACCGGAAGTCCGAAGGCGATCGTCACCACGCACGCGGCGCGCTGGATCGGCAACGTGTGCAGCGCGCACATTTCGATCCGATGCCCGGGCCCGGCAGCCGCGTCCTGCTGATGACCCCGTTCATCCACGGCGCCGGCCTGCTCGCGCAGGCCTTTCACGACCAGGGTGGCGGCATCGTGCTGCTCGACGGCGTCGCGCTGCCGCAGGTGGAGCGGATGATCGGCGCGGTTGACCACGTCTTCGCCCCACCCACCGTGCTCGCGAAACTCTGCGCCGCCTTCGCCGGGCGGCGGTTCGACCGCATCCGCACCATCTTCTGCGGCACCGCGCCCTGCTGCCGGCGGTTTACGAACGGGCGCGAGCGATCTTCGGCCCGGTCGTGCGCGTGACCTACGGCAAAAGCGAGATCAACAACCCGATCACGTTGCTGCCGGCGCCGGCGGTGGACGACTATTACCGCGAATTCGATCCCGGCGAGGGCGTCTGCGTCGGCTGGCCGGGAGCCGGGTCGAGGTGGAGATCGCGATGCGGAGGTGTTCCTGCGCGGGCGGCACATGGCGTGCGGCCATATCGACCCCGACGGTTTTCACCCGCTGCCCGCCGACGGATTCCACGCCACCGGCGACACCGGGCGGATCGATGGGCGCGGCCGCCTGCACCTGACCGGCGGCTCGCCGATGTCATCAAGTCCGGCGGCTACAAGATCCATCCGACGAGATCGAGCGCATTCTGGCCGGCACGCCGGGATGCCGCGGTCGCCGTGACCACCCTGCCGTCGGAATACTGGGGCGAGGTGATCGTCGCCGTCGCCGAGACCGCCGATCCGGCATGGCCGGATCGCGCCCGCGCGCACTCGCCGCGATTGCCCGCCACAAGCATCCGCGCGCCCTGCTGCGGATGGCGGAGCTGCCGCGCAACCCGCAAGGCAAGATCATGCGCCGCGCCATCCGCGCGCATCTGCTCGCGCAATATCGTCTCCTGGACGGTCCGCACCCGCAGCTGGAGCCGCGCTGACGGGGCTCAGCCGACCCGGGCGGCCAGGGCTTGCGGCAGCTCGTCCGCCGCGCGACCGAGGTCGCGGGTTTGCCGATGACGACCCCGGCGGCGAGATTGCCGAGCCGCGCGGCGATCGGCAGCTCTAGGCCGACCGCCAGCGCGCAGGCCAGCGTGGCGGCGACGGTGTCGCCGGCGCCGGCGGTGTCGAGCACGCAGCCGGGTTCGGCCGGCAGATGCAGCGCGCCCTCCTCGCAGACCAGCGTCATGCCGTCGGCGTCGCGCGTCACCAGCACGGCGCCGAACCGGTAGCGGGCGCGCAAACTGGCCGCGGCATCGCCGATCGCCGCCTCGGTCGCGGTCGGCAAGCCGGTCGCCTCGGCCAGCTCGGCGCGATCGGCATGATCAGATCGGCGCCCGCATAGGGCGCCAGATCGGCGCCCTTGGGATCGACGATGACCCGCCGCCCGGCGGCGCGCGCCGCCGCCACCAGCTGCGGCGCCAGCCCGCCGGTGAGCACGCCCTTGCGATAGTCCGACAGCACGCTGACCGAGGTCGCCGCCATGGCGTCGCGCGCGATGCGCAGAATGCGCTCGGCCAGCCGCGCGTCGATCGGCTCCACCTGCTCGCGGTCGGCGCGCAGCAGTTGCTGGCCGGCGGCGATGTAACGGGTCTTGACGGTGGTCGTCCGCCCGCCCTCCACCAACAGCCAGGGCTCGACATTGGGTTGCCCGCCGATCAGCCCGGTGAGGTCGGAGCCAGCCTGGTCGTCGCCGACCACGGCGATGAAGGCGACGGCGGCGCCGAGCGCGGTCAGGTTGCGGACCACTTGCCGGCCCCGCCGGGCTGGGCGATCTCGCGCGCTTCGCGCAGAATCGGCACCGGCGCCTCCGGCTCATCCGCTCGACTTCGCCATGCACGTAGCGATCGAGCATCATGGCCGATCACCAGGGCGCTCGCGCGGGCCAGCCGACCGACGGCCTCGGCGAGATCGGAGATTGTGCGCGGGTCATCCGGGTCGGCCGAGCAACAGGCTTCGGGCTTTCAACGCGGCTTGACCGTAAAACCGATATGAAGCCGATCGGTCGGCCTCCAGCACCGCGCAGGTCAGTTCTCCGCCGACACCGGCGCCGGTATCGATGCCGATGCGGTGCCGCCGCACCACCGGCACGGGTTCGATGGTGTGACCATGCACCACCACCGCCTCCAGCGGCGAGGTCGCCGACAGGAACGGCTCGCGAATCCACAGCATGTCCTCGGGCACCTGCGCCGCCAGCGCCACGCCGGGGCGCAGTCCGGCATGGACGAACACATAGCCGCCGAGGCGGTGCAGCAGCCGCAGCCCGCGCAGGAAAGCGACCCGGCCCGCCGGCACGCCGGCGGTCCAGGCGGCCGGATCGTTGATGTCGTGCAGACCGAAGCTGCGCAGCGTCGCCTCGCCGCCGTTGAGCAGCCACAGCCGCGCCGCGCGGCGCCTGGTCGAGCGCGGCCAGCATCATCGCCTCATGATTGCCCATGAGATCGACTACCGCCGCGACGCCATGCGGCGGCGGCTCGGCGATCAGCGCGAGCACGCCGGCCGATCCGGCCCGCGATCGATGAAGTCGCCGAGACGGACCAGCGTCACCGCGCCGGCGGCGGACGGGCGCGAATGTCGGCGGCGATGGCGTAATGGAGGGCGAGCAGGACGCGCTGGCCGTGCACATCGCCGATCGCATACACCCGCTCACCGCCGGCACCGTCACCGGGCGGGCTGGAAGGCAACCATCGCGCTCCTCTTGGCCGCGGACGCTGCGGGTGCTAGATACCGCGGCCGCCGACTGGGGGATAGTTAAGCGGTAGAACTCCCGGCTCTGACCCGGGCAGCCTTGGTTCGAATCCAGGTCCCCCAGCCAACATACTTCGGATTCCCGCCAGGTAGCGGCTCCCGGTTCCGCCGCAACATTCGTTTGACGCTCGGCGGTTCGATGTCTTCTGGCAGCCTTCGGTAGAGTATGAGGTCACGGACGGTTGTGTGTTGCTGGAACCGTCGGTGTCTGATCGAACTTGGACAATCTACTGTGGCTCCCCCGGTCAAGGCTCGGACCAAGGTGGCGGCTCAAGGCCCTGGTCAAACAGCCTGCCAACCTCCGTTCCCATATTTGAAGGCGTGAGTCTTGTATGCGCTGAAGGTATGCCGGTTAAGCATCATCCCCCCGCTCGTCCGATCGATTCGGTTTTCGAGCTGAATGATGAAGCACTCAAAGCCTTCGTCTTTGACGGTAGCTGGGTCCTGCTCGTCTACTTCGGCAATCTCGTCGCTGTTCAAAGCCAAATCCACAAGTCTGTCTTCGTCTAATAATTTGGACTGGTAACCCCCCCTAGAGAGACGTTTCGGCAACTTCCCTTCGTCGGTTAGGGCAGGCGTTTAAGTGATGCTCTGGGAAGGAGGATCAACAACTGACGTTTGCGAGACTGGCTTTCCCAAGAGCCTGTTCGTGGCGGAAGCGGGCGAGTGGTCGGAACCTGGATCATGGGCAACGACTATCGAGTGAAATCGGCGTGACTATGGAGGTTATCCGGCAGGCTATCTGCGACGCATTCGCGCCCTATTTCCTGAGAAACGACGGGTGCTGCACCTTTTCAGTGGAATGGTGGACCTGGCGGCACTCCCTGGCGAGAGCGTGGACATGAACCCGGACCTACGTCCAAGTTATGTAGATGACGCGCAAACCTTAAGTCGGGTGCCGCTGGAAAGCTACGATCTCATTTTGGCCGACCCTCCCCACAGCGTGGAGGACGCTGATCGCTATCGAACGACGATGATTAAGCGGACAGCGTCCTGAGAGCGCTGAAGCGGTTACCACCGGAACACACATTGTTTGGCTTGATCAGGTGCTCCCGATGTATCGGAAGGACGCCTTTGCTATCGATGCGGTGATAGGGATGGTAAAAAGACAAACCACAGATTTCGAGTTGTTACCATCTTTCGTCGGCTAGAAGCAGCACACGACGATGTGAGAGAGCCAGTAGCGGCTTCGAGGAGGAACGGGGCTCAACTTTGCCGGGGTATTCGGGACAGCGCAGAGGGCACGGTGGCTTCTCTGCGCTCGCAAGGACGAGTCCTCGATAATCAGACCCGAACGCGCTCTGGACTGGTCCCTAGACGAGCGGCCCCGTTCAGGTGCCGGTCAGCTCCACTCGGACGTCGCAGTTGGTGATGGTGAACTGGTTGACGAAGAATAATTCAGAGCGGATGTGGTTTGCTTGCGTTGCGGACTGTCCCAGAAATTCCGCATCGCCTCTCGGTGTCCCAGAGCGAGACCGAATAGCCGGCGTCGCGGTCGTTCTGGTCGCGGACAAGCCATTGCGACCGCAGTCCGGATACCGTTCCGCGCTCGGCCATTGCGGTTTGTCCACGGAACTCGAAACCGTCCCACTGGCCGGGGAGAATTTGCCCCAAACAATTCGCATATGCATTTCGCTCTCCCTCCCGCCGCGACTTTGCGCGATCGGCACCGGTATCGGCCGAAGCAAATTGTGGCCCCCGTCGGGGCGGTGGATCAAGTGGGGCGAGAAGCCGCGTGAGGAGAAGCCCGGGGGAGGTGAAGCAAGCGCCACCCTGAAATGAGTGGCTGGCCATACGAACATCCGGTGCCTGCGGTTACGTGTGCTGCTCAATGGCGATGGGCGCGCTGCATAATCCCATTGTACCCACCCTTGTGTGCAATTTCGTCTGGGGCCGGATACTGCCTACATGGTGCCAGGACAAATCGGTTACACCATGCCCTAGGCTCACCGCGCTCTTGTAGGAATATCTGCACGGAAATGGAGCGCTAGGTGCCACGAATTATCGTTACCGACGAATAAGTCCACGTCGAATAGCTCGAGGGCGTTCATGTCAAGCCTAATTGCTCCTTGGCTACCCGGCGCCTCTTTTTCGTACGGATCCTCTTGATCGTGAAGAACGTCGTTTGGCAGAAACCAATCAGCCTCGGAGTTCGGGTGGCTTCTGGTATCGGACGTACGAACCTCATTGCCAGCGAAAGGCCGATAGAGTAGTTATCAAGTTTGATAGTTTGTAGCATCCTATCCTCCTTCCCTGTGACCAGTCGGCGAGTTACAGCGCTCAGAAACGAATTATTTTCGATGCTTTCGACGTGAGGGCATTCAACGGTCCATAGCCGGCTTTGCTCGCCCTCCGCGCGCCTTCCAGAGCTCTCTCGAGAGAGTGCGCGCGGCCATCGTGACAGATATGGTGAACTGAGGAGACCAAACCCCACAATGAGGGTTTCCGTATTCTGAGAGCCTAACATCACCCTCAGCAATTCCGTCCGCGAAATCATTTCCCATGTCGTGCAAAAGAAGGTCCGCATAGTGGCCAAACCAACGTTATTTTAGAGGTATGAACGGAGCGCGATGACATTGCGCACACCCCCACAGAGGTAAATAACTGAGCCCTCTTCGCGAATGCGTCCCCGGGGCCGCGACGGCGGTGGGGCCAGAATTCCGCAACTAAGTACGCTATAGCATCAACTGCCTGCGCCGGTGACATTGTGTCTCGGTTGCCAGGGGAGCTAAAGGTTAAGGCCGATCTCGACCTTTAGAGCGTCTTCGATGAACGTCCGAAGCGAGGCGACCCGAGCCTTCGACCGAATCGTCCGACCGATGATCCAACCTCTGGATTTTCCCGGCGATACGGTCCGGACCCGCCGGCTGCTGCCGTAGCTCCTCGATCTGTAACCGTTTCGAGCAAACCAAGGCCAAACAGCGCAGGCGCCCGCCGCTTTGCCCCTGCGCGCATTTCAATCGCACAGTTCTGCCATCGTGATCCCGCTCGAGCCGTTGCAAGCTGTGACCGCCTGTGCCGTCCTGCACGTCAGCGGAGACAAAGACGAAAGTATCCGTCGTCATTCCGCTTCCCCCAGGCATGGGAATAGCGGGGCATGCCAAGCAGCTCCGCTCGTTAAACCGGGGTCCCTGGCCATCGGCCAGCCCCCGATCCTCTCGCGAACTGCAAGAGTCCCGTCCGGAAGTCAGCCCATCCGTGTGCGTTCACTCCGAAAGCGGGCTCGCCAAAGTATCTGTCGCTGCTTGCCGACTGAGGATAGTCCACTGTAGCAGCGACAGAAATTCCAATCAGAAATCAGTGACTGAAGGGAGTTGAGCCCATTACGCCTAGCTCTCACCTCGCCGCGGACTTGCGCAGCTCCTGCGGAAGGAAGTCAATCCCGTATGGGGCGTGGCCAATGGCACGGACCCGAGAAGTGTTCCCGTATTGAGATCGAGCGTATTGACGGTGTTGCTCAAAATCTGTGAACAGAACAGTGCCGTTGTCGGCGATGTTCCACATGCTTTGCCCGTTCAACGCCGCCTATCATCGCTGTCTGCATACCGTCAGTGGGCTTTCGAGCCGTCGGTGACGAAGTGATATGATCCCCCGGTTTCGCGCCACGCAGCTCATAGGTTTCGACCGAGAATCCGTCGGCTGCACGCGGATCACCAACTTTAATTACCGAGATGGAACCAGAGTAGAAGTTGGCTACCGCAACATGCGAGCCGGAGCTATCGACTGCTAGCCCCCACGGAGACTTTCCAACGGGGATTTCCCTCGGTACCGAATGCGTCCGCAAGTCTAGCACAACCACCTTGTCGTCGCCGAAGGCAGCCGTGTAGGCAACATCCTTGGCCGGCGACACCGCAATCGTGTATGGCAGGTGGCCAACGGAAATCCGTCCTACTTCCTTTCTTGCTTCCAAAATCGACAAACGAGACCGTGCCTTCTGCCCAATTGGAAACAATCGCAATGCGCCCGTCGGCGGCCAGGCCAACCCCATAGGGAACAAGCCCGACCTGGACTTGGAATAACTCTTTCTTGTTCCCGACATCCACGACTGATATCGAATTGCTACCCGCGTTCGCCACTGATGAGTTCGGGGAGAAATCGGGCGTGAACACAAAATCACGGGGGCTTTCACCGACTCTTATCCTGTAGGCCTCCAGATTAGCCTGAAAATCAACTACAGAGATTTCATTACCGCCGGATAGACTGGCATATATAAACCGCCCGAGTCATCGGCTTTAACATCGTATGGCTTTGGACCAACTTTGATCTGACTTATCTCTGATTGAGATTTCAGATTTACGATTGAGAGAGTATTGTTCCGCCCAGTTGGTATCAACGGCGAACTCAGTGACCTGTCGGCTTGGACTGCCAGCAAGTGCGAAACCGAGGCAACCAGCGCTAGCCCTGCGGCCCCAAACCCAGACCACGTGCGGAAGCCACGGATGACAGTGCGACCCATTGTAACCTCCCTTGCGATTGAACTCTTCTGATTGATTCGCAGCCTACGCATGTGAGCTCCGCGACCGCAACAACGATGAGTGGGGTCACGAAAATTTCTTGGAAGACTACGGTGAAACCAGGATCGGCACGCAAGGGTGGCATCCGGACGATGGTGCACGACCGGATGCCGGGCATCCTGGAAGAGCATCAGTGACCTGATGCAGCCGCCGAAGACGTGCAGCGCCTTTGACCTGCGTCCGCCGTCGCTCTGCTGCTGTTGCACGGAAACGGCTGGAAATCGCGGCGGGGACAGCCCAAGATAGGTCGATGGATCAGGGCCACATCAACGCTCCAGACCGTTGGAGGGAAGCTCTCGCCCGTAGCGAAGCCGAGCTTGCCCGTGGCGAGCTGGTGCCCAGTCAGGCTGTGCATGACGAGTTGCGCCAAGCCCTGGCCGAACTGGAAGCCGAGTTGGCAGAACCAGACGAGTCAACGCCCCCGCATTTACCCGGCCGTTGACCGACTACACGCCGGAGGCTCGCCGTCAGGTCCGTGACCTGATCGCCCACTACCGCAGGATACGCCGCCCCGAAGCCATCCGTAACCTTGATGCCGCCCTGGCGCGGGTGGAGGCTGCAATCGCGAGGGGGCCAGTTCGTCCCCGAGCGTTTCCGGCTACCTATCGAGACCTCGCCCGCCCTGGCAGGGCCTGGCTCAAGGAAGGCATCTACTGGATTGCCTATCAGCAGACTGTCCCGCCGGTGATCATCGCGGTTTTCTGGGAACAGGCAGAAATCGACCGGCGCTATCCCGCCATGCGGTAGCTGACAGCGATCGAGGCCACCCGGTCTTGCACTGTGCAAGTCCTCAATAATCGCTCTCCCTGTCCCATCGCGCCGCCATAGTCTCTGCGATCCGCCGCCTGGGGCGAAGCCGGCGCCTTGCCTTGGCCTGCCTCTCCCGTTCCTGCTCATTGTCGAACGCTCCGGGGGCCGCCGTCGGACGCTCCGCGTCCGGCAGGCCCCAATAATCGAAGTTGCCAGTATAGATCGCCATGAGCCGACGCATCTCCGCCCGCACCTCGTCACCCGCCTCCGCCGCGGCCTGACCCTGGTACGGCGGATACTCACCCGTGTGCGCCGCGACATTCAGCGCCCGCGCGACCTGGTTCACGTTGTTTCCAATGCGGCGCAGCTCCTGGCCTATCTGCCGGAGCGCATTGGCCTCCAGTTCATTCCACTGCGGCCGCCGTCCGAGGTGGACGATGGCAAGGGACCGCAGCCAATTTGCTGGCGTCGTCGAACGTGCTTTCGCGGCCCGTAGCAGGGCCAGCCGCTCGCCATCCTTCAACCGCACCATGACCTGATACCCAGAGGCACCCAAAGGGGGCTCCGGTCCGTGCCCATCAACCGCCTCGGAAATCAGCCGACGCAAGGCGGCTGATGCCCCCCCTTCGGGTACCACGCGCCCAAGCCTTGAAGCGCCCCGCCAACTCGGCTGGGACGTAGGTGCCGATCATCGCCTGTCCGTTCCGCCCCGTCATGTCCGACCCCTGTTAAACAATGCTATCGTCGAACATATCCCGCCCTAGACCACGGTCGCTAATCCTCGCGCGGTCCGAATAGAAAGGAAGGGGCAAGAGGGAAGGAAAACGGGCGTTTGGGGCGCCCCTCGCTCTTGCACTGTGCAAGAGCAGAGTCAGCCGCGAAGCTGGTCGTTCCAGTCCTTCGCACGGGGGCGGAGGCGAGCAAATCGCACGCCGCTCGACGCCGCGGTGGCAGCAAGGCGCTCGGCCAATCTCTCGCCTCCTGCGCCCTGGTCGGTTGCCCCTACAAGCTCGCCCAAGGGGAGCAGGAGCGCTCGCATCGCGGCGTCGGCCCGCAGACCCCAGCCGCCGCCGGTGGATACGTAGAGCGTTCCCGCCGGCCACCCTTCAATTGCAGCAAGGCTGAGCGCGTCTATCGCGCTCTCCGTCACCGCCAGCCGAATTGCGGCGCCGGGGCCGACGCGAAACAATGCTTTATGTCCGCCCTTGGAAAAGCCCTTGTAGTTTGGCCCGCGCATCTCCCACCCGCTGACGGCGCCGGCACTGTCCACGTGCATCGCCCAAACCGTGCCGTATACGCCCTCCCGCAGAAGATCGGCTGTGATCGCGCGCTCAACCGTCGCTGGGGGCAGCCCGCGTTCCCGAGTCAGATATCGCCACGTCTGCGATCCCCGGCGCACGGGGGTGCCTGCTGCCATCTTGCCTTTGCGTCGAACGACGCGTCTCCCCTCCCCTCCCCGGCGCTCGGCAGACGAAGCGCAAGCCCGGCTAGAGGCCGAAGATGCTTCCGCGCATGGCCGATCGTGCCACCCCACACACGCTGGGCCAGAGCGAGAACATCTCCCCTGCCCCCGGTGATCGGGTCGAACCAGCCGCGCCCTTCCTGAGTCACCTATCACGATCCGACCCGCGCCGTGTCGATACTTTGCGGCACCTCGCGTGCTGTCCCGGACGTCCAGTTCCCATCCCGCATGCTCCAGAACCACGCGGCAATCCACGCGCTCCCGCAGTTCGGTCAACTCTTCGTCTCGCATTGTCAGCTCACTTGCATCGGCACGGCTGGGGAGCGGCGCGGGAGAAGCCCACGCCGCTCCCGCCGCGTCAGACCACCTCGACTGGGCGAAGCCCTGCGAAAGCGACCTCGGTAACCGCGCCACCCTCCACGTCCAGCAGCACGTTTCCTGGTGCCTGCGCCCGCCGCTCCGTGATCAACGCACCGCGCCGCCCGTCCTTCGTCTCCATGATGAACAACGGGGGTGTAGCGGCCGGTGCTGCCGGGATCGGCCGCGGCGGATCAGCCTGCCTGATTTTGGGCTTTGGTGTTGGAGGAGCCGCGGGTGCAATCGGAGCAGGTTGCTCCGGCTCCCCTCTCCTTTCCTCGGCTACAGGAGGCATCAGCCTCACACATCCAAATTCGCCACCCTGAGCGCGTTGCCGACGATGAATTCGCGGCGCGGCTCGACCACATCGCCCATCAGCGTGCTGAACACCTGCGCGGCGTCCTCGGCGTCGCCCACCTTGACTTGCAGCAGGGTCCGCGTCGCCGGGTCGAGCGTGGTGTGCCAGAGCTGGTCGGGGTTCATCTCGCCCAGGCCCTTGAAGCGCTGGATCGTCAGGCCGCGCCGCGCGTGCGCGAGGATGCGCTGATAGGCGCTCGCCGGGCCGGCGACCGTCACCTCCTGCTTGTCGAGTTGCAGCCGCGCCGGCGTCGCGAACCGCTCGGTCAGCGCCGCGGTCCGCTCGGCGAGCCAGCGCGCCTCGGCACTGCGCAGCGCCGCGAGGTCGAGCGTGCGCTTCTCGGTGACGCCGCGCACCACCCGGCCCATCGTAAGCCCGGTGCCGTCGGCCGACACCACCCAGCCGCGCTCGGTGGGCGCCGAGACCGCATCGAGCCGCCCGGCCAGAATTTGCGCCGCCGCCGCCGCCCGCGCCGGATCGGGGGTGAGCGCACCGGCGATCGCCGCCTGCTCGATCACCGCCGCCGGCGCCGCCGCCGTCAGGCCGCCGATGCGTGCTTGCGCCTCGCGCAGCCACAGCGCCTCGGCGCGCAATGCATCGCCCGCCATCGTGCGGCCGTCGGCATAGGTCAACCGGGCCGACTCCAGCGCCTTGGCGAGCAGGAAATCATCGAGCGCACGATCGTCCTTGAGATAGCGCTCGTCATTGCCGCGCTTGGCGCGATAGAGCGGCGGCTGGGCGATGAACAAATGCCCGCGCTCGATCAGCTCCGGCATCTGGCGGAAGAAGAACGTGAGGAGCAGCGTGCGGATATGGCTGCCGTCCACGTCGGCGTCGGTCATGATGATGATGCGGTGATAGCGCAGCTTGGCCGGATCGAAGCCGTCGCGGTCGATCTCGTCGCGCGCTATTCCGGTTCCAAGCGCGGTGATCAGCGTGCCGATCTGCTCGCTCTCGATCATCCGCAGCCGCCGCACCCGCTCGACGTTCAGGATCTTGCCCCGCAGCGGCAGGATCGCCTGGAATTTGCGGTCGCGCCCCTGCTTGGCCGAGCCGCCGGCGGAGTCGCCCTCGACGATGAAGATCTCCGATTTCGCAGGATCGCGCTCGGAGCAGTCGGCGAGCTTGCCGGGCAAGGTCGAGATGTCGCCCGGGCTCTTGCGGGTCAGTTCGCGCGCCTTGCGCGCCGCCTCGCGCGCGGTGGCGGCGTCCATCACCTTCTGAACGACGCCCCTGGCCTCCTTCGGGTGCGTCTCCAGCCAATGCGCGAGCGCATCGGCGACCGCGGCCTGCACCACCGGCTGCACCTCGGAGCTGACCAGCTTGTCCTTGGTCTGAGAGGAGAATTTCGGGTCCGGAACTTTCACCGAAAGCACCGCCGTCAGCCCCTCCCGGATGTCCTCGGGGGCCAGCTCCAGCTTGTCCTTCTTGCCCATCCCTTCGGCGTATTTGCCGACCACGCGCGTGAGCGCGGCGCGAAAGCCCGCCAGATGCGTGCCGCCGTCGCGCTGCGGGATGTTGTTGGTGAAGCAGAGCGTCGTCTCGTGGTAGCTGTCGTTCCAGATCAGCGCGAACTCGACGCGGACGCCCTGCGCCTGATCCTCGGCGCGCAGGTTGATCGGCGGCGTGAACAGCGGGTTCTTGGCGCGGTCCAGCCACTGCACGAAGGCGACCAGGCCGCCGTCGTAGCGCATCACCGCCTCGCGCACCTCGGCGTGGCGCTCATCGCGCAGCACGATCGTCAGGCCGGAGTTGAGAAACGCCAGTTCGCGCAGCCGACGCTCCAGGATGGCGAAGTCGAATTCGATATGGGTGAAGGTGCCGGGGCTCGGCTTGAAGACGACCTCGGTGCCGGTGGCGTGCGCGTCCGGAACGCCGACGGTCGTCAGCGGCGCCTCGGCGTCGCCGTGGCGAAAGCGGATGAAGTGCTCCTGGCCGTGGCGCCAGATGCGCACCTCCATCCATTCCGAAAGCGCGTTCACCACGGCGGCGCCGACGCCGTGCAGCCCGCCCGAGACCTTGTAGCTGTTCTGGTTGAACTTGCCGCCCGCATGCAGCCGGGTCAGCACCACCTCGGCCGCCGAGACGCCCTCCTCCTCGTGGATGTCGGTCGGAATGCCGCGTCCGTCGTCGCGTACCGCCACGCTGCCGTCGCCGTTCAGAACCAGCTCGACCCGGGTCGCGAACCCGGCTTGCGCCTCATCGACGGCGTTATCGACGATCTCGAAGGCCATGTGATGCAGGCCCGAGCCGTCGTCGGTGTCGCCGATATACATTCCCGGCCGCTTGCGGACCGCCTCCAGGCCCTTGAGAACGGAGATCGAGGAAGCGTCGTAGGCGTCGGATTCGGGCCGCTCACCGGCGGTGTCGGACATGCAGCTTCGACCTTTTTGCGAGTCCTATAGATATATAGCCGCTACACGGCCCCGGCGACAGGGGAAAGCAGCGTCTCGGCGGCCGAAAACCGTGCATCCGCCACCAGCGCACCATCCCCCGCGCGCAGTCCCTCGGCGGCTTCGGCGAGCGGCAGGAACGGCTCGGCGTCGGTGCCGGTCAGCAATGCCTGCGCCGGCAGCCGGGCGAGGGCGGCGAACAGCGCGCGCCGGCGTGCCGGATCGAGATGCACCACCGGCTCGTCCAGCAGCAACAGCGGCGCGAAGCCACGCGCCTCGGCGATCAGCGCCGCGTGGGCGAGCACGATCCCCAGCAGCAGCGCCTTCTGCTCGCCGGTACTGGCGAGCGCGGCGGTCAAGCCGCTCGCGTCGTCGGTCAGCACCATATCGCACCGATGCGCGCCGAGCGCGGCGCCGCCGGCGACGGCATCGCGCGCCCGCGCCGCCCCCAGCGCGGCGCGCAGCCAGTCCTCCACCGCCACCGCCGGCGCGCTCGCGAGGCGGGCGGCGATCGGGCAATCGAGCGCCAGCCGCGCCGGCGGAAAGCCGGCGACGACAGCGGCCGACAGCGCGGCGTCGAGCCGGGCGGCCAACACCATCCGCGCCGCCGTGACGGCGACCGCGTGACGGGCCATCTGGTCCTCGAGCCCGGCGAGCCACGCATCGTCCGCCCGGCCCTGCGCCAGCAGCCGGGCACGGCCGGCCATGGCGGTCTCGTGCGCGGCCAGCTCACGCGCATGGGCCGGCTCCAGCGCCAGCACCAGCCGATCGAGAAAGCGTCGCCGCCCCGAGGCGCCTTCCTGGAACAGCCGATCCATGGGCGGGGTGAGCCAGACGGCGGCGACCCGCTCGGCGAGCTCGGCACGCGCACGCGGGCGCGCGCCATCGAGCCGGAAGACCCGCCGATCGGCCGGCCCGTCCGAGGGCGTTCCGGTGCCCACCTCCAGCGGCCCCCCGGGGGTCGCGAACCGGCCGGCCACCGCCCAGCGTCCGTCACCGCCATGGCGGGCCAGATCGGCCATTCGCGCGCCGCGCAACCCGCGACCGGGGGCCAGCAGCGAGACGGCCTCGAGGAGATTGGTCTTGCCGCTGCCGTTGGCGCCGAACAGCACGCTCAGCCGCGCCGCCGGCCGCCACGTCAGCGCGGCGTAGTTACGGAATCCGGTCAGGATCAGGCGGGGGAGAAGAAGCGCGGACATAGCCAGCAGCACGGCGACCGCCAAGCTCCGAGCCCTGCTACTCCTCCCCGCTGCGGGCCAGGTCGGGTCGCGAAGCGTGCGTGAGCTTCTCACACCCGCATCGGCATCAGCACGTAAAGCGCGCTTTCGTCGGCGCCGTCCACCACCACCGTCGGCGCCGCGCCGTCGGAGAAGCGGAACTCCACCTTGTCGGCGATCTGGTCGGTGATGTCGTTCAGATAGCGGGCCTGAAATCCGATTTCCAACGGGCTCGCCTCGTACTGCACGCGGTCTGAGTTCGAGCTCCTCGGTCGCCATCCCCGACTCCGGGCTGGAGGCCGACAGCACCAGCAGATCGCGCGAGAGCGTCAGCTTCACCGGCCGCTGCTTCTCCGCCGAGATCGCCGCCACCCGGCCGACCGCGGCGGAGAAATCGGTCTTGCCGACGCGCAGCACCTTGTCGTTGCCGCGCGGGATCACCCGGTCGTATTCGGGGAAGGTGCCGTCGATCAGCTTGCTCGTGAGCAGCACGTTGTCGAGATGGAACTGGATGCGCGTGTCCGACAGCCCGACCTCGATGCTGCCGCTCACCTCGTCCAGCAGCTTGCGCAGCTCGTTCACCGTCTTGCGCGGCACGATCACGCCGGGCATCGCCCCGGCGCCCTCGGGCAGCGGCTCCTCGACGCGCGCCAGCCGGTGTCCGTCGGTCGCCACCGCGCGCAGCACGCTCGTGCCCTCGGTCTCGGCGGCATGGAGGAAGATGCCGTTCAGGTAATAGCGGGTCTCCTCGGTGCTGATGGCGAAGCGGGTGCGGTCGATCACCCCGCGCAGTTGCAGCGCCGACAGCGCGAAGTGATGCGAAAGGCTGCCCGCCGTCATCTGCGGGAAGTCCTCGGTCGGCAGCACCACCAGATGGGTGTGATAGCGTCCGGCCCGGAGCGCGAGCTGCGCCTCGCCGCCGGGATGTTCCAGCTCCACCTCGGCGCCGTCCGGCAGTTTGCGAACGATGTCGTAAAGCGTCGCCGCCGGTGCCGTGCACGCACCGTTGCGCTGCGTGCCGGCCGGCACGTTCTCGACGATGGCGATCTCCATGTCGGTCGCGGTGAGGCTGAGCGCGCCGTCGCGCACGCTGATCAGGACGTTGGCGAGGATCGGGATGGTGTTGCGCTTCTCGACCACGCTCTGCACATGCGCCAGTGCCTTCAGCAGGGAGGCGCGGTCGGCCTTGAACTTCATCGCAATCACCCCAAAGCGCGCCGGACCGGGCCAATTCGCCCGCCTATTCTAGCAACGCCGGGAGTATGAAGGCCAGTGGCCGCGCGCGCTCAGAAGCGCGCCTTGCGAGCATGGCGGCGCGCCGGGGCAAGGGCGCGGCTGGGTGCGATCATGCCGTCGAGCCCGCGCGTCGGCAGGATCTTGCCGTCCGCCGACAGCAGCGAATGTCCGGCGACGACCACCCGCGCGCCCGACTTGCAGGAAGGCACATCGAGATAATGCGCCGGATCGACCGGCCGATCGTCCACGAACATGCCGAAATAGAGATGCGGGCCGAAGGTCACGCCGGTCAGGCCGACGACGCCGAGCTTCTCGCCGGCGACGACCGACTTGCCGCCCTCGGCGAAGACCGGAGCGACGCTGCCGAAATGACTATACACGCCGACGAACCCCGGATGCTGGACCAGCATCTCCAATCCGCCGGGACCGCGGCGCTCGATGCGCAGGATCGTCCCCGGCGCGGCGGCGCGGATCGGCGTGCCCAGCGCGGCCGGCAGATCGATCCCGTAGTGATACGTCCCCGCCTCCGGATGCCCGGGCAGCGATCGCGGCCCGAACGGCGAGGATACGCAAGCCGGGCTTACCGGCGGCAGCAGACGTTCGACGGCGGCGGCGAAGGCCGGGGTGGCGCTCGCAAGGAGCGCGAGCACAAGCGGAAGCGCGCGTCGCATCCGTCCAAAAAACCGGCTCTCGCATCATCCTGTCCACTCAGAATGTCGTGTCGGCGATGCGCGCCGCCCCGAACCGACGCCGAATCGGGGCGTTAACCCCATGGCGTGCAACGAGAACAGGAGACCGACATGGTGGACAAGGATCGGGCCGAGGGCATCGGCAAGCAGGTGAAGGGGTCGATCAAGGAAACCGCCGGCAAAGTCACCGGCGACGCCCAAACGCAGGCCGAGGGCAAGGCCGACAAGGCCGAGGGCAAGGTGCAGAACGCCGTCGGCGGCGCCAAGGACGCGGCACGCGAGAAGCTCTCGCGCTAACCGACCCGAGTAGGCCGTGGCCGCCGTCCTGCTCGCGATCCTGCTGCTGCTGGTGGTCAGCGCGGCGCCGCGCTGGCCTTACAGCACCGGATGGGGGTGGTATCCGAGCGGGGCGCTGACGCTGATCCTGCTCGCGGCGGCCCTGGCCCTGTATTTCGCCTGGATTTGAGCGCAGGGCGCCTGCGGATGCGGCGCGCCCTTCGTCGCCGTTATCGGCGGGCGGCACCGCTCGTAGCGCGAGAACCCGCCCGTGACCACGATCCACCTCCTTCGCCACGCCTCCTATGACGGGCTCGGCCAAGTGATCGCCGGCCGGGCGCCCGGATATGTCCTGAACGCCGCCGGGCTGGCGGAGGCGGCCCGGCTGGCGGCATCTCTGGCGTTGCTGCCGTTGGTCGCCATCCTGTCCAGCCCGCTCGAACGCGCGCGGCAGACCGCCACGATCATCGCCGCCCGGCATGGTCTCGACGTGCTGCCCGAACCCGGCCTGACCGACATCGATTTCGGCGCCTGGACCGGGCTCAGCCTCGCGGCGCTGCAAGAAGCTCCCGGCTGGGCGGCGTGGAACGCCTTCCGCGGCACCGCACCGATCCCGGGCGGGGAGAGCATGCTGCAAGCCCAAACCCGGGCCGTGGGGGCACTCGCCGGCCTCGCCCGGCGCTTCCCCGATGCCGAGGTGGCGGCGGTGAGCCATGCCGACATCATCAAGGCGTTGGTGGTGCACGCGCTCGGCGCCCCGCTGGACCTGCTGCATCGCATCGAGATCGCCCCCGCCTCGCGCAGCGTCATCGCACTGTCGGAGGCGGAAATCCGCGTGCTTGCCGTCAATCTGCCCGCTTGAGCAGAAAGGCGCGCCCGTCCCAAAGGCGAAACGGGCGAATGCCGTCGCATGTCAGCTCGAAGCCATGCGCCACGCACCAGCGCCGCGCGTCCGCTCGGTCCGCCGCGACGCCGCGATAGGAGAGATTGAAGATCGCCAGCACGCCGCCCGGGTGCAAGGCGCGCGCCGCATCCGCTACGTGTTTTTCGGCGACGCCCGCCTGTATCAGATAGGGGAAGCTGTCCACCGCCACGATGAGATCGAACACGCCCGTAATGCCGCGTCCGTCCGTCACCGCAAATCGCGCCACGTCGCCGTGCCGCCGCCGCGCTTCCTCGATCATCGCCGGTGCGATGTCGATGCCGAGGACCGAGCGCGCAAGCGGCGCCAGCGCCGCCGCAATCCGTCCGATCCCGCAGCCGAGATCGAGGATATCGCCGTCCAGCCGACAGCGCGCGGCGAGCCAATCGACGAGTTCCACCGTCGCGCTGTCGAGCAGCGCCCTTTGTCCGAGCGAATAGGCGGCGACGCTCGCCTCCGGCGCGATCCGCGCGGCGCGATCGAAGCCGTCGCGCAAGGCCGCCAGCGCGTCCGGCCCGGTTGCGCCATGATCGATGCTCGCCGCCGCCGATGCGAGTCGCGCCAATCCGACGCGATCCGCGAGCAACCGGCGCAAGCTCGTCGGCGCGGGCGCTCCCGGCGTCACCCAGCCGCGCGAGGACCGAGTCCGGGTCCGCCCCGCCCAGCACCAGCCGCGCCACCGCCACCGGCGCCGAGATGCGCCCGGCCAGGCAGAGGGCGAGCGGGTCGGATGCGCCAGAGCCGGTTCGGATCATGTGGAGCAGATTAACCGGGCTTTCCACGTCATGCTCGCGCTTGGCGCGAGCATCCATGCCTTCCCGGGCGAAAGAAAGGCGTGGATTTCGGCATTCGCCGAGCATGACGAAGAGGAAGACGGTTTCACCCGATCCGAATGCGCTCTAGCGGCGTATGCGCGGCGGCGCACGCACGATAGTTGGCGTCGAGTTCGGGACCCATGAGGCGCAACGCCGCGAGGCGGCGGGCGACATCGCGGACATAGCGGATTTCGCCCGGCGTCAGCGCGCGGCCGAGCAGCGGGCGCTCGCGGTAGGAGAGCCATTTCTTGAGCACCTGATAGCCGCCGATGGTGAAGCTCCAGACGGCATCGGGGATGTTGCGCCAGAAAGCGTCGGCGTTGAGGAACACGTCATGGGTTCGCGCGCCGAGCAGCGCCGCTTGTGCTTCGGTCTCGGCTTCCTGCGATGCGTAGGCGCGCGTTTCGATCCGGCCCGCGCCCGGGCATCACCGCATTGTCCTTGCCGGCATGGCCCCAGCCGGCGGTGACGTCGCGATCGGATTCGGTCATCTGTCCGCCGCCGCGCTTCGCCGGAACCGCGATGGTTCGGAGCGCCGGCAGGATCGCGCCCTCGGTCACGCCGAGCACCGGCTTGTCGGGATCGAGCAGGGCGGCGACGCGGGCGCCGAACGCGGCGGATTTGCGGAGCAGGTCGGCGGAGTTCGGCAGCGGGATGCGGGGCCAGTCCTGGCGTATGCCAGCCTCGTTCTCGGCGAGCCATGCGGGCGCGTAGCCGACGGCGAGGGCGTGCAGCCACGGCAGCGCGGCGATGTCGCGGGAGGAGTCGGGGTCGGGGAAGCCGAGTGCGGCGAGCCAAGCGCGGGCGGGTTGGGAGAGATTGGCGCGCGATCTGTCCGCCACACCGGAAGGTAGTAGGGAGTCCGTCGAGGGGATGATACCGCGAGCAGAGGCGTCCAGATGAGCGGAACTCCTTCGTCGGTCTGCCACACGGAAGGGGCGAGTTACCAAAAAGCCAGATGCGATAGGAAGACGCGGGAGACAAGTTCGGGGCGGGGGCGGTTCCAAATCGGGCGGACGGCCGTGGATACGCCCAGCGATCGTCGAAGGGCATAGAGCGCAAATAATTGGCGAGATTGCCGGGCTCGAAAGATGTACCTTCACCGAAGATTGTCGTGCTTGCGCTCGGTCGGCTCGAATCGCGCCATCTTCTCAGTCGGCCCGCACCCTCTGCGGGAGTGACGTCATCCAGACCAGCGGGTCGAAATAGCCCCGCATCCGGCCGCCCCAGTGCTCCGCGGTCGTCGTCGATCAGGGCGCCGCCCCGCTTCTCCATAGCCCGTTGAAGGGCGAACCGCCGCGAGGTCGGGCAGAGTAGGCCAGCTCCATAATCGGCGGCGACTTCGTGCCTCTCAGGACAAAGCGATTCGCGGGCACGGGCGACGCGGCCACATATTGCGTGTCGAGGTCCGCGGCTTCAAGCTCGGCAAGCAGCGTCTCCCGCTTCTTTCCACCCCATAAATCGCGATACCGCGTGCGGTTTTCCGTCGCGCCGCCGTGCTTCACGAGCACCCCGACCGCCGTGCCGACCTGAATGCCCTCGCGGTTGGCCTCGGTGCTGAACACCGAGGGATCGGGGCTGCCGTCGGGCGCGACCTTGCCGGTCTCGAACTTCGAGCCGTTCAGGTTGTCGATCCAGATGCGGTCGAACTGTTCCAGAATCCGCCGGCGCATGACCACGTAGGAAGGATACCACAGCCACGAATGGTTGCTGATGAAGCAAACCACCCCGCGCCCGGTGCCCTCGGCGATGCGGCGTTCGGCGATGCGGAAGAAGCGCACATAGAGATCGTCGAGGTTAAACTTGCGGATGCCCCAGTCGGCCTGCAATCCGGCCTTGTAGAGCTCGACCAGCCCCAGCTCCTCCTTCGGCGACGTTCCGGCATAGGCGTTGTAGGGCGGGTTGCCGAGCACCACGAGAATTGGCCGCTCGCGCTTTACCTTGGCCGCGCCGTCGCGCTCGTCGGCGAGCGGCGGGAAGGTGTAGCGGATGCCCTTCTGCGCACCCTCGCGTCTCGTTCTCCGTCGGCGCCGCCCAGCCGGTGAGGGCGTTGGTGAGATAGATCGCAGCGCGCTCGTTCTCGGCGAGCGGCACGTCGGCCGCGCGCAGCGCATGGCCCATCTGCCAGTGCGCGATCACATAGGGCGCGGGCATGATCTCGAAGCCGGCGATCCTTGTCGTCGCGGCCGTCCTCAAATCCTCGGCGAGCAGCGCGTCCTCGCACTTGTCGCGCAAGCGTTCGCGCGATCCGGTCCAGCACCTCGACCAGATAGGCGCCGGTGCCGCAGCACGGATCGAGAATCCACACGTCTCGGATCGGCGAGGCCGTCGGCGACGCCCAACTCTTCGCGCAGCACGCGATCGACGCGCTCCACCATGTAGCGGACGATCTCACGCGGCGTGTACCAGACGCCCATGTCCTTGCGCAGCACCGGATCGAAGGCGGCGAGGAAGGGTTCGTAGAAGTAGCGCACCGCGTCGGCTTCATCGAAGCGGGCGAAGAACGCCGCGCGATCGACGCGGCCGAGCGCGCCGGCGGCCCAGTCCAGCGGCCCCTCCAGGCCCAGCGGCTTCAGCAAGCCGGGCGTGGCGATCTGCTGAAACAGCGTGTCGATAAAGGGAACATGCAGCGTCCAGCCGGCGGCGTGCCAGTTGAACGCGGTGTCGCCCTCGCGCGCGATCTCCACCCAGGCGCTGAACAGACCGTAGGACAGCGTCTGCACCAGCGTGCTGCGGAACAGGTGCTCGCCCTTGGCTCCCTCGAAGGTAAGGCCCAGCGCCTCCTGCAACGCGGTTCGGAGATTGGCGAAGGCGGGCAAGGTGGCCCTGTTCCTCAATCCGCGCCAGCGCGTCGCGCGCGTAGGAGGCGAGGAAGAACGCGACGTCCTCCGGCTTGGCGAGCGGTGCCTGATGCAACAGAACACGTTGCAGGAACTCGGCGAAGCGCATCGCCAGTCCGACGGGTCGCTTGGTCGAGCGGACGAGCGCAAAGAAAGCGGCGGCATCGGTGCAACCGAAACCGAACCGCTCGCGCACCTCCGGCTTGCCATGCGCGTCGCGGCCGAGCAGCACGAAATCGCGGTAATTGGTAACGAGCACCAAGCCGTACTCGGCGAGGTAGCGGGCGACCTGCTTGCTGTTCCGCTTCACCGCGAGGTCGGCCGGAATGTCGTCTACCTCGACCACGCCGCGCTCCGGCGGCTGGCCCTCGGGCCAGTCCGCCGGCGGCTTGCCGCGCGCCATGACGAACAGGCCCATGTCGGGAAAGCCGGCGCCGCGGTTGCGCAGGTTCGGCACGCAGAAGACACGGGGCTTCAGCGCCTCGCCGGCGGCGTTCAGCGCGCCGGCCAGCGCGCCGTAATAGCTGATCTCGCCCGTCCCGGCGCCGGTGGCGTGGATGCGCGCGATGTGTCCGAGGTAGTCGGCGAGGATGCCGGGCATGATCTCTCTCTGTCGAGCGGCTTTCGGTTCCGCAAGCCGCCGCGCGGCACTATCCTCGCGTCATGACCCGATTCGGTCCGCAGACTGATCTGTTCGCCGCCCCGGCTCCGCCGCCGCCGGAAGATGACCCGCTGGCGGAGCTGAGGGCGCTGCTGGCCCGGGTGCGCGGGGCCGATCGGTTGCCGTGGCCGAACGCCGCCACGGTGATGGCCGAGGAGCACCGGGCGCTCGGGCTTGCCCGGCGTGCCGGGCCGGAGGGTGCGGCGCTGGTCGCGGCCTTCCTGGAGGAGACCGAGCGCCTGCTGGCGCTGACCGACTGAGCGGCCGCTGGCAAAGCTCGAGCGAGTGACCCTCCGCATCCGTTCTCCTCCCAGAACGGCGTCCTTTGATTTCCGTGTCTCATATATCATACCAAGCGGCGGATGCCTCGACTCCTTCGTCATCGCGAGCCGCCGCTTGCGGCGGCGTGGCGATCCAGGCGGGCAGGACCGTGCGGTGGGCCTGGATTGCTTCGCCTTCGGCTCGCAATGACGGTGCCTCGACAAGCGGTCGGAGCAACGGGCGGCTGGTATCAGACCGTCGGGCGGCTGGTATCATTCCGGGGTGCGCGCCAGGTGGATTGTGTACGCGGTCAGGGGTGGCGCGAGGGGGTTTGCGCACGCGGTCAGGGGTGGCGCGAGGGGGTTTGTGTACGCGGTCAGGGGTGGCGCAAGGGGGTTTGTGTACGCGGTCAAGGGGGCGCGAGGGGGTTTGTGTACGCGGTCAAGGGGGCGCGAGGGTCCATAGCGCGCGATTCCGGGTGAAGCCGACCGAAGCGGCTCACGCCAGCCAAAGCCGCCGCGTGGCGTTCATCCGATCCACCCCGCCCCAGGCATATTTGTAGTCCTCGGCGCCGCGCAGGAAATGCACCTCGCGGCCCTCGGCCAGCGCGTCGCCGATCAGCCGGCCGAGCAGGATCGTCCCCGGGCTCTCGAAGGCGAAATCCGGGTCGAACCCGCTGAGATAGAGCAGCAGCTTGCCCGGAGCGTGCAGCGTGTAGCAGGCCGCCGCCGGTTGGCCGCCGATCCGCACCACCGCCAATTCCACCGCGCCGTCGGCCAGCAGCTCCGGCAGCGCGCGGCGGTGGAAGGCCGGCACGCGCGGATCGGCCAGAACGCCCGCCTCGCCGAGGCTCCGCCAGCGTGCCCCGTGCAGTCGCTCAAGCACCGCCAACGCCGCCTCGCCGCAGGCCGTATCCACCGCGACCGTGCCCCGACGCCGGGCGCGGTGCAGGGCCTGGCGGATGTCGCGCCGCCGCCCCTTCGGGATGGCTCCGGCAAGCACCGGGCAAGCCTCGGTCTCAACCAGCGTCTCCCGCCAGCCGCACACGGCGGCCGAGCGCAAGGCGGCGGCCGGCGGCAGGTCGGTGAGCTCGCACACGCTCGCCCCGCGCTCCCGTCCCGCTTGCAGCGCCGCCGCCAGCAGCGGCGCGCCATCGGCTTCGGCCAGCAGCGCGTCCTGATAATCGGTTATTCCCACCCCGATCGGGCAGCAAACGGCGGCCCTCCGGCGCGTCCAGAAGATAGAGCGCCAGCAAGCCTTCGAGCCGCCCGCCGTCACGCGCGACCGCGACCACGGGGCGCCCGTTGCCGAAGCAGGCCCACCAGCCGAGCATCCAGGCGGCGGACTGAAAGGGCGGACTTCCGGCACGGCGCCACAACCCCCGCCACGCCGGGGCCAGCGCCCGAAGGCCGCAATCGTCGGTCACGACGGTCTCGACGCTCATGCCCGCCAGCCGTGCGTAGAGGGCTAGATACGCCGCCGTCATCGCCGCCTCGGAGAACCGCGCGCGGGCCACGCGGCGGCACATCTCGGGATCGATCGCACCGACCCGCCCGATCGCGCGGGCCATCTCGGCGGTGTCGCGGACCAGAAAGCCCGTCACCCCGTCCTCGACGATCTCGCCGAGCGCACCGGCCCGGAAGGCGATGACCGGGGTGCCGCAGGCGGCGGCCTCCATCGCCACCAGGCTACTCGTCTCCGCCGCGAGGCTCGGGATCAGCACGCACAGCGCCGCCGAGAGCAGGCGCCGCTTGCGCGCGAAGCCGAACGGCGCCGAGCAGCCGGCCGACGCCGTCGAGGCGCGGCCTGATCTCACGCCGGACGTAGGCTTCGTGCTCGGGGTAGCCGAACACCGCGCCGGCGATCAGCAGCTTGATTCCAGCCATCCGCGCGGCGTCGAGGGCGAGGTGCTGGCCCTTCTCCGGGCACAGCCGCCCGAGGCTGAGCGCGAAGCCCCGCCGGGCGTGGCGCGCCGCCAGGGCCGCCACCGGAACGCCGTTCGGGATCGGCGCCAGCGCGCGATTGGTCAGCGTGCGCAAGACCCGGTCCTGGTTGCGCGAAACCGCGTGCGGGAAGGTGCCGGGCCGGTCGGGACGGAGCGCCCCCGGTGGATACCATTCGGGCGGCAGATGCAGCGTCGCCAGGACGGGCGGCCCGGGCGGGGGCAAATACTCGGCGAAATCAACCCCATGCAGATGCACCACATCCACACCCGCCAGCACCGAGCCCATCGCGGCCCGCACCGCCGCGTGCGCCCGCTGCCGCGCCGGGCCGTCGATCTCGCGCGGTGCGGCGATGGCGATCAGCTCGCCGGAGACCGCCGAGCCCTCGGCAGCGAGCACGATCGAGCGGTGCCCGGCGCCGACCAGCGCGCGGTCCACCGCCGCCAGAATCTGCTCCGCGCCGCCCACCGCGTCGGCCGAGACCGGCGCGAACGGGTAGGCCACGCTCAGGACGGTCAGGCGCACGCCAGCGCACGCCAGCGCGCGCCGTCGGGTGTCCAAGCCCGCACCCGCTACCCGTACCGACGCAGCATCGCCGCGCAGAAATCGGCAAACTCGGCCGGCTCGCGCGGCGGCGCAGTGTAGTGGGGCCAGGTGCCGCGATCCTCGGGGGTGAAGCAGAAGGTGACGGTCACGTCGAACCCCTCGAGCGCGCGCATCTGCCGATCGAACCAGCCGAGCGCGTTCGGGCGGAACCAGTCGGCCCAGGAGAGGCCGGTGCGCAGATAGGTCACGCCGAACTCGCGCATCCGGCGCACCGCGTCATCCAGCCGATGGTCCTCGAAATGGAACCACTGGCAGAGCCCGAACTCCGGCGTCGCCTCGTGGAAGGCGCGCGCCGCCAGCTTCGGATGGCCGTGCTCGTCCAGCAGCCCCATGTGGAAGTGCCGGTAGTAGGACGAGCCCTCGGCCTCGCGGTGGCGCGTCGTCGCCGGCCAGGCGGCCGGGCAGGTCATAGAGGCTGTACCAGTGGATGCGCGGCGACCGCCCGCGCAGCAGTCGAGCGGTGCGCCGCAGCCCCCAAACCTGGACCTCCTCGGCGCCGAAGGTGGAGGCGCCGACCTCCGAGACCCACACCGGCAGATGCGTCGCCGCGCGGATAAGCTCGATCTTCGCGGGCCACTCGCTCGATCAGCCAGTGATTCCAGTCGAGCGGGAAGCCGTGCACCGCCACGGCGTCCATCTCGGCCAGCACGCCCGGCGGCATCCATCAGGCGGACGAAATCGGGGTCGATCGGCGAGATGCCCGCCGAGCACGCGCGGCAAGCCCGGCCGCTCGGCCGCGATCGCTTGCCCCGCCAGCCGCGCCATGCGCGCGAACACCTCCCAGCCGGGGTCGGCTTCGAAATCCCAATGCGACTTGTTGTTGGGCTCGTTCCAGATCATCGCGGCTTCGATCATTCGCCCGCCCCGCGCCGGATAGACCGCCCCGACCCGTCCGCCCCGGCGCGTTCGCCGCGCCGGCACACATAGACCTCCGCCTCCGGATGGCTCAGGATCTCGAACCCGGCGCTGCGCAGCATCGCCTCCGAGCACGCGCGATTGGGCGCCCACCAGTTGGTCGGATCATGCGCGTAGTCGCGCTCGATGAAGTGCAGCTTCGGATAGCCCGGATCGTCGAACACGGCATTCTCGGCGAACTCGTAATCCGGCGCGACATGGGCGACCCGCTCGCTGCCGCGCTGCATCGACTGGAACACGAACAGATCGCGCGCGACATGCTCGTGCGATCAGATCGAGCGCCAGCAGCGGATGGCGCAGGTGATACAGCACGCCGATGAACAGCACGAGGTCGAACCGCTCGCCGAGCGCCGCCACGTCATAGACCGAGAGGTTGCGGAACTCGATGTCCAGACCTTCCACCTCGGCGGCGAACCGGGCCTGGCGAAGATAGTCGGCGTCGAAATCGATCCCCAGCACGCGCGCCGCCCCTCGGCGCTTCATCTCCATGCTGTAGAAGCCGCCATTGCAGCCGATGTCGAGCACGCTGCGCCCGCTCAGATCGGCCGGCAGGGCGTCGCGCGAACTGGCGCCACTTCATCGCCGGGTAGTCGCCCAGGAAATGCTCCGGCGCGGTCGCCACGCCCTTGAGGCGCAGATTGTGGAACCACGGCCCCAACGCGCGCGCGCTGCTCGCGGATCGCTTCCGGCGTCCAGCCGCTCACGCCGGTGCCTCCGTCGCGCCGAGCAGCCGCATCGCCTCTCGATAGCCGTCGAGCGTTCCCACATCGACATAGCTCCGCCCGGCGCGCACGCCCAGCGCCTCGCCGCCTTCGGCGAGCCACGCATTGACGAGCGTGCCGAGATACTCGTCGCGCCGCCCGCGCGCCCGCCACAGCTCGTGCAGCGCCCGCATCGTGGCGCCCGGCAGCTTGAACGCGCCCCATACGAGGTGCGTGGACGGCGGCGGCCTGCTTGACCTCGATCGCGACCACCCGCCCGTCGTCGTCGGTCAGCACGGCATCGAACAGCTCCGGGCTGCTGCACCGGGAACAGCAGGAACGAGAAGCGGCCATCGGGCAGCGCCCGCAGCGCGTCATCGGGAAACCAGATCGTGTCGGGCAGCCCGACGATCACCATCTCGTCGGGCGCGATCAGCGGCAAGGCGCGGAAGATCGCATCGCACAGGCCCCGCGGCTCGCTCTGGATCGCGTAGGCGACATGCGCGCGCCCATACTCGCCGCCGTAGTAGCGCAGGATGTCGGACTTCCAGGGCGAGATCACGAAGCAGAGCTTGTCGGCCCCGGCGATCACCATGCGCTCCAGCAGATACTCGCTCACCGCCCGCGGCCGCAGCGTCGCTCCGTCGCTGCGCGCGCCCACCGGCAGCAACTCCTTGGAGAAGGCCAGCGGCTGAATGCGTGTGCCCGCCCCGGCGGCGGGAATGATGCCCCACATGCTCAACCCCCGCGCCGCTGCCGCTTCCAGCAGCGTCGACCAGCTCCGCGCGCGCCGCGCCGCGGTGTGCTCGGCCAAGACCCGCGCCCGGGCGCGCGCGCGCGATCGCGGCCAGCGCCGCATCGGGGCAGGTCGAGCGCCGCCAGCGCCTCCTCGGTGGTGCGCGCGATCAGGATTTCGCGCCCCGGCTCGAAGAACATGTCGAGCCCCGCCCACCAATCCGACAACAGCGGCGCGCCGCACGCCGCGGCCTCGAACAGCCGACCCGATGGGCAAAAGCCCATCTCGCGCCATCGCCGCGCGGGTGGCATTCAGCGTAAGCCGCGCGGCGGCGTAGAACGCCGGATGCTCCGACGGCGGCAGGTGGCGGACAAAGTAGATGTTCTCCGCCCAAGGGAAATCCGCCGGATATTGCGCGCCGCCGATCAGGAATCGCTGCGCGCGGCCGCCGCCGGGCCGGCTCCAGGAGCAGGCGCGCCAGAATCTCCTGCCGGTCGGCGGCGAAGGTGCCGAGATAGGAGAGCGCCGCCCGCTCTGCGGCCCGGCGCGGCCGGGACGATGCAGCGCCGGATCGACCGAGCCGTAGAGCGGTGCGACGCGCCGCGCGCCCAAGCGCGCGCGCAGCGTCGTCAGCGCCGCGCCGCCGGTGTAGCTCAGCACGAGGTCGAAGCCGCCCAGCCCCTCGGCCGGGAGATACGCCACCGTCTCTCCCGCCGCCAGCCGCGCCAGCGTCACCGGGGTATCGAGGTCGTAGAAGCAGCGCACCGCGCGGCTGTCCAGCACCAGCGCCGCCGCCGCCCGCCCGTCCGGACAATAGGAGGTGACGATCGCCGCGTCGGCCCGCGCCAGGGCCCGTCGCGCCTCCGGCAGCGCCGCCCGCCAATCGGCATAGAGCACGAGCCTCGCTCCGTCGGGAAGCCGCTCCAGGTCGCGATGTTCGGCGTACCACGCGACATCGCGCTCGAAGAACACGACGCGATGTCCCGCCGCCGTCAGCGCGCCGATCAGGCCCCGCCAGAGCGATGCATGGCCGTTTCCCCAGGACGAGCTGACCGCGAGCCCGAAGATGACGAGGTTCATGCGCCACCGTCGGGCGGCGTCGCTCCTCCAGCCGCCGGCTCAGGAAGGCCGTCACCGACGCCTCCTCGGCGGTCAGCCCGGCGCCGGGGGTGGCCAAGCGTCTCATTGGCCCGCCGGCGTAACGCCTCGACCAGCGAGCCATCCAGATAGCCATCGAAAATGGCCGGATGGATGTAGCATTTGCGGCAGATCGCCGGGGTATTTCCGAGCATCCGCGATACCGCCTCCACCGCCCGCAGCACGTTCTTCTTGGCCGCGGCCTGGCTGTCGAAGGCTCGCAATTCGTGCAGCGCCAGCGCCGCGAGGTTGGTCGCCGCCCAGGTGCGGAAATCCTTGGCGGTGATCTCCTCGCCGGTGATCTCCTGCAGGTAGTCGTTTACGTCGTGCGAGGTCACCGGATGCGGGGTGCCGTCCTGGTCGAGGAAGTGGAACAGCTCCTGTCCCGGCAGGTCTTGCAGCCGGCGCACGATCGCGGCCAGGCGGCGGTCGTCGAGGTCGATGTGGTGCTCCAGCCCGCTCTTGCCGCGAAAGTCGAAATGCACCTTGCCGCCCACGACCTTCACATGCCGTTTCTTGCGCAGGGTGGTCAGGCCGAAGCTCCTGTTGGCCTTGGCGTATTCCTCATTGCCGACGCGAATGAGCGTGGTCTCCAGCAGCCGCACGATCGCCGCCAGCACCTTCTCGCGCGGCAGGCCCTGGCGGGCGAGGTCGCGCGCGACGCGCGCCCTTATCTCCGGCAGCACGCGCCCGAAGACCAGCATCTTGGTGTACTTCGCCTCGTCCCGCACCGCCCGCCAGCGCGGATGATAGCGATACTGCTTGCGCCCGCGCGCGTCGCGCCCCACCGCTTGCAGGTGCCCGTTCGGGTAGGGACAGATCCAGACCGCCTCATAGGCGGGCGGGATCGCCAATTTGCGGATGCGCGCAAGCGTGTCCTCGTCGGTGACGGGGGCGCCGTCGGGGGCGACGTAGCGGAATCCGTCCGCCTCGCGGAGCCGGCTGATCCCCGGGCGGCGGTCGCTGACGTAGCGCAGATGCGCCACTTTGGCGGCGGTTCTCAGGTCCTCGACGGAGGTGCCGCTTTCGGGCACCTCCAGGTTCTGCACGTCGGCCATGCTAACCGCCGCAACGCGCCGTCGCGCCGGCGGCTGCATCACGCCTTCGCGGGTTCGTTCCGCCGGTGAGGGTTGACCCGGCTAGCCTGCCGCCTCCGCCTGGCGGGCCATCTGCAAGTGCTTCTGCAACACCGGAATTCCGGCCTCGGCCCACTGCCGCAGCGCCGGGTCACGGGTCGATTGCGCCTCCTGCTGGAACATGCGGATCATCTTCTGATGGCCCTGCACCTCGTCCTTGGCGAAGCTCTGATCGAATTGCCGGCCGTTCATGCTTCTCGAGCTGCGTCATCTGCCGGCGGTCGGAGCGATCGATGCTCTGCGGCAGCGTCACGCCCTTGCTGCTGCGCCATCTCCGTCAGTTGCTGGTTCAGCCGCGTGTGATCGGCCACCAGGGTCTGGCCGAGGTCCTTGATCGCCGGCGAGGCGCCGCGCTGCTCGGCCAACTGGCCCGATTGCACCTCGCCCATGCCGCCCGCCGCGGCCTGCTTCATGAATTTGGTATCCTGCTGAGAGAGCTGTGCGGCGCCGGCACCGGCGGCGGTCAGACCCAGCAGGCCGGCGGCGGCGAGCGCGAGGAAGGTTCTGGTCACGGTTCTCTCCGAGGCGGTTCGGGCGGGAACGTCCGCCGCACCGCGCGGTTCCGCGCCGCGCCTTCCCGGAGCGATCCTACGATTCCAGCATCCGACGCAACAGCTCCACGTCCTCCGCGAACGCGGCGTCGCGCTCCATCAACTCGCCGATCCGCGCCACCGCATGCATCACCGTGGTGTGGTCGCGGTTGCCGAATTTGCGGCCGATCTCGGGCAGGCTGCGGCTGGTGAGCTGCTTGGCCAGGAACATCGCCACCTGACGCGGCCGGGCGACCGCGCGCGCGCGCCGCGCCGACGACATGTCGGTGAGCCGGATATTGTAGTGCTCCGCCACTTTTCGCTGAATCTCGTCGATCGTCACCCGCCGATCGTGCGCCTTCAGGATGTCGTGCAGCACTTCCTGCGTCAATTCCAGCGTCACCGGCCGGCCGAACATGCTGGCGTGCGCGATCAGCCGATTGAGCGCGCCCTCCAGCTCGCGCACGTTGGAGGTGATCTTGTGAGCCAGGAACTCCATCACCTTGCGCGGCACCACGACGTTGGCGCGCCCGGCCTTGGCCTCCAGGATCGAAATCCTGAGCTCGAACGTGGTCGCGTGCAAATCGGCGACCATGCCGCAGCCGAGGCGCGTACGCAGCCGGTCCTCAAGCCCGGACAGGTCCGAGGGCGACTTGTCGGCGGACACCACGATCTGCTTGCCGGCGTCCACCAGCGCATTGAAGGTGTGGAAGAATTCCTCTTGCGTGTTGTCCTTGCCGATGAGGAATTGCAGATCGTCGATCATCAGAACGTCGACGCTGCGGAGCTGCTCCTTGAATTCCATGGTGGACTGGCTGCGAATGGCGGCGATGAAGCGATACATGAATTTTTCGGCCGACATGTAGGCGACGCTCACCTTACGCACCTGCTGGCCGGGGATCGTCAGCTCCCAAGCGATCCCGTGCATGAGATGCGTCTTGCCCAGACCCACGCCGCCGTACAGGAACAGCGGATTGAAGCCGGGGCTCGCGGGATGCTCGGCCACTCGCCGCGCACAGGCATAAGCGAACTCGTTGGGCTTGCCGACCACGAAGGTCTCGAACGTGAAGCGCGGATCAAGCGGCGCCGCGACCTCGCCTCTCGCCTCGGCGCGCTCCTCGACGCCGCGCTCCTCGGCGCGCGCTGCACGCGTGCGGAGCAGCGCCGGCGAGACGATCGGACCCTCCGTTACCGGGGCGAGAGCGTCCGCCGCCCCGCCGCCCCGGCCGACTCGAATATCGACACGGCGAACCGACGCATTTTCGCCTTGCCACAGCGCGCTGAGCCGCGCCCCGTAATGCTCGCGCACCCAGTCGCGATGGAAGGGGTTCGGCAGATGGACGGTAATTTCGTCACCATCGAGGCCGACCAGGCTCATCTGCCGCAGCCAGGAGCGGTACTCGACCTCGCCCACCTCCGCTTGCAGTCTTGCTCTGATGCGCTCCCATTGGCTTTGCAGATGATCACCGTCCAATTCAATCCGCACCGGGCGCTCCATAAAGCCGCTTTCTGACGCCACCGGGCTGCCTCGCTTTGACTCGGCTCTGGCGGCCGTTCTAAATGCAACAATCTAGCCCCGCCGATCTCGGACGACGGGGACAAGGGCGGAAGGCGGGTCTAACCACCCGCATTAACGAAGTGGTAATAAGTTAAGTCAGACCCGCCGGCCGGATCAACGGAAATCTTCACCCGAATGCAATGTGCGATGGATGCCTCCAACGGTCAAGACAATGAAGTTCGGCAAGAAAAGCGCCGCCGCGCCCCGCCACATTGCAGCGATTTTACACGGTTCGGAAGGGTATTTATTTCGCGTATTCTTGCGCCCGGCTCCGAGCGAGCCGGGCTCTACTCAGGCCGATTGCATCGCCTTGATCCGCGCCGAAAGCCGCGACAGCTTCCGTGACACGGTGTTGAGATGCACGATGCCCTTGCCTGCGGCACGCTGCATTTCCGGTTGCGCGGCCCGCAAGGCGGCGGTTGCGTTCGCCTGATCGCCGCCGCCGATCGCCGCCTCGACCTTTTTGATGAAGGTGCGCATCCGCGACTTCCGGGCCTGATTACGCGCGGTTCGCGTGCGAGTCTGGCGGATGCGCTTGCGGGCGGATGCGGTATTGGCCATGCGGTCGATGATTTCCGATCGGGTGCCCGCGAGCGCGGGAGGTTGGCGGTTCTAGAAACCGCTCCGATGATCGTCAAGTCGGCTCGACCCGCTCAACACCGCTATCGGAAAATTCATCAGCACCGTGGCGATTTCGACGCGCGCGCCGCGCACTTCGCCGCCGCCGAGCACGTCGCGCAACGCGACGCTCCCGCCCGCGGATGGCAACATCATTGTCGTATCGGCCCAGTTTGCAGCCGGAATCTGGACAGATGTCAAATCGCGGCGGAGGCCGAACGGCAGCCGAGGTACGATCACCAGCAGCGCCGCCTCGTCGGTGCGACGAAGAAAACCGAGCACATGTCGCGCCCGCGCGCCCTCGGCGTGCACGGGTATATAGTCGCCGCGCGCGAACAGATGCGGCAGTCGCCGACGCAACGCCAGAATACGCGCGATCACCGCCTGCTTCACGCGCCCGTCGCGCCAATCCGCCGCCAGCTCCGCCGGCGTCCGCGCCGCTTCCAACGCCGCCGCCCGCGCCGCCCAGTCCACTGCGGCGCGGTTGTCGGGATCGACCAGACTTTGATCCCAGAACTCGGTTCCCTGATAGAAATCGGGAACGCCCGGCGTGGTCAGCTTCAGCACCGCCTGCGCCAACCCGTTGAGCGCGCCGGCCGCCGCGATCCGACCGACGAAGGCCGCGATCTCGTCGGCGAATGCGTCGTCGCTCATCGCCGCGTCGAGAAAATCGCGTGCCGCCGTCTCATATTTCGCATCCGGTGCCACCCAACTGGTGCGCAGCTTCGCCTCGTGCAGCGCCTTCGCCTGCCAGCCGGCCAGCCGCTCCGCGAACGCGCGCCGCCCGTCCGCATCCGATGGCGCGAGCGTCATCGGCCAGGCGCCGACGATCATCTGATAGAGCATCACCTCGTCGCCCGCCGAGGGGGCGTCGGCGTCGCGGCGATGGCGAACATTGCGCGCCATCCAGCCGCGCAAGGTTGCGCCCCACTCCTCGGCGCATTCCGACAGCACCGCGAGGCGGGCGCGCACATCCTCGCCGCGTTTGTGGTCGTGTGTCGCCGTGGCCAGCATGGCATCCGGAAACGCCGCCAGCCGCGCCGCCGCCTGCGCGTGAAATGCCGCCGGCTCGGCGCCGAGCCGGGCGGCATCGAAACCCACGTCGTTGCGCGACAGCAGGCGCCCGTAGCGATAGAACGCGGTATCCTCGACCGCCTTGGCGGCAATCGGCGCGCTCAGCTGCTGGAACCGCGTGGCCGCCACCAGCCGCGCCGCATCGACGGGCGCGCGCAGCCATTCGGCGACCAGCGGCAACACCTCCGGCCGCGCCGGTCGCTCCGCCTTGGCACCGGCCAACGCGCGCGCGAACAACACCGCGTCTTGCGCCGGCACATCGGCCGAGCGCGCGTATGGCCGATAGGCCGGGAAATGCGCAAGCAACGCCCCCAGTGCGCGCCGGATCGCCGGGCGCGAGATGTCGCGGGTGGTCGGCAGCCGCAGCGCCACGCGATGCAGCGCGCCGACCACCGCCTCCAGCTGAGCGGCGAAGCCGCGCTCGAGGATCTCGCGCCGCGCCGCCACCTCCTCCGCCGCAAACTCGGCCGACCGTCCCGAAAGCGCCGCCCACAGCGCCGACAGCACCGGCGCGGCCTGCGCGTCGTGCTGCACCGCGCTCACCGCATCCATGAAGTCATAGCCGCTGGTTCCGTTCACCGCCCAATCTTCCGGCAGGCTTTCGCCGCGGCCGAGAATCTTCTCCACGACCAGATAGGCGCCTTCCGGAATGCCGGGCGGACGCGCCCTCGCCAGTTCCGTCAGCCGCTCACGGAGCCGCCGGCAGTAGCCGCCGGGGTCGGAAAGTCCATCGACGTGATCGACGCGCATTCCGTCGATCAGCCCCTCGGCGTAGAGGCGAAACAGCGTGGCGTGCGTCGCCTCGAAGACGCGCGGGAGCTCGACGCGCACCCCGGCTAAATCGTGGATGTCGAAAAACCGTCGCCAGTTGATCTCGTCGCCGGCAGTGCGCCAGAACGCCAGCCGCCAGTGCTGGCGTTCCAGCAGCCGGTGCAGCCGCGCCCGCCCCGCCGCCTCATGCGGGTCGTAGGCGCCGGGCCCGAGCGCAGCGATCTCGGCCACGTCCTCCGGCCGGATCGGAAACACCTGGTCGAAGTAGCGCGCCGCCGGCCCGGTGGCCTCGCCCGCCACGACGATCTCGCCGCTCTCCAGCGCCTCGCCGTAAGGCTTGCCCAACACCGGCAACAGCAGCTTGCCATCCAGCAGCGGATTGTCCGGATGCCAGTCGATGTCGAACACGTCCCCATGCACGCTCGCCCGGCCGTGGCGCAGCACGTCCTGCCACCACGCGTTCTCCGGCCCGACCGCCATGTGGTTCGGCACGATATCGACGATCAGGCCGAGCCCCGCGTCGTGCAGCGCCGCCACCATCCGCGCGGAACCCGTCCTCGCCGCCCAGTTCGGGATTGACTTGCGTCGGATCGACGACGTCATAGCCGTGCATCGAGCCGGCGCGCGCGGTGAGGATCGGCGAGGCATAAAGGTGGCTCACCCCGAGCCGCGCCATGTATGGCGCGAGCCGCGCCGCATCGTCGAAGTTGAAGCGCTTGTGGAGTTGCAGCCGCAGGGTCGCGCGCGGCGCGCTCACGGCGCGCCCTCGGCGCGGATTGCGGCCACTTCCGTGAGCCGCCGCGCCGGCGCCCCCTCCAGCAGCCTGAGGACGGGCTCCGGCGCGCGCCGTCGCCAGTTCGGGTGCTCGTCGATCGTGCCCGGCAGATTAGGCTGTTCAATCTCGCCCAACACGTCCTCCAGCGGCAACAGGCACAGCGCGCAATCGGCGGCGGCGACGTGGCGCAGTGCCGCATCGACGAACGCCTCCGGCTGCTCCGGCAATCCGCCCTTGCCGGCGCCCGAGCGCGTGAGCGCCCGCCACAGCGCGGCGCGATCGGCATCGCGCTCCGCCTCGACGCGATTCCGGTCGCGGCCGAGCACGCCATGCGCGGCCCGCAGCGCGATGTCGGCGCCCAGCCACCAACCCGCGAGCGTGGGCAGATCATGCGTCGATGTCATCGCCATTGCCCGCGCGTCCCACGCGGCGGGCGGCGCAAACCCCTTGCCGTCGCGGTCGCGCTCGAACCACAGCACCCGCATTCCGTAAACGCCGTGCCCGTCCAGCGCCGGTCGGAAGCCCGCGGGCACGGTCCCCAAATCCTCCCCCACCACCACCGCGCGGTGGCGCTCCGATTCCAGAGCCAGGAGGCGCAGCATGTCGGTGAGCGGGTAATTCAGATAGGCGCCGTCCGCCGGCGAGGCTCCGTCCGGCACCAGCCACAGCCGCTGCAAGCCCATCGCATGATCGATCCTGACGCCGCCGGCGGTGCGCAGGGCGGCGCGCAAGGTCGCGAGGAACGGCGCGAAGCCGCCGGCGCGCAGCGCCACCGGCGAGAACGAGGTGATGCCCCATTGCTGGCCGCTGCGATTCAAGAGATCGGCCGGGGCACCGATCGACAAGCCCGTTGAGAATATCGCCCGGCCGGCTCCAGGCGTGGCTGCCCGACGGGTCCATCCCCACCGCCAGGTCGGACACCAGCCCGATCCGCATTCCGGCCGCGCGAGCGCGGCGCTGTGCCGCGCCCAGGCTGCGATCGGTGAGCCACTGCAGGAACATGTGCCACAGCACCTCGCGCCGATGCGCGCCGGCGAAGGCGGTGACGGCGGGGCCGTGCGCGTCCCGCAGGTCGGCCGGCCAGCGTCGCCAATCCGCCGCCCCCGGATCGCGCGCGAGCTGCTCGGCCTGCAACGCCTCGAAGCGGGCGTGCTCGGTGAGCAGCGCGCCGCCGTCGGCCTGAAATTGCGCGAAATCGGCGCGCAATCCGTCGGCGATGTCGGAAGCGGCGGAGAATTGCGCGAACAGCGCCCGCAGCAGCGCCATCTTGGCCCGCGACGCCGCCGGCCAGTCCACCAGCGCCAGCTCCTCCAGCCGCGCCAGCTCCGCCTCCACCCCCGCCTGCGCCGCGGCGGCGGCGGCGCGCTCCTCTCCGAGCACCAGCGACGGCGCCGCGTAGAGCGGATTGAGGAACAGCCGCGAAGACGGCGAATACGGCCCGAACCGATGCGGCTCGGCGGCGAACAGCGCGTGCAGCGGGCTCAGCGCCAGCATATCGGCGCCGTGCCGAGCCGCCGCCTCGGCCAACTCCGCCACCGCCGCGGCGTCGCCGATGCCGCCATCGCCCGCCCGGCGCAACCCGTAGACCTGCGCCGCGATGCCCCAGGGGCGCCCGCCCGCGTCCGCGGTCAGATCGGAGGCGCGGGTGGCGTGCACCGGGGCCACCGCCAGCACGATCTGCCGGGGACCGATCAGCAGCCGGTGATAGCCCGGCTCGGAGATGACCGGCAGCTCCACCCCATTGCGGTAGGGGTGCAAGCGAAGGTCGCGCTCGCCCCCGGTCTCGGACAGCAGCAGCGCGCTGCGCGGCGCGTCGGCGAGCAGCGGCAGCCGGGTCGGATCCGGCGGCGCTCGTCGTCAGCAGCGGCGGCAAGCCGGCGAGCCCCGATGGCGGCGCCAAACGGCGGCGGCTCTCGGCGATGTCCTCGGCGCCATTACAGGGCAGCCCCAACGCCTCCAGGATCGCCCGCATCGCATCCGGCGCGACCGTCTGCGGCGTGGCCTCGAAATCGCGCCACTCGACCGCGATCCCGGCCTCGACGGCGAGCGCGCGCAGCACGTCGTCCGCAGCCCTCATCCCGCCGCATCCACGAACGCCACGCAGGCCCGCGCCGCCAGCTCGCCCGCCGCCGCCAGCTCGCCCGCCGCATCGGGGATGGCGAACAGCTTTCGCCCGCGCGGGCGGAGCCAGCGCCACCGGCGCGGCGTCGAGATTGACGGCGAGCGTAAGCACGCCGCGATCGCCCAGCCGCCAGCGCGCCCGAACCGCGGCGCGGCCCGGGGCCTCCAGCATCCAATGCCCGGGTGCGCTCCAGCTCGGGCGCGATCTCGCGCAGCCGAAGCGCGATCAGTCGCCGATAGAGCGTCGCCCTCGCCTCGCCGCGCGCGCGGATCGGGGTGCGGCACCGAGGCGGTGAAGGTCGCGGCGGCGTTGGGGTCGGGAATGCGCTCGCGCATCTCGGGGTCGGCGAACGCCGGCGAAATGCGCGAATTCCCGGCGCCGTCCCTCGCGCACCAGCCGGCCCAGTTCGGGCGCATGGTCGGTGAAGAACAGGAACGGCGTCGGCGAGGCCATCTCCTCGCCCATGAACAGCATCGGGATTTGCGGGCATAGCAGCTGCGCCGCGATCGCGGCCTCCAGCGCCGCCGGATCGGCGAGCGTCGTCAGTCGCTCGCCGAAGGCGCGATTGCCCACCTGATCGTGGTTTTGCAAGAACAAGACGAACGCCTCGGGGGGCAAATCGGCCGACGGCGTTCCGCGCGGCTTGCCGCGATGCTGCGACATCCGGCCCTGAAAGAAGAACCCCTCCCGCATCACCCGGGCGAGTGCGGCGGCCCCGGCCTCGGCATAGTCCTCGTAGTAGCCGCCGTCCTCGCCGGTGAGCAGCACGTGGAAGGCGTGATGGCCGTCGTCGTTCCACTGCGCATCGATGTCGCAACGCAGATGGCTCGCCTCGTTGCGCTCGTTCTCGAGCACGAGATGCACCTTGCGCGAGTCCGACCACCCGGCGCACCTCGTCGGCCATCTCATCCACCCATTCGGGAGTCGGAAATCTCGTGCACCGCATCGAGCCGCAGCCCATCGAAGCGGTATTCCTCGATCCAGTAGAGCGCGTTTTCGGTGAAGAAGCGCCGCACCTCCGGCCGGCGGAAGTCGATCGCGCCGCCCCAGGGCGTGTGGATGTCGTGGCGAAAGAACCCCGGCGCATACAGGCCGAGATAATTCCCGTCCGGTCCGAAGTGGTTGTACACCACGTCGAGAAGGATCATCATGTCGAGCCCGTGCGCGGCATCGACCAGCGCCTTCAACTCCTCGGGCGTGCCATAGGCGCTGTCCGGCGCGAACGGCAGCACGCCGTCATAGCCCCAGTTGTGGCGGCCGGGGAAATCGGCGATCGGCATCAACTCGACGGCGGTGACGCCCAGGGCGTGCAAGCCGCGGCAGCACCGCCGCCACGCCGTTGAAGCCGCCCAGGCAACCGGCGTGCGCCTCATAGATGACCGCCTCGTGCCAGGGCCGGCCCGCCCACAGCTCGTGCCGCCAGCGATACGTGCGCGGATCGATCACCGCGCTCGGCCCGTGCACGTCCTCGGGCTGAAAGCGCGATGCCGGATCGGGGACCAGAGTGCCGTCGTCGAGCCGATAGCGATAGCGCGCGCCGGCGGGGACCGAGGTCTCCAGGCCGAACCAGCCGTCGGGCTGGCTGTGCATCGGCACCGCGGTGCTGTCGTCGAGCACCAGTGCCGGGCCTTGTTGCGCGGGCGCCCACAGACGAAAGCGGGTCGCCGCACCGCTGACGGTGGCGCCGAAGCCGGTGTCACGGGCGAACCGCCCGCTCATTCCGACGGCTCCGCCGGCGACGCGGTTCGCGCGGGGCCGGCCGCCTCGGCCTCCAGCAGCACCGCAGCGCGGGAGCGCACGACCATAGTTTCGGCATTTCCGATCTCGCGCGCCGGCGCTTGCGGTTGGGCGGTGTCCAGCAGCAGCCTGCCGCCGTGGCGCGGCGGCGGGATGACGAAGCGACAGTCGGCGTCCCCGGGGTTCAGCATCAGCGTCAGCATCAAGATCGATCCGTCGGCGAGCCGCGCGGCGCGGCGCAGCACCAACGTCCGCTCTTCGGCATTGTTCCATGCCTCCGGCGCGATGTTTTCGCCATGCTCATCGAACCACTCGATGTCGCGGACATCCGCCGCCAGCAGCACCCGTCCCATGCGATGACTGCGGCGCGCGCAGCACGGGATGCGCGCGCCTGAGCGCCGCCAGCCGGGCGGTGAATTCGGTCAATGCCGCAGCCGCTGGCGTCGCCGCCAGCTCCCAGTCGAGCCAGGAGATTTCGTTGTCCTGGCAATAGGCGTTGTTGTTGCCGCCCTGGCTGCGCCCGAACTCGTCGCCCGCCAGCAGCATCGGCGTCCCGTCGGCGAGAAACACCGTGGCCAGCATCGCCCGGCTCACGCGCGCGCGTCGCTCCAGGATCGCCGGGTCGGCGGTCGGTCCCTCCACCCCCCAGTTGCGCGACCAGTTGGCGTCGCTGCCGTCGCGATTGTCCTCCTGATTCGCCTCGTTGTGCTTGCGTTCGTACGAAACCAGGTCGGCGAGCGTGAAGCCGTCATGGCAGGCGACGTAATTGATCGAGGCCCAGGGCCGACGCCCGGCATGGCCGAAAATGTCGGCCGAGCCGGCGAGCCGCGCGGCGATCTCCGGCCGCTGGCCGGCATCGCCGCGCCAGAACCGGCGCACGCCGTCGCGAAAGCGGTCGTTCCACTCGGCAAAGCCGGGCGGGTGCTGGCCCAGCCGATAGCCGCCGGGGCCGATGTCCCAGGGCTCGGCGATCAGCTTGAGACCGCGCCAGCGCCGGATCCTGACGGATGGCGTCGAAGAATCCGCAATGCCGGGTCGAAGCCATGCGCCTCGCGTCCCAGCGTCGCCGCCAGATCGAAGCGGAACCCGTCCACATGAAACGATTCCGCCCAGTGGCGAAGCGAGTCCATCACCATCTGCAGGACGCGCGGCTGCGAGAGGTTGAGCGTATTGCCGGTGCCGGTGTCGTTGATGGTTCGCCGCCGGTCGCCGTGATCGAGCCGGTAGTAGCTGGCGTTGTCGAGGCCGCGGAACGACAGCGTGGGTCCGGTCTCGTCGCCCTCGGCGGTGTGGTTGTACACCACGTCCAGGATCACCTCGATGCCGGCGGCGTGCAGCCGGCGCACCGCACGGCGGATCTCGTGGGCGCTGCCCGAGGCGAGATAAGCCGGCTCGGGGGCGAAGAAGCCCAGCGTGCTGTAGCCCCAGTAGTTGCGCAACCCGCGACGGACCAGAAACCGATCCTGCGCGAAGGCATGCACCGGCAGCAGCTCGATCGCGGTGATGCCCAGCCGCTGCAGATGCGCGATCACGCGCGGGATCGGCGAGCGCGGCGAAGGTGCCGCGCCGGTCGGGTGCGATGTCGTCGCCGAGGATGGTCAGGCCGCGCACATGCGCCTCGTAGATCACGGTCTCCGACCACGGAATCTCGGGGCGACGATCATCGCCCCAGGAGAAGGCTTCGTCGGTGACGACCGCCTTCGGCATGAACGCGGCACTGTCGCGCCGGTCATAGGAGATGTCCGTCGCGTCCGGAATGGGCGCGGTAGCCATAGAGCGCGTCGGACCAGTGAAGCTCGCCCGCGCAACGCGCGCGCGTAGGGATCGAGCAGCAGCTTGTGCGGATTGAACCGGTGGCCCTCCTCGGGCGCGTAGGGGCCGTAGGCGCGCAATCCGTAGACCGTTCCCGGTCCGGCTTCCGGCAGGTAGCCATGCCAGACCTGGTCGGTGTATTCCGGCAGCGCGAAGCGCGCAGTCTCGCGTCGGCCGGAGGCGTCGAACAGGCAGATGTCGATGCGCTCCGCGTGGGCGGAGAACACCGCGAAATTGACGCCGAGCCCGTCCCAGGTGGCGCCGAGCGGATGGTTGCGGCCGGGCAGCAGTGTGTCGGGAAGCGCGAGCATTTGCTAGACGCCGGCGCCCTCATCCGGTACGGCTTTTCCGCACCGACCTCTTCCGCAAGCGGGAGAGGTGAATTGGCGTTGTGCCCTGATCTTACCTCTCCCGCGTGCGGGAGAGAGCCTGCCCCGGACGTGATCCGGGGTCGCCGGGCACAAGCCCGGCGGGTGAGGGTCCGACGGCTGCGGCTTGCAACTACTCCCCCGCTCGGAACAGCACCGTCGCCAGCGGCGGCAGTCGCAACACCAGCGACTGCGTCCTGCCCATGCGCCGGGACGGGTTCGGCGGTCATGCACCGCCGTCATTGCCGAGATCGGAACCGCCATACCAGGCCGAGTCGGTGTTCAGAATCTCCTGCCAGAACCCGCCTTGCGGCACGCCCAGGCGATAATCCTCGCGCGGCACCGGCGTCATGTTGCACACGGCGAGAACCGGCGCCACGTCGCCGGCGCCGAAGCGAAGATAGGCAAACACCGAGTTGGCGCTGTCGTCGCCCACCACCCAGCGAAACCCGGCCGGCTGTGCGTCGTACTCGTGCAAGGCCCGCTCGCGCGCGTAGAGCCGGTTCAGATCGCGCAGCAGCCGTTGCACGCCGCGATGCCGAGGCTGTTCCAGCAGCGCCCAATCCAGCTCGCGGTCATGGCTCCACTCGCGGTCTTGCGCGAACTCGCCGCCCATGAACAACAGCTTCTTGCCGGGATGCGACCACATGAACCCGAAATAGGCCCGCAGATTGGCGAATTTTTGCCAGTCATCGCCGGGCATCTTGCCGATCAGCGACCCCTTCCCGTGCACCACCTCGTCATGCGACAGCGGCAGCACGAAGCGCTCGGAGAAGGCGTAGATCAGCCCGAACGTCATGTCGTTGTGGTGCCAGCGCCGATGAACGGGGTCCTCCTCCATGTAGCGCAGAGTGTCGTGCATCCAGCCCATGTTCCATTTGTAATCGAACCCGAGCCCGCCCTCGGCGATGGCGCGCGTCACCCCCGGCCAGGCGGTCGATTCCTCGGCGATGGTGACGGCGCCGGGACAGCGGTCGGGGATCACCGCGTTCAGGTGACGCAGGAAGCCGATCGCCTCCAGATTCTCCCGCCCGCCGTAGATATTGGGAATCCACTGGCCCTCGGCGCGGCTGTAGTCGCGGTAGAGCATCGAGGCCACCGCATCTACGCGCAGCCCGTCCACATGGTAGTGGTCCAGCCAATGGATCGCGCTGGCGATCAGGAAGCCCTGCACCTCGCGCCGGCCGAGATTGTAGATGTAGGTGTTCCAGTCCTGATGATAGCCTTCGCGCGGATCGAGATGCTCATAGAGCGCGCTGCCGTCGAAGCGCGCCAGCCCGTGCGGATCGGTCGGGAAATGGGCCGGCACCCAGTCGATGATGACGCCGATTCCGGCCCGGTGACAGGCATCGACGAAGCGCGCGAACCCCTCCGGCGGACCGAAACGCGCGCTCGGCGCGAACAACGACAGCGGCTGATAGCCCCAGGAGCCGGTGAACGGATGCTCGGTCACGGGCAGCAGCTCGATATGCGTGAAGCCCATATCCTGCACATACGGCACCAGCCGCTCGGTGAGGTCGTCCCAGCACGGAAAGCGCGTCGGATCATCGGCCGCCGGGCGCAACCACGATCCGGGATGCACCTCATAGACGGCGATCGGCGCATCGGCCCGCTGGCGCTCGGCGCGCCCCGCCATCCACACCTCGTCGCCCCAGGCGAACGGCTCGGTCTCGGCGACGATCGAGGCGGTCGCCGGCGGCGCCTCGGTGCGGCGAGCCAGCGGATCGGCCTTCAGCGGCAGGCGCGCGCCGTCGGCGCCGACGATCGCGAATTTGTAGCGCATGCCCGGCCCGATGCGCGGGATGAACAGCTCCCAGACGCCGGCGCCCCGGCGCAGCCGCATCGGATTGCGCCGCTCGTCCCAGGTATTGAAGTCGCCCACCACGGAGACGGCGCGCGCGTTCGGCGCCCAGACGGCGAAGCGCACGCCGGCGGCACCGTCGAGCGTCATCGGCCGCGCCCCCATCGCCAGCGCCAACTCGAAATGCCGCCCCTCATTGAACAGATAGAGATCGAGGTCGCTCAGCAGCAGCCCGAACGAGTAGGGGTCCTCGGTGTCCTGCACCGCGCCGGGCCACTGAATGCGCAAGAGGTAAGGCTCGGCCTCGATCCGGCCGGAAAACATGCCCGCCGTTTCCCCTTGCACCAGCTCGCCCAAGTCGCGCGCGCCGTCACGCGATATCGCCCGCACCCGCTCCGCGCCCGGCAGGAACACCCGCAACCACCGCCCGGTCGGCCCGTCATGCGCCCCGAGCACGGCGAACGGATCGCCCAGTCGCCCTTGCGCCAACGCCTCGGCAAGCCCCTGATCGAGCGGCGCCGCCGCCGGAAATCCGCCGTCCATCATTCGGCCGCCGCGCGATCCGGCGTCAGCATCTGATCGGCGAGCCGTGCCAGCCCGTGCAGCGGCACCTCAATCCAGGCCGGCCGATTCGCCGCCTCGTAGGCGATCTCGTAGGCGGCCTTTTCGATCAGGAACAGCCGGAGCAGCGCCGTCTCGGCCTCGTCGTCGTCGGCCGGCGCCACGGCGCGGTATCCGGTGAGGAAGCAGGCATTGGCGCGCCCCACGAACTCGGCGAGGAACGCCTCGCGCCGGTCATCGGCGAGATGTGCGTGCGCTTCGCGGCTTTTGCGCCGCACCACCGCGGCGGCGTAGTCGAAGGAGCGGATCACGCCGGCCAGATCGCGCATCGGGCTGGTCTTGGCGCGCCGCTCCGCGAGCGGGCGCGCCGGCTCGCCCTCGAAGTCGATGATGAAGACGTCGCCCGAGGAGACCAGCATCTGCCCCAAATGCAGATCGCCGTGAATGCGCGTGAGCGGCGTGCCCGCGCCGCGCCGCGCGAGCGCGGCGGCACGGCGAGCAGCCGTGCGCGCGCGCCTTGCAGCGCCGCGCGCCTCGGCTGCCGCCGGACCGTCCAGCCCGGCGGCGCCGCCGAGCGCCCGCAGCGCCGCGTCGAGTTGCGCCGCGACGCCGGCGGTCCAGCGGCCGATCGCCGCGGTGTCGGCCAGCTCCGGGGCGAAGTCCGCCGCCTCGGTCCGGCGCGCCAGGATCAGGTGCATTTCGCCCAGCCGCCGCCCGATGGTGCTCGGCGATCGCCTCGGCGTCGGCGAACACATCCGCCGGCGGGGTCGCCGCCTCGGCCTCGCCTGAAGGCGAGAGGTCCAAGAGCGCGCGCATCATCCAATCCAGCATCCACGTCCAGGCGTCGCCCTGGTTGCGGATGAAGGCCTGCGCCACCGCGAGCGTATGGCGGGTGCCGTCGGCGTCCAACCGAACCATCTCGCCGAGCAGCGCCGGGATGCTGGCGAAACCGTTCTCGGTCAGGTAGCGGCCCATCTCGGCCTCGGGATGCGGACCGGCGATGACGCGACGGAACAGCTTCACCATCGCCGCGTCGCCGACGATCAGCGAACTGTTCGACTGCTCCGCCGACAGCCAGTTGATGTCGGCATCAGCCGCCAGCGCGATCTCGGTCATTCGCGTCGTCGGCTCGAAGCGGATTTCGCCCTCCTCGGCCGGCACGCATGCCGCGTCGGCAAAGCCGTGCATCACCGTGCGCACGAAGGCGGCGAGCGCGAAGCCGTCGGTCAGCAAGCCGACCCTGCTCACGCGTCGCACCCGCGCCAAGGCGAGCTGCGCCGGCAGCGGCGCGCTGGCGCTCTCATCCTCCCACTGCACCGACAGCGGCAGCAGCCAGCGGGCACCGTCTTCGCCGGTCTCGATCTCCGCAAGCAGCAGCTCCCGTTCGGCCTCGGGCAACGCGGTCAGCGCCACCAGCCGCGCCCGCGTCAGCGCCTGGTCCTTGGCCGCGAACCAGCGCCGCACGGTGAGATAGGCGGGCAGGATGTCGCGCTCGACCACGTCGCGCTGCCCACGCAGCGCGTCGGCGAAGGAACGGCGGATCACGATGGTCTGGTATTCGGGCATGGGCTCCGGCAACGGCGTATGGCCCGACGGCCACGCCGTCTCCCTGGACAGATTGAACCAGTAGAATCCATAGGGCGGCAGCGTCAGCAGATACGGCAGCTGGCCGACCGGCGGGAACACCGAGCCGCCGTTCAGCTCCACCGGGACGCGGGTCATGAACTCCGAGAGATCAAGCTCCACCGCCTGCGGCGTGCGCGCCAGATTGGCGACGCAGAGCAGCGTCTCCTCCGCGTGCTCGCGCAGATAGGCCAGCACCTTGCGGTTCTTCGGATAGAGCAGGCGGAAGGTGCCGCGGCCGAAGGCGTGGTGCTGACGCCTGGTCGCCAGAACCCGCCGCGTCCAGTTCAACAGGCTGTGCGGATCGCGGTCCTGCGCCTCCACGTTCACCGCCTCGAAGCCGTAGATCGGGTCCATGATCGGCGGCAGCACGAGCGAAGCCGGGTCGGCGCGGGAGAAGCCGCCGTTGCGGTCGGGCGACCACTGCATCGGCGTGCGCACGCCGTCGCGATCACCCAGATGGACGTTGTCGCCCATGCCGATCTCGTCGCCGTAGTAGATGACCGGCGTGCCGGGCATCGAGAACAGCAGATAGTTCAGCAGCTCCACGCGGCGGCGGTCGTGCTCCAACAGCGGCAGCAGCCGCCGCCTGATGCCCAGATTGAGGCGGGCGCGGCGATCGGCGGCGTAGGTCTCCCACAGATAGTCGCGCTCGGCGTTGGTGACCATCTCGAGCGTCAGCTCGTCGTGGTTGCGCAGGAAGATCGCCCACTGGCAGGTCGCCGGGATGTCGGGCGTCTGGCGCAGGATGTCGGTGATCGGAAACCGGTCCTCGCGCGCGATCGCCATGTACATTCGCGGCATCAGCGGGAAGTGAAACGCCATGTGGCATTCGTCGCCGTTGCCGAAATACTCCTTCACGTCCTCCGGCCACTGATTGGCCTCGGCGAGCAGCATGCGGTCGGGGTAGTGTCCGTCGACGGCGGCGCGCACCTTGCGCAACACCGCGTGCGTCTCCGGCAGATTTTCGTTATTGGTGCCCTCGCGCTCAACCAGGTACGGAACCGCGTCCAGTCGCAGCCCGTCAACCCCGAGATCGAGCCAGAAGCGCATCACCGACAGCACCTCGCGCAGCACCCGGGGGTTGTCGAAATTCAGGTCCGGCTGGTGGGCGTAGAAGCGATGCCAGAAATAGGCGCCGGCCACCTCGTCGCGGGTCCAGTTCGATCGCTCGGTGTCGAGGAAGATGATCCGCGTGCCGGCGTATTTGTGATCGTTGTCGGACCAGACGTAGAAGTTGCGGTCGCTCGATCCCGGCTTGGCCCGACGGGCGCGCTGAAACCACGGATGCTGGTCGGAGGTGTGATTGACCACCAGCTCGGTGATCACGCGCAGGCCGCGCGCGTGCGCGGCGTGGATGAAGCGGCGCACGTCGCCGAGATGGCCATAGTCCGGATGCACGCCGCGATAGTCGGCGATATCGTAGCCGTCATCGAGGCGCGGCGAGGGATAGAACGGCAGCAGCCACACCGCGGTGACCCCGAGCCCGGCGATGTAATCGAGCTTGGCGAGCAGTCCGGCGAAGTCGCCCACGCCGTCATTCGAAGCATCGAAGAACGACTTCACGTGCAACTGATAGATGACGGCGTCCTTGTACCACAGCCGGTCGTCCGGCGCCGTTTCGGCGGCCGGTTGTGCGAGCGGGCGGGCGATCGGTGCGTTCACGTCACGCCTCCGACCGGCGACAGGCGCCAGACCGCGAATGGCAGGTCGGCCGGATCGAGATGGATGGGCTGGTTCTTGCCGAACCAGGTGAAGCGGTGGCCGCGCATCAGGTCTTCGACCTCGATCGCGCCGTCATCGGGCAGCCCCCATTCCCACAGCGGAATCTCGATTGCCGCGTCCTGCGTCCGGTGCGGATCGAAGCTGACCGCCACCAGCACCATCGCCCGTCCGTCGCCCGGCGCCCGCTTGCCGTAGAGCAGCACCTGATCGTTGAAGGCATTGTAGAAGCGGAGGCCCAGATCGGGCTTGCAGGGCCGGGTTGGCGCGACGGATGCGGTTGAGCGCGGCGATTTCGGCGGTGATGTTGCCCGGCGCGTCCCAGTCGCGCACCCGCACTTCATACTTCTCGGAATCGAGATATTCCTCGCGCCCCGGGAGCGGCGCCGCCTCGCACAGCTCGAAGCCCGAATACATCCCCCACAAGCCCGAAAGCGTGGTCGCCAGCGCGGCGCGGATCAAGAATCCGGCCCGTCCCGAGCCCTGCAGGAAGATCGGATTGATGTCAGGGGTGTTGACGAAGAAATTGGGCCGGAAGAAGTCGCGCACCGGCGGCGCTTCCAGCTCGGTGAGGTATTCGGTCATTTCCTGCTTCGTGTTGCGCCAAGTGAAGTAGGTGTAGGACTGCGTAAAGCCGATTTTCGCCAGCCGGTACATCATCTTCGGCCGCGTGAACGCCTCGGCGAGGAACACCGCGCCGGGATCGCGGCCGCGGATATCCTCAATCAGCCAGCGCCAGAACGGCAGCGGCTTGGTGTGCGGGTTGTCCACCCGGAAGATGCGCACTCCCCGGTCAAGCCAGAACCGCACGACATCGCGCAGGGCCAGCCACAGCTCGGGGATCGCCTCGGCGGCGTAGAATTCGACATTGACGATGTCCTGGTATTTCTTCGGCGGGTTCTCCGCATAGCGGATGGAGCCATCCGCACGCCAGCGAAACCACGCCGGATGCTGCTTGATCCACGGATGATCGAGCGAGCACTGGATGGCGAAGTCGAGCGCGATCTCCAATCCCTGCGCCCGCGCCGCCGCCAGCAGTGCGTCGAAATCGGCGAGCGTTCCCAAAGCGGGATCGAACGCGTCATGCCCGCCGGTCTCGGCGCCGATCGCGTACGGGCTGCCGAGATCGCCCGGCGCCGCTTGCAGGGCGTTGTTGCGGCCCTTGCGGTTGGTGTGGCCGATCGGGTGGATCGGCGGGAAATACAGCACGTCGAAGCCCATCGCACGGATGCGCGGCAACTCCGCCACCACGTCGGCGAACCCTCCCGGTCGCGCCGGGTCGCGCGTGGCCGAGCGGGGGAACATCTCGTACCAGCTCGCGAAGGCGGCCTGCGCGCGATCGGCGTCGAGCGGCAGTTCGGGATGACGGGTCATGAACGGGCGATGCGCGCCGCGTTGCGCCGCCGCGTCGGTCTCGGGGGCCAACAGCGCCGCCACCTTGCCCTCGATCGGGCGCTTCGCCATCGCCTTGGCGATCGCGGTCAGGGCGGCGTCCTGCCCGTCCGGCGCGGCGGCGGCGATCACGCCCAACAGCTCCCGCCCCTCCGCGGCCTCCAGGGTCAGGTCGTTGCCGGCGTCGCGGTTGCGGATCAGGTCGCGGCGGAAGGTCCCCCACTGGTCCCACCAGGCCTCGACGGTGAAGAAGTGCCGCCCGACCCGCTCGGGCGTGAAGGACGCCGCCCAGCGGTCGTTGTCGAGCAGGCGCATCGGCTCACGCCGCCACCCGGCCTCGTCGGCGCAGCGCCACAGCAGCTCGCCCGCCAGTACCTCGTGACCATCCATCAGGATGTCGGCTTCGACCCGCACCGGCTCGCCGACGACGCGCTTGACCGCGAACGCGCCGCCGTCCACCGCCGGCGTCAGGGCTTCGATCGCGACGCGCGCCGCCGCTGCGGCCTCGCCGACATCGGGCGATGTCCGGCCCGGCGGCGTCACCACGTCGGGCCGGCGCGCGAAGCACGCCAGTTGCACCTCTCCCGGCGCCAGCGGGCGCTCCAGCGCCAGTGCGATTGCCGTCGAGCGCCGCCGGATCGCCGAATGCGGCGCCCGCTTGCGGCGGCAGGGGCAGCAGCCGCTCGGCGCGCGTGTCCCGTGTAAGGTCGGGATTTACCACCACCAGCAGCGCCCGCCGGGCCTCGCGCATGTCCGGGGCATCGGCGCGCAGCAGCGCCGTCGCCGGTGCCGCCGGCCCGGTGAGCGTGCGCAACTCGCCATCGGGGAATGAGGCCCCGACCCGGTCGGCCAGCCGGTTCGCCGCGCGCACCGCATCGGTGAGATCGAGCGCCGCCTCCTGGCGTGCGCGCTCGAAATCGCGCGGCGTCGCCCGTGCAGCGTCGAAGCCGCGACGGGTCGCGTACTCGAAGCCCATCGGCACCAACATGCCGCTGCCGAGCGCGGCGGCGAGCGTGAGAGCGCGGCGATAGGCGGCGCCGAGATCGGCGCGCGGATCGAGCCGGGGGGCCAGCCGCTCGGCGAAGGAGGGCTCCGGCGAGGCGAGCGCCGGGGCCACGCCGGCCAGCGCCGCCGCCTCCTCCACCAGCCACGACGCGCGCCCGTCCCACCAGGCGAGCGAGTTCGCCACCCGATCGAAACCAGCGCTGGCCAGCCCGGCCAGCGCGTCGCGCCCCACCCCCGGAGTCCAGGCTATGAACAGGCAGGAAGGCGCGACCGCGCGCACGGCGGCGATCACCAGCCGCCAGACTTCGGCCGGCACGCGGTCGGGATGGAGGCAGCGGAAGCCACCGACCCCGACGCGCGCCAGCCGAACCAGCCGCCTCGCCCACCACTCGCCCAGCGCCGCCGCCGCCGCCGGGTCGGCAAAGCGCGCCTCGGCGGCGTCGCGCGGCGGCGGGCGCCGGCGCGGGTCGGGCGGGTCCGGCGCCGCGCCGTCGGCGGCGAACCAACCCGGCTCGCGCTCTCGCAAGGCGCAATCGGCGGCCACGCGGTCGAGCACCACATCGAGAATAAGTCCCAACTCATGCGCCGCACACGCATCCGCCAAACCGGCAATCGCCGCGTCGGCATCGGAGGTCCCGAGTGCCGGGTTTAGCGCCTCGTGATCAGCGGTGAGGAAGATGTCGCCCGCGGCGCCGGGGGCGAACAGCGGCGCCGTGCCCACATGGGCGAACCCCATGGCACGGCAGCGCGCGAGATGGCGCGGCCACTCCTCGAGCCGCCCCGCGACCAGCGGATGCAGGTGATAGATTGTCGCGGCCATGCCGAGCAGGGTCTCCTCCGTTGGTCATCGGCGCGATTGATGCGGCGGAACCATGGCAATGTGGACCGGCAACTGCGCAACCCTGCCTATCGCGGCAAGTTCTCCGGTTGCGCAAAACGCATGCTGATTACCGGCCGCCGCGCCAATTCGTCACCCGCCGCCAGGAAGCTCACGCGAAAGATGGCGCTGCCCGCCAGGATCGCCAGTCGAGGCCGCCGCCGTGAAGGCCGGCGAGCGCCGCGCCGACAGCAACGAGAGCGCATGCAGCCCGATCGGCAGCACGGTGCCGAGGCCATCGGCGCCGATCTCCTCGATCAGAGCCCGGAAGCGTCTCCAGCGCCTCCGTTATTCCAACGCGCCGATAGGTCTCGTTCTGCGACACCGTCGCCGCCAGTTCGACCGCCAGCGCCGCCAGCGCCACCTTATCGAGGTCGCGCCCGAGGGAACTCCGCCCTTCGCCCAGGGACAACGCGGCCGCCCCCGCGGCCATCGACGAGGCGCCGAACTTCACCGCCAGCGCCCGTGGCGCCGCCGCCCAGAGCGGCGTGCTGGTCCCGGCCAGCAGCGAGGCGGTGTAGGTCGCGAGTCCGGCGCCGGTCGCCGCCGCCGGCACCTGCGCCGCCCGGGCCACGCCGCGCAGCCAACGGCGCCCGGAGGCGCGCGCCAGCCGGTGCGCGGCGGCGGTCAGCGTGCTGAACAGGCCGAAGCCGACCAACAGCCAACTGCCGATCGACATCGCCGAGGTGGTCTTGAACAGCCGCAGCATGTTGTAGAACCGCCGCGGCGTGTGCAGATCGGCGACCAGCAAGCCGGTGCCGACGGTCGGCGCGAGCAACGCCAGGTAGCGACCGCGCCCGATCGTCCGCTCGGCGGCTCGCCCGCGCAAGAGGTCGAGCAGGGTGGACAGGATCATCGCCCCGCCCGACAGCCCTGCAAGGAAGATGTAGCCGCCCACCAGGGCGTTGTTGAACGGCGCCGGCTTCACCTGTGGCCGGCCGTAATAGGTGGTCCCGCTCCAAGCACGGTGCGGTGTCAGTCCGGCATCGTCGGGCATGGTTTCCCTCTCAGCCGGCCGCGCGAGGACCCGCAAAAACCGCCACCGCCGCGAACGCGATCCCGGCCACCGCGGCCAGCCCGGCAACGAGGCTCGGCAGCGTGCGATCGGCGGCCCGCGTCGGCGCCGTCGGCAGGTTGTAGAGCTCCGGCCGACCGGTCAGCAGAAAAAACGCGTGCAGGTGATCGAGCCCGCCGGTCGCCCCCGGCGCGCCGGGCGTACCGTAGAGATACGCCCCGTCCACGCCCATTCCGTGCAACGTCGCGACCCGCGTCTCGGCGCGCGCGATCAGCGCCGAGACTTCGCCGAACTGGATGGAATCGGTCGGGCAGGCCTTGGCGCAGGCCGGCTCCAGCCCGCCCTTCAGCCGGTCGTAGCAGAGCGTGCATTTGTGCGCCTTGCCGTCGGTGAGGCTGACGTCGATCACCCCGAACGGACAGGCGGGCTGGCACATGCCGCAGCCGTTGCAGATGTCCTGCTGCACCACCACGGTGTGAAACTCGGTGTAGAACAGCGCCCCGGTCGGGCACGCCTCCAGACAAGGCGCGTGGTGGCAGTGCTTGCAGACATCGCTCATCATCAGCCAGCCGCTCTGGAACGGCGTCTGCACGTCGTCGCGGACCGCAGTCTCGATGAAATTCACGTGCCGCCAGGTGTGCGCGGACAATTGGCCGGTGTTGTCGTAGCTGTCGCCGGTCAGGTGCAGCGCGTCGGCCGGAAGGTTATTCCACTCCTTGCACGCCACCTCGCAGGCCTTGCAGCCGATGCAGAGCGTGGTGTCGGTGAAGAAGCCGTACTGCCGGCCGGGGATGATCTTCACCCCGGCGGTCAGCTCCGACTCGTCGGCGATCAGCCGATCGAGGCTCAGACTCCGGGTATTCCAGTGCCCGCGGATGCACGTCCATGTCAGCGTCCCAGCCGTTCGATGGCGCGGGCGACGAAGCCGATCACGTTTTCGCCCGGTTCGTAGCTGACCCGCACCCGCGCCTGCTCGCGCTGCAACGGCGCCAGCTGCTCGGGCTCAAGCGCCGCCTTCCAGGACAACTCGAACTGATGCGAGACGCCCATGGGATCGCGCAACTGAAAGCGCCCCTCCTGCACGATCAGCACGATCCCCTCCATCGACTTCATACCCGCCTCCGCGGCCTACAATCCCCGGCGCCCGCCTTGGTTCCCGCAGAAGCCGGGAACCGCGGTGCGGGTGCCGGCGTTCGACCGGGCGCTGTCACCGGAGGAACACCGATGCGGAAGCTGCGGCGCCGCCTCGCCGATCGCGTCACCGGCTTCGCCCGGGACTGGACGCTGCCGCGACAGATCGCCGGGGAAGACGTGATGGCCGAGGCGGCCAAGAGCACGGCTTCGAAGCAGTTGCGGCCGCGGTTGGAGCAGGCCGATCGCGTCGGCACCTCGATTTGCCCGTTCTGCGCGGTCGGTTGCGCGCAGCTCGTCTATGCCAGGAACGGCAAGCCGATCCATATCGAGGGCGACCCGCGCAGCCCGGTCAACCAGGGCACGCTCTGCCCCAAGGGCGCCGGCACGCTGGGGATGATGCTGAGCCCGGCCCGCGATCGACCGGCGTGCTCTATCGCGCGCCGCATTCCGATCATTGGGAATCCCGGCCGCTGGACTGGGCGATGGAGCGCATCGCCGCGCGGGTGAAGCAGACCCGCGACGAGACCTTCGTGGAGAAGCTGGGCGACGGCTCGCTGGTCAACCACACGCTAGGCCTGGGCTCGCTCGGCGGCGCGACGCTGGACAACGAAGAAAACTACCTGATGAAGAAGCTGTTCGGCGGCGGCCTGGGCATGGTGAACATCGAGAACCAGGCGCGAATTTGACACTCCTCCTCGGTCCCCAGTCTGGGGACCACCTTCGGACGCGGCGCGGCGACCATGGCGCTGTGGGACCTGGCCAACAGCGACGTGATCACCGTCATGGGATCGAACATGGCGGAGAATCACCCCGTCGCCTTCCGCTTCCTCACGGAGGCGAGGGCGCGCGGGGCGACGCTGATCCATGTCGATCCGCGTTTCACCCGCACCTCGGCGCTGGCCGACATCCACGCGCCGATCCGGTCGGGAACCGATATAGCGTTCCTGGGCGGCATCATCCGCCACATCCTGGAGAACGATCTCTGGTTCCGCGACTTCGCGATGGCGTACACGAACATCGCGTCCATCATCGAGGAGGGCTATCGCGATCCGGAGGAGACCGGGGGCGTCTTCTCGGGATTTCATCCCGCTGATGCCGCCTACAAGACCGACACTTGGCAGTACCGGGGCGAGGTCGTGGCCTCGGCGCTCGCCGAGCATACGCCGCCGATGCAGGACAAGGCGGCGACCGCGCCCGGCGAGCACGAGCTGACCAAGCACCCGCCGCCCTCCGATCCGACGCTGCAAGACCCGAACTGCGTCTATCAGATCATGCGCCGCCACTTCGCCCGCTACACGCCGGAGATGGTGGAGCGCGTCACCGGCTGCCCGCAGGCGATCTTCCTTCGCGTCGCCGACGCCATCGCCCGCAACTCCGGGCGCGAGCGCACCGGCGCCTTCTGCTATGCCGTCGGCTGGACGCATCATTCGACCGGCGTGCAGATGATCCGCGCCGCGTCGATCATCCAGGGCCTGCTCGGCAATATCGGCCGCCCCGGCGGCGGCATCATGGCGCTGCGCGGCCATTGCAGCATCCAGGGCAGCACCGACATCCCGACGCTCTACAACATGCTGCCGACTTATCTGATGCAGCCCGATGCGCTGAAGCCGCACCACTCGCTCAAGGAGTACCTGACGACCGAGACGCCCGACACCGGCTGGTGGCACAACTTGCCGAAATACATGGTGAGCCTGCTGAAGGCCTGGTACGGCGAGGCGGCCACGTCGTCCAACCATTATTGCTACGACCTGCTGCCGAAATTGACGGGCGATCATTCGCAGTTGCCGATGACCCTGGCGATGGTGGATGGCGTCGTGAAGGGTCAGTTCGTCCTCGGCCAAAATCCGGTGGTCGGCGGCGCCAACTCCGATCTCATCGAACGCGGCCTTTCCAAGCTCGACTGGCTGGTGGTGCGCGACTTCGCGATCACCGAGACCGCGGATTTCTGGCAGAAGGGCCGGCTGGTGCAGCGGGGCGAGCTCGCCCGCGCGACATCGGCACCGAAATATTCTTCCTGCCGAGCGCGATGGCGGCCGAGAAGGAAGGCACCGTCACCAACACCTCGCGTCTCGTGCAATGGCACGACAAGGTTTGCGAGCCGCCCGGCAATTCCCGGTCGGAGACCTGGTTCGTCTATCATCTCGGCCGGCGGCTGAAGGAGCTGTACGCCGGCAGCACCAGGCCGCGCGATCGGGCGATGCAGGCGCTTACCTGGGACTATCCGACCAGCGGCGCCCTTGCCGAACCCGACGCGGCCGCCATTCTGCGCGAGATCAACGGCAAGCGGCTGTCCGACGGCGAACAGTTGAAGAGCTTCGAGGAGATCAAGGACGACGGCAGCACCGCCGTCGGCGGCTGGCTCTACACCGGGGTCTTCCAGGGCGAGCACGACAACAAATCGCGTTCGCGCAAGCCGGACGGCCCGTCGGGGCCGGGCAGCCACGCCGGTTGGGCCTGGGCTTGGCCGGCTAACCGACGGACCATGTACAACCGCGCCTCCGCCGACCCGGTCGGCAATCCCTGGTCCGAACGCAAGCGGATGATCTGGTGGGACGACGGCAAGGGCGAGTGGACCGGCCTCGACGTGCCTGATTTCGAGAAGACGACCAAGCCGACCATGCGCCCGCATTATTGGCTGCACCCGAAGGGGATGAAGGCGCTATCGGGCGCCGATCCGTTCATCATGGAGGCGGACGGCAAGTGTCACCTCTATGAGCCGTCCGGGCTCAAGGACGGTCCGCTGCCGACCCATTACGAGCCGGTCGAAAGCCCGGTTCGGAACCCGTTCTATCCCGACCGTCAGATCAACCCGGCGGCGAAGCTGTGGCCGCGCCCCGGCAACGAATACCACGAGACGGCCGACCCGCGCTTTCCCTACGTGTTCACCACCTTCCGCCTGACCGAGCTGCATTGCGGCGGCATCGTCACGCGCGTGATGCCGCACACCGCCGAGCTGCAACCGGAGGCGTTCGTGGAAATCTCGCCGGAGCTCGCGGGCGAGCACGGCATCGCCAATCTCGACTGGGTGGTGCTGTCCACCTTGCGCGGCGAGATCGAGGCCAAGGCGATGGTTACAAGGCGGCTCCGCCCCTTCCTGATCGAAGGCCGCCCGGTGCATCAGGTCGGAATGCCCTGGGTGTTCGGCTGGGACGGCTTCGCGCGTGGCGACATCGCCAATGTGCTGTTGGCGATTCACGGCGATCCGAACACCTCGATCCACAGCACCAAGGCGCTCACCTGCAATCTTCGGAAGGGGCGGCTGGCGCAACCCGGCGGAACCCGTGAGTGAGTCCGGCCGGCGCGCGCTGGCGCTGATGGACAAGCTGCTGGCCGAGCGGCCGAGCAAGGTCGGGCACGATTTCTCGGAGGCTACGCGCTGCCTCGCGGCCTATCGCGATGAGCTGATCGGGCGGCGGCGCGCCGGCGAGCCCGAGCCGCGGCTCGACGACGTCAACGCCGTGCTCAGCGTCGTCGTCGGCGGGCATTTCCCGCTGGGTGGCATCCCGTGGGAGCACATCGCAGCAGGCGCGCGAGCGCCTGGCCGCGGTGCTGGCGGGCGGAATAGCGGGCTGTTCAGCGCCGCCTCGACAAAAATCCTTTCGGTTCGCGGAGGTCTGCGTGATAGAGGCCGGAACACCGAGGGAATTGTCCCTTCGCTGCATCTTCCTCCAGCCGGTCCAGTGCACGACGCACGATGTATTCCAAAACGGCGCGGTCGCCGGCCGAAGCTGATGGTCACGTTGGGGGGCGGCGGGTTCCTGCTGGAGGCGCAGCAGCCTGATCCGGCGACTGGGCGACGACTACGACTATTGCTTCTTCACCAGCGACGACGTGGCTGTTGCCCGACGAGCTCGCCGGCTGCGAGGTGTATCGCGTCAAGTCCTTCGCTCTGATGGCGGAGCAGCGGTTGGCGGCAGCGGCTTCCCGCATTCGCCAACGCGCTGTTCCAGGCTTTCGTCGCACTGCGGCGCGCGAAGCCGGATTGCGTCATCTCGGTCGGCATCGCATTCGCGGTCCCGCTCGGGATCGCCGCGCGACTGCTCCGCATCCGATCGGTGTTCGTCGAAAGCATCACCCGCTTCGATCGGCCGTCGCTGACAGCGAAGATCGTCCGCCGCTTTCGCCTGGCGGATCGGTTCTACGTGCAATGGCCGGATTCGGTGCCGTTCAATCCCGGCAGTCTGTATCGGGGAACCGTGCTTTGATCTTCGTCACCGTCGGCACCACGATGGGCTTCGATTCGCTCATCGAGCAGGTCGATCGGCTGATCGAGAGCGGGGCGATCAAGGACACCGTGCTCTGCCAGATCGGCAAGGGCACGCTACGAGCCGGCGCATTGCGGGTTCTTCAAATCGCGCTGGAACATCGACGACGTGCTTCCGGAGGCCGATCTGGTGATCACCCACGGCGGGGCCACGGTGATGACCCTGCTGATGATGCGCCAGCGCTTCGTCGCGGTGCCGAACCCGATCGCCGCCGACCAGCATCAACTGCACTTTCTGCGGCGTCTGGCGCGGCAAATTCCGATCCATTGGACGGACGATCTCGACCGGTTGCCGGCGATGATCGAGGCCGCCCGCATGCAGCCGCCGGACTTTCGGGAACTGCCTTCGCTGGTGGATGATCTCAGGGGCTATCTGCAATCGTCGCCGGCGAGGCCGGGGCGGCGCGGGACGGGTTCGCCGATCTGGTCGGGTCGGCGGATTTTCTAGACTACGGCGGCACCCCGTGCTTGCTGAGGAAGCGCGCATTCGGGTCCGACGACCCGGTCGGCGGTAGCCGCGCGGTAAACGCCGGCACCACCGCCGCATTCGGCAGTTGCGCCTCCAGATCCCGGGTCAGCGCTTGCGCATCGCGCGCGTCGTGCACCACATGCGGGGTGATCAGCACCAGCAGCTCGGTTCGCGCGCGCGTGTTGTTCTGCGTGCCCAACAGCGAGCCGAGCAGCGGCACGTTCTTGAGGAACGGGATGCCCTGATTGCCGGTGCTGACATTATCGGTGATCAGCCCCGCCAGCCCCACCGTCTGGCCGTCCTGCACCACCACCCGCGACTGCACCAGCCGCTCCGAGAAGGTGGGCGAGCTGAGACCCTGATACTGCGGCGCCGAGGTGTTTATGCCGCTCACCTCCTGCGCGATGTCGAGCGTCACCAGCCCGCCGTTATTGACCCGCGGCGTCACCTTCAGGATCACGCCGGTCTGGCGATAGTTGACCGAGTTGATTACCGGCGAGCCGGCGATCAGCGTGCTCTGCGAGGACTGGGTGAGGTACGGAACCAGATCGCCCACCTGCAACGCCGCGGGCTGATTATCGAGCACCATCACCTCGGGTGCCGACAGCACGCGCACCGTGGTGACGGCCTGCAACGCCGAGATCGCCGCCTGGGCGACCTTGGAGGTGGCGCTGAAGACGAAACCCGGAAAGCTGCCCGTGAGCGTGGGGGTGCCGGCGTTCGTCAGCAACTGGTTGAGGTCGCCCTCCTTGAAGAAGAACTGCGTGCCGTATTTCAGCTGATCGTTCAGCGTCACCTCGGCGATGGTGGCGTCGATCCGCACTTGCAGCGGCATGATGTCGATCTTGCGGAGCATCGCCTCCACGGTGCTCTCCTCCTGAGCGGTGGCGTAGACCAGCACCGAGTTGTTCTGCAGGTCCGGAATGATCCGCATCGCCTCGGCGGCGGCGCCGGATGTCGGTTCGAGGCCGCCCAGCAGCGGGTTGCCGGCCGCCGCACCGGCGGGGGGCGTGCCTCCGCCCGCCGCCGGTGTCTGACCCTGCGCCGGCGTGCCCTGGCTGAGCAGGCTGAGCCCGGCCGGAGCGCCCCCGCCGCCATATCCGCCGGATCCGCCGCCGCCGACCACCAGGCCGCCACCGGCAGCACCGGGGACGCCGCCGGTGCCGCCGGGCTGGCCGGTGTTGGCGGTTGCAGGTGTTTGTGCCGAGGTCGAGGGCTGGGCGGTCACATCGTTCGGCGTGAAAGCGCGCTGCAGCAGATACGCGATGTCGCCGGCGTGGCTGTCCTGGAGATAATTCACGTGCCAACTGCGCAGGCTCGCGCGCTGCTGGCGCTCGATCAAACTATAAACTCGGCGAGCGGCGTCGAGATAACGCGGCGCGCTCGCCACCACCAGCACCGATCCGGCGTTGGTCAGCGGCAGCACGCGCACGAGATCGGACAGGCCGACCAGCCCGCCGCCCGCGTGTCCCTTGAACGCGTCCTGCAGCGTGTTGGCGAAATCCTTGGCCATCGCGCCCTGCGGCACCGGCAGCAGTGCGTAGGATTGCCCCGCCAAGGCGTCCACATCGAAGGTGCGGGCCAAACCCACGACGGCATTGCGCGCCTGCGGTTCCCCGTCGATCAGCAGCGCGTTCTGCGCGGGGTCCGGTATGACTTTGGCGCCTTGCCCGATGACGGGTTGCAGAACCTTGGCCAGATCACCCGCCGAAACGTAGCGCAGCGGCACGACGATACTGCCCGCCGTCGCCTCGTTCTCGGCGATACCCGGAACTGCGGCCGCCGCCGCCGCCGGCAGAACACGGTAGAGATCGCCGGAGCGGACCAGCGCCGCCCCGTTTTGGGCCAACAGCGTCTGCAGGACCCGCAGGAGCTGTTCGCCCGAAATCGGCTGCGCGGAGTGGAAGCTGGCGCTGCCCTTCACCGTCGGATCAATGGTGTAATTCACCTTCAGGATCGAGCCGAGAATCTGCGCCGCGATTTCGCGAATATCGGTGTCGGCGAAATCCACCGAAACAGGCCCCCCGGACGCCGTCACCACCGCGGCCTCTCCGGCGCCCGGGACAGGCAGCGTCTGCCCGCTGCCGGAGCTGAATTCGGGCGCCGGAGGCGGCCGAGGCGCGCCGACGTTGCCGCTCACACGCGCCGGCCCGGCGCGGCCCGGCGACAATGCGGGCGGCGCCGGCGAATAGGCGACCGGCGTCTCGGTGCAGCCGACGAACAAGGCCGAGAGCATCAATACGACGGCGATGCGGTAGTTCATGCGGTCGTTGCGCCCGCCGTATGCTGACGGCGGACGAAAATTACGTTACCGCCGGGGTTTCCGGCACCAACTGCTAATGCAAGCGAGCGCCCGCGTCCACCTTGATGTACCGCGAGGCGATCATATCGAACTCACCAAGTCGTCATGAGGAGTGGACCTCTAATCGCGGTCCGATGTGATCCAAAATCGTTTTCGGCCGTATCAGACATCGGGCGACCGTGCCCCGGCCGGGTCGGTCCTCCCGATGGCGGGAGGGCGACGTGTCCGCAATGGGAGAAGCGCAAAATGGCTGATTCTGATACGGGCGTCGAAATGGCCGCGATCGCCGAACTGGATCGTCGGCGTTTGGATCGCCGCCGGATAATGCAGCGGTTCGGGATCGGGGTCGCCGGTGCCGCCGCGGCGAGCGCCATGGGCGTAGGCGGGCTGGCGCTCTCCAGCAAGCCGGCGAGCGCCCAGGCGGTCACCGACGCCGACGTTTTCAACTTTGCCCTCAACCTCGAGTATCTCGAGGCCGAATACTACCTTCGCGCCACCACCGGGATGGGTCTTGCGGCCTCGCTCGTGACCGGGACCGGCACCCGGGGAACGGTCACGGGCGGTTCGGTGGTGCCGTTCCAGAACTCGGCTATCGCTTATTGGGCGCTGCGCATCGCCGCCGATGAGCAGGCGCATGTTAACTTCATTCGCACCGTCCTCGGTGCGGCGGCGGTGGCGGAGCCAACGATCGACCTCGTCACCAGCTTCAATGCTCTGGCGGTCGCGGCCGGCCTGATCCCCTCGGGGACGACCTTCAACCCGTTCGCGAGCGAGACCGCGTTCCTGCTGGGAGCCTATGTCTTCGAGGATGTCGGCGTCACCGCGTATGCCGGTGCGGCCACCGCGCTAACCGTTCCGGCCGATTTGTCCTATGCGGCGAGCATTCTGGCCGTTGAGGCGTATCACGCCGGCGCGATCCGCGGTCGGCTCTCGGAAATCGGCGGACAGGCTGCGACCGATGCGATCTCCTTCCTCCGCTCCAGCCTCTCCGGAGTAACCGACATCGGCCTCAACGCCTATGGGAACCCGTACAATTTCGTCAACGCCGACATCAACGCCCAAGCGTTCCGCCGCACGCCACAACAGGTGCTGTCGATCGTCTATGGCGGCGGCACGACGAAGGGCGGATTCTTCCCCGCCGGCGTGAACGGCACGATCACCAGCACCGTAACGGCCTGATCGGTCGTCATCCCTCCGGACATCGCCACCGGCCTTATCCTCCTTGAACCTTCGCCCCCTCCCGCTCGGGGAGGGGGGCGGTGTGGACCAATTCGTCTTTTCGTCCTTACCGCAGCGTCCCCCACTCCAGGATCTCGTAAAGGCTGCCGTCGCTGGTGGGGCCGATCTGTACGATCGCCGACCGCTCGGCTCGGTTTCCGCCTTGTCGTGCGAGGGCGGTGATGGCGACCATGCTTTCGTTCAAGGTGCCGGTTCCTTCGGGGATCTGCCCAAACACGTCCCGCAGCGCCGCTCGGACGATCGGATCGGCGACGGTAGGATCGGTGTCGCCGTCGTGATGGACCGTCAGATAGGGCGCCACCCTCTCCACGATTGCCGGCGTCACGCCGAGCACGTCGCCCAGCTCGCCCACGCTCTCGAAAGGCGCATTCGGCGGCGCATAACCGCGCCCTGCCTCGGCATACTCGGTCGCCATCGGCGGCGCCTCGCCGGGCGGCGCGCGCCAGGAGACGACGGCGGCGGTAATCGCCGCCGCCTTCGCGCGGTCGATACCGGTTGCGCGCAGCAGTGCCGCCAGCAGTTCCGGCGGGGCGGTGTTGAGGTTTACCTTGCCCGCCTCGCTCAGGATGCGGATTTCCAGCACGCGCCCGCTGCCGGCGATGATGTGAGGGGTGCCGTCCGCCACCCAATGTCCGGCGGATTTGTCGAGCGCGTGGAAGATCGCCTCCTGGACTCCGCCCTCGGCCGCCGCGCCCAACTCGGCGGCACCGCGCAGGTTCGCGGCCAGACGCGTCTCTTGTCCCGCCGCCGTGATCATGTGGGTGATCAACAGGCTGACCAGCACCAGCGTCCACAACACGATCAGCAACGCGAAACCGCGCTGACCGCGTGTCACCGTCACTTCGGCTTCTCCGCCATCTGCTTGGCGAGCAGCGCGCGCAACGTCTCGGCATTGGGCACCGCGGTCGGCGCCGGCTGGCCGGCGATGAACCGGTCCAACATCGATGGCGCCGGGGCCGGTGCGGCGACCGCCTCCGTCCGCATGTTGGCGAATGCGGGATGCAGCACCACCACTCCCTCCGGCCCCGCGACCGTCACCCGGCCGGCGTCGATCGCGCGCACCAGATACGGCCCCACCTTATCGCCGACGCGCGCGATGACCGGCTTGCCCGCCAGGACTTCGAAAATCGCCTGACGGCCCGCCGCGCTGACCATGACCCCGGCGAGCCGCGGCGCCGCTTCGAGCTTGGCGGGTCCGGCCCGAGAAGCGGCCTCCTGCGCCGGGCGCCGCGTCGGGCTGAACAGCGGTCGGGCCAGGATCGCCGTCAGCCAGCTCTCGATATGCTCCGGCTCCGGCATTGCCGTAGCGGCCGGCCGGGCGAGCGTCGGCACCGAGCGGCGAACCGTCTGCGGCCGGGAGCGGACCCGGGCGCGATTCTCGATACAGCACGCCCGCCAGCGCCAGCGCGAACAAGAACAACAGCGCCGGGGCGAGCCGGGTCATCGCGCCTTTCCGGCGCTGCGGAAGGCGAGCACGGTGAACCGCGCGTCCACATCGGGCTCGGTCGGTCGGGCCACTTGCAGATGACGCTGCAAATCCAGCTCGTCGATCAGCAGCACCGGCCGTGCTTGCTCGATCATCTCCAAGAGGCGCATCACTTTTGCAAATCCGCCCACGAGCGCCACCCGCAGCCCGATGCGCCGGAGCTGGCCGGCTGACGCCGCCGGCAGGATTTCGACGCTGGCGAGCGTGGTGCCGGCCTGCTGCGCCATCGCCTGCAGATGCTCCTGGAGCGAAGCCGCCGCGAGGGCGTCGCTATCGCCTGCGAGCAGGGCGTCCGGAGCCGTGCCAGCCGTCAGCGCGGCGGCTCGACGCTCCAGTTCCGGCGCAGAAGCCGCCAGTGCGGCCATGTGTTCGGCCAGCACCGATCGCCGGTCCAGCGCGTCCTGGCGCGCCGCGTGCCATCCCGCCAGCGGCACTGCCACCCCGAACCACAGTCCCGGCACCACCAACAGCGTGAGCGCGAGCGCCAGCAACCGACCGCGACCGCCGGTCGGCAGATCAAGCGTCATCGCGGCATCGCCGGCGTGTCACGCGCCGAGACTATCAGCGTTTCGGGCGCGAGCGAAGCGGCGCCGCCACGATGTCGGGCCAGTGCCGCGGGTCGCCGGCGGGAAACACCACCCGGATGCGGACCAGCGCCGGCAAATCGGCAGCATTCCAACTCCGCACCCATCCGCCGCTGCCCCGATACGCGAATTCCAATCCGGCGATACCGCGCAACAACTCCTCGGTCTGCGGGGCCGGCGGAGGGCGGGTGCGCTTGGCGTGCAGGTGCGGCGTCCAGCGTAGCAGCAGCCGGTGATCGGGGTTCATCGCCACCAGCAGATCGGCCTCTCGCGCCCCCAGCGCCTCGGGCAAGACGGAGGAGAACGTGAAGCGCGTCGGATCGCCCGCGATCATCGGCGGGTCGGCCCGGGTCCCCGGGTCGATGCGTGCGATCAGGCCGCGCAAGGTTCGGTCCACCGCATCGAGATCGCCGCCGGCGTCGATCATCCGCGCTTGCGCTCCCCACGCGGTCAGGCCGAAGCGGACGCCCTGCGACAACCCGACCATCAGGAAGCCGAGCACCACCAGGGCGACGAGAACCTCAAGCAGCGTGAAGCCGCGATCGCTCATGGCGACGAGGGCGGCGCTTGGCCGACGCGCTCGGTGGTCAGCCGGACGACCCGCGCCCGCTCGCCCTCCTGCCAGGAGATCGCAACGTTGACGACGTAAAGCGCCGCGCGGGGCGGCGCCTGAACCGAGAGCAGGCCGCCGCCGGCGGTCGGTGGAGCGGCCGCAACCAGGGCGACCCTGCTCGCATAGTGATAGCCGCCGCCATCGTCGCCTTGCTGCTCGCCCGCGACCAGCCGTTCCTCCAGCCCGATCGCGGCCAGATGCGATTGCGCCCGCGACAGCGCCGCCTCGTATCGTCCGGCGACCCGCGTCGCTCGCAGATCGCCGGCGGCCACACTGAACAACTCGCTCATCGCCAGCGCCGCGATGATGAAGGCGATCAGCACTTCGAGGAGAGTGAAGCCACGCTCCGCCCGCGCCAAGCCGTCATGCGCGGGAAGCATCCTCAACCCGGGGCTCCGGCGGGTGCGGGTCGCATGGGTCAAGATTAGCAACAGACTTGTTGCTTGCCGAGTCTGCGAGCCGCCGCCGCAAAATAGCGCCGAGCTTCGAAGGCCTTCGAATTGCTGACACAGCTGCTGCGCTGGTGGTGGGCGCGGATGACCGAGTTGGTGCCGCCCCGCCTTCGCCCGGCCGCGTCGGGCCCGGCGAGTGCGGTCGTGCTGACCCTTCGATCCGAGGGGGTCGATCCGGTCGTGATCCTCAGCACCCGCCGCCATCGACGCGAGACCGAGCGGCTTCGCTTTCCGCTCGCCGACGCCGGGCTGAGATCCCGCCAGCTCCGCTTGTCCCGTCGCGGCGCGCCCGTGGTCCTGCGCCCGCCCTCGTCCTGGCTCCTGGAACGCGAGGTCGGCTTACCGCTGGCGGCGGAAGAGGAGTTGCGGCGCGTGCTGGCCTACGAGATGGACCGGTTCACGCCGTTTAGTGCCGATGACGTTTACTGGGGATTTCACGTCCTCGATCGCGATTTGCGCGCCGGCGTGATCCGGTTGCGCCTTTCGGTGGTGCCTCGCGCCGGGCTGCGCGCGCTCACCGAGGCGCTGGCGGCGGTGGCGATGGCGCCGGCGCTGCTGGAGATCCCCGCCGCGAACGGCGGGATTCGGGTGCTGCCGATCGAGCGGCCGCAGACCGGGCGAGAGCAGCGTCGCCGCGCGCTGCTGACCGCCGGCGCGCTGGGCTGCGTGGTGCTGGCCATCGCCGCCGTCGCCCAACCGCTGATCCGCCAATCGCTGCGCGCGGGCGCGATCGACGACCGCATTGCCGCCTTGCAGCCCGCCGTGACCCGGGTGGAGGGACTGCGTCGCCGGCTCGCCGCCGCCAGCGACGGGGCCGACGCCATCGCGGGCGAGCGCGCCCGCCTCGCCGACCCGCTGCTGATCCTGGCCACCGTGACCCGAAGCCTGCCCGACGACACCTATCTGACGAGCTTCGGCCTCCATGAGCGGACCATCACCATGGCGGGTCAGTCGGCCTCGGCGGCCAAGATCATCACCGCGCTCACCGCCGACAAGCTGATCGAGGGACCGGCCTTCACCGCGCCGGTGACGCGTACCGAACACGGCGCCGACCTGTTTGCGATCCGCGCCCGGGCCGCCGGGGGCTGAGTTGAGGAAAACCGCATGAACCAGCTGATGCTCCGTGCCTCGGGGCTCGACAAAAGCTTCACCCTGCACCTGCAGGGGGGCGTGCGTTTCGAGGTGCTGCGCGGCCTCGATCTCGACGTTCATGGCGGCGAGTGCGTGGCGCTCTCGGGTCCATCCGGGGCCGGTAAGTCCACCCTGATGCGCAGTTTGTACGGCACCTACCGCGCCGACGGCGGACGCGTGTTGGTGCGCCATCGGGGCGAGATGATCGATTTGGCGGCCGCCGACCCGCGCCTCATTCTGGCGGTGCGTCGCGAGACGCTCGGTTATGTCAGCCAGTTCCTGCGCGTCGTGCCGCGCGTCTCCAGCATCGACCTGGTCGCCGAGGCGGCGGCGGGCCGCACCGCATCCGAGAACGAATTGGCGCGCGCCGCCGAGTTGCTGCGCCGGCTCAACATCCCGCCCCGCTTGCACCATCTGGCGCCGGCAACCTTTTCCGGCGGCGAACAGCAGCGGGTGAACCTCGCCCGCGGTTTCATCGCCGGCCACCCCATCCTGCTGCTCGACGAGCCGACCGCCGCGCTGGACGCCGCCAACCGGACGGTGGTGATCGGGCTGATCCGCGAGGCGAAGGCGCGCGGCGTCGCCATCGTGGGCATCTTCCATGACCGGGAGGTTCGCGCGGCGGTGGCCGACCGCGCGGTGGAGATCGAGCCGCTCAAGGACGCCGCATGAGTGGCGAGACGGTCCTCACGAACGCCCATCTGGTCCTCGGCGACGAAGTTATACGCGGCACGCTGACCGTGCGGGGCGGCATGATCGCCGATGTCCAGCCGGGCGAGAGCCGCCTGCCCGGCGCGATGGATATGCAGGGCGATTACGTCATCGCCGGCGTCATCGATCTGCACACCGACAATCTGGAGCGGCAGGTGCAGCCGCGCAGCAATGCGCGTTGGCCGTCCCGATCGGCGCTGATCGCGCATGATTCGCAATGCGCCGCCGCCGGCGTCACCACGGTGCTGGATGCGCTGTGCCTGGGCGATCTCGGCTTCGACAAGGACCGGGTGCGGACGTTCCGCGAGGGCATCGCCGACATCGACGCGCTGGCAGATGCCGGGCTGCTGCGCGCCGAGCATTTCCTGCATCTGCGCTGTGAGGTGCCGGCCGACGACATGCTGGGGCTGTTCGAGCCCGTCTCCGAGCACCCGCGGTTGCGGATGGTGAGCCTGATGGATCACACGCCCGGCGTCGGCCAGTATGCCGACCTCGATTATTATCGCGCGCTGCGGCGCACCTTGGGCGCGGCCGAGGAGGAAATCGAGCGGCGCATGGTGGAGCTGGTCGCCAACCGGCTGCGCGTGCGTGGCCCCAACCGGCGCGCCGTGCTGTCGCGCCTCGCCGGGCGCGGCATTGCGCTGGCGAGCCACGACGACCGCACCGAAGAGGAAGTGGCGGAGAACGCCGCCGACGGCATCCGGGTAAGCGAGTTTCCGGTGACGCGCGAAGCCGCGCTCGCGGCCAAGGCGGCGGGGATGGCGGTGATCGCCGGCGCGCCGAACGTGGTGCGCGGCGGCTCGCATTCGGGCAACGTGGCCGTCTCCCGGCTGATCGAGGCGGGAGCGGTGGATGCGCTCGCCTCCGACTACGTGCCCACCAGCCTGGTGGAGGCGGCATTCGGCTCGGCGCGGCGGGGCTTTGCCGCTGCCGGCGGCGATCGCGCTCATCACCGCGGCGCCCGCCGAGATCGCCGGCCTCGCCGATCGCGGCCGTCTCGCGCCGGGCCTGCGCGCCGATCTCGCGCGCGTGCGCCTGCATGGCGATCTGCCGGTGGTGCGCGCCGCTTGGCGGGCGGGCGAGCGGGTGGCGTGATTCCCTATCGGGTCGCCGCGTATTACGCGCCGAACGCCGCCGATAAGCTGTTTGCCGCCGGCGCCACTTGGCTCGGCCGCGATCCGGAGAGCGGCGCATCCTGCCCGCAACCGGGCGTGGATGGGATCGCCGAATTCACCGCCGAACCGCGGCTTTACGGCTTTCACGCCACGCTGAAGCCGCCGATGCGGCTGACAAGCGACATCTGGAACGCCCTCCGAACCGCCGCCAAAGAGATCGCCGCCTCGACTGCGCCCTTCGATCTGCCGCCGCTGGCAGTCGCCGACCTGCGCGGCTTCCTCGCGCTGCGAGAGACCGTGCCCTCGCCGCCGCTGCAAGCCTTCGCCGATCTTTGCATCGCCGGCCTGGATGGTTTTCGGACGCCGCTCGAACCGGATGAGCTGGCGCGCCGTCGTCGCGGCCGACTGTCCCGGATCGAGGACTTGCTGCTGCAACGCTGGGGGTATCCCTGGGTGTTCGGCGCCTGGTTCTTTCACATGACGCTGACCCGGCGGCTGACCGAGGCCGAGCGCGACCGCATCCTGCCGGCAGCCGAGCATCATTTCGCTCCCGCGCTGGCGATCTCGCGCCGCGTCGCCACGCTGTGTCTGTTCGTGCAGGAGGCGCCGGGCCAACCGTTTCTGATCGCCGAGCGTCTGGCGCTGGGCTGAGCGTCGGTTCCCCTCGCGATGCTTCGAGTTAGCCTGAACGACGCACCGGTGTCGAGGAGTGTCTGGAACGGGCGTGGTGAAAGGAGGTATCAACCGGGTCTATTATCGGGCGTCAAGGACCGAGGGTGGAGCGATCGACCCCCGGGCCGACAACCCGAGCTTTCCGACAAAATTCTCGAAAGGGGCGGGTAGGTCCGGATGTCTCCGGTCGGAACAAATGGCTTGTGGCCTCAACCGGCGACCGACTCCCGCGCCAACGCCAGCGCTTCGCTCGCGGACATCTCGGCCGGCATCAGCGTATCGCGGAACAGCTCGCGCTTGCGTTGCAACAGGGCGTGCAGATTGATGTCGAAGGAGCGGCGTCCCGAACACACGGCTTGGGGAATGTGCACGCTGACTGGCCGGATCTGCCCGATCCTCAGCACCCGCCCGGTGCATTGGTCTTCGATCGCCGGATTCCACCAACGATCCAGGTGAATGACGTGGTTTGCGCCGGTGAGCGTGAGGCCGACGCCGCCGGCGCGGGGCGAAAGGATCATCACGTCGAAACCGGCGTGGTCGGCCTGAAAGCGGTTGACTTGCGCCTGACGGATCGCGCCCGGCACCTCGCCGTTGATGATCATGGGCGGCGCCGGCAGCCGATATCGTCGTTGGATCAAGGCTACCAGGCGAGCCTGCATGTTGCGATCATTGATGAAGATCAACGCCCGCTCCTCGCATTTCCGGATCGTGTCCAAAATGCGGAAGGTGATGCGGAGCCTGGCGGATGCGGCGATGAACGCCTCGTCTTCGGTCGTCGGGTCGGGTGCGGGATGCAGGCTGACGGTGCGCAGCGCGGCCAAAGCCTTGAGCATCCCGCCCGGATCGGCGGTACGTGCCGCCCCGATCGCATCGTCATACGCCGCCTGCTGCACCGGCGGCATCGGTTCCTCGATCAGCATCTCCTCGCAGCGGGGCAGGTCGGGCAGATGATCGCGGCGGAGCCGGCGCAACATGAGCGCCGGGCGACCGCTGCGCGGACGGTCAAGCAAATCCTTCAGGCTTCGCAGTTCCGTCGCTTCCGGGCTGCGTTCGTAACGGGCGCTGAATCCCTTCAGATCGCCGAGGAATGCGGGATGGACGGTATCGACGATGCACCACAATTCGCCCAGCCGGTTTTCCACCGGCGTGCCGGTGAGCGCCAGGCGGAACTCGGCGTTCATCGCCTTGGCGGCGTCGGTGAGGCGAATGCCGGGCGTTTTGATCTTCTGCGCCTCATCGAAGGCGAGCGCGGCGAACCGCACTTGACCGAAATCGCGGTCATGGTCGCGAAGCGTTTCGTAGGTCGTCAGCACGCAATCGGCGTCGCGAAGCGCCGAAGGATCAATGCACGGCCGACCGTCCGCGTCGGGTCGGCGGTGCGCGGCGAGGTCCTTGCCGTAGGCGCCGAAAATTTCCCCGAGGCCGGGGTTGGCGAGATGGCGATCGTGTTCCTGCCGCCAATTCTCCAACAGTCCGGTGGGAGCCACGATCAGCAACGGTGCGCGCCGGATCCGGCCGGCGCGCATCCCCTCGCGGAGCCATGCGAAGAACGCCAGCGCTTGCAGCGTTTTGCCGAGGCCCATGTCGTCGGCGAGCAGCACACCCGGTTGTCCCCGGGCCCAGGCCTGTTGCAGCCAGCGCAGCCCTTCCGACTGATGGGCCATGAGCGGCGTGCGCAAGCAGGAGGGGAGCGCGGCATCGGGTGTCGGACGCGGCGGCGTCCAACCGGCTTCGGCGTCCACCTCGCTCTCATTCGAAGCAATTAGAAGCACCTGCGGTGCCGGTGCTTGATTGGACTTCTTCGCGCCGCCTGCCGGCGGCTGCTCCAGTGCGGCGAGTGCCACGAGCGTTTCGGCGTTCGCGGGAATTGCGATGGTTCGCCCATCGGTCACGAACGGGACGGCGCTCCGGTTCGCCGCCATCGCCGCTCCCACCTCGGTACGCAGCGCCGCCACCTGATCGGTGGTCAGCGGCACGATGTCATCGCCGACCAGCAGACCGCGCTTGGGCGTCGCCGCTCGTTGCGGAACCTCCCCGTCCAGCCAGTTGTTGCCGGCCAGGGTGATCCACGGCAGCACGCGCGCCTGCCATAGTCCGAGTCCCAGAACACGCTCGGCGTAGGCGGGGGTCTCCCGGACCAGGTTGTCGAGAACGGTCGCGTCGGCCTCATCCCCGAGCGCCTGACGAAGGAACGCAAGGGGGGCGGCGAGCAGCGCGCGCCTTGTGGCCAGCGGCGCCGACTGCACCCGCCGCACCTTGGCGAGCGCCCTGTGCAGCGGCGGCGTCAGCACGACATAGCTGCCACCGCCTAGGGAATACAGGGAACGAGCCTCGGTGAAACGATTGAACTGGTCATCGCCGAAGGCTCGCTGCTGTTCCGGCGGCAGCAAGGGTGCATCTTGGCCGGCCAGATGCAGGATCGGGACCAGCCGGCTGCGCGCCCCCTCGTCGGTCAAGTCGAGGGAGAATGCGTCGGCCACGGCGATCTTGATCTTACCGATGATTCCGGAACTGCTCGCCCGGCCGGCGGCTTCGGCATCGGGGAGAACCTCGCGCAACGCGGCGAGCGCGCGCATCCGCGTCGACTGATCTCCGGCAGCCGCCTCCAATTCATCGACGCGCTCGGCGATGGTGTACAGTTCGTGCGGCAGACGTTGCCATATCGCGCCGGTCGCCAGCCATGCGCCGCATCGCTCGGCGCCGACGATCGACTGACCGCCGATGCGGGTCCACGCCAGCTCGACCTCGAAATCCGGCCGAGTCATCACACCGCGCGTGCTGAGCGCCGCAAGGACCTCGGCGAAGGGCGGCAGCCCGATCAGTGCCGCATCACGCGTGCTCAGCCCGGCGACGGCGGCGTGCTCGATTTTTAGCGCAGCGCCATCCTCGAACGCTGCGTCAGCCGCGCACAGACGCCGCGCCAGATCGATGCCGGGCACCAGGTCGGGGAGGCGCCTCGACGGCCCAATCATCGCAGGCGATCGCGCCGGCGGGGCCAAGCAGGCGAAGGTCGGTGAACGGCGAGGTGATGGTGTATTCGAAGCGGAGGGTCATTGAATTTGCCACTCCGATTGATGCAGCCTGACTTCGGCATACCGCTCCAAAAGCTCTGCCGCGCGGCTTTGCCACAGATCTGTTGCGGACCCGCTATGTACGAGCTCGAATGGAGCGGGACGCTGGATGTCGTCGCGCGCGTAGGTCGGAAGAAAAAGCTTCGGTCCGTCCTCCACGCGCCACGCCCGAAGTTTTCCGTCGTGGCTCCATTCCGCGAGAATGAGCGGGCCAACCCGCAAGAGCAGTACGGAATGCTCCGGCGATCCCTTCGCAAGTTTCCCGAAAGGGAATCCGAGTTCCTTACGCGCATGCGCATCCGCATATACGCTTCGGCCGAGAACGAGCCATGCATCCGCGATAGCGCCCTTGGTGAGGCAGGCGGACCAGAATGCTTCGCGATACGGCCACTGTGAGTTGCGCGCGTGATCGGCTATCAGGCCGAAGAAGACGCGCAGCGACGCTTGCGCCAGCCAGCGGCGCAGGATGGCGGCTTCCGGGTCCGCCCCGATCCAAGCGCGCAGCCGCAATTGCGGATGGCCGATATGGGTCAGGGCAAAATCCCTCACCACTGCTTGGGCGTCGGCGCCCGGACTTTGCCGCTCCTCCGTCCAGGCGCGAAACAGCGCGCGTGCGATCTCGAGCCGCGCGTCGGGAAAGCGGAGTTGCGCATCGCGGGTCAGCACAGCGGCCACGCGCTCGAACCTTGCGGCCGCGTTCGGCCCGCGCAGCAGGCTCGGGAGCTGGCCCAGGCATTCGGCGTGGACTGCGCGCATATAGCCGCCGACCGCGCGCAATTCGTCGGTCAGGCCGATTGATTCCAGGACCTCACCACGGAGCGCTCGCCGGCAAAAAGCTCGGCGGCGGTGGCGGCCGGGCCGGTTCCGGCATCGAACATCCCGAAGCGCGCCTCCGCCGCGCGCCAGAGATCCAGCCGATCATGCGCGCTGCTGGCGAGCAGGCGCCGGATGGCTTCGCCGGTCTCGCCGATCCCGGGTCGGTCCGGCGCGAAGTCGCGCAGCCATGCCTCGATCAGATTACGGAGCGTGGCGCGCCGCTCCTCCGCCCGGGTGACAACCCGCTCCAACAGGCCCGGAAAACCGATCGCCGGCGGGTTGCCATCCCACAAAACCCAGGGCGCCAGACGCAAGTCCTTCGGCTGGGTGCTTCCACGCCGCAGCCGCGCTCGCAGTTCCTCCAAAAAGGCCCCGGCCGGCGGCGCGGGAGCGGCTTCGGTCGCGCCGATATCACGCAGCATCCGGGCTGAAGCGGCCTCGGCCGGCAGCTTGGCGCGGCGCGGTAGCGCGGCCACGGCCGCCTCCAGGCGCTGCAATGCCTCCAGCGCCTGCCCGGTCATGCCGAATTCGATCGCTCGCCGGATCTGGTCGCGCAGACGCTGCAACTCCTCCGAGGCTCGGGAGGTGAGCACGAAACGGATGTCGATCCGCCGATTCTTACGGAAGTCGTCCTCCGACGTACCTTGGGCGTCGGGCAATGGCCGACGGTCGCCGTATCCGGCGGCGCCCAGAAGTTGAAGCCCGTCGGTGTTGCGCAGTACGTCCAACTCGGGTTGGGCACGCCGGAGTTCGGCGAACACGGCCAACGCGCGCTCGGTCGCCAGCTGGTCGTTGTCGCGATAACGGGCGGTGTCGGCGAACGGGCGGTGATCCGTATGGCCTTCGATCAGCACCGCCTCCAGCACCGGCCGCGCGTCCGGGCCGCAACCGGCGGCATCGGCGGCATAGCACGGCATCGCCGTGGCCATGACCTCCGCCAGCGCGCGCACCGTTCGCAGCGCATCGCCGCTCAGCGCCGCGCTGCCGCTCGCGAACAGCAGATCGCCGGAAAGCCGCAGCACGCCCGATCGCTGGTCGATCACCACCTGGATGCCGCGGGTGCTGAGTTGGTCCCGCATCGTGGTCAGGAGCGTGCGGCGCGCCGCCTCCCGGCTTTCGATCTCGGATTCGAGTTGGACGACCGCCTGTCGCAGTAGCCCCTTCAAGGTGGCGTTTTTGACCTCCTGCCGACGTGCTTCGTCGCGCTGCCGTGCCGCCTCGGCCTTCTGAATCGCAGTTTCGCGCTTCTGCTGTTCGAGTTCCCGCTCGCGCTGCTGGAGCACCTTCAACCGGACCATCTGGTCCTGCTCGGCTTGGCGGTAGTTGATCGCAAACACCGTCAGCATCAGCAGGAACACGAAGAGAATGCCTACCATCAAGTCGCTGACCGAGGCGAAATAGCCCTCCTCGGCTTCCTCATGATTCCAACGATGGAGAGGCACTTAGTAGCCCGTCGCCGTTCCGGGTTGATGCTCTTCCAGCACCTCCGCAAGGCCTCGGATCGCGCTGTCGAGTTGCGTCGCCGCATTTGCGAAACGCTCGTCCGTACCGATCACGAATTTTTCGATCTGTCCGGTGTAATCCTGCAAGCCCTTGCCGAGCTGCTCGAAGACCCTCGCAAGCTTGCCGTCCAGCCCGTCGAACTTCTGAGCCGCCGTGGTCAGCGCCAGCGCGGTTCCTTCCGCGCCGGCTTCGGCCGCTTGTAGCCGCAGCGCCGCGCCGCCGATCTGTTCGGCCGCCGCCGTGACCGTTTGCGCGATCTCGCGCAGCGGCTGCACGCTCGCGCGCGCCGCTTCCCCGGCGGCACGCAAATCTGCGGCGCCGGCCACCAGCGGTGGCGCGGCTTGTCCGGCCGCCCCTTGCAAATCGCCGACGCGACCGGCGAGCGTCGTCGCCGCCGTTGCCAAATCGCCGATCTCTCGCGCCAGCGCGGTGGCTCGCTGGCCCATTTCCTCGCCTGCTTGCTCCAGCCGGATTCCGGTTTGATCGCCGCCGCGCTGCAAGGACGAGGCGGCGGCCTCACCGGCATCGCGCAACTCGACGCTGGCGCCGGTGATCGCCCGGGCAAGGCCCTCTCCGGCCGCCTCCAAGGTGCCCGACAACGCCGCCGCGCCGGCGGCACCGCCCTGGCGCAGCACTTCGCCGGCGTTGCCGAGCGTGGCTCGGAACTCCGTCAGCATCCCCTGCAACTCGGTCCGCATCCCTTCGGTGGCGCCGGCGATCCGCTCGACCGCCTCCTCCGCACCGCGTCCCAGCGCGCCTCCGGTCTCGTTCGCTGCCCGCCCGAGCGCCTCCGCCACCCGCGCCGCGGTGGCCTCGAAGCCGGATGCGGCGGCGCCGATCCGGTCGGCGAGTTGCGCCAGGGCGTCATTTCCCGCAAGTCGGCTGGATTCGGCGAGCGCGCGCAACTCGCCCAGCATCGCTTCGAACTGCGCCGTCAGTCGCGCCCACGCGGTCTCCGACTCCGCGCCCATGCGCCGCTGCAAGCCCTCGGCCGCCTGCGCCAGCGTCTCCGCCACACCTCGCGCCGCGGCCTCGAATGCGCCAGCCGCCTGCTCGATCCGCCCGGCCATGTCCCGCCCGGCGTCGGCACCCGCGTTGCGCGCCTGTTCCGCGACGGCGCGCAGCGTTTCGGCCAGTCCGCTCATCTGGTCGGTGATGCGCGACAGCGCCGCCTCGGCGCCCTCGCCCATTCGCCGGGTCATGGCGTCCGCCGCCTCCGCCATGCGTCCGGCCGCATCACGCAGACCCGAATCCAAACCCTTCAATCCCTCGCCCAACTCGGCGAGACGGACGGCCACCTCCTGCATCTTGTCGCCCGCGCCACCCTGCAAACGCTCGAGAAACACGTCCAGCATCCGCTGCATCGCCTCGGTATTGTCGTCCGTCGTGCGGGCGGCCAGTCGCTCCAGGGCCTCTCGCAATGGGGCGACGTGCTCGCCGAGACGCTGATCGAAGGCCGAGTTGAGCTTCTCTCCGAGGGAGACGGCGAGATCGGTAGAGAAGGTTTCCAGCTGCACGAGCTGGCGTTCGGCCAACGCGTTCGCCTCCTCCTGCGCGGCGAGCTCGGTGCGCAGCGGTATGCGGGCGCTGCAAATCCCGGGCGAAGCCGAATACTGCCCGCTCGACCCGGAACAGGCATCGGCGCTTCCAGAAGAGTGCATAGCCGATCGACAGAGATAGCCCGGCAAGCGAGGTAATGAACTTGAACGAGGCCAGCTCCAGAAGCTGCTGCAGCGCATGATTGCGCGCCGCCTGCGAGACGCCGTCCGCGACCACGCCACTCGCTTTGCCCAAGCGCGAAGGTCAGCCCCAGGAAGGTCAGTAACAGACCGGCTCCGACCAGCAGGCCGGGCAGCGCCGCGTGATATCGCAGATCAAGCTCGGCCTCTTGCAGCAGGGTAACGTCGAACCACTGTTCGGCCGGCACGGTGGCGCGCACCGGCCGCCGCCCGGCGGCATCGATCAGCAAGGTTTCGCGGTATCCCCGCCAACGCGGGCCGATCAGGTCGAAATCCAGCAGCTCGGAGGAGAGGGTTTCATAGTCACGCGTAAACGCGGCGGCATCGGGCAGAATGCCGATGCGCTCCGTGCCGCGTCGACCGCTCGCAGCGTGCGCCGAACAGGCTTGAGGGCGCAGAACGCCGACAGCACGGCCCAGCCAACCAGAACCGAGACGAATGCGTAGATCGTTGCCGGCTGCTGGATCACGTCGCCCAAGGCGTTCATTTCGACGAATTCCGTTTTGGCAATTCCATGCCGATAAGCGAATAATGTTGATAAACTATCAATGTGGCCCCATGACGGATGGACCGTGCGGCCCTGGAGCAGGCGCGCTATCGCCGGTTTTGCTGTCGGACGTCGGCCGGGTGCGCTTTCTGCAGGGCTGGTCTATCCTGTGGATGGGGCCGGATCGCGCCGTCGGCGCCCGCGAGATTGCCGGCCTCGATCACTGCAGTGCGGCGCCCGAGAGGCGCGAGGCGGAACTCCTGACGCTGCGCGGCTGAGCGCCGGTTCCCCTCGCAGCGCCTTCGAGTTAGCCTGCCCGGCACCTCGGAGACCGCCATGTTCACCACTCGCCCCGAGATCGCCGGCACGTTCGGCGTCGTCGCCAGCACGCATTGGCTGGCGAGTCAGGTCGGGATGGCGATGTTGGAGCGCGGCGGCAATGCCTTCGATGCCGCGGCGGCGGCGGCCTTCACCCTGCACGTCGCCGAGCCGCATTTGAACGGGCCTGGCGGCGATGCGCCGATCATCATCCATGACGCCAAGGCCGGCCGACAGCATGTGATCTGCGGCCAGGGGGTGATGCCGAAGGCGGCGACGCGCGAACGCTTCGCCCGCCTCGGTCTTGATCTCATACCCGCCACCGGCCTGCTGCCAGCCGTGGTGCCCGGCGCCTTCGACGCCTTATGCCTGATGCTGCGCGACTGGGGGACGCGCGAGCTTACCGAGGTTCTGGAGTTCGCCATCGGCTATGCCCGGAATGGCGTGCCGATCGTGCCGCGGATCGGCGCCACCATCGAGGGCGTACGCCCGCTGTTCGAGGCCGAGTGGCCGAGCTCCGCTGCCGTGTTCCTGCCGAGCGGCCGCGTGCCGGCGCCCGGCTCGCTGTTCGCTCGCCCGGCGCTCGCCGACTTTTGGGAGCGATTGCTGCGCGAAGCCTCGGGCCCGAACCGGGAGGCACGGATCGAGGCCGCACGCCGCGTCTGGTATCGCGGCTTCGTCGCCGAGGCGGTCGATCGCTTTTTCCGCAACAACGAGGTTCTCGACGTCTCCGGCCGGCGACACGGTGGGCTGCTGGGGGCCGAGGATTTTGCCGCCTGGGAGGCCACGGTCGAGGAACCCGTCGGCTACGAATATCGCGGGCATACCGTCCTGAAATGCGGACCGTGGAGCCAGGGCCCGGTGTTCCTGCAACAGCTTGCATTGCTGCGCGGCTTCGATCTCGGCGCCATGGACCCGATCGGCGCCGAATTCGTGCATACCGTCGTCGAGTGCGCCAAGCTCGCCTATGCCGACCGCGAGGCCTGGTACGGCGATCCGCGCTTTGTCGATGTGCCGCTTCCGACCTTGCTCTCCGACTCCTACAACGCCGAGCGCCGGAAACTGGTCGGCGCCGAGGCGTCGCTCGAACTGCGGCCGGGCGCGGTAGAGGGGCGCACCAACTGGGTCGATCACCGCGCCGCCGAGCGCGCGGCGATGGTGCCGGGGGCGGCCGGCGCCGGAGAGCCCACCGTGGCGCGGCTTGGCGTGATCGGCGCCGATACCTGCCACATCGACGTGATCGACCGCGACGGCAACATGGTGAGCGCGACGCCCTCGGGCGGCTGGCTGCAATCATCGCCGGTGATTCCCGAACTGGGCTTTCCGATGGGCACGCGCGGGCAGATGTTCTGGCTCCGCGCCGGATCGCCGACCAGCCTGGAACCGGGTCGGCGCCCGCGCACGACGCTCTCGCCGAGCTTCGCGCTGCGCGAAGGCAAGCCGTGGATGGCGTTCGGCACGCCCGGCGGCGAGCAGCAGGATCAGTGGTCGCTGATCATGTTCCTGCGCATGGTGCACCACAACCTGAACATCCAGGAGGCGATCGATCTGCCGAGCTTCCACACCGAACATTGGCCGTCGAGCTTCTGGCCCCGCGCCGCCCGGCCCGGGAAGGTGGTGCTGGAAGGCCGCTTCGCCGACACCGTGCTGGCGGATGTGCGCGCCCGCGGCCATCGCGCGGAAAAGGGCGAGGACTGGTCCGAGGGCCGGTTGAGCGGCGCCCGGGTCGAAGCCGGGCAATTCCGTGCCGGCGCCAACCCGCGCGGAATGCAGGGCTACGCCGTCGGTCGCTGAGGCGCTTTCGCCGGCCGGCGGGGGTTGTTGCCGCGGGACGGATCGGCTACATCACCGCGCCTTGGCGCCCGTAGCTCAATTGGATAGAGCACCAGACTACGGATCTGGGGGTTAGGAGTTCGAAATCTTCTCGGGCGCGCCAATCTACGCCGGAGCACGCGATAGCGTCGCCGACCTCACGGATGCCAGGTCGCCATATGCGCCGCGTGCGCCGGTCCGTAGGCGCCGGGACCAAAGAACCGGTCGTAGTAGTCGGTGTCGATGTGATGAGCCTGCATCATCCACATCAGATGCATCGCATCGGTGCCGCCGCGAAAGCGGCCGTAAATGTCGTGAATGTAGTTGCAGATTGCTTTGGTGCAGGCCAGCCCCTCCGCGCTAGTCTAGCGGGTTTCCGCGGCGTCCTGATGGGCTAACGCGTCTGGTGCGCCTGCCAGTCCAAAAATTGCCGGAACAAAGCATCCTTTTGGCGAGCGGGAAGCTCGGCGACGGCACCGCCGACGCGGGTCAGGAAGGTGTTGAATTGCGCATCCGTGGTGCCGTTGCCCGCCTGCGCCACAGCCTGCTGACGCAGCCAGTCCCGCGCCGGGGCGAAGCGCGACCAGCCGGGCACCTCGGCGGCGAGGTTCACGTCCCGCCACTTCGGATGACGCGGCGGTTGCAGGAATTGCGGGAATTTGGCGAAGAACGCATCGACGAAGCGCGCCACCTTGTTGTAGCGCTCGGTCCCGGCGGGCCAGGCATACACGGCCATCACCGAGCCGACCGCGATCGTCTCGACCGACGCTCCTTCGGGCACCAGCGCGACATAATCGGCATGGTCGAGCGTGGACGGCAGATAGGTTTCGAGCAGCTTCGGGGTGAGCGGCACCGGGACGAAATGCAGCCCCGAATCAGGGCCGATCCCCGCGAACAGGCGTGCCGGCTTTCCGGTGACGTAGACCAGGGCGGCGATCTCGCCATGCTTCAGTTTCTCGAGGGCGGTGTCCTGGTCGAAGTTGGTGAATTGCGGCGCCACGCCAACGGCGTCGAACACGATCGACGCCGTCATTCCGGTGCCGCTGCCGCGCACATCGACGTTGACCTTCTTGCCGGCGAGATCGTTGAGGCTGTGGATGTCCTTGCCGCCGAGAACATGCAGCTCCTCGTCGTACAGCTTGGAGATGTATTGAATCGACTGGTTGATCCCCGGAAACGAGATTCTGACTTCTGGCGTAAGTCAGCGCGTCGGACTGGACAATGCCGATATCGATGCCCTTGAGAAAGAGAATGTCGGAGAGGTTCTGCAACGAGCCTTTGCCGACCACCGGCAGCACGCGCAAGGTATCGCCGTTATCGAGCACCGAAGAGAGATCCGCCGCGATGCGGATGTAGGTGCCGTCAACGCCGCCGGAAATGACGCCCACCGTTCCCGCGTTGGCCCGCGCCACCGTCGCCGGTGACGGTACCGCGGCGCTGACCCGCGTCGCGGAAGCGAGCAGTAGAATCCCGAAAAAACGGGGCCGAGAAGACGTCGTGCGTTCATGGCTGTGGTTTCCGAATCATTGACCGGCAGTGGTGATGCCGAGCTGTTTCAGTCGGCTGACGGCATCGGCGTCGCCAAGCGCCGCGGCCCGAGTATACCAATCCTTTGCTGCGCCCGGGTCCGGAGCGATGCCGGTCGCGCCGATCTCCGCGAGGTAGGCCGGATCGTAGGTCTGTCCCATCTTGGTGGCGGCACGGGCATTGCCGGCGTCGGCCGCCCGCGTGAACAGCAGGCGCGCGGCCGAGATGTCGCCGGTCGAAAGCTTGGCGTCGCCCAGCCGAATGAGGCTGGACACCATGGCGGCCGACATCGCCGGCGGCGAAGGACGGCGGGGGGTTGGAACCGCTCCCGAAGGCGGAACGGGTCCCCTCGCGGTCTCCGTTCCGACTGTTCCGGGGCTCACGGGTGCCGGGATCGGCGCGGTCGCCGCAGTGGCCGACGCGGGCGGCTTCAACTCCGCGGCAGGCGCTGCCGCCGCGGCCGATGCTGATTTCGGCTCGCCCGGAGCCGGCGCTCCCGACGCCGGAGCCGCCACCTCGGCCGGGTTCGCGGCCACGGGATTCGGCTGCCCAGCCCCGGGTTCCGGCGTTGAGGCCACCGACCCGGTGGCGTTCGCCGGCGGCTCGGCCGCCTTCGCCGCGGTCACGGGATTCGGCTGCCCCGCCGGCGAAGAGGCCGGGGGCTCGCTGGCGTTCGACGGCGCTGCGGGCGCATTTGCACCAGCTACGGAGTTCGGCTGCTCCGGCTGCGACGAGGCTGCGGACCCGGTGGCGTTCGATGGCGCGTCGGTCGCAGTCGCGGCCACGGGATTCGGCTGCCCCGCCCCGGGTTCCGGCGTTGCGGCCGCGGACCCGGTGGCATTCGACGGCGCGTCGGGCGCATTCGCGGCGGGATTCGGCTGCCTCGCCCCGGGTTCCGGCTTTGAGGCCACGGACCCGGTGGCGTTCGACGGCGCCGCGGGCGCATTCGCAGCGGCTACGGAGTTCGGCTGCCCCGCCGGCACTGAGTCCGCGGGCTCGGCGGCGTTCGACGGCGCGTCGGGCGCATTCGCGGCCACGGGATTCGGCTGCCCCGCCCCGGGTTCCGGCGACGAAGCCGCCAACTCGGTGGCGTTCGACGGCGCCGCGGGCGCATTCGCAGCGGCTACGGAGTTCGGCTGCCCCGCCGGCGTTGAGTCCGCGGGCTCGGCTGCGTTCGACGGCGCGTCGGGCGCATTCGCAGCCACGGGATTCGGCTGCCCCGCCCCGGGTTCCGGAGACGAGGCCGCCAACTCGGCGGAGCTCGCCGGCGCCTCGAGGTCGAGCCCAGCCGCCGCAGTTCCGGTCGCAGGCGCCGGGGCGGCCCGGTCCGCGCCGGGACCCTGCGGCCCCGCCCCGGGTTCCGGAGACGAGGCCGCCGCCTCGGCGGGGCTTGTCGACGCGTCGGGGGAGGTCGCGGCGACGTCGATCTCGGGGGTGGCGGTGTCTGCACCTGTAGTCCCGACTGATGATGCCTCCGCGGGATCGGGCTGGTCGGCTGCCCGCGCCGGGTCCGTGTCCGCTTGCGAATTCGAGACCAGAACCGGGACGACGCTCACGACGGCAGACCGACTTGTGGCCGCAAGCTCCTTGTTCGCCGCGCGGCGCTCCTCTTTGGCGACATGCTCGACGAGGTTCTTCGCTGGCGGGGGTTCGACCAGGATGGAGAAGACTTGGTTGGCCACTCCCGCGACAATAACCACCGAAGCGGCGATGCAAAGCAAAGTCGTCGGGTGGGCGACGGAACGGCGCGGGGGCGAAAGCGCCGGCACCAGCGTCGGAAACGGAAAACCCGAATTCGGTGGGTGCGGCACCGATAACGCCGAGCCTGCCAAGATGGGCGGATCCGTCGCCGCTCCCGGAACATCAGAACCGGGGGTCAGTCCCGAGGCTGCGGCGGCCTCGGCGACGACGCGGGATGTGAGCGGTCGGGAGCTCGAGACCAGTGCGGCCGAGGCTTCGAGCAGGCGCTCAATGCGGCCGGGACTGCCCATGCCGTAAGTGACGACATCGGCCAGCCCGGTTTGCGTGATCGCGTGCCCGAGCACGCGCAGCCGGAACTCGACATAGTCCCGCGCCTCGGCATCCGTCATCGCGGGCAGCGCGTCCCGGAGGAAGGGCTCGCGCGATAGCCGGCTCGAGCCGCTGCGGATGCGTCCCCAGAACTCCGGCCGACCGCAGAGGACCAGTTGGACGAGGGATGTGCCCGCGGGTCGGAGACTTACCCACAGGCCCAGGAAGGCCGTGGCCTCGTCGCTGAGCAATTCCGCATTATCCACGACCACGATCGGCGTGTTGCCGGCGTCGCGGGTGCGGGTCAGCAACTCAAGAAGGCGGCCGGCATCGACACGAACAGCCTCGCGGGCGAGGCCGGCCGACATTTGCTCCATGAGGTCGCGAGGCGTCAGCGGACCGCGATTGCGGCTCTCGATCTCGAGCAGGTGCCTTCCGTCGATCCTCAGCTTGGCGATGACATCGCGAAGAACCGTGGTTTTCCCGATTTCCGGCTCGCCGGTCAGGATCGATAGGGAAATTCCGTCTTCGACCGCCCTCAGCAAGGCCGCGGTAGCGCGCCGAAATGCAGGACCGCAGTAGATTTCCTCGCCGTCGGCTGCTTCGACGGCGTGCCGACCGGCCATCGTGCGTGGCAAAACCGCCTCCCCAATCCAGCCGCTCTTTATGTCGCGAGGGCTTGCGCCCCCTCCATAACCGACGGCGATGAAAATAAAAAGTCCGCAGCCCGCCGATTGCAACATCAATTGAAAAATAACCCGCTTCGCCCGTGAATGCCCAATTACGCGAATCTTCTCGTATTTTGAACGGGTTGCCCATTGATCCTTGGTCCGGAACCGAGGGTCCCGGGCCAAGTTTCGTTGTCCCGGCCTTGCGGGAGGGGGTCGGGGACATCGTATTATCCCGCCGACGCGGGCGTGGCGGAATTGGCAGACGCGCCGGACTCAAAATCCGGTTCTGGCAACAGAGTGTCGGTTCGACCCCGACCGCCCGCACCGACCGGCATGCGCGCCCCGGGTTGCCGGCTCCCGCCAGACGAATCCGATCAAAAATTCCCGCAGTCTCAAAAGGTTCTTCGCGTTACACGAAGTCGTGAGTTGTTGTGCGGCGCACCCCCGTTCTTGGTGTTTCGGACGTCGGCAACGGGAGGAAGAGATGACCGTGGCTTCAATCCTGAAGCGAAAAGCGTTTCGGGCGGTGGTCGTCGGTCCGACTGATTCGATCGCCGAAATCGCCCGCGTGTTGTCCGCCGATCGCGCCGAGGCGGCGCTCGTCGTGGACGAGACCGCTCAGCTGCTCGGGGTGGTCGCCGAGCGCGACATCGTTACGTGCCTCGCCGCCAATGGCGCGCGGGCATTGGAGATGAGCGCCGGGCAACTGGTGGTTCGCGCGGTGCGGTTCGTTACACCGCGAACCACATTGGCCGAGGCGATGCGGATGATGATCAGCGGCCGGTCGCGGCACCTGCCGGTAATGGATCGCGGTGAACTGCTGGGCCTGATCGGCCTCGCCGACGTGGCGCGTGGCCTGGTGATCGAGGATTTGGCGCTGGCGGCGTGAGGCGACGCCGCCAGCGCCGATCGCTAGTGTTGGGCGGGATGTTGGCCGGCGACGCTCACGTTCGGATTGTTATAGATCGGCTGGCCGAGATTGATCTGGTTCGGCGTGGTCACGGCACCGGTGGTGGCGCCCGCAGCCGCACCGATCGCCGCTCCCGCGGCCGCGCCCACCGGGCCGCCGAGCGCCCCGACCGCGGCACCAGTGCCAGCCCCGGTCAAGGCGCCACCCTGAGCGCGCTCGGGCTCGCGCGTGCCGCACGCCGCCAACAGCGACAGGCCCGCGATCGCGAGCAAAATTCTCATGGTTCGGCTCATGGCGTCATTCCTTCCGGTCAGTCATGCGGATGGCACGATTCGGCGACATAAACTGCGGGTGTTTCGATCCGTTCGCGCTGCAATTCTTCACGACCGCGTGCCGACCCGCCCCTGGAGGTCGCCATGGAGCCCGACATAATCCCCTATTCACCGATCGTCCACCGGCCCCGACTCGCCTGGCCGAACGGCGCGCGCCTGGCGCTGTGGGTGGTGCCGAACATCGAGCACTACGAATACCTGCCGGCCTTCGTGCGCACCCGCGATCCCTGGCCGCGCTCGCCTTACCCCGACATCCTCGGATACGCCGGTCGTGACTATGGCAACCGGGTCGGATTGTGGCGATTCTTCGAACTGACCGATGCGCTCGGCCTGCGCTGCACGGTCAGCCTCAACCTCGCCGTCATCCAGCACTTCCCCGCCATCCTGGAGGCGATGGAGAAGCGGTGCTGGGAGCTGATGGCGCATGGCATCTACAACACGCGCTACCACTGGGACGCCACCGAGGACGAGGAGCGGGCAGCGATGATGGAGTGTCGCGAGATCCACCGCGCGCTCACCGGGCGCGAATTGCGCGGCTGGTTCAGCCCGGCGATCACCAACACGCTGCGCACCTTCGATCTCGCCGCCGCATGCGGCTACGACTACGTGGCCGACCTCTATCACGACGACCAGCCGTTCCCGGTGCGGACGCGGACCGGACGGTTGCTCTCGATGCCCTATTCGGTCGATCTGAACGATGTGATCGTCAATCGCCACGGCGGCGAGGCCGCGGATCTTGCCGGCATGATCCGCGACAGCTTCGATACGCTGTACGCGGAGGGGACGGCGCAGGGGCGGGTCCTCTGCGTGGCGTTGCATCCGTTCTGGATCGGCCAGCCGCACCGGCTGGGCGCCTTCCGGCGGGCGATGGAATACATCCTCGCCCATCCGGGCGTGTGGGTGGCGACGGCAGCGGAGATCGTCGATTGGTACAATGCCAACTATTTGGCGGCGATCGAGGCCGATATCGCGGCGCGGGAGGCGGTAAATGGCTGACACGACCGCCGATTGATGAAGTCCGCGCTCCCGGCATGGACCACCCGCACGCCGCCTTCCGCATCCTGCCGGAAGCGCCGCGCTTCGTCTGGCCGGGCGGTGCGCGCATCGCGCTGACGGTGACGCTGGTGCTCGACTATTGGGAGGTTGATCCGCCGCCCGATGCCAACCCCGATCCGCGCATCATCTCGCCGCTCGGACGATTCTTCCCCGACTGGCTCACCTGGAGCCGGCGCGAGTATGGCGCCCGGGTCGGCATCTTTCGCGTGCTCGAGGCGCTGGATCGGTTCCGTCTGGTGCCATCGGTGGCGCTGGGCGCAGCGGCGGCGCGGCGCTACCCGGAACTGGTGGACGAGTTGCTGCGCCGCCATGCCTGCTTCATGGCGCACGGCACCTTCGCAACCAGGCGCATCACCTCGCGCCTGTCTGAAGAGCAGGAGCGTCGGTTGATCGCCGATGCGCGTGCGGCAGTGGCGGCGGCGACCGGCGCCGCACCGCTCGGCTGGTGCGGCCAGGACTTCAACCAATCGATGCGCACACCGTCGCTGCTGGCGGAGGCGGGCTTCACCTACACGACCGACTGGGCCAACGACGACCGGCCCTATCGGCTCGGCCCCTATGATGGGCGGCCCCTGGTGGCGCTGCCGCCGCAGCCGGAATGGAACGACCTCGAATGCATGGAACTGCGCCACGTCGCGCCCTCGGTGTGGGCGGCGGGCATCGCGGAGGCCTTCGCGTGCCTGCGTGCGGAAGGCGGCGGCGTGTTCAACTTGACGCTGCATCCCTGGATTGCCGGCCAAGCCCATCGCGTCCGCCATCTGCGCGATGCGCTCGCGAGCATTCTCGGCATGGGCGGCACCTGGCGCGCGAGCACCGATGAGGTAGCGCGGGCGGCCATGGAGACCCTTGGCAAGACGCCGGCAAGCGGGTAATCGGGACGTCTCAGAAAAAGCACAAAAGCCGAGGACACGTCGATGCGCTCCCGAATGATCGCCCTGTTCTGGGCGTGCGGTCCTGCTTGTTGCCGCTTCGGCCGCGCACGCGCGGGTCGTCAAGCTGGACATCCTGCGCTCCGAGCCCGCTTTCGGCGGTCAAAGCTTCGGCGACGTCGGCCCCTATCGGCACGTGACGGCCCGGGTGCAGGGCGAGCTGGACCCGGCCGACCCGCGCAATGCCGTAATTCAGGACCTGGGACTGGCGCCGCGCGACGCGCGCGGCATGGTCGCCTATGAGACCGAAGTCGAATGGCTGGCGCCGGCCGACAAATCACGCGGAAACGGCGTGCTGCTGTTCGAAGTGAACAATCGCGGCAACAAGCTCGCCCTCGCCGCCTTCAACGGGGTGGCGGCGGATACGCCGGCGCGCAACGCGCTGAGCTCAGCCGGCGACGGCTGGCTGATGCGCCAGGGCTATACGCTGATCTGGTGGGGGTGGGAGATGGATGTCCGCCCCGGCTGGAACCGCATCCTGATGCCCGAGATCGTGGCCAAGGGACGGGACGGCTCGACGGTTACCGGGATCGTGCGAAGCGAGCTGATCACGCCCTTTCCCACCAAGAGCTTGCCGCCGAGCCGCAGTCAGCAGGTGCTGGCGCCGCCGCCCGACAGCTACGCCGGCTATCCGACCGCCAGCACCGATAACCGCACTCCCTTCCCCGACGGGTTTTTGCCGACGCTCACGGTGCGCGCCCGCGAGCAGGACCCGCGCGTTCCGATCCCCAATACCGCCTGGCGCTTCGGCGATTGCTCCGCCGGTCCGGTGGATGCGGGCCATCTGTGCTATCCCGGCGAGTTCCAGCCGGGGCGGCTCTACGAGCTGATCTATCGCGCGCGGGATCCGCTGGTGCAGGGCATCGGTTTCGCCGCGACACGCGACCTCGGCGCCTTTCTCGCTCATGCGAGCACCGATGAGGCCGGCACCGCCAACCCGCTCTGGCGCGACGGCCAACGCAGCATCATCGAGGGCTCGTCGCAGAGCGGGCGGATGATCCGCAGCCTGATCGCGCTCGGGTTCAATCAGGACGAGACCGGCGCGCGGGTCTTCGACGGCGCCTTCCCGCATATCGGCGGCGGGCTGATGCCGCTCAACGTTCGCTTCAGCCAGCCCTATCGGGCCTGGGGGGAGCAGACCGACCATACCTATCCCGCCTACGAGTTCCCGTTCGCCTATGCGCCCCAGACCGATCCCTTGACCGGTCGGCGGGCGGGCCTGCTCGATCGCTGCGCGGCGACCGGAACCTGTCCGCGCATCTTCCATGTCGCGACCGTGCTGGAGATGTGGGAGGGTCGGCAGTCGCTCGGCCTCACCGACCCGCTGGGCCGGCACGACGTCGCCGATCCGGAGGGCGTGCGCACCTACATCATGGCGAGCACCCAGCATTCGCCCGCGCCGGCGCCGCTCGCCGCGCCCGGCCCGCCGCGGAGCGCCTGTCAGCAGCAGTTAAATCCCAACCCGCAAATCTGGACCTTGCGGGCCTTGCTGACCGACTTCGTCGCTTGGGTTCGCGATGGCGTGGAGCCGCCGCCGAGCGCCGTCCCGCACATCGCCGACGCCACCATGGTGGCGCCCGATCAGGTGCGCTTTCCGCCAATTCCGGCCAACGACTATGGCGGCGTGTCCCGTCCGGCGACCGTGACGACCCGCGTCTTCGACAGTCTGCACGTGCTCGATTTCGGCCCGCTGTTCCGCGCCGGCGAAGAGAGCGGCGTGATCACCGTCGAACCGCCTCGGGTGGGCGGCGGCAGCTACGGCGTGCTGGTGCCGCAAGTGGACGCCGACGGTAACGACCTGCGGCGGCATCAGGTCGGTGTTCGTCCGGGTGCCGATCGGGACCTACACCGGCTGGAATGTCGGCCGCGCCGGGCGGTTCGAGGGCGGGATGTGCAACCTGCAGGGTAGCTTCATCCCGTTCGCCCCGGATCGCGCGGCGCGCGAGGCCGTCGGCGACCCGCGCCCATCTTTGGCCGAACGCTACCCCGATAAGGCGACCTATGTGGCGGCATTTCGCGCCGCCGCCGACCGGCTGGTGGCGCAGCGGTTTCTGCTGCCCGACGACGCCCGCGCACTGGTGGAGGCGGCCGAAAACGGCGGCATCGGCGCGGTGCCGTGGGCATCATCGCCGGGGCGGCCGAGCTGATGTTTACCCCTCCGCCTCCAGCGCCGCGATTTCGGCGTCGCTGAAGCCGAAATGGTGGGCGATCTCGTGGATCACCACGTTGCGCACCAGGCGAAACAGATCCGCACCGGTCTCGACCCACTCCAGCAGGATCGCCTCGCGGTAGAGAAAGATCAGGTCGGGCGGGCGCGCAATGTCGCCCGTGCTGCGCGCCGATAGCGGCGTGCCGCTGTAGAGGCCGGTCAAGTCCCAAGGCAACTCCAAGCCGAGGCTGGTCAGGGTCGCGTCGTCGGCCGCCTCCTCGACGGCGATGCCGACGCCGGCAATGTGGCGGGCGAGGCGAGGCGGAATTTCCGCCACCGCCCGCTCGGCCAAGGCGGCGATGTCCTCGATTCCCGGCGGCGGGCCGAAGCCGCGCGGCTCTCGCGTGTCCGCCATCGCCGGCTCTCGAAGCCTAGGCCACGCCGAAGTCGATCAATTGCCGCACCGGCGCCCCCGATTTCAGGTTGGCGAAGCCCTCGTTGATCTTGTCGAGGGCGATCCGGCCGGAGATCAGGGTGTCCAGGTGCAGCCGTCCCTGACGCCACATTTCCAGCAGCCGCGGCATGTCGATGCGGAAGTGATTGCCGCCCATCGAGGTGCCCTGGATCTTGCGGTCGCGCAAGAAGTCGGCGCCGTGCAGCTCGATCTTGGTGCCGAACGGGATCATGCCGATGATGGTGGCGGTGCCGCCCGGGCGCAGCATGGCGAAAGACTGCTCGGCGGTCTTCTTGAGGCCGATCGCCTCGAAGGAATAGGGGACGCCGCCGCCGGTCATTTCGCGGACCTCCTTCACCACATCGACGTTGGAGGCGTTGATGGTGTCCGTTGCGCCCATCTCACGCGCCTTCTCCAGTTTCGACGGCACGGTGTCGATGGCGATGATCCGCTCGGCGCCGGCGATCGCCGCGCCGTTGACCGCCGACAGTCCGATGCCGCCGCAGCCGATCACCGCGACCGTGCTGCCCGGTTCCACCTTGGCGGCATGAAACACGGCGCCGACGCCGGTGATCACGCCGCAGCCGACCAGGGCGGCGATGTCGAGCGGAATCTCCGGCTTGATCTTCACCACCGCATGTTCATGCACCAGCATGTGCTCGGCGAAAGCCGAGAGATTGAACGCCTGATGCAGCACATCGCCCTTCCAGCGCAGCCGCCGCGCCGCGCCGGGCAGCAGCTTCACCTCGGTGTTTTCGCAGAGATTGGTGTGTCCGGTCATGCATTGCGGGCACTCGCCGCAGAACACCGAGATGCAGGTGATGACGTGATCGCCGGGCTTCACGTAGGTCACGTCCTCGCCGACCGCCTCCACCACGGCGGCCGCCTCGTGGCCGAGCACGGTCGGGAACGGCAGGTATGAATACAGCCCCTCGATGAAGTGCAGATCGCTGTGGCAGAGGCCGGCGAAGGCGGTGCGCAGCAGCACCTCGCGCCGCTTCGGCTTCTCGATCTCGACGTCCTCGATGGTGAGCGGTTGATTCGCCTCGTGCAGCACGGCCGCCTTCATGATCGCCTCCTCCGGTCGGTTCGTGATACTCTGCCCGCCGCCGTCGCATCGCGCCAGTGGGTGCTCGCAGTCTTTCGCGTGCCGGTGTAGCGTTCGGCGATGCTCCTCGATCTTCTGCCCTTGGCCGAACGCATCGCCACCCGCCTGAAGGCGCGCGGCGACAGTATCGCCATCGCCGAATCTTCGACCGGCGGGCTGATCTCCGCCGTCCTGCTCGCGGTGCCCGGTGCCAGCGCCTATTTCCTCGGCGGCAGCGTGATCTACACCCGCCACGCCCGCCGCGCCTTCCTCGACATCCCCGATCCGCTGCCCGAGGGCATGCGGGCCTCGACCGAACCCTATGCGGCGCTGCTCGCACGCACCGTGCGGCAGCGCACCGGCGCGACCTGGGGCCTGGGCGAGACCGGCGCCACCGGGCCGACCGGCAATCGCTACGGCGATCCGGCCGGACACACGGCGATCGCCATCGACGGCCCGGCGTCGCGCACGCTCACGCTGCGCACCGGCAGCGCCGACCGCGCCCCCAACATGACGGCATTCGCGCGGCGGGCGTTGGAGACGCTGGCCGACGTATTGGGCGGCTAGCGCCCGGCCCGCATCCAGCAAATCTCCGGCTTGTCGCGAAAGGCGAAGCGGTCGAGGTGACGTGCGATGACGCTCTCCAGCCGGTCCAGCGCCGCCGCGTCGCCCGCGGTCGCGCGCATGATCAGCGTCTCGGCGTCGGCCTCGAGCGTGCAGACGCCGAACGGGAACGCGATGCGGCCGTGGCTCTCGCTCAGCGACACCGAAACCCCGTCTCCATGCTCGAAGTGCTTGCAAAGCTGTCCGAGGTAGCGGCGCGGCATCGAGGTGGAGACGCGGGCGACGGACGCCGGGGATTCCGTGTTCATCAGGTCTTCTCCACGCTGCTGGCGGCGCCATCGAGCGCCGCCGCCACGGCATTGATCTGGTCCTCGCTTAGCGGGCCCCGCGAGAGGCGCAGGCGCAGCGCCAGCTTCAGATTTTCCATCGCCCGCAGCACCTGCGGCGCCGGTCCACCTCCACCGGCGCGGCTCGCCTCGGCCATGCGCGCGAGCAGTCCGTCAACGGCCGCGCGGTTGGTGTCGAGGAAGGCGCGGCCTTCCGCGGTGATCGCGTGTAGCTTCTTGGCCCCCTCGCCGGCGCTGACGGTCACGTAGCCGAGTTCTTCAAGCAGGGTCAGCGTCGGGTAGATGACGCCGGGACTGGGGCTGTAGGCGCCCCCGACCCGCTCCTCGATGGCCTTGATGATCTCGTAGCCGTGCCGCGGTTTCTCGGCGATCAGGTGCAGGATTACCAGGCGCAGGTCGCCATGGGCGAAGAACCGTCGCAGTCCGAATTGGCCCCCGCGGCCGAAGCGGCCGAAGCGGACGTGTTCGGAATGATGGCCGTCCCGGTCAGGTTCGCCGCGGACGAAGCGGCGATCCCGGCGGCAGTGGAAATGTCTATGGAACATGAGCGCTCCGAGCGGGTTTCGATATAACGAGGACTGAGATATATCTAGACTCGCTCGAATGCAAGGGCACCATCGGGGAGATTCGGGGCTTGGGCGAGACCGGCGCCACCGGGCCGACCGGCAATCGTTAGGGCGACCCTGCGGGGCACAGCGCGATGGCGATAGCGGGGGCCGTGGGGCGCGTGGCGATGTTTCGCACCGGCAGTGCCGATCGCGCCGCCAACATGTGGGCGTTCGCGCGGCGAACGCTGGAGCTGCTGGAGGAGGCATTGGGGACGAGGTGAGCCTGCTCACGCGGGGGCGTCCGCGCCGCCGTCATTGAGTTACGCTCAGCGGAACCGGTACCCAGCGTTGGCCGCTTTTGCCCCGTAGCAGCACCAGCGCGGACCGACGGCCCTGCGCCTTTGCCTGCTCCAGATCGGCTCGAAGTTCGGCCGGGCCCGAAACCGGTCGATCTCCAAGTTTTACGATGACGTCGCCCGGCTTGATTCCGTTATCGGCGGCGAGGCTGTCGACCTCGACGCTGCGGACAACAGCGCCACCCCGGGTTGCGGGAAGGCCGAGCTCCCGGCGCTCCGAATCCGTGATCGACGACAAATGCACGCCGTAATTCATCATCATCATATTGGCGTGCCAAGTCGTCGCGGACGGCTTGATGGGCATTGACAGCTCCGTTGGATCCTCGGCCACGGTAGCGGAAACCGTCAGCTCCTTCCGGTTACGCCAGACGACGACCGGCAGAGTTTGCCCAATCGGCGAGACCGCGACCAAGCGAAGGAGCTCGCGTGAATCGCCGACTTCCTTCTGCCCATACTTCAGGATCACATCGCCTTCGCGAAGCCCCGCCCGTGCCGCCGGGGAGCCCTTGTCCACATCGGCGACCAGGGCACCCGCCACGCGCTGCAGATCGACCGCGTCAGCGACCTCTGGAGTAACCTCTTGCACTCGCAAGCCAATCCATCCGGGTCGGACGTGCTCGGGGTCAAGCAGGTGCCGGACCGTGACCTGCACGACATTGGCCGGGATGGCGAAACCCACTCCGACCGATCCGGTGTTGCCCTCGCTCGAATAAATCGCCGTATCGACTCCGACGACGTGGCCGGCCTTGTCGACCAGCGGTCCCCCTGAGTTGCCGTGGTTAATGGCTGCATCGGTCTGGATGTAGTCGTCGTAAGGCGTGTCCATGATGTCGCGGTTGAGCGCGCTGACGATGCCGGAGCTTACCGACATTCCAACTCCGAGCGGATTGCCGATCGCGAGCACCGGATCGCCGACGCGCAACTTGTCGCTATCGCTGAAGGTCAACACCGGCAAAGCGTATCCGGCGTCCACCTTGAGGACTGCGACATCGATCTCTCTTCCGGCCGCGATCAGCCTCGCTGGAATCCGGGTTTTATCCATCAGTATGACATTGACGGACTCGGCGCCTTCAATGACATGCCTATTCGTGACGATAGTTCCAGACGGATCGATGATGAAGCCGGAGCCGAAGGCCCGCACCCGAACGGGAGAAGTTTGGGCCGATCCGGCCGGGGCGGGGCGAAGCTTGGACGTTACGATGCTGACGACCGAGGGCAGCACGTGTTGCAGCGTATCCGCATCCATCATCTGCATCGCTTGTCCGCTCGCGAGGTTCGGGGCGATTGCGAGCGCCGTAGCGTTCAGTATCGCGAGCGGCAGTGCGAACCGAACTCGGCCGTATCATCGCTGTGCCCCCTCCCCCTCCAGGTTCATCGCTTCAGCCGCACCAACCCGGAGCCGAGTTGACGGCCGGAGCAGTCCCCCCGGCGAACGACTAACGCGTTGAGATCATGATCCGTGCTCCCGGCACAGCGGTCTCGCCGGGCGCGGCAGCGAACCTACTTACCACGCCGGATGCCGAGGCATGAAGCAACATCTTCGCCGCTGCCGCTTGCCTTCCCGCGCGTCCTCGGCCATATCCCGCCGGCCGGTGCTGTCGCAAGCGCCGGTAATTCACATGCGGGGCGCCTTTCCCGGTTCTCCGGGTCCGGTGCGCCACGGCGCCAGGCCCCGCAGAGGCGGAACCGGACACTCGGAAAGGGAACTCTGAATGGCGATGCCCGACTTCAGCCTGCGCCAGCTTCTGGAAGCCGGCGTGCATTTCGGCCATCACACGCGGCGGTGGAACCCGCGCATGTCGCCGTATCTGTTCGGGGTGCGCAACCAGGTCCACATCATCGATCTCCAGCAGACGGCGCCGATGCTCGATCGGGCGCTGCGCGCGGTGCGCGACGTGGTCGCCGCCGGCGGGCGGGTGCTGTTCGTCGGCACCAAGCGCGCCGCCGCCGAGCATGTCGCCGAGGCCGCACGCCGGTGCGGCCAGTACTACATCAATCATCGCTGGCTGGGCGGCACGCTCACCAACTGGAAGACCATCACCGGCAGCCTCAAGCGGCTGCGCCAGATCGAGGAGATGCTGGGCGGCGACACCAGGGGCCTCACCAAGAAAGAGGTGCTGGGGCTCACGCGCGAGCGCGACAAGCTCGACCGCGCGCTGGGCGGCATCAAGGACATGGGCGGCCTGCCCGATATCCTGTTCATCATCGACACCAACAAGGAAAAGCTCGCGGTGGAGGAGGCGACCAAGCTGCGCATCCCCGTGGTTGCGGTGCTCGACAGCAATTCCGACCCGCGTGGCGTGACCTATCCGATCCCCGGCAACGATGACGCGATCCGCGCCATCACGCTTTACTGCGATCTGCTGGCCGGCGCCGTCCTGGACGGCATCAGCGCCGAGATGGCGGCCTCGGGCGGCGATATCGGCGCCGCCGAGGAGTTGCCGGCCGGCGAACTGCCCGACGAGCTTTCCCCGTCGCCCGAGCCGCGCGCCGAGCAACCGGCGGCCTGAGCGAGGCTTCTACGCGGTGGCAGAGGGAGACGGGTGATGCCCGAGATCACGGCGGCGATGGTGAAGGCGCTGCGCGAAAATACCGGCGCCGGCATGATGGACTGCAAGCGGGCGCTGACCGAGACCGGCGGCGATGTGGAAACGGCGGTCGACTGGCTGCGCAAGAAGGGCTTGGCGGCGGCGGCGAAGAAGTCCGGCCGGGTCGCCGCCGAGGGGCTGATCGGCGTCGCCTCCGCCCCGCGCCGCGCGGCGATGGTCGAGGTCAACGCCGAGACCGACTTCGTCGCCCGCAACGAGACCTTCCAGGCCTTCGTCGAGACCGTGGCGCGGATGGCGCTCGATCTCGGCGATGATCTGGAGGCGATCAAGGCGGCGCTCTATCCGGGCGGCACCGGAACCGTCGCCGATCAGCTCACCCATCTGATCGCCACCATCGGCGAGAACATGACCTTCCGGCGCGTGCGCGTCATCAGCGTGGAGCGGGGGGCCGTCGCGACTTACGTCCACCAGCCGCTGCGTCCCGGGCTCGGGCGCATCGGCGTGATCGTCGCGGTGGAGGCGCCGGACGAGCTGGAGGGTCTGGAGCTGCTGGGCCGGCAGATGGGGATGCAGATCGCCGCGAGCCGGCCGGAATCGGTCGATATCGGCGGCGTCGATCCGGCGGCGCTGGAACGCGAGAAGGCGATCCTGGCCGACCAGGCGCGCCAGTCCGGCAAGCCCGACGCCATCATCGCCAAGATGGTCGAGGGCCGCATCCGCAAATACTACGAGGAAGTGGTGCTGCTGGAGCAGCTCTGGGTGCATGACGGCGAGAGCCGGGTGCGCGCGGTGCTGAAGAAGGCCGGCGCCAACGTCGCCGAGTTCGCCCGCTATGAATTGGGCGAGGGCGTGATCCGCCCGCCGGGGGACGACGGCGCCGAGTAGCGACCGGTCCGGATTTCCGGTTCAATCACCGGAACGCGGCGAAGAACACCCCGCAGAGCAGTGCCGTGCCGACGATGACCATGGTGATGTGGTCGTTGACCCTGCCGCTGTGCAGGGTTTCGAGCAGCGCCAGCGGCGGCCGCCACGCCGCCGCGACACTACGCGTGAGCCATTGCGGCAGATGCTCGCGATAGAGCACCGCCAAGCCCAGGCTGATCGCGAACACGGTCGAAACGACGCCGCTCCAGAGGCCCACCGACGGGAGGTGCGGCGTCGGCCCGCAAGCGGCGTGGCGGCGTTCGCGCCCTGGAGCACGTTCGCCGCGTAGGCCGCCCGGTCGGCGAACCGCGCGGCCGCCGATTCCGCCTTCGACGTCAGTCCCGGAAGCAGGCTGACGACGATCGACAGGCCCGCCCCCGCCGCTGCCGACGAAGAGCAGGTAGAGGATCGCGAGAGCAACCCAACGCGCAAATCAACCGAATATCCGTATGACCATGTCACTCCCCGGGTCGCGAATTCTCGAAGTCCATCGGCATCAAGCGATCATCGCGCGAAGACTTGATTACGCCGATGGGAGCCGTGCAGGTTCCGGAACGTTGTGCTCGCGGTGGAGCGGAGTATCCGTCATGCGCGTGCTTTTGCTGTGGCTTCTTGGCATTCCCATCCCGGTGCTGATCCTGCTGTGGATTTTCCACGTCATCTGACCCCACCCGGAACCCAGAGCACATCACCGCCGCCGGCGTTGAGTACGCGGGCGAGCACGAACAGATGATCCGATAGCCGGTTCAGATAACGCAGCAGCGCCGGATTGAGCGGCTGTGTGGCGGCCAAGCCGACCAGTGCGCGCTCGGCCCGGCGCACGGCGGCGCGCGCGACATGGGCGCGGGCGGCGGCGAGGGTTCCGCCCGGCAGGACGAAGCTCCGCAACGGCGCCAGGGTGGCGTTCATCGCCGCCAGCTCCGCCTCGAGCCGTGCCGAGGGCGTATCATCGAGGCGCAGTCGCGCCCCGCCCTCGCCCGGAACGCAGAGATCGGCGCCAAGGTCGAAAAGCTCGTTCTGGATCCGCGCCAGGCCGGCATCCTGATCCGCTCCGAGGCCGCTCGCGCGCAGCACGCCGATGGCGGCATTCGCCTCATCGACAGCGCCCATCGCTTCGATGCGCGCATCGTCCTTGCGCACTCGGGCGCCATCGCCGAGCGAGGTCTCCCCGCCGTCGCCGCCGCGGGTCATGATCCGATCGAGGCGAACCATCGGTGCTCCTTAGTTGAGTTGAAAGACGATACGCAGCGGCATCTCGGAGTCGACGCCATGGCCGTCGCGGACGGCCGGCAGAAAATGCCACGTCGCGACCGCCTCGCGCGCCGCGCGGTCGAGCAGCAGAAATCCCGAACCGCGGGCAAGGTCGATCCGGTCAACGGCCCCATCGGCGCCGACATGGACCAGCAGCATCACCACCCCGGCCTCGCCGCGCGCGGCGGCGGCCAGTGGATACTCGGGCGCGCGGTTATGATATCGCGCATCGGCACGCGCCGGCAGTACCGCCGGCCCGCTCGCCAGCGCGTTGGTGAAGCTGTCACCGCCGAGACGGATCTCCGGTCGTTGGTTGCCCTCACCCGCTGCGCTTCTGCGCGGCAAGCTCTTCCGCAAGGCGGGGGAAGGGGCAGCATTTCGCGCCGCCGGCGCCGGGTTCGGAACCCGGGACCGGCTCACCGCTCCCGCTTTGCGGGAGAGGTGGGTTCGCGGAGCGCACCGGGTGAGGGTCCGGCGCCGGCACGGGAACCGCCGCCGGGGCGGGAGCAGGCGCCGGCGGCGGCGTCTGCACCGGCCGATCGCCCTTCGTCTCCACCAGCCGCAATTCGATGGTCGGCTCGGCGGCCGGAGGTGCGGGCGGCGGGACGAAATCGCAGCAAAACCGCCGCCAGAATCGCCCCGTGCAGCAGCGCCGACGCGGCCCCCGCCCCGGCGAGCCGGTTAGAGGACCGGGACGCCGTGCTGCTTGGCCTTGGCCTCAGGCTCGACATGGATGGTGATGACGAGATACTCCATCTCCGACTTCAGCGCCGCCTCCACACGGTCGCAGATGGCGTGCAACTCGGCCACCGTCATCGTGCCCGGCACCACCAGATGGAACTCCAGGAAGGTCAACCGCCCCGCATGTCGGCTGCGCAGATCGTGCGCCTCCAGCGCTCCCACGGCGGTGTCGGAGACGAGCTCGCGGATGCGGGCGACCACCCTGGCGTCGGGGGCGGCGTCCATCAGCCCGCCGACCGAAGCGGACACGGTCCGCACCCCCGACCAGAGCACGTAGATCCCGGCCAGCGCGGCGACCGCCGGATCGATCAGCGTTTTCCCGCTCAGCAGCACCAGCGCGACGCCGGCGGCGATGCCCAATGAGCTGACCACATCGCTCATCAGGTGCCGCCCGTCCGCCGACAGCGCGGCCGAGCGCAGCCGCCGCCCGGCGCGCGCGAGATTGAGAGACCACAAACAGTTCAACGCCGTCGCCGACAGGCTCAGCGCGAACGGCAGCGCATTGAGCGTCAGCGCCCGCGGCGTCCACAGCTCCTGCCACGCCTCGCGAAAGATGGAGATGGCGGCGATGACGATCAGCACGCCCTCGATCACCGCCGAGAAGAACTCCGCCTTGTCGTGCCCGTAGGGATGGTCGGCGTCCGCAGGTCTGGAAGCGAGCCGGATGGCATAGAGCGCGATCGCGCCCGCGGCGACGTTCACCGTGGTCTCCAGCGCATCGGAGTAGAACGCCGCACTGCCGGAGACCCACCAGGCGGCGGCCTTCAATGCCAGCACGACAACGCCGAGGCCGACGCTGCCGAGGGCCAGGCGCTCCGCCGCGTTCACCCGACCGCGGCTCAGGGACGGACGGCCGCCAGGATCGCGATCGGATAGGCGTAGCGCAGCGCAGCGCCGTCGCGCCGGACCTCGATTCCCATGCTGTCGTGCTCGGCCTGGGCGGCGAACAGCGCCAGGATGCGCGCCTCGTCGCCGGGCTCGGGAAAGGAGCGGGCGAGCAGGTTTCGCACGTCGCTGCGCAGCTCGGTGAAGGTCGCCTCCGGCGGCGGCAGCCCGGCGGCCGGGAACAGCGCGCGCAGCTCGCTCAGGCTCAGAACGCGGACATGGGAGGGGTCGCGCAGCTTCTCCAGGCGGTTCCAGGCTGCGGCCTTGGCCGGGTCTTCGCGGCATACATGTCCACGACCACGATCCGCCCGCCCGGCCGGCACACCCGCGCCATTTCGCGCAGCGCGCCCGTCGGATTCTCGAAGTGATGGAAGGAGAAGCGGGTGACGACAATGCTGAAGGCGCCGTCGGGCCATGGCAGGGCGTGCACGTCGCCTTGGCGGAACTCGACATTGGCCAGCCCCTTGTCGGCGGCGAGCGCCCGCGCACGGTCCAGCATCGCCGGCGTGAGGTCGATCCCGGTGGCGTGACGGACATGCGGGGCGAAGGCGCAGACGATCAGCCCGCCGCCGCAGGCGAGGTCGAGGAGCGTGTCATCCGGGCCCGGCCGGGCAGCGGCGACGATCATCTTGAGCGCGCCTTCGTCGGCAATCGCCGGCGCCGTGCTGAACGGCGTCGCCTGCCGGGTGAACTGATCGAGAATGCGGCTCTCGTGCGTGTCGCTGCTCATCCGCCGAGGATGCCACGACCGACCCATCCCGGCCAGACCGGTGCGTCTTGACCCGGTTGGACCGCCGCCCGCAGTGTGCCTGCAATCGCACCAATCAAGGGCGGTGAGACGCCATGCCCCCATCCCCCGGAAAGTCGGGGCGTCGCCGGGCTGTCCGCAGCCTTGCGACCGCGCTTCGCGCAATTCTGCTCGGTGTATGCTTGGCCTCGCCGGTGCGGGCAACCCCGGCGCGGGCCGGACCGGTCGGCATTCGGCAGATCGAGTTCATCGACGCCCGACACGGCGGGCGCCATCTCGCTCTCGCCATCTTCTATCCGGCGTCGCCGGACGGGGCGGGCCGACCGTTTCCGATGCCGTTGTTCACCGATCTCCGATTACGGCGCAATGCACCCGTGCGGGCCGCCGGGGCGCCCTATCCGCTGATCATGTTCTCGCACGGGCGGGGCAGCAATCCGCTCTATTACGCCTGGTTCGCGGCGTTCCTGGCGTCGCGCGGCTATGTCGTCGCCGGCCTGTTTCACGATCATGCCAACACCTACGACGCCACCATCGGCTCGCAGGAGGGCAAGGACGAGCTGCCCGAGGCTTGCATCGATGCGCCGGAGGTCAATCGCGCCGCGGTGCATGAAAGGATCGGCCGCGCCGCGCTCGCGTTTTTCGATCGCACACTTTCCGTCAGGGGCGGCCGATAAGTCATCCCGTCCGACACCGACCGTTCACCCGGGCTACGATTGGCGGGGCGCGGTTGCTCTCGCAGAGCGCGAGCCTGAAGCGAAGAGGAGGATCGCCCCGAGTGCGCCGGCGATCAGGTCATCGGCCATCACTCCGCTCGCGCCGCCCCGGCGGTCGGCCCAACCGATCGGGCCGGGCTTGGCGATGTCGAGGAGGCGAAACAAGGCGAGCGCGGCAACGAGGCCGAGCGGCGTCGGGCGGCGGAGCCCGAGCAGCGTGATCCACTGCCCCGCCACCTCGTCGATCACCACCCAGCCCGGGTCATCGTCGGCGGCCACCGCCATCCGGATTGACCAAACCCCGCCGAGGCTGGCACCGAGGGCGGCAAGCGGCAGCGCCAGCCGACCGGCCCGCATCAGCCCGAGGCCCGCCAGCACGGCCGCGACCGATGCGGCGGTGCCGGACGCGACCGGAAACCAACCCACACCGAAGCCGCTCGCCAGCAGGCGGGCGAGGCGGATCATGCGCTACCGCATCCACTGCGACGTCAGCGCCGCCTGATCCTCGCCTCGGCGGGCCTGATAGATCACCACGTTCTCCAGCACCCGCTGCACGTAGTTGCGCGTCTCCTCGAAGGGAATCAGCTCGATCCAGTCGATCATATCCACCTGCCCGGTGCGCGGATCGCCGTTGTCGCGCAGCCACTGCTCGACGTGCTGCGGACCGGCGTTGTAGGCGGCGATCGCGAGCGGCAGATAGCCGCCGAAGCGGGCCACCAACCGGCGCAGATAGGACGCCCCCAGTTCCACATTGCGGGCCGGGTCCGTGGTCAACGCCGCCTCGGTCACGCTGCCGCCGGCACGCTTCGCCTCCACGTCGGCGGTTCCGGGCATCAACTGCATCAGCCCACGCGCGCCCGCCGCACTGACCACGCCGGCGTCGAAGCTGCTCTCCTGACGGATCAGCGCCAGGATAACGGCGGCGTCCGAGGATGGCGCCGATACCGCCTCGGGCCAGCCGGACACGGGCAACGCCAACCCTTCCGCGCCCATTCGCCGCGCGATCGCCACCGCCGCGTCGGGCATGTCCAGCCCCAATGCCAAGTGCGCTGCCAAGCTCTGCTGCGCCGGATCGGTTGTGGTCTCCTGCGCACGCGCCAAAAAACCACGGGCCCGACCGAACTCGCCCTCGGCGACGAGGATGACGGCGGCACGCGCCAACTCGCGCCCGAGGAATGTCCAGGCCGCCGCGGTGTCGAACGGAGGATCGGTCAGCGCCCGAATGCGCGCGCCCAGCGCCGCCCCATCGTCACCAAGGGCACGGGCCGCCAGCTGGCCGTAGAAGGTGAGCGGAAACTGCGCGGCTTTGGCGTTCTCCGGGCTTGCGTCATTGCCCGCGGCGGCGAGTGCGCGTGCCAGCCAATAATGCGCGCGCGCCCGGGTGATCGCCGATTTGCCGCTGCCGGCGAGGCGCTCGAAACGCGTGGCGGCGGCGGCCGGATCGTGGTTCCGCCGCAAGGCGATGAAGCCGGCGAGGAAGTAAGCGCTAGCGGCAGCGGCGCCGGTCTGCGCCGTATCGTCGGCCATCGCATAGGCGCCGGCCGCATCGCCCGCCACCAGCAGGCGCCGGGCGAGGATGTTGCGCTCGGCCCAGAAAGCCGCGCGACGATCCGCCGACGCCGCTTGCTCGGCCGCCATCCCCTTTGCGGTCCACAGCGCCAGCGCTTCGGGCAATAGCTTGGCGCGGCGCAACCAGCGCGCCTGTTCCAGCACCATCGCCGGCGTGTCGCGCGCGTCCTCGGGCAGTTTGGCCAGCAGCTCCGCCGCGTTCGGCGCGTCGTGACGCAGCGCCAATCGCGCGCGCGCGGCGGGGCGATCGGCGGCAGCAAGGCGGGCGACCTGCGCCGCCGCGTCGGGGTTGTCCGTGGCGACCAGCCGTTCGAATCGTGCAGCCTCATCCTCGGGGCGGAGAGCCGATTGCCAGCGAGCGAGGAAACTGCCGGCGCTTGCCGCCGCCTCGGGACTATCGATCCACGCCCGTCGCGCGAACTCGGCCGCCGGGTCCGCCCCGCCGCCGGCGGCCAGCGCGTCGGCGCAGCGCACCTCGGCACGCGGCGTACTGACGGGCGCATGAAGACAGGCGGCGCGAGCCGCATCGTCGGGCTCGCGAAGGATCGCCTCCTCGCGACGATGCTCCAGCAGCGCCTGATTGGGCCAGTCCGGGTTGGCAGCCCGGAAATCGGCTATTTCGGCGGCGCCGCCGCCGTCGGGGGCGAGCAGGCGATAATAATTCACCAGCTTGGGCAGGAGCGGATCGGCGGCATCGGCGACCGCCGCCTCCGCCTCGGCGAAGTGCCCGGCACGGGTGGCCGCGAACGGATCGGCGGCCAGCGCCGAGCCGGCCCGCAGGGCGCCGATGAGCAGCAACGGAATCAGCCGGACCAGCAGCATGGCGCCTTCTAGCCCGGTGCCAGGAAGATTGGGAACGTGCTCGCATTCTCGGGCGAGCTTCCGGGCGGGGAAATTGGCCTGGCCCGGGCGCCAACGTCCGCCGCTTTGACGCCCCGAACCGCACCGGATATGTTCGCTCGGCCATATCGCCGGAGGCCGTGATGCATCGTCGCGCGCTGTTGCTCGCGTCGCTTGTGCCCCTTGCAGTGCGCGCCCGCGCCGAGGGCGTGCTGCGCGTCGCCTATGCCGGTTCGATGGGCGTGGTGATGGACCGGATGCTCGGCCCCGCCTTTGCCGCCGCCAACGGCGTCACCTATCAGGGCACCGGCCAGGGCGCCTTCGCGCTGGCGCGGCTGCTGGTCGCCGGCACCATGCAGGCCGACGTGTTCGTCTCGATCACGCCCGGACCGATGCAGTTGCTGCTGAAGGCAAAGAAGACGGACACCGCGATCCCGATCGCCGGGACCAGCATGGTCATCGCCTACAGCGCGCACAGCCGCTTCGCCGCCGGCCTGAAGAGCGCCGCCGAAAGCCACGGTTCGTGGTGGCACGTCCTCCAGACCCCCGGCTTTCGCTTCGGACGCACTGATCCCGTCACCGATCCGCAGGGGCGGGCGATCATCTTCACGATGGAACTGGCCGAGCACTATTACCGCGTGCCCGATCTCGCCCGATCCATCCTCGGCCCGGTGATCAATCCGGCGCAGATTTTTGCCGAGCCGTCGCTGCTGACGCGGCTGGAGAGCGGGCAGATCGACGCAAGTTCGGGTTATCGAAGCGCGGTGGTCTCCCGCCACCTTGAGTTTGTGGAACTGCCGGCGGCGATCAACCTCGCCGACCCGGCTCTGGAGTCGGATTATGCGCGCGTGTCCGTGCGGCTCCCGAAGCCGGGCGGCGGCGAAACCGTCGCCCGCCCCGAGCCGCTGGTGTTCTATGCCGCGCTGCTGAAGAATGCCGCCAATCCGGACGCCGGGCGGCGCTTCCTCGATTTCCTCACCTCCTTGCAAGGTCGCAAGCTGCTGACCGAAGCCGGGTATGGTCCGCCGGAGGGTGGTCCGCTCGCGTGATCGCGCTCGCCCTCCTGGCACTGATCCTGCTCGGTGCACCGTTCGTGGCGCTGATCGCAGTGACCGATTGGCGGGGCTTCGGCCTGCAACCGGGCGATGCAGGCTCGCTCGCCACCTCGATCGGCGGCACCGCCCTGGCGCTGGCGATCGTGGTCGCGCTCGGCACGCCGCTGGCTCGCATGCTGGCGCGTCGCGATTTCCGGGGCAAGTTGGTTGCCGAGGCGGTGCTGCTGATCGCGCTGCTGACGCCACCGCTCGCACTCGGCATCCTGCTCGCCACCCTCTACGGCCCGGCCGGGGTCGCGGGGAGCGCATTGCAGCGCGCGGGGCTTAGCCTCACCAACACACCGGGCGCCTTCGTGCTGGCGCAGGTGTATGGCGCCATGCCCTATTATGTGCTCGCCGCGCGCGCCGCGTTCGAGGCGGTGCCGCAGGAGCTGGAGCGGATCGCGCTCACCTTGGGAAAGGCACCGTGGCAGGTGTTCGCCGCGGTCACCCTGCCGATGGCGCGCGCGGGTCTTGCCGCGGCGATGGCACTGGCCTGGGTGCGCGCGCTCGGCGAGTTCGGGACGGCGCTGATCATCGCCTACTACCCGCAGGGTATCCCGGTGAAGCTGTGGGTGAATTTGGAGGATGCCGGTCTCGCCAGCGTCTATCCGCTGCTGTGGCTGTTCTTTCTCGTCGCCCTGCCGCTGCCGCTCTGGCTCGGCCTCGTCACGCGGCAGGTGCGGGCGTGAGCGCCCTGGTTCTTCCCCTATACCCCGGGCGCCCCGAAGCGGCGCCCCTGCCTCGGCTGGCGATCCATCTGAGGATCCGGCACCCGTTGCCGATCGAGGCGCGGTTTGAGTTGCAGGGCCTGACCGTGCTGCTCGGCCTCAGCGGCGAGGGAAAAACCACGCTGCTGCACGCCATCGCCGGACTCCTTCCCGCTGAGGGAACGCCCTTCGCCGGCCTGCCACCGCAAAGCCGGCCCGTGGGCTATCTCCCCCAGGGCTTCGGCCTGTTTCCGCATCTGAACGCGCGCGACAACGTCGCCTTTGGGCTGCCGCGCGGGCGCGACCGCCGCGGGCGAGCGATGATGCTGCTGGCGCGCTTCGGCCTTGCCGCGCTGGCCGAGCGTCGGCCGGCAACCCTCTCGGGCGGCGAACAGCAGCGGGTGGCGCTGGCCCGCGCCCTCGCCCGCGATCCTGAAATTCTGCTGCTGGACGAGCCCACCTCGGCGCTCGACGCGCCGACGCGCGACGAGGTGCTGGCGGAGCTATGTCGCGACCTGCACCGGCTTGGTATCCCCAGCCTGGTGGTGTCGCACGACGCTCAGGTGGCCGGCATGGCCGATTGGCTGGCGGTCATGACGGGACACGCGATCACGCAGCAGGGGCCGCCGGCCGAGGTGTTCGCGCGCCCCGCCTCGCGCGCGGTGGCGCGGCTGGTCGGATTCCGCAATGTGTTCGCCGGCAGGATGCGCGCCGTCGCCCGCCCGGTCGCGACGGTGGAGATGGGCGGCGTTCTGCTGCGCGCGCCGGCACCGGAAGGCGATTGGCTTCGCCCCGGCGTGCCGGTCGGGGTCGCCATTCGCTCGGAGGACATCCTGCTCACATCCGCGGAACGACCGGCAACCGAGGCGAACACAGTCACGGTCACGATCGATGAGGCGCGCGCCGAGGGCTCGGGGATGCGGGTCCGCGCCACCGGCGCCGTGCCGCTGAACATCCTGCTGCCGCGCGGCGCCCCTCTCCCCGCCTCCCCGGCGATGGCCGCAATCCCGGTGAGCGCGGTGCATCTGTTTCGGGAGTAGTTCCTCAGCCCGGCGACGGCGGCAATGAAACCAACCGCCCGGCCAGCTCGACCTAATCGATGCCGCCGTCCCAATAAGCGATCAGCGCCGCGGTGTTGAGCCCGATCCACGCCCGCACCGCATCGAAATCCGCCGTGCTCAGGTCGCCGGCGACCAGGCGAGGGACCGGACGGAGCGCCACGACGGACGTGTTGCCCGGGTCCATGCTCGGTCCGTGCGCAAGGCAGACCTTGATCCGCACATCATGGCGCGCATTGCCGCGCGCTCTAACCCAGACCGTCATCGGCAGGCCGGTGGTCGAAGGATACAGGTTTGCGATCTCGAAGAGGTCTTGCTCCTCGTCGGCGGTAAGGGGTGCGACCCGGGACATCTCCAGCCCCTACGAACCGGCAGGGGCGGAAGCGATCGTCTTCGGCCAGCGCCGCGTCACCTCCGGCAGCACCTCCTCGATCAGCCGGCGGGTCTGCGCCGGCATCTCGTCTCCGCCCGCCACCGGGCGGAGGATGAATTTGGAGACGCCGGCCTCGACATACTCGGCGATCCGGCCGAGCACGGCCGCCGCGCCGCCGATGGCGAAGTATCCGCCGGGATCGCGCCCAGTGCGGGCGCGGTAGGCGTCGTAGGCGCTGGACAACGCCGGGTCGGCGGGATCGCCGAAGCGGAACGGAATGCCGGCGCCGTAGTGGTCCTCCTCGATGGTGCGCCCGTTCTCCGCCAGTTCGCGCTTGATGGCGGCGATCACCCCGCCCGCCTGCGCCGGGGTTTCCGGGCCGGCCTGCCAGCCGGTGCCGTATCGTGCGGCGCGGCGCACCGCCGCCGCGCTGCCGCCGCCGATCCACATCGGCAGCTCGGCCTGCACTGGCCGCGGCGCGATGGAGGCGCCGGCGAGCGTAAAGAACCGGCCGGCGAAATCCACCCGCTCCTCGGTCCAGAGATGCCTTATGACCGCCAACGCCTCGTCGGTCCGCGCGCCGCGCGTTCGGGTATCCAGGGCAAGCGCCCGCCACTCCGGCGCCAGCGGGCCGCCGATCCCGAAGCCGGGCAGCATCCGCCCCTCGGAGAGCACGTCGATGGTGGCGCACTGCTTGGCGGCCAGCAGCGGGTCGCGCATAGCGAGCGACAGCACGTTCATCCCGAGCTTGAGCCGTCGCGTTCGTCCCGCCACCGCGGCCAGCGCGGCCAGGCACTCCAGGATCGGATGACGGCTCACCAGCCGGTCGGTCTGCCAGAAGCTGTCGATGCCGCCTTGTTCGCAGAGATCGATCCAGCGCCAGAAATCCGCAGCGCTGGCGAACGGATACTCCGCCAACCCGATCCCGACGGCGATGTTGCGGGTCATCTCAGATCGCCGCCACTGCCTCGATCTCGATCATGAAATCGGGACCGTAGAGTTTCGATACTTCGATCAGCGTGACGGCCGGCGCAGCGGGCGGCGAAGTGGTTGCAAAGAACCGGTTGCGGGCCTCTCGGTACATCGGCAGCTGATCCATGTTGCGAAGAAAAACCGTCAGCTTGACCAGATTGCTCGCCGTGCATCCGACCGCTTGAAGGGCCACGCCCAGATTTCGGAACACTTGCTCCGCCTGCGCGGCAAAATCATTGTTTCCGACCAACTCGCCGCTTCGATCGAGGGCCGTCTGGCCGGCAATGAAGATCATGCGGCCGGCCCGAACCTCCACGACCTGTGAATAGCCGGGCGGCGGACCAAGCTCGGGCGGGTTAATGCGCCGGATGGGATGATTCGCACCTTCAGTCACGTCGCTCCACGCCTTGGTCGACCGATTTCATAAAGGTTGCCCGAACCGTCGTAGGGCGGACGCAGTCCCAATCGATGACCATGCCCGCCTCGTGCCGCATCGTCTCCAACTCCTTAGCCGTGTATCTCACGATAGCTGTCTCCTCGCCATCTCGCGCTCTCCTCACTCGAATATAGTGGCATGTGGCAATTTGCGGAAACCTTGCGACGCTATCCCGGACCCGGCAGGATCGCTCTAATAAGCGGCGGCCGGATGCAGTGACTTCTCGCGTCTCGATTTCCAGTGGAGTTATACCAGCGCCCAATGCCTTGACCGTTCGCAACCCCTCCCCCCGGCCCCCTCCCGCAAGGGGAGGGGGAGAAGCGGACCGCTCAGAACGGCCCCCCTCCCCTTGCGGGAGGGGATGGGGGAGGGGTCGGCGCCCGAGTTGAGCAGGAGCCTCACCGCGCGGCTCGCCCGCACGCCGGCCGTCGCGTTCGCCGGCGCCGATTTCTGGCGCCTCTGGTACGCCGGGCTCACGGTGTTCATGGTGCGCTGGATGGAGACGCTGGCGATGGCGGTCTTCGTCTTCCAGCACACCGGCTCGCCGTTTCTGGTGGCGATGACCCAGCTGTTGCGGCTGCTGCCGATGGGGCTGCTCGGCGCCTTTCTCGGTGTCGGCGCCGAGCGCATGCAGCGGCGCAGCGCGCTCGCCGCCGTCACCCTGATGATGGCGGCCAGCTCGGGCGCGCTGGCCGTTCTGGCATGGGCCGGCAACCTGCATGTCTGGCACATCATGATCGCCTGCTTCGTCAACGGCATCGGCTGGGCGGCCGACAACCCGGTGCGCCGGGTCGCCATCGGCGAGGTGGTGGGATCGGAGCGCATGGGGCTGGCGATGTCGCTCGACGTCGCCGCCAACAACGGCAGCCGGATGCTGGGGCCGACCGCCGGCGGCCTGCTGCTGGCGAGCGCCGGCATCGGCGGCGTATTCACCTTCAGCGTCGCCCTGTACGCGACCTCGCTGATCGCCACGCTGCTGCTGCGCTACCGCAACCAGCACGCCACATCCGGGCAGGCCGCCGTGCTCGCGCGCATCGCCGAGGGGCTGCGGGTGGTGCGCCAGGACCGGCGCCTGGTGGGCACGCTGATGGTAACGGTAATCTACAACGTGTTCGCCTGGCCGTTCACCAGCATGATCCCGGTGATCGCGCAGGGCAGCCTGCACCTCAGCGACGCCGCGACCGGCGGCTTGCAGAGCATGGACGGGGTCGGCGCCTTCCTCGGCGCCATCGCCATCGCGCTGGCGGTGCGCCGGCGGCACTACCGGGCCGCCTATATCGGCGGCGTCTTGTCCTACCTGGTCATGATCATCGCCTTCGCGCTGACCGCGCACCCGCTGCCGGCCGGGGCGGCGCTGCTGGCCGAGGGGCTCGGCGGCTCCGGCTTCAGCATCATGCAGGCGACGCTCGTGTATTTATTCGCGCCAGCGGAGATGCGCAGCCGGATGCTGGGCGTGTTGTCGGTGTGCATCGGGCTCGGCCCGATCGGCTTCCTGAACATCGGCTTGCTCGCCGACTGGCTGGGCGCACCGATGGCGACGGTGGTCATGGGGATCGAGGGTCTGATCGCGATGGCGCTGGCCTTCCCGCTGTGGCGGCGGATCGTCACGTGATACCCACTCGGCCCTATCGTGGGCCGCGCGCGCGATCGGCCTATCGGCGCGGGAGCAACTGCTCGGCGAGGGTTGCCCAGTAGCTCGCGCCCACCGGCAGGATGTCGTCGTTGAAGTCATAGCGCGGGTGATGAACCATCGGCTCGTCCCGGCCGCGGCCGCCGCCCAGCATGATGTAGCTGCCTTGCTTGGCGTTCAGCATGAAGGCGAAATCCTCGCCGCCCATGGTCGGATTGCGCATCGGCGCCACGCGCTGCTCGCCGGCGACCGCGCGCGCCGCCTCCACCGTCATCCGCGTCGCCTCCGCCTCGTTGACGGTGGCGGGATAGGCGCGGTCGAACACCACTTCGGCGTGCGCGCCGAAGCTCTCGGCGATGCCGGCGGCGAGGCGGCGCACGCCCGCCTCCAGCTTGTCGCCCACTTCGGGCTTGAACCATCGCGCCGTTCCCAACATCCGCACGGTCTCGGGGATCACGTTGTAGGTCTGGCCTCCGGCGATATGCCCGATGGTGACGACGCCGCTCTCGGTCGGATCAATCCGGCGCGCCACGATGGTCTGCAACGCGCCCACGATCTGCGCCGCGATCACAATGGGATCGATGCCGTGATCGGGATGGGCGCCGTGCGAACCTTTGCCGGTGACGGTGATCTCGATATTCGCCACCGCCGCCATGATCGGGCCTTCACGCCAGACGAATTTGCCGGCGGGAACCGAGGGCCAGTTGTGCATCCCGAACACGAGCTGCATCGGGCAGCGCTCGAACAGTCCCTCCTCCACCATGATACGGCCGCCGCCGAGATTCTCCTCCGCCGGCTGGAAGATCACGTAAACGGTGCCGTCGAAATGGCGGGTTTCGGCAAGATATCTGGCGGCGCCCAGCAGCATCGTCGTGTGCCCGTCGTGGCCGCAGGCGTGCATGACGCCGGGATTGGTCGAGGCGTGCGGCAGGCCCGTGGCTTCCTCGATCGGCAGCGCGTCCATGTCGGCGCGCAATCCGATCGCGCGGTTGCCCTCGCCACGACCGCGGATAACGCCGACGACGCCGGTGCGCGCCAGCCCGGTGATGATTTCGTCAACGCCGAATTCGCGCAGCTTCTGCAGCACCACCCCGCTCGTGCGGACCTCCTGGAGCGCCAGTTCGGGATGCGCGTGCAAATCACGCCGCCAGGCGGTCATGTCCTCGTGGAAGTCGGCGATGCGGTTGATGATCGGCATTGTGGTCTCCAGCGTCACGCCGAGTTGTGCGGCCGCGCGAAACTGCGCGCAAGTCCCTCCGTCAGAGCGATCGGCTCGATCCCGAGAACGGCGCGCATCGGGCTGATCTCGAATACCTTGTCTTCCAGCAGCCGCCGCAGTTCCGCCGGGCGCACGCGCGGCATTCCGGGCAGCACGCGCAGCAGCGGCGAAAGGGCCATCAGCACCGGTGCGGGGACCGGGAGGATGCGCGGTGGGCGCAAACCGGCGGCGGAGGCCACGGCGCGAACGAAATCCGCATAGGCGAGCGCCGCCGGCCCGGCGATGACCACCGCGCGCGCCGGCTCCGACGCGCGGCCGAGCGCAGCGATCAGCGACCGCGTCACGTCGTCCTGGTGGATCGGCTGCACCAACGCCCGCCCGCCATTCGGCAGCGGCACGACGGGCAGACGACGCAGCAAGGCCGCCAGGCGCTGCACGTTGTCCTCGCCTGCGGCGCCGTAGATCATCGTCGGGTGCAGCATCATCCCCGCCCGGCCGGAGCGCAGGAACGCCGCTTCGCCGGCGATGACGCCCCGCCCGTGCGCATCCGGCCAGCGGGTGAATTTCCGCGTGCTGCCGATGAACACGAAGCGGGTGTCGGCCGGGGCGGCGTCCAGGATCGATCCGGCAAAACGGGCGTGCGCGCAGGAGACCACGATCGCCGCATCGGCCAGCGCCGCTCGCAGCGCCCGCGCATCGGCGATATCGGCGATGCGCGCGGGCCCGGGCCACCGCAGGGGGTTGCGCACGATCGCCACGAAGGGACGCCCGGCATCGGCCAAAGCGCGGCACAACGCCGCGCCCGAGCGGCCGGAGGCGCCGATCACATGTACGGGTTGCATTCAAATGCAGCGTGGTGACAAAGCCGGAAGAAGCGTCGAGCGTTGCGTTCGCATCGGAGAAGGAAACCCCCATGAACCCGCGCCGCGGCGCCGACAAACTCCTGCTCGAACTGCTCCGCCATTTCCGCTCCGCCCGTCTTTCCTCGTCGTATCCGAAAATCGCCGACCTCGGAATCATCGGCGATCGCCGAACCGCCGCCGTCGTCACCGCTTCGGGCGAGATCGTCTGGTATTGCCCCGGTCGCTTCGACGCGCCGAGCCTGCTCGGCGGTCTGCTCGATCCCGTCGCCGGATCGTGGCGGATCGACTTGCCGGGCGCGAGGCCGCAACAGCGCCGTTACATCGACCACAGCACGGTGCTGGAGACGACGCTGCATCACGCCAAGGGCGCGCTCACCGTCACCGATTGGCTGAACCTGCCGCGCGAGGGCGTGCCCAAGGGCGCGCTCTGCCGAAGTCTCACCGCGGCACCCGCCGAGCTGAATCTCCGCCTCAATCCGCGCCCCGACTACGGCCGGCGCATCCCGGTTCTCCGCCGCGCGACGCCGAACCGGGTGGTGATCGACGATCGCTTCCATCTGCACGCCTCGCATCCCGTCATGCTGAACGGGGCCGGCATGGTCGTCTTCGTGCCGAAGGGCGAGCGATCCTGGGCGGCGCTGACCGATGCCGCCGCCGCGACGACCATCGTCAACCCCGGAGGGCTGGACCGCTGGCGCGAGGCGACGGTGCGCGGCTGGCGCGAGCTTGCCGCCCGCGCCGACTATCGGGACGGCCCGTGGCGCGAGCAGGTGCACGCCTCGCTGCGGGCATTGCGATTGCTGGCGCACGAGGACACGGGCGCGGTCGCCGCCGCGGTGACGACCTCGCTGCCCGAGGTCCTCGGCGGCAAGCGGAACTACGACTATCGCTATTCCTGGCTGCGCGACAGCGGCCTGGTGGTGCGCGCACTGATTCGCTTCGAGCCGGAGGGAACCGAGGCGCTGCGCCATCTCGGCTTCGTCGCCGCGCTGAAGGACACCGGGTATCGCGAACTGCTCGATCCGGTCTCGGCGGTCGGCGGCGAACGCGTGCCGATGCAGCGCCGGCTCGGGCTGGCCGGCTATCGCGCCAGCCGGCCGAACTTCACGGGCAACCGGGCCGCCAAGCAACTCCAACTCGGGTCGATCGCCAACTTCGTGCTCGCGGCACGCGAGATTTATGAGCGCGTGCAGCCGCGCGCCCATTGGCAAGTGGTCGCCGCCGCCGCCGACTTCCTGGCCGCCAACTGGCACCGGAAGGACAGCGGCATCTGGGAGGAGGCGCGCCAGGAGCACTTTACCGCCAGCAAGGCTTTCGCAGTCTGCGCGCTCGAGGGGACCGCAAAATTTGCCGACGCCCCGGCGCAGGCCGAACGCTGGCGATCGGCGGCGCGCGACATCCGGGCGTTCGTCGAACGCAACTGCCGCACGCCCGAGGGCGGGCTGGCGCCCATCGCCGGTGGTGACGGGGCCGACATTTCGGCGGCGCTGTTTCCCGTCTGGGGCTTCGACCGGCCCGACGATCCGGCGATGGAGCCGACGATACGCCGGCTGGAACAACGCTACAGCCCCGGAAATGGGCTGTTCCATCGGCATCTGGAGAGCACCGAGGCGATGCGCCGCGAGGGTGCGTTCCTCGCCGGCACGTTCTGGATCGCGCATTACTGGATCGTACGTGGCGACCGTGAGCATGGCCGGCGATTGATCGAAGCGGGGCTCGATCATGCCAACGACCTCGGGCTGTTCGCCGAAGAGATCGACACCCGGAGCGGCGCCATGCTGGGGAATCTCCCGCTCGGACTGATCCATGCGAGTTTCCTCGCCGCGGTGGCGGACCACGACGAGGCGGTCTGAGTCGGTCGAGCCAACACGAACAACGTCCCCATACCCGTTTGCCTCGCGGGGCTGAGTTCGCTATGAGGACGTCCACGGTTCCCGGATAGCTCAGTCGGTAGAGCAAGCGGCTGTTAACCGCTGGGTCGCAGGTTCGAGTCCTGCTCCGGGAGCCAGTCGCCCGTTCTCCAGGCCGGCTACCGCCGTCGGCGCGAGCACTCGGAGGTGGGCGCGGGCGGTAAAAATTCGATCATGCGATACGCGTCGAAACCGTAGCCGGCCGTCGAGCGGCCGGGTACGGGGCGACGCACCGATCAGGGGCCGCACAATGGCCGCACGCCACCGGACCCGAGCAGAGCCGCTCTCCGCAGCGGGAGAACTCGGTGCCTTCGAGAGCGTCTATTCCATGGACGGCGACATGGCGCCGATCGCGTCGCTGTGCGACGTCGCCGACGCTTCGGCGCGCTCACCTATCTCGAGGAGGTGCACGCCGTCGGTCTCTATGGGCCGCGCGGCGGCGGCGTCGCCGAGCGCGACGGCGTCGGACATCGGCTGCACGTGATCGAGGGCACGCTGGCGAAGGCGTTCGGCATCATCGGCGGCTACATCGCCGGCTCGACGGCGCTCTGCGACTTCATCCGCAGCTTCGCCTCCGGCTTCATCTTCACCACCGCCCTGCCGCCGGCGGTCGCCGCCGGGGCACTCGCCAGCGTGCGCCATCTGAAGGCGAGCGCAGCCGAGCGGGCGTGCTAGCAGCAGCGGGTCGTCACCGTGCGCCGGCGGCTCGACGCGGCCGGCATTCCGCATCTCGATTAGCCCTTTCGGCAGGTCACCAGGAGCGATCATGGCAAAAGACAATGAGGCGTCGCGGCGTTCCATCCTGCACGCGGGGTTAGGCGTGCTGGTGGCGGGCGCCGCGCAATCGGCATCCGCCCAACAGCCGGTGAAGCTGGCGCAGAAGGACGTGGCGTATCAGGAACAGCCGAAGGGCGACCAGCGGTGCAGCAAGTGCCTGCACTTCCTGCCGCCGAGTTCCTGCCAGCTGGTGGCCGGCACCATCAACCCGAATGGCTGGTGTGCGCTGTACGCCGCGAAGCCCGCCTGACCGCGAGGGCCGCTCGCAGCACCGCCTCGAAGAGCCGAATGTTGAGCCGGAAGGCGGCCAGCGCTTCCCCGATGACGCGATCCGCCGCCGCGATCTTACCGCCGGCGCGGTCGAGCGCGTCGCGATAATCGGCGGTGAACTTCGCGACATCGCGGATGTTCGGGAAGGCATGGAAGGCAAGCATCCCGGGCCCGAATCCCGGGGATCGGGCCAGCATCCGCCGCAGCACTTGGCCGCCATTAAGATCGCCGAGGTAGCGCACGTAGGGGTGAGCGAGCAGCATCTCCGGATCAAGTTCCGCGCGAGCGATCCGCAGCGCATAAAGTTCCCCGCTTCGCAGCGGCCTCAGTTTGCGGCACCAATCAGCGCCGAACAGTGCCTCAAGATCGCTTTCGATGGCCTGCACCCGCACCAGCTCCGGTCGCACGATCTCGCTGATGGCGGGCCGATCGCGATGCCGCCGAAGACCCCGCTCTATTTCCCGATAGGCCGGGAGCAGATTGCGCAGCAGCAGCGCATATCCATACCGGCTGACGCGTCCGCGCAGGATCTCCCGCACGATGCCCGACCGCTCCGCCCGCGCGTGCATCGCGCGTGTACGCTCGCGGAGCGCCGCCATCAGGCCCGGATGCCGGTCCGTCGCCATTCAACCGCTGCCGTCACTCCGCGGATCGCAGCGGCCTCGCTGCTTATCCTTCGTTGCAAATCCTCGGTTATCCGGGGTGCGAGTGCAAGGGGCCGGGTCGCCTCCGCTGCGGGCGGAAATCCGGGCTCGTCCTGCGGCGCCCAATGCTCTTACAACACGCGGTTCGGGCGAGGGAGACTTCCGGCATTCGCACATATCTCGGGGAATTTGCTCATTCCGGACCGGTCCCGCCGCCGGCGGCCTCGCGCGCGGCCTCGTCGAAGACGCGACTGGCGAGCAGGTCGGCGGCATCAATCGTCACCAGATCGTCGGCACTGACCCGGCGACTGGCGGCATCCTCCATCAGCCGGCTCGCCTGCCGCAGCCGCGCGCGATCGAGCGCGTTGCGGATCGAGCGCGCATTGGCGAAATGCGGCTGCGCACGCGCACGCTCGACGTATCGGGTCAGCGTGTCGCGCGCCGCCGGCGTCAGGCGGTAATTCAGGCGGGCGAGCATGAACTCGCCGATCGCCAGCAACTCGTCGGGTTCATAGTCGGGGAAATCGACATGGTGGGCTATGCGCGAACGAAAGCCGGGATTGGTGGCGAAGAATTGGTCCATCCGGTCGGCGTAGCCGGCCAGGATGACCACCAGGTCCTCGCGCTGGTTCTCCATCACCTGCAACAGAATCTCGATCGCCTCCTGGCCGTAGTCGCGTTCGTTCTCCGGGCGGTAGAGATAATAGGCCTCGTCGATGAACAGCACGCCGCCCATCGCCTTCTTCAGCACTTCCTTGGTCTTCGGCGCGGTGTGGCCGATATACTGACCGACGAGGTCGTCGCGCGTCACCGAGACAGATGGCCTTTGCGGACAAAGCCGAGCGCGTGCAGGATATCGGCCATCCGCATCGCCACGGTGGTCTTGCCGGTGCCCGGATTGCCGGTGAACGACATATGCAATGTCGGCGGCTCGGCCGACAGGCCGAGCGCGGCGGGCACCCGCTCGACCAGAAGCAGCGCCGCGATCTCGCGGATGCGGCGCTTCACCGGCCGCAGACCGACCAACTCCGCGTCGAGGCGGTCCAGAACCTCGCCGACACCGGCTTGTTCGAACTCGCCCAGCAGATCGATCGCGGCATCGGCCGGCGCATGGCCGCCATGGATGCGCCCGGAGCCGGGATGCATCGGCGCCCGGCATCATCCGTACCGCTCGCCCTCCGGCCGATCGGTGACATAGGCGCGCGTGCTGTAGCGGATATGCGGCCGTCGCCCTCCTGGCGCAGCAACTGGAATCCGGGCTCCTCCTTCGGCCGGTTGACGAGGAAGGAGATGCGCAGCGATTCCCAGCCATGGATGGAATCGAAGCCGCTGATCCGGATGTAACGGTCGCCGTACGTTCGCCGGCATTCCTTCAGCTCCAGCATCACGCCCGCGGCGTCCTTCACCTCGAACATCGGCAGGCCCCACATCTCCCAGAAGGTATTGCGCGGATGCGGGTCGTCGGTGAACTCGAGGTTCACCGCCCAGCCGTTGTCGATGCAGTATTGCACCTGGCGCGTGATCTGCTCGTCCGTCAGGTCGGGCAGGAATGAGAAGCAGCCTTGGGTCAATCGCATCATGGCCTCCGTCAGACGCTGACGCTCGCGGTGGGGACGAAATCGGGGGTGTCGGTGGAGGTATAGTCGAAGGTGACATCCCGCCAGACGTCCAACGCCTGTTGCAGCGGCACGCAGTGTCGCGCCGCTTCGTTCAGGATCTCCGGCCCCTCGGCCATGAAGTCGCGGCCTTCGTTGCGCGCCAGGACCATCGCCTCCAGGGCCACGCGGTTGGCGATGGCGCCGGCGGCGATGCCCATCGGGTGGCCGATCGTGCCGCCGCCGAACTGGAGCACCACGTCCTCGCCCAGGTAGTGCAGGAGCTGATGCATCTGACCGGCATGGATGCCGCCGGAGGCGACCGGCATCGTCTTGCGCAGCGACGCGAACGGCTGGTCGAAGAAGATGCCGTTCTGCAAAGCCTGCGGCACGAAGTCCTCGCGCAAGGTGTCGTAGAAACCGCGCGTGGTCGCCGGATCGCCCTCCAGCTTGCCGACCACGGTGCCGGCGTGGATGTGGTCGACGCCGGCGAGCCGCATCCATTTGGCGATCACCCGGAACGAGACACCATGCGTCTTCTGCCGCGTGTAGGTGCCGTGGCCGGCGCGGTGCAGGTGCAAAATCATGTCGTGGCGCCGCGCCCATTTCGACATCGACTGGATGGCGGTGTAGCCGATCACCAGGTCGATCATGATGATCACCGAGCCGAGCGTCTTGGCGAACTCGGCGCGCTCGTACATGTCCTCCATGGTGGCGGCGGTCACGTTCAGATAGGTGCCCTTCACCTCGCCGGTCGCCGCCTGCGCGCGGTTCACCGCCTCCATGCAGTAGAGATAGCGGTCGCGCCAGTGCATGAACGGCTGCGAGTTGATGTTCTCGTCGTCCTTGGTGAAATCGAGACCGCCCTTCAGCGCCTCGTACACCACCCGGCCGTAGTTGCGTCCCGACAGGCCGAGCTTCGGCTTCACCGTCGCGCCCAGCAGCGGGCGACCGAACTTGTCGAGCCGCTCGCGCTCCACGATGATGCCGGTCGCCGGCCCGTCGAAGGTCTTCACGTAGGCGACGGGCAGCCGCATGTCCTCGAGCCGCAGCGCCTTCAGCGGCTTGAAGCCGAACACGTTGCCGATGATCGAGGCCGTGAGGTTGGCGATCGAGCCCGGTTCGAACAGGTCGAGATCATAGGCGATATAGGCGAAATACTGGCCGGGCGCGTTCGGCACCGGATCCACCCGGTAGCACTTGCCGCGATACTTCTCGCAGGCGGTCAGGCGATCGGTCCACACCACCGTCCAGGTGGCGGTCGACGACTCGCCCGCCACCGCCGCGGACGCTTCGACCGGATCGACGCCCTCCTGCGGGGTGACACGGAAGCAGGCAATGATGTCGGTGTCCTTCGGCTCGTTGAATTACCTTGCGGCAATTGCGGATGTTCGCGGCGGTGGTGCGGACCGGGTCGGTCAGCCGCGCCGCGGAGACGCTGGGCGTCTCCCCGCCCGCCGTCACCATGCAGGTGCGCTGCTCCAGGACCAGCTCGGCCTGCCGCTGATCGAGCGATCGCCAGCCGGCATGGTGGCGAGCGATGCCGGGCGGCGGCTGGTCGATGCCGCCGATCAGATCGAGGCCATTCTATCGGAATGCGGCGCCTCGCTCGCCGGGCTGGCCGGGTCGGGCGAGGGCAGCGCCGCGGTGGGCGTCATCAGCACCGCGAAATATTCGCGCCGCACGCGCTGGCCGCTTTCGCCAAAAACCGACCGGGGATCGATCTGCGGCTGTCGGTGGGCAACCGGACGGAGATCATCGACGGGCTGCGGCGGTACGAGCTGGATCTGGCGGTGATGGGCCGACCGCCGCAGGAGATGGACGTCGAGGCGGCGGTCATCGGCGATCACCCGCACGTGATCGTCGCGCGGCCCGACCATCCTCTCGCCGGCGAACGCGCGCTGGCACCGAGACGGCTCGCCGGGGAAACCTTCCTGGTCCGCGAGCCCGGCAGCGGGACGCGCGGGCTGATGGAGCAATTCTTCGCCGATTCCAGGGTCACGCCCCGCCTCGGGATGCAGATCGGCAGCAACGAGACGATCAAGCAGGCGGTGATCGCGGGGATCGGCATCGCCTTCCTGTCGGCCCACACGATCGGTGCCGAGGTCGAGAGCCGGCGACTATCGGTGCTGTCGGTCGCGGGGCTGCCGATCGTGCGACAATGGTACGTGGTCCATCTGCGCGAACGCCATCTCATGCCCGCCGCTCACCTGCTGCGCCGGTTCCTGACCCTGGAGGGGAGGCTGCATCTGCCGTCGCTCGGTGCTCAGCCCGGGTCGGCCGCCCGAGCGATCAGCCCGCGGGCGGCGTCGTGAAGAACCAGGGATGCCCGCCGAGGTCGCGCGCGGTGTAGGTGCGGCCGTAAGCCTCGTCGTGCGGTGGTTGAACGATCTCCGCGCCCGCTTCCCGCGCTCGCGCATGGTGCGCGTCAACATCGGCGAGATAGATGAAGATGCCCTGGGTGGCCGTCCGCGCCTCGTTGGCGCTGACCATGCGCCACTCCGCGCTGCCCTGGCCCATCATGATGCGCTGGCCGTCGAGCGTCATCTGCGCGTGGTTTCCGTGGCGCAGCTCCTCGGCGAAGCCGAAGGCGCCCGTGAGCCACTCCAGCGCGGCCGCCACGTCCTCGTAGAAGATGTAGGGGATGATCTCGGTGCGAACCGCCGGCTTGGCTGGGTTCATGTCGCTATCCTCCTCGATGCGAACCGCCGCAACGTCCGGGACCGTATTCGGGCGCGTCTCGAAGCCGTCGTCGGCGATGTCGTGGTCTTGCCGCCGATCGGCTGCGCCTTCAAGATGCGATCGGCCGATGTGGCCTGGAGCGAATAGAACGTCCGGCCGGTGCGCGGCTCAGGTGCCGCTGCGCCGGGGAAGCTCCTGGCGGTAGCCATCCGCCGGAGCGGGCGTGGAGCATGGGCCATGAATTTCGCGTCTCGAAGGCCGCTGACCTTGGCCGCGTTTCTCGAATGGGAAGAGCGGCAGGAGCGCAAGTACGAGTTTGACGGCGTGGCCCCGATCGCGGTCCCGGACCGCTCGGATGCGGCGGCGGCGATCGGGCTCAACATCATGACCGCGCTGATCGTGCACTTGCGTGGCAAGCCATTCCGAAGCTACGGCAACGAGCTGCGCCTTCTGGTAGCCGGTCGCGTCCGCTACCCGGATGCCTTCATCGTGCGCTCATCCTCGCCGGAACGTGCGACGCTGGTCGACGATCCGGTCGTAGTGGTCGAGGTGCCGAACGGAACCGACGCGGAAGCCGGCCGCGAGCGCAGCGAGGCGTATCGCGACACCCGATCGATCATGCACCACGTGGTACTGGACCAGAGGCGCCGCCGCGACCCTGGTCTTTGCCCGCGGGGACGGATGCTGGACGAATTCGATCGTGGCGGAGGATGCCGAGCTGGAATTGCCGGAGATCGAGGATTTCCATTTCGATATCCGAGCTTTATCAGGACGTCGAGCTCACGCCTCAATGATGCACGGGGTTGCCGCCGACCAGGAAAATGGGTAGGGAACTCTAAGGTTAGCCTCGGGAAAGCTGCTGTAGCTCAGTGGTAGAGCACTCCCTTGGTAAGGGAGAGGTCGAGAGTTCGATCCCCTCCAGCAGCACCATTCGCCGAGCGCGTTCGCATCGCGGAGGCTGACACCGCATGTCCGACCTCCGCATCACCGCCGGGCCGTTCACCTTCGCGGCGGTGTTCCGGGAGGCGCTGGCACCCCGCACCTGCGCCCGCTTCCGCGGCTTGCTGCCCTATCGCGAGCGCATCATCCATGTCCGCTGGAGCGGCGAGGCGTGCTGGATCCCGCTCGGCGATCTGGATCTGGATTTGGTGTCGGAGAATGCCACCAGCTATCCCGCGCCGGGGGAGATCCTGCTTTATCCCGGCGGGATCAGCGAGACCGAGATTCTCCTTGCCTACGGACCCGTGCGGTTCGCGAGCAAGGCGGGGCAGCTCGCCGGGAACCATTTTCTCACCGTCACCGAAAACCGCGAGAATCTGGCCGCACTCGGCAAGCTGACGCTCTGGCACGGGGCTCAAAACATCCTCTTCGAGTCCGGTCGGGCTACCAGATAGGCACGGGCGTTGATGCCCGGCCGGGGGGGTGGGGGCACCCCGGTCACTACTTTTGGTTGAAGGATCGAACGCTCGCGCCTATGATCGTCAGGTAGAATAAATCGCCTGCCGAACTGCTCTGAAGAGCCGAACCCGGCTTGACGCGAGAGGGGTGGAGTTCCGGTGAACCTGCTGGCGCGCCTCGTCATATTGGTCCTCCTCGCGCTGGTCCCCGCTCTTGGCGTGCAAATCTATAACGAGATTGAGGCCCGCGGGGCGCGCGCGCGGGAGGGCGACGAGCAGGCCCTGCGTTTGGCGCGGCTGATCGCCGACGAGCAGTCACAGTTGATCCAGGGTGCCCACCAGTTGCTGACCGCGCTCGGCAGGGTGCCCATTGTCCGCACCCGAGATGTCGGAGCGTGCAGCGCCTTCTTCGCCGATTTGCGCCGCGTCTATCCGCAGTACGTCTCGATCCTCAGCACCGACCCGGCCGGGCATCCGATCTGCATCAGCGATCCCGAGGTGGCCGTCGAGGCTCCCGGTCACCAGGCATATCTCGATCTCGCTCTGCGCAGCCGTGCGTTCGCGGTGGGCGAGTATGCAGTGGGGCCGGTGTCACACCGGAAGAGCATCCACCTCGCCCAGCCGTACTATGGCGACAACGGCGAGGTGGCGGGGGTGATCGCGTTGGGTCTCAGCCTCGACTTGATGAACCAGCAACTCGCGCAGAAGCCGTTGCCGCCCAAAGCCTCGGTCTCGATCATCGGCCGCGAGGGCATCATCCTCGCCCGCTTCCCTGACGCCGAGCGCTTCGTCGGCCATGAGATGCCCGGCCCGCACACCTATCTTCTGAGCGGCGGCGAAGGGGTGCATGAGACGCTCGGATTCGATGGCGTGAGGCGGATCTATGCCTATACCGCCCTGCCGGGCGGCCCCGCCGGGCTGGCGATATCGGTGGGTCTCGAGAAGGCCGAGATCCTCAAAGGGACGGCGGCGGCAAATCGCCGAGGCATCCAGATCATAACCGCCGGGGCGATATTGGCCTTGATCTGCGCGGGCATCGGAGCACGATTCTTCATCCGACGTCCCGTGCAGGCGTTGCTCGATGCGGCGGAGCGCTGGCGGCGGGGTGATCTCCAGGCGCGCGTCGGATTCCGGGAGTCGCGCTCCGAATTCGGCCGGCTCGGCGCCGCCTTCGATTCCATGGCGGCGGCGGTGGGAGCGCGCGAGGAGGAGTTGGAGCGGCGCGTCCAGAAGCGCACACGAGAACTCAAAGGCGCGATGGAGGCGCGGCAGGCCGCGGAGGCGGCGCTTTATCAGGCGCAGAAGATGGAGACCATCGGGCGCCTCACCGGCGGTGTCGCGCACGACTTCAATAATCTGCTGGCCGTCATAGCGGGCAATATCGAGATGGCCAAAAACCGACTTGGCGACGCGCGCTCGGTCTTGCCGCGCCTGGAAACCGCGCTGCGCAGCGCCAAGCGTGGTGCCGCCCTGACCCAGCGGCTCCTTGCGTTTGCGCGCCGCCAGCACCTCCAGCCGGAAGTGGTGGACCTCAACAGTCACGTCCGCGCATCGCAAGATGTGCTGCAGCGTCTGCTGCGGTCCGATCTGACGGTCGAGACGGCCCTCGCACCCGAAACCTGGCGGGCTTTGGTCGACCCGAACCAGCTCGAGGCGGCGATCCTGAATTTGGCGATCAACGCCCGTGACGCCATGCCCAACGGCGGCCGTCTGCGACTGGAGACGAAGAACGTGACCCTCCTCGGCGATCCGAAGCGGGAGGAGCCGGCTGGCGACTTCGTGGCGCTGGCGATCACCGACACCGGTACGGGAATTCCGCCCGAAAATCTGGACAAGGTGTTCGAACCCTTTTTCACGACCAAGGAAGTGGGGAAGGGGTCCGGATTGGGGCTGTCGATGGTGCACGGTTTCGCGCGCCAGTCTTCGGGGTCGGTGTCGATCGAGAGCGTGGTCGGCAAGGGCACCTCTGTCACTCTGTTCCTGCCGCGCACGGAGGCCGCTTTGGCACCGAGCGTCAGTTCGAACGAGAGCCCAATCAGCGGCGAAGGAACGGTGCTGCTGGTCGATGACGATGACGATGTCCGCGCCGTCACCTCGGACATGCTCGAACGCGTCGGCTATTGCGTTCTCGCAGCCGCGAGCGCGGCCGAGGCGCTGGAACTGGTGGGCAACGCCGACCGACTGGACGCCCTGATAACGGATGTCGTCCTGCCGGGCGGGATGGACGGCGTGGAATTGGCGCGGAACGCCCGCCAGCGGCGTCCCGGTCTGCCGGCGCTCCTCATCACCGGCTACAGCGATGCGCTGGCCGGGGAGACGGGTGTCGCCGGTGCGCGCGTTCTCTTGAAGCCGTTCCGGCACACCGAGTTCGCCGAGGCGGTCCGCAGTACCATCGAGGTCGGCAAGCAGTCCTCGCTAGCGGCGGCCCTGACGGAACTCTGAAGGCGCATTGCGAGGCTTCTGCCGCTTGCGATCACTCGATAGGGCCCCGCGGCGCATCGGGGCTCATCGCCGGCCGCAGGACGAATCCGGCTCGACCGGAGAACGCTACCAGAGAGGCGGCCAGGGCGGCCGTGACGGTGCCCGTAAGAAACGCCGCTGCATAGCCGAAAGCCGCGACGATCGCTCCGACAACGGGTCCGGTGAGCCCGATCGAGAGATCGAAGAAGGCGACGTAGCCGCCGACGGCGACTCCTCGGTTCTGAAGCGGAATGCACTTCATCGCTTCGACGCCGAGGGACGGGAAGACCAGCGAGGAGCCCAGACCCGTCACGGCCGCTCCCATCAAAGCAACGGTCGGCAAAGGGGCGGCCCAGAGCAGTAACTGCCCGCCGGCCCCCGTCAGCAGCGAGATCAATGCGACGCTCGTCCCGCCGATCTTATCCGGCAGACCGGCGAGAAACAGCCGGACAAGAATGTACGCGGCGCTAAAGGCGGCCAGCGCCAGTCCGGCTCCCGACCACCCGCGCGCGCTGTATGCCAACGAGAGAAAAGCGGCCATCGCGCCGAACGGAACCGTCCCGAGTGCCATCGCCAATCCCGGTGGCCATATTCGGCCGAGCACGCGATAGAAGGGGAGACGCTTCGTCGGCACGATCGGGACGCCCCGCACGAAGGCGGTGGTTATCAGGGCCAGGAGGGGCAGAACGACGGCGGCCATCGCCACCGCGGCAAAACCGAAACGGTGCTGAAGCGCCAGCCCGAGCGGTGCCCCGGCACCGAGCGCCGCGTAGATGGCAATTCCTTGCCAGGTCATGACTTCGCCGGAATTGCCCGCACCCAGAATGTAGATTCCCCACGTCATCGTGCCGGTCAGGAACAGGCTTTCGGCCGCGCCGAGAATGACACGCCCGGTCAGCAGGACGGCAAAACTGAGCCACGGGCCGGGAATATGCGCGGAAATCAAATAAGTCAGGCCGGCAAGCGAGGCCAGCGGCAATCCCAGCAGCACCGCCAGCTTCGGCCCGCGCGCATCGCAGACGATCCCCGCGTGATACCGGGTTAGAACGGTGGCGATGGATTGGATGCCGATCGCCCATCCGGCGGCGACGGTGCTGCGGCCGAGCGTCTCATGCACATGGACCGGGATTGCCGGAAGCGGAATGCCGATCGTGAGAAAGCCAAGAAAGACTATAAGCACCAGCGGCGACAGCCGTAGCACGTGGCCGGCTTCGCCGGCCGGCTTCAGTGCGGCGATCAGGACGCCACAGCCTCCGCCTCGGGATGAAAGCGCGAAATCGTATCGTCGAGCAGTTGCCACAGATCGTCGAGGGCGCCGGCCATGGCCCGGGCGTCGGTGACGGTCCGCTCAAACAGCCAGGGCCGCGCAGCGATGGTATCGGCTGCGATCGAGAGCGCTTCCGCCGCATGGCGCTCCTCGACGCGGTTGTCGAAACACTCCGCGAAATAGGCTTCCCGCCGCACCGCCGGAAAATGCACGGCGAGCGCATCGACGAGCGCTGTCATCCAATCGACGGACAGCATCTCCACGACACACCAGGCGCCGTGCGAGTTCGGGTAGAGCTGCTTCACTCGCTGCATGAAGTCGCTCAGCCGCGGCTCGGATTTCCGGCACAGCTCGTCAATGGGGCCGAACCCCTGGTCGGGGAGCCGCAAGGCGGCGCCCACGTTCGCGAACACGCGGGTGAGTTGATAATGGTGCGTGTCGCCGTCTGGCAGGTCATCGTCATCGAGAAAGATTTGCAGCTTCCGGGTCCGCAGTGCCGGAGCGTCCAGATAGGGCAGGTGGTAGACCGCCACTCGGGTAGCGTGCATCGCGCTTTGATAGATGAGATGAATGTCGCCCAGCAGCTCCGACGAGCTTGCGATTGCGCCCGGAAGTTGTGCCAAGCGGGAAAAGAATCCGGCGCGTGAAGGACGATGGGCGTGCGCGATAGCGCCCATTCTGGCAAGAAATTGCCCGCGGAGGTCGTTGTTGCCCATTTCCATGGCACTCTGCACGTGTGCTGGATGGGGAGCCTTATACCATCAGCTGTATCTGACAGCAACACCTCGCTCTACTGAGCTCGGGCCGATTACCGGACGAGTTCGACGCCGACGCGTCCTTGGGTCCAAGCGGCCTACCGCAACTCGGCCGCCCCCATCGCCCGACCGAAGCGCCGGCTCGCCTCCAGCGGGTCGCCGTATTTGCGGTGAACCGCGGTGTGCTGGACCGCCGCCAGCAGCAGCAGGTCGCGGTCGGCGCCGCGATTACGGGTCCAATCGTCGAGCGCACATTGGGCGATTTCCTGATTATGCGGGTCGTTGCCCAAGCCGCGTCGCGGCGATGGCGATGCGCTGCAACAACGGCGTCCGATCGGCCTCCCGGTCGAGATAGGCACGGGTCCAGCTCAGGCTTTCCGGCCCGTGCAGGGCGGTGATCGCGCCCTCCACACGGTCGAGAAGCTCGGCCGGCGCTCAGCCCCCCCGCCCCGGCCGGGGCGGAGACCGCGCGCGTGTTCACGTCGCCGATATGGCGCTGGTGAAAGGCGGCGCGGTTGAGGAACGAGGCGGCGACATACAATAGTTTCAGCCGGTGCTTGTGCTGGAAGTTGTCGTAGAACCAGCCGAGCGTGCTGCAATACTCATAACAATGCTGCGGCAGCGAGAAGTTGAGCGGGTTCTCGGTCTCGATCACTACCCGGGCCGCCGCGGCCTGGATCACGTCGAGAATTTGCCGCGGCCCCTTGCCTTCCAGCAGCAGCCGCGACAGCACGGAGAGATATGCGGGCTCCGGCTCGCGGATCAGCGCCTCCGTCAACTCGGCCGCCGCGCCGGGGTCAAGCCGCGCAGTGTTGGCGAGCAGCTCCGCTTCGCGCGGGCTGGTGCCGCCGTACGGCACGGCGTGCAGAGCCTCCCCGTCCAGGAAGGTCTTCACCGCATTGCACGCCATCTCGTAGGTCGAGTACCAGCGTGGCCCGACCGCGATGTCGAGCGCACCGGCGTAAAGGACGTGGTGCGCGTCGGCCCAACCGATCGCATTACCGATCTCCACCGTCGAGCGGGCGCGGTAGGCCTTGTGCCCGGTCGTGTAGGAGCGGTTGAGAAAGGCGCGGTCTTGCACGTCGATGAGGCCGGCGAACACCAGCTCGGCCAGCACCTCCCGCCGCTCCGCCCGGTTCTCCATAAGGCCGAGGAACACCCGGTAAGCGTCGAGCACCTGGCCGCGATGAACCAGCGTGAGCCAGTGGCCGAGCCGCTCCGGTAGCGGCCCGTCGAGGCGCGTCGGCGCCTGGTCGGGCCAATAGACGACGGGTGCCGGCGGATTGGCGATCTCGCCCTTGAAGCCCCGCGTGTAGTGGCCCGGGGCCTTGCCGATCTTCTGGTTCCAGATATCGAGCCCGGTCGGGATGTACCAGATGGTCTGCGCCATCGGCAGCCCGGACATCGCGGGCGGCAACATGCGCATCAGATTGACGCTGGCGCGCGCCGAAAGCAGGCAGTGGTCGTTGTTGACGAAGTTCGGAAAGCCGTCGTCGATGCGCTCGTGATAGGGAACATGGGTATAGGGCGCGTGAATGCGCACGGCCTCGGCCATGATCTCCGCCGCCGGCCGCCCGGCCCGCAGCAGCCCGTAATAGGCCTCGCTCGCCCCTTTCTGGTCGCGCGCGAGAATGCGGTCCTCCAGCCGATCGTAAAGCGCGGCGGCCTCGCGCGGGCGATCTTGGCAGGCGGCTTCGGACATCTCCGATCCCTCGTACTGTCTCGGCATGCGTTGACCCAGTTAAACCCCGCTCGTCCCGGGCGACAACCCGGGTCCATTACGGATCGGCAGCAATCCCGCCGGATTCATTGCTGCTTCACGAATTCATCTGAGCAAGCATTAAGAAATCGGGGCTGGACTACGAGGCCCGGGTTCACGGATACTTGAGACGCCGGAGTAAGGAAAAGGCGCATCGGGATCATCGGCCGGCCTGCGCGCGGAAGGATGGGAGAGCATGTTTCGTTCTGGTCGACGCCTGCGCACTGTTCTGCTCCTCGGTTCGGTCTTCGGCGGCGGCGTGGCCGTCGTGCCGGTCGCCGGACTCCTTGACCATCACTTGGGTCCGATTCTGCCGGCCCGGGCCGAAGGCACGGATCGCCCGGACACCTATAAGTGGCTGACGCTCTACGGTGACGTGTTCGAGCGGGTGCGCGCCGACTATGTGGATCAGGTGGGCGACAAGACGCTGGTCGAGAATTCGCTCAACGGCATGCTCACCGGCCTCGACCCGCATTCGTCGTACATGACGGCGCGGCAGTTCCGTGACATGGAAGTGCAGACGCGCGGCCAGTTCGGCGGCCTGGGGCTTGAAGTCACCGCCGACAAGGACGGGCTGGTCAAGGTGATTAGCCCGATCGACGACACCCCGGCCTCGCGCGCCGGCATCAAGGCCGGCGACCTGATCACGCAGATCAACGGCAAGACGGTGGACGGGATGAGCCTCTCCGATACCGTGGACAAGATGCGCGGGCCGCCGAACACTACCATCGAGCTGACATTGCGGCGCGAGGGGGTCGAGAAACCGATCATTGTCACCCTGACCCGCGAGATCATCCAGATTCATGTCGTCAAGAGCCGGATGGAGCCGAACGATATCGGCTATCTCCGGCTGTCGCAGTTCACCGAAGACGCCGATCCGGCGATCCGCAAGGCGGTCCGCCAGCTCAAGCAGGATTCCAACAACCGCCTGCGCGGCATCGTTCTCGATCTGCGCAACGATCCCGGCGGGCTGCTCGACCAGGCGGTGGCGGTCGCCGGCGACTTCATCCCGCAGGGCGAGATCGTCTCTACCCGCGCCCGCCATTCCAGCGAGGATCAGCGGTGGGACGCCAAGGGCAGCGACATCACCGGCGGCCTGCCGATGGTGGTGCTCATCAACAACGGCTCGGCCTCGTCGAGCGAGATCGTGGCCGGCGCCTTGCAGGACCACCGCCGGGCGGTGCTGATGGGCAGCCGCAGCTTCGGCAAGGGCTCGGTGCAGACCGTCATTCCGCTGCCGGGCGGCGGCGCCATGCGGCTGACCACGGCCCGCTACTACACGCCCTCGGGGCGCTCCATTCAGGGCCTCGGCATCACCCCCGATATCAAGGTCGCGGAATCGCGCGAGGCGATCGAGCATTTCGGGCCGGAGCACGAATCGAATCTGAACAATATCATCAGCAACGATTCGGCCGCCGCCAAGGCGCCGCCGCGCACGGATCTGCCGCCGATCGCAGCGGCCATTCCCGACAAGCCGCCGGTGAATTTCCCTAAGTTCGACGCCGCCAAGCCGGACGACACGGATTTCCAGTTGCAGGAGGCGGTGGCGGTGGTGACGGCGATGGGTGACCAGCGTCGCTCGGCGCTGAACAAGTAACGTCTCACCGGTGGCCCCGGCCGAATCGTCGCTCGCCCCGCCTGCTTCCCGCGCCCCCTTTCCGGAAGCGGAGCGGCAGGCGAGGGCGATGCCATCGCCTTTTCGACGCCTGCGGCCGGTCTCGGGATGGTTCGCGGGCTGGCGCGGGCTCGGCCTGTTCTGGGCGGCCATGCTGGTCGGATTGGGCGCCGTCGCCGGGGTTCTGCAAATTCTCGGCCCGCCACCCGCTCGGCCCGAACCCGGCCAGCTCCGCGCGGCACCTGCACCGGGGCGGAGTAATCCGGGGCCGATTGCGGCGCCCGATCCGGCGCTGCTCGAACCGCTCGCCGGCGATCCCGGCCACTTCCTCCCCCGCATCGGCGCCGACGGACGGGCGCCGATGGCGGTCTATGCCGCGCCCTTTCCGTCCGCCGCGCGCGGGCCGCGCGTCGGCCTGCTGGTAGCCGGCATCGGGCTCGACCATCCCGCGAGCGAGGCGGCGGTGCGCGATTTGCCCGGCGCGGTGACGCTGGCCGTCTCGCCGTACGCGCAGAACCTTAACGCCTTGCTCGCCGCGGCGCGTGCCAACGGACACGAGTATCTGCTGTCGATCCCGATGCAGCCGCGCTCGCGCCTCGATGATGCCGGAAGCGGTGCCCTCTCCACGGCGTTGCCGCCGGAGGAGAACACGTTGCTGCTGGATCGGGTGCTGTCGCGGCTCGACGGCTACGTCGGCGTGACTGGCGCGCTCGGGCGGTTGCGCGGCGAGCGGTTCGCCGCCGATGCCGACCAGATGGCCTCGATGCTGGGCGTGATCGCCGAGCGGGGACTGCTCTATATCGACCCGCGCACCGATGCGCCCCGTTTGCCATCGGTCTGGTCGCGCGCAGTGGATGTCGTGGTGGACGAGTCCGAGGCGAGTGAGGCGATCGACGCGCAACTGGCCGAACTTGCGCAACGGGCGCGCGAGCACGGCAGCGCGCTCGGGCTGGTCGGCGCGATCCGCCCGGTGACGCTGGAGCGGGTCGCCGCCTGGGCCAAGGAGTTGTCGAAGCAGGGGCTGGTTCTGGCCCCGGTGAGCGCCCTGGTGCGGGCGCCGGACAAGGCGCGATGAGCCCCCTGCCCTATCGCCCGAATGTCGGCGCCGTGCTGTTCAATCGCGCCGGTCTGGTGCTGGTCGCGCGCCGCGCCGGCTTGCCGAATGTCGAGGGCGCGCCGGGCGGCTGGCAACTGCCGCAGGGCGGGATCGATGCGGGTGAAGACCCGCGCGCGGCAGTGCTGCGCGAGTTGGAGGAGGAGATCGGGACCGACCGCGCCGAAATTATCGGCGAACACCCCGACTGGCTCAACTACGATTTCCCGCCCGACCTCGCCGGCCCGCTGCCCGGACAATTCCGCGGCCAGCGGCAGCGCTGGTTTGCGCTGCGCTTTACCGGAACCGACGCCGATATCCGCCTGGACCGCGACCCCGATCCGGAGTTCGATGCCTGGCGCTGGACCGAGCTGCACACGCTGCCGGCGCTGGCGGTGGCGTTCAAGCGGCCGGTTTACGAGGTGCTGGCGCAATCCTTCTCCGCGTTTGCGCGGCCCACCTGAGGGCTTACACTCCCGGCGCCGCGAGGAGAATGCCATGGCCGGGCTCTGGTTCGAGGAATTCCACGAAGGACAGGTGTTCGAGCACGCGATGTCGCGCACCGTCACCGAGACCGACAACGTGCTGTTCACCACCATGACGATGAACCCGCAGCCGCTGCATCTCGATGCGGAATTCGCCAAGGCAACCGAGTTCGGCCGCCCGTTGGTCAACAGCATCTTCACGCTCGGGCTGGTGATCGGGATGACCGTGGGCGAGACCACGCTGGGCACGACCATCGGCAATCTCGGCATGAGCAAGGTGGAGTTCCCGAAGCCGGTGTTTCACGGCGACACGCTGCGCGCCCGATCGGTGGTGAAGTCGGTGCGTGCCAGCCGCTCGCGACCCGAGGCGGGGCTGGTCGAGTTCGAGCACCAGGGCATCAATCAGCGGGGCGAGATGGTGATGTCCTGCACCCGCGCCGCCTTCATGCGCCGACGCCCGGCTCGGTGATCGGCTCCAGGGCGCCGATCAAGGTGAGATCGGCGTAGGTCTGCCCCTGCTCGTCCCGCACCACCGCGTCGGCATAGCGCGTGTTGAATCGGATCGACGCGGCGGGGTAGTCGCGGGAGTCGTGGACCTCGGCGGAGAGCGCGGGGTCGCGCGCGATCATGGTCAGAAACAGGCGTGCGTCGCGCCCCACCAGGTCCGCGGCATCGAAGCCGTGCAGCGGCGAGGACGGCAGCAATTCGTGCATGACGGTCCAGGTCAGCGGGAAGATCGGCAGCCGCGACCGCACCAAAGGAAGATCGTAACTTCGTCGGAATGAAAACCCCTCCTCGGTGGTCTCCTCCAGCATGACGCTGAGCGTCGCCCGGGCATCGGCGAGCAGGCTCGCGCGTCCGTTCGCGACCCGCACCATCAGCGTCGGCCGGCCGTTCATCGTCGCCACCACCGGGTGTTCGGCGTACAGAAACCGGGCGTGGGGACGCGAGAAGCGGACGAAGATGATGCCGGTGGCGAGCGCGGTGAAGGCCATGCCGCAGAAGATTTCGATGGTGGCGATGATGTGCCCGTAAAGGGTCGCCGGGGCCATGCCGCCATAGCCGACGGTGGCCCAGGTTTCGATGCTGAAGAAGAAGGCGTCGGCGAACGAACCCGGCGCCGCGTTGGCCACGCTTCCCGGCACGAAGAAATAGAGTGCGGCGAAGGCGAAGTTTATGCCGACCTCGCAGCAGAGCAGCGCGAGCAGAAATGCCGGCCAGCCCACTGAAAGGGCGGTATGATACGGGTCGCGCCACTCATAGCGCGCGGCACCCCGCAACCGGTACTCCCAGGCGCCGATCCGGACCTGCATCGTGCGCGTCGGTCGGCGCCCGGGCTTGGGCCTACTTTGCGCCATTGGCCTCTCCCGCCACCGGGGCGGCAGGATAGGCGAGGCCGGGCGGCGCCGTCATGGGGATCGGCGTCGCCCGGAGGTGAGGTCGTCTCCTAGGCCGGCGGCAACGCGACGTTGCGTCGCACCGCCTGTTCGTCGGGCAACGCCTGCTCCGCCAGACTGGCGGGCAGGGCCGGCTCCTCGACGCGCAGCACCGCGTAAAGCCAAGACGCGAGGGCGGCGCCGATCAGCGGGGCGACGATGAATAGCCAGATCTGCGACAGCGCGGCGCCGCCGGCGAAGATGGCGGGGCCGATGCTGCGCGCCGGGTTGACCGAGGTGTTGGTGACCGGGATCGACACCAGATGGATCAACGTGAGAACCAGCCCGATGGCGATGCCGGCGAAGCCCACCGGCGCCCGGATGTCGGTCGAGCCCAGGATCACCAGGATCAGAAAGGCCGTCATAACGATTTCGCAAAGAAACGCCGCGCCGAGCCCGTAATGACCCGGCGAGCGGTCGCCGAAGCCGTTGGTGGCGAAGCCGGTCGCCGAGGCATCGAAATGGCCGGTGCCGTTGGCGATCACCAGCAGGATGCCGCTGGCGACGATGGCACCGATGATTTGCGCCGCCCAATAACCGGGGATCCGGTTGGCGGGGAACTTGCCGGCGAGGAACAGTCCCAGGGTGACGGCCGGGTTGATGTGGCAGCCGGAGATCGGTCCGATGGTGTAGACCATCACCAGTAGGGACAATCCGAACGCCGCCGCGACGCCGGCGAAACCGATATGGTCGCCCGCCAGCACCGCCGCTCCCACGCCGCCGAAAACCAGGACGAACGTGCCCACCGCTTCCGCCAGATAGGCCCTGATAGGCATTCCTCTCTCCCGTGCCAACTCGATGCGCGCATCGTGGTTCGGTTGGCAACGGTTGCCCAGGGGGAAAACGCTGACGAGATCAAAGGGGGAGTGCGGATGCGGCCGAATTGGCACAGTTGCCGACCTTCCTTGCGGAAGCGCCAGCGCGCCGACGCCTCCGGTCGGCGCCGCCCCGCCGCCTCGGGGCGGGCCGCCGGAAGGTCTTAGCCGAGCGGGTTCTGGCGCGCCTGCGCGCGGCTGATCGCCTCGTCGAACGCGGTCAGCACCTGCCCATGGGTCGAGCGGTCGTTCATCTTCTCGATGTCGTTGAAGCCGCGACCGTTGGCGACGGTGAGCAACATGCCCGTGGCGTCGCGCGGCGGCGTCCGCACCCCCATCAGGCGCGACGCGACGCGGAGGGCGCCGACCGCGCAGCGCCGGCCGTCGATGGTCTCATAGCGGCCCTGCACCCAATTCTCCTCCTCGGCGATCAGCGCACGCGCGATCGTGAGAAGTTGAACGGTGGCCACCTCAGTCGGCACCCCGGTGTCGGGGGAGAACGAACGCAGCGGCGGCAACGCCCGCAGATGCGGCAGGAACGACTTGGTGGCGACCCGAACCCTCTCCCACAGGCCGGGAGAGGGGGCAGCAGTTGGCGCGGGAGTGATGATGGTAGCGCCCGAGAACTCCCTTCCGTCGAATGGCATGTTCTAGCTCCTGTCCACGATCCAGGTTCTCTCCCCCTAACGTCGCCCGCGAGGCTTTGTTTTCGCCTCATGAGGACGTGTGGCGTGCTACACCCGCGGCGCCGGTGGCGCCCGGCGGCCCGGGTCCGGCACCCTGAAAACTAGAGCAGCGCGCGCCACTCCGGTGCACACATTCGGGAGACCGTTGCTGGCGTTCCCCGGCCGGCCGCCCTATCCCGGACCCGGGAGGAGGCCCTCATGAACCTCGAAGACAGCGACGCGCACGCCGAAATCCGCGAAGAAGTGCGCAAGCTCTGCGCCCGCTTTCCCGGCGATTACTGGCGCGAATTGGATCGCATCCGAGGCTATCCCACGGAGTTCGTTCGCGCCCTGACCGAAGCCGGCTACCTCGCCGTACTGATCCCGGAGGAGTACGGCGGCGCCGGCCTGCCGCTGGCGGCGGCGGCGGCAATCCTGGAGACGGTGCAGGCGGAGGGTTGCAACGGCGCCGCCTGTCACGCGCAAATGTACATCATGGGCACCATCCTGCGGCACGGGACGGCCGCGCAAAAGCGTGCCTATCTGCCCAAGATCGCCACCGGGGCGCTGCGTCTGCAGGCGTTCGGCGTGACCGAGCCGACCAGCGGCACCGATACCACCGCCTTGCGCACCTTCGCCCGGCGCGAGGGAGATCACTACGTCGTCAACGGCCAGAAGGTCTGGACCAGCCGCGCCGAGCACTCCGACCTCATGCTGCTGCTGGCCCGCACGACGGCGCGCGAGCAGGCCCGCTCCCGCACCGAGGGGCTTTCGACCTTCATCGTCGACATGCGCGAGGCGGTCGGGAACGGGATGAGCATCCGCCCGATCCGCACCATGATGAACCACAATTCGACCGAGATTTTTTTTGATAACGTGATGGTGCCGGCCGAGAACCTGGTGGGCGAGGAGGGCAAGGGCTTCCGCTACATCCTGGACGGCATGAACGCCGAGCGGCTGCTGATCGCCGCCGAATGCATCGGCGACGCCAAGTGGTTCACCGCACGCTCGGTCGCGTATGCGCGCGAGCGCCATGTCTTCAACCGCCCGATCGGGCAGAACCAGGGGGTGCAGTTCCCGATCGCGCGCGCCCATGCGCAGATGCGCGCGGCCGAACTGCTGGTGGCGGAGGGGTGCCGCAAGTTCGGCGCCGGACTGCCTTGCGGCGAGGAGGCCAACATGGCGAAGCTGCTCGCCGCCGAGGCGAGCTGGGCGGCCGGCGAGGCCTGCATCCAGACGCATGGCGGCTTCGGCTTCGCCGAGGAATACGACGTCGAGCGCAAGTTTCGCGAGACCCGCCTCTATCAGGTGGCGCCGATCAGCACCAACCTGATCCTGTCCTACATCGCCGAGCACGTGCTGGGACTGCCGCGCAGCTATTGATGCGCGCCCCATCTGGCCGAAGCGGATAAACCTTTTACTGCGAGCAGGAGGACATCCCAACGACTGACCATAACTTCCTACGCGACTTCGGCATGGGGAGTGGGGTTCGGCCATGACCGCATCCATGCCTCTCTCCGGCCTGCTCGTGCTCTCGCTCGAACAGGCAGTCGCCGCACCGTACGCAAGTTCGCGGCTCGCCGACGCCGGGGCGCGGGTGATCAAGGTCGAACGGGCGGAGGGCGACTTCGCGCGCGGCTACGACACTGCGGCAAAGGGCCAGTCCAGCTATTTCGTCTGGCTCAATCGCGGCAAGCGGAGCCTGGTCGCCGATATCAAGAACCCGGCCGACGCCGCGCTGCTGCATCGGATTCTCGCCCGCGCCGATGTTTTCATTCAAAACCTGGCGCCCGGTGCGGCGTCGCGCGCGGGCTTCGACAGCGCGTTGCTGCGCGCGCGCCATCCCCGCCTGATCACGGTCGATATCTCCGGCTACGGCGAGGCGGACGAGTATGCGACCATGAAGGCGTACGACCTGCTGGTGCAGGCCGAGTCCGGGCTGGCCATGATCACCGGCCATCCGGCCGGACCGGGACGGGTCGGCGTCTCCGCCTGCGACATCGCCTGCGGCATGGCGGCGCAGGCGGCTATTCTGGAGGCGCTGATCGAGCGTGGCATCACCGGGCGCGGCAAGGGGCTCGCCGCCAGTCTGTTCGACGGCATGGCGGATTGGATGAACGTGCCGTTGCTGTTCTTCGAGGGCACCGGGCGAGCACCGGCGCGCATGGGGCTCGCGCATCCGTCGATCTGCCCTTACGGCGCCTTTCCGCTCGCCGACGGCACGCTGGTGCTGATCGCGATCCAGAATGAGCGCGAATGGGCGGAGTTCTGCGCCCGGTTCCTGCGTGAGCCCGAGCTGGCGCAACGCGCGGGCTTCGAGACCAACGTGATCCGGGTCGCGCATCGGGCCGTGGTGGACGCGCACATCGCCGCCGCCTTCGCCCCGCTTACCCGCGGCGAGGCGGCGTCGCGGTTGCGCGCCGCCAACACCGCCTTCGGCTTCGTCAACGACGTCGCCGCGTTCAGCCGCCACCCGGCGCTGCGCCGCGTCAACGTGGCGACGCCGAGCGGCGAGGTCGCGATCGCCGCACCGCCGGTGGTGTCCTCGGACGGTGCCCGCGCGCTCGGCAAGGTGCCGGCGATCGGCGAGGATTCGGCGGCGATCCGGGCCGAGTTCACGGCGTAGAGCGGGATGGGATGCGATCAAACCGCGACGGCCATCATTGCGAGGACCCTCGCGAAAGCGAGGGGACGAAGCAATGGAGGGCCACACGAAGTCGGGCGGATGGGGAAACCGATCGCCGCGCTACCGCGAGCCCCGAATCGCCGCCAGCGAGCGACGCTGGTTGCCGTCCGGGGCGAAATTCTCCGCCGCCAGCCATTGCTCGAACGCGGCGCGCACCGCCGGCCATTCGGTGTCGATGATCGAGAACCACGCGGTGTCGCGGTTACGGCCCTTATAGACGACCGCCTGGCGGAACACGCCCTCGAAGCGGAACCCATAGCGGGCCGCCGCGGCGCGCGAAGCGGCGTTGAGGCTGTCGCATTTCCATTCGTAACGGCGATAGCCGAGCTCGTCGAAGGCGCGGCGCATCAGCAGATACATTGCCTCGGTGCCGGCGGGAGTGCGCTGGAGGCGGGGCGAGTAGACGATGTATCCGACTTCGATGGCGCCGTTGGCCGGATCGGCGCGCATCAGCGCCGCGGTGCCGGCGGCGCGGCCGGTGGCGAGATCGACGATCGCATGATGCAACCGCTCGGTGTCGGCGGCGGCTTTCGCGAGGTAGCCGCGAAACGCCGCCGGATCGGCGGGCCATTCGGCCGGCAGATAGGTCCAGGCGCGTCCGTCCGGCGCCTCGCTATAGGCGGCGAAGAGGTCGGCGGCGTGCGCCTCCACCGACACCGGCTCGAGCCGGCAGTAGCGCCCGACCATGGCGGTCCGGGGCGGCAATCGGCGCGCCGTCCAGCCGGGGACGGGAAACCCGACCGGCTGGTCGAATGTGTTGGTCCATGAACCCATGTTCGGCTCCGTTCGCTGATAGGGCTTGCCGGAGCGGAGCATCTCTGGTGCGGTCGAGAAGACTCGAACTTCCACCCGGTTTCCCGGACCAGCACCTCAAGCTGGCGCGTCTACCGTTCCGCCACGACCGCATCGGGCGCGCGGGGTATAGCGGATGAGCATGGCGGGTTCAATTGCGACCCCCCCGGAATGGCGCATCGGCGACGGCCCGACGCCGTACCCGGAGGCGCTGGCCGTGATGGAGCGGCGCGTCGCGGCGATCCGCGAAGGCACCGCCGGCGAGCTGGTATGGCTGCTGGAACATCCGCCGCTCTACACCGCCGGCAGCTCCGCCCGTCCGGCCGACCTGGTGGATGCGCGCTTCCCCGCCTTCGCCGCCGGACGCGGCGGGCAGTGGACCTATCACGGTCCCGGCCAGCGCATTGGCTATGTGATGCTGGATCTGACGCGCCCGCATGGCGGCGTGCCGGCGCGCGACGTGCGCTGCTTCGTGCACGGGCTGGAGGAATGGCTGATCCGCGCGCTCGCCCGCTTCAACGTGCGTGGCGAAAGGCGGGAGGGGCGCATCGGCATCTGGGTCGCCGACCGCGCCGCCGGCAAGGAGGCGAAGATCGCCGCCATCGGCGTGCGCGTCAGCCGCTGGGTGAGCTGGCATGGCGTGGCGCTCAACGTCGATCCCGATCTGTCGCATTTCGCCGGCATCGTCCCGTGCGGCATCCGCGAGCATGGCGTCATCAGCCTGCACGCGCTGGGGATTCCCGTCAGCATGGCGGAGGCGGACCTGGCCTTGCGCGCGGCGTGGGCGGAGGTGTTCGGGGCCGGGGTGAGCGCGGCTGAACGCACCACGAGCATCAAGAGATTGAAGGGAGTCCTCCGGCGTCCGGAGCAGCCCCGGGTTTCGATCGCGGAGATGGAGGAAGCTAAGCCGGACCCCGACGGATGAGGGCGGCAGCGGTCACAGTCGGTTGCCAAACCGCTCGTAGGCGATCACGACGCCCCACCCGCCATCGGTGCCAGAACGCCGACCGTGAACGAAGAATTGGCCGCGTTGTTCAGGGCATTCGCGAGAAGCTTCATGCGTTCGTTGTGGATGAAGCTCATCGAGAGATCATCCGCCCGTCAGCGCCGCCGGGGAGACGTCCGCGACCTTGACCGTGACCGTCCGTGTCTGCCCGTCGCGCTCCACCGTGAGCGTGGCGCCATTGCCGATGCCGATCGCATCCAGCCGTCGGCCGAGCTGGGTGACGCTCTGCACGGGCTCGCCATCCACCGCGGTGATGACGTCGCCAATGGTCCCGGCCTGCGGGTTCACGCCCTCCAGCCCGGCATTCGCGGCGGGCGTGCCGGGCACCACCCGCAGCACCACCACGCCGTTCACCCCGAACTGCGCGGCCAGCGCCGGATTGGCGGAGACGATGCCGATGCCCGGTGTGGGGGCGCTGCCGGTGGCGATGATGCGCGGCACCACGCGGTTCACGGTGTCCACCGGAATGGCGAAGCCGATGCCGGCGGAGGCGCCCGAGCGGGACAGGATCGCGGTGTTCAGCCCGATCATCCGACCCGAGGAGTCGAGCAGCGGGCCGCCGGAGTTGCCGGGATTGATCGGCGCATCGGTCTGAATAACGTCGGTGATCTCCACCTCCGAACTTTCCGGCAGCTGCCGACGCAGCGCGCTGATCAGGCCGGAGGTGAGGGTTTGATCCAGTCCGTAGGGATTGCCGATCGCGAACACCGATTGGCCGACCAGCAGGTTCTTCGATTGACCGATGGCGAGCGGGCGCAGCGCGACGCGCGGGCGCTCCAGCCTGAGCACCGCCAGGTCGTAGGCGGGGGCGGTGCCGATCAGTCGCGCCCGGACCAGCTCGCCGGTGGTCAGCCGGACGCCGAAGAGGCTGCCGCCGGCGATGACGTGGTTGTTGGTCACCACGTCGCCGGCGGCGTCCCAGACCACCCCCGATCCGGTTTGCAGCACGTATTCGCCGTTCGGCGCCAGCACCGGCGCGGCGCCGCGCGCATAGACGTGCACCACCGAGGGCGAGGCGGCGCGGAAGATGTCGATGGTGGTGCGCTCGATGGCATCGAGGGAGCCGCGCGGCGAAACCGTGCGCGGCGCCGTCGCCGCCCACCAGCCCTCGACGACATAGGGCTCGACCACCCAGACGGCGAACAGCACCAAAAGGCAGACGACGACGACCCGCGTGAACCGGGGGGTCATTGCGGCTAGTCGTCGCGGTGGACGCGCTCCATGCGCTCGTGGCGCTCCTGCGCCTCGATCGAGAGGATGGCGATCGGGCGCGCTTCCAGGCGCTTAAGGCCGATCGGCTCGCCGGTCTCCTCGCAGAACCCGTAGGTGCCGCCCTCGATGCGCAGCAGCGCCTGGTCGATCTTGGCGATCAGCTTGCGGGCGCGGTCGCGGGTGCGCAATTCCAGCGCCCGATCGGTTTCGACGGCGGCGCGGTCGGTGATGTCGGCCTCATGGATGCCGCCTTCCGAGAGGCTGGCCAGGGTGCCGTCGGCCTCGCGCAGCAAGCTGTTGCGCCATCGCGTTAGTTTCTGCCGGAAGTATTCCACCTGGATCGGATTCATGAACTCTTCGGTTTCGGTCGGTTGGTAGTCGGGGGGGAGGGTGACCATCATGCGGGCCGATCCTGTCGTTCGTGTGGAAGCGACCCCCGAGGGGCTGGAACGGCGCGGTGTATAGCCGCGCCGAATCCCCCCGCCAAGGCGGTTTTGATCGAAATGGGGGCAACTGTCTCGATCATTTCACGTTTGCTTACCGTCGAATTACCGTGACGAGAGCGAACCGGATCGGGGCCGCGCCAGTTCCACTCGCGCGCGCAGCGCGATGGCGGACACCACCGCATCCAGGCCGGGATCGAAGGCGCGCGGCACCTCCGTGGCCAGCACGGCGAGCCGCGCCAGCGCCGGGCCGGCATCGCCGCCGAGCAGGGCGCGCTGCAGCTCGGCCAGTGCCGCCAGCATGTCGCGGCCGCGCCGGCGGGCGGCGCGGTCGCCGACGGCGGTCAGGCAGGCCTCCTGCAAGGCGAGCAGGCTCCCGGCGACCGCCGGCAGCGCCGCTTGCGCCGCAACGGGTGTCGCGTCCGCCGTCGGCAGGCTGAATCCGCCGGGGCGCGAGACGCGAACGGCTCGGGAGCAAGCGCGCGGTCCGATCGACCCCGCTGATTTCGGTCAATGCCCGGCTCCTTTCGCCGACCGGCAGGTTTTGCCCCCCGAAAGCGCCCGCCGCCCCGCCAGAACCGCGGCGAGGGGCTGGCACGGGGCTTGCGCCTAAGCCGGCCGATCGGCGCAGCGTGCCGCAAAAACGTTACGAACCTCCTACCGGAGCTCGCCCTTGCGCGCCTCACGCCTGCCCCTGCTTCTGCTGGTGCTGCTGGCCCTCTGCCCGCTGCGCGCGCTGGGACAGATCCGCATCAAGGACATCGCCGACGTCGAGGGCGTGCGGCCGAACCAGCTCATCGGCTACGGGCTCGTGGTCGGGCTGAACAACACCGGCGACAAGCTCGACAATGCGGTGTTCACCCGCCAGTCGCTGATCGGGATGCTGGAGCGCCTCGGGGTGAACACCGCCGACCAGGCGGCGAAGCTCGAGACCAAGAACGTCGCCGCGGTGATGGTGACGGCCGATCTGCCGGCCTTCGCCCGCGGCGGCGGGCGCATCGACGTCGCCGTCTCGGCGCTGGGCGATGCCACCGACCTCACCGGCGGCACCCTGCTGGTGACGCCGCTGCTCGCCGCCGACGGCGAGGTGTATGCGGTGGCGCAAGGCGCCTTGGCGACCGGCGCCATCGCCGCGCGCGGCGCGGCGTCGTCGGTGACGCGCGGCGTGCCGACCTCGGCACGGGTCGCCAACGGCGCGACGGTGGAAAAGGAGGTGCCGTTCCGGCTCGACCAGAGCAGCGGCGTGTGGCTCGGTCTGCGCAACCCGGATCTGACGACGGCGCGGCGCATCGCCGCCGCGATCAACGCCGCCGAGGGGCCGATCGCGCGCGCCACCGACCCGCGCACGGTGCGCGTCGATCTCGCCGGCCGCGACCCGATCGCCACCCTGGCCGAGCTGGAGGATCTGCGCATCGAGCCCGACAGCCCGGCCGTGGTGGTGATCGACGAGGCCAGCGGCACCGTGGTGATGGGCGCCAATGTGCGGGTGAGCACGGTCGCGATCGCGCAGGGCAATCTGACGGTGCGGGTGACGGAGACACCGGAGGTGAGCCAGCCGGAGGCGTTCTCCCGCGGGCAGACGGCGGTGGTGCCGCGCACCAAGGTGGAGGTGGACGATCAGCACCAGAACCGCCTCGGGGTGGTGCCGGGCAGCATCAGCCTGCGCGATCTGGTGCAGAGCCTGAACGCGCTCGGCATCGGCCCGCGCGATCTGATCACCATCCTGCAGGCGATCAAGACCGCCGGTGCGTTGCAGGCCGACTTGAAGGTGCGCTGATGAACGTGATCCATCCCACCGCCACCGACGCCGCCGGTCCCGCCGGTGCGGCGCGGATGCGCCAAGCGGCGAGCGAGTTCGAGGCGATGGCGATCGGCGAGATGCTGAAGCCGATGTTCGACACCGTCGACAGCGCGCACGGCGCCTTCGGCGGCGGCGCCGGCGAGGCGGCGTTCCAGCCGATGCTGGTGCAGGCGATCGGCAAGCAGATGGCCGCACGCGGCGGCATCGGGCTGGCCGATGCCGTCTATCACGCGCTGATGCGCACCCGGGAGGCAGGTCAATGAGCGTCGAGCTGATCGCGGCGGGGGTTCGACTGGCCGACGCGCTGGAGCAGGAGAACGCCGCTTTGGCGGCGCTCGACCTGCGCGGCGCGGCGGCGATGCTCGACACCAAGCAGCAGGCGCTGGCGGCGTTCACCGCGGCGGGCCTGCATCCGGGCAGCGCAACGCGGGCCAACGCCGACCTGCTCGCGCTGGCGTGGCGACTGGATGCGGCGGCGGCGGCGAACCGGCAACTGCTGGAACGCGGCATCGCCGTGCAAAGCCGGGTGCTCGCCGTCATCGCCGGCGCCGCACCGCGCGCCCGTGCGCCGCGTTACGGGGCGGGCGGGCGGATCGCCGCGCCGCGCGCGCCGCTCGCCTTGTGCTTGCGCGCCTGAGCCGCGCCACGCGGCCGTCATTTGCGGTTGCCCGCACTGGGATTTCCACCGGGACTTCGGATAGCATGACCGCGATCGGGCTCCGGCGCCCGCCGGGGCCCGCGCGAATCCTCATGGAGGCATCCACATGTCCGGAGAGCAGCACGGCAGAAGTCCTCGCTCGGTGGCCCTGGTCGGGCCGTACGGCAGCGGCAAGTCCACCCTGTTCGATGCCATGCTGGAGGTGGCCGGCAGCCCGGTGAAGCGGCCGGCCGACCCGCGCAACCGCCCCTCGACCACCGAAATTCGCCTCGGACACTGCACCTATCTCGGCGATCGCTGGTCGGTGCTCGATTGTCCCGGTTCGGTCGAGTTCGCCTTCGAGACCGAGGCCGCGCTCGCGGTCGCCGACATCGCGGTGCTGGTGTGTGATCCGCTGCCCGCCCGCGCCATCGCCGCCGCGCCGCTGCTCCGGCGGCTGGCGGAACAGAAAGTGCCGCATATCGTCTTCATCAATCGCATCGACACGCTGGAGGGGGGCCTCGCGGACACGCTGGCGGCCCTGCAAGCGTACGCGAGCTGTCCGCTGGTGCTGCGCCAGTTACCGCTCACCGAGACCGGGCCGGCCGGCGCCAAGGTCGCCGGCTACGTCGATGTGGTGAGCGACCGCGCCTATCGCTACCGCAAGGGACAGGCCTCGGAATTGGTGCGCATTCCGTCCGCCGACGAGGCCGAAGCGGCGCGCGCCGCGCTGGTCGAGGTGCTGGCCGATCACGACGACGCGCTGCTGGAGAAGGTACTGGAAGACGTGCGCCCCGGCCCCGACGAGATCTACCGCGATTTGCGCAAGGATTTGGCGGCCGGCAACGTGATCGAGGTGCTGCTGGGCGCGGCCGAGAGCGCCGGCGGCGTGCGCCGGCTGTGGAAGACGCTGCGCCATGATGCGCCGGATGCCGCCGAGACCGCCGCCCGGCGGGACATCGCCGCCGACGGAGCGCCGCTGGCGCAGGTGTTCAAGACCGTCCACGCCGGGCACACCGGCAAGCTCTCCTACGCCCGGCTATGGCGCGGCGCCATCAAGGACGGCGCCAGCCTGAACGGCACGCGACTGGGCGCCATCTATCAAACTGTCGGTGGCGAACTGGCCAAGGTCGGCGAGGCGACGGCGGGCGAGTTGGTCGCCCTCGGCCGGCTGGAGGGAGTGGCGACAGGGGCGGCGGTCTCGACCGGCGCCAGCCCGGAACTGCCCTTCCCGACGCCCTCCGAGCCGGTTTACGCGCTGGCGATCGCCACCGCCGATCGCAAGGACGACGTGAAGCTCTCGGGCGCCTTGCAGAAATTGCTGGAAGAGGACCCGACGCTCGGCATCACGCACGGGCAGGACACGCACGAGACGGTGCTGCACGGCCAGGGCGAGATTCACCTGCACACCGCGATCGAGCGACTGGCGCGCGGGCAGGCGCTGAAACTGACGACGCAGACCCCGCAGGTCGCCTACAAGGAGACCATCCGCCGCCCGGTCCATCAGCACGGGCGACTGAAGCGCCAAACCGGCGGCCATGGACAGTTCGCCGACGTGAAGATCGACATCGCCCCGCGCGAACGCGGCGCCGGCTTCGCCTTCATCGACAAGGTGGTCGGCGGCTCGGTGCCGCGCAACTTCATTCCCGCCGTCGCCGAAGGCGCCGAGGAGGCGGCGCGCAAGGGGCCGTTCGGCCATCCGGTGGTGGACATCGCGGTGACGCTGACCGACGGGCAGTTTCACAGCGTGGACAGCTCCGACATGGCGTTCAAGACCGCGACCGCGATCGCCATGCGCGAGGGTCTCGCCGCCGCCGATCCGGTGGTGTTGGAGCCGATCGATCACGTGACGATCAGCGTGCCCAACGACTTCACCGCCCGCGCGCAGCGGCTGCTGACCGGGCGGCGCGGCCAAATTCTGGGCTACGCCGAGCGCCCGAACTGGCCGGGGTGGGACGACGTGGACGCGCTGGTGCCGGCGGCCGAGCTGCACGACCTTATCATCGAGCTGCGCTCGCAAACCTCCGGCCTCGGCACCTTCCGCCGCCGCTTCGACCATCTGGCGGAGACGCGGCTGGAGGCACGCCGCGGCGCCGCCTGACGGTTGTCGGGTGCAATCAAATGAGTTAAGATCAAACTTAAACATGCGTTCTCTGCGGCTGCTCGCGCTTGCCACGATCGTGCTCGGCGGAGTGACGTTCGATGCTCGGGCGCAAAGGCCGAAGCCGGTGGTCGGCGGCTCGGAGGTGCATTGGGTGCTCACGCTCGATGTGCCGGCGGGCAACATGGACAAGTTCCAGCAACTCGCCGCCGAGATGGTGGCCTCGACCAAGCAGGAGGCGGGCGCGCTCGATCACGAATTCGCCGCGACCCCGGATCAGAAGACAGCCGCCGTCGTCGAACGGTATCGCGATTCGGAGGCGGTGGTAGTGCAATCCAGGGGTTCGTCGACAAGTTCTCCAAGCGCTTCCTCGCGCTGGTGAAGCCGACCGCTTCGTGGTCTTCGGCACGCCGGATGCCAACGCCAAGCAGATCCTGACGCCCTTCAACCGGTCTACATGGCGCCGTTCGACGGTTTCATGCGTTGAAGCAGGTCCGGATGACGTGGAAACAGATCAACCGGGTTTTCCACGTCATGCTGGCGCTTTGGGCGATGGCTTATGGTCACACTTGAGCAACCCGCGTTAACGGACCAGGGGTCGATACTTGATCCGATGCGGCTCGGTGGCGTCGGCGCCGAGGCGGCGACGCTTATCGGCCTCGTAGGCTTCGAAGTTGCCTTCGAACCACTCGACATGGCTGTCACCCTCGAAGGCGAGGATGTGGGTCGCCAGCCGATCGAGAAACCAGCGATCGTGGCTGATGATGACCGCGCAACCGGCGAATTCGCCGAGCGCCTCCTCCAGCGCGCGCAGCGTATCGACGTCGAGATCGTTGGTCGGCTCGTCGAGCAGAATGACATTGTGCTCGCGCTTCAGCATTTTCGCCAGATGCACCCGGTTGCGCTCGCCGCCGGAGAGAATTCCGACCTTCTTCTGCTGATCGGCGCCCTTGAAGTTGAAGCCACCCACATAGGCGCGCGACGGCACCGCCCGCTTGCCGAGGTAGATCACCTCCTCGCCGCCGCTGATCTCCTGCCACACGGTCTTATCGCCATCGAGCGCGTCGCGCGACTGGTCCACGTAGCCGAGCGCCACCGTCTCGCCGACGCGCAGGCTCCCGCCGTCGGGGCTGTCCTGGCCCACGATCATGCGAAACAGCGTGGTCTTGCCGGCACCGTTCGGGCCAATCACGCCGACGATGCCGCCCGGCGGCAGTTTGAATTCCAGCCTATCGATCAGCAGCCGATCGCCGTAGCCCTTGGAGAGGTTTTCGGCCTCGATCACCACATTGCCGAGACGCGGGCCGGGCGGGATGACGATCTCGGCGACGCCGGCCACGCGCTCACGGGAATCGGCCAGCATGTCCTCGTAGCGCTGGATACGGGCGCGGTTCTTCGCCTGCCGTGCACGCGGCGAGGCGGCGATCCACTCCTGCTCGGCGGCCAGCGCCCGCTGTCGCGCGCTCTCCTCCTTCTCCTCCACCGCCAGCCGCTTGCGCTTCTGCGAGAGCCAGGCGGAGTAGTTGCCCTCGTACGGGTAGCCCCGCCCGCGCTCGATTTCCAAAATCCAGGAGGTGACGTTATCCAAAAAGTAGCGGTCGTGCGTCACCAGCATGACGGTTCCGGGATAGTCGCGCAGCGTGTGCTCGAGCCAGGCGACCGATTCGGCGTCCAAATGGTTGGTGGGCTCGTCCAGCAGCAGCAGCTCGGGCCGTTCCAGGAGCAGCCGGCACAGCGCGACCCGCCGCCGCTCGCCGCCCGAGAGCGTGTTGACATCGGCATCGGCCGGCGGGCAGCGCAGCGCATCGAGCGCGATATCGACGCGCCGATCGAGATCCCAGCCATCCTCGGCGTCGATCTTGGTCTGCAAATCGGCCTGTTCGGCCAACAGGTCGTTCATCTCGTCATCGCTCATCGGTTCGGCGAAGCGGTTCGAGATGTCGTTGAAGCGGCTCAGCGCGGCCTTGAGGTCGGCGAACGCCTCCTCGACATTGCCGCCGACGGTCTTGGTCGGGTCAAGATGCGGCTCCTGCGACAGATAGCCGACGCGCACGCCGTCGGCGGCCCATGCTTCGCCGCCGAACTCGGTCTCGATCCCGGCCATGATCTTGAGCAGGGTCGATTTGCCGGCACCGTTCACCCCCAGCACGCCGATCTTGACGCCCGGCAGGAAGGACAGGGTGATGCCCTTGAAGACCTCGCGCCCGCCGGGGAACGACTTGGTCAGGTCCTTCATGACATAGACGTACTGGTAGCTGGGCATCCGTATCGGCTCTCTATCCGGGGGGTATGCGGCTTCAGGTGGCGACGCGGCGGCCGACAACCAAGACGGGATGCTCAATCGAACAGCGAGCTGACCGAACTTTCGTCGTTGATGCGCCGCATCGCCTCGGCCAGCAGCGGCGCGATCGTCACCTGGCGGATGTTCTGCGCCACCCGCACCGCCTCGGTCGCCGGGATCGAGTTGGTCAGCGTCATCATCTCGATCGGCGAGGATGCGATGCGCGCCACCGCGCCGCCCGAGAGCACGCCATGGGTGATGTAGGCGCCGGCCGAGCGGGCGCCGTTCTCCAACAGCGCCGAGGCGGCGTTGACCAGGGTGCCGCCCGAGTTGACGATGTCATCGACCAAAATGCAGTCGCGCCCGGTGACGTCGCCGATCACATGCACCACCTCGGAGACACCGGCCCGCTCGCGCCGCTTGTCGATGATCGCCAGCTCGACATGCAGCCGCCGGGCAATGGCGCGTGCGCGCAACACGCCGCCCACGTCGGGAGAGACGATCATCAGGTCGTGGCCGTCGAAGCGTTCGCGGATGTCGCGCACGAACAGCGGCTCGGCGTAGAGGTTGTCCACCGGAATGTCGAAGAAGCCCTGGATCTGGCCGGCGTGCAGATCCATCGTCAGAACGCGGTTGGCGCCGGCCTCGGTGATCAGATTGGCCACCAGCTTGGCGCTGATCGGGCTGCGCGGGCTGGATTTACGGTCCTGGCGGGCGTAGCCGAAATAGGGGATCACCGCCGTCACCCGTCGCGCCGAGCTGCGGCGGAGAGCATCGAGCGTGATCAGCAGCTCCATCAGGTGATCGTTGGCGGGATAGCAGGTGGACTGCACGACGAACACGTCCTCGCCGCGAATGTTCTCGTGGATCTCCACGAAGATCTCCATGTCGGCGAAGCGGCGGACCGAGGCACGGGTCAACGGCAGGTTCAGCTCGGCGGCCACCGCCTCGGCCAGCGGGCGGTTGCTGTTGCAAGCGACGATCTTCATGTGGCCTCGGCGGACAGGTGGCGGCCTTCTAACAACCGGTTTGTGACATGTCCATGAAGGAGCCTCAACGGGCTCGGAATGCTCATCCGTTTACGGGAGAGGGCGAAGCCGGACCGGGAGAGGGCGTCGCCATCCCCGGCGCGGATAGGGCCAGGCGATCGACGGCATCCGCCAACGATGCCAGCGTCCCGTGCAGCCGCAGGCTGGCCTGGAACTCGATTAGCGTGATGCGGTCCGCCCGGTAAGCGGCCGCCGCGATTTCCCCTGCTGGCGCCACGTCATCCCGTCCCGGGAGGCACGGCGCCGCGGTGCCTTGCCTCACCGATAGCGCCAGCGGCCTGACGGCGGCGGCCAACGTGTTCAGGGCCGCCGGAATCCCCGGCTCGGCGCCCGGCAGCAGCGGTACCAGCTCGTCCAGCAACAGCAGACAGCGGCCGATCGCTGCGGCGGCGTCCATGCGAAGCCGCACCTCGACTCGCGGACGGCGGAGCAATAGCGCCTCCAGACCCTCGGCGCCGGTCAGCGCCGCGATCTTCTCGGAGGCGTCGAGCAACTGCCCCGGTCGGCCGTCGCGATGATGCGGGCCGGGCTGCGTCAGCACCGATGCCATGCCCTGCAGCTTCTCCGCCGTCAGATCGAGCAGCGTCGCCATTTGTTCGCGAACCGCATCGCCGGTTCGCACGGGCAACAGAACCATCGTCACCAGAACGGCGATCGCGGTTCCGATCAGCGTATCGGCCAAGCGCGCAAGATAGAACGACCCGGGGGCATCCCCGAGATGAAAGATCAGCGACAGCAGCAGGCTGAGCCAGAACAGCAGATTGCGATAACGGGCCGTGCGCTCGTAGAAGATGGCGAAGACACAGACGACGATGACGCCGGTCGCCGGCAGCGGTGCACCCGATGCCGCCATCCACACGAGCGTTCCGGCAAGCAGGCCGAGAACGGTGCCGGTGATGCGATCGAGCGACTTCGCCGCCGTTTCGCCGAAGCTGTTGGCGGTCACGATCAGCGCGGTCAGGACCAGCCAATAGGGCTTGGGGAAAGGCAGCAGGCGCATCAGCACGAACGCGATCAACAGGCTGGTGGCGCATTGCAGGGCGAGCCGCGCCTGCACGGCCCGGATCGCCTCCGGCAAGCGTGAGAGGTCTATGCGAAAGCGGTCGAGCATGGCGCCGCGCCCGGCCGGGGCATCGCCGCCTCGACCAGGTCCGAAAGCAGGAGTGCCAGTCCGAGCATCCGCGCTGGCGGCGGCTCCGGCTCATCGGGGCCGGGGCGGCGCAGGGCCGCCCGGCGCAGGTCCTCGATCGCCGCTTGCGCCCCGCCAGCCCGCCCCGCGCGCGTCGCTTCGGCGAGCGCCGCCAGCGCGCGCGCGACCGCCGCCTCGCTCTCGGCGGACATCGCAGCGGTCCCCTTGCCGAGCCGGGCGGCGCAACGACCGACATCCTCGAGCAGCGCATCCACCGGCATCGCGGAGGCCGCGGCGGGAGCGATCTCGTCGCGCAGCAGCCGCACGCGCGCGATCCGCGCCGACAAATCCGGCTGCGGCCAAATCCCGCCGGATTGTCGGAGCTCCAACAGCTCGGCGAAGAAGCCGGCAAGCTCGTTGCGCAACAGCCGTCGCTCGAACCCCGGCGGCATGGCGCGCAGCAGCCGCGCGGTGATGACGTCGGCGGCGACCGCGAAAATCGTGCCGCTGACTCCGGCCAGCGCCCCCAGCGGCGCGAGCGACAAGGCGGCGCCCATCACCAGCGGGATCAGCAGGTTCAGGGCGATCAGCAGCGCAAACCCGGCGACCGGGGGGCCCAAGGGACGGACCAACACGGAGACGGCCGCCGCCAGCAACAGGGCGGCATCCGCCAGCGCCGGGCTCACATGGTAGAGCAGCGGCGCCAGCGCGAACGGGACGGCCGAAGCCGGCAACGCGCCGATGATGCGCAAGGGTCGCGCGGTCAGCGTCCCCGGCGGGAAGAAAAGCAGCAGATTGAACGCCACCACCCCACCGAACATCGCCGACAGGAAAGCCGTGTTGCCGAACCGGGCGAGCGCGGGGACGGTGCTCGCCGACGCCATCACCGCGAGTGTGCAAACCAGGGCGCCGAGAAAACGCCGCGGCTGGACCAGCCGCAACCGCGCCGCAAGCCCGGCGCGCAGGACCCGGGACCGGACCGCGGCGGTAATCGCTGCCGGCTCCGGTTCCCGGATTGCGAACATTTATCCGGACTTTCCCTTGCCGCCGCTATCCAGTGGCAGCGGCACCCAGCTCAGCCCGTCGGAGCGCTGGATCAGCATCAGGACCGTGCGCCGATCCTCCCGGCGCACGGATTCGACGCGCCGGCGCACATCCTCGGGCGAGTTCACCTCGCCCTGCTGCACCTCCACGATCACGTCTCCCGGTTTGACCCCGCGCTGCGCGGCGGCGCCGTCGCCGGCGACGTCGGTGACGACCGCGCCCTTCTGATCGGCCCCCAGATGGTATCGCTCGCGCGCCGCCTGATCGATCGGCGCCAGCGTCATGCCAAGCCCGGCGATCTGCGCCGGCTTCGGCGGCGGCGGCGCGGCGGGCGTCAGCGCGGCCTTCTCCACGTCGTCGGGCTTTTCGGCCAAGGTCGCTTGCAAGGCCACCTCATGCCCGTCACGCCACACCGACAGCGGCACTTGCTTGCCCACATCGGTATCGGCGACGATGCGCGGCAGCGCGTGCGTGTTCTTGACCGGCGTGCCGTTGAAGCTCAGCACGATGTCGCCGTTGCGCAGATGCGCTTGATCGGCCGGGCCGCCCGAATTGACGCCGGCCACCAGCGCGCCGCGCGCGCGCCCCTTAAGGCCCAAACTTTCGGCGATGTCGGGCGTCACCTCCTGGATGCGCACGCCGAGCCAGCCGCGCCGGGGATGGCCGTATTCGCGCAGCTGAGAGACGACGAGTTGCGCCATGCCGGACGGAATGGCGAAGCCGATGCCGATCGAGCCGCCCGAGGGCGAGTAGATCGCGGTGTTGATGCCGATCACTTGCCCGTCCATGTTGAACAGCGGCCCGCCGGAGTTGCCCCGGTTGATCGGCGCGTCGGTCTGGATGAAGTCGTCGTACGGGCCTTCGTGGATGTCGCGCCCGCGCGCCGAGACGATGCCGGCGGTCACGGTGCCGCCGAGACCGAACGGGTTGCCGATCGCGAGCACCCAGTCGCCGACGCGCATCGTCGAGGAATTGCCGAAGGCGAGCGCCGGCAATGGCTTGCCCGCGTCCACCTTGAGCAGCGCGATGTCGCCGGTCTGGTCGCGGCCGAGCACCTTGGCCTTGAGCGCGGTGTTGTCCTGCAAGGTGACGGTGATCTCGTCGGCGCCGTCGATCACGTGGTTGTTCGTCACCACCAGCCCCGAGGGGTCGATGATGAAACCCGAGCCCAGGCTCTGCATCCGCCGATCGGGCGCGGGCTTGTCGCCGCGCCGGGGGCGCGATGGCGCTCCATGAAGTCCTTGAAGAACTGCTCGAAAGGCGAGCCCGGCGGGAATTCCGGGATCGTCGGCCCGGCATCGGCGCCGGCCTGCATGTCGGCCGAGGAGGACACGTTGACCACCGCCGGCAGCAGCCGCGCCGCGAGGTCGGCGAAGCTGTCCGGGGCCGGGCGCGCAAGCGCCGGAGGAGCGGAAAGGGGCAGTCCCGCCGAAAGCGGAAGCCCGAGGGCAAGCGCCGAGGTGGTCAGCGCGAGAAGGCGAAGGCGCATGAGTGATCCCTGTCAGATTGCCTGTTGTGGCCCCGGGATCGCATCGCTGGCAACAGTCGGCTTCGGGTCGGGCGGCGGCAGTGCCGGGCGCCCGACGCCGGTGGCGGTTCTGCGGCGTTCACGGGCCTGGCGGACCAGATTGTCGAAGCAGGCGCGCACGCCGGACGGATCGGGGTGACTTCGTTCGAGCTGGCGGATGGTGAAGTGCACCACCGCCAGCCGCTGGTAATAGTCCATGAAGACGAAATTGAGCGCGCCGCCGGAGAGTGCGCCGAGGCCCGGCAGCAGCTGACCCAGCAGCTTCTCCGAGAACGGAATGCCCAGCCGGGCGGCGGTCTGGCGGATCAGGATCGCGATCCCGCCATGGCTGAGCGCCGCCCGCGTCGTCCAGTATCCGATCTCGGGCTCCTCCTGCGCCTCCGGGCCGCCGAAGGCGAAGACCTGGAGACAGGCTCGCTTGCCCTCGTCGGAGGCGATGTCCTCGCCATGCGCCCGCGCGATCGTGGCTATGGAGCGCAGAATCAGGCCGGTGGTGAGCGGGATGTCGAGCGCCAGACCGGGGCCGCCGGTGAACCCGGTCACGGCGCCGCTCGCCGAGGCGAGCGCCTTGTTGAACAGCCGCCGCGGTGCGCGCTCCCGCGCCGGGTCAAGACCGAGGGTCGCCAGGTCGTAGCCGCGCCAAAGCGCCTCCTCGACCAGCCCCTCGATGCGTTTGCGCCAGTTCGGGCCGAGCTGTTCGATGGCGACGTTCGCGGCGCGCCGGCCGAGAGATTGAACCGACCGGCCGACCATTTCGGTCATGCGAATGACGACCCCGCGCGAGTCCGCGTAGGTAACGGCCGCGTTCCACAGCTTCGCCTGCTCGGACGGGGAGAAGCCGGCGCAGGCGTTGGCGTCGAAATTCGGCACACCGTCCATGGACCGGAATCGCGCCCTCATGCCGCCCGCATCTCCGCGTCCGACGTCACGCCCTCAAGATCGCGCAGGATCGGGCACTCCGGCCGGTGATCGCCTCGACAGTGTTCGGCAAGTTCCTCGAGCGCGTCCGCCATGACCGCCAGGCCGGCGATCCGCGCCCGCAGCTCCGCGACGTGCTCGGTGGCGATGCGCTTTACCTCGCGGCTCGGGCGCCCTCCGCGCCACAGCCCGACGAGAACGCGGATGCGCTCGATCGAAAAGCCGAAACCGCGCGCGCGATGGATGAAGCGCAGCGTGTTCACATCCGACGCGGTGTAGCGCCGATAGCCCGACGCGGACCGCTCGGCGGTGCGAACCAGGCCGATGCTCTCGTAGTAGCGGATCATCTTGGCGCTGATGCCCGACGCCTTCGATGCCTCGCCGATATTCATCTCCGCTCTCCCTCGGGCCGCCAACGCCGCAACAGCAGCGCATTTCCCACCACGCTGACGCTGCTCAGCGCCATCGCCGCGCCGGCGATCACCGGGCTGAGCAGGCCGAGCGCGGCGAGCGGGATGCCCAGGAGATTAAAGACGAACGCCCAGGCGAGCCCCTGCCGGATTTTCGCGCGGGTGCGTCGCGCGATGTCGAGCGCGCCGGCCACCAGGAGGGGATCGGGACGCATCAGCGTGACCCCGGCGGCGTCCATCGCGACATCGGTGCCGCTGGCCATGGCAATGCCGATATCGGCCGCGGCCAGCGCCGGTGCGTCATTGACGCCGTCGCCCACCATGGCGACCACATGACCGCGGCGGCGGAGCGCGGAGATCGCATCGGCCTTGCCAGCGGGCAGCAGCTCGGCCGCCACCTCATCAATGCCGAGCGTCCGGCCCGCCGCTTCGGCGGCGCCGCGGCCGTCGCCGGTGAGCATCACCAGACGCAAGCCCCGTCGGTGCAGCCGGTCCACCGCCAGCCGGGCGGACGGCCGCACGACATCGCCGAAGCCGAGCAGACCGATGATCCGAGCCGGCACGGCGGAAGCGAGCCACGCCACGGTTCGCCCCGATTCCTCCAGCGAGGCCGCCTGCTTGGCGAGCGGATCGGTCGCCACCCCGCTCTCCGCCATCAGCCGCGGGCTGCCGAGCAGGAACGCTTGCCCGTCCACCTCTCCCGCCACGCCCCGTCCGGGCAGCGCGCGAAACCCGGCCGCCGCCGTTGCCGCCGGAGCCGCACGCCGGATCGCCATCGCCAGCGGATGCTCGCTGCCGGCCTGGAGCGCCGCCGCAACTCGCAGCATTTCGGGCTCGGAGACGCCATGTGCGGGGACGATGTCGGTGAGTTGCGGGCGGCCTTCGGTCAGCGTGCCGGTCTTGTCGAAGGCGACCAGTCCGACGCCATTCGCCCGCTCCAGCGCCTCGGCGTCGCGGATCAGGATGCCGCGCCGTGCCGCCGCGCCCGTCCCCACCATGATCGCGGTCGGCGTCGCCAATCCGAGCGCGCAGGGGCAGGCGATGACCATGACCGAGACGGCGTTGAGGATCGCCGCCGTGATGTCGCCGCTGACCATCCACCACGCGGCCAGCGTCGCCAGTGCGATCGCCAGCACCACCGGCACGAACACCGCGCTCACCCGGTCCACCAGAAGCTGGATCGGCGCCTTCGAGGCCTGCGCTCCCTCCACCAGCCGGATGATCGCCGCGAGCCTGGTTTCGGCGCCGACCGCCGTGGTCTCGATCACCAGTCGTCCGTCGGTATCGATCGCGCCGCCCGTGACGGTGCTGCCCGGCGCCTTCTCGACCGGGAGGCTTTCGCCGGTGAGCATCGATTCGTCCACGCTCGCCCCGCCCTCGACCACGCGCCCGTCCACCGGGATGCGCTCGCCGGGGCGCACCACGATGACCTCGCCCGGCCGGATTTCGCCGAGCGGCACCACCTGTTCCCCGCCCGCGTGCAGCCGCCGCGCCGTCTCGGGGCGCAGCTTCGACAGCGCGCGAATGGCCGAAGCGGTCCGGCTCCTCGCCCGCGCCTCCATCCACTTACCCAGCAGGATGAAGGTGATGATGAGGGCCGAGGACTTCGAAGTAGAGCAGCGGCTCCCGCCCCGGAGCCGCCAGCAGCAGCTCAGCGACACTGAGCCCCCAGGCGGCGGTGGTGCCGAGCGCCACCAGCAAATCCATGTTGCCGCTGCCGGCGCGCACCGCCCGCCAGCCGGCGAGGTAGAACCGCCCGCCCAGCCAGAACTGCACCGGCGTCGCCAGGGCGAATTGCAGCCATCCCGGCAGCATCCAGGGGCCGCCGAGCAGATGCTGGATCATCCCGGCGAGCAGCGGCGTGGATAGTGCCGCCGCGATCAGGACATGCATAAGCTCGCGCCGGCTGCGCGCCGCGTCCGCCGCCGCGCTCGTCTCGCCCGCCCGCACCGCGTCGTATCCCGCCTCGCGCACGGCGGCGATCAGCGCCTCGACGCCGAGGCCGCGTGCCGTCACCCGCGCCCGTTCGGTCGCGAGGTTGACTTCGGCCGCCTCCACGCCCGCAAGTCGTCGCAGCGAGCGCTCCACCCGCCCGGCGCAGGAGGCGCAGGTCATGCCCTGGATCTTCAGGTCGGTGGTGGTCCGCTGTTCGGCGATGCCGATGTCCATGCCGCGATCTCCGGCATGGAGATGGACTTCCCATGATAGGAAGGTCAAGGACGCGGCTCGCGTCGCGCCCCGCAACGTCGGCTGCGCCTCGCGGCTTCCCGGGTTGCGCGCGGTGAATCGACGCGATACGCCTGCCCATCGATCGACGGCGCCGGATACGCCGACGTCGCTGCCTTGCGAGGTCGGAAGATGCGACGACTGCTGACGGTGCTTTTGGCGGGTGCGGCGGGTGTGGTGGTCGCCCCGGCGATCACCCCGACCCTCGGGCGGTTGCTGCGTCCGGTGGCCCGCAAGACCGTCAAGACCGGCCTGCTGATGTATCACCACGGACGGATCAAGGCGACCGAACTGGCGGAGGCGATGGACGACCTGCACGCCGAAGCCAGGGCCGAGCTGGCCGCCGAATTGGGCGTTGATGCCGACGCGGAGGCCGAGTTCGCCCCCGAGCCGGCCGAGACGGCCGGGGCGGAGCTGCGGCGGGCGACGAATATCATAAATCCGTAACGGAGATGCGCGTCCACCGCAACACGCTCGCTCTACACGCCGGGCGTCCAGGTGGAGACGCCCATGGTGGACACGGCGGCGGTGGTCAATGCCCTTACCGAGCGGATATCGGATGAGTTGCTGGTTTCGACCGCGCAACTGATGCTCCGCATCAGCGCTGTGACCAGGATGGAGGCAGAGATGAGGGCCGGAGCGCACGTGGTCCATCACATCCCCGGACGGGTCCGGCTGAGGGTTCCGGCCAAACGCCACGATCGCCGCTTCTTTTCGGAAGTGAAGGCGCAGCTCGAGCAAGTTCCGCAGGTCCGCGCAGTCGCCGTCAATCACACCTCGGCCAGCGTGCTGGTCAAGTACGAGGGTGAGATTCTCGACCTGTTGCTGGCCGCCTCGCAGGTCGGACTCGAGGCGATGATGGAGATCGAGCCGGATTTGCCGCCGCTGGTTCCGGTGGCCGACCGGCTGCTGGGACGGCTGGGCGATCTCGATGAGCGGATCGTGCGCGCGACGGGCGGGGGCGCCGACGGGCGCTCGGTGGTGCTGATCGCGCTGTTACTGGCGGCCGGCGTGCAATTGCTGCGCGGTCAGATCGTCGGGCCGGCGGTGCCGCTGCTCTGGTATGCGACCCGCGCTTTGGGGGGCATCCTTCCGGGCGCCAAGAGCGCCGACGGGTGACGCACCCGAGCCCCCGAACGCCACCCGATTTAAGATTCCTTTGATCCGTGCTCCCGGCTGGCGATTTCTGCTTCCCTGCGCGGTGATGCTGCGAAGCCCGCTCCTGGCGGAATCGGTTATTTGAATACCCGCGCGTTCCCCGCCGGCTCTGGGGCAACAATCAGATTGTCCAACAGCTCGCTTGCTTCACTGAGGTCCGGGCCATCTAACCCCTCGGTGAAGCCCGCATGGATCGGCGCCAGCAAACGGAAGATCTCCTCATCGCTTTGCTGCTCACGCCACAATCGCGCGAGGCTGACCGCAGCGCGCAATTCAAAGAGCCTGGCACCTTGCCTCCGGGCGAGCATCAACGCCCGCTTAAAATGCGGCTCGGCCGCGGTCGGCTCGGCCCGGCGAAGCTCGCCCTTGCGCCGATGCAATTCCGCTTTCGCCCAGGCTTCTCCGGTGCGCGCGCAGATGGCGAGCGCGTCATCGAGGTCGGTGTCCGCCAAATCGGGGCGCCCCATTCGCGCATGGACATCCGCACGCATCGCGCGCGTATGGGGGCGGCTCAGCCCGAGACCCAACTCATCGAATTCGCGCAGCGCCCGGTCGAGCATCGCCAGACCCTCTTGGTGCTCGCCCTCGGCCGACCTGACCCAACCGGCATAGCCGAGGCCCCGCGCATGAAAGAGACCGTAGCCCTGCTCGGATGCGATGCGAAGCAACTGCCGCGACCACTCGCCCACCGCGGCCTGATCGCGAATCGTCCAGTTGGTGCTGCACGCGATCATCATCGTCAGCGCGATGGTAGGCAGGTGCTGCAGCTCGCTGGCCCGATCCGCCGCGAACCGCAGGTGCGCCCGCGCCTGCTCGGACGCGCCGCGCAGAACCAATGTCCGCGCATACTGGGCATGGAGGTGGCATATCGGGTCGGCGCCGAATTCCATTGTGGTCCCGGTATGCGCGCGTATTCCCGCATCAGCGATCGCCGGCGCGAAGACCTCGATCCCCTCTTCCAGACGACCCAAAAACATGTAGCTGACGGCATGACCGCTCGCCGCGGCGCGCAGCTCCGGTTCGGCGCTGTTCCGGCCGGCAGCGTACAGCTCGCGCCCGGTCTCCAGCGATTTGGCCAGATTGCCGGTTTGCAGCTCGTAGCTCCACTTTCCGAACAGCGCCCGGGCGAGCAGTTTGGCCGCCGCCGCATCCTGCGGGTCGAGCCTTCGGCAAAGCTCAGCCGCCTTGGCGAACGTCGTCCGATGGGCCGGCGAGCCGATCCCCTGCACCGCCATGCGAACGTTCCCGAGCGCCAGCATCAGCTCTGCGAGACGGCGAGTTCGCGCCGGCGAAGAAGCGATGTTGCTCGCCGAATCAAGTCCGCGTCGCAGATGCGCGGCGGCCTCGTTCATCGCCGACGCGGCGATCGCCCGCTCGCCGGCGCGGAGGAAATACAGGCTGGCCTTCTCGGCGTCTCCGGCCCGGCCGAAATGGTAGCCGAGCAGCGACGGGCGTGGGATCGCCAGCTCGGGATCGCTCTCCAGGGCGACGCCCACCGCCCGATGCAGCGCCGCGCGCCGGGTGCGCAACAGGCTGTCATACGCGGCGTCCTGGAGCAGGGCGTGCTTGAACCGGTAGGCGGCCTCCGATCCCTCGCCACGGCGGAACAGCAGACCGGCGGCGACGAGTTGATCGAGCCCCCGATCAATCGTTGCAGTGGGCAAATCAGCCACCAGGTCAAGCGGGACGCGGCGAAACTCCCGACCGAAGACCGAACCGATCTGCGCGACCTGACGGGCCTCCGGCATGCGGTCCAGCCGCGCGATCAACGAGGCCTGCAACGTCGCCGGAACCGTGACCTGCAATGCCGCATGCGGTGCTTGTTCGGCGACCGCCTTCGTCAGCTCCTCGATGAACAGCGGCACGCCATCCGAATGCGTGACGATCTGATCGAGCACCGCCTCCGGCAGCGCCTGTCGCATCGCCAGTTGCCGGGCGAGCGACACCGCCTCGCCGCGTTCCAGACGGCTGAGGGTTACTGACGTCACACCGGGATGACCTGCCCAGGGGGCGATGAAATCGGGCCGGAACGTCGCCACCAGCAGAATCTGAAGGGCACCGATCCTGCGGATCAGATCATCCAGCATCTCCCGCGTGCTCGGGTCGGCCCAGTGGACGTCCTCCAAGAGAATGAGCAGCGGCCTCACGGTGCTCATGCGATCGACCCGACGCAGTGCGGCGGCAAAGATGCGCTCCTTGCGCCGCTGCGGGCTGAGATTGAAGGACGGCAGACCTTCCACGGGCAGGCGAAGCAGCCCGGTGATGAGTGCAATATCTTCGATCGTCGTGTTGACCGCTTCGAGTTGCGCGCGGAGCTTCTTGGCTCGTCCGGCGGGGGAATTGGCTCGCGTGAAACCGGCGTCGCGTTCAATGTATCGGATGACCGGATAAAGCGGAGACTGCGTGGTGTGCGGCGAGCAGGCGAGGCGCAGCCGTCTGAACGCCTGGCCGGCAAGCCGCGCCAGCAGCTCCGCCAACAGGCGGGATTTGCCGATTCCCGCTTCGCCGGTAAGCAGCACCACGCGACCCTGCCCCCGGCGCGCCTGCCGCCAACGGCGCAGCAGCAGCTCGAGCTCGTCTCGACGTCCGACCAGGGGTGAAAGCCCGGACGCCCGTAACGCCTCGAAGCGGCTCTCGCCAGCTTGCTCTCCTTGCAGCTCGAACACCTCGCCCGATTCGGGCAATTGCAGCGCCATGCGGCCCATGGCGCGGATGTCGAACAACTCGCCCACCAGCCGCCGCGTCGCGGCGTCGATCACTACCCCGCCGGGCTCCGCAAGCGCTTGCAGCCGGGCGGCGCGATTGAGGGTCTCGCCGGTCACCGTCTGCTCCGGCGCCTCGCCGCCATCGCCGCGATCGCCGACGACCACGATGCCGGTCGCGACACCGATGCGCACGCTGAGGATTTCGCCCTGGATCGGCGTCGCGGCGACCACTTCGGCGGCGGCCAGAGCCGCGCGCAACGCCTGTTCCGCGTCCACCTCGCTCGCTCGCGGCCAGCCGAAATAGACGAGCACGCCGTCACCGAGATATCCCGCCACGAAGCCGCCGAAGCGGGCCATCACCTCCGTAACCTGATGCTGGTACGCCCTGGTCAGAACGCCGAAATCCTCGGGATCGATGCGCGCCGAGAGTGCGGTTGAGCCGACGAGGTCGCAAAACAGCACACTGATTTGCCGACGTTCGGCCAAGGAAGCCGGTTGCAAGGCGGGCCCTTGCGGCGCGCGCAGACTCGCCCCGCATTCAGAGCAGAAGTTCGCTCCGGAATTATTGAGGGTGCCGCAGGACCCGCACGGTACGGGCACCGGGGCGCCGCAAGCGGTGCAAAATTTCGCGCCGCTCGGGTTGGTCGCCCCACAGGCCACGCACTCCACAAGCGATCTCCCGTCCCGCTTTCGTCACCGCCGGCCGGCGCCCACTTTGCTCAGCCAAGCTGCGCCAGCGCGAACCACTTGTGGCGCGCGAACGCCGCCTCGACCGAGGCACCAGCGTCGCGGCTTCTCCAACCCTATTGGGATGGCGCGCGCGCCGGCAAGCTCCGCATCCAGCCGGACCAGCCCTCGCCCACTCTCAGCCGACAACGGCGATGGCCTCGATCTCGACCAGCCACTCCGGCAGCGCGAGCGCGGCGACACCCACGAGGGTGCTCGCCGGAGGCGCTCCATTCGCGTAGAAGGGCGCTTTCGCTCTGCCGATGACGGCTCGGTGTTCGGGCTTGTAGCTCACCACATAGGTGGTGGTCTTCACGATATCGGCGTAGCTCGCCCCGGCCGCGGCAAGAGCCAGGCCGAGATTCCGCATCGCCTGCTCGGTCTGCGCGGCGAGGTCGTCGCCACCGACCAACCCGCCTTGCTCGTCGATGGCGACCTGGCCGGACGTGTAGATCGTGCGCGCCGCCGCAGCGGTGACGACCTGCGAGAATCCGTGATTGTGCAAGAGCCCCTTCGGGTGGAGATGTTCGAGTGCGTTCATGTCTCAGATCCTTCCCTGTTGTGCGCCGCTGAAGGGTGCGGCACGAAGTCCCGGCGGACCGGGATCGACGGTTGCCGTTTACCGTCGTGAACGCGGCGGCGCTGCAACCGTGCGCGCCGCCTTTGCCTGTTGCGACGATCCGGGACTGGTCGAGCGGGCGGCGTTCGGCAGCGGCAGTGCGCGCAGCGGCACCGGAATGGACTGCACGATCGAGGTCGTGGTTTGTCCGAGGGCGAGAAACTGATCAAGAATCTCGTCCAGCCGTTCCAGTGACGGCAGATGCACCTTCACCACCAGGCAATCCTCGCCGGTTACGCGGTGGCACTCCACCACCTGCGGCAATCGCTTCGCCAATTCGACCACTTTCGAGAGCTGCGCCGGCGCCGGCCGTACCCGCACATGAGCGGCCACGGGATAGCCGAGCGCCGCCGGATCGAGAGCAAGCCGAAACCCGGTGATGACCCCGGCCTCCTCCAGCCGCGTCAGGCGTTCTTTGACCGCCGGGGCCGACATGCCGACCAGGCGAGCCAGCTTGGAGACGGAGATACGCGGATCGGCACCCAGCGCGCGGAGCAGGGCGAGGTTGCGGTCGTCCAGCAGCAGATTTGAAACTTGCAGGCCGGGGGGCGAGTTTCCCTTCATGTAAGCAAGATTATCTTGTCCGGACCTTAATGTCTGCATGGGATCGGCGCGAGTCACCTTCTAGACTAGCGGGATGGATCCGGCCCGCACCGTCGCCCGAGATCCGCCGACGCGTGCGGCGCCGGCCGGGCGCGTGCCGCCGCACCTCTTTTTCGTCGCCAGCGCCGTATTCCACTATCTCGGCCCCTCCTTCGCCGTATTGCTGTTCGCCGACATCGCGCCGCTCGGCGTCGCCTGGCTGCGGATCGCGAGCGCGGGCGCGGTGTTCGCGCTCGTGGCGTCGGCCCTGGCGCGCGCTGGCGGTTCTGCCGGCGCGCGATCAATGCATCGTCGTCGCGCTCGGGGTCGTGCTCGCGGCGATGAATTCGGTGTTCTACGAGGCGATCGCCCGCTTGCCGCTGGCGACGGTGGGCGCGATCGAATTTCTCGGCCCGATCGCCATCGCCGCTCTCGGCCTACGCACGGCCCGCAACGTGGCGGCACTCGGGCTCGCCGTGTCCGGCGTCTTTGTGCTTACCGAAATCCGGATCGCCGGCGAGATCGCCGGCTATGTTTTCGCCTTCGCCAATTGTCTGCTGTTCGTCCTCTACATCATGCTCGGACATCGCATCGCCACGGCGGGCGGGATCAGCGGCATCGATCGTTTGGGGGCGGCGATGCTGGTCGCGACCGTCGCCGCCTTGCCGCTCGGGATCGGCGCCGCCGCGCCGGCGTTCGCCGACCCGATGCTGCTCGGCGCCGGCATCGGTGTGGGCATTTCCTCCTCCGTCATCCCCTATATCTGCGACCAGCTCGCGATGGCCCGGCTGCCGCGCGCGAGCTTCGCATTGCTGCTGTCGCTGCTGCCCGCAACCGCGACCGCGATCGGCTTTCTGGTGTTGCGTCAGGTGCCGAGCGGCGCCGAGATGCTGGGCATCGCGCTCGTCATCGGCGGCGTCGCGCTGCATCGGGCGGAGGTCTAGTCGGGTTCGGATCAATACTGGTGGCCGCCACCCGACGAAGCTTGAGTTGCGAAGCATTCTTAACTAGAACCGCGCCGATGCGAATCCTCGCCCCCCTCCGCGACCCGCCGGTTGCCTTGCTGTGGGGCGGGCTATCGCTCTCGGCGGTCGGCGACCAGCTCTATGCGGTCGCGCTGACCTGGATCGCGGTCGGGGTCTTCGGCGCGGCGGCGGGCTATTTGACCGCCTTGGGCGCCCTCTCGGTGATCGGCACCGCGCTGATCGCGGGGCGCTGGGCGGACGCACGCGATCAGCGGCTGGCGATGATCGGAGCGGATTTGGCGCGCTTGGCGGCGCTGCTCGGCGTTGTTGCGGATTGGAGCTTGCGCGGCCGTCCGTCGGCGGCGGCCCTCGCCATCGCGACGGTGATGCTGGCCTTCGGGCACGCGATCTTTCGCCCGGCGCTGCAAAGCCTGATCCCGCCGTTAGTGCGCGAGAGCGCGCGTCTGCCGGCGACCAATGCGCTGCTCGACACCACCGAGCGCATCGCGCGCCTGCTCGGCCCCGGTCTGGTCGCCTCGCTCGCCGCGGTGGTGCCGGTCAAGCACTTCCTGTCGCTGGATGCCGCGAGCTTCGCCGCCTCGGCGGCGGCGCTGCTGCTGATCGGGCGGTTGCGCCCGCTGCCGCCGTTGCGAAGCGAAGGCCCGCCGGACGGCGTCCTCGGGTCGGTCTTCCGCGGCTTCCGCGCCGTCGGCCGAAATCGAGTTCTGCGCCTGGAACTTCGGGTGAGCGGCGCCATCAACGGCGCCTGGTATGCGATCATGTTTCTCGGCCTGCCGCTGGCGATCACGCGGCATGTTTCGGGCGGCGCCGGCCTCAGCGCCTATGGCCTGGTGATCTCGGCTTACGGCGTCACCAATCTTGCGGCGACGCTGGCGATCGGCAGCCGGCCGATGCCGGACAATCCCGGACGGCTGGTGTTCGCCGGCAACCTGGCCCTCGGCACCGGGCTGATGCTGATGGCGGTTGCCGCGGCGGCGCCGCTATCGGCCGCGCTCGCGGTCCCCGCCTTTGCCGCCGCGGCAGCGCTGGGCGCAGTCGGCGGGCCGATGCACGATATTCCCGTCGCCGTGCTGCGACAGACGGAGTTGCCGCACGCGGACGTGCCGGCGGCGATGCGGGCCTCGCTGGTCACGAACAATGGCGGGATGCTGCTGGCCATGCTGGCCGCACCCGGGCTCTACGCGCGGCTGCCGGTGCCGGCGGTGATGGCCGGATGCGCCGCGATCATCCTGGCGATCGCCGCCTTCGGGCTGACGAGATTCGCCCGCCGAACGGATCAGCCGGTCTCACGCCCGGCGTAAGTGTCGTAGTGGCTCGATCAGCGTAGCCAGTTCTCGATCACCAGACCGCTCACGCGCCCGAATTCGCTGCCGTTATCGGTGACGAGCACATGACCGGGGGCCCGCACTTGAGCGGCGATCAACAGATCGTGCGGGCCGATGAGCCGGCCCGCTCGCTCCAGCTCGGCGCGCAAGGCGCCATACTCGGCATCGGCCGGTGCCTCGAACGGCAGTATCTCAAGCGCACCGAGCACTGCCTCGAGCTGGCGGGAAAGCCTGACCGAGCCTTTTTTCGCCGCACCGTATCGCAGCTCGGCCGAGACGATGATGCTCGTGCAAACGCGATCCTCGCCGATGGCGGCGATGCGTGCGGCCACCCGCCCCTGCGGGTTACGGACCAGGTCCGAGACCATGTTCGTATCCGGAAGATAACGCGACTCAGAACTCGACGGGATCATATGGAAGTTCGTCAAGCGGCGGAAAATCGTCCTCGAGCGGCCGCAACGTGGCAAGCAGGGCGAGAAGCGACGTCGGTGGCACCGGCTCGATGATCAGGCGCCCGCCATCCTGCCGCAGAATGGCATTCCGGCCCGGCAATTCGAACTCGCGCGGAATGCGAATCGCCTGGTTACGACCGTTCCTGAACAGCTTGACCCGGCGTTCCGACAAACGCCTTGGGAACTCCCTACCCCCGCCGATCGATCGCCACGTAATCGCGCTCGGTGGCGCCGGTGTAGACTTGGCGCGGCCGGCCGATGCGTTGCTCGGGGTCTTCGATCATCTCCTGCCACTGGCTAATCCAGCCGACGGTGCGCGAAACCGCGAACAGCGCGGTGAACATGCTGGTCGGAAAGCCCATCGCCTTGAGAATGATGCCGGAGTAGAAATCGACGTTCGGGTAAAGCTTGCGATCGACGAAATAGGGATCGTGCAGGGCGATGTGCTCGAGCTCCATCGCCAGCTCCAGCAGCGGGTCGTTCACCCCCAGCTCGTGCAGCACCTCGTGGCACGCCTTCTGGATGATCTTCGCCCGCGGATCGTAATTCTTGTACACCCGGTGCCCGAACCCCATTAGCTTGGTGTGGCTGCCGCGGTCCTTCACTTCCGTCAGGAACTCGGGGATGTTGTTCTTATGGCCGATCTCGGCCAGCATCTTCAGCACCGCTTCGTTGGCGCCGCCATGGGCCGGTCCCCACAGGCTGGCGATTCCGGCGGCGATGCAGGCGAACGGATTGGCGCCGGTCGATCCGGCCAGCCGCACGGTGCTGGTGGAGGCGTTCTGCTCGTGGTCGGCGTGCAGGATCATGATCAGATCCATCGCCCGCGCCAGCACCGGGTTGACCCTGTATTCCTCGGCCGGCACGGCGTTGAACATGTAAAGGAAGTTCTCCGCGTAACCGAGGTCGTTGCGCGGATACATGAACGGCTGACCGACATTGTACTTGTGCGCCCAGGCGGCCATCGTCGGCATCTTGGCGATCAGCCGGAAGGCGCTGATATGGCGGTGGTCCGGATTGTTGATGTCCAGACTGTCGTGATAGAAGGCCGATAACGCGCCCACCACGCCGCACATCACCGCCATCGGATGCGCGTCGCGACGGAAGCCGTTGTAGAATTGCCGGATCTGCTCGTGCAGCATGGTGTGGCGCAGCACCCCCAGCTCGAACGTCCGCAACTGGCTTTCGGTCGGCAGCTCCCCGTACATGATCAGATAGGCGACTTCGAGAAAGTGCGACTTCTCGGCCAGTTGCTCGATCGGATAGCCGCGATAGAGCAGCACCCCCTTGTCGCCATCGATATAGGTGATCCGGCTCTCGCACGACGCGGTGGCGCCATATCCCGGATCGTAGGTGAAGATGCCGAGATCGGCGTAAATGCGTCGGATGTCGGCCACCGCCGGGCCGATGCTGCCTTCCAGCAGCGGCAGTTTCGCCGACTTGTTTGAGCCGTCCATCGTAACGGTAACGGAACGCTTGCGGGAGCCGCTCATGTGGAACCCCTCCGGGATGCCGCCTTGCCGACCGCGGCCGGCCAAGGCCTCGCGAGCAACCTATGACCAACTTGCCGTTCTGGCAACCTTCGCAGTTGCAGCAAATCGGCGCGATGGGGCGCGCGGGTCAGGCGTGCCCGACCGCCATCTCGGCCTCGCGGTTGTTCAGCCGTACGATGGCGGCGAACAGGCGCAGCGCATCGGGCCCGCCGCGGTCCTCGAGCCGCCCCTCGTCCATTTCGAGGGCGATCAGCTCGGCCTGTTCGGCGATGATGGTGGCGGCGTAACGCAGCGCGGCGGCCGACAGCCGGAGCTGCGACTCGTCGGTCAGTTGATCCCAATTGGCGCGCATGGCGGCTCCTACCGGCCGCTCGTCGGCGCGGGCGACGAACTGCTCTCGCAAATTCCGGTTAAGAAACCATTATGACAGAAACAGCCGCACCTCGGGTAATGGCGGAAAGGCCACGCTCACCGGCCCGGGGCCGTCGAGCCAAATCGGCGGCGTCACGCTGCCCAGCATCACCACTTGCCCGGCGCGCAGCCCGCCGAAGGCGCGCGCGACCTCGGAGCCGGCGAGCCAGGCGAGACATCGCATCGGATCGCCCAGCAGATCGCCGGCCAAGCCCTCGCCGCGAAGCGCGCCGTCCACGGTGATCCGCCCGCGCAGGCCGATCAGATCGAGCGTGCGCCAATCCGCCGCCGCGTCGCCGAGCACGGCGGCGGCATGGAACACCTGATCGGCAATCAGCGTCGGGACCCCGAGCGCCGCCAGGTCGCCATAGCGGTTCTCCACCACTTCGATCGCCGCCATCAGGCTGCCGACCGCCTCGGCGGCGCCGGCGGGCGTGCAGTCGGCGGGCGGCAGGTCGCGCGCCAGCCGCACCGCGACCTCGCACTCCACCCCGGGGCGCAGGTAATCGGCGTGGCGCAGCGTAACGCCGCTCGCGTGCAGCCCGGGGGCGGCCATGAAACCGGCGGCCGGCCCGGACAGCCCCAGATAGCGCTGCATGGTGGCGGCGGTGGCGCCGATCTTGAACCCCGCCGGCGGGTCGGCACCCAGGCGCCGCGCCAGCGCCAGCTGCGCCATCGCGCCCTCCGCCTCGGTGCGCGGTGCCATCGCCGGATCGAGCCGCTCGAGCCGCAAACGGTCGCGGCGCGTTGCCAGCAACGCGAGGGCGGTCCGGTCGGCGTCGAACCCGCTCATGCTTGCCTCGACAGTTCATAGAGAGCCACCGCCGCGGCGGCGGCGACGTTCAGGCTTTCCATGGCGCCCCGCATGGCGAGCGCGGCCACCTCGTCGCAGGTCTCCCGGGTCAGCCGCCGCAGCCCGGTGCCCTCGGCACCGAGCACCAGGGCGACGCGCCGTCCGGCAAGCGCCGGCCCCGACAGCGCCGCCGGTCCGGCGGCGTCAAGCCCGACCACCCACAGGTTCGCCGCCTTCAGCGCCACCAAGGTGCGGGCGATATTGACCGCCCGCAGCAACGGGATGCTCTCCAAAGCGCCCGATGCAGCCTTGGCAAGGGCGCCCGTCTCCTCCGGCGCGTTGCGCTCCTGGGTGATGACGGCGGCGGCGGCGAAGGCGGCGGCGGCACGCAGAATGGCGCCGATGTTGCGCGGATCGGTCACTTGATCCAGCACCACGACCGGGCCGGGCCGGCTCAGTGCGGCGGCCAGCGCGGGCGTCGGCAGCGGATCGGCGAGCAGCGCCATTCCCTGATGCGCAATGTCGCGACCGAGGAGCTGATCGAGCCGACCGCGATCGACCGTCTCCGGAGCGATCGCCCAGGGCTGGGGCAAATGTTCGGCGAGCGTCCGGCCAGCTTCCTCGGTGAGCAACAGCCGGCGCAGCCGGCGTGCCGAATTGGCCAGCGCGGCGGCGACAGCGTGCGTGCCGTAGAGCCAGAGCGTGCCGCGCGGCACCTCCGGCGAGCGCGGCGGCGGTTGCGGGCGGAAATGGCGCGGCGCCGCGCTCCTCGCCGCGGCGGTCGGGGCGAGCCGAACCGCGTGGCGGACCACCCGGTCCGCGAGGCGGTCCGCCCGGTCCGCCCGGTCCGCCCCGGGGCCGGTGGTCATGCGGCGGCTTCATGCCGGCAGGCTAGCGCGTGTAATCGGTCGCGCCAACGCGGCGGCTCACGCGCCGCCGGTGCAGACGAAATGCGGGTTCTCCCAGCCCGGCTTGGCATAGCGAAGCGGCTCGCCCGCGAGCGTCGCGACGCGGCCGCCGGCCGCTTCCAGCAACGCCTGCGGGGCCGCCGTATCCCACTCCATCGTGCGGCCGAAGCGCGGATAGAGATCGGCCACGCCCTCGGCCAAGCGGCAGAATTTCACCGCGGAGCCGAATTGCACCACCCGGGCGACCCGACGCCCCTCCAGGAATGCGGAAAGCCGCGCATCGTCGGCGTGATAGCGGCTGGCGAGAACCACGAGCCCATCGGCCGGCGGAGTCCGCGCGTGCACGGGGCGCTCGCCGTCGCGCGTGCGCTTCCAGGCGCCGCGACCGACGATGCCGCCGAACATCTCGCCGAGCGCCGGCACGCCGACCACGCCGAGCAACGGGCGGCCCTCGCGCACCAATCCGATATTGACCGCGAACTCGTCATGTCCGGCGGCGAATTCGCGCGTGCCGTCGAGCGGGTCCACCAGCCAGAATTGCCGGCCCGGCGCGGTGACGCGGCCCCCCGAGACCTCCTCCTCGGCGATCACCGGGATGTCCGGCGCGGCTTCGCGCAGGCCGGCGACGATGATCGCCTCGGCCGCCGTATCGGCGACCGTCACCGGCGAGCGATCGGTTTTGCGCTGCACTTCGAAGCCGCGGGCGCGCACCGCCAGAATGGCGCGGGCGGCCGAAGCCGCCAGCGTCGCCGCGAGTTCCAGAAGCTCGTCATCGGTCATGGCGCGTGATAGCGGGCGGTCGAGCCTGCGGCAACGCGGGCCTCGGCAACCCCGGCCCGGGCAACCATTGCCTTAGAGACTTCCGCGCAGAGACTTCCCCGCGCCGCCGACCGCCGCTTGACGGCGAATTTGTCCGCTCTCACCTTGGGCAAGGCAGCGGAGAGGCGACATGCAGAAAAGCCGGGCTGACGAGACGATGTCCGAGCTCAAAGCCGGTGAGTCCGGCGCGACGGACGCAACCCGCGGCGGGCGCGTCGGCAACTCGATGTCGATGGCACGCGGCATGGTGGCCGATACCATCGTGGCCGTTGGCGACACCATGAGCACGATGATCCACACCGCCGGCGACGTGGGGGGCGAGGCGATCCACACTGTTGGCGGTCTTGGCCGCGCCGCCGTCGATGAGGCCGGCGGCCTGCTGACCGGCATCGCCGGCGGGCTTCGGAACACGATGAACGCCTTGTTCGTGCGCGCGTCCGCGCCATCGGATGCGTCTTCAAACACGGCGGCGAGCCGGGAGCACGGATCGAAGGAATCGTAAATCGGGTGGCGTTTGCCCGAGAGCCGGCGGGGAACGCGCGGGTTTTCAAATAACCGGCTCCGCCGGGCGCGGGCTTCGCAGCATCACCGCGTAGGGAAGCAGAATTGCCAGCGCGAGTGCGGCGGCAAAGAACAGCGGTGTGCGTGCATCGCCGGTGGCGTCGCGCAGAATGCCGGCGATCCAGGGCGAGACCGTCATCGCCGCGTACGAGCCGGCACTATACCAGCCGAACACCACCGCTCGCGCAGGTGCCGGCGTCGCCTGTCCGACTTGGGCCGTGAGCGGCCCCGGCGCGATGGCGAAGGCGAGGCCGAGCGCCAGCAGCACCGCCGACCCGCCTCCCGTCATGGGAACGGCGACCAGCAGCGCCGCCACCGATGTTGCACCGAGGATCACGGCGGCCCGTCGCCCGAGAAGCTTGTCGGCCAGCAGACCACCGAAGGGAATCGCAATCGCCGGCGTCCACACCGCGAGGCTTGCGGTCCGCGCTGCGGTCTCGATCGTCTTCCCGGTGGCGACGAAATATCCCGGCAAGAAACCGACGAGAACCGCCAGAACACCGTTCAGCAGCGACCAGCTCAGCACCGCCGCCGCGACGAAGCCCAGCGGCACGACCGCACGCTCGGCGTCGCTCCGATCGGGCGCGCGTGCGCCCGACCCGGCGAATGGAACGAGCAGCATCGCGAGCAGGGCGGGCACGCCCGCCAGCCCAAACGTCGCCCGCCAGCCGAGTGCCGCGGGCACCGGCCCGAGGATTACCAGCGCCAAAGCGAGTGCGGCGGGCCAGCTTGCGATGATGATCGCCGAGGCGGTCGCGAGCCATGGCCCCGCATAGCGGTCGGTGGTCATCTTGATCAGCAGCATCAGCGCCGAGACGCCGCCCGTCCCCGCCAGGATGCGCGCCGCCAGAAGCTCCCCGAAGCCGTCCGCGCGGCTTGCGAGCAGCGATCCCAGCGCCACCAGCGCCAACCCGCCGCACAGCACCGCACGATCGCCGATCCGTCGTGCCAGCAGACCCGCCGGCACGCTGACGATGATGCCGGGCAGGGTGAAGGCGCCCAGCACCAGCCCCGCTTGCGCATGATCCAAACCGGCGTCGGCGACCAGGCTCGGCATCGCCACGGCGGCGGCCTGGAAGGCGATGCCGGGAGCGAGCCGGATCACGAACAACAGGATCAGCGGGATTGCCGATTTCATTCGGGTCATGGCCCGGGGCATCGTTTCAAGCCAGATGACAGGCCGCAAGGTGTCCGGGCGCAACCTCGACCAGCGGCGGCTCCTCGATCGCGCAGCGGGCGAAGGCGTGCGGGCAGCGGTCGCGCAGCCGACAGCCTTGCCGGGCGGCGCGGCCGGCGAGCGCGCCCCTGAAGGCGACCACGCTCACGTCGTGGGTGACGACGAGTCCGGCCAGATTAAGCTCCGCCGCCAGTCCGCGCAGCGTCTCCAAAATCTGCCGCTGCACGATGACGTCGAGCGCCGTCACCGGCTCGTCGGCGACGACCAGGCGGGGCCGGAGCGCCAGCGCGAGGGCGATGGCGACGCGCTGGCGCATCCCGCCCGAGAATTGGTGCGGATAGTCGCCGAGGCGCGCCGGATCGAGGCCGACGGCCCGGAACAACTCGATCGCCCGCGCGTCCGCCGCCTTGCGGGTGAGATTGCCGCGCCGGCAAAGCACCTCGCGCAACTGATTGCGAATGCGCCACACCGGATCGAGCGAGTTCATCGCACTCTGCGGCACGAACGCGAGCCGGCGCCACAAACCGGCGCGGCGTTACGCCGGGCTCAGGGTCAGCAGGCCGGTGCGGTCGAACAGGATGCGCGCGGAGACGACGCGCCGTTGCGCGGCAGCACGCCCATGATCGCGCGCGCCAGGGTGGTCTTGCCGCACCCGGACTCGCCCACCAGCCCGAGCATCGTGCCCGCCGCCACGGTGAGACTGGCGCCATCCACCGCCCGCGCCTCGCCAACCGGCGTGCGGTAGGCCACCATGTGAAGGCGGCGAAGCCGCTGCGGGCGAATTTGCGAATGGCGTCGGACGGCGTGAAGTTGCACGGAGCAGGCTTCATCGTCTAACTCACGCAGGCCAACGCGCTCGGCTTGGGCAAGGTGCCCGGGTTGGATGCCCATATCCGTCCCTACCGGAACGGCCGCGACCTCCAGCAGCGATCGCGCGGCATGTTGGTCATCGACTTGTTCGGGCTGACGGAGCACGAAGTGCGGCGGCGCTTCCCTGCCGTTTATCAGCATGTACTCCTGAGCGTGAAACCCGCGCGGGACCAGAACAACCCGCGTCTTATCGGGAAAGTTGGTGGGTATTTGGCGAGCCGCGCCGCGATCTGCGGCTGCACTGCATGGCCTTTCCCGCTACATCGCCACCGTTGATACGGCACGGCACCGAGTTTTCGCCTTCCTTTCCCTGGGCGTGATCGTGTACGACAAAGTGGTTGTCATCGCATCGGATGACGTCTTCCATCTGGGCGTCTTGCAAAGCGGCCTGCACGTCAATTGGATGCTGGCCCAAGGCAACTGGTTAGGTGTGGGCAACGACCCCGTTTACGCCAAGACCCAGTGCTTCGACCCGTTCCCGTTCCCCGATCCCTCACCGACCCTGCGTTCCGAGATCGCCGCCATCGCGGAGGAGTTGGACGCCCAGCGCAAGCGCGCATGGCGGCACACCCGCACCTCACCCTGACGCGCCTCTACAACGTGCTGGCCGCCATTCGCGCGGGCGTTCCCCTCTCGCCCGCCGAGCGCGACATCCACGACGCCGGCGAGGTGACGATCCTGCGGACGCTGCACGACCGGCTCGATGCCGCCGTGTCCGACGCCTATGGCTGGCCGCGCGACCTCTCCGATGCCGAGATCGTCGCCCTCAACGCGGTGCGCGTGGCCGAGGAAGCGGCGGGAAAAGTGCGCTGGTTGCGGCCCGCCTACCAGGCGCCGACGCAAGCGGTGCGCGCGCAGCAACCCGCGCTCGCCGTCGATTCGGCGACGGCGGAATCGGACCGGCGTTGGCCGAAGGACGAGCCCGCCCAATTCGTCGCGCTCCGCGCCGCGTTGCGTGACGGCCCCATGGCGGCGCCCGAAATCGCCCGCCGCTTCAAGGGGACGCCGCGCGGCGACCGCCTGCCGGGACGGGCCACCGAGTTTGTCTCAAACCAAGCGGTAAATCCATTAACTCATTCGTCCTTGCGAGCCGCCGCGCAGCGGCGGCGCGGCAATCCAGGCGTGCAGCACAGTGCGGTGGGCCTGGATTGCTTCCCACCGCTTACGCGGTGGTCGCAATGACGATGAAGAGCGGTCGGCGCAAAGGGCGCCTAGTATCACTCCGGGGCGATCAACTCCAGTCGCGGAAAATAGGTCCGGTAGCGAGCCGCGTCGCGTCAGCAACGGAAGGGGGCGCGCCTTGCTCCTCCTCGTCGCCGGTAGGCGAGGAAGGACTTGCCCGCGAGAAAGGCGGCCTCAAACGGAATCGCCTCGCGGTTGAACGTCGCCTTCGGCAGCGCCCTCTCCAAATCTTCGATCCGCGAAATCACGAACCCCAACCAGCATCCTCGGTCATCACGTCGAGAATGACGTTGCTGTCGATCAGGACGGCACTCACTCGCCGCGGGTCAGGGCCATGATCGCATCGGTGCTCATGGCGACATCTCCGCGTCCCCGGCGGCCGCAGCCAAGCGTCACCTTGTCGCAGATGGTTGCGGCGTCGTTCATCGGGTGGCCGCGTCCACCAGCGCGTTGGCTTCGCACAAGGCGTGCGCCAGCCGGTTGCGGGCACGCCGCGCGCCCGCGGCCCGGAAGCGGGCGGCATCGGAACCCGGAGCCGCCGCGGCCAATTCTTGCACCGCCGCGAGCGCCGGCCAGGGCGGTTGCGGCAACGCCGGATCATGGGTGAAGCGATCGCCGGTGAGCGTGTGCAGCGGCACCAGCAGGCGCGAGAGGCGCAGCAGCGCCGCATTGGCCCGATCCGCGTCCAGCTGCCGGAGCGCCGCCGATTTATCGGCGATCCGACGCGCGGCGTCGCTCAGCTCGCTGAGCCCGATGCCATGAGGCTCGCCGCCGATTTCGTCGAGCGCCGCCGCAAGCTGGTTCCCCCAGGCGGTGTAGTCGAGCGGGGCAACCCGATCGGCGAGCAGCCGCCACAGCACGTGCATGAAGACGCGGGTGTCGCGCACCAGATTGGCCTCGTCGATCTTGTCGAGCGTGTCCTCCGGCGTGTGCCACCACCAGCCGAGGCGGTTGCGCAGCTTCACCGGCCCCGGCGGCTGTTCGCTCAGGCTGCCGAGCATCGACGGCAATCCGACGCCCCAGAATGATTGATCGGAGGAGCGGTCCATCGGCCGCCCGACATGGCGAGCGCCGGCCTGGACGTGCAGCGCCTCGGCCGCGAGCGGGGCCAGTTGCGGCATGGCGGCGCCGTTCGCCAGCACGGTGGCGCCGATGCCCCCCGTGGAGTCGACGTTCACATGGGCGACGCAGCGCCGATCCAGCTCGGTCCAATACTCATCGGCGTACCAGGCGGAACCGGAGTAGCGCCCATGCGAATGCCCCGACCAGAAGCACAGGCGGAGTCCGCGTTGCAGATCGCCGCGATGAAGGGCCGCGAGTCGTGCGACCTCCAGCATGGTGGCGTTCGCGCCGCCATTGTCCATGACGCCGTAGTACCAGGTGTCATGATGGCCCGAGAACAGCACGAACGGCGCGTCGGCCGGCGCGTTCGGCGGATCGAGCTCGGCCACCAGGATCGGCGTCGGACGCCAGCCGGTGTCCACCTCGGCGTGCAGAACGACGCGCGGGCGCTCACCGCGCGCCAGCGCCGCACGCAGACGGGCGCCGTCCTCCAGGGCGATCGAATTGACGACGGTGCCGGGGAGTTCGGCCCTGAGGTCGGCCGTCGGGCTGCCCCATACCGGGGAGACGCACATCTCGTGGATGTGCTCGTGCGGGCTGATGTGGAGTTGCCCGACGGCGCCGGCGAGGGTGGCGCGGCGGGAAACGGCGGGGCTCGCAATTCCCTCGACGAGCACGATGCGTCCGCGCACGTCGCGGGCGGCGAAATCCGCCTCCGTTCCCTCGTTGAGGTAAACTACTTCGCCGTTCAGCCCGCCTTCCGACGACGGGCGGGAGAAGCTGTGCGTGATGCTGCGCGGCGCCGTCGCGTCGATCTCGACGCGCGAACGCCCCGGCAGGCTGATATAGGCGTCGTGCATCAAGACGCTGGTGCTGAGCCCGTAGCCGTCGAGCGCGCGCTGCACGTAGCGCAAGCTGGTCATCTCGTCGGGCGTGCCGGAGAGCTTGGTCCAGCGGGCAAATTCGCGCATGTGCGCCATCAGCACGGTGCCGCTCACCTCGGCGCAGACGGCTTCCGGGTTTGCTTCATTCATCGGCCGGACCCTCCATCCCCGAGCCGATGGTGGCGAGATTCCGCGCCTATTGCCATCCCGGCGGTCGGCCCGGCGCGCAGGGCGAGGCGGACCGCCCGGCAGTCGCTCCTGCCTCGGCCACGATACCGTGAACTATGAAGGGAGCGGCGTTACCTCGGGCGGGCATCCAGCGCCGATTGCAGGATCCGTGCTGCCGCCATGCGGTCGGCCAAGGCCGCGCGCCGGGCACGACTGACATCCGCCGCGAGCAGCAAGCGAGTAACCTCGGCGGTTGTCTCGCGCTCGTCCCAGAGCGCCGCCGGCAGGCCGGCGGCCTCCGCAAGCGCGTTCGCCCAATCCCGCGCCGACTGCGCCGCCGGGCCGATCGTGCCGTCCATCGACAGCGGCCAGCCCACCACCAGCCCGCCGGCGCCCTCGCGCACCGCGATCGCCGCCACCTCGGCGGCATTCGTGCGCAGCTTGCCCCGCCGCAACGTTCCGTAGGGGCTGGCCAGCATCAAGCCCACGTCTGATAGCGCCAGGCCGATCCGCCTCGCCCCGGGGTCGATCCCGATCAGCCGGGCGCCGGGTCGAAGCTGCGCGCGCAAATCCGCGAAGTTGAAGAGCGCCATCGCCGCCGTTATATCCCGCAACTTCCCGGAGCTCGAAACCCCATGTCGCTCGATCCCGCGACCGTTCGCCGCATCGCCCGACTCGCCCGAATTCGCCTCGATGAGGCCGATGTCGCGCGCGTGCAGGCCGAGCTGAACGGCATTCTCGGCTGGATCGAGCAGTTGAACGAGGTCGATGTCGAGGGCATCGAGCCGCTCACCGGTGCGGCGCACATGGCGCTGAAGATGCGCGACGACGTGGTCACGGACGGCGGCCATGCGGAGCGCATTCTCGCCAACGCGCCGGCGCGGATCGGCGACTGCTTCGCCGTTCCGAAGGTGGTGGAATGACGCTGACCGATCTCACCATCGCCGACGCGCGGGCCGCGCTCGATCGGCGCGAGATCAGCGCCCGCGCACTGACCGAGGCGCATCTGCAAGCGATCGCCGCGCTCAATCCGCGCCTCAACGCCTATCTCACCGTCACCGCCGATAGCGCGCTCGATGCCGCCGATGCCGCCGATGCCGAGTTGGCGGCGGGAAGGGCGCGTCCGCTCACCGGCATTCCGCTCGCCATCAAGGATCTGTTCTGCACCGAAGGCGTGCGGACCACCGCCGGCAGCCGGATTCTCGGCCCCTTCGTGCCGCCCTATGAGTCCACCGTCACCGCCAATCTGCTGCGCGACGGCGCCATCTTTCTCGGCAAGACCAACATGGACGAGTTCGCGATGGGCTCGTCCAACCTCACCTCCGCCTACGGCGCGGTGGAGAACCCTTGGAAGCGCCGGCAGAACGCCGAGGCCTGCTGGTGCCGGGCGGCTCCTCCGGCGGTTCGGCGGCGGCGGTCGCGGCGCGGCTTGCGCTCGGCGCCACCGGCACCGATACCGGCGGCTCGATCCGCCAGCCGGCGTCGTTCTGCGGCATCGTCGGCATGAAGCCGACCTATGGCCGCTGCTCGCGCTGGGGCGTGGTCGCCTTCGCCTCATCGCTCGATCATCCCGGCCCGTTCGCGCGCACCGTCGCCGATTGCGCGATCCTGCTCGGGTCGATGGCGGGGCATGATCCGAAGGACAGCACCAGCGCCGATCTGCCGGTGCCCGACTTCGCCGCAGCGTGCGAGCGCGGCGTGCGCGGGTTGCGGGTCGGCATCCCGCGCGAATACCGCGCCGACGGCATGGCCGACGAGATCGAGGGGCTATGGCGGCAGGGCATCGCGTGGCTACGCGAGGCGGGCGCCGAGATCGTCGACGTCTCCCTGCCGCACACGAAATACGGCCTGCCCACCTACTACATCGTCGCCCCGGCCGAGGCATCGTCGAACCTCGCGCGCTATGACGGCGTGCGCTTCGGATACCGCGCCGAGCGCGGCGAGGATTTGCGCGAGCTTTACGACAACACCCGCGCCGAGGGGTTCGGCGCCGAGGTGCGGCGGCGCATCCTGATCGGCACCTACGTGCTCTCGGCCGGCTATTACGACGCCTACTATTTGCGGGCGCAGAAGCTGCGGGCGCTGATCCTGCGCGACTTCACCGAGGCGTTCGCCAACGTGGACGCGCTGCTCGCGCCGACCGCGCCCTCGGCGGCGTTCGCGCATGACGAGAACATCGACGATCCGGTGAAGATGTATCTCAACGACGTGTTCACCGTCCCCGCCGACCTCGCCGGCATTCCGGCGATCTCGGTGCCGGCGGGGCTGGATGCCGACGGCCTGCCGCTGGGGTTGCAGATCATCGGCCGCCCGTTCGACGAGGCGACGGTGTTCGCCGCCGCCGCCGCGATCGAGCGCGCGGCGGGGTTCGACGCGCTGCCGGCGGTGCGGGCGGGAGCAGCGTGAGGGCCCCGATTCGGGCATGATTCGCTATCGGCCGCACGCGGAGGAGGCGCTGAGGATACGGGGTCTGCTTCGCGAATGGGTCGAGGCTGCGCTCGCGGCGCCGGACTGGACCGAGCCCGATCCCGCACATCCGGGCCGAAGCCGAACGTTCAAAGCCATACCCGAGACCGGCGGGCGGGTGCTGAGGGTTGTGCACTGGTCCGAGGGTGACGACATTGTTGTGCTGACGGTCTATCTCGACCGCGATGCCGGCAAGAGGAGGCCGCGTTGATCAAGACCAGCTACGACCCGCAGTCGGACGCCCTGTTCGTCTGGCTAGCACCCGAGCCGATTCGCTCGGCCGATACGCGCGAAGTCGCGCCGGGGATCATGCTGGATTTCGATGCCGAGGGGCGGGTGATTGGCGTAGAAATCCTCGACGTGCGCGAGCGCGTAATCAACTATCCGACGCCGGCCGCCGCATGAGCTACACCATCGAAGGCGCGACCGGCGCGTGGGAGGTCGTGGTCGGCCTGGAGGTCCATGCTCAGGTCATCAGCCGGGCCAAGCTGTTCTCCGGCGCCGCCACCGATTTCGGCGCCGCGCCGAACAGCCAGGTGAGCTTCGTCGACGCGGGCTTCCCGGGGATGCTGCCGGTCATCAACCGCGAGTGCGTCGCGCAGGCGGTGCGCACCGGGCTCGGGCTGAACGCGCGCATCAACCCGGTGAGCCGGTTCGATCGCAAGAACTACTTCTACGCCGACCTGCCCGCCGGCTACCAGATCAGCCAGTATCAGCATCCGATCGTGGGCGAGGGCCGCGTGGAGATCGAGCTTGCCGCCGGCGAGACGAAGGAGATCGGCATCACCCGGCTGCACCTGGAGCAGGACGCCGGCAAGTCGCTGCACGACCAGCATCCGTCGAAATCGCTCATCGATCTGAACCGCGCCGGCGTGGCGCTGATGGAGATCGTGAGCGAGCCCGATCTGCGCGGGCCGGAGGAGGCTTGGGCCTACCTGCGCAAGCTGCGCACCATCATGCGCTATCTCGGAACCTGCGACGGCAACATGGACGAGGGCTCGATGCGCGCCGACGTCAATGTCTCCGTCCGCAAGCACGGCGAGCCGTTCCGCACGCGCTGCGAGATCAAGAACGTCAACTCCATCCGCTTCGTGATGCAGGCGATCGCCGCCGAAGCGACCCGGCAGGTTGCGGTGTGGGAATCCGGCGGCGCGGTCGATCAGGAGACGCGGCTCTTTGATCCGGCGCGCGGCGAGACCCGCTCGATGCGCAGCAAAGAGGACGCGCACGACTACCGCTATTTTCCCGATCCCGACCTGTTGCCGCTGGTGCTGGACGAGGATTGGATCGCCGAGCTGAAGGCGGGGCTGCCGGAGTTGCCGGACGCCAAACGGCGGCGATTCGTTTCCGAATACGGCCTGATCGTCGCCGATGCGGCCGTGCTGGTGGCCGAGCAGGCGACGGCGGATTTCTATGAGGCGGTGGCGCAGGGGCGCGATGCGACGCTCGCCGCCAACTGGGTGAAGGGCGATCTGTTCGCCGCGCTCAACCGCACCGGGCGGAGCGTCGCCGACAGCCCGGTGAGCGCGGCGAGCCTCGGTCGTCTCCTCGATCTCATGACGGACGGCACCATCAACGGCCGCATCGCCAAGGACGTCTTCGAGGCGATGGTGGAGACGGGGGAGGAGCCCGGCGCCATCGTCGAGGCGAAGGGATTGCGGCAGGTGACGGACACCGGCGCGATCGATGCGGCGGTGGATGCGGTGCTGGCCGCGAACGCCGACAAGCTCGCCGAATACCGCGCCGGCAAGGATAAGCTGTTCGGCTTCTTCGTTGGCCAGGTGATGAAGGCGATGCAGGGCAAGGGCAACCCGGCGCTGGTCAACGAGGCGCTGCGCCGGCGGTTGGGGGTTAGGCCGGTTTGACGCGGGTGGTTTATGGGCCAGAGGCCGGATCCAGCCAAGGTCAGATTACGGCGGCAATTTCGCGATTCAGGGCTTCCGATTCTCTTTGTAGAGGTACACTGACATACCGTCACATACTTGGGATTGGCGGCGAATTTGTCGGGAAGCGATTTAGCGGAAAGAATGGTAAAGGCATGCGTGCAATTCGCCAAAGTCTGGGTCTTCCGGATTCATCAGAAGCTCTATCCGAGTTCCATGCTCAAAAAATTCGCGGATTCCGGAATGATTGAGATCTGGAGTAACCCCATACGACTGAATACACACATCGCATCCCGTAGATTACTGATCCACGCTTGTCGCATTTCCGCGATTTTCAGGGTGTGTGCTGATCTAAGCTGTTTCGGAAATTCCTCCATTGTAATATGAGGTTATGATAACGCCTGCGAACGCTACCAGAGCCGCAATTAGAGGGACTGCCCATGTCCAAGCCGGGTTCGCGGCTGCCGCTAATATGCCCATCTGCACGCCTTTGTTCCGACATAGATGATGAATGATTCGGTTTCTGCCCGATTCGTCCACTGCTCGGATCCTGAAGGTTGTTATACGCAAACGAACTCGGGCGCCACATGCCGACGGTGGCGGTCTGGTTGGGACTTGCTATGTCATCGATCGTTCCGGCGGCGCCTTCCCGCTGTAATCGTAACAATGAACACCCTCGCTGCTGTGGGGTTGGCAGCCAATCCACCCGCCGCCCCCACGATGAAGCCGTACCCGGCCCGCGGCAATTGGTCGCGCAGCACTCGGGTCGGGACGCGGGTTGCGCCGGGTGCGGGACACCGGCGCTAGCGACGTTGCGGCGGACGGCGGCAGCAACGGTGACGTTCTTTCCTGGCTTGCAAGGACTGCGCGAGTGAATTACTCTCGTCGCGAGGGAAGATTAACAAGGCGCGGAGTGGGCAAGGCTGAGGCATTTTCGCCGGCGGAGATCAGCGCCGTTACCGGCGCGTCTGTGAAGGCCGTCTACAAGGTCATCGGCGAGCGACTGCCGCGCGCCCTGTCGGCGCGGCGCGACCGGCAGCCTTATCTGACTCGATGGGGCGCGGTGTGCTTGGTCATCGATCGGGAGATGCCGAAAGACGTGCCGCTCGCGGTGCGCCGGCAACTCTATGTCAACATCCTGGAGCGCAAAGCCCCGCGAGCGCAGTATGATCGAGGTATTCTCTCTTATGTGGTGAACGTGAAGGCTGTTGCGGACCGCGTTGACCAAGCCCTGGCTCGCTATCGGGAAGCCATGCGGCTGATCGTGGAGGACGACGCCATTCAGAGTGGAGCCGCTACGTTTCGCGGAACGCGCATTCTCGTGCATCAGATTGCCGATTTAATGGAGCACGGGGCCGACGAAGCCGAGTTGCGCGAAGACTATCCACGCCTCACGCCGGAGATGCTCGCCGCCGCGCGTGTCTACGCCCGCGCGCATCCTCGGCGTGGTCGGCCGCGCAAGCCTGCTTGGCGGGGCACAGACAGGACCGATAAGGCTGGCCCGGCGCACGACGGCTGACGACACCACGTTTCCTCATCGACGAAAATCTTTCCCCCAAGCTTGTCGGATCGGCTAGGACGCGGGGCTATGAGGCGATGCATGTCAATCACCTCGGCCTCCGCAGCGAAAAGGATTGGGATCTGCTCGAGATCATCGCCGAGTATGACTGGGTGCTCGTCACAAACAATGCAATCGAGTTCCGCGGGCGCTATCGTCGCATCACACTGCACCCTGGGGTCGTGTTTCTGGTGCCGGCCGTGCGTGGCTTGGACCAGGTCAGATTGTCTGAGGCAGCCCTCGATCATGTGCAGCGGCGCGCCGACCTGGTGAACCGCGCTTTGGATGTGATCTTCGGCGCTCACGGAATTCCGTCTGTGACGGCATACAATCTTCCGTAAGTTGCAGACGGCAAGCCCGGCGCGGCGCGCGCGGCAACTGGTCGCGCAGGACCCGGGTCGGCACCTCCTCGACTGCGCCGCGCGGCAAGCGTCCGAGCTGGAACGGGCCGTAGGAGACGCGGATCAGCCGCGACACGGTCAAGCCCAGATGCCTCATCACCCGCCGCACCTCGCGGTTGCGGCCCTCGCGCAGACCCACGGTGAGCCAGGCATTCTCACCCTTGACCGCGTCCAATCCGGCCTCGATCGGGCCGTAGCGCACGCCCTCGATCGTCACCCCGCGCGCCAACGCGGCGAGCGCGCGCGGGTCCGGACTGCCCCGTGCCCGAACGCGATAGCGGCGCAGCCACCCGGTCGCCGGCAGCTCCAGCCGCCGCGCCAGCGCGCCGTCATTGGTGAGCAGCAGCAGGCCCTCGCTGGTGAGATCGAGCCGACCGACGGAGACGACCCGCGGCAGTTGCGGCGGCAGGCGCTCGAACACCGTGGGCCGCCCCTCGGGATCGCGATGCGTCGTCACCAGCCCGTCCGGCTTGTGGTAGCGCCAGAGCCGCGTGCCCTCGGGATCGGCGATGATGGCGCCGTTCACCTGCACGACATCGCCGGCCCGCACGAAGCTCGCCGGGTGAGTCAGGGTGACGTTGTTCACCCGTATCCGGCCCTCGGCGAGCATTCGCTCGGCATCGCGGCGGCTGGCGGCGCCGGCGCGGGCGAGCCACTTGGCGATTCTTTCGCCGCGTTCTTCGCTCATTCCCGGCAGGCGGCGATCAGGGCGTCGAAGATGCGCCGGTCGCCGGGATCGATGAAGAATTCCGGGTGCCACTGCACGCCCAGGCAGAACCGCGCGTCGATCGCCTCGATGCCCTCGATCACGCCGTCCGGCGCCACCGCGTTGACCAACGCCTCCCCCGGCGCGCGGACCGCCTGGTGGTGTGCCGAGTTCACCTGCATCGACCCCGCACCCACGATCCGGTGCAGCAATGTGCCGGACACGACCGCAACCTCGTGCCCCGGGTGATGGCGCGGGTTCGGCTGCTCATGCTCGAGCGCGTCGGTGATCGAATCGGGGATGTGCTGGATCAGGCTGCCGCCCAGCGCGACCGCGAGCAGTTGCTGGCCGCCGCAGATGCCCAGGACCGGCATCCCGCGCGCGACCGCACCGCGCGTGAGCGCCAATTCGGCCGCCGTGCGGTCCTCCTTCAGAGTGACGGTCGCATGTCGGCTCTCGCCGTACAGCGCCGGATCGACGTCGAAGGCGCCGCCGGTGACGATCAGCGCGTCAAGCCGATCCAGCCAGTCGGCGGCGAGGGCGTCATCATGCGGCAGGGCGACCGGCAGTCCGCCGGCGGCGATCACCGCCTCGGCGTAGTTCGCCCGCAGCGCATACCAGGGGTATTTGGAGTAACCGCCCGGCGGCTCGGCATCCAGGGTGATGCCGACCAGCGGGCGCGGATGTCTGTTCATGGGCGCTTGCTAGACCGCCGCCGCGTGAGCGGGCAAGGTTGCGCATGGCACCAATGCAATCAGCCCTCGCCGAGGCCCGTGCCGCAGCCGCCCGCGGCGAGGTGCCGGTGGGCGCCGTCGTGCTCGCGCCGGGCGGCGCGGTGCTCGCGCGCGCCGGCAACGAGATCGAGGCCCGCCGCGATCCCAGCGCCCATGCCGAGCTGCTCGCCCTGCGCCGCGCCAGCCTCCTGCTCGGCACCCCGCGGCTGCCCGAGTGCGACCTGGTGGTGACGCTGGAGCCCTGCCCGATGTGCGCGCAGGCGATCAGCCTGTTCCGCGTCCGCCGGCTGGTATTCGGCGCCTACGATCCCAAGGGCGGTGGCGTGGAGCACGGTGCGCGGGTGTTCGATGCGCCCTCGTGCCATCACCGTCCGGAGATTATCGGGGGCGTTTGCGAGACCGAGACGGGAGCGCTGCTGCGGGCGTTTTTCGAGGCGCTGCGTTAGGATGAGCTGGCTCCCGGCAGGCGGACCACAAAGCGGGCGCCCAGCACGCTGCCGTCCGGCCCGCGCCGGTTCTCGGCGGTGATGCGCCCGCGCAGCGCCTCCACGATCTGACGGCTGATCGAGAGGCCGAGGCCCGAGTGCTGACCGAAGCGTTCCGCCGCCGGCCGCTCGCTGTAGAAGCGATCGAAGATGTGGTCGAGCTTGCCGTCCGGTATCCCCGGTCCTTCGTCATCGACGGTGATCTCGACGACGCTCCCGGCCTCGCGGGCGCTGAGGCGGATCGGCCGGCCCGGTGGGCTGAACAACTCGGCGTTGCTGATGAGATTGCGAAACACCTGCACCAGCCGATCCTCGATCCCGCGCACGTAAAGCCCTTCCTCCGGCGCCGACAGATCGATCCACGGATCGCCCTCGCCGCGTGTCGCCTCCTGCAACTCCTTCAGAGTGCGCAGGATCGGCGCCACATCCACGCGCTCGGTGGCCACGCGCGATAGCTCGGCATCGACGCGGGAGGCGTCGGCGACGTCGCTGATAAGCCGATCGAGCCGCGTTACGTCATCGGTGATGATCGCCAGCAACTGCTTTTGCCGGTTCTGGTCGCGGATCCGGCGCATGGTCTCGATGGCGCTGCGGATTGAACTCAGCGGGTTCTTGATCTCGTGCGCGACATCGGCGGCAAAGCGCTCGATCGCATCCATCCGGTGCCAGAGCGCCGCCGCCGAGTCCGCGAGCGCCACCGCCAACATGCCGACTTCGTCGCGCCGCTCCAACAGCCGGCGCGGGACGCTGCCGGTGCGTCCCTGGCCCTCGCGCATCTCCGCGGCCGCGGCGGCGAGTTGCAGGATCGGGCGGGCGATGGTGCGCGACAGATACCATGAGAGCAGCACGGTGACAGCCAGCGCCAGCCCGAACAGCGCCAGGATCGAGATGCGGATCGCGAACAGGCTCGAAATCCACCTCGCGCGCCTCGCGGGTGAGCAGCACGATGCCGACGGTGTGCTTGTCGCGTTCCACCGGCACCGCCACCGTAACCAGCAATCGATCATCGATGGTGCGACGGATATAGGGCGGCGTGTCGCGGCTCTTTTCCGAGCTGGACAGGCGCAGCTCCTCCTTGACGTCCGGTTGCCACTCCGGCCCGGCGCCACCCGGCGTGAGGTCAACGGGTGCCGGCATTTGTCGCGGCAGCAGCGCCAATACCTTGTCATAGACCCAGCCGACCGCGCCCATCACCGGGCCGCGCACCACCGCCGGCGGCAGCGGCTCGCGCTGGGCACCGCGCACCCGGGAATCGGCGAGCAGCGCGCCGTCGGGGGCGTAGAGCTTGGCCTCGGCGTCGGGGCTCGGCTCGGTCAGCCGATAGAGCAGCGGGCGCGCGATATCGGCCACCAGCTTGGGATCGGCGGGATTGGCGACGCTCACCGCGCTCTCCGCCAAGGCGCCGGCGAAGACACGGGCCTGCTCGCGCAACGCCGACACCTCGGCCTCCAAGAGCCCGTTCTGGTATTGATCGAGATAGAGCAGCGCCGCCACCAGCAACAGCAGCGGCAGCGCGTTCACCAGGAAGATACGCCGCAGCAGCGGCGAGAGGATGCGGGGGCGCGGGCTGCGCGGAGGCGCCACCGGCATGCTGAGCGACATGCTCGCGGCGTCCGGTCGTGCCGGGCGGCGCAGCAGCAAGTTCAGTGCTCCTTGTACCGGTAGCCGATGCCGTACAGCGTCTCGATCTGATTGAAGCTATCCTCGGCGGTGCGGAACTTCTTGCGGATGCGCTTGACGTGGCTGTCGATCGTGCGGTCGTCGACGTAGATGTTCTCGCCGTAAGCGGCGTCGATCAGCTGGTCGCGGCTCTTCACCATGCCCGGCCGGGCCGCCAGCGACTTCACCAGCAGGAACTCGGTCACGGTCAGCTGCACGTCGGTGCCCTTCCAGGTGCACTGGTGCTTGGTCTCGTCGAGCACCAGGTCGCCGCGCACCAGCACGCCGCCGGGCGCGGCACCCGACGCCTCGGCGCGCGACGCCTCGTTGCGACGAAGCAGCGCGCGGATGCGCTCCAGCAGCAGGCGCTGGCTGAACGGCTTGGTGATGTAGTCGTCGGCGCCGAGCCGGAGCCCCATCAACTCGTCCAGCTCCTCGTCCTTGGAGGTAAGGAAGATCACCGGCATCGAGCTGCGCTGGCGCAGCCGTTGCAGGAGCTCCATGCCGTCCATTCGCGGCATCTTGATATCCAGAACGGCGAGATCAACCGGGCGCGCGGTGAGACCCTGCAGCGCGCTCTCGCCGTCGGTATAGGTGCGAACCTGGAAACCCTCCTGCTCCAGCGTCATCGCGATGCTGGTCAGGATATTGCGATCATCATCGACCAGGGCGATGGTCTGTTTCATGCTCTGAACTCCCCGGGCGCTATTATGGCGCCTTGCTCACATCGAGGAAACGCAACATGGCGCCAGCGGATCGGACGGGGCAGGGGTTCGCGGCCCGCTCCTTGCTCCGCGGCGCCCGGGTCGGAGCGCTGGCGACCTCGGCCCGAGGCCAACCCTTCGCCTCGCTGATAACGCCGGCCGCGGCGCCGGACGGGTCGGTCGTGCTGCTGCTCTCCGACCTTTCGGAGCATACGCGGCATCTGACGGATGACCCGAGGTGCTCGGTGCTGGTGGCCGGTGTGGCGGAGGAGGTGAACCCGCAGACGACGCCGCGGCTGACGCTCATTGGGGAGGCCGCGCCGGACGCTCGCCCGGCGTTGCGGGCGCGCTTCCTGGCGCTGCATCCGTACGCTGCAATGTATGCCGATTTCGGCGATTTTCGGGTTTGGCGGATGCGCCCGGAAGGCGGGTTGCTGGTCTCCGGCTTCGGTCGGGCGGCGCGGCTGCGCGAATCCGACCTCGCCCCCGCCGCCGATGCCGTTGCCGCCATCGAAGCGGCCGAGCCGGACATTCTGGAGCACTGTCATCGCGAGCACGCGGATGCGCTGGCGCGGATCGGCGGCGCGCCGGGCGCGTGGCGGATGGTCGCGGTGGACCCGGACGGCTGCGATCTGGCCCGGGAAGAGCGGGTGATCCGCATCGCCTGGTCGGCCCCGGTCGCCTCGGCCGCCGAGGTCCGGCGCGAACTGGTGCGGCTCGCCGGTAGCAGCTGAGCGCGCAACCCGCGACCGTGCGGATCGTTCCAGTTCGGACCCAAGGAGCCCGGAATGGCCTACGACCTGCACATCGATCATCGTCACGTCGCCACCTACGACAACCTGGATGCGGCTCTGGAGCGCGCCCGCGAGGCGGTGCGAACGCGTCCCGACTGCGAGCCGGAAATCCTCGATTCCAAGACCAAGCGCGCGGTCGAGCCGGCGTCGAGCAGGCGCTGGCGCGAGGAACTGGCGAACAAGGTGGGGTTCTGACCCGGCTTCGTCGTCGGCGCCGCTATTTCCGGCCCGATTGGCGAAGCACCACCCGCCGAATGCCCCCCGACGCCTCCTGCGCCACCGCTTCGGCCACGTCGCCCCAGGTTCCGGACAACGATCCCGCCGGCACGTCGTTCAGCTGCACCACGCGGCCGCGCTCGCCACCGCCGGCGATGCCGCGCGGGTCGTTCACGATCCACTGGATCTCCACCCGCTCCTGGCCACCGGCGATCGGCACCACGCGGACCCGACCCTGGACCACGAAATCGGCGTCCTTGGCATCGTCCTGCACCGCCTCGCCAAGTGCGCGCAGGCGGGTGCGCATCAGTTTGGTGAGCGCCGTGTCGCCATCGCCGGGCGCGCCCGTCACCTCGGGAACGGCGATGCGGGCGTTGCGATTATAGAGGCTGTTGGGATCGGCCCGGCGCAATCCCTGGTTGATCCCGTCCAGCATTTCGCTGAGCCGGCCGGCGGCGTCGGCGGCCACCTGTTGCAGCATGGCCGGGCTCGCTTGCGCCCAGGCCGCCGTCGGCACCGGGTTTCCCCGCAGGCTGCCGGCATCCTTGCCCTGCGGCGTGCGGATGGTGAACACCGGGACCACCGATGGCCCGCTGTCGCTCGCCGTGACCGCCAGAATCCAATCCCCGCCCTGCTGCTTCTCGGCATAGGCCGGGACTTCGTGCAATTGCAGGTCGCGGGCGAGCAGCGCCGCCAGCGCCTGGCCGCCCGCATCGGGCAGCAACGCCATGGCCGGCGCCGGCACGATGAGGCGCGGCAGCAGCGGCGGCTCGCTGGCGAGCCGGCGCGCGGTCGCGCCCGGATTGCCGAGAAACGGCTGCGGCAGGTCGCCGCAGGCGACGAGCGGGGCCAGCAGCGCCAGGATCAGCGCCCGGGTCAGCGCCAGAATCAGCGCCCGGATCAGCGCCCGGATCAGCGGCATTCGCATCAGGCGGGCAGCGCGATGATGGAAATCTGGTGGCCGATGGGATGCCCGCCCGCCAAGATGCGTCGCCGGTGGCTGAAGAAGCGGGGATCGGTCAGGGTGTCGGCGTCGATCGCGCCCGGACGCTCGATCCCGGCGGCGGCGAGGCGGGCGGCGCAGTAGCCGGCGAGATCGAATTGCCAATGCCCGGCGCGACCGGCCTCGAAGAAGCGTTCGTCGGCGCGATCACGCCGCAGCACGGCGTCGCGCAGATCGCCGCCCACCTCATAGGAGTGGCGGCCGATGCACGGCCCGATCGCCGCCGCGATCCGTTCCCGCGCTGCGCCAAGGGCCATCATGGCGGCGATCGTCGCCTCCAGAACCCCGGCCAGCGCGCCGCGCCAGCCCGCATGGGCGGCGCCGACCACCCCGGCCCGGGCATCGGCAAACAGCACCGGCGCGCAGTCGGCGGTGACGATGCCGAGCGCCAGCCCCGGACGGTCGCTCACCATGACGTCGGCCCGCGTGCCCTCGCCGGCGGCCCACGGTTCGGTCACGCGCACGACTTCTGCGCCGTGGACCTGGGTAAGCCCGACCAGCCGCTCCGGCGCCGCGCCGACGGCGCGGGCGGCGCGGGCGCGATTCTCCAGCACCGCAGCAACGGCGTCCTCGCCCGAAAGGCTGCAATTGAGCGACGCATAATGCCCGGTCGAGACACCACCACGGCGGGTGAAGAAACCGTGCGGGGCTGCGAGCAGGGGCGAGCGGAGGACGGGCGGCTTATCCGGCAATGACGGGCACCTCAGAACCGTGGCGCCGCGTATACAAGCGCGCACGCGGCTTCGCGAGCCCCCAAGCGGGGCTCCGGCCCGGGGTCGCCATCGGCTCAAAACCCCGCCGGCACGCCGGCGCCCGGCGAGGTCAGCGCCAGGGCCTTGAACAGTCGGCCCATCTGGTCCGGCTCGATCAGCCGCTTGGCCGCTTCGATCAGCGCCACCGCGCGGCGCGGCGGCAGGCGGCGGGCCAAGCGGTCGGTCCGCTGCATCAGGCCGAGGCGGGTGAGGAAGATGCCTTGGGGAACCGGACCGTGCGCCACCGCCCCGGCACGCGCAGCCGCGTTGGCGAAGGCGGCGAAATCCACATGCGCGGTGAGGTCGGCGCGGCCGGGCTCGGCGAGCGGATCGGCCGGACGGGCATCGCGGATCGCTTGCAGACTGTCGCCGTTGGTGCTCGCCGCGGGCCCGTAATCGATGAACAGCGCCGAGCCGGACCGCGCCGCCAGCCGCGCGCCGAGCCAAGCCGCCAGCGCAAGCGCGGGCTCGCGGATTTCCACGATCTCGCCCTCGCCGGCCTTGCGGTCCGGCGCGTGCAGGGCGGGCCGTTCGATGAACGCGCCCGCAGCCACGAAGCGTTCGGTCCAGCCGTCGCCGCGGCGGACGAATTGGCGGATCGGCAGCGCGTCCAGGAACTCGTTGGCGAGCAGGATCAGCGGCGTCTCGGGCAAGGTCTCGATCCGCTCGTGCTGGATGGCACCGGGCAGCGCCGCCGCTTGCAGCGCGCGCAGGCGCGGCGAAGTCTCGATCAGATGCACGGAAAGCGCCGTGCCGAAGGCCGGCATCGCTTGCCCGATGGCGCGCAAGGCGTCGCGCATCAGGGTGCCGCGCCCCGGCCCCGCCTCGGCCAGCAGAACCGGCGCCGGACTGCCCATCTGCTCCCGGGCGACCGCCGCCCACAGTCCCAGAATTTCGCCGAAGGTCTGGCAGATCTCGGGCGCGGTGGTGAAGTCGGCGAACGGGTCGCGCTCGGCGTAATAATGGGCGTTGGCCCGCGCCATGAACGCGTCCAGCCGCTCGATCACCCGCCGAGCCCGAGATAGGCGCGCCGCACGCGATCGTCGGCCATGAGCTGCTTGTAGGTGCCGTCCATGACAATGCGCCCGGTCTCCAGCACGTAGCCCCGATCGGCCAGCTCCAGCGCCTCGGCGACGCGCTGTTCCACCAGCAGGATCGCCAGCCCGTCCTCGCGATGCACCTGCCCGATGCGCTCGAAGATCAGGTCGGCGACGGCGGGCGCGAGGCCCATCGACGGCTCGTCCAGCATCAGGAGGCGCGGTGCCGCCGCCAGCCCGCGCCCGATCGCCAGCATCTGCTGCTCGCCGCCCGACAGCGTGCCGGCGAGCTGGGATTCGCGCTCGGCCAGCACCGGAAACAGCGCGTGCACGCGCTCGATGCTCCGGCGAAAGCGCGCCCGCCCGGCGGCGGGCCACGCGCCCATCTCCAGATTCTCGCGCACCGTCAGTGTCTTGAACACCTGCCGCCCCTCGGGGACATGAGCGATGCCGAGGTGGGCGCGCCGCGCCGCCGGCAATGCCAGCAAATCGCGCGCCTCGAACATCACGCCACCGCCGACCGGGGCGACGGTGCCGCAGATGGTCTTGAACAGCGTGCTCTTGCCGGCGCCGTTGGGGCCGACCACGGTGACGAACTGCCCCTCGGCGACCGAGATCGATACGCCCGACAAGGCGCGCAGCCCACCATACGCGACCGCCAGATCGGCCACCTCAAGCACTCGCCACCTCAAGCACTCGCCACCTCAAGCACGGACGCGCGCCAGCCATTTGCGGCCGAGATAGGCCTCGATCACCGCCCGATCCTCCACCACCTCGCCCGGCGTGCCCTCGCGCAGCACCCGCCCATGATCCAGAACGAGGAACCGGTCGGCGAGGCGCATCATGGCGTGCATCGTGTGCTCGATGATGGCGATGCTCATCCCCTCGGTCCGCAGCCGCTGCAACACCGCGAGCAAATCGTCGCACTCCTCGCCGCCCAGCCCCGCTAATGTCTCGTCCAGCATCAAGAGGCGCGGGCGTCCGGCGAGCGCACGCGCCAGCTCCATCAACCGTAGCTCCTTGTTGGTGAGCCGTCCGGCCTCGCGGTGGGCGAGCGCCAGCAGGCCCACGGTTCCCAAAGCCGAAAGCGCGGCCTCGACCGCTTCGGCATCGCTCAGGCCGGCGCCATAGGCGCCGACCACCACGTTGTCGAGCACCGGCAGGCGGGGAAAGCTGCGCACCACCTGGAAGGTGCGCCCGACACCCATCCGGCAGACCCGGTGCGCCTTGCGCCCGGTCAGGCGTTCCCCGGCCAGTTGCGCCTCGCCGGCGTCGGCGGCCAGCACGCCATTGAGGACGTTGAACAAGGTCGTCTTGCCGGCGCCGTTGGGGCCGATGATGCCCAGGATCTCGCCTTGCGCGACGGTGAAGCTCACCTCGGCGACGGCGCGCAGGCCGCCGAAGCTGCGCGACAGGCCGCGCACCTCCAAGAGCGGTCCGCGCGTTGACGAAGCCGGTGGCGACGCCGTCGGGCGGGCCGGCGCGCGGGGCGGCGGGAGCGGGCGCGGGCGCAGCCGGTCGCGCACCGCCCAGAACAGGCCCTCGGGGGCGAGCAGCATGATGACGATGATGGCGACGCCATACACCACGCCCTGAATGCCCGGCAGCAGGCTGCCCAGTCTTGCGTTCAGCGACTCGGCGAGCGGGATCAGGATGGCGGCGCCGATCACCGGCCCCCAGATCGAGCCGACGCCGCCGAACAGCGTCACCACCAGCGCCTGCGCCGAGACGATCAGCCCGAACACGCTATCGGGTGTGACGATCAGCAGCACGCAGGCATAGAGCCCGCCGGCGGCGGCGGCCATGGCGCCGCTGGCGACCAGGGCGCGCATCTTCCAGCGCCAGGTGTCGAGGCCCGCCGCCTCGGCCGCCAGTTCGTTCTGCCGGATCGCCAGCAGCGCGAGCCCGAAGCGGGCGTTTTCCACCAGCATCGAAACCGTCATCGCCGCCACCAGCAGGCCGACGGCGACCACCGTGTAGAGGCGCGGGTCGGTGAATTGCAGGAACGCCGCCGGATGCGCGCGATGCATCGGCAGCGGCACCTCCTGGAAGCCCATGTATTCGAACACGTAGAGCATCGCCAGCGGGTAGGCGAGCATGGCCAGCGCGAAGTAGTGGCCGCGCAGCCGGAAGGTGGGAAAGCCGATCAGGATCGCCGCGAGCCCACCGGCCGCCATCCCCAGCGGAATGCCGAGCCACGGCGTCAGGCCCCAATAGACCAGCGCCAAGGTGACGGTGTAGGCGCCGACGCCGAAGAACGATGCATGCCCGAACGAGACCAGGCCGGAGTAGCCGGAGATCAGGTTCCAGGCCAATCCCATCACCGCCCAGATCGGCACCAGGGTCAGGATCAACTGGTAGTAGCTGTTGCGCACCGACGCGGCGAGCGCGAGCCAGGCCGCCGCCAGCACCGCGAGCGCGACGGCGTCGCGGCGGATGCGCGGCGCGGCGCCGTCCCTCACGCCCGCTCCGCCGAGCGGCCGAAGAAGCCCTCCGGGCGCAAGGTGACGATCAGCAGGAATACCACGAAGATCGCCGCATTCTGCAATTGCGGCGGCAGCACCAGCGCCGATCCCTGCTGCACGAAGCCGACCGTGAGGCCGCCCCAGAAGGCGCCAAGGATGCTGCCCATGCCGCCGAGCACGACGCCCGAATACATGATGATGACGTAGTCGAGGCCGATGAACGGGGTGAACGAGAGATAGGTCGCCATCAGCCCGCCGGCGACGGCGGTGAGCCCCGCCCCGAGCCCGAAGGCGATGCGATAAGCGCGATCGACGTCGATGCCCATATAGGTCGCCGCGGTGGGATTATCGGCCGCCGCGCGCAGCGACTTGCCGAGCCGCGTGCGCTCCATCAGCAGCCACAAGGCGATCGCCACCACGATGGAGACGACACAGGCGACGATCTTCGCCTGGTTCAGAAACAGGGTGGCGTCGCCGATCACCGGCCCGACGATGAAGGCGCGCGAGGCGAGCGGCGTGAGCACGGTGCGCGGGGTCGATCCGAACACGATCTGCCCGGCATTCTGCAAGATCAGCGACACCCCGAGAGTGACGATGAGCTGGCCGAAATGCCCCTCGTCGAGAAGGCCGCGCGTGCGCAGTCCCGAGACGCGCCCGATCAGGAAGCGATGCAGCGCGGCGCCGCCGACGAACAGGATCGGAAACGACAGCACGGCCGCCACGAACGGCGCCGCCTCGCCGAGCCCGCCCATCCCGGCCACCATATAGAAGGTCGCGAACATGCCGAGCATCAGCAACTCGCCTTGGGCGAAGTTGACGATCTTCATGACGCCGAAGATCAGCCCGAGTCCGATGCACATCAGGCCATAAAGGCAGCCGACGATCAGGCCGGCCGCGAGGGCGTTCATGACGTTCTCGATCAGGACGTCGTCCACCCGGTTCCCTCGGTTCAGTCGGTGGCGCGCCACCCCGGCGCCAGCCGTCCCATCGGTCGCGGTGGCTCGCCCGGCCAAAGCGGCGTGCCATCCTGGAGAACTCCCCGTGCCGACGCCACCCCCAACACGGCGAGATCGCCGGGGCCGAGGGCGCGATAGTTGACGTGATGGTGGCCGTGGATCAGCAGCCGCGCGCCCATCATCCGAGCGAGCTTGCCGAGCACCGCATTGCCCGCCGGATGGCTCTCCGGCGCCTCGTGCGTCACCAGGATGTCGGCGCGTCGGCGCGACAGGCGCTCGACGTCCTCGGGCCAGATGGCGGCGGCGCCGAGCGAGTGGGCGAGGGCGGCGCGGTGCTCCTCCGGCCAATGCCCGGACATTGCGGCGAGGTCGTCCGCAAGCTCGCTGCGCGCGTGCAGCCGAGCCGGCTCCGGCGGGTCCCACACGCGCGGACGGAAGGTGCCGCCGAGACCGGCGATGCGCAGGCCGCCGATATCGGCCACGCGCCCATGCAGGGCGCCTCGTGCCGTGTGCGGGTTGCGCGCCCGGTCGGTAAGGTTGGCCCACATCTCCGGCCCGCCGTCATTGTCGTGATTGCCGAAGATCCAGAAGACCGCGATGCCCCGGCGCAGCAGCGGCGCGGCGAGCGCATCCAGCGGCCGATCGCACTGCATGTCGCCCAACAGCACCGCGAAGCGGGGCGGCGCCGGCAGGGCCGCCAGCCCCGCCTCGATCAGGTCCCAGCGCTGATGGACATCGCCGACGAACGCGACCGTCACGGTGCCGGGTTTCCGCCGGCCATCGGCTCGCCGCGGGAGAGGCACCAGCCGTCTTCATGCAGCCAGCAGCTTGCATCAGGCGCGTGCGCGTCGCGGCGGAGCGAGCGCACGGTGTCGCCGTCGCCGCGCCCGAAGGCGGCTTGCAGGCGCGCACTGACAGCCGGATCGCGGGCGCCGGCGAACTCGATGAAACCCACCGGTCGGATAAAGCGGGCGCCGATTGCCTCGCCCCCCGGGTGGGTCAGCAGCAGCATCGCGCCGCCGCGCTTCTCGGCGGTCAGCGGAAACAAGAGCCGCCCGCCCGGCTTCAGCGATCGCAGCCAGAGCGGCGGCGGATGCGTCGCACCCGCGCTCGCCACGATCATGTCGGCCGGCTCGGGCTCGTATTGCGACCCGTCGGCCTCGATTACTTCGACCCGCGGCCAGGGAGCGAGCGCGGCGCGCGCCCGGGCGGCCAGTTTGGCGTCGATCTCGATCGCCGTCACGCGACCGTGCGCGGCCCACGAGTTCGGCGAGGATCGCGCTGTAGTAGCCGCTGCCGCATCCCAGGTGCAGCACGCTGTCGCCGGTGTTCGGCGTCACCTCGTCGAACAAGGAAGCCCAAAGGCTGGGCTGGCCGTTGTTGAGCGCGCGCGCCTCGTCGAGGGCGATCAGGACGTCATGATAGACGTGGCGCGGGTCGGCATCGTCGGTGGTCCAATAGGCCATCCCGCTCATCGGGCTCCGCACGCGCCACGGTCCGGGCCCCACGAACCGCTCCCGCGGCACCGCCGCGAACGCTTCCACCACCGCCGGGGTGCGCACATTCGCCACAAAGCGCAATTCCTCGGCGTAGCGGCGCCGGGCGGCCGTACATGTCGATCTCGTCGAGTCGCGGTGTCGGCGGGGATGGTCATCGCTTAGACCTCGATCACTCGGCGTCGCCGCCATCCCCTCCCGCAAGGGGAGGGGATCCCGGGCGGTTCGTTCCCCCTCTTGGGAGGGGCCGTGAAGGTATCGGGCAATGGGACATCTCTACCGCGCCGACCTCGTGCTGTGGTCCGCCGAGCAGGCGGCGGCGCTGCGCGCGGCCGGGCGGGCGGGCAACAACGCGCCGGTCGATTGGGAGAACGTCGCCGAGGAGATCGAGAGCTTGGGCGCTTCCGAACGCCGCGCATTGGCAAGCCATATCCGCACCATCATCGAGCACCTGATGAAGCTCCAGGCGTCGCCCACCGCGGAGCCGCGCGCCGGCTGGGCGGATACGGTCCGGCGCGCCCGCGCGGAGATCGGGGACGTTCTGGACGAAAGCCCCAGCTTGCGGCGCGAGATACCGGCCATCATCGCTCGCCAGACCGAAAAGGCGCGAAGCCTGGTCAACGAGAGCCTCGCCGAGCATGGGGAAGCACCACGAACCGACGCGGCTGCCATCACCTGCACGGAGGAGCAGGTTCTCGGTCCTTGGATGCCCGAAATAGCGGCGTTTTCATGCCCCGATCCGGTCCGCTCCCCTCGGTCGACGCGATCCTGCGCCTGCCCGCCGCCGCGGTGCTGCTCGAACGCTTTGGCCGGGCGGCCACCCTCGCGGCCTTGCGCGCCGAACTGGATGCGCGCCGCGCCAATGGCCGCCCGACCCCCGCCCCTGCCCCGCCATCCGCCATCCTCGACGCGGCGGCGGATGCGCTGGCGGCGCTGTGTGCGCCCTCGCAGCGCCCGGTGTTCAATCTCACCGGCACCGTGCTGCACACCAATCTCGGCCGCGCCCCGCTGCCGCCGGAGGCCGCCGCCGCCGCCGCCGAGGCGATGGCGAATGCAACGACGCTGGAATTCGACCTCGCCACCGGCCGGCGCGGCGAGCGCGACGATCATGTGCGCCGATTGCTGCGCGAGCTCACCGGCGCCGAAGATGCGACGGTCGTCAACAACAACGCCGCCGCCGTGCTGCTGGTGCTCAACACGCTGGCGGCGGGGCGCGAAGTCGCGGTCTCGCGCGGCGAGCTGGTGGAGATCGGCGGCGCCTTCCGGATGCCGGAGATCATGGCGCGCGCCGGCGCCATTCTGCGCGAGGTGGGCACCACCAACCGCACCCGCGAGCGCGACTTCGCCGACGCCATCGGACCGGGCACGGCGGCGCTGATGCGCGTGCATCCCTCCAACTACCGGATCGAGGGTTTCACCGCCGCCGTGCCGCCCGCCCGCCTGGCGGCGATCGCGCACGATGCGGGCCTGCCGCTGATCGACGATCTCGGCAGCGGCTGCCTGATCGATCTCGCCCGCTTCGGCTTGCCGGCCGAGCCGACGGTCGCCGCGGCCGTGACTGCCGGCGCCGATCTGGTCACATTCTCCGGCGATAAGCTGCTCGGCGGTCCGCAGGCCGGGCTGATCGTCGGTCGCCTTGTGTTGATCGCCAAGCTGAACGCCAATCCGATGAAGCGAGCGCTGCGCCTGGACAAGGGGCGGCTGGCGGCGCTGGAGACCGTCTTGCGGCTCTATCTCAACCTGGAGCGGCTGGTGGAACGCCTGCCGACGCTGCGTCTGCTCAGCCGCGCCGCTGATGACATCCGCGCGACGGCGCTGCGAATGCTGCCGCTCGTCAGCGCGCGCTGGCCGGACCGTCCGGTCGGGATCGAGCCTTGCCGAAGCCAGATCGGATCGGGCGCCCTGCCGGTCGAGCTGTTGGAATCGTTCGCCATCACCCTGGGCGGGTCGGGCCTTGATTCGCTCGCCACCGAGTTGCGCGCACTTCCGCGCCCGGTGATCGGGCGCATTACCGATGCCCGGCTATGGCTCGACTGCCGGTGCCTGGAATCGGCCGATGAGGCGGCTTTGGTGACGATGCTCGCGGCCTGATTGCGGGTCGAACGACGCGCGCGGATAGTGGCGGCGGAGGAGAAGCGGCCCCGGTGGGTCGGCCGGACTTCAAACCCGGTTGGGGCCGCCGCGCGGCTCCGGGCAGGTTCAACTCCTGCTCTCTTCCGCCCGCTTTGCGAACCGGTTTCGGGCTGTTGCCGGCGCGCCCGATCGCTGTTGCAGGCGGGCAACATCGATGCCCAAACCACGTTCGGCCCCCTCGTTTTATTCCGAAACCGCCGCTATGGTTCTCGCATCGCACGAGCGGTTCTACCGGGCCACGGCGTGTCCCGTGCCCGCCGGCGCGGAACGACAACGAGGAGAGAACGGATATGAAGCTTCGGAGTACGCTCCTGGCTGCCACCGTGCTGGCGCTGCCGATGGCCGCCCGTGCGCAGACCCCGTCCCTGGCCGGGTTCTATGTCGGTGCCGGCGTCGGCGCCAACTACCTGCAGCAAGAGAAGATCTCGACCTTCGGCGGGGTCGATACCGGAACCCAGCTGCGCTCCTCGATCGGTCCGGTGGCGCTCGGCTATCTCGGCTACGAACTCGGCAGCGGCCTCAGCCTGCAGGTGGAAGGCGACATCCGGAACAACAAATTCAACTCAGCTTCGGGGCGGCCCGCCCGCCGCCGCCGGCGGCAACGAGAAGAAATACGGCCCGATGGTCAACGTCGTGTTCGACCTCTCGCCGTATATTCCCTATGCCGCGCCCTTATGTCGGCGTCGGCGCCGGCTATCAGTGGGATCGCCTCTCCAATTTGAGAATCTACTCGCCCGGCGGCCCCTCGCTCACCTCAAATGACCGGCGCGGCGCCTTCGCCTACCAGGCGATCCTCGGAACCGCCGTCCCGCTCGGCTACACCGGTCTCGCGCTTACGATCGAGTATCGGTTCATGGGCCAGCTCTCGCGTAACTTCGACACGGCGGCGTTCTCGGCGACCGGGGTGCCCATCGCCACCGGCAGGATCAAGCTCGGCAACGACTTCAACCATGCCCTGCTGGTGGGCTTCCGCTACACCTTCGGCGTGACGCCGCCGGCCCCGCCGCCGGCCCCGGCCCCGATCGCCGCTCCGGCTCCGGCTCCGGCACGCTCCTATCTCGTGTTCTTCGATTGGGACAAGGCGACGCTTACCGACCGGGCGCGGATGATCATCCGCGAGGCGGCCGAGAATTCGCGCCGCGTGCAATACACGCAGCTCGAGGTCAACGGCTACACCGACACCTCCGGCACGGCGCGCTACAACCAGGGTCTGTCGATCCGCCGTGCCGAGAACGTCGCCGCCGAGCTGGTGCGCGACGGCGTGCCGCGCAACGTCATCGCGATCCGCGGCTTCGGCGAGACGCATCTGTTGGTGCCGACCGCCAACGGCGTGCGCGAGCCGCAGAACCGGCGCGTCGAGATCATCATCCGCTGACGGGCGGCCCGGCATCCGAACGTCGCGACGGGGCGCCGAAAGGCGCCCCGTTTGCTTCCGGCGCCGGTTTGCGCCTTGATGGAGACCGCCCATGCGCCTTCGCGCCGTCCTGCTTGCGTTGTCGCTGCTCGCCGCTCCGCTCGCCGCCCCGGAGACCGCGCGCGCGCAACCCATCTCCGGCCTCTATGTCGGCGGCGGCGCCGGCTACGATCTCCAACAGAGCATCCGGATCGACCCCAGCGTGCCCGGGGTCGGCGGCTCGTCTCTAAGCCTCGCCCGGAGCAACGGTCTGGCCGCGCTGGGCAGCATCGGCTACGGCTTCGGCAGCGGCTGGCGCATCGAAGCCGAGGGCGATTTCCTGCGCAACGGCATCCGCTCGCCGCAGATCACGATCTCCCGCGACCGTGCTCGGCCGGCCGGTTCCGACCGGCTTCGCCGGCACCCTGCCGACCGCCTCGGGGAATGTGATCCGCTATGGCTTCATGGCGAACGGGCTCTATGATTTCGACATCCGCAGCCGCTATGTCTTCCCGTATCTGGGCGCCGGGGTAGGCTACATCTGGAACGACCTCACCCATTCGGGCAAGTTTGCCTATCAGGCCATTGTCGGCCTCGCATTTCCGGTTCCCGATGTGCCGGGTCTTTCATTGACCGCCCAGTATCGGTTCCTGAACGTCACCGCGGGCGAGCAATACAATACCAGTGTCGCCACGCCGCTGGGCGCAGTGCCGATCCACGTCTCGGTGGGACCGCAGCTCAATCATAGCTTCACGCTCGGCCTGCGTTACGCCTTCAGCGTCGCCCCGCCGGCCGCACCGGCCCCGCCCGCGCCCGCGCCCGTCGCCGCGCCCGCGCCGGCGGCGGCGCGCACCTATCTCGTGTTCTTCGAGTGGGACAAGGCGACGCTCTCTGATCGTGCGCGGCAGATCATCCGCACCGCCGCCGAGGCTTCGCGACAGGTCCAGATCACGCGCATCATGGTCAACGGCTACACCGACACTTCCGGCTCGGCGCGCTATAATCAGGCGTCTGTCGGTGCGCCGGGCGGAGAGTGTCGCCGCCGAGCTGGTGCGCGACGGGGTGCCGCGCGAGGCGATCACCATCCGCGGCTTCGGCGAGACGCATCTGTTGTTGCGCACCGAGCAGAACACGCGCGCACCGCAGAACCGCCGCGTCGAGATCATCATTCGATAGTGGCCAAGGCCGCCCGCTTCGTCTGCCAAGCCTGCGGCGCCGTTCACTCGAAATGGGCCGGCCGCTGCGAGGCTTGCGGCGGCTGGAACACCATTGCCGAGGAGGCGGACCAGGGTCCGCGCACGGCCGGCAAATCGGGTCGCCCGCTCGGCTTCGTGCCGCTCGCCGGCACCGCCGCGCCGCCGCCGCGCACGCCCACCGCGATTGGCGAATTGGACCGCGTGCTGGGTGGCGGACTGGTGGCCGCCTCCGCGGTGCTGGTCGGCGGCGATCCGGGCATCGGCAAATCCACCCTGCTGTTGCAGGCGGCGGCGCGCCTCGCCGCGACCGGCGCGCCCGTGCTCTACGTCTCGGGCGAGGAATCGATCGAGCAGGTGCGGCTCCGGGCGCGCCGGCTCGGCGTCGCCGACGCCCCGATCGGTCTCGCCACCGCGGTGAACCTTCGCGACATCGCGGCGAGCCTAGAGCGCGAGCCCGCCGCCCTGGTGGTGATCGAACTCGATCCAGACCATGTGGCTCGACAGCATCGACAGCGCTCCGGGAACCGTAAGCCAGGTGCGGGCGGCGGCATTCGAGCTGATCCGGCTCGCCAAGTCGCGCGGCTTCGCGCTGGTGCTGGTGGGCCACGTCACCAAGGACGGCGCCATCGCCGGCCCGCGCGTGCTCGAGCACATGGTCGATGCCGTGCTCTACTTCGAGGGCGAGCGCGGCCACCAATTCCGTATCCTGCGCGCGGTCAAGAACCGCTTCGGCGCCACCGACGAGATCGGCGTGTTCGAGATGACCGAGCAGGGCCTGGCGGAAGTCCCCAACCCGTCGGCCCTGTTCCTCGCCGAACGGCGCGGCAACATCGCCGGCAGCGCGGTGTTCGCGGGCCTCGAGGGAACGCGTCCGGTGCTGCTCGAAGTGCAGGCGCTGCTCGCCCCCAATCCGGGCGGGGCGCCGCGACGGGCGGTGATCGGCTGGGACGGCGGACGGTTGGCGATGCTGCTCGCAGTCCTGGAAACACGGTGCGGGCTGCGGCTCGCGGGTTCGGACGTCTATCTGAACGTGGCCGGCGGCTTGCGCGTGAACGAGCCGGCCGCCGATCTGGCGGTCGCCGCGGCGCTGGCGTCCGCCGCGACCAACCGGCCGACCAGCGCCGGGGCGGTCTATTTCGGCGAGGTCGGGCTATCGGGCGAAATTCGCCAGGTCGCGCAGGCCGAGGCGCGGCTCAAGGAAGCGGCCAAGCTCGGCTTCGATCTCGCTTGCCTGCCGCGTCGCGTTGCGCGCGGCGGGCGCAAGCCGGCGGCGCCCGAAGGGTTGCGGCTTGAGGAGATCGGGCATCTGTCCGACCTTGTGGCGCGGTTCGGAGACGCCGTGCCGGAATAAGAGGAGTGTCATGCCGGTTCAGCTCGACCGCGCCAATCTCTCCCGTCTGCGACCGCCGGTACGCGTGCCTCGCTACGATCCCGCTCGCGTGAGCGCGGGCATCGTGCATCTCGGCTTGGGCGGGTTTCACCGCGCCCACATGGCTCGCTATACGCACGATCTGATGCAGACGCGCCCGGATGCGCTCGGCTGGGGCATCATCGGCGCCGGCCTGCTGCCCGCCGACCGGCGGATGCAGGACAGCCTGGCGCCGCAGGACAACCTCTATACGCTGGTGGAGCGGAGCCTCGGGGAAGAGACCGTGAGCGTGATCGGCTCGCTCGCCGACGTGGTGTTTGCGGCCGAGAGCAGCGCCGCCCTGCTGGATGCGATCGACCGGCCGGAGATTCGCATCGTCAGCCTGACGGTGACGGAGCACGGTTACTGCCTGAACCGCGCCACCAAGCGGCTCGACGCGGAGAATGCGCTGATCCGCGCCGACCTCGCCCATCCCGAGCGGCCTTCGAGCGCGATCGGCATCGTGGTCGAAGCCTGTCGCCGGCGCCGCCCCGGAGGACGCCCGTTCACCGCGCTGAGCTGCGACAACATACAGCGCAATGGCGAGGTGCTGCGCGAGGCATGTCTGGCCTTGGCCCGCCTGCGCGATCCGGAGCTGGCGGCGTGGATCGCGGAACACGCAAGCTTCCCGAGCACGATGGTGGACCGCATCACGCCGGTGACGGCGGATGCTGACGTGACGATGCTCGCCGAGCGCTACGGCATCGCGGATCGCTGGCCGGTGTTTTCCGAGACTTTCACGCAATGGGTGATCGAGGACCGCTTTCCCGCCGGCCGTCCGGCCTGGGAGGAGGTGGGCGCGCAATTCGTCGCTGACGTCGCGCCCTATGAGTTCATGAAGCTGCGGCTGCTCAACGCGAGCCACCTCGCGGTGGCCGGGTTAGGGCGACTGGCGGGCCATGTCACCATCGACGAGGCCATGGCGGACCCGGTTCTCGCCCGCTACATAGCGGCGCTGATGGATCGCGAGACCGGGCCGACGTTGCCGCCGGTGCCGGGGATCGACCTCGCCGACTACAAGGCAACGCTGATCCGGCGCTTCGCCAATCCCGCGATCAGGGACACGGTGGAGCGGGTGAACACCGACGCCCCGCTCAATGTGCTGGTGGACCCGATTCGCGACCGGCTGCGCGCCGGCGCAATCGGTCGATCTGCTGGCGCTCGCTCTGGCCGCCTGGCTGCGGCGGGTGCGCGGCGAGGATGAGCAGGGCCGGCCGATCGATATTCGCCATCCGCTCGCGCCGCTGCTGCGGGAGAGGGCGCGCGAGGGCGGGGCCGATCCGCGCCCGCTGCTCGGCATCAGCGAGCTTTTCGGCGACACCGGCGCCGATCCGCGCCTCGTCGAGCCGGTCGGAAGATGGCTCGCTTCGCTTTACGAGCAGGGCAGCCGGGAGACGGTGGCGGCCGCATCACGCACGCTCGATTTTTAGGCGACCGCCGATTGACGGTTTCGCACGATGATGGGACGGTCGTCGCAACGCGCATCGCAAAATCGTTCGGGGGAGACGTGCCATTACCCATCGTATCCGAGGCGGCCTGCGGACCACGCTCGCCACCGCCGCCCTGCTTTCCACAAGTCTCGGGACCGGCGCGGCGCGCGCCGACGCGACGATCACCATCGCCACCGTCAACAACGGCGACATGATCGTGATGCAGAAGCTCTCGTCGCAATTCGAGCAGCAGCACCCGGATATCCACCTGCGCTGGGTAGTGCTGGAGGAGAACGTGCTGCGCCAGCGCGTCACCACCGACATCGCGACCCAGGCCGGCCAGTTCGACATCATGACGATCGGCAACTACGAGGTGCCGATCTGGGCCAAGCAGGGCTGGCTGCAACCGATGGACAACCTGCCGGCCGCCTACGACGTCAATGATCTGCTGAAGCCGGTGCGCGAGGGGCTCACCTATAACGGCAAGCTCTACGGCCTGCCGTTCTACGGCGAAAGCGCGATGACCTATTACCGCACCGACCTGTTCGCCAAGGCCGGGCTGAAGATGCCGGAGGCGCCGACCTACGACGAAATCCGCGGCTTCGCCGACAAGATCAACGACAAGGCGCACCAGATCTACGGCATGTGCCTGCGCGGCAAGCCGGGCTGGGGCGAGAACATGGCGTATGTCACCTCGCTGGTGAATGCCGATGGCGGCGAGTGGTTCAACATGCAGTGGCAGCCGACGATCGACACCCCGCCGTGGCACACCGCGCTGACGTACTACGACAATATCTTGAAGGCCGACGGCCCGCCCGGCGCGACGTCGAACGGCTTCAACGAGAACCTGGCGCTGTTCGCGAGCGGCCATTGCGGCATGTGGATCGACGCCACCGTCGCCGGCGGCCTGCTGTTCGACAAGAAGCAATCGAGCGTCGCCGACAAGGTCGGATTCGCGGCGATGCCGACCGGCAGCTTCAAGGGCGCGCCGACCTGGCTGTGGAGCTGGAACCTGGCGATTCCGGTCTCGTCGAAGCAGCAGGACGCGGCGCGCACCTTCATCACCTGGGCGACGTCGAAGGAATACATCGAGCTGGTTGCGAAAGCGAACGGCTGGGTCTCGGTGCCGCCGGGAACACGCCAGTCCACTTATGACAACCCCAACTACCAGCAGGCGGCGCCGTTCGCGGCCTTCGTGCTGAAGGCGATCGACGTCGCCAACCCGAACGGGCAGACGAAGGAGCCGCGGCCGTACACCGGCGCGCAATTCGTGGCGATTCCCGAGTTTCAGGGCATCGGCACGCAGGTCGGCCAGACCATCGCCGCCACGCTGACCGGGCAAAGCACCGTGGATCAGGCGCTGAAGGCGGCGCAGTCGGCGACCGCGCGGACCATGCGCCAGGCCGGATATCCGAAGAAGTAGGCGGCGGCCGTGTCCGTCACCGTCACGCGCGAGGACGAAGCGGCAGCCGGCCCGCCGCGTCGGGTCGGCACGTTGCTGGTGATGCCGTCGGTGCTGGTGCTGCTGGCGTGGATGATCGTCCCGCTGGTGATGACGCTCTGGTTCTCCTTCGAGCGCTACAACCTGATCGACCCGACGCATCAGCGGCTTCGCCGGCATCGACAACTATCAGTTCCTCGTCACCGACCCGGATTTCCTGGTCTCCCTGCGCAACACGCTGGTGCTGGTGGTCGCCGTTCTGGTGATCACGGTGGGCCTCGGCACGTTGCTGGCGGTGCTGTTCGACCAGCCCTTCCCGGGGCGCAATATCGCCCGCGTGCTGGCGATCTCGCCGTTCTTCGTCATGCCCACGGTGAGCGCGCTGATCTGGAAGAACCTGCTGATGCACCCGATCTACGGCGTGCTCGGCGCGCTGGCGCGGGGCTTCGGGGCGCAGCCGGTGGACTGGTTCGCGCAATTCCCGCTGGGCTCGGTGATCGCCATCGTGTCGTGGGAGTGGCTGCCGTTCGCGCTGTTGATCCTGCTTACCGCCGTGCAGTCGCTCGACCACGAGCAGCGGGAGGCGGCGCGCATGGACGGCGCCGGCCCGATCGCGCAGTTCTTCTTCATCACCCTGCCGCATCTGTCGCGCGCGATCAGCGTGGTGGTGATGATCGAGACCATCTTCCTGCTGTCGATATTCGCGGAAATCTTCGTCACCACCTCCGGCGGCCCCGGCAACGCCAGCACCAATCTGGCCTTCCTGATCTACGCCCGCGCGCTGCTGCAATACGACATCGGCGGCGCCTCGGCCGGCGGCGTGGTGGCGATCATCCTGGCCAACATCGTCGCCGTCTTCCTGGTGCGCAGCATCGCCCGGCGGCTGGAGGTCTAAGCCGTGGAGAAGACCCTCTCGCAGCGCGTGCTCACGACCATCATCGGATGGCTGGCGGCGCTGATCCTGTTCTTCCCGATCGCGTGGATGGTTCTGACCAGCTTCAAGTCCGAGGCCGACGCGATCATCCCCGGGGTCGGGTTCTCGCCGACGCTCGCCTCCTATGCCGAGGTGTGGTCGCGCGCCAACTATCCGCTGTTCGCGCTCAACAGCGTCGCGGTTTCGTTCGGCGGCACGGCGGCGGCGCTGGCATTCGCGATCCCGGCCGCCTATGCGATGGCGTTCCACCCGACCGAGCGCACCCGCGGCACCTTGCTGTGGATGCTGTCCACCAAGATGCTGCCGTCGGTGGGCGTGCTGGTGCCGATCTACCTGTTGTTCCGCAACGGCGGGCTGCTCGACACCCGCATCGGGCTGGTCATCATCTACACGCTGATGAACCTGCCGATCGTGGTGTGGATGCTGTTCACCTTCTACAAGGAGGTGCCGAACGACATCCTCGAGGCCGGCCGCATGGACGGCGCGCGAACCTGGAGCGAATTGTGGCACCTGCTGCTGCCGCTGACCCTGCCGGGCGTCGCCTCCACCGGGCTGCTGTCGTTGATCCTGTGCTGGAACGAGGCGTTCTGGAGCCTCAACCTGACCTCGGCCGGGGCGGCGCCGCTGACCGCCTTCATCGCCTCGTTCTCGAGTCCCGAGGGGCTGTTCTTCGCCAAGCTGTCGGCGGCCTCGACGATGGCGGTGGCGCCGATCCTGGTGTTCGGCTGGTTCAGCCAGCGCCAACTCGTGAGCGGCCTCACCTTCGGCGCCGTCAAATAGGAGCCCCGGCATGGCAACGCTGACGCTTCGCGACCTGCGCAAGAGCTATGGACCGGCCGAGGTCATCAAGGGCGTCAACCTCGACATCGCCGATCGCGAGCTGGTGGTGTTCGTGGGTCCGTCCGGCTGCGGCAAATCGACCCTGCTGCGCATGGTTGCGGGACTCGAGCATATCACCGCCGGCGAGCTCAAGATCGACGGCAAGCGGGTGAACGAAGTCGGCCCCGCCGATCGCGGCCTGGCGATGGTGTTCCAGTCCTACGCGCTCTACCCGCACATGACGGTGCGGCAGAACATGGGATTTGCGCTGCGGCTGGCGCGGGTGCCCAAAGCCGAGCGGAACCGCAAGGTGAACGAGGCTGCCCGTATCCTGCAACTGGAGCCGTATCTGGAGCGCCAGCCCAAGGATTTGTCGGGCGGCCAGCGGCAGCGCGTCGCGATCGGGCGCGCCATCGTGCGCGAGCCCAAGGTGTTTTTGTTCGACGAACCGCTGTCCAATCTCGATGCGGCGCTGCGCGGACAGATGCGGATCGAGCTGTCGCGTCTGCACGAGGAGCTGAACGCGACCATGATCTATGTCACGCACGACCAGATCGAGGCGATGACGATGGCCGACAAGATCGTGGTGCTGCAAGCCGGAATAGTCGAGCAGGTCGGTTCGCCGCTGGAACTCTACCATCATCCCGCAAACCTGTTTGTCGCCGGCTTCATCGGCTCGCCGCGCATGAACCTGTTGCCGGCGCGGGTCGTCGAAGCGGGTGCATCCGGCACCACCGTCGGCTTGCCCACCGGTGCGCAACTCGCTGTACCGGCCTCGGTCGGCACGGCGCGTGCCGGCGACGAAGTGACATTGGGCATCCGGCCGGAGGCGCTGCATGTCGATCCCGCCGGCCCCATCGGCGGCGAGGTCAGGCTGGTGGAGCGGCTGGGCGGGCTTACGCTGCTGCATGTGACCGCCGAGGGCGATCACCCGATCACGGTGCAGACCGAGGGCGACGATACGACCCGCGCGCATGAGCGCGTCCGCTTCGCGGTCGAAACCGCCGCCTGCCATTTGTTCGATCGGGCCGGCCAGGCGTTTCCGCATCTCGCCAGGCACCCGCTGGCCGCCTGATCGCGGGTGTTCCTCGGCCTCGATTTCGGTACCTCCACGGTCAAGGCGCTGCTGGTGGACGGCGCACAGACGGTGCTCGCCAGCGCGACCGTGCCGTTGTCGGTGCTCCGCCCGGCGCCGGGCCACAGCGAGCAATGTCCGGAAGCCTGGTGGCGGGCGATGCTGGACGCGATGGACGCGCTCGGCCGCGATCATGCCGCGTGCGCTCGCCGCCGTGGAGGGCATTGGCCTTGCGGGCCAGATGCATGGCGCGGTGCTGCTGGACGCCCGGGGTGCGGTGCTACGCCCGGCGATCCTGTGGAACGACGTCCGCGCCGTCGCCGAGTGTGCCGAGCTGGAGGCGGCATTTCCGGGCTTGCGCGAGGTGACCGGCAATCTCGCGATGCCCGGCTTTACCGCCCCCAAGCTGCTCTGGGTCCGCCGCCATGAGCCGGAGGCGTTCGCCCGGTTGCGCACCGTGCTGCTGCCGAAGGCGTGGCTGCGCTACCGGATGAGCGGCGAGATGATCGAGGAGATGTCGGACGCCTCCGGCACGCTCTGGCTCGATGTCGGCGCGCGCGACTGGTCGGACGCTGCGCTCGCGGCAACCGGGCTGACGCGCGCGGCCATGCCGCGACTGGTTGAGGGCAACGCCCCGGCCGGAACGCTGCACCCCGGGCTTGCCGCGCGCTGGGGCATGGCACGCCCGCCGATCCTCGCCGCCGGGGCCGGCGACAACGCGGCGGGCGCGGTGGGTCTGTCGGCGATCCGCCCCGGCGATGCCTTCGTCTCGCTCGGCACGTCCGGCGTGCTGTTCGCCGTCACCGACCGCTTCAGGCCCTATCCGCAAGCCGCCGTGCACGCCTTCTGCCATGCGCTGCCCGGCACTTGGCACCAGATGGGCGTCACGCTCTCGGCCGCCGCCTCGCTGGCGTGGTGGGCCGGCGTCACGGGTCGCGACGAGAGCGAGCTGCTCGCCGAGATGGATGCACGACATCCGAGCCCGGTCGTGTTTCTGCCCTATCTCGGCGGCGAGCGGACCCCGCACAACGACGGCGCGATCCGCGGCGCGTTCGCCGGCCTGTCGCACCAGACCGATCGCGCCGCCCTGACCCTGGCGGTGCTGGAGGGCGTCGCGTTCTCGTTGCGCGACTGTTTCGACGCCCTCGCCGCCTCGGGCACGCGGATCGATTCCGCTTATGTGATCGGCGGCGGCTCGCGCTCGCGCGCCTGGATCGCAATTGTCGCCGCCGCGCTCGGCATTCCGCTGCATCGGCTGGCGGCCGGCGAGCACGGGGCGGCATTCGGCGCCGCGCGGCTGGCGCGCATGGCGGCCCGGGCCGAGGCCCCGGAAGCGGTCTGCACCCCGCCCGCCCGCGCCGAGACGATCACCCCCGACCCGGCTTTGACGGAGACCTGCACGCGGCGTCTAGCCCGCTATCGCGCGCTGGGCGGGCGAATTGCGGGAGGAGGTCAGGAGTAGTACCCGGGATCATTGGACGGCGAAACGCATCCGCCAATTCCGTCATCGCGAGCCGCCCCTTGGCGGCGCGACTTACATTCCACCGATGCCGGGTAATGGCGCGTTTCCATGCTGCCGGAAGCTCTCGCGATACATAAGCCAGCGGAACCTGCCGGCTACATCCGCCCAGAACCAGAGCCGTCAGGCCGAGGGATGCGGTTGCCGGCAGTTTCATGGCTGTTCCGCATCAATCCTGTTCGGAAAAGGCGCCGGCCCTACGCCGCGGTCAGCGCCCCCGCGGTGGCGAGCGCGGCGGGGCGGGTTGCCTCCACCGGGACCGGGTCGCGGACCATGTAGCCGCGGCCCCAGACGGTGCCGATGAGATTGCCGCCGCCGGCCTGGGCCAGCTTTTTGCGCAGCTTGCAGACGAACACGTCGATGATCTTCATCTCCGGTTCATCCATGCCGCCGTAAAGATGGTTGAGGAACGCCTCCTTGGTCAGCACCATGCCCTTGCGCAACACCAGCAATTCCAGGATCGCGTATTCCTTGCCGGTGAGGTGGACCGCGCCGCCGTCGACCGTGACCTCGCGGCTGTCGAGGTTGAGTTCCAGCCCGCCGACCCGCAAAATCGGCTGCGCGAAGCCCTTGCTGCGGCGAACCACCGCCTGCATTCGCGCCAGCAGCTCGGCGCGGTCGAACGGCTTGGTCATCACGTCGTCGGCGCCGGCGCTCAATGCCTTCACCTTGGCTTGCGGCCGCGACAGCCCGGTGAGCACCAGGACCGGCGTGTGGTTGCGCGCGGCGCGCATCCGGCGCAGCACGTCGCTGCCATCCATGTCGGTCAGCATCAGATCGAGGATGACGATGTCGTACTCATAGTGGCGCAGCAGCTCGAGCGCCTCCTCCCCGGTGTCGGCGAGGTCGGCGACGGCGCCTCCCGCCTTCAGGGTGAGCGACAATCCGCGCCCAACCGTGATGTCGTCGTCCACGATCAGGACCCGCATGGGTGCAATCTCCGGCTTCTTCAAAGGCCGATTACCACCATAGCGTGTGTTCGGCAACGGAATTTTCACCGCTTCGAGATATCAACCCACGGTCTTGCTGATCCGCAACAGGGTTAAATAGAGAACAGGCCGACCAAGTGGCGTTTAATTCGAAAATAGCGGCCCAATGAGACGAACTGTTCTCTCGCAGCGGGCCGATGCCGCGGCGGCGGCGATCCGGCGCATTCCACCGGCGCGGCTGGAGGGAGCGATCGGCGGGCTTTCGGGTCTGCTGGTCGAGGTCGCGGGTTTGTCCGGTCATCTGGCGGTCGGCGACCGACTGCAGCTTGCCCCACGCGGCGGCGGCGAAGTGGCCGCCGAGATCGTGGGCTTCCATGGTGGGATCGCGCGGGCGATGGCCTTCGGCCCGCTCGACGGGCTGGGCCCGGGAAGCACCGCGCGCGCGCCGTTCCGGCTCGGCTGCGCGTCGGGCGGAGCCGGGCTCGCCGTCGCCGACGCGTGGCTCGGCCGCGTTGTCGATCCGCTCGGTCGCCCGCTCGACGGACGCGGGCCGCTGCCGGGCGGCTCTCCGCGTCCGCTCCGGATCTCGCCGCCTCCGGCGACGGCGCGGACACGGCTCGGGCCGCGGCTTGATCTCGGCGTGCGTGCGCTCGATGCCTTCGCGACCTGCCGGCGCGGCCAGCGGCTCGGCCTGTTCGCCGGCTCCGGCATCGGCAAATCCACCCTGCTCGGAATGCTGGCCCGTTACGCCGGCTGCGACGTCGCCGTGCTGGCGCTGGTGGGCGAGCGCGGACGCGAGGTGCGCGAGTTCATCGAGGACGAGCTGGCCGATGGGCTGGCGCGCTCGGTGGTCGTGCTCGCCACCTCCGATGCGCCGCCCCTGCTTCGCCGCGAGGCCGCCTATGCCGCGATGACGATCGCCGAGCACTTCCGCGATCAGGGCAAGGCGGTGCTGCTGCTGATGGACAGCGTCACCCGCTTCTGCCTGGCGCTGCGCGAAATCGGCCTTTCGGCCGGCGAGCCCCCCGCGACCCGCGGCTATCCGCCGAGCGTTTTCGCCGAGCTGCCGCGCCTGTTGGAGCGTGCCGGGCCGGGGGTTGAGGACGGGACCGGACGCGCCGGCTCGATCACCGGGCTGTTCACCGGTACTGGTGGAGGGCGACGATCACAATGAGCCGGTGGCCGACGCGGTGCGGGGCATCCTGGACGGGCACGTGATCCTCGATCGACGGATCGCCGACGGCGGGCGCTATCCGGCGATCGACGTGCTGCGCTCGCTCTCGCGCGCGGCGCATGGCGTGATCTCGGCCGAGCAGGCGGCGCTGGTCGGGCGCGCGCGCGCGGTCCTGGCGCTGCACGCCGAGATGGCCGACATGATCCGCCTCGGCGCCTATCGGCCGGGCGCCGACCCGGCGGTGGACGAAGCCATCCGCTTGGCGCCGCGCATCGAGGCGGTGCTGCGGCAGGGACGCGATAAGGCCTCCACCGGTGCGGAGGCGTTCGCGGGCCTGGCGGCGGCGATCGAAGCGCCCGATGGCGGCTGATCCGCTGGCGACGCTTCTGCGCTTGCGCCGGCTAGCGCTTGAGGAGGCGATGCGCGACCTCGGGGCCTGCCTGGCCATGGAGGCGGAGGCCGCCGAGGCGGTGGCGCGCATCGAGGCGGAGATCGCCAGCGAGGAAGCGGGTGCTGCCGGGCTTGACGGCTCCGATCTGGTCGTGGAGGCGTTCGGTCGCTGGCTGCGACGGGCGCGCGACCGTCGCCAAGCGGCAACGGAAGCCGGCACGCGCGCGACGGCCGAGACGGCGCGCGCGCGCGCCGTGCTCGGCGCCGCTCGCGCCGCCCTCGCCGCCGCCGAGGGCGAGCAAGCGCGACGCGCCGAGGCGGCGACCGCTGCGGCCTTGCGCGTCGAGCAGGCGAGCATCGACGAGCACGCCGGGCGGCGGTCCGGATAATTCGTTGTGGCGCCGTAGTGCCGTCCATGCTCAAAACGCGGCGTTCCGGAACACGGAGGATGAGGTGCGGATCGCGATGATCGGCGGCGGCTATGTCGGGCTGGTCTCGGGCGCTTGCTTCGCCGAGTTCGGGTCCGAGGTCATGGTGGTGGAAGCCGACGCCGCCCGGTTGGCGGCGCTGCGCGAGGGACACATTCCCATCTACGAGCCGGGGCTCGATCAGCTGGTGGCCGTCAACGCGCGCGCCGGTCGGCTCGACTTCACCGCCGACCTCGCCGGCGCCGTCGCCGGGGTCGAAGCGGTGTTCATCGCCGTCGGCACGCCGACCCGGCGCGGCGACGGCCACGCCGACCTCACTTATGTTTACGCCGCCGCCGAGCAGGTGGCGCGCGCGCTCACCGGCTATGCGGTCATCGTCACCAAATCAACCGTCCCGGTAGGCACCGGGCGGCGCATCGCCGAGATCGTCCGCAATGTCCGCCCCGATCTCGAATTCGACGTCGCCTCGAACCCCGAATTCCTGCGCGAGGGCTCGGCGATCGCCGACTTCATGCGCCCCGACCGGGTGATGATCGGCGCCGAATCCGAGCGCGCGCGCGAGGTGCTGCGCCGGCTGTACCGGCCGCTCTATCTGATCGAGGCGCCGATCGTCTTTGCCGCCATCGAGACGGCGGAACTCACCAAATACGCCGCCAATGCCTTTCTCGCGATGAAGGTCACTTTCATCAATGAGATCGCCGATTTGTGCGAGAAGGTGGGCGCCGATGTTCATGGCGTGGCGCGCGGGATCGGGCTCGACGGCCGGATCGGGCGCAAATTCCTTCACGCCGGCCCCGGCTTCGGCGGATCGTGCTTTCCCAAGGATACGCTGGCGCTGATGCAAATCGCGCAGGATTTCGGCGCTCCGGCGCGGCTGGTGGAGACCGTGGTCGCGGTCAACGACGCCCGCAAGGCCGGCATGGCGACGCGCGTCACCGCCGCCTGCGGCGGCTCGGTGCGCGGCAAGACGATCGCCGTTCTGGGCCTGACCTTCAAGCCCGAGACCGACGACATGCGCGATGCCCCTTCGCTGCCGATCCTGTGGCGACTGGCGGCGGACGGCGCCCGGCTGCGCGCCTATGATCCGGAAGGGATGGAGCAGGCGCGCGGCGTTCTGCCGGGGGAAATCACCTACTGCCGCGATGCGCTCGATGCGGCCGACGGTGCCGACGCGCTGGTGCTCATCACCGAATGGAACGAGTTCCGCGCCCTCGCCCCCGAACGGCTGGCCGCGGCGATGCGCGGGCGGGTCGTCGTCGATCTGCGCAACGTCTATGATCCGGCGGCCATGCGCGCCGCCGGCTTCGATTACCAATGCATCGGGCGCGCCGGTCCTCCGCCGGTCTGACCGAAGCGGCGTTTGCGTCGAGGAGCGCGGCACCCGTCTTCCGGATCGACCACGGAGACACTTCCATGCCGGATACGATCCCCTCCTCGCTTTCCCCCGTCGCCGCCGATCGATCCGCGCCCGTGGTCGCCATTGTCGGCGCCACCGGGGCCGTCGGGGTGGAGCTGCTGCGTTGCCTGGAGAACCGCGGCTTCCGGCTGCGCGCCCTGCGCCTGCTCGCCTCCCCCCGCTCGGCCGGGCGCACCCTTTCCTTCCGCAGGCAGGAGATTGCGGTCGAGCCGCTGACGGAGGAGAGCTTCGCGGGCGTGGACGTCGCCCTGTTCTCCGCCGGCGCCGCCATCTCGCGGAAGTATGCGCCGCTCGCCGTGCAGGCCGGGGCGCTGGTGGTGGATAATTCCTCAGCCTTCCGTATGGACCCGGCCGTGCCGCTGGTGGTGCCGGAGGTAAACGCGGCGGCCATGGCCGGGCATCGGGGCATCGTGGCCAACCCGAACTGCGTCGCCGCCATCGCCACCGTGGTGCTGGCCCCGCTGCACCGCGCCCATCCCATCCGCCGCCTCCATGCCGCCACCTACCAGGCGGCCTCCGGCGCCGGGGCGGCGGCCATGGAGGAGCTGCGGCAATCCACCGCGGCCTACCTCGCCGGCGAGGAGTTCACCCCGCGCGTGCTGCCGCATCCATATGCCTTCAACCTGTTCAGCCACAACGCCGACGTGGACGCCGAGAGCGGCTACAACGGTGAGGAACTGAAGGTCGTCGCCGAAACCCGCCGCATCCTGGACCTGCCGGCGCTGCCGATCGGCATCACCTGTATCCGCGTCCCCGTGCTGCGTGCGCACGCCATCGCGCTGACGGTGGAGTTCGGCAAGGCGGTGTCGCCGGAAGCGGCCCGTGCGCTGCTGAAAGCCGCCCCGGGCGTGCGGGTGGTGGACGACCGCGCCGCCAACCGCTTCCCCATGCCCTCCGACGCCTCCGGCGCCGACGACGTGCTGGTGGGCCGCATCCGCCGGGACCTCGGCGACCCGTCCGGCCGCTCGCTCGCCCTGTTCGTCGCCGGCGACCAGCTGCTGAAGGGCGCAGCGCTGAACGCGGTGCAGATTGCGGAGGCCTTAGAGCCGTTCCGATCAGACCGGAACGACATCACGTAGCGCAGGCTGTCGGCCCCTTGGGGTTCTTCAGGACCACGTCGATTGACGCCGACGAGATGCCCACAGCCAGTCGCGGATGCCGCCGCCCTCGCGGATGGACGTCGCGAACTGCTCCGGCGCGTTCCTCAGCAGATCGACGGCTTCGAGGAGGTTGGACTTGCCCGACCCGTTCGGGCCGATGATGACGTTCAGCGCGCTCAGCTCTACCGGCTCGGTGTTCTTACCAAAACTCAGCAGGTTGGTGAGCTTAAGCTGTTCGACGAGCATGTTCCCTACCATACAAGCTGGCACGGACCAACATGCAACGGTGAAACGCGCGCCTCACCCCGCGGGCGCCATGATGGCGTCCGGCGGCGCCGCGATGTCGAACGCCGCCGCCAGCAGCGCCCGGGTGTAGGGATCGCTCGGGTGGGCGAAGATGGCGTCGGCCTCGCCCGCCTCCACCACCCGGCCGCGACGCAGCACCACGATCCGATGCGCCAGCGCCCGCACCACCCGCAGATCATGGCTGATGAAGATGTATCCCAGCCGGTGCCGCTCCTGCAGCGCGCGCAGCAGGGCGACGATCTGCGCCTGCACCGAGACGTCGAGGGCGCTGGTCGGCTCGTCCAGCACCACCAGGCTCGGGTGCAACACGATGGCGCGCGCGATGGCGATCCGCTGGCGCTGACCGCCGCTGAATTCGTGCGGATAGCGATCGGCCAAGTCCGCCGTCAATCCCACCTCGGCCAGCGCCGACGCCACCCGCTCCATGCGCGCCGTGCGCGAGAGCCCGGGCTCGTGCACGCGCAGCCCCTCGGCCACGATGTCGCCCACGCTCATGCGCGGCGACAGGCTGCCGAAGGGGTCCTGGAACACCACCTGCATCTCCGCCCGCAGCCGGCGCAGCTGGCGCCGACGCAGGTTCGCCAGATCATGCCCGGCGAAGACGATCCGCCCCTCGGCCGGCAGCAGCCGGAGCGCCGCGAAGCCGAGCGTGGTCTTGCCCGATCCGGATTCGCCCACCACGCCGACCGTCTCGCCTTCGCGGACCTCGAAGCGAGACGCCGTCCACCGCGCGCACCGTGCCGACGACGCGGCGGAGCACGCCGCGATGCACATCGAACCGCACCCGCACGTCATGGACGTGCAGCAGCGACGCCGCACCGGCGGGCACCGGTGCCGGCCGCCCGCCCGGCTCGGCGGCGAGCAGAGCGCACGTATAGGGGTGCGCGGGGGCGGCGAAGATGCGCCCGACCGGCCCCGCCTCGACGATGGCGCCGTCCTGCATCACGCAGACGCGGTCGGCGTGGCGGCGCACGACCGCGAGATCGTGGGTAATCAGCAGCAGGGCCAGGCCGCGCTCGGCCTTCTGCCGATCGAGCAGGTCCAGGATCTGCGCCTGGATGGTCACGTCGAGTGCCGTCGTCGGCTCGTCGGCGATCAGCAGCGCCGGATCGTTGGCGAACGCCATCGCGATCATCACCCGCTGCCGCTGTCCGCCCGATAGCTGATGCGGAAATGCCCCCAGCCGATGCCCCGGATCGGCGAAGCCCGCCTGCTCCAGCAATGCCACCACGCGCGCCCGCAGCGCCCGGCCCGGCAGGCGCCGATGCAGCGTCACCGCCTCGGCCACCTGCCGGCCGACGCGGTGCAGCGGGTTCAGGCTCGACATCGGCTCCTGGAAGATCATGCCGGCGATTTCGCCGCGCGCGCGGTGCAGCACCGCCGGCCGCGCGCCGATCATGGCCTCGCCGCCCAGCATCACCCGCCCGGCCGGATTGTTCGCCCCGTGCGGCAGCAATTGCAGGATCGACAGCGCGGTGAGCGACTTGCCGGATCCGGATTCGCCCACCAGCGCCAGCGTCTCGCCGCGATCGAGGCGAAAGCCGACGTCGCGCACGACGGTGCGCTCACCGAAGGCGACCGAGAGGTTCTCGATTTCCAGCAGGCTCATCGGCCGTTCATCGCGACGCGCCCCCGAGGGGCGGAGAGGGAGAGTGAGGCCGCCGCCGCGCGCGCCCGTTCATCGCGGCAGGCGGCGCGGATCGAAGGCGTCGCGCACCGCCTCGCCGATGAAGATCAGCAGGATCAGCAAGCCGCCGAGCACGCAGAAGGCGGTGATGCCGAGCCAGGGTGCCTGCAGGTTGTTCTTGCCCTGCGCCACCAGCTCGCCGAGCGACGGCGCCCCCGGCGGCAGGCCGAAGCCGAGGAAATCCAAGCTCGCGAGCACCGTGACCGAACCCGAGAGGATGAACGGCAGATAGGTGAGCGTGGCCACCAGCGCGTTCGGCAGGATGTGGCGGACCATCACCGCGCCATCGGCGACGCCGAGGGCGCGCGCCGCCCGCACGTATTCGAGCGAGCGCCCGCGCAGGAACTCGGCGCGCACGACGCCGGTGAGGTTCATCCACGAGAACAGCAGCAGAAACGCCAGCAGCACCCAAAACCCGGGAGTGATGATGCTGCCGAGAATAATCAGCAGATAGAGCTGCGGCATGCCGTTCCAGATCTCGATGAAACGCTGCGCCATCAGGTCGGTCAGGCCGCCGCGATAACCCTGAATCGCGCCGGCGGCGATCCCCACCACCGAGGATGCCGCGGTCAGCGCGAAGCCGAACAGGATCGACAGCCGCAGCCCGTAGATCACCCGCGCCAGCACGTCGCGCGCCTGGTCGTCGGTGCCGAGCAGGTTCCGCCACGACGGCGGCGCCGGCGAGGGGCGGCCGATATCGCTCACGACGGTATCATACCGATACGGGATGGCCGGCCAGATCATGAAGCCGTGCGCGGCGATCGCTTGGCGGAGATCGGGATCGGTGTAGTCGGCGGCCATCGGCAGAAAGTCGGGACCGAACGCGGTGCCGGGATAGTCGTGCAGCACCGGCACCAGCCAATGACCGTTGAAGCGCACCAGCAGCGGGCGGTCGTTGGCGATCAGCTCGGCGCAGAGACTGACCGCGAACACCGCGAGAAAGATCCAGAACGACACATGGCCGCGCCGATGCGCGCGAAAGATCGCGATTCTGCGGCGCGTGACCGGCGAGAGCCTCATCTGCGGCCGAAGTCGATGCGCGGATCGACCACGGTGTAGAGCAGATCGCCCACGATCTGCATCACCAGCGCCAGCAGCGTGAAGACAAAGAGCGTGCCGAACATCACCGGATAGTCGCGCTGCACCGCCGCCTGGAAGCCGAGCAGGCCGAGCCCGTCCAGCGAGAACACGATCTCGATCAGCAACTGGCTGGTGAACAGGATGCCGATGAACGCCTGCGGGAACCCGGCGACGATCAGCAGCATGGCGTTGCGGAACACATGGCCATAGAGCGCCCGCCGCTCCGGCGCCCCCTTGGCCCGCGCGGTGACGACGTATTGTTTGCGAATTTCCTCGAGAAAGCAGTTCTTCGTCAGGATGGTCAGGCTGGCGAAGCCGCCCGCCACCACGGCGAGCGTCGGCAGCACCATGTGCCAGGCGTAGTCGGCGGCGCGCGCCGGCAACGGCCAGGTGGAGGCGCCGTCGCTGCTAATCCCGCGCAGCGGAAACACGTGCAGGTAGCTGCCGCCGGCGAACAGCACGATCAGCAGGATCGCCAGCAGGAAGCTCGGCATGGCGTAGCCCGCCAGCACCACGGCGCTGCTCGCGATGTCGAAGCGGCTGCCGTCATGCACCGCCTTGCGGATGCCGAGCGGGATCGAGACCAGGTAGATCAGCAGGGTCGACCACAGGCCGAGCGAGATCGAGACCGGCAGCTTCTCGGCGATCAGCGACAGCACCGACTTGCCGCGAAAGAAGCTGCGGCCGAAATCGAAGGTGACATAGCCCTTCAGCATGTCGGCGAAGCGGGTGAGCGGCGGCTTGTCGAAGCCGAACATCTTGCGGATATCGGCGACCACGTGCGGATCGAGCCCGCGCGCGCCGCGATAGCCGCCGGCGCCGGCGCCGGGATCAGCGGTGGGGCCGGAGACCCGGGCCAGCTCCCCCTTGCCGCGCAAATTTGCCAAGGCCTGTTCGACCGGCCCGCCGGGCGCCAGCTGCACGACGGCGAAATTGATGGCGATGATGCCGAACAGCGTCGGAATGACCAGCAGCAACCGGCGCAGCAGGTAGGCGCTCATGCGCGCCGGCCCCCTCCCCCGAACCCCCTCCCGCCAGGGGCGGGGGAGCTAGAAGCGGTTTTCACCAGCGTCACCCGCCGTGGCTGCGCGCCGCGTCGGTCGCCTTCGCCTTGGCCGCGTCCACCCACCAGGTATCGAAATCGACGCCGTCGCGGATCGGGATGCCGGGCTGGCCGAAGCGGTTCCAGGTGGCGACGTGGAACACCTGATTGCCCCAGGCCGGCACCAGGTACCAACGCCAGAGCAGCACCCGATCGAGGGCGCGGGCGGCGATCCGCAGGCTCTCGCGATCGGGCGCGTTCATCACCTTCGCCACCAGCGCATCCACCGCCGGATCGCAGATGCCGGAGAGATTGTTGCTGCCCGCCTGCTTGGCCGCGGCGCAGGAGAAATCGTCGGCCAGATCGCTGCCCGGAATCTCGTTCTGCGGAATCACCACCATGGTCATGTCGAAGTCGAAGTCCTCGGCGAGATGCTGGAACTGCGCCGGATCGACGGTGCGCACGTCCGCCTCGATACCCAGATGGCGCAAGCTCTGCACGTAGGGCAGTGCCACCCGCTCGAAGCTCGGATCATCGAGCAGGATGGTGAAGTGCATCGGTTGGCCCTGCCCGTCCACCAGCTGCATGTCGTGAACATGCCAGCCCGCCGCCTCCAGCAGCTTGAGCGATTCCGCCAGCTCGGCGCGGTTGTGGCCCGATCCGTCGGTGACCGGCAGCGTGAACGGCCGGGTGAACAACTCCGGCGGCAACTCACTGCGGTAGGGCTCCAGCAGCGCCAGCTCGGCGCCGCTCGGAATGCCGGAGGAGGCGAGATCGCTGTTGTCGAAGTAGCTCAAGGTGCGCGTGTAGGAGCCGAAGAACAGGTTCTTGTTCGCCCACTGGAAATCATAGGCCCAGGCGATCGCCTGGCGCACCCGCGGATCGTGGAACACCTCGCGGCGGGTGTTCATGACCCAGCCCTGCATCCCCGTCGGCAGATGGTGGCGGATGTCGGACTTGATTACCAGGCCGTCTTGCACTGCGGGAAAGTCGTAGGCCTGCGCCCAGTTCTTGGAGATGTTCTCGGCCCGGATGTCGGCCTGCCCGGCCTTGAACGCCTCCAGCGCCACCGAGGCGTCGCGGTAGTAGTCCACGCGCACGCGATCGAAGTTGTTGGTGCCGCGCGCGGTGGGCAGATCGCGCGCCCACCAGTTCGGGTCGCGGGCGAAGGCGACGCTGCGGCCCAATTCGAAGCTCTCCACCCGGTACGGCCCGGAGCCGATCGGCGCCGCGGTGAGCGGCTGGGTGAAGTCGCGCCCCTTGAAGAAGTGCTCGGGCAGCACCGGGAGTTCGCCGACCAGCAACGGCAGCGAACGATCGTGCTCGGGTTTCAGATGATACACCACGCGCAGCGGGCTCGGCGCTTCCACCAACTCCACCCCGGCGAGTTGCAGCCGAAATGCGGGCGTGCCCTGCGCGACCAGGGTGTGAAAGGTCCACACGACATCGGCGGCGGTGAGCGGCACGCCGTCGGAGAAATGCGCATCCCGCAGATCGAAGGCGATGTAGCTGCCGTCGGCGGGTGTCTGAATGTCGCGGCAGATGTGGCAATATCCGGTCGCCGCCTCGTCGGCGGAGGCGGCGAGCAGGCTCTCCCACACATGACCGATGGAGGCGCCCGATCCCGATCCGCCGGGCAGGATCACCCAGCTGCCGACCATGCCGCCGACGGCGCGACCGCGCAGGATGAAGGGATTGAAGCTGTCATACGAGCCGACGGCGGCGAGCCGCACCTCGCCGCCCTTTGGCGCCTCGGGGTTGACGTAGGGAAAATGCGCGAAATCCGGCGCGAGCTTGGGCGTGCCGAGGATCGCCATCGCGGTGCGGGTGGTCACGGGCGCGTCGGCGCGGGCGCAGGGGATGGCGGCAAGCAGCGCCAGAAATGCCCATCGGAGAGTCCTGGCTGCCATGCGTCCCTTCCTGTTCACACCTGCTTGATGCACGGCCGGAAGGGCGGAGGAAACTGAAATTCCCTCAACTCCGTTCGCGGCCGGTGCGGCCCGATGTTCGGCAATATGCTGGCATTTCGAGCCGGACGCTACGAGGTGGCCGACAGCTCCCCGGCTCAACCGGCGCGTTTCGGCTTCTCCGGCGCGCTCCGGCTTTCGAACCCCCCGCCATCGACGCATCGGATTTGGCGAAATCCCCGGGCGGCCCCCCGGGCGGCTGGCCCGCGTTGCTCGGTTGCGCGGATGGCGATAGTTTGGCCGCCACCCGTTGCAGTAGCAATCGACGCTGAACGAACCTCACCCCGCTTTCCGCTCAGGTCGGCGGCAGGATCGCAAATGTCGCGGTCGGCGATTTCCAGCGGGTCCGGGCCGGCGATCTGCTGGTGGAAATCGACGATTCGCCGTTTCGGGCGCAGCTGGCGCAAGCAGAGGCGAATGTCGACGGCGCGGCGGCTGCTATCGCTAACCTGAAGGCGCAGGAACAGCTGCAACTCGCCAACATCGCTGCCGCGGAAGCTCAGGTCGACGGCAACCGGGCGACCGAGGAGCGCAACCGCCTGGAGGCCGCGCGCCAGCACCGCCTGCTCGCCACCCGGATCGTCGGCACCGAGCAGGCGGTGGAACAAGCCGATGCGGCGTGGAAGCTGGCGAAGGCGCAGACGATGCAGGTGGCGGCCGCAGGCGAAGCGGCCCGGCGTCAACTGGCGGTTCAGCAGTCGCAGGAGAGCCAGCTTGCCGCGAACCTGAAGGCGGCCCTGGCCGCCCGCGATCTGGCGCGCATCAATCTCGGTTACACCCGCATCACGTCACCCGCCGACGGCATGGTGAGCCAGCGCCGGGTCTATCGCGGCCAGTATGTCGGCGTCGGCTCGCAGGTGATCGCCGTGGTGCCGCTGTCGCATCTCTACGTCATCGCCGACTACAAGGAGACCCAGCTCACGCATGTGCGGCCGGGACAACCGGCCGAGGTGCGGATCGACAGCCTCCCCGGCGTCGTGCTGCGCGGTCACGTCGCAGCGTGGTCGCCGGGCACCGGCTCGGAGTTCGCGCTGCTGCCGCCGGACAACGCCACCGGCAATTTCACCAAGGTCGTGCAACGCGTGCCGGTGAAGATCGCGCTTGATGACGATGGCGGCCGGGACGATCGGCTGCGACCGGGGATGTCGGTTGAGACGACGATCCACACCGACGATCCGACGGCCGACGGCAAGTGAGCGCAATCGTCCATCCCGCATCGTGCCTCCCCGCGTAGGGCTTGCCTCGGCGGCGCACCATCAGGCCGCTCCGCCGCCACGCTGCGTGCGCCCGTTCGTCGGCATCGGGGCGGTGTTGCTGGGCGCCGTGATCTCCACGCTCTATGCCCGCATCACCAGCTTCGGTCTCGCCGACCTGCGCGGCGCGGTGCACGCCGGCTTCGATGAGGGGGCGTGGATCACCACCGCCTCGACCGTCGGGCAGATGGCCATCGGACCCGTCGCCGCCTGGCTCGGCCTGGTGTTCGGGCCGCGCCGTGTGTTGATGGTCTCCGCCACCGTCTTCGCCGCCGCATCGGCGTTGCTCCCCTTGGCGCCCGGGCTGCCGGCGCTGCTGATCGGCCAGGCGATCCTGGGGCTCAGTTCCGGCACCTTCATCCCGCTGACCATCTGCTTCGTGCTGCAAAGCCTCGAACCGCGGCTATGGCCCTTCGGCATCGCCGCTTACGGGCTCAATCTCGAACTGTCGCTCAATATCCCGGCATCGCTGGAGGGATGGTATATCGACCATTGGTCGTGGCACTGGATCTTCTGGCAGGGCACGATCCTCACGCTTCCCATGCTCGCCTGTATCCATTTCGGAATGCCCCGCCAGGCGACCAACCGGGATGCGCTGCGGGGCGCCGACTTCTGGGGCATGTTCTTCGCCGCCGCCGGCTTTTCGATGCTCTATGCGGCGCTCGATCAGGGCAACCGGCTCGATTGGCTGAATTCGGGCGTGGTCTCGGGCTTGCTGCTCGGCGGTGGTGTGCTGATCGGGGCGTTCCTGCTGCAGGAGGCGATCGCCGCGCATCCGTGGATCAATCTGCGGTTTCTGCTGGGGCGGAACATCGCCCTGCTGATGACGATTCTCGTTCTCTACCGCTTCATCATCCTTTCGACCAGCTATCTGATTCCGCAATTCCTCACCACCATTCAGAACTTCCGCTCGCTCGAAGTGGGCAAAGTGCTGGTGTGGATCGCGATCCCGCAATTCCTGCTGGCGCCGATCATTGCCGGGGCGCTGCGCCGGCTCGATCCCCGCCTCGTGCTTGCAACCGGGCTGTTTGCAGTCGGCATCGCTTGTCTGATGGCGGCGGGCCTGACGCGGGACTGGGCGACGAACGACTTCCTGCCGTCGCAGATCTTGCAGGCTTTCGGCCAATCCGCGGCGCTCATCGCGCTGGTCCTGTTTGCAGTGCGACATCTGCGCCCGGCGGATGCCCTGACCTTCGGCACCGTGCTGCAGACGGCCCGCCTTCTCGGCGGAGAGGCGGGGAGCGCCTTCATGCAGACCTACGTCCGGGTACGCGAGCAGGTGATCTCGAACCTGCTCGGTCAGCACGTGCAGGCGGGCGGGGTGCTGACGAACGCGCGTCTCAGCTCCTACAGCGACGCCTTGCTCGCACGGTCCGACGGCGTGTCGGGCGCCTCGAACCGTGCGGCATCGTTGCTGGCGCAAGCGGTCAGGGCGCAGGCGAACGTGCTTTCCTATACCGACGGGTTCATGGCCGTCTCCGTCACCGTGATCGCGATGCTCGGCCTGGTCGCGCTTTTGCGCAAAGGGCCGCCGAGTCCCGCGGCACCGCAGGGCGGCCCCGCGGAGGGCGACGCCTCGTCGCAGCACGCGCCGCGCTTCGCCACGCCCTGACCGCCCGGGCGGGGGTAATTTTCAGCGCTCGCAAGAGGTGTTGCGGCGGCTTGAGGGAGGTCGCGTGTCCGGCCGGCTGCGACCCATCTGCTTGCATCGGCCATTGCTGTCAGGAACCCATCACGCCCGGGGCAAGAAAGTAATAGATCAAACCGATGGCGATCAGGTACACCAGCAGGATCAGCGTCCAGCCCATGTTGTGGCGGATGATTTGGCCCTCATCGCGCACGAACCGGCTGGTCGAGACGCCGACGCTTGCGGTCTGCGGTGCGATCGGTTTGCCGATTTCGGCGCCGACGGAATTGAGTGAGGGCAGCAAGAGCGGCGGGAACCCGAGCAGTCGGCCAACCGCCACCTGGAAGGCGCCGAACATCGCATTGGTGGAGGTGTTGCTGCCCGACAGCGCCACGCCGATCCAACCCAGGATTGGCGCGACCACGACGAACCACACGCCGATCCTGGAGAAGCCGTTGGCGAGCGACGCCGCCATGCCGGAGTAGTTGAACACGTAAGCCAGCCCGAAGATGAACACTCCCACCAGCAACGCTCCCCACATCTGCTGGAACGTGCGGGCGAAGATTTGGCGAAGCTGCATCGGCCGAATGCCCAGCAGCACGGCGGTGATGATCCAGGAAACGCAAATCGCAGTGCCGCCGATGAAAGGCGCGAAAGTGAAGGTGGCACGCACGATCGACCCCGGGTTCAGCGATGAGTGCGCCGCGACCGAGACGTTGAACAGGGCGACCCTCGGCAGGGCCGACCAAGGGCCGGTCCAGAGCACAACCACGATGATGAGCACGATGAAGGGCAGCCAGGCACGGAACAGCTCGCCCGAAGTCAGCACCCGGGCCTCCGCCGCCGCCTCGATGGCTGCGGATATCGGGACGCCGCCATAGCCGAGCACCTGCTTCGGCCGCCACACCTTGAGCAGCAACAGCAGGCTGGCGAAGCAGACGATCGATCCGGTGATGTCGGGCAGGTACGGGCCGAGATAGACCGCGACCGGGAATTGGCCGGCAACGTAGCCCACCGATCCTACCAACGCGAGCGGCCAGCCATCGCGAAACCCCGCTCACCCGGCGACGAGATAGATGAGGACCCAGGGCGGCGCGAGAGCAAGGATCGCGACGATATGCCCGATGGATGCGGAAAGTTGCATGAGCGGCAGTCCGGTCACCGCCGCCAGCGCTACGATGGGCACGCCGAGCGCTCCGTACCGATACGGGGGCGTTGTTGGCGATCGCGGCAACGCGGATGGCGTCGAGATCGGGGATGCCCACCGCAATCAGGATCGGCGCCACAACGGCCCACGGGTAACCGAACCCGACCAGCCCCTCCAGCAGCGCGCCGAAGGCCCGCGCAAAGAGCAGTGTCTGCACCCGGACATCGGCGGTGCCGCGGGCCGTGAGCCAGGCGCGGAAGTTCTCGAACGTGCCGGTGATGACCAAAGTGTTGAACAGGACCACGCCCCAGAAGGTGATCCAGTCCACCGCCCAGATGCCGGTCATCGAGCCGAAGACGTAGGCGGCGAGGCCGAGCTTGACGGGCATTCCCCAGACCACGATGCCCAGCACCAGGGTAACGATCGAGCCGATCAGGGTGGCCAGCCACGCCGTCATCCGCAGCACCGCAAGCAGGACCAGCAGCAGCACCACCGGGATCAATGCGACCAGTCAGACGGCGAACACGCTGCCGAACGGGTTGAGAACCTGGTCGAACATGTCCTCTCCTTCCCCAGGGCGGTTACGCTACCCTATCATCCGGCCGGGAATTGTCTCGGGATGCCTCAGTTCGGGCCGTAAGCCCCCGTGCGGTAAACCCCTCGCCTGGCGGCATGAGGACGCGAGCATGTGGGGTCGGATCATCGCGATGACGCTGGCGCTGACGGCAATCGCCGGGGCCGCGCCCGCTCAAGCCGACGCCGGATCGGACAAGACCGCGATCACCGAGCGGTTGCGGCGGTGGAAGGACGCATTCGATGCCAAGGATAGGAAAGGCGTTTGCGACCTGTTCGCGCCTGATCTTATCTACAGTGTTCCGGAACTCGTGGACGGAACCCGGCCGGTGCTATGTGAGCATCTGGCGAAAATCCTCGGCAACCCGCGTGTCCGGCTTCACTACGATCGCCCACAGATTCTATGAGATTATCGTATCCGGCGACATCGCCGTGGTCCGCCTGACATGGACGCTGACGGCGCGCGTCGGTTCGGTTACGGATACGACCCGAGAGCCGGCCATCGACATCTTCCGCCGCCAGCCGGACGGGGAGTGGTCGATCGCCCAATTCATTGCGTTCACGACGCGGCCGAATTGAGCGTTGCATTAGGACTCGAGGCCGTTCCGCCTGAGTGCGCGGCTATCCGCTCAGCAGTTCGTCAAGCCTCCAGGGGTAGGTCTACGGCACCGGGAAGGGTGGCTGGCCGTCGATCGAGCGCTCGAGCAGAGCAGCCTCAGCGGGAGCGGCTTGACTGCTTCGCCGTCGCCTGCTCCAGAACCTCGCGAATGAACCGCGTGTACGGAACGTTTCGCGTCTTGGCCAGGGACTTCACCGCTTCCAGCAACGGTTGCGGCAGACGCATGTTGAGACGCGCCGCCTTGGGCTGAAATTCAAACCTTACAGGCCGGAACTGGGAGAAATCCAGATCGGACAAGTCCTGCTTAAGAAAGGCCTCGGCCTCCTGGTCGGTCGTCAGCCGGGGAACTTTGCGCTTCATAGCTCTTGATCTCCTTCGCGTGCATGTAGCGGGCGCTCACCGGGCGAATGAGTTTCTGACCGGATCGCTCGCGGATGGTGAAGGCGACGAACAGCGGGCGTCCCTACCGCGATCAGCCGGTCTTCAAGCCGGGCGTGCTTCAGGTCCGGGGCGATTCGCGGTTCGCCGCGCAGGAGCGCCTCGATCTCCGCGATCGGAACGCCGTGCTTTTGGCAATGCGACCAGTTACTTTCATCCCAATCGAATGACGGCGAAACGGCCTTGCGACCATGTGCGGCGTAGCCTTCCCTGTTGTATCGTACAAATGCAAGCCGAGCGATTCAATAGCCGCGGTAGTCTGTCCGCCGAGCGACGTAGCCATCTTGACCGCCCGTGCCCCATCGCCGATGAGAGTGCGCCGGACGGCCGGACGGCCGCTGGTCCCCATCCGGGGATTGGAGGAAAGTCCGGGCTCCACGGGAACACGGTGCCGGTTAACGGCCGGCGGGGGCGACCCCAGGGACAGTGCCACAGAAAGCAAACCGCCCGCGCGCGGCCAATACCGTCCGCGGGCAAGGGTGAAAGGGTGCGGCAAGAGCGCACCGCGCTCCCGGTAACGGGGGCGGCACGGTAAACCCCACCGGGAGCAAGACCGAATAGGGGCGGCCGGTCATCGCCGAAAGGCGCCGATCGAGGGGGTTCCCGCCCCGCCGCCCGGGTTGGTCGCGCGAGGCGCGCCGCGAGGCGCGTCCCAGAGGAATGGCCGTCCCGCGCCAAGACGGCGCGGACAGAACCCGGCTTACAGGCCGTCCGGCATCTTCGCCCTTTTTCGTCATCCCGGCCGGGGCGAAGCGGAGAGCCGAAGGGCCGGCTCATCAGCGCCCTATGCGGTGACCGCTTCTGCCACTTGCGCGTTGCGATTGATTGAATGGTGTCGGGCGCTGCCGTGAGTGCGTTCCAAGCCTCGTAACAGGCGTCGACGATCGCGGTGTAGCTGTCGACAGACGCGGTTGGCGAGGTGGTTCTGACGCAGGAACTGCCAGATGTTCTCGACCGGGTTTAACTCGGGCGAGTATGGCGGTAGCGGCAGCAGGCTGAGATTTTCGGGCAGCTTTAGTTTGCCACCGGCCTGATGCCAGCGGCGCCGTCGAGCGTGATCACGGGGTCACCATGGCGATCATCACGGAGATCATTACGGCGAGCACCACGACGACCATCACGACCACTACTAAGCCATATTGGCGACGATCCAGGGTGGCCCTCAATCGTGCTGCTCTCCCGCCGACTTACGATGGTTGACTTAGGCAAGAGGGAGACCCCACCGAGCAGCCGCCCCATAGCCTCCCGACCACTTGAACGGCGTGGCCTGGCGCTTGGCGGCGTCCAGTGGCGTCATGTGGATCGTGCTTGCGGTCACGCCTGCTGGTTCTCAACAGCAGCAGCTGTTCCTTGAGCATTCCGGTTTGTTCGGCTAATACCATGTCCTGCGCCCGTAATACGACATCCTGCTTCAGCATTTCCGCCATCATCTCTTTCTGCGTCTCTAACATCTCAATGACCTGATTATAGGTTCGTTGCTGCTCCTGGTAAGAATAGGCCAATCTTTGGTGGTCGAGCTTGGAGCGTTTCTCGGCTTCTCTCCCCAGGATGTTAGTGCCTACCAGTATCAAAGGCAATGACCAGAGTTGAACCCAGTTGGACCAATACAGAAAAGAGTCTGATGAGGATGGAAAACGGCAAACGCGGGAAGAAGCTCATACACCATGAAGGCATAACAAACCCACATGGTTCCAAATGCTTTGGTGAGCGAGACCGCAATCGCCTCATTGAATTGGCTGATTCTTCGTAAGCATAGCTTTGAGTTTTCCGGGCGGCGGCAGGCGCATGTTATTTCTTATTTTGCGCCACGGGATGGTACACGCTCGGGTTCTGCGGACCCTCCACCTGCAGCAATCCGACCAGGCCGCGTTCCATCCGCGCCAGGGCGTGGTCGACCACCACGTATTGGCCGGGAACCTCGGGCTTGAACTCCACGACCGTCGAGCCGCCCGGCGGCACGGTCACGGTCTGCACGCCGTGGATCGGCGGGTTGGCGAACGAGCCGCTCTGATAAACGTTCTCGAAAATCTCGCCGATCACGTGGAACGAGGAGGTGAGGTTGGGGCCGCCGTCGCCGAAGAAGATACGGACGGTCTCACCGACCTTGGCGTGCAGCGGGTGCAGCTTGCTGAACGCGCCGACCGCGCCGTTGAACACGATGTATTCCGGCCGCTCGTCGAGCAGCTTCTCGACGCTGAACTGCTGACTGCCTTGCTGGCCGAAGGCGCCTTCAGTATAGACCTCGCCCTGCATCACGTAGAACTCGTGATCGACGCGCGGCAACCCGCCCTCCGGCTCGACCAGGATCATGCCATACATCCCGTTGGCGATATGCTCCGATACCATCGGGGTGGCGCAGTGATAGACGAACAGGCCGGGCACCAGCGCCTTGAAGGTGAGCACCTTCTCCTCTCCGGGGCCGACCTGAAGCCCCGCCGAGCCGCCGCCTGGACCGGTCGCGGCATGGAAATCAACGGAATGCATCATGGCGCTGTTCGGCGCATTCTTCATGTGCACTTCGACCGTATCGCCGACGCGCACGCGCACGAAAGGACCCGGCACGGTGCCGTTGAAGGTCCAGAACGTAAAGCTCGTGCCGTCGGCGAGCCGGGCCAACTGCTCGACCGCCTCAAGATCGATGCGCACGGTCTGCGGCGGACGATTGCCGATCGCCGGCGGGACATTGGCCGGATCATGCGAAATGTCGGCCTGGAGAAGCGTCGGCGTAGGCGGTTGCGGAGTGACCGTGAAGCGCCCTTCCATGCCCGCTTCGCGATGACCCGGCAGGTCGCAATAATATTGGAACTCGCCGAGGGACGTCGCGGTAAAGGCGATGGTCGTGCTGGAACCTCGGCCGGTGACGCGGCCCGGAGCGGACGTTCTGGGAGGGAAAGTCGATGTCGTGCTCCGCGCCCTCGCCGTTGAGAAGCGTGACCTGGACGGTTTCGCCGACCGCGGCGGTGAGCGTCGGGTTGGTCTCGCCGTCGATCGGCTCCGCCGAGGCCGATAAAGACCATGCGTCCATCGACGATGCCGGAACGCAAGGTATATTTCAGCTCCGGCGTCATGGCGTTCGCCGCCGGCCCGCCGGCCTGGGCGGCGGGCGGGAGCGCAGGTGCCGGAACGATTCCGAGCGGGGGCGGCCGGAGGAGTGGCCGCTGCGCGATTACTGTCGCCGTTGCGGAGGGCGGCCCGGAGCGCGCGCGCAGGAAGGCGATGACGTCGTGGCGATCGGTTGCCGAACGCAGGCCGGGGAAGGGCATTCGGTTCCCGGGAACCAGCTTCTGGGGCGCGGTGAGAGGTACTCGTCGAGCGTCTTCTCGTCCCAGACGATGTTGGCCTGCCGCATCGCCGGAGAGTAATTGAAGTTGGCGACGCTGCCGGAATGGCGGCCAAAGAGGCCGGCGAGGCTCGGGCCGATCAAGAGTTCGGCCCGGTTCGAGCGAATGGCAGGCTTGGCAGTAGCGATAGACGAGCCGTCCTTCGGCGACCGCCTGATCCGGAGGAGAGGCTGTTTGCGCGGCTTGTGATTGATCTGGCGGAGCACCGGGCGCGGGTCCGGCGACTTGCGCGAGTACCATCGGCGCGGGCATTTCTCCGCGCAAGGCCCTTAGCGGCGAGGCCGCGATGGCGGAAGGCAACTCCGCCGCTACGCAGAGCGGCGCCGCATCCAGGCCTGGTGGCACGACAGCGGCAGCTAGGACGCCGCGGCGGCGATCAGCGCAGGAATGCAACAGCACGCTTCATGCGAGCACCATTGCCGCTCCGAGGGTAATTCTTCTGTCAGGTAATGGTACGGCGCCCCGAGGTGTCAAGCGCGCGTGTCGGCTCGCGCGCTCCAAATGCGAGTGAAGCGCGGAAGGCGCGCCGAGGGGCCGCCGGATGCTTCAAATAGAGCGCGACCGAACGCTTGCCGCGTTTGTTGTTGAGGAACGAGGCGGAGAAACCGCCGCGCCGGTTGGCCGCCAACCGCGTGTGGTAGCCGCTAGCGCGCGGGTTCTCCACCTTGATAACCTCGGCGCTCTGATAGGCCAACATCCTCGTCGCGGTAGAGCGGTTCCAGCGCCAGCAGGTTTATTCCCGGCAATGCGAAGATGGTTTCGGTGATCACCGCGCCGGCGAACAACTGGCCGAACTGCAATACGAACACGGTGACGAGCGGCAGCAGCGCGTGCGCAACGCATGTTTCATCACACAGGGCTGGATAAGCTTGGGGGGGTGGAGTAATTAAGGATAAGTGTGAGCAGGTGTGGGGTAATATAATCCCAAAGGCTGAATTGATCCGGCAAAGGCGCAGGGTTCAGACCGCTGCCGGCCGGCCGTCCGGCTGCAGGGAAGGACCGCATGCCACGCCTGTTCTCCTGCCTCGGGTTCGGCCTCGTTTGCGCCGCCCTTGCGATCAGCGCCTCGGCCTTCGCCGGGACAGCTCCTCTCACCGACCCTCAGATGAGCATGGTTGTTGCCGGGCAGAGCAGTTGCAGTGCTTGCATAATGCTCCGCCGACCGGGGGCGGCGCGGTTCGGACCGATTTGCAGCATTTGGGGAGTGATCTTGCGCGGCGGCGCCTCGCCCACCAACATCCCGACATCAACACGCTCCGCAACGATTTCCGCAGCCTTCGTTAGAGGCACGGTCATCTAGCCGGCCGCGGCGGAAGCGGGGCCTTGCGGCTATCCGCTCAACAGCTCGTCGAGCCTCCATGGGCAGTTCTGCGGCACCGGCAAGGGGGGTTGGCCGTCAATCGCCGCGGGCAGCCGTTGCAAGGCGCGGTAATAGATGCGGTCGAGGTCGAGGCGCTGACGCATGGAGGGCGAATAGGCGTCCGCTGCTTCCTGGCGAAACCTGACCGCCTCCTCCCGCCAATGCGGCACCTCGGACGAGTTTGGCCAGGCCCTGATCTTCAATTCGTGGATGACGGCTTGCGTCAGTAGCGACCCGCAAGCTCGCAATTCGCCTCGCCCCACGCTTTCGATCTCCTCGGCGATATTGGTCCAATCCACCTGATCGTTGACCTGCTCGCCCGCTCCAAGTCGGCGCAGCAACTCGGATTGCTGCTCCGACCACAGCAGGATATCGGCGTCGTAGAGGTCGCTCATCATGCCTCCATTCCGACCTCGCGGCACCACGATGCTCGCAAGGTGCGGCGGGTGCCCGAAGCCGGGCGTTGGACGTCCTTTTTGTACACGCTTTGGCGCCCGGCAAGAGAGTTGTGTACACGCTCTTGCAGCGCACAACGGGAATTGTGTACACGTTGCTGCGGTGCAGCATGGCGGTTTTGTACACGCTTACGCAGTGCATCAGGACGACTGAGGGGACGAACCCGGCGTGCAGCCCGTCCGCCACTTTCTTTCCAAGTCGATCCTATCTTTGTCTCAGATTGCTTGACCCGGTCACGCTGTCTCAACCTACAACTGTGCTCGACATCCGGAAAAAAGGCGGAATTGGCCGTCGAGACCCGGCGAAACCTTTGACGCCCATATTCGCCCATGGTATCCCATAATTCCCCACGAACGCGGAGCTTGGTCCGGCCGAACGGGAGGGGAATGAGCGCGGAGCCGGTCGGATGGCCCATTTCCTGGGCACCCACCAGAACAGGCTGGACGCCAAGGGCCGCGTCTCCGTTCCGGCGTCGTTCCGGGCGGCGCTGCGGCAGGGCGCCATGATCGAGGGATGCGGCTCGCTGGTGCTGCGGCCTTCGCACAAGCATCCGTGCATCGAGGCGTGGCCGGAGAGCGAGTTCCAGGCCCTCGCCGCGCCGCTGGAGCGGCTCGATCTGTTCAGCGAGGAGCACGACGACCTGGCGAGCACGCTCTACGCCGAAGCGTTCCCCGCCGACATCGACAAGGAGGGCCGGATCGTTCTGCCCGAGGCGCTGATCTCTCATGGAGGTTTGCACGAGGCCGTGGTGTTCATGGGCCTCGGCCGCATCTTCCAGATCTGGGAGCCGGCGGCCGCCGAGCGCCGCCGCGCCGAGGCGCGCGATCGTGCCCGCTCGCGCGGCCTCACCCTGCCCGGGATAGCCGCGCAGTGACCCATCAGCCCGTCCTGCTCGCCGAGATGCTGGGCCGGCTCGAACCCGCCTCGGGCGGCATCTATGTCGATGGCACCTTCGGCGGCGGCGGCTACGCCGAAGCCATCCTGGGCGCCGCCTGCTGCACCGTCTGGGCGATCGATCGCGACCCGGACGCGATCGCGCGCGGCGCGCCGCTGGTGTCGCGCTTCCCCGGCCGGCTGCACCTGATCCACGGCGCCTTCGGCGAGATGGTGGAGTTGCTCGCCGCCCGGGGCGTCGATGCGCTCGACGGCGTGGTTCTCGACCTCGGCGTCTCCTCGTTTCAGCTCGACGACGCCGCGCGCGGCTTCTCCTTCCGCGCCGACGGGCCGCTGGACATGCGCATGGATCGCGCCGGCCCGTCCGCCGCCGATCTGGTCAACCGACTTCCCGAGCCCGAGCTGGCCGACCTGCTTCACGAATTCGGCGAGGAGCGCGCCGCCCGCCGCATCGCCCGGGCCATCGCCGCCGCGCGGGCCGCGGCGCCGATCGACACCACGGCGCGGCTCGCCGGGATCATCCGCACCGTGCTGCGCCCCGACCGCTCGGGGATCGATCCGGCGACCCGCAGCTTTCAGGCGCTGCGCATCCGGGTGAATGACGAGCTGGGCGAGGTGGCGCGCGGGCTGGCGGCGGCGGCGCGCCTGCTGGCGCCGGGCGGGCGCCTCGTCGTCGTCGCCTTCCACTCCCTCGAAGACCGCATCGTAAAGCGGTTCATGACCGAGGCCGCGGGACGCCTGCCGGCGCCGTCGCGCCACGATCCCGGGCGTCCTGAGCGTCGCGGGCACCGCCGCGCTTTCGGCTGCTGACGCCGCGCCCGGTCCGCCCCGGCGCCGCCGAGACCGCCGCCAATCCCCGCGCCCGCAGCGCCCGGCTGCGCGCGCTGCAATGCCTGGCGCTTGCCGCCGGCCCCGAGGCGCCATGATCCGCCCGGTCACTTGCGTGAGCTTTCTGCTGGCCTGCGCCTCGGGTCTTTATCTCTATCAGGCCAAGCACCGGGTCCGCGTTCTGGATGCCGAGATCGAGCAGGTCGTGCATCAGACCGAGCAGGTGCGCGAGCAGAGCCGCGCCTTGCACGCCCAGTGGACCCTGCTCGACCGGCCGGAGCGGTTGCAGCAGCTCGCGGGTCAGTTTCTGGCGTTGCAGCCGACCACCCCGGCGCAATTCACGAGCCTCGCCGACCTCGACCGACGTTTGCCGCCGGTCCCGCCGCCGGCGGAGGATCACCCGCCCGCGCCCGAAGCGGGGCCGGTGGTGGCGAGCGCACCAGCCCCGGAGCCCGCGCAGGTGCCGCCACCGCCGGTGGCGGTCGCCCGAGGTTCGGTCGAGCGCGGGGCGGCACGCCCCGCTCAGCCGCCGGCGCCGCATCCGCAACTGGCGGCGCTCCGTCCGCTCCGCAATCCGCAAGCCGAAATGCATAGAGTGCCGCCGCGCAGTGTGTCCCCGGTGCTCGCCGTCGCGCTGCCGCGCCCGACCCCGTTCTACCCGCATGCGGTTCGCGCCCTCGCACCGCCGCTGCCGCGCTACGCCGCCGGCTACGGCGGCTCCATGCTCGGCATGCGGCAGGCTCCCGCGCCGGCCGCGCCGACGGCCTGGATCAACTGGGACGACGCCAGGTGACGACGGACCAGCCCCCCGCTCCCAACTCGCCGCCGCGCCGATCGGGCCGCGCCACGCCCGCGCCGCGCACCGGCGCCCCGCGCACCGGCGATGCGGTGCCGCGCATGGAGACGGTGCGCGTCACCGCCCCCGACCTGCGGCGGCGGGCCGCACTCGAACGAACGCGCTCGCGCCTGCTGCTGACGGCGGGCGGGTTTTCGGTGCTGTTCGCCGCAGTGGTGGTGAAGCTCGCCGTGGCGACGGTGATCCATCCGATGCAGCCGCGCCGACCGGAGGTTCAGATCGCCCAGCTGATGGCCGCCGAAGAGAAGCACCGCGATCCCGGCGAGACCGCACATCGGGCGATGATTACCGACCGCAATGGCCAGATTTTGGCGATTTCGCTGCCCACCGTGGATCTGTTCGCCGATCCCCGACAGGTCATCGACCCGGCTGCCGACGCCCGCAAGCTCAAATCCGTGCTGCCGCAGATCGACGAGGACATGGCGCGCGCCCGGCTTTCGGAGAGCACCAAGCAGTTCGTCTTCCTGGCCCGCCGCATCACCCCGCAGCAGGAGCTCGCGGTCAACAATCTGGGGATCCCGGGGCTGGACTTCCTGCCGGGCGAGGAGCGTCACTACCCGATGGGCCGGGTGGCGTCGCATGTGCTGGGCGGCGTCGATATCGACGAGCACGGGGTCGGCGGCGTCGAGCGGTGGTTCGACAAGCGCCTGACCTCCGATCCGACCTCGCTCCGGCTGTCGATCGACGTTCGGGTGCAGACGGTGCTTCGCGAGGAGCTGGCCGCCGCCATGGAGGAGTTTAAGGCGGTCGGCGCCGCCGGCATCATGATGGACGCCAATACCGGCGAGGTTTTGGGGCTGGTGTCCCTGCCGGACTATGAGACCGACGATCTCGGGCGGGCCGGCGAGGACGAGCAATTCAATCGCGCCGTCAGCGGCGCCTACGAGCCGGGCAGCACCTTCAAGCTGCAAACCGCCGCCATGGCGCTCGATGACGAGGTGATCCATATCTGGGACACGTTCGACACCGTCCATCCGATCCATATCGGGCGCTTCACCATCACCGACTTCGAGCCCGAGCATCACAACATGGCGGTGCCCGAGCTGATTGCGAAATCGTCCAATATCGGCGCCTCGCACATCGCCCTCGACGTCGGCGCCGACCGTCAGCGGGCGTGGCTGCGCAAGCTCGGCTTCTTCGCCCGCTCGCCGATCCAGCTCCCCGAGGCGGCGCGGCCGATCGTGCAGAGCGCGGCGCAGTGGAAGACCGCGACGACGATGACGGTCTCGTTCGGCAACGGCATCGCAGTGACGCCGACGCAGCTTATCGCCGGCACCGCGGCGCTGATCGATGGCGGAATTTGGCGCCCGACCACGCTGCTCGCCGCCGCCCCCGACACCCCGGACGACGCCACCTATCCCGGGGAGCGGATCGAGGAGCCGGCGACCTCGGCGCTGATGCGCAAGCTGATGCGGATCGTGGTGACGGAGGGGACCGGCAAGCCGGCCGAGATTCCCGGCTATCTGGTCGGCGCCAAGACCGGGACGTCGCAAAAGGTCGGCCATGGCGGTTACAAGCTGCACGCCAACCTGAGCTCGATGCTCGCGGCCTTCCCGATGACCGCACCGCGTTACATCGTCTATGCGATGCTGGACACGCCGCACGCCGATAAGACGACCTTCGGCTTCACCACCGGCGGCTGGACGGCCGGGCCGGCGGTCAAGCGCATCATCTCCCGCGTCGGGCCGATGCTCGGCGTGATGCCGTTCGGGCCGGCGGAGTTGCCGCCGCTGGAACAGCAGCTCTTCCTGCCGCTGACCCCGGCCAAGCCGCACGGCGCGCCGCTGCCGCACCCGCCGCCGCTGGTGGCCTCGGAGACCCCGCACGGCCCGCGCGCGCTGCATCCGCTTCCGGCCGCCGGCACGGTATTGCCCGGGCGCACGCCAGAGCCCGCCGGGCGACGCGAGGCCCTGGCGGCGGGGCCGGTCATCAAAGCCTCGGCGGAGTCCGTCCTTGCGCCTCGATGACCTCCCCGGCGAGCTCGATATCCGCGCCGTCACCGCCGATAGCCGGCAGGTGACACCGGGGGCGCTGTTCGCGGCGCTGCCGGGCAGCCGCGCCGACGGGCGGACCTTCATCGCCGAGGCGGTGGCGCGCGGGGCGTGCGCGGTGTTGGCGCCGCCCGGCACCGTCTGGCCCGAGGGCGTGCCGGCGCGACCGCTGTTGCTCGACCCGGAGCCGCGCCGGCGTCTGGCGCAGCTCGCGGCGCGCTTTGCCGGGCCGCAGCCGGGGACGGTCGTCGCCGTGACCGGCACCAACGGCAAGACCAGCACGGTCGAGTTCCTGCGTCAGATCTGGGCGGCGAGCGGGCGGAAGGCCGCTAGCCTCGGCACGTTGGGCCTGAACGCGCCCGGGTTCGCCCCCGGTCCCGGCTTGACCACGCCCGATCCGGTGACGCTCGCCGAGGCGCTGGCGGCGCTGGCCGGTGCCGGGGTGGATCAGCGCGGCGATGGAAGCGTCCTCGCACGGGCTCGACCAATTCCGGCTCGACGGCATCCGGATCAGCGCCGCCGGGTTCAGCAATCTGACGCGCGACCATCTCGATTATCACGCCACCGTGGCGGCATACCGCGCCGCCAAGCTGCGCCTGTTCGCCGAGCTGCTGGAGCCGGGCGCGCCGGCGGTGGTCCATGCCGAGATGGAGGCCGAGACCCTGGCGGCGCTGCGCGCGATTGCGGTGCGGCGGCGGCTCGATCTGCGCACCGTCGGCGAGGCCGGGGATGCGATCCGCCTGCATGCGGCGCACCCGCGCCCGGACGGGCAAGAGCTGGACCTGACGGCGGCGGGCGCGCGGCGGACGATCAAGCTGCCGTTGCCGGGTCGGTTCCAGGCCGACAATGCGCTGCTCGCCGCGGCGCTGGCGATGGCCACGGGCACCGACGACGCGCTCGATCGGCTGGCCGGCTTGGTCGGCGTGCGGGGGCGCCTGGAGTTGGCGGCCCGGCTGGACAACGGGGCGGCGGTTTATGTCGATTACGCGCACACGCCGGACGCGCTGGCGCGGCTGGTGCGCGCGCTGCGCCCGCACACGGCGGGGCGCCTGCATCTGGTGTTCGGTGCCGGCGGCGACCGTGATCCGGGCAAGCGGCCGCTGATGGGCGCCGCCGCGCGTTATGCGGATGTGGTGATCGTGACCGACGACAATCCGCGCTCGGAGAACGCCGCTGCGATCCGCGCCGCGATCCTCGCCGCCTGCCCGGGCGCGCGCGAGATCGGCGACCGCGCCCGCGCCATCGCCGCCGGGCTGGAGGGCCTGGCGCCCGGCGATGTGCTGGCTGTGGCCGGCAAGGGCCACGAACAGGGGCAGGTGATCGGAGGCGAGGTCATCCCGTTCGACGACGTGGAGGTGGTGCGCGCACCCTCACTCGCCGCGCCGTGCCGGCGCGGCGGCCTCTCCCGCCGAGCGGGAGAGGTGAAGAGAGATCGGCCTGCATCCTGCTCTGCGCGGAGAGGTCGGCTCGCGGAGCGTGCCGGGTGAGGGCGCGGCAATGACCCCGCTGTGGACCGCCGCCGAGCTTGTGGAGGCGACGCACGGCACCATGACGGCGCCGTTCGACGCCGGCGGCGTCTCCATCGACACCCGCACCCTCGCGCCGGGCGAGTTGTTCGTCGCCTTGCGGGGCGAGCAGCGGCGACGGCCACGCGCATGTGGCCGCGGCGCGGGAGCGCGGGGCGGCGGGGGCGATGGTTCATGCCGAGGCGCCCGGCCCGGTGTTGCGCGTCGATGACACGCTGGCCGGGCTGACGCGGCTCGGCGCGGCCGGGCGGGCGCGGTTCCCCGGGCGGCTGCTGGCCGTCACCGGCAGCGTCGGCAAGACCACGACCAAGGAGATGCTGCGCATCATCCTGTCGGCATTCGGCCGGACGCACGCCGCGGCGGCGTCCTACAACAATCATTGGGGCGTGCCGCTGACCTTGGCCCGCCTGCCCGCGGCGGCGCGGTTCTGCGTGGCCGAGATCGGCATGAACCGGGCCGGCGAGATCGAACCGCTGTCCCGCCTCGCGCGGCCGCATGTCGCGGTGATCACCGCGATCGAGAAGGCGCATGTGGGCCATCTCGGGTCGATTGAGGCGATCGCGCGCGAGAAGGCCGCGATCCTGTGCGGCCTGGAGCCCGGCAGCGTCGCCGTGCTGCCGGCGGACTCCCCGCATTTGCCGGTGCTGCGCGGCGCCGCGCCCGGCCGGATCGTCACCTTCGGGGAGGCCGCCGATGCGCGGCTGCTGGAGGCCCGGGCCGATGCCGACGGCACCGACGCGGTCGCCGACATACTGGGGCGGCCGGTGCGCTTCCGCCTGCCGGCGCCGGGGCGACACATGATGATGAACGCGCTGGCCGCGCTCGCCGCCTGTGCCGCGCTCGGCCTCGACCCCGGCACGGCGGCCCGCGCGTTGGCGGAATTCTCGCCGCTCGCCGGCCGTGGCGCGCGGCGGCGGATTGCGCTCGCCGACGGCGAGGCGCTGCTGTTGGATGAGAGCTATAACGCCAATACCGCCTCGGTGCGGGCGGCGCTGGCGGTGCTGGCGCTGCAACCGGGCGCACGACGGATCGCGGTTCTGGGCGATATGCTGGAACTGGGCGCCGAGGGGCCGGCCGAGCACGCCGCGCTTGGCCGAGGATGCGGCGCGCGCGGCCGACCTGATCTTCACCTGCGGGACACTGATGCGCGGCCTGCACGAGGCCATTCCGCCGGCCCGGCGCGGCGCGCACGTCCTCGCCCCCGAGGGACTGGCGGATATCGTCGCCCGCGCCGCTCGGCCCGGCGACGTTATTCTGGTCAAGGGGAGCCTGGGCAGCCGGATGCGGCTGGTCACGGCGGCACTTGAGCGGGTCGCGGAGGGCGTCTGATGCTGTACGATCTATCGAAGCCGTTCGCGAATCACATCCAGATTTTCAACCTGCTGCATTACATCACGGTGCGCTCCGGCGCGGCCTGCCTGACGGCGCTGATCGTGAGCTTCGTGCTCGGCCCGGCGCTGATCCAGTGGCTGCGCGTCGTGCAGCGGCACGGCCAGCCGATCCGCTCCGACGGGCCGGAGCGGCACATCCTGGAAAAGCAGGGCACGCCCACCATGGGCGGAGTGATAATCCTGCTCGCCTGGCTGATCTCGACGGTGCTGTGGGTCGATCTGCGCAACGAATACGTCTGGGCGGCGATCTTCGTCACCCTCGGATACGGGCTTGCTGGGTTTCGCCGATGACTATCTGAAGCTCTCCCGGCGCACCCATCGCGGCGTGCCGGCGCGGGTGAAGCTGGCGGTGCAGGCAGTGATCGGGCTGGCGGTCGCCTATTGGCTGATGCGGACCACGGACCATGCGCTCGGCGATGCACTGGCCATCCCGGTGTTCAAGGACGTGCTGCTCCGGTTCGGCTGGTTCTTCCCGGTGTGGGGCATGTTCGTGATGGTGGGCTCGTCGAACGCGGTGAACCTCACCGACGGGCTGGACGGGCTGGCGATCGTGCCGACCATCATCACCGCCGGGGTGTTCGCGCTGATCGCCTATCTGGTCGGCAACCGGGTGTTCGCCGACTACCTGCAACTCCATGCCGTGCCGGGGTCGGGCGAACTGGCGGTGTTCTGCTCGGCGCTGATCGGCGCCGGGCTCGGCTTCCTGTGGTTCAACGCGCCGCCGGCGGCGGTGTTCATGGGCGATACCGGAAGTCTGGCCCTGGGTGGCGCGCTGGGCGCGGTCGCGGTCGCCACCAAGCACGAGATCGTCCTGATGATCGTCGGCGGGCTGTTCGTCGTCGAGACCGTGTCGGTCATGATCCAGGTGTTCTGGTTCAAGCGCACCGGCAACCGCGTGTTCCTGATGGCGCCGCTGCACCATCATTTCGAGAAGAAGGGCTGGGCCGAGCCGACCATCGTGATCCGCTTCTGGATCATCTCCTTCATCCTGGCGCTGGTCGGTCTGGCGACGCTGAAGATCCGATGAGGACGCCGTTCGCCGGGCAGCGCTTTGCGGTGGTCGGGTTGGGTCGCAGCGGGCCCCGGTCGCGCGCGCGCTGGCGGCGATGGGGGCCGAGGTGCTGGCGTGGGATGACGATCCGCGCGCGCGGGCGGCGCTTCCCCTCCCCCAGCCCCCTCCCGCAAGGGGAGGGGGAAGCCGAACATACCCCCTCCCCTTGCGGGAGGGGGCTGGGGGAGGGGGCCGGCAGGCACGGGTTACCTGCCGAGCCGCCACCGCCGGCGAGCGGCTGGACGCGCTGATCCTCTCGCCCGGCATTCCGCACCGCCTGCCGCGCCCGCATCCGCTCGCCGCGCTGGCGGAAGCCGAGGGCTGGCCGATCCTGTCGGATGCCGAGTTGCTGTTTCGCGCGGTGCGCGCCGCCGGATCGAAGGCGCGGTTCGCCGGCGTCACCGGCACCAACGGCAAGAGCACCACCTCGGCGCTGCTCGCCCACATCCTGCAAGGCGCCGCCATTCCGGTGGCCGCCGGCGGCAATCTCGGCACGCCGGCGCTGGCGTTGCCGCTCCTCCGCGATGACGGCGTCTATGTGCTGGAAATGTCGAGCTACATGTTGGAGCGAATCGCGACGCTCCGTTTCGATGTCGCGGCGATGCTCAATCTCAGCCCCGACCACCTCGATCGGCACGGCGACATGGCCGGCTATGAGGCGGCGAAGCGGATGGTGTTTGCCCGCCAGCAGCCGGGCGATCTCGCGGTGGTCGGGATCGACGACCCGCCTTGCCGCCTCTCCGCCGCCTGGCTGCGCACCCGGCCGGCGACCGTCGAGACGGTTTCCGCCAGCTTTCATGTCGGGGACGCGCCGGCGCTGCCCGGCGCGCACAATGCGCAGAATGCCGCCGCGGCGACGGCGATGGCGCGCCATCTGGGGGCGCCGGCCGAGGCGATCGCGCGCGGGATCGCGAGCTTCCCCGGACTGGCGCACCGCCAGCAACGCCGTCGCCCGCATCGGCGGCATCACCTTCGTGAATGACAGCAAGGCGACCAACGCCGACGCCGCCGCCCGCGCGCTCGGCTGCTATCCGCGCCTGGTGTGGATCGCCGGCGGGCTTGCGAAGGAAGGCGGGATCGAGAGCCTGGCGCCGTTCTTCCCCAGTATCGCGCGGGCGCTGTTGATCGGCCGCGACGCCCCGCTTCTGGCCGCCACGCTCACCCGCCACGGCGTCCGCCACGAGATCGCGGGCACGCTTGATGCGGCGGTTCCGGCGGCACTGGCTGCGGCACGCGCGGACGATGCGCCGGTCGTGCTGCTGTCGCCGGCTTGCGCGAGCTTCGACCAGTTCAGCGGCTTCGAGGCCCGGGGCGAGCATTTTGCCGCCCTGGTCGGTGCTCTGGAATGCGAGAGGGCCGCCTGATGCCGACGCTCTCGCGCGCCGATACCTCGACGCTCGGCCGCTGGTGGTGGAGCGTCGATCGCTGGATGCTGGGCGCGGTCGGGCTGCTGATCGGGTTCGGCTACATCATGATCCTGGCCGCCAGCCCGGCCGTCGCCGAGCGCATCGGCGACCCCCGGAACGCGCTGATCATCAAGCAGGTTCTGTTCCTGGCGCTCGCTGGCGGGATCGTCTGCGCGGTGTCGCTCTGCTCGCCGCGCGGGGTGCGCCGGCTCGCCGTGATCGGGTGCATCGTGGCGCTGCTGCTCACCGCGGCGACACTGGCGATCGGGGTCGAGATTAAGGGCGCACGTCGCTGGATCGCGCTGCCCGGCCTCTCCTTGCAGCCGAGCGAGTTCCTGAAGCCGTGCTTCGCCGTGGTCACCGCCTGGCTGATCGCGGGGCGGCGGAACCCGCTCATCGGCAAGTTCGGCGCCGTAGCGATCTATGTGCTGATCGTTCTGCTGCTGAAGGAGCAGCCGGACATCGGCATGACGGCGGTGATCACGGCAGTGTTCTTCACGCAGCTCTTCATCGACGGGCTGAACCTGTTCTTCGTGGGCGTCAGCTTCGCCGGCATCGTCGCCGCCGCGCTCGGCGCCTACTTCCTGTTCCCGCACGTGCAGCTGCGGATGCACGAATTTCTGCACCCGACGGGCGCCAACACCTACCAGGTGACGACGGCGCTGGAAGCGTTCGGGAACGGCGGATTTCTCGGCCGCGGTCCCGGCGAGGGCCGGGTCAAGGACGTGTTGCCGGACGCGCACGCCGATTTCGTGTTCGCGGTCGCCGGCGAGGAGTTCGGGATGATCATCTGCCTGGTGATCCTGGCGGTGTTCGCCTTCATCGTGGTGCGCGGGCTGCTGCGGCTGCTTCACCAGCAGGACCTGTTCATCGTCCACGCCAGCGCCGGGTTGCTCGCCGGGTTCGGATTGCAGGCGTTCGTCAACATGGCCTCGGCGCTGGAGCTGATCCCCACCAAGGGCATGACCTTGCCGTTCATCTCCTATGGCGGATCGTCGGTGATGGCGGTGGCGCTCGCGGTCGGGATGCTGCTGGCGCTGACGCGAAGGCGGGCGCGGGAGGATTTTGCTTGATCGGTCGCCCCCTCACCCGGCGCGCTCCGCGCACCGACCTCTCCCGCTTTGCGGGAGAGGTGACTTACCTCGCTCGCTGCGCAGATGCGCGGCAAGGGGCTCCGATACTTTACCCCTCCCGCGCTGCGGGAGAGGTCGCCGGCGCCAAGGCGCCGGCAGGCGAGCGCCCGATCGTTGTCGCCGCGGGCGGCACCGGCGGACATCTGTTTCCCGCCGAAGCGTTGGCGGCGACACTCGCCGCGCGCGGGCGCCGGATCGTGCTGATGACCGATGCCCGATCCGGCGCCCTCGACAGCCCGGTGTTCGCCTCCTTCGAACGCGTCGTGCTGAGCGGGGCCGGGATCGCCGGGCGTGGCGGGCGCGCCGTCAGCGCGGCGCTGGCATTGGCGCGGGGCGTGTTGCAGGCGCGGCGCGCGCTGGCGCGGCTCGATGCCCGTGCCGTGGTCGCCTTCGGCGGCTATCCTTCGGTGCCGCCGGTGCTGGCGGCGCGCACGCTGCGACGGCGCCCCGTCGTCATCCTGCACGAGCAGAACGCCATCCCCGGCCGCGCCAACCGCTTCCTCGCGCCGAGAGCAGACGTGCTGGCGCTCAGCTTCGCCGATACCGCCCGCGTGCCGTCCGGCGTGCGCACCGTGCTGACCGGCAACCCGGTGCGGCCGCCGATCGCCGCCATTCCGATCTATGTCCCTCCCGCAGCCGGCGAGACGCTTCGGCTGCTGGTCCTGGGCGGCTCGCTCGGCGCGCGCGTGTTCAGCGACGTGGTGCCGGCTGCGGTCGCCGCGCTGCCGGCGGAGATGCGGGCACGGCTGGTGATCGTGCAGCAATGCCGGGCCGAGGATCTGGCGCGGGTGCGCTCGGCCTATTCGTACGCGGGTGTTGCCGCCGAGCTGGCCGCCTTCTTCCCCGATGTCGCAATGCGGCTCGCCACCGCGCATCTCGTCCTCGCGCGCGCCGGCGCCTCCACTGTAGCCGAGCTGGCGGTGGCGGGGCGTCCGGCAATCCTGGTGCCGCTGCCGAGCGCGATCGACGACCATCAGAGCGCAAACGCCCGCGCGCTGGGCGGCGCCGTGGTCATCGCGCAGCGCGATCTGGCACCTCCGCTTCTGGCCGTGACGCTGGCCGAGCTGCTGGGCGCCGCCGACCGCCTCGCCGCGGCGGCGATCTCGGCACGCGCGACGGCTCTGCGCGGTGCCGGGGGTGCCTTGGCCGATCTTGCCGAGACCCTCATCGACCGGGAGGCCCGCGCATGAGGGCGTTGCCGCTGTCCATCGGCACCATCCACTTCGTCGGCATCGGCGGCATCGGCATGTCCGGCATCGCCGAGGTGCTGCACAATCTGGGCTATGGCGTTCAAGGCAGCGACCTTACCGACTCGGCGAACGTGATCCGGCTGCGCGAGGCGGGCATCCCGGTCGCCATCGGCCACGACGCCGCCAATCTGGGCCGCGCCCGGGTGGTGGTGGTCTCGACCGCCGTCAAGCGAGACAATCCGGAGGTGACGGCGGCGCGCGCGCGCCTCATTCCGGTGGTGCGGCGCGCCGAGATGCTGGCCGAGCTGATGCGGCTGCGCTGGTCGGTGGCGATCGGCGGCACCCACGGCAAGACCACCACCACCAGCCTGATCGCCGCCGTGCTGGAGGCGGCGCATCTCGATCCGACGGTGATCAACGGCGGCATCGTCAACGCCTACGGCACCAATACGCGGCTCGGCGCCGGCGAGTGGATGGTGGTGGAGGCCGACGAGAGCGACGGCAGCTTCCTGCGTCTGCCCGCGGTAATCGCCGTCGTCACCAACATGGACGCCGAGCACCTGGACCATTGGGGCACCGGCGAGGCGATGCTCGCCGGCTACGACCAGTTTGTCTCCAACGTGCCGTTCTATGGCTTCGCCGTGCTCTGCATCGACCATCCGGCGGTGCAGCAGATGATTCCGCGGCTGTCGGATCGGCGGATCATCACCTATGGCTTCTCGCCCCAGGCCGACGTGCGCGCCGACAAGCTGATGGCCGACAAGCTCGGCTCGACCTTCGAGGTGGTTTTCACCGACCGCACCCGCAACCGCGGCCGCCGGATGGGGCCGTTCCGGCTGCCGATGCTGGGCGCCCACAACGTGCAGAATGCGCTGGCGGCGGTGGCGATCGGCATTGAGATGGAGATCGACGACCATACGCTCCGCAGCGCCTTCGCCGGGTTCCGGGGCGTCAAGCGGCGCTTCACCAAGACCGGCGAGTCGGGCGGCATCGTGGTGATCGACGACTACGCGCATCATCCGGTGGAGGTCGCGGCGGTACTGAAGGCGGCCCGCCAGGCGGGCGCGCGGGACGTGATCGCGGTGGTGCAGCCGCACCGCTTCACCCGCCTGCAATCGCTGTTCAACGAGTTCTGCTCCTGCATGAACGATGCCGGCACGGTGATCGTGGCCGATGTCTATCCGGCCGGCGAGGCGCCGATCCCGGGCGTCAACCGCGACGCCATGGTGGACGGGCTGCGTGCGCGCGGCCATCGCTCGGTGGTGCCGCTGCCGAGCCCGGGGCGGCTCGCGGAGATGATCTGCGCGATCGCCAAGCCGGGCGATTTCGTGGTCTGCCTGGGGGCCGGAAACATCACCCAGTGGGCGAACGCGCTGCCCGCCGAATTGGCGGAGTTGCAGTCCGCCGTCACGCGGCGCGCCGGGAGTGCCGCGTGATGCCCTCACCCGGCTCGTTCGGCTCGCCGACCTCTCCCGCAGAGCGGGAGAGGTGGAGCTGTGCGGACGGCGCTCTTCGTTCTCCATCTCCCCCCGGCTTCGGGGGGAGATGGGGGGGTGAGGAGGGTCTTCCGCCTCTTCGCGGCCGCATCCAGTATGATGCGCCGCTCGCTCCCACCACCTGGTTCCGCGCCGGCGGTGCCGCCGAGGCGCTGGTGCGGCCTGCCGATGCCGACGACCTCGCGGCGTTTCTGCGCGCGCTGCCGCCGGAGATGCCGGTGCACGTCCTCGGCGCCTGCTCCAACGTGATCATCCGCGACGGCGGGCTGCCGGGGGTGACGCTGCGCCTGGCGCGCGGCTTCACCGCGATCGTTCCCGAGGCCGACGGCATCATCGCCGGCGCCGGTGCGCTGGACGTGACCGTCTCCGAGCACGCCGCCGCCGCCGGGCTTGCGGGGCTCGAGTTCCTCTGCGGCGTGCCCGGCACCATCGGCGGTGCGGTGGCGATGAACGCGGGCGCCTACGGCGGCGACATCGCCGGGGTTCTGGATTGGGCGGAGGTCGTCACCACGGAGGGCGCCCTGCGCCTCTCCGCCGCCGATCTCGCCTTTGCCTATCGCCATGCGCGCGCTGCCGGCGGGCGCGGTGGTGGTGCGCGCGCGGCTCCGCGCGATCCCGGGCGATCCCGCCGCGATCGCCGCGCGCATGGCGGCGGTCCGCGTCAATCGCGAGGCGACGCAGCCGATCCGCGCGCGCACCGGCGGCAGCACCTTCCGTAATCCGCCCGACATGAAAGCCTGGGAGCTGATCGACGCCGCCGGCTGCCGCGGCCTCGCGCGCGGGGGCGCCCGTGTCTCGGAGAAGCACTGCAACTTCCTGATCAACGAGGCCGGTGCGACGGCGGCCGATCTGGAAGGGCTGGGCGAGGAGGTGCGCGCGCGCGTGCGCGCCGCCAGCGGCGTGACGCTGGAGTGGGAGATCCACCGGCTGGGCGTGCCGGGCGAGGGCGCGCGCCGATGAATGTCGCGGTCCTCTACGGCGGCATTTCCGCCGAGCGGGAGGTGAGCCTCTCGACCGGGCGGCAGGTCATCGCCGCGCTGCGCTCGGCCGGGTTCGCCGTGCAGCCGATCGAGGTGTCGCGCGATCTGGGCGCGGTCATCGCCGCGCTCGGCGATCCGCGCCCCGACGTCGTGTTCAACGCGCTGCACGGCCGCTTCGGAGAGGACGGCGCGATCCAGGGCGTGCTCGACTGGCTGGGCCTTCCCTACACGCATTCCGGCGTCCGCGCCTCGGCGCTGGCGATGGACAAGGTGGCGGCCAAGGCGATGTTCGCCGCCGCCGGGCTGCCGGTGGCGCGTGGCGAGATCGTCGCCATAACGGCGTTGGAGGCGGCCGACCCCCTCCCCGGCCCCTACGTGGTCAAACCGAACAACGAAGGCTCCTCGGTCGGCGTGGCGATCCTGCGCCCCGGCGACAACCGCCGCGCCGAGATCGCGCGGACCTGGCGCTTCGGGCCGACGGCGCTGGTCGAGGAATACGTCCCCGGCCGCGAGCTGACGGTGGGCGTGATGGGCGACCGCGCGCTGGCGGTAACGGAGATCATCGCCGAGGCCGGCTGCTTCTACGACTACGATTCCAAATACGCCGACGGCGGCTCGCGCCACGTGATCCCGGCGCGCGTGCCTCCGCAAGCCTATCACCGCGCACTGGATGTGGCGGTGGCGGCGCATCGCGCGCTCGGCTGCCGCGGCGCCACGCGGGCCGACTTCCGCTACGACGACACCGACGGCGAGCCGGGACGGCTGGTGTTGCTGGAGGTGAACACCCAGCCGGGGCTGACCCCCACCTCGCTGCTGCCCGAACAGGCGGCGTGGCAGGGCATCGGCTTTCCCGCGCTGTGCGCCTGGATGGTGGAGAACGCCGCATGTCGGGCCTGAGGCCGGGACGGGCGCAGCGCAACTCCGTCACCGACCGGCCGGGGCGGCTCAAGCTGCTGCTGCGCCGACAATCCCGGCTCGCGCGCCCGCCCGTGCTGATGACCGGCGCCGCGCTCGTAGGCGTGGTGGCACTGGGAGTGGTGGCGCGCACCGATCCGGGCGGCCACATGGCGGCGCTGCGCGCCCACCTCGGCCACGCCACCGCTGATCTCGGCCTGCGGGTCGCCGAGGTTCGGATCGAAGGACGCGCCAATACGCCCGAGCCGTTGTTGCGCGCCGCGCTCGCCGTGCAACGCGGCGATCCCATCCTGGGCTTCTCGGTCGCGCAGGCGCGCAGCCGCATCGAGAAGCTGTCCTGGGTGGAGCACGCGACGGTGGAGCGGCGGCTGCCCGGGAGCATCGTCGTCCAGATTCGGGAACGCCGGCCGTTCGCGGTCTGGCAGAACCAGGGGCGCTTCGTGCTGATCGACCGCGCCGGCCAGGTCGTCACCAATAGCAACGTGGCCGATTTCCGCGACATGCCGCTGGTGGTCGGTCCCGGCGCGCCGGAAGCCGCGGCGACGCTGTTGGATGCCTTGTCAGATCGTCCGGGCCTGAGTGCGCGCATCGTCGCCGCGGTGCGCATCGGCGAGCGGCGCTGGAACCTGCTGCTGAAGTCCGGCGTGACGGTGATGCTGCCCGAGGGCCACGAGATCGCCGCGCTGGATCGGCTGATGGCGCTCGATCAGGCCCACAAGCTGCTGGAGCGGCCGCTGCAATTCGTCGATTTGCGCCTGCCGGACCGGCTGGTGCTGCGCGCCCGCGCCGATAGCGCGACCGCACCACCGAAGGACCCGCCGGCCGCCCCGGCGCGCAAGGCGACGTGAGGGCGCCATGAACGACATGGCGCGCCGCATCCTGCCGCCGCAGGCGACCGGACCCGAGGAACCGCCCCGGTTGCGCCATCGCGCCGGCCCGTTCGGCGTCCTGGATGTCGGCTCGACCAAGATCGTGTGCCTGATCGGTCGGGTGGAGGGCGACGGCACGTTGCGCGTGCTGGGCTTCGGATGGCATCGCGGCAAGGGGGTGCGCGGCGGCGGCATCGTCGATCTCGATGCCGCCGAGCGGGCGATCCGCGCCGCCGTCGGCCAGGCCGAGGACATGGCCGATCTCAGGCTGCGCGCGGTGACGCTGAACCTCACCTGCGGCCAGCCGGAGAGCCGGCTCTTCAACGTGCAATGGCCGGTCGGCGGTCGCGCGGTGCAGGAATCCGACATCCGCCGCGTCATCGCCGAGGGCCGGCTGCGCGCCGAGGTCAGCGGGCGCGAGATCATCCACGCGCTGCCGCTCGCCTTCGCCGCCGACGACACCGAACGTGTCGCCGACCCGCGCGGTCTCTTTTGCGCCACGCTGGGCGCGCGCCTGCACATGATCGACGCCGCCGAGACGGCGCTGCGCAGCCTTGGGGCCTGCGTCGCTCGCTGCGACCTCGACATCGCCGAGTTGGTATCGGCGCCGATGGCCTCGGGCCTGGCGGCGCTGGTGGAGGACGAGCGCGAGCTGGGCTGCACGGTGATCGACATGGGCGGCGGCACCACCGGCATGGCGGTGTTCGCCGAGGGGCAGTTGCTGCACACGGCGCAGCTCCCGGTCGGCGGCGGTCACGTGACCAATGATTTGGCGCGGCTGTTGTCAACGCCGGTTGCGCACGCCGAGCGACTGAAGACGCTCTACGGCAACGTGCAGTCCTGCCCCGATGACGAGCGCGAGCTGCTGCCGGTGCCGTTGGTCGGCGAGGAGTCGCATCAGATCGCCAAAGTTCCGCGGTCGATGGTGGTGAGCATCATCCGCCCGCGCGTCGAGGAGACGTTCGAGCTGGTGCGCGCGCGGCTGGAGGCGTCGGGCCTGCATCGTGCCGCCGGCAATCGCGTGGTGCTGACCGGCGGCGCCTGTCAGTTGGCCGGCGTGCGCGAGCTGGCGGCGCGGATGCTGGGCCGGCAGGTGCGGCTGGGGCGGCCCGCTTCGCTGCGCGGCTTGCCGGACGCAGCCGCCGGCCCGGCCTTCGCGACCTCGGCGGGTCTGCTCGCCTGGGCTGCCGGCCAGGGCCGGACGATGCGCGATCTCGATCTCGATCCCCAGCCACCGGCCGGGCTGGTCAGGCGCATCGTCAACTTTCTGCGCGAACGGGTGTGACGGCGATGGCCCGAATCGACCGCTATTGGCTCAACTGCTCCGCACGCTCTTCCCCGAATCGCAACGTCTGAGGGAACAGGTCGCATGACGCTCAATCTCACCATCCCACAGCAGACGCACACCGACTTCACGCCGCGGATCACCGTGATCGGCGTCGGCGGTGGCGGGACCAACGCGGTCGATAACATGATCGCCGCGAATCTTCAGGGCGTGGAGTTCGTGGTCGCGAACACCGACGCGCAGCAATTGATGCACAGCCGCGCCACCCGCCGCATCCAGCTCGGCCCGCACATCACCCAGGGCCTGGGGGCGGGCGCGAAGCCGGAGATCGGCCGCGCGGCGGCGGAGGAGGCGGCCGACGAGCTGTACCGGCATCTCGACGGCTGCCATATGGTGTTCGTCACCGCCGGCATGGGCGGCGGCACCGGGACGGGCGCCGCCCCGGTGATCGCGCGCATGGCGCGCGAGCGTAACATCCTCACCGTCGGCGTGGTGACGAAGCCGTTCTCGTTCGAAGGAACGCGCCGCGCCCGCGCCGCCGATACCGGCATCGAGGAGTTGCAGCAATATGTCGATACGCTGATCGTGATCCCGAACCAGAATCTGTTCCGTATGGCGAACGAACGCACCACTTGGCGCGACGCCTTCAAGATGGCCGATCAGGTGCTTTACATGGGCGTTCGCGGCGTCACCGACCTGATGATGGCGCCCGGTCTGGTGAACCTCGACTTCGCCGACATCCGCACGGTGATGGCGGAGATGGGCAAGGCGATGATGGGCACCGGCGAGGCGGAGGGCGAGAACCGCGCCATCCGCGCCTCGGAGGCGGCGATCAGCAATCCGCTGCTGGAGGACACCTCGATGGCGGGTGCGCGCGGCCTGCTCATCAACATCACCGGCGGCGAGGACATGACGCTGTTCGAGGTCGATCAGGCGGCCAACCGCATCCGCGAGGAGGTGGACGAGGATGCCAACATCATCTTCGGCTCCTCGATCGACGACAGTCTGGTGGGACGGGTGCGGGTCTCGGTGGTCGCCACCGGCATCGATACGCCGAAGGCGGCGGAACAGCCGCGCCCACGGCTGGTGGCCGTGGGCGGCCAGGCCGCACAGCCGATCCCGCTCACGCAGGCGGCGATGATGCCCGCCCAGTCGATGATGCCCGCACAGCCGATGATGCCGGCGCAGTCGCCGATGGCGCCGATGCCGGCGGTCGCGTTGCGGCCATCGATGACGGCCGCCGAGGTGGCCGAGGCGTATCAGGCGGGCATCGTGGAGACACCCTCGCCCGCTTCGACGCCGATGCGGTTCGCGCCGGCTGCGGCTCGGGCAACACAACCGGTGGCGCGCGCGGGCGGGTTGTTCGCCGAGCCGCCGGAGGCGGATGTGCCGGCGCCCTTGCCGGCCGAGTCCGGGCGCCCCAGCCTGTTCGGAACCGTCACCGGCGTGCTGCTCCGGCGCCGTCCGGGCGGGCCGGCCGCGCCGGGAGCCTCCCGGGCCGAGCCGATGCCGGCCGAGCAGCGACCGGAAGCCTCGCCCACGGTTCGGCCGGTCGCGGGAGAGGACATGGGGTTTGAGATTCCGACCTTCCTGCGACGGCAGTCATCTTGACGCATCCCTGAATCCGAAACTCCTCGCCCGCCTGCGCCGTTCACTCGAAAGAGTGTCGCGAGGAGGCGAGAATGGCGGATCCGAGGGAAGGTTGGCGACGCGATCGTGATCGGGCGCGGGACGAGGATCGCGGCGGGCGCGAGGGTGAGCGGAATTGGCCGGGGCGCGAGTGGCGCAGTCGCGAGGATTGGGATCGGGGACGCGACTTCGATCCGTTCGGTCGGGGCTATGGGCCTGATCGGGGTTTCGGGCGGCGAGCAATCAGCGGCGGCGTGCCGGGAGGCGCTTGGGGATTTGACGAAAGCTGGGGACGCGACCCGGGATGGGAGCGCGGTTGGCGGCCGACCGGCTACGGCAACGCCGGCTATGGTCGTGACCGTTATGGCGAGCGAGTCGGGTATGCCAACCGCCCCCAGCACGAGCGAAACTGGTGGAATCGCGCCTCCGACGAGGTGTCTTCGTGGTTCGGCGACGAGTCCGCGGAACGCCGACGGCAAGACGATCAGCGACCCGAGCCTTACTACGAGCGAGACGACCATCGCGGGCGCGGGCCGCGCGGCTACACGCGATCGAACGAACGTATTACCGAAGACGTCAATGATCGGCTGACGGACAATCCGATTCTCGATGCCTCGGACATCGAGGTTGTGACCGCCGACGGGGAGGTGACGCTCAGCGGTAGCGTCGATAGCCGCTATTCCAAGCGCCTCGCCGAGGACATCGCCCATGATGTTTCGGGAGTGCGGGACGTGCAGAACAATCTGCGCATTCGCCGGGTCGAACAGCAGCGCGAATCCATTTCCGGAACCGCCTCGGGCATCGCCGAGGGGGGGCGCACGTCGGACATGGGGCGCACCAGCGGCTCCGGAATCGGCGGCTCGAGCGGCGTCGGCGACACCGCCGGCAGCATGACCGGCTCCTCACCCCGGCCAGGCGACATCCCGCGCTGACCCTCGCCCTGTCAGGCGCCGACCTCTCCCGCTGAGACTCACCGGCGCCCTGACGGGCGCCGACCTTTCCCGCTGAGCGGGAGAGGCCGACGTCGTCGCAGCCAAGGACATTTTACCTCTCCCGCTCCAGGGAGAGATCGGCGCGGCGCAGCCGCGCCGGGTGAGGGCGATCAGGTCGCCAAACGCAGCCGCGGCCGACGGTCCTCGGTCAGCTCTCGATACAGATCCAGGTATTCACCCGCCATGCGCGCGGCGGTGAAACGCTGCTCGAACCGGCGTCGGATGGCGCTGCGTGATAGCGAGGCGGCCAGCGGCACCGCCGCGACCGCCGCCGGCTCGTCGGCGACGATGAAACCGGTGACGCCGTGATCGATCACTTCGGGCACCGATCCGGCCTTAAAGGCGATGACCGGCGTGCCGCACGCCATCGCCTCGATCATGACCAGGCCGAACGGCTCCGGCCAGTCGATCGGCGTGAGCAGCGCCATCGCGCCGCTCAGGAATTCGGGCTTATCGGCATCACCGATCTCGCCGATCAACTCGACATGGCGGCCATCGATCAGCGGCCGGATGCGCTCCCGATAATAGGCCTCGTCCACGCGATCGATCTTCGCCGCGATCTTCAGCGGGATCCCGGCCCGACGGGCGATGCGGATCGCCCGGTCGGGCGACTTCTCCGGGGCGATGCGGCCCAGGAACGCCAAATAGCCGGGCTTCACCGGCCGGGGGGTCAACAGATCGGGCGGCAAGCCATGATGGATGGTACGGACGAAATTCGCCTGCGACAACGGCCGGCGCTGCACGTCGGAGATGGACACCACCGGAACCCGCGGGAAGCGGTCGAAGATCGGCTGCAGCTCGGGCAGGTCGAGACGCCCGTGCAGGGTGGAAACGAACGGCGTCCTCTGGCGTGAAAACAGCGAGAACGGCCAATAATCCATATGGAAGTGCAGCACGTCGAATTGGTCGGCCTGCCGGCACACCTCCTCCAGCAGCAGAATGTTCGGTGCCTGCGGATCGCGGACGCCGGGATCGGAGCGGACCGATCGCGGCCACGCCGCGTGTAGTCGAGCCGAGGTAACGGAATCGCCGCTCGCGAACAACGTGACGTCGTGGCCCTCGCGGACCAGTTCCTCGGTAAGGTAGGAGACCACGCGCTCGGTGCCGCCATAGAGCCGGGGCGGCACCGCTTCGGTGAGCGGCGCGATCTGGGCGATCCGCATTTTTGCTTCTCCTGGTTGCATTTGGCGGGCCTTTCGGCCCTGATGTCAGAAGTAAATCGGGGCGGTCAGGTTTTTTTGAGGCGATATTCGCCCCGGATTCGACCAGATTGGACGCGGGAGGGCAAAATCGTGTCCCGGCTAGTCGTGGTCTCAAACCGCGTCCCGTTGCCGAGCGAGAAGGGCGCGCGGGCCGGCGGCCTTGCGGTGGCGCTTGCCGACGCGCTGATCCCCGGCTCGCTCTGGTTCGGCTGGAGCGGCCGGCGCAGCGGCCGGCCTGATCCCGAACCGGCGCGCATGACCGCCGAGGGAATCACCTACGCCACGGTCGATCTGACCGACTCTGATTACCAACGGTTCTACGCCGGCTATTCCAACAGCGCGTTATGGCCGCTGCTGCATTTCCGGCTCGGATTGCTGCATTATCGAACCGAGGAATATCAGGGTTATCGTGCGGTGAACCGCCGTTTCGCCGCCGCGCTGGCCCCGCTGCTGCGGCCGGACGATCTGATCTGGGTGCATGACTATCATTTAATCCCGCTCGGCCAGGAGCTACGCGCCCTCGGGGTGCGTCACCGCATCGGCTTCTTCCTGCATACCCCCTTCGCCCCGCCCGCGATCATGCAGGCGCTGCCGCACATCGACTCTCTGCTCGCCTCTCTCTGCGCTTACGACGTGGTGGGCTTTCATACGGAAACCTACCGCACCGCCTTCGTCGATTGCGTGCGCGAAATGCTGGGTGCGCGCGCCGACGGCGCCGGGCGCGTCGCCTTCGCCAATTGCAACGCCGTGCCCATCGTCGATCCGATCGGCATCGATGCCGAGGCATTTGCGCGCATGGCCGTGCAGTCGGAGCGCGGAGCGGAATTGCAACGGATGCGCCAGAGCCTCTCCAGGCGGCGGCTGGCGATCGGCGTCGATCGGCTTGACTACTCCAAGGGCCTGCTTAATCGCCTGGAGGCGTTCGGGCGCCTGCTGGCCCGTTACCCCGAGCATCGCCGGCAGGTGAGCCTGCTGCAAGTTGCGGCGAGGTCGCGCGAAGACGTGAACGATTATCGTGATCTGGGCGACGAGCTGAACCGCATCGCCGGCGACACCAACGGCCGCTACTCGGAGTTCGACTGGACGCCGTTGCGCTACATGACCCGTCCGGTGCGCCGGCGCACGCTCGCCGGGTTCTACCGGATCGCGCATGTGGGGGTGGTGACGCCGCTGCGCGACGGCATGAACCTGGTCGCCAAGGAATACGTCGCGGCGCAGGACCCCGACGATCCCGGCGTGCTGATCCTGTCACGCTTCGCCGGCGCCGCCGATGAAATGACGGACGCGCTGATCGTCAATCCCTTCGATGCCGACGAGATCGCCGAGGCAATGCACCGGGCGCTCACCATGAGCCTGGAGGAACGGCGGCAACGCCACGAGAGCTTGCGTCAGTGCGTCTGGCACTCCACGGCGCGACGCTATTGCGACGTCTTTTTGTCCCATCTGAGCCGACCGGAGGAGGAAGAGACGCCGGACAGCCTCGCGCTGGTCCCGTCAACCCCGGGGTTCGTCGCTCTCGGCAGAGAGTTCTGAGGTTCGGAGACGGATGCTACCCGTACCCACGCTGGATCACGTCGTCGTCAATGTCGGCGATCGGCTGGACGAAGGATTCGCGACATACCGACGGCTCGGCTTCACGCTGACCCCACGTGGGTTCCACACGCTCGGCTCGATGAACCACCTGGCGATCTTCGGAACCGAGTATCTGGAGCTGATCGCCACACCCACCGGCTCGGGGCGGGCGGAGATCCTTCAGGCGCCGCCGGGGCTCAACGGATTGGTGTTCGGCACCGATGATTTAGCGGCGGTTTACCGCGCGCTGAGCGCTTCGGGCGTGGCCGCCGACCCGCCGAACGAGTTCTCCCGGCCGGTGGCGCTGGCCGACGGCACGCGAGATGCCGTGTTTCGTACGGTGCGGCTTCGGCCGGGGACGACCGAGGCGGGGCGGCTTTACTTCTGCCACCATCTCACCCGCGACCTGGTCTGGCGCGACGAGTGGCGGCATCATGCAAATGGGGTGATCGGCGTGGCGCGGGCAGTCATCGCGGCCCGCGACCCGGCGGCGCTGGCGCGATTGTTCGCGCGCATGTTCGGCGCCGACGCGGTCCGCGGCGCTTCGCTCATGCTCGGCCTCTCGCGGTTCGATGTCGTGACCCCGGACACGCTCGCCGCCGAGCTCGGCGACCTCGCCGACGCCGGCGGACGGACGACGTTCATGGCGGCGCTGACGCTGCGCACGACCTCGCTCGACCGTGCCGCGGCGGCGCTCGCCGCGGGCGGGATCGCCGCCCGCCGCGACGGCGATCGGATCGTGGTACCGGCGGCGGCGGCGTTCGGGGTGACGCTCGAGCTTCGCGACTGACGGCCGCATGGACCGCGTTCCGGCAACGTCGTAAAATCCCTTGGACAAGGAGGAACGCCATGGCCGAGTACGACCGCTCCGCCGAGGATATGGGCAACATCGTCGAGCTGGGTCACGTCAATGTCACCGTTCCGGACCAGCGTCTGGCGACGCTGTTCTATGTCTCCGGCCTGGGGCTCACCCGCGATCCCTATCTGATGACCGGCACCGACAATATGTGGATCAATGTCGGGCGCGCGCAGTTCCATCTGCCGACTCGCCCGCCGCAGGTGGTGCGCGGGACAACTGGTCTGGTGGTTCCCGATCTCGATGCGTTACAGACGCGGCTCGCCCGAGTGGCGCCGCAACTGGAGGGCACCGAATTTGCCTGGCACGCGAGCAACGACGCCGTGGAGACGGTCTGCCCATGGGGCAACCGGCTGCGCCTGCACGCGCCGGACGCCGCGCGGTTCGGGCCGATCACGCTGGGAATGCCGTACGTGGAGTGCGACATCCCGCGGGGCACGAAACTTGCCGCCATCGCCCGCTTCTATATGCAGATTCTCGGCGCCCTGGCCGGGGTGTCGGAGGACGGGCGGGGCGCTTACGCCTGGGCGACCGTCGGCGACGGCAACCGCTTGCTGTTTCGCGAGACCGACCGCGCGCTGCCGGACTTCGACGGCCACCACGTGCAAATCGCGCTCGCCGATTTCTCCGGCCCGCATCGCAAACTTAAGGAGCGCGGACTAATTACCGAGGAGAGCGATCAGCACCAGTACCGCTTCACCGACATCGTCGATGTGGACAGCAACCGGCCGCTGTTCACGATCGAGCACGAGGTGCGCAGCATGAAGCACCCGATGTACGCCCGCCCGCTGGTGAACCGCAATCCGTCGCAGACCCCCCGCACCTATGCGCCGGACTGGGACCACTGGCGTTGGGCGATGCCCGGCTAGGCGCTCCCGGGCGCGTCGTCCGCAGCAGGGTCGTTCCGGCGCAGTCGGTGCGCACGGCAAGCAATGGAACCCGCCGATGCTCTTCGCTTCGCTCTGCTGGCCGCCACCCTGGCGATCTCGCTCGCCTCCGCCGGCTTCGCGCAAAACACCGCGTCGATCTCGAACGAGAACACGGTCCTGGTCGGCGGCACGCCGATGTATCCGTCGAAGAACATCGTCGAGAACGCCGTCAACTCGAAGGATCACACCACGCTGGTCGCCGCGGTCAAAGCCGCCGGCCTGGTACCAACCTTGGAAGGCCCCGGCCCCTTCACCGTCTTCGGCCCCACCAACGAGGCGTTCGACAAGCTGCCGCCGGGCACCCTGCGGACGTTAATGAAGCCCGAGAACAAGCAGGCGCTGGTCAAGGTCCTCACCTACCATGTGGTGCCCGGCGTCTACACCACGCGGCAATTGATGAACTTGGTCGCCGGCGATTACGGCGAAGCGATGCTGAAAACGGTTGAAGACGAGCCGCTCAAGATCAGCACGGACAATGGCCATGTTTTCGTGAGCGGCGAGAAGAGCGGCGTCGCCGAGATCACCATCCCGAACGTGATGCAGTCGAACGGGATACTTCAGGTGGTCAACTCGGTACCGCTGCCCGAGTGAGGCGGATGCCTTTGCGAACACCAACCATCAGTGATGGGCAGCGCGTTGTTCGCCGGGCCACGGCCGTCTGAACGTCAGGCGGGCAGCTCGTAGCCGATCGCCGCCTCGATTTCGCAGGTCTTCCGAACCGCCGGCCGTTCCAGCATTCGATCGTGATGCGCGACGAGGTTGGGAAACTCTCCCGGAGCGGGATTGAGCGAGTTGCGAAACCGCCAGAATAGGCGGAAGAGGTGAATGTCGGCGATCGAATATTGTTCCAGCGCCCAATCTTTCATTTCCAATCGCCGGTCGGCGATGGCATACACGGTCCTGGCATGCTCCGTTCCCCGTCGTCGGGCGGGATGAAGTGTCGCGGCGATGAACGACATCCAGGACACGGCTCGCGCCTCGGCTTCGATGTCACCATTCGGCAGTAAGCCGACAGCCGGGAAGCGCCGCGCGAGATAGAACAGGATGCCGGCAACCTCGGTCAGGGCACGCCCGTCGATGAGCATCAGCGGCACCTTCCCCTCGGGATTGAGCGCTAGATAGCCGGGTTCCCGATTCTCTCCTCTGGCGAAGGACAGCGGCCGGCTCTCGAACGGAACGCCGATCTCATGCAGTGCGATATGCGGCGCCATGGAGCTTGATCCGGACGCGAAGTAGAGTGTCAGCATCGGTCCCCGCGGTTGTTCACTCATTCAAAATCGCCTGCCGCATCCGATCGGGCGGTTCGTCCGTAGAGGGTTCATGCCGCCGCAATCGGTGCGATGCGGCGAGCAAGGGAAACTCCGATGCGCCTCCCATCCGCTTTGCTGGCCGCCGCTCTGGCGGTTTCGGTCGCGCCCGCCGCGTTTGCGCAAAACACCGGGGCGATGTCCAACGAACAGGCTGTCATGGTCGGCGGCGCGCCGATGTATCCGTCGAAGAACATCGTCGAGAACGCCGTCAACTCGAAGGATCACACCACCTTGGTCGCCGCCGTCAAGGCCGCCGGACTGGTGCCTACCCTGGAGGGACCCGGCCCGTTCACCGTCTTCGCGCCCACCAACGAGGCGTTCGCCAAGCTGCCGCCGGACACCGTGCCGACCCTGCTGAAGCCGGAGAACAAGCCGACCCTGGTTAAGATTCTCACCTACCACGTGGTGCCGGGCGTCTATACCACGCAGCGGCTGATGAGCTTGGTGCGCGGGGCTCCCGACGGCGTGGCGATGCTGAAGACCGTGGAGGGCGAGCCGCTCAAAATCAGCATGGATAATGGCCACGTCTACGTGAGCGGCGAGAAAAGCGGCGTCGCCGAGATTACCATTGCGAACGTGACGCAGTCGAACGGGGTGATCCAGGTGGTCAGCTCGGTGCTTCTGCCCGGGTGAGGCTTCCCGCGAACACAAAGGATCGCCGATGGCGCGGCGCGTTGTCCGAAGGCACGCTCTGTGGTTGCGGGTCGTGCATTGGGTCAACGTGCTGTGCCTGACGGTCCTGCTGGCGAGCGGGTTGCAGATCTTCAACGCGCACCGGGCGCTCTACTGGGGCGACCGATCGGATTTCGCGCATCCGCTGCTGGCGCTCCCGGGGGGCTTTCCGCCCTGGCTCATCCTGCCGAGCTACCAGGATCTCGCCACCGGGCGGGTCTGGCATTTCTTCTTCGCCTGGATCCTGGTCATCAACGGCGCGCTCTATGTCGCAATAGGCCTGCTAACCCGCCACATCCGGCGCGATCTGCTCCCCGACCGCTTGCAGTGGCGCGGCATCGGCCGATCCCTGGGCGATCACCTGCGCTTGCGGCTGCCGCGCGGCGAGGCGGCCCTGCGCTACAACGTCCTCCAGAAGCTCTCCTACCTTGTCGTGATGTTCGGGCTGCTGCCGCTGATGGTGGCGACCGGGATCACCATGTCGCCGGCGGTCGATACCGCTTGGCCGTGGTTGCTCGACGTGTTCGGCGGGCGACAATCGGCGCGGACCATCCATTTCGCCTGTGCTTGGCTGCTGGTGCTGTTCACCGCGGCGCATGTGGCGATGGTGCTGCTGGCCGGCCCGCTCAACGAGATGCGCAGCATCGTCACCGGCCGCTTCGCGATACGGACCGATCAGAGCGAGAGCGAGACCTGAGATGGCGATGCTCATCGCCCGTCGGCGGCTATTCGCGTCCGCGCTCGGTTCGCTATCGGTGTTGAGCGGCTGCGACCGGGCTTCGCGTGCACCCGGATTCCGCAACGGGATCGACAGCGCCGAATGGGTCAATCGGTGGCTGGCAAACCGGATCATCCCGGCGAGTGCGCTGGCGCGGGAGTATCCGCCCGATCGGATCAGCCGCCACTTCCGCGCCAATGGTTCGACCGATCCGACCGATCCCGAGTATCTCCGGCAGGCGGCGGGCGGATTTGCCGATTGGCGCCTGCGCGTGGACGGGCTGGTGGAACACCCGCTGTCGCTGTCGCTCGACCAGCTCCGTGCGATGCCTCGGCGAGCCAGATCACCCGTCACGACTGCGTTGAAGGATGGAGCTGCATCGGCAAGTGGACCGGCGTCAAGCTGTCGTATGTGCTCGACCAAGCCCGGCTACGGCCCGCCGCACGCTACCTGATGTTCTACTGCGCCGACGTGATGGAACTGAGCATGAGCGGCCCGGTCAAATACTATGAGAGTATCAGCGTGCCCGATGCTTATCATCCGCAGACGCTGCTGGCGTACGGGATGAACGACGCCGTGTTGCCGATCCCGTACGGCGCGCCGCTGCGCCTGCGCCTCGGCCGCCAGCTCGGCTACAAGATGGCCAAGTATCTGACGCGGATCGAGGCCGTTCCCGACTATGCCGTGGTGGCCGGCGGCAATGGCGGCTACTGGGAGGACAACGGCTATGAGTGGTATGCCGGGATTTAATGGCGCGCGCACCCTCACCGCCGCGCGCTTGCGCGGCAGGTAAGGATCAGCCGTCGATGGTGAGCGCCATTCCCGCCACCGGCGGCCGCAAATCCCAAGCGCCGCCGTCGGCCGGAGGCGCACACCAGAACGGCACGCCGTTGGCCGTGCGTGCGTTCGGCTCCAGGCCCATGGCCGAACGCAAGGCGCGAAACAGCGCCCCATGCGCAACCACCAGAACCGCGGGCGGCGAGGCCGTGGCGCGGTTGATCGCCCCGACGGCGCGCGTGCGCAGGGCGGCGAAGGTCTCGGCGCCCTCCGGGGTCCATTCGCCGGCGACCCAGCGCTGAAACCACGCCGTCATCGGCTGGCCCTCCTCGACGCCGAACGCCACCTCGCGCAACTCCGCGTCGATGGCGACCGGCAAGCCCAGCGCTTCCCCGCAGATCTCCGCGGTCAGGCGGGCGCGCGACAGCGGCGAGGCGACGATCGTGCCGATGCCCCGGTTGCGCAGCATCGCCGCCGCCGACCGGGCCTGTTCGAGCCCGGCCGGATTGAGCGGAATGTCCACATTGCCCTGCGCCAGTCCGCGCACGTTCCAATCCGTCTCCCCGTGCCGCAGGAACCAGAACGGAACGTGCGCGAGCGCCGTCGCGGTCAGCTCGGCAGTCCCTCCGCCTCCATCACCTTGCGTACCGCCGGGCGGGAAAGCATTCGCCGGTAATGCGCCGCGCAGTTGGGCGGCAAGGTCATCTTCATGCGCGCGGCGGCCCAGAACTCGACGTAGAACAGCGCCGCGTCGGCGATCGAAAGCTGGCTGCCGCACACGTAGTCCTTGCCGGCGAGCGCCTTGTCCAGCAGCGCCAGACCCTTCTCGAAGATGTCGCGCCCCTTCGCCTTCACCTTCTCGGCGTCGTCGGCGTTGGGGGCGAAATTCTCCGGGCGGAACATGCGCGAGAAGCCCTGCATGTGCAGCGTCGCCACCGCATAGTCCATCGCCTCCAGCGCCCGCGCTTGTGCGTCCACATCGTCGGGCAGCAGCTTGGATTGCGGATTGGTGCGCGCGAGCCAGTAGGCGATCGCCGGAAATTCGGTCAGCACCGAGCCGTCGTCGCGCACCAGCGTCGGCACCTTCGACTTCGGATTGATCGCGGTGTATTCGGGTTTGAACTGACCGCCCTTCAGATCGACGCTTTGCGTCTCATAGGGCTTGCCGATCTCCTCCAGCAACACATGAATGCCGAGCGAACAGGCGCCGGGGGCGTAGAGCAGCTTCATGGCTTTCTCCTCCGTTGATCGGACGTTCCAGTTACTCCGCGCCGGCTCCGGCCTCAAGCCGAACGGAGTAGGGCGGAGCTCAATTCGGGCGGGGCAGATCGAGATTGTCGCGCAAGGTCGGGCCGGCGTAATCGCGCCGGTGCAGCCCCCGCCGCTGCAACTCCGGCACCACCAGGCGAACGAAGTCCTCATACGCGCCGGGCACGTGCGAGGCGGCGATCACGAAGCCGTCGCAGGCGGGCGCGGTGAACCAGGCCGCCATCTGATCGACGACATCAGCGGCCGTGCCGCAGAACACCGGATGGTCGCGCATCGCCCCGCGGCCGCTGGCGAGCATGAAGTCGCGCACGGTCGGGTGCGGTTTCCGGTGGCGCGCACGACCCTCTCGCGCAGGTGCTGGCCGCCCGACATCGACGCCAGTTCGGCGTCGGTGAAGGAAGCGTCCATGGGCTTTGCGGCGAAGTCGAAATTCAACAACTCCGAAAGCAGCGATAGGCGGTCGACATCCTTGGGCAAGGTATCGATCAGCGCCAGCTTCTCGCTCGCCTCGGCGCGCGTCTCGGCCACCACCGGATAGCACGCCACCGTCACCCGCACCCGCGACGGGTCGCGGCCGGCGCCGGCAACCAGCGTCTTGAACGCCGCGTAGTCGGCGCGCGCGCGGTCGAGCTCGTGATAGGCGACGAACACCAACTCGGCCCAGCGCGCCGCGAAACGCTGCCCCCGCCCGCTCTGCCCGGCCTGAATGATGACGGGATGACCTTGCGGGGAGCGCGGGACGGTGAACGGCCCCCGCGAGCGGAAGAAGCGGCCGCGGTGGTCGAGCCGGTGCACCTTGTCGGGATGCGCGAACAGGCCGGTTTGCTTATCCACCACCAGGGCGTCGTCGTCCCAGGATCGCCATTGCCCGAGCACCACCTCCATGAACTCGTCGGCGCGCTCATAGCGCAGGTCGTGCTCCATATGCGCATCGAGCCCCATATTGTGCGCCTCGCCGTCGTTAAGCGAAGTCACCACGTTCCAGGCGGCACGCCCGTTGCTCATCAGATCGAGCGTGGCGAATACGCGGGCGACGTGGAACGGCTCGTAGTAGGTGGTCGAATAGGTCGAACCCAAACCCAGCCGCTCGGTCGCCATCGCCATCACCATCAGGACGGTGACCGGATCCAGCTTCACGCAGCGAATGCCGTTTTCGACGGTGTGCGCGTGATCGCCGCCGTAGCGGTCGGGCATCGCCAGCCGGTCGTCGAAGAAGGCAAGATGGAAGCATCCGGATTCGAGCGTGCGGGCGATCCGCCGATAATATTCGGGCGAGATGAAGTCGGGCGCCGCTTCCGGATGCCGCCAGGAGCCCGAGGAAATTGCTGCAATTCTGCGCTTGCAGGAAGGCAACGAGAATCATCTGGCGCATGGCGGTCTCCCCGGATCGGAGTATCCGCCGGCGCGCGGCGCGCGTCACCCGGGTAGCAGAAACCCCGCGACGCACTCGGCGAAGTTTGCCGCATCCACGCCACGGGCGGCGCGGAAGGCCGCCTTGCTAGGATGCTCCTGGGCCAAGGTCGCGAGCCGGCCGGAGAAGGCGAAGTTCAGAACTCGCAGGCCGCGATCGCGGATCAACAGGTCATAGCCGCGCGCGATCGCGCATTGGTCGATGGTCCAGTTGGTTGGCGCCTTCGGATCATAGGCGGTGGCGATGTAGTCGCGCAGGAACCGCCCGAAACGGCGGCCCGTTTCCGTGTTGGCGACCCAGCTCGGATGGGCGCCGATCGACCACGGCTCGCCGGCAATCTGCCGATTGGTTGCGGGGTCGAAGGAGTACATGCGGAGGCCGAATTCGGCATCCAGCAGCTTCGGCAACAGCGTGAAGAACGCGGGTTCCAGCGCCGTGTCGATGTCCATGACCAGTGCCGGGCATGGATACATCGCAAGCACGTCGCGGCAACGCCAGGAAGCGCAGCGCGGTGTAGTAGCTCGCTTCCCGAAATGGCGATGACGAGGTGCTGAACGACAGCGCGATTTCGGGTCGCCGTCGGGCGAGCGTCGCCGCCGCATCGCGCAGGAACGCCTCTTGCCGGGCCTCGGGGTCGGCCAGATGGCAATGCACGGCAAGCCGCACCTCCGCGCGCGCCTCGGCGCGGGCGCCGAGAACCGCATGCAGGAATTGCGGGAAATAGAGATCAAAGAAGGCGCCGTCGCAGCCGACCAACAGCACGCACTCGGCCTCGCGCATGGGTGCATCGCCGAAGTGCCAGCACCATTCTTCGGTGCCGGATCTCGGCGCGCCCCGATCGAGCACGCCGATCGAAGTCGCGCGGTCGAGCCAGATCATCGCCCCGCAGTTGAAGTGATAAGGAATGAGGCCTGCGGCGGCGAAAAGGGTCCGCGCGCGCGCGTAGTGCTCATCCGCCAGCTCGCGCCGCTCATGCAGCCAGTGATGATGGCCCATGTTGAGGTGAAACCACGGTGTCTCGCCGTTAAGCCGCCGATCCTGTTCGAGCAGCGCCGCGGCCGCCGCGTCGTGGCGCAAGGCGTAGCAAGCGCGGGCGACGCAGAACGCATAGCCCTGGCGCTCCGCCGAGCGCGATGCGGCGCGGCACCGGGAAGGGCGTGAAGGCGTGCTCGAACTCGTCGTAGAGGATGCGGAAGACGGCGAACCGCTCGGACCCGTTGAGAGCTTGCAGCAATGCGACCTTGCGCGCTTGCTCCGGGCCGGAGTGACGCGCCCGCGCGGCCGCGATGAACGCATCGCGCGCGGCCTCGTGTCGCTCCGCCGCCAAATAAAGCAGCCCGAGGGCGAACCAGGATTCGCCCGCGTCGTCCGGCTGCTGCGCCGCAGAATACAACATGGATTCGGCGCGGGCGTCGCCCGCCGCCGCGAAGGCTCGGGCGGCGTGTCGCAGTTGCGCAGCCTCGCTCATCCGAGGTGCAGCCCGATGTCGCGGCGACAGAAGCCGTCCGCAAAGTCGATCGCGTCCACCCCCGCATAGGCCCGCGCCCGCGCCGCCGCGACCGAGGCGCCGGTTGCGCACACCGTCAGCACCCGCCCGCCCGCCGCCCGCAGCGCGCCCGCCTCGAGCGCAGTGCCGGCGTGGAACACCCGAACGCCGGGCAACGCCGCCGCGCGATCGAGGCCGCTGATCGCGCCGCCCCGCAGAGGGGCCTCCGGATAGCCGCGCGCGGCCATCACCACGCCAACGGCGGCATTCGCGTCCCAGCGCAGGTCGAATTGTGCGAGCTCGCCGTCGCAGGCGGCTTGCAGCGCCGGCAGAATGTCCGAGCGCAGCCGCAGCATCAGCGGCTGACATTCCGGATCGCCGAAGCGGGCGTTGAACTCGATCAGCTTGAAGCCGCCATTCGCGTGCATCAGTCCGGCATAGAGGAAGCCGCGAAACGGCGTCCCCCGCCGCGCCATCTCGGACAAGGCGGGGCGTATGATGCCATCCATCAGCGTCGCCTCGATCGCGGCGGTCATGCCGGGCCAGGGCGAGATAACGCCCATGCCGCCGGTATTGGGGCCCTGGTCGCCGTCGCCCACTCGCTTGTAATCGCGCGCCGAGCCGAGCGGGATCGCGTGCGCCCCATCGCAAAGGGCGAAAAACGACAGCTCCACGCCGCTCAGGCATTCCTCGATCACCACGCGATTTCCCGCCGCGCCGAAGGTGCGACCCGTCATCATGGCGTCGATCGCCGCCAGCGCCTCCGCTTCGGACCGCGCGACCACGACGCCCTTGCCGCCGGCGAGCCCGTCGGCCTTCACCACCAGTGGCGTCCCGCGCCTTGTGACGAACTCGCGCGCGGCCTCGGCGTCGTCGAACACCTCCCAGCGCGCGGTCGGGATGGCGGCGGCGTCGCAGAGTTCCTTGGCGAACGCCTTGCTGCCCTCGATCTGCGCCGCCGCCGCGCTCGGGCCGCAGCAGGCGATGCCGGCGGCGTCCATCGCATCGGCGAGGCCCGCGACCAGCGGCGCCTCCGGCCCCGGGACCACCAGATCGACGGCATTGCTCAGCGCGAAGGCGACCAACCCGGTGTGATCCATCGGCCCGAGCGGCACGCATTCCGCAACCTCGGCGATGCCCGGATTGCCGGGCGCGCACCAGAGCCGATCGAGCAGCGGACTGGCGGCGATCGCCCAAACCAGCGCGTGCTCCCGACCGCCCGACCCGACCACCAGGACGCGCATGGCACCTCCGCCTTCAACCGCCGCTCGGCCTAACATAAGCTGCGCCGATGGACGACATCGCGGCCCGATCCAACATTCCCGAATACACCGTCGCCGAATTGTCGGGGGCGGTGCGGCGGGCGCTGGAGGGCGGCTTCGGCCGGGTGCGGGTGCGCGGCGAGCTCACCGAGGTGAGGCGTCAGGGCTCGGGGCACATTTATCTGTCGCTCAAGGACGAGGGCGGCAAGCTCGCCGGCATCATCTGGAAATCGTCGCTGCCGCGAATCGGGCTGGCGCCGGAGGACGGCGTCGAGGTGATCGCGACCGGGCGGCTCACCGCCTACGCCGAGCGTTCAACCTATCAGCTCCTGATCGATCGCTTGGAATATGCCGGCGCCGGCGCGCTGCTGGCGCGGATCGAGATGCTGCGCCGGCGGCTGGCGGCGGAGGGGCTGTTTGACGAGCATCGCAAGCGAAAGCTGCCGGTGCTGCCGGCGGTGATCGGCGTGGTGACGTCCGAGCGCGGCGCGGTGATCGAGGACATCCGCACCACGATCGCCCGCCGCTTTCCGCGCCCGGTTTTGCTGTGGCCGGTGCCGGTGCAAGGCGAGGGAGCCGCTTTGCGGATCGCTGCCGCGATCGCGGGCTTCGATCGATTGGCGCCGGGCGGCGCGATCCCGCGGCCCGATGTGCTGATCGTGGCGCGCGGCGGCGGCAGTCTCGAAGACCTGATGGCCTTCAACGAGGAGGCGGTGGTGCGCGCCGTCGCCGCCTGCCGGATCCCGCTCATCTCGGCGGTCGGACATGAGACCGATAACACGCTGATCGATCTTGCCGCCGACCGCAGGGCGCCCACCCCGACCGGGGCCGCCGAGATGGTGGTGCCCGCGCGGGTGGAGTTGCAGGCGGCGCTGGCGCAGACCGGGGCGCGGCTCATCGGCGGCCTCAATCGCCTCGCGGCGGAGCGGCGGCTCGCGCTGGGCCGGGCGGAGCGCGGGCTTCCCGATCTGCCCGGCCTGCTCGGCCGGGCCCGCCAGCGGCTCGACGACCGGGGCGAGCGGCTGGCGAATGCGCTGCCCAATCTGCTGGGTCAGCGCCGCGCGGCGCTGGTGCGGGTGGAGCGGCGGATCCCCGATCCGCGCGCGCTGGTCCGTCACGCGGGGCAAAGCCTTGCCGGCGCCGGCGCGCGGCTCGGTCTGGCATTGCCGAACCTGCTGGCCCGCCGCCACGACGGGCTCCGACTGTGCGGCCAGAAGCTCGACTCCGGACTGCGTCACGCCGTCGGCAGCGTGCACGGACGGGCCGCGCGCATCCTGGCACGATTTTCGGACGCGCCGCTGCGGGCCTGCCTGCGGGCGTGGCGCGCGCGCGCCGCGGGGGCCGGCGGACACCTGGAGGCGGTCTCGCCGCTCGCGGTGCTGAAGCGCGGCTACGTGGTGGTCTCCGACGCCGCCGGCCATGCGCTAACTGAGTCCGGACAGGTGCGCCCCGGAGAGCGACTTCGGCTGCGCTTCTGCGACGGCGAAGTGGCGGCGACCGCGGACGGCACGCGCGAGGGTCAGCGACAGGGACGGCTGCTGTGAACTCGACTTCGTCGAAGAACGGGCTCGATGCCCGCACCCGAGGACATTCTGGCGGTGTGGTTCGCGCCGCCGAAGGAGGCCTGGCGGGACCGTTGGTTTGAAGGCGACGATGCCTTCGACGCCATGCTGCGCGAACGTTTCGCGACAACGCTGGATGTCGCGCGGGCGGGCGCACTCGACGGCTGGGCGGACACGCCGCGCGGTGCGCTGGCGCTGGTGATCGTGCTCGATCAGCTCCCGCGCAACCTCCATCGCGGGCGCGCCGAGGCGTTCGCCGCCGATGCCAAGGCCCGCGTCGTCGCCGATGCGGCAATCGCACGGCAGTTCGACCGCCAGCTCACGCCGGTCGAGCGCCTGTTCCTTTATCTACCGTTCGAGCATTCCGAAGCCATCGCGGACCAGGAACGCTCGATCCGATTGTGCGAAATGCTGCGCGACGATCCGCACATCGAAAATGCCCTGGCCTACGCGCAACGGCATCATGACGTGATCCGGCGTTTCGGCCGTTTCCCGCACCGCAATGCCGCGCTCGGTCGCGACAGCACGACGGATGAGCTGGCGTTCCTCGCGCAAAACCCGGACGGCTTTTGAACGCGCTACCCGCCGGCCCGGGCGACCGGCGGGTAGGTATCCTCCCAGCCTCCGCCCAGTGCCTTGTAGAGCGCCACCAGATCGTCGGAGACATTGGTGGTGCTGGTGGCAAGCTGCTGCTCGGTCGTGAGCCGGTTGGTCTCGGCGGTAAGCACGTCGAGAAAGTTCGATAGTCCCTGCTGATAACGGCTCTGCGCCAAACCGAGGGCGCGCCGGTTCTGCGCCACGGCCTGAATAAGCTGCTCCCGCCGCTGCTGCTCGCGTCGATAGGCGTTGAGGGCGTTGTCCACGTCGTGCCAGGCCTGCAGCACGGTGCGCTGGTAGCCGATCGCGGCCTCCTGCTGCTGCGCCTTGCGCAGCACCAGCGTCTCGCGAAGCTGGCCGCCCTGGAAGATCGGAATCGAGATGCCTGGGCCGAGCGCATAGTTGCGCGCCGCCCCGCTCCAGAGACTGCCGAACTGCACCGACTGGAATCCGAAACTGCCGTTCAGCGTGATCTGCGGATAGAACGCCGCCACGGCGACGCCGATCGTGGCAGTGGCCGCGTGCAACTGGGCCTCGGCCTGACGCACGTCCGGCCGCCGCCGCGCCAGCTCCGACGGAAAGCCCACGGGGACGCGCGGCGGCACCGGCGGGATCGAGTGCGACGGCGCGAGTTGCGCGGCCAACGCCCCGGGCGGCTCGGCGAGCAGAAAGCTTAGCGCGTTGATGAGCTGACTCTGCTGCTGTTCCAGTGCCGGTATCTGCGCCGCCGTCGTGCGCAGCAGCGCCGAGGCGTTGGCCACGTCCAGATCGGTGGTCAAGCCGCTGGCCGCCCGCTCCCGGGTCAGCCTGAGCCCCCGACTCGCGGTATCGACGTTCTCGCGTGCGATCCGAAGCTGCTCCTGCGTGCCGCGGAGATCGACATAGTCATGCGCCACTTCGGCAAGCGCGGAGATCAGCGCCGCTCGCCGCGCCTCGGCCGAGGCCTCGAGATTGGCGCGGGCGGACTCGACCGAACGCCGCACCTGCCCCCAAAGATCCAGCTCCCACGAGGCGTCGAAGCCGTATTGGTAGATGTCGAATGCGGGAATGCTCACCGGGGTCTTCATGCCGGTGCTGTTGCCGAAAGCACCGTTCGCGCTCTGACCGGGCGACGTGCCGGAACCGGAGCCGCCCGCGCTCGATCCGCCGATCGCCGAGAACACGCCGTTATCGCTCGGCTTCTCCCGCGTGTAGGAAGCGTTGGCGTTGAAATTCGGAAATTCGCCGGCGCGGGTGATGCCAAGCTGAGCGCGCGATTCGGCGAGCCGCACGGTGGCGGTCCGAACATCGAAATTGTTCGCCGCCACCTGCCGCTCCAGTCCGCTCAGCCCCGCATCGCGGAACAGGTCCCACCAGGCGACGTCGATCGGCGCGGCGACCGGCTGGCTCGGCGCATTGCGGGCGATCGTCGGCTCGCCGGAAGGCCAGGACCTCGGGTTGGCCGATCGCGGCGGCTCGAAGTTCGGGCCTACCGTGCAACCGCCGAGCACCAGTGCAACCGTGGCAGCCAGGACGCCGCTTCGCATTCCACCCCCGATCAATGGCCGACAGCGGCGCCCTTCGGCATCTTCGGCAGGAACAAGGCCAGCGGCCAGACGCACAGGGCGGTCACGCCCAACAGCCAGAAGACGTCGAGGTAGCTCATGACGCTGGCCTGGGTCTGCACCACCCGGGCGATCTGCGTCAGCGAATGTCCGAACCCGTAGCCGTTGTAAGGCGTGATCTCCGAGGCCAGTCGCGCGTGGTGGAACTGCGTGCGCCAGTCGAGCAACGTGTTGACGAGCGACACCCCGACGCTGCCACCCAGGTTGCGCATCAGGTTGATCAGCGCCGAGGCGTCGTTGTTGCGATCGGGCGGGACGCCGACATACGAGACCGCCGATATCGGTATGAACAGGAACGGCAGCCAGATCACCTGCAGGACGCGAACCCGGGAGATGGTCCAGAATGAGATGTCGAGATCGAGCGAGGAAGTCCGGACCAGCGCCCAGCCGATACCGATGAAGGCGGCAAGGAGCAGCCATTTCGGCTGCACCAGCCGCCCGGTGACGATGCCGGAGAGCGGCATGACGAAGATCGTGGCCACGCCACCGATGCCGAGCGTGAGGCCGGCCTCATAGGCGTCGTAGTTGAGCAGCGTCTGACTGAGCTGCGGCAAGAGCTGGGTGGTGCTGATCAGCAGAAAGCCGACCAGGAACATCATCGCGCAGGAGATGGCGAAGCCGCGTGATTGGCCGAACAAGCGCAGGTCGATGACGGGCTGCTCGATCAGCAGCTCGCGGATCAACAGCGCCACCAGGCTGACCACGCAAACGATCGTGAGGACCGTGATGAAGCTCGAGCCGAAGCCGTCGTCGATGTCGAACCGGTCGAGCACGACCTGCAAGGCGCCGAAGCCGAGTGCGACCAGCGCGAAGCCGATATAGTCGATCTTCAGCCCGCCGCGCAGCATGCGCCGCCGGTCCTCGGCCAGTGCCGGCGGCTCGGCCACCAGAAAATGTACCAGCGTCAGCGACAACAGCCCCGCCGGCAGGTTAATCAGGAACACCCAATGCCAGGAGAGATTGTCGGTCAGCCATCCGCCGAGCATCGGGCCGATCGCCGGCGCGAACACGATGGTCAGGCCATAGAGGGCAAACGCCTGGGCACGCATGCGGACCGGAAAGGTGTCGGCGAAGATGGCCTGCTCGGTTGGCGCCAGACCGCCGCCGCCGGCACCTTGAACCAGCCGCGCGATCACCATCCAGGTGAGCGAGGTCGCCATCGCGCAGGCCACCGAGGCGGCGGTGAACATCGCCACGCAGCTCATGTAGAACCGCTTGCGGCCGAGCACGGTGGCCAGCCAGCCGCTGATCGGCAGGACGATCGCGTTCGAGATCAGATAGCTGGTCAGGATCCAGGTGCTCTCGTCGAGGCTGATCGCCAGGCTGCCGGCGATGTGGCGCAGCGCGACGTTGGCGATCGTGGTGTCCAGCACCTCCATGAAGGTCGCGATCGACACCACCACCGCAATCAGCCACGGATTGCGGTCGCCGGCGGCCGAGCGGGGCAGCTCATCGGTCATGACGCCGGCATTCCGCACCAGGTCCGCATCAGCGTACCCGGACGCTGGGTTCGACCGACATGCCGGGGGCGAGGAAATATTTCTGGTAGCTGTCGTCGTCGAAGGTGATCTTCACCGGCAGGCGCTGCACCACCTTGACCCAGTTGCCGGTCGCGTTCTCGGCCGGCAAGGCGCTGAACGCGGAGCCGGTGCCGCTCTCGAAACTATCGACCTTGCCGTGAAAGCTGGTGCCGGGAACCGCATCGACGTCGATCGTCACCGGCTGGCCCGGCTTCATGCCGGCCAGCTGGGTCTCCTTGAAGTTGGCGGTAACCCAGAGCTGGTCCTGCACCAGTGCGAACAATGCCTGGCCCGGCTGCACGTAATCGCCGACGTTGACCGTGCGGTGGGTGACGCGGCCGGTGACGGGGGCCGTGATCGCGGTGTAGGAAAGCTGCAGCTTGACCGTCTCCACACCGGCCTCGGCTTGGCGCAGCGACGCCTCGGCCCCGGACACCTGGCCCTTCGCCGCCTCGATCTGCGCGCGCGCGCCCTCCACCGCCTGCCGGGCGGCCGCAAGCTTCGCCGTCTGCGAATGCAAAGTGGCGTCTGCCGCGTCGATCTGCTGGCGCGTGATCGCCTGCGGGTTGATCTTGTGATAACGTGCGTAATCCTGCTGCGCTTGCGTCAGATTGGCTTCGGCGACCGCGACGTTGGCCTGCGCCTGGTCGAGATTTGCCTGCTGAACGCCGAGTTGCGCCTTCGCCTGTTCAACCTGAGCGCTCGCGCTCTGCCGCTGGCCGACCGCCTGGTCCAGCTTCGCGACGTAATCGCGCGGATCGAGCTTCAGCAGCACCTGCCCGGCCGTCACGTGCTGGTTGTCGGTGAACTCCAGCGCCGTCACCCGAGCGGGAACTTGCGCCGCCATCTGCGTGACGTTGCCGTTGATCTGGGCGTCCGTCGTGCTGGCGAAATTCCGGGCATTCAGCCAGTAGAGCGCGCCGCCGCCGATCAGCAGAAGCGCGAGCAGAACACCGCCGCCGATCAGCAGCGCCCGGCGCCGCCGTGATCGGGCTAAGGTCGGGGCGTTCGGCCGGCTCGCCTCACGCTGATCGGCCTCCTCCGGGGCAACCCGTTCCCGTCGGTTGGTCTCGCCGCGTGGTGGCCGCTCGTCTTCGACCACATCTTCGTGAAGAACACGCGAATCTGTGTTCCGGGCCATGGCGGCGCTCCTCCAGGGCTGCAACACAAGCCCTGACCGAACGGTTCGGTCAATGGTTCCGACAACTGCGACCGGGTGCGCTGACGGTCAAGGAACAGCACAAGGAAGGTTGATCACGATGTCGGTGGCAGAGGCCCTCTCGCCCGAACGGCGGGCGCAAATCCTGCGCGGCGCGGCGCGCGTGTTCGCCGATGACGGCTACGAGGGCGCCAGCATGTCACGAATCGCCGTGGAGGCGAACGTCTCGAAAGGCACTCTGTACAACTACTTCCCGAGCAAGGCGGCGCTGTTCGCCGCCTATGTGAGCGAAGAGTGCGGCCATCGTCTGGCTCGGGTTTTCGCCGACACCGATCACGACGGCGACCCCGCGCGTGTGCTGCGGATGATCGGGCGGCGGATGGTGGAGCTGATGATCTCGCCCGTCGGCCGAACCATCTATCGGGTAGTGATCTCGGAGGTTGCCCGCTTTCCGGAGCTGGCACGCACATTCTTCGAGATGGGGCCGGCCCGCGCCATCGGGCAATTGTCCGGTTGGCTGGCCGAGGAGATGGAACGCGGCCGGCTGAGCGTGTCCGATCCGGATTTTGCCGCCGAGCAGTTTTTCGCGCTGTGCCAGACCAGGCTGGTGCTGCGCCAAAAGCTGGGATTGCTGGATGCGCCCGGGCCGGGCGAGTTGGAGCGCGTGGTGGATGCGGCGGTGGCGATGTTTCTGCGCTTCCACGCCCCGGGGGCGGCCGGGGCAAAACTGAATTAGATCGTGGACCTTCGGCCCGGCCCGGGCGCGCCTGCGCGGTGAGGCGATCCAGAAGCGTCGATCAACCACGCGCCCGGTTTGCGATCCGTCGGGGGGTTAATAAGGTGGATTAATGATTGGTCCTGTCGTCGCTACGGCGCGACGGCTCTCGCCGCGGGTCGCCGCCGCCCGCGAAGAGGCCGAGCGGCTTCGGCAGGTTCCCGAGCCCATCGCCCGCGAGCGCGCCGAGGCTGGTCTTTACCGCATTTATCTACCCCTCTCGGCGGCCGGGAGTGAGGCATCCCCGCTAATCGCTTTCGAGGCCATACGCCCTCGGTATCGCTCGGGATGCGATTGATGGACTGGTCGGGATGGCAGTGAGCCACGTCAGCTCGCTTTCAACCGTCAATGGCGCGCGTTGCTATGTTCTCGAGAGCCTCGCTACTCTTTGGCAAGCGGCATTGGCGAACGACCCGGACCCGAGCCTGGCAATTGCGCATGAGCGGCTGGCCGCCACCCACGCGATCCACGAGTCTGTTCGTGCAGTCGATCTGGTGTTCCATGCCGCCGGCACGAACGCGATCTTTACGGCGAACCCGCTCGAACGGGCATTCCGCGACATTCACGTTGCGGTCCATCATGCCGCAGCGTTCCCCATCCATTTCGAATCGCCGGGCAAAGCTCTGATGGGTTTGCGGCCATCCGAGCCGGGCTGGTAGTTGCCCTACCCCACGCACTTGAACGCCTCGAACGGCTCGCGGCAGGCGCGGCAGCGGTGCAGGGCCTTGCAGGGGGTGGAGCCGAAGGCGCTGAGCCGCTCGGTGTCGGCGGCGCCGCAGCGCGGGCAGACGACGATAGCGGCCGGGAACAGCGCCGCGGCATCCTCCGCCGATCCGGGCGGGGCGATGCCGTTGGCGGCGAGCTTCGCCCGCGCCGCCTCGGTCAGCCATGAAGTAGTCCAAGCGGGCGCGAGCACCGTTCGAATCCGTGCCGGAATGCCGGCGCGAGCCAATGCGGCGCGGATGTCGGCGCCGATGACGGCGGTGGCGGGACAGCCGGTGTAGGTCGGCGTGATCGCCACCTCCACCGCGCCGTCGCGCTCCGTCACGTCGCGCACGATCCCCAGATCGGCGAGCGTCAGGAACGGCAGCTCGGGGTCCGGCAGGGCGTTGGCGATCGCCTCGGCGCGGGCGGCGCAACTCGCTCACCAGGAAGCTCCCGGATAGGTCCGCTGCAAATATTGCAGCTCGGCCAGCAGGAACCCCAGATGCTCGCTGTGCCGGCCGTCACGCCCACCGCGCCGGGGCCAGACGGACGCCGGGGCCGAGAGGGTGGCACGGCCGAGTACCGCCTCGATCCGTTGCGACCAGAGCGGGCGTATCGCCTCCGGATCAGGAACGACACCGGCTCCGATGAGCGCCGCCTCCGGCGCGTCCGCCTCGAACAGTTCCCCGACGAACGGCCATAGCACCGCCAGCGCCGCATCCGCGCGACGATGGCTCTCCGCGGTGCCGTCGCCCAGGCGCACCGTCCATTCGGCGGCGTGGCGCAGATGATAGGCCGACTCCTTTTCCGCCTTCGCCGCGATGGCGGCGATCGCCGGATCGGTGGAGGCGGCGGCCGCCCGCCAATAGGGATCGAGCGCGGCGCTGTAGAGCAGTTGGCGGATAGTGGTTACAGCGAAATCCCCGTTCGGCTGCTCCACCAGAAGGCAGTTCAGGTACTCCCGCTCGGTGCGGAGATAGGCAAGTTCGTCCTCGCTACGCCCGCTCGCCGCCCCGGCCTCCTGATACAACGCGCGCGCCAGCCCGATCTGGTCGAGACCCAGATTGGCGAGCGCCAGATCCTCCTCCGGCGTCGGCGCCCGGCCGCACCATTCCGACAGCCGATGTCCGAGCACCAGCGCGTCGTCGGCGCGGCGCAGCAGCCACATGAGGCGCGGTTCCATGTCCATGATCGGAAGTTAGCACGCGCGGGCTGGACAAGAGAGACCGCTCACCCCCTTGTTCCGTGCGTGGCGGTCCTGGCGTTGAGCGTGGCTTTGGCGGTGTTGGCGATCTACGCCGCCGTGCTCGCCGCGCGGCTGGCCGGGTCGCGGCGGGAAGCCGCACGGCTCCGCGCTCAGCTCGCACGCCATGCCGAGGAGATGCAGAGCTTGCGGCGCGCCGACGCCGAGTTGCTGGAGCGTCTGCCCGACCCGCTGATCGTGCTCGATGCCGGGCGCAACGTGCGCCGGGCGAATGCGGCGGCGCGCGGCGCCTTCGGCGCCGATATCGGCGCCGTGCTGCGCCATCCCGGCTTGCGCGCGGCGATCGATCGCGCGCTGGCCGAGCGCGGGGCGCACGCGGCCGAGCTGTCGCTGCCGGTCCCGGTCGCGCATGAGGTCCATGCCGAGGTGGTGGCGCTCGAGCCGCCGCTTGCGGACGGCGGGCGCATTCTTGCGGTGCTGTCGGACCGCACGCCGGAGCGGGCGGCCGAGCGGATGCGCGCCGACTTCGTCGCCAACGCCAGCCACGAGCTGCGCACCCCCCTCGCCTCGCTGATCGGCTTCATCGACACGCTGCGCGGCCCGGCCGCCGACGACGCGCCGGCGCAACGGCGATTCCTCGCCATCATGGCCGAGCAGGCGGCGCGCATGGGACGGCTGATCGACGACCTGCTGGCGCTGTCGCGGATCGAGTTGTCCGAGCATCTGCCGCCGGCCGGGCGGGTTGATCCGGGCGCGCTGCTGGCGTCGCTCGCGGCGATGTTCGAACCCCGTTTCGCCGAGCGCGGGGTGCGGCTCGATCTCGCCGTTCCGACCGGGTTGGCGGAGGTCGGCGGCGATGCCGACCAGCTCGCGCAGGTGCTGCAGAACCTTTTGGAGAATGCGCTGATCCACGGCGGCGAGGGCAAGCTCATCCGGCTGTCGGCGATGAGCGAAGCCGGCGGCGTGAGGATCGCGGTCGCCGACGCGGGGCCGGGGATCGGACGCCACCATCTGCCGCGCCTGACCGAGCGTTTCTACCGCGTCGATAACGCCCGTTCGCGGGCCGCCGGCGGCACCGGACTGGGTCTCGCCATCGTCAAGCACATCGTCGGACGCCATCGCGGCCGGCTGCACATCGACAGCACCGAGGGAAAGGGAACCACGGTCAGCGTGTGGCTGCCTCCGGCGCGCTGAGGTGCGGCCGACGGCGCAGGACCACGAGCATCAGCCCCATCGCCGGCAGGGCGGCGAACATCGCGATCCCGTAGAACGCCGTCCAGCCGACTGCTTGCGCGAGGAAGCCCGACAGCCCGCCGATGGTGCGCAGCCCCAGCGCGGCGAGTGAGGAGAGCAGCGCGTATTGGGTGGCGGTGAAGGCCGGCGCGCACAGTCCGGAAAGGAAGGTGATGAAGGCGGCGTCGGCCATGCCCTCGGCGAAGGCCTCGCAGACGACGGTCGCGATCAGCGCGTGCCGATCGCCGGCCGAGGCGGCGAGCCAGAGATACATCCCCATCGCCAGCGTCTGCGTCCAGCCGGTGAGCAACAGCGCCCGTCCCGGTCCGAGGCGCGCGACCAGAAAGGCGCCCGCCGCCGTGCCGGCGAAGGTGGCGGCCAGCGAAAACGGCCCGTTGGCGACCGCGATGGCGGCCCGATTGAACCCGAGATGGGTGTAGAAGGGCGCCGTCATCACGCCGGCCATCGCCTCGCCCAGCTTGAACAGGACGACGAAGCCGAGGACCGGCAAAATGCCGGGACGCCGCCACATCTCACGCAGCGGCGCGATGACGGCGTGCGAGAGCACCCCCTCCCCCCGGGAAGGGGGCAAAGAAGGCGCGTTTAATCCACCCTCCCCCTGCGGGAGGGCGTTGGCGGAGGGGTCAAGGTGGCGAGCGGCGCGCGGCTCCGGCGCCAGCAGCGTGACCAACGGCGCGAACGCGAGCAGGCCGGCGACGATCAGCAGCGCGCCGTGCCAGCCGATGACGTCGGCCGCCTTGATCACGCCCGCGCCGGCGATCAGCAGCGCCACGCGATACCCCCAGACATAGGCCGCCATCGCCGCACCCTGAAGGCGGGGCGGGAAGGTCTCGATACGCCACGCGTCCACCACGATGTCCTGACTGGCGGAGAGGAAGGCGACCAGCGCCGCGAGGCCCATCGCGGCCGCAAACGCGGCCTCCGGGCGCGACAGCGCCAGCGCCACGGCGGCCCCGGCCAGCGCCGGCTGGATTGCCAGCAGCCATCCGCGCCGCCGCCCGAAGCGACCGAGCCCTGGCGGCCGTGCCCGGTCGAGCAGCGGCGCCCAGAGGAATTTCAGCGTGTAGGCCAGACCGATATCGGCGGTGAGCCCGATCAGCCCGAGCGACAGATGCGCCTCGGAGAGCCAGAGCCGCAGCGTGAAGCCCGATAACGGCAGCGGCAGACCGGAGAGCACCCCATAAGCCGCCATGATGGCGATGCGGCGGTCGGCGAACAGGCGCTCGCCCCCGGGGCGGTCGGCGATGCGAATCGCGCGCGGCATTCGCGCCCTTGTGCGGCGGCGGCGGGCAGGTGCGCAACGCCTTGCGGTGCGGGATCGCGATCGCCGGGTGGCATCCTTTACGGGTCGCCCGGCAGCTTGACGATCACGCGATGCGGCGCGGCGGGACGCGCCGGCGGTCGGCCGATGGCCGAAGCCGGGCGCAGGACGATCTCGCTGCCGGGCGGCGGCAAGGCGCCGGAGACCAGCCGCGCATAGGAGACCTTCGGATCGACGCGCTGGATCTCGATGATCCCCAACTCGCGCTCGGTCTGACCGAGCGACTCCTTGGTATAGGGATCGACCAACGCCTCTCCGAGCAGCATGGCGCGCAGGCGCTGGCCCGGCCGCACGGTGTCGCCGCCCTGGTTGATGATCAGCTCCTTCGGGTCGTCGAACCGGATCAGGCGCATCGGGTAAATGGTCTGCGTCACCTCCCCGGCGATGCGCTCGGCGGCGCGCTGGAGGAGGCCGCCGCGGTCGTCGCCATTGGCGGTGAAGCGGACCGTGTCGGCCCACTTCACCTGGCGCGTGGCGATCTCGATGACCTGGAAATCGGCCTCGACGGCGGACGAGGCCGAGTGGATGCGCTCCCCGGTGAGTTCGATCGTCTCGTCGTGGTGGCTGACCGCGGCGCTGCGGATCACGCCGACCAGCACGTAGTCGGCGCCGATGACCTGGCCCGCGCGGACGCGTTCGGTCAGCGGGGCGTCGGCGAGCGCCGTCATCTCGTTGGCATAGGCCGCGTCGTTGGCGCGGTCCACCACGGCGAAGCGGCGCGCACGGGTAAGCGCGGCCGTCACCCGATCGCGCATCAGGGCGCCGAGGCCGCGCGCGCCACCCGGCTCGGTGAACGCGGCGACGGCGATCCGGCGGCGGCTGTCGTTGCCCAAGCCGTTCGGCCGGAAAACCTCGACCGACACCGACAGGTGCGCGGCGAACTCGGCCGGACCTTCACGATCGACCCCGAGGACGCGATAGGAGCGGACGATCCCGTTGCCGGTGCGGCGCGTCTCGGCCTGGCTCTCTTCGGTCAGCACGGCGGACGCGCCGTCGCCGGTGGCGCTGGCGGCCATGGCGGCGCGCATCTGCTGGACAGAGGTTACGGCCACGCCCGTCGCCTGCTGGATCGCGGCGACCAGCCCCGCCGCCACTGCCGCCTCTCGGGTCGGCCCGCTGCCCTCGGCATCGACCTCGACGGAGGCCGCCCGGGCGGGTACGGAGCACAGCGTCACCAGCAGAGCCAGCGCCGTAAGCAGACGGGTATTCATGCTCAGAAGTCCGAACTGTCCATCAGGGATCGGCTCTGTGTTACCGTCGGGCTTCCGCGGGGAGGAGCCGCCGTGGCGGCGGGCGAGGCGACGGGTTGCTCCTTCAAGGCCCGCATCCCCTGCTCGGAGGCGGCCGACCAGATACGGATGACGCCGACGATCGGAATGGCGGAGGCGGGATGGCGGCCGGTCCAGGTGCGGAGCGTGCGCAGCCCGACGATCTGCATCCGCGACGAGCCGCGCAGCGAGCGGCGCATCTCGTCGACAATTCGTTTCGTATCCTCCTCGGTGACGCTGTCGGGAAGCGTGGCGGCGATCCGGGCCTGCGTCTGGCCCGCTGACGCTTCCGCTTCCACCGAAATGCTGCCGGTGAGAAAGTCCGAGAGCTGCGCGTCCGCGAACATCGCGGCCTGCCGGCGCGCGGCGTCGCGGTAGCTGGCTGCCGCCGCTCCATCATTGCCGCGATAGACCGAGGCCCATTGCGCGAAGGAGACGATCGCCGGCAGCCCCTGGTCATCAAACAGCCGGCGTACGCCGAAATCCTGCAGCAACTGACCGCGGTCCTGGTACAGCCGGGAGAGGTCCTGCGCGCGCGCCGGCTCCGGCGTAAACTGCCCGCGTGCGGTCAGGACTTGGCGCGCGAAGTCCGCAATGAGCGGCGAGGAAACGGCGACGACGCCGATCTGGTGTTGCTGCTGGCCGTCGTGTCCCTCGAACGTCATCACCGGGGTGGTTCCGGCCAGCGAGCCGAAGGCGTGCTGGACGGTCCTGGTCTTGATCGCGTTGGTCAGCAGCACCGTTTTCTGCGGCTCTGGTGCCTGCTCATACTGCTTCGGATCGATGCCCATGCCGCGCAGCCTGTCGTCGAGCGCGCCGTTGGCCGCCCCCACCAGTTTGCGAATCGCATCCGCCGCCTGTCCGGGGGTCCGGACCTCCTTGTAGGGAGGCGGAGCATCCGGCCCCTTGATGAAGTCCTTGACCGTGGTACTGAAGCTGCTGAGCATCTCCCGTGCGACGATGTCGGCCTGCGCCTCGATGAGCGCGTCGGCGTAAGCCATCATGCGCGCGCGCACCCAGTCGGGATTGGACGAGGGCACCAGCACGGCCGAGGTCTTGTAGGTGACGGCGATGCTCTTGCCGTCGCGCGCCCTGAGACCGGATTTCTCGATCCAGTCCTGCATCCGCTCCTCGATCGCCTCCTCGGTGTCGGGCGGTTCGTCGAGCGACGCCGTGGCGACGGCGGCGGGAACATTGGGCACATCGGCTCGGGCGCGGCCGCCGAGTGCGAACGCGGCCGGGAGCGCGAGCGCGGCCCGCCGGGTCAGTCTCACCACGCCACCGTGCGGTTGGTGGTCAGCTTCGAAATCGGCGTGTCGCCCTCCCAGATCGAAACCCCCTGGCCGACATCGGTCAGGGTGAGCTGGAAGGCGTAGTCGACGCGCTGACTGCCGTCGCCCAGCAGGCTGTTCAACTGGATAATCTTGCCGGTGAGGCTGACGTCGGGGGCCAGCATCCGCCCGGTCCCGGCGACCTGAGCCTGGTTGAACTCGCGCGAGCGGCGGAGCTGGCGGGTTTTCATCACCAGCGGGTCTTCGATCTCGTCGAGCCCGACCGCCGTCGTCACCGTGGCCTTGCCGGAGTTGAGCAGATCGACGCGGATGCGCTTGACCAGAAGATCGGTGTCGATGCGCTGCATGGTGTCGTTGGTCACGCGCGAGATCGCCAGCACGTAGCGACCGCCGTCCGGCTTCGTCATCGCCGGCGACGCCAGCATCTTCTGCACGGCATCGCCGGCCGCGTTCTCGAAGTCGCGCATGTCGAGCCCGGCGCCGATGGCGCTGCGGTCGGCCCGAGCGTCGATCAAGCTGGTCGCGGCGGGGCCTTGGGCAGCGCACGCCCCGAGCGCAAGCGCCGCGCCCAATATGAGACCGCGGGATGCGGCAATGCGGGAGCGCGACATGCTCGGTGCTTTCTTACGGGAGGAGGATGCGATTTCGGTCGTCACAGCGGCAGCACCTGGATCGCGGCCGGCACGCCGGGTGTCATCGCCTTGACGTAGACGATGGACGATTTGCCGGCCGGCACTTTCACCGTGCCCAGATCGGCGCCGTTCGCGGTGCGGATGTGAATTCGTCCGTCGGTGGGGGTGTTCACCCGCGCGGCCTCGAATTCCTTCGGCAGCGCCGTCCAGGAGCGCGTGTCGGCCGTAGCGATGTTTCCGATCACGGCGGCGGCGAGGTTGAGCAGCGGGCTCTTGACCTGCGCGGCCGCCTCCATCATGCCGACCTTGAGCGTCGCCTCCAGCGCCGCCGCCGCCATGATCCGGGGCAACCGGCGTTCGAACTCGCTTGCCATGACGTTATCGAAGCTGCCGATCGTTGCCGTGGCGACGGAGTTGGCGCCGGCATCGACCCGCAGGCCGCCATAGGTACCGGTATGAAAGATCATGCGCGGCAGCGCCACCGTGACCGCGCTGACCCCTCCCGAGCGCCCGAGCAGCGGCACCGGGACGGTAATCCGGTATTCGATGAAGCTCGGCGCGCGGCCGTTCTCGAAGATCACCCAGGTATGCGGCGTCCGCGCGGGTGCATCGGCGAGTGCGAGATCGGCGTCCACCAACGGGCTGCCGCCGAGGATGCCACGCACCTCGCGCAGCGCCCGCCGGCCCTTGTCCACATCGGCGCGGGTGCCCCCGTCCGTAATCATGAACAAGCCGTAGAGGTAGGTGGACAGGGGATTGATGAACGGCTGATAGCTGGCGTAGGCGTGAACGTCGTCGATCGCGCGCTGGTAATCGGCGCTCGCCGTCGCTCCGCGCATCATGGCGCCGACATCGACGCCGCTGCTTCGGCCGCGAGCGGCCATCTCGGCATCGAGCCGCGCCTTCTCCCGGGCGAAGTCCTCTTCGGCTCGGCGCTGGCGGTCATCGAGCCGATTGAATTCCACCCGCGCGTTATCGCGATCGCCGGTCCCCAGAAATGCCAGCGCCTTATATGTGTTGGCCATCACGCCGTCGTAGGTGGCGTAATGGTACTGACCCATGTTGCGGAGGCCTTCGAGATCGCGCGCCTTCATCAGCCGCTCGGCGCCGTCCAGCACCGGAACGGCGCGCGTACCCTCGCCGGCGTAGGTGAGCGCGGCGCCGGCATCGAGCGACCATCCAAGATTGTTGGAGGTTCCGTCCGGCGAAATCTGGCCCGAGGCGAGGGCGAAATCCGCGGCCCCCCTGTAGTCGCCGCCGCCAAGGCGCGCATCGTAGCCCTGCTGGGCTTGCTGCGACATTCCACCGGCGCAGCCGCCGAGAAGTAACGCTCCGGCGACACCGGCGAGCAGTCGCGGCCGCGAGCCCGCCGACAGTCTCCGGGCCGGCGCCCGTGCGGCGCTTGAAATCGGTAGCATTGGGTGTCTCCTGCGGGAATATCGAACGAGATATGGAATTATTCCTATTTATGATCCAACGTCAACCCGAATGTGGAACGATTGCGGAAAATTTTCCCAGCAGCTCGCCGACGCACGGCAATGGCAGGCTTTGCCCGATAGCGCTTGCCGGCCGGCGCACCCGGTGCGAAACGACCGCGATGGACGTGGCCCCGCGCTTCCCTGCCCGCGAAGCCGCCACCGCTTCCCGGACCCGTCGCGCCCTCATCGGCGCCGCCCTGGTCGGCGCGGCCGGGACGGCGATCGTGGGCGCGGACCTGGCCGCCGCCGCGTTTTATGGCCCGGAATAGGTGTGGCGCCGGCCGCCCGAACCGGCCGCCTTTGCGGCGCGACCTCTACCCGCCCCGGCCTTCGGTGTGGGCCATGATCTGCTTCCAGACCGACACCTCGTCGGTGACGATCCACTCGAAGGTAACGCGGTTGTTCACGACATGGGCGTGGCTCAGTCCCATGACGTAGATCGGAGCCCCGCTCGGCGGGCCGAAATGGCCGAACCCGGAATGCGTGGCGCGAAGCTCCCAGCGCAAGGCGATACGCGCCGGCTGGCCGGGGTCATGATTGATGGTGGCGCTGGGAATGGTGAGCTCGGCATCCGGGAAGGACGCCAGATAGCCGAGATAGAAGCGGTCGATGTCCCCATGGCCGCAGAAGGTCTCCCCGCCGGGGGCGAACAGATTGGCGCCGTGGAAATAGAGCATCGCGGACGGCCGCGGTCTCCTTCCTGTGCCACAAGCGGCGATAACCCTCCGCGTAGAGGTCGATCTCCGGCGCCTGCTGGACGACCGGGCGGTAAAGGCCCGGCCGGTCGTCCTCGGGGAGGTAAAAGCCCGGCGCCATGCCCCGGCGAAGGTCGTCGTCCAGCATCCGGCGCGCAAGCTGACGCGGTTCCAGCCCCAGGCAGCGCGCGAACGCCGCCTGGTCGCGCACCAGCCACTCCTCGGTGACGACCGTATCGACGACCCGGCAATCGGCGATGATCCGCGATTTCACCACCCGCCCGGTGGCCGCGCCATAGCTGCCGTCGCCCTGATGGCGCATCACCGAGACGAGCCGGTGGGAGGACAGGAACGAGCCGTCGCCGCCATCGCTCCAGATAACGTCCTCACCGATGAGCTGGCGGTCGGGGAACTGGTGCAGGGTCTGCAGGGTCTGCGCCGCGACGCCGGCATTGTCGGTGGTCAGCCCGGTCGGCGCGCGGACCAGCACGTCCGGCGCATAGTATCGCTCCAGCTTGCCGCCGATACCGCGATCCTCCCAGATTTCGCGCGTGATGCCGTAGATGAACTCCGGGACCGTGGCGTAATGGGCGAGCTTCGGCGACATCAGGAACTCCTCAAGGATCCGCTGGCCCGGAGGCTCGCGCGGCCATGATCTGGGCCAGGATGGCCAGCTCGTCGAAGATGCGCCACTCGCGCAGGATTTTGCCCTCGTGCAGCTCGAAATGCGAGGCGCCGAGGACGTTCACCGCCGAGTCGGTCAGCGGCCCATAGGTGGGCACGCCGCGATAGGAGCCGCGCAGCACCCAGATCACCGCGACGCGAGTTCCGAGTTCGGCCGATTCGTTAACCGCGATGTCGCGCAGCTCGATCCCGCCGTCCGGAAAGGTCGCGAGCAGGTTGATGATATCCAACTGATACGGCGTGATATTCTGAACCCGCTTGTTGCGGACGGTGTGGCAGACGATGCGCTCGTCGACGTACTTGGTCACGAGGTCGAAACGCCGCCGGTTCCAGACCTCCTCGAACAAGCCCTTCACCAGGTCGCATTCGGCGCGGTTCCGCGCCGGTCGCGGGCCGGAAATGCCGAGCGCGAACGGATCGGCGACCCGGCCGGCAAAGGCCCCGTCCTCCGGTGCCGCCCGCACCGCGGCGCCGGTCACCGGGCTGCGCGCGGCGAGTTCGGCAGCGATCGTATAAGGGTCGAGGCCGAGGGCTTCCAGCACGGCAAACTCGTCGCGGACCAGCCACTCCGCGACGATGCGGTTTTCCTGCACCAGGCAGTGCGCCACCGTGCGGGAGACGAAATCGCGTCCCGTCGGCGGTCCGTAGGTCCAATAGCCGGAATGGGTGCCGGTCTTGAGCACGCGATGCGAGCTGATGAAGCCATTCTCGCCCCGCTGCTCCCAAACTACATCCTCGCCGTGCCCGCCACCGCCGTTGGGGAATGCCGCGAATTTCTGCACGCGAGTTGGCGATCACGGTGTCGAAGTCGTAGGTCTCGCCATAGGCGGTGTGGACCTCGACCCCGGAGCCGTAATGCTCCGCCAGCCGCCCGATGGCGCGGTCGATCCAGATCACGTCGGTCCAGCTCAGGATGTAATCGCGCGGGTTCCGGTAAGGGGCGTAAGCCGACGGGCGCAGCGGCTTCATGGAGCCGTCTCCTCGGTCCTGGCCATGCATTCGAATGCGCGTTACTATGCTCGGGATTGACGCGAGCGGCAAGCACACAAGGAGAGGGTGAGAATGGGCGCCAGCGAGAGACTGATCCGGCGCGGCGACATGGTCGCCTGCAAGGTCGCCTTCATCGATTGCAAGATGCCGGGCTCGACCAACAAGGAGAATTATTCGCTGATCGGCCCCGGAGTGACCCAATCCGCCGATCAGGTCGTCAACATCACCGAGCCGCACGGCTTCAGCCTGGGCGTCGCCGCCGATGCCCGCGGGCACTACCAACAATCTGCACGTCCATTACACGGCCGAGGTCTTCATGGTGTACAGCGGAAAGTGGTTGTTTCGATGGGGGGCCGAGGGCAAGGACGGCGAGATCATCGGCGAGGCCGGCGACGTCGTCAGCATTCCGACCCGGATCTTCCGCGGTTTCAGCAATGTCGGCGACGACGACGGATGGATCTTCACCGCACTGGGCGGCGACGATACCGGCGGCATCATCTGGCATCCCTCGATCCTGCGGACCGCCGCCGACCACGGCCTCTATCTGACCAGGGACAACATGCTCGTCGATACCGAGACGGGTGCCCCGAAGCCCCCGTCGGAAAATCTGATCCAACCGCTCGACGGCGCGACGGTGCGCAGCTTGCGCCGCTTCAATACGACGGCGATGCGCCGGCGCGTCGTCACCCGGGCCGAGCGCGGGTGGTCGTCTTGCGCGCTGCTCGACGCCGTGCTGCCGGGACATGCGAGCGAGCTCGCCCCGATCATCGGCCATGGCATGAGCGAAGACCTCGAGCACGCGCCGAAGATCACCAATCCGCACGGGTTTTCGATGGAGTGGCTGCGCATCCCGCCGGGCCGGCGGGTCGGCGCGTTCCGCCTGATGGAAAAGCAGGTGCTGCTGATCTTCTCCGGAACCGTGGACGTCACGCTTGATGAGGAGAGCCTGGTGCGCGCCGACGCCCGGGAGGTGTTCTCGGTTCCGGCCGGGGCATGGCGGAGCATCGCCAGCGTCGGCGACGCGGCGGCGGAGATCGCGGTACTCACGGCGGGCGATCACAAGAAGCATCCGATCTGGTCGGAGGAGGTGGTCCGTCAGGCCGCCTCCGCCGGCTTCGGCCTCGATCATGCGGGCTACATCGCGCCGCTCCGGCTGCTGCCGCCCGAGGCGCAGCCATACGCGGCGTAGCGCCGGTGCCGATCTCCGCCCCTCCCTCCGCGCGCCGCGCCACCTCCTACGACGTGGCGCAGGTGGCGGGGGTGGCGCAATCGACGGTATCGCGTTGTTTTCGCGAGGACGGCGGCATCTCGCCGGCCACCCGTGAAAGGGTTCTGAAGACTGCCAAGCGTCTTGGCTACACGCCGAACGCGCTCGCCCGCAGCCTGATCACCCGGCGCTCCAACATGGTCGGCGTCGTGATCACCCGCTACACGCTGCGCGGCAATCCCGATGTCATCTACGCCATCGGCGAGTCGCTCGCCGCGGCTGCGAAGCAGCTCCTGCTCATCACCGTCGAGAGCGACCGGCCGTCGTCGGCGGCGTTGCGCGGCGCTCTCGAATACCCGCTCGACGGGCTGATCTCCTGCGTGCTCATCGCCGACGACGATCTCGACGAACTGCTCGCCCGACGCGTTCCGACGGTGTTTTTCAACCGCACTCCCGAACGCCGGTCCGCTCGACAGCGTGGCGGCGGACCACGCAGCCGCCGCGGCCGAGGTGGCGAACTCATTGCACGCCGCCGGCCACCGGCGGTTTCTCTGCCTCGGCGGACCCGCCGACGCGCCGGTCAGCCGTGAGCGCACGGGAGGCTTCGTGACCAGCCTCGCTAAACTGGGCATCCCGCCGCCCGCGGTCCTCGACACCGACTATTCCTACGCCGGCGGACGAGCCGCCTTCCTCGACCACGCCACCCGCGCGGAGCGGCCCGACGCCGTGTTCTGTGCCAACGACCAGATCGCCATGGGCGTGATGGACGCGGCGCGGTTCGAGCTTGGCTGGGACATCCCGGGCGATCTCTCGGTGGTCGGTTTCGACGACGTCGCCGAGGCGGCCCGTCCCGGCTACCGGCTGACGACGGTGCATCAGGACTTCGTCGAGATGGCCCGCCAGGCCGTGCGTCTGCTGCTGGTCCGCCTCGCCGATCCGTCGGGCACTCCCGTCACCACGACGGTTCCGTCGCGCCTTGTGCGGCGCCACTCGGCGCGGCTACCGGAAACGACCGGAGAAGGTGCCGACCCGGACTGAGCGGAGATCTTGCGCGATACTGGCCTGGAGGCTACGAATGCATTCGAATGCGCAGACGGCCGGCGGGCGGACTCGCCGATCAAACGGCGCAGCGAGGGAGAGGTCGATGCCCGACGATCAGGGTGTTGCGTCCGAACGGCCCGAAGTTTCCGCGATCCTGGAGGCGCGCGGGATCATCAAGCGCTTCGGCCATGTCGAAGCGCTGCGCGGCGCCGACTTCACCGCCCGGGCCGGGGAGGTGACGGCGTTGATCGGCGACAACGGGGCCGGCAAAAGCACGCTCGTTAAGATCCTGTCCGGGGTGTACCAGGCGACCGCCGGCAGCATCATCCTCGACGGCAAGACAGTCTCTTTCGCGTCCCCATCCGATGCTCACGCGCACGGGATTGAAACGGTCTATCAGGACCTGTCGGTGGCCCCCGATCTGAGCCCGGCCGCCAACATGTTCATGGGGCGGGAGGCGCTGCGGCCGGGTCTGCTGGGCAAGCTCGGCTTTCTGGACAATGCGACGATGCGCCGCGAGAGCGCGACGGCGTTCCAGAGGCTGAAAGTGAATCTCAAGGACATGGACACGCCGATCGCCAGCCTCTCGGGAGGGCAACGTCAGAGCGTCGCCATCTGCCGAGCCATCATGTGGGCCAAGCGCGTCGTGTTCATGGACGAGCCCACGGCGGCGCTGGGTGTGGTGCAGACCGGCCGCACGCTGGAGCTGATCCGCCGCATCCGTGACACCGGCGTCGCTATCGTGCTGATCAGCCACAACATGCGCGACGTCCTGGAGGTCGCGGACACGATAGAGGTGCTCCGACTGGGCCGCCGTATCGCCCGGCTGCGCAACGAGGCCGTCAGCGTCCAGGACCTGGTCGGCGCCATGACCGGCGCGCTCGACGCCGTGCCGGAGACGGGAGCGGCGGCATGACCCGGGATCTCGCGATCGCCCCTGCCCTCGGCGGGGATGAGGCCACGCTCGTTCCGCCCGCTCCAGGCTGGCCGGAGAAGCTGCGCGCCGCCGCCTCCTCGTCGCCGGCCTACATGGGCGTGATTCTGGTTTTGCTGGTGGTGTTCTTCACCGCCCTCCGGCCGGATACCTTCGCGAGCGCGTTCAACGTCCGCAACATCTTCCTGGACGCCTCGGTGCTGCTGATCCTGTCGGTCGGGATGACGTTCGTCATGATCGCCGGCGGCTTCGACCTGTCGATCGGCTCGGTGCTCGTTTTCGCCGGGGTGGCCGCGGCGAAGACGATGGAGGCGCTCGGCAGCGACAACACGGCGACCGTGCTCCTCGGCCTTATTGTTTCGCTGGTGGCCGGGCTGTTCTGGGGGGTATTCAACGGCTACTGCATCGCTCGCCTGCGGGTCTCCGCCCTCATCACCACCCTCGGCACCATGGGCGCCGTCCTCGGGCTGGCCTATCTGGTGACCAACGGCAACGATGTGCGTACCGTGCCGCAGACCCTGATCGCGGTCGGGACCGGCGTAGTGTTCGGCGTTCCCTGGCTCGTGGTCATCACGGCCGTGGTTGCGCTGATCGGCGGCATCTGTCTTCATATGACCCGTTTCGGACGCCATACCTTCCTGGTCGGCTCCAACCCCGAGGCGGCGCGGCGTGCGGGGATCGATGTCGGGCGGCACCTGCTGTGGCTCTACACGCTCAGCGGCTTCCTGGCCGGGTTTGCCGCGATGCTCTCGCTCGGCCGGTTCTCCACCACCACGCTGGAGGGGCACGGCACCGATCCGCTGGAGGCGATCACCGCCGTCGTGCTGGGCGGCACCAGCCTCTACGGCGGCCGCGGAACCGTCATCGGCACGGTGGTCGGCGTCTTCATCCCCGCGGTGCTGGCCAACGGGTTCATCATCATGGGCGTGCAGCCGTTTTGGCAGATGGTGGTCATCGGCTTCGTGGTGATCGCCGCCGTCTATGCGGACCAACTCAAGCGGCAGAACCGCGAGCGCAGCTGAATTCCGCGCAGCACAACGGGAGACACGAGATGCGTCCGATGTCGAAGAGCCTGCTTGCGCTGCCTTTAGCCGCCCTGGTTCTGACGGCGGCGGCGCCGAGCAAGCCGTATAAGATCACCTATATCGAGGGCGTCACCGGCAACCCGTTCTACACCTCGGTCGCCTGCGGCGCCGCCGAGGCAGCGAAGCGGCTCGATGTGACGTTCCAGGCCCAGGGACCGCAGCAATATCAACCGGCGTTGCAGATGCGCGTGCTCGACGCCGTGATCGCCGCGCATCCCGACGGTATCCTGTTCACCGCGGATGACCCGGTCGCGATGAGCCCGACGCTGCGGCAAGCCAAGGCGCTCGGCATCATGATCATCTCGATTGACGGCGACCTCAAGGACATGAGCATCGCCATCGCCAACATCCAGTCCGACAACCTTGAAGGCGGCACCGAGGCGGCGAAGCGCCTGGCGGAGCTGATCGGGGACAAGGGCGAGGTGATGGCGATGCTGAATTCGCCGGCCGCGGTGGTGTCGCAGCAGCGGCTGAAAGGGTTCGAAACGGAGATCGCCAAGCACCCGAACATCACCTATCTCGGGATGCAGTACAGCAACAATCAGACCGCGAAGGCGGCCTCGATCATCACCTCCACGGTCGCGGCGCACCCGCAACTGGTCGGCGTTTTCACGATCACGACCAACAACACCGAGGGCGCGGCGACGGGCGTACGGGAGGCGCAGCGAGGTGGGCAAGATCAAGATCGTCGGCTTCGATACCTCCGATCCGATCGTCGAGGACATTCGCACCGGCATCGTCTCGGCCGACATCGTCCAGTACCCGTATCGTGTCGGGCAACTCGGCGTGGAGATGATGGTCGATGCTCTGGAGGGAAAACCGATCGAGCGCGAGGTTCACACCCCGTTCGTGATCGCCACGCCGGAAAACATCAATACGCCCGAGGTGCAAAAATTCATTTACAAGACGCATTGCTGAGGTAAGTTCCGCGCTTGGTTTGCGCGACTTCGTAATAATGGGCCAGATCGGAATCCGCCACCTCCCGTCCCCGCTCACTCGCCCGTCGCGCCCTCATCGGCGCCGCCCTGGTCGGCGCGGCCGGGACGGCGATCGTGGGCGCGGACCTGGGCGCCGCCGCCGCGGTGTACGGACCGGAATATGTCTGGCGACTGCTCGCATGGCGCCGCTATCGCGCCGACGATGGCGACCGCTTTCCCGCCCGCGCCATCGCCGCCTCCACGGCGCCGCTGATGCTGCCGGCCGATGCCGACGGGCCGGGGCCGGTGCGCGCCGCGTTCCGCGAGGCGGCCAATGCCGAGTTGGAAACGCTCGCAACGCACAGCCGCACCACCAGCCTGCTGGTGCTGCGCCACGGGCGTCTCGCCTATGAAGCCTACTTCAACGGCAGCCGCCGCGAGACCGCGCAGGGTTCGTTCTCGATGGCCAAATCCGTCACCACCTTGTTGGTCGGCGTCGCGATGGCCGAGGGTCTCATGCCGGGGATCGACACCGAGGCGTCGCAACTGCTCGCCGACGTGCCGGGGCTGCGCGGCTCGGGCATCCGCATCCGCGACCTGCTGGCGATGACCTCGGGTTTCGCGTTCCACGGATCCGGTCCCGGGCCCGCTCGGCAAGCCGTGGAACGATTGGAAGCTGATGTATTTCGCGCCCGACCTGCGCCGGATCGCGCGCGCGGTGCATCCGGCGCACCCTCCGGGCACGGTGTTCCAATACGACGACCGCAACCCGATGCTGCTCGGGATGATGCTGGAGCGGGCGACGCGGATGCACGTCACCGACTACCTGCGTCGCCGGCTGTGGCAGCCGGTGGGCGCCGCCTATCCGGCTTCGTGGAGCCTGGACAGCACCGCCAGCGGGTTCGAGAAGATGGAGAGCGGCATCAACGCCGCACCGCTCGACTACGTGAAGCTCGGCCTGCTGGTCCTGCGCGGTGGCCTGAACGAACGCGGCGAGCGGCTGCTGCCGAGCTCCTGGATCGACGCCGCCACCACGCCGGGGCCGCACCTTCCCGGCTGGAGCCATCCATCGGATATGGCCTATGGCCTGCTGTGGTGGCTCTATCCCCGCCCGAGCGGGCCGGCCGACGCCTTCGCCAATGGCATCATGGGGCAGGTGCTGTATGTCTCACGGGCGCAGGGCACGGTGATCCTGCGCACGGGCCATGCCGAGGGCGGCGTCGATTGGCCGCCGCTCATCCGCCGGTGGTCGGAGGCGCTTTCGCGAGATCGTACCCGAGCGACTTGAGGTGCGCCGCCACCTCGGCGCTGAATTGCCGTGAACCGGCGGCGTCGAGATGCGCCCAATCGCCGAACATCCGATCGGGGTAGCCCGGCACCGACGGCCCGATCAGCCGGAAATTCGCGAATTGCGCCTGCAGCCCCTGCAGATAGGCGCCGATCTCCCCGACCACCTTCGGGTCCATCCGCGAGCGCGTCGCCTCGTTAAGCGGCGCCGGAACATACAAGACGGCAGCGCCGCGGGCGGCGAGGGCCGCGATCAGGCGCCGCATATAGGCGTCCATGAGGGTCGAGGCCTTGAAGCCGGTCAGGAACGCCTCCTCCGCCGGGGCATCGGCGCCGCTGTTCAGGCCGTAGAGATGATGGCCGCGCTCACGCAGCGTGTCGGCATGGAAGGCGCGATTTTTCGCGAGCCCGCCGAGGCCGCGCCGCTCGATGACGCTGGAGATGGCGTAGGACGGAAAGTGATGCGCGTAGAGCCAGTTGGTCAGCAGCGCGTCGAGATCACCGAGATTAGCGGCGGAATAAAGATCGGTGTCGCCGACGGCGCGGGAGGTGCGCAGCACGTCGTTGAGTTCGCGATCATCAAGGAAGCCGAACAGCGCCGTTCGCGGCCAGTAGTACCGATCGGCGATGAGCTGGGGCGGCGAGAAGGAGACGATCACCCGGCGCGGCGGAACGGGGCAGCGCAGCGCGCGCTCGACCATGAAATACATCTCGACGGGGGACGCGCCGCCCAGGGCGAGATTGACGGTGTCCCCGAGCTCGGCCGGCACGAAGCCCGCGACCGCGCGCGAATCGCCGAGGACCAGCGTGGAGCCGAGATCACAGCTGGCGACCATCTCCTCCTTGGCTGTCCACATGCCGTATTCGGGGTCGAAGAATCCGTCCTGAAAATGCGCGGTGAACCACCAGCCGCCGCCGATCAGTATCACTGCGGTGAGCGCGAACGCGACGAAGAAGCGGCACGCCCGGGATGTGCGGGCCGAGCCCGCTACCCGGGTCGGCCGGGAGGCTGCCTCGGGGTTTGAGATCGAGGAACTCACCTCATGGTCCGGGGATCAGAACTGGAAATACAGGAATTCACTCTTCGCTCCAATCCCGAGAATGGCGGCCACCGCGACCAGACCCAAAACCACCCCCCTGATCGCGGTCAGGCGGGCCGGGTCGAGCCATGCCGCCCCGTTTCCCCCGCCCCGCCTGGTCATGCCCATGCCGACGATGGTCTGCGAGTTCGGCGCCAGCAGCACCACTGCGAAGGCGCCGAGAATCCAGGCGATCTCGCGCAGCGCATCGCCGCCGGTTTCATAGTCGGTGCCCGCCGCTATCCAGCCGTGCGTCAACAGGAAGTGCCCCGCCAGCCCCAGAGCTTGCGGCATCCAATAGGGAACCGGCAGCCCGAGCGGGGCGCCGTGCGAGCCGAGCATGGCGCCGATCATGCTCACCGCGCCGGCCGCCGAACTCGGCACGGAAGAAGATTTGCGCGATCAGCACCGCGAAATAGGTCAGCAGCCAGCAGCCGAGGACCGACGGAATGGCCCGATCGCGCGCACCGCGCCGCTTCGGGCGGAACACCCGCCACGCGTGATTGAGGGTGAGATAGCAGCCGTGCAGCAGGCCGAAGATGACGAACTGGAAGCCCGAACCGTGCCAGATGCCGGCGATTGCCATGGTGTAGAACATCGGCACCGCGATGGTCATCGCGAACACCGCGGGTTTGGCGGCCGCCCGACGCGACACCGCCAGCCCGCGCGCGGCGCGCCGGCGGGTGATGGCGAGCGCCAGCGGATTATAGAGATAGAGCGTCAGATAGCGCGTCAGCGTCATGTGCCAGCGCTGCCAGAAGTCGATGATGTTGAGCGCCCGGTAAGGTGAATTGAAATTCATCGGGAACTGGATGTTGCACATCTTGGCGATCCCGATCGCCATGTCGGAGTAGCCCGAGAAGTCGAAATAAAGCTGCAATGAGTAGCTGAGCGTCGCGCCCCAGGCGGAAAACAGGGTCAACGCCCCGGGATCGGCGAAGCCGCCCGCCGCGTAGCGGGCAATGCTGTCGGCGATGAGCACCTTCTTGAACAGCCCGATGACGAACAGCGCGAGGCCTTGGGCCAGGTTGCTCAGTCGAGACGGTAGGTGCCGTCGCGCTCGAATTGCGGCATGATCTCGCGGTGGTGCAGGATCGGCCCGGCGATCAGGTGTGGGAAAAAGGTTGCGAACAGCCAGTAATTGACGAAGCTCTTGTCGGCGACCGTGCCGCCCCTGCAGTCGATCAGAAAGCCGATCTGGGTAAAGGTGAAGAAGCTGATGCCGAGCGGCAGGAGCACCGGCCCCATCCAGGGCTCGGCGGTCAGCCCGGCTTGCCAGATCAGCGAGGCGATCCAGAACGCGTATTTGTAGTATCCTAGCGCCGCTAAATTGATGCCGATGGCGGCGGCCAGAACAAGCCCCTGTCGGGGTCGGCCGCGGAGCGCCAGGATGAGCGTGCCGGCGGCATAATTGAAGCAGACGGACGTAACCAGCACGATGGCGAAGGGCGGATACCACCATGTGTAGAAGGCCAGCGACGCCAGCCCCAGCCACCCGCGCGCCGGCGCGCGCCCGATCGCCGCCGCCACATAGAAGCCGAGAACGGCAATCGGCAAGAAGCCGAAGATAAACGGAAAGGAGTTGAACAGCATCGCAGGCTCAGGCGGCGGACGCCTGCTTGCGGGTGATCAGGGAGGCCATGTCGCCGACATTCTTCAGCGCCTCCACCTCGACGGTGCTGAATTTGATCTCGAACCGCTGCTCAACCGCCACGATGAGATTGATATGATTAAAGGAATCCCATTCGGGGACATCGGCGGCCGTGGTCTCCGGCTCGATGCGCAGGTCGTCGTCGCCGAACAAGTCGCGGAAGATCTCATTCAAGCCGTCGTAAACTTCGTCCATGCTCACGGGGTCGTCTCCGGGGAGGTGGTCGCCGCCGCTTCCTGCCATCATTCAGCCGACGATGTCACGAAACATCGTTGCGAGGAACGTATCAGCGAGTAACCGCGATCAGCCGCCGAGCACCCACGCTCACCACCAGAACGAAGGTCGTGATCAGGAACGCGCCGGCCCAGGCCAGGGCGTGCCAGTCGTCATAGGGGCTCAGCGCGAACTGGAAGATGACCACCGGGATGTTGGCCATCGGCCGGGCCGGGTTGGCGGTCCAGAACTGGTTGTTGAGTGCGGTGAACAGCAAGGGCGCGGTCTCGCCGCTGATACGCGCCAGACCCAGCAGGATGCCGGTGAGGATGCCGGAGCGGGCGGCCGGCCAGATTACCAACGTGATCATCCGCCAGCGCGGTGCTCCCAGGGCCAAGCGCCGCCTCCCGCAGCGCCATCGGCACCAATCGCAGCGTCTCATCGCTGGTTCGGACCACAACCGGCAGCAGCACCAGATGCCAGCGCGCCGGCGCCGGCCCAGCCGGAGAAATGCGCCGCTCGGCCGGACGATCAGCTCATAGACGAACAGCCCGATCACGATCGACGGCGCCGAGAGCAGAATATCATTGATGAAACGGACGCTGCCGGCGAGCCATCGCAGACGTGCGTATTCGGCGAGCCACGTGCCGGCCATGACGCCGATCGGGGCGCCGATCAGCGTCCCCACCGCCACCATGATGAGGCTGCCGACAATGGCGTTGAGCAAGCCGCCGTTGGCACCCGGCGGCGGCGTCATCTGCGTAAACAGATGCGGCCCCAGGGCGGCGGCGCCGTTCACCAAGGTCGCGAACAGGATCCAGAAAAGCCAGAAAATTCCGAACAGGGTCGCCAGCAAGGAGAAGCCGAGACCGAGCGCGTTGATCACCCGCCGGCGGCGACGCAGCGACGGGCTCGCCATCAGCGCCCCTCCCGTCGCGCCACCCGCAGCAGCAGCAGCTTGCCCGCGCAAAGCACGACGAAGGTGATCACGAACAGCAGGAAGCCAAGCGCGATCAGGGAGGAGACGTAGAGCGGGCTGTCCGCCTCGGTGAACTCGTTAGCGATCGCCGCCGAAATGCTGTTGCCCGGCATCAGCAGCGACAAGCTGAGATCATGGGCGTTGCCGAGCACGAACGTCACCGCCATCGTCTCCCCCAGCGCGCGGCCGAGGCCGAGGAAGATGCCGCCGATCACGGCGCTGCTGGTGTAGGGCACGACGACGTTGCGCACCACCTCCCAGCGTGTCGCGCCGACGCGAAGGCGGCCTCGCGCAGCGACGCCGGCACCAGGGCGAACACGTCGCGCATCACCGAGGAGATGAACGGGATCACCATGATGCCGAGGATGATCCCCGCCGTCAGCATCCCCACGCCGAGCGGCGGGCCGCTGAACAGCGGACCGATGCCGGGGATGGCGCCCAGATTGTCGTTGATCCAGGGCTCGATCCGGTCGGACATGAACGGCACGAAGACGAACAGGCCCCACATCCCGTAGATGATCGAGGGAATCCCCGCCAGCAGCTCCACCGCGGCGGCGACGGGGGCGCGCAGGCGGATCGGCGCCACCTCGGTCAGAAACACCGCGATGCCGAAGCTCACCGGAACCGCGATCACCATGGCGATCGCCGAGGACACCAGCGTGCCCCAGATCGCCACGCCGGCGGAAAATTGCTTCGTGACGGGATTCCACTCGGTGCCGTAGAGGAAATGCACGCCGAAGGTGCGGAAAGCGGGCAGACCGCCGGCGAACATCGCGGCGGCGATGGCCAACAGCACCGCGAACACCAGCAGCGCCGCGACCAGCGCGGCGAGGCGGAATGCGAGCGTCGGCAATCCCGGGCCGGCGCGACGGCGAGATCAAGGGACGGGCGAGGATGCCGGCGGTGCTCACGCGCTCAGACGTGAACGTGCGCGCCCAAGATAGGACTCCATCTGCGCCACCAGCGGCGGCGGGAGCGGCACGTAGTCCAAGCTCTCGGCGGCGCTCCGGCCATTTCCCCAGAGCCCAGCGGAAGAATTCGAGCGCTGCGGTGGCGGTCGCCGGGTTCCCGGGGGCGGCGTGCATCAGCACGAAGGTGCTCGCCGCGATCGGGTAAGCGTCCTGGCCGGGAGCGTTGGTCATCACCAAGTCGAAATCGGCTGCATTCTTCCAGTCGGCGCTCGCCGCGGCGGCCTGAAAGCTGGCGGTCGAGGGTGGCGGATAATTGCCGGCGGCGTTGCGCAGCAGCGCGTAGATCATCTTGTTCTGCATCACATAGGCGTACTCGACATAACCGATCGCACCCTTGATGCGCTCCACGAAGGCGGCGACCCCCTCGTTACCCTTGCCGCCGACGCCGGTGGGCCACGCGATGCGCGGTGCCGATTCCCACCTTCTGTTTCCACTCGGGGCTGACCTTGGCGAGGTAGTCGGCGAAGTTGTAGGTCGTGCCCGAACCGTCGGAGCGATGCACGACGTAGATTGGCTGGTCCGGCAGTTTGCCGCCGGGATTGAGCGCCGCAATCGCGGGATCGTTCCACTTCTTGATCGTGCCCAGATAGATGTCGGCGAGCACCGGGCCGGTAAGCCTGATCGCACCGGACGTAATCCCCGGCAGGTTCACCACCGGCACGATGCCGCCGATGATGACCGGGAACTGCACCAGCCCGGCGGCTTGCAGGTCGGCGGGCGAAAGCGGCGCGTCGGAGGCGCCGAAATCGACCGTCCCGGCCTTGACCTGGGCGATTCCGCCGCCCGATCCGATCGACTGGTAGTTGATCTGCACGCTCTTCAGCTTGGCGTATTCGGCGGCCCATTTGGACATCACCGGATAGACGAAAGTCGAGCCGGCGCCGGTGATTTGCGTTTCCGCGCCGGCGCGCGGGCGCCCGCCGCGAAGCTGCCGAGCAGCGTTGCCGCGACATAAATTCGCGTCGCCGCATTATTTGCTTTCCACCCCGTGCTGTCCGCAAGCTATGGGCCGACGCCGGCAAAACCAGTGACATTTCCATGAAACGCGCCAGACTGGCGGCACCCGAGGAGATTGCCATGGCACCGCCGGAATACGAGCTGTTCGCGATCCGCTACGCCACCCGCGACGCCCGTCGCGCCGACCATTTCATCGGCGGCGATCCGCATGACGGACCGATGCCGATGGACTACTTCGTCTGGCTCGCCCGCGGCGCCGGCCGCGTAGTCGTGATCGACGCCGGCTTCACCGCCGAGACCGCAAACAAGCGCCAGCGGAAATTCCTCCGTTGTCCGGTCGATGCGCTCGCGCTGTTCGGGGTGGCGGCGGAGGACGTGGCGGACGTGGTGCTCACGCATCTGCACTATGATCATGTGGGAAATTTCCACCGTTTCCCCCATGCGCGGTTCCATTTGCAGGAGCCCGAGTTGCTGTTCGCCGTCGGGCGGCACATGCGATATCGGCAGTTGGCGCACTCGTTCGAGGTCGAGGATGTGGTGGGGATCGTGCGGCTGAACTACGCGCGCCGGGTGAACCTGCTGAACGGGCGTCACGACCCGGTGCCGGGGATCGAACTGCATCCGGCGCCCGGCCATTCGGCGGGGTTGCAGTTCGTGCGCGTGCATACCAGAGCGCGGCTGGGTGGTGGTCGCCTCCGACGTTACGCACTACTATGAAAATATGGAGACCGAGCGGCCGTTCACCGTCGCGCTGCATATCGACAAGATGCTGGAGGGCTTCGATTTGCTGCGCGCCGCCGCGCCAAGCCCCGCCCATATCGTTCCCGGTCACGACCCGCTGGTGATGCGCCGTTACCCGCCGGCGCGACCGGAGCTGGAGGGCATTGCGGTGCGGCTGGACGTGGCCCCGCGCGAGTGAGAGCCGGCCCCGCCGCTGCTTGCCGATGATCCCGCTGGCCGGCGCCATCCTGGTGCGCGAACTGCGGTTGTCGCTGCGCCACGGCGCCGATACGCTCGCCGCCGTGCTGTTTTTCGTGCTGGCGGCGGCGTTGTTTCCGCTGGCGATCGGTCCGGGGCCGGAGACGCTGGGGCGCATCGCGCCCGGCATCGTCTGGGTCGCGGCGCTGCTGGCGGCGCTGCTGCCGCTCGATCGGCTGTTCGCCGCCGATGCCGAGGATGGCTCGCTTGATCAGTTGCTGCTGAGCGGCCTGCCGCCGGCCGGGCTCGCGCTTACGAAGGCGGCTTCGCACTGGCTCGTTACCGGGTTGCCGCTGCTCGCGGCGGCGCCGCCGGTGGCGCTGATGCTGCGATTGCCCGGGCCGGCCCTGCCGGCGCTGATGGCGGGATTGTTTCCGGGGACGCTGGTGTTGTCGCTGCTGGGAGCCACCGGGGCGGCGCTGGTGCTGGGCGCGCGCCGGGGCGGCGTGCTGTTGCCGCTGCTGGTACTGCCGCTGGCAGTCCCGGTGCTGATCTTCGGCGCCGCCGCCGCCGATGCCGCCGCCACCGGCCTAAGCCCGCGCCCGCATTTGCTGCTGCTGGCGGCGCTGCTCGCGGCGGCGCTGCCGCTATGTCCGCTTGGCCGCCGGCGCCGCGCTGCGGGCGGCGGTGGAATAGACGCCGCTATCTCGCAAAACTCTCAGTTGACCTACTTTCATGATGGTCGGTCAGCGGCCGGACAACCTTAAGAGCTCTTCCGGATATCGGGCCCCGCGCACCGTGATTTTCGCGGCCGCGTCCTCGATTTCGCGGAGATCGTCCGCGGCAAGGTCCACTGCGGCAGCACCGATGTTCTCTTCGAGGCGCGCGAGCTTGGTGGTGCCGGGGATGGGCACGATCCAGCCCTTCCGGGCGAGCAGCCAGGCGAGCGCAACTTGCGCGGGCGTTGCGCCCTTGCGTTCGGCGATCCGGCGGAGAAGATCCACCAGGGCCAGATTCGCCTTGAGGGCTTCCGGCTCGAAGCGTGGGATACGGCTGCGCAAATCCGAAACGTCAAACTTTGTGCTTTCGTCGATGCCGCCGGTGAGGAATCCCTTCCCCAGCGGGCTGTAAGGCACGAGGCCGATTCCCAGCTCCGCCAGGGTCGGCAGGATTTCGGCCTCGGGTTCCCGCGTCCATAGCGAGTATTCGCTCTGAAGCGCGGCGACCGGTTGAACTGCATGCGCGCGACGGATCGATTGCGCGCCCGCCTCGGACAGGCCGAAGTGCTTGACCTTTCCTTGTTGGATTAACTCCTTCACCGCTCCCGCGACATCCTCTATCGGCACTTCGGGATCGACGCGGTGCTGGTAGAGCAGGTCGACGTAGTCCGTCCTCAGGCGCTTCAGCATCCCCTCGGTTGCGCGCTTGATGTGATCGGGGCGGCTATTGAGGCCACCGAGCCGCTCTCCCGTCCTCGGGTCGATGTTGTGGCCGAACTTAGTGGCGATCACCACATCTCGGCGGAACGGCGCCAAGGCTTCACCGACGAGTTCCTCGTTCCTGAACGGACCGTAGCTTTCCGCGGTATCGAAGAATGTGACGCCACGCTCGACGGCCGCCCGGATAAGTGGGATCATCTTCGCCCTATCCGGCGTCTGTCCGTAGGCACCGGTCATCCCCATGCATCCAAGCCCGATGGCGGACACCTCGAGGCCACTGTTTCCAAGTCTGCGCTTTTGCATTTTCGCATCCCGTCTTTGAGTTGGAGATAGCGCAATCGCGGCCGTTCAGCCGCGGTATTGAGCGTCGCTGACCTCTTCCATCCAGTCTACGGTCTCGCCGCTCAGCGCTTCCTCGCCGGAAGGAGGTGAACCGCTTCGCTCGATCTCATTGTTTCATTCCTCCGTTTGTTGGAACCAGGCGCGGCGGGTCAGCGCGGTTCGAACCGCAGCGTAGTCGGCCGGAGCGCACCATCTCCTGCGCATGACTGCTCGGCTGATACTTCCGCAGGAATTCGCGGCTGGCCCGGGCGATCGCAGCAGGGTCGCTCGCCGGGATCGCCTGCACCCCCAGCCGGCGGCCGGCAAGCTCCAGCGTGGCGGGGCCGCCCGCCGCGAGGTCCCGGTACCAACGCCCCTTGGTGCCGCGCCACGCCGTACGGAAATCAGGTGCTAAGGACCGAGAAGAGGACGGGAGCCGGATTGATCGGGAGGTTCTGCCCGCACGTTCCCACCGGCCCGGCTTGTCCGCCGCCGGGCGATCCGCTAGCACCTTCGCGGCTGGCGCTTCGTGAGGGACTCCCATGGCCCGCAACAAGATCGCGCTCATCGGCGCCGGCAATATCGGCGGCACGCTCGCTCATTTGGCCGGCCTTAAGGAACTCGGCGATGTCGTGCTGTTCGACGTCTTCGGCGGCGTCGCCGCCGGCAAGGCGCTCGATCTGATGCAGTCCGGCCCGATCGAGGGATTTGATGCGCTGATGACCGGCGGCTCGGACTACGCCGCCATCAAGGGCGCCGACGTGGTGATCGTCACCGCCGGCTTCCCGCGCACGCCGGGGATGTCGCGCGACGATCTGATCGGCAAGAACGCCGGCGTCATCGCCGAGGTTGCCGACGGCATTCGCACGCATTGTCCGAATGCGTTCGTCATCGTCATCACCAACCCGCTCGACGCCATGGTGTGGGTGATGAAGGAGAAGTCCGGACTGCCCGCCAATCGCGTGGTCGGCATGGCCGGCATTCTCGACAGCGCGCGCTTCCGCCTGTTCCTGGCGCACGAGTTCAACGTCTCGGTCGAGGACGTCACCGCCTTCGTGCTCGGCGGGCATGGCGACGCCATGGTGCCGCTGGCGCGCTATTCGACGGTCGCCGGCATCCCGATCCCCGACCTGGTGAAGATGGGCTGGTCCACGCAGGCGAAGATCGACGCCATCGTGACCCGCACCGCCAATGGCGGCGGCGAGATCGTCAAGCTGCTGGAGCGTGGCAGCGCCTTCTACGCCCCCGCCTCCTCGGCGATCGCGATGGCCGAGAGCTATCTGCGGGACAAGCGCCGCGTGCTGCCGTGCGCGGCGTATCTGCAACGGCGAGTACGGAATCCGCGACCTCTATGTGGGCGTGCCGGTGGTGATCGGCGCTGGCGGGGTGGAGCGAATCGTCGAGATCGCGCTGAACGAGCAGGAGAAGGCGGCATTCGAGAAGTCCTGCGCCGGGGTGCGCGAGCTGATCGAGGCATCGCAAGAAGCTGGTCGGCTGAGATGAACATTCACGAATACCAGGCGAAGGAGCTGCTGCGCGGCTTCGGCGTCACCGTGCCCGAGGGGCATGTGGCCTGGACGGCGGCGGAGGCGGCGGCCGCCGCCGGCAAGCTGCCCGGTCCGATGTTCGTGGTGAAGGCGCAGATTCACGCCGGCGGCCGGGGCGCGGGTCGATTCGCCGACGACCCGGCGGGCAAGGGCGGCGTACGGGTAACGCGTTCGCCGGCGGAGGCGGGCGCGGCGGCGGAGGCGATGCTCGGCCATGTGCTGATCACCAAGCAGACCGGACCAGCCGGCCGCAAGGTGCATCGCGTGTATGTGGAGGCCGGCTGCGACATCGCCCGCGAGCTTTATCTGTCGCTGCTGGTCGATCGCGCCTCCGGCCGCGTGATGCTGATGGCCTCGGCCGAGGGCGGCATGGAGATCGAGGAGGTTGCCGCGCGCAACCCCGATGCCATCCTGCGCGTCGAGGTTGATCCGGCGACCGGCATCCAGAGCTTCCACGCCCGCCGGCATCGCCTTCGGGCTCGGCCTCACCGGCAAGCAGGTGGGAGCATTCGGGCGCTTCGTCGATGCCCTGTACCGGCGCCTTCATCGGCCTCGATTGCGCGATCATCGAGGTCAATCCGCTGGTGGTGACGAAAGCGGGCGAGGTGCTGGCGCTCGACGCCAAGGTGAGCTTCGACGACAGCGCCCTGTTCCGCCACAAGGAGCTGGAGAAGCTGCGCGACGAGTCCGAGGAAGACCCGAAGGAGCTGGAGGCCGGCCGCTACGGGCTGAACTACGTGGCGCTCGACGGCACCATCGGCTGCATGGTCAACGGCGCCGGGCTGGCGATGGCGACCATGGACATCATCAAGCTCTACGGCGCCGCGCCCGCCAATTTCCTCGACGTCGGCGGCGGCGCCACCAAGGAGCGGGTCACCGCGGCGTTCAAGATCATCCTCTCCGATCCGAACGTGGAAGGCATCCTGGTCAACATCTTCGGCGGAATCATGCGCTGCGACGTGGTCGCCGAAGGCGTGGTGGCGGCGGCGCGGGAGGTCAACCTGTCGGTGCCGCTGGTGGTGCGCCTGGAAGGCACCAATGTCGAGCTCGGCAAGGAAATCCTCGCCCGCTCGGGCCTGCCGATCATCGCCGCCGACAATCTCGCCGACGCCGCCGCCAAGGTGGTGAAGGCGGTGGCGGAGGCGGCCTGAGATGGCGATCCTCGTCGATGCGGAGACCCGCGTCATCACCCAGGGCTTCACCGGCGCCCAGGGCACGTTTCACTCGGAGCAGGCGATCGCCTACGGCACCAAGGTCGTGGGCGGCGTCACCCCCGGCAAGGGCGGGAGCACGCATCTCGACCTGCCGGTATTTGACACGGTGGCCCAGGCGCGCGAAGCGAGACCGGTGCCACCGCTTCCGCGATCTACGTGCCGCCGGCCTTCGCCGCCGACGCCATCCTGGAGGCGATCGACGCCGAGATGCCGCTGATCGTCTGCATCACCGAGGGCATTCCGGTGCTCGACATGGTGCGGGTCAAGCGCGCGCTGACCGGCTCCGGCTCGCGGCTGATCGGGCCCGAACTGCCCGGGCGTGATCACCCCCGACGCTTGCAAGATCGGCATCATGCCCGGCCATATCCACCGGCGCGGCTCGGTCGGCATCGTCTCGCGCTCGGGCACGCTGACCTACGAGGCGGTGGCGCAGACGACGGCGGCGGGTCTCGGGCAGAGCAGTTGCGTGGGCATCGGCGGCGATCCGGTGAAGGGCACCGATTTCGTCGAAATCCTGGAGATGTTCCTGGCCGACGGCGAAACAAAGCAGATCGTCATGATCGGCGAGATCGGCGGCCAAAGCGAGATCGAGGCCGCGGAATTCCTGGCTCGGGCGCGGGTCAAGAAACCGGTCGTGGGCTTCATCGCCGGCGCCACCGCACCACCCGGCCGCCGCATGGGCCACGCCGGCGCCGTCATCAGCGGCGGGCGCGACACCGCGGCGGCGAAGATGGAGGCGATGCGCGCGGCGGGTATCCATGTGGCGGAAAGCCCGGCGGCATTGGGGAGTACGCTGGTCGGGGTGTTGCGGGGTCCTACGTCCCGCGCATCCTGAACCGCCGCGGATCGATTGTCGCCACGACTTGCCCCGCCTCCCCGGGATCGCGCCCGGCGATCATGTCCGCGACCAGTTGCCCGGCCGCCGGCGAGGTCTGGATGCCGTAGCCGCCCTGGCCGACGCACCAGAAGAACCCCTCGGCGGCGTCATCCCGGCCGAACGCGAGGCTCCCGTCGGGGGTGAAGGTGCGCAGTCCGGCCCAGCTGCGCTCGACCCGGCGCACCTCGATGTCCAGCGCCTCCTGCATCCGCTCGATCGCCACCGCGATATCGAGCTCGTCGGCCTGCACGTCGTGGGCGTGCATGGGCGTGGCGTCGGCGGGCGAGACCATCAGCTTCGTGCGTGCCTCGGGGCGCGCGTACCAGGTCTCGCCGATGTCGATCACCATCGGCCACTCCGCCACCTGCCACGGCGCCGGGTCGATGATGACGCCGGTGCGCCGACGCGGTTCCAGGCCGAGCGGGCCGACGCCGGCGATACCGGCCACCTCGTCGCCCCAAGCACCGGCGGCGTTGACCACTACCGGCGCCCGGAAGACGTCGCCTCCGGTAGCGGTGACGTGCCACTGCCCGGCCCGGCGCTCGATGCGGCCGGCACGCTGCCGGAGCCCGAGCACGCCCCCGCGCCGGCGAAACTGGCGAAGAAAGCCCTGGTGAATCGCCGCCACATCGAGGTCGAAGCAGTCGTCCTCGATCACCGCGCCGGCGGCGTAGCCCGGCCGCAACGCCGGCAACAGGCGCCGCGCCTCCTCAGGCGAGGCCGCGCGGCGGCCCTGGCCATCGGACAACGCATGCGCCAGCAGGTCGAGCTGATGCCTCGGCGCGAGCAGCAAGGTCGGACGCAGCCGCATCAACGGGGCGTCGGTGAAGCCGGCGGGTGGGGTCTCGAAAAAACCGCGCGACAAGGCGGTCAGAACCCGCACGTCCGGCGGGCCATAGTGGCGCTCCCAGCGCGCCGCCGAGCGCCCCGTGGTGTGATAGCCCGCCTGCTCCTCCGCCTCGATCAGCGCCACGCGCCGATCGGCGGCGAGCGCCGCGGCGGTGGTGGCGCCGGCGATCCCGGCGCCGATCACGACGATATCGAAGCCGGCGGCGTCCATCGTTTACTCCTGAAGTCGACTCAAGGCTGCGCCGGCTCGCCCGGGACCGGGGTGCCGCCGAAGCTCAGGATCAGCGCCCGAACCTCGACGATCGCATCATCGACTGCTTGCAGATCGGTGCCGCGCGCCTGCAGGACGACCCCGTTTCCCGACGCCCGGTAGAACGGATAGCTGCCGATCTCCACCGTCGGATACCGCGCCTGCACCGCCGCCAACCCCTCGGCGATCATGCCTTCACCGATTTCCATCACATGCACCGCCCGCGCCTCCACCGGCGCTCCGCCCCGCAGCGTCGGCGCCAGGCGCTCGAACATCGCCTGCATGATGCGCGGCACCCCGGCCATGACATGCACGTTGCCGATGACGAAGCCGGGGGCGGTGGAGATCGGGTTGTCGATCAGCGTCGCGCCGCGCGGCATGGTCGCCATGCGCTGCCGGGCGGGGTTGAACTCGCCCGGCTTGTAGGCCTTCTCCATGCGCCGCCACGCCTCCGGCATGCGGCTCCCACGGCAGGCCGAAGGCGGCGGCGACGCACTCGCTGGTGATGTCGTCATGGGTCGGTCCGATGCCGCCGGTGGTGAACACATACTCGTAGCGCCCTCGCACCTCGTTGACGGTATCGACGATCGACATGGGCGGCGTCCGGGATGACCCGCGCCTCGCGGACCGGAATCCCGATCTCGCCCAGGCGGCGGCCGAGAAACTCGAGATTGAGGTCCCGGGTCCGGCCGGACAGCACCTCGTTGCCGATCAGGATCACGCAGGCGGTGGGATTGGCCATCGGCATCTCCGTCACAGAAAGCCGCGCAGCAGCGGGATCAGCGGCTTGTCGGCCGGCGGCATCGGATAGTCGGCGAGCTTGTCGGGATGCACCCACGCCAAGGTCTGGCCCTCGCGCGGGCGAGCGATACCCTGCCATTTCCGGCAGAGATAGAGCGGCATCAGCAGGTGCGAGCGTTCATAGGCGTGCGAGGCGAAGCTGAAGGGTGCCAGGCAGGAGACGGTGACGTCGATGCCCAACTCCTCCCGCAATTCGCGGATCAGAGCGCGCTCGGGCGTCTCGCCCGGGTTGAGCTTGCCGCCGGGGAACTCCCATAACCCCGCCATCCGCTTGCCCTCCGGGCGGCGGGCGAGCAGAACCCGCCCGTCCACATCGATCAGCGCGCAGGCGGCCACCAGCATCAGCGGCACCTCGCCTGCCGTCTCCGGTTCCGGGGCGTCGGCGTCGGCGCCGCCGAACAGGTCGTCGCGCGTCGCCTCGAACCGCCACACGGGATGCTCGCCGCCGCGGGCGAGGAAGGAATCGGTGCCGATGCCGGCCTGGCGAAAGCCGATCCGACGCAGCACCGCGGCCGAGGCCGGGTTGTCGGTGGCGACCTTCGCCTCCAGCACGTCGAGGTCGAGATTGGCGAGTGCCCAGCGGGCGAGCCGGCCGGCGGCTTCGCCGGCGACGCCATGGCCCCAGAAGCGGCGTCCCACCCAATATCCGAGCCCGCCGGCGCGCCCCGCTCACCTGCAGCCCGACCACGCCCACCAGCATCTCCTCCTCGCCCTCCCGTCCGGTGACGGCGAGGTGGTAGGCGCTGCCCGCCGCCATTTCCCGACGGGTGGAGGCGATCCATTCGTCGGCGAGATCGCGCGGGTAGGGGAACGGAACCGCCGCCAGCGTGCGCGAGACCTCCCAGTCGTTGACAAGCCGGTGCAGGGCCTCGGCATCGCCCGGTTCGAGGGGGCGCAGGCTCAGCCGCTCGGTGCTGAGCGGCGTGAAGCCCGCCGTCGGCTGCCGATTGGCGGGCGCGGCGGCGGCTCTTCGGGCGCGCCGGCGCCGTCATGACGCGCCGGCGAGGTCGGGCATCGACGACGCCTGCGCCAGATCGGCCGCCCGCCACAGATACCAGGCGGCGATCGAGCGGTGCGGCGACCAGGCCTCGCCCAACGCCGCCAGCGCCCGCGGACGCGGCTGCGCATCCAGCCCGTAAAGCGCGCGATAGCCCTCGCGCACGCCGAAATCGTCCACCGGCAGCACGTCGGGGCGCCCGAGCGTGAAGATCAGCAGCATCTCCACCGTCCAGCGCCCGACGCCGCGGATGGTGGTCAGGCGCTCGATCAAAGCCGCGTCGGACAGCCGCGCCGCGCCGGCGCGGGTCGGGATGGTGCCGTCCAGCGCGCGGGCGCAGAGGCCGCGCAGCGTCGCCACCTTCGCCGCCGAAAAGCCGCAGCCGCGCAGCGCCGCCTCCGCGGTCGCCAGCACTTGCGCCGGGGCGGGAAATTCGGCGTCGGGGTAAAGCGCCAGGAAACGCCCGGTGATGGCGCGCGCGGCGCGGCCGTGCAGTTGCTGGTGGGCGATCGCGCGCATCAGCGCCTCGAACGGGCTCTGCCGGCGCGCGACCTCAATTCGCGGCTTGCCGACGCGCGCGATCAGCCCCGCCCAGGCCGGCTCGGCCGAGAGGTGGCGCATGGCTTGGGCCGACATGGCGGCGTCTTTAGCCCGGGGTGCGGGACGCCGGCCAGAGGGCGTGGTAGAATGGGCGTGGTAGAATAAGGGGTGGCAGAATAGCGACATGACCGATAGCGACATGACCGACGGCGACGATCCCGAGACCGCACGCCAGAGCTCGAGCCTCACCGGGCTGATCGTGGCGCTGGTGCTGATCGTGCTCGGCCTGCTGCTGGTCGAGCGCGCTCCGTCACCACGCGGCACTGGAGGACTGCCTGCTGGCGGGGCGGATCAGTTGCGGGGCGCCGATCGACGGTCGCGGCTGATTGGACGCTGCAACGCCGGGGAGCCATGAAGATCACCGGCTTCGAGACCATCAGACTCGGCGAGTTCCCGAACTGCTTGTGGCTGCATGTGCACATCGCGCTGTGGGGTTTGTTCGGCCAGGCGACCGGCCAACCTCTCCATCAGTATCTCGGCGGCCTCTCGCATGAGCGGGTGAGAATCTACAACACCTGCGCCGGCTATCGGTATATCCGCGCGCGGCGGGTGACCAGACTTTAGCAACCGCAAGCGTCCCGAAAATTCCGCCTCTCCCGCCTGCGGGAGACGCCGGATTGCCGATCGCGGCAACCCGGGTGAGGGCGGCCGGGTGCGGGCTCGTGCTCTGATCGATTCTGCCAATTCGCACTGCGTCCGGTCCATGCAATTCCGGGCGCATGGCCCAGACATTCTGCGTGATCGTGAGTGCGCCGGATAGGGAACGGCTGGAGGCAATTCGCTGCGGATCGCAATCGGCAACGGAAGCATGTGGAGCGGGCGGGAGCAGTGCTCGCGTCGGTGGCGGGCAGGCCGGTGCAGCAGGTAGCGTCGGTGCTCGATTTGAGCCGTCCGATGGACTGGCGGCGGCAGCAGCGCTTTACGGAAGCGGGGTAGTGTCTCAGTTTGAATTCTCAGGGGTGATGTCGCCTGATGGATCCGGCCAGAGCGGCGATAATTTCCGCACACTCAGATGCGGTAAGTTCATCGTGCTGAGCCGCGAAAGTCAGCATCGGTACCAGCGAGCTAATAGGTACTTCGCTTCGAGCTGTGCACTGAAGCCGCCGCTAGAAGGGCCTTATATAGCAAGCAATCTTTTCAGTCTAATTCTTTCGCTCCTTGAAGAGAATGAACGCGCAAAACGCTCGACGATCGGCCACAGGCTCCGCCGAGAAGTCCTCTATTGCCTGCTCGACCAGTCCAAGATCGTTTATCACGCCAGATTTGCTAAAACTAACGGTGGGATCGTAGTCGGCCTTATGGCGCTTGGTCTGCATGTTCACAAAGAGATTTGCAAAGTCCTCAATTCCCTTGGGGAACTTTGCCAATACGCTCTTATTTTTGCACTGCCCTCTGGTGTAAGTGTGGTCTCGCGCACGATACACTTGGTGCCAAGCTTCGTCGCTGCGCAGCGCTTTGCTGGTTCCGATCAGTAAGTTAGCGCATTCATTCGTCAGATGATGAAACATGGCATACTAAGCGGTACCTGTCGCGCGCCGTAAACAAGCACCGCTTGGCCTACCTCTCCCAGCCCGAACCAATATCCAAGCCGTTTAAATCAAATCACGCGATTTCAACATCCATCTTTGCTGCGTCGCGCTTGGAGACAAAACTCAATAAAGGAAAGTCGGCTCCAGCTAAATTGGATCTGATATGACGAGCAAGACCCAGCATTTTGCGCCTATCGGGAAAGTCTTCAGTTTCGATAATTACCGTGATATTCAAGACGGCGTCACCGTCCTCGTCTGTGCCCTTCCGCATGCGCACGTCAACAGAGCACGGAGCAAGCTGCTCCCGAACCGTGTCTGACACAATGCGCAGAATTTCGTCTTGGGTCAGCATTACGCCCACCTCGCCGCAGCGGCTTTCCGGGCTACTGCGGTGCGTTCCTCCTTGCTCATCTTCTCAGTCCGCGCATTCGCGCCCGCTTGCCCGCTGCGCACCCGGCCGGCTGTTTCAGCTCCTCAGTTTCGAGACCGACCGACAAGCGCCCCACCATGACCGCACAGCCGATCACGTCAGCTGGTCGCTTCTCGCCTTTAGGCCCGCGTGACATTACAATTCCTCCGAACCCGGAAAGCGGTTACGTGCTTTTGCAAAAGAAGCCTTTAAAAGCTATCCGCATATATCGCGCCGCCCGGCATCATATCGCGCCGGCGAAACATCACGTCTTAGCGAGATTAGTTAATAATTCTTGCCAACGTTTGGGAAGTCTGCCTAGCGCGCGAATCGCATATCACATCTCGCGCGCTGTCAAGCAAGCAATCAACTATGGTCGTGCTTTTGTTTTGGTGTACACTTCGTTCTGCCATCTAAGCGGCGGCTCAGATTTCAAACTGAGACACTACCGGAAGCGGATGTCGACGGACTGCTGCGCGACAATACGCGCAAGCCCGGCAAACCGCGGATTGCGGCCGACACTGTCGCGCGGGTGGTGGCGATGACCTGTGCCGATCCGCCGCACCAGGCGACGCACTGGACCGGGCGGGTTTCGGTGCAAGACGTGCCGCAAAAGACTTCTCGATCACCTCCGGGACGCTGTTCGCGTTCCACAAGCTGCCGCCGCGCAGCTACCTCGCGGCGATTGCCATCTTCTGCAATGAGGTGAAGGGCAAGAGCGCGCTGGCGCTATCTCGTGATCTGGACGTGCAGTACAAAACGGCGTTCGTGCTGGCGCCGGCCTCCGCGAGGCGATGGCATCCGAGACGAAGGGGATGCAACTCGGCGGACCCGATCGGATCGCGGAGATCGACCATCAAACGATGTACAGCGACACGCGCGGCGTTTACACGAACGGCGGCCGAAGCGTTCTTCTCCCGGCTGCGCCGGGGTGAGATCGGCATCACCACCTCGTTGCCGGGCCATATCTGGTCCACTACGCCTGAAAGGCGGCTTAGCGGAAGGATCACCGGCGGATCGGCGATGGGCGGACAGGCGGGTGCCCTTGTCGGGCTGGCCTCGCGCCCGTCCGCGGGCGGGGAAAGCAGAGTTGCCCCTCATGAGGGTGGGCGGTAGGCGGAATCGATAGAAATCGGCTACTACAACGCATCGGGCTCAGCTCAGAAGGAGAACTCCCGGAAGCCTGATTACGACGGACACTCGCAACGGCTCGCACTATCAACGCCGTCTCCACATGATCCCTCATGGGGCAGCGCCGCCCATGAGCTGCGCGATCTTCTCCGCCGTGCCGGGTGCAGCATACGTCGTCGCCTCGATGCCGGCCATGAACATCAATAATCGGCTCGTCGTGCGGGCCAGATCGATCGCCCCCCGGCGCACATGCTGCACCGGTGCGTCGCCGGCGATCCGTATCAAAGCCTCGGCGTAGTTCCGCGGCGCGTGTCGGGCCGCCACGATGCCCCGCCCGCATTGCCCGGCCGCTTCATAAGTCGCGGGTGCGGCGAGAAAGCGGACAAGGTGACGCTTGATGCCCTCCACCTCGTCACCCGGATCGACAAAGAACACCGCCTCCGGCGGCAGTGTCGCGTACCAACCCGTCCGTGTCACGATGACCGGAAGCGCGTGCGCCCAAGCCCGCAGCTGGCTGCCCGATGCTTCTCCCATGGAGGGATAGCGCAAGTTGACGGCGAGATGGGCAGCAGCGAGCGCGCGCTCCAGCGTCGAGCTCTCGACAAATCCGTGGATCTGAACGAGGCGGTCGAGTTGCAGCGTCGAGATCAGACGCCGCATGCCTTGTTCGTCATCCATATCGCCATAGATGTCCAAACGAAAGCTGTCGCGCACGGGCAATTCCGCCAGCGCCTGGAGCAGCGCCGGTATCCGGCGGTTGGGACCGAGAAATCCAAACACCAGGATGCGATACGGCGGGACGAACTTCCGGCTGCCGGGCTCCCGTATGCCGCCGGCTTCCAGTGCGATGATCACAATAATAAATCGGCAACCGGGTCCTTTCCCGCAGCGCCTCCGCGGCAGCGGCATTGTGGCAAACGATGGCGATGGCGCGTTCGGCCACCGCAAGCGAGAGAGGGTAGAGGTGCGACATCTCATCGACCCCGATTTCCCCGGAAAGGAAGCGTTGCGCCCGTCCGGCGCCATCGGGTCCGTGATACTTGCGCATGGCGGCGAGGTACATCCCGCTGCGCTCCGTGGCCGACCGCCAGCCCGGCAACGAAATGCTGCAGCGCGGTGTCGTGCAGGATGCATATCCCCGGCAACACCCTCGCGACCTCGAATATCTCCTTGTGGAATTTGACGTTGTTTCCGAAATTGAAAAAGGTCGCGTCGGCCTCATTCAGCCGGTTCCATGGCAGATCGGCTGCATGATAGTTGCGTACCAGCACGCCATCGGCATTGACCGCCGTCCATTCCCTTTGCGCCGTCCAAACCGCGACGTCCGCCATCTGTCCCAGCCAGGGCAGGATGTAGCTGGTATGATTGGCGACCTCGGTATGAAGCGGCGGCAGCGGCGAGAAGATATTGAGCTTCAGCCGAGCAGGCACGCCAAGGTCTCCTCCCAGCCGATGCCCATCTCTCGGTAGCGCAGCCGCGCGGCCCCGCCGTATTCATGCGCCAGCTGACGGCGCTCCCAAAGCAGATCCAGCGCTTCGGCAAGTGCCGCCGGTTGCGGCTCACAGACGAGCCCGGTCATCCGATCAAGGACGAACTCCAGCGGGCCTCCGGAATCGGTGCAGGTGATGACCGCCTTGGAGGACAGCATGGCCTCGAGTGTCACGTAGCCATAGTCCTCGTCGAGTGGCGGAAAGATGACCCCCAGGCACGTCGCGTAAAGATCGACCCGCTCCTGCTCCGAGACCGTGCCGGTCCAAGCGGCCCGATCGCCGAGCGCACCGGCTTCGGCAATTTGCCGCAGCTCGCGATCATAAGCCGGGTCCTCTGCCGCTCCCATGAATACGACCCGGACCGGCCGGCGCGTCTTAGCACAGCGCTTTGAGAACCAGATCCTGCCGCTTTGTACGATTGATCCGGCTCGGGAAGAGCAAGAACTCCCCATACTCTTTGACTGCCAGCAGATTCGCGCCCGGGGGAGGATGGTAGAGCGGCGTGGAAGGGATTTGACAATATTGCCGCAGCCGATTGCTGACGTTTTTCGAAATGGTGTAGCAGGCGCGCGCCTCCGGGATCAGACGTCTGTCGGCAGACAGAATAGCGGCACGGATATGCGCGCCGTCCGGCGCATGATGCAGATCACCCAGCTCGTTTCCCCAAAGGTCGTAGGCACTGCGATACTGGTGCAGGATCCACATCACCTTGTTGGAGTGGCGCATGAGGTAAGCGGGAAATTTCAGCCCGATCACCCGATCGATTGGTGCGCCGCAGCTTTCTTCCACGTCCACCAGCCGGCAGGCCAGCATGTGCTCGGGAATACGGCTACCGGGGTACCATCTGAAGGGAATCCCGATGATTTCCGCTTGATGGCCCGCGCGCCTGATCTCCCGGGCAAGGCTTTCGGCCAGCATTTCCGCTCCACCCCTCACAAACGGAACTTGCACGGTGAGCAGGCCGACGCGCATTCAGGGTCTCCAGGCTATCAGTGCGTAATCCTGCGGCCCGAAGAACAGATGATCGAGCTGCTGGCCCAGTGCCTTGTCCTCGGCGTGGAACGAAGCACCGGCCGGATGTAGCTCGCGCGCGCACGGGCGTACGAAGCCCCGTGCTTCAGCAATCATCGTCGTCATCTCCTTCGGCAGCGGATTGCGGTGGGTGGGATCCAGATAAAAGGAGCGGCTGCCTACCAGCACGTTTTCCGGATTGGGGGTCTCGAACACGATGACGCCACCGCTGGCCAGTGCTCGAAGCGACAGGTCCAGAAGCTGCACGAAGGTTCTGAACGGCAAGTGCTCGATAATGTGGAAACCGGTCACGGCGCCGAGTGAGCCCGGGGACACGACGCGCATGTACTCGATGGCGTCGGCCGCCGTAACATCCAGCCCCCTGTCTCGGCACAACCGCACCATGGTATCGTTTAAATCGATGCCGTGTCTCGCCATGCCTTGCTCTTTGAGCAGTTCCAGCCATTCGCCGCGGCCGCAGCCCACGTCGAGTACCGGCCGTTCCGGAGTACCGGCACCGCACTCTCGCAACAGCGGCAGATAGACGGTTTGCCGTTCCTTGATTGTCTCGCGGGTGCCGCGGAAGCGATCTTCAAACGCCACGTACAGACCATCGAGCGAGTGATCGGCCGCCTCCAGCAGCGGTTCGGGATTCCGCGGGTGTGAAGGGCAATGAAAGGCGCTTGCGCACGTCTTCCAGGATAAAGCCCAGGCGGCTCTGCTGATCGATCAGTTCGATGCTCTGTCGCCGTACCAGCCGCTCCGTCTCGTCCAACCGGCGCATCGCGGGTTGCAGGAAAGCCTCCACTTTCCGGGCGTTCTCCGTTTCGACGCGAGAAGCTAGCGGCTCCAGTGCGTCCAGCCGGTCTGCCAGCGACACCACCGCGTCGGCAACATCGATATCATGCTGCCGACGGCGTTCGAGCTCAGCCGAAAGACCGTCTATGAGCTTAGCCCGGTTCCGTTCGGCTTCCGAAGGACTTGTCAGGCTTTGTTCCACGCTCAGAATGCGGCTGCGCACGGCGGCCGCCATCTCGACGGCTTGCCGCGACAAATCTGCTTGGGAGCGGCGGACGCTTGCATCCCGGCAAGAGCAACAGCGTGTTGATGCAAATTCTGTTCAAGCTGCTGCATGTGGCGCAGCACCCGTGGCATGCGAGCCAGGGCAGTCGTCGTACGCGCCAAATGGTCCGACGATCGGAATCTGGTAGGCGCGGCTGAGCAGAAAGCGCCACCGCAAGCTGGGCACGGGCCTGCGAACCCGCGCTCCTTCCGGGCTGAACCGGAGTTCGCCCAGAATCTCGAATTTTCGTCAATCGACCATCGAGCAGCCTTGCGGCGAGATCGTCCGATCGTCCTCTGGTCTGGCTCGCGGCCTAGCAGCTCTCGATGAGCATGCCGGACGAAGTCCGGCCCATGCCAGGCGAAGAGTTGCCACAGATTGAGCGGCGCGCTCAGATCGGGAGTCGGGATCGGAACCGGAACCGGAACCGGTGAAGGCGGACGGCTGGCCGGAGGCGGGATGTCACCCTCGGCCGCCAGGAGCGTTGCCTCTTCCAGCATCTCGGCGACCAGATCGGTGCTACGCAGGCTGGATAACGCCGCGTGGAAACGCGGCAGCCCCGGCGCGAGCGCCCATTCGTCCTGCCAGAGGCTCCGCGGAGCAGGTTGCTGTTCGCTGGCTGGGGTCCCGGCTGGCTGCGGGCCGGCTGGCTTGTCTCAGTCAAAGGGCACCAGCCGCACCTTCAGGCTGTTCCGGTCGATGATCGCTGATTCTACCCTGAGCCGCGCACGACGAAAGATTGCGTCATACTCGGTCGCTGTGAAACTCTGTTCGTTAACGCCCTTCACCAGCTCGGCCAGGAACAGTGCGTCGACTTCGCCCGGATCAATGTGACCGACCGGCTCGCAGAGGATCCCGATAAACCCACCCGGACGCAGTCGCGTCGCAAGATGGCCGAGCAGTCGCGCGGGGTCGGGGAAGTGGTGTAATGTCGCGAACAGTACGATAGCATCAAAAAACCCGGGCGGGAATGGCAGGTCCTCGGCATCGGCGCAAAGACAAGCAAGGTCTTGCTCTCTCGCGCGTTGCGCGACGGCGATCTGCAGCCCGAGCAGGTCCACGTCCAAATTGTACAGGTCAGCGCCAGCGACCTCCTTGATCATCGGCGACGCGTTCCCGCCGACCTCCAACACCCGCGGCCGGCCGGGCTCCAGCGCGGCAAGCCATCGTCCGAGGAGCGCCTGACCGCGAGCGTGGTCCTCGTTGTAAGCTCTGCTGCGGCAAGTCGCGCCGGATCCATGCCGGCGGCAAAGCGGGCGGACCTGCACCGCCTAACCTGATGCGAATGCGTTTGGAACCCTCGTGCAAAAACCGGACCCCCTCCTGGACCATGGTTAACTGCATGTACATGGGGCCGGCAACATCGGGGGTGCGGAAATAGATGGGGACGGTAATTTCCCGCCCCGGAGAGACCGTGAGCGGAAGCAGGGTTCGCCTGTCGGGCGCCGCCACCTCTCGCCACTCTCGTTGAACCAGAAGACACAAAGCCGTATCTCGCGGGGCGGTTGATGGCGAAAGGGAACGGTGCCGACGTTGCGAAACCGGACATTCGCCGTCACCTCGGCGGCACGGGGCAGAACTCGCGGGATGTAATCCAGGACCCAGCGGTAATGCAGCTCAGCTGCGCTATCCTGCACCTCGATCTGATCGGGAATGGTCTTTGGCATCCGTTATCTCATGCCCGCCGCTGCGAACCCGATCCAGGAACTGAGCACTTTCGATCCGGACTTGCGCGTTGCCGTATTGCGCCTGGCGACGAAACATTCGCCGGATGCGCAGCGCATTCACGGGGTCCGCGGTGAGGCCGAATATCTCCGACAGCTGGCGGACGGTCGCCGGATCCGGCTCTTGACCATCTATCGGAATTGCATCCCGAAACATCACCGGGACCCGCGCGAGGAGAGGGATAAGAAGAACCGCAACCACCACACTCGATGTAGTCGGAGCCGCAGAGAAAGTGCCGACTGCGGCACTGGAGACACTCCAGGCCGGGTATCGAAGACGGGGTCGGCGATTTCTCGGGACGATGTGTGGGCAATACTGGCTCCCCGTCATGTCAGCGCGGCCTCGCCGCTCCGAGCGGGTCGAACCTCTCCAGCCAAAAGCTTCCCGCATGGCGCTCGACAGGGCGGAAATGGTCTTCATCGAACAAGGGCCTAGAGCTTGCCGGGACTGGAGGTCGTGTGACATGAACATGCCCGGGCATACTATCTCGTCATGGCTTGCTCCACCCAGCAGGTAAGTGACGAGCATATACTGCTCGTTATAGAACCTGCTCTCCCATTCGACCGGGTAGTCGTCCGGTAAAAAGATGTCGTGGAGACCGTAGATCACACCGGACGGAAGCACCGGGAGGACTTCGGTAAAGAATACCGTCACGTCTGAATTCTGAAAGCAGCGATGGCTGTTGTCCATGAACACCATGTCGCCAGCCTGCAGCAGTTCCGAGTAGGTTTCCTCCGGAACGTTCTCGAATGCCGTGCGAATGACTTCGTCGCAGAGATCATCAACGCCGGCTCGAGGCGCGGGATCGATAGAGACGATTTCCGTCCTCAGGCCATGGTCGGCTGATCGCGCGGCGAACAAATTTGGTGGAGTTGCCCGAGCCGACCTCAAGATACGTCCTGGGATTCAACTTCCAGGCGAGTGTGTAGAGCAGCATCCCGTCAAGCGCCGGTTGCATTCCGTTGATCCAGCACGGCGTCGGATCGGCGGGACCGCCGTTGTGCACCGGAATCCGCCGGAACCATTCCGCGTTGTCCGACAATGGATTGGCGGATTGCAGCAAAACGCGGCTCCGATGCCTGCAAAAGGGCGATGATCTTTTGGCCGGCTCGGGTGCCGGCGAACGGACGCGGGCGCGGCGAATAGGGATAGTCGGTGATGATGAGCCGTCTTTCCACCTCGGCAAGTGTTATCGTTTCCAAATCGATACTCACGGCTGTCCTTATCTCCCGGGTGAGTGAGGAAAATTCCCCTTGACATAGTTAGTGAATTATGCTAAGCACCCGTCTCCCTCTCAGGCGGAGTTTCCGGTGTCGCGGTATCCCGAAAGTCTGGTCTCGGACAAGCTGTGGGAGCCCGATGATGCGTTCTTGCGCCAGCGCCGGCAGGAGATTCTGGACATCGCCGAGCGGCTGTTCGCCGAGAACGGGCTGTTGCCGACCAGCCTCGCCCATATCAGGGATGCGACGGGCATCTCATACGGTCCGATGCGTGGGCATTTCTCCACCAAGGATGCGGTGGTCGGTGCGGTGCTGGAGCGTCACCTCAACCGCCTGATCGAGCGGGTGAGCGTCTATCGCGGCGTCGACGACAACACCGATCCGAACGAGCGCCTGGTCTGGGCGATCCACGATCTGCTGGCGATGATGAGCGCCTATAAGGACGGGCAGCGCGTGTTCACCGCCGCCATCGCCGGCGCCGCGCCGCACATCAAACGCGCGCTCAAGCTGCGGCAGCGACACTTGGCGCATTTCTACGCCGGGCTGATCGCCGACGCGGTTCCCGAGGCGGCGGGACGAACCGAGCTGGCGATGCCGGCGGCGATGAACCTGATGGGAATGGCCGCCTGGAGCGTGCTGTGGTTTCGCCAGGGCGCGGCGCTGAGCTTCGAGGCCCATGCACGCTTGCTCGCGCATATGCTGATCGCCGGGCTGCCGGCCGCCGCGGCGGCCGGGTTGGGGGCGCTGTGACCCCCGCGCAGACGCGGGCGCGCCTGCGCGCGGCGGCGGCGCGTCGCCTCGCCGCGCACGGGCTGGCCGGGTTCGAACGCCGACAAGTGGCGGAGTCGGCGGGCTCGAAATTCGACCATTCAAAGTATTACTACCCGACCAACGCGCAGCTGCTGATCGACATGGTCCGCGAACATCAGTTGCGGGTGGGAGAGAACATGGCCGATGCCGTTCTGGCCTCCCGTCGTGCCGGCGGGCGTGAGCGGTTGCACACGTTGGCGCTGGCCTATCTCGAAGCGGTGGCCGGATGCGAGTGGTTGCGCGCGACCCGCGCGGTGACGGCGGCGCTGCCCGAGGTGGCGGAGGCGGCGCGACCGGGGCAGGCCTGGTTGATCGCCGAGTTGGCGGAGGCGGCGGGCGAGCCGCTGCTGGGGCGAAGCCTGTTGCTGGTGCTGGAGGACTGGGGCGCGCGGCTCGGTCCCGCCGACGCCAAGGGCCGCGAAACCTGTGCGGCGATGCTCGCGGCGATGGGCTCGGCGCCGCTCTGACTTTACGGGTTCGACCGCGACCCATATTGATCTGCCGACGGCCTGCAATGAGGGAGCGACCAGCATGACCGATTTGGCCCTGCGGCCGATCGCGCGCATCGGCTTCGTCGGGCTCGGGGTGATGGGCGAGCCGATGTGCGGCCATCTGGCGCGCCGCGCCGGGCTGGCGGTGATCGCCCGCGACCTTCGCCCCGAACCGCTCGCCCGGTTGGCGGCGGCCGGGGTGGTGTCCGGCTCGATGTCCGAGATCGGCGCCTGCGATCTGATCCTGCTCTCGTTGCCCGACGGCGGCGCGGTGCATGGCGTCACCGCCGAACTGGAGGCGCATCTCGCCGCCGGAAGCTGCGTGGTGGACACCAGCACCTCGCCGGTCGCGCTCACCCGCGAGATCGGCCGCCGCCTGCACGCCGCCGGCGTGGGCTTCGCCGACGCACCGGTGGCGCGCACGCGCGAGGCGGCGGCACGCGGCGAGCTCTCGATCATGGTCGGCGCCAGCGATTCCCTGTTCGCCCATGTGCAGCCGATCCTGCGCACGATGGGAACCGACGTGACCCATTGCGGACCGCTCGGCTGCGGCCAGGTGGTGAAGATCCTCAACAACATGCTGGTGTTCGAGAACACCCACGCCTTGGCCGAGGCGATCGCCGTCGGCCGCCGCCAGGGCGTCGACCCGGCGACGCTGCTGGCGGCGATCGCCAAGGGCTCGGGCGACAGCTTCGTGCTGCGCAGCCATGGCATGAAATCGATGCTCCCCGGCGCCTTCCCCGAACGCGCCTTTTCGACCCGCTACGCCATCAAGGACCTCGGCTATGCGCTGGAGATGGCGCGCCAGTCGGCGATCGCCGTCCCCGGCGCCGAGCTGGCGATGGAGCGGCTGCGCGAAGCCGAGCGGCGCGGTTTCGGCGAGGCGTACCACCCGGCGGTTCTGCGCGTCATCGATCCCGAATAACGGAGGCCGAACATGAGCGACGTCACGCTGGATCAGGCCAGGGCCATCATCGCCGGCGCGCTGCGCCATGCGCGCGGGGCCAAATTTCAGCCGATGGCGGTGCTGATCCTCGATGCGCGCGGCGTGCCGAAGGCGTTCGCCGCCGAAGACGGCACCAGCTTGCGCCGCTTCGAGATCGCGCACGGCAAGGCGCACGGCGCGCTGGCGATGGGGCTCGGTTCGCGCGAACTCGCCAAGCGCGCCGCCGATCGTCCGCAATTCATCGCCGCGGTCACGCAGGCGGTCGGCGGGTCGCTGATTCCGGTGCCCGGCGGCGTGCTGCTGCGCGACGGCGCCGGCGCGCTGCTGGGCGCGGTCGGCATCTCCGGCGACACCTCCGACAACGACGAGGCGGCGGCGCTGGCGGGAATCAAGGAGGCGGGCTTGGCGGCGGAGACCGGTTGAGAGCTCTTCCCGGCGCGCGGCCGGCTGAGCGAACTTGGCGCCGAATCCGGCCTGGATCGTCCGCACCGCCCGGCTCGAGCTGACGCCGGTCAGTTGGCGTGATCTTCCGGACCTGGTGGCGCTCAAGTCCGATCCACGGGTCTTCGCGGTGATGCTCGGCGGCGTGCGGACGCGGGCGGCGGCGGCGGCGGAGCTGGCCGATGACATCGCCTTCTGGGGCGCCCATGGCTGCGGCGTCTGGGCGGTGCGCCTTATCCTTGCGGAGAGCGGGTTTCTCGGCATCACCGGCTTCATGCAGCGCCCGGACCGGCGCGGGGTGGCGCTCCGGTTCGCGCTCTGGCCGCAAGCGCGCGGTCGGGGCCTGGCGCGCGAGGCGGCCGGCGCGGCGCTGCGGTTCGGCCACGACCGCGCCGGGCTCGCGCGCATCGTCGCGGTGGCGCGCGAGGAGAATTTCGCCTCGCGAACGGTGCTCGGCGGCATCGGCATGGTCGAGGCCGAGCGCTTCGAGCAGGCGGGGCAGAAGATGGTGCTCTATGAGAGCGTGCGCCCGGTGGCGACGACGACCCGCAGCCCGGGTGTCTTCACCTGATGCGGCGGTAGCGAAGCACGCCGCCGGGCCGCGATCGTTCCAGCTTATCAAGATCGGCGCGCCTTTGATGGACGCCCCTCGAAGCATGACGGCGACGCCGAAGGGCGCCGCGCCACGAACCCGCGGGCGAGGCCGCGTGCATCATCGCGGCCAGGTAGAGCAGCAACGCCACCTTGCGCCCGATGGAGTTGAACCCGGTTATCATCACCAGGAACGCCAGGATCAGGATCGCGCCCCACAGCGCGCTCTCGCGTCGCTCTCGCATCATGTGCCGGACCAGATTGGCGAAAAACGCAACCAGTCCGACCAGCATGACGACGAAGCCGACCAGGCCGAGCGAAACGAACAGCGCCAACCAGCAGTTTTCCAGCTCCAGCGCACCGATCGCGTAGAGCAGCCGCGACACGACATCCGCATCGGCACCGAACAGGAAGTTCGAGGCCGGCAGAATATAAAGGATGTTCCAGTCGATCACTCGGGTCTGCGCGCTGTCCTCATAGTAGAATTCGTGCGCGAGCCGGGTGCCCAGAGGCGTGTCATTGATGAGATAAATGAGCGCGAAGGGGAGCACCACGGCAATAATCAGCGCGAGCCCCAGGGCTTCGGCGCGGAGCCGGCGGTGCAGCAATCCCCGAACCACGTAAGTCGCCCCGGCAATGCTCAGCACCACACCGGTGACGACCGTCGCCGCCCGGCCGCCGAAGCTGATCAGCCCGATCAGGAGCAGGCCGAACCGCCACAGAAAGGCCCTGGTGGGCAGCCGCAACCGAAACAGCAGGAAGATCCCCATCGCGGTAACGGTGGCGCCCTCTAGCGAGCTGCCGTAGAGCCCCTGGCCGCGAAACTGCTGAAGATAATCCGTCGATTGCGTGATCTGCTCCGTCAGGTCGGCACCGCCGGCATTCGCCGGCAGATCCGGCAGCAGCGATTGCTGCAGCAGCGTTTCGCCGATCGCGATCGCCGCGTTGATGCAGAGAAACCATAGCAGCAGTCGCCCCAGGAGATCGCGTTGGCGAACCGAGGCGTTGACGAGCAGGCTGCTCGCGAGTGCGGCCGCGAGGAACGTATCGATAAAGGCCGAAAAGGTGCCGCTCAGCTTGTTCGCGACGCAATAGACCAGAATAACCAGGGTGAGCGTGGTGAAGGCAAATAGACCGGGCTCGCGGTAATAGTGGCGTGCCAGGCGACGCAGGAACTCGCCGCCCTCGCCGAGCCAGAGCAGCACCGCCAGCGCGATCACATACGTCCCGGGATGGATCTTCGTCAGCGGGTTGCCGCCGGTATCGCCGTAGACGATATGCATCTGATACAGCAGCGAGGGGCTGAGCGCGAACCGCATGAAAAGGCCGATCAGCAAGACCCGGAACGTCGTTTGCGACAGCCCGAAGTCGCGGAACGGCAGCGGCAATCGTGCGTTGCCGGAATGTCCTCGCCGGGCTCGGCCGACGCAATGAGAACACCCGCCAGCCGGACGAACCGGACGGTCGCGCCCGCTCGCGCCCGAAAAACCGGATTGATCCCGATCGTTCTCATGACCCCGAAGAAGCCGCCTTTTCCACTCGCCTCCGGGTTACCCGGCCGCTTCTCGAACCTATCATGCCGGCCGGCGAAACATAGGGCGTGCGGCATCAAATCGTCTTAACCGCAGCGGAGAGGTACTCTCCCACCCGGGGCCGATTGACGGCCCGTGCAGCTTTGTTCAGCCGTTGGCGCTCGCCTGCCGGCGCAAGGCATCGACCAGCGCCTGCACGCTGTTGTTGTGCTGGACGATGAACGAGGCGTAGTCGTCGCGTTGCGTCAGCCGCAGCGACGTCCCCTCGGCGATCATATCGACGATCTTCGGGCTGCCGTTGAAATCGTTCACCACCCAATCGACCTCCGCCGGCGGCTTGTTCGGGCCGGCGATGGTGCTGGCGATGACCGTGCCCTCCGGTCGCACGGTGGCGCGACCGATGGTGAAGCGCACGCCCTGGTATTCGCCGATCTTGGAGGTGATGCTGCTCACCAGAACGCGATGGAACAGGGCTTCATACTCCTGCTGCTGCTGCGGGCTGGCGAGGCGCCAGAAGCGTCCGAGGCAGAACCGGGCGATGTCGGTTACTGCGACATCGGAGTCGATGATCTGCGTGAGCGCCGCGCTCTTCTGCGCGCCCGATCCCGGCCCGTTGACGATCCCGATAAGCTGGTTGCCGACATTGCGAATGAAATCCTCGGCTTGCGAGGGCGATGGCCTTGCCCCTTGAGCGAGTGCCGCGGGAATGGCGGGGGCCACCCAAGCGGCGGCGATCAGCGTCAGAGCGGTGCGGCGCAGGAGCATGAGATCCTCGTCTCAGGGGGCATTCGGGGCGGGCGCGCCGGCGGGCGCTGCGGATGAGGCCGGGAACCAGGCCGGGATGGTGCGCGGATTCTCGGTCCGGGCGGCATCGATTTGGCCTTCCCGATGCTGGCGGTAAAGACTGCGGAAGGTGGCGTAGGGATCGAGCGCCGATTTGCGGATCTGCGCGAAGGTGCCGAGATACTGCGACCGCTCGTCCACGAGCGTGACCGGGAACCGACTGTAGCGCAGTGCCGTTATCACCGCGCCCTGGCCGAAATAGCCCAGCGGGTCGGCCGCGAGATCGACGATGCGGCCCGAGGAATCGCGCGGGTTGCCGGGCCCGAGGATCGGCAGGAACAGATAGGGACCCGGCCCGGCGCCCCACACCGCCAGCGTCAAGCCGAAATCGGTCGAGTGGTCGGGGTAGCCCAGGTTCTTCGCCACGTCGAACGCACCGAGACCGCCCAAGGTGGTGTTGATCACGAAGCGCATCAGCGTATCGCCGGCGGGCTGCGGCTTGCCCTGCAGCATATCGTTGGCGAGCGCCACCGGCGCGCTCAGATTGGCCAAGATGTTGTGGACGCCGCGCCGGACCGGGTTCGGCACCACATGAACGTAGGCCACCGTCACCGGGCGGATCGCGTAGGTATCGAGCTTCAGGTTGACGCCATACATGGCCCGGTTGAACGGCTCCAACGGGTCATTCGTGGCGTTGTATTCGGCGAGCGCCGCCGGTTCGCTGGCGGGCGGGCGGGTGGCACAGGCGCCGAGCAAACCGCAAAGCCCGGCGACGGCACCGATCAGGACGGGACGGAAGGCGCGCATTGGTTTTTTCTCGGCCTCGGACCAAGGGGATCGGCTCGGCATCGCTCAATGGCGGAAGATTCGGCCGGAATGATACCGGAGGATGGTTAAGCTTGCGTGAGCGGGTGTAGCATGACCGCACCGGGCGGCAACCGAGGCGGCGATCACGCTTCGCCGCTTGCGCGCTCCCTGCGCCACCCGGCAAAACGGCGCCATGCAAACTCCCGAAGCTCCGGATACGCTGTCCCGCTGGCTCACCCGACCCCGCATCGACGGGCTGCCGGCGCCGGCCGGCGATAGGCCGCCGAAGCTGTCATTCGAGTTCTTCCCGCCGCGGACGGAAGCCCTCGAGCAGCAGCTTTGGACCTGCATCCGCCGACTGGAGCCGCTGGCGCCGCGCTTCGTCTCCGTCACCTACGGGGCGGGTGGCAGCACCCGCGCCCGCACCCACGCGACCGTGATCCGGCTGGCGCGGGAAACCGCGCTGTTGCCGGCCGCCCATCTCACCTGCGTCGGCGCCAGCCGCGCCGAGGTGGACGAGGTGGCGCACCAATATTGGGACTCGGGCATCCGTCATGTGGTGGCGCTCCGCGGCGACCCGCCGGGCGGCGCCGGTCCCCATGAACCGCACCCGGACGGCTACCGCTACGCCGCCGAGCTGGTGGCCGGGTTGCGCCGGGTGGGGGCGTTCGAGATTTCGGTCGCCGCCTACCCCGAGACCCATCCGCAGGCGCTCGGCCCGGACGCCGATCTCGACAATCTGAAACGCAAGCTGGATGCCGGCGCCACCCGCGCCATCACCCAATTCTTCTTCGATGCCGGGGTGTTTCTGCGCTTTCTCGATAAATGCCTTGCCGCCGGCATCACCGCGCCGATCGTGCCGGGCATCCTGCCGGTCTCCAACTTCACGCAGGCGGCGCGCATCAGCACGATGTGCGGCACCAATGTGCCCACCTGGCTTGCCGGGATGTTCGAGGGCACCGACGATGATCCCGAGCTGCGCCGGATGATCGCCGCCATCGTCGCCGCCGAGCAGGTGCGGCTGCTGCAAGCCAACGGCATCGACGAGTTCCACTTCTACACGCTGAACCGGCCCGAGCTGACCTACGCCATCGCCCACATCCTCGGCGTGCGGCCCCGCCCGGCATGAGTGACTACCGGCATGAGTGACTACCTGGCCCGGCTGAACGCCGCTCAGCGCGCGGCGGTGGAGGCGCTGGACGGCCCGCTGCTGGTGCTCGCCGGAGCCGGAACGGGCAAGACCCGGGTGCTGACGACGCGCTTCGCGCATATCCTCGTCTCCGGCCGCGCCGCGCCCGGACAAGTGCTCGCCGTCACCTTCACCAACAAGGCGGCGCGCGAGATGCGCGAGCGGGTCGGCGCCATCCTTGGCCGCCCGGCCGAAGGGCTGTGGCTCGGCACCTTCCACGCGCTGTGCGCGCGGATGCTGCGCCGCCATGCCGATCTGGTCGGTCTCGCCAGCGCCTTCACCATCCTGGACACCGACGACCAGATGCGGCTGTTGAAGCAAGTCATGGAGACGCTCGGCGCCGACATCCGCCGCTGGCCGCCGCCCGTCGTCATGGGCGCGATCCAGCGGTGGAAGGATCGCGGCCTGACGCCGGCGCGCGTCACCGAGGCCGAGGACACCGAGATTGCCGGCGGCCGGGCGCGGGCGATCTATGCCGCCTATCAGGATCGGCTGCGCGGTCTCAATGCCGCCGATTTCGGCGATCTGCTGCTGCACATGACGGAGATCCTGCGCGCGCAGCCGGACGTGCTGGCGCAGTATCATCGCGCCTTCCGCTACATCCTGGTCGATGAGTATCAGGATACCAACGTCGTCCAGTATCTGTGGCTGCGGCTGCTGGCGCAGGCGCATCGCAACATCTGCTGCGTCGGCGACGATGACCAGTCGATCTATTCGTGGCGCGGCGCCGAGGTGGAAAACATCCTCCGTTTCGAACAGGACTTCCCCGGCGCCCGGGTGATCCGGCTGGAGGCCAATTACCGCTCCACCGCGCCCATTCTCGCCGCCGCCTCGGGGCTGATCGCGCACAACGAAGGAAGGCTCGGCAAGACGCTGCACGCCGGGCGTAACGATGCCGCCGGCGAGAAGGTGCAAGTCATCGGGCTGTGGGATTCCGACGAGGAGGCGCGCATGGTCGGCGAGCGGATCGAGAGCTTGCGCCGCGACGGCGATTCGCTCGCCGAGATGGCGGTTCTCGTCCGCGCCGGCTTCCAGACCCGCGCCTTCGAGGAGCGGCTGATTACGCTCGGCATTCCCTATCGCGTGGTCGGCGGCCTGCGCTTCTACGAGCGCCAGGAGATCCGCGACGCCATGGCCTATATGCGCGTGCTCGCGCAGCCGGCCGACGACCTCGCCTTCGAGCGGATCGTCAACGTCCCCCGCCGCGGCGTCGGCGAGGCGGCGCTCCGCTCGCTGCACGAACGCGCGCGCGCGGAGAGCATACCGCTTGCCGAAGCGGCGGCGCGGCTGCTGGCCGAGGGCGCGTTCAAGGGCCGGGTTCGCGAGGCGGTGTCGGAGCTGCTGCGCGGCTTCGTCCGCTGGCGCGAGACATTGGCCGCCGACGGCCACGTAATCACGGTCGCAACCATGCTCGACGAGAGCGGATACATGGAGATGTGGCGGAAGGACAAATCGCCCGAGGCGCCGGGGCGGCTCGAGAACCTGAAGGAGCTGGTGCGCGCGCTGAACGATTTCGAGACCCTGGGCGGCTTCCTCGATCACGTGTCGCTGGTGATGGAGAACGAGGAGAATGCCGAGGGCGACCGGGCCAGCCTGATGACCCTGCACGGCGCCAAGGGGCTCGAATTCGACACCGTGTTCCTGCCCGGCTGGGAGGAGGGGTTATTTCCCAACCAACGCGCACTGGACGAGAGCGGCGCCAAGGGGCTGGAGGAGGAGCGGCGCCTCGCTTACGTGGGCCTGACGCGCGCGCGCCGCCGCGCCGTGGTGAGCTACGCCGCCAACCGGCGCGTCTATGCGAGCTGGCAGAACAGCATCCCCAGCCGTTTCATCGACGAGCTGCCGGACGACGAGGTGGAGCGCACCGGTTCGGCCGCGCTCGCCCGCGACGCCCGCGCGACCGCGCCGACCGTCTTCACCGGCCAATTCCCGATCGCATCCCGGCGGTTGATCGACGCCTGGGAGAAGCCCGGACGCCCGGCGCGGGAGGAGGCGATCGCGGTGGGCGCGCGCGTTTTCCACCAGAAGTTCGGCTACGGCACCGTCACCGCCGCGGTGGACAACCGCCTCGACGTCGCCTTCGACAAGACCGGCGCCAAGCGGGTTCTGGATAGCTACGTGGAGCCGGTCTCCGGGTGAAGGCGGCGCGTCTGCCCCGGGATGAGAAGGTTTCTATACGAGTTGATCGTAGAGATCGGCCCAGTCCGGATTGTTCAGCTCGATCAGCCGAACTTTCCAAGCACGGCGCCAATGCTTCAGCGTCCGTTCCCGCGCGATCGCACCCCGGGTCGTCGTGAAACTCGGCGTGGACGAGGCGCGCCAATTCGTAGCGGCTGGTGAAGCCCTTCATGGCGCTACTGCGATGTTCCCATGCGCGGCGAGGCAAATCCGAAGTAACGCCGACATACAGCGTGCCGTGCGGCCGATTTGTCATGATGTAGACCCAACCGCCTCTCATGGCTGAAGTTTCGGCCGGCGCTGGTTAACGCATGGTCAATCTGAAGGCGTTGATGCTCGCGCTTGGCGCGAGCATGACGTGGCGAATGCGGGTTGTTTCCGCAGACGCGGGATCGGTTCCGATGAAAGCCGATGGAACGGCCTTTTCCCGTCATGCTCGCGCTTGGCGCGAGCATCCACGCCTTCGCGGTCGAGCATGCCGTGCGGCCGATTCGTCATGATGTATTACCCAACCGCCTCTCATGGCTGAAGTTTCGGCCGGCGCTGGTTAAACGCATGGTCAATCTGAAGGCGTGGATGCTCGCGCCAAGCGCGAGCATGACGTGGCAAATGCGGGTTGTTTCCGGAGACGCGGGATCGGTTCCGATGAAAGCCAATGGAATGGCCTTTTCACGTCATGCTCGCGCCAAGCGCGAGCATGACGTGACGAATGCGGGTTGTCGGGCTCCACATGACGCGAACACGCCCTGCGCGGTGGTCGCAGCGACGGCGGCGCTTACCCATGCGCGAACCACGCCGCAAACGCCTCGCGCCGGGCGGGGCTCAGGTGCAGGTAGTGCTTGGTGCGCCGCTCCAGCACGTCCTCGGCCGAGCGCGCCCATTCCGTGCGGCGCAGAAAATCGGCCTCGCGTTCGTACAGCAGGCCGCCGAAATGCCGGCCCAGATCGGCGGTCGCAGCAGCGCCGTCCAGCAGTGCCTCGGCGCGGGTCCCGTAGAGCCTTGCGTAGTGATGGGCGAGGTCGGCGGCAAGCCAGGCGTGGCGGTGCCGGAAATCACGTAGATAGAGGTCGAAATCGGCATCCGGCATGTCGCCGCCCGGAAGCGCCGTGCGCCCCGTCCAGCCGCCGCGCAGCGCCGGGAAATGCGGCGCCAGCTTGTCCATCGCGTGTTCGGCGAGCTTGCGATAGGTGGTGATCTTGCCCCCGAACACGGAAATCAGGGGCGCGCGGCCGCCGTCACCGTCGATATCGAAGGCATAGTCGCGCGTGACCGCCGACGGATTGACGGCCGCATCGTCGTAGAGCGGCCGGACCCCGGAGAACTCGTGCAGGATGTCATCGCGCGCGAGCTGATGGCGCGTATAGCGGTTCACCGCGCGCAACAGGTAGTCCCGCTCGGCCGGCGCCACCGTCACGTCGTCGGGCCTTCCTTCATAGGCGACATCGGTGGTGCCGATCAGGCAGAGGTCGCCCTGGTAGGGATTGACGAAGATCACCCGCTTGTCGTCGTTCTGCAACAAGTACGCCTGCCGGCCGTCCCAGAACTTGCGCACGACCAGATGGCTGCCCTTCACCAGCCGTATCTTGCGCGCGGTGTTGGCGCCGACGACGCCATGGATCACCTGCTCGACCCACGGGCCGGCGGCGTTGGCCAGCGCCCGCGCCCTGACCTCGCGAACGCCGCCGTCCTCGGCGCGCAGCGCCACGCGCCACAGCCCGTCCTCGCGCCGCGCCGTCGTCGCCTCGGTGCGCACCAGGATGTCCGCCCCGGATCGATCGGCATCGAGCGCGTTCAGCACCACCAGCCGCGCGTCTTCGACCCAGCAATCCGAGTATTCGAAGGCGGTGCGAAACTTTGGCTTGATCGCCGTTCCCTCGGGCGCGGCGCGCAGATCGAGCCGCCGTGTCGGCGGCAGCTTCCGGCGCCCGCCGAGATGGTCGTAGAGCAGCAGCCCCAGCCTGATCATCCAGGCCGGGCGCTGCTCCTTGCTGTGCGGCAGCACGAAGCGCATCGGCCAGACGATGTGCGGGGCGATGCGCAGCAGCACCTCGCGCTCGATCAGCGCCTCCCGCACCAGGCGGAACTCGTAGTATTCGAGATAGCGGAGACCGCCATGGACGAGCTTGCCGGAACGCGACGACGTACCCTCGCCGAGATCGCCCTTCTCGCACAGCAGCACGCGCAACCCGCGCCCCGCGGCGTCGCGGGCGATGCCGGCGCCGTTGACGCCGCCGCCGATCACCAGCAGATCATAGGGATCGTTCATGCGTCGGAGGTGACGCTCCGGTCCTGGTCCTGCAAGCCGTAGGTGGCGAACTTGCGGGCGGTGTCGGCGATCTCGGCATCGCTCAGAACATGCGGGCCGCCGATCAGCAGGCTGTGGTAATATTGCTTGGCGATCGTCTCCAGTTCGACCGCCAGCCACATCGCCTTCGCGAGCGTCGGACCGCAGACGATCATGCCGTGATTGGCGAGCAGGCAGGCGTCGCGCCCCTCAAGCGCCGCGAGCGCGTGATTCGACAGCTCCTTGGTGCCGAACGTGGCATAATCGGCGCAGCGGATGTCGGTGCCGCCGAACGCTGCAATCATGTAGTGGCACGCCGGGATGGGCCGGCGCGCGATCGCCAGCGTGGTGGCGAAGGTCGGATGGCTGTGCACGACCGCGGCCACTTGCGGGCGCGAGCGCATGATGTCGAGATGAAAGCGCCATTCGGTCGAAGGTTTGCGCGGGCCGTCATAGCGGCCGTATTCGCCCTCGATCGGCAGCTTCGCCACCTGCTCGGGGCGGATCTCGTGGTAGGGGATCGCCGACGGCGAGATCAGCATCGCCGCGCCGTGGCGGACGCTGATATTGCCCGACGTTCCCTGGTTGATGCCCAGCGCGTTCATCGCGCAACAGGCGTCGATCAGCGCTTGCCGGGCGGCCTGTTCATCCATGGGAAGATCCTTCAGCACGGGTTGAGCGGCGGTTCGCCGGCCAAGTGGCGCCGAACCTCCTCGGCGGCGGCCTCGGCCGCGATCGTCAGGGTGTTGACCGAAGCACCGGCGATATGCGGCGTCAGGGTCACATTGGCCAGCGCGAGCAACGGCCAGTCGGCGGGCACCGGCTCGACGGCGAAGGTCTCGATCGCCGCGCCGCCCAGATGGCCGGACGAAAGCGCAAGGTAGAGCGCATCGTAATCGACCAGCGGGCCGCGCGCCGTGTTGACGAAGATCGCCCCCGGTCGCATCGCCGCGAACTGGGCGCGGCCGATGAAGCCCGCCGTTTCCTCGGTGACGCGCGCGTGCAGCGTAATGACATCGCCGCCCGCGAGCAGGCGCTCCATCCCGACCTGTTCGACGCCGTCGGCGCGGTCGGCGGCGGACAGCTGCACATAGGGATCATGCACCAGGATGCGGCAGCCGAACGCCTTCAGCAGGCGAACAACGCGGGTGCCGATATGGCCGTAGCCGATGACGCCGACGGTCAGCTCCGACAGCTCGCGCCCGGTGCGATCGGCACGGTAGAGGTCGCCGCGCCAGTTGCCGGCCCGCAGCGCGTCGTGACCGGCGGTTATCAGGCGGGTCTGCGACAGGATCGCGCCGATCGTGAACTCCGCCACCGCGCCGGCGTTGCGGCCGGGCGTGTTCACCACCCGCACGCCGCGGGCGCGCGTCGCCCGCATATCGATATTGACCGGGCCGCCGCGCGAGACCGCGATCAGCTTCAGCGCCGGCATCCGTTCGAGCATCTCCGCCGACACCGGCGCCAGCTGCGTGACCAGGATTTCCGCCCCGTCGATGAACCGCACGATCTCGTCCGGGTCGCCCTGATATTCCTTCAGCCCCGCCAGGCCCGGCCGCGCGTAGCCGTGCTCCATCGGCGCGTCGGGCCACGGCAAGGTCATGCTGCGCAGCACCACACTTGCCTCGCAGGCGGCGCGGATCGCCTGCTCGAAGCGTTCCGGAAGCATGAAATTGTCGCCGATGATCGCGACTTCCGCGATGCGGCTTTCAGGCGTCATGGCCGGCCATCCGCGCCGCGTGCAGACGCCGCCAGATCGGCGGCATCACGGCGTAGCTCTCGCGGTAGATCGGAAACAGCGCTTCGTAGATCGCCGCCAGGGTCGGATCGGGCGCTTCGGCCGGCCGGGCCGGCGGCGCGATCCAACGCGCGGCGCAGGCGGCCATGTCCGGGTAGAGGCCGATGCCGACCGCGGCGATCATCGCCGCCCCGGCGGCGCCGGTCTCGGTCTGCGCCGCCTCGCCCACCGGGCGGTTGAGGCAGGCCGCGAGGATCGCGCGCATGACCCCCGAGCGCGCCGCGCCGCCGGTGACGCGGACCGCGTGCGGCACCCCGCCCATGGCGATGAAGCAGTCGCGCGAGGCAAGGCCGAGGCCCTCGTAAATCCCGCGCGCCAGTTCGGCCAAGCCGACATGCTGGTCGATCCCCAGCAACGCCGCCCGCGCGCACCCGTCCACGAACGGCCCGCGCTCGCCGGAGGAGGAGATGAACGGGTGATACAGCACGGCGCCCGGCCGCGCCCGCGCCACCGCCTCGTCAATCGCCCGCAGGATGCCGATCCGTCCCTCGGCCGGCGCGCCGCCGGCCAGCCGCGCGGCGTCGCGCACCAGATCGGCGAGCCAGTCCATGTTGAGCGTGGCCGCCATCGAGGTCTGCGCCTGCATGGTGTGGCGCGGCACCGGGAACGGCAGGCAGTAGCCGGTCAGGTCCGGGGCGGGCGCGACGTGATCGGGATCGCCGACCAGGCGCAGATGCATCGCCGTGCTGCCGAGGATCGACACCCCGGTCTCATCATCGCCGCCATAGAGCCCGGCACCCAGGCCGGTGCAGACGACGTCGATCGCGCCCAGCACCACGGGCAGGCCGGCGGGAAGGCCGGTGCGCGCCGCCGCCGCCCGCGACAGCGGGTGCGATTGGCGCGTGCCATCGACGATCGGCGGCAGCAGCCGCTCCAGATCGGTCATGCCGAGCGCTTCCAGGACCTCGCGCCGATAGCGGCGGGTGCGGTAATCGCCGAAGGTCATGCAGGCTTCCGAAGGGTCGGTCGCGCGCACGCCGGTCAGGTTGAAGTAGAGCCAGTCCTTGCAATGCAGCGCCGTCGCGGCGCGCGCCGGCACCGCGGGCCGATGGCGGCAAAGCCACAGCAGCTGCGCCGATTGCTGGCAGGCGCTGAGGCCGGTTCCGGTGAAGGCGAACGCGGCGCGCGCTTCGCCGCCGGCGCGCAGCCCTTCCACGAGGTCGCGCGCGCGGGCATCCAGCCACAGCAGCGCCGGTGCAACGGGCTCGCCATCGGCGTCGGCAAGCCAGGTGCCGTCGCCCTGCCCGGTGACCGCGAGCGCCGCGATTTCGGCGCCGCATAGCTGGCCCGCGAGCGTCCGCAGCACGTGGAAGCAGTCATCGCGGGTGCGCGCCATGTCCTGCTCGACGGCGCCGTGCGGCCCGGGTTCGATCCGGTTCGCTCGCGCGGCGGTCGCCACCACGTCGCCGCCGGCCGTGAAGGCGACCGCCTTCACCATCGAGGTGCCGGAGTTGACGGCGACGACAAGCGGCGGCTTCATCAGGCTGCCTCCAGCCCGTGCATCAGCACCCGCCCCGATGCGGCGTCGAACAAGTGCGTGTCGGCGGGAGCGAAGCCCAGCGCGACCTCCTGACCGGTCACCGCGGCGACGCGGCGATGCGACACCGCCACCAACAGGCGGCCGCCGACATCAAGCGCGACATGCGCCTGATCGCCCAGCCAATGATTAGAGACGATGGTGCCGCGCCAGTCGCCGCCGCCCAGCATGATTGATGCGGTCGGACGCCGAGGACCACCTCGGTTCCCGCCGGCGGCAGGCCGGCGGGCATCGCGAACCACGGCGCATCGGCGCCGGCGAGGCGCACGCCGCCCGGCTGCACCACCGCCGCCATCGCATTCATCGGCGGCTCGCCCAGAAACGTGGCGACGAACAAATTGGCGGGCCGCGCCAGCAACTCGGCGCCGGTGCCGTATTGCTGCAACACGCCGCCCTCCATGACGGCGATGCGATCGGCCATCGCGTGCGCCTCGGTCTGGTCGTGAGTGACCAGCACGGCGGTCAGCCGGCGCTCCTTGACCAGCGCCTTCACGCGCCCGCGCAGCTTGGCGCGCAACTGCGGCTCAAGCTGGCCCATCGGCTCGTCCAGCAGGTGCAGAGCGGCGTCGCGGGCGAGCGCGCGGGCGAGCGAGGCGCGCTGCTGCTGGCCGCCGGAGAGGCCCGCCGGGCGGCGCTTCAGGATCGGCCCGATCTCCAGCAGATCGGCGACGTCGCGCACCCGCTTGCGCACGTCGATCCGTCCGTCGCGGCCCAGCCCGAAGCCGATATTGTCCTCGATGGTCAGCGGCGGATAAAGCGCGTAGCCCTCGAACGCCATCGCCACGCCGCGACGCGACGGCGCCAGCGTGTCGATGCGCTTGCCGGCGAGCGTAATGCTGCCCTCGGTGACGCTCTCGAAACCCGCCACCATGCGCAAGGTCGAGGTCTTGCCGCAGCCCGACGAGCCGAGCAGCGCCACGATGTCGCCGCTCGCCACCGTAAGATCGAGAGCTTGCACCGCGCGGACCGCGTGCTTGCCGCGCGCGCCGTAGGTCTTGCTGACATTGGCCAGAGCGAGCGTCATGCCGCGACCTCGGTCCGGATCGTGGCCGCATCGGCGATGCGCGCGCCGCTCTCGGCGTCGTAGAGCAGCGCCCGCGCCGGATCCGGCGTGATCCACACGCTCGCCCCCGCCTGCGGCGGGGCGCCGGCGACGCTTGCCAGCACCTCCTGGCCGTCGGCGGCGCGGAGCAGCAGCACCTGGCGCTCGTGCAGCGGTGTCGCCGCCACCATCTCCAGAACGGCGGCGCCCGGATCGGGCGCGGTGCGAACGGTCAGGTTCTCGGGTCGCATCCCGAGCAGACATTCGCGTCCGGCCGTCTCGGTGTTCGGTCGGAACCGCAGCGACAGTCCGATGGCGTCAACCCGCACCCCCTCGGGGCCCGGTGTCGCGGTGCAGGGAAGCAGGTTCATCGGCGGATCGCCGAACAGCCGCGCCACCGCCACCGAGGCGGGGCTGTCGTAAATCGTCTCCGGCGCCGCCTGCTGAACCACCCGGCCGTCGATCAGCACGGCGATGCGATCGGCCAGCGCCATCGCCTCGCGATAGTCCTGGCTCACGTAGATCGTCGCCGCTGCCGCGCGGCGCAGCAGCCGGGGCAGCTCCATCCGCATCTCGTAGCGCAGCTTGGCATCGACGTTGCGCAGCGGATCGTCGAGCAGCAGCACCTTCGGCTCGCCCACCAGCGCGCGGGCCAGCGCCGTGCGTTGCTTCTGCCCGTTCGACAGCGCCCGCGGCGCGTGGCCGAGGACATGCGTGATGCGCAGCAACTCGGCGACCCGCTCGACCCGCTCGCGGATCTCCGCCGCGCCGGCATGGCGCGCGCGCAGCGGGCTGGCGATGTTCTCCCGCGCCGGCATGTGCGGGTAAAGCGCGAAATTCTGGAACGCGACGCCGACGTTGCGCTTTTCCGGCCCGAGGGCGGAGACGTCGCGCCCGGCGATGATGATGCGGCCGGACGCGCTCGCCTCCACGCCCGCGATCGCGCGCAGCAACACCGTCTTGCCGGCCCCGGACGGGCCGAACAGAACCAGCGTCTCGCCGGGGTCCACCTCCAGCGAGACGTCGTGCAGCACGACATGCTTGCCGAACGCCGCGTGCAGGTTGCCGACGGCGAGGCCATCGGCCGGCGGACGACCGCTCATCCCTTCACCGCTCCCAGGCTCAGCCCCTCGACCAGCCAGCGCTGCGCGTACAAGGCCAGCGCCAGCGTCGGCACGATCGACAGCACGATGGCGGCGGCGATGATCCCGTACTGGATGCCGGATGCGGTGACGAAGGCCAAAGCGCCGACCGTCACCGGCTGCTTGTCGGCCGAGGCCAGGATCAGCGCGAACACGAAGTTGTTCCAGGCGAAGATGAACGACAGCAGTCCGGCCGCCGCGATGCCCGGCCCGGCCAGCGGAATCGCGATCTTGGTGAAGGCGCGCCACCAGGAATGGCCGTCCACGCGGTAGGCATATTCGATATCGGGGCTGGCGTCCTCGAAATAGCCGCGCACGATCCACAGGATCAGCGGCAGGCAGATCAGCTGATAGACCCAGATCAGCCCGAGATACGTGTTGCTGAGGCCGATATCCTGGAAATAGAGCGACAGCGGCAGCAGCACCAGCAGCGGCGGGGCGAACCGCACCGACAGCAGGGTGAAGGCGATGTCCTCGCCGAAGCGGAAGCGGAAGCGCGCGAACGCATAGGCGGCCGGCACCCCCAGGATCAGCGCCAGCACCACCGAGCAAACCGACAGCAGGAACGAGTTCCAGAGGTTGTGCAGGAAGGTGATGTCGAGCGCGCCGGCCGAGGTTTGCAGCTTGCCCGACAGCAGCGCCACGTAGTTCTGGAACGTCGAGAACGCGACCGTCGGCGGCAAATGCAAGATCTGCTCGTTGGTCTCGAAAGACATCATGAAGATCCAGAAGATCGGAAACAGGAAGAACACCACGACCGCGGCGAGCGCGAGCCACCGCAGACCGCGCTTCGCGACGTCACCGAAGGCCATGCGCGCGCTCCCGCAGCTTGAGCCACTGCTTCACGAACACCTGCGACAGGATGTAGGTGATCGCCCACAGCACCATCAGGATGGCGGCCGAGCGGCCGACATTGGTGTATTGAAAGAACTCCAGATACGACCGCACCTGGAACACCAGCAGGCTGTTGCCCGGGCCGCCCTGCGTCATCGCATAGATGATGTCGAACTGCTGGATCGAGTTGAGCAGCCGGAACAAGGTGGCGGTGAAGATATAGGGCATCAGCATCGGCAGGGTGATGCGGAAGAACACGAAGGCCGCCGGCACGCCGTCCAGCTCCGCCGCCTCGAACGGCTGCGTCGGCAGGCTGCGCAGCCCGGCCAGCAGCAGGATCATGATGAACGGCGTGTAGACCCAGGTATCGACCAGCACCACGGTCGCCATCGCGCTCGACGGGTCGGACGCCCATTTGAAGTTGGTGACGCCAAGTCCCGAAATCACCCAGCTCAGCACGCCGAAGCTGGGATTGGTCATCAGCTTCCACATCAGCGCCGCGATCGCCGGCGCGGTCATCAGCGGCATCAGCAGGGCGATGGAGATGAAGTTGTTGAGCCGGGTGCGCTCGCGCAGCAGCATGCGATGCCGAGGCCGAGCAGCAGCTCCACCCCGACCGTCGCCACGGTGTAGATCATCGACACCTTCACCGTGTTCCAGAAATCCGGATCGGTGAACAGATCGGCGTAGTTGCCGATGCCGGCAAAGCGGCGGAGGTACGGCATGGCGAGGTTGTAGCGTTCCAGGCTGTACCAGATCGAGGTGCCGAACGGGATCAGGATGCCGACGCAGATCAGCAACGCCGGCAGGCTGAGGATGTAGGGCAGAATCCGCGGCAGCAGCGGACGGCGGCGGCTGGCGGGGGCGATGGCGAGGTCGGACATGGCGATCCGGACGGCGGCCGCGGCCGCCGCCCTCTCTCCTCCTCAGGGATGGCGTGCGCTCATCCGATGCCGGCCGACTTCATCTGCCGGTTGATCGATTCGGCAAGCTGGTCGAGCCCGTCGGAGACCGGCACCTGATTGGCGACCATGCGTTGCAGGGCCGCCGCCCAGTCGGTGGTTACGTTGAAGAACAGCGGCTGCGGCGTGAAGTAGATCTTGGCGTCCGGCGACGTGACTTCGTACTGGTTCATGTAGCCCGGATAGCTCTTGGCGATGCGGTCGCGGAACTCCTGGTCCTTCCAGATGCTGGTGCGCACCGGGTCCACCATGTCCTTCTTGCGGGCGCCGAACAGCAGATGCTCGGTGCCGGTCGCCCATTGCAGGAAGGTCCACGCGGCGTCCTTGTTGCGCGAGAAATTCGACATCGCCAGCGACCAGATCCAGACATTCGAGGTCGGGTGGCTCATCGCCGGGTTGGGCGCGATCGGCGCGTAGCCGATATATCCGTGCTCCTTGGTGTCGCCGTTCATGAAGTAGCCCAGGATGTCGGCGTCGTAGATCATGCCCGACGCGCCGGCGCCGAGGTCATTGCCGACCTCGTACCAGGTGTAGGTGGCCCAGTTCTTCGGCCCGCTCTGCTGCACCATTTTCACGAACAGCGCGTGCCACTCCTTCGACTCCTTGGAGTTCATCGCCGCTCTCAGCCTGCCGCCATCAACCGTGAAATCCTTGGCGCCATAGTTGGTGTAGCCGGACAGGAAGCCCGGATGGATGGTCGCCCAGGAGCGGCTGCCGCGCACGCCCACGCCGTACGGTCCGCCCGCATCCCTGGTGATCTTGAGCGCCGTCTCCATCAGCTCCGGCATGTTCTTCGGCGGCTGCAGCTTCAGCTTGTCGAAGATCTGGCGGTTGTAGGAGATGCTGTACAGCTCCGATCCCCACGGCAGCGCCCATTGCTTGGCGCCCTTGCCGCCCAGCGGCTCGCCGGGGACGCCGGACCACGAATTCGATGCGCGCAGCCCCGGCAGCACGTCGTCCCAGTTGTAATCGGGCGCTGTCTTGGCGGCATCCTTGAGGTATTCGTTGAGATCCACGAGCCAGCCGGCCGGCCCGTACTGCCAGGTCTGATAGGCCCCGGTCATGAAGGCGTCGTAGGTGCTCGACCGCGAGGACAGCGCCGCCGTCACCTTGTCGAAATAGACGTCCTCGGGGAAAATATCATAGGACAGGTTCATGCCGGTCAGCGACTTGAAGGCGTCGAGGTCGGCGATCATCGCATCGGCATAGGGATGCTTGTTGAGCAGCAGCTTGAGGCTGGTGCCCTGATGCGCCTTCCAGTTGAAGTCCGCGGCCATCGCCCTGGTCGCGGCGGCATTCGCCATCACGTCGATGGTGCCGGCGGCGAGGCCCAGCGCGCCCAGTCGGCGCATCAGCTCGCGCCGGCCGATGCCGCGCGCGACGAAGGCGTCACACAGATCGCGTGCTTTCTCGTGCATGTCTCGTTCTCCCCGGGCCGGCCGAGCGGGCCGGCTGTTCTTTAATCAGTCTCTGCGCGGTCGGCTCGTCGGTAATCAGTCCGCTCAGCAGCCGGCTGCGCAGCACCGAGCGGATGGCGGCGGGCTTGTCCCGACCGCCCGCCACCGCGATCACATCGCGACCGCGTAACCCTTCAAACGGCAGCGACAGGATGCGCTCGTGCAGCGGCGTCGGCACGGGTTGGCCGTCGGCGTCGAGATAGTGTCCCAACACTTCGCCGACGGCGCCGAGGCCGATCAGCTGCTGGACCTCGGCCGGCGAGATCATGCCGGTCGAGGCGATGAAGGCGCCGCCGGCGACCTCGCCGATGCCGACAACGCAGAGCGTCGCCCCGGCCGCCAATTGCATCGCCTCGGCGATGCCGCGCTGCGCCAGCATGATGTCCCGATCCGCCGCCGTGTTGGCGATGAAGGGCACCGGCAGCATCCACGATTCGGCGCCGGTCTTCTCGGCAAGGCGGTGGATGACGTCGAACGGATTGGCCGATGTCTGGCGAGGAACGCCGCCCAGCAGCGAGATGAAGCAGACATTGGGGGCCGGGACCCGCGGCAGCTGGTCAACCGCAGCCGCCAGCGTGCGCCCGTGGCCGACACCGATGATGCGGTGTTCGCCGCGCTCCAGCGTATCGATCAGGCAGGTCGCCGCCGCGGCGCCCAGCGCGCGCAGCGGCAGATCGGCTTGATCGACGTTCGGGACCACGCGGCAGCCGCGCAGGCCGAACCGCTCGATCAGCGCCTGCTCGAGCGCGATGCAGCCGCCGACCGGCCCCTCGACGAACACTCGCACGAGACCCGCGCGCGTCGCCCGCGCGATCAGCCGATGCGCCTTCGCATTGGCGACGCCGAGCCGTTCGGCAACCTGCGACTGCGTCAGCCCGCCGACGTGATAGAGCCACGCGGCGCGCGTTGCGGTCTCGAAATCGCCGTCCAAATCCCCCGGATTGCCGATGGCGAGGACCATTCGCTCCCTGATTTTTTTTGCGTTCCCTTGAGAGATATTTCACGTCGCCGGTGGAGTCAAACCGGGCCGGCCCGGCCGGCCGGGGCAGGTTCGGGATGGTTCGAAAATCACGATGGGGCTTGACCGTTCGCCAGCCGGCACGCTTGCGGGCCGATGAGGGCGGCGCTATGCCGCCCGCGCCAGGCGCGCGATCATCGCATCGTAACCGGCGATCGTTGCGCGCATGTCCAGCCGGTCGGCGGCGAAGCGTCGCGCGCCCTCGCGCAGGCGGCGCGACAACGCGCGATCCTCGAGCACCCGCAAGACCGCCTCGGCGAGCGCGCGTGGCTCGTGGAACGGCACCAGCAATCCGGTCTCCTCGGCCAGCAGGAATTCCCGCACCGGCGCGGTGTCGCTGCCGATCACCGCGCATCCCGTCGCCAACGCCTCGCGCAGCGACCACGAGGCGACGAACGGATAGGTCAGATAGACATGCGCATCCGACCGGCGCAGCAAGGCGCGATAGAGGTCGGTACTCGATCCGGCCCGGCATGGCGACGCGATCGGGGTCGATGCCGTCGCCCAATTCCTCCAGCATCTGCTGGCGCCAGGTGCCGCGTGGCGGCGGCACGCCGTAGCTCACCCCGTCGCGGCCGATCAGCACCGCCTTGACATCGCGCCGCGCCGCCAGGATGCGCGGCAGCGCCCGCATCAGCACATGAAAGCCGCGATAGGGCTCGAGGTCGCGCGAGACATAAGTGAGCAGCTTGTCGGCGGGTGCGACGCGCATCCCGGCGATCTCCAGCGGCGCCCGCCGCGCCTGCGGATCGGGGCGGCACAGTTCGAGATCGGCGCCCTCGCGCAGCAGCGTGATCGCCGGCTGCGCCCATGCCGGATAGGTGGAGAGCTGCCACTCGGTCGGCGTCTGCCCGTGCTGGCCCAGCCCGAGCGCCAGCAGGTTCACCGCATTCTTGGCGCGCACCCGCGCGAACTCCTCGGCGCGCATCGGGAATTCGGGATCGAAGTTCACGTCCGCGCCTTGCAGGCGGTAGAAGAATTCGAGATAGCCCACGATCGGCGCGTCGGGCCAGACATCGGGCAGGTTCAGCAACTCGCCCCAGCCGTGATGGCCGATGATGACGTCCGGCGTAAAGCCGAGCCGGCGCAGGCTGCGCGCCGTGGTCGCCACCGCCTCGGCGCGGCGCATCGCCAGATCGAAGTCGCTTGCCGCCGGGTGTACCGAACCCGCCGGCGGCGGCGTCGGCGCCCGGTACGGCACCTTGCGCACGCCGGCGATGTGGTTGTCGTTCGGCTCGGTGCTGAAGACGATCTCGTGGCGCCCCGCCGCCGTCAGATGGCGCAGCAGGTGCAGATATTGACCGGGAAAATTCTGATGGACGAACAGCAGCCGCACGTTCGCTCAGCCTCGCCGCGCCGCCTTCTTCCGTGCCGCCGGCGTCGGCGCGCCGGCGCCCGTCGCGCGAGCCGAACGGCGTGCCGGTTCGGCCTCGGCGCCCCCGTGCGCGCCCTTGGCCCGGAGGTCGATCCGGAACGCCTCGAGCGCGGCGAGGCTTTCGGCCTGACAGGGCTCGCCGGCCGGAACCGGGCCGATCGCCGTGCCGTCCACGAAGGTCGCCGAATACGAGAGGTCGTGCGTGGCGGCGGCCGATCCCTTCAGCCGCACGGTCAGCCCGAGCAACGGCAGCGCCATGCCGCGGCTGCCGCAAAATTTGCCGCCCTCCACCCAGGGCGAGAGCCAATCCCGCCCGAGCACCGCCTGATACTCGATGTCGGACGCGGCGATGCCGCCGCGCGGCGCGATCCCGAAGCCTTCAATCCACAGCCGGCTCGCGCGCGTGCCCATCCATTCGCCGAAGCCGGTCCCGACATCGCCCAGGCGCTGCAAATGCGCGACCACCTCGGCGCCCTCGGCGCCGCGCTTGGCACCGCCGGCGTGCGCGACGGGTTGCGCCGCCTCGGCGCCGAGCCGCAGCACTTGCAGACGCGGCGCCTGCTCGGGCGTGGCCTCCTCCGCCTGATAGATCGTCACCAGCAGCTGCGCCGGACCTTCGGTGACGCGGATCAGCGCCGCACCCTCACCGTCGCCCAGCCAGCCGTCGTCGCGAAAGGTGCTGATGCGGACGTTCTCCGACCGGCCGGACGCCCCCGGCGGCAATGAAAGCCGCACGCCCGGAAGCCCGGCCCCGGCGAGCGTGCCGGGCGCGGTCAGCACGATGCAAAACAGTCCGGCATCGAGCGTCATCAGATGGCCGGAGACCTTAAGCTCCGCCACCCGCCCCGCAGCCGGTCCGCGCGGATTTTTCCCGGTCCCGGGTTGGCGATCGGTCTCGGCGGAATCGGGCATCACGAACCTGTTCTTTTTGCGCGCGCGGCGGTTCTTCATGACGCGGGATGCCGCATGCCGCAAGCAGTACGTCGTTGATCTCGGGCGCCGTCGCACCGGTCGGCAAAACCGTGCCCCGGCCGCTGGCGCGCACCCGTTCCGCCTGTGCACCCAGATCGAACACCACCGCCCGCAGACCCGCCCGCCACGCTTCGCTCAGCGCGAAACACCAAGTCTCCGGCACCACCGAAGGAATGAGGGCGATGTCCGCGGCCTGCGCCCGGATCAGCGCCGTCGCCTCGTCCGCCAAGAACGGGCCGGTGATGGCGACCCGCCCGGTCGCCATCAGGGCGGCGTCGATCACCGTATGGCCGACCACGACGAATTCCAGCCCGAGCCGCCGCCGCGCCGCATCGCGCGCGCAATCCAGCAGCACCGCGCTGCCCTTGGCGATGCCGATGGCACCGATCACCGCAACCAGCGCCCGGCCCGCTCGGTTCGGCTGCGGAGAGAACGAAGGCAGCGCTCGATCGTCCTCGTGCGGAACGACCGACGCGCGCACGGCCGGGAAGTGACGCGCAAGCCGGGCGGCGCAATCGGCCGAGGGAGCGACGACCCGCCGCGCGTCGGCGAAGATGCCGGCGCTGCGCGCGCGCAACGGCCCGGCATCGATGTTCTCATCCAGCAGCGAGCCGGCCATGGCGACGCAAGCATCGCAGCCGCCGAGGTCGGGCTCGCCGCAATAGCGCCCGTGCGCGCCCAGCAGCGCGATGCGCGGACACAGCCAGGCGTAATCATGGACGTGCATCTCGTGCGGCACGCCGAGCCGCTTCGGCAGCTCCAGGATTTCCGGCGCATGGTCGAGCGCGTGATGCAATTCCACCGCCGCCAGCCGCTCGGCACGAAGCAGCCGCGCCAGCGCGGGCAGCGCCTCGGGAATGGCGAACAGCAGGTTCGGATACGACTCGCTCGCGCCCCATCGCTCCACCCGCGCCGCCGCCCGGCCATCCGCCAGCCGCGCCGGCCGCAGCACGATCGCGGCGGACGCGCCGATGCGCCCGGCGAGTGCGCGCTCCACGCCGCCGCCCTGGTCATGCGTCACCACCAGCACGCCGCCGCGGCCCGGTCGGCGATCGGCGCGCCAGCGCAGCGCGTCGATCCGCCGCCGTGCCGGGGCCAGCGGATCGGCGACGAGATGGCGCTCGATCATCGCCGCATATCCGGGATGCAGGCGCTCGAGGATGGCGGCGTTGCGCGCCCGCAGCGCCGCCGCCGCCCCGCCCATCGACTGACCGCCGCGATGGGCGACGAAGGCACCCGTCGCCGCCACGTGGCGCCAGCCGCGCGCGCGCGCGCGCAGGCAGAAATCGTTTTCCTCGCCATAGCCCTGGGCGAACAGCGCGGCGCGAAACCGCCCGGTGTCGCGCAGGCAATCGCTGCGGATGTAGAGGCAAAAGCCGACCCCCACCGGAATATCGACGACACCCCGGCCGTTCGCCCGCCGCGCCAGCCTCGCCATCGCGCTGGTGGCCGCCCGGTCCGGCATCGGCGCCTCCGGGTCGGGGTAGCTCACGATGCCGCCGCGATTGGACAGCGGCGTGACGGTGCCGATGTCGGGCGCCGAATGGGCGGTCTCGCGGAGTGCAAGCAACCAACCGGGCGGAACCAGCGTGTCGCTGTTCAGCAGCACCGCATCGCGCCGCGCCGCCCGGGCGAGGCTTAATCCGGCATTGGCGGCCGCCGGGAAACCCCGGGCATGGCGATGGCGGAGCAGGGTGATCCGACCGCCGGCGGCGAGCGCATCAAGCTCACCCGCCAGCGTCGCCTCCGACCCGTCATCGACCACGATGATCCGCTCGGTCCGGCTCGCCAGCACGCTCGCGAGGCATTCGAGGGTCGCCGCGCGAGCGTTGTGAACCGGGATGATCACGTCGACTCCGGCCGGGATCGGCGCGACCCCGGCGAAGCGCCGCCGACGCGCCGGCCGTCTTGCCGCCATCGCGCGTGCCTCCGCCGCCGGGTCGAGCGGGCTGCCGAGCAGGTCGCGGCCATCCCGATCCAGCACGCGGATCGGGCCGCGCCGCCACTCGCTCGGGCTGCACCGCGAACCGGCGCCGCCGGGCCAGCAATGCGGCCGCCTCGGTGTCGGGATCGTCGGCCACGACGGAAAACCCGCGCCCACGCGCGGGGCGGACGCGCAGCACCGGATCATGATCGGGGTCGGCGGGCAGCCAAGCCCAGCCGCGAAGCCACCCATCGGGGGCGAGTTCAACGAAGCCCTCAACCCGCAAGGCGGGCGGGCTCGCCGGCGCCAGAGCGCGCCAATCCTTCGCCCCCGCCGCCCGCGCCACGGCGTCGGCGAACGCCGTCAGCGCCGGCGGCATCGCGTGCCGACGAAGCGCCTCCGACAGCGCCCGGGCGGCACCCCGATGATCGCCAAGCCCGCGCCGCGCCGCCGCCAGCGCGAACCAGACCTCGCGCGCGTCGTGCTTCGCCGCGAGCGCCGTCAGCAGGGCTGCGGCACGGGCGTCATCACGCCCGAGGCACGCCTCGGCCAGAACCAGTTGCAGCCCGGGGTCGTCGGGAAACAGCCGGTGCGCGCGATCGAACCAGCGTAGTCGCTCCTCCGGATCGGCAATCCGCCCGTTCGCCAACGCGGTTTCCGCCAAGCGCCGCCGCTCGGCATCGCGAACGGCGGCGGGGGCGACCGCCCCGAGGGGCAGACGCGGCGCGCGGCGCCCGCCCACCGCTACCGGCTGGCCACCTGCGAGGCCGGTTGCGGCTCGCTTGCCGCGCCGCCGTCCTGCTCGGGCGGTGGCGGCGGAGGCGGCAGCCCGGCCAGATCGGCGCGCGCCTCGCCAAGGCCTTGCCCGACCGCCCGATCGAGCCACATCCGGGCGGCCTCGAAGTCGCGCTCGCCGGCAAGACCGCGGGCCAGATAACGCCCCAGCATCATCTGCGCATAGGCATGTCCGCGTTCGGCCGCGGCACGGAACCAGCGCTGCGCGATCGCGCGGTCGATCGGCACGTCGTGGCCGCCGCCCCACATCGCGCCACAGGCGAACATGGCGCCGACATGGCCGCGCCCGGCCGCCTTCTCGAAGCCGGCGAGCGCGCCCGCATGGTCCTTCGGGCCGCCGCGCCCGTTCAGCATCAGCTCGGCGAGCGCCACCTCGGCCTCGATCATGCCGCGCTCGGCGGCCTTGCCGATCCAGGCGCGCCCCTCCTCGGGGTTTTCGTCGAGGCCGCGGCCCTCCACCAGCATCCGCCCGTACCAGTATTGCGCGTTGACCACGCCGTCGGCGGCACGGCGCAACCATTCGGCGGCCTTGCGCTCGTCGCGCTCGATGCCGACGCCTTCGGCGAGGCAGACGCCGAAATTGAACGCCGCCACCAGATCGCCCGACGCGGCGGCCTGCTCGAACCACTCCCGCGTGCGTTGGGCGTCCTGCTCGTCGCCGGCTCCCCGGCGCACCAAGGTGGCGAGATCGACGCGCGCCTGCTGATCGCCGGCATCGGCCGCGATGCGGAACCAGTGCGCCGCCTCGCGCTCGTCGCGCGGCACGCCGGCGCCGGTAAGATAGAGCATTCCGAGCGCGCGCGAGGCGACCTTATGGCCGGCTTCGCTGGCGCGGCGGAACCACATCGCCGCCTCGGCGTAGTTGGGCGGCAGTTTCCCGCCTTTGGCGTAAAGATCGCCCACCAGGGCGGCCGCCTCGGGGTCGCCCGCCAGCGCCGCCTTGCGCAGCCAGGTCTCGCCCTCGGTGACATTCACCGCCACCCCGAGCCCCTCCATCAGCGCCAGCCCGTAGCGCGCTTGGCCGGAGCGATGACCCTTCTCGGCCGCCCGCCGGTAAAGCACCGTCGCGGCCGCGCGGTCGCGCGGCACGCAGAAGCCGCGATCGGTGATCTCGCCCAGCAGAAACAGCGCCGTCGGCAGCTCCGCCTCGGCCGCCTTTTGCAGCCAGTCCACGATCTCGCGGTTATGCGCCTCATTGCCCTCGATCTGACCGAGGGCGAGCGCATAGCCGAGCGCTCCTTGCGGCGATCCGGCTTCGGCCGATTTCCGATACCACTCCCGCGCTTCATCGGGATTGCGCAGCGTCTCGGGGCCGGAGGTGAGCAGATAGCCGAGCATCGCCCGGCCGTCCGCCGACCCGCCCTCGGCGGCCTTGCGTGCCCAACGCGCCGCCGCCGCATGATCCGGTGCGCCATCGCCGCCGGCGTTGCTTGCGAACAGGCTAACCGGCGCGGCGGCAGCCGCGCCCACCAGGCCGTGCAGGTAGAGGGCGGCCAGCTTCTCCTGCGCCTCCACGTAACCTTGCGCGCCGGCCTTCTCCAGCCACCGCACCGCATCGGCGCGACTGACCGGAACCCCGGCGCCTTCCAGATAGCAGCAGCCGACACGGAACTCGGCTTCCGCGAGCCCGGCGCGCCCGGCGCGCGAAAGCAAGCGGAAGGCGCGCGCGAAGCTTTCCCTTTCCTTCAATTCTTGCAGCCGCACCGCCCGCCGCAGCGCCATGCGCGGCGAGAGCGCGCCGATCACCCGGTCGAACGCGCGCATCCGTTGCCTCCCCCCGATGCGCTATGGCTCGCGCATCGCCTCGTGCACGACCGGCAGCACCCGCGACAGCATGTAGCTCAGCACGCTATGCTTGCCCACCTTGATGTCGGCGGTGACCGGCATTCCCGGCGCCAACTGAAAATCCGCCGGCACGCCGTGCAACGCCACCCGATCGATGCTGATGCGCGCCCGATAATAGGGGTCGGCGGTGTTCAGCGGGATCGGCACGGTCCCCGACTGGTCCCGCTGCTCGTCCTGCGAGGTGAAGCTGTCGGCAGTGACCACCCGCAGCGTGCCGTAAGCCATTCCGTAGCGGGTGAACGGGAAGGTGTCGAACTTGACCGCCACCGGATCGCCCGGATCAACATAGCCGTCGTCCCGGCCGGCGATCGTCGCCTCCACCTCCAGCGGCGCGTCGGTCGGCATCAGCGTCAGCAATCGCTGGCCGCTTTGCAGCACCGAGCCCACCGACACCTTGGCAACGGTCAGCACGGTCGCGTCATGCTCGGCCCGCAGCTCCACCAGCTGGCGGTGCAGCTGTGCCTTGTTGAGCTGCTGACGGGCGTCGGACAGCTTCTGCGTCGCGTCGGCGAGCTGCTGGGAGATGTCGGCGTGCCAGGCCTGCACGTAGCTGTCGCGCTCGGCGACCAGCGCCTTGAGATCGTTCGCGCCCTGGCTCGCCTGCTCCTCCGCCGCCCGGAAATAGCGCTCCATCTCGGCGGTGTTGTCCATCGCCGAGAGGGTATTGAGCTTGCTGCCGACATACTGTTCCTGGAGGTCACGCCGCATCTTCTCGACGCTGTGCGCGACCGCGAGCCGGTCGGCATAGCCCTTGGCGTCGTTGTTGGCGTGCTTGATCTGCTCGACCAGGCTGCCGGCCTTCTCCTCGTAGTTGCGCAAGCGGGAATCGTAATCCGCCTGCTTCTGCGAGTAGATGGCCGCCTGCAGCGAAATATCCGGATCGAGCCCGGTATAGACGAACGGCTTGCCCTCGGCGGTCGCTTGCAAGCGCGAGACCTGGGCGCTGAGGCTCGCCACCTGGGCCGCCAATGCCGAGAGATCGGCGGCGGCGAGCGTGGGGTCGAGCCGCGCCAGCACCTGCCCGGCATGGACCCGATCGCCCACCCGCACATTGATCGAGCGCACGATGGCGGTGTCGAGCGGCTGCATGACGATGGTCGGCGCGGTGGAGACCACCTCGCCATGCGAGCTCACCACGCGATCCACCTTAATCAGCCCGGCGGCGACGACGAGCGAGACGAACATCGCGCCGATGATCCAGATCACATGCTGGGCCAGCGCCGGGATCGGCGCGCGGATCACCGCCGCCGAAGGCGACTGGAACTCCAGCAGCACCGGCAAGGCGGGGTCGTCGTCGCGCAGCGCGGGGAGGTTCGATTTCATCTCAGTCTCCCTGCACGAGCGTCGGCGCAAGCGCGGCGTGGCGGGCCGCCTGCGGTTCCATATGTCGGTTCTGCTGCGCCCAGAGCTGACGATAGACCGAGCACCGCTCCACCAGCACCCGGTGCGGCGCGATATCCATCACCTTGCCCTGTTCCAGCACCAGCGTCTGGTCGCATTCGGTGAGCGAGGACATCCGGTGGGAGACGATGACCATGGTCCGCCCGCGCGCGATCCGCAGCAGGTTGGCATTGACCAGCGCTTCGCTCTCGGGGTCGAGCGCGCTCGTCGCCTCGTCGAGGATCAGCAGCCGCGGATCGGTGATGAGCGCACGCGCGATCGCCAGCCGCTGGCGCTGACCGCCCGACAGGTTGGGCGAGCCCTCCTCGATATAGGTTTCGTAGCCGTTCGACATCCGCTCGATGAACTCCTCGGCGCCGGCGAGCCGCGCCGCGCGCACCACGTCGTCGAGCGCCAGCCCCGGCCGGCCGGCGATGATGTTTTCCCGGATCGAGCCGCGGAACAGGAAGTTGTCCTGCAGCACCACGCCGAAGCTTTGGCGCAGATGGCGCAGATTGATCTCGCGCAGATCGCTGCCGTCGATCTTCACGAACCCGGTGTAATCGCGGTTGATGCCTTGCAGCAGGCGCGTGATGGTGGACTTGCCGGAACCGGAGCGGCCGACCACGCCGAGCATGGTGCCCGCCGGCACCGAGAAGCTGATGCGGTCGAGAGCGGGCGTCTTGGTGCCGGCATAGGTGAAGGTCACGTCGTCGAAGCTCACGGCCCCGGAGAACTTCGGCCGCAGGCCGCCCGAGGCGGCATCCGCCTCCAGCGGCCGGTTCAGCACCGACGCCGCCTCGCCGATCGCCGCGCCGACCTCCTCGTAGTCCTCGATCAGCCGGGCCAGCCCGACCAGCGGCTGCGCGACCCGCTGCGAGAGCATCATGAAGGCGAACAGCCCGCCGACCATGAAGCCGGTCTCGTCCGACAGCGCGAGATAGGCGCCGAGCATGATGGTGCCGATCCACATGAACCGCTCGAACGGCGTCACCAGCGTCTGCGGCCAATTCGACAATTTGCCGAACACCAGCCGCCAGCGACCGGTTTCGGCCACCCGCTCGTCCCACAGCGTTCGGCGCGCGGGCTCCAGCGCCAGCGCCTTCACCGTCTTCACCCCGAAGATCGTCTCCGCCAGCGCCGCGTGCTTGTTGGTCTCCGCCGCCACCACGCGCGCGTAAACCGCCCGGAGCGGGCGCAGATAGGCGAGAATGATCAGCGTGATGCAGCAGGCGCAGGCGACGACGATCCAGGCCAGCGTCGCGTTCAGAAAGAACAGGAACGGCAGCAGCACCAGCAGAGTGATCAGATCCAGCATCGTGGTCAGCAGCTTGCCGGTCAGAAACTCCCGAACCTTATGAATCTGCGTGACCTTGTGCATCGTCTCGCCGGCCGGATGGCGTTCGAAGTAATCGAGTGAGAGGCGCACCAGCCGGTTGAACACATGCAGATTGAGGCGGGTGTCGATGCGCGCGCCGATGGTGACGATAATCAGCCGCCGGGCGAAGCCGAGGACGGTCTCATAGACGACGAAAATTCCCAGCACCACCGACAGCAGTTCCAGCGTCGAGTAGCTGTGATGCGTCAGCACGCGATCGGTGACGGTCATCACCAGGAACGGCGGAAAGATCGTCAGGCAGCTCAAGGTGAACGAGGCGATGGCGATGTCGCGCAGCGACTTGCGCTCGTGCGCGACCAGCCCGGCGAGCCAGCGCAGGGAGAACGGCGCGTCGGCCTCCACCTGGCCGCGGTTGGCGCGCAGCAGCAGCACCTCGCCCGACCACACCTCGGCGAGCCGCATTTCGTCAACGGCGACCGCCGCCTCGCCCTCAGGCGCGAGCGGATCGCGGACCAGCACAACCTTGTGCTCGGCGTTGGAGCCGACCAGCAAGCCGGCGCCGCCGCCATTGAACAGCAGCACCACCGGCCCGGACTCGCGCAGCCGCATCAGATGGCGCCAGCGCAGGCGCACCGCGCGCGCCCACATACCGGCGTTCTGCACCCACGCCGCCAGCGAGGCGGGCGTGGGGGTGTCGGCGGTTTCGATGCCGCGGTAATCCTCGCGCGATAACTCCATCCCGTAATAGCGCGCCGCCATCACCACCGCTTGCAGGCGCGGCAGCGCCGGGTCGCTCGCCCGCGACGACGCCGGATCGGCGCGCCCCTGAACGACGCCCGAGGAGGCGGAATCACGGTCGGAATGGCTGATTTGATCCACGCGGTATCCCTCGATATGCGGCGCGCCGGATGACCGGCTGCACATGCTCATGCAATCCGGCCGGCGTTGCGGCCGATTGATCGTTTGGCGCCATCGGCCGCCCCGCTCTTGCGGGCGGGTGTTAACCTGCTGGCCCCCAGGCTTGCAAACCTGTTAGCTGACGGCGCGATCATCTCTATGCCACAACCGGCGCTCACGGAATAGATATTCCGACTTCGGGAAGGAAAATCGATTGCGAGACCGCACATGACCGAACTCCCCGATGGCGTCGGCGCCTTCGTGCCGGGCGCGCCCGCTGGGCTGCCCTCGCTCGGGAGCGGCCGGCTGAGCGGGCTGACTTTCGCCGTAAAGGACGTCTTCGATGTCGCCGGCGTGCCCACCACCTACGGCAACCCCGACTGGGCGCGCAGCCATGGCCCGGCCGCCGGCACCGCCCCGCTGGTGACGGCGCTGCTGCAAGCGGGGGCCCGGCTGCGCGGCAAGACCCGGACCACGGAACTTGCCTATGGACTTACCGGCGCCAATCCGTGGCACGGCACACCGGCGAACCCGGCTGCCCCCGACCGCCTGCCGGGCGGCTCCTCATCGGGCTCGGCGGCGGCGGTGGCGGCGGGGCTCGTGGATTTCGCCCTCGGCACCGATACCGGCGGCTCGGTCCGCATTCCGGCGAGCTATTGCGGCTTGTTCGGCATTCGTCCCAGTTTCGGCGCGCTCAGCACGGCCGGTGTGTGCCCGCTCGCGCCCAGCCTCGACACCCCCGGCTGGTTCAGCCGCGGCGCCGCCCTGCTTTCGGAGGTGGGCGAGGTGCTCCTGCCGGGCGAGCGGTCCGAACTGTCCGGCCCGCTGCTGCGCCTGGAGGAAGCTTGGATCAACGCCCAGTTCGGGGTCGCCGAGGTGCTGCGGCCGGCGCTCGACCGGCTGGAGCAATTGCGCGGCCGGGCGGTTGGCATCCGCCTGCTGCCGGAAGGGGTGGACGCCGTGTTCGACCATTTCCGCGCGCTCCAGGCCGAGGAGGTTTGGGCGACCCTGGGGTCCTGGGTGGACCGTGAGAGCCCGCAGCTCGGTGCCGATGTGAAGGCGCGGCTCGAGGCCGCGAAGGCGACCGATCCGGCGACCGCCGCCGCGGCCCGCGTGTTCCGGCGCTTGCTGCAAGCCCGCATCCGCCCGTTGCTGGCCGGCGGCGCGGTGCTGCTCGCCCCCACCTCGCCCTGCGCGGCGCCGTCGCTCGAGGCCGAAGCCGAGGAGCTGGAGTCCGTGCGCCAGGCGACGATCGGCATCACCGCCGTCGCCAGCCTGTGCGGATTGCCGGAAGTGACATTGCCGGTGGCATCCGAGCACGGGGCACCGATCGGGCTGTCGATGATCGCCGGCCCCGGCCGCGACCGCGCCCTGCTGGCGTTTGCCTGCGATGCCGCCAACGTGCTCGGATTGGCGGTATGATCGGATCGCCGGTATGAACAGCCCCGGAAGCCCCGCCGCGCTGCGGCTACGCGACGCCACGCCGACCGACATCGCCGAGGTGCAGGCGATCTACGCGCACCACGTCCTGCACGGGACCGGCACCTTCGAGGAAATTCCGCCCTCGATCGAAGAGATGGCCGAGCGCCACGCCAAGGTGGTCGGCGCCGGCGGCGCCTGGCGCGTTGCCGCCGATGCCTCCGGCATTCTCGGCTTCGGCTACTACCTCCAGTTCCGCGGTCGCTCGGCCTATCGGTTCACGGTGGAGGACAGTATCTACGTGCGCGATGACGTGCGCGGCCAGGGGGTCGGCAAACTGCTGCTCCGCGCATTGATCGAGACGGCGACCGCGCGCGGCTTTCGGCAGATGATCGCGGTGATCGGCGATTCCGAAAACACCGGTTCGATCGGCGTTCACGCCAGCTCGGGCTTTCAAGTGGTCGGAACGATGCGCGCGGTGGGGATTAAATTCGGCCGCTGGCTCGACGTGGTGACGATGCAGCGTGCGCTGGGGACGGGGGCCGGGGACCTCCCCCCGTAATCGCTTTGAACGAGCCCGCCGCGATCCTGCTCGACAAGGTGAACAAGTTCTTCGGCCCGAGCCACGTTCTGCGCGACGTCTCGCTCACCATCGCGGCGCAGGAGCGGGTGGTGGTCTGCGGCCCGTCGGGGTCCGGTAAATCGACGATGATCCGCTGCATCAACCGGCTGGAGGCGCATCAGTCGGGACGCATCTTGGTGGAGGGCACCGAGCTCACCGACGACACCCGCGCGCTGGACACCGTCCGGCGCGAAGTCGGCATGGTGTTTCAGTCCTTCAACCTGTTTCCGCATCTGTCGATCCTGGACAATCTGACGCTGGCGCCGATCTGGGTGCGCAAGATGCCGCGCGGCGAGGCCGAGGAGCTGGCCATGTCCTATCTGCGCCGGGTCAGAATCCCCGAGCAGGCGCGCAAGTTCCCGGCCCAGCTCTCGGGCGGCCAGCAGCAGCGGGTGGCGATTGCGCGAGCGCTCTGCATGAAGCCGCGCATCATGCTGTTCGACGAGCCCACCTCGGCGCTCGACCCCGAGATGATTAAGGAAGTGCTGGACGTGATGATCGAGCTGGCGGAATCGGGGATGACGATGGTCTGCGTCACGCACGAGATGGGTTTCGCCCGCCGGGTGGCCGATCGGGTCGTGTTCATGGACCAGGGGGAAATCGTCGAAACCGGGCCGCCCGTGGAGGTGTTCGAGCATCCGCGCACCGAGCGGCTGCGGCTCTTCTTGTCGCAAATTCTGCGCGGGCATTGAACCGCGCGTCCGCCGGCGCGCTTGTGGCGGTGCCGCCCGGGCGCTATGCGAAGCGCCCTTTGAGGGAGCCGTAGATGGGCGAAACCATGGTCGCGACACGCGGCCGGCGGCTGCCGCAGGCGGGGGCGATCGTGGCGGTGCTCGGCGTCGTCTATGGCGATATCGGCACCAGTCCGCTCTATGCCTTCAAGGCCGCGCTCGGTCTGTTCAGGCTCGGTGCGACCGCCGACCTCGAAGTCCTCGGCATTCTATCGCTGATCTTCTGGTCGCTGATCCTGATCGTCTCGATCAAATACGTCACCCTGGTGATGCGCGCCGATAATCGCGGCGAGGGCGGCATCCTGGCGCTGATGGCGCTGGCGCAGCGGGCCTGCGTCGGCGCGCGGATGCGCGGCTTCGTCGCCCTGGTGGGCGTCGCCGGTGCGTGCCTGTTCTTCGGCGACGGCGTCATCACGCCGGCGATCTCGGTGCTGTCGGCGATCGAGGGCCTGGAAGTCTCCTCGCCCGATCTCAAGGTCTGGCGTGCTGCCCATCAGCGCCGTGGTCATCGTGGTGTTGTTCGCCGTTCAGTATCGCGGCACCGGCAGCGTCGGGCGGCTGTTCGGCCCGGTGATGGCGCTGTGGTTCATCGCCATCGCGCTGCTCGGCATCAACGAGATCCGCCAGCACCCGTCGGTGATGGTCGCGCTGTCGCCGGCCTATGCCATCCGGCTCGGCATGGCCTACCGCTCGATGGCCTTCATCGTGCTGGGCGCGGTGGTGCTATGCGTGACCGGGGCCGAGGCGCTGTATGCCGATATGGGCCATTTCGGCCGCCAGCCGATCAGGGTCAGCTGGACCTTCTTCGTGCTGCCGGCGCTGGTGCTGAACTATTTCGGCCAGGGGGCGCTGATTCTGATGCACCCGGATGCCGCCAGCAATCCGTTCTTTCTCTCCGGCCCGCAATGGGTACGGCTGCCGCTGGTGGTGCTCGCCGCGCTCGCCACCGTGATCGCCAGCCAGGCGGTCATCACCGGCGCCTACTCGATGACGCGGCAATGCCTGCAACTCGGATTCCTGCCGCGGATGACGGTCCGCCACACCTCCTCGGTCGAGGAGGGGCAGATCTACGTGCCGCAGGTGAATTTTGCGCTGGCCGTCGGCGTGCTGGCGCTGGTGTTCGGCTTCCGCAGCAGCGACAGCTTGGCGAGCGCGTACGGGATCGCCGTCACCGGCACCTTCCTGTGCACCGCCGTGCTCGCCGCGGTGGTGTTCCGGCGTCAGTTCCACTGGCCGCGGGTCGCCGCGATCGGGGTGTTCGGCTTCCTCTTCGTCATCGACGCCATCTTCTTCTCCGCCAATACGCTGAAGGTGCTGGAGGGCGGCTGGGTGCCGCTGGCGTTCGGGCTCGGACTGATGGCGCTGATGACGTCGTGGAAGCGCGGCCGCGACCTGCTGCTCTCGCGCTGGCGCCAGGACAGCCTGCCGCTCGCCTCCTTCCTCGCCCGGCTGCCGCAGTCGCGCACGCTGCGGGTTCCGGGCATCGCCATCTTCCTCACCGGCAACCCCGACTATGTCCCGGCGGCGCTGCTGCACAATCTCAAGCACAACAAGGTGCTGCACGAGCGGGTGCTGTTCGTGACCGTGCAGAACCTCGATGTGCCGGAGGCGCGCAACCGCATGGAGCTCGCGATGTTGGCGCCGGGCATTCACCGCGTGGTGCTGCGTTACGGCTTCATGGAGAGCCCGAACATTCCTCGCGACCTCGAGGGGCTGCGCGAGCGCGGGGTCGAGTTCGACACCATGCAGGCGAGCTACTTCCTCGGCCGCGAGGTGATGGTGCCGTCGCAGGCGCCGAAGCTCACGCTATGGCGGCGCTGGCTGTTCCTGCTGATGGCGCGCAACGCCGTGCCCGCCACCGAGTTCTTCCGCATTCCCTCGGATCGGGTCGTGGAGTTGGGCGTTCGCATCGCCATATGAGCCGGATTGACCCGGAGGATCGATGAGCGAGCCGCGCCTGAGCCGATTGACCGCCGTCCTCGCCCGCGCCCCGGGCCGGCCGGAGGGCGACCCGCAATGCGGCATCGAGATCGAGCTGTGCCTGGACCAGCGTGGTCAGCCCCGCGCGACCTGTCCCGATGCGGCGCCCTGGCGGGTCCGCCGGTTCTGGCCGGACCGCGATGACTGGCAAGGCGAACTGGTCGCGCTCGAGGACGGCTGGGGCGTGCGCGGCAGCGGCGACGACGATGACGACCCGGTGTGGGAGATGCAGAGCAGGATGCTGCGCCCCGGCGAGTATCTAACGTTGATGCGCCCCAACGACGGCGAACTGGTGTTTCGCATCGTCAACGTAGAGGCGATCGACACCCTCACCCGCCCGCGCTGACAGCCGCCCGGCGAGGCGGGCCGGTGAGGGCGCGGCAGCGCGTCACTGACATGCCAGACACTCCTCATAGTCCGCCATCGCCCGTGCCGGCACGTGCAGCGGCAGGGTCGCCTCGGCTTCCGGCAGCGCCGGCGGCGCCACCGCCTTCTCGCTCACCGCGTCGGCGCGCTGAATCGACAGACTGCGGCAGTAATAGAGCGACTTCAGGCCGCGCTTCCACGCCATCATGTGAATCTGGTGCAGATCGCGCTTGTGCACGTTGGCGGGCAGGAAGACATTCACCGACTGGCTCTGGCAGATCAGCGGCGCGCGGTCGGCGGCGTGCTCGACGACCCAGCGCTGATCCAGCTCGAACGCGGTCTTGAACACCGCCTTCTCGTGCTCGTCCAGGAAGTCCAGATCGGCAACGCTGCCCTTGTTCAGCGTGATGCCCGACCAGACCTGCTCGTTGTCCATCCCCTTCGCCGCCAGCAGCATCTGCAAATGCCGGTTGCGCACCGTGAAGCTGCCCGACAGCGTCTTTTGCAGGAACACGTTGGCGGCGATCGGCTCGATCCCCGGACTGGCATTGCCGGCGATGATCGAGATCGACGCCGTGGGGGCGATCGAGAGCTTGTGGCTGAACCGCTCCAGAATGCCGTATTCGGCGGCGTCCGGGCAGGCGCCGCGTTCCTCCGCCAACCGCCGCGAGGCGGCGTCGGCCTGCGCGCGGATGTGGCGGAACATGCGCTTGTTCCAGACCTTGGCGACCACCCCCTCGAACGGCACCATCTGCGATTGCAGGAACGAGTGAAAGCCCATCACCCCGAGGCCGACGCTGCGCTCGCGCATCGCCGCATAGCGCGCCCGCTCCATCCCCGGCGGCGCGCGGTCGATGAAATCCTGCAACACGTTGTCGAGGAAGCGCATCACGTCGGCGATGAAGCCGGGATGGTGCTCCCAGTCGAACCAGGTCTCCAGATTGAGCGAGGCGAGACAGCAGACCGCGGTGCGCTCCAGCCCATGATGATCGACCCCGGTGGGCAGGGTGATCTCGCTGCACAGATTCGAGGTCTTCACCGTCAGCCCGGCCAGCTTGTGATGCTCCGGCCGGGCCCGGTTCACATGGTCGGAAAAGATCAGATACGGTTCGCCGGTTTCGATCCGCGCCGTCAGGATGCGCACCCACAGCGCGCGCGCCGAGATTTTGCGCACCACCGAGCCGTCCTTGGGCGAGGTCAGCGGCCATGCCTCGTCGGCCTCGACGGCGCGCATGAAGGCGTCCGGCACCAGAATGCCGTGATGGAGATTGAGCGCCTTGCGGTTCGGATCGCCCCCGGTGGGGCGACGCATCTCCACGAATTCCTCGATCTCGGGATGCGTCACCGGCAGATAGACCGCCGCCGAGCCCCGGCGCAGCGAGCCCTGCGAGATCGCCAGGGTCAGGCTGTCCATCACGCGGATGAACGGGATCACGCCGGAGGTCTTGCCGACCGCGCCCACGCGCTCGCCGATCGAGCGCAGATTGCCCCAGTAGCTGCCGATGCCGCCGCCCTTGGAGGCCAGCCAGACATTCTCGTTCCACAGCGCCACGATGCCGTCCAGGCTGTCCGACGCCTCGTTGAGGAAGCAGGAGATCGGCAACCCGCGCTCGGTGCCGCCGTTGGACAGCACCGGCGTCGCCGGCATGAACCACATGCGGCTGATGTAGTCGTAGATGCGCTGTGCGTGCCCGGCGTCGTCGCCGTAACGGGAGGCGACGCGGGCGAACAGGTCCTGGAAATCCTCCCCCGGCATCAGATAGCGATCGCAGAGCGTGGCGCGGCCGAACTCGGTCAGCAGGGCGTCGCGCGAGCGATCGACCCGGACCTGATGATGGCCACGCACCTGCACTGCATCGAGCACGTCGGTTCTCCGCGATTCGTCCGGGCGCGCATCTCGGTCCCGGATCGGCGGCCCGTCAAACAATATATAGCGGTTAACCCCGGGGTGAAACCCTAAATAACCGCTTGACGTTGCGCCGGAGCCACGATTCGGTAAGGCTCAGACCGCCGGGATCACCTCGGTCGGCGAACCGCTCCAGGGATTCCATGACCTCCGGGTGCGGCAGCGAGCCGAAATTCACCTCGAAGGTTAGATAGGTAAGACCGAACCGCTCCGACAGGGTCGAAATCCGGTCGATGCACTCGGCCGCGCAGCCGATCACGGCGCGCGAGGCCTTCATCTGCGCCAAGGTGATGGTCTCGCGATTTTCGAAGAACCCCTTCCAGTCCTTGTAGGCGACCGGGTCGCGGAACGCGTCCCGGCGCTGGTCGGTGGCCTTGGTGAAGGCCTGATAGCGGGCGAGCGCCGGGTCGGCGACGGCCGCCACGGCGGCGTCGGAGGCGGCGCAATGCATGTGATAGACCGCCATCACCTGCTTGGCCGCCGGGTCATGGCCGGCGCCGGCGAGGCTGTCGCGATAGATGTCGAGCAGCCGCACCTGATCGGCGGCCTCGGCGAAGAAGAACGGTGCGGTCAGGATGTTGAAGCCGTTGGCGCCGGCCCAGCGGTAGGTCTCCTCGGTGCGGATCGCCGCCACCCAGATCGGCGCCGGCTGCTGGACCGGGCGCGGTCCGATGGCGTGTCCCTCCAGCGTCGTCCAGCGGCCGTGACAGCTGACCGGCTCGCCGCTCCACAGCGCGCGCACGATCGCCAGATTCTCGTCGAACCGCTCCCGGCTTTCCGACATCGCCACGTTGGCGACGTCGTAATCGTATTTGTAGAGCCCCCGCCCGACGCCGAATTCGAGCCGCCCGCCGCTCAGCACGTCGGCCATGGCGTAGTCTTCGGCGACCCGCACCGGGCTGGAGAGCGGCAGCAGGCTGACCGCGGCGCCGAGCCGGATGCGGGCGGTCTCGCGCGCGCAGGCGGCGATCATCATCGCCGGGTTGGGGAAGGCGAAGCCGGCGACGCGGTGCTCGGCGAACCAGGCGCCGTCGTAGCCGAGGCGCTCGGCCAGGCGCACCTCTTCGATCATGCCCTCGTACCAGTCGGTCCAGGAGCCGCCGGTGTCCGGATGGTAATCGGGGATGTAGCAGAGACCGAATTTCAGCCGTGCCATGGAGAGTGCTCCCGCGGGCGGGCAGCATAGCGGCGCCCCCCTTGACAGAGAACCTCCGGCGCGCACCTTCGAGGCGAGCCACCGGGGAGGCGATGATGCCGCTGGATGCAAGCGGTGGCGGCGGGCGCGGGCCGCGCAACGTGCTCGGCTCGTCGCTGGAGATCTGCTCTCTCGAGCCGCGAACCGGGTTCTACCGCACCGGCGGCTGCCATACCGGCCCCGACGATCTCGGCTGCCATGCCGTGTGCGTGGAACTGACCGCCGCGTTCCTCGCCTTCAGCAAGCAGTGCGGCAACGACCTCTCAACCCCGCGCCCGGAGTTCGGCTTCGCCGGCCTCCAGCCCGGGGATCGCTGGTGCCTGTGCGCGAGCCGCTGGCAGGAGGCGCTGGAAGCCGGCGAAGCGCCGCGCGTAGTGCTGCGCGCGACCGAGATGAGCGCGCTGCTCTATTGCGCGATCGAGGATCTGCAGGCGCACGCCACGAGCTGACGCGGCGCGGAATTGATCCACCGCACGAGGGCGATCGAGAGCAGCGCCACCGCGATCCCGCCGATGATGTCGGTCAGGTAGTGGCAGCCCGACGTCGAGGGCGGAGAGGATCATCAGCACGTTGAGAGTGACGACGCCTGCGGTCAGCCACCCCTTGCCGCGAAAGGCATGGATCATGAGCACGCCGAGGACCGCGTGATAGGAGGGAAAGGCTGACGATCCCCTTCATCTGCGGTAGCGACAATGCCAGCGCCGGATGCGCCGCGTTGCGCATGGCCTCCAGATGCGGGAGCCAATCCGCATTGCAGATGCCCGGCAATGTGGCGCAGGCCGCCCGGGCGGGAAACATCCAAAACACCATGCAGGTGATCGCAAGTGCGACGATGGCCTGCCGCAGCAGCAGGAACCCGCGCCGGCCGTCGCCGAACAGCGGCAGCAGGCACACGGCGCCGGCGAGCTGGAACGGCAAACTGGCGTAGGCGAGATGCAGAACCCGGTCGAGCGCGTGGTGCGCCTCCACCCAACCGGTCCAGGCGCTCCAGTCGAAACCGAGTTGGCGGTCCACCGCCACCAGCGTGCTGTCGATCAAGGGGTGCGCCGTGCGCGCGCAAAAATATGAAATCGGGCAGCCGGCCGCGGTGAACACGATCCAGGCGGCCCAGGTCTCGGCGATGCGGGCGGCTCGCCTCCCCCACATCCACATGCTGCAGAAAGCCGCGAAGGCCAGAAGGGTCAGCGCCCAAAGCAGCGGACGAAGCAGAAAGCCGGGGGCGCTGATCCCCGAGGCGGGTCCCCAAAGGCTGGCCACGATGGCCGCCGCGACGATCACGGTCCACAGCAGCGGGTCGCTGAGGGGAAGCGCCGGCGCGCGGAGCGGGCGCGAAGCTTCGGCCGCCGCCGACATGGGATCACCTTGATCGAGGGTCGAACCGATACCCTAAGCCGACCCGTCAGATCAAGCAATAATTGCGATACCGATTTTAGCCGCCGAACGCGTTCAACCCGGTCTGCGCCCGGCCGAGGATCAGCGCGTGCACGTCGTGCGTTCCTTCGTAGGTGTTCACCGCCTCCAGGTTCATCACGTGGCGGATGACGTGGTACTCGTCGGCGATGCCGTTGCCGCCGTGCATGTCGCGCGCCTCGCGCGCGATCGCCAGCGCCTTGCCGCAGGAATTGCGCTTCAGCATGGAAATCATCTCGGGCGCCGCCTCGTGCGCGTCCATCAGCCGGCCGAGGCGCAGCACGCCCTGCAAGCCCAGCGCGATCTCGGTCTGCATGTCGGCGAGCTTCTTCTGGATCAGCTGCGTCGCCGCCAGCGGCCGGCCGAACATCTGCCGCTCCATCGTGTAGTCGCGTGCCGCCCGCCAGCAGAACTCGGCCGCCCCCAACGCGCCCCAGGCGATGCCGTAGCGGGCATTGTTGAGGCAAGAGAACGGGCCGCGCAGCCCCGTCACCCCGGGCAGCACGTTGGCCTCCGGCACGAACACGTCCGCCATCATGATCATGCCGGTGACGGAGGCGCGCAGGCTGAACTTGCCCTCGATCTTCGGCGTCTCGAGTCCGTCCATGCCGCGTTCCAGCAGAAAACCGCGGATCCTGTCCGCATCATCCTTGGCCCAGACCAGCAGGACATCGGCGAGCGGCGAGTTGGTGATCCAGGTTTTCGCGCCGTTCAGCAAAAACCCGCCCTCGGCGGGGCGCGCGCGGGTGCGCATCGCGCCGGGATCGGAGCCGGCATCGGGCTCGGTCAGCCCGAAGCAGCCGATGCATTCGCCCGACCGCAACTTGGGCAGGAAGCGCTCCTTTTGCGCCTCCGACCCGAACGCCCAGAATCGGGTACATGACCAGCGAAGATTGCACCGAAAAGCACGACCGATAGCCGGAATCGACCCGCTCCACCTCGCGCGCGATCAGGCCGTAGGAGACGTAGTTCACGCCGGCGCAGCCGTAGCCCTCCAGCGTCGCGCCGAGGAAGCCCAGTTCGCCCATCTCGGTCATGATGGCCGGATCGAATCGCTCGTGGCGGTTCGCCTCCAGGACGCGAGGCAGCAGCTTTTCTTGGCAGTAGTCGCGGGCGACATCGCGAATCGCGCGCTCGTCTTCGGACAGCGCCGCATCGAGCCGCAGCGGATCGTCCCATTGAAACGGGGCAAAATGGCTCGCCGGCTTCGCCGTCATGATGGCGCCGCCTCCGCCGTCTCTTCGCGGGAACGTCGCACCCGCACCAGCATGAACGCCGGAACCTCGTCGCCGAACCCGACCACGGCGGGGGCGTCTTCGCGCCGGTCGTCGCGCCGGTCTTCGCGCCGATCTTCGCGCCGGCCTTCGCGCCGGCCTTCGCGGGGCCGCCGCGGCGGGGCGGCGATGGCGGCGGACGGCGGGGCGGGTTCGCCCGCACGCTCGGTGCGCGGCTTGCGTTCGCGACGATTCCCGGGGGCTTCCTTCGCCGCCGGCCGACGGCGCTCGGGCGCAGCCCGCATCCCGCGTCCCCGCCGGCGATGCTTGCCATCCTCCTCGGCGCTCCACTCGACGGGATCGAAGCCTTCAACCTCCATGCGCGGGATCGGCTGAGCGGTCAGCTTCTCGATCGCGCCGATCGCCCAGCGGTCGTCCGGCGTGGCGATGGTGAAGGCGTGGCCCTCCATTCCGGCCCGCCCGGTGCGGCCGATCCGATGCACGTAATCCTCGGCGTGCTGCGGCACGTCGAAATTGAAGACGTGTGAGAGGCCACCGATGTCGAGGCCGCGGGCGGCGACATCGCTGCACACGAGCAGCTGCAACTCGCCGGCCTTGAACTTCTCCAGGGTGGCGAAGCGCGCCGCCTGCGCCATGTCGCCATGCAGCGCGCCGACGCTGAATTTATGGCGGCCGAGCGAGCGATGCAGGATGTCCACGTCGCGTTTGCGGTTGCAGAAGATCAGCGCGTTCTGCACCTTTTCGGTGCGAATCAGCCGTCGCAGCGCCTCGCGCTTGTCGTGCTCGGCGACCAGCACCAGCCGCTCGATGATTCCGGCCGCGACCGATGCCGGGCGGGAGACCGCGATCTCCTTGGGGTCTTGCAGAAACACATCCGCCAGCCGGCGGATTTCCGGCAGCAGGGTCGCCGAGAAGAACAAGGTTTGGCGGTTGCGCGGCAACAGGCCGACGATGCGCTCGACGTCGGGGATGAACCCCATGTCGAGCATGCGATCGGCCTCGTCGATGACCAGAAATTTGGCATCCGTCAAAAGCATCAGCCCGCGCTCGAACATGTCGAGCAGGCGGCCCGGCGTCGCGATCAGCACATCGACGCCGCGCATCAGCGTCTCCTTCTGGTCCGCCAGGCTCTCACCGCCGATGATCAGCGCGTGGGTAAGCTTCAGATACTTGCCGTAGAGGACGAAGTTCTCGGCGACCTGCAAAGCAAGCTCGCGCGTCGGTTCGAGGATCAGGCTGCGCGGCATCCGCGCCCGCGCCCGCGAGCCCGAAAGGATGTCGAGCAACGGCAAGGTAAAGCCGGCGGTCTTGCCGGTGCCGGTCTGCGCCGCACCCAGGATGTCGCGTCCCATCAGTACGTAGGGGATCGCCTGCTCCTGGATCGGCGTCGGGTAGAGATACCCCTTCTCGACCACCGCCCGCAGCACCGGCTCCGACAGGCCGAGATCGGCGAAGGTGACGCGCAACGAGCCGCCTTCGGCCGGTTCGCGGCTGCCGGCCACCGGTATCGCCGCAGAGTGCCCGAGCGCGTTCGCGGGGGCCGTCGTGATATGGGTCAATCCAGGTCCCAGTCCAGGTCCCAGTCGTGTGTCGGACGCGCGGGGTTCGCAATCCTCTTCCGCCCGCTCCGCTCAGGCGGAATCAAGCCGGCCGCGGGGCGAACAGCGCAGCTCCGCGCTTAGGCCGGCATATCAAGTCGGCGGCGCCCGAAAGTCAAGCAATCACGATGGATTCCCGCGCGAGCCGAAGATCGCGCTGGCCTCGAAAGGCGCTCAGGCGGCGATCTTGGCGTCGCTCGTGTGCGGCACCCGCAGGTTATTCCCCTCCCCCATCATGTAGGCGCGCAACTGCAAGCGGGCGCGGTGCACCCGGCTCTTCAGGGTGCCGATGGCGCAACCGGTGTGCTTGGCCGCCGCCTCATAGGGGATCTCCTGCAAGGCGATCATGTCCAACGCCTCGCGTTGGTCCGGCGGCAAGCGGGTGAGCGCCCAGGACAGCTCCCGCAACGCCGCACGATCCTCGTGCGAGGCCGGCACCGGCAATTCCGGCATGCTGTCCATGTCGGTGAATTCACGCTTGTTTCGCACGCTGCTGATGAAGTGGTTAATCATGATGCGGTGCACCCAAGCGGAGAAATTGGTGCCCGGCATGAAACAGTCTTGCGCCAGCAGCGCCTTGGCGGCGACATCCTGCATCAGATCATCGGCGGCGGCGCGATTGCGGGTGAGCGCCAGCGCCCACACGCGCATCTTGGGCAGGAAGGAGATCAAAAGTTCGTTGAAGTCCTGGTGCACGAGAAGCTCTCCATCGGCGCATTTTCGCGTCTGGTCGGCACCTGTGTTGCAAGCCGATCGCTCACAAGGACAAATGACACGAGCTTGAACCGTTGGGGAAGCTCGATCGATCACGTCCTCTCGCGAGATATTCCGTCCGCTGTGGGTCTTTTTCTCGTGATGCCGACAAGCTCGAACGGAGATTGCCGTTTGGCCATCTTCTTGCGCATGTCGGCACTAATCCGCAATATCGACGCACAGATGTCCAACGAGGAGAATATGAGCATCGGAGGCCGGGTCGAGACGGCACCCGAGGCGCCCGGTCGGCACATCTTGCTGATCGAGGACGACCCCCACGTGGCCGAGACGCTGGCCGAGCTGCTGGCACTCGACGGCTGTCGCGTCAGCGTCGCGCACGACGCCGAGGGCGGGCTGGAGCGGGCCCGTGCCTTGCTGCCCGACCTCGTGCTATGCGATCTGACGCTGCCCGGCACGCTTGACGGACACGGTTTCGCGCGTGCCTGCCGCGCCGACACGCGGCTCCATGGGCTGCGATTGATCGCCGTCTCCGGCTACTGCCGCGACGAAGACCGACGGCGGGCTCTTGAATCCGGGTTCGACGAGCTCATCGGCAAGCCGATCGATCTGGCGCGCATCCATGCCGCGCTCACCCCGGTCCGGGGCGAGGCGGTCTAACACTCTACGCGGCGGCTGGCGCGCGGGGTGAAGGCGCTCGGCTCGGCCCGGTCGGCCGACGCCATCGGCTGCGGCCACCAATGGTCCTCCCACTCCGAGAACAGCGCGTTCACGCGCGGCATGACCCGCTCGGCGTAGAGACGGGTATTGTACATCGTCAGCTGCTTGTTCATGTTGCCGAACTGAAGCAGCAGCATCAGGTGGCCGACATTGAGGTTGCGGCCGAGTTCGTGCAGCTGTTCCACCACCTCGTCGGGCGAGCCGATGACGATGTAGCCCGCCGCCACCAGCTCCTCCATCGTCTGCGGCCGCTGGAACGATGACAGCGCCGCGCGGCCGATCTGGCTTTGCAGGCCGACGCGGATCGTCGCCTCGGTGGTGTAGCCCGGCGGGGTGGCGAAGCGCGGGTCGATGTGCAGGCAGCGGCCGAAGAAATACTCGGCTGCCTCGGTGTAGAGATCGAGCGCCTGCTGGCGGCTCTCGGCGACCGCGACCGTCTGCGCGAAGCCGGCCCGATACGGATTGCGGTCCTTGCCCAGGCGGTCCATCTCCGCCCAGAAGCCGTCCATCGTCGCCTTGCCGGCCTTGTGGCCGTAATACGAGAGATACGAATAGACGTAGTCCTGCTGCGCGCACCACTGCCAGGTTTCCACCGAACCGCCGCCGGGAATCCAGATCGGCGGGTGCGGGCGCTGGATCGGGCGCGGCCAGACATTCACGTAGCGCGCTTGCGTGAAGCGGCCGTTAAAGGCGAACGTGTCCTTCTCCCGCCAGGCGCGCATAATGAGATCGTGCGCCTCATGGTAGCGCTCGCGCAGCAGGCTCGGGTTCTGCCCATAGGCGTAGCAGTCGTCCATCGGCGTGCCGACCGGAAAGCCGGCGATCAGCCGACCACCCGAGATCACGTCGAGCATCGCGAATTCCTCGGCGACCCGCGTCGGCGGATTATAGAGGGCGATCGAGTTGCCCATGACGCAGATCGTGGTGTCGGTGGTCCGCCGCGCCAGCGTCGCGGCGATCAGGTTGGGCGATGGCATCAGCCCGTAGCCGTTCGAATGATGCTCGTTGACGCAGATCGCGTCGTAGCCGCATTCGGCGGCGTATTCGAGCTCGTCCATGAAGTCGTTGTACATGTGATGCGCGCGCTGCGGGTCGAACAGCGACGAATGGATGTCCACCCACACCGACGGGTGCTTCTCCTTGAAGTCCGCCGGCAGCTCGGTGTACGGCATCAGGTGGAACCACATCGATTTCATCGGCCGATCTCCGCCAAGTTTGCCATTCCGCGCTGCCCGCGCCGTTCATGCCGCTTGCAGGAACGGATTGCCCCGCCGCTCGGCGCCGATGGTCGATCCCGGGCCATGACCACACAGGAACGCCACCTCGTCCGCCAGCGGCAGCAGCTTGTCGCGGATCGATGCGATCAGTGCCGCATGATCGCCGTACGGAAAATCGGTGCGCCCGACCGAGCCCTGAAACAGCACGTCGCCGAGCACCGCGAAGCGGGCGGCGCGATCGATGAAGACGATATGGCCCGGCGTGTGACCCGGACAGTGCAGCACGTCGAAGACATGCGCGCCCAGAGCCACCTGCTCGCCCTCGGCGAGCCAGCGGTCGGGGATGACGTTGCGCACGCCGTCGAGCCCGAAGGCTGCCGCCTGCGCCTCGATCCCTTCGAGCAGGAAGCGATCGCGGATGTCCGGTCCCTCGATCGGCACTCCGCCGGCGCGCGCGGCAAGCGAGTCCCGCAGCTCCGCCGCGCCCCCGGCATGGTCGAGATGGCCGTGCGTGAGCAGGATGCGCTCGATGACGATGCCCAGCTTGTCGATCCCCGCCAGGATGCGTTCGGCCTCGCCGCCGGGATCGACGACCAGGCCGCGCCGCGTCGCCTCGTCCCACAAGATCGCGCAATTCTGCTGGAACGGCGTAACCGGCAGAACGGCGGCCCGCAGCGCGCCCATCAATGCAGCTTCGGCGCCTTGAGGAATTTCGCCCGATCCGCCGAGCGCACGGTCACGTTCACCGCCCGGTTGTCGCGCATCAGCTGCACGCGCACCTCCGCCCCGGCGCTGCCGGCCGCCCAAACCCGGCGCCAAAGCGCGGCGAGATCGGAGATCTCCTCGCCGCCGACGGCGAGGATGCGATCGCCCGTCCGCATCCCCGCCTTCTCGGCCGGCCCGTCATCGGCGAGGCCGCCGACCACCAGTTCCTCGTCCGCCTCGGTCGCATACATGCCGAGCCACGGGCGGGCGGGGCGGTTCACCCGGCCGTAGGTCAGCAGATCGTCGAGGATCGGCGACAAGCGCGCCGATCGGCACCACCATGTTCATGTCGTGCCGCCGTCCTTTGGTGTCGCCTTGCTGCAGGATCAGCGAGCCGATGCCGAGCAGTCGGCCATCGACGCCGAGCAGACCGCAGCCGCCCCAGTAGGGGTGCGCCGGCGCGGTGAAGATCGCCTCGTCCAGCACATATTCCCAATAGCCGGCGAATTCCTGCCGCGCCGCCACCCGGGTCGCGACCGCATGGCGCCGCCCGCCGGCGGCGGCGAACACCGTCTGGTCGCCGACCCGCAACGCATCCGAATCGCCCATCTCGAGCACCGGCAGGTCGAGCCGGCCGAGCGCCTGCACCAGCCCGAACCCGCTCTCCTGATCGTAGGCGAGCGAATGGCCGAGGATGGCCCGCCCGCCGCGGTGGTGATCCAGATGGTGTCCGCCTCGGTGATCAGATATCCCATGGTGGCGATCAATCCGCTGTCGCGAATGACCACCCCGCTGCCGGCCCGCTCCGTCCCGAGCGTCTCGGCGGTGTAGGCATCCTGCGGCACGTACGCCTTGATCCCGACCACGGCGGTCAGCGCGCGCTCGAGGTCGAAGGGATAGTCTCCAGGGTTGGGCTGCAGGTTTGCCGGGATTTCCCAATCGGACTTCGACATCCGGCGCCAATATCGGTGCTTTCGGCGCGGCTGCCAACGGCGGTGTCGGCCTTGCGCTAGCGCATTGACAATCCTCGGCGCCCGCTTCTTGAAGCCAGCCCGGCACCGCGGAGGGGTGCCCGAGAGGCTAAAGGGGGCGGACTGTAAATCCGCTGGCGCACGCCTACGTTGGTTCGAATCCAACCCCCTCCACCAAGTTGGAGTGGAGTGTGATGATGCGCTTGTTCATGATCGCGACGGCGTTGGCGGCGGTGGGTCTGGCAGCTTCAGCCACCGCGCAGCAGGTATCCGAACAGGACGCGCGCAAAGCTGGGCAAAGTGTCCTCGATGCCTGGAACAAGGCCGCGCTGCAAAAGGATGCGGTCGCGAATGCTGCCCTGTTCACCGAAGATGCCGTCCGGGTGACACCAAACGGGCTGATCTCTGGTCGAGCGGCAATCGAACGCCGCGCAGTGGAGGACTTTAAAGCTTATACACCCGATCCCAGCAAGCTTGAGAAGGTAACGATGATTGGGAGTGCGGTTATGTTGAGAGCTGGAACCTGGAGCGGGACTTACAACAGTCCGCACGGGCCTATGCACCTGAAGGGCTATTGGTCAGACACGGATGTGCGTGACGGCGATACTTGGAAGATCCATCAGGAAACCTACAACGTGACTCCTCCGCCGCCCTGAGGGCTCCGCCACGGGTTAATGCAACGGAGCCCCGCATTTAGAGGCCGGTGGACAGGTCTCATTACAGTTCAGAAGACCGCGTGATCGTTCGCGAGTGGCGTGGCAAAGCGACACTGACCAAAGCCGAGGCCCATGGTTTCGAACTGACTGTCGCCGGCGGCTTGGCCGGCTCCCGCAGCTGTGATCGCCGGCGCGGGGGCTTTTAACTTTCTGCTAACCGTCTCAGTCTTTCCTCAACGCTCGCTACGGGAGTTGCGGGATGGCTGACCAACTCGACACGCCGAGGACGAAGGTTCCGACAACGGTCGATTCGGGGCCGGGGCTCGATCGCCGGCGGCCGGGCAGGGTCGAGTATTCTGATCCGGACCTGATCGCGTTGCTTCGCAAGCCGGAGGCGGAGGGAGCGGCGCTGCCCGAGATCGCGACCGGAAACGACCCCGACAATCTTGCCCCGGTTCGCGGCATCGCGATCGGCCTGTTGGCGGTGGCGCCATTCTGGGCCGCCATCGGCGGCCTCTGCTGGTGGCTGAGCCATCGGTGAGGGTTCAGAAGATCCCCATCGCCAGTCCGGCGGCGAGCGCCGCCCCCAGTTCCGCGCAGCCGTCCAGATCGGCGGCATCGATTACCTTGGGCCGCAGGATCGCCTCCGGCGTCTGCGCATGCGTGCACACGATCAGCGGCTCGGCGACGCCCCGCAGCCGCCAGCCGGTAGCGATGCGTTCGATCTGCCGCAGCGCACCGCGCCCGTCGCTGCCGGCGCAGACCATCGCCGCGTAGGGCCGGCCGTTGATGCGATCGAGCGCCGGGTAATAGAGGCGATCGAAGAAGTCCTTCATCACGCCGGCCATGGTCGCGAGGTTCTCCGGGGTGGCGAAGAGATAGCCGTCGGCGGCCAGCACATCCTCCGGCTGCGCCTCCTGCGCCGTCAGGAGGCGGGTGCGCACACCCGCCTCCGCCGCCGCGCCCCGCGCCGCCGCCTCCGCCATTTGCCGCGTGCCGCCGGTCAGCGAGTGGAACACGATCAGCAGGGTCTTCACGGGGCGGGAAGTCAGAAATCGGCACCGAAGCTCAGCTCACGGTTGGCCAGGAAGTTCAGCAGCGCCTCGTAGCGGAGGTAGGCACGTTCCGAATAATGCTGCGGGCCGCGGAGGCGCGGGTTCAGCGGCGCGTGCAACTCGTTGGGAATGACGTCGTCGAGGAGGCTCTCGCGCAGCCGGAGCGCCTCCGGGTGGTCCGGCGTGTTGTCGGTCTCCGCCCGACCGCCCGCCGTCGTGTAGTCGTAGAATTCCATCTCGATACCGGCGCGGTCGATCCTGGTCGTGCCTTGGCGCCATTTGGCGTAGAGGCCGAGCTTTCCCTGCGCCGTCAGCATGCCGACGATATGGGCGGGCGCTTGGTTGAAGTTGTAGATCGAGGGCACCTGCTCGTCATCGACCAGCAGCAGATACGGCCGTCCGGCCGCCGCGGCCGAACGCAGCATCGGGATCATGTCGTGCCGGCCGGCGTACGGCTGCTGCAGCTCGGGGGTGATCCAGTCGCGCGTTCCATTATATCCCAGGCTGACCAGCATCCCCATCATGTCGACCGAGGAGGTCAGGCCCTCGCGGATCACGCCGATATCGCCGGTGAACCGGCCGCTCGGATCGACCACGATCAGCGGCACGTGATAGGCCTCGTTATAGACGCTGCCGACCTTGCCGGAAATGAAGCCGTGCGCGCCGGCGTAGTCGCCGTGATCGGAGCAGAACACGATGACCGTGTTCGCCGCCACCGCCGCCGGCATCGAGCGCAGGACGGTGCCGATATGGCGGTCCACCAGCGTCATCGTCTGGGTGTAGGAATCGAGGCCGCGCCGCCAGTAGCTGAACGGTGCCGTCGCAATGCCGAGGGATTCCGAACCCGGATAGGCGGAGACGGAGATGCCGGTCTGCTCCCGCTGCATCCGTAACCGCGCCCCAGACGGCGCCCTGGAAGGTGCGCGCGAAGGTCTGGGTCGAGGGCTTGTGGAGCCTGAGATGCTCGGCGCTCTCCCAGTTCGGCGGCACCTCGGGGTAGCCATGGGAGGGCGGGGATTTCAGCGGGTTGTCCGCCCATCGCACCACCGGCGGATAATACTCGCCGGCATGGTGCGAGTAATAGCTGAACGGCGCGAGGCTGGATTGGTCGCCGAACGCGGCGTTGAACCGTTCGAACTCGGTCCCGGCCCAGAAGAATTCATGGTCATGCGGATTGACGAATGACACCGTCAGGCACCACGGCGCGCTGACGGCGCTGCGGATGCTCAGCCACTCGGCGGCCTGATCGGCGGTGTCCTCGTCGTTGAGATAGCCGCCGCCATGATCGCCCACCGTGCCTTGCAGATTGGCGCCGGTCGGATCGTAATAGGTCAGGCCCTCGAAGCCGTAGGCCGACAGCCGGTCCGCCTCCGGCGGCGGGATCGAGACGTGCCATTTGCCGATATAGGGCGTCTGGTAGCCGGCTTGCTTCAGCAGCTTGCCGTAGGTCGGGTAGGCGCGGTTCAGCACCGGCGAGATCGAGAGATTGGTGAACGGCGCCGCCTTGATGGTCTGGGTCAGCCAGCTTTGCTGCGAATAGAGGCCCGAGATCAGCACGCCCCGCGCCGGCGTGCAGGCGACGGCGGCGGTATGATGCCGGCCGAACTTCACCCCGCGCTCCCACAGGCCGAACAGGTTCGGCATGAATTTCTCCAGAAACTGCCCTGCCGTCTCCACCCCGGTGGGGAACACGCTCGGAAAGCGCATCTCATCGACCATGATGAAAAGGATATTGGGCGGCGCGGCGTCGGGAGGGGTATTGCGAGCTGGTTCCTGAGACACGGCGAGCCTCCCTTTCCGCCCCACAACGAGCCACGAAGTTGCGCGCCCGGTTGCCCGAGGGACGGGAATAGAACGACGACCCTCAGGACGGATGCAATGCCCTGATGCCGCGTCCGAGGGCGTCTAGCCTCGATCGAGCAATCGACCAACCAGGATGTCGATCCGTTTGCTGACGCCGGCTTCGATCAAGGCGTCGCGGATCGCGCGGCGTTGGCGGGTGAAGTGGGCACGCTTCGTCGAGCGGCACGGCGGCGGCGATCCGCTCTGCCTCGACGGCGGCCTCGGCGAGATCGGTGTGCAGGGCATCGTGGCGGTCGAACTCGGGGATCGGGAGTTCCCAGATTAGATTGTCGAAGTCGCGCGCGCCGCCTTGGCCTCTCGACTGCATCGGCGAGAAACGAAAGCGGGCCGTTTCACTGTTCAAAACGGACTGAAAGATATCGACCCTCTCCGATGCCGCGCACCAGGCGCCCAATAAGCCTTGTGATCGACGAATGCGTATTCTTCTCGTCCATAACCGCTGCGGCAGGAGAGGAGTACCGGCTTTGGCATAGACCAGCCGTGACGCGCTGACCCCGATTTGGCCTGATAAGCTTCGCATGTGAGTCCAGTTGCCGGAGCAAGGTCATCCGCACGCTGCCGTCAACGCGCTTCGGCGGCATAAGCGCCCCACTTCGCCTCGACATCGCGCAGCCAAGCGGCCAAGATGCCGATGTCCGGCATCCGCCGCCGCTGTGGCATCCATGATCTCCTTGCCGGCGATCGGCACTACTCCCAGCGCGGGCGTCAGCAGCCGGAAGGGCGCGATCGTCTCTCCCAGCACCACTGGGACGCAGAAACTCGCGCTCCACCGGCCCGTGCGGCGGCTCCACGCTCCGCCACGGCGCCTTGTCCTGGCCGCCGACCTTGCCCCGCACCAGCGGCGCGGCGGGATTGTGACCCAGACGGCCGGCGGCCTCGCGCTCCACGATAAAGAATCGGCGCGGCAAGATCGTGGCGCCCCACTTGAACCGCGCCCGGTACGGCGACGCACCCGCCAGGGTCGGGATCGGCGGCCACGTCTCGGTTCGCCATGTCAGCGCCTTCGTCGCCTCCTCCTCGGTCGCGTCGCGTCGCGGCAATGCGCCGGCGCAGCGCGTGACCTCGGACGGCGGCGCGCCGGTCTTGTCGCGGCGCGCGATCAACACGCAGGCGGGGACCGGGAACAGCGGCTGCACCTTCTCATCGAAGCTCCATGCCGCCGTGATCCGGACTCCGACGTCGCGATAGTCGCCACGCCGAAGTCCGCCGAAAGCCGGGCGGTTCAGCGCCGCGTACGGGCAGCACGAAGGCGATCACGCCGCCGGGCTTCAGGTACCGCTCGGCGCAGCGCGCCCAGAACAGCGCCGACAAGTCCTGCTGTGTCGCGAGATTCCCGCCAACCCAGAGGTTCATGCGCAAGCTGGCATCGCGCAGCCGCGTCTTCAGCTCCGGCGCTCAGGTGGCGATAGGCGACCCAGGGCGGATTGCCCACGATCACGTCGGCGCGCTGGTCATGCGCGCGACAGCCATAGCGGCCGGCTCAGGTTGCGCAGCACGAACGGCCAGATGCCGTTGCGGCCCGATTGATAGAGCGTGCGCAGATGGGCGTAGGTCTCGGTCATCCGCCGGGCGGACTCAGCGTCGACGCCCTCGATCCGCCGCAGCGCGCGGCCGACCGCTTCCGGAGGCGAACCGTCGCGCAAACCATCGGTCATCGCCCGCAAGCCCGGCTCGAAGCGCGCCTGGCTCTCGGCGAAGCCGGCCGGCACATGCAGCGGCCGGTCCCGCGGGACGCGCACCGTCACCTCGCGCATGTCGCCCACCTGGCTCACGTTCCACTGCATCGAATCGCCCAGATAAACGGGCACGTGAACGTCGCTCGCGCGCTGCTCGATAGTGCCGTGCTGCGCCACCGCCAGCAGCCACGTCACCCGTGCGAAAATCACCGCCACGGGATGCACGTCGATGCCGCGCACCCGTTCCGCGCACTTCTCCACGATCTGCGCCGCCGGCCAGCCGGCCGCCCGAGCCGCGTCCATCAGGCGGCGAATGGCGTGGAACAGGAAGGTGCCGGAGCCGCAGGCCGGATCGAGAACGCGTTGCTCCAGCGGCCGATCCACCACCGCGCGCACCAGGCGCGCGGCCAGCCAGTCCGGCGTGTAGTATTCGCCCAGATCGTGGCGCTGCGCCGGATCGACCAGGCTCTCATACAACGCCTTCAATACGTCGGCCTTGGCGTCGCGCAGCCGAAAACGCGCCGCCTGGCGGGCGATGCGCAGCACCAGGTCCGCGCCCTCGGCGCGCTGCAACACCCAGTCGAAGAAGTCGCTTTCCACCGCCCCCAGGATGCCGCTGTCGGTCAGCGCACGCCCCGACAGAATGGCCTCGGCATCATCGATGCGCACGTCGAGCACGCTCGCGGCGACGGTCTTGGCGACGATGGTGAGATTAGGTGTGCTGGAGGAACAGCGAATCGTCCCCGACCGCGGTGGCATAGACCTCGCGCAGCAGGCCGTCCCAAAGCTCGCGCTTCAGCGCGACTTCGGGATGCGTCTTCAGCGCCGACCACAAGCCATCCAGGACACCGCGCGCCCGCGCGAAGGTGAGACTTTGGCGGCCCAGCTCGCGCTGCACTACCAGTGGCTCCGGCAGGAGATCGGTGAGCGGGGAGACGGCGGGGGCAAGCCAGTCGAGCAGCGCGCCCGGGCGGTCCGCGCGCACGTCATGACGGTCAATCTCGACCAACGCGCCCTCGCGCAGCTCGAAGGCGATGAAGCTTGCCCCATCGGTGGCGATGCCCAAGAAGCGGCGGTTCAGTCGTGCTTCGCGCTCGGCCAAGTATCGCTGCAACTGCTCGCGCGCGTCGCCGAGCTCGTGGCGCAAGTCCTTCTTGATCTCGAACACCGTGGCGCCGAACAGCGCGTCGGCGCGGCCACGCACCTCCGGCATCCGCACCTCATGATCGATCGCGAGGTAGTCGGCGCCCAAACCGTGGTGAAGGATTTCGCCGAGCAGGCTGCGCACACGCCCCTCGTTGCTGGGCGCGACCAGCGCGCGGACGATGTCGGGCAAGGTCCGCTGTCGCCAGAGCGCGCCGAGTTCGCTGTCCATCCGTGCAAAATGCGAAATGAGGCGGCGTTCGCGCAAGTACTTGTCGCCGTTGGGCAGCCTCGGGCAGACTCGCCGCATGACCCGATTCGCTCAATCCGAGCTGTTCGCCGCCGGCCCGGCGGCCATTGAGGAGCAGCCGCCGGCGGACTTCATCCAGGGCATCCGCGACGAGCTGGCGGCGACGCTGGCGCGGGTGCGTGATGCCGATCGGCTGCCGTGGCGCGACCTGACCGCCGCAACTCTGGCCGAACTGCGCTTCGAATCGATCAGCCATTGGCTCCCCGGCCCGGAGGCCGAGGCTCTGTGCGCTGCATTCGCCGCCGAGATGGAACGCCTGTATGCCGTAACCGACGGCGTCTAGCCTCCATTTGCCCCCCCGGCCGGCCCGCGCCTATGGTGTCCGGCGAAAGGAGGCCATGTGGCTGTTCCCGCACCCGGTGCGATCGACTGCGACATCCACCCGGCGCTGCCGGGCACGCACGTCCTGTTGCCGTATCTCGACGAGGTACTGGCGCGAGCATGTGCGGATGCGCGGGCTGGAGCGGGACAACTACGACCTCAACGCCTATCCGCCCGGCGCCGCACTCTCCGGTCGGCCCGATTGGCGGCCCGGATCGCGCCGCCCCGGCAGCGAGCGCGATCGGCTGCGGACCGATGCGCTCGATGCCTTCGCCAGCCGCTTCGCCATCTGCAACGTGCTGCACGGCGCCCAGGCAATCTTCAGCGAAGATCTCTCGGCCGCCTTCTGCACCGCCATCAATCGCTGGCTCGCCGCCGAGTGGCTGGACGCCGATCCGCGCCTGCGCGCCTCCATCGTCGTCCCCGGACATAGCCCCGAGCTTGCCGCGCGCGAGATCGAGCGTTGCGCCGAGGACCGCCGCTTCGTGCAGGTGTTGCTGCTGGCCTCGCAGGAGCTGCCCTGGGGAAGGCGGCAGAACTGGCCGATCTACCGGGCCGCCGAACGCCTCGGCCTGCCGGTCGGCATCCATGCCGGATCGACGATGCGCCATGCCGTCACCTCGATCGGCTGGCCGTCCTATCTGCTGGAGGATTATGTCGCGCAATCGCAGGGCTTCGCCGGGGCGCTCAACAGCCTGATCGCCGAGGGCGTGTTCGTGGAGTTTCCGCGGCTTGCGCGTGGTGCTGATCGAGTCCGGGGTGAGCTGGCTGCCGGCCTGGATCTGGCGCGCCAACAAGACCTGGCGCGGCGTGCGGGCCGAGGTGCCGTGGCTGAAGCGCCCGCCTTCGGAGTATCTGCGCGAGCATGTGCGCCTGACCATCCAGCCCTTCGACACGCCGCCGCAAGCCGGTCAGCTCGACCGCGTGCTGGAGGAGATCGGCTCCGACGAGCTGTTGCTGTTCGCGACCGACTACCCGCATTGGCATTTCGACGGCGCCGAGGCGCTGCCCGACGGATTGCATCCCGAGCTGGCGCGGAAGATTTCGATCGACAATCCGCTGCGGACCTATCCGCGGCTTTCCGACTAAGGAGTGCATGCGATGACGGTGACGGTGCTGGAGCGCGAGCCCGACCTCGGCAATCAAAGCCTGCTCGGCTATGTCGATTGCGACGTCCATCTCTATCCGCGCAAAGGCGGCGCCGACTTCGATCCCTATCTGTCGGAACGCTGGCGCGCGCATCGGCGCAGCATCGGCGGGCGGTCGCGTCAGCCGCTCGCCGGAACCGCACAGTATCCGCGCATGTCGCCCGAAGTCGGAATGCGCGTCGATGCGTGGCCGCCCGGCGGCGGCATCCCGGGTTCCGACCTCGATTTCGTCCGCGCGCAGCTGCTCGATGCGTTCGGCGCCGCCTACGGGGTGGTCCTGCCGCTGGTCGGCCGTAGCTCCGACGAGCGCAATCTCGAGTTCGGCGCCGCCATGTGCGCGGCGGTGAACGAGTGGCAGGCGCACGACTGGTGCGCCCGCGAGCCGCGCCTGAAGGCCTCGGTGCAGGTGCCGGTCGAGCACCAGGAGGCGGCGATCGCCGAGATCGAGAAGCGCGCCGGCGATAAGCGTTTCGTCCAGGTGCAGATGCCGCCGCGCGGACTGGAGCCGCTGGGACGGCGACGCTACTGGAAGCTGCTGGAGGCGTGCGCCGCCAACGGCTTTCCGATCGCGCTGCATCTCGGCGGCACCAGCGGGCACGCATCGACGCCCGGCGGCTGGCCGTCGTTCTATCACGAGGAGCACCACAGCTACGTGCAGAGCATGGAGGCGCTGGTCACGTCGCTGGTCGTCGAGGGCGTGTTCGAGCGCATTCCCGGGCTGCGTGTGGTGCTGGTGGAGGGCGGGTTCGCCTGGCTGCCCTCGCTCGGCTGGCGGCTCGACAAGCATTGGAAGCGGCTGCGCGAGGAGGTGCCGCACCTCAGGCGCGCGCCTTCGGAATATATCCGCGAGCATGTGTGGGTGACGACGCAGCCGATCGAGGAGCCGGAAAGGCCGGACGATCTGCTGGCGACGATCGAATGGATCGGCTGGGATCGGGTGATGTTCTCCACCGACTACCCGCACTGGGACCAGGACGACCCGCGCCACGCCTTCAAGGTGAAACTGCCGGAAGCCGGCAGGCGCGCGATCTTCCGCGACAACGCGCTGGCGTTCTACGGCCTCGGGTGACGCCCTCACCCGCCGCTAACGCGCGGCGACCTCTCTCGCAAGGCGGGAGAGGTGAAGTGAGCGAAGCTGACATCGCTCCCGCCTCACGGGAGAGGTCGGCGTGCGCTAGCACCCGGCACCAGTGGAACGTGGGTCGCCCGGGATCGTCATCGCGAGGCGCGCAGCGCCGTGGCGATCCAGGGTCGCTGCACTGCACCGCCCGCCTGGATCGCCACGCCGCCAAGAGGCGGCTCGCGATGACGGACACGGCGGAGGCGTTTCACCGTCCGATGATTTCGGCTACTAGCACGCCGGGTGAGGGTGGCGCATGACCCGCCACATCGTCGCCGCCGTAGGCGACATCGCCGATGGCGGATGCAAGATCGTCACCGCGAAGGGGCGCGAGATCGGCGTCTTCTTCGTCAACGGCGAATACTTCGCGCTGTTCAACCGCTGCCCGCACGAGGGCGCGCCGCTCTGCCGCGGCCGGCTGTTTGCGGCGATGGAGGCGGACCGACCGGGGGCGTATCGGTTGGCGCGGCGCGGCGAGATGCTGCGCTGCCCTTGGCACGGCTGGGAGTTCGACATCCGCACCGGGCAATCATGGTGCCAGCCCGAGGGCGTGAAGGCGCGCACCTACGAGGTGCGCGTCGAGCCGGGCGAGACATTGGCGAGAGGGCCGTTCGTCGCCGAAACCGTGCCGGTTTCGGTCGAGCGGGAGTACATCGTCGTGGACGTTTAGAAAGGAGGAAAGGATGGCCGACACCTATACCGGCGGCTGCTTCTGCGGCGCCGTTACCGTCGAGGTTCGCAATCAGCCGGAGGTGATGGGCTATTGCCATTGCGACTCCTGCCGCGGCTGGTCGGCCTCGCCGGTCAACGCCTTCACGCTCTGGAAGCCGGAGAACGTCACCGTCACCAAGGGCGAGGAGCATCTCGGCAGCTACGCCAAGACCGAGGTTAGTCACCGGCAGTGGTGCCGCCTGTGCGGGGGCCACGTCCTCGGCAGGCATCCGACCTTCGGCATGGTGGACGTGTTCGCCGCCACCATTCCGAGTTTCCCGTTCGCGCCCACCTTGCACATCAACTACGGCGAAAAGGTTTTGGCGATCCCTGACGGGTTGCCGAAGTTCAAGGATTTCCCGGCGCCGTTCGGCGGCTCCGGCGACACTCTGCCGGAGTAGCAGCGATGAGCGGATCGACCCGAATGGAACAGGGCCGCGCGATGCGCCGGCGGCTGATGGGCGAAGCCTATGCCGATCGCATCGACCGCACGGTGTACGACGACCCGATCATGAAGAAGTTCGCCGAGATCTCGGTCGAGAACGTGTTCGGCGGCCTCTGGACCCGTCCCGGCCTCGACGTGAAGACTCGGACGCTCATTTGCGTGATCTCCGATACCGTGATGGGCCGCGAGGCGGAGTTGGCGATCCACATCCGCATGGCCCGCCGCGAAGGCTGGAGCGAGGACGAGCTGGTCGAAAGCCTGCTGCACGTCTCCGGCTATTGCGGCCTGCCGCTGGTCCGCGAAGCGCTGATCGTGGCGCGCAAGGTGTTCACCGAGATGCGGGCCGAGCCGGCGCGCGACTGAACGCCTCAGCGTTCGATGATCAGCCGGCGCGGCGGCGCCGCCGGCTTCGGAAGCCGCAGCGGTGCGTTCCCGGGGCTGATGCGGCCGAGGACGCGGGCGGCGCGCGAACCGGTGGCACCGGGCAGGACGCCGGGAATGGAGTGCCAGGTGAGGAAGCCGAGGAGCGCGAACAGATACGCCTCCTTGCCGTCGGACGGCAGGCCGCGGGTGTCGCTGGTGGCGAGCGGAATCGGCGCGAGCCGCCGGCGCAGCGCCGCGAGCAGGGCCGGGTTGCGGATGCCGCCGCCCGACGCGATCACTTCCACCACGCGGTGCGCGCGGCAAGCGTCGGCGGCGGTTGCCGCGGTCAGTTCGGTCAGCGTCGCCATCAGGTCGGCATCGGAGACCGACAGTCCCGCCATCGCCTCGCGCGCATAATCGGTGTGAAAGAGTTCGCGTCCGGTCGATTTGGGCGCGGGGCGGGCGTAGTAGGGTTCGGCCAGCAGCCGCATCAGCAAATCGTCGCGCACCCGCCCGGCCAGTGCCAACCGGCCGTCGCGGTCGCAGGAGCGCGCGCCGGCGCTCAGGCGCGCGGCCTCGGCGTCGAGCAGGCAGCTCGCCGGGCCGGTGTCGAAGGCGAGAACCGGCGCGCCGGGCGCGCCGACCACGGTGAGATTGGCGATCCCCCCGAGGTTCAGCGCCGCGCGCCGCGCACCGGACGGATCGGCGAGCCAGAGCGCGTCGAGCGTGCTGGCGAGCGGCGCCCCTTGGCCGCCGGCGGCAACGTCGCGGGCGCGAAAATCCGAAATGACCGGCAGCCCGGTCGCCTCCACCAGACACGCGGGCTGGCCGATCTGCAAGGTGCCCGTGGCCTTCTCGCCCTCAACCCGGTGGAAAAGGTTCTGCCCGTGCGAGGCGATGAGCGCGGCACCCCCGGCAGCGAATTCGGCATTCGCCGACATCGCCGCCGCCGCGAACGCCTCGCCGACCAGCACATCGAGCGCGCAGATTTCCGCCAAGCTCGTCTGCGCGGGCGGCAAGGTGGCGAGCAGGCGGGCGCGGGTCGCTTCCGGCCAGGGATGCTCGCGATGTCCGAGCGGGCGCAACGCGACAATGTCGCCCCGCCATGCAAATTCGGCGGCGGCGACGTCGATCGCGTCAATGGAGGTGCCGGATATCAGCCCGAGGACGATCATGGCGCCGGTGATGACGTCGCGCGGGTTCGCCTCGTCCCCGTTAAGCGCGGGCGGTGGCGGCAGGGGTCGCGCTGACCGCGCCGGTGTGGCCGTTGCCCGGATGGCTATCGAGCGCGCTCAGGACGCCGTTCAGGTGATCGCGGAGGGTGCCGATCTCGGGTTCGGTCATGCCGAGCTGGCGAACGATGTCGGCGCGCACGTCGAGGGCGCGGTCGCGCAGCTGCTGCGCCCGTTCGGTAAGAGCGATCTCCACCTCGCGCTCGTCGCTGCGGCGACGGCGGCGATCGACCAGGCCGGCGGCTTCCATGCGCTTGAGCAGTGGCGTGAGCGTGCCGGAGTCGAGCATGAGGCAGCGCCCGATCTCGGAGACGGTCTGCCGATCGGCCTCCCACAGCGACATCAGCACGAGATATTGCGGGTAGGTGACGCCCAGCTCGGCCAGCAGCGGCCGATAGGCGCGCACGATCGCGTTGGCGGCCGCATAGAGACCGAAGCAGAGCTGGCTGTCTAGCCGGAGCGCGGCGTAGCGATCGGGCGGGTGGGAATGCCTCATTCCGTTCTCCGGACGGTTTGATCGGTATCATGCAATATAATGGGGTCAGGCGCAAACGGGTTCGGTCGCGAACCGCTCGGCCGATCGATTTTATACAGCGCCACCGCTCGCTCCGGGCGGTCCTCCAGCTCCAGGGTGGTCGGCACCATGTACCGGGCGAAGGCTGTCAGCCCGGCGTCCGGAAGATAGGCGCGCCCCGGGTCCGCCAGCCATACCTCCGCCCGGGCAGCCATCGCCCGCAGCCAGGGGAGGATGTGCGCGGTCATCGGCGCCTCGTAGCAGACGTCGCCGCACAGGATCACGTCCCAGCGGCAGGCGGTGCCCACGATGTCGCCCGACAGGGCCTTGACCATAAGCGCATTGGCGGCGGCGTTCAGGCCGATGGCGGCGACCGCGAGAGGGTCGATTTCCGCAGCCTCCACCGACCGGGCGCCGGCCATCGCGCCGGCAAGGGCGGCGATCCCGCAACCAGCGGCGAAGTCCAGGACGCGTTTGCCGGCTACCAGCTCCGGGTGATCCAGAATATGTCGCGCCAGCGCTTGCCCTCCCGGCCAGGCGAAGGCCCAAAAAGGCGGATCGACGTTGCGTTCGGCGAGCCAGGCCTCGGTCGCCTGCCAGATCGGCGTGATCTCGGTCGCCAGATGCAGCGCGATCTCCGGCACCAGCTCGGCGCGCGCGATCACCGTGTTTGCGCGCACGAAGCGGGCGAATTGCGTCGGACATTGCGTTCACCACCAGCCCGCCAGGATCGCGAGCCCATCGCGAGCCCGCCCTCGCGGTTCAGCCGAAACAGCCGCAAACACAGCGCCGGGTCGTGGATGTCGAGCCGCAGCACCTGCCAGAAGAGCAGGCCGGCGGGGAGGACCAGAAGCGGCCAGAACGAGGCGCCGAGCCCCGCGAGCCATCCGGCCGCGACCAGCGCCCCCAGCGCGAGGAGCGTAGCAGACGGCGAGAAATGGTCGGGTTCGCTCGCCGAACAGCCGCGCGGTGGACTTGACCCCGGCCAGCGCGTCGTCCTCGCGGTCCTGATGGGCGTAAATCGTGTCGAAACCCAAATCCCAGAGGATCGCCGCCGCGTAGAGCGCTCCCCAGGCGCCGTCGATCCGGCCCCCGGCGGCGGCATAGCCGAGCGGGGCGCCGAAGCCGAAGGTGAAGCCCATCACCAGTTGCGGCCACCACGTTACCCGCTTGGCCAGCGGATACAGCCCGACCAGGATCAGCGACGCCGCGCCCAAGCGCCCGGGCCAGCGGTCCGAGCGCGAGCAGGATGGCCAACCCGACCAGCAGGAGCGCGACCAGGAACGCCAGCGCCGCGCGCGGACGCAGCATGCCGCTGGCCAGCGGTCGGGCGGCGGTGCGCGCCACCTTGCGGTCGATGTCGCGGTCCCAAAGGTCGTTCACCACGCAGCCGGCGGCGCGCATCACCACGCTGCCGAGGGCGAACAGCAGCACCAGCCAAGCCGCCCGCGCGGGGGCCGGGCGCGCCAGCAGGATGCCCCACAGTCCGGGCAGGAACAGCAGCCAAATCCCGATCGGCCGGTCGAGCCTCGCCAGCAGCGCATAGGGGCGGCAAACGGCTGGCAAGCGCGCGATCCAGCCCTCGGCGGCGATGTCGGTGTGCGCGGACATAGGCGCTACATCTGTGCGCCGTTCCCGCGGGGTCAACATGCCGGACATCCGCCTGTTCCTGGACGCCCCGCTCGCCGAAGGCTTGCAGGTCAGCGCCGGGCCGCGGCAAGCGCACTATCTCGGCACCGTCATGCGATGCGGGCCGGGCGATGGCGTCCGCCTGTTCAACGGCCGCGACGGCGAGTTCCTGGCTCGCCTGACGACGGTGAGGCGCGACCGGGCGGAGCTGCGGATCGAGGCTCTCGCCCGGCGGCAAGCGTCCGAACCCGATCTGTGGCTGCTGTTCGCGCTGCTGAAGCGCGATGCCACCGATCTGTTGGTGCAGAAGGCGACCGAGCTTGGCGCCTCGGCGCTGCTGCCGGTGCTGACCGCGCGGACCAATGCCGCGCGCGTGAACACCGATCGGTTGCGCGCGATCGCGATCGAGGCGGCCGAGCAGAGCGAGCGGCTGACCATCCCGGCGGTTCACGCCCCGCGCCGGCTGTCCGATGTGCTCGGCGCCTGGCCGGAGCGAAAGCTGTTTACGGCGATCGCGCGCCGCCCCGGCGCGGCGCCGCCTTCGACCTCCGGGCCGGCGGCGTTGCTGGTCGGCCCCGAGGGCGGTTTCACGACGGCGGAGCTTGACGCGCTCGACGCGCATCCCCTTGTTGCGCCGGTCAGTCTCGGCGCGCGCGTGCTGCGCGCCGAGACCGCCGCCATCGTTGGCCTGGCGCTGTTGCAGGCGCCGCAACCCGACTGAATACTTGGCCCGCAACCGCGAGACCCCGTACCCGATGTCCAACCCCGGAGACGCCGACAACACGCCGATCGCGTCGGTGCGCCAGTTGGCCGATTATCTCGCCGCCGGCTGCAAGCCGCCGGAGGCGTTCCGCATCGGCACCGAGCATGAGAAGTTCGGTTTCCGCCATGCCGATTTGGCGCCGCCGGCTTACGAACCGGCGCCGGGGCGCCGGGGCTCGATCCGGGAACTACTGGCGAGCCTTGCCCCCGAGGGGGAGCCGATTCTCGATCGTGGCAACCCGATCGGGCTGCGTCTGCGCCAAGGCGCCTCGGTTTCGCTCGAACCGGCCGGCCAGCTGGAGTTGTCGGGCGCGCCGGTGGACACGTTGCACGAAACAAGCGCCGAGCTCGACGCCCACTTCGCCGCCGTTCGCGCCGCCGCCGAGCCGCTTTCGCTCGGCTTCGCCCCGCTCGGCTTTCACCCGACCATGGCGCGCGAGGCGATGCCATGGATGCCGAAGGGTCGTTACGCGATCATGCGCGGTTACATGCCGAAGGTCGGCGGCCTGGGCCTCGACATGATGACGCGGACCTGCACCGTCCAGGTCAATCTCGACTTCGCCTCCGAGGCCGATATGCTGCGCAAGCTGCGGGTCTCGCTGGCGCTGCAACCGCTGGCGACCGCGTTGTTCGCCAATTCCCCCTTCACCCTCGGCCGGCCGAACGGCTTTCTCAGCTACCGCGCGCAGATCTGGACCGACACCGACAATGACCGCTCGGGGATCCCGGCGGCGATGTTCGAGGAGGGCTTCGGCTTCGAGCGTTATGCGGAGTGGCTGGTGGACAGCGTGCCGATGTACTTCGTCTACCGGGACGGCGCCTATGTCGATGTCGCCGGGGCCTCTTTCCGTGCCTTCATGTCCGGGCGGCTGCACAATCTGGCCGGGGTCGAGGCGACGCATCGGCGACTTCGCGGACCACATCACCACCGCCTTCACCGATGTGCGCATCAAGCGGTTCCTGGAGATGCGGGGCGCCGATGCCGGCACCCCGGCGATGATGGTTGCGCAATCGGCGCTGTGGGTCGGGCTTCTCTACGACGAGGCGACGCTCGAAGCGGCGCTGGCGCTGCTGCGCGGCGTCAGTTGGGAGGAGGTGGTGGCGCTGCGCCAGGCGGTGCCGCGCCTCGGGCTGGCCGCGCCGTTCCGGGGACGGCGGCTCGGCGGGTTGGCGCGCGATGTGCTCGCCCTCGCCGATGACGGGCTGCGGGCCCGGGCTCGCCCGGGCCTCGGCCGGCGCGACGAGCGCCCGTATCTCGATCCGCTGCACGCCATCGCGGCCGGAGCGCCCGGACAAGCCGAGCATTGGCTTGCCCGCTACCGGACCGTCTGGAAGGGTGACGTTCGGCCGATTTTCGCCGAAGCCGCGATATAAAGGCCGGACTTCTGCCTGAAAGCGTGTATGCACGCTTGCGTCTGCAACCGGGATGGGCAAAAGTCGGGGCATGACCTCAAATACACTTGAGCGTAATCCGACTCGGACCAGCCCCCCGCCGGCCCGAGGCGCTGTTCTGCGGCTGCGTCTCATCGGTCAGATGGAAGCCTGGACGGCTTCGCAGAGCGTGCTGCCGCCGGGACGAAAGACCCGCGCGTTGCTGGCGGTGGTGGCGATGTCGGCGCCCCGGCCGGCCTTGCGGGGGAGGCTTGCCGAGCTGCTGTGGAGCCGTCGGCCCGAGGAGCAGGCCCGCGCGTCGCTGCGCCAGGAGATCCACCGGCTTTCGGAAGCGCTGGCTCCCGCCGGGGCCGACGTGCTCGTGGTCACGCGCGATCACCTGTCGATCCGCCCCGCCGCGGTCTGGCTGGACGTCGAGGAGGTGATGCGCGCCACCGTCCAGCAGCCGGGCCCGCTGTCGCTCCTCGACGGCGACTTGCTGGAAGACCTCGATGGCGCCGACCCGGCGTTCGACATCTGGCTGACGACCGAGCGTGAGCGGCTGCGCGATCGGGGCCGGGCGCTGGCGGAGGAGCTGTTGCGCGGGCAGGGCGACCCGGATCACACGATTCCGGCGGCGCAGCGCCTGTTGGCGATCGATCGCGCGCACGAGGGCGCCTGGCGGGCGCTGATGCGCGCGCACGCCGCGCGCGGCGAGCGGGGAATGGCGATCCAGGCCTATGATCGCTGCCGCGGTGTTCTCGCGGACCTGCTCGATGCCGCGCCTTCGACCGAGACGCAGAAGCTGCTGGCCGAAATTCGCGGCCCCTCGGGCGCCGCTGCGCCCGCGCGGCTGCCGGCTCGACCCTCCGAGCCCGCTTCCGAGCGGGCCGCGGGTGCGGAGCTTGCCTCCGATCCGGCGCGCCGCGGCGTGCATGTCGGCGTGTTGCCGTTCCTGTTTCCCGGCGCGAGCCAGGAGGACGTGCATACCTCGTCGGGGCTCGGCGAGGAGATCACCACCGCGTTGTCGCGGTTCCGCTGGCGTTCCGTGGTGTCCTCCAATGCGCTGGCGCGCTTCGCGGCGGAGAGCCGCGACGAGGAGGCGATCCGGCGCAGCTTCGGGCTGGACTTCCTGCTCGACGGCTCGATCCGGCGAGCGGGCGAGCGGCTGCGGATCACCGCGCGGCTGCTCGATCTGGGCGCCGGAAACCAGGTGGTCTGGGCGCATCGGTTCGACCGTGAAGCGACCGACCTGCTCGATCTGCAGGACGAGATCGCGGCCGAGGTGGCGGCCGGGATCGACGCCGAGATTCTGCGTCTCGAGGCCAGGCGCGCGGCCGCCCATCCGGTTGGCGGCGACGCCGTCCACGATCTCGTGCTGCGCGGGTTGCCGCTGGTCCATCGCATGGAGCGCGAGCCGTTCGCGGAGGCGGGCGAATTGCTGGACCGCGCCATCCGGCTGGAACCCGACTGCGCGCCCGCGCACGCCTGGTCGGCCTATTGGCATGTCCTTGAAGTCGGCCAGGGATGGGCGGCGGACGAGAAGATCGCCAGGGCCCAAGCGGGCAAGCGCGCCCAGCGTGCGGTCCAGCTCGACCCGTTCGATGCCGTGGCGCTGACCATCGCCGGGCATGTCCGCGCCTTTCTCGATCGCGAGCCGGAAGAGGCGGCGGCACTCCACGACCGCGCGCTGGCACTCAACCCCAATCTGGCCACGGCCCGAGCACTCGGGGCGATGACCCTGGCGTATTTGGGTGACGTGCAGGAGGCCGAGCGGCAGCTCGGGCATTACAAGCGATTGTCGCCGGTGGATCCGCACGCCTTCATCTTCGACGGGTTCTTCGCCGTCGTGCAGTTGCTGAAGCGCGACTTCGAGGCCGCGGTGGCCGCCGGACGGGCGGCGACGCAGATGAACCCGCTGCTCTCGGCCGGGTTCAAGCCGTATCTCGCCGCTCTGGGCCATCTCGGCAAGCGCGGCGAAGCGCAGGTCGCGCTGCACCGCCTGTGCGCCGTCGAGCCCGATTTCACGGTGGAGCGTTTTCTGCGCAGCGCGCCCTTCGTGCGCGATAGCGATCGCGAGAACTATGCGAGGGGATTGCGTTTGGCCGGGGTCGCCGAGTTGCGGGCGGAGGCGGAACCGGCGCGGGTCTGAAATTGCGCTCCGACGGCTACTGGCGAGCTTGCTGACGGGCTCCTAGACTTCAGCGCTGCCGGCAACTTCCGTGCTGCCGGCCGGCGGCGTGCACGTGAAGGAGACCCGAATGATCGTATCCGTTCTGTATCCGGCGGATCCGGGCAAGCGCTTCGATATGAATTACTACACGCATCGGCATATCCCGCTGGTGAAGTCATTGTGGGAACCGCTCGGGCTTAAGAAGATCGAGCTGCTGCGCTGCGTCGGTGCCCCGAGCGGCGGCGGCACATATCAGCTGATCGCGCTACTGACGTTCGGCTCGCTCGACGAGTTTCAGAAGGCGGCGGCGCAGCACGGCAATGAGGTGCTGGGCGACATCCCGAAATTCACCGACGTCGAGCCGGTCATGCAGTTCAACGAGATGCTGCGCTGAAGCGCGATGCGGCTTCTGGTCCTCGGCTCGGCGGCGGGCGGCGGGTTTCCCGCAATGGAATGCCAACAACCAGGCCTGCCGGCGCGCGCGTGCGGGCGACCCGGCCGCGCGCGCCCGGACGCAATGCTCCGTCGCCGTCTCCGGCGATGACGAGAATTGGGTGCTCGTAAACGCCAGTCCCGATCTGCGCCAGCAGATCGAAGCCAATGCGGCCTTGCATCCGCGGCACGGGCTGCGACATTCGCCGCTTGCCGCGGTGATCCTGACCGGCGGCGAGATCGACGCCGTCGCCGGGCTGCTGCATCTGCGCGAGCGTCAGGCCTTCTCCCTGTTCGCCACCGAGCGCGTGCAGGCGGTTCTGCGCGCCAATCCGATCTTCGACGCGCTGGCGAGCGAGACCGTGACACGGCTGAGCGTCGCGCTTGATCGTCCGTTCGCCCTGCCCGGCGGGTTAGTCGCCGAGTTGTTCGCGGTGCCCGGAAAGGTCCCCCTCTACCTGGAACGCGCCGGCGCGGACCCGAGGCGAAGCCGAGGATACCGCCGGGTTGGCGGTGTCCGATGCCGGGGGCGCCGTCTGCATCTTCATCCCCGGTTGCGCGCGTTTCACCGCCGCGCTCGCCGAGCGGCTGCGCGGCGCCTCTCTGGTGTTCTTCGACGGCACACTCTGGACCGATAACGAGATGATCCGCGAGGGCTCGGGCGACAAGTCCGGCAAGCGCATGGGGCACATGAGCCTTGCCGATCCGGACGGGACGCTGGCGGCGTTCCGCGACCTCGGCGTGCGCCGGAAGGTTCTGATCCACATCAACAACAGCAATCCCGTGCTGCTCGACGACTCGCGCGAACGCGCGATCGTGGTCGAAGCCGGCTGGGAGGTAGCCCATGACGGGATGGAGATCACGCTGTGACCGAAGCCGCCGCGGCAATGAGCCCCGATGAACTGGAGGCGGCGCTGCGCGCCATCGGCGCCGAACGCTACCACGACAAGCACCCGTTTCATAAGCGCATGTCCGGCGGCCAGTTAACGCGCGGGCAGATCCAGGCCTGGGCGCTCAACCGCTACTACTACCAGGTAAGGATTCCGGCGAAGGATGCGACCCTGATCGCCCGGCTGCCGACCTCGCAATTGCGTCGCGCCTGGCGTTCGCGCCTGATCGACCATGACGGCGACGGCAGCAAACCCGGCGGCATCGAACGCTGGCTGCGCCTTGCCGAGGGCGTCGGGCTCGATCGCGATTACGTGGCATCGACGAAAGGATTGCTGCCGGCGACGCGGTTTGCCGTGGATGCTTACGTGATCTTCGTGCGCGACCAGTCGCTGCTCGATGCCGTCGCGTCGTCGCTGACCGAGATGTTCTCGCCCGGGATCATCGCCGAACGCGTGTCCGGGATGCTCGCCAATTACGACTTCATCGACCGCAACACGCTGAGCTACTTCGAGCCCCGGCTGACGCAAGCACCGCAAGACGTGCAATTCGCGCTCGATTACTGCAAGCAGCACGCGCGCACCCGCGCCGAGCAGGAGGGCGTGCTGGCGGCGCTGCGCTTCAAATGCGACGTCCTGTGGGTGCAGATGGACGCGTTATGGCACGCTTACGTCTCGCCCAAGCACGTCTCGCCGGGCGCCTTCGTGCCGTCCGATCAGTGATGGCGCGCGAACGCCCGATCATCGGCGCCGCATCGATTCCGGGTTTCCCGCGCGGCACCCGCCTGCGGTTCGATGCCGCCCGCCAAGCCTGGGTGATCCTGGCGCCCGAGCGTATCCTGATGCCCGACGAGATCGCCGTCGAAGTGCTGAAGCGCGTCGATGGGGTGCGCTCGGTCGAGGCGATCGTGGACGAACTCGCACATAGCTTCGGGGCGCCCCGCGAGGAGATCGCGGGCGACGTGGTGGCGCTGCTCCAGGACCTCGCCGACAAGGCGCTGCTGGAGGACGCTACGCCGCGTTGAGCGGAGCCGCGCGCAGGAACGGCGGCGCAGGCTCGACCGCCGGCAGTCTCAGCGCATCGCCGGCGGCGCGAAGCCCGGCGACGAAGCTCGCCTGCGGCTCGGTGGTTCGGTATTGCGAGGGGACCATCGCGACGATGCGCCGCGGCTCCAAACCCGCTTCATAAAGTCTCACGTCGTAGCCGATATCGGCGCCGATGCGGGCACTCAGCGCCGGCACGATCGCCACCCCGCGCCCGGCCTGCACCATCGACAGCGCGAACTCGTAGGAACGCACGCGGCCGACCACGCGGTGCCCCGGAAGGCAGCGCTGATACCAGTCACTGATGCGCAGCTGATGCTGGGTGCCGAAGGTGAACAGGACCGCACCATGCAACGTGCGCAGCGCGCGCACATCGAGCTGCGCTGGCGGGATTCGCCACCCGGGAAAGATCGAGCTGCCGCGGCACCGCCAACACGTACGGATCCGAGAACACATCGGTTTGCGCGAAGGAGAGGCTGCTGCTCGCGACCGACCCGGCGGCGACGACGGCGACGGTCAGGCGCCGCGTGTAGAGCAGCTCGACGGCCTCGCCGGGTGCCAACTCGTGCACGTCCAACTCCAGATCGGGGAAGCGCTCGGCCAATTGCGACTTGCACCGACGGAAACAGGTTGCGGGCGATGGAGCTCAGGGCGCCGACCGACAGCACGCCGCGCACGCCCTTGGCATGCGCGTCGAGCCCCGCCATCGCGGCGTCGATCTCGGCCACGATGATCTCGGCGTGACGGTAGAGGAATTGTCCGACGTCGGTGAGATCGAATTGGCCGCGCCCGCGTTCGAACAAGCGATTGGCCGACCGATTCCTCGAGTTTGGCGATGTGCTGCGACAGCGAGGGCTGCGTCAGATCGAGCAACTTGGCGGCCCGGGTCAGCGAGCGGGTGTGCGCGACGGCGACGAAGATGCGGAGCTGGTTGAGGTTGAACATGGATGAGAGGCGTTCCGGGCGTCACCCGGAACGCCTCGGGTAGTCAAACGACGGCGCAGCCATATGCGTTGATTTCGCAGCCGACCGCAATTTCCACAACCTTCGGTTTACGCCACGCCATGATGATACTCCCCACACATCGCCCGCCAAACGATCCGGCGCGCGGTCATGCACGATTCCAGCGCCGCGGCCGAGCGGGAAAGCAATAGGACGTATAAGCACCACCGCGCTTATGGCGCTTATTGGTTCGCCGGCCGCCCCGGGTCCGGCAAAGTTTCCGCAATGTCAACCAGATGACCCCGAACCGCCATTGGCCCTGCTGGCCGAGCTTACGCATCGTTGCCCGCTGCAATGCCCTTACTGCTCCAACCCCGTCGGGCTTGGAGCGGCGAACGGCGAGCTCAGCGCCGCGGAATGGCGAGAGGTGCTCACGGCGGCGGCCGGAATGGGCGTCTTGCAGGTGCATCTCTCCGGTGGCGAGCCGGCGGCACGACGCGATCTGGCGGATCTGGTGCGCCACGCCGTCGCGGTCGGCCTCTACACGAACCTGATCACATCGGCGATACCGCTGGACGAGCGCCGGGTGAACGAGCTTTCCGAGGCCGGGCTCGATCACGTTCCAGATCAGCTTTCAGGACGCCGACGACGCCAACGGCGATCGGGTCGCGGGCATGCAAGGGGCGCAGGCCAAGAAGCGGGCGGTCGCGGCGATGGTGCGGCGAGCCGGAATGCCGCTCACGGTCAACCTGGTGGTGCATCGGCAGAATCTCGAGCCAGCTCGGGGCGATGCTCGACATGGCGGCCGCGTCTCGGCGCCGCGCGGATCGAGGTCGCGCATGTGCAATACTATGGCTGGGCGCTGGCGAACCGCGCGGCGTCTGCTGCCGTCGCGCGCGCAACTGGACGCGGCGACGGCGGAGGTGGAGCGCGCGCGCGCGCGCCATGCAGGGCGCGCTGGTGATCGACTACGTGGTGCCGGACTACTACGCCCGCCTGCCGAAATCCTGCATGGGCGGCTGGGGGCGGCGCTTCCTCACCGTCAATCCGATCGGGCTGCGTGCTGCCGTGCCACGCCGCCGAAAGCCTTCCCGGCTTCGACTTCCCCTCGGTGCGCAAGCACGCGCTTGCCGAAATCTGGCGCGATTCCGACGCCTTCAATCGGTTTCGCGGCACCGACTGGATGCCGGCGCCCTGCGCCGGGTGCGATCGCCGAGAGATCGACTGGGGCGGGTGCCGATGTCAGGCGTTCGCGCTGCTGGGCGACGCCGCTGCCACCGATCCGGCCTGCGGCAAGTCGCCGCATCATGCGCTGCTCGACCGACGCCGTGCGGGAGCCGCGCGAAGCGCCGCCCGCCTTCGTCTATCGCCGCATCGGCGTCACGCCGGCGATGCCGCCTCCCCTGACAGCAGGTTAGGCCAGCGCGCCAATAGAGCATCGCGCTAGGCGCGCAATCGCCTGATCGTCGATGCCCCTCGGGCGTGGCAGATCGACGCGATGCTCGAGCACCACATGGCCGGGCCGGGGAGAGAGGAACAGGACGCGGTCGGCCAAAGCGAGCGCCTCGCGCAGATCATGCGTCAGGCAGACGACGCTGCTCGCTGCCGCTTGCCATTCGTCACCAGCCACTCGCGCAGCGCCGCCGCTGTCGGCGCGTCGAGCGAGACGAACGGTTCGTCCAGCAGCAACAGATCGGGCCGGTTGAGGCAGGCACGAGCGAACGAAACGCGCCGCTGCATCCCGCCCGACAGCTTGCCGGGAAAGCTCGTCCGCGAAATGCTTCCAGGCCGCACGGCGCGCAGCAACGCATCGATCCGGCCGCTCCGCCCGCGCGGCGGCGTCGGCGACCAGAAGCAGATTCGCGCGCACGCTGAGCCATGGCATCAGCCGCGGGGTCTGGAACATGACGCCGAGCCGGGGTGCGGCGGCGCCGCCGAATGCGACCCTTCCCGCAAAATCCGCATCCAATCCGGCGAGGATATGCAGCAGCGTCGTCTTGCCGCAGCCGGACGGGTCCCAGGATGCACACGAACTCCCCCGGTTGCACGCAGCAGCCGGACATCGCTCAGCACGGTCAGGCTGCGCCCGGTCGCCGGGCACGCGGTAGTCCTTCCTCTCGACCACCGCATCGAGAAGGCTCATGCGCGCCAGCCGGCCAACCGACGCTCCAGCGGACGCAGCACCAAAGCCCCTCCAGCAGCGCGAAGATGCCGATGAACACGGCGGTGTAGGCGAGCACGCTGGCGATATCGAAAAACTGAAAGAACGTGCCGAGCTTGAAACCGACGCCGCTGCTGGCGCCGATCAGCTCCGCCACCAGCACGATCTTCCAAATCAGCGCGATGCCGTTGCGCGTCGCCGCCATCAGATAGGGATAGAGCTGCGGCAAATAGAGCCGCAGAAAGATCCGGCGGCGGCGCAGACCGAAGGCCCGACCGACCTGAAGCAATTCGTTGTCGATCGCACGCGCGCCCTCGCGCACGCTGACGATCACGGTCGGGATCTTGTTCAGTGCCACCGCCAGCACGATGGCGAATTCGTTCAGCCCGACCCAGACGAAAACCAGAATGATGATGACCAGCGCCGGCATGTTCAGCGCCACCATCAGCGGTGCGTCCAGCAGCAGGTTCATCCGCCGGCTCGCATCCCATCGCAATGCCGAGCACGAGTTCCGACCAGCATGGCCAGGATGAAGCTCGCGGCGACCCGCGCCAAGGTAATGGCGACCTGGCGCGGCAACTCGCCCGACCCGGCCTCGGCGATCAGCCGCGCCAGCACGGCGCCCGGCGTCGGCAGAATACGGTCGGCGAGCAAGGACGGCCGCGATCTCCCACGCAGCCAGCAGGAGGACGACCGAGAGCGCCCGCGTCGCGCGGATGCGCAGGAAGCCGGCCCATGGCCGATCAGAACTGAACGCCGGACCAGAACGTGCCCGGAGCCAGCTCGGCGCTACCGCCCGTAACCTCCTCGCCGCCGATCTCCGCCAGCAGATGGAACAGCTGTTCGGCGCCCACCTCCTCGCCCTCGGCTCATGTTTCACGATGCCGGCGCGGTAGGCGCTCGCGCAGCGCAATCAGCATCGCCTCGTTCTCGGCGCGCGTGAGCGGTCTGATCCGGTTCCATTCCTGGTCGGAAGTCGCCAGGATATCTTGGGCGGCGACCGAGGCGCGCACGAAATCCTGCATGACGCCCGGATGCGCCGCCGCCCATTTCTCGGAGAACACCCAGCCGAGCAGCGGCACATCATCGAGCCATCCCGAGCGCCGCCATCATCTGCTTGACCGAGAGCAACTCGACGAAGCCGATGCCCTTCAGCCGCGCGGCATAGTTCCAGAAATTGAGCACCGCCGGCAACTCGCCGCGCCGCAGCAGCTCGTTCAGCAGCGGCGGCACGCCGAACACCGGCTGCATCGCCGTCGCCGGATCGGCGCCAAGCATCCGGCGTCCATAGGCGCGAAACAACAGCCAGCTTTTGTCGACCGCGTTGCCGGCGACACCGATCTTGCGGGATCGCAAGTCCGCCGGCGTGGTGACGGCGGCATCGGGGCGCACCATCAGCGCGCCGACGGCGCTCGACGCGGCACGAAGGTGAAATCCGCCCCGGCCCGACGCTGTCGGGAGACCCAGATGAAATCGGTCAGGATGACATCGACCGAGCCCGCTTGCAGCGCCACCGCGGGCGCATCCTTGCCGACCAGCTCGGTCTCGGACACGGCGATTCCCTGCGCCGCATCCAGGCCGTGATGGTGCATCACGTCGAGTTCCCATTGCGCGGTGCCCGACTGCATCACCCCCACGCGGACTTGTTGAAGGGCGGCATGTGCGGAGCCGCCCAGGGTTGCGAACAGCAGTCCGAGCAGGGCGATCGCCGCGCGCGAAAATCGTCTCATGCCGGTCCTCGAAGTAAGGAGCGGTGCATAGACCCATTCGAGCGGCGGTTGAAGGGATCGGGATTGCCCCGCCGCGGCCGCCGTCATACCGTCCGCGGAAATTCGGAGGGAGGACATGCGACAGGCGTGGATCGCCGGGGCGACGCTCTGTGCGGCGGTGATCGCGGCGTCGATGGCGGGCGCGGCTGATCGTCTGGTCGCTTACAATCTGACGACGGCAACCGAGTTCAAGGCGCTCTATCTGGCGCCGGCGGGCACCCGCGGCTGGGGGCCCAACCAGGTGCTGAATGACAAGGATAAGGTTTGGGATTCCTCCGAGCGCCTGCGATTGACCGGCGTTACCCGCGGACGCTTCGACGCTCGTCTGATCGACAGCAAGGGGCGGACCTGCACCCTCGCCGGCGTGGACTTGACCAGGGACACCAGTTTTGACGTTCGCGACGCCGATCTGGCATCTTGTCACTGAAGCGGGCACGACATCGGCGCCGCCGATCCGCGCGCCGCAGCGCTGGCGCGATCCGGCGCCTATTCCGGCTTCGGCGCCGACGCTCATTGCCGCGCACCCGGCCGCACGTGGCGCAAACCGGCGAAGGCCCTATCAACGCTCGTGCGCGATCGTTTCGCTTGCGCTGCACATGGCAATCGTGGGCGGGCTTATCTGGGCGACAAGGGCAACCGTGTTCGGTCCGGCGCCGGAGCCGATCGACGTCACGCTGATGATGGAGCCGGCGCCGACCCCGGCGACGCCGGTGCCGGAGCCGGAGGCTGTGAAGCCCTCGCCGCCCGCCGCACCGGCCGCGCCGGCGCGCCGGCCGTGCCGGTCGCGCCAGTCACCGCCGCGCCGCCTCCCGTTGCGCCCGAAACCCCGCCGCCACCGACGCGGCCGACGGTGGCGCCCGAAACGCCGCCGCCACCGGCGGCCGCGCCGGCGCCCCGCCGCCGGCCAGCCGACGCCGCGCGAGCCTCCCACCAGCCGTGTCCGAGCCGCTCCCGCTGCCGCCGCCTCCCGCGCCTGCCGCAACTGCGGGAGCCCGCGCGCGCTCCGCTCCCTAACCCGCCGCGAATGCAGCCGAACCCGGAAGCGGGAGCGGTCTCGGCGGCGAAGCCGGCGAACCCGGTGTTGGTGCCGCCGCGTCCGGTGATCGGGTTAGCGAGCAACGCCCCGCCCGCTTACCCGCCGTTGGCGCTTCGCCGCCGTGAGGAGGGGCGCGTCGTCGTGCAGGTCACGGTGTCGGTGAGCGGCGCCGCTCTCGCCGTCTCGGTCGTGCAAAGCAGCGGCCATCCCAGCCTGGACACGGCGGCTGCGGAGAAGGTTCGGCAATGGCGGTTCGAACCGGCGACGCGGGGCGGCGTGCCGGTGCAGGGCGTCGCCGACGCGCCGATTACGTTTCGGCTGCCCGATTGAATTGAGCGCCGACGGGTTATCCCGGCGAGACGCCGATCTCGATCGCGAGGCGGATGAGATCGGCGGTACGCGAGACCCCGAGCTTGGCCTTGATCTGGCCGCACGTATTGGCGACCGTCTTGTAGCCGATGCCGAGCGCGGCGGCGATCTCGGTCATGCTGCGGCCGGCCGCCAAATGGCGCAAAATCTCCAGATCGCGACTCCCGAGCCGACCCAGCCGGTTCGTCACCGAGGCGTTCTGAATGGCCAATTTCTGGGCGATCTCGTTCTCGATGTAGCGCCCGCCTCCCGCCACCTTCCGGACCGCCCCCAGCAACTCCTCGGGCGCGGCGTTCTTGCTCACGTAGCCTTTCGCGCCAGCCTCGATCGCCCGCGCGGCGTAGAGCGGCTCCGCGTGCATGCTGAGCACCAGTATGCGCGCCGTCTGGTCCTCCGTGCGCAGTCGTCGCAACAGCTCGAGACCGCCGATGCCCGGCAGATTGAGGTCAAGTATAATCAGCTCCGGACGCGCGTCGCGCATCAGAGCCAGGGCATCCGGCCCGGTCGCCGCCTCGAAGGTCACGATGCCGGGGATCGTGGCGAGCAATCCGCGCAAGCCCGCGCGCACGATCGAATGGTCCTCGACGAGCAAAACCTTCATGGCAACGTCGCGAGCTGCCGAGCGACGGCGGGCAAGGGCAGTCGGGCGACGATTCCCCAGCCGGCGCCGGTCCGCCCGCTCTCGATCGAGAGGGTCCCGGCCAGAGCCGCCAGGCGTTCCCGCATGCCCCTGAGTCCGAACCCGGGTCCCAACGCCGACGCCGAGCCGGCCCCGTTATCGCTCACGCGAACGACGATCTCGCCGGCCTCGTCGCGAATGGCGATCTCGATCCGGCTCGGCCGGCCATGGCGCACCGCATTGCTCAAACCCTCCTGAACGATGCGGTAGATCGTCTCCTTCAACGGGTCGGGAACGGTTGCCTCGTCGACGGACAGCACGACCGAGAAGACGATCGCGGGGCAATGCGCACGCCAGAATGCGATCAGGCTTTCGACCGCCGGACACAGCCCGAGCTCGATGGCGCGAAGCGGCCACAAGCGGCCCAAGAGGTCCCTTATGTGTCGCTGCGCGCGCGCGATCACCTCGCTGATCGCTCGTACCTGCTCGGGGATGTCATTGCTCCGCCCGGCCTTCGCCAGTTCGCCGATCGTCGCGGCGGTCATGCTCACCGCGAACAGCGATGGGCCGATCTCGTCGTGCAGGTCGCGCGCAAGGTCGGCGCGCTCCTCCTCCTGCAGATTGCTGAGCTGCTCGTGCAGCCGCAGGTTCTGCGCCTCGATCGCGGCGAGACGCGCGGCCGTTCGATTAAATCCACTCGCCAGCGCGGCGAACTCCGGCGGACCTTCCTCGGCCACGCGGGCGCTGTAGTCGCCCGAGCCGATGCGCGACAACCCGGAGATCAATCCGATGACCGGGCGAAGCAGCCGCCTGACCGTCCATGATATGAATGCCAGCGCCAGAACGCAGAAGACAAATAATGCCAAAATGGCATCACGGAAATCGCCCCAGACCTCTCCCGCCTCGTTGGTGGGATCGGTCGCCAGCCGGATAATCAGCCGGTCGGCGGTGCCCAAGGGGACGCTGACATCAACCGGCGCCATCTGCGGATCGATCAATCCGCCGAACCATCCCGGCACGGCGAAGGCCGGCGGGAACAGCCGTGACCGAGCCAGCACGGCACCGCGCGGGTCGAGGAGCGTCGCGCGCACATGGCGATTGCCGTCGAAGGTGCGGATGAGCCGGCGCAGTTCATGCGTCGGCTCGCCGACCGAGGACCGCTCCTTGACGGCGTCGCGGACGGTCTGCTCGCCCACTTCCAGCGCCGCCGTCAGTTCGGTTTGAACCGAGCGCACCGCATGCCAACCGGCCAACATGCAGCCGAACACCATGCTGAACGCCAGCGGGACAGCGAGCGAGACGACCAGGCGAAGGCGCAATGACATCCCGAATGCCCTTCCATGAGCCCACGGTAGGCATCTCTCCCTGCCGCCGGCCAGGTCGGGAAACCTTTCCCTCACAATCGGGAACTCTTGCCATAGGCGGCCATCGCGGGGCGCTGTCTAATCCGGCGGCGGACAGAATGTCATGAAGGGAGGCTCATGGTTCAGCAAGTGCTCCGCGCCGTGCTCCTCGTCCAGCACCGGGGCATCCTGATGCTGGCGGCGTTTCTGTGTCTCGCCGGCCGGCTACAGGCGGCGTCGGAACCGCCGGCTGCGACGCCGCCTGTACCCGCGACCGGACAAGACGCGAGTGTCACCCAGTTGCCGGGTGTCACCGTGATCGGTGCCACGCCGTTGCTCGGTTCAGGCATCGACCGCGACAAGGTGCCGGCGGCGAGCACGATCCTGGACGCACAGCAAATCTCTCGGAACGGCCCGGCTGATGCGCTGGGGGCGCTGCAAGAGCAGGTGGGTGCGATCAATCTGAACTCGGCGTCCGGCAACCCGCAGCAGCCGACCCTGCTCTACCACGGTTTCGCGGCGGGCGCGTTGCAAGGAACCGAGCAAGGTCTCGCCGTGTATCTGAACGGCGTGCGCTTCAACCAGGCGTTCGGCGATACCGTGGACTGGGATCTGATCCCCGACATCGCCATCAACCGGGTGAACGTCGAGGGATCGAACCCCGCCTTCGGCCTCAACGCGCTCGGCGGGGCGATCAACGTGCAGTTGAAGGATGGTTTCGTCTATCACGGCGGCGAGGCCACGCTCTACGGCGGGTCCTTCGGGCAGATCGGCGGCCAAATTCAGGTACCGGCAAGCAGTCGGGCAATGTGGCCGCCTACATCGCCGCCAGCGGATTGCGCGAGAACGGCTGGCGTGATTTGCAATCTTCCGACGTGCAGAACTTGTACGGCGATGTCGGCTGGCGCAGCGACAGGGCCGAGCTGCATGTCAATCTGACCCTGGCGCATTCCGACCTGAACGGGCCGGGTACCTCACCGGTGGAGTTGCTGGCCGCCGATCCGGCCGCCCAGTTCACCGCGCCCAACGAAATCTCGAACGAGTATCTTCGGCTCAGCGCGACCGGGAATTACAATTTCAACGACTACTACCTCGATCCAGGCCCTCGCCTATTACACTTACTTCCATCAGTCGGTGCTGAACGGGAACGTCGGCGCGACTCTGCCTTGCACCAACGGCTCCGGCCTGCTGTGCGACCAGAACGGCAATCCCGCGACGACGCTCGGCGGCGCATTCATTCCGGCCTTTCTCGGCACCGACCCGTATAGCTACTCGCAACTGGACAGCCAGAGCACCAATACCAATGGCTATGGCGCTTCGGCACAGGTGACGAACACGCGCGAACGTCGTCGGGCGACCCAACCATTTCGTTGCTGGGCTCAGCTTCGATGGCGCGCAGACGCTGTTCGGCGGCACGTCCGTGGTCGGCGGCATTACGCCGATTGACCCGCGTGTTCGTCGGCCCCGGCGTGATAATCGACGAGCCGGGCGACAGATCAGCCGGTGCGCGTCGCGGTCAGCAACGCCAGCTACGGGCTGTTTCTGGTGGACACGCTCGATCTCACCGACCGGCTCTCGCTGACCGCGTCGGGGCGGCTAAACGTCATCCGAACCGATCTCGATGATCGCAACGGCGGCGACCTCACCGGCAATCACACCTACTCCCACTTCAATCCCGGCATCGGCGGCGCCTACAGGATCGCGCCGGCGCTCAACCTCTACGCCGGCTACTCGGAGGCGAACCGCGCGCCGACGCCGGCCGAACTGTCATGCGCCGGCCCGGCCGATTCGTGCAGCCTCGCCAATTTCTTCGTCGGCGATCCCGAATCTCAAACAGGTGGTGGCGCATACGGTGGAGGCCGGGTTGCGCGGCTCGCTGCCGGCCTTCGGCGACGGCCGCCTGTCCTACAATCTGGGCCTCTTCCACACCGTGCTTGACGATGACATCGCGTTCGTCAACAGCGTCACCCTGAATCGGGCATTCTTCACCAATATCGGGCAGACACGCCGGCAAGGCGTGGATATCGGCATCCGCTACCAGGCACCGCGCTGGAACGCCTGGCTGGACTACGCCTATATCGACGCCACCTATCGCAGCGGCTTCGTCGAAGTCCGCCGGCAGCAACCCGGCAGCCGACGCCGACGGCAACCTGACGATCCAGCCGGGTGACCGGCTTCCCGGGATTCCGCGTCACCAACTCAAGCTGGGCGGCACCTACAGGATCACGGACCAGTGGAGTATCGGCGCGGTCGTCATCGCCGAGGGCAAGACCTTCCTGACCGGCGATGAGGCGAATCTGACGAAGCCCCTGCCGGCCTTCTTCACGCTCAACCTCAACACCGCCTACCAGCTCACGCCGCGCGTTGCAGCTGTTCGGCCTGGTCTCCAATGTGACCAACTCCAAATACTATACGTTCGGCACCTTTTCGCCGACCTCGTCGGTGTTTCTGGCGCAGGCGCCCGAGCGCGACCAATGCGCGCGCCTACAGCCCCGCCGCCCCGGTCGGCGGATTTGCCGGCGTGCGGATGGATTTCTGAGGGGCGGGGTTACTGAACCTTCTGGCCGTCCGGGCCGAAGGTCTTGAGGTAGGCGATCACGTCCTTCACCGTCTGCGGGTTCTTGATGCCGACGAAGATCATCTTCGTGCCCGGCACCACGGTTTGCGGACTGGCGAGATACTTCTCAAGCGTCGGCTCGTCCCAGGTCAGGCCGGAATTCTTGTTCGCGGCCGAATAGTCGAAGCCGGGATAGGTGCCCGCCTTGCGACCGACGACGCCGTTCAGCACCGGACCGACGGCGTCCTTGGCGCCCGGTCCGATCTGATGGCACGCGCGGCAGACGACGAATGCCTTTTCGCCGGCGGCGACATCCTGCGCGCGCGCCGCACCGACGGCCAGAGCAATCAACGGCACCGCAAGCAGCACGATACGGACCACGAAACCCCCGCGTTCAAATCTATTGCTGGCGAGGTTTCGACATCATTCGCCGCCGCTGTCAACGCCCGACGAAGCCAACTCACGCGTTGCTGTCAACCTTGTCGGGCCAGACGCAGCGCCAGCGGCTGATCCGTTCGCCGGGGTACTGCTGCATCATCTGCGCCATGTAGGGCGGCGCCGCCATCATGCAGCTGTTCAGCGAGCCGCGCGATTCGAACAGGAAATGCTTTTCGGAACAGTTGGTCGGATTGGCGATGGAGCAGATGACGACGATCAGCTCGACGAGATTCACGGGCGAACTCCTTCACCGGGGCATGAGCAACTCGCCTCGGCCCCGGGTCGCCATGTCGCCGTTGAACCGGCGCATCGGCGCGGTCACGAGGCGAGCGGCTTCGGGCAGGAGCGAATCGACGGCACGGGCCAACAGGCGAAGGAATAGCAGATCGGCGCCGCCGACCGGAACGAAAGTCGGCGCCGGTGCGCAGGCGCGGCCGAGCACGATGGTCCCGCGCCGCATCAGCATCCCGACCATCTCGCCGGCACCGCCGCAGATGATCAGCGTGCCGGCGATCATGGCAGCTCCGGCGAGGCGCCCCGCGTCGCCGGCGACGACGATGAGACCGCGCCGCATCCGCTCGCCCGCCCGCTCCCCCGCATCCCCGCGCACGAGGACGGTGCCGCCGCGCATCCCCGCCCGTTCCCCCGCGAGCGGGCCGCCGAGAAAGGCGCCGGCACTGCCGCCGATCTCGATATGGCCGCCCCGCGCGCCGGAGGCGGCGAACACGCCGGCATTGCCGGCGATGATGAGCCGCCCGCCGGCAAACGCCCGCCCCGCCCGCGCGCCGGCGTCTCCCTCCAGGATCAGACTGCCGCTCTGCATTCCCTCGCCGACGCGATCAAATCGCTCCGACCCGCCCTCGATCACCAGGGCCGAGCGCTCGCCATCGCGCACGGTGAAGATATCGCCGACAAGCACCCGCTCGCGGGTGGTTTCCAAATGCAGCCGCTCGATTGCGGCGATGTCGAGATCGGCGAGCCGGTCGGGCGTGAGCGGCGAGAGATCGAGACGCTGCGAGGGCGGGGCGCGCAGCACCAGCCTGAGCGCGGTCACGCCAGCAGCTCCGTCAGCCGGAAATGATGCTTGCCGAGCTTGCCGCCGTAATTGCCGGCACCGATCCGACTGGCGCCGCGCTCCGGCCCGAGCGCAATCGCCGCCTGAAGTCCGGCCCGCATTGCCGCCGCAACCGCATCCGGGGTCAGACCGTCGATGACGATCTCCAGCACCGCCTCGATGTCTTCGCCGAGCGCCGAGCCGGGCATCGCGCCGCGCAGCACCGGGCAGTAGGCGTCGTTGGTGGAGGCGACCAGGCCCTTGTATTTCGAGCCGATCTTCGAACCCGACCGGGCGATGCCGCCGGGAAACGGCGCGATCGCGTCCGGGAACCGCGGCGATCGCCTCCGCCGCCGCTTCGGCTGCGGCGAGCGTCGCCTCTGCCGCCCGTCCCATCAGAATGAGATTGCCGCCGCCGACCGCGCCCTTGGTGAGCCCGGTGGTCCCCTCGCAGACGAACTCCCCGTCCATCACCGGGATGCGCCAGAGATGGCGGCCGCCGATGCGCTTCGAGATCTGCCAGCCGTCGCCGAAGTAGCGCAGCCCGTCACCGAGCTTGAGGGTTTCGGTTCCGTCGAGCCCGGCGTAACAGGCCGAGCCGGGGCTGGTGAGCACGCATTGAGCGACCCGGTTGAGCAGTTGCTTCTGCAACTCGCCGGTCGATCCGGCGCAAAACAGAACGCGCACGCCGGGACGGCCATCCGGCGTTGCTTGCTCATCAAGGTCGCGGTCGATGCCCGCCTCGACGCCGCAGGCGATGATGGAGGTGGCGAACCCGGTCGCCACCTCCGCCGCGCGACGCGCCCAGCGCGCGCTCGGCGCGGTGATCACGATCGCGGTCGCGCGCATGTCGAACGCCTCGGCGAAGGTGTCGTCGATCCGCACGCCGTTGCGCGTCACGTCGGGCACGGCACCGTCTCGGCAGCGGCGATCACGGCGGGCGGCACGTCGAATGCCGTGTGCGGCAGACCATAGATATCGTCGTAGAACGCCGCCAGGCGGCGGTCGGCTTGTCGATCGTAATCCGGCCGGACCGCCAGCACGCGGCCGAACGGCAGGGCAAGCACCGCGCCGCGCCGGACGATCGGCAGGCCGTCCTTAAGCACCAGCTCGGCGCTGCGAAACATCGCCGCGCGGTCGGCCTGCGGACGATAGATCGCGATGTCGGCGCGGGCTCCCGGCCCGAGATGGCCGCGATCGGCGAGACCCAGCAGCCGCGCCGGCGCGGCGCGAGTCATCATTGCGATCTCGGGCCAGGAATACTCGCGCCCGAGCGACGCCAGGGTGCAGACCGCCATCGCCTCGGCGGGCAAGGTATCGATCCACTGCGCGCGCAGGTCACGGCTCATCAGCAATGCGAACAGGTCGGGATAGGCGGTGAAGGGAGCGCCGTTCGGATGATCGGTGGTGAAGAACAGCCGGGACGGATCGGCGACCAGCAGAAACAGCTCCAGACCGGCCGCCCATTGCACGGCGTTGGCGAAGCTCGACCGCCGGTAGCGGTATGGCACGATGCCGCCGCCATTGCCGTCGCCGTCCATGATCGCCGACTTGCGCGGGTGCGCCTGCGCCCGCGCGTTGAACTGACGCAGCACATCCGAGGAGACGGTGACGGTCTGGCCGAACATCACCTGACCGACATCGGCGGTGACGTTCGGGCGCGCATTCAGCGCCTCCGCGAGCAGTGGCGCCGCCGAGGAGAAGCCGCGCTTGCCCTCGGTGCCGTAGGCGTAGAATTGCAGATGCGCGAGATGCAGGCGCAGATCGCCGGCAGCCTCGATGGTCGCCAGCGCCGTCGCCACATTGCCGGCAATCCCGAGATTGCTGCAATGCAGATGCACCGGATGCGGGATGCCGAGCGCGGCCGTCGCCTGCTGGAGCGCGTTGATGATGGCGCGCGAGCTGACCGCGGTTCCCGGAACCGAGTTCGTCGAGGCCGAAGCTGCGGATATTCGCCTTGAACGCGGCGGCGCCGCCGGGGTTGATGACCTTGACGCCGAGCGCGCCGGCGCTGGCGAGCGCGCGCGCGGTGTAGTCGGCGACCGCGGCCGGGCCTTCCTTCGCATTCAACAACCGGATCAGGTAATCCTCGTTGCCCAGCACCGCGAGGATCGCCTTGTCGATGAACGGGATCGCCGCAAGCTCCAGTTGCGCTTGCAAGGCGACGTGCGGCGAGATCGCGGGCTCGACGACGGTCGTGTAACCCATCGTCGCATAGAGACGGCCGATTTCGTGGCCGATCGGCGCCGCATCGAAATCGCCGCGCTGTCGCAACTCCGGCAGCAACAGCCGCGCCGTGTTCACGTTGGCCCCGGCGATGTGGGAGTGGATGTCGATGCCGCCCGCGAGCACGATGCAATCGGCGACGTCGTGCTCGGCGTCGGCCCGTCGCGTCGGATCGGGAGGTGCGACAATGCGCGCATTCTCGATCCAGAGATCGCCGATCTCATCGCGTCCGTGCGCCGGATCGACGATGCGCCCGCCCTTGAGCCGGGTCAGCACGACGCCGGGGCGGTGATCGCGGCGCCGATGCGGGTGAGAATCTCGGCCGTCCGCGGGACGTTCGCGGGCGAGCCGGCGCGCGCGAAGGCGAGCGCGCCTGTTGCGGGATCGAACAGCGAGCCGTCGTGATCGACGCCCGGCCGGCCGACGGTGAAGCGAACAGCGGGCGGCGTCGAGAAGGTCGTTGACGGCGCCACCATTGCCACCAGAGGCAATTCACGCCGCCAGGGTGGCGGCTGCGGCGAAATTGCGGAGACCCACATTGCGGCATCCGCTTCGCCGCTCTCGACCATGCGGACCGCGTCGAACCGCCACGGGTCATGTTCGGGACAACCGCGACCGAACCCGGTGCGTACCGGAAACCCGATCTGCCGCGCCGATTCTCCGATGACGCCGCTCGCGTTGTCGCCCGCATCGAGCGGCAATCCCGCGAAGCGCGTGGTCCTGTTCAGCTCGTCGATAAGTCCGCACAGCAATTCGATCACGATCTCTTCGACGGATGCGGCGGACCACATCGCGACCCCGAAGCGGCACCCAACCAGCGCATCGGCGTGCGCCCGCAGGCTCGGCGTTCGGGGATCTTCCCGCACCGGCCGCTTGCCGATCAGAGCCCGCAGAATGCCGAGCTGCGCGGCCAGTTCGGACGCATCGCCTTCAAGGGAAATCATGCGCCGCGTGCCGACCGGCGCGAGCGCGGGAGGAGAGTCCAGTGCCAGACGCTCGCGGAATGCGGGCCATGCCGAAGCGACGGGTCCGACCAGCAGCACGAGATCGGCGCGCGCGCGCGTCTGCAAGGGCGTGGTCACGATCCACCCCGATCGGCGCATCACCGAGAGGTCGCGCATCGCCGCGCCGCCGTGGCGGTGATCGATCGCGCCGCCGAGCTTCCTCGCGAGCCGGATCGCCTCCCGCGCGCCGTCGATGTCGGTGCCCAACCCGGCGATGATGGCGTTGCGGCTGCGCGACAGGATGGCGGCGGCTTCCGAGATGGCCGCATCGATCGACGCGGGTTGTCCGGCAATCGCCGCAACCTCAGTCATCATACTTGATATAGGAGAACCGCGCGTCCTTTTGCGGCGTGCCTTCCAGCGCCGAGCCCTCCTGCGGCCGCCATTGCACGACCTCCTCGATCTTGGTTGCGAGTTCCAGGTCCTTGTCGGTGATGCCCTTCGCGGAATGCGTGGCCAGCCGCACCTCGACCCAGGCGTACGAGGCGGTGATGTCCGGATGATGCCACGCCGCCTCGGCCAGATGACCGACGGCGTTGATGACCATCAAGGTGCCCTTCCAGCTATTCGTACGATACGTCCGTCTGATCCAGCCCTTCTCCAAGCGCCAATGGCGCAGCGGACCGGTGAGGCGACTTTCCACCTCGCTCTCGGTATAGGTGCGCTCGGCCGCTTCCGCGCTCATCTGTCCTCCTTACGCCGGGAAAGTTGCCAGCCCCCGGTGCGGCGTGGAACATGCCGCATGGGCAAAGCGATGTCGAACGTGCAGGCAGCCGCCCCGGCGGCCGAGGTCCGGGTGACGTGCGCGGCGCGGCTGCATCTCGGCTTTCTCGACCTGAACGGCGGACTGGGACGTTGCTTCGGCAGCATCGGATTGGCGCTCGAGGAGCCGCTGACCCGGCTCGTGCTCCGCCGCGCGAATGGCGCGACGGCGACGGGACCGGAGCATGATCGGGCCGCGCAATTCCTCGCGATCATGACCGATCATCTCCGGATTGCGAACGCACATGCGCTGCGGATCGACTCCGCCATCCCCTCGCATTCGGGGCTCGGGTCCGGGACCCAGCTGGCGCTGGCCGTCGCCACCGCCGCTCGCCGCTTGCACGGACTTGCGGACGCGCCGCGCGACGATGCATGGCGGCTTCGGCGGGGCGGGCGTTCGGGCATCGGAATCGGTCTGTTTGAGCATGGCGGGCTGGTCGTCGATGGCGGCCATGGCGCGCTCGCCGGCCCGCCGCCGCTGCTTCTGCGCATGCGTGTTCCCGAGTCCTGGCGCGTTCTGTTGCTGTTCGATCGCTCGCTTCGGGGCTTGTCGGGCGGTCGGGAAGCCGACGCTTTCGCCGCCCTCGCGCCGATGCCCGCCGGCGCTTCCGCCGAGATATGCCGGCTGCTGATGATGCGGGCGCTGCCCGGGCTCGCAGAGGACGATGTGGTTGCGTTCGGAAACGCGATCACGCGAATTCAGGAGATCGTCGGCGATTATTTCACCCCGGCGCAGGGCGGGCGGTTTGCAAGCCCGGCGGTGGCGGCGGCGCTCGGGCAACTCCGGGCGGCGGGTGCCGCCGGTGTGGGACAAAGCTCCTGGGGGCCCACCGGCTTCGCTTTTGCCCGCGACGATGGTGAAGCCGCCCGGCTTGCCGAAGCGTTGATCGAGACAACCGGAATCGCGATCTCGGTTTGCCGCGCGCGCAATCGCGGGGCCGAGATCACCATCGGCTGAAACGGAGAAACCGGCATGGCGGATAAACACATCCTGCACCTGCTCAGCCCGCTTCCCCAGGTCAGTCCGTTCGACGTCAACATGGCGCTTGATGCCGGCTTCGATGCAGTCATTCCTTATAGCCGCGTGAGCGCCGACGAGGTCGCACCGCTGGTGCAGGACGCGATCTTCTCGCGTCCTCCGAAGGACGGGGCCAAGACCGGCGTGTTCATCGGCGGCAAGGACGCGATCGCGGCCCTCGACATGTTGGAGGCGGCCAGGCGAGCGATGGTGAAGCCGTTCGTGATCTCGTTGTTCGTCGATCCCGCCGGCTCGTTCACCACCGCGGCGGCCATGGTGGCGCGGGCCGAGATTTTGGCGCGGCGGTCGCAAGCGCATGGGCTTCGGGGCCTCAAGACCGTGGTCTTCGGCGCCACCGGCGTGGTCGGCTTCGCCGCCGCCGTGCTCGCCGCCCTCGAAGGCGCCGAGGTGACGCTCGCCGGATATGACGGGCCGGATCGGGTCGCGCGGGCGGCGGCGGAGATCGGCAAACGGTTCGGCGCCCGGGCGAATTCGGCGGCGGCGCGCACCGATGCGGAGAAGGAGCAATTGCTGCGCGATTCCCGGGTGGTGTTCTGCGCCGGCAAGGCCGGCGTGCAAATTCTGAATGCAGGCATGCTGCAAGCCGCCACCGATCTGCTCGTCGTCGCCGACGTCAACGCGGTTCCGCCGGCCGGCGTCGAGGGCCTGGGGGTAAATGACGACGCGGCGCCGATCGGCGGACACGGCGGGCTGGGCATCGGCGCGCTGACGATCGGGCAGACCAAGTACCGCACCGAGTTCGGGCTGTTCCGTCGCATGATCGAAAGCGACAAGCCGGTGACGTTCGATTTCCGCGACGCCTTCGCGCTCGCCCGTGATCTCGTGCGATGACCGACCGCCCGTGCTGATCGCGGCGCTGTCCGGGCGGGCGCTTGCCGAGGCGGCACATCGCGCCGGATATGCGCCGCTGGTCGCCGATCTGTTTGATGATCTCGACACCGGGGCGGTCGCGGAATGCCGGCGCGTCGCCGGCAATGCGGGGCGCGGCTTCCGCGCCGCGTTACTGCTCGACGCATTGGAACATCTGCGGGCGGGGCGAAACCCGGTGGGTCTCGTGTACGGCAGCGGCTTCGAGGACCGGCCGAGGCTCCTGCGCGCGCTCGGCGAACGCCACCGGCTGCTCGGCAATCGCGCCGAGGTGGTCGCACGGATCAACGACCCGGTGGCGCTGGCCTCGCTATGCGCCGAGCTTGCGATCCCTCACCCGGGCGCACACCCCGCGGCGGATGCTCACGGCCAATGGCTGCGCAAACGCCGCGGCGCTTCCGGCGGCGCGCATATCCGCCCCGTGCCCCCGAGCGCGAAAGCCGAGCGCGGACACTACCTCCAGCCGCTCGTCGAAGGCGTGCCGATCTCCGCCCTGTTCGTGGCCGACGGATGCGACGCGAGGCTTCTCGGCTTGAGCCGGCAATGGACCGACCCTGCACCGACGCGGCCCTATCGCTACGGCGGCGCCGTGCGTCCGGCGTCGGTGCGTGCCGATCGAATGCGGGAGATCGCCCGCATCGTCGGCAGGCTGGTGCCGGCAGCCGGTCTCGTGGGACTGAACAGCGCCGATTTTCTGGTGCGCTCCGACGACCTCGATCTGATCGAGATCAATCCGCGACCGGGCGCCACGATCGACCTCTTCGCCGACCCGGACGGGCGGCTGTTTCAACTGCATCTCGACGCCTGCGCCGGCCGGCTTCCGCACGCCGCGCCGCGCTTTCCCGAGGCGAGGGCGGCGGCGTTCGTCTATGCGCCGCGTCGTCTGCAAGTTGCCGTCGGAATGCGATGGCCGGAATGGACCGCCGACCGCCAGCGGCCGGGCGTAGTCCGTGCCGGGGCGCCGCTCTGCACCGTGCTGGCCGACGCCGCCGACGCCGATGCGGCGGAGCGGCTGGTGCGCGCGCGCGCCGCATCAATCCTGTCCATGACCGAGGGCGCAGCATGATCAGCGTCAATGACCGCGCACGCAAACTGCTGGATGCGCTTCTCGATGATGCGCCGGCGCTGCGCCTCGGGGTCTCGCGCGACGGCTGCGTGTCCGTGGATGCGGGAGCCAAGCACCAGGGCGGCGTTGCCGCGGGATTGCGGATCGCGCAGATCTGCCTGGGCGGCCTGGGGGAGGTGCGCCTCATCAGCGATCCCACGACGGCGCGCTGGCCGTGGACGGTGTCGGTCGCCAGCTCGCAGCCGGTGATCGCCTGTCTTGGCAGTCAATACGCGGGATGGAGCTTGGCGGAAGCGGGGTTTTCGGCGCTCGGTTCGGGACCGGCGCGCGCGCTCGCCCGCAAGGAGAAGCTGTTCGAGGAGCTGGACTACGCCGACACCGCATCCTCGGCGGTGCTGGTGCTGGAGAGCGGCAAGCCGCCGCCGCCCGGGCTGGTCGCGCGGATCGCCGCCGATTGCGGGGTCGCCGCAGCCGACCTCGCCATCATCTACGCGCCTACGCAAAGCCTCGCCGGCAGCGTCCAGGTGGTCGCGCGATCGCTGGAGGTGGCGCTGCACAAGGCGCATGCGCTCGGCTTCCCGCTCGCGCGCATCGTCGATGGCATGGGGGCCGCGCCGCTGCCGCCGCCGCATCCGGATTTCGTCACCGCGATGGGGCGCACCAACGATGCGATCATCTTCGCCGGACGCGTGCATCTGTTCGTGACCGGCGCCGCCGCGGAGGCGCGCGAACTGGCCGACGCGATGCCCTCTTCCCGCTCGCGCGACTACGGCCGGCCGTTCGCCGAGGTGTTCCGCGCCGCCAAGGGCGACTTCTACGCCATCGATTCGATGCTGTTCTCGCCGGCGGAGGCCGTCGTCACCGCGATCGAGACCGGTGAGAGCTTCCGCGCCGGGCGTATCGATCCGGGGCTGCTCGACGCCTCGTTCGGCTGACCGCGCGTGCGGCGCATCGCGCTGGCGATCGACGACAAGGACTGGCACGCGCGGGCGTTAGTGCACGCCTGCTCCGAGCGGGACGCGGCGGCGGTGCGCGTTGCGCTTGCCCGACGCGGCGTTCGATCTCACCGCGCCGTACGGCCTGCGGCTCCCGGGCTTCGACGGCGCGTTGCCGGACGCAGTCCTCGTCCGCTCCGTGCCCGCCGGCAGTTTCGAGGCGGTGACGCGTCGCCTCGGCGTGCTGCACGCATTGGACCGACTGGGCGTGCCGGTCTGGAACGACGCGCGCGCGATCGAGCGTTGCGTCGATAAGTCGATGACCAGCTTTCTCCTGGCGCGCGCGAATCTGCCGACGCCGCCGACCTTTGTCTTGGAGGGGCTGGAGGCTGCACGAACCGTCGCCCAGCGCGAATGCCGCGACGGCCCGCTGGTGCTCAAGCCGTTGTTCGGATCACAGGGGCGCGGCCTGCGACTGGTGAGGACGCCCGACGAACTTCCGGCCACGGAAGAGGTTGCCGGGGTCTATTATCTGCAACGCTACCTGCCCGCCGGCACTGCCGGTTTTCACGATCACCGCCTGTTCGTGTGCGCCGGCGAGGTCATTGCGGCGATGACGCGCCGCTCGGACGGGTGGATCACCAATCTGCGCCGGGGCGCGCGGGCGGAGGCATTCGCGCCCGACGACGAACTCCGCCGCCTCGCGATCGGCGCCGCCGCCGGGGTCGGCGCTCGCTTCGCCGGGGTGGATCTGCTGCGCGATGGTCACGGCGCCGCCTGGATCCTGGAGGTGAACAGCATGCCCGGGTGGAAGGGATTGCAGCAGGTGACGAAACACTCGATCGCCGGCCGCATCGTCGCCGCGCTGCTCGCATCCTTGCGATGACCGACATCGAATCCGCTTTCATCGAGGCCTGCGACGAGGAGCTCGCGGCGCCGAAGCCGGGCAATGTGCATCGCCACGCGGGCGGACATCGGATGACGGTTGCCGATTTCGAACGCAGCGCCCGCGCCGCCGCGCCCGAATTGTGTCGAGCGGGCGCATCGGTCGGGTGTCGCATCCTCGGCGCGATCGGGGCGACTCGCGCGGCGGTCGGGCAGAATACCAATCTCGGGATCGTGCTGCTCTGCGCTCCGCTGGCGATGGCGGCGGAGGCGGACGCCGATCTGCGGCGCGGCGTCGGCGCGGTGATTGCCGCCTCCGATCTCGCCGATGCCGACGCGGCCTTTGAGGCGATCCGCCTCGCCGCGCCCGGCGGCCTGGGGGAGGCGCCGCAACATGACGTGCGCGAGCCGGCGCGCGTGACCCTACGCGTTGCGATGAGGGAAGCCGCACATCGCGACAGTATCGCCCGACAATGGGCGAACGGGTTCACCGACGTGTTCGAAGCCCTCACGGCCTACGCCGCCACCGGCGCGCTGGGCACCTACCTGCGCTTTCTGGCGACGTTTCCCGACAGCCACGTGCTGCGCCGGCACGGCCCGGAGATCGCCGAGGAGGTCCGCCGCGATGCGGCGCGGATGCGGAGCGCCGACCTGACGGCGTTGCTGCGCTGGGATGCCGCACTGAAGGCCCGCGGAATCAATCCCGGCACGACGGCCGATCTCACGGTGGCGACGGCGTTCGCGGCGCGGCTGACGAAGCGCTAGTGCGTCCACATCTCCCGCCGGCCGTAGGCGAAGTTTTCCGCATAGGCCTTCGGCCGCACGCGGCGGACCTGCGGCAATTCCACGTCGTAAGGAATGCCGTGCCGCTGGACGAAGGCGATCGCCTCCTCGCGCGTCGGGAAACTGAGGCGCACCTGCCCCAGGGTGTCGGCGCCGCCGATCCAGCCCATGAGCGAGTCGGGCCGGCTCGCCGCATCGGGCTCGAACTCCAGCACCCACGTCGCGGTGCCGGCGCGGCCCGACTGCATGGCGTTCTTCGGCGGCTGGTAGATGCGGGCGCGCATGGGCTTCCTTCAAAGTCCGGATCTGGTCGGGGCGGCCGGATTCGAACCGGCGGCCTCATGCACCCAAAGCACGCGCGCTACCAGGCTGCGCCACGCCCCGCCGGCGGCGAAACCTAGGGAACCCGCGCCCGCTTCGCAAGCTCAGCGAAATTGGGCGGCCTGCACCTTGTCGCCGACCGTAATGCCGAGCCGGGCCGTGGTGCCGCCGGCCAGTTCCAGCGTGGCCAGGACCGGGCCGCCGCTGTCGATGATGCGCAGGCTTTGCGGCACCGCGTTCTCGGTGATGCTGCGGATGGTGCCGTCGGCGGCGATGAACACCATGTCGAGCGGCACCAGCGTATTGCGCATCCACATTTCGCTCCGTTGCGGCGCCGGCCACACGAACAACATGCCGCCGTCCGGCGGCACCGTGCGGCGGAACATCTCGCCCACGGTCTGCTCGGCCGGCGTCGCCGCCAGCTCGACGCTGAACGGATGCCGCTGGCCGTTGGCGGTGACGATCGTCAGATTCTCCTTCGGCAATTCGGGTTGCGGGCCGGTCGGCTCCCGGGCCCGCGCCGCCGGCATCAGCACCAGCAGCGCGAGCAAGCCCCGAACAGCGCGCCGGTTCATCGCTGCGGCATGCCGCGGGGCACCACCGTTGCGACGATCGAGGCGTCCAGCGCCTCGTATTGTTGATAGCCGATCGTCTCGTAGAGCTCGGTCCGGGTCTGCATCCGGTCGATGACACGCTGCGTGCCGCCGTCGCGGCGAATGGCGGCATAGACCTCGGCCTGCGCCTTGTTGGCGGCGCGCAGCGCGCTGACCGGCCAGATCACCATCTTGTAGCCCATCGCCTCGAATTCGGCGGCGGTGAAGAACGGGGTGCGGCCGAACTCGGTCATGTTGGCGAGCAGCGGCGCCTCCACCCGCCGCGCGAACTCGCGGAACATCTCGGCGCTGGTGAGCGCCTCGGGGAAGATCGCGTCGGCGCCGGCTTCGAGATAGAGCCGCGCCCGCGACACCGCGCCGTCCATTCCCTCGCTCGCCGCCGCGTCGGTGCGCGCGATCACGAACAGATGCCGCCGGGCCGTTCGGGCGGCGGCGACCTTGGCCGCCATGTCGCGCGCGTCGGCGAGCTTCTTGTCGTTCAGATGCCCGCATTTCTTCGGCAGCAACTGATCCTCGATATGCACGCCGGCCGCGCCCGCCTCCTCGAAGGCGCGGACCATGTGCATCACGTTCAGCGCCTCCCCATATCCGGTGTCGCCGTCCACCAGTACGGGCAGCGCGGCGGCGCGCGCGAGCTGGCGGATGAAGAAGCAGACTTCATCGACGGTGATGATGCCGAGATCGGGCAGACCCATTTGCGCGGTCATCGCCGCGCCGGAGAGATAGAGCGCCTCGAAGCCGGCGCCTCTCGCCTGCAAGGCCGCCTGCCCGTTATGCGCGCCCGGCATCCCGAGAATCCCCGGGCGCGCGAGCAGCGCCCGCAACCGCGCGCCCGCGGGCGCGTCGGGCTGATCGGCGGCGATAAGATAGGTCATGGCCGGGCTCCGAAACGTGGCGGAGCTTAGACTAACGGGTCTGCTGGATCGCCGACAAAATCCAGTTGCCGCCGCGCACGCGGACGAAGGTCCAGAGTTCGGTCGCGGTCACGTGCTCGGTCTCGCTGCCGTCGACGATGCGACCGCTACGATCGCGCGTGACGTCGATCATCGAGAAGCGCATCGCCACGGTGGCGTAATCGCGACCCTGCTCGTTCCAGGATTGCGAGAGATCGCCCGAGAGCAATCGAACGTCGGCGATCAGGTTGCGCTCACCCCGGCTCGCATATTCGGAGAGTTGATTGGCGAAGTAGCTCACCATCTCCGGCGTCGCCAGCGCCGACAGCGCGTTCACGTCGCTGCGGCTCCAGGCGTCCTGGATCGCTTGAAGCGATTGCTCGAAATGCCGGTAATCGTCCGGTCCGATCGCCACCGGCGGCGGTGCGGCGCGAGCGCCGCCGAAACCGAAACCCATCATCGGCCGAGGGCCGGGGCCGTTCGGCGTGCGGTTGAAGAAATTGGGGCCGGCGGCGTAGGCCGGACGGGACCGGCGCAGCAGCCCCCACACCCAGCGCACGATCAGCACGACGATGGCGATGCGGATCAGCAGCCAGATCAGCCCGAAGCCGCCGAAGCCAAAACCGTGGCCGAATAGCAAGGAGCCCGAGTCCGACGCCGAGCAGGCCGCCGAGCAAGCCCGAGCCGAAGCCCGAGCGATAGGGCGCCGCGTAGCCCGGAGCGGGCGTCGCGTTATTGGGCGCCGGTCGCGGTGTCAGGCTGCGCTCGATCGGCGCCGCCGAATAGGGCGCGGTGCGCGTCGCCGGCGGGGCGGAGAAGGTGTAGCCGCCGCGGCTTCCCATCGAGGCGCCGCCGCCCGCACGGGCGAGCGCGAGCCCCGGCTGAAGCGCGAGGCCGATGGCCGCCGTGGCGGCCAAGAGCAGGGACGTGCGGCGCATGGGCGTAATCGCCTATCCGTGATTGCCGCGCGTTATATAGTATCTCCCGCCACCGCCGCACAGGGGCGCCCCGTCAGGCGCCCGCCACCGTCATGCCATCGATCCGCACCGTCGGGGCGTCGGTGCCGCGACGGAACACCAGGTCGTCGGCGGGCGTCAGGTGGGCGAACATCTCAGGCAGGCTGCCGGCGATGGTGATCTCCGCCACCGGCTCGGCCAGGGCGCCGTCGCGGATCATGAAGCCGGCGGCGCCGCGGCTGTAATCGCCGGTGACGCCGTTGACGCCCATGCCGATCAGTTCGGTGACATAGACCCCGAGCGCGATGTCGGCCATCAGCGCCGTCGGCGAGAAGCGCCCCGGCGCCAAGTAGAGATTGGTCGGCCCCGGTCCGGGCGGCCCGGAGGTGCCGCGCGCGGCGTGTCCGGTCGAGTTCAGGCCGAGCTGACGGGCGGAGCGGCTATCGAGCAGCCAGGTGGTCAGCACCCCCTCATCGACGAGCTTGCGCGCCTCGGTGGGCGTGCCCTCGCCGTCCCAAGGCTTCGAGCGCAGGCCGCGCCGGCGCAGCGGGTCGTCGTGGATCACGATGGCGGGGGCGAAGACGCGCTGGCCCATTCGGTCTTTCAGAAACGAGGTGCCGCGCGCGATCGCCGCACCGTTGATCGCGCCCGCCAGATGGCCGAGCAGGCTGGCGGAGACGCGCGGATCATAGACCACGGGCACGCGCGCGGTCGGCGGCCGGACCGGATTCATGCGCGCGACCGCCCGCTCGCCGGCGCGGCGGCCGATCAGGTCCGGCGGTTCGAGGTCGGTGAGGTGGACGGTGCCGTGATAGTCGAAGTCGCGCTGCATCGCCGTGCCCGTGCCGGCCAAGGCGGTGGCGGAGACCGAATGGCTGCTGCGCAGAATGCGCCCCGCAAAGCCCGCCGAAGTCACCAGCACGACTTCGGTCCGTCCGTATCCCGCGTCGGCGCCCTCGGAATTGGTGACACCCGGGACCGCGAGCGCCGCTTCCTCGGCCGCCGCCGCCCGCGCCGCGAGCCGGGCGGTGTCGGGCTCCTCGTCATCGGCGAGATCGAGCGGATCGGCATCCGGCGCGGCACCGGCGGCGGCGGTCTCGGCGAGTCCGGTATAGGGATCATCCGGCACCACGCGCGCCATGGCGACGGCGCGGTCGGCCAGAGCGGCGAAGCCGGCGGGATCGACGGTGGTCGAAGACACGATCGCGGCCTTGCGGCCCACGAACACGCGAAGCCCGAGATCCTGCCCCTCGGCGCGCTCCACATGCTCGATCTCACCCAGCCGGCGCTGCACCGAAAGCGAGGTGCCCGCCACCAGCACGGCGTCGGCGGCATCCGCCCCGGCGGCGCGGGCGCGAGCGAGCAAATTTTGCAGCAGGTCGAGATGGCTCATCCAAAAACCCTCGGCGGCGGCCTGCAGATGGTGATGCGCGCGCCCGCGCCTACCCCCGCCGTACCCGATAGAATTGCGGAATCCCCTGCGGCACGTCCTGCAAGCTCGACTTGAAGCAGGTCGGCTGAAAATACATCCCGAGCGGTGCGTAGGAGGGATTGCGGAAAAACTCGGCCTGCATGTCGGCGCAGAGCTTCTGCTGCCCCGCTTGCGTCGGCGCGTCGAACCAGGCCAGCCGCAATTCCTCCATCTTCGGGTCGGTCGGCCAGCCGAACCAGCCCTTGCCGTCGGATTTCAGGGCGATGTCGGAAGCGGGGGTGACGTTGCCGGGGCCGCCGAGGAAGGTGAAGAAGATGTTCCAGCCGCCCTGATCCACGGGCTTGCGGCTGGCCCGGCGGGTGACAACCGTTCCCCAGTCGAGCGACTGGTAATCGACGTTGAAGCCGATGCGCTTCAGCATGTCGCCGCCGACCTGCGCGATCGCATTGATGGTGGGGAAGTTGGAGGCGGCGAGCACCACCACCTTCTCGCCCTTGTATCCGGCCTCCTTGAGTGCCGCTTGCAGCTTCGCCGGATCCTTCATGCCCTGCATGGTGTCGATCCCGACCGTGCTCGCCATCGGACTGCCGGGCACGAACAGCCCCACCTTGTCGAGCACCAGTTCCGGCTCGCTGCCGGCGACCGCCGCCATGTAATCGCGCTGGTTCACCGCCGAGACGACGACGCGGCGAACCGCCGGGTTGTTGAAAGGCGGAAACAGGTCGTTGAAGCGCAGACAGCCGATCTCGCCCAAATGGTCCTTCACCGTGACGGTAAGCCCGGAGCCTTGTTTCAGGACAGGTTCCAGATCGATGGTCGGATTTTCCCACCAGTCGAACTCGCCGGCGCACATCGCCGCCGCGTTGGTGGCGGGATCGGGCGAGACCGTCCATTCGACGCGATCGAAATACACCGGCTTCGGCCCGGCGGTGTACTGGGCCGGCCCGTCGGCGCGCGGGACATAGCCGGCGAATTTCTCATAGACGACGCGCGAGCCGGGCACCCGCTCATTGGCGAGGAAGCGGAATGGCCCGCTTCCCACCATCTCCGTCACCTGATCATGCGGCGAGGTCTTGGCCAATCGTTCGGGCATGATGCAGGGCATGTTGGTGATCGTCGCCAGCGCATTCGGCAGCAGCGGGAACGGCTTCTTGAGCCGGAACCGCACCACCTTGTCGGACGGCGCCGAAAGCTCATCGGTGGCTGCCATCAGCACCGAGCCGAAGACATCCACCTGGCCCCAGCGGTTGAGCGAGGCGACGCAGTCGCGCGCCAGCACCGGCGTGTTGTCTTGGAATTTCAATCCGTCGCGCAGCGTGATGTCGCATTGGCGGTTGTCGGCGGAGAGCGTGCTGCCGGCCGCCATCTGCGGATGCGGCTGGTAGTTGTCGTCCACCCCGTACAGCGTATCGAACACCATGAAGGCGTGATTGCGGGTGATGTCCGCGGTGGTCCACACCGGGTCGAGCGAGGCGAGGTCGGCTTGCGGGATGAACTTGAGCACCCGGCTTCCCTGCGCCCGGACGACCGCGGGTGCGGCGAGCACGGCGGCCGTGGAGGCCAGAAACTGGCGGCGCTTCATGTTGTCTCCTCCCGATCTTGCGGCCGACGGCCCGGGTCGATCATGGCAAAGCCCGGGCGCGGAAGCCAGATGATGCCGCGCTCCGAGCCGCAGCACGGCGGCGACCAGTGCTTCGGCGTCCGCCTCGCGCGTGCGGTGGTTCACGATCGCCGCGCGGATCGCGAGCTTCCGCCGCAACGATGGTCGTCGACGGCGCGGCGAGGCCGGATTCCTGCAAATCGGCGACCAGCGCGGCATTGCGGCGGTCGCAATCAGTTTTGAAGCGATACCGGAAGCAAACGATGTTGAGCGGCACCGGCGCCAGCCTTTCGAGCATCGGCGCGGCATCGATCCGCGCGGCCAGATGCCGGGCCACGGCGCAACTGCGGTCGATGGCGGCGCCGATCCGCGCGGTCCCCAGCGTTTTGAAGGTGAACCATACTTTGAGCGCGCGGAAACCGCGCGAGAGGTCGGGGCCGAGATCGCAAGGCCAGGGCGCACCGCCGGCGAGCCCGCGCGCCTCGCGACGCAAATAGGCTGCCGGCGCGGCGAACGCCTGTTCGGCATGCGCGCGCTCGCGCACGATCAGGCAGCCGGCGTCGTACGGCACCTGGCCCCATTTGTGGAAGTCGAACGCGATGCTGTCGGCATCCTCGATGCCCGCCAGCAACGGGCGCAGCGCCGGCGACAGCGCCGCCAGCGCACCGAAGGCGCCGTCGATATGAAACCAGAGCCGCTCGGCCCGACACAGCGCGGCGAGGCCGGGCAGATCATCGATCGCGCCGAGGTTCACGCTGCCCGCCGTGGCGATCACCAGGAACGGACGCAGCCCGGCGGCACGATCGGCGGCAACGGCAGACGCCACCGTGCGCGCCAGCATCCGCCCTTCCGCGTCGATCGGGATCAGCCGCAGCGCGTCGGTCCCGAGTCCCGCCATGTCCATGGCGCGGGCGACACAGTTATGCGCGTCCGCCGAGGTGTACGCGACGAGCCCCGGGGAGACGCCCGTCCGCCGAACCGCTGCTCCGACTGCTTGCACGCGGGCGATCAACACCGCCATCAGGTTCGCGATCGAGGTGCCGGTGACGAGCAGGCCGCCGGCGGTGTCGGGCATTCCGAACAGCGCCGCCATCCAGCGGATGACCTGCCGCTCGATCTCGATCGGGGCGTGATCGCGCCCGCCCAGATTGGCGTTCAGCCCGGCGGCCAGCATCTCGGCGACGATGCCGGCCGGATTGCCGCCGCCGTGCACCCAGGCCATGAAGCGCGGATGCACGTTGCCGGAAGTGTAAGGCAACACCAGCCGCTCGAACTCGGCGCAGACCTCGGCTAGATCGCGTCCCTCCTCCGGCAACGGCGCATGGAGCTCGCGGCGCAACGCCGAGGGCATTTTCTGCCAGACCGGCCGGTCCCGGACGTCACGCGTGTAGTCCAGGATGCGATCGAGCATCGCGTGCGCGGTCGCGCGAAATGCCTCCCAATCGGCAGGGTCGAGGTGTTCCCGGACATCGCTCACCGGCGCGATCTCGATCGGTGTTGCCAAGCGCAGTTTGTTAGGAGCCATGAACAGGCTCTTAACGAGTTCGTCGTCTTCGCGGAAAGGCTTTTTCTGGTGGTGATCGGCGCTAATGGGTCTTAAACAAGATTCCGGCAGCGATAATAGCCAAGCCGACAATCCCGCCTATTACCCACGCTGCCCTTGAACAAAGCTGATCTTGTTGATTAGCACGTCCAGCTTTGAGCCTTGCGATTTAACATCCTTGATCAGCCTTTCCGCTTTGGTGCTTACCTCGGAGATTGACTTTTGCAAATTCATCATCGCTTTGACGGTAAAACTCTGCTCCATCATTGGTGTGCTCGGCGGAGGGATCTGAGCCAGCCGCTCCGGGGAACGGAGTTTGCCGGGTTTGGGTTGGCGCCTTCTAGGAATTCTAAGCGGTTTTAGCCGACGGTTTGGCCGCGCTGGCAACGGAAAGAATTCGGGTCGATGAAACTGCTGGCTGCTTTCTTCGCCGCCATGGCGGCTGGCATCGCCGGTCTGCGCGGGCGATTTCCTCGGCGCCGATCAGGTGCGGGCCATCGTCAGCGCGGCGCCGAGCGGCAAGGCTGATCTGCGCGGCAAGGACATGCACGGCGACGATCTTTCCGCTCTCGACCTCAGCGGGGCGAACCTCGCGGGCGCCAATCTGGCCGGGGCGAACCTGCACGGGGTCAAGCTGGTGGGGGCGAACCTGCGCGGCGCCAACCTCGATCGTGCGGACCTGACCCAGACCTGGATCATGAATGCGAATTTCGACGGCGCCAATCTGCACGGCGCCACCTTGCAGGTGGTGATCACGTCCTATGCGATGAGCAACACGCCGCAGACGGCGGCGAGCTTCGTCGGCGCCAACCTCTCCGACACTGACGCGACCGTCCATTTCAGCCATGACGACATGCGCGGCGCCAACTTCACCGGCACCAGGCAGTCGGTGGTGCTCGCCAATCAGTCGATGGGCCTGCTGCGCAGCGAATATGTCGGCGCCAATCTCGATGGCGCGAATTTCACCCGCGCGCAGTTGGGCCACGTGACGTTCGAATTCGCGAAGCTGAACGGCGCGGTGTTTCGCGATGCCGACCTGACGCGCGCCGATTTCGACGGCGCCTATCTGACCGATGCGGACTTCACCGGCGCCAAGCTGGACCAAACGACGTTCGCGGGGGCACGCTAACCGCGGGTCAAGGGCCTGCCGCCGGAAGCCTCGCCACGCTGAGCGGTGCCTTGGGAAGTCCGGCCGCTCGCGCTCAAACTCCCGTCCGCCGCTTGATCTCGGCCAGCGTCTCGTCCGCGCGTGCGCGCACATGATTGACCCATTCGGCAGGCCAGGCCGACGCGACAACCGTCAGACACGCCTCGAACGCTGCGACCGCCTCCTGCAGCCGCGCGGTACCGCTCTCGCGCTCGCCCAAGCATCCGAAGCGCGTTGCCGAGATTGTTCTGCGTCGTCGCCCAATCGAGCGGCACGCGCTCGCGCGTCCATTCCTCCAGCGCCGCGCGATAGGCGGCGACCGCCTCCTCGCAGCCGCGCCGTGCCGCTCTCGCGCTCGCCGAGCGTCTGCAAGCGCGGTGCCGAGGTTGTTCTGCGTCATCGCCCAGTCGAGCGGCACGCGCTCGCGCGTCCATTCCTCCAGCGCCGCGCGGTAGGCGGCGACCGCCTCCTCCAGCCGCGCCGTGCCGCTCTCGCGCTCGCCCGAGCGCTCTGAAGCGCGTTGCCGAGGTTGTTCTGCGTCATCGCCCAGTCGAGCGGCACGCGCTCGCGCGTCCATTCCTCCAGCGCCGCGCGATAGGCGGTGACCGCCTCCTCCAGCCGCGCCGTGCCGCTCTCGCGTTCCCCGAGCGTCCAAAGCGCGTTGCCGAGGTTGTTCTGCGTCGCCGCCCAGTCGAGCGGCACGCGCTCGCGCGTCCGTTCCTCAAGCGCCGCGCGATAGGCGGCGACCGCCTCCTCCAACCGCGCCGGTGCCGCTCTCGCGCTCGCCCGAGCGTCTGCAAGCGCGTTGCCGAGGTTGTTCTGCGTCATCGCCCAGTCGAGCGGCACGCGCTCGCGCGTCCATTCCTGCAGCGCCTCGCGGTAGGCGGCGACCGCCTCCTCGAGCCGCGCCGTGCCGCTCTCGCGCTCCCCGAGCGTCTGCAAGCGCGCTGCCGAGGTTGTTCTGCGTCATCGCCCAGTCGAGCGGCACGCGCTCGCGGGTCCATTCCTCCAGCGCCGCGCGATAGGCGGCGACCGCCTCCTCCAGCCGCGCCGTGCCGCTCTCGCGCTCGCCCGAGCGCCCGAAGCGCGTTGCCGAGGTTGTTCTGCGTCGTCGCCCAGTCGAGCGGCACGCGCTCGCGCGTCCATTCCTCCAGCGCCGCGCGATAGGCGGCGACCGCCTCCTCCAGCCGCGCCGTGCCGCTCTCGCGCTCTCCGAGCCTCCAAGCGCGTTGCCGAGGTTGTTCTGCGTCATCGCCCAGTCGAGCGGCACGCGCTCGCGCGTCCGTATTCCTCCAGCGCCGCGCGGTAGGCAGCGACCGCCTCCTTGCAGCCGCGCCGTGCCGCTCTCGCGTTCTCCGAGCACTCCAAGCGCGTTGCCGAGGTTGTTCTGCGTCATCGCCCAGTCGAGCGGCACGCGCTCACGCGGCAGCAGTTCGAGCGCGCGGCCGTAAATCCTGATGGCCTGTCGCAATGCCGTGTTATCGCCGCGCTCCTCGCCATGACTTGTCAGCGCGTCGGCTTGTTGCCGGAGCAGAGCGCCCTTCTCGTTCGGTTTTCCGCTCGGCACCAGTGATGCGGCCTCCCCGAAGAGCCGTGCCGCCTCCGGATTGTCCAGCGCCGTGAGGACCAGTTTCGCCTCGGCTGCCACGGCTCGTGCCGCTTGCAGCATCTGCTGCGCGCCCGCCGCTTCCGCAGCTCGCCCGCGCCGCCTGAAGTTGGCGCCGTGCTTCGGGGCGATCGCCCGAGGCCGCCGCCTCCGATGCCTTCGCCACGTGCTCCCGGGCGACCGGGTTCTCCGGCTGCAACGCGGCGATCGCGGCGGCGGTCTTGCGGGTCTGCTCGAAAACCTCGGCCAGCTTTTCCACCAGCCGCTCGTCCGGGACGTTCGCGTGGCCGAGGGTTGCCAGCATCGTTCGCATCGCGCCCTGAGTGACGCCGAGCTGGCGACCGGCCTCGGCGACCTTCTCATCCGCACCTTTTGTCGCCGCTTCGATCAGCGCCCGCACCTGCTCCGCTGTGAAGCCGACAGAGATAAGCTCGCCCTGCAGCACTGTCGCACCGGGGCCGACATCGCCGACGTGGTATTGCGAGAGGCCGGAGGGCACGGCGTCACACCATAAATAAGTCGATCGCTGCCTTGGTGGTCGCCTCGGTCACTGTGCCGAGGGTTTTCTGCGCCGCCTCGCTCTTCAGGATGTCGCCGAGCGCGTTGCCGATCCAGGACGCGGCACCGCCGAACCACGATTTTGCGTCGATGAGCGCGCGCCGGAGCGTGCTCGGCAATTCCTTGGCCTTGGCAATTCCCTCAGCGACCGCCCTGGTCTTGTCTCCGGCCAGCGCGCGGGTGTCCTCGTCGAGCGACGCGTCATCGGCAATTCGCTTCAGCAACGCGTCGAATTGGCGGGTGAGAGACTCCCCGCCCGGCAAGCTGGCGATCCCCTCGACCCAGGATATGTTTTCGCCCTGCGCGACACGGGCGCCGGCGCCGACATCGCCCATCCGGTAGCTGCGTTCCGCGACAGGCTTCGGTTCGTCGGGCATCGCTTCCTCCTTAATTCGCGGGATCGAGACCCCCCCAGTCGGGACGGCCATCATCGGCCTCTTTCAGTATCTCGCAAAGACGCCCGTCAAGGCTGGTGCCAGTATCCGGAATCATTGAATGGTGGAACCTAGCCGCCGAGTCCGTCATCGCGAGCCGCCCCTTCGGCGGCGTGGCGATCCAGCCAGGCAGCACGGTGGCGCGAGCCTGGATCGCCACGGCGCTGCGCGCCTCGCGATGACATCCCGGCAACTCACTTTCCACTGATACCGGTTACGAGGGCAAGCCCGAATTGTCATCAGCGAGCGACGCTAGCTTCCCCGGGAGCGGGTCCTCGGCAAGCTTTGTGCTCGCCAATCAGTCGATGGGCCTGCTGCGCAGCGAATATGTCGGCGCCAATCTCGACGGGGCGAACTTCACCGGCGCGCAGTTGGGCCACGTGACGTTCGAAATCGCGAAGCTGAACGGCGCGGTGTTTCGCGATGCCGACCTGACGCGCGCCGATTTCGACGGCGCCTATCTGACCGATGCGGACTTCACCGGCGCCAAGCTGGATCACACGACGTTCAAGGGGGCGACGCTAACCGGGGTCAAGGGCCTGCCGTCCGGCATTTCGGCACGTTAGACTAGAGCCGTTCCGATCAGACCGGAATCAACGCACTGCGCCGCTCTCCTCGCCGCACGCGCGCGCCCGCAACCGGTCAGCCGGAAAACGCGCTAGAGGCGGCGGCTTGGCGATGTTCGCACCCTGCATGGCGCCCGACCGGGAGCCTGGCGCCGGCGGCGCGCGCATCGTCATCATCCGACACTCCGGCGCCGACCGCGCCGGCGATTGCGGCCGGCGAGCTGATTGAGCAGCTCGACAAGGATTGAGAAGCCGATCGCCGCGTAGATATAGCCCTTCGACACCTACGCGCCGAAGCCGTCGGCGATCAAGGTCATGCCGATCAGCAGCAGGAACGACAGCGCCAGCATCTTCACCGTCGGATGCCGGTTGACGAAGCCGGACACCGGCCCGGCGGCGACCATCTTCACCGCGACCGCGATGACGACCGCCGCCATCATGACCGGAAGCCGGTTCGCCATACCGACCGCCGTGATGACGCTGTCGAGCGAGAACACGATGTCGAGCAGCGCGATCTGTGCGACCGTGCCGAGCAGGCTCGCCTGCGCCGCCGGGGCATCGTCATGCCCCGCGGCGCCCTCGATCCGCTCGTGGATCTCGCCGGTGCCCTTGTAGACCAGGAACAGCCCGCCGCCGATGAGGATGAGGTCGCGCCAGGAGAACTGCCATCCGACGGCGGCGAAGACCGGCTCGGTCAGCCGCATGATCCAGGCGATCGCCGCGAGCAGGCCGAGGCGCATCCCGAGCGCGAGGATCAGGCCGATCCGGCGGGCGCGGGCCCGTTGGCCGATCGCAACGGCCGCGGCAAGCGCGCCGCCAGCCGCTGCAGGTGGTCGGGGCGGTCGGGGTTGATCGACATTGGACAATGCTCCTCGGGTTGCTCGGTTGCGCGCCCGGGGAGGTCGGTCATCAATGCGAAGCGAGTGGCCCGGCAGCGGATCGACACGGCACCGAAGTGCGCGGCGATCCGACATCGCGAAGTTGGCCGGCATCGGCGCCGACGTCTCCGCCAGAGGGGCCCGGATCTTTTGTGGCGGCGTTGATCTGGCGCCGCCGGTCGCGGGTTCAACCGCACTCGGCCAACTAATCGGCGGGCTCGGGCGTATCCGCTCGGAGCGCGTGAATGGCGGCGACGGCAATCAATTGGCTCGCTGTTCTTTCAGCCACCTTCAAACGGAATCCTCCCCCAACGGCCAGCGCGGCCGCACCCGCGCATCGAGCCCGTCCGCCAGTCCCGCGCGCAGCCGTTCGATTCCGGCCCAGGCGACCATCACCGCATTATCGGTGCATAGCCGCAGCGGCGGCGCCACCAGCACGAACCCGCGCGCCGAGGCCGCGCGCTCCAACCCGGCGCGGACCGCCGCATTCGCCGCCACGCCGCCGGCCACCACCAACAGCCCGGGACCGTGCCTTGCAGCGAACATCTCCATTGCCCGGGCGGCGCGGTCGGCGAGCACATCGACGACCGCCGCCTGGAAGCTCGCCGCGATATCCGCCGCAACCGCGCGCGGCAAGGCGCCCGCCTGATGTCGCGTCACCTCCCGGGCGACCGCCGTCTTCAGGCCCGAAAAGCTGAAATCGCACCCCGTTCGGCCCAGCATCGGGCGCGGGAAGGCATGGCGCGCCGCGTCACCCTCGGCCGCCAGCCGCTCCAAAGCCGGCCCGCCGGGCCAGCCGAGGCCGAGCAGCTTGGCGACCTTATCGAACGCCTCGCCGGCGGCATCGTCCACCGTTCGGCCCAGCCGCACATGCCGCCCCACCCCCTCCACCGAGACGCATAGGGAATGGCCGCCGGAGACCAGCAGCACGAGGTATGGAAACGGCGCGCCGCCCTCGATCAGGCCGGGCAGGCGCGCGGTGAGCGCGTGCGCCTCCAGATGGTTCACCGCGACATAGGGAATGCCGGCGGCGAGCGCGATTCCCTTGGCGATGTTGCTGCCCACCAACAGCCCGCCGATCAGGCCCGGTCCGGCGGTCGCCGCCACGCCGCCGAGTGCTGCGAATGTCAGACCGGCGCGCGCCGTCACCGCGCCCACCATTTCGGGGAGCAGCGCCAGATGGGCGCGCGCGGCAATCTCGGGCACCACGCCGCCGAACGCGGCGTGCTCCGGCTGGCTCGCCAGCGCCTCGGCCAGCACGCGCCCCTCCTCGTCCAGGATTGCCACTGCCGTCTCGTCACAGGAACTCTCGATCCCGAGGACCGGATTTATCGTCCCTTCCGCTCCGTCCCCGGCCGGAATAGGACAGAGCGATGAACGTGGCCACACCTCGCCCGCACGCGCCGGTCCTGCCGCTGCGCGTCGGCACGCGCGGCTCGCCACTGGCGCTGGTGCAGACGCGCGCCTTCCTGGCGCTGTTGCGGAGCTTCTGCCCGGTGCTGCGCGACCTCGACGTGTTCCGCGAGCACGTCATCCGCACCACCGGCGACGCGGTGCAGGATCGCGCGCTCGCCGAGATCGGCGGCAAGGGGCTGTTCGCCAAGGAAATCCACGAGGCGCTGACGGCCGGACGGATCGACTTCGCCGTGCACAGCCTGAAGGACCTGGAGACGCTGCTGCCGGAGGCGATCGCGCTCGCCTGCACATTGCCGCGCGAGGATGCGCGCGACGTGCTGATCCCCGGCCCGAACTGCCGGCTCGATGCCACCGATCCGGTGGCGTCGTTGCCGCCGCGCGCGGTGATCGGCACCGCCGCGGCGCGGCGGCAGGCGCAGCTTCTGCACGCGCGCCCCGATCTGCGCGTCGTGGTGCTGCGCGGCAACGTGCAGACGCGTCTCGACAAGCTCGCCGCCGGCGCCTGCGACGCCTCGCTGCTGGCGCTCGCGGGCCTGCGTCGGCTCGGCCTCATGCCGGAAGGCGCGATCATCCTCGATCCCGCGGTGATGGTGCCGTCGGCCGGTCAGGGCATCGTCGGCATCACCGTGCGCGCCGACGATGCACCGCTGCGCGAGCTGCTGGGCGGGATCGAGGACCGCACCGCCCGCGTGGCCGCGACCGCCGAGCGGGCGTTGCTCGCGGCGCTCGACGGCTCCTGCCGCACGCCGATCGGCGCCCATGCGCGCGTTCTCGATGGCGAAGTGCATCTCACCGGGCTCGTCGCGCGCCCGGACGGCCGGTTTCTGCTGCGCCGCGACTCCCGCGGCCCGGTATCCGACGCGGCGCGGATCGGCACCGAGTTGGGGACGAGCCTGAAGGCGGATTCGCCCGCCGACCTGTTTGGCTAGTACCCGGCATCAGTGGAAAGCGGGTCGCCCGGGATCGTCATTGCGAGGCGCGCAGCGCCGTGGCAATCCAGGCCAACCGCACCGTGCCGCCCACCTGGATCGCCACGCCGCCAAGGGGCGGCTCGCGATGACGGCGGAGGCGGATGCGTTTCACCGTCCCATGATTCCGGCTACTCGGCGATCCGTCCTCATCACCCGCCCCACGCCCGGCGCCGAGACGACGGCGGAGGAGGTCGCCGCCCTGGGCTTCAGGCCGATCATCGCGCCCATGCTGCGCATCCGCGCGCTTCCCGCCGCCCCGTTGCCGGCGCGCCTGGATGCGATTTGCTCAGCAGCCGCAACGGCCTCCTTGGATTGCCCGCAGCGTCGCGAAGCGCGCCCGTGTTCGCCGTCGGCGCCGCCACCGCCGCCGCGGCGCGCCGCGCCGGCTTCGGCGACGTCCGCAGTGCCGACGGCGACGCCCCGGCCCTCGCGGCACTGGTTCGCCGCGCGCTGCCCGGCCGCCCCGTCCTGTTGCTGCCGACCGCGCGCGGGCAGGGTCATGCCCTCGCGGCTTCTCTTCGGGGGGCCGGTTGTGTGGTCCACCGAAGAGCGGTTTATACTTCCGTTCACGTTCGTACGCTTCCGGCCCCGGCGCGGGCGGCGTTGGAGGACGGGCTCCACGCCGCGCTGTTCTTCTCCGCCGAGACCGCGCGCAGCTTCGTCGCCGCCATTCGCCGCGCCGGGCTGGCGCCGAGGGTATGCGACGTCGAGGCCTGCGCTATCGGCGGCCCGGCAGCCGCGGCCTTGAAGGAACTCGCCTGGCGGCGCGTCCGCGTCGCCGCTCACCCTACCAGGGACGCAATGCTCGCGCTGCTGCAATGACCGAGGAAACGCCAGTCACTTCCGAAATCATCGAACACGAGCCGTCACCGCCACCGCCGCCGCCGCGCCCGGCGCGGCAGCGGACGCTGGTGCCCTGGGTCTATGCGCTGGGGCTCGTGGTGCTCGGCTGGGCGATCATGTTCCTGTGGTTGAACCCCGGTGCCCGGCAGCCGCAAACCAACGAGCCGGCGCGGGTGGATGCGCTGACGCAGCAGGTGCAGGGGCTCGGCAACCAGGTGAAGGAGCTGGCGGCGCGGCCGATCGCGGAACCCGCCGCGCTCGCCGCCATGCAGGCGCAACTGACGGAACTGGCGTCCCGCAAGCCGCCGCCGCCCGATCTCTCCGGGGTGGACAAGCGCCTCGACGCGCTCGAGCAGCGCCAGCCCGATCTCGCTCCCCTGCAACAGAAACAGACGCAACTGGAGCAGCAGCTGGCGGCGCTCGCCCGGGCCTCCACGACCGCGCCGGACGTCGCCGAGAAGCTGACGACGCTGACCGGGGAGCAGGAGAAGATGCGCAACCAGCTCGATCGGCTGGTCAACCTGCCCGATCAGGTGGTCGGACTGACCCAGCAGGTGAACGGGTTGAGCGGCCAGGTCAACGGCCTGGGCAAGCTGCCCGGCCAAGTGACGGCATTGGGACAGCGGGTGGCGGCCCTGGACGGCCAGATCGCCGGCATGGGCAAGTTCCCCGAGCAGGCGGCGACGCTCGGCAAGCAGATGGATGCGCAAAATCAGCAGCTGGGGGCGTTGAAGGAACAGGTGGGCCAGCTGCCCGACCGTATCGACCAGGTGGCCCGCGACCAGAAGGGCCAGGCGGGCCAGCTGCAAGCCGTCATCGATGCCCGCAAGAGCGCGGAAGTCCGGCCTCGCCGATCGGATTGCGGCCGAATCGAAGTCGATCGATGCGTTGCACGCCGACCTCCAGCGTCTCGACGCCGCGCAGCGCCGGGCCAACGAGGCGACGCGCGCGACGGCGGCGCTGACCGCGCTGACGGCCGGGAAACCGCTCGGCGCGATCCAGGGCGCCCCACCGGCGGTGGCGCGCTACGCGAGCACCGCCCCGCCGACCTTGGCCGATCTGCGCCGGTCGTTCCAGGCAGCCGCGGAGGATGCCTTGCGGACGAGCCGGCCGAACGACGCCGACACCGGCCTTGCCAACCGCGTCTGGAACCGCGCGCAAAGTCTGGTGACGGTGCGACAGGGCGACAATGTGCTGGTCGGCGACCCGGCAGCGGGGGTGATCGCGCACGCCCGCGAGGATTTGGATGCGGGCGATCTGGCCGGCGCCGTCGATGCGCTCGGCAAGCTATCGACGCCGGGGCCGGCGATGTCGGACTGGCTCGCCTCGGCGCGGTCGGTGCTGGCGGCGCGCACCGCGCTGGTCGGCATGGCGGGGCAGTCCTGATGCGCCGCGTGCTGCTGATCCTGGTGGTCGCCGGGATCGTCGTCGTCGCCTTCTGGTTCCTCGCCGAGCTGCCCGGAACCGTGACCGCGAACATCAACGGCACCACATTCAACACGAGGGCCTCGATCGCCGCCGTGGTGCTGGTGCTCGGTTTTTTCGCGCTCTACGTAATTCTGCGCGCATTCGGGGCGCTGTGGCGGCTGCCGCGCCGGCTGCGCGTGCGGCGCGAGCTCAGCCGCCGGCGGACGGGCGATGCCGCCAGCACGCGCGCCCTGGTGGCGCTCGCCGCCGGCGAGACGGCGCAGGCTCGGCGCGAGGCCGCGCGCGCGCGGCGGTTCTTGGGCGACACCGCCAACACCCTGCTGCTGGCCGCCGAGGCGGGGCGCCGCGCCGGGCGCGAGGACGAGGCCGAAAATGCGTTCCGGGCGCTCACGAACCTGCCCGACGCCGCCTTCCTCGGCTACCGGGGATTGCTGCGCCAGGCGATCGATCATGGCGACTGGGCGGCGGCGGCGACCATTGCCGGCCAAGCCGAGGCGGCGCATCCCGGCGCCGTCTGGCTGCGCACCGAGCGGCGGCGTCTCGCCATTCGTGCCGGCAACTGGTCGGACGCGCTGGCGCTCTCCGAAGCCGACGCGCCGAAGGCGGCGCTGGCGGCGGCGGCGGCCGAGTCCGATCCCGATCCCAAGCAGGCGCTGAAGGTCGCGCGGCAGGCTTGGAAGGAGGATCCGGCGCTGGCGCCGGCGGCGCTCGCCTATGCGCGGCGGCTGCGCGCGAGCGGCGCCGAGCGGCGGGCCCGGGCGGTGATCGCCCGCTCCTGGGCGGCCGCGCCGCAGCCGGCGCTGGCGGAGTTCGCCCTCGACGACATCGCCGATCCGCTGGCCCGCACGCAAGCCGCGCAGCGCCTCACCAAGTCCAACCCCGACCATCCTGGAGAGCCGTCTGCTGCTCGCCAACACCGCACTCGCCGCCGGGTTGACCGGCGAGGCGCGCCGCCATGCCGAGGCGGCGCGCGCCGGGGGCCTCAATCAGCGGCGGCTATGGCTGCAACTGGCGGAGATCGAGGAGGCCGAGGGCGGCGACACCGAAGCCGGCCGCACCGCCCAGCGCGATGCCCTGCGCCGGGCGGCGGCGGCCGAGCCGGACCCGGTCTGGTCCTGCGCCGTCTGCCACACGCCGCAAGCCGCCTGGCACCCCGCCTGTCCGGTCTGCGGCGCGCCCGGCGCGCTGCGCTGGGGCAGCGTCGCGCCGATCGTCACTCCGCGCCTGCTGACCGCCGTCCCGGACCGGCCGGCGGAGGTGGTGGTGCGGGAAAGCTCGCTTTCGGATCAACCGCCCCGCGCGGCTTGAGACGGAAACGGTCATTGCATAGGGCGGCTGGTATTAACTCAAAATGCGGGGCGATTTTGCCGCCCAACCCGCTACCTTCTCGCGTGCGGGAGGGGCGAACCATAATCGGCGTCCGGCCTCACCTCTCCCGCTTGCGCTTGCGGAGAGAGCCTGCCCCGGACCTGATCCGGGGTCGCCGCGCCGAAGGCGCGGCGGGTGAGGGCTACCGCGACGCCACCACGCCGGCGCCGACCGCGAGGCGCCCCGGCAGGCCGAGATCGGTGAGCGTCAGCGTGCCGCGCCGTCGGCGCCGCGGGCGAAGCTCATGCGCGGGTGATCCGCCGGGCAGCCGCCCCCGGCCGCCGCGGCCGGCGCGCACCAGAACTGATCGGCCCCGCCCGCCAGCCGGCCGAACCGCTCCTCGGCGACCTCGCGCACCGAGCTTCCGCTGCTGCTGCCGCTGGTGACGCGATAGGCGATGCTGAACGCCGCCTCCCTTCCGTCGTTGAAGCCGGCCGGGGCGTCGGTGAAACGAATGCTGATCGGGCCGTCGGCGAGGCGCGCCGTGATGCTGTCGGTGCAGGAAGCGGCCTGATGCAGGGCGCAGGGGTGGACATGCTCGACCACCGCATCCTCATGCACGCCCTGGGCGTAGAGCGTGGTCAGGACCTCCTGCGCGCTCATCTCGAGGCGCACCCCCATCACCGCGAGATGGGCCGGCTCGGCCGCCGGGGCGGGTGTCGGGCACGCCATCGCGAGCCCGAAAATCGCGAGCCCGGCGAGAAAAAACCCTTGACCCTGTCGCATTGTTCTGTCCTTGTTCCGCTGCGTTCGTTCTCGCATCGTTCTACTAATGAAAAGTAAACGCTCACGGAAAAAAGTTCGGCCGGACGCAAATCACCACACACCATCTCGCGAGCGCGGCATTGCCTCGCCGGGTGAGCCGCGATAAGCGGCGCCATCAGGTAACGCGATAAGCGGCGCCATCAGGTAAGGAGCGTGGGAATGCCGAGCCGGGTCTGGGACAAGTCGCGCCTGCCGTCACGACACGTCACCGTGGGACCGGACCGCGCGCCGCATCGCAGCTACTACTACGCGATGGGGCTGACGGCGGCGGAGATCGACCAACCGTTCGTCGGCGTCGCCACCTGCTGGAACGAGGCCGCACCCTGCAACATCGCGCTGTCGCGGCAGGCGCAATCGGCGAAGCAGGGCGTCAAGGAAGCCGGCGGCACGCCGCGCGAATTCACCACCATCACCGTCACCGACGGCATCGCGATGGGCCATCAGGGGATGAAATCGTCGCTGGTCTCGCGCGACCTGATCGCCGACTTGGTGGAGCTCACCGTGCGCGGCCACGGCTACGACGCGCTGGTCGGGCTCGCCGGCTGCGATAAGTCGTTGCCGGGCATGATGATGGCCATGCTGCGGCTGAACATCCCCGCCGTGTTCATGTATGGCGGCTCGATCCTGCCCGGCCGGTTTCAAGGATCGCGACGTCACCGTCGTCGATGTCTTCGAGGCGGTCGGCCAGCACGCCGCCGGCAATCTCTCCGATGCCGATCTGCACGCGCTGGAATGCGTCGCCTGTCCGTCGGCCGGAGCCTGCGGCGGGCAATTCACCGCCAACACCATGGCGACGGTCAGCGAGGCGATCGGCCTGGCGCTGCCCGGCTCGGCCGGCTCGCCGGCACCCTATGAGGAGCGCGACCGCTTTGCCCTGGAGTTGGGGCGCGCGGTGATGGCCCTGGTCGAGAGCGGCTTGCGTCCGCGCGAGATCGTCACCCGCCGCTCATTCGAGAACGCCGCCGTGGTGGTGGGCGCCACCGGCGGGTCCACCAATGCCGGGCTGCATCTGCCGGCGATGGCGCATGAAGCGGGCATCCGTTTCACCATGGACGACGTGGTGGCGATCATGCGCCGCACCCCGTACATCGCCGATCTCAAGCCGGGCGGCAAATATGTGGCGCTCGATGTCCACAAGGTCGGCGGCATTCCGGTGATCCTGAAGGCGCTGCTCGACGGCGGGCTGCTGCACGGCGACTGCATGACGGTGAACGGCCGCACCCTCGCCGAGAACCTCAAGGATGTCGTCTTCCCCGAAGATCAGGACGTGGTCTATCCGGTCTCGCGCGCGCTGTCGCAGACCGGCGGCGTGGTCGGGCTGCGCGGCAACCTCGCCCCCGACGGCGCGATCGTGAAGGTCGCCGGAATGCACGATCTTCGCTTCGCGGGCACCGCGCTCTGCTTCGATTCCGAGGAGGCGGCGTTCGCGGCGGTGCAGGCGCGCGCTTACAAGGCGGGCGACGTCATCGTGGTTCGCTACGAGGGGCCGAAGGGGGGCCCGGGATGCGCGAGATGCTCTCCACCACCGCCGCGATTTACGGCCAGGGCATGGGTGAGCACGTGGCGCTGGTCACCGACGGTCGCTTTTCCGGCGCCACGCGCGGCTTCTGCGTCGGCCATGTCGGCCCCGAGGCGGCACTCGGCGGCCCGATCGGGCTGCTGCGCGACGGCGACCGGATCGTGATCGACGCCGAGCAGGGACGCATCGATTGCGCCCTGTCGGATGCTGATCTCGCCGCTCGCCGCGCCGCCTGGCGGCCACGCCCGACCGACTACAACAGCGGCGCCATCTGGAAATACGCGCAATTGGTGGGACCGGCGCATCTCGGCGCGGTGACCCATCCCGGCGCGATGGCCGAGACGCATTGCTACGCCGATATTTGATTCGAGGCTCGCCGGAAGCTCTCCATGTGGGTACTGACCGGTTTCTGGGACTGACCGGTTTCGCGGAGTGCAGCATGAAGCAGGTTCTCGCCTTGGCGCTTCTGGTCGGCCTGACCGCACCGGCATTCGCGCAGCCGCTCTATCCGCCGGTGCCGCCGCCGCGCTACGAGCCGGTGCCGCCGCCGCGCGGCGGCGGCTATGGTGTGGGAACCGGGGCACTGGCAGTGGAACGGCGTCCGCTACGTCTGGATCGGCGGCCGCTACGTCCCGCGCGGTCCGCGCTACGGCCAGTACGTGCCCGGCCACTGGCAATATTCCCGCCGTGCCGGCCAGTATGTCTGGCGTCCGGCGCATTGGCAGTAGCGCCTACCCGGTTCGCGGCGCGTCCGCCGGACGGGGCGCGCACGCGCTCAGGAATGCCTCATAGTGCCGGAACTGCTCGCCGCGACTGAGCCCGGCGCGCGCCGTCTCCGGCAGCGCCGGGATGCCGCCGTCATCCAACTGGCCGAGCCACGCCACCAGCGCCGCCGCGATCTCGTCGGGGTCGTTCGACACCGGGCCGGCATTGCGCGCGCGCATCATCTCCGCCAGCAAGCCGCGCCCGTAGCCCAGCATCAGGATCGGCCGCAGGGCGCCGATATACTCGAAGAATTTGGCGGGAACATTGCCTTCATCCTCGGGGTGATCGCGTTGCAGCAACAACAGCACGTCGGCGGCCGACTGACGTGCGAGTGATTCCGCGTGGGCGACGCCCGCGCGAACCTCTACGCGCGTTGGTACGCGCTCGCGTTCGGCCAGCCGGCGCACCTGCGCCTCGCTCGGTCCGTAGAACACCACCCGCACGCGCCGACGCGCCGCGTCGGGCAGGCGGGCGATGGCGGCGAACAGCGGCGAGGGATCACGTCGGCCCGGGTAGATCGTTCCGGTATAGACGATCGTCAGCTCTTGATGCGCGCTCGGCGGCGGGCACGCGGGAAGGTCCTCGAGCGCGAAGCCGTTCATGACCGTTATCACCTTGCGGCGATAGCGCGCGCTGAGATCGCGCGCCAGCAGCGGCGACACCACGACCAGCCCCGCCGCTTGCTGCAACGTGCGCCGTTCGATGATGCGGTCGAGCCGGTCGCGCCAACCCGGTCGCTCGTTGTAGACATTCCCGGCCCACGGATCGCGCAGCTCGGCCACGAACGGAATCGCCGCCTCGGCGCCGAGACGGGCGGCGACGGTGAGCCCGGAATAGGGCGGCGCGCTGGCGACGATCAAATGCGGCCGCCAGTCCCGGATCATCCTCCGCCCGAGAATGAGAGCCGGCGCGCGCCAGTCGCGCTGCCTATCGGGGATGTCGCGCGCCGCGTACCATTGCCGGCGCAGCGGCGGGCCGATGTTCCGCAAAAGCCAGCCCGGAGGCTTAAAGCGGGGGACCGGGCGCGCGTCCGGTTCCGGAGCCCCGGGCCGCATGACCGCGGGTTCGGGAATTTCCAGCGCGAGCCCGCGCGGTTCGGCCGGCGGGCCGGCGAGCACCTTCACCTCGTGCCCCGCATCGCCCATGTATTTGGCGAATTTGCCCGCGCGCACGGCGCCGATGACGTTGGTCGGCGGGAACCAGTAACTGATGAAGAGAAGCCGCAGTCGGTCCCGGGCGCGCAGCGTCGAGGTGCCGACGACCAACTCGGTCGGCAACCATCATGTCATGGCAATCCGAAATCCGGTCCGAGCCGCGCCGCGCCGGCCGGTCAGGGATGTCCCGGCGACGATCGCTCGCCCCACATCAGCCAACCGTGCGCTCGCTTCAGTTGGCTTTTCAGGCCGAACCGTTCGGCCACGCCGCGCATCGCAGGAATGAATACATAGAAGATCTCGACCTGGCTCAACCATGCGAGGGTTCCCCTCGGGTTGCGCCGGAAGTACCGCCACAAGAAGTGCCGATAATCGGATCGGGTATAGACCTTTGCGTTGCCGCCGATCTTGGCCACCTGCGGCGTGAATCTCGGATAAAGTCGCGTATTGACAAGGCGGACCTTCATGAAGTTGCCGATCAGAAGGTCATCGACAAATCCGTACTCGACGACATTCATCAGCGACTGTTTGGGAGTGAGCTGCCGTAATAGCATTTGCCGATCAGTCAGGGGTCGGTGGCGAGCACCGGACGATCGTTCTCGGAAAGAATGATCGTTGCATTGCCGAGCGTCTCGAACTTGAGCGACATCGGATCGGCCTCTACGCGAACCTCGTCGCCAGCTCCATACCACCGCGACTGTCGTCGGGGCAACGCGCGAGGGTCCGCTCGGCGGCGAGAAATCCCTCAAAGACCAGCAGCTGCCAGATCGGCATTGCGTGGTCGAAAACACCCGCTTCATGCTCCGCCAGCAGGCGGTCGAGCGCCGCCGCGTCGAACAGGCCGCTGTCCAGCATCGCGTCGGACAGCACGCGCGCGCGCACCCGGGCGGCCTCGCGCCGGAACAGCGTCGCGAGCGGCGTCGCGAAGCCCTGCTTCGGCCGATGCAATACCTCCGGGGGCAGCATCGGCTCCAGCGCCCGCTTCAGCACGTGCTTGCCCGACCGGCCGCGCAGCTTCAGCGACGGCGGCAGCGACAATCCCCACTCGACCAGGCGATGGTCGAGCAGCGGCGCGCGCGTCTCCAGCGAATTCGCCATGCTGGCGCGATCAACCTTCACCAGAATGCCGCTCGCGAGCCAGGTCGGCAGATCGGCGTATTGCGCCCGCGCGATCGGATCGTCGCTATCGCACTCGGCCATCAGTGTCGCGATGCGCGCCGCCGGATCGTGCCCGTCCAGCGACGCGCGCAGACCGGGCGACAGCAGCATTCGCCGATGCTCGTCCTGCACTCGCGCCAGCGTGCGGAAGTAGCCGAGCGCGCTGTCGAGGCTAAGCTCGGTCAGCGTCGCCTTGGCGCGCAGCCAGCGCGGCGCGCGGTCGAGCTTGGGATAGAGCCGCGCCAGTTCGCCGATCACGCCCCGGCGCAACCTGCCGGGCAGCAGGCGCCGCGCCGCCTCCGTCAGCTTGTGGAGCCGATAGCGCCGATAGCCGGCGAACACCTCATCGCCGCCGTCGCCGGAGATGGCGATGGTGGCGTGCCTGCGCGCCAGCGCGCAGACCGTGTGCGTCGGCACCGAGGACTGGTCGCCGAACGGCTCGCCGTAAATTCGGCCCTGCGTTCGCGCCGCCTCGATCATGTCGGTTGCCGCGGCGCGCGCGCTGTGCTGACGCGTGCGATAGCGACGCGCCACCATCTCGGCGTAGGGCGTCTCGTCTTCGGCGCCCTCGAAGCCGATGGTGAAGGTATCGAGCGGCGAGTCGCGCAAGCCGGCGGCGACGGCCACCACGGCGGACGAATCGACGCCGCCGGAGAGGAAGGCGCCGAGCGGCACGTCGGCGATCAGCCGCGCCTCGGTCGCCGCCCGCAACCGGCGCGTCAGCTCGGTGACGGCGTCCGCCTCCGCGATCGCCAGCGGCGCCGTCCGCGGGCGCCAGTAGCGACGCGGCGGCCCGGCGCCTCGCCGCGGCGGAGCATGAGCGAATGCGCGGCCGGAAGCCGGCAGACGCCGGCGTAGATGGTCGTCCGGGTCGGGGATGTAGCTGTAGGCGAGAAAGTCCTCCACCGCGGTCGGGTTCAGCCGCCGCGGCAGCTCCGGGACCGCGCACAGCGCCGCCATCTCGGAGGCGAACACGAAGCGGCCGTCAGGCAGCGCCGCGTGGTAGAGCGGCTTCTTGCCCAACCGGTCGCGCGCCAGGAACAGCGTCTGCCGGCTGCGATCCCACAGCGCGAAGGCGAACGGTCCGTCAAACCGGTCGAGGCAATCGGCGCCCCACTCCTCCCAGGCGTGGACGATCACCTCGGTGTCGCAGCGCGTGCGAAAATCGTGGCCGCGTGCCTTCAGCTCCGTCGTCAGTTCGCGAAAGTTATAGATCATGCCGTTGAAGACGATGCTCACCGAGCCGTCTTCGTTCGCCATCGGCTGCGCGCCACCCTGCGGGTCCACCAGCACCAGCCGACGGTGCCCGAGGCCGATCCCCGGTTCGACATGCAGGCCGCTGCCGTCGGGGCCGCGATGGGCGAGTGCGTCGGTCATCCGCCGCAGCAGCCCGCGATCAACTTCGCGCGGCGCATCAAGGAAAAAGATGCCTGCCAGTCCACACATCAGCCGGCTCCCGTGTCGGTTCCGGTCTTATTGAGCAGGCGAAGCAGACGCAAGCATGATCTGCATCGAGTAAGGCTTGAGCCAGCATTGCCTTAATTGCGGCCGGCGGCGCAGGATCGCGCCCGAAGCGGAGGAGTGTCATGGTTCAGCAAATGGAGGTCGTGCCCACCGGCGCCGCGCTCGGCGCCGAAATCCGCGGCATCGATCTGCGTCGCATCGACGATGCGACGTTCGCGCGGCTGCATCGCGCCTGGCTCGATCACCTGGTGCTGCTGGTGCGCGGGCAGAATTTGACGGATGATGAACTGATCGCGTTCAGCCGCCGGTTCGGCGCGCTCGACCATGCGCCGGTGCAGGAGAACGGGCGCCGTTTCGTCGATGGCAAACCGGAGCTCTACGTGGTCTCCAACGTGGTCGAGAACGGCGTCGCCATCGGCAGTCTCGGCGCCGGCGAGGCGGTGTGGCATACCGACATGTCGTATCTGCAGGACCCGCCCAAGGCGAGCGCCCTTTACGCGTTGGAGGTGCCGCCGACCGGCGGGGCGACCGGGTTCTGCGACATGTATCGCGCGCTCGACGAGCTGCCGGCGGATTTGCGGCGCCGCATCGACGGCCGCCTGGTCAAGCACGACGGCACCTACAACAGCGGCGGCTATGTCCGCGAGGGCGTGGTCGCGACCGATGATCCGGTCGCCGCCCCCGGCACGCTGCACCCGATCATCTGCACGCATCCCGAGACCGGTCGCCGCGCGCTCTATCTGGGGCGGCGGCGCAACGCCTATATCGACGGCCTGCCGCTCGCCGAATTGGAGGCGCTGCTGGACGAGACCTGGCGTCATGCGACGCAAGATTCGCTCACCTGGTACAATCAGTGGCGGATCGGCGACCTTGTATTGTGGGACAATCGCTGCACCATGCACCGCCGCGACCCGTTCGACCCGGCGGCGCGCCGGGTGATGCATCGGACGCAGATCAAGGGCGAGGCGCGACCGGCGGCGTGAGGCACCGGCGCGACCGTCGCGACGTGGAGAACCCTCGTGAAAACCCTGAAAGTTGCGCTGCTGGTTTCGGGTTGTGTGGCTCTGCTGCTGGGCTTGCTTTGGATCGGACAAGGCACCGGTTATTTCCCCTATCCCGGCGCCAGCTTCATGATCAGCCAGATGCCTTGGGCCTATCGCGGCGCCGGCGTCGCGATCGTCGGACTGATCCTCATCGTGATCAGCTGGAAGCTCCGACCATCGCGCGTGGAGTTGCGATGAACGGCTGGACTAGTCTAACCGGCCTACCGCAAAACACGTCGTTTTTCCCGTCATGCTCGCGGCCGGCGCGAGCATCCACGCCTGTTTTATCGTAGCGAAAGGCTTGGATCGTTCGGCCTTCCGATCATGACGCGGAAGCGGCGGGTTCGAACTCCATTCACCCCAGCTTTGCCAGTGCGCGCTTGGCGATCACGCCCACCAGGTGCCCCGATACTCGGCGCTGGCGTGGATGTCGCTGTTCAGGTCTCCGGCCGGCGTGGCGACGTTGGCGATCGCGTCGGCGGACGGATTGTTGGCGAGCGCCTGCTCCATCGCCGTATGACGGAATACGCCGTTTTGCCCGGCACCCGTCACCGCCACGCGCATGCCGTCCTTGGTTTTGGCCACGAACACGCCGACGATCGCGATAGCGCGACGCCGGATTGCGGAACTTCTCGTAGGCCGCCTTCTCGGGAATCGGGAATTCGACCGCGGTGATGATCTCGCCCGGCTCCAAGGCGGTTGCGAACATGCCCTGAAAATACTCCTGCGCCGGGATGGCGCGGCGATTGGTGCGAAGCGTCGCACCCACCGCGAGCGCCACCGCAGGGTAGTCGGCGGCAGGGTCGTTGTTGGCGAGGCTGCCGCCGATGGTGCCGCGATGGCGCACCTGGTCGTCGCCGATCAGGAGGGCGAGCGCGGCCAGTGCCGGAAAGGCGCGGCGCACCTCGTACGGAATGCGCGACCGCCGCGTGCGTCGTGGTGGCGCCGATGATTACGTTGCCGCCCTCGACCTTGATGCCGGAAAGGCCGGCGCCGGCGAGATCGACGACCTTGGTCGGCTTGTTGAACCGTTGCTTGAGCACCGGATCAGGGTCTGACCGCCGGCCAACGGCCTCGCCTCCGGGTCGCTCCCGGCATCCTGACCGCCTCATCGACGCTGCCGGCGCGCTCATATGCGAAGTCGTAGATGGTGCGTTACATGCCTGCCGGACTTCGCTATTCCGCCGCTTTCCGCGGGCGGGCGGCTTCGAGAATCGCCCAGATCTTCGGCGGGGTCGCCGGCATGTCGATGTGACGCACGCCGTAGTCGCGCAGCGCATCCACCACCGCGATGATGATCGCCGGCGGGCTGCCGATCCGCCCACCTCGCCGCAGCCCTTCACGCCCAGCGGATTATGCGTGCAGAGCGTGTTCTCCGTGCCGACCGTGATCTGCGGCAG
>CAVXKT010000005.1:0-351847 GCA_963762525.1 uncultured Pseudomonadota bacterium
CAGGCGGGTTCCATGACGGCAGGGGTGTGCCTCCGCCGCCGCAGCAGAAGCAGCGGGATCAGGCCAAGCGCGGTGATCGCCGCCATCACCCACCAGGCGAGACGAAACGCCGCCATGTGCGCCTCCGCCGAGCCGGGGGATCCGACGATGGCGACGAAAATGGCGACGCCGATGGCGAAACCGAGTCTGGCGAACCATGTTGATCACGCCGGACCCGGTTGCGAACGACGACGCCGGAAGCGCCGACGTGCCGAGCCCCATCAGCGTCGGCAGCGTCAGCCCGACACCGATGCCCGACGGAATCACGCAGAGGACAGCGAACCCCAGGTCGGGGTGCGGTCCGGCGAGCACCGCCCACACGACCACGCCTGCGGCGAAGACGACCAGTCCGGCCGCCACGACCGTCGCGGCGCCGAAACGGGCGATCAACCGTCCCGCCAGCAACAACGACGTGACGGGAACCATGAAGGGACCCGGCGCGATGGCCAGACCGATCTTCATGGCGGACCAGTGCCACACGCCTTCCTCCCACAACACGAGCGAGAGCAGAAAACCGCCGAACGCGGTCGAGAACGGTGCCATCGTCAAAGTCGCGCGGGTGAAATCCCCGATCCGAAACAGGGCCGGATCGATGAACGGGTTGCCGGATCGCAGGCAGTGCGCGACGAACAGCGCCAACATCGCCGCCGCCGCCGCGAAGCTCAATGAGACCGCCATGCGAGTCCCAACCCCAGTCGTTCAGCTTCACGATCCCGAATGTCAGCGTGGCGATGCCGACGGTGATCAGCGCGGCCGCCCAAAAATGCGGTGTCGGAACGTCGTGGCCGGAAACCCGGGGGAGTTTGATCCAGCCCACCACCAACGCGAGCAGACCAATCGGCACGTTGACCAGAAAAATCCACCGCCAATTGGCCGTGACCAGCAATCCGCCCACCAAGGGCCCCAAAGCCGCGGCAAACCCGCCGACCGCGGCCCAGATGCGGACCGCGCCGCCGCGGCGCTCAGCCGGGAAGGTCGCCAGGATCAGCCCCAACGACGTCGGGGTGAGCAGCGCCGCGCCGGCCGCCTGCACAAGACGGAACGCGACCAGGGTTTCGACACTGCTCGCGAGCGCGCAGGCGGCCGACGCGGCGGTAAACAGGGCGATGCCCGCGAGGAAACTGATGTTTCGCGGGAAGCGTTCGGCCAGCCTGCCGCAAAACACCAGCAGCGCCGCGTAAACGATGGCATAGCCGTTCAGAATCCAGGACAGATTCCCCAGATTCGCGTCATTGAATCCTGCGCGATGTCCGGCAGCGCCACATTGACGATGAACAGGTCGAGATTGGCCAGCACGATGCCGGCGCAAACGATGGCCAGGACCTGACCCGGCCTCGTTGCGGCGCTCACGCCGCTTCTCCCGCTTCTGGTATCGCCGGCGGGGTGAGCCAGCGACAAATTCGGCCCCATCGCGAGACGCGCGTCGTTGAACCGCGACCACTCGGCGATGTCCGGCAAGGACGGGATTGTCACCGCCTCGCCCATGTCCAGACCCGCGAGCGCCGCGTCGACCATTTCGCCGGCGTCCATAAGCCTGTCCGCCGGCATCGCCGCGATATCGACGCCGGCCTTGCCCCAGATTTCGGTGCGGGTGGCACCGGGCAGCACTGCCTGGACGCGGATGCCGGTGTTCGCCAGCTCGGTCTGCAGCGCCATGCTGAGGTTCAGCATGAAGGATTTCGTCCCGCTGTAGACGGCGTTGAACCGCTCGGGCGCCAGGGCGAGAACGGAAGAGACATTGATCAGCGTCCCCCGGCCACGCGCCACGAAACCCGCGACGGCGGCATGCGCCAGGCGGAGCGCCGCGGTGATGTTGATGTTCACCATCGCCTCCAGCCGGTCCACGTCGGAACCATGCATCGGTCCGGCGACGGCGACACCCGCGTTGTTCACCAGCATGCCAATGGAGGATCCTGGCGCAGCCGGTGTTCGATCCCAAGCAGATCCGGCCGCGCCGCCAGGTCCGCGGCCATAATTTCCACCGAACGGCCGGTCTCGGCCCGCAGGCGTTCGGCCAGAGCGTTCAGCCGGGTTTCATCGCGCGCCACCAGGATCAGGTCATGGCCGCGGCGCGCCAGTCGGTCCGCGTAAACGGCGCCAATGCCGGCGGAAGCGCCGGTGATGAGCGCGGTGTTTGCATTCGACATCATGGGACTCCAGAAGTTGGGGGATCGCCTTATTGATGGCGATCGTCATCATTGACATTATTAATGACGAGCGCCATTAATAATGTCAATGTCTGTTTTCACGCGGCCGGAAGGTGGGAGTCATGCGGGTTTCAAAGGAAAAGGTCGCAGAGAACCGGGAGCGTATCCTGACCGAGGCCGCCCGGCTGTTCCGGGAGCGCGGCCTGTCAGGTGTCGGCGTCGATGCTCTGACCGACGCCGCCGGACTGACCCATGGCAGCCTGTACAGCCAGTTCGGCTCCAAGGACCGTCTGGCCGCCGAAGCGCTAAGTCACGCGTTGAACCAGTTCGGCGCGGATGAGCGACGCCGGGACCCTGAACGACTACGTCGCCCGCTATTTGTCGGCGGACCACCGAGAACGACGTGGCGATGGGTGCGTGGTGGCGGCTCTGGTGGGTGAAATCCCGCGTCAGGGCGCCGCGATCCGGCACCATTTCACGGACGCCGTGCGGGCGGTGACGAAACGGATCGCCAGTTTGATGCCGGCCGCCGCAGGTCCGAGGATGATGCGTTGGCCATCGTCGCGACGATGGTGGGGGCGCTGACCTTGGCGCGCGCCGTCGACGATCCGGAATTGTCGGACCGCATACTGGCCGCCGCGCGGACACGATTGACCGCGCGCCAGCCACGCGCGGTGTCCTCGCTCGTTTCCTGAACGACGCAGGGAGATCACGACACATGACCCAATCCAACACATGCAGCCCCAACCGACCGTCCCAGACGTCGCACTGATCGTCGGGGGCGGCCCAGGCGTCAGCTCGAGCTGCGCGACGCTGTTCGCCGAGAGCGGCATGCGCGTCGCCGTCGCAGCCAGGGATCCGGACAAGCCGGCGCTGCAGGCGCTCGAGAAGGCCCATGGAGCGCGGCGATACGGGTGCGACGCGAGCGAGCCCGCCCACGTGGAGTTGTTGTTCAAGCGGTCGTTCGAGACCTCGGGGCGCCGACGCTTGTCGTCCACAACATCGACGGGCGCGTCGCGGGGATCTTTCGGAAGGGGATCACCGAAGCCGACCCCGGCATGGTGCTGGAGACCCTTCGGAATTCGGCGTTCAGCGCCTTTCTGGTGGGGCGGCAGGCGGCCCGCCTCATGCGAGAGAACGCACCCAACGCCAACGGCGCGAGAGGGACGATCATCTTCACGAACGCGAGCGCCGCGCTGAAAGGCTTCCCGGCCAGCGGCGCTTTCGCGATGGCGTGCCAGGCCAAGTCCGGACTGGCGCAAAGCATGGCGCGGGAACTTGGGCCCCAGGGAATCCATGTCGCGAACGTCCCGATCGACGCGGCGATCGGCTGGCGACAGGAAGACGGAAGCCGCGCGCACCGCCTCGCCGGAACGACGGTCGACGACAACATGGCCGACCCGGACCGCATCGCCGAGACCTATCTGCAACTGCATCGACAGCATCGATCGACCTGGGCGTTCGAAATCGCGCTGCGGCCCTGGGTGGAGAGATGGTGAGGCGCCAACCAGGACTGATCGGCGTTCATTAAAGCGGACAGTGCCCGGGACGTTCGCAACGTCTACCTGCCGCCACTGACTGGAGCATCCCATGCAGCCCAGGATCGACACCAATCTCGGTATCCAAAGCGAGCCCGATGCCTGGATGCATTCGGCCTGCATCCTGTGCTCCAACGGCTGTGGCCTTGAGATGGCGGTGGTGGGAAGGGGTGGCGATGGTGGTCGATACGGTCCGGCCTGGGGAAGTGTTCGTGCCGTTCCATTACGGCCACGGCACACAATCGGCCAACCAGCATACGCGGTACGCCCGCGACCCGATGAGCCATCAGCCGCACTCAAATCCTCGCCCGTTGCGGTCCGCCGGCTCAGCTTCGGGCAACCGGAGCCGTGGCTGCTGTCGCGGCTTGCGGAACTCGATGGCGAATCCACGCTACCGTTCGCCGCCCGAAAAATCGGCGGCGCCGTCAACCGTGCGGTTCGGCTGTAACTACTACCGAACGGGATAGCCGAGAATGCGATGGCAAGGATATTCAAAGTCGGCGATCACGTAAGTTGGAATTCCGAAGCTGGTCGGGTCAGCGGCCGAATCGTGCGGGTGCATACGAGCGATGTGAATTACAAGGGTCACGTGCATCCCGCGAGCGAACGATCCGCAATACGAAATCAAAAGCGACAAGACCGATCACATCGCGCTACACAAGGGGGGGCATTGCGGCACCTTCGCCGCTGAGCTGCCAAATCCGTGCTTGCTGGCCGAGCCAACCGTCCGGCGGTGGCTGCTCGCGCGCCTGCTCGGGCCTCGGTCCGGGCTTATATCATACCAAGCGGCGAATGCCTCGATTCCTTCGTCATCGCGAGCCGCCTCTTGGCGGCGTGGCGATCCAGGCGGGCCGAACGGTGCGGTGGGCCTGGATTGCTTCGCCTTCGGCTCGCAATTGTCTCTTGAACCCGGGTTAGAGTGCTGGCGTCCCGTGTGAGCGGGCTGTCTCGGGCCGGGCGGCCGCCCGACCCGAGACGCGGGCAGACGGACCGTCTCGCAATGGGGCTTCGCGCCCGTCGTCATCGAGGTCGTCTGCCCGCTTCCCTTGGCGCTTGATGAGTTGAAGGGGCCTCTTCGCGGTTTGACGAACGCCCGCAGACAATCACAAGCCAACGGAGGATAGGAGCGATGGCCGGGTTTACCAAGTCTCCCCTGCAATTCATCGGCTGCGATGTGGGCAAAGCCGCGATTGTCGTCTTCGACGGCGGCGACGCGCAGACCACAACCATCGCCAATCGCCTCGACGCGCTCACCGCCTTCGCCGCCGAGCTCGACGAGACCTGCCTGGTGGTCTGCGAGGCCACCGGCGGCTATGAAGCGGCGCTGCTGACCGCCCTGGTCGGGGCCGGGCGGGCGATCCATCGCGCCGATGCCCGCAAGGTCAACGCGTTCATCCGCTCGTTCGGCATCCTCGGCAAGACCGACGCGAGCCTGTGATGCCCGCGCGCTGGCTCGCTACGGCCAGGAACGTCATGCCCGGCTCGCCCGCTGGCCACTTCCCGACCCGCAGCGCGTGCGCCTGCAGGCGCTGGTCCTGACACGCGGCGATCTGGTGGCCCAGCGGCTGGCCTGCGCCAATCGGCTGGCCGCCCCGGGGGGCGAGTTGGTCCGCCGTCATCTCGAGCCGCTGCTGGCCTGCATCGAGGCGCAAATCCAGGCGATCGAGGCGGACATCACGGCGCTGATCCGAACCGACCCGGCGCTCGCGGCGGACGCCAAGACGCTGCGCGCGATCGGCGGCATCGGCGCCACCACCGCCGCCGCCCTGCTGGCACTGATGCCCGAACTCGGTCGGCTCACCGCGCGCCAGGCCGCCGCCCTCGCCGGCCTCGCCCCGCATCCGCGCCAAAGCGGCGGCAGGGATGCGTATCGGCACACCCGAGGCGGCAGACCCGAGGTGAAACGCGCCTTGTTCATGGCCGCACTCTCGGCCGCCAAGCACAATGCGGCGCCTGCGCGGGTTCTACGAACGGCTCCGCGCCAACGGCAAAAAGCCGCTGGTGGCGCTTACCGCCGTCATGCGCAAGTTGGTCGTCATCAGCAACGCCCGGCTGCGGCCTCCGGCGGTCGCACCGATCCGGTAAGGGAGTAAAAAGAATATACCGCCTCCTGCCGGTGTGGCGGCTTGTGGGGTTGTGGGCAACGCGGCTGGGCGTTGTCCACAAATCCAACAGCCGGACCGACGATCTGAGTTGATGACGGGCTTCAGTGAATCACCCTCGCCCGAAAGTGCGTCCTAGCTGTCGAGGCCATCATGCGCGAACTCGGACGCTTCGAGGCAAAAGACACGCTCGGCAGCCTGCTTGATCGTGTGGAGCACGGCGATTTCGGCGAGGCCCGCGCCGCCGCCCAACGAATTCTCGACCGCAGCAAGGGTGTGACGCTGGGCGGCGCTTCCCTGAAGGAGCTGATCGAGGAAGGCCGACCGTAATCGGCCGACGCGCCCGTACGCACGCTACCCAAATCGTGGCCGGCGGTCGTAGCGTGCTCCGATGCCGACCTTCAGGCTGGAGAGACAGGCTGGCGGCCTGGTGGCCGGGGTGGACGAGGTCGGGCGTGGTCCGCTGGCCGGTCCCGTTCTCGCCGCCGCCGTGATCTTCCCGTCCGGGGTGCCGCGACGGCTGGCGGTGCTGATCGATGAATTCGAAGCGGCTTAGCCCCGAGGAGCGGCAGACGGCCTTTGCCGCCATCCGCGCTTCCGGCCGCGCCGAGATCGGCGTCGGCGCCGCCTCGGTTGCCGAGATCGAGCGGCTGAACATCCTGCGCGCCGCCCTGCTCGCCATGGTGCGCGCCGTCGCCCGACTGCCGCGCCCCCCCGACATCGCGCTGGTGGACGGCAACATGCCGCCCGGCCTCGGCTGCGCCGTCCGCTGCGTGGTCGGCGGCGACGGCCTGTCGCTCTCGATCGCCGCCGCCTCCATTATCGCCAAGGTACTGCGCGATCGCGCGATGGCCCGGCTCGGGCCCGTTTTCCGGGCTATGGCTGGGCGGAGAACGCGGGCTATTCCACCCCGGCGCACCGCGCCGCTCTGCGCCGGCTCGGCCCGACCCCGCACCACCGGCCTGCCTTCGGTGCCGTGCGCCAGCTCGGGCTCGAACTCGCGGATTGACGCACCACGACGCGCCGGCCCACGATAACCTACCCGAAACCGTGCCCCTAAAACGTGGAAATCATCCGCGAACTGCCGCTCGATCAAGTGCTCCTGGGCGACTGCATCACCATGATGCGGATGCTGCCCCCGGCCTCGGTGCACTGTGTGTTCGCCGACCCGCCATACAACCTTCAGTTGCGGGGAGAGCTGCGTCGGCCCGATGATAGCCTGGTGGACGGGGTCGATGAGGACTGGGACCGGTTCATCGACTTCGCCGCCTATGACCGCTTCACCCGCGAGTGGCTGGCGGAGTGCCGCCGAGTGCTGCGCAAGGACGGCACGCTATGGGTAATCGGCGCCTATCATAACATCTTCCGCATCGGCACCGCGCTGCAGGATCTCGGCTTCTGGCTGCTCAACGACGTGGTCTGGCGCAAGGCCAACCCGATGCCCAACTTCCGAGGCCGGCGCTTCACCAACGCGCATGAGACGCTGATCTGGGCGGCGCGCCAGCGTGATTCACGCCATCGCTTCAACTATCAGGCCATGAAAACGCTGAACGACGACGTGCAGATGCGCAGCGACTGGTACTTTCCGCTGTGCACCGGCGCCGAGCGGCTGCGCAACCAGCACGGGCTCAAGCTGCACCCGACGCAAAAGCCCGAGGCGCTGCTGCATCGGGTGTTGCTCGCCTCCACCGCGCCGGGCGACATCATCCTCGACCCCTTCCTCGGCACCGGAACGACGGCGGCGGTCGCCAAGCGGCTGCATCGGCACTTCATCGGCATCGAGCGCCACCCGGCTTATGTGGAGGCGGCGCTCGGCCGCATTCGGCGCACCCGACCCGCCCCCGATGACGGCATGGCGACCGCGCCGACGAAGCGGGAGGCGCCCCGGGTGCCGTTCGGCAGCCTTATCGAGCGCGGGGCGATCGCCCCGGGCACCAGGCTCATGGATCGCCAGCGCCGGGTCAGCGCGACCGTCGGCGCCGATGGTTCGATCACCTCGGGCGCGGCGCGCGGCTCCATCCACCAGGTCGGCGCGGCGGTGCAGAACGCGCCGTCATGCAATGGCTGGACCTTCTGGCATGTCGAGCGCGACGGCGCGCTGGTGCCGCTCGATCGGCTGCGGGCGGAATTGGAGGCGGAGAGGTCGCCGCCGAAGCGCCTGCCTGCACCCAATGACAAGCCTGCCCGCAATGACAAGGCGTCTCGCAACCGTGATGCGAAGGAGTGAGCGAGGCCGAGCGGGCGCCTATATCAATGCCTTGGACGCCTTGCGTGGCGAAACGGTGGTCCCGGAACCGCAAAGCCGCCACGATCGGTAATCATGCTTCTGGTTGGTTCACAGTCGAAAAAGGCACAAACATGCGTTCGCTTCTGCTTTCATCCTTCGCCTTCCTGGGCCTTGTCGCCTTGACAGTGCCCGTCGTGGCCATGCCGGCGGCGTCGGCCGGTTATCATCGCGTCGCTTCCGCCAGCGTCATTCCCGCCGACTATTACTGGAACCACCATCACTACCATCATCGTCGCTGGGATCGTGACCACCGCCGCTGGCACTATTACGACTGATACCGTCCCGTAGCCCGCCTGCGCATCGTTCCGGAGCGTCCCCCCTCCCAAACCGAGGGACGTAACCATCAATCGGCCGGCTGATGCCTGGCGCGCACGCCGCGCTCGATCGCCGACGCCACGAGATCGTCGAGATGCAGTTCGGCGCGGACAAAGGCCAGCATCTCCAGCGATTGCTGGCCCGGGACGTCGTCCGCCGCGATCACCTCGCAGGCGAGCGCATAGGCGGTCTCGCGCAGACGCGGGTCGAGGGCGGCCCGGATCAGCCGGGCGGCATGGCGTAGCCCGTCTTCCTCGTTAAGAGGCTCAACCGCCGCCTCGGTCGCGACGCGAGCGCTCGCGGAAAAGTCGCGGAAAGCGGGCAAGAGTCTGCACCTGGCCGGCCATGACGCCGATTTCGCGGTCGGTCATGCCGCCATCGGCGGCGGCGACCAGGACCATGGTGCAGACCAGCGCCTCCGGCGCGTCGAGTTCGTTGAGTGGGGGCATGCGAAATCTCCGTCGCTTGCAGCCGTACCGTATCGGAGCACCGGCGGCGATCAAGCGCGCGCACGCGGGTCAGGTCGAGCGCATCAACTTGTGAAAGGTCAACCGCGGCATCAGCCTTGCGGGCCCGGCGCAAGGAACTGGCGAACCTCCTCGATCGCTGCGCCAATCCCGGCCGCCGGCCGCCGCCGGGCGGGAACGCCGAGAGCAGCCGCGAGGGCGTCTGCCGGTCGAGCAGCACGAACACGCCGCGGTCATGGCGCGGCGGATCAGACGGCCGAACGCTTGGCGCAGCCGCAGCCGCGCGATGCGGTCGTCATAGCTCTTCGGGTCGCCGCCGGCGAGGTGGATGCGCCGCTCGCGATGCAGAATGTCCGGGCGCGGCCAGGGCACCTTCTCGAACACCACCAGGCGCAGCGCCCGCCCGGGCACATCGACGCCGTCGCGCATGGCGTCGGTGCCGAGAAGGCAGCTCTCCTCCTCGGCGCGAAAGACATCGACCAGCGTCGCATTGTCCATCGCATCGACGTGCTGCGCATAAAGCGGGATGCCGGCCGCATCAGCGCCGGGGCGATCCGCTGATGCACGGCGACCAGCGGCTGATGGCGGTAAAAAGGCCGAGCGCACCGCCGCCCGCGGCGAGAAACAGCGCCCGGTAAGCGGCGGCGAGGGCGCCGATGTCGCCGGGCGCAAGGTCGGTGACGATGAAGGCGCGGGTCTGGGTCGCGTAGTCGAACGGGCTGGAGACGGTGGCGCGGATCGCCGGCACGGCAGGTGCGGCGCGCCGACCCGTGCCTCGGCCGCGCCCCAGGACGCCTCCGCGCCATGTGCCGCACCGTCGCGCAGGGTCGCCGACGTGACCAGCAGGCCGTGCGCCGGCGCCGCCAAGGTCAGCGCGAACGGCACCGTGGGGTCGAGCCAGTGCCGATGCAGTCCGGCGTCGCGATCCTGCCCGTCGCGCCGATCGAGCCGCAGGAACAGGATGTGGTCGGGCCGCGCGCCCGGCTCCGGCGGCGGCATCCCGATCGCGCCGAGCATCGCCCGCCACGCCGCCAGCGGCGCCAAGGCGCGGCGCTCGATCGACCGGCAGGCGGACTTCGATGCGCAGGCGGGTCGCCGGCTCCAATTCGTCGGCCTCATCGTCGAGCCGCGCCGTCAGGCGTTCGCGCGAAAGTCCGCAGCGGTTCGGCAACCGGGCCAGCGCCCGTTCCAGCCGCGCGGCGGCGGCGGGCAAGCGAGGGGATCACGGGATGGAGGTCGCATTCGAGGGCGCCGTTCGCGGGCAGCTCCGGCTCGGCACCGGCGATGCGCGCCAGAACTTGCCGGCGTAGCAGGCGAAGAAACGCCTCGGACGGGTTGCGGCGGCGCTTCCAGTCCGGCAAGCGTCGGCGCCTCCTCGGCGAGCCGCATCGACCAGCCGCCTTCCGGCAGCGCGCTGGCGGCGCCTCAGGGCGGCATCGAGACACGGCTCCAACTCGGCCCTGCCGGCGACCAGCTCCTCCAGCCGCCGGCGCAGGCCGCGCGCACGCGATCGCCCGCCCTCGGCGCCCAGCAGCCAGCGGCGCAGCTCCGCCGCTTCGGCGCCCGAAGAAACCGCGGCGAAGGCGCCGTCGGCGGCGTCGAAGACGTGGTGGCCCTCGTCGAATACGTAACGCAGTCGGCACTGCCGCCTCGTCGAGCCCGCCCCACGCCGCCTGGGTCATCACCAGCGCATGATTGGCGACCACCAGCTCGGCCGATCGCGCGCGGCGGATCGTGTGTTCGACGAAACAGCGCCGCCAGTGCGGGCAGGCGGCGTGGATGCACTCGCCCCGTCGGTCGGCGAGCCCGAGGATGCTCGCCGGGCCGAACAGCTCGGCGATCCAGCCCGGCAGGTCGCCGCCCTGGATGTCGCCATCGGCGCTCACCATCGCCCAGCGCGCGACCAGCCCGAGCGCCACCGCCTCGGCCGGGTGCGCGCGCACCACCGCGTCCTCGAGATTCAGCAGGCAAAGGTAGTTCTCGCGACCCTTGCGCACCACGACGCGGCGGCGCCGAACCGCCGGGTCGGGATAAAGGCGCGCGAGCTCGGCGTCGATCTGGCGTTGCAGGTGACGGGTGAAGGTGCTGATCCAGACGGCGCCGCCATTGCGTTCGGCCCAGAGGCTCGCCGGCGCAATATAGCCGAGGGTCTTGCCCGATCCCGTCCCCGCCTCGGCCAGCACCATATGCGGCGCGCCCCGCTCGGCACGCGGCGCGAAGGCGGCGGCGGCGGCGCCGGCATAGTCCGATTGCCCCGGCCGCTGCTCGGCCTCGCTGCCGAGCATTGCCGCGAGCCGCGCCCGCGCCTCGGCCTCGGAGACCGGATGCGCCGAGGGCGGCGGCGGCGGCGGCGCCTCCTCCCATTCGGGCAGGCGGCGCCAGACGCGCAGCGCCTCGGCGCTCGGCGCCGCGCCCGGCGCGCCCAGCGCCGCGCAGACGAAGCCGGCCCAGCCCCATCCGGCGCGCCCCATGCGCGCCGCCAAGCCGGCGGCGGCGGCATTGAGGGCGAGACCCGACCGGCGGCCAGCCGTTGCAGTAGGCGCGCGGACAATTCCGGCAACAGCGCCAGTTGCGCCTCCATCCCGCTGTGGGGTTCGAGGTCGAGCGCCAGCGCCAGCCCGCGCGGCGTCGGCGCGGCGGGACGGGCCGGCAGCACGAAGGCGAACAGCTCCAACAGGTCGAGGCAGGCAAACCCGCCCAGGCCGAGCCGGCGCCGCGTCGCCGGCGCATGGACCAGGAGCGGCGGCGGCAGGGTGCGCAGATGCGCGGCGACCCGATCGGGTCCGAGCAGCAGAACTTCGCCGTCCGGCGTCAGCAGGGCCGCGCGGCCGTTGCCGGCGATCAGCGCCGGCGCGTCGGGCAGGAGCAGGCTCACGCGCCTCCCTAGACAGAACGCGCGCGGCGCGCCATACGCCCGCGCGCGTTGACCCGGAGAGTGTCCCGATGCGTAAGCTCGCCACCCTGCTTGCGACCGTCGCCCTGGCGGCGTTGCCGCTCATCGACGCGCAGGCACAGAACGCGGCGCAGCCGGTGAAGGTCGGCGTGCTCACCGACATGTCGGGCCTGTACGCCGATATCGGCGGCCCCGGTTCGGTGCAGGCGGCGAAGATGGCGATCGCCGATGCCGGCGGCCAGTTGCTCGGAAAGCCGATCGAGCTGGTCAGCGCCGATCACCAGAACAAGCCGAATATCGGCGCCTCGCATCGCCAAGCAGTGGTATCAGCAGAGCGGCGTCGACGTGATCGTGGACGTGCCGACCTCGTCGGTGGCCCTGGCGGTCGAGGGCGTGTCGAAGGAGCAGAAGAAGATCGTGCTGTTTACCGGCGCCGGCGCGTCCGACATCACCGGCAAGAACTGCTCTCCCTATGCCGCGCACTGGGTCTATGACACCTATGCGCTGGCGCATGGCACCGGGTCGGCGATCGTCAAGCAGGGCGGGAAGAGCTGGTTTTTTCTCACCGCCGATTACGCGTTCGGCCACGATCTCGAGCGTGACACCGCCTCGGTCGTGCAGCAGGACGGCGGCAAGGTGCTCGGTCAGGCGCTGGTGCCGTTGAACACCGCCGATTTCTCCAACTATTTGCTGCAAGCGCAGGGCTCCGGGGCGCAGGTGGTGGGGCTCGCCAATGCCGGCGCGGATACGGTCAACAGCATCAAGCAGGCATCGGAGTTCGGCCTGACCAAGCAGGGCGCGAAGCTCGCGGGGCTGCTGGTGTTCATCAGCGACGTCCACAGCCTCGGGCTGCCGGTCGCGCAAGGACTGGAGCTGACCTCGGCCTTCTATTGGGACCAGGACGAGGCCACGCGGGCCTTCTCGAAGCGGTTCTTCGCTGCCGTGCACCGGATGCCGACGATGAATCAGGCGGGCGTGTGGAGCGCGCTGCACCATTACTTCGAGGCGGTGAAGGCGGTCGGCAGCACCGACGCCGAGAAGGTGATGGCGAAGATGCGCGAGATGCCGATCAACGACTTCATGACCCATGACGGCAAGCTGCGCATCGACGGCCGCGTGCTGCGCGATCTTTATCTGTTTCAGGTGAAGACCCCGGCCGAGAGCAAGGCGCCGTGGGACTACTACAAGCAGGTTCGCGTGATCCCGCCGAACGAGGCGTTCCGGCCGCTGGATCAGGGCGGCTGCCCGCTGGTGAAATAGCTCATTGCGAGCCGGGGCGGCGCTTTCTATCCGGTCGGGGGAATGGCGATCCCGGGCTTGGCGAAACGTCTGACAATCCGATGATTTTCCGCCATCCCGCGATTGCCCTAGGATGTTCCGAAAAGGCCGGGCATCGGCACGGCCGCTTTTTGCCGGGCATTCGGAGGAGAACCCCATGCGCAGCGCCGTCATCGTGTCCACCGCCCGCACCCCGATCGGCCGCGCCTATCGCGGGGCCTTCAACGATACGCAGGCGCAGGCGCTCGGCGGGCACGTCGTCGCCGAGGCGGTGAAGCGCGCCGGGGTGGAGCCGGCGGAGGTCGAGGACGTGGTGATGGGCGCGGCGCTGCAGCAGGGCAGTACCGGCTTCAATATCGCCCGCCAGAGCGCCCTGCGCGCCGGCCTGCCGCCCGGCGTCGCCGGCATGTCGGTGGATCGCCAATGCGCCTCCGGCCTGATGGCGATCGCGACCGCCGCCAAGCAGATCGTCGATGACGGCATGACCGTGGTGGTCGGCGGCGGTCTGGAGTCGATCTCGCTGGTGCAGAACGAGCATTCAAACCGCTGGCGCGCCGCCGATCCGGCGCTGGTCGAGCGCGTTCCGGGGCTCTACATGGCGATGATCGAAACCGCCGAGATCGTCGCCGACCGCTACGGCATCTCGCGCGAGGCGCAGGATGAATACGCGCTGCGAAGCCAGCAGCGGACCGCCGCCGCCCAGCAGGCCGGACGCTTCGACGAGGAAATCGTGGCTCTGCCCACCGAGATGGCCGTCACCGACAAGGCCACGGGCGAGACCTCGCGCAAGAAGATCGCGTTGGGCAAGGACGAGGGCAACCGGCCGGAGACGACGCTGGAAGGTCTGGCCGCGCTCAAGCCGGTGTTCGCCGACGGCCAGCAGGTCAAGCAGGGCCGCTACATCACCGCCGGCAATGCCTCGCAGCTCTCCGACGGCGCCTCGGCCTCGGTGCTGATGGAGGCGGGCGAGGCGGAGCGGCGCAATCTGAAGCCGCTGGGCATCTATCGCGGCATGGCGGTCGCCGGCTGCAACCCCGACGAGATGGGGATCGGCCCGGTATTCGCCGTCCCCAAGCTGCTCGCACGCCACGGGCTGACGGTGGACGACATCGGGCTGTGGGAGCTCAACGAGGCGTTCGCCTCGCAAGTGCTCTATTGCCGCGACAAGCTCGGCATCGACCCCGACAAGCTGAACGTGAGCGGCGGCGCCATCTCCATCGGCCACCCCTACGGGATGTCGGGCGCGCGCATGACCGGCCATGCACTGATCGAGGGCAGGAAGCGCGGCGCCAAATACGTCGTGGTGACGATGTGCGTCGGCGGCGGCATGGGCGCGGCAGGTTTGTTCGAGGTGGCCTGAGAACCCTCGGATTGGATTGAAGACGGCCGCTGGACCGAGGCCGCTGGTAGGCGGCCTCTCATGCGGGTTAGTCTAGAGCTTCACGATGCCGGCGAGAATGGCGACGGCAATGGCGATCATCCCGCCGAGGCGTATGGTGATACGCAGCGCCTGGCGTTCGATGACGTCCTCGAGTTCTCGCCGCGTGACCTCCAGATCGCTGCGGGTAGCCAACTCCGCCATGATGAACTCCCTCGCGGCTTCAGCATGGGCCTCCGCCTGCTCGGCCGCGACCCCGGAACGTCGCAAGGCGTTTGGCATAAGCAAGAGTGTCGAAGGCGTAGGCCATCCGCGCAACCCGGGATATGGAGATCGGACAATTCCACTACAACAAGCACGTGAACGGGGGGTAAACAGTCGCCTGGCTTCGGCTATCGCCGCACCCGCAGCACCAGCCCGGCTGCGGCCAGCATCAGCAGCATCCCGGCCGCGTCCGCCGCGTCAACGGTCTCGCCGAACAGCGCCGCGCCGATCGCCACCGCGATCACCGGCGAGATGAAGGCGTAGGTTCCGGTCCGGCTCGCGCCCCAGTCGCGCATCAGCAGGAAGTAAATCAGGGTGGCCCCGAGCGAGCCGGGCAGCAGCAGATAGAGCCAGGCGAAAAAAGCCGGCCATCCCCAAGCCGTCGTCAGCGCCCCCGGCTCGAAGGCCAATGACAGCACGAGCAGGATGCCGCCGCCCAGGAAATTGGTCATCGCCGCGACATGCGCGGGCGGCATGGTGCGCATCAGCGGCCGCACCAGAACGGAGCCGAGGGCGTAGCTCAGCGTGCCGACGATCACGCCGAACGCACCCAGCAGTTCCGACCAATGCAGGTTGCCGGCCAGCGCCTTCGGCCCGAACAGCACCACGATCCCGCCCACACCGAGTGCGATGGCGGCGGCTTGGCGCCAGCGCAGTCGCTCCTGGCCCAGCGCCACCGCGAAGCCGAGCAGGCCGATCGGCGTCAGCGCCGAGCCGAGCACGGCGGCGAGCCCGGCGGTGACGAAGCGGAGCCCATAGAGCTGAACCACCTGGTTCAGCGACACCATCAGGATGGCGCACAGGACCAGTCGCGCGCGATGGCGGAACGGCACCGCAAGCGTGTGTCCGCTCGCCGCACGCACCAGCAACAGGACCAACCCGGCGAGGGTCCAGCGGGTGCCGGCGAAGAAGCCGGGCGGGACGGCGGCGACGCCGATCTTCATCGCCAGCCACGTCGTCCCCCACACCAGGCAGAGAGCGGCGAACATCGCCCGCGGATGCGGGGCCGTCGCATCCGCGGCCATGGTGTCGGTCGCGATCGGCGGCTTGCTGACGGTGGCGCCCAATTCTTCTCGTCTCCGAACCGGAACCCATAGCAGACGCCGCCGCTTCGGAGTGAAGGTAAAACGTCATTGCCGACCCGCGTCGGCGGCCCGGGCGGTCAGGAAACCCAGCGTGACACCCTCCAGAACCGCACAGGTGAGCGGGCCGCCGAACACCGCGCCGGTGTCGATGCCGATGCGGTTGGCGCGCACCACCGGGGCGGAGGTCGGCGTATGACCATGCACCACCACGCACGCCGAGATCGCGGTCGGTGAACAGGAACGGCTGGCGGATGCGCAGCAGATCGTCTTGGGTCTGTCGGTCGAGCGGAATGCCGGGACGTATTCCGGCATGGGCGAACACATATCCGCCCTCGCGGTGCATCAGGCAAAGCCCGGTCAGGAACGCCAGATGCGCGGCCGGAACAGCATCGGCCCAGGCGGCGCGCGGGCCGTCGGGATCGACGCCGTAGCTCGCCAGCGCCGGCCTGCCGCCGTGAAACAGCCAGTCGGTGCCGGCGGCGCGCTCCCCCGCCAGCGCCTCGATCATCGTCTGCTCGTGATTACCCTTCAGGTTCACGGTCGGAACGCCGGGGATCGGCGGTCCATGACGAAGATACTCGACCACCCCGGCGGTATCCGGTCCGCGATCGACGTAATCGCCGATATGGAGCAGCAGCGGCCGCGCCGCCGGGCGCTCGGCGAGGTCGGCGGCGATCGCCGCGTGCAGCGCCTTGAGCTGCACGAGGCAGCCGTGGATGTCGCCGACCGCATAGACGCGCCGACCGGGCGGCACGGCGGCCGGCGCGGGAGATAGTGCGAGCATGATCCGGTTTAGAGCCGATCCGATCGCCGGGGGAAGCGTCGCCGGGCGATGACCTCCGACGTAATCGACCCCGATGAGGCCCCGGGGTCTGTTGCCTGGCGACCGGCAACCCGTCGGTCGCAGCATCGGAGGAAGACGCTATGGGCAGCATCAACGAGGCCGTCGCCGGCTATATCGCGGCCTGGAACGAGACCGATCCCGGGCATCGGCGCGACCTCATCGCGCGCACCTGGACCGAGGACGGAAGCTACCTCGACGCCCACCGCGAGGGCGCGGGGCACGCCGCGATCGACGCCATGATCGCCGCCGTCCAGGAGCGCTTTCCGGGCTACCGCTTCCGGCTGTCGAGCGGGATCGAGGCCCATCACGGCCGCGCCCGCTTCAGCTGGAGCGCCGGCGGCTCCGAAACGGCGCCGCTGTTCTTCGGCGGCACCGATTTCGCGACCCTGGCCGATGACGGGCGGCTGCGCACCGTGACCGGCTTCACCGACGCGATGCCGAGCCCGGCTTGAGCCGCCGGCCTGCCGGTGCTGGTCTCACAGCCGCCAGCACCGGCAGCACCACCCGGCTCGGCCTGGCGGCGTCCGCGAACACCGTGTTGATCGCAATCCTCGTCAGTCGCGCCCGCCCTTCAGGCCCGAAGGTGTTCGGGTTGACGTCGAACTTGGGGAAGTTGCTCGAGGAGATATCGAGCCGCACCCGATGCCCCGGCAGGAACAGGTTCGCGGTCGGGAACAACGTGATGGTCGCGCGCACCAACGCGCCGGGGCGCGCGCAGTCTCGGGGCGGCCGGGTCCTCGGCGTAGCGCAGGCGCAGGATGCCGTCCGTTAGCAGCATCGCGTATCCGGCCGGATAGTCGGCCGAGGGGGGATGGACATCGATCAGCTTGGCGGTGAAGTCCGTATCCGGCCCGTCGGTGGCGACGAACAGCTCGGCCGTGACCGGGCCGGCGATCCGCAGCTTCTCGGTGAGCGGCGGCGTCTGGAACACCAGGATGTCGGGGCGCGACGCCAGCGGCAGGAAGGGTGGCGTGCAGCCGAAGAACTCGGACGCCTCGGTCTGATCGCGAGGGCCGGCGCGCGCCAGCGGCTCCAGGCTGGAGAAGGCGCCGCCGATCGTCGGGACCGGGACGGCGCGGGTCGAAATCGTAGGACAGCGGCGCGGCGTCCGAGGCCGGCACGGCCGGAATCGAGGCGTCCGTCCCCGTGCAGGTGGTAGGGCATGAACGCAGTGCCCGGCACCGGCCAGTCGGTCGCCGCGAGCCACTCGCCGCCGTGGTCGAGATGGCCCGCGGGCGTCCGCCGCCCGCTGCCGCCGCCCATGACGAACACGCGCACCGCGGTTCGGCCAGCGGCGCGCCCTTCACCACGTGATCGAAGAAGCGCAACCGATAGGCGCGCCAGTCGCCGGCCCATGAGTCGATCGGCGCCTCGGCCCCGAAATCGACGTCGCCGAACACCCGATCGCTGCGGTCGCCATGCGTCCACGGCCCCAGGATCAGGCGTTGCGGCCCGCGCCCGCGCAGCCCGGTGAAGTTGGCGGTCGCGCTCAGCGCATAGGGGTCCCACCAGGACGACATGTGGACGCAGGCGGCGCGGCTGTAGCGGTCGTGCCAAGCCTCGGCGCGGACGCCCAACTGGTGCCAGAAGCCGTCATCGGCGCCATGCGTCCACTGCTCGAACAGATAGGCCTCGTAGTCCGGATGATGGCGCAACGGCGAGTGCCCCGGCTTCCACGGCATCCGGGTGAACCAGTCGCGCAAATCCTCCGCCTCCAGCGCCGCCCGCATCACCGGATCGGCCTCCGCCTCGGGCGAGACCGCGGCGTTCTTGTGCGCCCAGGTCGCCTGCTTCAGTTCGAAGGCGCCGGACTGGCGGATGCCCGACTTCCAGGCGTTCGCGAAGCCGCCGCAATCGAGCACCTGCGCCACCAGCCCCGGCGGATCGAGGCAGCCGAGCGCCGCTTGCGTATGCGCGGCGTAGGAGAGGCCCATGGTGCAGATGCGCCCGTCGCACCATGGCTGCGCGCGCAGCCATGCGCAGGTGTCGGCGCCATCTTCGCCGTCGGCGAGGTATTTGACGAAGCGGCCCTCCGACCCGTAGCGCCCGCGCGTGTCCTGGAACGCCACCGCGTAGCCGTGCGCAGTGAAATAGGCCGCCAACGCGGCGCGGCTCGCCGGGGTGCGGTCGCCGGCGGTGATCTCGCTCCGGCTGGGCAAATTGCGGCCGTAGGGCGTGCGCTCCAGAATCACCGGGAACGGGCCGGCGGAGTCGGGGAGATAGAGGTCGGTCGCGAGCCGCACGCCGTCGCGCATCGCGACCATCGCGGTTTCCGGCATCTTCTGTCAGACGCGCGTCGGGTAAGCCGACGGCCCGGCGGAGGCGCCGGCGTCGATCGGCAGCACGATCCCCGTGACCCAGCGCGCCTCGTCGCTCGCCAGATAAAGGACGCCGTGGCCCACATCCCAGCCGCTGCCCTCGGTCTTCAGCAGCGAGCGGTTGCGTCGGGCCTCGCGCATCGCCTCGCTCATGCCGCCGGCATAGACCATCGGCGTGTAGACCATGCCGGGCGCGATGGCGTTGACGCGGATGCCCTGCGCGCCATGGTGCGCGGCCATGGCGCGCGTCATGTTCACGACGGCGCCCTTGGAGGTGGGGTAGAGCAGCGAGGGATGGCCGCCGAACAGGCCGGCAAAGCTCGCGAGATTGATGATCGACCCGCCGCCGCCGCGCGCCATCTCCGGAATCGCGTATTTCGCCATCAGCATCATCGAGGTGACGTTGACCCGCAGCGCCCGGTCCCACGCCTCCGGATCGACCTCCACCGCGGTTCCCGGCGGGCCGCCGATGCCGACGTTGTTGACCAGCACATCGAGCCGCCCCCAGCGGGAGACGGTCTCGCGCACGATGCGCGCGCAGTCGGCGGCTTGCGCGACGTCGCCCGCGATGACGTGGCCGACCCCGCCCTCCTCGGCGATCATGGCGGCGGTGCGCCCGACCCACTCGGCGTTCTCGTCAACCAGCGCCACGCGCGCGCCGTGGCGCGCCAGCAGGATGGCGGCGGCGCGGCCGTTACCGATGCCATCGGCGCGCGAACCGGCCCCGGTGACGATCGCGACTTTTCCGCCCATGCGGCCGTCCTGCTGCGCCATTTGATGCTCCCTCCGCTGCGGGCGGAGGATCGCGCGGCAAGGCCCCGCCGTCGAGAAGGCGGGACGCGAGGCTCAGGGCATCGGACGCTCGGCGATAAACCGGCGCCGGTCACGGAGGCAGCGGGCCGCGACGGGCGGCGATGGCGCGATCAATGTAGGTGCAGCCCGGATTGCCATCGAGATGGCATCCCTCCCGGGCATCGTCGCGTCCCTGCCGGCCTCCGTTTCCAAAATCTCGCTAAGTCGCTGCACGTCTCATTCGTCACCATCGCCCCTCCGGGGGCGAAGCAGCCGTGATAGTCGCGCGGTTGCGACTGCCAGGCCTCGGTCTCGGCCATAATTCCCTCCGCCAAGAGGACTATATTCCTAGTAAAGAACAATCGAAATTGCAATGAGAATTGCCGCCCGGCGTGGCCTTCCCGGCGCCGGCTCGCTATATCCACCCCCATGTCCGTCTCCTTCACCAAGATGCACGGCTGCGGTAACGATTTCGTCGTGCTCGACGAGCGCACCATGCCGATCGGCCTGACGCCGGCGCGGGCGAGCGCGATCGCCGACCGGCGGCGCGGGGTCGGGTGCGATCAGATCATCAGCCTGGAGCCGGCACCGGGCGCCGACGTGTTCATGCGCATCCGCAATCCGGATGGCGCCGAGGCCGGCGCCTGCGGCAACGCCGCGCGCTGCGTCGCCGCGCTGCTCGGCGCCGAGACCGGGCGCACGCACCACGTCATCCGCACCGTCGCCGGCGACCTTGCCGCCGAGCGGCTTGCCGACGGGCAAGTGGCGGTTGACATGGGCGCCCCGCGCCTCGACTGGACGGACGTTCCCTTGTCCGAGCCGGCCGATACGGTGCGGCTCGATCTGGCGCTCGGCGATGTCGCCGATCCGGCGGCGGCCGGCATGGGCAACCCGCACGCGACGTTCTTCGTGGGCAACGTGGACGCGGTTCCCGTCGCAGCGCTCGGCTCGCAACTGGAACGCCACAAGATGTTTCCGCAGCGGGCGAATATCGGGTTCGCGCAAGTCCTCGCCGCCGATCGCATCCGGCTGCGGGTGTGGGAGCGCGGCGCCGGATTGACGCTCGCCTGCGGTTCCGGTGCCTGCGCGGCGCTTGTGAATGCGCATCGGCGCGGGCTCGCCGGGCGTGCCGCGATCATGGTTCTGGACGGCGGTGAATTGCGCGTCGAATGGCTGGCCGACGGCCATGTGCGCATGACCGGACCCGTGGCCACCGCCTTCACCGGCGTAATCGACCTCGACACCTGTCCGTCATGAGGATCCTCACCTTCGGCTGCCGCCTCAACGCCTACGAAAGCGAGGTCATGCGCGCGCACGCGGCGGCGCTGGCGGATACCGTCATCGTCAACACCTGCGCCGTCACTGCCGAGGCCGAGCGGCAGGCACGCCAGGCGATCCGTCGGGCGGCGCGCGAGCGCCCCGATGCGCGCATCGTCGTCACCGGCTGCGCCGCGCAGATCGATCCCGATCGATGGGCACGGCTGCCCGGCGTGGCGCGGGTGCTCGGCAATGCCGAGAAGCTGCGTGCCGAGAGCTGGACGGAAGACGCACCGGGCGCCGTTTCCGACATCATGGCGGCGCGCGCCGCGCCGGCGCATGTGGTTACGGAGTTCGCCGGCCGGGCGCGGGCCTTCGTGCAAATCCAGCAAGGCTGCGATCACCGCTGCACGTTCTGCGTCATCCCGTACGGACGCGGACGAAGCCGCAGCGTGCCGGTCGATGCGGTGATCGCGCAGGCGCGCGCGCTGGTCGATTCCGGGTATCGGGAACTGGTGCTGACCGGCGTGGACATCGCGAGCTACGGGGCCGATCTGCCCGACACGCGCCTCGGCCGACTGGTGCGGCTGCTGCTGGCGCGGGTCGATGTGCCCCGCTTGCGGCTGTCGTCGCTCGATCCCGCCGCGATCGACGACGATCTCTGGCGGCTGATCGGCGAGGAGCCCCGGCTGATGCCGCACCTTCACTTGTCGCTGCAAGCCGGAAGCGACCTGATCCTCAAGCGCATGCGGCGCCGCCACCTCACCGCCGATGCGCGCCGGGTGATCGCGCGCGCGCGCGCGCTGCGACCCGGCATCGCCATAGGCGCCGATTTGATCGCGGGCTTTCCGACCGAGACCGAGCGGCTGTTTGACGAGACGGCGGCCTTCATTTCCGAATCCGAGCTGCCGTTCCTGCATGTGTTCCCGTACAGCGAACGACCCGGCACGCCGGCGGCGCGAATGCCCGCCGTGGCGGCGCCGCTTCGCCGCGAACGCGCCGCCCGGCTGCGCGCGCTCGGGGCCTCGGCGGCGCGGCGGTTCCACGCGGCGCGGATCGGCGCCTCCGTCTCGGTGCTGACCGAGGCCGCCGATCGCGGACGCAGCGAGCATTTCGCGCCGGTCCGCCTCAGCGCGCCCGCCGGTCCCGCGCGCATCGTCGCCGCGCGCGTGGTGGCGGCGACCGAACTCGGGGCTCGCGGCGGAGGCGATCTGAATGGCGCTCGGCTTCTTCTCGCGTCTCAAGGAAGGCCTGTCGCGCAGCACGCAGAAGCTTTCGGGCGGCATCACCGCGATCGTGCGCAAGCGCCGGCTCGACGAGGAGGCCCTGGAGGAGCTGGAGGAGCTGCTGATCGCCGCCGATCTCGGGACCGAGGTGGCGAGCCGGGTCATCGAGGAGTTCCGCCGCACGCGCTTCGGCAAGGAGGTGACGGACGAAGAGATCAAGACCGCGCTCGCCGACGAGATCGCCGCCATCCTGCGTCCCGTCGCCCGGCCGCTCATTCTCGATCCGGCGCTGCATCCGCATGTTGTTCTGGTGGTCGGGGTGAACGGCACCGGCAAGACCACGACCATCGGCAAGCTGGCGCAGCAATATCGCGAGCAGGGCAGGCGCGCGGTGATGGTCGCCGGCGACACCTTCCGCGCGGCGGCCGTCGAGCAGTTGCAGATTTGGGGCCAGCGGACCGATTGCCCGGTGATCGCCGGACCGCCCAACGCCGATGCCGCCGGGCTCGCTTTCGACGCGCTGAAGCGCGCGCAGGCTGCCGAAACCGACGTGCTGCTGATCGACACCGCCGGAAGAATGCACAACCGCTCGGTGCTGATGGAGGAGCTGCGCAAGATCATCCGCGTGATGCGCAAGCAGGACCCGGGCGCGCCGCATTCGGTGCTGCTGTGTCTGGACGCGACCACCGGGCAGAATGCCATCCAGCAGGTGAAGATCTTCAAGGAGATGGTCGACGTCACCGGCCTGATCGTGACCAAGCTCGACGGCAGCGCCCGCGGCGGCATCGTGGTGGCGCTGGCTGAGCAGTTCGGGCTGCCCGTCCATGCGGTCGGGGTGGGCGAGAAGGCGTCCGATCTGCGCCCGTTCGACGCCGACGACTTCGCGCGCGGGCTGGTGGGGGTGGAGGCGGAATGAGCGAGCGTGCGATCCGATTGATGACGGCGGACGAGTTCCTGGAGTGGGATCTCCTGCAGGAGGAGCGCCACGAGTTGATCGACGGCGTTCCGGTGGCGATGACCGGGGCCAAGCAGCGACACGACCGAGTGGTCGTGAACGCGCTTGCGACGCTCAGCGTCGGGCTCCGAGGTCGGACCTGCGTGCCATTTACGGATGATGTCGCGATTCGGGTTCCGAACGGCAATGTGCGCCGCCCGGATATCGGGTTGCATTGCGAGCCGTTCGACGACGACGCGATCTTCTCCGCCCGGCCGCGCCTGGTGATCGAGGTCTTGTCACGTTCGACGGACGCCTTCGACCGCGTCATGAAGCTGGAGGAATACAAGACCGTCCCCTCGCTCGAGTACATCCTGCTCGCCAGCCCGGAGGCGGCGGACGTCATGCTCTGGTCGCGCGATGAAGGAGACTGGCGCTCGCGTCGGTTGTTCGGCCTGGATGCGGTGATCGAATTTCCCAAGCTCGATGTCGCGCTTCCGCTCGCCGATCTCTATGCCGGCGTGCGCTTCCCGCGCCGTCCGCGCCTGGTGTGGGACGAACCCTCGTAAGTTGCGAACCGGCCGCGCGGCGTGGCACAATTTCGCATCGTCCGCGAACCGGGGTGGAAGCGAATGAACAGCCTGAAGGCCGGCCTCGGCGCGGTGGTGCTTGCGTGCCTTTCCGCCGGCGCCTCCGCCCAGACATTGCAGATCGCCGTCGATCAGTCCCCCGTGGGCCTCGATCCGCACGTCGCCACGGCGTTCTCGACGCAGCTCGTCAACAGCACGATCTACGAGGGTCTGACCGCGATCGACCCCGATCTGCATGTCGTGCCTGCTCTGGCATCGTCATGGACGGTATCGCCGGACGGGCTCAGCTACGAGTTTCGGCTGCGTCCGAACGCGCGCTTTCATGACGGCCGGGCCATGACCTCGGCCGACGTCATCGCCTCCATCGCGCGGGTGCGCGATCCCAAGACCGGCTCGCCCTACGCGACGCGATTCGCCATGATCCGCACCACGGAGGCGAACGGCGCCGACGGCGTGCGGATCATCCTCGCTACGCCTTCGGCGCCGCTTCTCGCCCAGCTTGCGGGGCTGGCGATCGTGCCCGCGGAAGCCGCCGACCTCGCCCGCCATCCGGACGGCACCGGCCCGTTCGCGTTCAAGGACTGGCAAGCCAATACGCTGATCGCGCTCGACCGCAACGCCGCCTATTGGCGGCCCGGTCTGCCCAAGCTTACGGGGCTGCGCTTCAACATCGTCCCCGAAGCGGCGACGCGCCAGCTCGGCCTTACCGGCGGCACCTACCAGCTGCTGCCGAACGTGGACGCGGCGACGGCGATGCAGCTGAAGACGGCGCCGGGAGTGGGCGTGCAGTCCGCGCAAGACCTCGCGTACAGCGTCATCGGCCTGAACGCGTCCCGCCCGCCCTTCGACAAGCCGGAGGTGCGCGAGGCTTTGGACTACGCCATCGATCGCCCGCAGCTCATTCAGGCTGCCTATCTCGGTCAGGCGACGCCGGGCGGCCCGCTGTCGCCGGCGCTGAAGGATTGGGCGCTGCCCGTCTCCGCCTTTCCCTGCTACACGCCGGACCCCGAGCGCGCCAAGGCGTTGCTGACCCGGGCCGGAATTACGCTGCCGCTGAAGGTGACGATGAACGTCCTCGGCAGCCTGCCGATCGTCGTCGATGTGGCGCAGGTGGTGCAGGCGCAGGCCAAGCGCGCGGGCATCGAGTTCGCGTTGAACGTACAGGAGGCGGGGCGCTTCATCCAGGACTGGCGAGCCGGCAATTTCGCGGCCTTCGCCTCGCTGAACAGCGGCGGCCCCGACCCCGACGATTACTTCGGCCGTTCCTTCCAGACCGGCGGCGCCACCAACGTTTACAAATACAATAATCCGAAGCTCGATCAGATCTTGATCGAAGCGCGCGCGGCGACCGATCCGGCACGCCGCAAGACGCTCTACGATCAGGCGCAAAAGCTGCTCGCCTGCACCGGTCCCGCCGTCTCGCTTGCCTACGGCACGCTGTTCAGCGCCGAGCGTGGGTTGCGCGGCTACACACTCAGCCCGACACGCTCGCTCGGCTCGCTGGCGGAGGCGACGCTCGCCCCATGACGGCGGCGTTGCGGCGCGGCAGCGAGCTTGTTCTGACCGCGTTCGGGGTTTCCCTGCTGAGCTTCCTGGTGATCCGGCTGATCCCGGGCGATGCGGTGCAGCTCATGCTGGGCGCCAACGCCGCCGTGACGCCGGCGCAGCTGGCGGCGCTGCGACACGGGTTGGGGCTCGATCTGCCGTTCCCGTTGCAGTACGCGCACTGGCTCGGGGGCGCGCTGCACGGCGATTTTGGCATCAGTCTGACGACCGGGCAGCCGGTGCTGACCGAGATCGCGGCGGCGTCGGGAGTGACCGCCGAATTGACCGTGCTCGGCCTGCTGGCGGCGATCCTGCTGGCGATTCCCCTGGGCTGCGCGATGGCGACGGTGCGCGCGCCGCTGCCGGGTCTGGCGGTGCGGCTGGCAAGCATCGTCGGCATCACGCTGCCGCCGTTCTGGCTCGGCATCATGGCCCTCTATGCCGCCCGCGCGCTGGCGCCCGGATTCGGGGCGATCGGCTGGATTCCGCTGACCCGCGACCCGCTCGGTAATCTGGCGCACGCGGCGCTGCCGGTCGGCGCCATCGCGCTGCCGGCCATTGCCGCGCTCGCGCGCATCCTGCGGGCGACGTTGCAGGAGGAGCTGGCGCGCGACCATGTGCGCACGGCGCGCGCCAAGGGTCTCTCGGAGGCGCGGGTGCTGCTCCGTCATGGCCTGCGCAACGCGCTGCTGCCGTTCACCACCGCCGCCGGCATCCTCGCCGGCTATCTGTTCGGCGGCTCGGTGGTGGTCGAACAGGTGTTCGCATTGCCGGGTCTGGGACGGCTGATGGTGGGCGCCATCGCCGGTCGCGACTACGCGGTGGTCGAGGCCGCCATTCTGCTCGCCACCTTGGCCTTCCTGGTGGTCAATCTGGGCGTGGACTTGCTGTATCTGGTCCTCGACCCGCGGCTGCGGAGATGAACCGACCCCTCCCCCAGCCCCCTCCCGCAAGGAGAGGGGATAGCAGAATCGAGTCCCCCCGCCCCTTGCGGGAGGGGGTTAGGGGGAGGGAGCGCAACGCACGCGTCGACCCGAGCGGCCTCGTCTTTCGCCTCGGCGTCGGGCTGATCGCGGCGCTGGCGGTGCTCGCCATCGTCGCGCCATGGATCGGCTCGCCCGATGCGCAGGATGTTCTCGCCCGCTTCGCGGCGCCGTCGCGCGCGCACCCGCTCGGCACCGATAATCTCGGCCGCGACATCGCCGCGCGCCTGGTGTTCGGGCTGCGCACCCTGTTCGAGGTCTCCGCCGTCGCGGTCGGCGCCGCGCTGACGCTCGGCGGCGCGATGGGGATGCTGGCGGCCTGGCATGGCGGTTGGATCGACCGCATGGTGATGCGCGCCATGGATATCCTGTTCGCCTTCCCGGTGATCCTGCTGGCGATTGGAGTGATCGCGATTCTCGGACCCGGCGCGCTCGGCGCGGCGGCGGCGATCGGCATCGTCTATACGCCGATCTTCGCGCGCACCCTGCGCGCGCCGGCGCTGGTGCTGCGCGGCGGCGCCATGGTCGAGGCGGCGCGCGCGGTCGGCGCTCCGGCCGCGCGCATCGTGTTGCACCACGTCCTGCCGAACCTCGCCGCGATCGTCTTGGTGCAGGCGAGTCTGTCGCTTTCGACCGCCATTCTGGTGGAGGCGTCGCTGTCGTTTCTCGGTCTCGGCACGCAGCCGCCGACCGCCTCGCTTGGGCGAATGCTGGCGGAAAGCCGGTCCTTCCAGTTTCTCTCGCCCTATCCGGCGGTGTTTTCGGGCGCGGGGATCCTGCTCGCCTCACTCGGCTTCAACCTGTTGGGCGACGGGCTACAAGACCGCCTGGACCCGCGCCTGCGAGGACGTTCGTGAACCTGCCCGACACCGAAGCCGCAAACGCCCGTTTCGAGGGGCTCGATGCCTGGGATACGCGCGCTATTCTGGCAGCACTGTGGGAGGGTCAGTTGGCCGCCGTCGCGGCGCTCGGCCCGGCATTGGGTGCGCTTGCGGGCGCCACCGACGCGGCGGCGACCCGGCTGGCGGGCGGGGGGCGTCTCGCCTATGCGGGGGCCGGGACTTCGGGGCGGATCGGCATGCAGGACGGCGCCGAGCTTGCGCCCACCTTCGATTGGCCGCCCGAACGGCTGTTGCTGCTGATGGCGGGCGGTGAGGGGGCGCTGATCCGCGCGGTGGAGAACGCCGAGGATCGCGACGACCTCGCCCGCACCGAGGTCGCGGCGCACGGCATCGGCGAAGCCGACGTGCTGGTCGGGCTGGCCGCGAGCGGCGCCACGCCGTTCACCCTCGCTTGCGTGCGCGAGGCGCGCGGGCGCGGCGCGCTCACCATCGGCATCGCCAACAGCCGCAATGCGCCGCTGCTCGCCGCCGCCGAACATCCCGTGTTGCTCGAAACCGGCGCCGAGGCCATCGCCGGCTCCACCCGCATGAACGCCGGCACGGCGCAAAAGGCCGCGCTCAACCTGTTTTCGACGGCGCTGATGGTCCGCCTCGGCCGCGTCTATCGCGCCCGGATGGTGGACATGCTCGCCGGCAACGACAAGCTGCGCCGCCGCGCCGGACGGATGCTGACGGAGCTCACCGGCTGCACCGACGCCGACGCTCGGGCTGCCCTGGCGGCGGCCGACGGCAAGGTCAAGCTCGCCGCGCTGATGCTGTTGCGCAGCCTCGATCGCGAGGCCGCCGAGGCCGCGCTGAGCCGTGCCGGCAGTCATTTGCGGGGGGCGCTGGGAGACGAGTCGCGCCCCGGAGCGGGCGGAGGGACTAGGCCGCCGGCCGCAGCCGGGCTCCGCCGGAGCGGCGACGCCGCCGGGGTGCGCGATCAGCCTCCGCCACCGCCAACGGCATCCCGGAGGCGACCGTGAGCGGCTTTCCGGCCATCCGTTCGATGGCGCGGAGCGCCCCGCGCTCGGCAGGATCGCAGAACGAGATCGCGGTCCCGCTGGCTCCTGCGCGGGCCGTGCGCCCGATGCGGTGGACGTAATCCTCCGCCCGCGGCGGCAGATCGAAGTTGATGACGTGCGTTATCCCGCTCACGTCGATGCCCCGCGCCGCAATATCGGTGGCCACCAGCACCCGGGTTCGCCCTGCGCGGAACCCGTCCAGCGCCCTTTGTCGCGCCGGCTGGCTCTTGTTGCCATGCAGGGCGCCGACTTCGACGCCTTCCTGCTCCAAATCCTCGGAAACGCGGTTCGCGGTGCGCTTGGTTCGGGTGAACACCACCACGCGCGCCAGCGCCGGATCGGCGAGCAACCGATGCAGCAGCGCCCGCTTGGCGACGGCGGGCACGATATGCACGAGCTGCGCGATATCGGGCTTCGAAGTCTCGGTGTCGGCGATCCGCACCCGCACCGGGTCGCGCAGCAGCAACTCGGCGAGCCGGCGCACCTCCGTCGGCATGGTTGCCGAGAACAGGCAAGACTGGCGCTGCACCGGCAACGCCGCCACGATCCGGCGAATGTCGGCGATGAAGCCGAGATCGAGCATCCGGTCGGCCTCGTCCAGCACGAAATGGCGCACGCGGTCGAGCCGCAACTCCCCGCTCCCCAGCAGGTCGCAGACCCGCCCCGGCGTTCCGACCACGATGTCGGCGCCGTCTCGCATCCGGCGCGCCTGCACGGCGCGGCTATAGCCGCCGATGATCGGCACGATCCGCGACCGTCCGGCGTCGAATTCGCCTCAGACTCTCCTCGATCTGCAACGCCAGCTCGCGGGTCGGCGCCAAAACAAGGGCTGAGGTGACGTAGCGCGTCGGTCGCGTCCGTTCGGCCGCCAGCTCTTGGAGCATTGGCAAACCGAAGGCCAAGGTCTTGCCGGAGCCGGTCTGGGCAATGCCGATCACGTCGCCCCCGCTCAGCAGCGGCGGGATGGTCTCCGTCTGGATCGGGGTCGGGGTGTGAAATTTTGCCGCGGCGAGGGCGCGCAGCAGCGGCTCGGCCAAGCCGAGCGCCGCGAAGTTGGTCGATGTCACGAAAAATGATGCTCCACGCGAGCGGCGGCATTTGCCGCAGTGGATCGCGCTGAATGTCCGCCGCCCGCGTGAGGATGGGGCGAACCGATGATGGGATTGTCCGGGAAGGGGGACCGCCCGCAGGCGCTCCACCCCGTCACGCATTCACGGATAACGGCAATGAGATGGGCCGTAACGACGCCGCCGTCAACCTCCGGCGCGATCGAGGCACGCCGCGATCTGTTCGGCGAGCACGCCGACTTGCGGCAACCGCATCATGCCGCTGTGGTCGCCCTCGCTCCAGTGCAGATCGAGCTCGCGCACCAGCCGCGGCCAGACCTTGCGCGGGTCGCACAGGGCGGCATGTCCCCGGCGGGAGGCGAAAAGGTGAATCTTCTCGTCCAGATATTGCAGTCGGTAGCCGTTACCGGCTCTCACCTCGGCGTGCCACATCGTGTGGACGAGGCCCTCAAGCCCATTGTGGTCGTACGGCGACCAGCCGAACGGCCGTTCCACGCCCAGCATGCGGGCGAAGCGGCCGGCCAGCGGCTTGAGCCGGCCGAGGGCGTAGATGGCGGAGCGCGAGGGCGAAAGATTGCGCATTTTGGCGAGATGCGTGCCGACGCGACGGGCGCTGTACTCCAGCCAGACGCTGAACGGCCAATCGCTCTCGTTCAGCTCCGGCTCGATCGCGCCGAGGAAGGCGATCGTTTCGCCCTCCGCCTTCAACCGCCGCGCCATTTCCAGCGCCACCACGCCGCCCCATGAATAGCCGAGCAGCCGATACGGTCCCCGGGGCTGGACACTGCGCAGCAGGCCGGTTTGATCTTCGACGATCGCGTTGATGTCGGTGAGCGGCGGCTCCGCCCCGTCCAGTCCCCGTGGATGGCCCATGTAAATCGGACTGCTGACGCGAAGCGAGTCGAGGAAATCGACCATGTCGAGTCCCAAGCCGCCGACACCCGGCAGAAGGTAGAGCGGCGCTCCCGCGCCCGGCCTTATCTGCATCGGCCGCTCGAACGGAGCCCAGGAGCGTTGGCTTACCACCGCGGTCAGCGCCCGCAGGGTCGGCGCCTGGAAGATGATGGTCAGCGGCAGATCGAGACCGGTCGCGGCGTTGATTTCGGCGAGAAACCGATGGAGCTGGATCGAGCGGTCGGCGCCCAACTCGGCGGTCATGGAACCCATGATCGGCCGGTCGGGATCGGGGGAGGTGCCAAGCACCCGGACCCAGGCCCTGCTGATCACGGGATCCAGCGCTTCAACGGACCGGGCCGGGAGATCGGCTTGCATCAGCGACATGGCGCCACAATATAGGCATGTAACGATTTCGGTCACGCTTCAATCGCTCCGTCGTGTTCACGATTTCGACGCCGCCGATCGGCCGGCAAGGTCGTCGCCGGCCGTGCGTGGCATCAAAAGTGCGACCGGCGCCGCCCCGAGCGTGAACAGCGACACCGCCAGAAACGCCAGGCTGAAGTCGGCCGGCGCCGCCGGCTGATCGCCCGAGACCGCCATCGCCGCTTGCAGCACGGCCGCCCCGGCCGAAATGCCGATGGTCGCCGCCAGTTGCTGGCCCGCCGTGTAGAGACTGGTGGCGGCGCTGACCCGGCTGCGCGGAACGTCGCCGTAGGCGAGGGTGTTGTAGGCGGTGAACTGCAGCGAGCGGAAGAACCCGCCGATCAGCAGCGCCGCGTAGATGGCGGCGACCGGCCAGGCGGGTCGGAAGGCCGCCATCACCGCCAGCAGCGCCGCCGAGATCACGCCGTTGACCACCAGCGTGTCGCGAAACCCGAACAGCCGCAGCGCCCGCTGCGCCACCGGCTTCATCACCAGCGCCCCGGCCGAGCTGGCGAAGGTAATCATGCCGCTCTGCGCCGCGCTGCGGCCGAAGCCCACCTGCAGCATCAGCGGCAGCAGGAACGGGATGGCGCCGATGCCGGTGCGGAACAGCATCATCGCCGACATCGCCACGCCGAAACAGGGCAGCCGCAACAGCGACAGATCGAGCAGCGGCGCCCGATGGCGGCGGGCGTGCCACATGTAGAGCAGTCCGGCCGCCGCGCCCGCACCCACCAGCGTCGCCGTGAGCGCCGGCGCGACCACGCCGCGCCCCGCCGTTTCCAGCCCGAACATCAACCCCGACAACGCCAGTCCGGACAGCACCAGCCCGCGCAGGTCGAACGGCCCCGGCGGCGGCTCCCGGACCTCTTCGATGAACAGCAGCACGAGCCCGATCCCCAGAATGCCGATCGGCACGTTGATATCGAAGATCCACCGCCAGGAAGCGAAGGTGACGATGAAGCCGCCGACGGGTGGCCCGAGGACCGGGCCGAGCAGCGCCGGTACGGTGAGCCAGGCCATCGCCGCTACCAGCTCCGATCGCGCCACGGTGCGCAGCATCACCAGTCGCCCGACCGGCACCATCATCGCGCCGCCGACGCCTTGCAGGACCCGGGCGGCGATCAGGAAACCCAGCGTCTCGGCCCGCCCGCAGAGCACCGAGCCCACCGTGAACACGGCGATCGCGGCGCAGAACACCCGCCGCGCCCCGAACCGGTCGGCGATCCAGCCGCTTGCCGGGATGAACACCGCGACGCTGAGCAGATAGGCGGTGAGCGCCACGTTCATGTGCACCGGGTCGGAGCCGAAGGCCTTGGCCATCGCCGGCAGCGCGGTCGCGATCACCGTCGAATCGAGATTCTGCATGAACAACGCACAAGCGATGATCATCGCAGTGATCCGCGAGCGGCGGCTCACCCGGCCGGTGCGGGCGGAGCGGGTTCGGCTCACCGGCACCCGCGCGTCAGACCACGTGATCGGGTCGGAGCGCGCAGCGATGCGCGGTCTCCGGCATTTCGAGCTGGATCGTGGCGTGACCGATGTTGAAGCGGTGCTCGACCTCGCGGCACACCGTCTCCAGCAAGGCGCCGTCGGCTTCGGGATCGGCGCGCACCAGATGCGCCGTCAGCGCGGTCTCGGTGGTGCTCATTCCCCAGATATGAAGGTCATGCACCTCGGAGACCCCGGGCAGCGTGCGCAGGTAGTTTGCGACGGCTTCCGGCCGGATGCCCGGCGGCACCGCGTCGAGCGATAGATTGACGGAGTCGCGCAGCAGCGACCAGGTGCCGATCACGATCACGACGCTGATGACCAGGCTCACCGCCGGATCGAGCCATAGCCAGCCGGTCAGCATGATGACGCCGCCGGCCAGCGCGACCCCGAGGGCGAGTGAGGCATCGGCCGCCATGTGCAGGAACGCCGCCTTGATGTTGAGGTCATCCTTGCGGCCCGACATGAACAGCCAGGCGGTGAGGCCGTTGACGAAGATGCCGGCGAGGGCGACGACCATGATGACCAGCCCGCCGGTGGCGCCGGGGGCTGAGCAGACGCTGGATCGCCTCCCAAGCGATGCCGCCGGTCACGACCAGCAGCAGCACGGCGTTCGCCAGGGCGGCGAGAACCGAGGAACGCCGCAGGCCGTAAGTGAAATACGCGCTCGGTCGGCGCGTGCCGAGCCGGGAGGCGAGCCAGGCACCGAAGAGGCCGGCGACATCGCCCAGATTGTGCCCGGCATCGGCCAGCAGCGCCACCGAATGCACGGCGATGCCCCAGAACGCCTCGATCGCGACATAGGCGGTGTTGAGGGCGATGCCGATCGCGAAGGCGCGGCCGAAGCTGGCGGGGCCGTGGTGGTGATCGTGCGCGCCGTGGCCGTCGGTCATCGCGGGGGTTCCCCCCTCACGCTAACCCTCTCCCCCCGCAAAATGCTCGGGAGAGGGGACCTTCGGGCCGAGGCGATACGAGCATCGAGACCGCTTATGGCAGCAAAACCGTGCTGCCGGTGGTCTTTCTCGCCTCCAGCGCCTCATGCGCGCGCGCCGCGTCCTCCAGCTTGAAGGTCTGATTGACCCGGATCTTCACCGCCCCGCTCTCGACGACATCGAACAGCGCCTTCGCCGAGGCTTCCAGGTCGGCCCGCTTGGTCGTGTAGCTGGCGAGGCTCGGTCGGGTCAGGAACAGGCTGCCCTTGGCCGACAGCACCGAAAGATCGAGCGGCGGTACGGGGCCGGAGGCATTGCCGAAAGTCACCATCAGCCCGAGCGGGGCCAGACAATCCAGGCTGGTCATGAAGGTGTCCTTGCCGACGCTGTCATAGACCACCGGCACCATCGCCCCGCCGGTAATCCGCTTCACCTCGGCCGCAAGATTGGCGGCGCCGACCAGGGCGTAAGCGCAGCCGTTGGATTTCGCCAGTTCGGCTTTCTCCGGCGTGGAGACGACGCCGATCACGGTGGCGCCGAGATGCTTCGCCCATTGGCAGAGCAGCAGCCCGACGCCGCCGGCCGCGGCATGGACCACGATGGTGTCGCCCGCCTTCACCCGGTAAGTCCGGCGGACGAGGTATTCGGTGGTCATGCCTTGCAGCATCATCGCCGCGGCGGTCTGGAACTCGATGCCGCCGGGCAGCTTGACCAGTCGATCGGCGGCGATCACCCGCTGCATCGCGTAGGCGCCGAGCGCCCCGCCGGCGTAGGCGACCCGATCGCCGACCGCGACCGCGGTCACGCCTTGACCGATCGCCGTCACCGTGCCCGCGCCCTCCAGGCCGATCGAGGTCGGCAGGCTCGGCACCTTGTAGAGACCGGTGCGGAAATAGACGTCGATGTAATTGAGCCCGATCGCCGCATTTTTGACCAGCGCCTCCCCCGCTCCGGGTTCGGGGGTCGGCACGTCCTCCCATCTTCAGTACTTCGGGACCGCCATACTCGTGGATGCGGATAGCCTTGGTCATACGTTCTCTCCGAAGGTGGCGCGCGTTTCGAGGGCGAGCAGCCAGCGCTTGGTGACGATCCCCTCGCCGCCCGAATAGCCGCCGAGGCCGCCGGCGGACACAACCCGGTGACAAGGGATGAGAATCGGAATCGGATTGGTGCCGTTCGCCTGCCCTACCGAGCGCGCCGCCCCGCCGGCGATGGCGGCGATGTCGCGATAGCTGCGCGTCCGGCCGTAGGGGATCGCGCAAAGCGCCTGCCAGACACGGCGGCGATATTCGGTGCCGGCCGGCGCCAGCGGCAGATCAAAGCAGCGCAGCGCGCCGTCGAAATAGGCGAAGAGCTGCTCGCGGGCCGCGCGCAGCAACTCCGTCTCCGTCTGGTCGCGTCCCCAGCCCCAATCGAGCGCGACAATCCGCCCCGCCTCCTCCGAGACGGTCAGATCGCCGATCGGACTATGCAACGAGAGCTGGGGCAAGCGCGGCCGCGATGAAGGGAGCGGCGGATGGCAGACCGGAGAGGGGCGGGTGTCAAGGTCGGCACCGATGCGGCGGGCTCGGCCGCTTCGTCCATCAGTAGCCGCTGCTGCCCCCGGCGCCCATCCCGCCGCCGCCCATTCCGCCGCCGCCCATTCCGCCGCCACCGGCTCCGCCGCCGCTTCCCCCGGGCTGCGAGGGGGTGGCGGAGGTGACGGCGGGAGATGATCCCGTCGGTTCCGGCTGGTTCGCGCAGCCGGCGATAGTGAGAACGACAAGCAGCCAAAATCGTGCCGACATCGCGGCCTCCCGTTGCGGATGCGACCGTCTTATCGGGCATGCAGAGCGGCGGCCAGTCCGGCCGTATCGCCCATCGGCAGTCCGCAGACGCTGCGCCGGCAGAGATAGGCCGCCGCGCCCTCCGCGCCCGCCGTCTTGCCGTGCGCCGGATGCTCGGCCGGCAGCGCATCGGATGACGGCGCGCGCAGAACAACCACCGCCGGGTCCGGTGCGGCGAGTGCCGTGTCGGCAAGTTTCCCGGCCAAATCGGTCGCGCCGATGATGACCACGCTCGCCGCCTCCTCCAGCAGATCGACGGCGGCGAGCAGCGTGGGCGATCCCGTCAACCGATCGCGGTTGCCGGAGAAGGCGCGCAGCACCGCCTCGGCGCGTTGTCGCCAGATCGGCGTCCCGGTGAGGTGAAACAGCCGCGCGAACACCTCCGCCATCAGGCCGTTGCCCGCCGGCGTCGCATTGTCGGCGGCGCCGCGCGGACGCGCCAGCGGCACGTCGGCGGCATCGTCGGCGCTGGTGAAGAAGCCGCCCTCGCCATCGGCGAAATGCGCAATCGCCGCCTCGGCTATTCGCACCGCCCGATCCAGCCGGGCCGGATCGCCGGTCGCCTCATGCAGCGCCAGCGCCGCGCGCGCCATCGCCGCCTGATCGTCGAGCAGTCCGGCGGCGGAGACGCGTCCGAGCCGCCAGGCATGGCCCACGCGTCCGTCGGCCTCGCCCAGCCGGGCCAGCACGTCGTCGAAAGTTGCGCCCGCGCGCGCCAGCCATGGCGGGCGGCCGAAGACGACGGCGGCACGCGCCAGCGCGGCGACCGCCAAGCCGTTCCAATCGGCCAAAATCTTGTCATCACGCCCCGGACGCACCCGTTCGCCGCGTGCCGCGAACAATGTCGCCCGCCCGCGCGCGAGCAGCGCCGCGGTCTCGGGATCGGCCGGCGGCATGACCAGCCGGAGGATGGTCTTGCCCTCCCAGTTGCCTTCCGGCGTCACGTCGTAGGCTTCCTTGAAGGCGGGGGCGTCGGCGCCGAGCAGACGGTCGATTTCGGCTTCCGACCAGACATAGAAGCGTCCCTCCTCGCCCTCGCTGTCGGCGTCCTCGGAGGCGGCGAAGGCGGCGCCATCCGCCGTCATGTCGCGGATCATCCAGAGCACCGTCTTCTCGGCGCGCGCCGCGTAGAGCGGGTCGGGCCGGTCGGCGTGCGCGAACGCCAGCAGTTCAAGAAGCTGCGCGTTGTCGTACAGCATCTTCTCGAAATGCGGCACCAGCCACACCGCATCGGTGGCATAGCGCGCGTAGCCGCCGCCAAGATGGTCGTAGATGCCGCCCAGCGACATGCGCCGCAGCATCAGGTGCAGCGCCTCGCGCCCGGCGGTCTGGCCGGTGCGAAACGAATCCTGCCAGAGAAAGCGGAAGATCGTCGGGTTGGGAAATTTCGGTGCGCCGCGCAGCCCGCCCTGCACCGGGTCGGTAATTCCGAGCAGCGCGTGCGATGCCGCCGCCAGATCGGCCGGCCCCGGCAGCTCGCCCGGCGCCGCCGCGGATAGGCGGACCAGCGCCTGACGCAGCGCCGTCGTGTTCTGGCGCACCATGTCGTCGCCGGCGGCATAGGCATTCGCGACCGCCTGCAACACTTGCTGAAACGACGGCTTGCCCCAGCGCGGCTCCGGCGGAAAATAGGTGCCGCCCCAGAACGGCGCGCCCTCGGCGTCGAGGAACATCGTGAGCGGCCAGCCGCCCTGCTCGCCCATCGCGTGCAGCGCCGACATGTAGAGATGATCGATGTCCGGCCGTTCCTCGCGGTCCACCTTGATGCTGACGAACAGCCGGTTCATCAGCGCCGCCGTTTCCGCGTCTTCAAACGATTCATGCGCCATCACGTGGCACCAGTGGCAGGCGGCGTAGCCGACCGACAGCAGGATCGGCTTGCCCTCGGCCCGCGCGGCTTCCAGAGCCGCGGCGCCCCAGGGCCGCCAATGCACCGGGTTGTCGGCGTGCTGGAGCAGGTAGGGTGAGCTCTCCCGGCCCAGCAGGTTGGCATCGGTCATCGCCGCCTCCTTCGCCTCAGAGGAACATGGGGCGCCTCAGGCCGGAACATGGGGCGCGCCGGCCGGAGCGTTACCCGGGCCGCCTCTCCCGAAGCTCGCGTAGTCGCAGGAAACTGATGAGCATGGCCGCCGACGCCGCGCAGGTGCCGGTGAGCAGCGACAGCCGCGCGCCGGCCGCAATCCCGCCGCCCATGCCGGCGCCGAGCCCGAAGGTGAGCGCCACCAGCGCGCTGCCGATGGTCTGGCCGAGCAGCCGCGCCGTGGACATCATCCCCGATGCGCCGCCGCTGCGCTCCGGCGGGGCTGATCCGATCAGCAGGCGGTTGTTGGGCGACTGAAAAAACCCGAAGCCGAAGCCGGCGACCGCCATCCGCCAGGCGACGTTCGCCCATCCGGCATGTTCGGGCAGGGTCAACAGCAGCGCCATGCCGGCGGACATGACCGCGAGCCCCATCGCTCCCAGCAGCCCGGGCGAGGAGCGGTCGGACAGGCGCCCGGCGATCGGGGCGATGATGACGACGATCGCGGGCCAGGGCGTCATCAGCAGGCCGGTGGCGATCTGCGAGAGATGCCCGACATCCTCGAACAGGAAGGGTAGCGAGACGAACGCCGTCGCCTGCGCGGTGTATGAGCAGATCGACGTGCCGACCGAGAGCGAGAACACCGGCCGGCGGAACAGATCGACCGGCAGGATCGGCGCCCGCCGGGTCCGCTCGCGGGCGATGAACACGAAGCCGAGAACGGCGGTCGCGACCAGCTCCGCCGCGGTCCAAGCCAGCCTCTCGCCGCGTCCCAGCTCGTCCACGGCGATGATCAGCAGCCCCAGGGTGAGCGCGTTCAGCGCCGCGCCGAGCAGGTCGAAGCGGTGTCGGCTCCGCGGTGTCGGCGGCAGCACCCGGGCGGCGAGCCACAGCGCCAGAATGCCCGGCAGGATATTGACCGCGAACAGCCAGTGCCAGGAGGCGACCGACAGGATCGCGGCGGCGACCGTCGGGCCGGTGGCCGAGGAGGTGGCGACGACGAAGGCGATGAAGCCGATGCCGCGGCCCAGCATCGCGCGCGGGAACACGAAGCGGACCAGCGCCGTGTTCACGCTCATGACGCCGGCGCCGCCGAGGCCTTGCAGAACCCGGGCGCCGACCAGCATCGGCAGGTTGGAGGAGGCGGCGCACAGGCCCGAGGCGACGGTGAACAGCGCCAGGCCCCACCAATAGACCCGCCGATAGCCGAGGATGTCGCCGAGCGAGGCCAACGGCAGCAACGAGACGGTGACGGCGAGCTGATAGGCGTTCACGACCCAGATCGAGCTGGCGGGGGTGGTTTGCAGCTCGCGCGCGATCGTCGGGAGCGCGATATTGGCGACCGATGTGTCCAGCACCGACATCGCCACGGCGATGGCGAGCGTGACCATCGCGCGCTGCCGCGCCGGCGGCGGCAGTCCGTCGGCGATCAACGCCGGGTTTGTGACCGGAGCCGGCCGGCCGCGCCAACCCGGCATCACTTCGGAGAACGGATCAGGTGCGCAGGAACCCGCAGCCGGTCTCGTCGAGCGGCATATAGGCGTCCGGCCCGGGGATCTCGCCGACCGGCTTGTAGAAGTCCCATTTGTGAGTGGACTCGGACGGCGCCTTCACCTCCCACACATGCATCGGATCGAGAATCTGGCCGTTCGGCCGGATCGGCACGTTGTCGTGCGAGAAATCATTGACCGGCATGGCGTGCATCTGCTTAGCCACCTCCTCGCCGTCGAGCGAGTTTACCGCCTTCGCCGCGCGCATCCAGTGCAGCGCCGCCGAATAGTTGGCCTGGTGCAGCATGCCCGGCGGGTTGCCCGTCCGCGCGGCATAGCGCGCGGTCCAGGCGCGGGTCTTCGGGGTCAAATCCCAGTAGAACGAATTGGTGAGCACCAGCCCCTGACAGATCTCCTGGCCGAGCGCATTCACGTCGATGACGAACATCAACAGCGTCGCCAGCTTCTGGCCGCCCTTGACGACGCCGAACTCGGCGGCCTGCTTGATGCAGTTGTCCAGATCGGCCCCGGCATTGGCGAATGCCACCACCTTCGCGCCGGAGGCGCGGGCTTGCAGCAGATAGCTCGAAAAGTCACTGGTGCCGAGCGGCGCCCGCGCGCTGCCGAGCACCTTGCCGCCGGCGGCCCTGACGAATTTCTCCGTGTTGTTCTGCAGCGAGTAGCCGAACAGGTAGTCGGCGGTGATGAAGAACCACGTATCGCCGCCGGCCTTGGTCAGCGCCGTCCCGGTTCCCTTGGTGAGCGAATAGGTGTCGGCCCAGAAGTGGAAACCGAAGGGCGAGCAGTATTTGCCGGTGATCTCGCTCGAAGCCGGGCCGTTGGCGAGATAGACCACCTTCTTCTGCCGCGCGATCTCCTGAATCGCGATGCCGGCCGACGTCGCGGCGCCGTCGGCGAGCACGTTCACGCCATGATCGATCCACTGACGGGCGAGCGCGCCGGCGACATCGGGCTTGTTCTGGTCGTCGGCCTGCAAGACCTCGATCGGCCGGCCGAGCAGGGAACCGCCGAAATCCTCGACCGCCATTTCAACCGCGACCTTGTTGCCGGGGCCGCCGACGTCGCGATAGGGACCCGCGACATCGCTCAACAACCCGATCCGGATCGGCGCCGAGGAGGTCTGCGCACGGATGATGGCCGGCCGCGCCAGCGCGCCCGCGGCGATGGCACTCAAGGCGGCGCGGCGGGTGATGGTGCGTCATGATGTCTGCTCCCTCGGTTGCTTCGTCGGCAACTCAACCAGGCCGGAGCCGAGGACGGACAGCTCGCCATTCTGATTGTGCGCCTCCTGGCTCACCTCGACCAGACGGCGGCCGTCATCGACGAACTTGCGCGTCACCTTGCCGGTGACGGTCAACAAATCGCCCTCCGGGTTGTGGCGGCGGATCTTGCAGCTCGCCCGACGCAGAAAGCCGTCATCGCCCATCCAGTCGGTGAGGTGGTGCGTAAGCCAGGAGCATCGCTCCGGCCCGTAGTCATAGGCGCCGGGCGCCCCCACCATGTGCGCGAACTCCGGTTCCCAATGCACCCGCTCCGGACAATCGGGAATGCCGAAGCGATTGGCGATTCCCAATCCGGGATGCGCATGCACCTGTTTCCAGGCGAGCCGGTTGGCGCGGATGTAGAGCCCGCCCCACCCTTGCGCGAAGGCGATGAAGCCGGTGACCGTCATCGGCCCCTTCGCCATCGTCGGCAGGGCTTCGCCTTCGGCGACGTCCTCCCAGTAGCGCGGCACGGCGCCGCGCACCTTCTCGTCGTGGTAAAGTTGAAAATGCCGCGCCAACTCCGCCTCCGAGTACCTGCGCGGCGGGCGGGCTTTGACCTCGGCGTATTTGGTGCCCTCCTCGCGCGCGATGTCGCGGTCGGTGCGAAAGCACCAGCTATCGGCTTCGGCCACCGTTTCGCCGTCCTGATTGAAGAAGTTGACATGGTAGATTTGCTGCACGGCGCGACCGGCGAAGCGCGTCTCATGCAGCACCAGGTCCTTCAGCCGGGCCTCGGTGGTTATGGCATCGTTGCGCCGCACCGCCCGATGCCAGCTCCAATCGGCGCCGGCCCACATCGCGTGCACTCCGGGAAGGCCGCCGACATAGCCCGAGATGATGCGACTGGTGGTGAACAGGAAGCTCGGCAGGGCAATCAGGCCGCCCCATCGGCTCGCCTGCGCGTAGCCGGGATCGCACCAGAGCGGGTTGTCGTCGCCGATTCCGTGCGCGTAATGGCGGATGTTGTCGCGGGTGGCCTCGTAGCACCAGGGCTCGGCGGTGTTCTCGATGCGCACGCCGATGCGACGGCGGAGCTCGTCGAGGCCGCGATCGGTGATCTTCGGGAACAAGCGGTTATCGACTTCCATCGCGGTGTTCCTGTTCGGCGTCGCGCAGCATCTTGCGATTGACCTTGCCGGCCGGCGTCTTCGGCAATTCGGGCACGAAGGCGACGATGCGCGGATATTCGTGTCGGCTCAACCGCGCGCGGACGAAATCCTGTAGTTCGCGCGTCAGGTTTTCGTCAGCTTCCCGAGTGGCGACGACGAACGCCTTCACCACTTGCCCGCGCACCGCGTCGGCTACGCCGATTACCGCCGCCTCGCGCACCGCGGGATGCTTGAGCAGGGCGTTTTCGACTTCGACGGCACCGATCGTCCAGCCGGCCGAGATGATGACGTCGTCGGCGCGTCCGGCATGATGGAAATAGCCGTCCGCATCCATCCGACCGCGATCCCTGGTCGGAAACCAGGTGCCGTGACGCCAGACCTTGATCTCGCCCGTGTCGTCGGTCGCGGCGGGGCGGCCATCCGGCGCCTGCACTTCGACCCGTACGCCGGGAACCGGCTTGCCGAGGGCTCCGGGCTTGACGACGAAATCCGAGGCGCCGGGATAATTGGCCAGGATCACGCCGATCTCGGTGGTGCCGTACATGCCGCACAGCTTGGTGCCGAATAGGGCTTCGGCGAATTCAAGACTGTCGGCGTCGATCGGCTCGCCGGTGAACGACATCTTGCGGACGACGAAGCGGTAGCGGTCGGCCTTCCCGCTGTTCTTCATCATCCGATAATGCGTGGCCGCGGCGGCGAGGTTGGTGATCGCATAATCCTGCAACGCCTTCATCAGCCGCTCCGGCTCGAAGCGGCCGGACATGGTGCCGGTCGGCACGCCGAGCCCGAGCGGGGCCAGCGTGCCGTGCCAGAGCCCGTGCCCCCAGGCGGGCGAGGAGGGGCAGAAGAATTGGTCGCCCGGCCGCACCCCGGTTCCGTATAGCGCGGCGACCGTGACCACGACGACCGCACGGTGCGTATGCCGGATCGCTTCCGGCAACTCCCGTGTGGTGCCGGAGGTGTATTGGAACAAGGCCAGGTCGTCGGCGCGCGTGCGAGCTTGATAGGTCGGCGGCCAGGACTCCAGGGCGCGCATGAAATCCGCATCCGGCGCCGCCACCCGCACGCCGTCGAGCGGGCCGATGTCGGCCGCCTTCTCCGCCGTGGTCAGCAGCAGCTTCGGCCGGCAGTCATCCACCCGCAAACGCACGCCGTCGGGACCGAACAGCGTGAACAGCGGAACCGCGACGGCGCCGGCCTTCATGGCGCCGAACAGCGCCGCGTAGAACGGCAAGGACGGCTCCAGCATGATGGCGACCCGCTCGCCCGGCGCGATGCCGAGCGCCGCCAGATAATGCGCTAACCGCGCCGCCGCCGCCGAGAGCGCACCGAAGCTGATCGTCTCGTCCCGACCGTCGGCATGGGCGATGCGGATGGCGACGCGGGCCGGATCGGCGGCGGCGAACCGGTCCACGCATTCATGCGTGATGTTCAGCGCCTCGCGGCTGCCGTCGAACAACTCCCATAATCGCGCGCCGCTGAAGTGGCGTTGGGCGTCGGCATGGGTGGTGAAATCGGTCAGCTTCGGCATCAGGAACCCTCACCCGCGGCGCCTTCGGCGCGGCGACCTCTCCCGCACGCGGGAGAGGCGACGACTCATGCGGCGCCGGACCGGGTGAGGGCGGCCGCATCGGGAAACAAATCCCGCACGCGCTGGCGGGTTTCGGCGGTGATCAATCCGGCGACGATGCGCCGGTGGCAGTGCGCCGGGTCGTGTTCGAAGCACAGCAGGCAGCAGCGGCGTGTGCGCGCGAGCGCCGTCGCCTCGGCGAGCGCCGCGCGCGGCTCGTCGCCGGTCATGTGATCGCGATAGATCACCTCCATCCGTTCGGGATGGCCCGCGCGTACCGCCTGACGGCCCTCCTTCGGCGTGCCGAGCGGGCGCAGATGCACGTAGGCGATCCCGCGCTCGTCCAGCCCGGCCGCCAACTGGCGTTTGGAGAATCCGGGCTTGCGCGAGGAAGCGACGGCGCGGACATCGACCAGCACTTGCACCCGCGCCGCCGCCAGCGTGTCGAGCACGGCCGAGATGGTCGAGCCCTCGTAGCCGATGGTCAGCAGCTCGGCCATCACCCGGCGGCCAGCCAATCTTCGATCAGCCGGCGGGCGATCGAATCGCCGCGCGGCAGCATGAAGCCATGCCGTTCGGGTTCGCGCAGTTGTGCGCGCGGGAACCAGCGCACGTCGATCAACTCGGACTCGTCCACCCGAATTTCTTCGGTCAGCCCCTCGCCGTAGAACCCGAGCATGATGTTGCCCGGAAACGGCCAGGGCTGGCTCGAATGGTAGTGCACCGCGCCGACCTCGATCCCGGACTCTTCGCGCACCTCGCGCCGCACCGCCTCCTCCAGGCTCTCGCCCGGGCTCCAGGAAGCCGGCGAGCGTCGAATACATGTTGGCGCGCGGGAAGCGCTGTGAGTGGCCGAGCAGCACCCGGTCGTCGCGGGCGATCAGCATGATCACGGCGCTGTCGGTGCGCGGAAAATGCTCGGCCTCGCAGGCGGTGCAGCGCATGACGTGCCCGGCGCCGCGCGGCTCGCAGGCGCCGCCGCAAACGCCGCAGAAACGGTGCCGCGCGCGCCAGTGCATGAGCCCGCGCGCGTGCGCGAGCACGGCAGCCTCCGGCCGCGGCTCGCCCCAGCCGACGGCGCGCAGATCGACGAAGGCGCCGAGGCCGGGCGCCAACAGCGGCAGCGGATCGTCGGCGGCGCTGACATCGACGGCGAACACCGCCCGCTCGGCCAGCATGCCCAGAAACGCCCACGGCCCGGCCGCCATGCGCAACCGGACCGCGACTTCGCCGGAGACATACACCGCCTCCGGCCGCCGCTCCTCCATTCCGGACACCAGATTGCGGTTGCGCCACACCGGCACCAGCAGGCTCTCGGGATCATCGAGCCGGGCGGCGATCCACTCCGCATCCTCGCGCCGCTCCGCCGCGCGGTCGAGCGGCGAGGCGGAATAGACATTGGGACGGGAGGCGAGGATCAGGGTCAACGGATCGGTCCTGTGGAAGTCCGGAGACGGTGGCATGGGCGGACGCGGCCGACAATGCGACGAAAGCGCGCTTGCGGCCAACTCACCCGAGACTATATTTTGTCTCAGCAGAGGAGGTTTGCATGGCCGATGCGACTGCGACCGCCAGGGTCCTGGGCATCCCTGAGCACCATCGGAGATCGTCGCTGTCCCTGGTGGACGAGGTGGAGAAGGGCTTGCCCTTGTCGTCCCTCGACGCGCTGGCCTCGTTGGTGGCCCCGAATGATTCCTCGTTCCCGTACCGCCTGGTGCCCCGCGCCACCCTCGCCCGCCGCCGCAACGGCCCCGGCCGCCTGACGCCCGGCGAGAGCGCCCGAGTTCGCGCGTCTGGCCGATGTCTGGGCTTTTGCGCGGAAGGTCTGGGGCGGCGACGAAGCGGCGCGGGAATTCCTGTTTCGCCCGCACATGCTGCTGGAAATGCGCCGACCGGTGGACGTGGTTCTCGCCAACGAGGTCGGACACCGGCTGGTGGAGGGCATTCTCGGCGGGCTCCTTTACGGCACGGCCGTTTGACGCCACAGCGTCTCGACCGCGTTCTGATGGCGTATCGGATCGGCGATCCGGACGGCGCGTTTCCGATCTTCGACCCGACCGGCTCCGCGCTTATTCCGGGCCGCTGGAACACCGAGCGTGCGCCGGCGATCTACGCCTCGGAACACTACTCGACGGCCATGCTGGAAAAGCTCGCGCGGGGCGGCGGGCGGTTGCCGCCCAATCAGCATTTCATCGAGATCACCATCCCCAACGGCCTGAGTTATGAGTGGCTCGAACCGGCTCAACTTCCGGGGTGGGACGACATCTCATGCACGGCCTCTCGCAGCTTCGGTGAAACCTGGCAACGTGAGCGTCGGTCGGTGCTGCTGATCGTTCCCAGCGTGGTCGCCCGGATGGAGCGCAACCTCCTCATCAACCCCGAGCACGAGTTGTTTCCGGCGATCACGCACGGGCTGCACCGCCCGGTTTGGTGGGACCGGCGCCTGTTTCCCGGGCACGCCGCCTGAGCTAAGCTGCGCGATGAGCACCGCCCGCCCGACGAGCCTCGGCGAGTTCCTTGAGTGGGAGGAACGCCAGCCGACGAAATTCGAGTTCGACGGCTTCGGCCCGGTGGCGATGGTCGGGATCTCCGAGGCGCACGCGCTGATCCAATCCAATCTGCTGCGCGAGCTCGGCTGACCGACTGGCCTTGCCGGCGCTGGGCGTTCAGCTACCCCCTTGCGGAGCTCTATTCGGGCCTGATCTTGCCTCCCTGAGTTCGCCGACGATTGCCTCGGGTTCGCCGCTTGTGTACACTAAGGGTGTACACCTCTGAGAAGGATTGGAGGATGACGGAGCCGGAGCGGGAAATGCAGACGCGGTGCGTTGGCGTCCGGGAGTTCCGAGGGAATCTGACCGGATTTCTACGTCAGGTCCGGCACGGCACCACTTTTCTGATTACCTCCCGCGATCAGGTGCTCGCGGAAGTGCGTCCGCCGTCGAAATCGGCGCGGTCCCGCCGCCGGCCGGGGGCGCTCCGGGGCGGGATTTCGATGGCCCCCGACTTCGATACGCTGCCGCCGGATGTCTTGACGGCCATGGAGGGCAAGGAGGATTGAGGCTCCTCCTCGATACGCACGCCCTCTCTCTGGTGGCTGGCCGATGATGATCGCCTCGGACCGAGTGCGCGGGAGTTGATCGAACACCCGGAAAACGACCTTCTGGTGAGCGTGGTCTCGCTCTGGGAAATCGTCGTCAAGGTACGCATCGGGCGGCTGAAAGCGGATGTGAGGCGCGTTACCGATGCAGTTCGGCGGGAGGGCTTTGCCGTACTCCAAATCAGCACCGCTCATCTTCTGAGGCTTAGAGAACTGCCGATTCACCATCGCGACCCGTTCGATCATCTGCTGATCGCCCAGGCGATCGAGGAACGTGCGACCTTCATCTCCGAGGACCGGAATACGCCGAGATACCCGGTCCAATTCGTGCCCTGTTCAAACCCTCCACCGCGCCGCTGAACCCCGGCGTCACCAACTCTGTTGCCCCGCTCGGCGCTTAGCGGTAATCCGGGCGCGGGAGGTCGGCATGGACGGGCGCCTTGCCAACCCGGTCAGGTCCGGAAGGAAGCAGCCGCAGCGAGTTTCCGCTCGGGTCGTGCCCGGCCTCCCGCCCGCAACCCTGGAAGGTGGCCGCCGCGGCCGCTGAGTGCGACGCCGCATGTCGGGCCTGTTCGAGGACACGCAGCCCCCGGGGGCTTCCGCAAACGAACCGCCGCCGCCCGGCCCCGGGCTGTTCGGCGATTCCGAGCCCGCTCCGCAGGCCGCGCCCTACCGGGTGCTGGCGCGCAAATACCGCCCGACGCGCTTCGATGACCTGATCGGGCAGGAGGCGATGGTGCGCACTCTGCGCAACGCCTTCGCATTGGGCCGGGTCGCGCACGCCTTCATGCTCACCGGCGTGCGCGGGGTCGGCAAGACCACCACCGCCCGCATCATCGCCCGCGCGCTCAACTGCATCGGCGCCGACGGCAACGGCGGACCGACCGCCGAGCCGTGCGGCGTCTGCGCCAATTGCACGGCGATCCTGGCCGATCGCCATCCCGACGTGGTGGAGATGGACGCCGCCTCGCGCACCGGCGTCGATGACGTGCGCGAGGTCATCGAGGCGACGCGGTTCCGCCCGATGCAGGCGCGCACCAAGGTCTTCGTCATCGACGAGGTCCATATGCTGTCGCGCCAGGCCTTCAACGCGCTGCTGAAAACGCTGGAGGAGCCGCCGGCGCACGTGAAGTTCGTCTTCGCCACCACCGATCTGCGCAAGGTCCCGATCACGGTGCTGTCGCGCTGCCAGCGCTTCGACCTCCGCCGGGTCCGCATTGCCGAACTCGCCGCCCACTTCGCCCGCATCGCCGCCGCCGAGGGGGTGGCGGCGGAGCCGGCGGCGATCGAGCTGATCGCGCGTGCCGCCGACGGCTCGGTGCGCGACGGGCTCTCCTTGCTCGACCAGGCGATCGCGCGCGGCGAGGATGGTGTGACCGCGCCCCTGGTCGCCGACATGCTGGGGCTCGCCGACCGCGAGACCGTGTTCGACCTGCTGGAGGCGGTGATGTCCGGCCGGCCGGCGGCGGCGCTCGCGGTGACGGAGCGCGCGCATGAGCGCGGCGCCGATCTCGGCGTGATGCTCGCCGATCTGCTGGAGCTGCTGCACACGCTGACCCGCCTCAAATCCGTCCCTGAGCTGCGCGAGAGCCCCGAACTGCCGGAGGCCGAGCGCACCCGCGGCGCCGCTCTCGCCGATCGGCTGTCGATCCCGACCCTGGCGCGGGCGTGGCAGATGCTGCTGAAGGGCGTGGGCGAGGTCGAATCGGCGCCCGACCGGCGGGCGGCCGCCGAGATGGTGCTGATCCGGCTGTGCCATGTCGGCGAGCTGCCCTCGCCCGGCGAGCTGGTCCGCCGGCTCACGCAATCGACCGCTACGGCGCCCGGTCCCGCCATTTCCGGGGCCACCGGCGGCGGCGCCCGAGCGGTGGCCGGCGGCGGGGTGCACGCCGTTGCAGAACCCCGGGCCGCGCCCCGGCTGGCCGGGCTGCGCGATGTCGCCGCCATGCTCGCGGAGCGGCGGGAGGCGCTGATGCACGCGCATCTGCTGCACTCGGTCCATCTCGTCCGCTTCGCGCCGCCATTGATCGAGATCCGTCCCGAACCCGCCCTGCCGCGCGATTTCGCCGCCCGCCTCGCCGCGCTGTTGCAGGAGCAAACCGGCACCCGCTGGACCATCGCGCTCTCGACCGCCGAGGGCCAGCCGACACTGGCGGCGCTGGGTGAAGCCGCCGATGCCGGCCGACGCGCCGCCGCCGCCGATCACCCGATGGTGCAAGCGATCCTGGCGGCGTTCCCCGGCGCCCGCATCCAACTCATGGCTGATGCGACGCCCGACCTTTCGCCCGATATATCCGTGCTGGCGCCGCCCGACGCCGAACTCGCCGACGAGATGGAGGACTGATGAAGAACCTTTCCGGCCTGATGAAACAGGCGCAGCAGATGCAGGAGAAGATGGCCGAGATGCAGGCCAAGCTGGAGGCGAGCGAGACCGAGGGCGTCTCCGGCGCCGGACTGGTGAGCGTGGTGCTGAACGGCAAGGGCAGCATGCTGAGAATGCGCATCGATCCCAAGCTGATCGACCCGGGCGAGGCCGAGATGCTGCAAGACCTGATCGTCGCCGCCCATGCCGACGCCAAGCGCAAGGTGGAGGCCCGCGCGCAGGAGGAAATGGCCGAAATCACCGCCGGATTGCCGATCCCGCCCGGGATGAAGTTGCCGTTCTGAACGGATGGGCGGGCCGGAGGTCGAACGCCTGATCGGGCTGCTCGCCCGCCTTCCGGGAATGGGACCGCGCAGCGCCCGGCGGATTGCGCTGCGGCTGTTGCAGGAGCCCGAGACCCGGTTGCGGCCGCTCGCCGAGGCGCTGGGCGCGGCGGCGCGGACGGTGCGCCGGTGCGAAACCTGCGGCAATCTCGATAGCCGAAGCCCTTGCGCGATCTGCGCCGACCCCGGGCGCGACCATTCGATCATCTGCGTCGTCGAGGGCGTCGGAGATTTGTGGGCGCTGGAGCGCGCCGGGGTGCACCGGGGGGTCTATCACGTGCTCGGCGGCACGCTCTCGGCGCTGGGCGGCGTCGGGCCGGACGATCTTGATGCTGCGGGCTTGCTGGCGCGCATCGAGGCGGGCGGCGTGTCCGAGGTTATCCTTGCCCTCGGCGCCACCGTGGACGGCGCGGCGACCGCGCATTGGCTCGCCGACCGGCTGCGTCCGTTCGGCGCCAGCATCACCCGCCCGGCGCGCGGGCTGCCGATGGGCGGGGCGCTGGACGTGCTCGACGAGGGCACCTTGGCGGCGGCCTTGCGCGCGCGGCGGCCCGAGTGAGTCTGTCGCGGCGGGCGCTGATCCACGGCGTCGGCCGGGCCGGCGGCATCGCCGCCGCCTATCGCACCATGGCGGCGATGGGGCTGCTGCCCGCGCCGGCCGCCTATGCCGGCCCGCCGGCGCTGCCGATGGGCGCGAACCGGCGGGTGATCGTCATCGGCGCCGGACTGGCGGGGCTGGTGGCCGGGTTCGAGCTGATCGAGGCGGGCTTCGATCCGCTGATCCTGGAGGCGCGCCAGCGGCCCGGCGGTCGCAACTGGAGCCTCCGCGCCGGCGACGAGATTATCGAGACCGACAGCGCGCAGCGGGTCCGCTTCAACGTCGGCGAGCATCTCTATTTCAATCCGGGGCCGGCGCGCATCCCGTACCATCACGAGGCGATCCTCGCCTATTGCCGGCTGCTCAAAGTGACGCCGGAGGTGATGTGCAACGACAATCGCGGCGCGCTGATGCAGGACGATGCCGCTTTCGGCGGCGCCCCGCAGCTCAACCGCCGCGTGGTCAATGACGGGCGCGGATATGTGGCCGAGCTCGCCGCCAAGGCGCTCGACCGGCCGGCGCTCGATGCGCCGGTCACGGCCGAGGACACCGAGCGGCTGCGCGATTTCCTGCGCGCCTTCGGCGCCCTCGACCGCGATCTGAAATATCGCGGCTCGAGCCGCGCCGGCTGGGCCGAGCCGCCCGGCGCCGGGCTGCAACCGGGAAAGCCGAACCCGCCGCTCGATCTGCGCGCCATCCTCGCCGCCGATTTCTGGCAAGGCCCGATGCAGTGGGGGGAGCTCGCCAATATGGCGCCGACCATGCTGCAACCGGTTGGCGGCATGGGGCGGATCGGCGAGGCGTTCGGGCGCAAGCTGCATGGGCGTATTAACTACGGCGCCGAGGTGGTGGCGCTGCGCCGCACCGCCAACGGCGCGCGGGTGGAGTGGAAGGACAAGCAGGGCGCTGAACAAGCCGGCGAGGCGCCGATCGTGCTGGTCACGCTGCCGCTCAGCGTGTTGCGGACCGTGCCGGCCGATTTCGCCCCGCCGATCCGCGCGGCGATCGCCGCCGCCGACTACGTGCCCGCCGGCAAGGCGGCGTTTCAGGCCGAGCGCCGCTTCTGGGAACTCGATCACGCCATCTATGGCGGCATCTCCTGGACCAGCCGCAACATCACCCAAGTCTGGTATCCGACCGCCGGCATCCAGGCGCCGAAGGGCGTGCTCGTCGGCGCCTATATCTGGTCGGCCAAAGAGGGCGAGGCATTCGCCGCCAAGCCGCCCGACCGGCGGCTCGCGGACGCACTGGACGATCTCGAGGTGCTGCATCCGGGAGGGCGCCGGTGGCTGGACCGCGGCATAGCGGTCGCCTGGCCGAAGATTCCGTTCAGTCGCGGCGCCTGGGCGGAATGGAGCCGCGAGGCGCGCGCGCAACACTACCCGGCGCTGCTGGCGGGCGATGGTCCGTTCCTGTTCGCCGGCGAGCATCTGTCCTGGATCAATGGCTGGCAGGAGGGCGCGGTGCGCTCCGCCCACGCGGCGCTCGCGCAAATCGCCGAGCGGATGCGGGGTTGACGATCGGGCGCCGAAGAACGCGCGCGCTCCGCTCTCCGTCGCTGCTCAAAGCATCCGCTACAGCCGCGGGCCGGCCAGCATGTCGGGGTCCACTTTGCGCGGTGTCCATCGCCCGTCCGTCAGCGCGCCCGAAAACCGGCCGTTCTCCACCACCACCTTGCCGCGCAGCAGGGTGAGGCAGGGCCAGGCCTCCATGCGGCGGCCTTCCCAGGGCGTGTAATCGGCTTCGTGCAGGTCGGCGGCGCGGATCACGCGCTTATCGGCGGGGTCGAGGACGCAGATATCGGCGTCCGACCCGGGCGCGAGCACGCCCTTGCGCGGATAAAGCCCCATGATGCGCGCCGCATTGGTGGAGACCAGATCGACGAAGCGGGAGAGCGTGTAGCCGCGCCTGCCGACCATCTCGGTGTACATCAGGGCGACACGCGGCTCCACGCCCGCATTGCCGCCGGTGGTGTCGTCGATGCGCACCCCCTGTGTCTTCTGCTTGAGCGTGCAGCAGATTTCGTCGGTGGCGATGCAGTTGATGGCGCCGTCTCGCGTGCCCTCCCAGAGCGCCGCCTGATCCTCGGCCGATTTCAGCGACGGATAGGTGTGATAGATTTGCCCGTCCGGCCGGCGATAGTCCTCGCTCGTGTAGAGCATGTACTGGTGCAAGGTCTCGCCGTAGAGCGGCAGGCCGCGCCCGCGCGCCTCGCGGATCGCCGCGACCCCGGAAGCGGCGGAGACGTGCATCATGTAGAGCGCCGTTCCGGGCACCTGCTCAGCCAGGCGGATCACCCGGCGAAACGAGAGGTCTTCGGAGAGTGTGTTGTGCACCTCCGCCATGTTGACGAAGGACGTGCGCTCCTCGCGCATCAGCTTTTCGTACATGTGCATCACGATGTCATTGTCCTCGGCGTGGATGACGCCGAGCCCGCCCTGCGCGGCGAGCACCTTGAACACCTCCCAGATGTCGCCGAAATCGACCATGCGGCCCTTGCGGGACGGCGTGATGTCGGTGGTGAAGATCTTCACCGTCGGAAAGCCCGACTGGATCGCCTCGGCCAGTTCGCCGGCCACGCGCGGCGGCAACGCGCCCTCCACCATCAGGTGCTGCGCGTAGTCGCAGGCCGCGTGTCCCTTCCAGTCCTGCTCGCGTGTCTCGATCGCCGCCGATACCGTGTCGGCCTGCGATGCGCGGGTGAAGTCGATGATGGTCGTGGTGCCGCCATGGACGGCGGCGCGGGTCACGACATCGGGCGGGTCGGTGAGGCCGGCGGTGCCGTCGGGGTTGGGCAGGAACCATTTGCAATGCACATGCGGGTCGATGCCGCCGGGGATGACGATCTTGCCGGTAGCGTCGATCAGCCGCGCGCCATCGGCGAGGGGAAGGCTGCCGGCGGCGGCCACGGCCGCGATGCGCTCGCCGGCGATGGCGATGTCGACGGCGCCGACGCCTTGCGGCGTGACCACGGTATCGCCGCGCAGCACCAGATCGAGCATGGACACCCCCTCACCCTGACCCTCTCCCCCGCAATGCGGGGGAGAGGGGATTAAATCGATTCCGGCGGCCGGTGCATTGCCCAAGGCCGCGCGCGCTCGAAGGCGGCGGCGGCGCGGAGCAGGAAGGCGTCCTCACCCGGGCGGGCGACAAGTTGGATCGCCAGCGGCATTCCCGCCGCGTCGAACCCGCAGGGGAGACTGATCGCCGGATTGCCGGTGAGGTTGAACGGCATCGTGTAGGGATACCAGGCGGCGCGGATGTTCTCGACGCTTCGCCCGTCAATCTCGATCGGGCCGAAGAAGTCCTGATCGAGCGGCACCGCGGGGCGCGACAGCGTGGGCATGGCGACGAGGTCGCAATCGTCGAACCACGCCTGCACCTGCCGATAGAGCCGGGTGCGGGCGAAGATCGCCGCATAGAGCTCGGCGCCGGTGATCGCGCCCACGCGGTCCATCTGGCGCACGAAAGTCGGACACATGATCGCGCGATGCCGCGCCAGATGATGGCCGAACTGTGCCATCCGATAGGCGCCGTTGGTGGCGAACCACACTGATTCGGGGTTCTCGAACGGCGCCGTCAACTCCGTCACGCGCGCGCCGAGTTCCGACATCGCGTCCAGCGCCGCCGCGCAGGCCCCCAGTACCTCCGAGGCGACGGCGTCGTTGCCGAGGCGGGCGCGCCAGGCGATGCGGATGGCGGAGAGGTCGCCGGCGTTGCGCACGGCGTCGGCGAAACCCCCGGCCGAGCGCCCGACCGTCAGCGGATCGCGCGGATCGGCGCCCGCCATCACATCCAGCATCAGCGCGGTGTCGAGCACGGTCCGCGTCATCGGCGTGATGTAGGAGATGTTTCCGAACCCGTCCTCGGCGTATTCCTGCGGCACCAGGCCGAGACTTTGCTTGAGGCCGACCACGCCGTTGCAGGCGGCGGGGATGCGCGTCGAGCCGCCGCCGTCGGAGGCGACCGCCAGCGGGCCGAGACCGCAGGCGACGGCGACCGCCGCACCGCCGCTCGAGCCGCCGGCGGCGCGATCGGCGCGCCAGGCATTGCGGGTCTTGCCGAACAGCGGCGCCTCGGTCAGGCCCTGCTGGCCGAATTCCGGCGTCGTGGTCTTGCCGATCACGATGGCGCCGGATTGCTTGAGGCGCGCGACCGCCACCGCGTCGGCGTCGGGCACGTGGTCCTTGAAGATCAGCGAGCCGCGCGTGGTGCGAATGCCCGCGGTCGGGATCAGGTCCTTGACCGAGACCGGAATGCCGTGCAGCGCGCCGAGCGCATCGCCGCGCATCACCGCCGCTTCGGCTTGCCGCGCCGCCGCCATCGCCGACTCGGCGGCAATCGTGATGAAGGCATTCAGAACCGGCTGGCTCGCCTCGATGCGGGCGAGCGTCGCGCGCATCAGCTCGACCGGCGAGAGGGTGCGCGCGTGGATCATCGCCGCGAGGTCGGCCGCCGGGGTGAAGGCCAAGTCTTCCATCAGCCGGCCTCGTCCAGCTCGGCGCCCCACATCTTCTCGAGCGCATACATCGACCGCGCCTCCGGCTTGAACAGATGCACGATGATATCGCCGGCGTCGATCAGCACCCAGTCCGATCCGCCGGCGCCCTCGGTCAGCACGCGCTTGAGGCCCGCCTCTTGCAGCTTCTCCACCAGATGCTCGGCCATCGCCGTGATCTGGCGGTCGGCGAGGCCGGTCGCGATCACCATGCGGTCGCAGAACATGGCCTTGCCGGCGAGGTCGAGCGCGACCACCGCCTCCGCCTTGTCGTCCTCCAGGCTGGTGACGATGACGCCCTGAAGCTGGTCGAGCCGGGCCGACAGACCGGGTGCGGGGCGTTTGCGCGCGGCCGTCCGGGGGCCGGCGATGGCGGCCTTCTTGCGCGCCGTGCCGGGGGTCTTGTCGGCCGCCGGCAGCGGCTTCGGCGGCTTGCGGACGGTCCGCTTGCGCGGCGCGGGTGGCGGTTTGACTATGGCTCGGCTCCTTGGCGTCGCGCCCGGATGGCGCTGGCGGATGCGGGATGACGCGGCACGTTGAGGATCACATGGGCGGGTGGCCCGGCATCCGCCAGCACCGGCGCCGCGCGCGCCGGGCGCAGCGAAGCCGGAGCGCGCGCCGCGAAGCCCGACAGCGCCGCCAGATTGCGGTCGCCGCGCGGCAGCACGGCGAACGGCACCAAGGCGGCGAATTTGCGCCAGCTCCGCCAGCGCGGCATTTGCTCCAGGATGTCGGCGCCCATGATCCAGACGAATTTGGCGCGCGGGAAGCGCCGGCGCAGCGCGCGCACGGTATCGATGCTGTAGCGTGTTCCGAGTGCGGCCTCGATACCGGTGGCGATGATGCGCCGCCCGTCGGCCAGCCGACGCGCGCCTTGCAGACGCTCGGCGAACGCCGCCATCCCGGCGCGCGGCTTCAGCACGTTTCCCGGCGAGACCATGAGCCAGACCTGATCCAGCCGCAGGCGCTTGCGCGCCGCGCGCGCGACGTGGCGATGCCCCGCATGGGCCGGATTGAACGAGCCGCCGAGCAGGCCGATGCGCGTCCGTCGCCCGTCTCCCCATCGCGGCACCGCATCTTCGGTCAGGGGCGCACCTGGCCATCGCCGAGCACCAGGTAGCGATAGCTGGTGAGCTGCTCCGGTCCCACCGGTCCGCGCGCGTGCAGCCGACCCGTCGCGATGCCGATTTCGGCGCCGAAGCCGAATTCGCCGCCGTCGCAGAACTGCGTCGAGGTGTTCCACATCGCGACCGCGCTATCGACGCCGCGCAGGAAACGCTCGGCCGCTTGCGCGTCCTCGGTGATGATGGCGTCGGTATGCTCGCTGCCGTGGCGGGCGATATGGGCGAGCGCGGCGTCGATGCCGTCCACCACGCGGACCGACAAGATGGCGTCCAGCCATTCGGTGTCGAAATCCGCCTCCGTGGCCGGCGGCAGATCGGGCAGGATGTCGCGCGCAGCCGCGTCGGCGCGGAAATCGCAGCCGAGCGCGCGCAGATCGGCGACGATCGCGGGCAGCAGCTCGGGTGCCACGTCGGCGTCGATCAGCAGCGTCTCGGTGGCGCCGCAAATGCCGGTGCGGCGCATCTTGGCGTTGGCGAGAATGCGCCGCGCCATCGCCGCATCGGCAGCGCGGTGGATGTAGGTGTGACAAAGCCCCTCGGCGTGCGCGAGCACGGGGATTCGCGCCTCCCGCTGCACGCGCTCGACCAGCGACTTGCCGCCGCGCGGGATGATGAGGTCGATCAGCCCGGCCGCGCCCAGCATCGCCGCGACATGGGCGCGATCGGCCGAGGGGGCGATCTGCACCGACGCCTCCGGCAGGCCCGAGGCGCGGAGCCCGGCGACGAGCACGCCGTGGATGGCGCGGGCGCTGTGCAGGCTTTCCGATCCGCCGCGCAGGATCACCGCATTGCCGGATTTAAGGCATATCCCGGCGGCGTCGGCGCCGACATTGGGTCGGCTCTCGTAAATCATGCCGATGACGCCGATCGGCGCGGCGATGCGGCGGATGCGCAAGCCATTGGGGCGCGTCCATTCGTCGAGCGTGCGGGCCAGCGGATCGGGGACTCCGGCGATGTCGTCGAGCCCGCGCGCCATCGCCTCGACGCGCGCCGCATCGAGCGCGAGCCGGTCGCGGAAGGCGGCGCTGCCTTCGAACTGCGCGAGGTCGGCGCGGTTGGCGTCGAGCACCGCGCCGGCATGGTCGCGCAGCGCCGCGGCCATGGCGCGGAGCGCCGTGTCGCGGTGCTCGGCGGGTGCGCGCGCCAGCACCCGAGCGGCCGCGCGCGCCTCGGCGGCGGCGTGATTGAGATGGGTTGCGGCGGCGATATCGGTGTGCATGGCAATCCGTCGCCCAATGTGCCGCCGGACGCAAGGCGTTTCCAGGGGGAACGCGTATCGGCGCGGCGAGGGCACCGTCGATGGGCGCCGCCCGGGTTGGCGCGATTTCCACGTCGGGCTTGCTGGTGGTGGTTGGCCGCGGCGATCAGGCGCGGGTCGAGATTGTCGCGAGACACCGCGATGACGACGTCCGGTGTCCGCGGCCTCCGGTATTGGAATCGTTCATCGAGGTCGGCGCCCTGCTGCGGGCCGGCACCAAATTGCGGAACCTGCATCCCCGAACTCAAGGAGATCTTGCGCGACATCGGAGAACACCAAGCCGGCGCCCCCGGTTGACGGCGCCGCGATCGCCCGGAGGTGGAGGTTCGCGCTTGCAATCGGTAATACGCACACCCACAACCGAATGCCGATCTAACGCCTTTGAAGGGAACATCGATGAAGGCATTCATTGCCGCGGCCGCGACCGCCGGACTGGGCCTCGTCTTCGCCGGCTCGCCGGCCTCGGCCGCCGGCTGCCTCACCGGGGCGGCGCTCGGTGCCGGCGCCGGGCATCTGGCGGGCCAGCACGCGGTCATCGGCGGCGCCGCCGGCTGCGCCATCGGCCATCACCACGCCAAGAACGTTGCCCGCAAACAGCACGAGCAGGAACAGCGGGCGTATGAACAGGGCCGCGCGGACGCGACGAAACCGGTGGGACCGCAAAACTGAGCGGAACGGCGGTTCACTTCGCCCTGAACTGCTTGTGGCAGTCGTTGCAGGCGTCGCCGAGCGCCTGCACGTCCTGCGCGAACGCCGCCTGGTCCCCAGCCTTGGCCGCCGCCTGTACCTTGGTCGCGGCCTCGGCGAGATTGTGCGCCGCCGTCTCGAACCCGGCGCGGTTGGTCCAGATCGCCGGCAGCGCCCGTGTCTTGTGGCCCTGCTCGGTGCCTTCGGGGAACATGAGCACGAACACGCTCTCCCAGCGCGCGATCCCTCCCGCCGCATTGGCGAACGGCTTCACGTCCGGCAGCTTATTCTTCGCCGCCTGCAGCAGCCCGACGAAATCGCCGGCAACGAGATCCTGGCCGGCCTGACGGGCCAAAATCATGTCGAACCCGCTCGGCTGGTCGGCCGCGAGCGCCGCCGACGAGCCGAAGAGCGCGAGTGCGAGCGCCAGCGGAAGCTTTTTCGCCATTGTTTAACCCCACCTTTACCGGTGCCGTCGCCATCTTGCACCGACTCCGCCCGAACGCCACCACCGGCACCCCGCGACCGAAGGAATTCCATGCCCGACATCCGTTCCGTTGCCGTCTTCTGCGGCTCTCGCGCCGGCGAGCGAGCCGAGTTCCGGGTCGCCGCCACCGCCCTCGGAGAGGGCCTCGCCGCGTCCGGGATCACGCTGGTGTTCGGCGGCGGGCGGATCGGCCTGATGGGTGCGCTCGCCGACGCGGCGCTCGCGCGCGGCGGCGAGGTGATCGGCGTGATCCCCGAATTCCTGACCCGGCAGGAGGTCGCGCATGGCGGATTGCGCGAGCTGATCGTCACCAATTCGATGCACGCGCGCAAGCAGCGCATGTACGAGCTGTCCGACGCCTTCGTGGTGCTGCCGGGCGGTCTCGGCACGCTGGACGAGGCGGTGGAGGTGATCACTTGGCGGCAATTGCGCCTGCACGACAAGCCGGTTCTGCTGTGCGACGTCGGCGGATCGGCGAGGCCGCTCGTGGCCGCCGTCGAGACCGCGATTGACCTCGGCTTCGCACTGCCGGAGTCGCGCCGGTTGTTCCAAGTGACGGCGGGCGTGAACGCGACATTGGCGGCGCTCGGCGCGATGGCGGCAAGCGGCGGAGGTCCGGCGTCGCTCATGTGACCGAGCGCGCTCCTCAATCCAGCAGCCACGGCGCCGCGCTCGCCTGCGCCAACTGACGTACCTGCCCGAGCAAGCCCGCGGCCACCGGGATCCCCTCCCGCATCCGTTCCGCCGCGATCCGACGCTGCGGGTCGCCGGCGACCATCACCGGATGCGCGGCATCGATCGGGGTGGTGGCGCGGAGCGCTCCGAGGAAGCGCCCGACATCGGCCTCGAACTCGCCCGGTCCGCGAAACAGCCCCGGATCGAGCGCCAGCATGAAATGCCCGATATCCTGCCCTTGGGGCTGTTTCGTGTGCATCGGATCAGTGATCAGGGTGGAACCCGAGAGGCAGGCCGAGAGGATGTTCACCATCACCGCCAGCCCGTATCCTTTGTAACTGCTGCCCTCCGCCGAGCCGCCGAGCGAGGTCAGGAAGCCGCTCTTTTGGCTGGCCTCCAGCGGGTCGGTGCTGGGCTCGCCATCCTTCGTCAGCACCCAGCCGGGCGGGCAGGGCATATTCTCGTTGGCCTTGTTGCGGATGCGCCCCGCCGCCACCGTGGTCGTCGCCATGTCGAGCAGGAACGGGATGCCGTCGGCCGACGGCGCGGCGAACGACCACGGATCGGTGCCCAGCCGCGCCTGCTTGCCGAAGGTTGGCGCCACCTGAATGCCGGAGGCGGAAGTCGCCGCCATGCCGATCAGCCCCGCCTCGGCGGCCATCAGCGTATAGAAGCCGCAGGCGCCGAAATGCGCCGAGTTGCGCACCGCCACCGCCGCCATGCCGGATTGCCGCGCCTTGTCGATCGCCGTCCGCATGGCGAAGCGCGCCGGCACCTGCCCGAGCCCGCCGCCGCCGTCCACCAGCGCCGAGACCGCCGTCTCACGCAGAATGCGGGGCCGCGCATCCATGCGCACGCGTCCGTTGCGGCGGAGCCGATCGTAGCCGGGGAGCATCGAAATGCCATGACTATCGACACCGTGCAGATCGGCCCAGGCGAGGATTTCGCTCGTCGGCTCGGCATTCTCCTCGGGCATTCCCCAGGCGCGCAGGATGGCTTTGAGCTGCGCGCGATGAATGGCGTAGGGGGCGGGCATGGCACTCTCCGGATAGCGTCGCAGCCTTGCGCGACCGGCGCATCCCGGCAAGGCTCGCGCGGGTGCGGAAGGAGACGCCATGGCGGGCGATGATGGCACGCTGATGCAGGCGCGGTTCGGGCTGGACCTGCCGCTGCCGCCGTTGCCTGAGCCGGTGCGCGCGCTGCTCGATCGGCGCGTGACGCGGCGCTACCGTGACGAGGCGGTGCCCGAGGCGCTGCTGGACGCGCTGCTCGCCGCCGCGCAATCGGCGCCGAGCAAGTCCGATCTGCAACAATATTCGGTGGTGGTGATGCGCGACCGCGCGCGCATCAAGCGCGTCGCCGACTGGATCGGCAGCATGGACTGGATCGCCACGGCGCCGGTTTTCCTGGTGTGGTGCGGCGACATGCGGCGCGGCGAGCTGCTGTGCGAGCAACACGGGATGGCGCACGCCAACAACAACCTCGACACCTTCCTCAATACCGCGGTGGATGCGGCGCTGGCGATGGGCGCGTTCATGGCGGCCGCCGATGCGGCGGGCCTGGGTAGCTGCCCGATCAGCTACGTGCGCAGCCATATCGAGCGCGTCGCGCCGCTGCTCGGGTTGCCGCGCGGCGTCTGGCCGCTCGCCGGGCTGACGGTCGGCTGGCCGGCGTTCCGCCGCCCGGTCTCGATGCGCCTGCCGCCCGGGGTGGTGGTGCATCGGGAACGCTACGACGACGCCGCGATGACGGAGGAGGTCGCCGCCTACGATGCGCGCCGGCGTGCGCGCGAGCCGATCGCGCCGGGCAGCCTCAAGAACCTCGACGTGTACGGGCCGAAGGCGGATGTCGGCTGGAGCGAGAATTTGGCCAGGCAATTGTCGGTGCCGGAGCGGTTCGGTTTCGCCGCCTGGCTGCGCACGCGCGGCTTCGACCTTGCCTGACGCGCTTGCCCCGATCGCGCGCGTCCGCGCCGTTCGCGCCCGCCACGCCGCCAGCCTGATCGTGCTGCAACATGGTGCGGACGGGCCGGAGATGCTGATGGGCGTGCGCGGGGCGCGGCATCGGTTCATGCCGAACCGCCTGGTGTTTCCGGGCGGCGCCGTCGATCGGGGGGATCTGACGGCGGAAGTCGCCGCGCCGCTCTCGGCGATCACGCGGGCGCGGCTGGAGCGCTCGGCAACGCCCGCGTTGGCGCATGGGATCGGCGTGGCGGCGGCGCGCGAACTGGCCGAGGAGACGGGATTGGCGCTCGGCACGCCGCCGGCGCTCGACGGGCTCGACTATATCTGTCGCCTGGTCACCCCGACCGACAGCCCGGTGCGCTTCAACGCCCGCTTCCTGATGGTCGATGCCGTCCGCGTCGGCGGGCGGCTGGCGGGCTCCGGCGAGCTGGAGGAACTGCGTTTCTACGCCGCGACCGAGGCGCTCGGCTTCGATCTTGCGCATCCGACGCGGATGGTGATCGGGCAAATGCTGGCCCGGCTGGCGATGGCACCCGCCGAGCGCGCGCGCGAGCTTCGGGTTCCGGTGTTTCGCAAGGCGTGGCGGCGGGAGTAGAGCGGCTATACCGTAAGGGTAGGGCAGGGCGGTCATACGCCGGACTGAGGCTCATCGCGGCTTCTCCGCCCGACGGCACGAAAGCCGCCGCCGCGCCGGTTCAGTTCAGGGACGTCTGGTCGTCACCTACGCTCCTCTCAGCAGCCGCCGCGCCTCCTCGGCCAAATGCCCGATCAGCACATTGACATGGTGCCGCACGGCGGCGAAGCGGGGCAGCGGTTCGACACGGGCCTCGTCCATGTAAAGCCCGCGCGCGATCTCGATCTGCAGGGCGTGGACTTGTTCGCGGGGGCGGCCGTAATGGCGGGTGATGAATCCGCCGGCGTAAGGGTCGTTGCGCCGCACGGTATATCCCATGTCGGTCAGCACCCGTTCGGCGGCGCGCGCCAGCGCCGGGCAGCAGGCGGTGCCGTGCGCGTCGCCGAGCACGAAATCGGCGCTGCGTCCGCCGGCGGCGGGCATCGAATGGCAATCGACCAGCAGGCAGGCGGCGAAACTCGCCCGGGTGGCGTCGATCAGCGCCGCCAGAGTGTCGTGAAACGGCTGCCAGCAGGTGTGGACGCGTCGTTCGGCTTCGGCGAAGCGCAGTCGCTCGCGGTAGATCGCCTCGCCGGTCGCGACCACGCGGGCGATCGTCCCGAGGCCGGCGGAGACGCGCGCGCTGGTGGTATTGACCCAGGCCGGCAGCGCGTCCTCGAACATCGCCGGGTCGAGCTCCCAGGCCTCGCGGTTGACGTCGCAATAGGCACGCGGGAAGCGGGCGGCGAGCAGCGGCGCGCCGTAGGCCGGCGCCTCGGCGAACAGCTCGTCCACGAAACTGTCCTCGCTCCGCCGCAGCCCGAGCGCGTCCAGCCTCGCCGCGGCGACGAACGCCGCCGGGTAGTGCCGTCCGGAGTGCGGCGAGGCGAACACCAGGGGTGCGGTCTGGCGCAGCGGCCGATGCACGCGGAGCGGCGGATCGAGGTCCAAATCCGAGGGCACGGCGATGTCCATGCTCCATTGAACGCGGCGGCGGCGTCGCTGTCACCTCCCGGGCGTGCGAGCGCCGCTCAATTCTATTTCGCAGCGATCAGGCGGCGCGACTCGCAACCAAGTTTTGCCGGTTTGTGCAAGCGAGAAATCGCGTTGACCGCGGGTGGCGGCGCGCGTTAGGCGAGAGGTGTGTCCGCCACCGAGTTGCTCCCTGCAATCCGAGTCCGCGGCCGTTCGCTGATGGCGCTGGTGCTGGCGCCGGAGCTGCCGGTGACGGCCTGGCTCGCCGCGCTCGATGCCCAGATCGCGCGGGCGCCGTCATTCTTCGATGCCCGCCCGGTGATCGTCGATCTCGCCGCGCTGCCGCGCGAACAGCCCGACGTCGCCGGCCTCATTCAGGCGATGGCCGAGCGCGGCATCCGCGTCATCGGCACCGAGGGCGCGCATCCGAGCTGGGCGGGCGTCGCCAAGTGGGGCGGCCCGATCATGGCGCACGGCAAGGGCAAGCCGGTCGAGATCGCGCCCGATTCGCCGGCAGCCGCCGCGCCCGCAACCGCCATCGCGCCCGCAACCGCCATCGCGCCGCCGCCGCCGCCGGCCGAAACGGCGTCGCTGCTGATCGTGCAATCGGTGCGCTCGGGGCAGTCGATCGTGCACGAGGCGGGCGACGTCACCATCGTCGGCGCTGTCGCATCCGGCGCCGAGATCGTCGCCGGCGGCTCCATCCACATCTATGGCGCGCTGCGCGGTCGGGCCATCGCCGGGCTCGGCGGCACGCACGACGCGCGGATCTTCTGCTCGCGCCTGCATGCCGAGCTGCTGGCGATCGAGGGCGTTTACAAGACCGCCGACGACATGCAGCCGGCGCTGCACGGCCGGCCCGTGCAAGCCTGGTTGCAGGACGAGCAGATGCTGATCGCGGCAATGGACTGAGTGCAGAGAAAAGGGGGACGCGGAATGGCCCAGGTCGTGGTCGTGACTTCCGGCAAGGGCGGGGTGGGCAAGACCACGTCCACGGCGGCTCTGGGTGCCGCGCTGGCGCAGAGCGGAGAGAACGTCGTCGTCGTCGATTTCGACGTCGGATTGCGCAACCTCGACCTCATCATGGGGGCCGAGCGGCGGGTGGTGTTCGACCTCATCAACGTCGTGCAGGGCGACGCCAAGCTGCACCAGGCGCTGATCCGCGACAAGCGGCTGGAGAATCTGTCGCTGCTGCCGGCCTCGCAGACCCGCGACAAGGACGCGCTGACCGAGGCCGGGGTGGCGCGGGTGATCGAGGATTTGCGCGGCAAGTTCGACTGGATCATCTGCGACAGCCCCGCCGGCATCGAGCGCGGTGCCACTTTGGCGATGCGCTATGCCGATCAGGCGGTGGTGGTGACCAACCCGGAAGTGTCGTCGGTGCGCGACTCCGATCGCATCATCGGCCTGCTCGATTCCAAGACCGACCGCGCGGAAAAGGGTCAGCGGGTGTCCAAGCATCTGCTGTTGACGCGCTACGATCAGGGGCGCGCGCAACGCGGCGAGATGCTGAAGGTGGAGGACGTGCTGGAGATCCTGTCGATCCCGCTGCTCGGCATCATCCCCGAGAGCCAGGACGTGCTGCGCGCCTCCAATCTCGGCGCCCCGGTGACGATCAACAGTCCCGTAAGCAGCGCCGCGCGCGCCTATGCGGAGGCGGCCAAGCGGCTGCGCGGGGAGACCATCGCGGTGAGCATTCCGGCGGAGCGCACTCGCTTCTTCGGCAGACTGTTCGGCCGGAGGGCTGCCGCATGAACCTGCTGACCATGTTCCGTAAGCGGGACTCGGCGCCGATTGCGCGCGAGCGCCTGCAAGTCGTGCTGCAGCACGAGCGCGCCGCGGTCGGCAACAACGACCTGGTGGCGCGCCTGCACGAGGAGATTCTGGCGGTGATCGCGCGCCATGTCGCGGTGGACCGCGACAAGGTGCAGATCAAGCTCGATCGCGGCAGCGTCGCCTCGACGCTGGAGATCGACGTCGAGGTGCCGAGCCCGCAGCTGAACTGATCCGGGTGGCCGCTACTTGCAGGCGGTCACCATGATCTCGACCAGCAGCCGCGGATCGGCGAGGTCGGCCTGCACGCAGGCGCGAACCGGCGCCCCGCCGGCCGGCAGCCAGGCCGTCCATACGTCGTTCATCGGCTCGCGGTCACGGATGTCCTTGACCCAGATCTGGGCTTGCAGAAGCCGAGTCTTGTCGGTGCCGTGCGTCTCCAGCAGCTGATCGATCTGCTCCAGGATGTCGGTGGTCTGGCCCTTAACGTCGCGGCCGGTGTCGCGGGCGGTAATGCCCGCGAGAAAGACGAAGCCGTGAAACTCGACGGCCTTCGACAAAATCTTGCCGGACTCGGTGCGGGTGATCTTGCTCATTCCGGTTCCTCCCTGCGGATCAAACTCGCTCGAAAATTGCCGCGATCCCCTGGCCGCCGCCGATGCACATCGTCACCAGCGCGTAGCGGCCGCCGATGCGCTTGAGCTCGTAGAGCGCCTTCACCGTCAGCATCGTCCCCGTCGCCCCAACCGGATGTCCGAGCGAGATTCCCGAGCCGTTCGGGTTCGTCTTCTCCGGGTCGAAGCCGAGATCCTTCGCCACCGCGCAGGCTTGCGCGGCGAACGCCTCGTTCAATTCGACCACGTCCATGTCGCCGAGGCTCAGTCCCGCACGCTTGAGCGCCGCTCGCGTCGCCGGAACCGGCCCGATGCCCATGACCTTCGGATCGACCCCGGCGTGGGCATAGGCGACCAGCCGCCCGAGCGGCTTGGCGTTGCGCTTCTCGGCGGTCGCGCCCTCCATCAGCACCACCGCGGCGGCGCCGTCGTTGATGCCCGAGGCATTGCCCGCGGTGACGGTGCCGTCCTTGCGGAACACCGCCCTGAGCTTCGCGAGGTCCTCGACCGTGGCATCCGCGCGCACGTGCTCGTCGGTGTCGAACACCGTCTCGCCCTTGCGGGTCTTAAGGCGGATCGGAAGGATCTGTTCCCTGAAGCGCCCCTCGGCGGTCGCGCGGGCGGCGCGGCGATGCGATTCGACCGCCAGCGCGTCCTGCTGGCGTGCGGGTGATCTGGTGCGATTCCGCCAGATTCTCGGCCGTCTCGCCCATGTGGATGTTGTGGAACGGGTCGTGCAGCGCGGCAAGCATCATGTCGATCATCGCGCTGTCGCCCATGCGCGCGCCCCAACGCAAGCCCTGGCAAAGATAGGCAGCGCGGCTCATGCTCTCCGCCCCGGCGCCGATGGCGATGTCGGTGTCGCCGAGCAGGATGCTCTGCGAGGCGGAGACGATCGCCTGCAACCCCGATCCGCAGAGCCGGTTGAGCGTGAGCGCCGGCGCGTCCTGCGCGACCCCGGCATTCAGCGCCGCCACCCGCGCCAGATACATGTCCTTGGCTTCGGTGTGGATGACGTTGCCGAAAACCACGTGCCCGACCTCGGCACCGTCCACGTCGGCGCGGCGCAGCGCCTCGCGCGTCACCCGGGCGCCGAGATCGGTCGGCGCCACGTCCTTCAAGCCGCCGCCGAAATCGCCGACTGCCGTGCGAACGGCCGACACCACCATGACCTCGCGCTGCATTCCGCCCTCCTGCCGATCGCCTGCGTTACCCGTATAAAGCATGTCCATGCCCGCACCACCACCGCGCCCGGCCTGGCATCCCGAGAGCCTCGCCGCCCGTCTGCCCTTCCTGCGCCGGCGCGGCAAACTGACCGCCGATGTGCGCGCGTTCTTCAGGGATCGCGGCTACACCGAGGTGGAGACGCCGCATGCCGTTGCCGCCCCCGGGGAGGAGGTGCATCTGCGGGCATTCCGCACCATCCGCGAGCACCCGGACGGGCGGCGCGAACCGCTCTGGCTGCACACCAGCCCGGAATTCGCGATGAAGCGCCTGCTGGTCGCCGGTGCCGGACCCATTTTTCAACTGGCGCGGGTGTGGCGCAACGGCGAGGGCAGCGATCTCCACGCGCCCGAGTTCACCATGCTGGAATGGTACCGGCCCGGCGCCTCGATGTCGGCGTTGATGGACGAGACCGAGGCGCTGCTGCGCGCCGTGCTGCCGGCGGTCGTCACCTGCCGGGGCGTGACCACCGATCTGGCGCGCTTCGAGCGGCTAAGCGTCGCCGAGGCGTTCGCGCGCTACACCGGCGCGGACGTGCTGGCGACCGCCGACGATGCGCCCGCGCTCGCCGCCGCCGCCGGTGTGCGGCTGCGTGCGGGCGAGACCTGGGAGGATTTGTTCTTCCGCCTGCTGCTGGCGGCAGTCGAGCCGCGCATCGGTCGCGATCGGCCGACGTTTCTTACCCGCTGGCCCGTCGCGCAGGCGGCGTTGGCGCGACGCGATCCCGACGATCCGCGGGTTGGCGAACGCTTCGAGCTGTTCGTCTGCGGCATCGAACTCGCCAACGCCTTCGTCGAGTTGACCGACGCGGTCGAGCAGCGCGCCCGCTTCGCCGCCGACCGCGCCCGGCGCCATGCCATGCACGGCCCGGACTGGCCGCTCGACGAGGATTTCCTCGCCGCCCTGGCGCACGGGATGCCGGAAGCGGGAGGGATCGCGATGGGATTCGACCGCCTGGCGATGATCGCCTCGGGCGCGGCGCGGATCGAGCAGGTGCTGTGGCTGCCTTGACGAGTCCTGGATTAAGGTGAGGGGGGCCGGGCTAGTGCCGGCCGGTCCGCTCAGGCCCCGAACCACTCTCCTGCTGCTCCGGTGCCGCGGCGCCACCCGGGTCGCCTCGTTCTCCAGGATCGGATCGCTGCTAAGCCGGTTCGAAAAGTCGCTGACCGACATACTCACCCCGGCTCGCTCCGCCCGGGCAGGCGAACAGGTCGCCGCCGACATGGGTGGCGAACTGGTTGAGCGCGTCGAGCTTCGCCATGCTTTCGTAGATTCTGATGAAGCTCGTCCGAGGATCGCGCTGATTAGGCGACGAAGAACAAGCCGGCGTCGTACATCATGCCCTGCTGCCAGGGCGGCCACCGCTCGGCGGTGAAGCTGACGCCATCATTGTAAGAATAACCCGGCTGAAGTTGCGCGCCGTAGCGTTGGTTGCCGCGGAGCTGGCCGCGGCGTGAATGGTCCACCGGGCGGATCGTCGGGAGATCCGGCCAAGAGGTGCGGCGTCACTGGTCCGTCGCGACCGGAGGCCAAGCGAGGAGAGCGGATAGGCCTGGCCGCCGGATAGTGGTCGCCGCGGGCGTCAGCGGCCGCCCGATCATCGTGTTGATGGAACAGGTCGCTCGCTCCCAAAGGCTGGTCGGGAATTCCTGATCAGACCAGATGCCCGAACTTCACGTCTCGGCAACCGCGGTCAGCGTGCTGCTGGTGTCGAGCTCCCCACCGGACGGTGGTCGAGGCCGGATGCACTGTTGGTCTGCGGCGATGAACCGAGATGGCCGTGCGGAGGTTCGCCGAAGTTGAAGCCATAGCGTGAAGGTGCCGCCCTCCCAGCCGAACGCCTTCTGAGTATCCAGGCCGAGACCGAACTCGGTGAGGCCATTACCCGGAGCACCGCGCCGGATGCCGCCGGCGATGTTGCCGAACACCTTCACCGTGTTCGATAGACCAAGGCTGATGCCGTAATTGCCCAAAGAAGTGCGCAGGCCAAACATGTCGCCGAGCAGGTTGCTGCGCGACGACGCGAAGAGTTGGGTCGTGAAGCCCGGCTCGCCCGGCGATGGGCCAGGGGGCACGGCTGGCGTGCCGGGGGCCCCGGGCACCGGACTCTGCTGCTTCGCTGGTCCCGGGGGTGACGCGCGCGGCCCGAACCCAGACCGTCGTCACGACGGTTGTCACAAACACCCACCCGAGGACGACTTTGTCTCGACAGCATCAATCAGCCTTTCCGCGTTACGGATTCGGTTGGTGGCCGGCCGCGGGGCTTTCATGCAACTGAGAGTCAGTCGCATTTACCGATACCGTCTTCCCGGGTCAAGCTTCGCTTGCTGCCGCACTTCGCCGAGGGAAGTCTCTCCCGAACTCATCCGTTCGTCCGGGCGGGTTTATCCCCTCAGCACCGCTCAGCCCGGCACAGCAGGCATCCCGGCTTGGCGGTGTGGATGTTGACGAACGCCGTGCGCTGGTCCTCCAACGCGGCGCGGAGCGCGTCATCGACTTCGGCGCCGTCGCGGACCTGGCCGAGATCGTAGAGACACATGTCGTCTTCGTCGTAGGCGCGCACTGAAACGAGGGAGCCGCGCACGATCTCGGGGATGTGGTTGACCCGATCGTACTGCGGACAGTCATGCGCGTGCACGAAGATCGGGCTCGGCGTCCAATAGACGCCGCGCGGGCGCGGCAGATTGTAGGAGCCGAGCAGCACGACCTCGTCGCCCGTGGAGTAGCCGAGGCAGTGGCGGCAGGGGCAGCGCGAGTCCGGGCCGGCTTGGCGGCGGATCAGCACATTATCGGCGTCGTCGCGTTCGGTGGCGCGAAACCGTTCGGCGATCGCGGTTTCGATCGCCAGGCAGCGGAAGTCGGACATCGGCGGTGATCCTTCGGCGTTGACGGGTCGAAATAGCGCGACCGCTCACGCAGTTCCTCCCGTTTCGTGCGGCGGCCAACATTGCAATAAATCAACTTGCGTTGCTATTTCGGAACGTTTCTCATTCGTTGGACCGGGATTATGCATAAGTAAAAGGAAGGCCATCATGGCGAGCGTGCAGCTACCGTCTACAATAAACATGGACAATTTGAGCGGTTGGTACGCGACCGTGACCGCAAAGGGCGCCGATGACATCGTGATCTCAAACGGGCCACTGGTCGGAACTTATACGGGCAGCTTCACATACGATGCCTTCGGCAACGTTTCCGGAACCCTGACCGGGTTCAACGAGACGTCGGGCGGCCAAACTCTGATCAGCGCAAGCGGACTGGATGTTTCCGCCGGTATCGCGTTTCAACTTATTAGCTGGAACCAAATTCAAGCATTTCTACAAATCGCCTTGGTGGGAACCGATCAGTTTACGGTTTCGCCCGGCATGCATGTCATTGACGGCTATGGAGGTTACAATACGGTAAACGAACCGGACTTTTATTCACTGTATACTCTCTCCAGCTCCGGATCATCCACGACCGTTAATAGCTCGTCTTCTCATGATACTCTCATCAATATTCAAGCGATCAACTTCGCCGATGGGTTTTATGATACCCAGACCGACACTTTCTCCCCCAGCGTCGCCGCACCGCCCCCGCCGGCCACGAGCTTCAACGTGCCGGACCCCTCGGATGCATCGTCCACAACGGCGCTGCCGACGGAGACGAGCTTTAACGTACTGGACCTCTCGAATGGTCAATCCACGACGGCCGGCGGCTCGACCTTCACTGACCTGACGCCAGACAATCTGATCATCACCGCGAACGGGCCGAACGTCTTCATCGTAAGTGGCACCGGCAGCGACATCCTTTCGGCCGACCAGGGTGGCAACAACGTGCTGGATGACACCGGTGGCGCCGTGAACTTCGAGATCGGCGGATCGGGGAATGATGCGTTTTTCTTCGATGCTTCCAAGGATGCCGTCTCGTGGAACACGATTGCGAATTTTCACGCCGGAGACTTCGCCGTGATCTACGGGATCGCCCCGCAGGACGTGGCCGCCGATGCGGCAGACGGCCTGGGTGCGGCCGGCTACAACGGGCTGACGCTGGAGACGTTCCAAAACGGCGGCGCCGCATTCATCACCTTCGCCGGCCACCAAACATCAGAGCTGGGATCGTCGCTGCTCACCGGGTTCGGAACCGATCCGAGCGGCCACCAGTTCATGCTGGTCGTGGGAACATAGGCCGGAGCGACGCAAAACGCCCCGTCGGCGCTCCCCGTGCCGTCGTTGTTCGGGCGATCGACGCCTTACATCGACGCCGGATCATTCGTCTCGAACACCTCGCCGCCATAGTCGGCGTCGCGCGGGATCTGCATTCGCCGCCCCGCCTCGGTGCGGGTCACGCGCGGCAGCACGGTCACGATCGGGGCGGTGCGGGCCGCCTCGATCGCCGCCGCCGCCGTGTTCCAGCGCGCCAGCTTGGTCAGATTGAGACGGGTGGGGAACACCAGCTTTCCACCGTCCCTCGGCGGCTTCCGCAACCGCGCGGGCGGGTTCGATCCAGACGCTTTCGACCAACTCGTTTCCGTCATGCACCGCGAGCTGATCGGCGGGCGCGGGAGTGAGGAAGAAGTGGGTATCGAACCGCTTCGCCAGCGCGGGCGGGGTGATCCAGTGTGCGAACGGGGTGAGCAGCTCGGTCGCCAGCTCCAGGTTGTGCGTCTCCAGAAGCGCCCTGAAGTCGTCATCCGGCTTCGTGCTCGCCAGCCGGGCGGCGTCGAGCAGTCCGGTCCCGCCGCGCGGGCGCGCGAGCAGCACGCCGCACTCCTCGAACGCCTCGCGAATTCCGGCCACCCGCAGTGCCATGCCGTCGGCATCCAGTCCCTCCGGCCCGGCGCAGTATCCGGAATCGGCCAGCGCCCGATCATCCGCCTCGACCCGTCCGCCGGGGAACACCAGCGCGCCCGAGGCGAAGTCGATCCGGTGATGGCGCACCACCATGAACACCTGCAAACCGCGGCTGCCGTCACGCAGCAGCAGGACGGTGGCGGCGGGGCGCGGAACGGCCGGGGTCATGGGCGTCAGTGGAGCATCGGCGGGCCGGGCCGGCAAGCGAAGTTACCCCCGTCGGAACGCCGGCCTTCGCTTCTCCACGAAAGCCGCCATGCCCTCGCGCTGGTCCGGCGTGCCGAACAGCGGGAGAAAGAGCGCGCGCTCGTGGCGCACGCCTTCGAGCAGCGTGGTCTCGAAGGCGCGGTTGACCGCCTGCTTCGCCAGGGCCACTGCGACCGGCGACAGCGCCGCGATCTTCTCCGCGACCTTGATCGCTTCGTCTACGACCTGGTCGGCCGGCACCACGCGAGAGACCAGGTTGGCGCGCTCGGCCTCGGCGGCGTCCATCTGGCGGGCGGTGAGGATCATCTCCATCGCCTTCGACTTGCCGACCGCGCGCGTCAGGCGCTGCGTGCCGCCGGCGCCAGGGATCACGCCGAGATTGATCTCGGGTTGGCCGAATTTGGCGGTGTCGGCGGCGATGACCAGGTCGCACATCATCGCCAGCTCACAGCCGCCGCCGAGCGCGAACCCGGCGACGGCGGCGATCACCGGCTTCTTCACCTGCAGAACGGTCTCCCACCCCCGGCCGATGAAGTCCTCCATCAGCGCCTCGGGATGGGTGCGGTCACGCATTTCCTTGATGTCGGCGCCGGCGGCGAAGGCGCGCTCGCTGCCAGTGAGCACGATCGCGCCGATCGTCTTGTCGGCGTCGAAGGCCAGCAACTGACGTCCCAGCTCCGTCATGAGCTGATCGCAGAGCGCATTCAGCGCTTGCGGCCGGTGCAGCCGGATCAATCCCACCGGCCCCCGCGTCTCCACCCGGATCATCTCGAAACTGTCGGCCATGGCGTCCCCCAAATCGGATGGCGGTTCCTAGCCAGCGCCGGAAGCGCGGGCAATGCATGAGTGGCGCTGAGACTTCAGCGGCAAATTTGGCGCTCCTCTCGCCCCGGACTATCGATCAGACGGGTCGCCCTGCATTTCGGCCACGATCCGCCCGCAGAAACATGATCCGCGCTCGATTTCATCGCTCGCTTGCGTCTCGACTTCATGCTGATGCGGCCCGTCCCGCGCTAGTACGCGGAATTCATTGGACGGTGAAACGCATCCGCCGAGCCCGTCATCGCAAGCCGCCGCTTGGCGGCGTGGCGATCCGGGCTGGCGGCACGATTCGGTGGGCCTGAATCGCCACGGCGCTGCGCGCCTCGCGATGACGATCCCGGGCGACTCACTTTCCACCTATGCCGGTACTAGCGCTGCGTGCGCGGGCAGTAGAACGTGCTGCGACCGGACTGGACGATCCGGCGCACGCCGCCGCAGCCGGGCGGGCCGGGGCAGCGTTCGCAGGCCAGACCCTCGCGCCCATATACCCGCCAAGCGTGCTGGAAATACCCGAGTTCGCCGTCCGGCTGGACGTAATCGCGCAGGCTTGAGCCGCCGGCGGCGATCGCCTCCTCCAGCGTCTCCCGGATCGCCGGAACCAGCCGCGAGGCGCGCTTGCCGGCGACCGAATGCGCGGAGCGGCGCGGGCTGATGGCGGCGCGAAACAGCGCCTCGCTCACGTAGATGTTGCCGAGACCGGCGACGACGCCCTGATCGAGCAGCGCCGCCTTGATGGCGCTGCGTCGGTCCCGCAGCGCCAGCGACAGCATGTCGGACGTGAACTCCGAACCCAGCGGTTCCGGCCCTAGTGCGGCGAGTAGCCGATGCTGTTCCTCCGCCGCCGTCGGCACCAGATCGACCATGCCGAACCGACGCGGGTCGATGAAGCCGAGATGCCAACCGTCGTCGGTCGTCAGACTAAGATGCTCGTGTCGATCGCCCGAACCCGTTATCGCGGGAGAGAGAACGATTCTTCCCGACATCCCCAGATGCAGCAGCACGCTGTCGCCGCCGTCGAGGCGCATGAGGATGTATTTGCCCCGGCGGCGAAAGCCGCTGACGCGCGCGCCGGTCAGTCGGGCGCCGAGCCCCGCGGGAAGTCGCCAGCGCAGATCGGCGCGGCGCGCTTCGGCGCGCACCAGCACGCGGCCTTGCAGCCGGGCGCGCAGTCCACGCATCACCGTCTCGACCTCGGGGAGTTCCGGCATCGGCCGGCAGGCTATAGGTTCGCCGGCATGAGCGACACCGATTTCGGCTTTCGCCGCGTCCCCGCCGCCGACAAGGCGGGCATGGTGCGGGCGGTGTTCGATCGCGTGGCGCCCCGCTACGATCTGATGAACGATCTGATGTCGCTCGGCGTGCACCGGGTATGGAAGCGCATCCTGGTCGGCGCGCTCGATCCCCGGCCGGGGCGGCTATTGCTCGATCTTGCCGGCGGCACCGGCGATGTGAGCTTCGGCTGGCTCGCCGGCGGCGGCGGTGGGGCGGTGCTGAGCGACATCAACCTGCGCATGTTGGAGGTGGCGCGTGAGCGTGCGCTGGCGCGCGGCCTGGTCGCCGATCTCGATTTCGTGGTGGTGGACGCCGAGCGGATCCCGCTGCCTGACCGCGCCGTCGATCGGGTCTCCATCGCCTTCGGGCTGCGCAATTGCACCCGCAAGGAGGCGGTGCTCGCCGAGGCGTGGCGCGTGCTGCGACCGGGCGGGCGCTTCTTGTGCCTCGAGTTCAGCCGGTTGCAGGTGGCGGCGCTCGCCCCCGCCTACGAGGCGTGGTCGTTTCGGATGCTGCCCCGGCTTGGCGCCGTCGTCGCCGGCGACGCCGAAAGCTATCGCTATTTGGCTGAGAGCATCCGCACGTTTCCCAAGCAGGAAACACTCGCGCAGATGATGCGCGATTGCGGCTTCGCGCGCGTCGACTGGCGCAATCTCTCGGGCGGCATCGCCGCGATCCATTCGGGGTGGCGGCTGTGAGCGAGCCCTATCTCGCCGTCAGTGGCGTGGCGATGCGTTTCGGCGGGCTGCAGGCGCTCGCCGACACGAGCTTCGCCATCGGCCGCGGACGGATCACCTGCCTGGTCGGCCCGAACGGCGCCGGCAAGACCACCATCTTCAACGTCATCACCGGCTTCCTGCGGCCCACCTCCGGGGGCGTCTCGTTCCAAGGTCGCGCCCTCGACGGCTTGCGCCCGCAGGCGATCGTGCGTGCGGGGATCGCGCGCAGCTTTCAGAATTTGCGCCTGTTCGCCGACTTGACGGCGCTCGACAATGTCGCGATGGCGCTGCCCGATCAGTTCGGCGAGGCGCCGCTCGGAGCCATCTTCCGCCCGCTGCACACCGCACGCGGCCAGCGTCGGCGGCGGGAGGACTCGCGCGCGATCCTCGCCCATGTCGGGTTGACCGATCGCGCCGACGAGTTCGTGCGCAATCTCGGCTACGGGCAGCAGAAGTTGCTCACCGTCGCGCGCCTGCTGGCGACCGGGGCCGAATTGCTGCTGCTGGACGAGCCCGCCTCGGGCCTTGCCGCCGACGCGCTCGATCGCGTGATGGCGCTGCTGAGACGCTTGCAGCAGGAAGGCAAGACGCTGCTGGTGGTGGAGCATAACACCCGCGTCGTGCAGCAGATCGCCGACGAGGTGCTGTTTCTGCATCAGGGGCGGCTGCTCGCGCAGGGCACCCCGGAGCGGATCATCGCCGACCCGAAGCTCGCCGAGATCTATTTCGGGGGAGCGCTGTGATGGATGGTGGTGGAAGCACGATGATCCTCGCCGTCTCCAACCTGACCGCCGGCTACGGCGCCAAGACGGTGATCTCGGAAATCGGCTTCACGCTCGAAGCGGGGCGCATCCTGGCGCTGCTCGGCCACAACGGCGCCGGCAAGACCACCACGCTCAAGACCATCATGGGGTTGCTCGCTGCGAGCGCCGGCGAGGTGCGTTTCGACGGCCGATCGCTGGGAAGAACGAACGTCGCCGCGCGCGTCGCCATGGGGCTGCGGCTGCTGCCCGAGGGTCGCGGCATTTTTCCCGATCTCACGGTGTCGGAGAACCTCGACGTGGTGGCGGCGCGCAATATCGGCCCGGATTCGACGTTCACGACGGCCGATATCTACCGGTTGCTGCCGGTGCTCGATGAACGCCGGGCGACTCGTGCCGGCAGTCTCAGCGGCGGCCAGCAGCAGATGCTCGCCTTCGGCCTGGCTATCCTCGGCAAGCCGCGCTGTCTGATGCTCGACGAGCCCTCGATCGGGCTGGCGCCTAATCTGGTGGAGCGGCTGTTCGCGCAGGTGCGGGAGGTGTGCCGATCGCACCGCATGGCGGCGATCCTGGTCGAGCAGAACGTCGCCGCCGCGCTGCGCATCGCCGACCGCGCGATCATCATGAACCAGGGCCGGATCGTCTTCGACGGCACCCCCGACGAAGCGCGGGCGGCGAATGTGTGGGCGTATTTTTAGTGCCCGGAATCAGAGGACGCCGAGACGCACCGGCCAACCCCGTCATCGCGAGCCGCCGCTTGGCGGTGTGGCGATCCAGGCGTGCAGCAACGAATATGTGAGCCTGGATCGCCACGGCGCTTCGCGCCTCGCGATGACGGTTTCAGCGAACCATCTTTCGTCGATAACGGGTGCCGGGCTGCTCGCCTCCTGCCTTCACACCTTCGCGCCCTCGATCAGCCCGCCGAACCGAGCCCAGGTCTTGCCGTCCCAGCGTGTCATTTGCATCGCCTTGATCGGCCGGTGGTCGGCCTTGCCGGTGCTGATGGTGATCCCCGGCAGCAGCACGCCGATGTCGAGATCATGCAGGTTCTCCGCCTGCGCCATCACGTTTGCACGTGAGAAGTCGCCGCCGCATTGGTTGAGAACTTGCACCATGGTGCGGGTGATGCCGTAGCCGAATACATGCTGCGCGTCGCTGATATCCGATCCCGGCATGTATTTCGCCATGAACGCCCGCCATTCCTTCATGGCGGCGTCGTTGTCCCAGCCCGGGTCGGTCGGGTCCTTGAGATAGGCGGTGCTAATGATGCCGATCCCGTTCTCGGCGCCGGCGGGGCGCATCACGCCGGCCACCGAGACGGAGACGTTGGTGAGGAGGAACAGCGGCTTCCATTCAAGGTCATGCACCTTGCGGATCGACTGCGCGGCGAATTTCGGGATCGCGGCGACCAGCAGCACGTTGGCGCCCGAGCCCTTGAGCGAGGCGATCTGGCTGTCGATGGTGGGGTCGCTGGTCTCGTAGCTCACCGATGCCGTCACCACCTTGTCCCACCGTTCGCCCAGGATGTCGCGGACCCCGGCCGGATAGTCCTTTCCGAAATCGTCGTTCTGATAGAGGATGCCGAGGCGCGGCTCCTTCACCTCGGCCAGCATGTATTTGGTGTAGATCTGCGCCTCGGTGCGGTAATTAGGCTGCCAGCCCATGGCCCAGGGATACTTCTTGTAGTCGCTCCATTTCGACGCTCCGGAGCCGACGAAGAGCTGCGGAATCTTGCCGCGCGTGCAATATTCCACAATCGCCGAATTGCAGGGCGTGCCGAGATCCTGGAACAGGAAGGCCACCCGATCCTGCTCGACCAGACGGCGGACGTCCTCGACCGTCTTCGGCGGGCTGTAGCCGTCGTCGAGCGAGATGAAATCGATCCGGTGGTTCGCGATTCCGCCGCCGGCGTTGATCATGTTGAAATAGGCGCTCTCAGTCTTGCCGATATTGCTGTAGGAGGAGGCGGGGCCGCTGTAGGGCATGGTGTTGCCGATCTTCAGCGTGCTCGCGGTCACTCCCGGCAGATCCGCGGCCCGGCCGAGGGTTGGCGCGGCGACCACGGCGCCCAGCGCGGTCGCCAATGCGGTCCTTCTCGTAAAGGCCATGATTGTTCTCCCCGTCTCGGGCGTTTCCCTCCAGCCGGGCGCGCCGGCCGGCGCGCGACTGTGAGCCCCGATGGCCCGGGCGGACAAGTCACCTCCGGGATCGGACCGGATGCCGAATAACCGCGGTGCGGGCGGCGATTTACCGCGGGCGATTTCCGACCGCGGCGAGCACGGCGTCGCACACAAGGCCGAGCGCCGACTCGGAGAGATCGGCGTGCATCGGCAACGCCAGGATACGCCGGGCGAGGTCTTCCGAGACCGGCAGCGCCGTGCCGTCGTGCTGCGCGCGATAGGCCGGCTGCAGATGCAGCGGGCGCGGGTAGTAGATGGCGGTCGGAATGCCGCGCCCGCGCAACTGCGTCTGCACGTGCTCGCGGCTCGTCGCGTCGGGCAGCAGCACGGCGTAAATCGCCCAGGCGGCGACACTGTCGGCGACGCGCGCCGGAACCGCGACCGCGCCGGCCAGATGACGGTCGTAGTATCGCGCCACCTGCTCGCGGGCGACCAGCTCTTGGTCGAACACCGTCAGTTTGGCGAGCAGAATCGCGGCCTGCAGCGAATCCAGCCGGCCGTTGATGCCGGTGCGCAGCACGTCGTAGCGGCTGGCGCCCTCGCCGTGCGTGCGCAGACTGCGGTAGAGGGCCGCGCGAGCGTCGCTTTCGGTGAACAGCGCGCCGCCGTCGCCATAGCCGCCGAGCGGCTTGGTGGGAAAGAAGCTGGTCGCGGTCGCATCGGCCGCGGTGCCGAGCCGTCGGCCGCCCGACGCACAGCCGAAGCTCTGCGCCAGATCGTCGAGCGTGAACAAGCCCTCGCGCGCGGCGATCGCGCGCAACGCCGGCCAGTCGGCGGGCTGGCCGAACAGATCGACGCCGATCAGCGCGCGCGGGCGCAGCCGCCCGGCGCGGCGCACGCCGTCGATGCGTTGCGCGAGATGCGCCGGGTCGATCTGGAAGGTGCGGGGATCGACATCGACGAAAACCGGCGTGGCGCCCAGCAGCAGCGGCACCTCGGCGGTGGCGGTGTAGGTGAAGGCGGGCAGAAACACCGCATCGCCCGCACCGATGCCCTCGGCCATCAGCGCGATCTGGATGGCATCGGTCGCCGAGCTCACGCCGATGCAGTGGCGCGCGCCGCAGAACGCGGCGAGCTTCTCCTCCAGCTCCGCCACTTCGGGGCCGAGAATGAATTGGCAGTGCGCCAGCACGGCGTCGATCCGCCGCCGCAGCTCCGGCGCGATGCGTGCCTGCTGCGCCTTGAGGTCGAGAAAGGGAACCGCCGGCGCGGCGGCAGACTCGGTCATGCGATGTCTCCGTCAGATGCGCCGCTATAGCCCGGGGCGGCGATGACGCCATAATCGGCCGGTGTTCTTCCGCACCCGAAAGCGCCCTCCTCTGCCGGCGGCCACCAGCCGGCTGCTCGCTTCGCGCTTGGTGGTGAGCCTCGGTCAGGGCGCGCTGGCCGTGGACTTCGCGCTCTACGCGCGCGCTCTGCACTGGTCGGCGGGCTTCCTGGGCGGCGTGGTCGGGGCCGGGATTTTCATCAGCGGATTGCTGAGCGCGGCGGCGGGGCCGATGAGCGACATTTGGGGCCGCAAGCCATTTCTGCTCTGCTATCAGGGGCTGGCGCTATCGGCGGGAGTCGCGGCAAGCTTCAGCGCCGCGACCCCGATTCTGGTCGCGGCCACCTTGCTCGCCGGGTACGGGCGCGGCGCCGTCGGTGCGCCGGCGCTGTTCGGCGCCGTCGAGCAAGCGTGGCTCGCCGGTACCGTTGATGAATCCCGGCTCGGCCGCGTGTTTGCCCGCAACGCCGCGACCGGCTTTTTCGGCACCGCGATCGGCGCCTTCCTCGGCGGACTTCCCCGCCTCTGGCGGCACTGGCTGCCGGGCGCGCTCGCTTATCGGCCGCTGTTTGCGCTCGCGGCCTTGGCGGCGCTGATCTCGCTTTTTCTGCTCGCCGGCACCGAGGATCGCACGCGCGCGGAGCGTCCCGAGCCCGACGCGAGGGAACCGCATTCAGCGGCGGAAAACCGCCTGTTGCTGCGTCTGGCCGGGGTCAATGCCCTCAATGGCGTCGGCATCGGGCTGACCGGCCCGTTGCTGTCATGGTGGTTCGCCGCGCGCTTCGGGGTGGGCCCGGGGCTGATCGGCCCGGCGATGGGTGCGACGCTCCTGCTCTCCAGCGCCGCCTCGCTGCTCGCCGGTCGGCTGGCGCTCCGGGTCGGACTGGTGAGCGTCGTCGTGCTGCTGCGCGGGGCGGCTTTGATGCTGCTGATCCTGCTGCCGTTCGCGCCCGGTTTCCCGTCGGCGATGCTCGCCTATGCCGGCCGAACCGTCCTCAATCGGGGAACCGCCGGACAGCGGCAAGCGCTGGTGCTCGGGGCGGTGCGCGGACACCGGCGCGGGCTGGCCGCGAGCGTCAGCGGCTTCTCGACGCAGTTGCCGCGCGCCTTGGGGCCGTGGATCGCCGGCATGTTATTCGGCGCCGGCCTGTTCACCGTCCCGTTCCTGCTCGCGGCGGCATTCCAGGCCGGGTATATCCTGCTGTACCGACGGGTTTTTACGGCGTATGACCGGCGGTCGTGAGCAGGGTGCGAGGATCGTCGGCGGCGTGGTGGGTCGCGCCGACGGTCTTCGGCGCGACCTCATGACCGCCGTTCCACCCCTGCCGGAACCGCGCCGTCGGCGTTGTGCTCGAACTCCGGGACCAGCCGGCCCAGCATGGTGAGGGCGAGGCGGGTCTGCCCGCCGCGGCAGGCGGCGGCGATTTCCTCGATGGCGCGGCCGACGATCGCCGGATCGGCGGTGCGCGGGGTGGCCATCAGCAAGCCGGGATGGCCGGTCGGCGCCGGCGGCTCCTTGCCGTGGAACAGCTCCTCGAACAGCTTCTCACCTGGGCGCAGGCCGGTGAAGCGGATCTCCACGTCGGCATCGGGCCGCAGCCCGGCGAGGCGCACAATCTGCCGGGCCAGATCGACGATCTTCACCGGCTTGCCCATGTCGAGCACGAAGATGCCGCGCTCGCCGCCGCCCGGCTCGGCGGCGGTTCCGACTACCGAGGCTTGCAGCACCAGCCCCACCGCCTCGCGCACGGTCATGAAGTAGCGGCGCATGTCCGGATGCGTCACCGTGAGCGGACCGCCGCGCGCCAATTGGCGCTGGAACAGCGGCACCACCGACCCGGTGCTGCCGAGCACGTTACCGAAACGGACGGTCACGCAGCGCATTCGGCGCGCCTCGGCATCGAGCCCCTGGCAATACATCTCGGCCAGCCGCTTCGACGCGCCCATGACGCTGGTCGGGTTCACCGCCTTGTCGGTGGAGATCAGCACCATTGCCCGTGCCCCCGCGGCGCGGGCGGCGTCGGCGACGATGCGCGTGCCGGCGGCGTTGGTGAGCAGCCCCTCCAGCGGGTTCGCCTCCACCATCGGCACGTGCTTGAGCGCGGCGGCGTGAAAGACGAGCTCGGGACGGCATTGCTCGAACAGCGCCCGCAGGCGGGCCTCGTCGCGAATATCGGCAAGCAGCGCCCGCCGCGGCACCAGCGGCGCCGCCTCCGCCAGTTCGAGATCGATCTGCCAGAGCGCATATTCGCCGTTATCCAACAGAATCAACTGCTCCGGCCCGAGCGTCGCGACCTGGCGGGCGATCTCCGAGCCGATGGTGCCGCCGGCGCCGGTGACGATGACGCGCCGCCCCTGGATCAGCCGCGCCATGCCCTCGCGGTCGAGCGGCACTTGCGGGCGATTGAGCAAATCCTCGATGGCGATCGGGCGCAGTTCCAGCGTCGCCTCATCGGCCGGACGCGTCGCCGGATCGAGCGCGGTCGGGCGCGGCGCCCGGCGCATCTGGATGGCGTGGCGATCCGCCGCCTCGAGCAGCGCCGCCAGGCGCTGGCCGGCGATGTCGGGGGTGGCGACGATGATCGTCCCCGGCAGTCTTGCCTCGGCGTGCAGTCGGGCCAGCACCTCCGGCGCGTCGTCGATCGAGCCCAAGATCCGCTGGCCCTGGATGCGCCGTCCGGTCTGGCGCGCGCCGAGCGCGAGCAGGCCGATGACGCGCAGCGCCGGGCGGCGGTCCCGTGCCAGCGCGCGCAGAAACAGATCGGCGTCCTCGGCGGCGCCGACCAGCAACGCCGTGTCGGCCTCATCCGGCGACGCCCGGGGGCGGGTATGCAACCGCCCGTAGATCACGCGCGGCGCGCCGAGCAGCGCGAGCAAGGTTAGCGCCAGGATGGCCGGAAAGGCGGGGCCGGGAAGCGCACCCGCCGCCGCCATGCCGCCGGCGAGCAGCCCGGCGCCGATGGCGGCGGTGCCGGCCACGCTCAGCAGATCGCCCATGCCGACGAAGCGCCAGTATTGGCGCGACAAGCCGAACGGCAGGCCGGCCGCGAGCACCGCCCCGGCCCCCGCCGCGGGCCACCAGCCGGGGCTCATCAGCGCGGTGGCGGCGGGAGCGGCGATCCAGCGCGCCAGCGGCACGGCGAGCGCCGCCAGGCAGCCGTCCAGCGCGACATTGACGGCGATCCGAATCAGCGAGCGGCCGACCATGCCGCCCCTATACCGATCAAGCGGGGTGGCGCCAACGAGACCCGGTGCCATCCCGCGCGAACGGGCATTCATCACCTTCCCTGCTTTGGGCTCGCGAGTGCCACGTCTTCTTTACGGCGCAGGCGATAAGCCTCTCGTTGTGGCTTGCCCCAGTCCAACGCGATAGCGCTCTCGGGGACCGCGAGAAGGCAGCGCTCCAACAGTTTCGGGTCCCAGCGCTCGTTCCACTCGTCCCATTCCTTCTGGTCCGCGGGAAAAGGGGAACGCGACTCTATCGAAGCGCAGCATGGTGGGAACGAGATCACGTGGGTTCTTATGGTCGTGGACGGAGAACGTGGCGATGCGTTTGCGAGCCATGGGCCGTCCTGTTTGGAGGTTGCTACTCCGGCGCGAGACATGTCTTTTTAGGCGAGCAGCAATCATCCTAAACCCGGCGGCAAGCAACTACGGTTTGTATTGTTGTGTCTTCGGTCTGCCGGAACGCTCCGGCCATTGCCGCATGGCGGCTGAATCAAACGTAATGCGGCCGACCTATCTGCTGCTATGAGTGGCGGTCTTGTTTGTGATTTTCCAGACACCGTTGATCCTAAGCAGATTGTGGAAGTCGATCCATCCGCTCGATTTGTCCGAGGAACGGTCGAAACTTAGCTGCACCGCGGCGGCATCTCCCACCTGAGTCACCGAGATGAACCGGCCCACCACGCCCCGACTAGGTGGGGCAGCCCACTCCTCAAAGTTCTCCGAGATCAGGTTCTTGTGAAGGTTGCCCTCGGCGTCGATGTAGAAGATCCAGGCATCTTCGTCGAAAGCTTCTCTGAGTTTTTCAATATCGTTGTCATTGAATGCGTCAACGTAGAGCTGCACAACGCGCACGATTTCGTCGTAGTCATCGGTTCTTGCAGTCACGTCGCCCTCCCTTTGCTTAAGCCCCTGCAATTCAGGCCATCCCATCCGATTAGCTACGATAAATCCCCCTTGGGAGTTCTTCAAGCAGCCTGGGCGCATAAGTCAAGATTTTTGAAACAGCGTCCTTGCGAGTTCGCAGTCTGAATTGAGCACCACCAGCCGGAACGTTGCCTTACAACCATGTGACTATCGGCTCGTCCCTCTCGACGACGAAGTGCGCGAGTGCGCGCCCTGGCTTGCTGCCGACAATCTGCACGCTGTGCGGGACTCCGGCAGGGACCTCGAACCAGTCACCGGGCTTTAAGGCTTGGTCGGGTCGCCCGTCCACCGACAATGTGGCTTCGCCATCCAGGATATAGGTCATTTCCAAACCCGGGTGCATGTGCCGTGGCGCACCGCCGGCATTCTCGATCAGCACCAGAACGCTCGCATACCCGTCGGGAAATTCAGCGCGGTGCAAGGTGGTGAGAGTCGGCAGCGCCGGCATGATGGTTCTCCTTCGCGATTTATAGCATTGTTATGGCGGCGAATTCTGCGGCGCAGTGCATTTCCTGATCCATCGGAGCATGCCGTTGGGCGCATTTGCAATCCGAGCATAACTCAAGAAGATTTATGCTCGGCCTTCACCGTGTCGTGGAAAGCTGGAACCAGCTTTAGTCGCTAACGTCGTCCCGGCCTTCGATGGCCATCAGAGTAGCCGTCAGGAATGCAACGAGCTTCTCTTGTCCGCCTTTGATGGCGAACACCTCCGTCTGAGCGAGCATGAGCGTTCGGCCTGCTTTCACCACCTTGCCACGAGCAAGGATGCAATCGCCGCCAGCAGGTGCAACGAGGTTGATCTTGAATTCGGTCGTCAACACACCCCGGTCCGGTGGCATTAGGCTGAGAGCGGCATACCCTGCTGCCGTGTCGGCTATGGTGCTCACCGCGCCTGCATGCACGAAACCGTGCTGCTGCGAAATTGCCGGGGCGGGGCTGATCGCCATCTCAACAAGGCCGGGAGCGACGTTGACGAGTGACGCCCCCAGAGTGCTCATCAATCCCTGCTTGGCGAGCTCGTCCGGATGCGCTTCACAAAACCCGCATCATCGAGATCGCTTGTCACGCCTTACCCCTCCGACAAGAGGACCTCTGTTAGGCGACGTTGGCAGTGGGATCGAGACCGGGCGGAGCGCTGCGCAAAAAATCAAAGTTTTGGCAATCTCAGTACCCGTTCTGCGGTCATCGGGTAGCCGGCGGTCGTCCCGAACTCGCCAACTGGCGGCCCATCGTCCACATGATCGCGGCCTTAGAGTGCGCCGAGCATGCCTCGACTGACCCGCAAAATCTCGCCTCCGGCACGAGGTTTTGCTTCCTTTCCATTCGCCGGTTCGGAGCGCAGCGCCGTTGGGCGCCCGGGAAACAGTGCCCGCGCTGCAAGCCGGTTGCCGCGCGGCCGTTTCGGCGCCATATTGTGCACCTGCGAACGAGGTGAGCATGGCCTTCCTGACCGAGCCCGAGCCCGAGCGGGGGGCCGTTCTTCCGGTATTGCCCGGCATCACCCGCGTCGTTGCCGACAATCCCGGGCCGATGACCTATTACGGAACAAACACCTACCTGATCGAGACCGCACACGGCCTGGTGGTTCTCGACCCGGGCCGGCGAACGATCCCCGGCATGTGGAGGCGGTGCTGCGCGCCGCCGGCGGCAAGATCGACCTGATCCTGCTCTCGCACACTCATCATGACCATCTCGGCGCCTTGGCGGCGCTGCAACAGGCGAGCGGGGCGACGACCGTCGGTTTTCGCTCCCCGGCCGACGCGGCTTTCTCGCCCGACATCGAACTCGACGACCGCGCCGGGATCGCCGGGATGGAGGTGCTGCACACCCCGGGCCACGCCTCCGATCATCTCTGTTTCGGAATGCGCGGGGGCGACGGCTCGGCCATCCTGTTCAGCGCCGATCACGTGATGGCGTGGAATTCCTCGGTGGTCAGCCCGCCCGATGGCGACATGCGCGCCTATCTCGCGAGCCTTCGGCGCGTGCTGGACCGCGACGACGCGGTATTCCTGCCGGGCCATGGCCCCGCGCTTCCCGAACCGAAGCGCCTTACGCGCGCGCTGCTGTTCCATCGCATGGAGCGCGAGCGCGCCATCCAGGCGGCTCTCGCCAAGGGACCGGCGAGCACGGTGGCGCTTCGCGATCGGCTTTATTCACAGCTCAACGAACGCCTGCTGCGCGCCGCCGAACGCAACGTGCTCGCGCATTTGCTGAAGCTGGAGGCCGAGGGCAAGGTGGCGCGCGAGGGCGAGGCCTGGACGGCTGCGGCCTGAGGGCCCCTACGGTCAAAACACGGCGGTGAGTTCTTACCACTAACGAACGAGAGAACGCCGCCGGCCTTTCCGGTATTGGAAAATCGGCCTCCTCAAAGGGGTAGAGTATGCTTATGCAGACCCGAGCAGCGGCTTGCATGGCGACATATGTTGCAATACCATAAGGAAAGCAACAAGAGATACCCGTCCATGTTCCGGCTTCTCGTCGGCCTCGCGGTGCTCCCGCAGGCGCTGCGAACGCTCCATGTCATCAACTTGGTGATCGTGCTCACGCTGATCATGATCGCGGTGATATTCATCAACGTCTTAACCCCTCTCGGTGCGTTCGTGCTGCTCGTTCTCGGCCTCTGCGCCGTCTTTGCGCGACGCTATCCGCAGGAGGATTACGGCCGGCGATCGGAGTTTCATTCGCCGTCCGACGGGCACCGGTGAGTGCCCTTATCCTTTTCGGCGGAACGGGAGCTTATTCGGCCGCGATGAACTGCGAGCAGGCGATCGGCTGAAAGTCCACGCGCCGATCCAGCACGTCGGTCGCATCATCGCGGCCGCTGCCGACGATCGGATCGCGCGCGCCATTCCCCTCGATCTCGATCCGGCCATGCAGTGCGGGGCTGAGGCGAACGAGATCGCGCTCGATGCTGCGGGCGCGGGCGAGCGAGAGCCGATCATTCAACACCGCCGGGCCGGTCGGGCTGGCATTGCCGATGACGCGGAGACAGCCACGGTCCGCCGCGGTCCGCTGCGCGATTTCCTGCAGCCACATCGGATAGGGCCCGCTGATCGCCGGGTCCGGCCAGAAGGCGGTGGAGCCGGGGAGGAACAGAAACTTCACCGCCAGGCGCTGATGTGCGAGGCCGTAATCGACCAGCCGGCCGAACACCAGCGCCGCCTGTTGGCGGTGTCCGAGCGCCCAGTTGGCGAGATAGAGGCCATTGTAGAGACGCACGTTCTGCGCGCCTTCCGGCAGGTCCGCCGCCTCGCGGTAGAGGTCGAGCGCCGGCGAATACCTTCCTTGATCGTAGTCGCGACCCGCGTCGGCCAGCAGCGCTTCGGTGCGTAGATTTTGCAGATAGGCGGGGTCGATCGGATCTCCCGGACGCGCCGACGACGTTCGTAGATACGCCGCGACACTCGGGTCCGGCAGCCAAACCGGGCTGTCGCGATAGAACGGTGTCGGCCTCAGGTCTACCTCGTCCGGGCGCACCCAGACGCTTTCGGCGGCGGCAATTCGGCCGGTGGCCAGATCGGCCAGCACACCGTAGACGCGGTAGGCGCCGGGATGCCCGGGTGCGGGTTCGGTGCTGCCGGCGGCGACGACCGGGGTGACGGCGCCGAGGAGCACCAGCGGCCGCTGCGCGAGGCTGGCGGTCGTGAAGGGCAGCAACTCAAGCTGGGGAAAATGCCGAGGCGCCAGGCTCTCGATCTCGGCCTGCATGAAGCGGGTGGTCTCGATTTGATTGCCGGTGGTGGCGTCGATCCAGGGATCGATGGTGATCTTGTAGCGCCCCGAAGCAGGCGGTCGGGGCAATCGGGCGTGCGTGACCATGGCGGTGGCGAGTTCCGCTATGCCTTGGCGCAACGGCACCGCCCCGGACCGGGACTCGACGGACGGCGACGGTTTCGGGGCGGCGCAGCCCGCCAGCACCGAAAGGCAAAGCAGCACGGACGCCACACCGCCATGCCGCCTAGCCATGCGTGCAGCCTCGGCGGAGATAGCTGCGTTCAGCATCGGTCGGTTCCTCTCCAACCTCCACCTTGATGACGATGGCTCGGCATTCCGCGCCCGTCGCCCGGGCGGGGTCGCGTTCGATCGCGGGGGCCTGCGCGCGCGACGATCGCAGCGGCGGAAGCCCGCTCTTAGGCGGACGGGAGCCGGTGACCACGACAAGCGACCCGGAGCCCAATTTTTGCAGACGGCTCGCGGCCTGCCGATCACCCAGCGCCATCGCCTTGAGGTACCAGCTTGCGGCCAGGTCCGGATCGGCGGTGACATCGCGCAGCCCTAGCTCTGCCAGCGCAGCCGGATCGAAGGTCTTGCCCATTGCCGTCGCCCCCTCGGCGCTGCCGGCGCGGGCCGCCCGAGCATAGAGGAGCCGCGCAGCCGAGATGTCACCGCGCCGTTCCATCGCATCGCCCCGCCGCAGCACGAGGGCAATGAGATCGGGCGGCAGATCGTGCCCGCCAAGGCGCGTGGCGGCCCCGGATGCGGCCGGGTCCGATGGCTGCGTGGCCGGGTTGGTCGCTCCGACCGGGACGACGGTTTGCGGGGTGTCTTGCCCGGCCCGGCCCGGATGGGGGTTGAGCGTCAGTCCCAAGCTTATCAAGACCAGCAGTCCGGCCAGCGGAATCCGCCGCCCCACGTTCGATCCCTGCGACATACGCACCCCGATCTTCAGCAGCCCCGACCGATCGTATCGATTTAGGTGAACGCCCCTCGGCAAACCCAGGATTCGCCATGATTGTCTCATAAATGTGTTCTGACCGGCGATCAACCCGAACCCGCGGAACGAAGCAGGCCCCCTCGCCGCGGCCGAGCCGATCCCGGTATCGCTGCGGACGCTAGCGACGTAAGACGCCCGAACATGCCTATCAGCAGGAGAATGCCGTGACCATTCCGGTCTCCGCCGTCGATCCCTTCTCGGCTGCGTTCTTCGAAAGCCCCTTCGCGGCGCACGCCGAACTGCGCGACGCCGGGCCGGTGGTGCGGCTGGCGCGTTACGACGTGCTCGCCGTGGCCCGCCATGAGCAGGTGCAGGCGGTGCTGAACGATTGGCGGACCTTCTCCTCGGCGCGCGGCGTCGGCTTGGCGGATTTCGCGCGCGAAAAGCCGTGGCGGCTGCCGAGCCTGGTGCTGGAAACCGATCCGCCGCTGCACGATCGCACGCGCAAGGTGCTCGATCGGGTGCTGTCGCCTTCGGCGATGCGCCGGCTGCGGACCGATTTCGCCGCCGCCGCCGAGAAGCTGATCGACGAACTGCTGGCGCGCGAGAGCTTCGATGCCATCCCCGATCTGGCCGAGGCCTACCCGCTGACCGTATTTCCGGACGCGGTCGGGATGCCGCGCGAAAACCGCCGGTTCCTGCTGCCCTACGGCAACATGGTGTTCAACTCCTTCGGACCTCGGAATGATTACTTCGCCGAGGCGGTGAAGGACGCCGAACCGGTCGTCGCTTGGGTGCAGGCGCAAAGCCAGCGCGCCGCACTGGCCCCGGAGGGTTTCGGGGCGGCGATCCATGCGGCCGCCGATGCCGGGGAACTCTCGGCCGAGGAGGCGCCGCTGGTGGTGCGTTCCGTGCTGACGGCCGGCGTCGATACCACCGTGAGCGGGCTGGGCGCGGCGCTCTATTGCCTGGCGCGCTTCCCCGACCAGTTCGCACGACTGCGCGCCGATCCCGCACTCGCACGGCCCGCCTTCGAGGAGGCGGTGCGGTACGAAAGCCCGGTCCAGACCTTCTTTCGCACCAGCACGCGCGAGACCGAGATCGCCGGTGTTCCGGTGGCCCGGGACGAGAAGGTTCTGATGTTCCTCGGCGCCGCCAATCGCGATCCGCGCCGTTGGGAGAACCCGGACGGTTACGACATCACTCGCCGCAACGCCGCCCATGTCGGTTTCGGGTCCGGCATCCACGCCTGCGTCGGCCAGGTATTGGCGCGGCTGGAGGGCGAGGTGGTTCTGAGCGCGCTGGCGCGGCGGGCGGCGTCGATCGAGATCACCGGCGAGGTGCGGCGGCGCTACAACAATACGCTGCGGGGGCTCGCGAGCTTGCCGGTGCGGCTCCGCGCCGGGACGCCGGGTGAGGGCTAGGCGGTCTTCCTGCTTTACCCAAACCGGCCTCTTTTTTCGTCATTGCCGGGCTTGACCCGGCAACCCGGAGCAACGGGCGGCGTGCGATCGCTCGCCGGATCAAGTCCGGCGATGACGGGTTGCGGGCGGGCGCGGGTGCGGCGAGGAGAGCGGCGCAGTGAGACCGCTCTAATTTCCACCACGTCCTCGGACGCTACCCGGGAGGTTTGTGACCTCCCAGCTTTGATGACCCGGCTGTCCTCTCGTTCGCGAGTGTCCCACTCTGTCGCAGGGCCGCGCAAACTCAACGCTCTTCGTTAGACGATGAAGCGGCACTGCTCCTGCGGCGTGCGCATGTCCATGTTGCGCCCTCGATTGAGATGGTCGTCGATCTCGGCGGCGGCGCCAATCATGCGCCCATACAGGAAAACGTTGAAAGCGGCGGTCTCCAGGTCCTTCTCGCTGAGCAGGCCCGCCCGGTAGTCCTTCCAGAGCAGCGCGAGCAGCAGGGCGGCGATGACCGCATCGACATTGACGCAGAAGACGTAGGGCGACGCGCCGCTGTCGTAGAGTGCCTGAACGAGCTCAAGATAGAAGGCGTGGAAGATGTTGTAATCGCCGCGCTTGGCCATGAATTCGGCGATGAAGCGCTCGCGCGGATCGTAGTTGACGGGTTTGCCCTTGAACACCGGATGATGCACGCCCGGAAGCGCGCGCAGCTCGGCGCCCGCTTCCCGCGAGCGCGCCTTGTCGTCCCGGTAGGTGGCCGCGAATTGCTTCGCCATCGCTGACAGATCGATGCCGTGCGCGGGGTCCGTGGGGTCGGCCAGTTCGAGGCCGCGGAAGCGTTCCAGCAGAAACGCCATGCCTTCAAAGCCGTTGCCGCCGTGGCTGTACCCGCTGTGGCTGAGGAACCCGACCATGGCCTTGTTGATCTGCACGCGGCCGGGGGTCTGCGGTCCGTCGGCGGAGACGGCGCCCTTGGCGCCGAGCAAGGTGATCGAGCCCGGGCCATTGGAAATCAACAGACCGATCAGGATCTGCAGTGGACGTGCCTCGACGTCGCTGGGCTTCTTGCCGATCAGGGCGACATGGACGAAGTCGGCCATGGTCCAGCGGCTGAAGCGCTCCTCGCGGGAGACGCCGCACAGGCTACCATGCTGATGATGGCGGCCGGGGATGGAAGCACCGATCATGACGCCATAGAGGCGCAAGTACCACGGCAGGGTCTCCGCGGTCAGGCGCGAGATGCGCTTGCGCATCAAGGGGCCCCAGGCAATCGTGGTGGCGATGGCGGCCAGGATGGCGTCGCGCGAGACGCGCTGGTCGAGCCCGGCCAGGAACTTCAGGAACACCGAACGCCCGCCGCGGGCGCGCACGGCGGTGAGCATGGCGTCGGCCCGCGGGTCTTCGGCGTCGGCTTCGGTCGCCAGAAACACCCGCGCGCGTTCGTCGATGGGAATCTTCGCGCTGTCGAAACTCTCGTCATGGGCATTGACCAGCCCCGAATGCGCGAACAGGTCGATCAGCGTCTTGCTGCAGGCGAGCGCCCTTTCGACACGCCTTGGCCCTATAATGGCGGCGGCGGCGGCCATTACGGTGTTGGGCGAATTGCCGGCCTCGCGGGCTGCATCCGCGGCAGCCAGGGCGGGGTCGCCGACGAGATTGATCTCGGCAGCGACTGCAATGTCGAGCATCGCACGGTCGTTCGGGCCGGCAATCTCGTGCACCAGCGGCAGGGCGAAATTCGCCTCCAGCGGCGCGAGTGCCAGATCGAGGACGGGATGTCCGTGCACGCTGGTAACTTGGGTGGCGGGGTCCATCTCCGAGGCACTGGACGCATCCTTCATGTTCTGCCGGGGGATGACCGCGCCGACCTGTCGGGCGAGCGTTGCGATCTGCTCGTTGTAGGGCTCCAGCGCTTCCACGATGGGCAGCGCGATATGCGCCGGAAGCGGCAGGCCCTGGTCGTTGGCGATCCAGGGTTTCAAAGCGAGAGTGCCGCGCGGCGCGAAATCCAGCGCGATCCCGTTCTCCCGCATCACCGCGGTGAGGGCGGCGGGGATATGGGCGATATTGGTGACAACCGCGCCCTTGGCGGAGAACACCGGGTGATCCGGCGTGAAGATACCGTCCACGCCGAAGGATTCCATGAACCAGCGCTCTTTGTCCTCGGCCTTGTCGCCCGAGCCGGCCATGGCGCCGGCATGGCCCACGGCGCGGGTAAGACGGGACTTCCAGCGCCCCACGACACAGGCGACCAGCGGCTTGCGAACGTCGAGGTTGCGTTCGTAATAGCCGCCGGGTTCGCAATAGAGAACAGCCGCCTTCGACCGGGCGTCGTTGTTCAGCCCATAGACGAAGTCGGCTGCGGCGTAATGAATATAGATGTCCTTGCCGGACGAGACGAGCGTTGTCGTGCCCCACCCTTCGGTGGCGAGGTACTGGGCGATGGTCGTGGTGAAGCCGCCTGAATTCGAGCAGATGGCGATCGAGCCCTTTATCAGCGCCTCTTCGGGATGGTCGCCGCCGAGCGCGCCGCCGATCCGCACGCGGTTCCACGAATTGGCGGCGCCCAGGCAGTTGGCTCCGAGAATATCGATGCCATAGGCTTGGCCGATGGCGCGGATCTCGCGCGCATCGTGAACCGCGATCTTTTCCGTGACGATCACGATCTTCTTGAGATCGAGATTGACGCGGGCGAGTTCGGCCACACCGTCGCGCACGCCGGAGGGCGGCAGGTAGACAACGCCGGTATCGAAGCTGTGGCCGTCGTCGATGCCTTCGCGGACACTGTTATAGACGGGGATTTCACCGGCCGGCGTGCCGAGCACCTGGCCGCGACGGCCCGGCGAGGTGCCGAACACCACGTTGCCGCCGGAGAAAGCGTGACTGACGGGCGTGACCTGGCGGGATTCGCCGCCGAGGATGTTGAGCACGGCCACGCGCTCCGCTCGGGTGGCGAGCTCGGCGAGCGAGCGGATGCCGAGATAGTACGGGAATCCTTCGATACCCTTCTTGAACATGTGCCCCTCCCGCGGCGCCTCGCGATTGTCTCAGGCGACTTGCTTGATGCCGAGCCTGGCGGCGATCGCGGCGCGCCCCCCGGCACGCATCCACTCGTCAACCTGTTTGGCATAATTGACGACTTCGGAGATCGCGCTGTCAAAGCCAAAGAAGCGGTACGGCAGGCCGAGATTGTCGCAGGCGTCGGCGAGCGCGCCCATGCCCCGCACTAGATTGGGGCCGCCGCGGCCGACGACGACGAACAGCGGCGTCGGGCCGTGGCTGCCGAAATACTCGCGCAGGGCATCACCCGTCGCGCGAAAGGTTTCGAAAATGTCGGTATTGTTGGACTTTCCCCCGATGATGAACAGCACGTTGGCCTGCGCGAGCCAGTGCTTGAAGCAGATGCGTGCCACTTCCTTCATCTTCTCGTAGGGCGGGTTGCCGCCGAAATCCGAGGAAATGATAGCCGCCTCGCCGAGCACTTCGGTTACCAGGGAGTTTGCGCCGCCGCCGAAGGTGGGGGCGAGGATGGTGCCGTTCACGTTGATGACGAACACGTCGGACTGGCCCTGATGCGTGCGGAGCTGATTTACCTCCAGCTCGAACTCGGACGTGTCGGCGGTAAACAGGCTGTCGGGCAGGTCGAGACGCTGCCAGCGCGGATCGTCGCGATCGAAGCCGCCCTTGAAATCGCAAGCGACAGGCATTAGCCGGCCGTTGCGGCCCCGTCGACATGCGAATCGGGTTCAGCTCCAGCGTGGTCATGCCGTAATGGTGCACGAGCTCCCACAGTTTCGGCAGATGCTGCACCAAGGGCGAGATGATCTCCTTCGGTGCGCCGATGTCGAACAGCGCGTTGGCGACGACGAAAGCCTTGAGGCCGGTCAGGGCTTCGAAAGGCACGTTGGCGACCTGCTGCTTGTCGAGTTCCTCAATGTCGACGCCGCCCATGTGCGTCAGCGTCATGGTCGGCGCCCGGTACGCCGTCGAGTCCGAGATCGAGAAGTAGACCTCACGCCTGGCCGGCACGCCGGCCTCGAAGGTGACGCCGTCGGCCTTGGACGTGGCATTGCCGTGGCGATGCTCGACGAAGAACAGCCGCTCTCGTTCGGCCAGCGCGGTGCGAAGATCAGTGGCCTTGCCGATCAGACCGGCCTTACCTTTCTTGCCGACGCCGCCCTTGAAGACCGGCTTGATGAAGATTGTCTTGTGGCGGTTGATCAGGTCCTGGATCTCGGCCTCGGTGGCGGCCGGACCGAGCACTTCGGTGACCGGGAAATCGACATGACGGAGCAGCGGCGCGCCGTGGAGAAGACCTGTGAGCTGCATGGCGGCAGATTCCTTTTAGGATCCCGCGTCGCCGCCGTCGAGCCGACGGCGGTGGTCCCGCCCGTAACGAGGCTGCTCGTCCCCGGGCCGGTCAGGCAGAAGCGAAGCGCAAATCGGCCCGCGTGGCAAGAAAGCCCGCAGCATCCTCGGCCCACGGCGCGGCACCGTTGACACCTATTCGAGCACCTCGAGGGATTTGCCGGTCGTGGCGGGACCGAACAGGCCGACGATCAGGGTGACGGCGATCCAGCAGCCGGCGATATAGACGAACACGCTGACGTATCCGGCAGCCGAGAAGATGACGCTGACGAGGAAGGGGCCGAGCACGTTGGCGAGTCGGCCGACTCCGTAGGCGAGGCCCATGCCGGAGGAGCGGATGGCGGTCGGATAGAGTTCCGGCGTATAGGTGTAGAGCCCCACCGCCATGCCTTGAAGCGTGATTACCACGAGCGCGCCGAAGAGGACGATGAACACCGGCACGTTGGAGAGCCCATAAGCGAGGCCGAAGCCGGCGATCAGAATGCCATCGACCGTAATGAACCATTTGCGTTCGAACCGCTCGACGAGATCGGAGGCTATCAGCGAGCCGAGCGGGTTGCAGATGGTGATGATACTGGTGAAGGTGAGCGACTGGACGATCGAGAAGCCGTGCTGGACCAGCAGCGTGGGGACCCAGGCAACGAAGCCGTAGAAGCCGAGGGTCTGGAAGATCCAGACCAGCAGCAGGATGACGGTGCGACCGCGTTGACGGCCGGCGAACAGCAACGAGAAGGCTCCCGATCCGGCAGCAGGTTCGGCCGGGGACGGGCCTGGCGGCGCAAGCGGGCCGTGCTCGGCGATGGCAGCCAACTCGATCTGCTCGAGGATTGCGTTGGCGCGGGCGGTCTCGTTCCTGCCCACGTACCAGCGAGGCGATTCCTTCATGCGCACGGCAAGCGCGAGCGCCAAAATACCGAGCCCACCCCAGATGAAGACGAGTCGCCAGCCCCAGGGCGCCAGCGGCACAACGAGCCGCGCAACCCAGGCGGTGGCGGGGATGCCGATCAGGCCGATAGTGACGATGAACCCCATGTATCGGCCGCGCACACCGGCGGGGAAGAACTCGCTGACATAGGTGTTGGCGATGACCGTCATGCCGGAAAGGCCGACGCCGGTGAGGAAGCGGAAGACGGCCAGCGAGGCGACGTCCCAGGACAGCGCGTTGAGCAGCGAAAAAATGGCATAGACGATGATGGCGATGATGAAGCCGCGCTTGCGGCCGAAGGCGTCGGCCAAGCGGCCGCCGAAAACCGCGCCCAGGAACATGCCTCCGAAGCTCGCCGAGGTGATGAGGGCGACGGCGCTGACCGGGATGTGCCATGCCTTCATCACGCCGGGGGCGGCGAAGCCGAAGGTGTTGAGGTCGCCGAGCTCGAAGAAATAGGCGAAGGCCAGCGCGGCGACGGCGATGCGGTGGAGCGAGGTGATCGGCAGGCGGTCGAGGCGGGCGCTGATGCTGGCAGTCGTGGCGGGCGTGATGCTCATCGAGGGTGCTCGGCGCGGGGGTGACGCCCAGTGGCGGCGCGTGTGCATGCCGCAAGCAGCGACAGCCATCGGTGGGCGGTCAGCATCATCCTGGGCGTTCCCGTGGCGCTGCCGTTGCGTTCGAGGGACCGTAGGCCCGGAGGACATGCGAGTGCAAGCCTGAGAGGATTTCGTGGCTCGCGCGCAACGAGGTCACGCCAGCATCATTGGCCAGCATCATTGGCGGCGACTTGCCTGATGACGATGCGCTCAGTCCACGTGCAGCATCGCCTCTTCAACGACGCCCTGCCACTTCATCAGTTCCGCGCTGACCAGCGTCCGCAAATCCTCGGGTGTGCCGGTATGGACTTTCGCACCGTGCTCCTCGATACGCCGGGCGTTCTGCGGGTCGGCCAGCAGTTCGTTCAGTGCCTGGTTCAGCGTCCGGACAAGCGGCTCGGATGCGCCGGCCGGTGCGAACAGCGCGTACCACTGCGTCAGGTCGATACCGCCGACGCCGCATTCGGCCAGAGTCGGAATGTCGGGCAGGCCGGGCGAGCGGCGCGGCCCGACCACCGCGAGCGCGCGCAGACGTCCCGCGCGCAGGTGCGGCCAGGCGGTGAACATGCTCGGGAACATGAACTGGGTCTGACCGATGATGGTGTCTGCAATCGCCGGCGCCGCCCCGGGATACGGTACACCGAACATCGACGTGGCGGTGGCGCGCATGAAAAGATCGGCGGCGAACTGCGGCGCCGTGCCGGCGCCGGCTGATGCGTAGCGGTAGCGGTCGGGTTGCGCGCGCAACTGCCGCACCAGCTCGGCTACGTCGCTGACCGGTGCATTGATGTTGGCAACGAGCAGGGTGGCCGAGGTCGCAACCAGGCCGATCGGCTCGAAGTCGAACACCGGGTCGTAGCGCAGCCTCCGCAGCGCCGGGTTCATCGCATGCGTTCCGATGTAGCCCAGCATCAACGTGCTGCCATCAGGCACCGCGTGAGCCACGAATTCGCCCGCGATCGAGCCGTTGGCGCCGGGTCGGTTGTCGACGATGACCGGCAGCCCCAGCCGCGGCGCGAGCTCGGCCGCGATGACGCGCGCCATTGCGTCGTTGCCGCCGCCGGCCGTCGTCGGCACGACGATGGTAATTGGCTTGAGCGGTGCCTCGCGTGCCGCGCTCCGCTGCGTGCTGCTCGAGAACACATAGGCGGGCAGATGCAGCTCGCCCTGCATGATCTTGCGCGCCGTGCGCACCAGCGCCGCCTGCTCTATCCGGGCGTCTTCACCCTGCCCCTGCACCTCGACATCAACCTCGATACTGCCTTGCGGGTGCAGCACGGCGATCCGGCAGCGACCGACGATCGGCTGCGGGCGGCTAGCGACGGTGCCCGGCAAGGCGAAGGCCGTAGCCACGCCGATCGCACCGGTCACCGCATGCGAGACATGGCACCGGCGCGGCGTGAAATAACGAGAGGTCAGGCTACGGGCGCTGTCGCCCGCGCTCACCAGCACCGGCTTGGGGATCACGCTCTGGCGGACATCGCCGAGGCCCATAATCTCGCCTGCCTCGCGGCGCATCGCCTCCAGCCGCTCGAGCAGTGATGCCTTGGCATCGAGTTCGACCGGCGTTTCGCTGCCCGCCACGCCGAAGTCGCGGGCACGCACGATCATCAGTGGCATCGCGGCGTCGATGCAACTCGCCTCGATGCCGCCGATACAGTCGATGCGGTTGCCGGTCGGGAACAGCGATCCGGTAACCGCGCCCCAGGCGTCAAGAAAGTTCAGCCGTATGGGTGCCGCGCTCCCGGCCACACCGTCGATCCGCGTGTCGCCGTCATAGGTCACATGCCCGCCCGGAGTCTGCACCGTGACGTCGATCTGCGAGCGGGTGTTGACGTTGAACACGCGCACGGTGGTGGTGCCGTGCTTGGCCTCGACCAGGCCCTGCTCGATCGCGAAGGGCGCGACGCCCGACAGCATGTTGCCGCAGTTCGGGCGGGTGTCCACCGAGCGCTGCCCGACGCCGACCTGCGCGAACAGGTAGTCGACGTCGCAGCCGGGCTCGTTCGACCGCGATACGATCGCGACCTTGCTGGTCAGCGTGCTGCCGCCGCCGACACCGTCGAGTTGCAGCAGGTCCGAGGCTCCAATCGCACCGATCAGCGCCTCATTACGCTGCACCTCGTCCTGTGGTAACCACTCGCGCAGGAAAAACGGTCCGCGCGACGTTCCGGCCCGCATCAGGACGCAAGAGATCGACCGGTTCATGCCCGCCATTATGATCAGCCCCCACATTGCTGTAAATCGGTCGCCTCCACGTCGTCATCAGCAAGCTCGGGTTCCGGGGGTCGTGGGTTCGAATCCCGCCGCTCCGACCAGTGCCGCCCCGGATGCACGCCCCGCCCCGCCCCGATTTCCGGCGGATCGCGCGGGTCGGCCGAGCGGAGCATCACCGTGCCCGCGGTATTGCGCCCATGCGCCTTCAGAATCGCCCAGGTGAAGAAATCCTTATCGCGGATCGCCCGTGATTTCCGGCTTCGCCGCCAGCGCCGCCAGCGTGCCGAGCCCCCGGCGGCGCAGGATGGCGCCGACCGTCGAACGCGGCAGTTTGAGTTCACGCGCGATCTGCGGGCCGGTCTTGCACTCGCGCCGCAGCCGCTCGATCGCAGTCACCATGTCGGCGTCCGTGCGGTGCGGGCATCGGGCGGGCGCCGAGCTCCTGTCCTGGAGGGCAAGCTCGCCGCCCGCCCGATGCCGCGCCAGCCAACGAAACGCGGTTCGTTCAGAGATACCGGCGGCGGCCGCCGCGTCTCCGACCCGCCAGCCTTCGCCTCGCACGCGCTCCACCAGCAGGGCTCGACCTTGCGGCGTCAAGCGCGCATTCTTGTGGATGTTCATCCGGGGCTCCTCGGACTGCTGGTTGGTTCGCAACCCCAGCTTGTTCCGTTCGCCCCGGGTGAACAACCCTCATAGCTTCCACATCTAGGCGGCGGCTTCGCGTATTTTGCGCGCCATGGCGGCGATGCCGTTGCCGCGATTGGTGCTCAGCGCCTCGATCAGCCCGAGCTCCCTGAGGAAGATCGGATCGGTGTCCGCGATCTCGTCGGGGCTGCGGCCCGAATAGACGCGGAGCAGCAGCGCCACCAGGCCGGAGACGATGGCCGCGTCGGAGGCGCCGGCGAGGAACACCCGATGGCCGCACCGCAGCGCCTCCATCCAGACCTTGCTTTGGCACCCCGGCACCCGGTGCGCGTCGTCCATCCAGGCTGCCGGAAAGCTCGGCAGCTTGCGTCCCAACTCGATGATGTATTCGTAGCGGTCCATCCAGTCGTCGAAGACCGTCAACTCGTCGGCGATGGCGGCGATCGCTTCGGCGGCGGTGGGCTCCGGCGGCTGGACGAAGGCATCGAGCATCGCCGGGATGTGCGGGCCGCGCCCCCAAGCGTCAAGCTCCCGTCCCGGCCGCGATGCGACCGGGCGTGCCGGCAAGCTTATTGCTCGCTTATTGCTCGCTTATTGCTGTTGAGCGCCGCGCGGCGCGTAGGCTTGGCCCTGCTGGGCCGCTTGCAGACTTTGCGAATTCAGGCGCTCGATCGCGGCATCGCCTTCGGGCGTGTCGGTCTCTTGCATGTGCGATCTCCGCGCGCCCGTGTGCATCGCCATGTGACGTCTGGCGTGGCGCGTCGGACCCTGCCCCAGAGTGCCGGTGGTGGCCGGATTGCCATTCTGGGTCGCGTTACCTGCCGGGCCGGGATGGCCTTCGCCAGCGTTGGTGGTGGTCGGTGTCCCCGACGGGACGTTGCCGCCGCCTCCTTGTCCCCCTGCGCCGCCTTGCGCGAACACCGGGTTCGCCAATGCGGCGAGCCCGAACGCGAGCGCACCGAGCGTGGTTGCAAAACGAGCCGTCATGGCGTTCTCCTTTGTTCACCGGCGCGGCGCTTTTGCCGCGATGTCGGTCGTTAGAGTGAACGGGACGCCGCCCCCGATGGGTTCACAAGCCAGTGATCCAGCGGTTCCGCCACACCCTGCGTGGCGGAAACGTCACTTTTCAGCCGAACAGCTTCACCGCGTCGCCGATCGTATTGGCGACGCCCCAAAGCAGCGGAACCCCCACCAGCAGCCAAAAGATCACCAGTCTCAATCCGACCGCACGCTCGGTGCGAAAGGGGGTGTCGGTGGTTGCCATATCCTCCTCCTCAGGCGCGCGCCGTGCGGGCGGTCAGCACATAACGCTCATGCACCGGTCGCATCAGCAGGTTGCAGATCAGGCCGATCAGCAGCAGCCCGGCCATGATGTACATTGTCTGCGTGTAGGCGTCGGCCTTGGCGCTGCCGTGATTGATCAGGTACTGGCGCATGTAGTTCACCAGCACCGGCCCGAACACGCCGGCCGCCGACCACGCGGTGAGCAGGCGGCCGTGGATGGCGCCGACATAGCGGACCCCGAACACGTCCTTGAGATACGCCGGGATGGTGGAGAAGCCGCCGCCATACATGCTGATGATGACCACGAAGCAGAGCACGAACATGGCGATGCTGCCGGCGTGTCCGGCGGTGGGCACCAGCGAATAGAGCGCCATGCCGAGCAGGAAGAACACGCAGTAGGTCGCCTTGCGGCCGATATAGTCCGAGGTGGAGGCCCAGAAGAAGCGCCCGGCCATGTTGAACAGGCTCAGCAGCCCGACGAAGCCCGCCGCCGCCGCCGGGGTGATGCGGCCCGGAAACATCTCCTGCGCCATCGCCGAGGCCTGGCCGAGCACGCCGATCCCGGCGGTCACGTTCAGGCACAGCACCCACCACAGCAGCCAAAACTGCGGCGTGCGCAGCGCCGTGTCCACATGCACGTTCTCGGTGGTGATCAGCGCCCGTGCGGTGGTCGGCGCGACGTAGCCCGCCGGCAGCCAGCCCTCCCGCGGGACACGCACGATCACGGCGCCGATCGACATGAAGCAGAAATACCCGAGCCCGAGCACCAGGAAGGTCTCGGCGACGCCGATATGCGTCGGGCCGGAGAACGCCGCCATCAGCTTCACCGACAAGGGCGAGGCGATCATCGCGCCGCCGCCGAAGCCCATGATCGCCATCCCCGTGGCCATCCCCGGCCGATCGGGGAACCAGGTGATGAGCGTCTTCACCGGCGAGATATATCCGATGCCGAGCCCGCAGCCGCCCAGCACACCGTAGCCGAGATAGATGATCCAGAGCTGATGCACCCATACGCCGAGGGCGGAGACCAGAAAGCCGCCGCCGAAACAGGCCGCCGCCGTCAGCATCGCCTTGCGCGGCCCGACCCGGTCGAGCCAGGTCCCCGCCGCCGCCGCCGAGACGCCGAGCAACACGATGGCGATGCTGAAGATCCAACCCAACTCGGTGAGCTTCCAATCGCCGGGCGCCGACTTGGTGATGCCGATCAGCTTGGTCATCGGCAGGTTGAAGACGCTGAAGGCGTAGGCTTGGCCGATGCACAGATGCACGCACAGCGCCGCCGGCGGCACCAGCCAGCGGCTGAATCCCGGACCGGCGACGATACGCTCGCGATCAAGCCATCCGGGAGATGCCTGACTATAGCTCATGAACGTCACAGCCTCCTGTTGCCCCCTCTTTGGCCGCCCGGGGGGCGTGGTTGTTCAGCCTGCTTGCGGCGGTCGCAACAACTCGATCGCATCACGCGCGACCGGATTCAAGTCCGGATTTGATCCGTTATCGATCCGAGCCAAAATTGCCGCCCGCATGCGCGGTTCCCAGAACCGGCGGATGTGGCTCGCGGTCTCGGCGACCGCTTCGGGATGGGGACGGTGGGCGAAGGCGCGGGCGATCTGGTTGGCCATGGTGACCAGCCGATCATGCGACATGGCGCGCAGGCTCCCGTTGCAGGCGTTCCGGACGGGTGAACAGCTCGAAACCGTCGTCGCGAGCGACACCGATCAGGGTCATTCCCGCGCTTTCCGCCGAGCGTACCGCAAGCGCGGTGGGCGCCGAGACGCCGACCAGGACCGGAGCGCCGAGCGCGGCCGCCTTCTGCACCAACTCGACCGACAGTCGGCTCGACATCACGATCATGCCCTCTTCCGCCGACACCTCGGCCCGCGCCAACGCGCCCGCCAGCTTGTCGAGCGCGTTGTGACGGCCAACATCCTCGCGCAATGCGACGAGGCCGCGCAACGGATGCCAGAAACCGGCGCCGTGGACCCCACGGGTGCGTCGGTTGAGGCTCTGCGCAGCGGGCAGCGCGGCCAGGGCGATCGCGACATCGCCGGCATCAAAACGCGCGCGAGAGGTGACCGCGCGCGGCGGCCGGGCGGCATCGGCCAGGCTTTCGATCCCGCACAACCCGCAGCCCGACGGTCCGGCCAGTCGCCGGCGGCGTCGATCGGCGACCGCGGCGCGCGACGGCGCAAGCCAAAGGCGCAACTCGATCCCGTCCGCGTTCGGGACGACGCTCAGTTCCTCGATTTCGCCGGCGCACTCGATGATGCCTTCGCTGAGGCTGAAGCCGACCGCGAAATCCTCGAGATCGGCAGGTGTCGCCAGCAGCACCGCGAGCGTCGCGCGGTTGTAACTGAGTGCCACCGGAATCTCCTCGGGGACTTCACGCTCGCCCACGCTCACCTTGTCGCCGCACCAGGCGGTACGCGCAACATGGCGAGAGGGCGGCGGCAAGCTCATGCGTTGTCCCCTGCGCCCTCACCCGGTCCGCCGGCCCTCATTCCGCCGCCACCGCGATGCGCCGGCTCTGCGTGGTGAACGCATCGTATTCGCGTTGCCACTCGCTCGGTCCGTTGCTGGGCGAGACCTGCACCGCCGTCACCTTGTACTCCGGGCAATTGGTCGCCCAGTCGCTGAAGTCCGTGGTCACGACGTTGGCCTGCGTCGCCGGGTGGTGGAAGGTGGTGTAGACCACGCCGGGTGCCACGCGGTCGGTGACGCGGGCGCGCAAGGTGGTCTCGCCGGCGCGCGAGGCGAGCCGCACCCAGTCGCCGTCCTTCACCCCGCGCTGCTCGGCGTCGTGCGGGTGGATCTCCAGCCGGTCTTCCTCGTGCCAGATCACGTTGTCGGTCCGGCGCGTCTGCGCGCCGACATTGTATTGGCTGAGAATCCGGCCGGTGGTCAGCAGCAGCGGGAAGCGCGGGCCGGTGCGCTCGTCGGTAGGGATGTATTCGGTAACGACGAAGCGTCCCTTGCCGCGCACGAAATGCCCGACATGCATGGTCGGCGTGCCGGCGGGCTCGGCCTCGTTGCAGGGCCACTGCACCGAGCCGAGCGCATCGAGCTTGGCATAGGAGACGCCGGCAAAAGTCGGCGTGGTGGCGGCGATCTCGTCCATGATCTCGGACGGATGCGTGATCGACCACTCGAGTCCCATCGCGCGGGCGATGAGCTGCGTGATCTCCCAGTCGGCGTAGCCGTTGCGCGGCGCCATCACCTTGCGCACCCGGTTGATGCGCCGCTCGGCGTTGGTGAAGGTGCCGTCCTTTTCGAGGAACGTCGAGCCCGGCAGGAACACATGCGCGTAGTTGGCCGTCTCGCACAGGAACAGATCCTGCACCACCACGCACTCCATCGCCGACAAGCCGGCGGTAATGTGCTGCGTGTCGGGATCGGACTGCACGATGTCTTCGCCCTGAATGTAGAGAGCACGGAAAGTGCCGTCGATCGCCGCGTCCAGCATGTTCGGGATGCGCAGCCCCGGCTCGCGGTCGAGCGCCACGCCCCAAAGCCGCTCGAAGCTGCCGCGCACCGCATCGTCGGAGACATGGCGATAGTCGGAGAATTCGTGCGGGAAGCTTCCCATGTCGCACGAGCCCTGAACGTTGTTCTGTCCCCGCAGCGGGTTCACCCCGGTTCCGGGGCGGCCGACATTGCCGGTGGCCATGGCGAGATTGGCGAGCGCCATCACCGCGGTGCTGCCCTGGCTGTGCTCGGTGACGCCGAGCCCGTAATAGATCGCACCATTGGGGGCGGCGGCGTACAGCCGCGCGGCCTCGCGGATCAGCGCCGCCGGCACGCCGCTCAGCGTCTCGACCTCTTCCGGGCTGTTGCGCGGTTCGGCAATGAAGGCGGCCCAATCCTGGAACTGATCCCACTCGCAGCGTCCGCGCACGTAAGCTTCGTCCACCAGCCCCTCGGTGACGATCACATGCGACAAGGCATCCAGCATGGCGACGTTGCTGCCGGGACGCAGCGGCAAATGCAGGCTCGCCTCGACATGCGGCGTGCGCACGAGGTCGATCCGCCGCGGGTCGAGCACGATCAGCTTGGCGCCGGCGCGCAGCCGCCGCTTCATCTGCGAGGCGAACACCGGATGCGCGTCGGTCGGATTGGCGCCGATCAGCAGGATGACGTCGGCCTCGTTGACGGAGTCGAAGTCGTTGGTGCCGGCGGAGGTGCCGAACGCAGTGCCAAGTCCGTAGCCGGTCGGCGAGTGGCAGACGCGCGCGCAGGTGTCGATGTTGTTGTTGCCGAACCCGACGCGTACCAGCTTCTGCATCAGGTAGGTCTCTTCGTTGGTGCAGCGCGACGAGGTGATGGCGCCGATCGAGCCGATGCCGTCGCGTTGGCGGATGCGGCGGAATTCGCCGGCGACGCGCCCGATCGCCTCCTCCCAGGTGGTCTCCCGCCAGGGATCGGTGATGCGCTCGCGCACCATCGGCTTCAGGATGCGCTCGCGATGCGTGGTGTAGCCCCAGGCGAAGCGTCCCTTGACGCAGGAATGGCCGTGATTGGCCTTGCCGTCCTTGTAGGGAACCATCCGCACCACGGTCTCGCCGCGCATCTCGGCGCGGAAGCTGCACCCGACCCCGCAATAGGCGCAGGTGGTGATGATCGCCTGCTCGGGCATGCCGAGTTCGAGCACGCTCTTCTCGATCAACGAGCCGGTCGGGCAGGCCTGCACGCAGGCGCCGCAGGAAACGCACTCGGAGGTCAGGAACGGCTCGTTCATGCTTGCGGCGATCTTGGAGGCGAAGCCGCGCCCCTCGACGGTGAGCGCGAACGTGCCCTGGATGTCGGCGCAGGCGCGCACGCAGCGCGAGCAGACGATGCACTTGGCGGGATCGAACCGGAAATAGGGATTGGACGCGTCCACCGGCGCGGCGAGGTGGTTGGCGCCGTCGTAACCGTAACGCACCTCGCGCAAGCCGACCTCGGCCGCTGTTTGGCGCATCTCGGCCTCGGGCTCGCGCGGATGATCCGAGAGATAGAGCTCCATCACGCCGCGCCGCAGTCGTCCCAGGCGTTCGGATTGGGTCTGCACGCGCATTCCCGCCGTGACCGGCGTCGTGCAGGAGGCCGGCGTGCCGGCGCGGCCCTCGATCTCCACCAGGCAGAGCCGGCACGAACCGAAGGCGTCGAGCGTGTCGGTGGCGCAAAGCCGGGGTATCTTGGTCCCCGCCAGTGCCGCCGCACGCATCACCGAGGTGCCTTCCGGAACCGTGATTTCGGCGCCGTCGATGCTCAGCGTCACCTCCGCCGTCGCCGCGCTTGGCGGGGTTCCGAAATCGGGATCATGCGTCAATGCCATCTCACTCGCCTCTCACGCCCGGTTCATCCATGAAGGAACAGCTTCACGAAAACCGCAATCACCAAAGCCAAGATTGCGCCGTTGCTCCACTTGAGCACGCGCAGATCGCCGCGAATTCCGGGCAATCTCCTTCTCGTGGCACTTCATGGATCATAACCCCGGCGCAGCAGCACGGCCGCCCCCTTCTTCGGCAACCCGGGCCAGATCGGCGGTCGGCACGGCAAAGCGGTCGACGCTGAAATCCTCGGGAAAATGCGTGATCGCGCTGATGACAGGGTAGGGAATGAACCCGCCCAACGCGCACAGCGAGCCGAATTTGAGCGTCTCGCAGAGATCCCGGATCAGCTCGAGATTGGCGGCCACGTCGCGCCCGGCCAGGATGCGGTCCATCACCTCCATCCCGCGCACCGAGCCGACGCGACACGGGGTGCATTTGCCGCAGGAACTCGGCGGCGCAAAATTCCATCGCAAAGCGGGCTTGCCGCGCCATGTCCACGCTCTCGTCGAACACCACGAGCCCGCCATGGCCGATCAGGCCGTCGCGGGCGGTGAACGCCTCGTAGTCGTAGATGGTGTCGAACAGCGAACGCGGGAAGTAGGCGCCGAGCGGCCCGCCGGCCTGCACCGCGCGCAGCGATTTGCCGCTCGCCGTGCCGCCGCCGATCTCGTCCACCAGTTCGCCCAGGGTGAGGCCGAACGGCGCCTCGAACAGACCGGGGAAGCGCACGTTCCCGGCCAACTGGATCGGCATGGTGCCGCGCGAGCGACCGACGCCGAGTGCGGCGAACGCCTCGGCCCCGTCGGCGAGGATCGGCGGCACGCTGCCCAGCGTGATGACGTTGTTGATCACCGTGGGCTCGCCGAACAGGCCCTTATGGACCGGCAGCGGCGGCTTGGCGCGCACCTGCCCGCGCTTGCCTTCCAGGCTTTCGAGTAGCGACGTCTCCTCGCCGCAGACATAGGCGCCGGCGCCGACCCGCTGCTCGATCTCGAAGGCGAACCCCGAGCCGAGTACATCGGCGCCCAGCAACCCGCCGGCCCGCGCCGCCGCGAGTGCGGCTTCGAAGGCGGCGATCGCGTCGGGATACTCGGAGCGTGTGTACACCCAGCCGTGGCTGGCGCCGATGGCGAAGCCGGCGATCAGCATCCCCTCGATCAGGGCGAACGGATCGCCCTCCATCAACATTCGGTCGGAGAACGTCCCCGAATCGCCCTCGTCGGCGTTGACCACGACATGCCGGCGCCCGCCCGCCGCCTCCGCCGCGCCGCGCCATTTCAGCCCGGTGGGGAAACCGGCCCCGCCCCGCCCGCGCAGACCGGAGCGAGTAACCGCCTCGATCACCGATTGCGGGCCGATCTCGAAGACCCGTGCGAGGCCGCGCAAGCCGCCATGTGCGCGATAGTCGTCGAGCGAGGCGGGATCGACGGCGCCGGAGCGGGCGAACACCAGTCGCGTCTGGCGCGCGAGAAACGGGATGTTCTCCGGCCGGCCGAGCCGGCGCGGATGGGCTTCGGGATCGGCAAGCAACGCCGCCACGTCGGCCGGCCGCACCGGACCGTAGGCGATGCGCCCGCCGGCGTCGGCGATCTCGACCATCGGCTCCAACCAGTAGAGCCCGCGCGAGCCGGTGCGCACGACCTCCGCCCCGCCCGCTCTCAGCGCCGCGGCCACGGCATCGGCGCCGAGCGCCCGGGCGCCGGCATCCTTGGGCACGAACGCCTTCAAGGCGCGGCTTCCAACGCCGCCACGATCGCGGCGGCGTCGATGCGGCCGTGCGGCTGCTCGTCCACGAGCGCGCTGGGCGAGACGGCGCAGAGGCCCAGGCAAAAGGCCGGTTCCAGTGTCACCGCTCCGTCGGCGCTGGTGCCGCCCCAGTTGACCCCGAGCCGCGCCCTCAGATCGGCGGCCACGGCGTCGCCCCCCATCGACTGACACAACTCCGCCCGACAGAGCCGGACGATGTGTCGCCCGGGCTTGAGGCGGCGAAAGTCGTGATAGAAGGAGACGGTGCCGTGGACATCGGCGCGCGAGAGGTTGAACGCCGCGGCCAGCAACGGGATCGCCGGCTCCGGCACGTAGCCGAAAGCCGCCTGGATAGCGTGCAGGGCCGGCAGCAAGGCGCCCTCTCGGCCGGCGTGACGGCCGATGATCTCCGAAGCCCGTTCCGGGGTCCAAGTCTCGTAGTCGTCCAAATGCCGTCCCCGGTCAGTTCACGCGAATAAAAATGTGGATCGCGAAGGGTTGCAAGCAACCCTTTGTTGATCGGCCGGGCTTACGGTTTGGTGAGACGGGCCGGCGGCACCGAGCGCCTCGGTGCCGCCGCCCGGTCAATGCGTCAGCGAGGCCGGCTCCTCGGCGGGCTTCAGCGCCGCGATCGCCTCCTCGGCCTCCTCCCAGGCGATCGGCTCCGGTCGCCGGACCAGGGCCTGCGCGATCACCTCGTCCACGTCGGCAACCGGGATGAGCTTGAGGTTCTTCTTCACGTTGTCCGGTATTTCGGCGATGTCCTTCTCGTTGTCCTTCGGGATGAACACCGTCGTGATTCCGGCCCGCAGCGCCGCCAGCAGCTTCTCCTTCAGGCCGCCGATCGGCAGCACCCGGCCGCGCAGCGTGATCTCGCCGGTCATCGCCACGTCGCGGCGGACCGGAATGCCGGTCAGTACCGAGACGATGGTGGTGGCCATCGCCACGCCCGCCGACGGCCCGTCCTTCGGGCGTCGCGCCCTCCGGCACGTGGACGTGGATGTCGCGCTTCTCGAACAAGGTGGGCTTGATGCCGAAACGGATCGAGCGCGAGCGCACATAGCTCATCGCCGCCGACACGCTCTCCTGCATGACGTCGCCGAGCTTGCCGGTGTGCTTGATGTTGCCCTTGCCCGGCACCATCACGCTCTCGATGGTCAGGATCTCGCCGCCGACTTCGGTCCAGGCCAGGCCGGTGACGACGCCGACCATGTCCTCGGCCTCGGTCTCGCCGAAGCGGAATTTCCGCACCCCGGCGTATTTCTCCAGGTTCTTGCGCGTGATCGAGACCTTCTTCGTCTTGTGGGTGACCAGCTCGCGCACACCCTTGCGGGCGACGTTTGCGATCTCGCGCTCGAGGTTGCGCACCCCGGCCTCGCGCGTGTGATAGCGGATCAAGTCGCGCAGCGCCTCCTCGGAGATGCTCCACTCCTCTTTCTTCAGCCCGTGCGCCTGGCCCTGCTTGGCGAACAGGTGCCGCTTGGCGATCTCCACCTTCTCGTCCTCGGTGTAGCCGGGGATGCGGATGATCTCCATGCGGTCCATCAGCGGCTGCGGCATGCGCAGGCTGTTGGCGGTGGTGACGAACATCACGTCCGAAAGATCGTAGTCCACCTCCAGATAGTGGTCGGCGAAAGTGCTGTTCTGTTCGGGATCGAGCACCTCCAGCAGCGCCGAGGACGGATCGCCGCGCCAATCGGCGCCGAGCTTGTCCACCTCGTCGAGCAGGAACAGCGGATTCGAGGTCTTCGCCTTCTTCATGCCCTGGATCACCTTGCCCGGCATCGAGCCGATATAGGTGCGCCGGTGGCCGCGGATTTCGGCCTCGTCGCGCACGCCGCCCAGCGACATGCGCACGAACTGCCGTCCGGTGGCGCGGGCGATCGACTTGCCGAGCGAAGTCTTGCCGACGCCGGGCGGTCCGACCAGGCACAGGATCGGGCCGCGCACCTTGGGACTGCGCGCCTGCACGGCGAGGTATTCAAGGATGCGCTCCTTGACCTTCTCCAGCCCGAAATGGTCGGCATTGAGCACCTTCTCGGCCTCGAGCACGTCGTTGCGGACCTTGCTGCGCTTCTTCCAGGGGATCGACAGCATCCAGTCGAGGTAGTTGCGCACCACCGTCGCCTCGGCGCTCATCGGGCTCATGGTGCGCAGCTTCTTCAGCTCGGCGGTCGCCTTCTCGCGCGCCTCCTTGGAGAGCCGCGTCTTCTTGATCTTCGCTTCCAGCTCGGCCGATTCGTCCTTGCCGTCCTCGCCCTCGCCCAGCTCCTTCTGAATCGCCTTGAGCTGCTCGTTCAGATAATACTCGCGCTGCGTCTTCTCCATCTGCCGCTTGACGCGGTTACGGATGCGCTTCTCCACCTGCAGGACGCCAATCTCGGCTTCCATGTGGCCGAAGACCCGCTCCAGCCGCTCGTTGACCTTGGCGGTCTCCAGCACCTCCTGCTTGTCGGCGATCTTCAGGTTGAGGTGCGCGGCGACGGTGTCGGCGAGCTTGCTCGGATCGTCGATCTGATTGAGCGAGACCAGAACCTCGGGCGCGATCTTCTTGTTGAGCTTGATATACTGCTCGAATTGCGAGACCACGGTGCGACCGAGCGCCTCCAGCTCCTTCGGCTCGCCGAGGAAGTCGGGCAGCGCCTCGACATACGCCTCGAAGTAGCTCTGCGTCTCCTTGAAGGCGACGATGCGGGCGCGCTTGCCGCCTTCGACCAGCACCTTCACGGTGCCGTCCGGCAGCTTCAATAACTGCAGGATCGTCGATACGGTGCCGACGCGATAAATATCCTCGGCGACCGGGTCGTCCTGGGCGGCGTTGCGCTGGGCGACGAGCAGGATCTGCTTATCCTCCTTCATCACCGCCTCCAGCGCGCGCACCGACTTCTCGCGGCCGACGAACAACGGCACGATCATGTGCGGGAAGACGACGATATCGCGCAGCGGCAACACCGGCAGCAGGTCGGCGCCGGCCACCGAGCCCGATGGCCCGCCTTCACCCGAGACGGTTGGCCTGGGTTGGCGTCCCGGGCCCGGCCGATCGGATTCCGTCATATTGGACCTCCTTTGGGACAGTCACGGCGCCCTCCGCCCGGGAACGGCACGGAGCGCACCAACGCGGCATCTAGCGCCCACGTCCTCGGGCGATATCGGGGTTGGTTCACCGGCCGCAAGCCCTTGACACGATCGGACTAGTCGCCCAATTCGCCAACCCTCTCCTTACCGTAGAGATAGAGCGGGTTGGAGCGCGATTCGGCGACCTCGCGATTGATCACCACCTCTTCGACGCCGTCCAAACCGGGCAGCTCGAACATGGTGCCGAGCAGGATCGCCTCCATGATGGAGCGCAGGCCGCGGGCGCCGGTCTTGCGACCGATGGCGCGGGTCGCCACCGAGCGCATCGCGTCCTCGGTGAACGACAGCTTGACCCCCTCCATCTCGAACAGCCGACCATATTGCTTGACCAGCGCATTCTTCGGCTTGGTCAGGATCTCGATCAGCGCCCCCACGTCGAGGTCTTCCAGGGTGGCGACCACCGGCAATCGGCCGATGAATTCGGGGATGAGGCCGAACTTGAGCAGGTCCTCGGGCTCAACCTCGCGCAGGATCGCCCCGGTCCGGCGCTCGTCGGGAGAACGCACTTCCGACCCGAAGCCCATACCCGAACCTTTGCCGCGGGCGGTGATGATGCGCTCGAGCCCGGAGAAGGCGCCGCCGCAGATGAACAAGATGTTGGTGGTATCGACTTGCAGGAATTCCTGTTGCGGATGCTTGCGGCCGCCCTGGGGCGGCACCGAGGCGACGGTGCCCTCCATGATCTTGAGCAGCGCCTGCTGCACGCCCTCGCCGGATACGTCGCGGGTGATCGAGGGATTGTCGGACTTGCGACTGATCTTATCGACCTCGTCGATGTACACGATCCCGCGCTGCGCCCGCTCCACGTTGTAATCGGCCGATTGCAGCAGCTTGAGGATGATGTTCTCCACATCCTCGCCGACATAGCCGGCCTCGGTCAGCGTGGTGGCGTCGGCCATGGTGAACGGCACGTCGAGAATCCGCGCCAGCGTCTGCGCGAGCAGCGTCTTGCCAGACCCGGTGGGCCCGATCAGCATGATATTGGACTTGGCGATCTCGACGTCGTTGTTCTTTTGCCCGTGCGCCAATCGCTTGTAGTGGTTGTGCACCGCGACCGAGAGCACCCGCTTGGCATGGTCCTGCCCGATGACGTAGTCATCGAGCACCTTGCAGATCTCGCGCGGGGTGGGCACGCCGTCGCGCGACTTCACGAGATGCGTCTTGTGCTCCTCGCGGATGATGTCCATGCAGAGCTCGACGCATTCGTCGCAGATGAATACCGTCGGCCCGGCGATCAGCTTGCGGACCTCGTGCTGCGACTTGCCGCAGAACGAACAATAAAGGGTATTCTTGGAATCGCCGGACTTGCTCATGCGCGCTCCCGTCCCGGGCGGGCCGGAACTTCAAACCTGCGGATTCTAATCCCCGCGAGCCGGGCGGAACAAGGACGACGCGCGGGAAGGGCCGAAAAAAGCCCGGCGCCGCGGGAATCCGTCAAACCGAGCCACTCCCAGGCAACATCCGTGCCGACGGCAATCAGCTTCGACCCGGCTCCTCGGCGAGGACCCGGACGGTTCGCCACCACCTCATCCACCAGACCGAAGTCACGCGCCTCCTCAGCCGACATGTAACTGTCACGTTCCAGCTTGCGCTCGATGGCTTCGATCGGCTGGCCGGTGTGGTGGACGTAAATCTCGTTCAGCCGCTTGCGCAATGAGAGGATTTCGCGCGCCTGGATCTCGATATCGGTGGCTTGGCCCTGAGCGCCGCCCGAGGGCTGGTGGACCATGATGCGCGAATTGGGCAGCGCAAATCGCTTGTCCTTAGCCCCCGCGCACAGCAGCAGGCTGCCCATCGAGGCCGCCTGGCCGACGCAGACCGTGCTGACCGGACTACGAATGTACTGCATGGTGTCGTAGATCGCGAGCCCCGACGAGACGACGCCGCCCGGGCTGTTGATATAGAACGCGATGTCCTTAGCGGGATTGACCAACTCCAGGAACAGCAACTGCGCGCAGATCAGCGCGCTCACCTGGTCGAAGACGGCGCCGGTGAGGAAGATAATCCGCTCCTGCAACAGGCGTGAGTAGATGTCGAACGCCCGCTCGCCGCGGGCGGTCTGCTCGACCACCATCGGCACCAGCGTGTTCGCATAAACCTCGACCGGATCGCGGTCCCTCATCGGTGTCACCTTTGCGCGAGATGGGCCTCCTATTTAGGCTTCGGGGGCCTCCGTTCCAGAGGCGGCATCGGCCACCTCGGCGGGCGCGGCCTCGATCGCGGATGGCGGCGCGTCGGGCTCGCGCACCAGTTCCTCGATGGTGGAGGGCTGGTCGGTCACCTTGGCACGCCCGATCAGCATATCGACCGCCTTCTCCTCGAAGATCGGCCCCCGCAGGGCCTCGGCAGCGCGCGGGTTGGCGCGGAAGAAGTCGAGGATCTGCTTCTCCTGGCCGGGGAAGCGGCCCGCCTCGGCACGCATGGCCCGGTTCAGCTCGTCCGGGGTCACGGCGATGTTGCCGGCCCGCCCGGCTTCGGCCAACAGCAGGCCGAGCCGGACCCGGCGTTCGGCGATGGCCCGATAGTCGCGGCGCAGGGCCTCGTCGTCCTTGGCGCGGTCCTCCTCGTCGAGATTGCCGGCCTTGCGATCGGCTTCCAGCCGCCCCCAGATTTGATTGAACTCGTTCTCCACCAGGGTCGGCGGCAGCTCGAAGTTCACCAGGCCGCTCAGGCGGTCGAGCAGTTCCCGCTTGAGGCGGGCGCGCGAAAGCTCGTCATACTCGCGCTGCGTCCGCGTGCGGACGAAGGACTTCAGCTCGTCGATGCCCTCGAAGCTGAGCGATTGGGCGAATTCGTCGTCGAGCGCCGGGATCTTGGCGCGCTTGACCGTCTTGGCGGTAAGCTCGAACGTCACCGGCTTGCCGGCCAGTTCCTGGTTGGGATAGGGGTCCGGAAAGGTGAGCTCGATGCTGCGGGTCTCGCCCGGGTGAATGCCTTCGAAACCGTCGGTGAAGCCGGGAATGAAGCCGTCGCCGCCGACCTCGATCGTGGCGTCGGTCGCCTTGCCGCCGGGAAACTCCGCCCCGTCGACGCGGCCGATATAGTCGGCGACCACGAACTCGCCCTTGCCGGCGCCGTGCTCGGCCCGCTCCTCGGGGGGTGTCTCCACCAACTCGCGGTTGCGGGTGGCGATGTTGACCAGCGCCTTGTCGAGGATTTCCTCGGTGACCTCGGCCTTCAGGCGGGTGAGTTCGACGGCGGAGAAGTCGGGCAGGCTGAATTCGGGTAGCACCTCGACCTCGATCTTGAACTCGAGATCGGACGTCGGGCCGACGGACTCGCTGTTCAGCAGATCAACTTTGGGTTGCAGGGCCGGCCGCAGCCCGCGGTCGGTCAGCACCTGCTGGACCGATTCGTTGATCGACTGTTCCACGACTTCCGCCGTGACGGCGTTGCCGAAGCGCTGGCGCACCACGCCCGGCGGCACTTTGCCGGGGCGGAAGCCGGGCAGTTTCAGGGTGCGGGCGAGCTCGGCCAACCGCTCGCCCCGCCGGCTCTCGATGGCGGCGTTCGGGACGACGACGGTGAAGCCCCGCTTCAACCCCTCCGAAAGCGTTTCCGTGACCTGCATGTGGTCGGATGTTCCTTATCTTAAGGAGCGGGATCTCAAGCAGCGGGCCCCTGGTGCGGGCGGAGGGATTTGAACCCCCACGGCTTGCGCCACCAGAACCTAAATCTGGCGTGTCTGCCACTTCCACCACGCCCGCGCCGGCGGGCGGCGATGGCGGGCTTTAGCCCGGGCGGCGGCTCGGCCGCAAGGCGCGGCGACACAAGCACGTGTGCCGGCCTCGGGAGCGCCGCGATGCGTTCGTCTTGGTTTGACCATTGCCGTTTCAAGTGTCAGTGTGGGTATCCGAAAGGCAACCGCACCTTCACTTCTTTTCCGAACCATGGTCGTGAGCCGAATTTCGTCTTCCTCGTCCGCCCTCGGCACTTTCCGGACCCGCAATGCGCGCTCCGAGTAAAGCCTCCAGCCAGTCCAAGACCGCGCGCAAGGGAAAGCCCGCCTCGCGTTCCGTTCGTTCGCGTATCGTCAAACCGGCGCCGAAGTCCGCGGCGGCAAAGAAGGTGCCGCAGCAGGACTACAGCATCGCCGCCGTCGGCCGCGCGCTCGACTTGCTGGAGGCGCTGGTCCGCACCGGGCCGGGCAGTCTGGTGACGGTCGCCGAGGCCGCCGGGTGCACCCGCACCGCCGCGTTCCGGCTGTTGCGCACCCTGCAGACGCGCGGTTTCGCTATCCAGGACGAGGCGCGCGGGGTTTGGCGGCTCGGCGCGCGCTGGACGGCGCTGGGCCGCGCCGCCCGTGAACAGGGCGCGCTGGCGGCGGCCGCGCAGCCCTATCTCGCCGAACTGGGCCAGGCGCTCGGGGAGAACGTCTATTTGCTGACCCGGCAAGGGATGCAGGCCGAGACCGCCGCCGTCTTCCAGGCCGATCCTTCGCTCAGGGTCTATGCGTCCATCGGCAACCAGCGGTTGCTGCACGCCGGGGCGGCGCGGCTGTTGCTCGCCTACGCGCCGGAGGCGGTGCAGACCCAGTTGCTGGCCCAGCGCCTGCCCCGGTTCACGCCCGCCACGCGCACCGACCCGGCCTGGATCGCCGCCGACCTGCAACGCATTCGGGTCCGCGGCTATCTCATCACCGCCGATGAGGTGCATCCGGGGGCGGTTTCGGTCTCCGCCCCCGTCCGCGACGCTTCGGCGCAGGTGGTGGCCGTCCTCAACGTCACCGCGCCGTCGATGCGGATGCGCCCGCCGCGTCCGCGTTCGCTGCTGCCGCAAGTGCTGGAAGCCGCCGCCAAGCTCACCCGCGCGCTCGGCGGCTCGCCGCCGGCCACCAGCGCGGCCAAGCCCCCGCCAGCCGTGCCGGGCGCCCGCCAGGGCCAGGGATTGCTGCTGGTGTAGGACCGGCCTCGGGATAAAAAGGTCCGGTTCGTCGAGCAATATCGCCCCCAATCCCAAGGCGGCGCGGATGACGGAGCGGCACACCTGCGATAAGGGCCGCGATTGCGGATGTGAGGAGTGCGGCACCGACTGAGCACTTAACCAACTTGGCCGCCCAGGATCTCCAGCATCGTACGCGCCGCCGAGGTGATTACCGCTGCAACTAGCTTTCCGGCGGCGCGGCGCTGATCGAGCCCGGGGCGAATGTCGGGCAGGTTCCAGGGCAGCGGCTCGGCGACGCGGTTCACCGGATAGTCGGCGACGCGTTCGATGACGCGGCGCAGGTAGGCTTCGGGGTCGAGCGCGTGCAGCTTGGCCGTCTCGATCAGGCTGTAGATTGCCGCCGCGCGCTCGCCGCCGGCATCCGATCCGGCGAAGGTCCAGTTGCGCCGGCCGACCGCGATCGGTCGCATGGTGCGTTCCGCGGCGGAGTTGTCGATGCAGGCGCGCCCGTCGCGCAGGATCAGCGTCAGCGCCTCCCATCGCGACAGCGCGTAGCGGATCGCGGCGGCGAGTTCGCTGCGTCCGGAGATGCGCGAGCGGTCGCGTCCAGCCAGTCGCGCAACGCTTCTATCAGCGGTGCCGTTTGCTTGTTGCGCGCACACAGGCGCTGATCGGGCGGGCGTCCGCGGATCGTCTCCTCAATCCTGTAGAGCGCGGCAATCCGGTCCAGTGCCTCGCGGGCGAGGGCGACTTCGTCGCCTCGTGGACGTCCCAGAACTTGCGTCGCGCATGCGCCAGGCAGGCCGCCTCGATCACGCGGCCGTCGCCGTAGAGACCGGCGAACCCGGCATACCCATCGGCTTGGAGAATGCCGCGGAATAGCCGCAGATGCTCACGCGGGTGTTCGCCTTTGCGGTCCGGCGAGTAGCGATAAAGCGCGGCCGGCGGGTCCGTGCCGCCGAACGGCCGATCGTCGCGCACGTAGAGCCTGCCCCTGCGAAGGCGGGGGTCCAGAGCCGCGCCGTCCGTGTCCTGCCCAGCCCGGGCTCCAGCACCGGCACGACGGTGTCGTCGGCATGCGTCGGCCAGCGTCAGCTCGAGCTGCTCGATCCTGTCGCGCAGCTTCTCCGAGCTGCGGCCGAACGCGACACGCAGTGCGCGGGCGAGCCGTGCCTTGAGCGCCTCGATCTCGAAGCGCTGCTCGACGATGCCGGCACGCGCCGCTGCAAGTTCGGCGTCCCGGGCGGCAAGCATGGCGTTCTGTGTGGCGAGTTCGGCAGCCTGCGCCGCCACCATTGCCTGCAAGGCGACGACATCGTTCGGCAGCTCTCGGGCGTGATCGCCATGGGCAGAGGCTCGGCCACGCGCCCGTGTCGCACCAAGCAAAACCCGCAACGCACGGCCGGTTCAGCCGGCCATCTCCGGCTGCCACGTGCGCGCCGGCGCGCGCCAGTCGATGCCCTCGGTCAGCATCGAGAGCTGCGCCGGCGTCAGCGACACCGCGCCCTCGCCGGTCGCCGGCCACACGAAGTGTCCTCGCTCCAGGCGCTTGGCGTAGAGCACCAGTCTCTGACCATCCCAGAACAGCAGCTTGATCAGATGACCCCGACGACCTCGGAAGGCGAAGACCTGGCCGCTGAACGGGTCCCGGTTGAACTGTTGCGATACCAGAGCGGCCAGCCCGTCGAAGCCGCGCCGCATGTCGGTCGCTCCGGCGACCAGCCAGATCCTGACCCCCGCCGGCGGCGCGATCATCCGCGCAGCGCCGTCAGCACCCGCCGGAGTGCCGCCAGGCTCACGTCGCCATCGACGCGAACTCGCACGCCGTCGCTCAGCTCGATCTCGATCAGTCCGCCGCCGCTCAGCGACAACTTCAACTATCTCGGCTTCGCCATTGTCGGAACGTTCCTTGCCGCGTGGGCGCTCTCCTACGCAATCTTCAGGCTCAAGGGACTGGACGGCTTGGACGTGCCGACAGTCGGGCGGACCTGACACTCGCCGCCGAATACCGGCAGACGCACGCCGCGTTGCGCGACTCACTGGCCGGAACGGTGGATCGCTCAGCGTCACGGCTTGCGACGGAGCCCGCCGCCTGGACTTCGATCAGTTCATCAAAGGAGCTGTTGATGCCCGATACTCATGAGACTACTCCCAATCGAACGATCGACGTGAACGGACAGCGGTACGCCTATCGTCGCTTCGGCAAGGCAGGAGGACTTCCGATCCTGCTCCTCCAGCACTTTCGAGGAACGATGGACAATTGGGATCCGGCGGTCACCAACGCGCTGGCCGAGCGCCACGAGGTCATCCTGTTCGACAATGCCGGCGTCGGCGGTTCCAGCGGTGCTCCGGCAACGAGCGTCTCCGTTATGGCCCGTCACGTCGCAGCCTTCGTGGAGGCACTCAACCTGAGGACGGTGGACCTTCTCGGCTTCTCGCTCGGCGGGTTCGTGGCGCAACAGGTCACGCTCGACTATCCGTCCCTGGTCCATCGGCTCGTGCTCGCCGGCACCGGCCCGCGCGGCGGTCAGGGCGTGGACGGCTACGCGGACGATGTCGTTGCGCACGCCGCGGTCGATACGCCGGGTCCGGAAGACCTGCTCTACCTCTTCTTTGCGCATACCGAGACGAGCCAGGCCGCGGGCCGGGCCTTCTTGCAGCGCCTGGGCGGTCGCACGGCCGAGCCGGACGGCCCGGCGGGCACGGAGGTTCGGGATGCGCAATTGCAGGCCATCGGGGCCTGGGGCGCGCCCAATGGCGGAGATTATTCGAGCCTGAAAGCAATCCGGCAGCCGATGTTCATCGCCAACAGCAATCAGGACGTCATGGTGCCCAGCATCAACTCACTCCTCCTCGCCCGGAACCTGCCGACGGGTTCTTGTCGCTCTATCCGGACGCTGATCACGGGGCCATTTTCCAATATCCCGGTCTATTCGCCGAGCAGGCGATGCGCTTCCTGAATGCTTCCGGTGCGGTCGGCGCTCGCGCGTGACGGACAGCAAACAAATCGCCAAGGTTATCTAGGCCGAGCCGGGCGCCACGGCGCTCTCGTTCCAGCGTTCACTGACCTGCACTCTCCCCGTCGCCGAAATCGTTGTGCGGCTCCGGCGGGCGATCGAAGCGGCGGATCTATGGGCACGAAATCGATCCGCAGGCACTGCTCAGCCGCGGCGCTAATCGGCGAGTTGCAGGTGCCAGTGGCATTGCAGCGACCCCGGGGGCAGGCGGACCGGATCGCGCACCAGCCGCTCGGCGACGCTCAGCGCCACGGCGCGGGCGAGCTCCGCATCCGAGAACGCGGTCCCCGTCGTCGCGCGGATCGCCGCAAACCCCGCCTCGGCGTCGTCCGCCCGCAGCCCCGTTTGCGCCGCCGCCAGCACCGCCTCCCGCGCGTCCATCAGCCGCCCTCCATCATGGCGACGAAGCGGCGGAACAGGTGCCGGCTGTCGCTCGGCCCTGGGCTCGCCTCCGGATGATATTGCACGCTGAAGGCGGGACGATCGGTGCAGACGAGACCCTCGTTGGAGCCGTCGAACAGGCTCACATGCGTCACCCGGGCGGTGGGCGGCAGGCTCTCGGCATCGACCGCGAAGCCATGATTCTGGCTGGTGATCTCCACCCGGCCGGTCGCCAGCTCCTTCACCGGCTGGTTGGCGCCGCGATGGCCGCGCGCCAACTTGTAGGTGCGCGCGCCCAGGGCCAGCGCCAGCAGCTGATGGCCGAGGCAGATGCCGAACAGCGGAATGCCCGCTTCGAGCACGCCGTTTATCGCCGGGACGGCATAATCCGCCGTCGCCGCAGGATCGCCGGGGCCGTTGGATAGGAAAACGCCGTCCGGCCGGTGGCGAAGGATGTCCTCGGCGCTCGCCGTTGCCGGCACCACCGTCACCCGGCAGCCGGCGGAGGCCAGCGAACGGAGGATGTTGCGCTTGGCGCCGTAATCCACCGCGACGACATGATGGCGCGGCGCCGTCTGCCGTCCGGTCCCCTCGGGCCAGGACCATCGGGTTTCGTCCCACGCATAGGTCTGCCGGCACGTCACCTCGCGCGCCAGATCCATCCCCTCGAGCCCCGGCCAGGCGGCGGCACGCCCCGCCAGTGCCGGGATGTCGAAGCGTCCATCCGCGGGGAAGGCGAGCACGCCGTTGGGAGCGCCCAGGTCGCGGATGCGGAGGGTGAGCGCACGCGTGTCCACCCCGGCGATGCCGGGGATGGCTTGCGCACGCAGCCAGGCGTCGAGCGATCGGGCGGCGCGCCAGCTCGAAGGCTCGGTTACGTCCTGCTTCACCACCAGACCGCGCGCGGCGATGGCGTCCGCCTCCAAATCCTCGCCGTTGGCGCCGACATTGCCGATATGGGGGAAGGTGAAGGTGATGATCTGTCCGGCATAGGAGGGATCGGTCAGCGTCTCCTGATATCCCGTCAAGCCGGTATTGAAACAGACCTCGGCCGGTGCCGTTTCGCTCCGCGCCCCGAAACCGCGGCCCCAGAACACCGTGCCGTCGGCGAGCACCAGCGCCGCGTCGGCTTGCCCCGGCGGTCCGTCCGAGGCCGGGCGTTCCGCCATCTCGGTCTCCGCGATTCCGGAGAGATCGGCGAGCCGCAGGCCGGTGGCGGCGATGACCCGGTGCCAGTGGCGCGAAGGTATGGCTCGCGCCTGCCGCCATTTGCGCACCGCTTCGGTGCCGACGCCGTTGAGCCGCGCGGCGGACTCGGCACCGCCGAGGCGGTCGATGATCTGGTCAACGGTTAAGGCCACGCCGCCTTGTAACGGGAACTTCTTTCCCGAGGCAAGCAGGGCGCGGGGCGCCGGAAAGAATTTCTCAAACCGGCCGAACCCGCAACTCGTCGCGAATCTCGGTCAGCAGCACTTCCGAGGTGGTCGGCCCTGTGGGGGCGGGCTCCTTGCGGACATGCAGCTTCGTCAGTGCCTTGACGACCCAGAAGATGGCGAAGCTGATGATCAGGAAGTTGATGATCGAGTTGACGAACAGGCCGATGTTGAGGGTCGCCGCCCCGGCCGCCCGCGCCGCTTCCAGGGTGGCGTAGTGCTGCCCGTTCAAGGGGATGAAATAGTTGGAGAAGTCGATCCCGCCGGTGAGCAGGCCGATGGCGGGATTGATGATGTCCTTGACCAGGCTGTTGATGACTCCGGTGAACGCCACGCCAATGACGATGCCCACGGCGAGGTCGACGACGCTGCCGCGCATGATGAAGTCGCGGAAGTCGGTCATCCACTTGGGCCGGGTGATGGTGACTGGGACCGCCATGGTGGAATCTCCGTGCCTGGCGAACCACCCTCCGCGATTCGCCGCCCCGGGAGTATAAGTGGCGGAACTGCGGGGAATACAGATGCAGATGCGGGAGCGTTTCAGCGAGGCATTGAGCGCCGCCATGAAGGCACGCGACGCGCCCCGCGTCTCCACCTTGCGGATGATCCTGGCGAGGCTGAAGGACACCGATATCGCCGCCCGGCCTAAGGGCGTCGAGCGGGTTTCCGACCCCGAGGTGATGGCGATGTTGCGGAGCATGGTGAAGTCACGCCGCGAATCGGTGGAGCTCTATCGGCGGGGCGATCGTCCCGATCTGGTGGCCAAGGAGGAGGCCGAGATCGGCGTGATCGAAAGCTTTCTGCCGCAAGCTCTTGATGATGCAGCAGTGGTGCTGGCCGTGGACGAAGCCGTGGCGGAAACCGGGGCGGCGTCGCCGAAGGAGATGGGCAAGGTGATGGCCGCCCTGAAGGCGCGGCATGGCGCCGCGCTCGACATGGCGCGGGCCGGTCCGCTGGTGAAGGCTCGGCTCGGCGCCTGATGGCCCTGCCGGCGGCGTTCCTCGACGAATTGCGGCTGCGCACGCCGCTTGCGCCGCTGATCGGCCGGCGGGTGAAGCTCGAGCGCGCCGGCAAGCAATGGCGGGCCTGCTGCCCGTTCCACGCCGAGAAGACGCCGAGCTTCTATCTCTACGACGACGGGTATCACTGCTTCGGCTGCGGGGCGCATGGCGATGCGATCGCCTTCGTCATGCAGACCGAGGGGGCGACTTTCCCCGAGGCGGTCGAGCGGCTCGCGGCGGCGGCCGGGTTGGAAGTCCCGAAGCCCTCACCGGGGGCCGCCGAGGCCGAGCGGCGGCGTCACGATCTGGTCGCGGTTCTCGATCTGGCGGCCGCCGGCTTCCAGCGCCGGCTGTTCCTGCCGGAGGGACGGCGTGCGCTCGACTACCTGCTCGGCGCGCGGCCTGAGCGAGGCGACCATCCGCCGCTTCGGCCTCGGCTGGTCCGGCCCCGGCCGGGGAGCGCTGGCCGCCGATCTGGCGCGCGAGGGGGTCGATCCGACGCTGATGGAGGCGGCCGGGCTGCTGCGTCCCGATCCCGATGGGGGGCGGGCGCGCGAGATGTTCTACGAGCGGCTGATGTTTCCCATCCGCGACCGCGCCGGCCGGCCCATCAGCTTCGGCGGGCGGATCTTGGGCGATGGCCAGCCGAAATACCTCAACGGCCCGGAGACGGCGCTGTTTTCCAAGCGGCACGGGCTGTACGGGCTCGATCTGGCGCGGGCCGCCCGCGACCGGCGGGTCGTCGTGGTCGAAGGCTATATGGACGTGATCGCGCTGCATCAGGCGGGTTTTGCGGGGGCGGTGGCGCCGCTCGGGACGGCGCTGACCGAGGAGCAATTGGCCGAGTTGTGGCGCCTCTCGCCGCTACCCGTCCTGAGCTTCGACGGCGACCCGGCGGGCAGGCGTGCGGCCATGCGCGCGGCCAATCTGGCATTGCCGCTGCTCGGTCCCGATCGGAGCCTCGCCTTCGCCGCGCTCCCCGAGGGCGAGGACCCGGATAGCCTGATGCGGCGGCAGGGACCGGCGGCCCTGGGCGCCGTGCTGGATAAGGCGCGACCGCTCGTGGAGATGCTATTCGATTGGCTGCGCGAGTCGGCCGGCGGTTCCGGTCCCGAGCAACGCGCCGCCTTGCGGGCCCGTATCGATGACGCCGCTCGGCGCATTCCCGACCGCGCGCTGTCGGCCGAGTATCGTCGCGCCCTGCTGGACCGCTTCTTTGCCGAGCGCCGATCGCGCAACGGGGGCCGGCCCAAGCCGGTGCCGCCGCGGCCGGCGATCTCGGAGACCGCTACCCGCGCCGAGCGGGGTCGAATTCTGACGGCGGCGCTGCTGGCCCATCCCGGCTTGCTGCGCGACGTCGAGCACGCCTTCACCGAGGTGGCGCTGCCGGCCGATTGCGCGCGGCTGCGCGCGGCGCTGCTGGACTGGGCCGAACAGGCTGATGTGCTTGACTCGGCCGGGCTGACGAACCACCTCACGATTTCCGGATTGATGGCGGAGGCGAAGCAAATTCGGGCGTTGGCGCCCGCATTTGCTCGCGCCGACGCGATGCCGAGCGAAGCCGAGGCGGGTTGGTGGCACATTTTCGGGCTGATGAACCTTCCCCGGCTGCTCGAAGAACGCGCCGCGGCGCAACAGGCTGCCGGAGCCGACATGAACGCGGCAACGCAGCATCGGCTGATCGCGTTGAATTTGGCATTGGATCGGGTGACGGCAGCGGAGCCCGAGGACCCGGGGTTTTGACGCCGCCGCAAGTGTGTCTTCGGGAGTCCATTGTGTTTTCGGGAGTAGTTTGAGAATGGCGACAAAGCCGACCGCCGCCGCCGACACCGCTACCGCGGAGCCTGATGTCGATACCACCCTGCTCGACGTGCAGTCCGCCGCCGTGAAGCGGATGATCGCGAAGGGCCGTGATCGCGGTTACATCACCTTTGACGATCTGAATGCCGTGTTGCCGGCCGAGCACAGCAGCTCCGAGCAGATCGAGGACGTGATGGCCAATCTCAATGAGATGGGCATCCAGGTCGTCGAGAGCGAGGAGAGCGAGGAGAGCGAGGCGCCGGCCGTCAAGCCGGAGAAGGCGGAGGCCGAGGGCGAGGCGGAGGAGCCGCCGGGCAACATCGATGAGGAGAACATCGGGCGCACCGATGACCCGGTGCGCATGTACCTGCGCGAGATGGGCACCGTCGAGCTGCTCTCGCGCGAGGGTGAGATCGCCATCGCCAAGCGGATCGAGGCCGGCCGCGACATGATGATCGGCGGCCTGTGCGAGAGCCCGCTCACGTTTCGCGCCATCGTCACCTGGCACGACCAGCTGAAGGCCGGGCGGACGCTGCTGCGCGACATCATCGATCTGGAGGCGACCCAGGGCGGCGGCGCCGGCGAGGCGGATACGGCCGCCGCGCGCGACGGCTTCGATGCCGCCGCGGCGGGTGAGGAGGAGCCGGAGGACGAGGGGGAGGGACCCGGGCTGTCGCTTTCGGCGATGGAGGAGAAGCTGAAACCCGAGGTGCTGGCGACCTTCGAGGAGATCGAGGGCCTCTATAAGCGCCTGGGCAAGATGCAGTCGCGCCGTCTGGAGACGATGACCCACGGCGAGGAGGTCAACGCACGTTCGGAAAAGACTTACGAGAAGGCGCGCGAGGAACTGGTCGAGAAGGTCGGCCAGGTGCGGCTGCACAATAACCGCATCGAGGAACTGGTCACCCAGCTCAAGCAGCTCAACCATCGGCTGACATCGCTCGAGGGTTCGCTGCTGCGGATGGCGGAATCCTGCAAGGTTCCCCGCGAGGACTTCCTGAAGCAGTATCGCGGCAGCGAACTCGACCCGAACTGGCTCGATCGGGTGAGCAAGCTGGCCGGACGCGGCTGGAAGGCTTTCGCCACCAAGGACCCGAACCAGGTAAGCGATACCCGCGCCCAGATCGCCGCGGTGGCCAACGATGCCGGCCTGCCGATCAGCGAGTTCCGCCGCGTGTTCATGACCGTGAGCCGGGGCGAGCGGGATTCGGCGCGCGCCAAGAAGGAGATGATCGAGGCCAATCTGCGCCTGGTGATCTCGATTGCCAAGAAATACACCAACCGCGGCCTGCAATTCCTTGATCTTATTCAGGAAGGGAATATCGGCCTGATGAAGGCGGTGGACAAGTTCGAGTATCGCCGCGGCTACAAGTTCAGCACCTACGCGACCTGGTGGATCCGGCAGGCGATCACCCGCTCGATCGCCGATCAGGCGCGCACCATCCGCATTCCGGTGCACATGATCGAGACCATCAACAAGCTGGTCCGCACTTCGCGCCAGATGCTGCACGAGATCGGCCGTGAGCCGCAACCGGAGGAACTGGCCGAGAAGCTCGGTATGCCGCTCGAGAAGGTGCGCAAGGTCTTGAAGATCGCCAAGGAGCCGATCAGCCTGGAGACGCCGATCGGCGACGAGGAGGACAGCCATCTCGGCGACTTCATCGAGGATAAGGCGGCGGTCATCCCGCTGGAAGCGGCGGTGCAGGCCAATTTGCGCGAAGCGACGACGCGTGTCCTGTCGTCGCTCACGCCGCGCGAGGAGCGGGTGCTGCGGATGCGCTTCGGCATCGGCATGAACACCGACCACACGCTGGAGGAGGTCGGCCAGCAGTTCAACGTCACGCGCGAGCGCATCCGCCAGATCGAGGCGAAGGCGTTGCGCAAGCTGAAGCACCCGAGCCGCAGCCGCAAGCTGCGCAGCTTCCTCGACGACTGAGGCCGCCGGCGGATGGAGCCGGTGGCGCGCGTCGCTGTCACGGTGACGTTCTTGCGTATGGATCGGCCGCCGCGGGAACAAGCGCCGGCGCTGCCGCTCGGTTGCCAGCTCGTGCACGCGACCGGCTGCACCGTCGGGTTCTACCGCTATCTCTACAATGCCGTGGGCGCCGACTACGTCTGGTGGCTGCGGCGAGCGATGCCGGACATCGATCTCTCGGCGCTGCTGCGCGACCCGCTGGTCTCGATTCACGTGCTGTACGAGGCCGGCGAGCCTTGCGGCTTCTTCGAGCTTGATCAGCGGGCCTGGCCGGAGGTCAATCTCAGCTATTTCGGCCTGCTGCCGCACGCGATCGGCAGGGGCCTGGGCAGCGCCTTCCTGGGGCGGGCGGTGGATCTGGCGTGGTCGCGCGGTACCCGGGCGATGACGGTGAACACCTGCACCGCCGATCATCCGCGAGCGCTGCCGGGCTATATGCGGGCCGGCTTCCGGCCGGTGCGCCAGGCCCGCGAGCTATGGGAGGTGCCGCTGCGGCTGGGGTTGCGGATCCCGACGCATCTGCTGGGGTGAGTGCCATGGGCCGGTTTCGCTGGTGGATGGCATGGCTGCTGATCGGGCCGATCACCTTCGTGATGTCGCTTGATCGCACGGCGATCGTGGTAGCAGCCCCGGTCATCCAGCAGGAATACGGCTTCACCCTGGTCGAGATGTCGCTGATTCTGACCAGCTTCTCCTGGACCTACGCGTTTCTGCAAGTGCCGGCCGGATGGCTCGCGGAACGGATCGGGCCGCGGCGCGCCCTCTACTGGGCGAATTTGCTGTGGTCGCTGCTGACCGCGGCGACCCCGCTCGGGTTCAATCTGGGGTCATTCATCGCCATCCGCGCAGCCCTCGGTGTCGGGCAATCGGCCGACTGGCCGGCCTCGGTTCTGGCCCTGCGGCGTTGGTTTCCGCGCCGTGAGCGCGCCAAGGGCAATTCGGTGTTGCTGGCGGGCCTCTATCTCGGCCCGATCATCGCCGCGCCGGTTACCACCGCGGTGATGCTGGGCTTCGGCTGGCGCTTCGTCTTCTACGCGTTCGGCGCCCTCGGCATCGCTGCTCGGCCTGGCTTGGTGGGTGTTCTTCCGCGACGAACCGGCCGAGCATCCGCGCGTCTCGCGCGGGGAGGCGGCCCTGATCATGGCGGCGCGGGAGCCCGAGCCGCCGGCGACCCCGCGCGATGCCTGGCCGGTGCTGTTCCGCTCGGCCCAGTTCTGGGCGATCGGGCTACAGTATTTCTTCCTGATCCTGATCCAGAGCTTCTACACCTCCTGGCTGCCGACCTACCTCGGTACAGGCACGCCATTTCTCGCTTAAATCGATGGGGATCTTCGCTTCGCTCCCGTGGGTTGCGTTGTTCTGCATGGTGTTCCTCGCCGGCGGTCTCGCCGATCGGGTGCTGCGCGCCACCGGCTCGGTCTGGCGCGCGCGCGTCCCCGCCGCCATCCTCGGCTTCGTGGTGAGCGCAGGCGGGCTCATTTCTGCGGCCGAGACCGCAAATCCGGCGCTGATGATGGCGCTGCTCTGCGTCTCGCTCGGCGCCATCGGCCTCACGCAGGTCTCCATCTGGTCGGCCTGTCAGGACATTGCCGGCGCGGCGACCGGCGTCGTGACCGGCTGGACCAACTTTCTCGGCAATGCGTCGGGCTTCGTCGGGCCGGTACTGATCGCGCTGCTGGTGCGATGGACCGGCGGCTGGTCGGGGGCGCTGCTGGGGATTGCGCTCGCCGGTCTGTGCGGCGCGGTTCTGTGGCTGTTCGTGCATCCGGAGCGACGGCTGGAACTGGCGCCGACCGGTGCGAAGGTGCTGCCGTCCGCGGGCTGACCAGGGGGATGTGTGATGGCGAAATACGAGATCGGACCGATGCCGGATTCGATCAGCGCGGAGGTCCTCGGGCTGCTGGAGCAAGCGGAAACGGCGACCATCGGGCATTGGCGGCATTGGGGCTTTTGCGAGCGTGCCATCCGCCCGCTGTTGGCGGGCCGCCGCGTCGCCGGAACCGCGGTCACGCTGGCTATTCCGGGCCCCGATTCGACGCTGCTCCATCATGCGCTCGGGCTGCTGCGGCCGGGCGATATCCTGCTCGTGGATCGGCTGGGCGACGATCGGCACGCCTGTTGGGGCGGCGGGGTCACGGTCGCCGCCAAGGCCGCCGGCGCCAAGGCGGGCGTGGTGGACGGACCGTGCACCGACCTCGAGGAGATCGAGGCCTCGGATTTTCCGATCTGGTGTCGCGGCCTCGCGCCGATCACCACCCGCCTCTACGACCTGGGCGGGCGGCTGAACCGGCCGGTGGCGATCGGCGGCGCCGTCGTGATGCCGGGCGACGCGGTGCTGTGCGACGAAAGCGGGGTGCTGATCCTGGGCGCCGACGAGGCGGCGGACGAGGCGCGCGAGGCGATCGCCCGGCAGGGGCGCGGCGTGGAACTGCAAGCGAAGGTGCAAGCCGGCGCCAAGCTGGGTGCGCTGAGCGGGGCGACGGCGAAGGTCGTCGCCGGGCGCGACTGAAACCCCGCTTGCGGTCACAAGGCCGGGATCAGCGCCTTCGGAGCCCGTTTTGACGGCATCGTAACGCATTTCTTGCGGATGTTTGGATCGGGGTGATATTTGTATGGGAGTGGCAATTGATGGGGTGTTGACATGCCGGCCGCCGGAGCTCTGGGCCAAGTCACGGGAATTATGGTTGACGTCGCTCGACGCCCCGCCGGAGATTTGGGTCGCCCGGCGGGAGCCCCCGAAGCGTGCGGCCGATATCCGAAGGGATGAGGAAGCGCCTGTCCGCGACAAGGAGCTGACCGAGGCCTGATCGATCCGGCACGGCCAAGGCATCTCTCGGGCCGCGACCCGTGCGGGCGCTCCCGGCCTCCGGGCTGGACCGAAAATCACTGGCGCGCCCTGGTGGACTCGAACCACCGACCCACAGATTAGAAGTCTGTTGCTCTGATCCAGCTGAGCTAAGGGCGCCGCCGGAACACAGCATTAACCATCCCGGCTTCGCTTGCCAGAGCCGGCTCGATCGCAATTCCCGCATCATGGGGGCTTTTCGCGAGCGCGACTTCGTGAGAAGGGTAGGGCTGCGGCGCATTGCTCGGGGCCGGAATTCGCGTGGCGACCGGCACGGATATTGCGTCGCTGTCATCCGGGGTGCCTTGGAGGGAATTAGGTAATGATCACACGTCGGGCAGCCGCCCAACTCATCGCTTCGGCCGCCGCCGCGGCGAGCCTGGGCGGCATCGGTGCGGCCGAAGCCGCCGATAAGGTGCTCAAGGTAGCGGTGAATTTATCGCTGACCGGCGCCGATTCGCATAGCGCCAAGCTCATCCTCGACGGCGCCGAACTCGCCTTCGATCAGGCGGACAAGCAGAACGCGGTTCCCGGCTATACCTTCCAGGTGGTGCCGATGGACGATGCCACCGCCACCGCCGGGCAATACGATCCGGTGCAGGCGGCGACGAACGCCCGCAAGATGGTCGCGGACAAGCAGGTCATCGCCGCCATCGGTCCGCAGATGTCGGGATCCGGCAAGGCGATGGCGCCGATCCTGAGCCAGGGGGAAGTGGCGACCATTACGCCGTCGTCCACTAATCCGGACATCTCCGATCCCAAATTCGCCGCGCAGTATCGCCCGGGCGGCAAGCCGATCTACTTCCGCACCGTCACCACCGACGCCTTCCAGGGTCCGAACATGGCCAATTTCATGGCCAAGGACCTGCATGTGAAATCGGTCTACATCCTCGACGATAGCGGCGCCTACGGCGTCGGCATGGCCGATGCCTTCCAGCGCCAGGCGGAGAAGGACGGCATCAAGGTGCTGGGCCGCGACCGTCTCGACCCGAAGGCCTCCGACTACACCGCCGTTCTCACCAAGATCAAGTCGTTGCATCCGGACGCAATCTATTACGGCGGGGTCGGGCAGGCCGGCGTGAAACTGGCGAAGCAGGCCTACGACATCATCCCCGACGTCATCAAGGCGGGCGGCGACGGCCTGCAGACGCCGGAGATGCTGACCGCCGCCGGCTTCCCGGCCGCCGAGGGCTGGTATGCGACCAACGCCTCGCCGCACATGACCGAGGACACCAAGGCGGAGAAGTTCGTCCAGGCGTTCAAGGCGAAATACGGCGAGTCGCCGGACGACTACACGATCACCGCCTATGATGCGGCACTGGTCATCATCGATTCGGTCAAGCGCCTGGTGAAGGCTGGCAAGCCGGTCAATCACGAGACGGTCCGCGACGCCATCCAGAGCGCCAACATGCCGACCATCCAGGGGGTGATCGCGTTCGACCCGAACGGCGACATCAAGGATCGCACGGTCAGCGTGTTCCAGATCCGCAAGGACACCTCGAAGCCGCTCGACGATATGGCGGCGCAGTTCAAGTACATCGGAGTGGCGCCGCAGGCCTGAACGGAAACATCAATGACCGTCTGCGATCGGCCGTGGTGGCGGGCGATCGGCGGTTCCGGTCGGGGAGCGAAATGCTCCCCGGCCGCGATCGGCCAAACAATAAGCAACCGGGGAGGGTAACATGATCACTCGTCGAGCGGCCGCAAAGTTGATCGCCGGCGCGGCGGTCGGGCACCGCCTTGGGACGCACAGCGACGGCTCGGGCGGAGAACGGCATCGTCGTGAAGGTCGGCGTGAACCTGTCGCTCACCGGGGCGGACTCGCACGGCGGCACGCTGATCCTCGACGGCGCGAAGATGGCCTTCGATCAGGCCAACAAGGAAAACACGGTCCCCGGCTACACGTTCGACGTGGTGGCCTTCGATGACGCCACCGCGACAGCCGGGCAGTACGACCCGGTGCAGGCGGCGACCAACGCTCGCAAGATGGTCGCCGATAAGCAGATGATCGCCGCCATCGGCCCGCAGATGTCGGGATCGGGCAAGGCGATGGCGCCGATCCTGAGCCAGGGCGATCTCGCGATCATCACGCCGTCGTCCACCAATCCCGACATCTCCGACCCGAAATTCGCCGCGCAGTACCGTCCCGCCGGCAAGCCGATCTACTTCCGCACGGTGACGACCGACGCCTTCCAGGGTCCGAACATGGCCAACTACATGGCCAACGACCTGCACGTGGAGACGGTCTACATCCTCGACGACAGCGGCGCCTACGGGGTCGGCATGGCAGACGCTTACCAGCGCCAGGCGGAGAAGGACGGCATCAAGGTGCTGGGCCGCGATCGGCTCGACCCCAAGGCCGCCGACTACACGGCCGTGCTCACCAAGATCAAGTCGCTGCACCCCGACGCTATCTATTACGGCGGCGTCGGTCAAGCCGGGGTGAAGCTCGCCAAGCAGTCCTACGAGATCATCCCGAACGTCATCAAAGCGGGCGGCGACGGCATGCTCGGGCCGGAGATGCTGACCGCGGCCGGCTTCCCGGCGGCCGAGGGCTGGTATGCGACCAGCGCCTCGCCGCACATGACCGAAGACACCAAGGCGGAGAAGTTCGTTCAGGCATTCAAGGCCAGGTACGGCGAGTCGCCGGAAGATTACACCATCACCGGCTATGACGCCGCGCTCGTCATCATCGACGCCGTGAAGCGGCTGGCCGCCGACCACCAACCGGTCAACCACAGTACGGTGCGCGACGCCATCCAGACCGCGCAGGTGCTCGACAATTCAGGGCGTGGTGGCGTTCGACCAGAACGGCGACATCAAGGATCGCACCGTCAGCGTCTTCCAAATCCGCAAGGACACTTCGAAGCCGCTCGACGACATCGCGGCGCAATATCCACTACATCGGCGTGGCGCCACAGGCCTGACCCGGGGATCTTGAATGACGGTCTATGACCTTTGGCTCCAGCAGGCGATCAACGGTCTCAGCCTGGGAGCGATGTACGCGCTCCTGGCGCTGGGGTTCACGCTGGTCTATGGCATCCTCGAGCTGATCAACTTCGCGCATTTCAACGTGTTCATGGTGGGCTCGTTCGTCGCCATGTACGTGTTGCAGTCGTTCGGACTGTCCGGCCAGAGCGTGATCCTGTCCGGGCTGCCGCTGGCCGGCGTGCTGCTGGCGGCGCTGCTCGCCACCATGCTGTTCTCGGGCGTGCTCGGCGCGGCGATCGAGCGCTACTCGCTGCGTCCGCTGCGCAACGTCACCGGCCCGGCGGCGATGATCACCACCATCGGCATCTCCTACATCCTGTTCAACATCGTCGTGCTCACCTTGGGCGCGGACTCGAAGAACTTCCCCAATCCGCTGCCGTCGGTCCGCTGGCACCTGGGCGGGGCGGTGCTCGAGTTGCGCCAGGTGCTGATCTGGATCGTCTCCATCGTGCTGATGGGCGGATTATGGCTGTTCGTGCAACGATCGCGCCTCGGCAAGGCGATGCGCGCCACCGCGCAGGACCCGGAGGCGGCGCGGATGATGGGCGTGGAGGTGGACAAGGTCATCCTGACCGCGTTTTTTCTCGGCTCGGCGCTGGCCGGCGCGGGCGGCATGATCTTCGGCCTCTACTACAACTTCACCAGCTTCATCATCGGCTTCACCGCCGGCCTCAGGGCCTTCACCGCCGCCGTGCTGGGCGGCATCGGCAATGTGCCGGGGGCGATGGTGGGCGGCGTGCTGATCGGCCTGATCGAGGCCTTCGGCGGACAGGTGATCGGCGCCTCGTGGGCGGACGTGATCATCTTCTCGATCCTGGTGCTGGTGCTGGTGCTCAAACCCTCCGGCCTGTTCGGCCGGCTTGCCCCGACCAAATCGTGAGCTGATGCCATGAGCTGGAGGAACGCCATCCCCTCAAGCGGACCGGCCGCCATCGGCCGGTTCCGCGCCATGCCCGCCTGGTTAAGGCCGGCTTGGCATCGCCATATCCTGATCCTTGCGATCGCCGTCGCCGCGCTGTTCTTTCCGGTCTACCACAGCAACGACGCCGATGTCGACGCGCTGGCCAATGCCTTCGCCTTCGCCACCCTGGCGCTGGGGCTCAATATCGTGGTGGGCTTCGCCGGGCTGCTCGATCTCGGCTATGCCGCGTTCTTCGCCATCGGCGCCTACACCTACGGCATTCTCAACTCCTTCCAGCTGCATCCGGCGTGGAGCGACTCCTACCAATGGCTCGCAACGCTCGGCTTTATCGCCAAGATGGCGGGCGAGAGCGGCGGCAGCGTAGTGCATTTTACGCTATCGTTCTGGCTGGCGTTGCCGGTGGCGGCGGTGATCGCGGCGATCTCCGGCATCCTGTTCGGCTTTCCCACCTTGCGGCTGCGCGGCGACTATCTGGCGATCGTGACGCTCGGCTTCGGCGAAATCGTGCCGATCGTCTTCCGCAACTGGTCCGACCTTACCAACGGCGCGGCGGGGCTGAACGGCATCGCGCGCGCCGAGCTTCTTCGGCCACGGCTTCGGCGTCAACGCCACGCCCTACTACTATGTCGCGGTCGGGCTCGTGGCATTGCTGTTGTTCATCAGCGCCCGATTGCGCGACAGTCGCATCGGCCGCGCCTGGATGGCGATCCGCGAGGACGAGATCGCCGCCGGCGCCATGGGCGTCAACCGCACCCGATACAAGCTGCTGGCGTTCGCCATCGGCGCCGCCTTCGCCGGCGCGACCGGGGTGTTCTACGTCGCCAAGCTGCAGACCGCGACCCCCGATATGTTCGGCTTCCCGGTTTCGGTGATGATCCTGGTGATGGTCGTCTTCGGGGGCATCGGCAGCATCTGGGGCGTGGTCGTCGGCGCGATGTTCCTGCAATTGCTGCAATCGTGGTGGCTGCAAGACCTCACCGGATGGCTGAACGCGTTGGGCGAAGCGGTCGGTAATGCGTGGCTCTCGCATCTCGATCTGGTGCCCTCGATCGAGCTGATCTTCGGCATCATCCTGGTGTTCATGATGCTGTTCCGCCGCCAGGGACTGATCCCCGCCTTCCGTCCGACGGCGGAACTCTCGTTCGAACAGCAGAATGCGGCGGTGGTGCGCGGCACCGACCATATCCGGCTGCGCTTTCCCGGCGGCAACCTGGCCGAGGGCGGGACGGCGCTCGCGGTGCGCGGGGTGACGGTGAAGTTCGGCGGACTGGTGGCGTTGAACGCGGTGGACATCGACGTGCCGCAGGGCGGCGTGGTGGCGGTGATCGGCCCCAACGGGTCGGGCAAATCGACGCTGTTCAACGTCATGACCGGATTGGTGCCGGCCGATTCCGGCAGCATCCGCTTCCATGGCGAGGAGATTCTCGGGCTCGCCGATCATGCCATCCTCGCCAAGGGGATCGCGCGGACGTTCCAGAACATCCGGCTGTTCCCCAACCTCTCGGTGATGACGAACGTGCTGATCGGCCATCACGCGCGGCTGCGCACCGGGGCCGTCGCCGCCGTCCTGCATCCGCCATGGACGCGGCGCGAGGAGAAGGCGGCGCGCTCCCGGGTGATGGAAATTCTCGCCGTATTCGGCAACCGGCTGGTGCCGCGCGTTGACCAGGCGGTGAGCGGCCTTTCCTACGCCAACCGCAGGCGCACCGAGATCGCGCGCGCGCTAGCTTCCAATCCGAAGCTGCTGCTGCTGGACGAGCCGACCGCCGGCATGAACCCGGCCGAGACGCTTGAACTGGCCGAGCAGATCAAGGCGCTGAAGCAGCTCGGGCTGACGGTCCTGCTGATCGAGCATAAGCTCGACGTGGTGACGACGCTCGCCGACACCGTCTATGTGCTCGACCATGGCGACGTGATCGCCAAGGGCCGACCCGACGAGGTGCGGCGCGACGAGGAGGTGCTGCGCGCCTATCTGGGCCGCAATGCGCAGGCGGCGCACGCCGGCGGGGTGGAGGCCGGCGCGAATGTTGCTTGAATTCAAGGACGTCGATACATATTACGGCGACCTGCACGTGCTGAAGCAGGTCAATTATACGATCGAGCGGGGCGAGATCGTCTGCCTGCTGGGCGGCAACGCATCCGGAAAATCCACCACCATGAAGACGATCATGGGGGTGGTGCGCCCGGCGCGCGGGACGGTCATCTTCGAGGACATTCCGATCGAGCGGCTGGCCACCGCCGACCGCGTCAAGCGCGGCATCGCCCCGGTGCTGGAGGCGCGGCGGCTGTTCCCGCGCATGACGGTATTCGAGAACCTGGAGATGGGCGCCTATCTGCGCAAACGAGGGGCGGAGTTCGATCAGGATCTGGAGCGCGTCTACAGCCTGTTCCCGCGCGTGCGCGAGCGCCGGGCACAGATCGCCGGAACCCTGTCGGGCGGCGAGCAGCAGATGGTGGCGATGGGCCGCGCACTGATGGCGCGCCCGCGCCTGTTGTGCATGGACGAGCCCTCGATGGGGCTGTCGCCGTTGTTCGTGGAGCAGACTTTCGAGATCATCCAGCAAATCAACAGCCAAGGCACCACGATCTTCATGGTCGAACAGAACGCGAATATGGCGTTGCAGATCGCTCACCGAGCCTATGTGCTGCAGACCGGCCAGGTGGTGCTCTCCGGCACCGCCGCGGAGCTGCGACAGAACCCGCTAATCCGCGAGGCCTATCTCGGAGAAATGCAGGTCGCGGCGTGAGCCGGCGATCGGCATCGCCTTGCCTTCACTCGTCGGCCTTCATTCGGCCTTCATTCGGAGAACACTGGAAAACCGGCGAACGCCGAGTGTAAGCAGGGTCGAGCGGACGGCAAGTCATGGACCACGACATCTCGATCGCGTTCGACCCTCCGATGTCCGACCGGTTGCTCGGCGGCCCGGCGCGGCGGCTGCGTTATCTGGCGCGGGCGATCGCCGCGGCGGCCTCCGCCCGCGCGTATGCGCATTACGAGGCGCGATTGCTGGCCGAGGTGCGCGTCGGGCCGGTGCCGCGCCATGTGGGGATCATCCTCGACGGCAACCGCCGCCATGCCCGCGGCCAGGGGCTCGCCGACTATCGGCAAATCTACGAGGTGGGCGCCGGCAAGCTCGACGAGGTGCTCGACTGGTGCGCCGCGCTCGGGGTCGGAGCGGTGACGCTGTGGGTCTGCTCGACCGACAATCTCGCCCGGCCGGCGGAAGAAGTCACCGGCATCCTGGCGGCGATCGAGGCCAAGATGCTGCGGTTGGCCGACGACCCGCGATTGCGGCGCCTGGGCGTGCGCGTGCAGGCGATCGGGCGGCTGGAGCTGCTGCCCGGAAGCCTGACGGCGGCGATCGAACGTGCCCGGCGCGCCACCGAGGCGAATCGGCGCATGACCCTCACCATCGCCGCCAATTACGGCGGCCGGGAGGAGATCGCCGACGCGCTGCGCTCCTTGCTGCGCAACTGCGCCGCCCGGGAACTGACGCTCGACGAGGCCGCCGAGGTGGTGACGCCGGAGGCGATCGGGCGGCATCTCTATTCGCCCAGCCTTCCCGACCCCGACCTGATCATCCGCACCAGCGGCGAGGTCCGGCTTTCGGGGTTTCTGCTTTGGCAGAGTGTTTACAGCGAATATCACTTTACCGACGTCAACTGGCCGGCCTTCCGCCGCATCGATTTTCTGCGCGCCATCCGCACCTTTCAGGCCAGGGATCGGCGGTTCGGGCGATAGCCCGGATCGGGACGGTTTCTTGAATGGGCCGTCGGCTTCCCATAGAACTCACGCGGTTCAAGGAGAGAACGGCCATGAACGCGCCGGTGGATGTGGACCCGATCGCGGACGCTCAAAACCTGCCGCTCGAGCAGATCGACGTCAGCGATCCGCGGCTTTATCAGAATGACTGCTGGGGCCCCTATTTCGCCCGCCTGCGCCGGGAGGACCCGGTCCACTGGCGCGAGGACGGGATGTACGGCTCGTTCTGGTCCGTCACCAAGTATGTCGACATCCTGGATGTCGAGACGCGTCATAGGGAGTTTTCCTCGGAGGCGATGCTGGGCGGCATCACCATCACCGACCCGCCGATGGAGCATCGACGCCCTAGCTTCATCTCCATGGACCCGCCGAAGCACACCGACCAGCGCCGCGTGGTCGCGCCGACCTTCACGCCTACCAACATGGCGAAAGTTGGCGGTCGGCATCCGCGAGCGCGTCTGCCGCATCCTCGACGATCTGCCCCGCAATGAGGTGTTCGACTGGGTGGACATGGTCTCCATCGAGGTCACCACGCAGATGCTGGCCACCCTGTTCGACTTCCCGTTCGAGGAGCGTCGCAAGCTCACCTTCTGGTCGGATATCGCCACCATGGACATCCATGCCGGCGGGATCGTCAATTCCTTCGACAAGCGACTGGAGCTTCTGACCGAGTGCCTGCACGCGATGACCGCGCTTTGGCACGAGCGGGTGAAGCAGGCGCCGCGACCCGATCTGATCTCGATGATGGCGCACGGCCCGGGGACGCAGGATCTGCTCAGCCGACCGATGGAGTTCCTGGGCAATCTCGTGTTGCTGATCGTCGGCGGCAACGACACCACTCGCAACTCGATCTCCGGCGGGCTGTGGGCGCTCAGTCAAAATCCCGATCAGTTCCGGAAGCTGCGCGAGAGTCCGGCGCTGATCCCGAGCCTCGCGCAGGAGGCGATCCGCTGGCAGTCGCCGATCATCCACATGCGGCGCACCGCCCTGACCGACGCCGAGGTGGGCGGCAAGCGCATCCGCGCCGGCGACAAGGTGATCATGTGGTACATCTCCGGCAACCGCGACGAGGAGGGGATCGAAGCGCCGGACGAGTTCATCATCGAGCGCGCCAAGCCGCGCGCGCATCTCTCGTTCGGCTACGGCATCCATCGCTGCGTCGGCGCCCGGTTGGCCGAGATTCAGCTGACCATTCTGTGGGAGGAAATCCTCAAGCGCGATCTGCGGATCGAGGTGATGGAGGCGCCGACGCGCATCTACTCCAACTTCATCCGGGGAATCGCCGCGATGCCGGTTCGCATCGCCGCGTAGCCGGCGACCTTGCGGAAGCGGCGGCTCCTGCATCGCGTATGGCTTCTGCTGCGCGATACGGTCGTCGAGTTCTTTAACGACAATGCGCTCAGCCGCGGTGCGGCGCTCGCCTATTACACCGTCTTCGCGCTGGCGCCGATCCTGCTAATCGCGATCGCCGCCGCCGGCCTGGTGTTCGGCCGCGCGGCGGCGCAGGGCGCGGTGGTGACGGAGTTGTCGGGTCTGATGGGAACCGAGAGCGCGCAGGCGTTGCAGGCGCTGCTGGAGGGTGCGTTCCGCCATCCCGGCTCGGGGCGGCTCGCCTTCTTCATCGGCATCGCCACCTTCCTCATCACCGCGACCGGGGTCTTCGTGGAACTGCAGACTTCGCTGAATGCGATCTGGAAGGTCGAGCCGGCGGGCTTCACCACCGGCGAAATCCTGCGCTCGCGGCTGCTTTCGCTTGGGCTTATCGGCGCGCTCGGCTTCCTGTTAGTGGTCTCGCTATTGTTCAGTGCCGCAGTACACGCCGCCGGCACCTGGCTCGACCTGATTACGGGCCGGGCGCAAACCATCCTGCGGCTCGGCAATCTGGTGTTTTCGTTCGCGCTGCTGGTGGCGATGTTCGCCGGCATCTACAAGGTGTTGCCCGATCGGCATATCCATTGGAGCGACGTCGGCATGGGTTCGGTCGTCACCGCGTTGCTGTTCGAGATCGGCAAATACGCGATCAGCCTCTACATCGGCAGCAGCGCCATCGCTTCGAGTTACGGCTCGGCGGGTTCGGTCATCGTGGTCCTGGTATGGATCTACTACTCGGTGCAGATCTTCCTGCTGGGCGCCGAGTTCACCAAGGTCTGGGCGTTCCGGCGCGACGAACACGAAATGGCGCGAACCTGACCCGCTAACGGATTGTCAACGCGCGGCCGCTATCCCGGGCGCATGGAGCCGCCTCGCCTGACCGTCTGCGTCTGCACCCACGACCGTCCCGCCTATCTGCAAGCCTGCCTCGACGGGCTGCGCCGGCAGGATGTGCCGCCGTCCTCGCTGGAGGTTCTGGTGGTGGACAGCGCCTCGCCGCCGGCGGCGGCCGCGGCGGTCAAGCGACTTGCCGAGAGTGCCGATGTCCGTCATCTGCGGGTGGAGCGCCCGGGCGTGAGTCTCGCGCGCAATATCGGCGCGCGCTGCGCTCGGGCGCCCTGGATCGCCTATCTCGACGACGACGCCATCCCGGCGCCCGACTGGGCGCGGGCGGTCCTTCGCGCGATCGCCGAGCCGCGCGTCGCGGTCATCGGCGGCCGCATCCTGCCGCTGTGGGAGGCGCGGCTCCCCGATTGGTGGCCGGCGCGGCTGCGCGGCGTGCTATCGATCATCGAGCACGATCGGCCGGGCGAGTATCGCACGGCGGAACTGCCCCGATCGGTGGAGCCCTATGCCGCCAACATGGTGGTGAATGTCGCCGCGCTGCGCGAGGTCGGCGGGTTCCGCGAGGCCGTGGGCCGCTACGGCGGGGCGTTGCTGTCCGATGAAGAGGTGCAACTGGCCTGGCGATTGCAAAATGCTGGACATCGCGCCCGCTATGATCCCCGCATCGTCGTGCGGCATCAGATCCAGAAAGCGCGGCTGACCCCGCGATGGCTGCTGCGTCGGCTCTATTGGCAGGGCGCTTCGGCGGTGGTGACGCGCCGCCTGTCGGGAGAGGGCGGGGCGGTCTGGCGGGCGCTGCCGCGCCGGCTCGCGGTCGCCTTGCTGTTCGCGCCGACCGCGATCATTCCGAATTCGAGCCCGCTCCTGATCGGCGCCCGCTGGCGCCTCGCCTACTCGGCCGGCTTCGCGCGCGCCGCGCTCGGCTGGCGGGCGGCTGCCGCGGCCGAGCGGATGGCGCGGCGATCGACGCCTCAGGTCGCCATGTAGCCGCCATCGACGTTGTAGCAGGCACCGGTTACGAAGCTCGCGCGATCGGAGCTGAGCCAGGCCACCATCTCGGCGATCTCCTCCGGTGTGCCCAGCCGCGCCGCCGGCACGGTGGCCATGATCTGCTCGCCCCGCCGGCGCATCGTGTCCTCAACCATGCGCGTGCGAATGTAGCCGGGGCAAACCGCGTTCACCCGGATGTTGTCGGGGGCATATTCGATAGCCGCGGTCTTGGTGAGGCCGAGCACGCCGTGCTTGGCCGCGACATAGGCCGAAGAGGTTCGCAGCCCGGCAAGGCCGGCGATCGAGCCGGTGTTGACGATCGAACCGCCGCCGTTCTTGCGCATGTGCTCGAGCTCGTGGCGCATGCAGAGCCACACGCCCTTGAGGTTCACGGCGATCATGCGGTCGAACGACGCTTCGGCCCACTCGGCGGTCCGTTTGCCGGCGGCGTCCACCTGAAACCCGGCAATGCCGGCGTTGTTGAAGGCGCAGTCGAGCCGGCCGAAGGCGGCGATCGCGGTCTGGACCATCGCCGCGACTTCGGCATCCGAGGTGACATCGCAGCCGATCGAGATCGCCTGACCGCCGGCGTTGTTCACCAGTGCGACCAACTCGGCAGCCAGATCGGGCGAGAGATCGGCGATCGCCACGCGCGCGCCCTCGCGCGCAAACGCCAGCGCAGTGGCGCGACCAATCCCGCCGCCGCCGCCGGTGATCAGCGCCGCCTTGCCGTCGAGCATTCCGGACATGCGCACCCTCCCGGGTTTCGGCCGATGATCGCGGACCAGCAATGATCGGTCAACCAGCCGTGCCCCGCCTCGCCCTTTGCCCCATCAAACCGGCCGTCCAGGCCGGTGCGGCGCTCATGTCCCCACCGGTCGGGCGCCAAGACGCGCTCGCGTGCCCGCCGAGAGCAGGACTTTCTCCAAGGGTCCGATCGTGGCCATCTTCGTCTCCGTGTTGCGAAGAGGGGAGATCTCCTAGGGCCCGGATTTGCGGGAGCGGATGCGTTCCCGGCGTTGTATAACCATTCCCGGCCGACGGCATCGAGGACCGATGAACCACAAGCAGCGCGACCGGGCGCGTCTGTTCAGCCTCTTCTCACACCCCGATTTGGCCGTCGGCGAACTCGTCGGCCGCTATCTCGACTATCACGGCGGGATCGATTTCGGGCATCAGACGCTGTTGTTCGAGCGGCTGCGGCGCGCGGTCGGTGAGCCCGAATTGCAATTGCGCGAGGTGGTGGGCGAGGATTGGCGGATCAACGACGGCTTTCTCCGTCGTTTCGCGCCGGAGTTCGGGGATGCCTACTACGCTCCCGGACCGGACGATTTCGATCGCAGGCTGTTGCTGCCCGCCTCGGTCAACCAGTGGCGCGCCGACATTCCGCCGGTGCCGTTCAATCACCGGCTCGCTCTGCCGGAACGGCCGGAACTGCAAGCGCTGATCGCGCCACCCGGACCGCTGTTCGTCGGCCCGTACGGGTATCAGCGGTTCGACCCGGCATCCGGCCGTGCGTGGGCGTCGGCCGCCTCGCGCGCCCTGCCGCGCGGCGTCGAGCAATATCGGCGCGTAGCAGTCGAAAGCCCGGTCGCGGTCATCCAGGACCGTTTCGACGGAGCGAACCTGGCCCATTTTCTCTACGATGGTCTGCCCAGAATCATGCAGCTTACGGCGGCGCTGCCGGATTTGGCACGCAGATGCCGTTTCCTGATGGGTGGCGAGCCCGGCGCTTTTCACTCGCTGATTCTGGGCAGGCTTTGCGAACGCCACGGCCTTCGTCCCGAGCAGTTCGAGTTTCCGCCAGAGAACGAGATTTGGATGCCGTCGGGGCCGCTGGTGTTCTTCTCCGATCAGATCGAGACGCCGCTGCACCCGCTGCACATGGCCCACCCGCACACGCTGGCGATGGTACGCGCGCTGATGCCCCCCGGCATCGTCGCCAACGCCCCGCGGCTTTATGTCTCGCGCGCCGACGCCGACAGCCGCCGTATCGTCAATGAGCCCCGACTGATCGCCGCGCTGGCGCGCGAAGGCTATGTGTCCGTCCGCCCGGGCGAGCTCGACCCGGCGCGGCAGATCGGATTATTCGCCGGGGCGCGGCACATTGTCGCTCCGCACGGGATGGGACTCGCAAATTTGGTTTTCCATCGGGGCGGCGGCACGCTGCTGGAACTCTTCAATGGCCGGATCGGCACCGACGCGTACGCTTTCGTGGCGCGCGCGACGGGAATGGATTATGGATTCGCCATCGGTGCGACGACCGCGGAGGCCCGGCTCGACACCGAGGTTGACGTCGACGAGGTGCTGACCCTCGCCCGCTCGCTCGATCCCGCGACCTCACGCACGGAACGCTCTCTTGTCCCCGAGCCGCTCGACCGTCCGACGCCCCCACCTCGCCGCATGCTGAGCGACGCCGAGCTGCTCCAGCAATTCGAAAGCTTGGGCGTGAATTGCGAGTTCGGCCTGGTGCAACGTTTTGTCGGCGCCGAGCCGCTCGGTTTCTTCCGCTTCAACTACGCCCCGTTCCCATCTTTGATGGAGATGCTGGAAAACGAGTTGCGCGACATCGACCTGCCGGAGGACATCGAGTTGGAGCGCGCGCACGATGCTCTCGACGCCGAGCTGATCGTCCGCAATCGGCGATATCACTACCGCTATCACACCTTCCTCCATGACGCCGACGCCGAGCCGGTGCGCGCCCGGCAGATCCGGGTGATCGGATTTTTGAAGGACAAGCTGCTGTCCGATCTGCGGTCGGCGGAGAAGATTTTTGTGCGCACGGGCCTGCGCGCGGCAACCGAGGCTTCGGCGTTGTTGCGGCTGTTGCGCCGTTATGGCCCGGCGACCCTGCTCTGGGTGACGCCGGCTGAGGAGACCAGTCCCTCCGGCACGGTTCGCGTCCTGGAACCGGGGCTACTGCGTGGCTCCATCGACCGGCTGGCACCGCCACCGAATGCTTACGACTTGTCGCCCGCTTGGCTGACGGTTTGCCGGAACGCTCATGCGCTGCGCGTTGGCGGCTGCGTCCCCGGTACCGTCATCATGCCGCCCCGATCGGTGCAACCGACCAATTTGCTTCGTAAAAGCCATTTCACGGTGCAGCCGCACAGCGGCTGGTGGGTGAGTGCCGAGTCGCGGGCGGAAGTGGTTACGGACGGCCCGGCTCGGACGGACGCGGCCCACATCCGCTGGCATCAAACGAGCATCGACACGACGCCGGCGACCAGTTCGCTCTGCGGGGTGGCGATGCGGCATGGGCTGGTCCCCGAAGCGGTCTATGTTGCCTCCGCAGAGGTGTGGATTCCCGAGGAGGCGGATGTTCGGCAAGTCGGGATGGTGTTCAACGGCTTGGCGTCGATTCGCGTGAGCGCGGCGGACCTCGCGCGGCGCGGCGCATGGCAGCGCGTTTGGGTGACGGCGCGCGCGCCGATGCCGGAGGCGCGCATGAACCCGAGCCTCTCCGTCGTCGGCAAAGCCGGCGCCGCACTCTATTCCGCTGGTTGGCAGTTGGAGCTCGGCCACTTCCCGGGCCCGCTCGTCCCGAATACAACCGGCATACTGCGTAATTTGGGGCCGACCCCGGCGAGCTTTCGGCAGGGTCGGGCGGAGTAAGCGGCAGCGCGTTCTGATAAGCTGAGGAGGCAGCGATCATGGCCAGCGACGTGAAACCGGCATGGGAGTCGAGAGCCCTGACCGCCGCCGAGCATGGCGCCCAGCTTCGGCGCGCGGTGGTCGCGAGTACGATCGGCACGACGATCGAGTGGTACGATTTCTTTCTCTACAGCATCGTCACCGGCCTGGTTTTCGGCAAGCTGTTCTTTCCGCAGTCCAACCCGCTGACCGGAACTCTGGAAGCCTTCGGCGTCTATGCGGTCGGCTTCATCTCGCGGCCGATCGGGGCGGCGATCTTCGGCCATTATGGCGATCGGATCGGCCGCAAGGCGGCGCTGATCGCGACGCTGATGCTGATGGGGGTGGCGACGTTCCTGGTCGGCGTGGTGCCCGGCTTCGACACGCTCGGCATCTGGGGCGCGGTGATCCTCAGCATTCTGCGCTTCATCCAGGGCGTCGGCGTCGGTGGCGAATGGGGCGGATCGGTGCTGCTGGCGATGGAATGGGCGCGCACCAACCACCATCGGGGCTTCGTCGCCTCGTGGCCGCAATTCGGCGTTCCGGCCGGCCTGTTCCTGGCCAACCTCGCCGTGCTGGTGTTCAGCGCCATCTCCGGTAACGAATTTGCCACCTGGGGATGGCGCATCCCGTTCCTGCTCTCCATCGTGCTAGTTGGCATCGGCTTGTGGATCCGGCTGGGCATCCTGGAGACGCCCACCTTCCGCCGCCTGCTGTCGGAGAACCGGGTGGCGAAGGCGCCGGTGGCCGAAGTCATGCGCCGCCAGCCAAAGGAGGTGTTCCTCAGCGCCTTCGCGCGCATGGCCGAGCAGGCGCCCTTCTATATCTTTACCGCCTTCATCTACAGCTACGGGACCGGGCAGTTGAAGGTCACTCGCGATCTGCTGCTGATCGCGGTGCTCTGCGCGGCGGTGGTGTCGTTCTTCACCATCCCGTTCGCCGGGCATATGTCGGATCGCTACGGGCGCAAGCGGGTCTATATCGCCGGCGCCGTCATCACCTTGCTGTTCGGCTGGGCCTATTTCGGGATGCTGAACACCATGGCGCCGGTGATCATCTTCATCGCCATCATCCTGTCGCTGATCCCGCACGACATCATGTATGGCCCGCAGGCGGCACTGATCGCCGAGAGCTTTACCCCGCGGCTACGTTACTCCGGTTCCTCGATCGGTTATCAGCTCGCCTCCATCATCGCCGGCGGGCCGGCGCCACTGATTGCGACCGCGCTGTTCGCCAGATATCACTCCTGGGTGGCGATCGCCTGCTACATCTCACTCTGCGCGGTGATCACGGTCGTCGCCACCGCGATGATGCCCGACTACACGAGCCGCGACATCTCGGAGGAATACGAACCCGCCTTGTGACCACCGGACGGGGAACGGCGCTCGCTCGGGGCCGTTCCGGTCACACCGCATGAGAGGAGGCATCATGACCGCGCGCCGCCAACAAAAACGCCCGTTCTGGTTTCCGCTGCTCGGTCTGGGCTTTGCCGTTGCCGGGGCCAATAAAGTTCTCGGGTTGCAGGGTTACGAGCGGCTGTTTCAGCGATGGGGTTGGCCGGACGAGGTGATGCGGATGGTGGGGGCCGGCGAGTTCGCCGGCGGCGTGCTGGTGGCCACTCGCCGGCACCGGCGACGGGGCGGAATGCTGCTCACCGCCGCCTCGGCGGCGGTGCTGACCAAGGAGATGAGCCGGGGCGACACCGAACTCGCCGCGCCGCGTCTTGGCTTGCTGCTGGCCTCGTTGGCGGCGCTGATCTTGTGACGCTCAGTCGCCGCAGAACCGCGCCGGGCGCTTTTCCAGGAACGCCGCGATCGCCTCGCGGTGGTCGGCGGTGGCGTGGACCAGCGCCTGCATGGCGGCCGCCATCTCCAGCAGCGTGTCCATGCGAGTCGTGCGTCCCTCCATCAGCAGGCGCTTGGTCATGCGCACGGCGTGCGGCGGATTGGCGGCGATCTTGGCGGCAAGCGCGCGTGCAGTCGCCAGCAGCTCGGCGTCGGGCACAACGCGTGAAACCAGGCCGCAGGCGAGCGCCTCGGCGGCATCGATCATCTCGCCGGTGAACGCCATTTCCGCGGCGCGCGCATAGCCGATGGCGCGCGGCAGCAGCCACGCCCCGCCGTCACCGGCAATCAGCCCGACCTTGACGAAGCTCTCGGCGAAGCGCGCGCTCTCGGCGGCGATGCGCAGGTCGCACATGCAAGCGAGATCGAGCCCGGCGCCGACGGCGGCGCCGTTGACCGCGGCGATCATCGGCACGTCCAGCCGCTCGAAGGCCAGCGGAATGCGCTGGATCCCCTCCTTATAATAGTGCGTGGTCATCGCCGGCGCTTGCGCACGCCCCGGCGCGGCGTCGCGCATCGCGCGCAGATCGCCGCCCGAGCTAAAGGCGCTCCCGGCGCCGGTGAGGATGGCAGCGCGCACCGACGAATCGGCCTGCAGGCGCCCGAGGGCGGCGACAATCGCATCGACCACCTCGCGCTCCGAGATCGGGTTGCGCATCGCCGGGTCGTTCAGCGTGATGGTGACGATGGCGCCATCCTGCTCGTAGAGGACCTTCTGGCTCATGCGCGCGCTGCCGGGATGGTGACGCCGATCATGTCACTTTCGCGCAGCATCGCGGTCAGCCTCGATTGATCCCAGTCTGCGGTGCCGGCGGGGCGTTCGGGAAGCACCATCCAGCGATAGTCGGCGGTGGAATCAACCACCCGCACGCGCACGCCGTCGGGCAGGACGGTCCCGAATTCGGCGAGCAGCCCGCGCGGGTCGCGCACGGCGCGGGCGCGATAGGCGGCGGATTTGTACCAGAACGGCGGATAGCCGAGCACGGCGCGCGGGTAGCAACTGCACAGCGTGCAGACCACCAGGTTGTGGGTCTCGGCGGTGTTCTCCAACACCCCGAGCGGCGGTAGACCGCGCATCGGAATACCCAAAGTCTCCGCCGCTTGCGCGCCATCCCGCAGCAACAGCGTCTTGTAGTCGGGATCGGTCCAGGCGCGGGCCACCATCTCGGCGCCTCGGCCCGGTGGCGCGGCATCGGTCGCGGCGCGCGCCTCGGCGATCTCGGCCGCGCTCACCAGGTTCTTTTCGGCCAGCACGGCGCGCAATGCGCCGAGCAGCCGCACACTGTCGGTCTGAAGAAGGGTCATGCCGGCTCCAGCCAGTGCTCGAAGATTTCGACCAGAAGCTCGTCGCCCGTCCGGCCTTCCCGCCAGATCGCCGGCTGGTCGAAGGCGACGTGATAGAGCGCGCGGGTCGCCGCAGGACGCGTGAAGGCGAGGTCCTCGGGGTTGGGAAAGGCGCCCAGCCGGCGCACCACCCGCCCGCGCGCCCCGCGCAAATAATGCGGCGTGCGGATATGCGCCGGCCCCCGCATCTCGGGCCAGTCGTCCTTGACGCGCACCGCGGCGCCCGGCGCGAACTCCTTCACGGCGTGCGGTCCAGCGCGGCAGCCAGCTCCGCCTCGGTGATCACGCCGCGGCGGATCAGGTTGTCGGCGAGCGAGCGGATCCAGCGCTGATAATAGCCGAGCCGGTGGTAATCGTCCTCCGGGATCGCCTCGATGCCGCGCCGCATCTCATCCACGGTCATCAGGTGCTTGCGCCCCAGCACCTGCCGAAGTGCGTCAACGTCGCGGTCGAAATCGGTCAGGACGTGCGACGCCGTATCGACCGGTTCGCACATGAACCTCGCCGCACCGCCGAGGTCGTGATGGGCGCGCCGCTCCTTGTCCATGCGTCGACGATAGGCCGGAGGAGGATTTCGCGCCAGACTGCAACTCTGGCCGGAGGGATGAGGGCGGCATGAGAGAGAAGACCGTCGCGCTCGCCGGGCTCGGCGCCATCGGGCTGCCGTTGGCGCGCGCGCTGGACGCGGGGGTGGAGGGATTGCGCCTGACGGCGGTCTCGGCGCGCGACTTGGCGCGCGCCCGCGAACGCATTGCGGGCTTCCGCGTGCCGCCGCCGGTGGTGGACCTCGCCGTTTTGGCGGAGGCCGAGATCGTGGTGGAGGCGGCGCCGGCCGCCGCTTTCGCCGCCATTGCAGAGCCCGCCGTTGCGGCCGGGCGCATCCTGGTCCCGGCCTCGGTAGGCGCGTTGCTTGCGCATCCTGATCTGGTGGCGCAGGCGAAGCAGACGGGGGCGCGGATCGTGGTGCCGACCGGGGCGCTGCTCGGCCTGGACGCCGTGCGCGCGGCCGCCGAGGGGCGGGTCGAATCGGTGCGGATTATCACCCGCAAGCCTCCGGCGGGCCTTGAGGGCGCACCTTATCTGGTGCGGCACGCGATCAAGGTCAGCGGGCTCACGCAGCCGCTATGCGTGTTTCGCGGCAATGCGCGCGAGGCCGCCGCCGGCTTTCCGGCCAATGTCAACGTCGCCGCGGCGCTGGCGCTCGCCGGCATCGGCGCCGAGCGCACCGAGGTGGAAATCTGGGCCGACCCCGGGTTGATCCGCAACACCCATACCATCCGCGTCGAGGCCGAGGCGGCGCGGTTCACGATGACCATCGAGGGCGTGCCCAGCCCCGACAACCCGCGCACGGGCCTGCTCACGCCGCTGTCGATGCTGGCCTGTCTGCGCGGCCTGGTCTCGACACTGAAGGTGGGGAGCTGATGACGTCAAATCGGCCAGGCTGAAACGCCTGACGACGGTGCGCTCCGCCCGGGCCTCGCGTGGGCGGGCAAGAAGGGCGCCCGCACCCCTCACCTGGCCGAAGTGGCCCGGGCGCATCTCGGCTGCGCTCGGGTCTCGACGTTGAACCCGGCAAGCTGATAGCGTCGACGCCGGATGCTACGGAGCTGGCCCATGCCCGATACTATCGCGCCGATCCGCCGCCTGCTGGCGGACGCGCCGTCGCCGCCTTCCACCTATGTCGATGTGGTGCACATGCCTTGGCAAGCGTCGGAATTTCCCGGCATCGAGCACAAGATCCTCTACAGCGATCCGGCGAGCGGCATGTCCACCCTGCTTTTCCGTCTCGCGCCCGGCGCGGTGGTGCCGCTGCACGAGCATACCGGCGTCGAGCTGACCTATGTGCTGGAAGGCAGCCTGGAAGACGACGAGGGCGTCTGCAAGGCGGGTAATTTCGTGTGGCGGCCGGCCGGCAACACGCATGTGGCGCGGGCGCCGAACGGCGCGCTGCTTTTGGGCGTGTTCATGCGTCCGAACCACTTCGCCGAGGGGCAGCGATTCTTCACCGAGCTGGAACCGGGCTGAGGGCGGCTTCCGCCCCCAACGCCTCCATCCGTCGCGCCTCGGCGCCCAGCGCCTCCAAGCCTTCCAGGGCGGTGCCGAGATGGGCGTTGCACTCGGCGAAGGATCGCCCGAGCGAGCCCGCGGTCTGGCGCAGCCCCGTGAGCTGCGCTCGCCAAGCGGCGATCGCTTCGGCCTGCTCGAGCAGCGCCGCCTGTACGCGGGCGAGCGAGCTGTCGAGGCGGGCACGCCCGACCTCCTCGATGCGATGCAGGGGAAATGGAATAATCTCGGCGACGGTAGAATCGCGCATGACTGCCTCGGCGCGGCGGAATAGTTAAGAAAGCATAAAGATGGTTCCCGGTCCAGAAAAATCGGTAATACTATAGTATGTCTACGATCAATATTCGCTGATGGCTTTGGGCCTGGAAGTCTTGTTGATCCTGGTGCTGATCGGGATCAACGGTCTATTCTCCATGAGCGAGCTGGCGCTGGTCTCGGCGCGGCGGGCCCGGCTTGCGGTGCTGGAACGCAAGGGGCTGGCCGGTGCTGCGGCGGCAAGGCGGCTGATCGACGAGCCGCAGCGCTTCCTGCCAACGGTGCAGATCGGCGTCACCCTGGTCAGTGTCTGCACCGGCGTGCTCGGCGGCGCGCGACTGGCCGACCGGCTCGCCGTTGCGCTGGCACGGCTGCCGATGGTGGGAGCGGCGGCCGAGTCGCTTTCGATCGTCATCGTGGTCGTCGCCACCACCTACCTGACGCTGGTGTTGGGCGAGTTGGTGCCGAAGCAGCTGGCGCTCCGCCGACCCGAGCAGGTGGCTGCGCGCATCGCCCGTCCGATCGGTGGGATCGCGCGCACCACCGCCCCGATCATTTGGCTGCTCGGACATTCGACGGCGCTGGTGCTGCGTGCGCTGGGTCTCTCGCGCGCCGCCCGCCAGACGGTCACCGAGGAGGAGCTGAAGGCGCTGCTTGCCGAGGGCGCGCAGGCCGGGGTCCTGGAGACCGAGGAGCGCGACATGATCGAGCGCGTGCTCCGCCTTGCCGATAAGCCGGTGCGCGCCATCATGACCCCGCGCACCGAGCTGATCTGGATCGACCGCACCGACCCGACGCGCGACATCGCAGCCACGCTACGGGCGGCGAAGCACTCGCGTTTCGTCGTCGGCGAGGGCGCGGTGGACAATGTGGTGGGCGTGGTGCAGGCCAAGGACATTCTCGACCGCATCCTTGCCGGCGGCGAGCTGTCGGTGGCGGCGGCGCTGCGCCAGCCGCTGGTGCTGCCCGACACCGTGAGCGCGCTGGACGCGCTGGAGCGGCTGCGCGCCGACCCGCTCGGGATGGCGCTGGTGATGGACGAGTACGGCAGTTTCGAGGGCGTGGTCACGGCCGCCGACATGTTGCAGGCGATCGTGGGCGAGCCCGGGGACGGCGGCGGGGTGGCGACCGTGCCCGCTGCCGCGGGCACGGCGCTAACGCTGGACGGGCTGCTGCCCGTCGATGAGGTGAAGGCACGGCTCGGTCTGCCCGATCTGCCCGAGGAAGGCGCCTATCACACACTGGCCGGCCTGCTGCTCGCATTGCTGCGTCGGGTGCCACGTCCGGGCGATCGGATCGTGTTCGGCGGCTGGCGGTTCGAGGTTTTGGAGATGGACGCCCGTCGGGTGGCGCGGGTCCGCGCCGTCCGCGAAAAAGGCGCGGACGCGATACGCGAATGACCGCGCCGTGAACTCACGCACGGCAGCATCCGATCGCCGCGACACTATCTGGATTGTACCTGATTGAGCGCCCACCTCCCGACGCCGCCATGCCGGAGCCGCCACCGCCGATGAAGGTCCTGTTCGCGACCAGCGAATTCGCCGATTTCGCGAAGTCCGGCGGCCTCGGCGAGGTGGCCGCAGGCCTGCCGCGGGCACTTCGCCGACTTGGCGTGGACGTGCGCATCCTGATGCCGGGCTATCCGGCGGTGCTCGCCAAGGCGACGGAGCTCCAGCTGATCGGTGAGCTCCCGGGGCGGGCCGGCATCCCCGCTTGCCGGCTCGGTCAAATTCGCACCGACGATGGGCTCATCGTCCATGTGCTGCTGGCAGCCCCGCTCTATCAGCGGCGCGGCACCGTCTATGCGCGCCCGGACGGCACCGATTGGCCCGACAACGATCTGCGCATGGGCCGATTGTCGCTGGCCGCCGCCGAGATGGCGCGCGGACGCGGCGGCGCCGGCTGGACGCCCGACCTGCTGCATGTGAACGACTGGCCGGGCGGGTTGGCGCCCGCCTATCTGCGTTGGGAGGGCGATCCGATTCCGACCCTGCTGTCGGTGCACAATCTCGGGCATCAGGGCATCTTCGGCGCCGATCATCGGCACGCGCTGGGCATCCCCGAGCAGGCCTTCGCCATCAACGGCGTTGAATTTTTCGGCCAGGTGTCGTTCGCCAAGGCGGGGCTCTACTACGCAGATCATGTCTGCGCGGTCAGCCCGACCTATGCGCGTGAGATCACCACCGAGCCCCTGGGCGGCGGCCTGCACGGGCTCATCAGCGGCCTCGCCGAGCGTGGCCAACTCAGCGGCATCGTCAACGGCATCGACGAAATCTGGGATCCATCCTGCGATCCCTATTTGCCGGTGCCGTTCGGGTCGTCGGAGTTGCGCGGCAAGCGGGTCAATGCCGAGATGGTCCGCACGGGGCTTTGCCTCGCACTTTCCGAGGGACCGCTTTTCGGTGTCGTCTCCCGCCTGGTACCTCAGAAGGGTCTCGATATCGTGGCCGCCGCCGCCGCCGCCCTCGTCGCCGAGGGCGGCCAGATCGCCATTCTCGGCCTGGGCGAGCCGAAGACGGAGCTGGTCATGAACCGGCTGTCGCGCCGCCATCGCGACCATATCGGCGTGCTGGTCGGCTTCAACGAACCGATGGCGCACCGCATCCTGGCGGCGAGCGACTTCCTGTTGATGCCGTCGCGCTTCGAACCGTGCGGACTAACGCAAATGCAAGCGCAACGGATGGGCACCCTGCTCATCGCGCACGCCACCGGCGGCCTTGCCGATACGATCGAGGACGGGGTGACGGGGTTCTTGTTCGATGCACTTTCGCCGGCGGCCCTGGTGGCGGCGTGCCGACGCGGCTTCGAGGTCTTCCGCGACCCCGCGCGGCTCGACGCCATGCGCCGCGCGGCGATGTCCCGCCGGTTCGGCTGGACGGCGGCGGCCGGGGCGTATCTCGCGCTCTATGTCCGGCTGACGGGCAAGCCGTTGCCGGTGCCGTTGCCGGAGCGCCGCCACGCGAAGCATCCGAACCGACGACCACCGTTGCTTTGCAGGCCGCGTAGGAGATTGGACGCGTCATGGATCATTACGATGATGTCGGGAACGGTCGGGAAATCCCTGTCCCGATGCGGATCGTCGAGAACGACGGCGGGCGGAGGTGTTGCTGACGCTGTTTCGGCAGCCGGGCATGTCGGATGCCAAGTTTTCGGCCGATGCGGCGTGGGTGGAGGACGACCTTCAGGCGCTGAAGGCGCTGTTTGCCGGCTGACGCCACGCCCCCGACCAACGCAAGCAAGCCGCCATGCCCCGTCGCACCGACATCGGCGCCATCGTCATCATCGGCACCGGGCCGATCGTCATCGGCCACGGTGAAACCAAGTGACCGCTCTCGCCCGCATCAATCTCCTCCTCGCCGCGCTCGCGCTCGCGCCGACGACGGCGCATGTCATGGAGCTGCCGAACAAGCTGTCCCTCGACGGGCCGCTCTGGCTTGGCGTGCAGCAGCATCTGTACCGCGGTTGGGGACCGTTCTTCGGCGCCCCGGTGGAGATCGCAGCGCTGATCACCAGCCTGGTCCTGGCGGCGCTGCGCCGGCGCGATCGCGAGACGCGAACGTCGACTTTTCTGGCCGTCCTCGCCTATATCGGCATGCTTGCGAGCTTCTTTGCTTTCGACGGCCCGGTGAACGCGGCGTTGAGTGGCTGGACTCCGGCGACCATACCCGCCGACTGGCGGAGCTGTCGCGTGCGCTGGGAAAGCGGACACGCGCTGGCCTGCCTGTTCGCTCTCGTCGCGCTGATCGCCCTCGTGAGAGCTTGGCCGATCGATCGCGACCGCACTCCCCGACCCGAACATGAGCCGGCCCGATGAGCCCGTGGCTTTTGACAGAGTTTACGAAAGTATTCGACAAATCGGAAATACAAAAGTAATCTCCCTCGGATGGACCCTGTCCGCAACCCTTCATCGCCTGCACGGGAGCGCCGCCTCCCGAATTGGCGGGCCGCCACGAGCTGTTGGAGCGTGCCCGGATCGCGTTGGAGAGAGTTCGCCTGGCGCGGCCGGCAAAGAGCTTTATCGCGGTAGGGCTCCGCGGTGTCGGCAAGACCGTTCTCCTCAATCGGTTCCGGAACATGGCCGAGGAGCGAGGCTACCGAGCATGCCTGATCGAGGCCCATGAACAGAAATCCTTACCGGACTTGCTCGTACCGCCCTTGCGCCGTGTCCTCCTGGACCTCGATCGTTTGGGTGCATTAAGCGAACATGCGAAGCGGGCGCTGCGCGTGTTCAAGGGCTTCTTATCGACGGTGAAGCTCAAGGTCGGCGACGCGGAAATGTCGATTGATGTGGACCCCGAGCGGGGGACCGCCGACAGCGGTGATCTGGAAGCTGATCTGCCGGAGCTGTTCGCCGCCATCGGCCACGCCGCCGCCGCGAGGCAGACGCCCGTGGCCATCCTGATCGACGAGGTGCAATACCTCTCGACCCGCGATTTGAGCGCGTTGATCATGGCTTTGCATAGGATCGCGCAGGACCAAATGCCGGTCCTGATGATCGCGGCCGGCCTGCCGCAGGTCGTCGGACTGAGCGGGCGTTCGAAATCCTACGCCGAGCGATTGTTCGACTTTCCGCCGGTGGACGCGCTGTCGAGGAAGGACGCTGAATACGCGCTACAGCGGCCCGTTCGCGAAGAGGGCGGCGAGTTCGCGGTTGATGCGCTGGACGAAATCTTGCGGCTCACGCAAGGCTATCCCTATTTCCTCCAGGAGTGGGGCTATCAGGCCTGGAACACCGCCCAGTCACCGGCGATCACGTTGCGCGATGTAACGGAAGCAACGGTCGCCGCCATTTCGAGAACTCGACGAAAGCTTCTTCAGGGTCCGCTTCGACCGGCTTACGCCGCGAGAGAGGGATTATCTCAGGGCAATGGCCGCGCTTGGCCCGGGCCCCCACCGCTCCGGCGACATCGCGGATCGGTTGCGTATTCCGGGTACAGCGTGCGGGGCCGCTGCGCGGCGGCCTTATCGGCAAAGGAATGATTTATAGCCCGGCTCACGGCGACACCGCGTTCACCGTACCCCTATTCGATGAGTTTCTGCGGCGGATCATGCCGATCTGGGAATCTCCGTTCACTCTTTCCATCGAGCCAGGTTGATGCCCCGTCGCAACGATATCGCCTCCATCCTCATCATCGGCGCCGGGCCGATCGTCATCGGCCAGGCGTGCGAGTTCGACTATTCGGGCGCGCAGGCGTGCAAGGCGCTGAAGGCCGAGGGTTATCGCGTCGTCCTGGTCAATTCCAACCCGGCGACGATCATGACCGATCCGGATCTCGCCGACGCCACCTATGTCGAGCCGATCACGCCGGAATTCGTCGAACGCGTCATCGCGCGCGAGAAGCCCGACGCGCTGTTGCCGACGATGGGCGGGCAGACGGCGCTCAACACGGCGATGCAACTCGCTGCCTCCGGCGCGCTCGCCCGCTATGATGTCGAGCTGATCGGCGCGCGCGCCGAGGTGATCGAGAAGGCTGAAGACCGGCTAAAATTCCGCGACACCATGAGCGCGATCGGCATCGAGAGCCCGAAAAGCGCGATCGCCCATTCGCTCGACGAGGCCCGTGCGGGGCTCGCCGGCTTCGGCCTGCCGGCGGTGATCCGCCCCAGCTTCACCCTCGGCGGCACCGGCGGCGGCATCGCCTACAACCGCGAGGAGTTCGAGCAGATCGTCCAGGGCGGGCTCGACGCCTCGCCCACGCATGAGGTGCTGATCGAGGAAAGCGTGCTCGGCTGGAAGGAATTCGAGATGGAGGTGGTCCGCGATCGCGCGGACAACTGCATCATCGTCTGCTCGATCGAGAACGTCGATCCGATGGGCGTTCACACCGGCGATTCCGTCACCGTGGCACCGGCGCTCACGCTCACCGACAAGGAGTATCAGCGGATGCGCGACGCTTCGATCGCCTGCCTCCGGGCGATCGGCGTCGATACCGGCGGTTCAAACGTGCAGTTCGCCGTCAACCCGGCCGACGGACGGATGGTGGTGATCGAGATGAATCCCCGCGTCTCGCGCTCCTCGGCGCTGGCCTCCAAGGCCACCGGGTTTCCGATCGCCAAGATCGCCGCCAAGCTCGCGGTCGGATACACGCTCGACGAGCTCGCCAACGACATCACCCGCACCACGCCGGCGAGCTTCGAGCCGACGATCGACTACGTGGTGGTGAAGATCCCGCGCTTCACCTTCGAGAAATTCCCCGGCACGCCGGCCCTGCTCTCCACCTCGATGAAGTCGGTCGGCGAGGCGATGGCGATCGGGCGCAGCTTCGCCGAAGCATTGCAGAAGGGCTTCCGAAGCATGGAGACGGGGCTCGCCGGCCTCGACCCGGCGGAGCCGCCCGGCGACGGCGGGGCCGACGCCTTCCGCGCCGCGCTCTCGGCGCCCCGCCCCGATCGGCTGCTGATGGCGGCGCAGGCGATCCGCGCCGGCCTTTCGGTCGAGGATATCCACCAGGCCAGCAAATTCGATCCCTGGTTCCTGCGCGAGCTGGCGCGCATCGTGGCGGCCGAGCGGGCCGTCGGGATGTCCGGCCTGCCGGTCGAGGCGGGTGCGTTGCGGCGGTTGAAGGCGCTCGGCTTCTCCGACCGCCGGCTTGCCGATCTTGTCGGCCGCCAGGAGTCCGAGGTCGCCGCGCATCGTGAGCGGCTCGGCGTGCGCCCGGTGTTCAAGCGCATCGACACCTGCGCCGGCGAGTTCCCCTCCGCCACGCCCTACATGTACTCCACCTACGAGGGCGGCTTCGGGACGCCCTCCTGCGAGGCCGATCCGAGCGCACGACGCAAGGTGGTGATCCTCGGCGGTGGCCCCAACCGCATCGGCCAGGGCATCGAGTTCGACTATTGCTGCGTCCACGCCGCCTATGCGCTCCGCGAGGCGGGGTTCGAGACCATCATGGTCAACTGCAACCCCGAAACGGTCAGCACCGACTACGACACCTCCGATCGGCTGTATTTTGAGCCGTTGACCGCCGAGGACGTGATCGCGCTGATCCGTCGCGAGCAGGAACGCGGCGAGTTGCTCGGCTGCATCGTCCAATACGGCGGCCAGACACCACTGAAACTATCGCAGGCGCTGGCGCGCGCCGGCATACCCATTCTCGGCACCAGCGCCGATGCGATCGACGTTGCCGAGGATCGCGAGCGGTTCCAAGGCCTGCTGCGACGCCTCGGCCTGCGCCAGCCCGACAACGGCATCGCCCGCTCGGTCGAGGCGGCGGAGGCGATCGCCGAGCGCGTCGGCTATCCGGTGGTCATTCGCCCGAGCTACGTACTGGGCGGGCGGGCGATGGAGATCGTCTATGATCGTCACGGCCTGCAACGATACATGCGCGAAGCGGTGCGCGTCTCCGGCGGCGACTTGTCCACCGGGCCGGTGCTGATCGACCGCTACCTCAACGACGCCATCGAGGTCGATGTGGACTGCATCGCCGACGGCGAGCGCGTCTATGTGGCCGGGGTGATGGAGCACATCGAGGAAGCCGGCATCCATTCCGGCGACTCCGCCTGCGTGCTGCCGCCCTACACGCTCTCGCCGGCGACCGTCACCGAGCTGAAGGCCGAGACCGAGGCGATGGCGCGCGCGCTCGGCGTGATCGGGCTGATGAATGTCCAGTACGCGATCAAGGACGACGCCGTGTTCGTGCTGGAGGTCAACCCGCGAGCCGCGCGCACCGTCCCGTTCGTGGCCAAGGCAACCGGCGTTCCGGTGGCCAAGATCGGCGCGCGGGTGATGGCGGGCGCCAAACTCGCGGAATTCCGGCTCGACGATCACGGCGTGTCGCCGCATGTGGCGGTCAAGGAGGCGGTGTTTCCCTTCAACCGCTTCCCCGACGTGGACACCATCCTGGGCCCGGAGATGCGCTCCACCGGGGAGGTGATGGGGCTCGATTCGAGTTTCGAACGCGCGTTCGCCAAGTCGCAGCTTGGCGCCGGCGTGCTGTTGCCGGGCGCCGGCACGGCGTTCCTGTCGATCAAGGACGCCGACAAGGGCGGCTTGCCGGCGCTGGCCCGACGCCTCGCGGAGATGGGATTTCGCATCATGGCGACGCGCGGCACGGCGGCGCGCATCCGCGAGGCCGGACTGAACGTTGCGATTGTGAACAAAGTGTTGGAGGGGCGGCCGCACTGCGTGGATGCCATCCGCTCGGGCGAGGTGCAGCTCGTCGTCAACACCGCATCCAGCCCGCAATCGGTGGCCGACAGCTTCGCCATCCGACGCAGCGCGCTGATTCACGGCGTTCCCCACTACACCACCATGGCGGGGGCGCGGGCGGCGGTGCATGCGATTGCGGCGTTGAAGGCGGGTGCGCTTGAAGTCGCGCCGCTTCAGTCCTACTTTCGCGCTTCGTTCTAAGACCGCCGCGGCGGCCCGGCGCAACCCGGCCGTCGCGGGTGGCATTTTGCCCCAAGGCTGAAAACACCGAAGGACCGCGCTGTGCAGAAGTTCCCAATGACCGCCCCGGGGTTGCAGCGGCTGGAGGAGGAACTGCGCCACCTGAAGGCCACCGAGCGTCCGGCCATCATTCGCTCGATCGCCGAAGCCCGCACCCACGGCGATCTGTCGGAGAACGCCGAGTATCACGCGGCGCGCGAACGTCAGTCCTTCATCGAGGGGCGGATCGGCGAGCTGGAGGAGATCGTCGCCGCCGCCGAGATTATCGACCCGTCCAGCCTTTCCGGCGATCAAGTCAAGTTCGGCGCCCATGTGCGGCTGATCGACGAGGAGACGGAAAAGGAATCGGAATACCAGATCGTCGGTCAGCACGAGGCCGAGATCAAGCTCGGCCGCTTGTCGGTCTCCTCGCCGTTGGCGAAGGCGCTGATCGGCCGCAAGGTGGGCGATGCCGTCTCGGTCCCGGCCCCGGGCGGCGATCGCTCGTACGAAATTCTGGAGGTGCGGTTCGGTTAGGGGTTGCGAAATCAGCCCGCACTATTGACCCTCGCCGACATCGAAGCCGCGCGCGCGCGCATCGCCGGGCGGGTGCTGCGAACGCCTTCGCTTGCGGCCGATGAGGTCTCCCGCGTCACCGGCGCGCGGGTCACGCTCAAGCTCGACAATCTGCAGGCGACCGGTTCCTTCAAGGAGCGCGGCGCCGCCAACCGGCTGGCTCTGCTCACTCAAGAGGAGCGCGCGCGCGGCGTGATCGCGATGTCGGCGGGCAATCACGCGCAGGCGGTGGCCCGTCACGCAAGGCTGCTCGGAGTAGCGGCGACGATCGTCATGCCGGCCTTCACCCCGGCGACCAAGGTCACGCGCACCGCCGCATTCGGCGCCCGCGTCGTGCTGCACGGCGCCGATCTGTCGGCGGCGGCGATGCACGCGCGCGCGCTCGCCGCACGCGAGCACCTGGTGTTCATCCACCCCTACGACGACGACGCCATCATGGCCGGCCAAGGCACGCTGGCGCTGGAGTTGCTCGACGACGCGCCCGATCTCGATTGTCTGGTGATCCCGGTCGGCGGCGGCGGATTTCTCGCCGGCTGCGCGGTTGCCGCGCGCGGCCGCAAACCCGACATCGAGGTGCTCGGCGTCGAGGTCGAGAATCATGCCGCCATGGCGCAGTCGCTCGCCGGAATCCCGGTCAGCGCCGGCGGTCCGACGGTCGCCGAGGGCATCGCCGTGCTCGAACCCGGAAGGCGCCCGCTCGCCTCGCTGCGCGCGCTCGGCATCGAGGTGCTGACCGTCCCCGAGCTTGCCATCGAGCGAGCGATCGGGCTCTTGATCGAGGGAGCCAAGACGGTGGCCGAGGGTGCCGGCGCCGCCGCGCTGGCGGCGTTGCTCACCTATCCGGCGCGCTTCGCCGGAAGGCGCGTCGGGGTGGCGGTGTGCGGCGGCAACATCGACGCGCGCATCCTGTCGAACGTGCTGCTGCGCAACCTGCTGCGTGACGGGCGCTTGCTGCGTTTGCACCTTCAGATCCCCGATCGCCCCGGCGTGCTGGCCGACATCGCGAGCCGCATCGGCGCGACGGGCGGCAACATCATCGAGGTCTCGCATCAACGCCTGTTCGCCGCCGCCTCGGTGCAGGCGGCCGAGCTGGAGGTGATGGTGGAGGCGCGCGACCCCGCCCATGCGGACGCGATCATGGCGGCGCTCGAAGGATGCTATGTGGTGCGGCGGATTTAGCGTAGGGCGGAAAAGCGCAGCGCATTCCGCCGTCCCGCCCCGTCTGATGAACGGACGCATGCTGCCGATGCGGCGCAAGCTTGGCGGAATGCGCTGCGCTTTTCCGCCCTACTCCTCGGCGTCGGGATGTTGAAAACTTTCAATCGCGGTCAAATCCGCCGGCGGGTTGAGCGTGCCCGTCGCGTGCGCAGGCAAGTCGAACAGCCCCGCATCGCACCAGGCCAGGCGGCTTTCCACCCCCATCGCGACGGCGGGCTGCACAGCGTCGGGCTTGTCCAGGCTGGTGATGCTCACGTCGATCTCCTCCGGCCGGGCGTCGTACTGGAATGTAAGGGGCGTTCCGCACGCGGCGCAGAAGCCGCGGCTGGCCACCGACGAGCTGCGAAACTGCGCCGGCGCGCCATGCGTCCACGCCAGGTCCTTCGTCGCGACCGTCGCCCAGGCGAAGAACGGGCCGCCGACCGCCTTCTGGCACATCCGGCAATGACAGATGCCGGCCCGTTCGACGGACGCGGCGGAATATCGGATTGCCCCGCACTGGCAGCCTCCCGGTGAGGCGCTCTGTCATTCGATCCTCCGATCACTATGCTGGACGCGTTCGACGGGGGAAACGATGCGCGCGATCTGGTATGAGCGACAAGGCCCGGCATCGGAGGTGCTGGTTGCGGGCGAGCTGCCGACGCCCGATGCCGGACCGGGCGAAGTCCGGGTCCGTCTGGAGGCATCGGGCGTGAACCCGTCCGACACCTATCGGCGAGCCGGCGGGCGGCATGGATTATCCGCGCGTGGTGCCGAACAGCGACGGCGCCGGCGTCGTTGATCAGGTCGGATCGGGAATTGATCGCGACCTCATCGGCAAGCGCGTCTGGCTCTACAACGGCCAGCGCAACGGACGCTGGTGCGGGACGGCGGCGGAGTATATCGCGCTGTCGGCCGATCTGGTCACGGAACTGCCGCGAATCGGTGTCCTTCGCCGAGGGCGCGACCCTCGGCATTCCGGCGATGACCGCGCATCGCTGCGTCTTCATCGCCGGCCCGGTGCAGGGACGCACGGTGCTCGTCACCGGCGGCGCCGGCGCCGTCGGGCACTACGCCGTGCAGCTCGCCGCTTGGGCCGGCGCCACCGTGATCGCGACCGTCAGCTCGTCCGAGAAGGCCGAGAGGGCCCAAGCCGGAGGCGCCGCACATGTCATCGATTATCGGCGCGAGGATGTGGTTTCGCGGGTTCGCGACGTCACCGAGGGGCGCGGCGTCGATCACGTCGTCGATGTCGATTTCGGCGGCAATCTCTCCGCCATGCTGCCGTGCCTGCGCGACCACGCCAGCATGGCCGTGTACGCGACCAGCGGCGACCGCACCCCCCGGCTGCCGGTGCGGGAACTGATGTTCCGCAACATCTCGCTCTATTTCATGGTGCTGCCGACGAGCCCGCACGAGGCCCGGCGCCGCGCGCAATCCGACATTGCCGCCTGGCTGCGCGCCCCTCGCCTGCTGAGCGTGGCCGAGCGGTTCCCGCTGGCGGAGACGGCGGCCGCGCATCAGGCGGTCGAGCGCGGCGGCAAGATCGGGACGGTGGTAGTCGAGCCACGCAGATAGCCGGCGTTAGTTCAGGGGGAGGATCTCCTGCAAAAGAGTTTCTGGCGCAGCTGATAAACGGGATCTAAAGATCGAGACTGTCTGCTTTGATCGAGCTAAAGATCAGAAAGAAGTTAGAGACACTGGATTGCGAAGCTCCGAACTCAAAAATGGGCCCGCATTTGTGGCAACTTTTAGCACAACCTCACTGCCTGTTGACGCAGAGGGCGACTGAGCTTCTGGCAAAGCCGGTGTTGGCAACTATGATCTTTCCCTGGGAGCTACTAGCGACTGTTCTAACGAGCGGCGGCGCATGTTGAGGGCAATGGATCAGAACCAGCAAAGGCGGGTGGATTATGGCTCGGAGTGCAGAAGCAGCAGAAAAGCCCAATTCGGCTGCCGAAACTGCGGAACCCACTGCACGGCTCGGCACAGAGCAACCAGCGTCGATGGATGAATTGGACCGACCTGCGGTCAGAGACCGTGAAAATACCCGACCTCCCGGGCCCGGGCGGACCACGCAGCAGACTCGGACGGGCCAATCGCGCCCCGCAAAAGAGACTGCAACAACAAGCGAGGGTCGACGGCGTGCTTTGGTGGTCGAGAGTCAATGATTACGGGTCGCCGACGAACAATCTTCCTAGCTGTGTCAAGGACGCCCACGATTTCGCCGGGCTTCTTGGAGAGAAGTTTGGCTTTCCAGACGACGAAATCACTCTGCTTACCGATGGTGGTGCGACGAAGAAAGCAGTTACAGACGCGTTAGAGGTGCTTTTCGAGCGCGTCGATAAGAATGACCGCATCGTATTTTATTTCTCCGGACACGGTTTCCGGCTTCACCAAGGGGGGATACTCGAGGACGCTATTGTCCTCCATCCTGATGCAAGCGGCGATTTCTTTATGGCGGGCTTGGATTTGAGTAAAATGACTCAGGCCCTCCCGCCGTCAGCATGACCGGCTCCTTGTTGCCGGTCACGCAGTGATTCGAACAAAAACCAATTCGGGAATCCCACTACCCTGTTCTTGGCGTTATCCGTCCACACGGCCTAGTGCTCTGACCCGTTCAGGCGATTCACAACGGTCTGCGACCGTGCAATTCTATCGTGATGGCACAGACGGTATGCCTGATCCTGAGTTCGTCGGATAGACAGATGCTTGAGGCGATCGTCGCCGACCGCAATCGGGCGCAAAAGCATGTCGAGCGCGCGCGGGTGGTGCTCGCGGCAGCGGAGCGCGGCCCGCTGCAGCCGGTGGCGACGCGTCTGGGGGTCAGCCGTCCGATGGTTTGGCGATGGCAGCAACGCTTCACCGAGGAGGGCGCGGACGGGCTGCTGCGGGACAAGACGCGCAAGCCCGGCAAGCCACCGATCTTGGCCGAGACAGTGGCGCGCGTCGTTGCGCTGACCTGCGCCGAGCCGCCGCATGAGGCCACGCACTGGACCGGCCGGGCGATGGCCCGTGCCGTCGGCATCTCCCTGACATCGGTGCAGCGCATCTGGGCGGCGCACAAGCTGCAGCCGCACCGTGTCCGCACGTTCAAGCGGTCGCGCGATCCTGAGTTTGCCGCCAAGTTGACCGACATCGTCGGCCTCTACATGGACCCGCCGACCCGGGCCGTCGTGCTCTCGATTGATGAAAAGAGCCAGATCCAGGCGCTGGACCGCACACAGCCGGGCCTGCCGATCAAGCCGGGCCGCTGCGGCACCATGACGCACGACTACAAGCGCCACGGCACGACGACGCTGTTCGCCGCACTCAACGTGCTCGACGGCACGGTGATCGGCGGCTGCATGCAGCAGCACCGGCATGAGGAGTTCATCCGCTTCCTCAACGACGTCGAGCGCGCCGTCCCGGCCGCCAAGCTGATCGAGGCGGTGGTCGACAACTATGCCACCCATAAGCATCCGAAGGTGAAGGCGTGGCTCGAACGCCATCCCCGCTGGACCTTCCACTTCACGCCCACGTCCGGATCGTGGTTGAACGCCGTCGAGAACTTCTTCTCGGTGTTGACGCGCAAGCGCATCCGTCGCGGCAGCTTCCATTCGGTCGTCGATCTGCAAGCCGCCATCAAGCGCTACCTCGCCGACCTGTCAAACGACATCGGAATCGCCCCCCTTGGCGACACCAATTCGCCCCCCCTCTCTTTGAATGTTTCTCTGTTCGACCAACGGACCGTTTCTCTGCCCCGACCTGATTCCCGGAGGGTGGCGCGCGCAGCCGCGGTCAAGCATGGCCGCAGGCCACCGGCGAAGCCGGCGCGAAGCGTGCTTGACGGCGGCGAGCACGACACCAGGCTCAGCCAGGTCGGGATCGCTATCATGCGGGAGCGGGTTGCGTTGGTGCCGGAGCTTTCTGCAATAGCCCGCTCCGGCGCTTCTCGCGCAGCCGATAGCTGTCGCCCCGGATGGTCAGCACGTGACTATGGTGGAGCAGGCGATCAAGGATCGCAGTCGCCACCACGGCATCCCCCAGGACCGCCCCCCATTCGCCCACAGCGCGATTGGAGGTGATCAGCATGGCGCCGCGCTCGTAGCGACGGCTGACCAGCTGGAAGAACAGATGCGCCGCATTCGGCTCGAACGGCAGATAGCCGAGCTCGTCGACGATCAGCAGCTTGGGCTTGCTGAAGTGCAGCAGGCGCTCCTCGAGCCGACCCTCGCCATGGGCGCGGGCGAGCTGCGCCACCAGCGCCGGCGCCGCGACGAACAGCACCGTGTAGCCGGCGGTGATCGCCGCGCGGCCGATTGCCACGGCAAGATGCGTCTTGCCGACGCCCGGCGGTCCCAGCAGCAGCACCGTCTCGCCGTTGGCAACGAACCGGCCGCTCGCCAGCTCGCGCACTTGGGCGCGGTCGATCGAGGGCTGGGCCGAGAAGTCGAACCCCGTCAAGTCGCGGACGAACGGGAACCGCGCCAAGCCAATCGCCATGTCGATGCGTCGGCTGTCCTTGCGCGCGATCTCGCGCTCGCACAGCAGGGTCAGACTCTCGCGGATCGACAGCTCGCCCCGGCCCGCTTCGTCGAGAAGGCTGTCGAGCTGGTCGCGCATCGCGGTCAGCTTCAGCCGCGTCAGCATGCGCGTCAGGTGATCGGGATCGACCTGCATCACCAGGCGCCTCCGATCGCCGCCTCATACTCCGCCAGTGGGCGTAGCAACGCTGGTTCCGCAACCGCCGCCGCCGGCAGGTCCGGTGACGGCGCCCGCACCTTCTCCCGGAAGCCCGCCACTCCCTCGAAATGCACCGGATTGACGGCGCGCTCGTGACGGCCGCAGCGCTCCTGGTGCGTCGCTACCAGCCGGCCGCCGTGCGCGATCCGTATCACGCCGCCGGCGATGCTCACCCGCACCCGCTCGCCAATAAGTCGCCAGGGCACCGAGTAGCTGTTCGTCTCGACCTCGACCGCGCAGTCCGACTGCACGCGCCGAACCAGCTCGCGCATGACATGGAATGAAGTCCGGCCACCGAGCGGCCGCAGCGCCGCAATCTCGGCGCGGCGGAATTGCTCGGCCGGCGCCTCGCCGGTCGTGCCGTGGACGCGCAGGTCGGCGACATCCCCCGTCCAGGCCGCCAGATGCGCTTCGAAGACGTTCCAGCTCGGGAAGCTCCGGCCGGCGATCGCGTTGCGCTTGACGTAACCGACGCCGCGCTCGTCCTTGCCCTTGGTCCGGGCGCGATACGGCGCGCACGCGCGCGGCCGAAAGCCCCAATGCCGGGCGAAGGCGTGCAGCCAGGCATTGAACACCACCTCGCGTGTCGTCGCGTCGTGCCGCTCGACCAGGGCACGCGCATTGTCGAACAACACCTCCTCGGTCGTGCCGCCAAACGCCGCGAACGCGCTCTCCATGCCGGAAAACCAGCTCTCCTGCGCCTCGCTGCGGAACGCCCGGACATGCAGCCGCCGCGAAAACCCCAGCGTCGCCACGACAGACGCGCGCACGCGCTTACCGCCCATCATCACCCGCCGCTCGCCGAAATCGATCTGCAGCTGATGCCCGGGGCGGCGTCTCGAACCGCATGGTCGCGCGCGCCTCGGACAGGAGACGTTGACGCAGCGGCGTGCAGGCCCGCTCGACCGTGCGCAGGCTCAGCGTGATGCCCAACTCCGACGCCAGCTCCTGGCGCACCACGTCGGCGTTGCCGCCGTGCCGGATTAGCTGCTCCTCGAGCCACGCCTCCTTGCCGGCCAGCGCCGGCGGCCGACCCACCCACAGCCTGTCGAGCGACCCTCGCGCAGGTAGCGCCGCACCGTCTTGGGGCAGGTGCCGAACTCACGGGCGATACGCTTGGCGCCCCAACCGCAGCGCTTGAGCTCCAGCATCGCCGCCACCTCGTCCGGCATCCGCATGAAATCCCTCCGCGCGTCCTCGTCCCGCGCGGAACTCTTCACCATCCCGCCCACGCCCATGCCCATCCTCGGCTCCCCCATTCAGAGGAGGAGAATTCATGTCGCCAGGGAGGGTGATTCACGTCGCCCGACACCGACCACAATGCCGAGCCAAAGCCCTTCGTCTGGAAGGCATCAGCCGCCTCCATCCTAGCCAAGCTCGACAGACTGCCTGCTCGGTCCGTATGAATTGAGAGCACTAGCTGCTTTAGGTTTTTCCCAACAACCCCAGCTTGTCGAGCCGCCCAGCTTTCACGGAGGGGATCTTACCTTCGCAACCCTAGCGCCTCCGGAAGGCGCCGCAGGCAATGCCGCGCCCGGCGATCAAGGCGGTGCAGCCGATGTAGTCAAACTTCTCAAACGAATGGAGGAAGCAATGAACGGTTTTGCAAACGGAGCGGGGAACCAAAACCTACAGAACATCGTGGGCCCGCTTATGGCTGCGCTCGTCGCCAGTCAGCAAGGCTCACAGCAACAGATTTTACAGGCCTCCGACAAGAGCTTCCTTACCGACATCCTTCCGGTGCTTGTTCCAATTGTGACTACGCTTGCCAAGGGCGGTTTCCAGCCACAATTGGCGCAAGCCCCCGACAAGTTTTGGCTGCCCGATGTTCTTCCGGTGCTTGTTCCAATTGCCGCAGCACTTACAAAAGGCGGCTTCCAACCGCAAATGGCGCAGCCCGCGGCGAAGGGCATCAACATCGGCGATCTCATCCCGGTCATCGTCCCACTGGTCCAAGCGCTCACAAAGGGCGGCTTCCAGCCGCAAATGGCGCAGCCCGCGGCGAAGGCCTTCAACATCGGCGATCTCATCCCGGTCATCGTCCCACTGGTCCAAGCGCTCACGAAGGGCGGCTTCCAGCCGCAAGTGGCGCCGCCTGCGGCGAAGGGCTTCAACATCGGCGATCTCATCCCGGTCATCGTCCCATTGGCCCAAGCGCTCCTAAAGGGCGGCTTCCAGCCGCAAATGGCGCAGCCCGCGGCGGACAAGAGCTTCCTGACGGACATCCTCCCAGTCGCTATTCAGGTCGCTGCAGCCCTGGCATGACGTGCAAGCGGGACGCCCCGCCGCGAAGCGCATCGGGCAGTTGCCTTTGGACGTAAGGCAGCGGCGGCGAATTGGTTTGTCATCATCGTTGCAAGGTGATGGCCCGTGCTCAAGTAGGCTGTCGTAAGGATGTAACTATGACATACAGGTTAAGCAGGTAACTGGGGGCATTCAACGCTTAGGAACTGCGTTAGGGGTTACGAAAGCCAGCTATGCGCCGGATCCAGCAGATTTCTGGCGGCGTCACGGCCGCGAACGGTCGTATTGGAATCACTCCCTTTGGATTACCGAAGCCGTTGTCTGACGTAGGGCCTTCTGTGAACGGTGAAACCAGCAAATGCATTGGAGGTTGGCAGGACCGAACGGCGCGCCGCCGCGTCGCAATATCAGCTTGTGGTCGAGATGGCTTTTGTTCTTTCCGCAGCCGGACACAGCGAAAATCGGATGATCGACTTCAGCCTGAGCGCACGGAGCTGTCTGCGCGTTTTGCGCTGCGGCGATTATCGATCATCAGCCGATTTATTCGTTTCCGTAAACGCCTTCGCATGCGCCGCGCAGATCAACACCGACATCGGCACCATCGGCGACCTGCTGACCAACAGCAGCAGCCAGCCGGCTTCGGCCGACATCGCCGCAAACCGGGACGCTGCTAGCCAGGCCGAGATCATGATCTACGAACTTCGCACCTACACGTTGCACGCGGGAAAGCTGCCCGCCTATCTCGACCTCGCCGCCAAGGTCGGCCGGCCGGTGCGCGGCAATGATTACGGGATCAATCACGGATACTGGGTCGCCGAGTTCGGCGCCCTCAACCAGATTTGGCATCTGTGGAGCTACGATAGCCTGGATGCGCGCGAACGGCTGCGCGGTGAATTGGCGAAGAACGAGCGGTGGCGGACGGAATACACACCGAACGTGCGCCCGCTGCTGATCCGCCAGGACATTCGGTTTCTCAACCCGGTGATCGACATCAAGCCGCCCGAAGGTGCCGGGCATTTCTAGGAGCTGCGCATCTACCGCATCCAGGCGGGGATGGCCGCGACCTGGGCGCAGCTTCTGGTCTCGACGCTGCCGGTGCGCGAACGCTACTCGCCAATCGTCGGCCTATGGACCGGCGAGGCGCCGCAGCCGAACGAGGGCGTGCACATCTGGGCTTATCCCGACCTCAACAGCCGCATGAAGGCGCGCGCCGAGGCCGCCGCCGATCCGCAATGGCAGGATTTCCTCCGTCAGGCCAACCCGATGCTGGCGGAGATGCACTCCACGCTGCTGCTGCCGACCGCGTTCTCGCCGTTGAAGTAGGCCCTCACGGCCGCATGCCGAACCGGCTCACCCCCGTCATCCGCAACGGCGCCGCCATGTTGGCGAATTCGCAAAGCAGGCGGCGCGAATCGCGCGGGTCGATGATCTCCTCCACCCAGAACGCCTCCGCCGTGCGGAACGGCGAGCGCAGCGCGTTCAGCCGCGCATCGATCTCCGCCATCTTGGCCGCCGCGTCGGGTGCGGCGTCGATCTCGGCGCGATATGCTGCCTCGACCCCGCCCTCCAGCGGCAGCGAGCCCCAAGACGCCGACGGCCACGCATAGCGCAGCGACAACCGCCCGCCCGGCTGATGCGCGAGCCCGCCGACGCCGTAAACGTTGCGCACGATGACGCTGCACCACGGCACCGTGGTCTGGCAGATCGCCGAGACCGCACGCACGCCCCAGCGAATCGTCGCCGTGCTCTCGGCCGCCAACCCGACTTGAAAGCCGGGGCAATCCACCAGATGCACGATGGGAAAATGGAAGGTCTGCGCCAGATCGACGAAGCGGATGATCTTCTGGCACGCATCGGCCGTCCAGGCGCCGGCCTGAAACAGCGGGTCGCCCGCCAGCAGCGCCACCGGCCAGCCGTCGAGCCGGGCCAATCCGGTGATGATCGGGCGACCGAATCCCGGCGTCATCTCGAAGAAACTGTCGCGATCGACCACCGCATGGATGATCGGCCGCATCGCATACGCTTGCTTGCGCTCGCGCGGCACCGCCGACAGCAGCAATTCATCCCGCCTCGCGGGATCGTCCCAGCCGCGCCGACGCTCCGGCAATTCATGCACCGAGTTCGGCATATAGGAGAGGAAGCGCCGGGCGATCGCAAAAGCGTCGTCCTCGCTCTCCGCCGCATGGTCGACCGCGCCGCAGCCGATCTGGATTTCCCAGCCGCCCAACTCCTGCTTGCTGCGCGGCTCGCCCAGGCGCTCGACCACCGGCGGGCCGGCGACGAACACCGCCGACAGCTCCTTCACCATGATCGCATAATGCGCCGCCGCCAGCCGCGCCGCCCCGAGCCCGGCGACCGAGCCGAGGCCGAGCGCCACCACCGGGATCTGCTCCATGTTGAGAGCGCACAGTTCCATCGAGGAGCCGTCGGAGAGCCCGCCCGGCAGGTTGGCGCGCCCGGTGGTCTCGATCGTCTTCACCGAGCCGCCGCCGCCCGAACCCTCGATCAATCGAATGAGCGGCAAGCGGAACTGCCCGCCATCTGCTCTGACATGCGCAGCTTGCCCTTGATCGAGGCATCCGCCGAGCCGCCGCGCACGGTGAAGTCGTCGCCGGCGATCACCACCATCCGCCCGTCCACAAGCCCGCGCCCGAACACCAGATTCGCGGGCTGGAAGGCGGCGAGCGTGCCGTCTTCGTTGTAGGTGCCGCGCCCGGAGATGGCGCCGATTTCGTGAAAGCTTTCGGGATCGAGCAGTCGCTCGATCCGCTCGCGCACCGTCAGCCGCCCGCCGGCGCGCTGGCGTGCGACCCGCTCCGCCCCGCCCATCGCGTGCGCCAGCGCCACCCGGGCGCGCAGCTCCGCCAGCTCCGGTTCCCTCGTGTCGGGCGGGACGGGTTGCGGCATATCGGGCATGGTTTATCTCCGAGCGCGGCTTGGCAGGCTTCGCGGCTAAGCGACTTGCCACGTGAGACCGCGAACGGGGAGAGAGAGCCATGGACGAGGTGCTCTACGAGGTGCGCGACGGTATCGGGCGCATCACCTTCAACCGCCCGGCGCAGCGCAACGCGCTCACCTTCGCCATGTACGAGCGCCTGGGCGAGATCGCCGGGGCGCCGGGAAATGTGCGCGCGCTGATCCTGACCGGTGCCGGCGAGAAGGCGTTCGCCGCCGGCACCGACATTACCCAATTCCGCGAATTCACCCGACCCGAGGACGCGATCGAATACGAGGCGCGGCTCGACCGCGTGCTTGCGGTGCTCGAGCGGTGTCCGATTCCCACCATCGCCGCCATCGCCGGCGCCTGCACCGGCGGCGGCGCCGCCATTGCGGCGTCCTGTGATCTGCGCATCGCCGCCCGCAACGCCCGCTTCGGCTTCCCCATCGCACGCACCCTCGGCAATTGCCTGTCGATGGCCAACTACGCGCGCCTCGCCGACCTGATCGGGACCGCGCGCGTGACCGAGATCATCTTCACCGCCCGGCTGGTTGACGCCGAGGAGGCGCGCGCGATCGGCCTGGTGAGCGAGATTCTGGACGACGCCGCCTCACTCGCGGCCCGCGCCGACGAACTGGCCCGCCTGGTCGCCTCCCATGCTCCCCTCACCTTGCGCGCCACCAAGGAGGCGCTGCGCCGGCTGCGCACCGAAGGTCCCGGCGCCGATGCCGAGGACCTGATCCGGATGTGCTACATGAGCCAAGACTTCCGCGAAGGGTTGGAGGCGTTTCTGGCGAAACGGGCGCCGGCGTGGCGGGGGGAGTGACGTCCATGGGGGTACGGGGCAAAGAGATGATGGACCAAAACCCTTTAAGAGAGTTCGGGACAACAGCTAAAGGTCTATCGAGAAATCCGCTTGGTATCATAGCACTTTTTATCGTCTTAGTGTACGGATTGGCTTGCCTGGTCGTGATTACTGGTGGGTCGCTTAGGCTTTCAGAGCGGCTACCAATCATATGTTTCCTCATTGCATTTCCGTTTGCGGTTCTCGGCGTCTTTACGTACCTGGTGGCTTTCAGGGCGGGCCAGCTCTTTGCACCTGGTGACTTTAAGAAAGAAGAGACTTATCTCGAACTTCAAAGGATGAGCCTTTCAGCCGTAGCATCCCTCACTGCTGCAAAACAGCAACCCAAGGATCAAGTTCGAACCTCCTCGGGAAATATTCAAATTGAGGATGTAGTGCGCAGTGTTGAAAGCGCCGTCAAACTTGTTCAGGAGGGCACAAAAAATTCTGTAGTTCTTTGGGTTGACGATAATCCTCAAAACAACGTGTATGAGCGGAAAGCGCTTGAGTCGGTGGGGATTGGGTTCGTCCTCTCGGGAAATACCGCCGAGGCTTTGAACATCCTATCCATGCGGCCGTTCGGCGCGATCATCTCGGACATGGGGCGCCGCGAGGGGCCTCGGGAGGGCTACGCTCTTCTAGATGCGTTGCGCGCTCGCGGCGACGATACGCCACTGTTCTTTTATGCCAGCAGCAACTCCCCAGAGCATAGGCGGGAGACACTTGAGCATGGAGGGCAAGGCTGCACGAATGATGGTCAGGAACTTTTCGAGATGGTGACAAAGGTTATTTTCGGCCGGCAGCTTCCTGGACGTGGCCGACAAGTGAAAGGATGGTCTGCCCGTATGAGTAGGAGAGCCTAAAGACTTGTTTTTTTGCTGGCGTGCGTCCTCCCGCCCGCGGTGATTGCCTTGGAAATGGCAGGTCGACCAAAGATTCATCGAGGCGCTACCCCCTTTAACAACGCTGCGCCTCGGCGCTGAGAGTACGATAATATCCGCCGCCGCATTATTTGGCCCTGGGCCGGGCTCCTCGGGTACCGCGTCGCGTGCGCACCAACGGGAAGGAAACATCATGGCCGGCGTCGATATCCTCGCCTCGGCTTTCAGCGGCGCCAACGCCGCTTTCCTCGGCGATCTCTACGCCCGATGGGCCCGGGATCCGGACGCTGTCGATCCGAGCTTCGCCGAGCTGTTCGGCGCGCTGAACGAGGACGCGCGCGCCGTCATCAGCGAAGCGACCGGCGCCTCCTGGGCGCCGCACCCGGCACCGAGGGAAGCACCAGCCCCGGCCGAGGCGCCGCGTAGTGCCATCGTCGCCTCGCTCCGCGCGCTCATGTTGATCCGCAGCTACCGCGTACGCGGGCATCTGGAGGCCCGTCTCGATCCGCTTGGGGCTGCAAATTCCGCCCCCCACCCGGAGCTTGATCCGGCAACCTACGGCTTCACTGCTTCCGATCTCGACCGCTCGATTTTCATCGACAACGTGCTCGGTCGCGAGACCGCCACCTTGCGCGAGATCGTCGCCATCCTGCGCGAGACCTATTGCGGGCATATCGGCGTCGAGTTCATGCACATCCAGGATCCCGGACAGAAGGCCTGGATCCAGCAAAAGGTCGAGGGCGCGCCCTGGCGTGCCGGCTTCGGCAACGAAGAGCGGCGAGCGATCCTGCGCCAGCTCACCGAGGCCGAGGGTTTCGAGGCATTCTGCCAACGCCGATATGTCACCACCAAGCGGTTCGGGCTCGAAGGCGGCAAATCGAGCATCCCGGCGTTGCAAGCGATCATCGAGACCGCGGCAGCCGACGGCGTGAAGGAGATCGCCATCGGCATGCCGCATCGCGGCCGCCTCAACACCCTGGTCAACATCGTCCGCAAGCCGTTCACCGCCGTGTTCAGCGAATTCGGCGGCGAGAGCTTCAAGCCGGATGCCGTGCAGGGCTCGGGTGACGTGAAATACCATCTCGGCACCTCGACCGACGTCGATGTCGCCGGCCACAGCGTGCACCTCTCCCTGCAACCCAACCCATCGCACCTCGAGGCGGTCGATCCGGTGGTGATGGGCAAGGTGCGCGCCCGTCAGGACGAGGCCGGCGACACGCGAAGCCGGCGGTCGGTGATGGCCGTGCTGATGCACGGCGACGCCGCCTTCGCCGGTCAGGGCCTGGTTTACGAGACGCTGGCGATGAGCCAGCTCATCGGCTATCGCACCGGCGGCACCGTGCATCTGGTGCTCAACAACCAGATCGGCTTCACCACCGTCCCCGCGCACGCCTATTCCGGTCTCTATTGCACCGACATCGCCAAGGCGATCCAGGCACCGATTCTGCACGTCAACGGCGACGATCCCGAGGCGGTGGTGTTCTGCGCCCGGATGGCGGCCGAGTTCCGCATGAAATTCGGCGCCGACATCGTGCTCGATGTCGTATGTTATCGCCGCCACGGGCACAACGAAACCGACGAGCCGGCGTTCACGCAACCGCTGATGTATCGCGCCATCAACGCGCAGAAGACCACGCGCGCGCTCTATGCCGAGCACCTCGCCGCCGAGGGCGTGGTGGCGGAGGCGGAGGCGAAGGCGATGTGGGATGAGTTCACCCAGCGCCTCGATGACGCCAACAAGGCCGCGCAATCCTACAAGCCGAACAAGGCCGACTGGCTGGAGGGGCATTGGGCCGGCCTGTCGCGCCCCGACGCCGAGCCCGACCGGAACGAGGAGGCGACCGGCGTCGATCCCGCGATGCTGCGCCGCGTCGGGCAGGCATTGGCGCACACGCCCGAGGCGTTCCGCCTCAATCCGAAGATCGCTCGCCAGTTGGACGCCAAGCGCCACATGATCGAGAGCGGCGAGGGCATCGACTGGGCGACCGGCGAGGCGCTCGCCTTCGGCTCGCTGCTGCTGGAAGGCAGTCGCGTCCGCCTCTCGGGCGAGGACAGCCAGCGCGGCACCTTCAGCCATCGCCACGCCGTGCTGATCGACCAGGAGAGTCAGGACGAGTACGTGCCGCTCAATAACATCGCGCCCGAGCAGGCGAAGATCGAGATCTATAACTCTCTGTTGTCGGAACAGGGCGTGCTCGGCTTCGAATACGGCTACTCGCTCGCCGACCCGCGCACCCTGGTGCTGTGGGAGGCGCAGTTCGGCGATTTCGCCAACGGCGCGCAGGTCATCATCGACCAGTTCATCGCCAGCGGCGAGACCAAATGGCTGCGCATGTCGGGTCTGACGCTGTTGCTGCCGCACGGCTACGAAGGACAGGGGCCGGAGCACTCCTCGGCGCGCATCGAGCGCTATCTGCAACTCTGCGCCGAGCGCAACATGGCGGTGTGCAACCCGACCACACCGGCCAACTACTTCCATTTGCTGCGCCGTCAGCTCAAGCGCGATTTCCGCAAGCCGCTCGTGGTGTTCACGCCGAAATCGCTGCTGCGCCACAAGCTCGCCGTCTCGCCGCTGCACGAAATGGCGAGCGGCAGCCGGTTTCAGTACGTGATCCCGGAGATCGATCGCATCGGCGAGGAGGCGGTGCGCCGCGTCGTGCTATGCTCCGGCAAGGTCTATTACGATCTGCTGACGGCGCGGCGGGAGCGCAGCCTCAACGATGTCGCCCTGTTGCGCCTGGAGCAACTGCACCCGTTTCCGGAAAAGACGCTGGCGCGGCGGCTCGCGCCCTATTCCCATGCCGAGCTCGTCTGGTGCCAGGAGGAGCCGGAGAACATGGGCGCCTGGAGCTTCGTCGATCGCCGCATCGAAAGGGTGTTGGCGATGCTGGACGGTGCGGCGAAGCGTCCGCGCTATATCGGCCGATCGGAGGCGGCGAGCCCGGCGACCGGCCAGGCGCAAGTCCACGCCGCCGAACAGACGGCCCTGGTGACGGCATCGCTCGGCGAGTAGGGAGCGGAGATGACAACCGAGATTAAGGTCCCGACGCTCGGCGAGAGCGTGACTTCGGCGACCGTCGCCCGCTGGCTCAAGCAGGCCGGCGAGGCCGTCGCCGTCGACGAGCCGCTGGTCGAGTTGGAAACCGACAAGGTGACGGTCGAGGTCAATGCGCCCGAGGCGGGCGTGCTGGCTTCGATCAGCGCCGACGAGGGGGCCGAAGTCGCCCCGGGCGCGACGCTCGGGATGGTAGAGCCGGGCGCGACAACGGCGAGGCCCGCCGCCGGACCGGCGCCGGCATCGGAGCCGCCGAAGCCCCCGCCCGCCGCCAAACCGGCGCCAGCACCGACGAAGTCCGCTCCCGTGAGCGCCCCGCAATCACCGAGCCTGCGCGCCGCCGCCAACCCGCCGCCCGGCGTCAATCCGCCGCCTGCCCCGCCCGGCCCGGTGGCCCGCCCGGCCGCCACCCCGCCGCCGATGCCGTCGGCGGCGAAGCTGATGGCCGAGCAGCATGTCTCCGATGTGCCCGGAACCGGCAAGGACGGACGGATCACCAAGGGCGACGTGCTCGCGTTCCTGAACCGTCCGGCACCGCAGCCGGCCGCCCCGGTCGCCAGGCCCCCCCGCGAGGGCGACCCGCGCGAAGAGCGGAAGCCCATGACGCGCCTTCGCCGCACCATCGCCGCGCGGCTGAAGGAGGCGCAGAACACCGCCGCCATGCTGACCACCTTCAACGAGGTGGACATGAGCGCGGTGATGGCACTGCGGTCGGAGTATCGCGACGCCTTCGAGAAGAAGCATCAGGTGCGCCTCGGCTTCATGGGCTTCTTCGTGCGCGCGTGCGTCGCCGGACTGCGGGAGTTCCCGGCGGCGAACGCCGAGATCGACGGCGAGGACATCGTCTATCGCAACTTCGTCAACATGGGCATCGCGGTCGGCGGGGCGAATGGGCTCGTGGTGCCGGTCATTCGCGACGCCGACGCGATGGGCTTGGCGGAGATCGAGCGCCGCGTCGCCGACTATGGCCGCCGTGCCCGCGACGGCGCGCTGAAGCTCGACGAGTTGGCGGGCGGCACGTTCAGCATCACCAATGGCGGCGTCTATGGCTCGCTGATGTCCACGCCGATCCTCAACCCGCCGCAATCGGCGATCCTCGGGATGCACAAGATCCAGCAGCGCCCGATGGTGGTGGACGGCAAGATCGAGGCGCGGCCGATGATGTATCTGGCGCTCAGCTACGACCACCGCATCGTGGACGGGCGCGAGGCGGTGTCGTTCCTGGTGCGCGTGAAGGAAGGCGTCGAGGACCCGCGCCGGCTGCTGCTGGATTTGTAGCGATGGACCAGCCAGTGCACGATCCGGGCATGGAAGGGCGAGTAGAGCGGCTTGAACGCGACATGGCCGACGTCAAGGCGACGCTGGGCCGCATCGAGCCAATGATCATCTCGATGCACGCGCAAATGCCCCACCTCGCGACGAAAGCCGAACTGGAACGGGTTCGTGGCGAAATCGAAGCGAAGATTGAAGGGCTGCGCGGCGAGACCCGCGCCGGGTTGGCGGCGAAGCCAGGCTACGGCGCGATGTGGAGCATGGGAATCGCACTGTTCGCGTTGGTGGTGGCCGCCATATCGGCCGGTGCCGCCTACCTGCCGCTGCTATCTCGCTCATTGCGCGCAAGCTGATGACCGACCCCTTCGACCTCATCGTCATCGGCGCCGGTCCGGGCGGGTATGTATGCGCGCTCCGCGCGGCACAGCTCGGGATGCGCGTCGCCTGCGTCGAGAAGCGCGCGACGCTCGGCGGCACCTGCCTCAATATCGGCTGCATTCCGTCCAAGGCGTTGCTGCAATCGTCGGAGAACTTTACCGCCGCGGCGCATGATTTCGCCGCGCACGGGATCGGTATCGGCGCGCTCTCGCTCGACCTGACTCGCATGATGGCGCGCAAGGATGAGGTGGTGTCGGCCAACGTCAGGGGCGTGGAATTCCTGTTCCGCAAGAACAAGGTGATGTGGCTCAAGGGCACGGCGCGCATCACCGCGCGCGATGCGGTGGAGGTGGACGGCGCCGCGCATGGTGCCAGGAGCATCGTCATCGCCACCGGCAGCGAGAGCGTGGACCTGCCGGGCATCGAGATCGACGAGCAGCGCATCGTCACCTCCACCGGCGCACTGACGCTCTCCGAAGTGCCCAAGCGTCTCGCCGTCATCGGCGGCGGCTATATCGGGCTGGAGCTGGGCAGCGTCTGGCGCCGCCTCGGCGCCGAGGTGACGGTGATCGAGTTCATGGAGCGCATCGTCCCCGCCATGGACGCCGAGCTCGCCAATGCGCTGCAACGCATCCTGATGAAGCAGGGCCTGAAATTCCGCCTGCACACGAAGGTCGCCGGCGCACGCCGCACCAACGAGGGCGTGGTCCTGACCCTGGAGCCCGATCGTGGCGGTCCCGGGGAAGAGCTGGTGGCCGACATCGTGCTGGTCGCAGTCGGTCGGCGGCCGAACACCGACGGGCTCGGGCTCGATGCGGTCGGCGTCGCGCTGGACGAGCGCGGGCGCATCCGCACCGATGCGCATTTTGCCACCAATGTCGCCGGCATCTACGCCATCGGCGACGTGATCGCCGGCCCGATGCTGGCGCACAAGGCCGAGGAGGAGGGGGTCGCGGTCGCCGAACAACTCGCCGGACAGGCCGGGCATGTGAATTACGAGGCGATCCCGGGCGTGGTGTACACCTGGCCCGAAGTCGCCGCCGTCGGCCGGACCGAGGAGGAGCTGCGGACGGCCGGCGTCGCCTACCGCGCCGGCAAATTCCCGTTCACCGCCAATGGCCGCGCCCGCGCCATGGGTGACACCGACGGTTTCGTGAAGATTCTCGCCGACAGCGAATCGGACCGCATCCTCGGCGCCCACATCATCGGGCCGGACGCCGGGACGCTGATCGCCGAACTGGTGACGGCAATCGAGTTCGGCGCCGCCGCCGAGGATGTCGGGCGCATCTGCCACGCCCATCCGACCTTGAGCGAAGCGGTGAAGGAGGCGGCGCTGGCGGTCGAGGGCCGGGCGCTGCACATATAAAACCCATGACCCCGCTGGCGCTCACCCCGGGCGATCCCGCCGGCATCGGCGGCGAACTCTCGCTCCGCGCCTGGTTGTCGCGAGAAGTGCCGTGCTTCGTGGCGCTCGACGATCCCGACCGGCTTCGCGAGATCGCGCGCGCACTGAAGCTCGACATCACGATCATCGACATTACGGATATCGCGGACGGATCGCGTGCCTTCCCCGGCGCGCTGCCGGTGCTGCCGACGCCGCTGATCGTGCCGGCAAGTCCGGGGCGAGCGGACCCGGCGAATGCGCCATTCGTGATCGGCGCCATCGAGCAGGCGACCCGCCTCGCCTTAGCCGGGCGGGCAAGTGCCGTCGTCACCAACCCGATCAGCAAAGCGACGCTCTATGGCGCCGGCTTCGGCTTTCCCGGCCATACGGAATTTCTCGCCGCCCTCACCGGCGTGCCGGGGCGCGAGGTGATGATGCTGGCAAGCCCGCTGCTGCGCGTTGTCCCGGTCACGGTGCATGTGCCGCTGCGCCGAGCCTTGGAGATGCTGACGACGGCAGCAATCGTCTCGGCTGCGCGCATCACGCACGCCGCCTTGCGATGCGACTTCGGGATCGAGAGCCCGCGCCTCGCCATCGCCGGGCTCAACCCGCACGCCGGCGAAGGCGGTGCGCTGGGCAGTGAAGAATCCGACATCATCGAGCCGGCGATTGCAGCGCTGCGCGAGGCGGAGATCGACGTCTCCGGCCCCCGGCCGCCCGACACCATGTTCACCGAAGCTGCGCGCTCGCGCTACGACGCGGCAATCTGCATGTATCACGATCAGGCGCTGATCCCGCTCAAGACGCTGGACATGTCCCGGGGCGTCAACGTCACGCTCGGCCTGCCGATCGTGCGCACCTCGCCCGATCACGGTACCGCCTTCGACATCGCCGGCAAGGGCGTCGCCGATCCGGCGAGCCTGATCGCGGCGCTCCGCCTGGCCGCCGAGATGGCGGCACGGCGCGCCCGGGGCCGAAGCATGCCATCATCATGAACACGCCGCCCGTTTTCCGCCGTCCCGAGCGCCTGCGCCACATCGCCGGTATCGGCGTAGACCGGATGGGTGCCATCACGGACGGCTCCGGCCGGGACCTCCTCCGGATGGAGAACCTCGACACCGACATTCCGCCGGATCCGGCCGCCATCGCCCGCACCCGCGCAGCCGTCGCCGAGGACACCGCCAACTCCTATCTCCCGTTCGTCGGCCAAGACCGACTGCGCGAAGCCGCCGCCCGGCACGTCTCCGCGCTCGCGAACGTTCCCTACGGCCGCGACAACGTCGTGATCTCGGCCGGCGGGCTGTCGGGCATCCTCAACGTCCTGCTCGCCACCATCGAGACGGACAGCGAGGTGGTTGTGTCCGACCCGACCTATGCCGGCCTGCTCAACCGCGTGCGCCTCGCCGGCGGGGTGCCTCGCTTCGTGCCGTTCACTTTCCATGCCGGGGCCGAGTGGCGGCTGGACCGGGGTGCCCTGCGCGCGGCGATCAGCCCGCTGACGCGGGCGATGCTGCTCATGTCGCCGTCCATGCCCTCGGGCGGCGTGCTGGACGCAGCCGATCGGGAGCTGGTGGCGGAGCTGTGCCGCGCGCACGACCTGCTGCTGATCCTGGACAGCGCGATGGAGCGCCTGCTCTTCGACGCGCGGCGAGTGATCCATCCGGCAGGGCTCCCGGGCATGGCGGAGCGGACGGTCGCGGTGGGCGCGGCATCGAAGGAATTGCGCATGATCGGCTGGCGCGTCGGCTGGACGGTCGGGCCCGGCTGGCTCATGCCCGATCTCGTTGCCGTCTCCCTCGCCAACGTTGTCGTGCCCCCGGGCATCGCGCAGGACGCGGTGGCGGTGGCGCTCGAGCGCTCGGCGGAGACGCTGCCCGCCTACGTCGCGGAACTCCAGCGGCGGCGCGACGTCGTAGCGGAGGAACTGCGCGACCTCTCCTTCGGCCTCCCCGCGGGCGGCTGGTCACTCCTGCTCGACGCCTCGGCCCGGGGTCTCGACGGCGCCGCGATATCGGAACGGCTCCTCGAGCAGGGCGTCTGTGTCACCCCGATGACGGGTTGGGGCGAGCGGCATGGCGCGGGGTTCATACGCTTGGTTTATGCCAACGAGCCCGTGGAGCGGCTGCGCGGCCTCGGCGCCAAAGTACGCGCGGCGCTCGGCGCCTGACCACCGTTCGGCGACCAATCCATCCGCAACGCGATAAATGGAAATCTCATCCAATGCGATCCAAATGCCGGTCGGTTCGAGCCGAATTATGAATCGGCCGTTCGCGAAACCTTGCGCCCTCGTGGTCGAGCAGCCAGCGTTTGCGCGCAATGCCGCCGCCGTAGCCGGTCAGCGAGCCGTCGGCGCCGACCACGCGATGACACGGCACCACCACGCTGATCGGATTGGCGCCGTTGGCCATGCCGACGGCCCGCACGGATCGCGGACATCCGAGCTTCGCCGCCAAAACACCGTAGCTGACCGTCTCGCCCGGCGCGATTTTGGCGAGAGCTTTCCACACGCTGCGCTGGAACGGAGTGCCGGCGGTCCGCCATTCGATGGTGCGGAGACATCCGAGTTCCCCGGCGAAATAACGCTGTAAGAGACGCCTGATGTGTATCGGCGCAGCACCCGGTTCCGGAACCACTGGCCCGTAGTGGAGGCGAAGCAGGCGGGCCATGCCGGAATCGCGATCCGCCCAATCAAGCGCACGCAGATAGCCGGCATCGTCGGTGACGATCAGCGCTTCGCCGATCGGCGTCATCAGCCGATCGAGGCGGAGGCGTTCAGGCGGCTTGTCGGTCATGGAGCACCTTTTCGACAACCGGGAAGTTGCGCGACTCGGACGCCCAGAGATGCAGCGTCGCGTAGGCGCGCCAAGGTCGCCACCGTTCGGCGCGTGCGAGTAATCGGGCCGGTGACGGTCGCCTTCCATTCCCGTCGCGCATCGCTCGCAGCAGGCCGATATCGGCAGCCGGGAAGGCATCCGGCTCGCGCAGTTCGCGCATGGCGATGTATTGGGCCGTCCATTCGCCGATCCCGGCCAGTGTTCGCAGCTGCGCGATGGCCTCTTCGAGACTTCTGCGGGCACCGAAGATCAGCGGGTCGGCGACCAGAGCCGCCGCCAACGACGACAGCGCCATTCGCCTCGCTTTCGGCATTCCGAGCGCGTCCAGATCGACGCCGGACAATTGCCGCGGCGTCGGAAACACATGAGTGAGCCCTTGGTCGAGCGCCGCCGAATTCGACCATCTTCTCGCCATGCAGCAGAACCAATTTCCCGGCGAGACTGGTTGCCGACAAAACCGTTATCTGCTGGCCGAGAATGGCGCGCACGGCGAGCTCGAATCCGTCCCAGGCGCCGGGTACCCTGAGACCGGGCCGGGCCGCGACCAGCCGCGCCAGCAGGGGATCGCGGCTGAGATGGGCGCCGATCGCCACCGGATCGGCGGCGAGATCGAAGACGCGCCGAATCCGCGCGATAATCGCCGGCAAGCTGTTGAGGTTCGGAAAGCGGACCGTCGCCTTGAGGCAGTTTCGCTCCGCCGGTTCGACGACCAACACGCCGCGCCCGTCGCCGATCGCGATCGTGCGTGCATATCGGCTCCGCGACACCGATTCCACGCCGGGGATGGCGCGCGCGCGCAGGAACGACAACATGGAATCCCAATCGTAGGGTGGCCGATACCCGAGCTTGACCACGATGGCGCCGGTCGCCGCGACGGACTCCTCCGCCACGCCCGACCGCCTGATCGCTTTGGGCGGTCGGCCGTATAGTTGCCGAAAAGTCTCGTTGAACCGGCGAAGGCTGCCGAAGCCGGCCGCCGCGGCAACCTCGGTCATCGGCAGTCGCGTATCTTGGATCAATTGCTTGGCCAGCAGAATCCGCCGGGTCGCGGCGACCGAAGCGGGCGAAGCGCCGAGATGCCGGTTGAACAGGCGTCGGAGTTGGCGCTCGCCCATCCCCAGCCGTGCCGCCAAGCTTTCGACATTGGCGTCATCCAGCGCCCCCGCTTCGATCAGCCCGAGCGCGCGCGACACCGTATTCGAACTTCCGCGCCAGAAGGCGAGATCGGGCGAGGTCTCCGGCCGACAGCGCAAGCAGGGGCGGAATCCGGCTTCCTGCGCCGCGGCGGCGGTCGGAAAGAACCGGACATTGTCTCGCTTGGGCGTGCGCGCCGGGCAGAACGGCCGACAGTAAATTCCGGTCGTCACGACAGCGACGAAGAGACGCCCGTCGAACCGATGGTCTCGCGTTTCGATGGCGCGGTAGCAGGCGTCGTCGTCCATGTCCATGCGCCGATCATTCCCGATGCCGCGCCCGTTTGTCTCGCGATTTTCGGACCTCAAAGGCAAACCGCCGAAGGCGACGGCCCGCGCGTCAAACTGCCGCCGGAACTCGCGCCGCCGCCAGCGCCGCCGCCTGGCGCTGCGCCAGCGCCGCCGCATCGAAATCGCCGACCAGATCGTGAAACAACCGGCTCCAGTTCAGCTCCGCGCCAAGGCGCAGGAACACGCCGCCCAAGCCGATCGCCGAGCGATCCATCAGCACGAACTCGCGCGGCGGGCGCACGCCGCCGGTGCGCTTCAGTCCGGCATGGACGCGCTCGGCCACCTCGCGGCCGTACTGCGGGTCGTTGGTCTCCTGGATCCGGCGCACCCGATCCTCGATCAACGGCTCGTAGAGAAAGCGCGCCCAGAGATTGAGCACCCGCATCTTCTCGCGCGAGAGATCGGTGAAGCCCCAGGTTTCGTAAGCGTGGTGCGCCTTGTCCTCGTCATGGTCGCGCACCGCCTCGTAGAGATCGATCACGCCGCGCACGAATTTCGGCTGAAAGACCCGGATGGCGCCGAAATCGAGCAGGTTCACCGACGCATCCGCCCGCACCTGATAATTGCCGAGATGCGGATCGCCGTGGATCACGCCGTAGCGATAGAACGGCACATACCAGGCGCGAAACAGCGCCTCGGCGATCCGGTTGCGCTCCTCCTGCGGCGGGTTCTCCGCCAGCCGCTGCATCAACGCGCGGCCGTCCAGCCAGGTCATGGTCAGCAGGCGACGTGTGCAGAGCCCCGGAATCGGCGTCGGCACATGCACGTCGGGCACTTCCTTCAGCATGATGCCGTAGAGCCGCATCTGCGCCGCCTCGCGTTCGTAGTCCAACTCCTCGCGCAGTCGCTCGACCAGCTCCTTGTAGATCTCCTCGTTCTGGATTGCGCTGTCCATGCGATGATAGATCGCCATCGCCAGCCGCAACTGGCGCAGATCGGCCTCCACCGTGCTCGCCATGTCGGGATATTGCAGCTTGCAGGCGAGCTCGGTGCCGTCGGGCAGCCGCGCGCGATGCACCTGCCCGAGGCTCGCCGCCGCCGCCGCCTCGCGTGAGAAAGCGGCGAAGCGGCGCTCCCAATCCGGACCCAGCTCGCTCGCCATGCGACGGCGGACGAAATTCCACCCCATCGGCGGTGCGTTGGCCTGCAACTCTGCGAGCTCTGCCGCATATTCGGCGGGCAGCGCGTCGGGCACGGTAGAGAGGAACTGCGCCACCTTCATCAGTGGCCCCTTCAGCCCGCCCAGGATGGCACGCAAATCCTCGGCGTGCGCCGCCTTGTCGGTCTTGAGCCCGAACACACGGTTGCCGGCGACGCGCGCGGCGATACCGCCGACGGCGCCGGAGGTGCGCGCCATACGCCGCAACTCGCCCAAGAAGCTCGCCTCTTCGTCGCGCGCAGCCATCAGGCCGTCGCCTCCAATTCGTCGATCAACCCGGCGATCACGTCGAGACCTCGCTTCCAAAAGCCGGGATCGGAGGCGTCGAGCCCGAACGGCGCCAGCAGCTCCTTATGGCGCTTGACGCCACCGGCGCGCAGCATGTCGACATACTTGGCCTGAAACCCCGGATGGCCCGATTGAAACACGCGGTACAGCGCGTTCACCAGACAGTCGCCGAAGGCATAGGCGTAAACATAGAACGGCGAGTGTACGAAGTGCGGGATATAGGCCCAGAAGACATCGTATTCGGGTGCCAGCTCGAACGCCGGACCGAGGCTCGCGGTCTGCACCTGCCGCCACAGCGCGCCGATCCGCTCCGGCAGCAGCTCGCCGGCGCGACGCTCGTCGTGCAGCAGCGTCTCGAAGCGGTAGAACGCCGTCTGGCGAACCACCGTGTTCAGCATGTCTTCGACCTTCGCGGCCAGCATCGCGCGCCGCCGGCGCGGCTCGCGCTCGGCGTCCAGCATGGCTTGAAAGGTCAGCATCTCGCCGAACACGCTGGCGGTTTCGGCGAGCGTGAGCGGCGTGCCCGACAGCAGATAGCCCTGCTCGGCGGCCAGCACCTGATGCACGCCATGCCCCAATTCGTGGGCGAGCGTCATCACGTCGCGCGTGCGGCCGTGATAGTTCAACAGCAGATAGGGATGCGCCGAGGGCACGGTGGGATGCGCGAATGCGCCGCCGGCCTTGCCGGGCTTCAGGGTGGCGTCGATCCAGGGGCGATCGAAGAACCGACCGCCGAGCTCGGCCAGCTCGGGGCTGAAGGCGCCGTAGGCCGACAACACCCGCGCCCGCGCCCGCGGCCAATCGATGCGCGCATCGTCGTCCTCGGGCAACGGCGCATTGCGGTCCCAGTGCTGCAGTTTATCCAGCCCGAGCCACCGCGCCTTCAGCGTGTAATAGCGGTGCGAGAGGCGCGGGAAATCCGCGGTCACGGCCGAAACCAACGCGTCCACCACCTCGTCCTCGACCATGTTGGCGCGATTGCGGCTGCTTCCCGGGCGCGGATAATGGCGCCAGGTGTCGATGATCTCCTTGTCCTTGGCGAGCGTGTTGGTGATCAGCGCGAACAACTTCACGCGTTCGCCGAACGCCGTGCCGATGGCGTGCCCGGCCGCCTCCCGCCGCCGGCGGTCCTTGTCGGACAGCAGGTTCAGCGCGGCGTTGACCGTCAGCGCTTCCGGCTCGCCGTCCACCGCGACGCGCATCCCCGCCACCGTCTCGTCGAACAGGCGGTTCCAGGCGGCGCGGCCGGTCACTTCCTTTTCGTGCAGCAGACGTTCCAGATCGCCGGTGAGCTGGTGCGGCCGGAACACGCGCAGATCACGCAGCCAGGGACGCCAACGCGCTGCCGCCGGATCGGCCAGCTTCGAACTCGAGCGCGTCGTCCTCAATGCGATTGAGCTCAAGGCTGAAGAAGATGATCCGGCTGCTGATCGCCGTCACCCGCTCGTTCAAAGTTTGGTAGAACCGGCCGATGCCGGCATCGGTCGAATCGCCGGCGAACAGCAACTGCGCATAGGAGGTAAGCCGGCCCAGCCGCTCCTCGATCCGTTCGTACTCGGCGATACTGGCCGCCAGCTCCCGCCCCGAGGCGCGCGCGAGCCGCCCGGTCCAGGCGTCGGCAAACGCCCGCGCATCGGCTTCGGCCCGATCGAGGTCGGCCGCGACTGCGGGAGAGTCGGGAGCTGGATAGAGGTCGGTGAGGTCCCAGGAGGGCAGCAAGTCATCTTCGGTCGTGCGGGTCTGTCCCATGTCGCGGGGGGGCTCTGCTTGGATGCCCAACTCATGTAAGCGGGGTTGCCGGACGGTCCAAGGGTGGGGGAGCGATCGGTGGAGTTTCCGGAATGGCCTGACTGGCCCAACCTGCCGGCGATGATGTTCGCCTTGGCGCGCCGACGAAGCGACCGGCCGATGCTGCGGGCGTTCCGCGACGGCGCCTGGCGCTCCACGAGCTGGGACGAGTTCGCCCGCCAGTCGGCGGCCCTCGCGCGCGGGCTGCGGACGGCCGGAATCGCCGCCGGCGACCGGGTGCTGATCGCGGCCGAAAACCGACCCGAATACCCGATGGCGGAGACGGCGCTGATGGCACTGCGCGCGGTTCCGGTTCCGGCCTATGTCACCAACACGGTGGACGATCACGCGCATCTGCTGCGCGACTCCGGGGCGCGCGCGGCGATCGTCTCCACCCCGGCGCTCGCCGGCGCCGTGCAAGCCGCTTCCGAGCGAGCCGATGGGCTCGGCCTGCTGGTAGCGATGGACGGAGCGCCGGATAACGCCGTGCCGTGGGCGCGGATCGCCGGCGACGTGCGCGCCGAGCCGCAAGATGTCGCCCGCGAAGCGGAGGCGATCCCCGCCGCCACCCTCGCCTGCCTGCTCTACACTTCGGGCACCGGCGGCGCCCCCAAGGGGGTGATGCTGCCGCACCGCTCCATCCTCTCGAACTGTGCCGGTGCGTTGGAGCTTTTGCGGCCGATGGGGCTGCGCGAGGAAGTCTATTTATCGTATCTGCCGAGCGCGCATTGCTACGAGCACACGGTCGGGCTGTTCTTTCTGCCGAGCCTCGGAACCGAAATCGTCTATGCGCGCGGCGTCGAGCACCTGGCGGCCGACTTGCTGGCGGTGCGTCCGACCATCCTCACCGCGGTCCCGCGCATCCTGGAGGTGATCCGCGCGCGTATCCTCGCGCAGCTGGCGCGCCAGGCGCCGTGGCGGCGGCGGCTGTTCGAGCGGACAATGGCGATCGGACAAGGGCGGCTCGACGGCGCGCGCCTCGGCCTGGTGGAGCGGGCCGCCGACCCGGTGCTCGAGAGGCTTGTGCGCGCCAAGGTGCGCGCCCGCTTCGGCGGCCGCCTCAAGGGCATCATGTCGGGCGGCGCGCGGCTCGACCCCGAGGTGGGCCGCTTCTTCCAGGCGCTCGGAATGCGGGTGATGCAGGGCTATGGCCAGACCGAGGCGGGGCCGGTGATCAGCGCCAACCCGCCCGACGCCATCCGCATCGACAGCGTCGGCCGGGCGCTGCGCGGGGTCGATCTGCGCCTCGCCGAGGACGGTGAAATCCAGGTGCGCGGCGGGCTGGTCATGGACGGCTATTGGCAGCGGCCCGAGGACACGGCGGCGGCGATCGAAGACGGCTGGCTCCGCACCGGCGATATCGGCACGCTGGACGAGGACGGCTATCTGCGCATCACCGATCGCAAGAAGGACATGATCGTGCTCTCGGGCGGCGAAAACATTTCGCCGGCGAGGATCGAGGGCAATGCTGATGGCGGAAGAGGAAATCGCGCAGGCGGTGGTGACGGGCGACGATCGCGCCGCGGTGGCGGCTCTGCTGGTCGCCGAAGACGCGCACGACGCCGCGGCGGTGGCGAGCGCGGTCGGGCGGGTGAACGCCCGCCTGTCAGTGACCGAGCGCATCCGCCGCCACGCCCTGGTTCCGGCCTTCACGATGGAGAACGGGCTGCTGACCGCTTCGCAGAAGATTCGTCGGACGCGGGTGCTCCAGGCCAACGCCGAGGTGGTCACGCGACTGCGCGCATAGGCCCCCTCAGTGAGGCGCCGCCAGCGCCGAGACGGCGGCCCGTATCCCGGGAGCCGCCGGCCGCGTTGGCCCGGCTGATGGAGCTCATCGGCTCGGAACTGGTCGAGCTGTCGGCCCACGGCTCCGCCAATGACCGGAATTGCCCGCCTGCGTCCACGATCCGCTTGACGATGCTGAACAGGTCGAACGTCGAGCGCGCCAGCCGGTCGATCCGGGTGACTGTCACCGCGTCGCCGGCAGCCAAGGCTTCCTACTGCGACCTTCTGCCTGTAGGTGCTGACGCGGGCGTATCCGATGATGCGGCTTTGCGGTGCTGTTTCGGTCGTATCTTTTGCAAAGCCTAACCTATTGATGGAACTCACGCCAGTTGGATTTGCAAAAATTTTGACTTATGAACGCGTTCAACCCGGTGTAAAAAGTGCCGAACCGACGAGCCGAAAACCTCTGATGGCTTCCGTGCTGGCGTAAAGAAAAAAGCCGAAAGCGCAGAGTCCCACGAAAAGTGTCATGCCAAAAAATGCGCTAGATGCTCGATAGAACACGGTAGACGGTCTATTGCCGCTAATGAGACTTAGGCAATTCGTGATAAAGATGGCCCCGAACGATAACGCGGCACAGAATGTTCCCCAAATAAACCACTGCATTGCCGCTATAAAGAACTTGCCCGCATGCTGACTGACAATTGGCTTTTGCAAAACGTTTGGATAAACGCAAAGAAGCCAATAGTTGCTCCCCCATTCAGAATTAGAAGTGCTTTCAATGTAGCTTGGCCGCTCTTTACAACGGTGTCATATCTGTCAGCTAGCGTGATTTCTCCACTCCGTCTCGGGCTCCCTTTTTCGTCTTCCGCCTCGGTAATCAAGTCGCTCATGGATCGCCCGGCATCCTCAATTCGAGGTCTTGCAAGATACACCTTACCGGGTAGGGCGTCACGCGCCGCCCTCTTGCCGTGGAACTCCTTGATATGGCAAGTCGGCTCTGTCTCGAAATCCTTGATTTTCGGACGCGACCTCTGGGCTAGAACCGTCGCGCCGATGCCATGACAAGCCGACACCGGCAGCTAGGCTCCTCTGGCCGACGGTAGGGCTACCAGTTAGCCCAGCGAGGACGGGACACATGTCTGTTGACGTCTATATCGACCACAATGTCTGGCACTTCCTGTTGAAGAGGCATCTTCGTTTGGAGTGCGAGCTACCCGCTGACGAATTTCGCCTCTCGTTCATCGAGGCGACTATACAATGTTGCGGTATAAGAACTAAGTCCCTCTTTGGCTTTGCGGACCCGAATCTTCCAGCGGAGGAGCAGCGAGTCGGGGGATGGGGTGAAGGGGAGTGGGCAAGCGCGGAGGAGCTGAGATTCATCGAGCAGCAGCAGCCCAGACTAGGCGCAACCAAAAGGCCAACAAAGCTCTACAAGAACGAAGCCGACATTGCCTTCGGCGCACGAGCATTCAATGGGGTCGTACTCACGTTGGACGCGAAGCGCGGGCCGATAAAGGACGCTCACGCGCAAAAGGGCAAGGTCGTGTTCCTCGGAGACTTTGATGGGAGTGGGCAATCGCTGCGCGACTTCATCAAAACGCGCATGCGAGCTGCAAACAGTATCTAGGCGGCCTTCCCTTAGGAGCCCTCTAACGCCCGAGCCGCAGGCCCGGCTACCCCTACCCAAGCATCTCCAGCACAGCATTCCGCCTGTTGCGGGCAGGAAGACGGCGGAATGCGCTGCGCTTTTCCGCCCTACCCGCCCCGCCTCAGCTCCCCCGCACGTAATGCGCGACCACCGCGATCGCCCGCCCGGGCAAGCCGAGCCGCCCGACATCGGCGCCGGCGACCAGCTCTATTTGCATTTTCGGCACGCCCTTGCCGGCGATGGTCAGCGTGCCGAGCGGGGCGCCGCGCGCCACCGGGGCGCGGATCGGCGCGTCGTAGTCGAGCTTCACCGAGGCCGTCTTGCGCCAGTTGCGCGGCATGGTCACCACCAGCCCGCCCGCCGCCACCAGCGGGACGGTCGGCGCTGCGCCCAGCCACACCGGCACGCGCTCGATCGGCTCGCCCGCCGCGGCCAACGTCACGTCCTCGAAATTGACGAACGCCCATTCCATCAGCCGCTCGCCCTCTTCGGCGCGCTGGTGCATCGACGACATGCCGTTCAGCACCAGGATCACCCGCCGGTCGCCGCGCAGGGTGCTGGCGACCAGCCCGAAGCCGCCGGCTTCGGTGTGGCCGGTCTTCAGCCCGTCGGCGGTGCCCTTCTGCACCAGCGGATTGCGGTTCCCCTGCTCGATATTGTCGTAGCGGAACGTCTTTTCCGAGGCGTAGTGATAGTAGTCCGGGAACCGGCGAATGATCGCGGCGGCGAGCATGGCGATGTCGCGCGCGCTCATGTGCTGCTCGGGATCGGGCAAGCCGGTGCTGTTGCGAAACACCGAATGGGTAAGCCCAAGCGTCTGCGCCTCGGCGTTCATCAGCGCGACGAACTGCGCTTCGGACCCGGCGATCCCCTCGGCCAGCACCACGCAGGCGTCGTTGCCGGAATCCACCTCGATGCCGCGGATCAGGTCCTCGACGCGCACCCGGTCGCCGACCTGGACGAACATCTTCGATCCGCCGGTGCGCCAGGCGAGCTCGCTGACCGGCAACTGGTCGTCGAGCTTCAGCCGCCCGTCCTTGAGGCGCGAATAGACGATGTAGAGGGTCATCAGCTTGGTCATCGACGAGGGCGGCATCTCCTCGTCGGCGGCCTTCTTCAGCAGCTCGGCGCCGGTGTTGAAGTCCATCGCGAACGCCCAGCGCGCCGCGGTATCCACCTCGCCCAGCGGCGTCTCCGCCGGGCTGCCGAGCGGCTTCTGCACGGGCTTGGGATGGAGGGGCCGTCCAAACGCGGAGGCGGGCAGCAGCAACGCGCCGAGCAGGGCGAAGCGGCGGGTCAGCATGGGAATCGGTCCTCTCGAGCGACGCCAGCGTTACTCCTCCGCGTCACGTTCGGTCCAGCGCCGAATCGGCCCCTACGCCATGATATCGTCGCCGATCAGGCCGACGACGAGCGCGTAGAAGTCGGACGGGTTGTAGCGGCGGATCGCGCGAAAATTGTCGAACACCAGAAACGCCTCGTCGCCGGCGCCGTCGGGCAGCAGCAGCTTCGCCTCGCGTTCGCCCGCGAGCGCGCGCCCGTCACGGGCGCGTAGGCCCAGACCGGCCCATTCGGCCAAGGTCCGCGATTCGCCTTCCGATGGATCAAGGCTCGGCGGCATTGCCACCTGCAATCCCCAGGTTTCGCCCGGTTGCCAGCCGCTGCGCGCGAGATAGTTGGCGATCGACGCCAGCACGTCCGGCGTGCTGGTCCAGATGTCGCGCCGGCCGTCGCCCTGGAAATCGACCGCGAAGCGCAGGAACGACGTCGGCATGAACTGCGGCTGACCCATGGCGCCCGCGTACGATCCGGTCATGCGCGGGGCGGCGACGTCGCCATGGTCGAGGATGCGCAGCGCCGCCATCAGCTCCGAGCGGAAGAACGGCCGCCGTGCGCTCTCCCACGCCAGCGTCGCCAGAGACTCGACTACCCGGTAGTCGCCGGTCTTGGTCCCGTAGCTGGATTCGAGCCCCCAGATGCCGAGGATCACCGGCGCCGGCACCCCGAACCGCCGCTCCACGGCACCGAACAGCGCCCGATTGCGGCCGAACGCCGCGCGCCCGTCTGCGATTCGCTGATCGGTGACGAGCAAGGCTCGGTACTGCGGCCAAGTCAGGGTGGATTCGGCCGGGTGGCGGAGCTTGTCGAGCACCTTCTGGTTCGGTTCCACCCCGGCGAAGGCGGCATCGAGCGTGCGCGCGCCGATGCCGCCGCGTCGCGCTTCAGCGCGCACGTCGGCGAGAAAGGCGGGAAAGGAATCCGCACCGGCCGGAGCGGCCAGCGCGGGGAGGGCGACGGCGGCGGGAATTGCGGCCAGCAGCGAGCGTCGGAGCATCATGGCGCGGCTCTCTGCCACGCCGCCCCGCTGTGCCGCAATCGGAACCGTGCTATCCAGGGCCAAAATCCGGGGGAGATGCTCAATGTCCGCGACCTCCACCGCGCACGACGCGCTGGCGCGGGAGACGATGCGCCGGGTGAGTTGGCGGCTGCTGCCGTTCCTGATGCTCGCCTATCTGGTCTGCTACATCGACCGCGTGAACGCCGGCTTCGCCGCGCTGACGATGAACAAGGCGGTCGGCATCTCGCCCAGCGCCTTCGGCCTCGGCGGCGGCATCTTCTTTCTCTCGTACTGCATCTTCGAGGTACCGAGTAATCTGGCGTTGCAGCGCTTCGGCGCCAGCCGCTGGATCGCGCGGATCATGATCTCCTGGGGCATCATCTCCGGCTGTATGGCGCTCACCGCGGGGCCGAACAGCTTCATCGGCCTGCGCTTCCTGCTCGGCGCCGCCGAGGCGGGGTTCTTTCCCGGCGTGATCCTCTATCTCACCTACTGGTTCCCGGCCGAGATGCGGGCCCGCATCGTCGGCATCTTCATGGTGGCGATCCCCGTCTCCGGTTTCGTCGGTTCGCCGGTCTCGGCGGCGCTGCTCGGACTGCACGGCGTATCGGGGCTCGCCGGCTGGCAATGGCTGTTCATTGTGGAGGCGATTCCGGCGGTGCTGCTCGGCGTCGCGGCGCTCTTTTGGCTGACTGATCGGCCGGAACACGCCGCCTGGCTGCCGCCGGCGCAACGCGAGTGGCTGGTGCGGCACATCGAATCCGAGCGACTGATCGCGAAACCGGTCGAGCACGCACCGGCGTTGACGGTGATCCGCAACAAATACGTGCTGGCCATGGCGCTCGTTTACGCCGGCGGCGCAACCGCGAGCTCCGGGCTGGGACTTTGGCAGCCGCAATTCATCAAGTCGTTCGGTGTCTCCAACATGACGGTGGGCTGGCTGAACGCGATCCCCTACATCCTCTCGGCCGCCGGGATGATCTGGTGGGGCTTGCGGTCGGACCGGGCGGGCGAGCGATTCTGGCATTTGCTCGCGCCGCTCGCGCTCAGCGGAGTCGGGCTCGCGCTGCTGATCCCCTTCCCGACGCTGCTGCCGTCGATGGTGCTGCTGTGCGTCGCCGTGGTCGCGACCTCGGTGCAACGCGGCCCGTTCTGGGCCTTCGCCTCGCAATGGCTGTCGGCGCGCAGCTCGGCGGCCGGCATCGCCATGATTAACGGCATCGGCACCGGGATGGGCTTCATCTGCAACTATCCTGATGGGCCGGGTGAACCAGGACACCGGGAGCTTCTCGCTGACCATGCTGCCGATCGTCGGCTTCGTCGTCATCGGCTGCATCGTCATGCTGCTGATCGGCCGCCCGCATCGCGTGGTTCGGGTGGCGGCGGCGGAATAAAGCCCGGCCGGCTATTGGCGGAATACGGAATTGGGCACCATAAAGCCGTCCATGAAGCATTGGCGACTTGAAGATGTGCCGTGGGACCGCTTCGACCCCGCACGGCTCGATCGCGAGATGATCGGGCTGGTCAAGGCGGCAGCGATGGTGGAGCGCAACGGCACCGACTACGCGGTCTATCTCGGCCGCGTGTTCCACGACGATCCGGATTTCCGGGGCGCCGCCGACCGCTGGGCGGTGGAGGAGGTGCAGCATGGCGACGCGCTCGGGCGCTGGGCGATGCTTGCCGATCCATCATGGGACTATGGTGCGGCGTTTGCTCGTTACCGGGCGGGCTATCGGCTGCCGCTGGAGGCGACCGCCTCGGTGCGCGGGTCGCGCACCGGCGAGCTGATCGCGCGCTGCATGGTCGAGACCGGGACCTCCAGCTATTACGCGGCGCTGTCGGAGGCGACCGAGGAACCGGTTCTGAAGGAAATCTGCCGCCGTATCTCGGCCGACGAATTTCGTCACTTCAAGCTGTTCTACGATCACATGCGCCGCTATCTGAAGCGTGAGCAAATCGGCCTGTTGCGCCGGTTGCGGATTGCGCTCGGGCGCATCGGCGAGAGCGAGGACGACGAGCTCGCCTATGCCTGGCACTGCGGCAACGAACCGGCCGAGGCCGAGTACCGGCCATCAGCGCTGCAGCGCCGCGTACCTCTCGCGCGCCGCCGGCCATTATCGCTTCCGCCATGTGGAGCGCGGCATGGGCATGATCTTCAAGGCGGTGGGCCTGAAGCCGCGCGGGCGATTGTCGGACTGGTCGGCGCGCCTCGCGTGGCGGCTGATCCAACGCCGCCGTCGCCGCCTTGCCGCGCTGGCGGCTTGAACGGATCCATGGAGGAGTCCGGGCGGCGAACCGCCCGGACAGCCTCCTCAGGCGCCCGCCGCCTGCGGGCCGGCCGGGGCCGGTGCCAATAGTCGCGGGCCGCCCGGTTCCACCTGAAACACCGCGAGACCGCGCCGCACCTGCCCGTCGGGGAGTAATTGCAGCCACCCGTCCGCGCCAACGAAGCCCTGCGGGTTCGTCAGCGCCCCCGGCGCGTAGCCCGTCGGCGCCAGCGCACGCGCGACGTTGGCGGCGTCGTAGGCGAGATCGGCGGGGCCGGGAGGTGGGCCCCCTGATCGGGCCGCGAAGGCCTGCGCGAACCCCGCTCGCGCGCCGGGGTCGGGTGCGGCATACCAACCGCCGCGCACCGACGCCGAGCCGCTCGACGGGGCCGCCCACAGCGCCGGACCCATCACCTGCACCGAAGGCGCAGTGACGAAGTAATACGGCAGCACCGACGCCAGCTCGGCCAGGGAGTCGCCGCTGTCGCCCAGCAGCAGCGCATCGAACGGCGGCGGCGGGACCGGCGTGCGGGTCAGCCGCTCGGCCTCACGCCGCCCCTCCGGCGTGCCCAACGCCCGCGCCGCGCGCACCTGCTTCTGCACCGGCCCCCAACGCTGCTCATAGGCGGCGATGCCGCGCACGCCGGCGCTGATCGCCGACATGCCGTCGCCGTGGAAACGAATCTCCGCGGGCGGCAGTCCGGTATCGGCGATCGCCGCCGACAGCGCCTCCGCCATGGCGTGTCCGAACTGGCTCTCGGGCAGCAGGGCAGCAAACTTGATGCGCCCCTGGTCCCGCCCGTAGCCGACCAGCCGGCGCACCTGCTGGCCCGGCGTGATGCCGAGTGTCCACACGCCCGGCCGCGCCGCGCTAGACGTGTTGGTGAAGGCCAGCACGGGAATGCCGGCGGACGCGGCGATCGGGGCGACGGCGTCGGTCTCGGCGGCGGTGAGCGGGCCAAGAACCAAGCCGGCGCCGTTGTTCAGCACGCCGCGCAGGGCGGCTGCCGCGCCGGCCGGGGTTCCGCCGGTGTCGGCAGGCAGCAGCGGTGGCGCGCCGGGACCGGAGAGCGCGAGTTGCGCCGCTTGCAGCATCGGCTGGCCGATATCGGCGCGCGGACCGCTGAGCGGCAGCAGGATCGCGACCGGGCGCCCGGCGCCGGCGGGTGCGTAACCCTGCCCGGGCAGCGGCGCCGGGCCGGGAATAAGATAGGGTGGCGGCGGCGGATACTCCTCGCCCGAGCAGGCGACCAGCGCCGCGCTGGCGGAAAGGACGCAGAATGCCCGACGCCGCATCTGAGCCATCCTCCGGACCCTCGGCGCGCCCGTCCGGCACGCCTGCGGGCCTTGTGCTGGTTTCCACACCAATCGGCAACCTCGGGGATTTATCGCCACGCGGGCGTGATGCGCTGGCCGGCGCCGAGTTGGTGCTGTGCGAGGACACGCGCCACACCGCCCGACTGATGACGGCCATGGGGATACGCGCGCGGCTGCTGGCGCTGCACGAACATAATGAGGATGCGCGCATCCCGGCGGTGCTCGAGCGGCTGCGCGCCGGGGCGCTGGTGGCGCTGGTCTCCGATGCCGGAACACCGCTCGTCTCCGATCCGGGTTTTCGGCTGGTGCGCGCGGTGATCGCCGAGGGCCTGACGGTGACGGCAATTCCCGGCGCGAACGCGGCATTGACGGCGCTGGTGCTCTCGGGGCTGCCGCCCCTGCCTTTTCTCGCTCTCGGCTTTCCGCCGCCGCGACCGGGCGCACGTCGGGCCGGTTTCGCCGCGCTGCGCGCGGCCGAGCGGGCGGGACTGCGGGCGAGCCTGATCTGGCACGAGGCGCCGCATCGGCTGGCGGAGATGCTGGCCGATCTGCACGCCTGCTTCGGCCCCCGCCCCGCCGCCGTCGCTCGCGAGCTGACCAAGCGATTCGAGGAGGTGCGCCGGGGCACGCTTTCCGAGCTCGCCCACCACTACGTCATCACGCCGGCACGCGGCGAGGTCACGGTGGTTCTCGGTCCGCCGGAGCCGGAGCCGGCAAGCACCGCAGAGCTGGACGCACGGCTGCGCGCGGCGCTGGCCGCCAATACCCTGAAGGACGCCGCCGCGCTGGTGTCCGAAGCCACCGGCCTGCCGCGCAAACAGGTCTATAGCCGGGCGCTGGAGATGGCGCGCGAGGGGGAGAGATAGAAGGCGCTACTCGTCGCTCAGCAGCTCGTCGAGCGTCATCGGGCAGCTCGGCGGCACCGGCAGCGGTGGCTGACCGTCGTTCGTCTCCGGGAGGATACGCAAAGCCCGCTGATAGAGTTTGCCGAGGTCGATTCGTTGGCCCATGGAGGGCGCAAACCTGTCGGTCGCCTGCGACCGATACAGACGCGCATCCGAGCGCCATTTCTCCGCATCGCGCGCCTGCGGCCAGGCTTCGGCCTTCAGCATATGGACGAGCGCCTGCAGCAACAGCGAGTTGACGGCGTGCAACTGCTCATTGCCCACGCTCTCGACCTCTTCGATGAGGTTGCTCCAATCGAGTTGATCATTCACCCGCTCGCCCGCCGCGAGTCGGCGCAGCAGCGACGCCTGCGCCTCGCTCCAAGCAAGAATGTCGGCTTCATAGAGATCGCTCATGCGGCCCTCCGTTGCTTGGGTAAACCGGCACGGGCAGGCGCGCAAACCCGGATTGCATCAGCCGCCGCCGAAGCGGCGGATGTCGAACGGGGCGATGGGAAGGTTGGTGGCGCCGGTCGCGATCAGCTCGGCGATGATGGCGCCGACAACCGGGCCGAGTTGAAAGCCGTGCGCGGAGAAGCCGAAGGCGTGAAAGACGCCCGGCGCCGTCGCACTCGGCCCGATCACCGGAATCTCGTCCTCCATCAGCGCCTCGATCCCGGCCCATGCCCGCACGATCTCCGCGCCGCGCATGATCGGGAACAAATCCCATACGGTTTGTGCGCTCATCGCCAAGGCGCGGAAGTCGAGCTCGGTGCGGTTGGTCTCGGGATCGGCACGCCCGCGATGGCCGCCGCCGATCAGCACGGTCCCGTTCGCGTATTGCTTGAACGACAGCATCCGCCCGGCGGCGCCGATCACCGGCTTCAGGAACGGCGGCATCCGCGCGGTGATCATCAGCATCGGCGCGATGACCGTAAGCGGCACCTTCTCGCCGAGGCACGCCGCGATCCGCCCGGCCCAAGCGCCGGCCGCGTTGACCACGACCGGCGCCGCGTGGCGTTGCCCGTCGGCCGCGACGACATCCCACCCGTCACCGACGCGCGCCAGATCGACAACGCGGCAGCCTTCGATAAAGCGCGCGCCGGCCCGCTCCGCGGCGCGCCGGAACGCGAGCGTCGTGCAATACGGCAACGCCGCGCCGTCATCGCGGGCGATGATGGCGCCCGCGCAATGCTCCGCTATCGCGGGCACGGCTTCCCGCAGCTCGCGTTCGTCGATCAACTCCTCATGCGTGAAGCCGAGCCCGAGCAGCATCTCGACGCGCGCCGCGAGTGTCGCCAGCTCCGCCTCGTTCTCGGCCACCTTGATCTGGCCGTGGCTTTCGAACCCGCAATCGTCATCGACCAACTCGCTGATGCGATGCCACATCTCCATCGACGCGACGGCGAGCGGAACCTCGGCGATGTGACGCCCCAGGCGGCGGACGCCGCCCGCGTTCACGCCCGAGGCGTGGCGCCCGACATGGTCCTTCTCGAGCACCAGCGGCTTGAGGCCGCGACGCGCCAGATGCAGCGCGCAGGAGCTGCCGTGCAAGCCGCCGCCGATGATGATGACGTCGGCGGTCGCCATCTCAACCCCGCACCACGGCGGCGCGCGAAGCCGCGTCCCCGGGCATGGCCGCAAGCTCGCCCAGGGTGATCGGCTTCACCGGCGGGCGCAGGCGGTAATATCCGACTTCGGCGGGAGAGACGCCGCGCGCCTCGGCGATCATCTCGGAAACCGTCAGGCCACAAAAACGGCCCTGACACGGTCCCATGCCGCAGCGGGTGAATGACTTGAGCTGGTTCGGCCCGGTGCAGCCGAGCGCAAGCGCCTCGCGAATTTCCGCCGCGCCGACCTCCTCGCAGCGGCACACCAGCGCATCCTCGGCGGGAAGCCGGAAGGATTTGGCCGGCCGATAGAGGTGGTCGAGAAAGGCGCGCCCTCGCTCCGCCCGGGCGAGCGCCGCGCGATGCGGGGCGGCGCGCGATTGGCGCTCGGCTGCGTCGATCCGGCCGAGATGGAAGGCGGCGTGCAGTGCGCCGATGCGCCCGCGATGCTCGGCGGCGAGCGCGCCGGCGATGGAGGCACCGTCGCCGGCGATGGTCACGCCGGGAACCGTCCTCGCGCCCCAGGCGTCGGTTTCCGGCTTGAAGCCCGGGAGCAGATCGTCCCAGACCAGTTTGCACCCCGCGGCGGCGGCGAGATTGACGTTCGGCACGACGCCCTGGTGCAGAAAGAGATGCGTCGCCTCGATCCGCGCTTCCGTACCGTTACGGCGATACATCACCTCCTGCACATGATCCGTGCCCTCGGCCCGGAGCGCCGTCACGCCGCCGATGGTCCAACGCCGCATCGCCCGCAGCAGCGCCCATCCCTTGCGCGCATAGTCCGATCCCAGAAACGCCGGCAAATGCGGCGCCGCCTGCAACCAGTTCGCAGGCGGCGTGGTGTCGAGCAGCGCGCGGATCGGCACGCCGGCGCGCATATACTGCCAGGCGAGCAGCGCCAGCAGCGGACCCGTTCCGGCCAGCACCACCCCGCCTCCGGGCGCCATCCCCGCGGTCTTCAACAGGATTTGCGCGGCGCCGCAGGTCATCACGCCGGGCAGCGTCCAGCCGGCAATCGGGAACGGCCGTTCGAGCGCCCCGGTGGCGATGACGACGTGCCCAGCGGTGACGATCCGCGACAGGCCGCTCGCGGATAGCCCGATTTCGCGCTCCGCCGACAGGCTCCAGACCGTGCAGCCGGGCAGAAAGATGGCGCTGCTGCGCGCCAGGGCGGCGGTGAGATGACGGCCGCGATCATAGTCCGGCCCGAGCAGGCCGGGCGGCAGCGGCGAGGCATCGACGGCGCGATAGATCTGCCCGCCCGGCGCCAGATTTTCGTCCACCAGCACGGTCGCGAGCCCCAGCGACGCGGCCTCGACCGCCGCGGCAAGACCGGCCGGACCGGCGCCGACAATCAGAAGATCGCAATGGTCGGGCAAGTCGGCGAGTTGCGTCATCGACGAACCGCTCGCAGGCCCGACCCGGTTTCAACCTGCATTCCGGCGCGAACCGGCACCAGGCAGGCCTGTCGGTTGGCGACGCCGTCGATGGTGACGAGGCAATCGAAGCAGACGCCCATCATGCAGAATGGTCCGCGCGCCGCGCCGCGCGTCGGGGTGTTCCGAAAGGCATCGCGGCCGAGCGCCAACAGGGCGGATGCGACCGATCCCGCCGGCACCGCGACGGAGACGCCATCGACGATGATCTCCAACCCTTCCGCGGTTGCGTCAGGAAGCTTCGCGAACATCGAATCTCCTCGGCGTGAACGCCGCGCACTCGTCGGGCAGACGGCCGGCGGCGATCGCGGGCGCCAGGCTCAGCGCATGATCGGCGGCGAGGGTCACGCCGCTGTGGCACGTTACCAGAAAGGCGTCGCCGCTCCGGTCGTACACGGGAAATCCGTCAGGTGTCATCACCCGCAGCGCCGACCATGTGCGCACGACATTAAGGCCGGCGAGCATCGGGAACATGCGAACGGCCCGCTCGGCCATGGTCGCGTTGATGGAAACGCGCATCGTCGTGTCGTCGGCCGGCCTCCTCCTGACTATCGCCGATCATGACGCTGCCCTCGTTGGTCTGCCGAAGGGTCGAGAGCGGGTAGTGCAGGAACGGGGCGCAGCGTTCGGTGACGATGATCTGGCCGCGCAGCGGCCGGACCGGCGCCGATAACCCGACCATCGGCGCGAGCCGCGCGTTGCCGAGGCCGGCCGCGAGCACCAGCTTGCCGGCTTCGACGACGCCATCCGGGGTGGCAACGCGATAGCCGCCGCCGGGCAGCGCGGCGATGCGCTCGGCCGGCGTGGCGGGAAGGTAGGTCGCTCCGCCACCATGCAGTCCCGCATGAAGCGCGCGCAGCAGACGCAGCGAATTGCAGTGGCCGTCGAGTGGGCAGAAGGAGCCGCCGACGACATCGGGGCCGAGGCCGGGAAGGAGTTTGGTGATCTCGGTGCGGTCGAGGAACTCGTACGGATAAGGCGTCAGCTCGGGCTGATTGTGCAGCCGGTGCATGAACGCGCGGCGGTTCTCCAACTCTTGCTCGGACAAGCACAGGTTGAAGCCGCCGGGGCGCGCGTAGCAGACGTCGGTGCCCGTCTCCTCGGCCAATGCGGCGGCGAGGTCCGGCCAGATTTCGGTCGAGCGTCGCGTCCAGTTGGCGTAGGCGGCCATGCCGAAGCCCTTGCTCTGCAACCAGACCAACGCGAAGTTGCCGCGCGAGGCCCGGCGGGCGACGTCGCCCTCGTCCAGCACCACGACCCGCACCCCGGAACGACACAGCCCCCAGGCGATCGCCGCACCGACCAGGCCGCCGCCGACCACCGCCACATCATAGGCCCGGCTCACTCGCGGCCCCGCCCCACGAAAAGCCGCTCCAGCCCGTAGAGCCGGTCGAGCACGACCATCACCACCAGCGTCAGCCCGATCAGCAGCGCCGAGACGGCGGCGATCAGCGGATCGATGTTGTCCTGGATGTAGAGAAACATGCGCACCGGCAGCGTCGTCGTGGAGGGCGCGGCGATGAAGATTGTCATGGTCAGCTCATCGAAACTGGCGATGAACGCCAGCACCCAGCCCGACACCACCCCGGGCAGCATCAGCGGCAGGATCACACGACGAAATACAGTCCAGCCACCGGCGCCGAGCGAGACGGCGGCATTCTCGATGCGTGCATCCATGCCACTTGCCGCTGCCAGCAGCAGCCGCAGCGCGAACGGGAAAATGACGATCACATGCGCCGCCACCAGCCCCGCGAAGGTGCCGCTCAGTCCGATCTGCGTGAAGAAGCGGAGGAAGGCGATGCCAAGCACCACCGGCGGGATCATCAGCGGCGACATGAAGAACAGCGTGATCGCCTCCCGGCCCGGGAAGCGCCGCCGCGCCAAAGCCAGCGCCGCCGGAACCGCAAGCCCGACGGTGATCGTCGAGGACAGCGCGGCAAGCCGGAGGCTTTCGAGGAAGGCGCTGACGAAATCGCTGTTCTGCCAAATCGCCCGGAACCATCGTAGCGAGGCGCCATGCACCGGCAGCGACAGATAGCCGAGCGAGGTGAACGCGACCGCACAGACCACCACGATCGGCGCCAGAATGAACAGCACGAACAGCGCATGGAACAACAACGCGATCGGCCCGTTGCGCCGCATTCAGAATGCCTCCGTGTAGCGGCGTTCCGCGTAGCGGCTAACCAGAACCGCCAGCAGGACGGTGAACAGAAGCAGCAGCAGCGCAAGCGCGGCGCCGAGCGGCCAGTCGAGCGTATAGAGAAACTGGTCGTAGGCGACGATCGGCACCACCTTGATCCGCCGCCCGCCGATGATCGCCGGCGTCGCGAACGCACTCGCGGCGAGCGAGAACACGATGATGGCGCCCGACAGAATCCCTGGCATGGCGCGCGGCACCACGATGCGGCGGATCACCGTCAGCGCGGACGCGCCGAGCGAGACCGCCGCATCCTCCACCCGCGGGTCGAGCTTCTGGAGCGAGGTCCAAACGGCGATCACCATATACGGAACGAGCACGTGCGTCAGCGCGATGACGACGCCGGTTTCGCTGTACATGAGCCGGATCGGCCGGTCGATCGCGTGGATCGTCAACAACGCCTGGTTCACCAGCCCGGTCGAGCCGAACAGCAGCGCCCAGCCGAGCGTGCGGGCGACGATCGAGATCAGCAGCGGGCCGAGCGCCACCAGCAGGAAGATGCCCCGCCAGGGCTGGCGCATTCGGGAGAGGATGTAGGCCTCGAAGGTGCCGAGCACGACCGCGAGCGCCGTCACCACGAGCGAGACCCGCAAGGTGCGCAGGAACACCGAATAGAAGTAGCTGTCGGTGGCGATCTCGAAATAGTTTTCGAGCGTCCATACGTCGTTGCGGATGCCGGTGGTCAGCGCGTAGGTGTGGAACGACAACGCGACCACGAAGCCGAGCGGAACCAGCAGCAGCAGGCAGAACACCGCGAGCGCGGGTCCGGTGAGGCCGAGCGCGTCGAGATGGCGGCGCATCAGTCGGGTGCCGCCGCCCAGGCGAGATGCACGGCGGCGCCCTCTTCCGGCAACTCGCCGCCGTCATTCGGGCGGATGACGATGACCTTGCCGTGCCTCGTCTCCACCTGGCAGAGCCAATGCGTGCCCTGGAAGACACGCGCCGTCAGGGTGCCCGGCACGCCCGCAGGGGCGAAGGCGATGCGCTCCGGGCGCACCAGCCGGCCGTCCAGCGTGTTGGCGCGGCCGAGGAAGTCGGCGACGAAGGGATCGGCCGGCTTCTCGTAAGCCTCGCGCGGGCCGGCGATCTGCACGACGCGGCCGGCCGCCATCACCACCACCCGATCCGACAGCGCCATCGCTTCCGCCTGATCGTGCGTCACCAGGAGGGTCGTCGTCCCGATGCGGCGCTGAATCTGGCGCAGCTCGATCTGCATCTCCTCGCGCAGCTTGGCGTCGAGATTCGACAGCGGCTCATCGAGCAACAGGATGCTCGGCTGAATGACGAGCGCGCGCGCCAGCGCCACCCGCTGTTGCTGCCCGCCCGAGAGCCGCGCGGGATGACGGCCGCCCAAATTTTGCAGACCCACCAGCGCCAGCGCCTGCTCGACCAGTCGCCGGCGCTCACGCGCCGGGATGCGCCGCATCTCCAGGCCGAAGGCGACGTTCTGCGCCGCCGTCATGTGCGGAAACAACGCGTAGTTCTGGAACACGATGCCGAGGCCGCGCTTCGCCGGCGCGACCCGAAGCAGATCGCGCCCATCCAGCGTGACCGCGCCGGAGGTCGGTTCGACGAAGCCCGCGATCATCTGCAGCGTGGTGGTCTTGCCGCAGCCGGAGGGGCCGAGCAGGGAGATGAACTCCCCCTTCTCCACCGCCAGGCTCATGGCATCGACGGCCTTGGTGTCTCCGTATGTCTTGGTGAGCCGATCCAGAACCAGATAGCTCAACGCTCGATCTCGCGATTCCAACGCTTCTCCCACGCCTCGCGATGCTGGTTGATTACCGCCCAATCGACGGGCACGAGGCTTTCCGCGCGCGCACCGATCGGCATCATCCCCGCCTCGGCCGGCGGAATTTGCACGGTCTTGTTGACCGGCCCGTAGCCGTATTCGACCGCCAACAGCTTCTGCACGTCGGGCGAGAGGAGATAGGCAACCAGCGTGTCGGCAAGCGGCGAGGGTTTGCTCTTCCGGACCGTGCAGGCGGTCGTGAGCAGCGGCAGCGCGCCTTCCTTCGGGTAGACGAAATCCACCGGAAAGCCGGTCTTGGCAAAACTCTGCACGCGCGCGCTGCCCCACACCGCGATCACCGCCTGTTTCGACTGGAACAGCTCGGTCATCTTGCCGGGCGAGGGTTCATAGACCAGCACGTTCGGTCCCACCTCGGTCTGCATCGCCTTGAAGCCGGGATCGATATCCTTCGCGCCGCCGCCGTTGAGCTTGGCGAACATCAGCAGCGTCTCCAGCCCGTACGTGTTGTTGAGCGGCGGTATGACCAGAAGGCCCTTGTATTTCGGGTCCTTGAGGTCGTTCCACGAGGTCGGCGCCGGCCAGTTCTTGTCCTTGAAATAATGCGTATTGTACATCAGGCCAGTGGCGACGATGCCGAGGCCGACCGCCTTGTCGCCGGGGAAGTGCCCGACCGCAACCAGATCGTTCAGCGGCACGTCCTTGAGCTCGCGGCAGAAACCCAGGGCGACCGCCTGATACATCGGACCGTCATCGAGGATCGCCACATCGATCTGCTGGTTGCCCTTCTGCGCCACCAGTCGCGCCAGGTTGTCGGTGGAGTTGCCGGCGACGAACTCGACCTTGACATCGTGGCTCTTTTCGAACGCCGGCAGCACCTTCTCGCGCATCGTCTGCTCGAACGAGCCGCCATAGCCGGCGAGGTAGAGCGTCTGCTGCTCGGCGACTGCCGGCGCGGCGGCGAGCGCGAATGCGAACGCTAGGCCGAAGACCAGTCGTGACGCCATGATGCGAGCCCTCCGGATTACGGCTGAACCAGCGCGGAGCTGACGGAGCGCGTGCCGCCAGCCCAGAGCGGGAGATAAGTCATCTTGACCCCCGCGCCGCCGGTCAAGACGGGATGGATGTCGTCCGTCGAAATGGAACGTTCTTCTCGGGACAGGAAACTTCGAATTTCGCCGAGCCTCCAACCGGATTCGGCTAGCAGCTGTGCGACCTCGGGCGGTAGCAAAAGAAAGTGTTCGCCGCCGGGACGTACCCGGCCGCCGTCGCCGGCCGCGCGCGCTCCGCGCATGGCGGCGAGCATCGGTTGCAAGATGGCTTCCGGACCTCGACCATCGGCCCCGGGAAGCACCTCCATCGTGCCCGAGACGCCCAGCACCGTGACGGCGCTCTCCTCAGCCGGGATGCCGCGCCGGGCGTGCAGCGCCGGCCATATGTCGTCCGCGCCCTCGGCGAAGCAGAACGTGTATTTGCCCGGCTGGCCCATCGTCGCCATATCGCCGATACCGGGACGGGCACCGCCGACATTCCTCAGCAGCAGTTGCAACGCGCGTCCGATGCAGCCATTCGCCCGGTTGCCCGGCCCGAGGCAGTTCGGCCCCGCGTTCATGCCCAGCTCGCGAGCGACCGGCCCATGCACCAGCACGGCGACGGTCGGCGTCCCGGTCGTGGTCTGGATGCCGAGCAGGTTGAACGCCGGCGCCAGGCACGCGACCGCCGCCGTCAACACCACCGGCAGCTCGGCCGGAATGCAGCCGGCGAGCACGCATTGATAGGCCGCTCGCTCCGCGGTCACCTCGCCGAGCAGCGGCGGCATCAATCCGTATGATCGGTCCGGATCAACTACGCCGGCGAGCATCCGTTCCATGCGCCGCGCCGTCGGCGGGACGAGCGGCAGGCCGTCACCCAATCCGAGTGCTTCAAGTCGGCGCTGCACGTCCTCGAGCGCCGTTGTATCGGCAAATAGCGGCGCCTCGTCGGAGTCGAGCGCCACGCGTCCTAGTCCGGCGGCCGGACGCGCACCGAGCAGACGGCGGTGCCGCCGAATGACGGGATCCACGCGGAATGCTTGCCCGCGCCGCCGGCGACCAGAATGTGGATGTCCTCGGGCGAGGGCGAGACCGGGTAGCTGCCATGAATGGGCGCATGTCCGGATTCGTCGGTACTGGGCCCGGTTTTCCGGCGACACCGACGACAGCGGAACGCGGGCGCGCTCGTACAGCGCCTGCTGCAATGCCGGGATCGTCCAGCCGTCGCGATGCAGCGTGGCTGCGTGCTCGGGGCCGATCACCACCACGTACGGACCCTTGCCGTAGATCGTGTTGGCGCCCGGCTGTGCAATCGAGGCGGACATGGTCGTCAGCAGGCCGTCGCCGGTGGTGCTGGCGTGGTCGTTGATGTTGTGCGGTCCCTCACCCGACATCACCGTCACCACACTGTCGGAAGGATCGAAGCCGCGCCGGACATGGTACGGCTCCCACGGGCTCGCCTCCTCGTTCTCGCCGAAGCAGAAGGAATATTTCGCGGGCGAACCTTGGGTGGAGCGGTCCATCACGGCAGGCTTGGCGCCGCCGATATTAAGAAGAATGAGTTCAAGCGCGCGACCGATGGTGGCGTTCGCGCGCCATCCCTGGCCGAAGCAGTTGCCGCCGCAGTTGATGCCGAGCCGCTCGCGCAGCGGGCCATTCACCAGCACCATCGGCGCACAGGGATGCGTCGTCGCCAGCGTGCCGTGCAGGTTGTATTCGGGCGTGAGCACGCCCCGCAAAGCGGCAAGCACCACCGGGAAATACTCCGGCCGGCATCCGGCCATGACGGCATTGGCGGCGAGGCTGCGCAGGGTCGGGATCACCTGGCGCGGCGAAATCGGCGGCAACGGCGCGTTGTCGCCGCGACCAACGGCGACCAGGCGCTCGACCGCCGCTTCCGTCGGCATGGCGAGGGGCAAGCCGTCGCTCCAGCCCTGCTCGATCGCATAGTCGGTCCAGTCGTCGGCGCCGAGTTCGCCGATCTCGATCAGCTCGGTCTCGGAGCTCGGGCATCGGCGGCACCTTCAGGCTTGCATTTCCTTCACCAGCCCGCTGAACGCGGCCTCGATCCGCTCCGCCAGCTCCGCCGCGTTGAGCCCGCCAACGGGATGGCGAACCACGATCAGATGCGGCTCGATCTTGCGCGCCTTGGCTTGCGCGAGCACTAACGGGCGAAAGGTTTCGGTGGCGATCACCAGGCTGGTGACGCCGCGCTTTCGCAATTCAACGCTGTCGTGGAAACTCCACGACGAACAGGAGCCTCAGTCGCCGAGCGCGAGCACCGCGATCGGGTATTTCAGCGCCACCGCCTCGATCATCTCCGGCGGCGCCGGCTGGCTGGCGCTGTTCTTTTGCATGAGGTCTATGTTGTCGATCCGCCGGAGGTCGCCTAGTCGTGCGCGGACGCCTTCCAGCAACTCCCGCGCATTCGGCTTATGGTTCGAGAACAGAGCGATCGGGTCCTCGCTCCAATTCACCGCTCGCGCCGTGGTCGTTTCGGCGCCCGCCGGCATCAGGCCGAAACTCGGGTTGACAATTCGCACCATTTCTCCCTCCGACGGCTTTCCATCGGCAATCAAGACAAGCTTATCTCCGCCGATCACCGCCACGCAAGGCGCCTCGCCGGACGCAAACGCAACCCGGAGACCACCGCATGACGCTGCGAACCGCCCTCGTGACCGGAGCCGCTCGCGGGATCGGCGCCGCAATCGCGGCGCGGCTCGCTGCCGACGGGTTCCGCGTGGTCGCAGCCGACCAGATTGCCGCACCGATCCCTCCGCACGGCCGAGCGGCCTTGGCCGACGTATCCGACGAGGCCGCGGTAGCCGCGCTGGTGGCCGGGATCGCCGACGACGAGGGCCGGCTGGACGCGCTCGTGTGCAATGCCGGGATCATGATCCGCAAACCGCTCGCCGAACTAAGCCGGGACGAGTGGTCGCGCGTGCTGGCCACCAATCTCGGCAGCGCGTTCCTGCTCGCGCGCGCGGCGGAGAAGATGCTGCGCGCGGCGGGCGGGGCGATCGTGACCATCGCCTCCTCACGCGCGCGCATGTCGGAGCCGGACACGGAGGCGTACGCCGCATCCAAGGGCGGGTTGGTGGCGCTGACGCATGCGCTGGCGATCAGTCTCGGACCGGCCGTGCGCGTCAACTGTATCAGTCCGGGTTGGGTTTTCACCAAGGGGCCGCAGCCGACGGCCGCCGATCACGCGCAACATCCGGTCGGGCGGGTCGGCACTGTTGCGGATGTGGCGGCGCTGGCGTCCTTCCTGGTCGGACCGGAAAGCGGCTTCGTCACCGGCGCGGAGTTCGTGATCGACGGCGGGATGACGCGAAAGATGATCTACGCGCCGTAAGGACTATGCCCGTTGCAGCCGCTGCGCGGCGGACCTTGCCCGCTGCAATACACCCGTGCCCAGCAACCCCAAGGCGGGTACCGCCCACGACCGCAGATGTCCGGGTCTCGCGCGAATGCCGAGCCAGCCATAATGCAGTCCCCGGCGCCGTTCGCCGACCAGGAATTGCAGGGCCGCCAGCCGCGACGCAGTCTGCCAATAGGTGCGCGGCGCGTGACGGCGCAGCGCCTCGCCGTGGTGGTCGAGCACCGCTTCCAGCACCGCGAGCCGGTCGCGGGCGAGGCGGATATCGCGGCGCGGGTCATGGGCGGCGGCCTTGACCAGCTGGTTATCGGCATCCTGATGATACAACCGGCAGACGTCGGAAAACACCTGACTCTTGTAGCGCGCGTGGTATTCCAGGAGATACAGCTCCTCGTAACCCTTCTTTTCCTCCATCGGCAGTTCCGCCAGGAAGCCTCGCCGCAGACAGTCGAGCGCTGCCGTCGGGCGATCAAAGTGCGATTCGGCGAATTCAAGGTAGCCCCGATAGTCGCGCACCATGTCGACCGCCGGGTCCGGCGAAAGTTGGCCGCTGTCCATTCGACAGGTGAAGGCCACCGCGTGAATGTCGTCGGCGACCGTTTGCAGACGTTGGTGCATCACCCCGAGCGCCCCCGGCAGCAGTTCATCGTCGCTGTCGAGCAGGGCGATCCAGGGGCCGGTGGCGGCTTCGATGCCGGTGATGCGTGCGGGCTGCATCCCGCGATTGACGGCGTGCTGGAGCAGCCGCAGTCGCGGTTCGCGCGCCGCCACGGCCCGGATGCGCGCCGCCGAGCCGTCGGCGGAGCCGTCGTCAACGGCGACGATCTCGTAATCGGAGAATTCCTGCCGCAGCACGCTCTGCAGGCAGCGATCAATGTAACGTTCGCGATTATAGACGGGTATGACGATGCTGAAGTACGGCGTCATGCGGCGGCCTCGATTGATCTCGCTGCGATCATGCCACCTGCGGCACGAGTCGAACAAGAGGCGCCGACGGTGTGCACCCCTCGCAGTCGCGTGATGTCGTACAATTCGACCTGATCCGAGCCGAGCGGATCGCTTCGCGAGAATGCGCCTCGCAATCAACCCCGATGATGGCGGCGTGCCCACACGAAGCGCACCATGAAGAGGATCGCCGCGAGCGCCACCGCGTAATCGAAGTAGTGAAACACCGTGTGCAGATTGCTGTTGCTGCCCCACGCGTCGCCCAGCTTCATGCCGATCCAGGCCAGGAAGAAGCACCACGGCCAGGAGCCCAGATAGGTGTAGATGTGAAACCGCAGTCGCGGCATCCGCGAGATGCCGGCGGGCAGCGCGATGAATGTGCGTACCACCGGCAGCAATCGCCCGATGAACACTGCCGGGCCGCCGAAGCGGTGAAAGAAGCGGTCCGCCGTGTCCAGATCGTCGCCGCTCAGCAGCACGAACCGGCCCCAGCGGCGCACCGCCGGCCGGCCGCCATGCGCGCCCACTTCATAGGCCAACGCCGAGCCGAGATTGCAGCCGGCGGCGCCGATCGTCGCCACCAGGAACAACTGCAATCGCCCGGTGGAGACCAGATAGCCCGCGAACGGCAGGATGATCTCCGACGGCAGCGGAATGCAGGCGGACTCGATCGCCATCAGACCCAGTACGCCGAGATAGCCGCTCGCTTGCAGCACCGAGATGATGAAGCCGGCCAGGAAGCCGGCGTTGGCGCCGTTCATGCGCTCCCGGCGTCCGCGGGACGGCGGCGGGCGCCGTTGCGACGCAACAGGAATTCGCGCCCGACCTTCACCATCGGCACGCCGTCATACTCCACGATGTCGGCGGTGGCGAAGGTCTCGCTCCATCTCTCCGGCAGAAAGCTGCCGGTGCCGACGACGTCGATCGGCGCCTTCGCATCCGCCATCACCCGGCACTTGTCCACGACGAAGCCCGAGGAGGCGACGATGCGCACGGCTGGAAATCCGGCTTCGTCCAAGGCCTCGCGCAGGCGCCAGACGGCAGCCGCGGAGACACCGGTGCCGACCAGGTAGCGCAGCTCCGTCTCGCTGCGGTAGCGCCGGATCGCGCCCGGCGCATGGCGCTCGAGCACGGCATAGCTCTCCGGCGGATCGAGGCCTTCCACGAAGCGCCCGCCATGGGTGTCGAGGCGGAGCGACAGCCGACCCTCCGCCGCCATGTCGGCGAAGCGCGCACAGACCGCCAAACCGTCGGAGAGCTCGCGGCCGAAATAGTCCACCAGAACGGTCAACGGCTGGTCGGGGAAGGTCTCGGCGAACATCTCGGCGGCGCGAACGGTGGAACCCGCGTAGCCGATCAGCGAATGCGGCATGGTGCCGAAGCCGCGCGAGGTGCCGAAGAAATGCGCCGTGAGGTCGTTGGCGTTGCCGATAAATCCGCGCGCACCCTCCGCCACCGCCGCCGCCCCGCCCACGGCGGCGGCATAGGCCATCATCTCCTGCATCTCGCCGCCGGCGCAGTGGCGCGCCTCCATCGCCAGAAAGGCCGCCGCCGGCAGCGCCGAGCACATCTGATAGGCGTTGTGTGCCGCCACGCAGGGCGGGCCGATCTTCTGCAGAAAGATCGTCTCCAGGTCCGACAGATGCACGAACCCGCCGCTGAGATACGCGATCGGCTCGCCGGCGCCGACCCAGGCCCCCTCGGCGTGGACCAGGTCGATGTCGAAGCGCGTGCTGCGCGCGGCGGCGACCCGCTCCAACCAGGCAACCATCAGCCGCGGCGCCGAGATCACCGGACGTCGCAGGAACACGGCATAGGTCACGCGCTTGTCGCCGAAGCGGGCGACGATCTCTTTGGTGCGGTTGAAGTAACTGTCGGTGCGCGCGGCGATCTCGGCCGCGGCGATCTCGTCCTCGGCAGTCCTCATTGGGCGGCCAGGACCGGGACGGGACCCGGCCGACGCTTAGCCTTCAGCTCTTCGGCGATCAGAAACGCCAGTTCCAGCGACTGCTCGGCGTTCAGCCGCGGATCGACCAGGCTTTCATAGCGTTCGCCGAGATCGGCCTCGGTCAGACGGCGCGCGCCGCCGACGCACTCCGTCACGTCCTGCCCGGTCATCTCCACGTGCACGCCGCCGCCATGGCTACCCTCGGCGGCGTGGATATCGAAGAAGCTGCGCACCTCCGACAGGATCGCGTCGAAGCTTCGGGTCTTGCGCTTGTCGGCGGTGTCGATCGTATTGCCGTGCATCGGATCGCACAGCCATACCACCTTGCGGCCGGCGCGCTGCACGGCGCGCACCAGCGGCGGCAGTTTCGCCGCGACCTTGGCGGCGCCCATGCGCGCGATCAGCGTGATCCGCCCGGCCGCGTTGGCCGGATTGAGCACGTCCAGCAGCCGCAGCAACTCGTCCGCCTCAAGGCTCGGGCCGGCCTTCATGCCGATCGGGTTGTGGAGCCCGCGCATGAACTCGACATGCGCCCCGTCCGGCTGGCGCGTACGGTCGCCAATCCAGAGGAAATGCGCCGAGCACCCGTACCAGTCGCCGGTGGTGGAATCGATGCGCGTCAGCGCCTGCTCGTACGGCAGCAGCAGCGCCTCGTGGGCGACGTAGAAATCGGTCTCGCGCATGTCGCGGGTGGTTTCGCTGCTGAGCCCGCAGGCGGCCATGAAGGCGATCGTCTCGTCGATCCGCTGCGACAGTCCGCGGTAACGTTCGGCCAGCGGGCTGCGCTCGACGAAGCCCAAATTCCAGCGATGCACCTCGTGCAGATCGGCGTAGCCGCCGGAGGCGAAGGCGCGCAGCAGATTAAGCTTGCTCGCCGCCTGGAAGTAGGCGAGTTCCATGCGTCCCGGCTCGGGGATGCGTTCCGCCTCGGTGAACTCCGGGCCGTTGACGATGTCGCCGCGATAGCTCGGCAACGTCACGCCGCCGCGCGTCTCGGTGTCGGCGCTGCGCGGCTTGGCGAACTGGCCGGCCATGCGGCCCATCTTCACCACCGGCAGGCTGGCCCCGAAGGTGAGCACGACGGCCATTTGCAGCAGCACCCGAAAGGTGTCGCGGAGAATGTTGGCGGTAAACTCGGCGAAGCCTTCGGCGCAGTCACCGCCGAGCAGCACGAAGGCACGCCCCTCGGCGGCTGCGGCCAACGCCGCCCGCAGCCGGCGCGCCTCGCCGGCAAACACCAGCGGCGGATATCTGCCGAGCTTGCGCTCGACCGCGGCCAGCCGGGCGGGATCGGGGTAGGTCGGCGCCTGAAGCACCGGGCGCGCGCGCCACGAGTTGGGGGTCCAGGCCGGGGTCGAACTCATCGCTTGCTCCTGCGGCCGCCGCGGGCGGTTGAGCGAATTTATGACCGGGTTCCATCGGCAAGGCCAGCGCCGCCGAGACGCGGACGCGACCGACGCCCCGGCACCGCGGCGTCCCTGCTAAGCCCCCGTACCGCGCTACTCCGCTGCCCTCGCCACCCCGGCGACCCGGGTGCGTGTGCGCATGGTGACGAACTCCTCCGCCGCCGTCGGGTGGATGCCGATGGTACGGTCGAAATCGGCCTTGGTCGCGCCCATCACCAGGGCCACCGCAAGTCCCTGCATGATTTCCGGCGCGTCCTCGCCCAGCATGTGCACGCCCAGTACGCGCTGGCTCGGCTGATCGACGACCAGCTTCATCAGCGAGCGTCGGGCGCGGCCGCTGATGGTGTGACGCATCGGGGTGAAGCGGCTCAAATAGACATCCACCGGTCCATTCGCCGCCGCCGCCTCCTCCGTAAGCCCCACCGTGGCGAGCGGCGGCGTGGAGAAGACCGCGCTGGGCACGTTTCGCAACGAAACCGACCGTGGTAGCCGGCCGAACACGCTGTCAGCGAGCGCATGGCCCTCGGCGGTCGCGACCGGCGTCAGGTTCAGCCGATCGGTGACGTCACCGATGGCGAAGATGTACTTTTGGCTGGTCTGCAAATGCTCGTTGACCAGCACCGCACCGGCATCGTTGCACGCGACCCCTGCCGCCTCCAGTCCAAGGTGATGGGTTGCCGGACGGCGGCCGGTGGCGAAAAACACGAGATCGGTCGCGATCGCGGCGCCGCTGCTCAAGCTCAGCCGCCGCGCGCCGGCCTCGGCGACGATGCTGCTCGGCGTGCAGCCCGGGTGCAGTCGGATGCCCTGATGACCGAGCGCCTCCGCCATCGCCTGACGCAGATCGGCATCGAACCCGCGCAGCGGCAAGGGCTGACGGAAGATCAGATCGACATGCGCGCCGAGTGCGGCGAAGATGCCGGCGAATTCCACCGCGATATACCCGCTGCCGATGACGGCAACACGCCGCGGCATCTCGGGAAGATAGAAGGCGTCGTCGGAAACGATGCCGAGCGCCGCACCGGCGATGTTCGGGCGCACCGGATGGCCGCCGGTCGCGATGACGATGCGCTCGGCGGAGACGCGCTGGCCGCCGACATCGAGCGTGTGCGCGTCGAGCAGGCACGCCCGCGCCTCGAAGATGCGCGCACCGCTGGTTTCCAGCAGGCGGCGATAAGTTGCATTCAGCCGTGCGATCTCGGCGTCCTTGGCGGCGATCAGCTTGGCCCAGTCATGCGGTCCCTTGCGGATCCGCCAGCCGAAGCCGGCGGCATCCTCGGCGAAGCCCCCGTACTCGCCGGCCTGCACCAGCAGCTTCTTCGGCACGCATCCGACATTGACGCAGGTTCCGCCCCAGAAGCGCTCCTCCGCGATGCCGACGCGCGCCCCGTGGCCCGCGGCGATGCGCGCGCAGCGTACCCCGCCCGAGCCGCCGCCGATCACGAACAGGTCGAATTCCATGCCCGCACCTTGTCTGACGCGGCGCAATGTGTCGCTCTCGCCACCCGGGGGCAAGCGCGGCGAAGCGACGGAGGAGTCCGGACGGCGAGCCGCCCGGACCGCTCCCGCTACTTCTTCACAATGATCTTGACGCGAATGGTCAGGACCACCATGATCGGTAACGGAAGCCATGCATGGCTAGACATGCTTGGACCTCCGCTAAAAGCCGGTCGGGGTCATTCCCGGCCGGCGTTTTTATTTTGATCTCGATTTCTTGACGGCTGGTGAACACGGCAAGGCTACAGCCCGGCTGCGCGTGCCAGCTCCCGCAGATCGGCCTCCGGCCGCGCCCCCGGGTGGGAGATGATCTCGGCGGCGGCGATGGCGCCGAGGCGGCCGCAATCGGCCAGCGCCCGCCCCCGGGTCAGTCCGACGAGAAACCCTGCCGCGTAGGCGTCGCCCGCGCCTGTCGTGTCCATTACCCGAACCGGCTCGGCGGCCACTTCGACCGTCTCCGCACCGCGTATCACGATGCTGCCCGCCTCGCTCCGGGTGAGTGCGGCAAACGGCACTTCAGCCCGCGCCGCTAACGCCGCCTCGGCGAAGCTGTTCACCTCGAAAAGGCTCGTCACCTCCGCCTCGTTGGCGAACAGGATATCGACGTCGCGCAGGAACCGCCGGAACTCCGATCGGTGGCGATCGACGCAGAACGGGTCCGAGAGCGACAGCGCGACGCGCCGACCCGCCGCGCGTGCGGCGGCGGCGGCGCGTCCGAAGGCCTGCCCGCGCCGCCGGCGGATCAAACAGATACCCCTCCAGATACAGAACCGCGGCCTCGGCGATGAGCACCGTATCCACGTCCGCCGGCTCGAAGGCGACGGCGGCGCCGAGATAGGTGTTCATGGTTCGCTGTCCGTCCGGCGTGACCAGGATCAGACAGCGCCCGCTGGATACGCCGCCGGCCAACGGCGCCGACGGAAAATGCACGCCGGCGGCGGTGATGTCGCGCCGGAACGCCGCCCCCAGCGGGATCGTCCGCAATCTTGCCCAGGTAGGCGACCCGCGCACCCAGCGCAGCGGCAACCGCACACGTGTTTGCCGCCGACCCGCCGCTGCTCTCTTTACCCGGCGGCATGGCCGCATACAGCCGATCGGCGGTCTCGGCGTCGATCAGCGCCATCGATCCCTTGCGCATGTCGTGCCGGGACAGGAACACCTCCGCCGCCGGCGCCACCACGTCCACGATCGCGTTGCCGATGCCGAGAATGTCGAAGCGTGTCGTCATGCGGAACTCCTCCGTGCCGCACTCCCCTAGCCGCTGATCCCTGCTCCGGCAAAGGCCCGCGTGGCCGGAGGGAGGTCGGCGCCGTGGCGGTTTTGCAACTCGCGACGACAGTGCTAGCCGGATCAGCGCAGCGCGAGTCGCCGGATTCGAGCCGAGGGGAGGCGAAAGCCGTGTTCAAACGCCGCAGACCCGATGATCCCGCAGCTTCCGACACCCTGCCCGCCGGCCTTGCCGCCGACGAGCCGGATGAGGCCGATGTCCGGATCGGCTTCGTTCCCGCCATGCCCGGCGACACCGGGCTCGGCGTTCCACCCTTCCGTCCCGCCGCGGCCAAGGAGGCGCCCGCCATGTCCCGCCCGTACCTTACGTCCGCTCACCCGCTCGAGGGCGCAGCATCCTCAAGCACCAACGTCCCGAACCCGGCTGCCCCCGCCCGCCCCGTAGCGGGAACGCAGTCGGCCGCTCCGTCGCCGGAAAAGCCTGAGCGCCGGACGCTGGTGGTGGGGCGCGGCATCAGCTTGCAGGGAACCGTGCAGGACGCCGAGCGGCTGGTCGTCGAGGGCACGGTGGAAGCGAGCATGATCCACGCCACCGAGCTCGCGATCGCCAAAGGCGGCACGTTCAAGGGAGAGGTGGAGGTCGAGGAGGCCGAGATAACCGGCACCTTCAACGGCACGCTCACCGCACGCGGCAACCTGATCGTTCGCGGCACCGGACGGGTTCTCGGTCAGGCGCGGTGCCGTCGGCTTCAGGTCGAGGACGGCGGTCAGATCTCCGGGCAGATGGAGATGCTGAGCGACATCGGCGCCCGCGAGGTCGCGCCCAAGCCGGAACTGCGGCCGGTCCCCGAGCCGGTTGACTGAACCGCCATGCGGGCGCCGATGACACTGTTGTTGATCGGGGCGGCGCTTGCCGGCTGTGCGACGCCGGACAAGCCGCCGGAGGTCGCGGCAGTGCCGCCGCCGGCGGCCTCCGCGCCGGCCGTCCCGACCGCCATGGCAACCGCCGCAAACCCCCCGGGGGTTGACGGTCTCTATCGCGGCAGCAGCACCCGCTATCAGGCGGATCGGCGCGACTGCCCGCATCCCGGCCTGGTGACGGTGCTGGTGCAGAACCGCCAATTCACCTATCGCTGGGACCGTTCGACGGACGTGCCGGGGACCATCGCCCCGGACGGCTCGCTCAGCGGGCAGGAGGGCGCGATTGCGCTCACGGGGAAACTGGACGGCGGCGAGATGGTCGGCGATCTCGCCAACGGCGCCTGCGCGCTGCACTTCACCGTGCAACGACGGTTCGCGGGCACGTAGCGCGGTTCGGATCGATCGGAAGCTTCCGCAACCCCGACCCCAAGCAAATCCGGGCCGAACTCCGGCCAAATGAATGCCGTTGAGTTCCGGGTTGCGGCGGCGCCCGGTGTGCACTCGCTTCGAGATGCTCTAAACCAGCCCGGCCAAGGAGGCGGAGCATGGGGCGGATCGAGACGAAGTTGGCCGAGTTGGGCTTGGCGCTGCCGCAGCCGATGGCGCCGATCGCGACCTACGTGCCCTACGTGATGACGGGCAATCTGGTGGTGATCTCCGGCCAGTTGCCGGCATCCGGCGGCCAGGTCGCCGTCAGCGGCAAGCTCGGCCGATGGCTCTCGATCGATCAGGGGAGCCGGGCGGCGCGTATTGCGTTCCTGAACGTGCTGGCGCAGCTCAAGGCCGCCTGCGGCGAGCTGGACCGGGTGCGGCGCGTGGTGCGGCTCGGCGGCTTCATCGCCTGCGATCCCGAATTCTCCGAGCACGCCAAGGTGATGAACGGCGCCTCGGATCTCGCGGTCGCGGTTTTCGGGGAAGCCGGGCGCCACGCGCGCACCACGATCGGCGTCCCCTCGCTGCCGCTCGATGCGGCGGTCGAGGTCGAGGGGATGTTCGAAATCGAGTGAGCCGCAAAGTTTCCCGAATGTCGGAACAGGCATCGCTGGTGCTGTCGCTGCACGCCGCGATCGGCGACATCGATGCGCGCGAATGGGACCTGTGCGCCGGCGCCGAGAACCCGTTCGTGAGCCATGCTTTCCTGAGCGCGCTCGAGGATAGCGGCTCGGCCAATGCGCGCACCGGATGGCTGCCCCGGCACGCGGTGCTCCGCGACGATGCCGGCCATCTGCTGGCGGCGGCGCCGATGTATGCGAAATCGCATAGCTACGGCGAGTATGTGTTCGATCACGGCTGGGCGCACGCGCTGGAACGCGCGGGCGGCGACTACTACCCGAAGCTGCAAGTCGCGGTGCCGTTCAGCCCGGTTCCCGGCCCGCGTCTGTTGGTGCGCCCCGGATGCGCGGTGGCGCTCGATGCGCTGGGGCGGGCGCTGGCGCAGGCGTGCGGCGAGCTCGAGCTGTCGTCGGTGCATGTGACGTTCTGCACCGAGGCGGAATCGCGCGCCCTCGGCGATGCCGGGTGGCTGCGGCGGCTGGGAATGCAGTTCCATTGGGAGAATGCCGGATACGGAAGTTTCGAGGAATTCCTCGGCGCGTTGTCGTCGCGCAAACGCAAGGTGCTGCGGCGGGAGCGGCGCGACGCCAACGCCGCCGGTCTGCACTTCCGCGACGCTTACCGGCGCCGAAATCACCGAACGCCATTGGGATGCTTTCTTTCGCTTCTACCGCGGCACCGTTGATCGCAAATGGGGCAGCGCCTACCTGACGCGCCGTTTCTTCTCGCTGCTGTCCGAGCGGCTGGGTGATCGCGTCGTGCTGATGCTGGCGGAGAACGCCGGAACACCCGTCGCCGGCGCGCTGAACCTGGCCGGGGCGGACGCGCTCTATGGCCGCAACTGGGGCTGTCGGGGCGACTGGCCGTTCCTGCATTTCGAACTGTGCTACTATCGCGCGATCGACTGGGCCATCGCGCATGGCCTTTCGCGGGTTGAGGCCGGCGCCCAAGGCCGCCACAAGATCCAGCGCGGCTACCTTCCCCGGCCGACCTGGTCGGCGCATTGGATCGCGCATCCCGGGCTGCGGCGGGCGATCGCGGAATCGCTGGTCCGCGAGACGCCGGCGATGGAGGCCGAGATGGCGGCGCTGGCGGAACAGAGCCCGTTTCGCGACGAAGGGAGGGATGATGGCTGAGACCGAGATGCCGGCGCTGGTGAGCACGGAATGGCTCGCGGACCGGCTCGCAGAGTCTGGTGGTGTTCGACGCCACCAAATACCTGCCGAATGAAGCGAAGGACGGCCGGGCCGAGTTCCGGATCGCGCATATTCCCGGATCGCGCTTCTTCGATATCGACGAGGTTGCGGACCCCGACACCGAGCTGCCGCACATGGCGCCGGCGCCGGGCCGCTTCGCCAAGCTCATGGGCGGGCTCGGCGTTTCCAATGACTCGCTGCGTGGTCTTCTACGACCAGAAGGGCCTGGCCTCGGCGGCGCGCGGCTGGTGGCTGATGGGCTTGTTCGGCCATGACCGCGCCGCGGTGCTCGACGGCGGGCTGCCGAAATGGGTGCGCGAAGGCCGCCAGACCGAAGCCGGCGAGCCGCCGGCTGCGAAGCCGGCCGACTTCCGCCCGGACCTTCGCGCCGGCCGGCTGCGCGGCATCGGCGACCTGCTCGCGAATCTGGAGACCGGCCGCGAACTCGTGCTCGATGCCCGCGCCGCCGGGCGCTTCACCGGCGAGATTGCGGAGCCCCGCCCGGGGATGCGCAGCGGACACATCCCCGGCGCGTGCAACCTGCCATACACCGAGTTGTTGAACGCCGACGGCACCATTCGCGCGCCGGCGGAGCTGCGGGCGCGGCTGGCGGCGGCGGGCGTGGACGGGCGTCGTGCGGTGGTGACAAGCTGCGGCAGCGGCGTAACTGCGTGCATCCTCACGCTCGGGCTTCGTCTCGCGGGCTTGCCCGAAGGTGCCGTGTATGACGGCTCATGGACGGAATGGGGCGGGCGGGCGGATACGCCGGTCGCCCGATCGGAAGGCGAGTGATGACCGACAACAAGATCAATCAAGGCTTTCGCACCCGTCTCTCCCATGTCGGACGCGCCGGCACGCGCGTCCATGGCTTCGTCAACCCGCCGCTGCACCGCGGTTCCACCGTGCTCTATCCGACGGTTGCCGATCGGAAGGCACTCGCCGCCAAGCGCGGGCAGCGGGCGCTGACCTACGGGCTCGGCGGCAGCGAGACCCATTGGGCGCTGGAGGACGCGATCCTCGCCATCGAGGGCGGGACAAGGTGCCAGATCGTCGGCTCGGGTCTTGCCGCCGTCACCGTTCCGCTGCTGGCGTTTTTGAGCGCCGGCGATCACTGCCTGATGCCCGACAGCGTCTATGGCCCAGCGCGCAACTTCGCCACCCATACACTGCCCCGCTTCGGCATCGAGACGGATTTCTACGATCCCTGCATCGATGAGGCCGGGCTCGCCGATCTGCTGCGTCCGAACACCTGCGTCGTCTATACCGAGAGCCCCGGCAGTCATACTTTCGAGGTGCAGGACATCCCCGCGCTGGCGCGGGCCGCGCACGCGCACGGGGCGAAGGTGCTGATGGACAATACCTGGGGCATTCACTTCTTCCAGCCGTTCGCGCACGGCGTCGATGTGTCGATTCAGGCGCTGACAAAATATCCGGGCGGGCACTCGGATTTGCTGATCGGCAGCATTACGGTGAACAGCGACGCCGACTGGGAGCGGCTGCACGCGACCTCCGCCGCGCTCGGCCAACACGCCAGCCCCGACGATTGCTGGCTCACCCTGCGGGGCATCCGCAGTCTGGGCGTGCGGTTGGCGGCGCAGATGCGCGCGGGGCTGGAGGTCGCCGAGTGGTTCGCCGCGCGCCCCGAGGTGGCGCAAGTTCTGCACCCGGCCCTGCCCGGCGCGCCGGGACACGAGCTGTGGAAACGCGACTTCACCGGCGCCTGCTCGCTGTTCGGCGTGGAGTTCGAGCCGAGCTTCAGCCAAGAGGACACGCATCGCTTCGTCGAATCGCTCGAATTGTTCGGCATCGGCGCCTCCTGGGGCGGTTACGAGAGCTTGGCGCTGCCGACCAGCGGCTTCGTCACCCGCACCGCCGGCTCGGGCGCGTTCGCCGGCCCGGTGGTGCGCATTCATGTTGGCCTGGAAGACGTGGCGGACCTGATCGCCGACCTTGACCGTGGCCTCGCCGCCATGCGGGCCTTTGGCGGCTAGCCGTTCGTTCCAGGCTCCGCGCATGAGCAGCCCGCGCGACATCGGCTATCGCATCAAGGTCACGCGGCAGGAGCGTCGGATCACGCAGGAGGAACTGGCGAGCGCGGTCGGCGTCTCGCGCAGCGCGGTGGCGCAGTGGGAGACCGGCCGGTCGGGTCAGATCACCGGCAATCTGGCGCGCATCGCGCAAGTTCTCGGGGTCGGGGTCGAATTCCTGATGCAGGGCGGCGGCAGCCCGCCGGAGGCGAGCACCGGCGACGAGATCGCGCTGCTGCGGCTCTATCGCGACTGCTCGCCGGAGGATCGGCAATTGCTGCTGCGCACGGCGCGAAGGCTGGTGGGGAGGTAGGCGCGATCAGCCGCGGCGCAACGGCCCGGGATACCGCAAGACCACGGGATCGGTGGTGAGCAGGGTAATCCCCTCGACCATCGACTGCGCCACCAGAATGCGGTCGAACGGGTCTTTGTGGATCGGCGGCAGGCTGCCGACGACGACGGCATGGGCGCCGGTGATCGTCAGCTCATCGAAGAGGTTGTCCAGGAGACCACGCCTGAGCACCGATGGATCCACGCGGAAATCACGGCGCCCCAACCCGTGCTTGATGGCGATCTCCCATAAGCTCGCAACGCTGAAAACCAATGTGTGGCGCTGGTCATCCAGGGTCGCGCGGAGATCGGACGACAGACGATGCGGTTCCAGCGCGAGCCAAAGCAGCAGGTGCATATCGAGCAGCAGCCTCAACGCTCTTCACCGTAGAAGAGCCGTTCGATCTCGGCGGCGCCCATAATATCGAAGTCATCCGGCACCTCGCCCATGCCTTCCATGAAGCCGATGCGTTGAATCTTGCGCGGTGCCGGCGCATCCACCGCCGTCACCTTCACCATCGGCTTGCCCGCCTTCGCGATCACGAACGGCTCGCCCTTGGCGGCTGCGTCGATGAGGCGGGACAAATGTGTTTTGGCCTCGTGAATGTTGACCGTCTTCATGGTGCGGCCTCGGTGACTAAGTCGATGGGACTTAGTTCACGTCGAGCCGCCCGGCAAGCCCGGGTGAAGGTTCCGGCCGGCCGTCACCAGGACAGGGCGGGATCGGGGTCGGGGCAGCGCGGGACCGGGCGGCAGATCAGGGCGAGGACGTAGATATCCGTCGAGTCCGGAGGTTTGGCGATCGGCGGCGGCCCGGCGGTCTTCGGCGGCGGCAAGACGATTTTTTGCGCGCCGACGGCCTGGAGCCGAAGGATTGCGGTGTTCACCTGCTGCGCTTTCCGCACCGACATCAGCGGCGGCGCGATGGCCGAGATCATCGCCGCATGAACGGGGCCCGATATCATCGGCTTGCCGGCCGACGGTGCGGCCGCGACCTTCACGGTGGCAATCGCGACCGCCGGGTGGAAGGCCATCAGCGTCGGGTGTCCGACGACCGGGCCCCAGCGGACCGGTAGCGGATGCACGACCGGTACTGGGGGCGGCGCCTTGGGTGGCGGCGCCGTCGCCGCGACCGTCTGGACATTGCGGGCGAAGACCATGCCCGAGACCAACGCCGTGAAGCGACCGGACGGTGTCGGCGCGCCGTCGCTCAATGACCGTTGGGTCGGCGGCAGCTTCCAGAACCGCTCCGAGACCAGATCCCCTGGATACCACGGCCGCGTGATCTGCACCGAGGTATACTCGAAGCTGAGCCGATCGACATCGATTTGCTGCGCCGGGTCGAGGCGCGCGCGCAACTCGGCCGGAGCGGCGGCGACGAGACCGGCAATTTCGGCGCGGGCCAAGGAGAATTGCTGCCAGGCGCCATCGCGCAGCGCATCGGTGGGCGTGAACCCGGTGGAAAAAACGTCTCGCCCGCCGGATCGGTGAGACTGTTCACGCCTTCGCCGAACTGCGAGCGCCAGCCCGACCAGGTCTGGTCGGGTGATTTGGCGCCGAGGTCACCCACGACCCGCTGCGCATGCTCGATTTCGTCCTTGAAGCCTGCCGCTTGCCACTGCGCCATCACGTCATTCAGATGCGCATCCATGGCCGGCTCGTCGCGCGCCCACGCCTGCTTCATCGCCGGGTCGGAACTGGATTGCGCCTCCATGGCGCGTTGGGTGATGGCCTGCTTCGCCGTATTCCAGGCATCCTCCCATTGCCGGTAGGCCTGGTATTTCGGGGTCGGATCGCGCAGCCCGTCGGGCCGAGTGGTGTAGAGTTCGGCGACCGCCGCCTGATAGCTCGCCTCCTCCGGCGCGGTGCGGATCGAGCGCGCGAGAACGGCACTGGCGAATACGTCGTGCAGCACGTCCCAAATCACCGATTGCTCGGTCGGCGGATACATCACGCCCGCCGGAATCACATTTGCCAGCCGAGAGAACTCGCTCATGGCGTTGACTGCATCGGCGGCCGACAGGGCGCCGCCCTGAAAACCCAGCCGCGCTGCCTGCCAGACCATCGGCGTGAGGGGAAAGCTCAGGAATTGCCCCTCGCGGGCGAAAACCGCCGTCGCCTTGGTCATCAGCGCCAGTGAAACATCGGAGTTCATGGCGTCACCTTCGACAGGAGTCCCGGGCCGATCTCGGGGACGGCCCGGAGTTTCCGGGTGTTCAGGTGAAATCGGAGTCCTTCAGCGTCGGCAGCGGGTTCGGCGACTTGTCGAACAAATGGCAGACCAGTCCGATCAACTGCAGTCCGGGAATGGTCAGCGTCTGCCCGACGGCATTCGAATTGAACGAGGTTCCGCCCTGCTTGTTGGAATAGTTGCCGGAGAGCTGGAACGGCCCCCAGCCGACGCTCATGCTGCCGCTGGTTTGCGATGCGTACCTGGTGGTACGCCTGCGTTAGTTCGGATGAGGTTATGGCGACGTTGCGCACGAACAGCGCCGCCGTCGGATAGCCGATGAAGGTGCCCTTGGTGGCCGGCGGCTTGGCGCCGTCGGATGGCATCGAGGGCCAGGTCCAGCCATGGCCGGGCGACAGCGTCCAGCCGCGATTCATGAAGAACTCGGGGAAGAACCACGGCCGATGGATCATGACCTGGGCCATATCCATGGTGAGATGGAAATTCGAGACCTGGAGATTGGCGGTGTAGTCCGACGACGAATGCTGAACCCCGCCGGAGACGCTCCATAGCCCCCAATTCAGGCCGACGCTGCCGCCCCACGCACTTAATTCGTAATGCGTCGAGGACTGCAACTGGTCGCTGTAGCTGCTGATCGTGGTCCAGCCCTTGGAGGTCGCGAAGTTGCCCGGGATCGGCGTCGCGTAGAGGTAATCGTCACCGGCGCCGCCGGGATTGGTCATCTTCGCATCATTGTAGCGATCGATCAGCCCTTGCAGCCAAAACACCATGCTGCGCTGAGTGACTTGCGAGATGTAGTCCTGGATTTCCTCGACATCGCCCTTGTAGCCATCGCTCTCCCAGGTGCGCAGCGCCTGCTCGGCCTGCATTCGATAGAGCTGCGCATTGCTCGCGAAGTCGAGCACGGCGGCCTTGCCGTCGACGCCGACCGCGCTTTGCGCCGCGATCCGCTTGCTGTGATAGTTCATCACTGCCTGCACATAGTCGCTCGACTTCTCGGTATAGGCGGCCATCATCGGGCTCGGCGACGTGACCTGCTTGACCTCGTCGGTGACGATATCCTTGACCGATTTGGTCACGCTCAGCAGATCGCGAAACTTCTTGAGCTTGTCCTGCTGCTCCTGGGTGAGGCTGTCCTTGACCACGCGGGCCGCCCTGCAGGATCTCGCTGTACATGAAGCTCAGGCGGGCCTCCGAGCTCCGCAGCACGGTCTGCTGATGGTCTTGGGTGAACACCTGCGAGACATCGGGAATGAAATCCACGGCGTTCGCGAATTCCGAGGCATGCTGCTGGATCAGCAGCGACGCCGCGGCATCGGCGCCCCCGCCTAAACCCTGCACGGCGAAATCGAACTGCTCGGGCCCGTACGGGATGCCCGGCATGGCCCAAGCCACGAAGGTGTTCTTGGGCGCCGGAAAGGCATTGTCGCCGCCGCCAACGCTTTGGTAAAGCTGGGCGAGCAGCATGTTTCCGAGGTCATTCAGCTTGGGCATGTGCTGGTCTCCTGTGGATTACCGCCGTGGCCGTCATCCGAGACGACCGCAGGCCCGCGGCTTCATACGAGCAGGCAGTAAGTGATCGGCGTTCCGTCGTTCAGCTGGCCGCGAATGAAGATCTCGCGGGTAAGGTTCGAGGGGGTCAGCAGGGAGACGAGCTGGCCGATAAGGAAGGCGCCGATCGCCACCGGCCCCGCAACAGCCGCCCCGAACGCCGCCACGGCCATCGCGCCTATGCCTTCCAGGCCGGCTTCGGTCGCGAATTCTCCGAATAGATGCGCCGCCTCGTCGTTGGAGGGGTCGGCGTTGTTGACGGCGACATAGAATCCGTTGGCGGTGTTCGAGGACACCTGCACGTCGGCGTCATCCTTGACGACGACGGTCTCTCCGCCCGGAAGTCCGACCCCGCCCGTCGGCACGGGAACGTCCGAACCATCCGGCGACTGCACGGTCCGCACACCACATACGTTCGCTTCGGCGCTACTCATCGGACAGCCTCCTCCCTGCGCGAAATCGCGCCTTCGATGCCGTCGCGGCCATCGGTCGAGAAAGTCAGGGGACAAGCCGGCCCCTGCTTGCGGAGCGCGGTTGCAAGCGAGATAATCGGCGCTTCCGCATTCTATTAGGCTTGTTGGAAATCATTCATAGCAGCGCCTGGCTTCCAAAAGCAACTAAAATCGCGGCACTGCGGCCACTTATCCGACCAGCACAACATGCTCTAATTTACGGAACCGTCTCTAATCGTGACGGCAAGCGGCGTTGTCCGCGGACATCACCTAAAATCTCAGGCGCCGCGTTTCCGCCTGATCCGAAGTCACTCCTAAACCACCCCGACCGGCCGCACCGGCGAGCCCGTGGCGCCCTTGAACTTGATCGGCAGCAGGATCATGCACACCTCGCTGATCCCCTCCTCCGCCAGCGCCTCCAGCGCCAAATTCTCGATCAGATAGACGCCCGCCTCCACCAGCGCGTGCTGATGCACCGGCATCGACAGCGCCCTGTCGGGGTTGGGCAGCACCTCCACCGCCATGTTGTCGCAGCCGATCGCCGCGACGCCGCGTTCGGTCAGCCAGCGCGCGCCGGCGACGTCGACGCCGGGCTCGCCGGCGAGATAGCGGGCGTTGTCGATGCCGAAGAACCGACCCCATCCGGTGCGGATCAGCGCCACGTCGCCGGGCTCGATCGCGACGCCGGCGGACTCCGCGGCCCGCGCAAGCTCCGCGGGGCTGAGCGTGCGACCGGGGGCGAGATGGGTGCCGCCATCCAGCCCCGCGACATCGAGCAGAATGCCGCGCGTGATCATCGGCGGCGCCTGCTCGATGCCGAGCTGCGCCAGCCCCCAGTCGGTGACGGTCTCGGCGGCGGAAAGCCCATTGTAGAGCCGATCGCCGATGCTGAAATGGCCGAGCGCGTCGATATGCGTGCCGACATGCGCGGTCATCTCGATGCGCTCAACGTTGGCGCCGGCGTCGTTGTGCGCGCCCATGCTTCGGCGGCGCTTGATGGAGTCGCGCCACGATGCCCACATCGACAGCAGGAACGGGGTCTGGTTGGGCGCCATGTAGGGTGCCCCGGCGGCCGTCTCGTGGCTCAGGTCGAACATCCGCCCCTCGCGCACCGAACCGAGCGCCGCGAGGCGCTTCTCGGCGGTGATGAGATTGGCGGCGCCGATCCGGTCGGCGGCACCCCAACGGGAATGGTCGTGCAGACAGCCGGACATGCTCGCCTCCGGGCTCGGGCGGTTAGCGTAGTCCCATCGCGATGTCGTGGAATAGCCGCGCCGGCAGGCTGCCGCCCTCGACGTCGCGCATCGGCTGGTTCTCGTCGTTGCCGAGCCAGATGCCGATCACCCGGCCATCGACGCAGCCGATGAACCACGCGTCGCGCTCATCCTGCGTGGTTCCGGTCTTGCCCGCCACTAGCCTGCCCGGCAGCGCGGCGGCGCGACCGGTGCCGCGCGCCACCACCGCCGCCAGCATCCGCGCCATCGCGCGTGCCGTGTCGGGCGCGATGACCTGCGCCGGCGGGGTGATGCTTGCCGCCACCGTCCGCCCTTCGGATGTAACCGATGCCAGCCCGAACGGCGTGACCCGCAGCCCGCCATTGAAGAACGCGGCATAGGCGGCAGTCATTTCCAGCAAGCCCACCTCGCCCGTCCCCAGGGCGAGAGAGGCGTCGTTGGGCAGCTTGTCGCCGATGCCGAGCCGGGCGGCCTCGGCGGCGACGGCGTGCGCCCCACCCGCCCGCAGCAGCAGACGGACGGAGACGGTGTTGACCGACTGCGCCAGCGCCTCCTCCACCGTGATCGGGCCGAGAAAGCGATGGTCGAAATTGCCGGGGCTCCACCCGCCGATGCTGATCGGCGCGTCCATCACCGGATCATCGGGCCGCACCCCATGCTCCAGCGCCGCGAGCCAGACGAACGGCTTGAAGGCCGAGCCCGGCTGACGACGCGCGAGCGTCGCGCGGTTGTAGGGCGAGTCCTGCCAGTCCCGCCCGCCGACCATCGCCCGAACCGCCCCGCTCGCGGCGTCCAGCACCACCACCGCGCCCTCGGTCGCATGGTGGGCGGCGCCGGGGCCGTCCAGCAGGGCGGCCAGGCGCTGCTCGACCAAGGTCTGCACGGGCGCTTGCAGCGTGGTGCGGATCACCGCGTCCTCGCCCGGCGGCAGCGCCGTCTCGGACTGTCCGGCGGCCCAATCGGCGAACCAGCCGCCTGCGGTCGGATGCGCGGTGAAGCGGATGCGCGCCCCGGCCGCCCGCGCCTCCGCGGCGCTGATGGCGCCCGTCTCCACCATCGCCGCCAGGACCTCGCGCCCGCGCGCCGCCGCCGCTTCGGGATCGACATGCGGGTTGAAACGCGACGGCGCCCGCGGCAAGCCGACCAGCACGGCCGCCTGCCACAGCTCCAGTCGCCGCGCGGAGATGCCGAAATAGAGATGCGCGGCGGCGTCGATGCCGAACGCGCCGGCGCCGAAATAGACGCGGTTGAGCCAGATTTCCAGGATTTGCTGGCGGGTGAAGTGACGGGTCAGCCACACCGTCAGCATCAGTTCCTGCAGCTTGCGCCGAAAGGTGCGCGCGTTGCTCAGAAACAGGTTCTTCGCCACCTGCTGGGTGATGGTCGAGCCGCCCTGGGCGAGGCGGCGGCGCATGATGTCGGTGAGCGCGGCGCGCGCCAGGCCGATCGGGTCGATCCCGGGTTCACGCCAGAAGCGCCGGTCCTCGATTGCCACCGCGGCGGCGGGCACGAAGCGCGGCAGGTCGCGTAGCCGCAGCTTCTCGCCGACCACGTCGCCGTAGGAGGCGAAGACGCGCCCGGCGGCATCCTGCAAGGCGAGCCCCGGCCGGCGGGCCGGCTCAAGCGCCTGTTCCGGCCGCGGCAAGTCGCGGGCCACCCACAAGAAGAGCGAGGCGACGCCTAAACCGCCCCAGATCGCCGCGATCACGCCGCGGCGCAGCCAGCGCAGTCGCACCGGCGTTGGCCGAGCGGCAGAGGCGAGCTTCGGGGTGACGGCTGGACGGACGAGCACGCGGCAGTTTGGCCCATTACGGCCTCGCGCCGAAAGCCCGCGGTTGCGAGAGCGCGCCGACCCGGACAGGATGGCGGCGACGGAGGCGAGCGGATGAAGGGGCTGTTCCTCGATGCGGTGGACGACCTGGGCGCGGTGTTCCGCCGCGTCGCCCGCCCCGACGATCCGCCGGTCGCGGTGAACGAGCAGGATGAGGTCACGCCCGAGGAATTGCCCCGGCTGCTCGCCGGCTACGACTTCGTGCTGGACGACCACAGTCGGATGCCGACCGAGGCGATGCGAAGCTGCCCCGGGCTGCGCGACATCATCTTTCTCGGCACCGGCGCGCGCAGCTACATGAACCCGGAGGAGCTGGCCGAGCTCGGCATAACGGTCCACATTATCAAGGGCTATGGCGATACCGCGGTCGCCGAGCACAGCATCGCGCTCATGTGGGCCGCCGCGCGCGACATCGCGCGCATGGATCGCGGGATACGGGCCGGCGCCTGGATCCGCACCGAGGGGCCGCAGCTTACCGGCAAGACGATCGGCCTGATCGGCTTCGGCGGCATCGGGGCGGAGGTGGCGCGGCTCGCCGGCGGGATGGGGATGCGCGTGCTGGCCTGGAACCGCACCAAGCGCGCGGCCTCCGGCGTCGCCTTTACCGATATCGACACCTTGTTGCGGGAAAGCGACGTGGTCTCGCTGCATCTGCTGCTGAACGACGAGACGCGCGGCTTCCTCTCGGCCGAACGGCTGGCGCGGATGCGGCCCGGCGCGATTTTGGTCAACACCGCCCGCGGCGCCCTGGTGGATGAAGCGGCGATGATCGCCGCACTCCATGAGGGGCGCCTGCGGCACGCCGCGCTCGACGTGTTCGCGACCGAGCCGCTGCCGGCAAGCCATGCGCTCACCCGGCTGGAGAACGTAACCCTTTCGGCGCACAGCGCCTTCCGCACCCCCGAGTTCGAGCGATAAGCTGTTGCGCAGTGCGCTGGACATCGCCCGCGGCCTGCGCCAAGCCTGAAGGATGCCCGCCTGGCGGAACGGTAGACGCGGCGGACTTAAAATCCGTGGCCCCATGGGCGTGGGGGTTCGAGTCCCCCGGCGGGCATAACGGATTCTAGTGTTCCGGCTTGACCGAGGACGGCGCCTCCCGGGTCGGAGTAGTCGTCTGGTATTTCGCCTGCCACTCCTTGTAGGGCATTCCATAGACGATCTCGCGCGCCGCCGGGTCGGGGAGCGCGATCCCCTTTTCCTCGGCCGCCTCCCGGTACCACCGGCTCAGGCAGTTGCGGCAGAAGCCGGCGAGATTCATCAGATCGATGTTCTGGACGTCGTTGCGCTCGCGCAGATGCTCGACCAGGCGACGGAACGCGGCGGCCTCGAGCTCGGTGCGCGTGGCGGGGTCCATGTCCGGCATGGGCGATCTCCTTTCGGCATGGAAGATGGCGCTCCCGACCGGGGTTTGCCATACGCGTCCCGAGACGGAGACCCGAAGCTTGCGACGCACCGCGCCGACGTTCCTCGCCATCGCCCTGATGCTCGCCGCACTCGCCCCGGCCGCTGCGCGCACCATTCTCGCCGCGACACCGATTTCGCGGCTCGACCTGCCCTGGTGGAAGCACCGCTTCGAGGAGAAGCAGCGCGCGCTCCGCGCCGATCCGCCTGATCTGGTGTTCTACGGCGATTCGATCACCGAGGACTGGGAGCGCAGCGGGCCGCCGCCATGGGCCGATTTCGCACCCGTCTGGCAACGCTTCTACGGCGATCGCCACGCGATCGACCTCGGCTTCAACGGCGACACCACGGCGAGCCTGCTGTGGCGAATCGAGCATGGCGAGGCCGCGGGGATTTCCCCCAAGGCGGCGGTGATCCTGATCGGCGCCAATAATATGGGCCGCCCGCACTGGTCGGCCGGGGATACCGTGTCCGGGATCGAGGCCATCATCGCCGAACTGCGCCGGCGGCTGCCGCGAACCAGGCTGCTGCTGTTGAGCGTGCTGCCGTCGGACCGCTCGGAATGGATCACGCAAACCACCGCCGCCATCAATCGCGATCTGGCGGCACGGTACGGGGCGGAAGCAGCGGCGTCACCTGGCTCGATATCTCCGATCTGTTCATGCGTGACGGGTATGCGGACCGCGCCGACTTCCTCGACCCGCTGCTGACCCCGCCGCAGCCGCCGCTGCACCCGACCGCGCAAGCGCAAGCGCGGATGGCGGCGGCGATGGAGCCCACCCTTGCGAAGATGCTCGGCGACCGCGAGCATGGGCGTTGAACAGCGAGGCTGTCATGCGCTTCGGCGTTTTCGACCACATGGATCGCGGCGCGGCCGATCTGTCGCGCTTCTTCGAGGACCGGCTACGCCTGGTGGAGGCGTATGACCGCGCGGGTTTCTACGGCTATCACGTCGCCGAGCATCATGCGACGCCGCTCGGCCTGGCGCCCTCTCCCGGCGTCTGGCTGGCGGCGGTGGCGCAGCGCACCTCGCGGCTGCGCTTCGGGCCGCTGGTCTATACGCTCCCGCTCTACGAGCCGCTGCGCCTGATCGACGAGATCTGCATGCTCGACCAGATGAGCCGCGGCCGGCTGCTGCTCGGGGTCGGTCGCGGGATCTCGCCGATCGAGCTGGCATACTGGAACATCGATCCCGACCTGGCCCCGGCGATGTATCAGGAGGCGCTGGAGGTGGTGCTTGCCGGATTGCAGACGCGCGAGCTGAGCCATGCCGGACGATTCTATCGCTATGACCGCGTGCCGATCGAGCTGGCGCCGTTCCAGCGACCGCATCCGGCTTTGTGGTTCGGAATCGGCGGCGCCGACGGCGTGCCCCGGGCGGCGCGGCATCGGGTGAACGTGGTCGCCAACCTGTCCGCGGCGCCGATGCGCGGCCTCACCGATCGCTACCGCGCCGAATGGGCGGCACTGGGCGAGGCGCCGGCCGATCTGCCGCTGATGGGCGTGAGCCGGCACATGGTGCTTGCCGACACCGAGAAGGCGGCGCTGGACATGGCGCGTCCCGCCTACCGCCGGTGGCGGGAAAGCTTCATGAAGCTGTGGCTGGAGCACGGCAAGCTTCCCTCGCCGCACGCGATCTTTCCGGAGTCCTTCGACGAGGCCGTGAGCACCGGTCGCGCGCTGGCCGGCAGCCCGGACGTGGTCCGCGATGGGCTGCGCGCGCTGGCGGCGGAGAGCGGGGTCAACTACGTGCTCTGCCGCTTCGCCTTCGGCGACATGGCGGCGGAGGCGGCGCTGCGCTCGGTCGAGCTGTTCGCCCGCGAGGTCATGCCGGCGTTCGGGTGAATCGATGGGCGGCGGTGTCTACACGATCGGCCACTCGACCCGGAGCGTGGCCGAACTCGTCGCCTCTGTTGCGGGAATCGAGCGTCGATCTTGTGGCCGACGTGCGCTCGGTTCCGCGCTCGCGCGCCAATCCGCAGTTCAACGCCGACACGCTGCCCGCCGCGCTGGCATCGGCGGGGATCGCCTACCGTCATCTTCCGCAGCTCGGCGGGCTGCGCAGGCCGTCTTCGACCTCGCCCAACGCATTCTGGGAGAATGCCGGATTTCGCGGTTACGCCGACTATGCTCTGACGCCGCCGTTCCGGGAGGGGCTTGCCGAACTCCGCAATCTCGCTGCTTCAAACGGTTGCGCCATCATGTGCGCAGAAGCGGTCTGGTGGCGCTGCCACCGCCGCATCATCGCCGACTACCTGCTCGCCGCCGGCGAGGAGGTGTTGCACATTATGGGCCCCGGTAAGATCGAGGCGGCGCGGATGACGGCGGAAGCGGTGCCGGCGGAGGGCGGACTCGATCTATTCCCGGGCAAACTCGTAGGGCGGAAAAGCGTAGCGCATTCCGCCTGCTTGCACCGGCGCGGCAACCTTCGACGGACCGATCGGCCGCGGATTAAGGGCGGCGGAATGCGCTGCGCTTTTCCGCCCTACGGCCGGGAGGGCGGCCTTCAATGGCGGAAGTGGCGCATTCCGGTAAGCACCATGGCGATGCCGGCGGCGTCGGCGGCGGCGATCACCTCGGCGTCGCGGATCGAGCCGCCGGGCTGGATCACCGCCGTCGCCCCCGCCTCGATCGCCGCCTGTAAGCCGTCCGCGAACGGAAAGAAGGCGTCCGAGGCGACCACGCTGCCGCGCGCCAACGGGGCGTCGAAGCCGGCGGCCTTGGCGGCCTCGGCGCTCTTCCAGGCGGCGATCCGAGCGGAATCGACGCGGCTCATCTGCCCGGCGCCGATGCCGGTGGTGGCGCCTTCGCGCGCATAAACGATGGCGTTCGACTTCACGTGCTTGCAGACCCGGAAGGCGAATACGAGGTCCGCCAGTTCTGCCGCCGTCGGCGCCCGGCGCGTCGCCACCTTCAGCGCGCCCGCCTCGATCCGCCCGTTATCGCGGGTCTGCGCCAGCAAGCCGCCGGCGACGCTGCGGAAGACCAAGCCCGGCAACGTCGGGTCGGGTAGCGCGCCGGTCAGCAGCAGCCGCAGGTTCTTTTTGCGCGCCAGCACCGCACGCGCCGCCGCGTCGGCATCCGGGGCGACGATCACCTCGGTGAAAATCGCCGCGATCCGCTCCGCCGCCGCGCCGTCGAGCGTGCGGTTCAGCGCCACGATGCCGCCGAAGGCGGAGGTCGGGTCGCAGCGAAGCGCCTTCTCCCAGGCGGCGGCCGAATCGCTCCAGGGCCACACCGCACGGATTGGCGTGCTTCACGATCACCACCGCCGGTTCGTCGAATTCGGCGACGCACTCGAAGGCGGCGTCGGTGTCGTTGAGATTGTTGTAGGAGAGCTCCTTGCCCTGCACCTGCGTCGCGGTGGCGACGCCGGGGCGCGCTCCCGTCGTATAAAAGCCGGCCGATTGGTGCGGGTTCTCGCCATACCGCAGGGTCTGGCGCAGCACGCCGGCGACGGTCAGCCGACGGGGGAAATCCTCCCCCGCCCGCGCCGAGAACCAGTTGGCGATGGCGCTGTCATAGGCGGAAGTTCGCGCATAGGCGGCACCCGCCAGGCGCCGTCGCAAGGCCGGGGTGGTACCCCCAAAGCGGGCAAGCTCGGCCAGAACCGAATCGTACTGGTCCGCCGCGGTCAGAACCGCCACCGAATCATGGTTCTTGGCCGCCGCGCGAATCAGCGCCGGGCCGCCGATGTCGATGTTCTCGACGCTCTCCTCGGCCTCGGCGCCGGCCGATACGGTCGCCTCGAACGGATAGAGGTTCACCGCCACCAGGTCGATCGGCGCAATCGCGTGCGCCGCCATCTGCGCGAGATGCTCGGGCCGGTCACGCCGGCCGAGAATGCCGCCGTGGATCTGCGGCACCAGGGTCTTCACCCGCCCCTCGAGGATTTCCGGAAATCCGGTGTGATCGGAGACCTCGACGACGGCGATGCCGGCTTGGCGCAGCGCGCTCGCGGTCCCTCCGGTGGACAGGATCTCGGCCCCGCTCGCCGCCAATGCGGTTGCCAGGGGGAGCAACCCGGACTTGTCCGAGACCGAAAGCAGCGCGCGTCGAATTGGGACGATGTCGGGCATGGCCGGCTGGTAGCCCCGCCGCCCCGGCGCGTCCAGAACCCTATCGGACTTCCACCTCCGTCAGACCGGCCCGCAAAACCGCCAGCAGATCGGGCAGCGCCAACGCCACGCAACCCTCGGTCGGCGCGAAGTCGGGCCGGGCGACGTGCAGGAAAATCGCCGAGCCCCGATGTCGCGCGGACCGGCGCGTCGTTCCAGCCCAGCACGCCGATCACGTCATAGACCGCGTCCTCGCGCCACAGCGCCTCGTGCCGTCCGTCATGCGGCAGCCGAATCGGGCGGTTGTAGTCGGCATGGCCGGGATCGTCGCACCAGCCGTCCTCGGGCGACAGCGGCTCGATCGGCACCGCGCAGGCGGGCGGGCGGAGCCGGTCGGCGCGGTAGAGCACCCGGCGCAGCGGCAAAATCCCGACCGGCGTCGCCCCGTCGCCCTCCTGCTTGTCGGCGCGCGCGCCGCCCCGGCCCAGCGCCGCCCGCCAGACCAGCCCGCCCATCCGCAGCCGCCCGTCGCGATGCACGATCGCGCGCATCAGTCGAGCAGGTGCCCGAACCGGCGCGCCTTCGTCGCCAGATAGCGGTCATTGACCCCGTTCGGGGCGAAGGCGTGCGGAACGCGCCCCGCGACCGCGATGCCGCACAATTCGAGTGCGGCAAGCTTGTCGGGATTGTTGGTCAGCAGCCGGATGCGCTTGAGGCCCAGCGCCTCCAGCATCGTCGCCGCGATCAGGAAGCTGCGCTCGTCGGCACCCCAGCCGAGGGCGCGGTTGGCATCCAGCGTATCAAGCCCGCGATCCTGCAGCGCGTAGGCGCGGAGCTTGTTAACCAGGCCGATGCCGCGTCCCTCCTGCGCCAGATAGAGCAGGACGCCGGCGTGCTCGCGCGCCATCCGCCGAATGGCGCCGCGCAGTTGCAGCCCGCAATCGCAGCGAAGGCTGCCGAGCAGATCGCCGGTGAAGCACTCGGAATGCAGCCGCACCAGCGGCGCCTCGACCGCGGTCGGATCGCCGATCACGATCGCCAGGTGCTCGACGCCGCCGTCATCGGTGCGGAACGCCACGATTCGCGTCTCGGCGGCGCCGTCCAGCGGCACCAGCGCCTCCGTGACCCGGGTCAGGCCGGCGATGCCGGCGCTCGCGTACGACGCCGCGTCTTCGGCGGCAACCGTGAGCAGCCCGAGGCGGGCCGCGGTCTCGGCGGCATCCGGCGCCGGTGGAGCGGCGAGCACGGCCGGCAGGAGGCGCGACAGCTTGATCAGGTTGAGCGCCGCCCCGGCTCCGGGCGGGGTCGGCCCCGGAAGCGGGGCCTCCGCCCGGCCTTGCGCCAGCGTGGGATCGGCCAGCGCGTGCAGCGCCGCCGGATCAAGCAGCCGGGGCGGCAGCCGAAGCGCCATGACGGCATCGCTCGACGATGCCACCGGCCGATGCAGGATGGCGGCGGCCCGGGTCGGGGCCAGCAGCAGGACGGGCGCCTCGGCCGACAAAGCCGCGAGCTCGCCGAGCCCGAGCGCGCCCGCCGCCTCGGCGCCGAGCAGCACTAAGGGCGTTCCGGTCATCAACACCGGCAATCCCCGGCGCAAATCGGCGGCGGCGCGGTGAATTGCACGCAACCGGCCTGCCAGGGCGGGGTTTTCGCCCGGATCCGGACCGGCCGGTCGGGCAACAATGGGAATCCAGGACTGTGTCATCGGCGCTTTCGCGGAGGGTGGCGCATTTTGGCCAAGATTGGCACCGACCATCGCCGCTTGCCACCCGCGCGGCCCGCGCATGTCGATCGGCGATCGAGCTTCCTTTCGGCCGGCTCGCGCTTATGTTAGAATGATCCGAATACGGGTCCATGATTTTGGGGATGCGAAACAACGTGAACGCATCGTAAGTTTACCTGAAGGGGCCGGATTTGGTTTCGTTGCCGGTCGGCTATGGAACCGGGCCGGTCTCCGGGCGGAAACTCCGCCGCCCCGGTAGACACCCGCTTGACGAAGGAAGAACAGAATGTCGAGTGAACGACCCATCCTGATCGTCGATGACGACGATGACCTCCGTCTTACGCTGGCCGAGCAATTCGGGGTCGACCGGGAGTTCGTGCCGGTCGAGGCCGGAAGCCTCGCCGAGGCCGAGGAGAAGCTGCGGGGGCCGGATTCGCGGTTCGACGCGGTCATCCTCGACGTGCGCCTGCCGGACGGCGACGGGCGTGACTTTTGCGTGAAGCTGCGCCGGCAGGGCCACAAGATGCCGGTCATCATGCTCACCGGATCGGACGCCGAGTCCGATGTGGTGCGGGGGCTGGACTCGGGGGCGAACGACTATATCGCCAAGCCGTTCCGGCTGGGCGAGTTGCTGGCTCGGGTGCGCGCGCAGCTGCGCATCTTCGAGAACAGCGAGGACGCGGTCTTCACGATCGGGCCGTACACCTTCCGACCCTCAGCCAAGCTGTTGCAGGACCCGCAGAAGAACCGCCGCATCCGGCTGACCGAGAAGGAGGCGGCGATCCTCAAATTCCTCTACCGCGCCGGCGATCGCGCGGTGGCGCGGCAGGTGCTGCTGAATGAGGTGTGGGGCTACAACGCCGCGGTGACGACGCACACGCTGGAGACCCACATCTATCGCCTGCGCCAGAAGATCGAGCCCGACCCGGCGAATGCCCGCCTGCTGGTGACGGAAGGCGGCGGCTACCGGCTCGACCCCGAGGGCGTGAAGCCGCCGGTCATGGCCTGACGCAACTGCGGCGATCGGAGCCGGGGCGAGCGCGTACACAACGGCGAGATGCAGGCCGAAACTGCGGTACACAACTCGGAGGTGCAGCCCCGGGACCGTGTACACAACGGCGGGTGGGCACCCCCCGACCGTGTACACAATACCTCTGCTGCACCGCAATAACGTGTACGCAACGGGCGACCTTCGGACTCGCCGCTAACGCGCCCGCGCGATCATCTCCATCGGGCCGAGCAATCCCCGATCCACGGCGCGCGCCGCGTTGGCCAGCCGCTCGCCGGCGGCGGGGCCCATGATGGCGCGCAACCCCGGGCCGCCCGCGTCCGCCTTCGCCCGCTGCTCGCGGAAGAACGCTTGCGCGAATTCCGATCGGTCGCGCTCGGCGGTGATCTCGAACCCGGCGCCGCGCAGCGCCGCCCGGTAGTCGTCGGCGCTGGCGACGAAGCTCGTTTCGGCGGTCGCCGCCCACGGCATCGGAAAGCTAAGCGGCCCGTCGGCGCGGCGCATGATGTCGTACACCGCGAACACTGCGCCCGGGCGCAGCACCCGCCGCACGGCGGCGAACAGCGCCGGTTTGTCGGCGATGTTCATGCCGACATGCAGCATGATGGCGCCATCCAAGCCGCCGTCGCCGAACGGCAAGTCGAGCGCGCTGCACCGGCGGAAATCCACCCGCTCGACAAGCCCGGTCCGCCGCGTCAGGCTTTCGGCGACTTCGACGAATTCCGCCGTCAGATCGATGCCGCTGACCCGACAGCCGGACATGCTCGCCAACAGCCGGGCCGGGCCGCCGATGCCGCAACCGACATCGAGCCAATGCAAATCCGGCGCGGCGCCGAGTTGGGCGAACAGCGCGAGAGACGCCTCGCGGCCGCCGACATGGAATTCGTCGAATGCCGCCAGATCCTCGGGTGCCAGATGCTCGGTATCAAGTCCCGCTTCGGCGACGGCGGACAGGATCGCCTGCTCCAACCGGCCGCTCGTGTAATGGCGCGCAACCTGCTCCTCGATGCTCATGGCGTCCTCCCGGTTCATGCCATCGGTAACATGGGTCGGGCGCCTGACCGGGATCAATCCTTGCCCGTTGCCGCCGGCATGAATAAGACGCCCGCAGAGCGGGGATCAGCGCGATGTCCGATTCGGACCTGAAGCGACGAGAGCTGCCGGCGGTCATGGCGGAACGCCTGATCGTGGCGCTGGACTTGCCGAGCGTCGCCGAGGCCGAGGCGATGGTCGGCCGCCTGGACGGTATCATCTCGTTCTTCAAGATCGGGCTATGGCTGCAATTCGCCCCCGGCGTCGATGCGCTGATCGATGCCCTGATCGGCGCCGGCAAGAAGGTGTTCCTGGATGCGAAGACGTACGACATCCCGGAGACGGTCGGCCGCGCCGTCGCGGTCGCCGCGCATCGCAATGTTAGTTTCATCACCGTGCACGGCGACGAGGCGATCATGCGCGCCGCCAATCGGGGCAAGGGTTCCGCCCTCAAGGTGTTCGCCGTCACCGTCCTGACCAGCCTCGACGATGTCGGCGCTGCGCGCGATGGGCTATGGCGTCGGTGCCCGCGAGCTGGTGCGGATGCGCGCGCGCCTCGCGGTCGAATGCGGTTGCGACGGCATCATCGCCTCCGCCGATGACGACCCGGACGCCATCCGCCGTCTCGCGCAGTCGCCCGGGCTGCTGATCGCCACGCCGGGCGTGCGCCAAAGCCGGGGCTCGACCGACGACCACAAGCGCATCGCGACGCCCGCCGAGGCGATCCGCAACGGCGCCGATTACCTGGTGGTTGGTCGCCCGATCGTCGCCGCCCCCGACCCCGCCGCCGCGGCGCGGAGCTTCATCCGCGAGATGGAGGAAGCCGCCCGGTAGCGCCTCGGATGAGCAGAAAGCTTCCGAGTCGGAAAGCTAAGGTCGCGCTTCCAGGATCATATTGAACGGCGTCTCCGTTGCCTTGCGGACCTGACGGAATCCGCCCTCGGAGATGACCGCGGACAGCTTGCCGAGCCCCGCCTGTGCGCCGAGCGCCGCCCCCACCGGCTGATCGAGCGAGGTCGGGACGCAGATCATCGTCGAAGCGGCGTAGTACAGCCGGCCGACGGGGTTGAGATTGTCCTCCAGCCGATCGCCGGCCGCCGGCTCGACGAGCATCCAGGTTCCGTCGGGCTTCAGTACCTGGCGCACATGCCGCGCCGCGCTCACCGGATCGCCCATGTCGTGCAGGCAGTCGAAGAAGGTCACGAGGTCAAGATTCTTGCCCGGGAACTCGGCCGCCAGCGCCACTTCGAACCGCACGTTTCCCGCCACCCCGTGCTGCTTGGCATGTGAACGGGCCTGCTCTACCGAGCCGGGGTGGAAGTCGTAGCCGATGAACGTCGATTTCGGGAACGCTTTGGCCATCATGATGGTTGAGAACCCGTGCCCGCAGCCGACATCGGCCACCGTGGCGCCGCGTTCCAGCTTTGCCACCATGCCGTCCAGTGCCGGCAGCCAGGACGCCACCAGATTATTTTGATAACCGGGTCGGAAGAACCGCCCCGCGGCGCAAAACAGACATTGCGATTGCTCGCCCCAGCCCACCCCCTTGCCGGTGCGAAAGGCGGGTTCCACCAGCGCCTGGTTTTCCATCATCGTGGTGGCGAGGTCGAAGCCGCCCTGCATGTAGACGGGGCTATCGGGCTCCGCCAACACCATGGCCTGTTCGGCGGGCAACGTGAACCGGCCGGTCGCGGGATCGTAGGTCAGATAACCGGACGCGGCCTGATGCGATAGCCACTCGCGCGCATAGCGCACGGCGATGTCCGCCTTCATCGAGAGTTCGCCCGGTGTCATCGGGCCATTCGCGTGCAGCGCCTTGTAGAGGCCCAGGCGATCGCCGAGGCGCACCAGCGGCACGCTCAACGCCCCGCCGAGGTCGCCGAGCATCCGGCCGATGAAGTCATGCAGCTTGGTTTCATCGATCATCGTCGTCCTCCAATCAGGATCCGGCAGGCGTTATTGCAGCGTCCAAGGGCGGCACGAGATTGTTGGCGGCGGTGCGATCAGGCCGCTGCCGAGCAGCGACAGGATGAGGGCCGCACCGATGACCAGGAGAGTTGCCAGCATCGGCCGGCTCCCATCCCATGACCGCGCGCTCAGCCAGCCCCGCCGCCGTTGTTGGCATTGGTCCAGGACGTGCCTGCGGCATGGGCCTGACCGCTCGGGATCAGCATTGCGCCGCCGACTGCGATGCTGAAGAACAAGGCGAGGGCGATCATTGTCGTCTTCATGGCAATTCCCCTTGCGATTGTCGCCGCCGACAAGCTTCTGGCGGTCCGGTTGACACCCCGTACTTTGCCCGCCTTCTGTCGCGTCATGATCGCGCCGAAAGCGGATCGATGTCGCGTCTGTCGCGTCGCGCGACGCGCCAGTAATGATGACCGACTAGCGGTTTGCTCCGCCATTGCCGTCGGCCGCGCGACAGACGCGACGAAACTCGCCGGGCAGGCGAGACATGGACGCACATCAGACGCCTATGACCGGCGGCGCGATGCCGCTAGGATTTGTTGTGTGACAGATCTCCGAAACTCCGGGTTTCTCCGAAACTCCGGGTTGATCGATTCCACGGACCACGCGACCGCTGCCGTGGCGGGGGCGGAATCGGACACAATCCGCGAACTGCGGGAGGCGTTGGAATACCAGAGCGCGACGGGCGACATTTTGCGCGTCATCAGCCGCTCCGCCTTCGACCTCACGAGCGTGCTGCTGAGCGTAGTTATCAGCGCCAAGGCTTTGTGCCGGGCGGAGATGGCGGTCCTGTTTCGGTATCATGAGGGCGCCTTTCGCTTCGCCGTCGGACACGGCAATTCGACGGCCTATGAACAGCGGGAGCGGCAGCTGCTCATTCAGCCCGGCCGAGGGACGGTGGTCGGGCGTGCGGCGATGGAGCGGCGGACGGTGCAGATCGTGGACGCCTGGAGCGACCCGGACTACGCCAGGAAGGACGATGCTCGGGTCGGCATGGTCCGCTGCATGCTCGGCGTGCCGCTGATGCGCGAAGGCGTGCCGATCGGGGTCATCGGGTTGGCGCGGGCTCGGGTGGAACCCTACACCGAACGGCAGATTGAGCTGGTCTCGAGTTTCGCCGACCAGGCGGTGATCGCGATCGAAAACGTGCGCCTGTTCGAGGAGCTGCAATCGGCGCGCGAAGCCGCCGAGCGCGAGCGCGACATGGCCGAAGCCGCGCGCGCGGAGGCGGAGGCGGCCAACCAGGCGAAATCCACCTTTCTCGCCGCGATGAGCCATGAAATCCGCACGCCGATGAACGGCGTGCTCGGCATGATGGAGGTGTTGGAACGCTCACGGCTGCAACCGGGGCAGGCGCGCAGCGTCGCGGTCATGCGCGACAGTGCGCAGGCGTTGCTGCGCATCATCGACGACGTTCTGGACTTTTCGAAGATCGACGCCGGGCGAATGGACATCGAGGCGCTGCCGTTCAGCCTGCGCGAACTGGTGGCCGGCACGGTGGAGGCGATGCTGCCGCAGGCACGGCGGAAGCATCTGGCGCTGTTCGCCGATCCGCCCGGCTCCGGCCCCGATCGCGTCACCGGCGATCCGATGCGGGTGCGCCAGATCCTGTTCAACCTGGTCGGCAATGCCATCAAATTCACCGATCGCGGCTTTGTCCGCATCGGCACGGCCTGCCAATCCGAGGCGGGCGGGGTCGTGCGGGTGAGCGTGACCGTGACCGACAGCGGCATCGGCATGACCGCGGCAACGCGCGATCGATTGTTCGAGCCCTTCACGCAAGCGGACAGCTCCACCACACGTCGCTTCGGCGGCACCGGCCTCGGCCTCTCGATCGTGCGCCGCCTGGCGCGCCTGATGGGAGGCGACGTCGCCGTGGAGAGCACGCCGGGGGAAGGCAGCCGCTTCACGGTGACGCTACGCCTCGCTGAGGCAAGCTCGCTCACGGTTGCGACCGAGGCGACCGACAATCGGCCGACGGTGGCGGTGCAGCCGGCTTCGGCGCGGCTACTGGTTGCCGACGATCACCCGGTCAATCTCGAAGTGATGCTCCGTCAGCTCGAACTGCTCGGGTTGTCGGCCGAGACCGCGAAAGATGGCGCGGCCGCGCTTGCCCGGTGGCGGGAAACGCGCCATCGCCTCGTCTTGATCGACCTGCACATGCCGCTGCTGGACGGGTTCGGTTTGGCGGCGGCGATCCGGCGCGAGGAGAGGCTGCGAAATCTGCCGCGCACCGGGCTGATCGCGGTCACGGCCGATGCCCTCAAGGGCGAGGACTCGCGCTGCCTCGCCGCCGGGATGGACCAGTTCCTGCCGAAGCCCATCTCGCTGGACGCCTTGGCCCGCGCGCTCGGACGGTGGCTCCCGGGCCTTGCCCCCGCACCGTCGAGCCGGGGAATTGTTCGATCCGGAGGCTCTCGGCGCCCTGTTCGGTGGCGGAACCGCCGAATTTGCGGCGCTGGTGCGGCGTTTCGCCGATAGCGCCGGGGACGATGTCGCGGCGATGCGCGCCGCCCCCGATGCGGCGCGGTTGGCGGCCTCTGCCCATCGCCTGAAGGGCGCAGCGCGCATGGCCGGTGCCTGGCTTTTAGGGGAACAGGCCGCGCGCGCCGAGGCGGCGGCCAATGCCGGCGATCTCGCGTCGGCGCGGAACGCGGCGGAGACTGCCCAACGGCTGCTGACCGAGACGGTGCGAGCGATGCGCTCAGTCGGCTGAGGGGACGAACATGTATCCGACTCCACGGACGCTGCGGATCACCTCGGGCCGTCCCGGGTCACATTCCAGTTTGCGACGCAGCCGCATCACCCGGTTGTCGATGGCGCGGTCGAACGCCTCGGCGTCGCGATGCGCGACCGTCTCCAGCAGCCAGTCGCGGGTCAGGGGTCGATTGGGATTTTCCACGAACAGCCGCAGCAAATCGAACTCACTGGCGGTGAGCTCGGATACCGCGCCGTCGGCGAGGACCAGCACATGCCGCTGCATATCCAGCATCGCTCTGCCGACCCGCACTTCGGTGAGCCGTGGCGGCGGCGGGGCGCCGGTCCGGCACGACGCAGCAGCGCCTTCACCCGCGCCACCAGTTCGCGCGGCTCGAACGGCTTGACGACATAATCGTCGGCGCCGGATTCCAACCCGACGACGCGATCGATCGTATCGCCGGCGACGGTGAGCATGATTATTCCAATTCGTGTCGAACGGCTGCGTAACCAACTCGCCAGGGCGAAGCCGTCTTCCGGTTCGTTCAGATGCACGTCCAGCAAGGCGATGTCCGGCATGGCTTGCTGAGCCACGCGCTTCAGTTCGGTGCCGGAGGCGAAAGCAACGAGCCGCAGGCCATGGCGGGCCAGGCATTCCGCGACGACCTGGCGTTGGAATGCCTCATCTTCGACCAGAACGATCTTGGCCGGGCCGATCACGGCGGGCTCATCCCCACTCAGAACGTGTTGTTTCAAACCAACGTCAGCATGCACGGACGGCGGCCGGCTTGCCAGTGGTTGTTGGCCGGTTTGCGTGCGCGTTTCCGGGATCTCTGGATTGCCTGCACGGTTCAGCCCGCCCGTGCGGCGTCGATGAAGGCGCGGATCAGGGCCGGGCTCTTCACGCCCGGAGCGGACTCCACGCCCGAGGAAACATCGACGGCCTCCGCCCCGCTCGCACGCACCGCGCCGGCGACGTTCCGCGCGGTGAGGCCGCCGGCCAGCAGCCAGGGGCAGGGCGCCCGCCAGTCGCGGCAGCAGCCGCCAATCGAAGCCGATTGCATTGCCGCCCGGCCGGCTCGCATCGGGTGGCGGCTTCGCTTCCAGGACCAGCCGCGCGGCACCGGAGGATGTTGCCGGAAGGTCGGACATCGCCTCGATCCCGACCGGACGCCACACGGGCAGGCCGCAGCGTTCGGCGATGGCGGCGATCCGCGACGCCGGCGCGTAGACTTGCAGTGCATCCAGTCGCACCGTGCGCAGCACCGCCTCGATCGCCGCATCCTCGGGCGCCACGAACAGCCCGACGCGGCCGATGGCGGAGGGGATCTGCGCCGCCAGGGCGGCGGCCTCGCCCGCGCCGACGCAGCGCGGCGAGGGCGGGTAAAAGACGAACCCGATCCAGTCGGCGCCCGCCACCACCGCCGCGTCCAGGGCGGCGGGGTCGCGAATGCCGCAAATCTTGACCCGAACGGTCAAGTCAGGCCGGTCGGCGGCAGCGGCGCGGAGGCGGGCTCGCAGGGCGCGCACCTCCTCCTCCAACACCTCCGCGCGGACCTCGGCACGGCGCGCGCGGCGGTGGACGGGCCATTCGCTCACCCAAACCAGCAGCGCGCCGGCGAGGAAGGCGACGGCGGCGAAGGCGAGGATGGCGCCCGAGAGCGGCACCATCAAATCGAAATCGGTGGGCCAGAAGTGAAACGAGACTTGCTGTCGGTTCGACAGCGCGAACAGCACCAGCACGATCAGGAAGGGCAGGGCGAGCAGCAGGCGCATGGGCGCTCAGACCGAGAGGCGTTCGCCCGCCGACGCGGGCGCGGTCGCCGCCCGATTGACCCGTTCGCGCAACTCCTTTCCGGCCTTGAAGAAGGGCACCGATTTCTCGAACACCGGAACGGCGGCGCCGGTGCGCGGATTGCGCCCGGTCCGCGCGCCACGGTCGCTTGACCGTGAAGGCGCCGAAGCCGCGCAGTTCGACGCGCGCGCCGCGTGCCAGGGCGCCGGCGATCTGCTCGAAGATGGTGCCGACGATCCGCTCGATGTCGCCGACGCGCAGATGGGGATTCGCTTCTCCCAGCTCGACGATCAGCTCCGATTTGGTCATCCCGCATCCTCCCGATCGATTGATCGCCAACTATCGCGGAGAGACTAGCCAGAGCGCGCGCACCCGTCAAGCCTAACCCATTGGGGGAAGGAGGTTTTCCAAATCGCTTCCGTGATCGATCCGCAAACTCGCGCCAAGCACCCTGGCGGCGAAGCCCGGTTGGCCGACGGTTCGCCAGGGCAAATCGCGGCGAAATCCTCTTCTCCCGCGCCAGCCATTGCCGTGCCTCCGGCTGGCCGCCGATCTGGTCGATGAGGCCGAGTTTCAGGGCCTGCCGCCCGGTATAGGGGCGTCCGTCGGCCAAGCGGCGCACCGCGCCGGGGTCCATGTGGCGTCCCGTGGCCACCATCGTCACGAACTGATCGTAGTAGTCCGTCACCAGGGCTTGCAGCATCTCCCGCCCGGCCGGCGATGGTCTTCTCGAACAGGCTCGGGTTGATCCTTGAGCGGCCCCGACTTGATCGCCTCGGTGGAGACGCCGAGCTTATCCAGCAGGCCGGAAATCTCGGCGGTCTGGAGATAGACGCCGATCGAGCCGGTGAGCGTGCCCTGATGGGCAAAGATGCGTGCCGCCGGCACCGCGATCATATATCCGGCCGAGGCGGCGATGTCCTCCATGACCGCGACCACCGGCTTCTTTCCGGCAACCCCGGCGATCGCGTCGTGCAGCGCCTCGCCCCCGGCGACGCCGCCGCCCGGGCTGTCGATCACCAGCATCAGGGCCTTGGCGCGGCGGTCGTCGCCGAGTGCGGTGATGGCGCGCGTGAGCTGATCCTCGGCGCCGATGATGCCATCGACCTTCACGCGCGCGACGTAATCGCCCCCGCCCGACCGCCCAAGCGTCCGCGCAGCCCCACCAGGATGGCGGCGATGACGGCGAGAACGGCGAGGGTCCGCCAGACGATCAGGCGGCGCTTGAGGCGCCGCCGGTCGATCAGCAGATCGGTTTCCAGCGACAGCGGAGGCTCAGGATTCCGGCGTCGTCTGCTGGTTGCGCCGACGGATCGCCGCCCCCAGAATGTCGCCGAGCGAGGCACCGGAATCGGAGCTGCCGAATTCGGCCATCGCCTGCTTCTCCTCCTCGACCTCCTTGCCCTTGATGGTGAGGGTCAGGCGGCGGGCGGCGCGATCGACGGACTGGATGCGGGCGTCCACCTTCTCGCCGGGGGCGAAGCGATCGGGGCGCTGATCGGCCTTGTCGCGCGCCAGTTCGGAACGGCGGATGAAGCCGGTCAGCACCTCGCCGACCTTCACCTCGATGCCGTTCTGCTGCACCGCCGAGACGATGCAGGTGACGACCTCGCCCTTGCGGATGCCTTCGAGGACCGAGGCGGCGGGATCGGCCTTGAGCTGCTTGACGCCGAGGCTGATGCGTTCCTTCTCGACGTCGATGTCGAGCACCTTGGCCTTCACCATGTCGCCCTTGTTGTAGTGCACGATCGCCTGCTCGCCCGCCTCGTCCCAGGACAGATCCGACATGTGAACCATGCCGTCGATATCGGCGTTGATGCCGAGAAAGAGGCCGAACTCGGTGATGTTGCGCACCTCGCCCTCGACCGTGCTGCCGATCGGATGATCGTCGACGAACTGCTCCCACGGGTTGCGCTGCACCTGCTTCAGGCCGAGCGAGATGCGCCGCTTGGAGGCATCGACGTCGAGCACCATGAACCTCCACCTCCTGGCTGGTGGAGACGATCTTGCCGGGATGGACGTTCTTCTTGGTCCAGGACATCTCGCTCACATGCACCAGGCCCTCCACCCCCGGCTCCAGCTCCACGAAGGCGCCGTAGTCGGTGATGTTGGTCACGCGGCCGCTGTATTTGGCGCCCGGCGGATATTTGGCGGCCACGCCCTCCCACGGATCGGCCTCGAGCTGCTTCATGCCGAGGCTGATGCGCTGGGTTTCGGAGTTGAAGCGGATGACCTGCACCTTGACCTGCTGGCCGATCTGCAAGGCCTCGCTGGGTGGTTGATGCGCCGCCAGGCGATGTCGGTGACGTGCAGCAGGCCGTCGACGCCGCCCAAATCCACGAAGGCGCCGTAGTCGGTTATGTTCTTCACCACGCCGTCGAGAATCTGGCCTTCCTTGAGGCCCTGGATCAGCTCGCTGCGCTGTTCGGCCCGGGTCTCCTCAAGCACGGCGCGCCGGGAGACGACGATGTTGCCGCGCGCGCGGTCCATTTTGAGGATCTGGAACGGCTGCGGGCTGCCCATCAGCGGCGTGACGTCGCGTACCGGACGAATGTCCACCTGGCTGCCGGGCAGGAAGGCGATGGCGCCCCCGAGATCGACGGTAAAGCCGCCCTTGACGCGGCCGTAGATGGAGCCGGTGACGCGCTGCGTCGTCTCGAAGGCCTTCTCGAGATTGGTCCAGGCCTCCTCGCGCCGCGCCTTTTCGCGCGACAGCACGATGGCGCCGTCCCGATCCTCGTAACGTTCGACAAACAGCTCGATCTCGTCGCCGGGCTTGATCTCCGGCGCGCCGCCCGGGCTGGCGAATTCCTTGAGCGCCACCCGGCCTTCGGATTTCAGGCCGACATCAACAACGGCGTAGTCGTCGGTGAGACGGACGACGCGACCGTTGACAACCGAACCTTCAAAGCCGGTCTCGCGGCCGAGGGACTGATCGAGCAGGGCGGCGAAATTCTCGCCCTTGAAATGGTCGCGGGCGGGCGTGAAGGCGTGAGCGGAGGCGGATGCTGCCATGAGTTGAGTAGGTTCCGTGACGATCCCGGTTCGAGGGATCATTTGATTTGCGCGTTCCACTGCGAGAACACGACTTGCCCGCGCCGAGGCGCGGGCTGGATGGAGGGAAAATCGCCCGCCGTTCATGCGGGCGAATTGTTACATACGCCATGGCGCCGCAAAGTCAAGTGGATGCGCCGGACCGGCAGGCCCGACGATCAGTGCAACCCGGGTCCAAACCGCTACGGATGTTCGCCGCCGGCTGCTCCAGCGGCGGCGATGATCGCGATCAGGTCATTTTCGGCCGCCGCGGCGGAGGCGTAGCGCGGCGGCGTCGTAACCAGCGGCGCCTCCGAATCCGGCGGCGTGAAGATGCGCAGGAAATACCGGCCGGATTTGGGATCGAGCGTCGGCTCGATGCGGATCAGCGCCATTGCCGTTTCGCCGATGCGCGCGTCATGCCGCCCGCCGCCGCGCGGCTTCCGCCGCCTCGGCGGGCGCGGTCCGTCTCACCCGCAACCGCCGGATGCGGCGGGGATCGGCCTCGAGCACCTGGAACTCGATGCCGCCGGGATGGCTCACCACCTCGCCGCGCGCCGGCACCCGGCCCGCCAGCGCGAATACGAGCCCGCCCACCGTGTTGATGTCGGCCTCGCGCTCCTCCGCGGTCAGCACGTTGCCGAGCCGGCTTTCGAACTCCTCGACCGGCAGCCTGGCATTGATGTCGAGCGCGCCGTCGGGACGCTCGACGATCATCGGGCCTTCCACCTCGTCGTGCTCGTCGGCGATCGGGCCGACGATGGTCTCCACCAGGTCCTCGATCGTCACCAGCCCGTCGATGCCGCCGTACTCGTCCACCACCAGCGCGAGATGCATGCGCGCCTGGCGCATCTGCACCAGCAGATCGAGAACCGGGATTTGCGGCGCCACCATCAGCGGCTTGCGCAGGATGCGCTCAAGCGAGAACTCGGCAGGGCGGCCGACGAAGGCATACACATCCTTGATGTGAACCATGCCGACCACGTCGTCGAGCTGCTCGCGATACACCGGCAGTCGGGAGTGACCGTCGGCGCGAATTTGCTCGACCGCCGCCTGAAACAGCGTATCGAGGCGGATCGCCACGATATCGGCGCGCGGCACCATCACGTCGCCGGCGGTGGTTTCGCGGAGTCGCAGCACGTTGTTGATGAGCAGCCGCTCGTGACGATCAAGCTCCGGCGTCGCTCCCGGCGGTTGCGGCTCCGCGGCCTCCTGCACCAGCTCGGCGATCGAGGCGCGCACGCTGTGTTCGGGCTGACGGCCGTTCAGCCGGGCGCGCACGCGTCGCAAAAGGCCGAGCCGGGCGAGCGCGCCGCTCATCCGCGCCGCCACGGGTTTGGCACGCCGACGCGGCGCAGCAGCCGCGCCTCCGCCATCTCCATCCGTCGCGCCTCGCCGGGGCGGTGGTGGTCGTGCCCGGCCAGGTGCAAGGCGCCGTGCAGCACCAGATGCGCGAGATGATGCGCCGGACGCCTGCCGGCCTCCCGGGCCTCGCGTCGCACCACGCCCAGCGCCAGGATGATCTGGCCCGGCAAGCCGGGTGCCGGGGGGTCATAGGTAAGCACGTTGGTCGGCCGGTTGCGGCCGCGGTCGCGCGCATTCAGCCGCCGCACGGTGCGATCATCGGCCAGCAGCACCGTGACCTCCGACCCGCGCCCGACGCCGGCTGCGCGTGCGGCCAAACGCGGCGCGCGCGGCACCATTCGGTGCCAGGCCGGCGCGGCGACGATCACTTCCGGTCGGGAACCCGCTTTTGCGGGGATCGGTACTCGCAGGCTCCATCGCTACGCGCCGACCGCCTCCAATTCGCGCGACCGCGGCCCCTTCCGCCGTGTCTCGCCCGCCGCCTGATCGCGCTCATCGTAGGCTTCGACGATGCGCGCCACCAGCTTGTGGCGGACCACGTCGCGCTTGTCCAACTGCATGACGCCGATTCCCTCGACGTCCTTAAGCGTCTCCATGGCGTCGCGCAGGCCCGAGGCGATCCCGCCCGGCAAATCCACCTGCGTCAGATCGCCGGTTATGACCATGCGGGTGCCCTCACCCATGCGGGTCAGGAACATCTTCATTTGGACCGGGGTCGTATTCTGCGCTTCGTCCAGAATGACGTAGGCGTGCGCCAGGGTGCGGCCGCGCATGAAGGCGAGCGGCGCCACCTCGATCTCGCCGTTGCCCAATCGGCGGATCACCTGCTCGGCCGGCATCATCTCGTGCAGCGCGTCATAGAGCGGGCGCAGATAGGGATCGACCTTGTCCTTCATGTCGCCGGGCAGAAATCCCAGCCGCTCCCCGGCTTCCACCGCCGGGCGCGACAGCACGATCCGGTCCACCCGGCCCGATTGCAGCATCGCCACCGCCTGCGCCACCGCGAGGTAGGTTTTGCCGGTCCCCGCCGGGCCGACGGCGAACACCATCTCGTGCGCCGCCAACATCTCCATATAGGCGGCCTGGCCGGCGCTGCGCGGGCCGACGGCCCCGCGGCGGGTGCGGATCGCCGGCAGGTCCGACAACGGCAGGCGCGGATCGGCATCCGCATCGGCAAGCCTGATGGCCGCCTCAACCTCCGCCCGGCCGACGCTCTCGCCGCGCTCCAGCCGCGTCCACAGCCCCTCCAGCGCCGCCTGCGCCGCCTCCACCCGTCCGGTCTCCCCGGTGATCGCCACCCGGTTGCCGCGGCAGGAGACACGCACTCCCAGCACTTGCTCGATACGGGCCAGATTTCGGTCGTGCTCGCCAAGAAGCAGGGGTAACAACATATTGTCCCGGAAGTGCAGGGTGACGGCCTTCCCGTCGGCGCGGGTCGGCGCGGAGGCGAGGATCGCGTGATTCAAGCTTGCGCAAGCTCCATCTCGAGGGTTCCGGAAAGGGAATTGGGGAGGGCTTCGACGATATGCACCGGCTGCTCGGTGCCGATCAGGCTTGCCGGGCCGCGAACGTGAACCGGCTGCAACCAAGGCGAGCGGCCCGCGATCTGGCCCGGATACCGCCCGGGCGAGGTGAACAGCACCGGCAGGCTCTGTCCGACCCGGTCTTGCCCGAAACGCGCCTGCTGTTCCCGCAGCAGCGCCTGCAACACCTGCAAGCGGCGGTCCTTCTCGGCTTCCGGCACCTGACCGGGCGCCGCAGCGGCCGGCGTGCCCGGCCGGGGCGAATACTTGAAGCTGTATGCCTGGGCGAAGCCGACCGCGCGCACCAGGGCCAATGTCGCGGCGAAATCGGCCTCGGTCTCGCCGGGATGGCCGACGATGAAGTCCGATGACAGCGCGATGTCGGGCCGGGCGGCGCGCAAGCGGGCGACGATCGCGAGGTAATCGGCGGCCCGGTGGCGGCGGTTCATCGCCGCCAGCACCCGGTCCGAGCCCGACTGCACCGGCAAATGCAGGAACGGCATCAGCGACGGGATGGCGCCGTGCGCCGCGATCAGCGCCGTATCCATGTCGCGCGGGTGAGAGGTCGCGTAGCGCAGGCGCAGCAGGTCCGGAATCTCGGCCAGCGCGAACAGCAGCCCCGCCAGCCCGTCGGCGCCCTCGCCATGCCAGGCATTGACGTTCTGGCCGAGCAGCGTGATCTCGCGCGCGCCTTGGCCCACCAGCCGGCGCGCCTCCGCCAGCACCGCCGTCGCCGGGCGGCTCTGCTCGGCGCCGCGCGTGTACGGCACGACGCAAAAGCTGCAAAACTTGTCGCACCCCTCCTGGACCGAAAGGAACGCCGTCACCCCCGGCGGCGTCGCGGCATCGGGCAGGAAATCGAACTTCGCCTCGGGCGGAAACTCGGTGTCGATGACCCCCTGCCGGGTCCCGGCAGGAACCCGGGCGGCGCGGGCGACCATCTCCGGCAACCGGTGGTAGGTCTGCGGGCCGAGCACGATGTCGACAAACGGCGCGCGGGCGAAAATCTCCTCGCCCTCGGCCTGGGCGACGCAGCCCGCCACCGCCAGGATCATGCGCCCGCCGGCCTCGGCCTTCGCCGCCTGCAGCCGGCGCAGCCGGCCCAGCTCCGAAAACACCTTCTCGGCCGCCTTGTCGCGAATATGGCAGGTGTTGAGAATTACCATGTCGGCGCCGTCCGGCACCGGGCTCGGCGCGTAGCCGATCGGGGCGAGTACGTCGGCCATGCGGGCGCTGTCGTACACGTTCATCTGGCAGCCCCAGGTGATGACGTGCAGACGTTTCGGGGAAACAAGGGCGGGTGAGGGGATGCCGTTAGCCTCCAACGGGTCGATCAGATCAACGTTTTGCCGGCCCTATCGTCCGGGGCCACGGCCGCCGCGAGCAGCGCATCATACACTTCCGTGAACATCGTCGTCACGTGGTGTTCTTCCTTAGACCCGTCAAACTATTCTGCCCGCACATGGCGGCGATTTGTCAACCGCCAAGTCGGGCCGGGACCGGCGCCGCCGCAGCCGTCGCCGTAGCCGGGTCGGGTTCCACCCGGTTCTGCCGCAGCCGGGCGGCGCCGTCGGCCACCACCGTCCACACCGCGCGGCTCAATGCCTTGCGGTCGGCGAAAGCGGCGGGATCGATCGGCGGATGCAGCAGCACGGTCGCGCGCAAGCCGCCATGCCGCGCCAGTCGCCAATAGTGCGAGGCGATGTCCATATCCCCGTACCAGGCGAACAGTGCCCGCGTGGTGTGCCCGGCGGGCAAGCCGTCGAGCCGGTCATAGACCACCGACACCGGTTGCACACGGGGCGGCGTCTCCCCCCCGGCCAGCGCCAGGAAGGAGGGCCGGAACAGCATCACCCGCGATCCGTCCGAGGTGGTCCCCTCGGGGAACAGGATCAGGTTGTCGCCGTTCGCCAACACGCCCTGCATCGCCGCGATCTCGCGCGCGGTGGAACCGCGCTGGCGGGTGACGAACACGGTCCGCCCGAGCCGGGCCACCGTTCCGATCAGCGGCCAACTTGCGATTTCGCTTTTGGCGACGAAGCAGCCCGGCAGCACCGAGCCCAGCACGGGAATGTCGAGCCAGGAGCTGTGATTGGACACGAACAGCACCGGACGATCTTCGGCAACCGCCGGCGTGCCGACGACCCGAAGCCGCATGCCCAGGGAAGCGGCGACCCCGCCCCAATAGAGCCGCGCGAACCGAATCTTCGCCCTGCCCGGCAGCAGCAGCAGCAAGCTCTGCACCAGCATCGCGCCGAGCGTCAGCACCGCCAGGCACAGCAGCCGGCGAATTGCCCGCGCGTCGCCGGCTCGGGTTCGAGCGGTCGCCGAGTCGAGCCACGGCCGCACCTCCCGGGCGTCGTCGAGATGATCGTCGATGCGGCGGAGGCGGAGGGACGTGTCACTCATGGCGATCCTCTAGCGCCGGGGTATGTCGGAAGGATGGCGCAGCCGTGACCGTTCGGCTGTGTCCCACATCACAACCGGGCGGTATGAAGGGGCGGATGTCGCGCGACAAACTCCTGGCAAGCGGACGCGCCGCGCTGCTCGTGACCACCCTGCTCGGTCCCGGCGCCTTGGCCGCCGATCCCGAGCCGTACACGGTGGAGATCGCCAAAACCCCTGGATTCGGCGCTGAATGCGGCGATCAGCGGATCGTCGGAGCTGGAGTCGTTGCGCACCAAGGCGCCGGTCGGCCCGTTCGCGCTGCTCGCGCGCGCCCGGCAGGACGGCGACCGGTTCCTGACGGCGCTGCGCAGCGAGGGCTACTACAAGGGCGCCGTCACGATCACCATCGACGGCCGCCCTCTGGATGCGCCCGGCCTGGTGGACATGCTGCAAGCCGCCCCCGCCAACCCGCCGGCGAAGGTCGCGGTCGCGGTCACGACCGGCCCGCAATTCCGCATCCGCGAAGTCAATCTGACCGGCCAGGTGCCGCCGGGTCTGGGCGCCCGGGCCGGAATCGGCCGGGGGGCGCTGGCGCCCGGCGCCCCGGCGCTCGCCGCGCAGGTCGTGGCGGGTCGGGACAAGCTACTCTCCACGCTGCGCGACAACGGTTATGCGCTGGCGACGGTGGATCTCGAGCCGGCGACGTTGTTCCTGCCCCAAAATGCGATGGTCATCACCTACCGGGTGCGGAGCGGTCCCAGGGTTGATCTCGGCCCGATCCGTTTTCAGGGGCTCGACGGCGTGAACGAGTCGTTCGTGCGCCGCCGGCTTCTGGTGCATCAGGGCGAATTATTCAGCGCCGGCGCGCTCGATAAGGCGCGTACCGACCTCGCGAAAGTGCCCATCTTCGCTTCGGTCCTGGCGGTGCCGGCGACGCAGCTTGATGCCGCCGGCCAGCTGCCGATCACCTTCTATACCGCCGAGCGGCCCGGGCACGCGGTCGATGTCGGCGTCTCCTACGCGACCGATCTGGGCCTCGGGCTCACCGCCGGCTGGCATGACCGCAATCTGTTCGGCAACGCCGAGCAGCTCAACTTGACGGCGGCGTTCCAAGCCGGCGGCACCGCCGAACTGCGGCCGGGCTACAAGGTGAATGCCGAATTCATCAAGCCGGATTTTCTGGCCCGCGATCAGTCGCTGGACCTCAATCTCGGCGCGGTGAAGCGAAGCCTCATCGCCTATGATCAGAAGGCGGTGCTGGAGTCCGCGGCCATCGAGCGCGTGCTTTCGGAACACTGGCGCGCCAGCATCGGCGTCTCGGGCGAGCAGGAGCTGATAACGCAAGAGGGCGTGTCACGGCGATACAATTTGCTCGGCCTTCCGCTCACGCTGAAATACGACAACACGAATGATCTGCTGAACCCCACCAACGGCATCCGCGCCGGCTTGCTGGTGACGCCCGAACAGTCGCTCACCGGAACGCCGGCGACCTTCATTCTGGGTCAGCTCTCCGGCTCGACCTATCTCAATCTCAGCGGCAACGGGCGGAGCGTGCTGGCGCTGCGCGGACTGCTCGGCCAGGCGTTCGGTGCCCACACCTTCGCCCTGCCGCCGGATCAGCGTTTCTACGCCGGCGGCAGCGGCACGGTACGCGGCTATCGCTATCAATCCGTCGGCCCGCAATTCGCCGACGGCAAGCCCGCCGGCGGCACGCAAATCACCGCCGGTACGATCGAGTTTCGTCAACGCCTGTTCCAGAGCTTCGGCTTCAGCCTGTTCACCGACGCCGCCGAGGTGACGGGCGGCGGCTTTGCCGGCACTTCGGGCAAATACGCCGTCGGCGCCGGCGCCGGCGTGTTCTATTACACCCCGATCGGGCCGATCCGTCTGGAGGGTGCGGTGCCGCTGGTGCGGGTGCCGAACAGCGGCAGTTTCGAGATTTACGTCGGGTTGGGGCAGGCGTTTTGATGGGCGTGGGAATCTCCCTCTCCGCCCCCGGGGGCGGAGAGGGGCGGGGAGAGGTGGGGGCACGCAGTGACGAAGCTGCCGACGCGGGCGATGACCGTCGCGCCAGCCGGCTCCGGAGCAACGAATTGATTGTGCAACGGTTGCCTCGCGATCGCGGGTGTCCCCCACCTCTCCCCAACCCTCTCCGCCCCCGGAGAGGGGGCATTCTCGCCGTTCTCGCCACGCTGCTGGCCCTTCTCGCTCCCGTGCGCGCACACGCGGCATTGCTCGACCGGCTGCTGCCATGGGTCAGCAGCTCCATCCGCACCACCGGGCTTTCGATCCATTGGGGCGGCACGTTGACCGCCGACAAAATCGAGTTGCTCGACACCGCCGGCGCCTATGCCACCTTCGACGGCGTGAAGATCGTCTGGTCGCCGCTGGCGCTCATTCACGGCAACATCATGATCGATAGCTTGAGCGCCGATGCGGGCGATGTGGCACGCCTCCCGGCGAGTTCGGGCAAGTCGTCGGGCGGCGGCCTGCCGAGCAAGCTGGAGGTGAAGGCGCTCGCCGTATCGCGTCTCACATTAGAGAAGCCGCTCGCCGGCACGGCCGCGACCCTGCACATCACCGGGTCGGGCGCGCGCAACGGCGCGAACGACATGCACGCGACCCTGACGGCCGAGCGTTTGGACGGCGGCGGCACCTATGACGCGAAGGCGAGCCTCACCGCCTCCGGCTTGGATGTCGATGTGAGCGCGAAGGAACCGGCCGGCGGCCTGATCGAGACCGCCGCCGGGTTGCCCGATCTGGGCGGGATCGATCTGACCGCCGCCGTCACCGGACCCGAAATCGCGCTGGCGACGCAAGTGAGCCTCGCGGCCGGCAAGTTGACGGCGGCGGTGAAGGGGCAGGTGGACTTGCCCGGCCGCACCCTGGCGCTGCAAGCGAGCGCCAATGCGCCGGCGATGGCGCCGCGTCCCGACGTTTCCTGGCAGTCGGTCGCGCTCAGTGCCGACATCCACGGCCCCTTCGCCACGCCGGACGTGAAGGCGGCGCTGCACGCCACCGGGCTGCACGCCGCCGGCGGCGGGGCCGATGCCGTGACGCTCGATGGCAACGGCAATGCGGGCGATGTGCGCCTGAGCGGGCAGCTCGACGGCGTCACCGTCCCGGGCAAGCAGCCCGACCTCCTCGCCGCCGCGCCGCTGCGGCTCGAAGCCGAGGCCAAGCTGTCCGAACCGGGCCGGCCGGTGACGTTCGCGCTTCACCATCCGCTTCTGGAGGCGAGCGGGACGGCGCAGCTCGACACCGAGCAGGGGCGGCTGGACGTGACCCTTCCCGACCTCGCCCCGCTGGCCGCCGATGCCGGCGAGGACATCGCCGGCCGCGCCGCCCTGCATCTGACGCGCCGCTCGCGACCGGCAAGGCGTTCTGGCTCTCGATCTGAACGCAATGCTCGGGATCACCGGCGGCAAGGCGCCGGTTCCGGCGCTGGTCGGAGCCGACGCGACCATCGCGGCGGCGGCGCGGGTGCAAGGCGAACTCGGTGAGCTTGTCGCGGCTGGCGGTCAACGGGCAGGACATCTCGCTATCGGCTTCCGGCGCGCTCTCGACGGCGGCGGTCGATCTCAGCTTCGCCGCGGCGCTGCCAAATCTCGCTCCCGTCGATCCTCGTCTGGCCGGCAAGCTCAGCGCGGATGGGCACGTTTCGGGTCCGGCCGGCAATCTCGCGCTCGCCGTGACGCTCGCGGGCGAGGTGAGCACCAGCGGTCAGTCCTCCGGCCCGTTCACCGCCCATCTGGACGCGCGCGGCTTGCCGAACGCGCCCGACGGCACGCTGACCGCCTCCGGTGCATTGCTGGGAGCGCCCGTGAACATCGCCCTCGCCGGGGGTCGAACGGTGAGCGGGCTCGCGGTGCGGATCGAGCGCGCCGACTGGAAGAGCCTCACCGCCGCCGGCGATGTCGCGTTGCCGACCGGCGCTACCCTGCCGCAAGGCCAAATCAAGCTGACGATCGGCGATTTGTCCGATTTCGCGCCGCTGCTCGGACGTCCGCTTACCGGCAGCGTGGCGGCAAACCTGGATGCCACGGCGGCGGCTTGGCGCCTGGACGCAACGGCGACCGATGCCGGGGCGCCGGGCACCGCCGCCATCGGCCGGGCGGCGCTTCTGCTCACGTTGGATCATCCCGACAATGATCCGGCGATCGATGGCGAGCTTAGCGTCGATGGGCTGAAGACCGGGAAAGTCTCCGGTTCCGCCCGTGCTTCCGCCACCGGCCCGGCGAACGCCCTGGCGGTCAAGCTCTCCACCGACCTCACTGATCTCGCGGGCGCGCCCGCCCGCGCGACGGCGGATGCCACGGCGGATGTGCCGGGCAAGCAGATTAACCTCGCGGCCTTCAATGCCGCCTGGAAGGGCCAGAACATCCGCTTGCTCGCGCCGGTGCGGATCGGCTTCGCGCAAGGCGTGGACCTGGGCGACCTTCGGCTCGGGCTTCAGCAGGCGGTGATCGAGGTCAACGGCCGCATTGGCCAGACGCTCGATCTCACCGCCCGGGCGCGCGACGTGCCGGCGAGCCTGGCCGCGTTGGTCTCACCCGGCCTCGCGTTGTCGGGAACGCTGAACGCCGAGGCCAAACTGGCCGGCACCTCGGCCGCGCCGACCGGCACCGTGCGCGCCCGCGCGACCGGTCTGCGGCTCGACACGGCGAAGCTGCGCGAACTGCCGCCCGCCGATCTGACCGCGGCGGTGGACCTCCACGGCGAGACCGCGCACCTCGATCTGCAAGCGGTCGCCGGCGCGTCACGCCTCACCGTCGGCGGCGAGGCCGGCCTGTCCACCACCGCGCCGCTCGATCTGCACGCCGCCGGCAACATCGATCTGGCCGAGGCCGACCCGTTGCTGAGCGGCGAGCGCGTGGCGGGCCGGGTGACGCTCAACGCCGCCGTAACCGGGAGCGCCGCCAAGCCGGCCGGCACCATCCGCGCGAACGGGTCGGACATGCGCGTGCTGAGCGGCTCCGCCGCCGGCCTGCCGCCGGCCAATCTGGCCGCGATCGTCGCTCTTGCCGGCACCTCGGCGCGCATCGACACGCGGCTGACCGCCGGCGCCTCGCATCTGGCGGTCGCCGGCACCGCCGGGCTGGCGCGCAATGGCCGGCTCGATCTGCGCACCACCGGCAGCGTCGATCTGGCGGCGGCGAACCCGATCCTGCTGGCGAACGGCGAGGCCGTGCGCGGCATCCTGGCGGTGGATGCGCGGGTGGGCGGGACAGTTGGCGCACCCGTCCTGGCGGGCGGGGCGGCGCTCAGCAACGGCGACGTGCGCGACTACGCCGCCGGCGTTCATCTGAGCGCGGTCGCCGCCCGGATGACGGCGGCCGGCGGCACGCTGCGCCTCGATCAGCTTACCGCGCGCGCCGGCAACGGCACGATGGCCGCGCGCGGCACGGTCGGGCTGCTCGAAGCGGGGATCCCGGTTTCGCTGGTGGTGACGGCGAACAACGCGACGCCGATCGCGAGCGATCTGCTGAACGCCACGCTGAACGCCGACCTCACCATGAGCGGGCAGGTGGAGGGTACGGTGACGCTGGGCGGGCAGGTGTTCGTGCGCCGGGCGGTGATCCAGGTGCCGAACAAACTGCCGGCGTCGGTGACGACGATTCCCGTGCGCATCGCCGGCCAGCCGCCGCCCAAGCCGGCGCCGCCGTCGAAGCTGCTGACCGAGATCGCGCTCAACCTGACCGTCGCGGCGCCACGAGAGATCTTTGTTCGCGGGCGGGGGCTGAACGCCGAACTGGGGGGCACGATCCGCATCGCCGGGACCACCAAGGCGATGCGCACCTCCGGCGGCTTCAAACTGGTGCGCGGCAACTTCAATCTGGTCGGCAACACGCTGAACTTCAATTCCGGCAACATCGACTTCAACGGCGCCAGCATCACCGACCCGGGGCTGCATCTGGTCGCAACCTCGGTCGGCTCGAACATGGTGGCGACGCTCACCGTGGAGGGGACGGCGCGCGATCCCAAGGTGGTTCTGACCAGCGTGCCGCCGCTGCCGCAGGACCAGATCCTGGCGCAGATCCTGTTTCACACCAATGCCGGCGCGCTCAGCCCGTTCCAGCTGGCGAGCATCGCCGCCGGTCTCGCCGAGATCAGCGGCCAGGGCGGATCGCTGACCAGCCCGCTGCAAGGATTGCAGAATGCGCTCGGGCTGGACCAGTTGGGCGTCGGCTCCGGGGCGAACGGCCAGCCGACGGTGCAGGCGGGGCGCTATCTGACGCGGCGCGTCTATGTCGGCGCGCAGCAGGCGACCGGCGGCGCCGGGGCACAGGGGACGGTGCAGGTGGATTTGACCAGGGGATTGAAACTGAACGCCACCGTGGGCAACGGCGAGACCACCTCGGCGATCGGCTCCACGGGAGAGAGCAGCGGCGCCAGCGTGGGGGTCACGTATCAGTTTCAGTATTGAGCGCCGGCTTCCGGCGAGGGCAAATCCCGGTCTAGATTGTTCCGCCATGATCGATCCGGTGGACGACCTCTCCGCAAGCCCCCTGGGTCGGCGCCGCCGCCAGATGTGGCTGCGGGTGGGCGTGCCGATCGCCGGCGTCCTGCTCGTCATCCTCGCCGTCCTCGGCATCACCTTCTACGCCGACCGGCTCAACAGCGCCGGCGCGCTGACGTTGTCCGACGAGGTGCTGACCGGGCTGCAAGCTCGGATCGCCCAGCAGGTCGAGAATTATCTCGCCCCGGCGACCGGCGCCGCGCAACTCGCCAAGGACATGGCCGGGCAGAAGGTCATCAACGATCGACGCGCCGTGCTGGAGGCGTTCGCAACTAGCGTGCTGCGCAAAATCGCGCAGATCGACGCCTTCTATGTCGGCGACGGCGACGGCAACTTCATGATGGTCCGGCGCGGGGCGAATGGCGGCACCGACACCAAGCTGATCGACAACAGTCCGGGCGCGCGCATGGTCGCCTGGGTCCGCCGCGACGCTGCCGGCAAGATCGTCGGCACCGAGCCGACGCCCGACGACGATTACGATCCGCGCACCCGCGCCTGGTATCAGGGCGCGATGAAGACCGACGCCGTATTCTGGACCGGCGTCTATACCTTCTTCACCACGCATTCTCCGGGTGTCACCGCCGCCGTCAGCTTCAACGACCACAGCGACGTTGCGCACGTCTTCGGCGTCGACATCACCTTGCAGGACCTTTCGCGCTTCCTCGCCTCGCTCAAGATCGGCCGCAGCGGACGAGCCGTCATCTTCGGCGGCGACGGCCACTTGATCGCGGCTCCCGGCACGGTGCCGTTGCGTGGTGAGGGAACCGGGCTCGCCACCGCGCAGCTTGACCAGCTCGGCGACGCCGAACTGACCCGGGCCTACGACCGCTACCGGGTGGAAGGCTACGGCCACCGCATCATCTCGGCCGGCGGCGAGCCGATCGTCTCGATCGCCGCGCCGCTGCCCGGCGCCGGACGCGATTGGTCGATGCTGATCGTGGTTCCCGAACAGGACTTCATCGGGTTCGTCGCCGCCAACGGGCGACGGACGCTGATCCTCTCGCTCGGCGTCGTCGCGCTGGCGGCACTGCTCGCCGCGCTTCTCGTGGGCCAAGGACTGCGCGCCGACCGCAGCGCGCGGCTGTTGCTGGAGCGCAGCGCGCAGATCGAGCGCCAGAGCGCGGCCTTCGCCACCCTGGCGGAGCAGGCGGATCTGTTCGATGCCGCGCGGGAGGCGCCGACCCGCGAACTGACCGAAACCCTGGCCGCCGTTGCCGCGGCGCGGCGCGCAAGCGTCTGGCGGCTCTCGGGCAACGGCGCGGCGCTGCGCTGCGAGGATGCCTATGACCGCGAGCGCGACGGCCACGTCGGCGGGCTGGAACTTGCGCGGGGCGAAATGCCGCAGTTCTTCGCCGCCCTCCATGAGGGCAAGGAGATCGCGGTCGCCGACGCCGCCGGCGATCGCCGCACCGGGGAATGGTATCGCGCGCTGATGCAGGCGGTCGATAGCCGTGCGCTGTTGGTGGTGCCGGTGATGGTCGCCGGTTCCGTCGTCGGCGCGGTGATGATGGAGGACGCGGCGCGGCTTGAGGAATCGCGCGACTTCCTGCGTGCCGTCGCCAATATGCTGGCGGTCCGGATGCGCGGCGCCCCGGCGGCTGTAACGTCGCCGGCCGCATCCGCGCCCGCCGCATTCGCGCCCGCGCCGCCCGAGCCGGCGGCGGTGGACGCCGGCGAGCGCAACGTCGCCGCCGAACTGGCGCGGCGCGGTTTTGATCTCTCCGATCTCTCGGCCGACGTGTTCGCCTCGGTCGCCGTCCTGGTCATGAAGTTCGGCTACCCGTCCGGGCCGCGCCCGGCCGCACTCTCCGCGCTCGCCGACGGCGTCGCCCGTTTCATGCAGGAGATCGCGGAGGCTCACGACATCCCCTACATGAAGCTGGTCGGGCGAGGATCTGGTCGCCGCCGCCGGCTGCGCGCCGGGCGACGGAACCGCCATGGTGCGGGTCGCCGATGCCGCGCTTGCCGCGCGCGATCGCTGCATCGAGCTGTTCGAGGATGCCGATTGTCCGCTCGCGTTCCGGATCGGCCTCGATTTCGGGATCGCGATCGGCAGCCATGTCGGCCGCGCGCCGCGGCTGTTCAATCTGTGGGGCGAGGCGGTGCGCAACGCCGCCGCCATGGCCGCCACCGCCGGTGCGCCCGGCGCCGTACAGGTGAGCGAGGCGGCCTACCGGCGACTGCGGCAGGAGTTTCTGTTCCGCCCGCGCGGCAGTTTTTACATCCCCGAGATCGGAGCGGCGCGGACCTACGTGCTCGCCGGCCGGCTGTGAGCGCGCATCTGCAACCGCGGTCCTCGACCCGCCTGCGGCATGTGCTGGGGGTCATCGGCGGCGTCACCCGCCAGCGCGCCGCCTTTCTGCTGATGCTTGCGGCGCTGCTCCAGGGCGTGCTGCGCGAGGGTTTCCTGCCGCGATCGTGGCGGCGCACCGTCCGCGCCGAGTTCCGCCGCAGCCTTCGTCAGTCGGTGGGCGGCGGTCTCGCGACCACCCTGGTCACGGCGATCCTCGCCGGGCTCGCGATGGTCTCGCAGGCGCTCTACTGGCTCGGCCTCGCCGGAGAGGAGACGCTCGCGGGGCAGATCCTCGTCACCGTGCTGGTGCGCGAACTGACGCCGCTGCTGATCGGCTTCGTGCTGCTCGGGCGCAGCGGCACGGTGATGGTGACGGAACTGGGTCGGTTGCAGCTCGGCGGTCAGGTGCGCACCCTGGCGGGGCTCGGGATCGACCCGTTCCTGTTCCTGGTGCTGCCGCGCGCGGTCGCACTGGCGCTTGCGAGTTTTACCCTGGGCATGGTGTTCGCGCTGACGGCGCTGGTGATCGGCTTCATCGCCGGCAGCCTGTTCGGCGCCGTCCAGGGCTCGCTTTGGAGCTTCCTCGATCACGTGCTCGGCGCCATGCGCCCCGTCGATTTCGCGATGTTTCCGGCCAAGATGCTGCTGATCGGCCTGCTCGTCGCGCTCACCGCCTGCCTCACCGGCCTCATGGCGGGGTCGGACGACGACAACGCCAGCCTGTTGCCGCGCGGCTTCGTCCGTGGCGTGCTGGCGGTCATGCTTACCAGCCTGCTGCTCAGCCTGGCCGCCTGAGCGATGCGCGAGGCCACGCCCGCCCTGGAACTCGCCGCTGCCGAGCCGCGCGCCGGCGGCATTCTGCCGCCGGTGGCGTTGGATTTGCGGCTGATGCCGGGCGAGTGCGCGCTGATCGAGATGCGCGATCCGGTCGCCATCGCCGAATTTGCCGATCTCTGCGTGGGCCTGCGCCCGCTCGGGCGAGGGCGGGTGTGCTTTCTCGGCCGCGCGTGGTCCGGCCTCACCGCTCGCGTGGCGACGGCGCTGCGCGGGCGCATCGGCCGCATCGCCGCGGCCGGCGCCTGGATCGACTTCCTCGGCACCGACACCAACGTGCTGCTGCCGCACCTGCATCACACGAAACGCGAGGAACCCATACTCCGCGCCGCCGCGGCGACGCTCGCGCGCGAGTTCGGCCTCCCCGGCCTGCCGCTGGTGCGCCCCGATGCGCTCTCGGCCGCCGACCTCGCGCGCACCGCCTGCGTGCGCGCCTTCCTGGGCGAGCCGCGGCTGCTGCTGCTGGAAACGCCGGTGCAGACGCAGTTCCTCGACCTGATCGCGCCCTTGCTCAACGCGATCGCCGCCGCGCGCGACCGCGGTGCGGCGGTGATCTGGCTTACCCGCCGCTACAGCGCACGTGCCGACCGCTCGTTTCCCGCGACGCACCGCCTGCGCATGACCGAGCGCGGGCTGCAACCCGTCCGGCAGGGCGCATGATTCGCCTGCGCAACACCGATGAGTGGGTCGGGTTGCTGGTGCTGGCCGCGATCGCGGTGTTCGTCGCCGTGGTGCTGGAGGCCGGCGTGCTGCGCTCATGGTTCCGCTCCTCGGTCGATCTGCGCATCGTGCTGCCGCGTTCGGGCATGAGCGGGCTGGCGACCGGCGCCGAGGTCCAGGTGCTGGGCATCAACGCCGGCACGGTCCGCCGCATCGTCGTCAATCCGGACGGGCAGATGTACGCCGAGGCCGCCATCGACCCGCAGAACGAACCCTTCATCCGCCGCGACAGCCACGCCGTGATCCGCCGCACCTTCAGCCTCGCGGGTTCGGTCTATGTCGATGTCTCGCGCGGCACCGGAGAGCCGCTGGATTGGCGCTACGCGGTGATCGACGCCACCGCCGAGCCGGCGCCGACCGACACGCTCACCGCGATGATTAACCAGATCCAGCAGAAGCTGACGCCGATGCTCGATGATGCGCAGCACGCCATGGGCGCGCTCGCCGCCATCACCGTGGGGCTCCAGCAAGGCAACGGCACGATCGGGCGACTGCTGACCGACGACACGCTCGCGCGCCAGGCCGAGCAGGAGGTCGCCGCCCTCGGCCCGATCATCGCCAAGCTCGACGATGCGGCGAAACAGGCCGACGGGCTGGTGCAGCTCGCCTCGTCGAAGGAGGGCGTGCCGGCGTTGTTGCAGCGCGTCGATGCGCTGCTCGTCAATTTGCAGACGACGACCCGGGAGCTTGCGCGCGCGGCGCCGCAATTGCCGGCGATCGCGCGCAACGCCGCCGGCAGCACCGCCAACCTGCCCGCCCTGCTCACCCAGACGCAGGCCACGGCGTCCGAGCTGGAGCGGCTTGCGGCGCAGTTGCGCGGCCTATGGCTGCTGGGCGGCGGCGGCCGCACGGCACCGGAATCGCCCAGATTGCCGGCGAGCCGGATCCAGCCCTGATGCGCCTTCCGGCGATCCTGCTGGCGCTGCTGGCGGGAGCGTGCGCGGCCGGCAAGCCGGCGGTTCCGCCGCCGCCCGAGGATACGCTGCTCCGGCAGAACGCCACCGCCGGCAGGCTCGCGCTGTCGCTGGATCGGCCGCAAGAGGCGGTGACGCAGTACCGGGCGGCGCTGGCGCGCGCACTGGCGCGCGACGACGCGGCGGCGATCGGCGATTACGGCTACGATCTCGCAGTGGCGCAGCTCGCGGCCGACGATCCGCGTGGCGCGCTGGTATCGGCCCGCAGTACGGCCGCCGATCTGGCGCATCGCCGCGTCGCCCCGTTTCCCGCGCTTATTCTCGTGGAGGCGACCGCGCTTTATCGCAGCGGTGCGGCGCGCGAGGCCGACCGCCTCGCCGCCTCGGTGGAGCGAAACGGCGATCAGCCGGTGGCGGCGCGCGCCGCCTTCCTGCGCGGGTTGATCGCCGACAAGGCGGGTGACGATGCCGGCCTGCGCGCCGCCGCCGCGCGGCTCGGCAGACCGACATCGCCCGAGCAGCAGGCCGACGCCGACGAACTCGTCGCGCGAGTCGATCGCCGGGCCGGCCGCAACGAAACCGCGGCCGCGGCGGCAGAGGCGGCGGCGGACCTCAGACGCGACAATCTCGACTACCGCGACATGGCGCGCGCGCTCGCGTTGGCGGCTTCAGCCCGCGAGCGCGCCGGTGCCGCCGGCGCGGCCGCCAATCTCTATCTGCGCGCCGGCCAAAGCGCCGCCGAGCAAGGCGACGCGGCGACCGCCCGCCCGTGGCTTCAAGCGGCGCTGCGCCTCGATCATGATCCGGCGCTCCAGCGCCAGGCGCGCCGGATCATGGAGGGGTTGCCCAAGCGGTAGGCGCGCTGCGCCGGCCGGGGCCGGGATGCGCAGGGTTGCGCCGGCGCAGCACGAACAGCGCCTGTTCACCGAACAGATTCGCGAGCCGCGGAAAGCGTCGCCAGGGCGCGCGACCGCCGGCGTCGTCGGCAGCCAGCCAGTCCTCGACGACGTAGCCCTCGGCGGCGCACAAATCGAAGAAGTCGCGCACGGTGCAAGGATGGATGTTGGGGGTCTCGTACCACATGCGGTCCCAGGTCGCCGTCATCGGCATCCGGCCCTTGGCGAGCAGTTGCGCGCGCACCCGCCAGTGGCCGAAATTGGGAAAGCTGACGATCGCCCTGGTTCCGATGCGCAGCATCTGCCGCAGCACCTCCCGCGGACGCTCCACCGCCTGCAAGGTGCGCGACAGCACCACGTAATCGAAGGCGGCGTCCGGGTAGTGCGCAAGATCGCTGTCGGCATCGCCCTGCATCACCGGTAATCCGTGCGCCACCGCGCGCGTGACCAGCGCCATATCGATCTCGATGCCGCGCGCATCGCACCGCTTGGTGGTGAACAGGTAATCAATCAGGCTGCCGTCGCCGCAGCCGATATCGAGCACCCGGGCATCGGCTGCGACCATCTCGGCGATCAGCCGCAGATCGACGCGCATGTTCTTGGCGACGAAACGGATCGCCGTGTCGGCGGCGCTCACAGCCTGGCGTGCACTGCGCAGCCCGAGAGGAAGCCGGCGATGGTGCGGTGGAAATCCGGCTCGTCAAGCAAGAAGGCGTCGTGCCCCTTGTCGGTCTCGATCTCGACGAAGCTGACATTGGCGCCGGCGCGGTTGAGCGCGCGTGCCACCGCCCGGCTCTCGGCGGTCGGATAGAGCCAGTCGGAGCTGAACGACGCGACCAGGAAGCGCGTGCGGGTGCCGCGGAATGCCCGCGCCAGATCGCCGTCGTGATCGGCGGCGAGATCGAAATAGTCGGTGGCGCGGGTGATCGTCACGTAGGAGTTGGCGTCGAAGCGGCGCACGAACGTGCTGCCCTGGTGATGCAGATAGCTCTCCACCTCGAACATGCCGCCGAACAGCGCCACGACCTCGCCGCCATTTTTGGGCGGCGGGTGCAGCCGGCGGCCGAATTTCCGGGTCAGCGCCTGTTCGGAGAGATAGGTGATGTGCGCGCACATCCGCGCCACCGCGAGCCCGCGCGCCGGGATGGCGCCGGTTTCCCAATACCGTCCGCCCTGCCAGTCGGGATCGGCGAAGATCGCCTGCCGGCCGACCTCATGGAAGGCGATGTTCTGCGCCGAGTGATAGGCAGCGGTGGCGATCGGCAACGCCGCGAACACCGAATCGGGGTAGTCGGCCGCCCATTGCAGAACCTGCATGCCGCCGATCGAGCCGCCGACCACCGCGAACAGGCGCGCAATGCCCAGATGCTCGATCAGGCGCTTCTGCGCCCGCACCATGTCGCGGATGGTGACGGGGGGAAAATCGGTGCCCCATCGATCGGCGCCGTCGTCGCGTCGGCTGAATGGCCCGGTGCTGCCCATGCAGCCGCCCAACACGTTCGCGCAGATCACGAAAAAACGATCGGTATCGACCGGTCGGCCGGGCCCGACCAGCGCCTCCCACCAGCCATCCTTGCCGGTGAGCGGATGGCGCTCGGCCACATACTGATCTCCGGTCAGGGCATGGCAAACCAGCACCGCATTGCTGCGCGCCGGGTTCAACCGCCCGTAGGTGCGGTACGCAACCGTCATCCGCGGCAGCCGGACGCCGCAGTCCAGCACCATCCCGTCCGCGAATGCGACGTGCTGGTGCGCGTACTCGGTGAGCGGAGCAAGTTGGTTCATCTCCCCCGTTCCTATGCGGGGCCGCCCGAGGCCGCAAGTCGGGCCGCCCGGGTTTGCACCCGCCGGGCCATGGGCTATCTGTTCCGCCCCTGTCCGGCCGAGCCAGCCATGCCTTCCCCTTCACCCGAGACCGCGCCGGGCGAGCTTGCCGCGTTGCGGACCGAGATCGATCGCCTCGACGAGGCGTTGCACGATTTGCTGATGCGTCGTGCCGAGGTGGTCGTGCGCGTGGCCGCCAGCGCCGACAAGGCGGACGGGATGGCGTTGCGGCCGGGGCGTGAGGCCGCCATCATCCGCCGCCTGCTCGCGCGCCATCTCGGCGAGTTGCCGCCGCAAACGCTGGTGCGCCTGTGGCGCGAGTTGCTCGCCGGGACCACCGCCATGCAGCGATCGCTTCTGGTGGCGGCAACCGATGAGCTGGCGGCGACCGCGCGCGAGCATTTCGGCGCGCTGACCCCGCTGCGCACCCGGGCCGACCCGGTGCGCGTGCTCGCCGAACTGGCCGAGGGCGCCACCGCGGCGGTGCTGCCGATGCCGCGAGCGGACGAACCGGCGCCGTGGTGGCCGATGCTCATGACCTCGGATCATCTTTTCATCATCGCGCGCCTGCCGTTCTGGGCGCCGCGCGGCGAAGGCGCGCCGCGGCCGGCGGCGCTGGTCGTCGCTCCGGGGATGCCGGACGCGAGCGGCGCCGATCGCACCTTGCTGGGGCTGGAGCCGGACCGCGATGCCACGGCGGAGGACGTCGCCGCCGCGCTGCAAGCGGCCGGAATTGCCCCGCGCGGATTGATCCTGCGCCGCGATCCGGCCGAGCCGGTCACGCGGGCGCTGGCGGAGACCGACGGATTTGTCACCGACGCCGACCCGCGCCTTCGCCGCCTCGGGGTCCGCGCGACGGTGCTCGGCGCGTATGCGATCCCTCTTGGCGCGATCCCTCTTGATGCGATCCCTCTTGACGCGATCCCTCTTGGGGGGTCCGCATGAGCCGTCCGCTGCCGCGCCCGGAAGTGCTGCGCGTCTCGCCCTATGTCGGCGGGGAGTCGCGGGTGGAGGGCGCGAACCGCGTCATCAAACTGTCCTCGAACGAGGGGGCATTCGGCGCGCCGCCCGCGGCCCGGGCCGCCATCGCCGCCGCCGCCGGGGAAGCCCACCGCTATCCGGACGGCGACGCCGGCGAACTCAGGCGCGCGATCGGGCGACGCTTCGGGCTCGATCCGGCGAAGATCATCTGCGGCAACGGATCGGACGACATCATCGGCCAGCTCTGCGTCGCCTATGGCGGACCGGGGCGCGAGGTGCTGATGAGCGCGCACGGCTTCTCGATCTACGAGATCGCCGGCACCTATGCCGGCAGCCGGGTTGTCAAGGCGCCGGAACGCGAACTCACCGCCGACGTCGATGCGCTGCTCGCGCGTGTCTCCGCCGCGACGAGGCTGCTGTTCCTCGCCAATCCCAACAACCCCACCGGCAGCCTGGTGGCGCAATCGGAGGTCGAGCGGTTGCGCGCGCAATTGCCGCCCGAGGTGCTGCTGGTGCTCGACTCGGCCTATGCCGAATATGTCGATCGCCCCGGCTACGATCCCGGCGTCAAACTCGTCGATGCCGCCGAGAACACCATCATGACCCGCACCTTCAGCAAGATCTTCGGCCTCGGCGGGATGCGGATCGGCTGGGCGTACGCGCCGCCGACGGTGATCGACGTGTTGCACCGCATTCGCGCCCCCTTCAACGTTTCGGGTGCCGCGCAAGCTGCCGCCATCGCCGCGCTGGCCGAGCCCGGATGGGTGGAGGAGGGCCGCGCGCACAACACCGCCCAGCGGGCCCGCCTCGCCGCCGGGTTGACGGCGGCCGGAATCCGCGTCTGGCCGAGTGAGGGGAACTTCGTGCTCGCCGACTTTGAGAAATCGGCGCGCGCCGAGGCGGCGGACCGGCACCTGCGCCGCGGCGGCGTGATCGTTCGCCGCGTCGGCGGCTACGGCCTGCCGCAATGTTTGCGCATCACCGTGGGCACCGAGGAGGAGGTCGGATTGGTGATCGACGCGCTCGCCCGGTTGATGGCCGAATGAGCGCGCCGCTGTTCAAGCGCCTGGCGCTCATCGGGATTGGCCATATCGGCAGCTCGGTCGCGCGCATCGCCAAGGAGCGCGGCTGCCTCGCCGAAGAGATCGTGGCCAACGCGCGTACGCAACGCACGCTCGATCGCGTGCGCGAGTTGGGCATTGCCGATCGCGTCGAGCTTTATCCCGCGCGCGCCGTGGTCGGCGCCGATTGCGTGATGCTGTGCGCACCCGTGGGTGCATTCGGCGATCTCGCCGCCGCGATCGGCCCGCATCTCGAAACCGGCGCGATCCTCACCGATGTGGGATCGACCAAGCAATCGGTGATCCGCGACGTCGGGCCGATGGTGCCCGCGGGCGTCCATTTCGTCCCCGCGCACCCGCTCGCGGGGACTGAGCATTCCGGCCCCGACTCGGGCTTCACCACCCTGTTCGAGAATCGCTGGGCCCTGCTCACGCCGCCGCCCGGCACCGACGAGGCGGCGGTGGAGAAGGTCGCCGAATTGTGGCGCCGCTGCGGCTCGATGACCGAAATCATGGAGCCGGGCCACCATGATCGGGTGCTCGCGATCGTCAGCCATCTGCCGCATCTGATCGCCTTCACCATCTGTGGCACCGCCGACGACCTCGCCGATGAAAGCCGCCAGGAGGTGCTGCGCTTCGCCGCCTCGGGCTTCCGCGACTTCACCCGCATCGCCGCCTCCGATCCGACAATGTGGCGCGATGTGTTCCTCAACAACCGCGAGGCGCTGCTGGAGATGCTCGCCCGCTTTGTCGAGGATGCGCAAGCGATGGCCCGCGCCGTGCGTTGGGGCGATGCCGGATACATCGAGGACAAGGTCGAGCGCGGCCGCAAGATCAGGCGGAGCCTGATCGAGCTGAAACAAGCGTAAAGCTTTGAATAAACCGCCCGAAGTGCCATGCTCGCGGCGCCTTCGGGGAGGATGAGATGGGCGAGAATTCCGCCTCACGCCGCACCGCGCTCGCCGGCCTCGGCCTGATCGGCGTCGCCGCCATGGCGCCGCATCCCGCGGCGGCGGCAGCGAGCGAACCGGAGCCGTGGACCGCCGAATACCGGGCCAAGAAGGGCGACGTTTCGCTTTATATGTATCGCAAGCGGCTCGGGCCGCCGGGGCCGGATCGTTCGCTGCCGGTGCTGTTCCTCGTGCACGGCTCCTCGATATCGTCGCGGCCGAGCTTCGACCTGACGGTTCCGGGCGCCGGCGAATACTCGCTGATGGATGTGTTCGCGCGCCGCGGCTTCGATGTCTGGACGATGGACTTCGAGGGTTACGGCCGTTCCACCGTCACCGCCGGCAATTCCGATATTGCCTCGGGCGTTCAGGATCTCGGCGCCGCTATAGAGGTGGTCACGCGCGAGACCGGCCAGCGCAAGGCGCATTTCATGGGTGAGAGCAGCGGCGCCATCCGCGCCGCCGCCTTCGCGATGGCGGAGCCGGATCGGGTGGACCGGCTGGTGCTGGAGGCGTTCACCTATACCGGCAAGGGCTCGCCCACGCTCGGTAAGCGCGCCGAACAGGCCGAGTTCTACCGCACGCACAACCGTCGCCCGCGCGGGGCCGACATGATCCGCAGCATCTTCACTCGCGACAAGCCGGGGACCTCCGATCCCCGCGTCGCCGACGCCATCGCGGCGGCCGAGCTGCCGCTCGGCGACAGCGTGCCGACCGGGACCTATCTCGACATGACGACCAAGTTGCCGCTGGTCGATCCGGCCCGGGTGCTGTCGCCGGTGCTGATGCTGCGCGGCCAGTACGACGGCATCTCGACCGACGCCGATCTGCTTGATTTCTTCACCCGTTTGCCCAACCCGGACCGCTGGTACACGGTCATGCCGGGGGCGGCGCACTCGGTCACTCTTAGCCGCAACCGCGCGGAACTTTGGCACTGCATGGACGCATTCCTCACCATGCCTAAGCCCGTCTCGGTCTGAACGGAGCAAAACCATGGGATTCTTGAGCGACGACGAACGCCGCCAGTTGCTGCCCGCCGAAGAGGCGGCGTTTCCGGGGCCGATCCCGACGCAGATCGTCTCCAGCGACGAATACTTCCCCGAGCCGCAGAACGCGAAGCAGAAGGAGGTCGAGGGGCGCCTCAAGGAGATGGGCGATAAGCTCGCGGCGCGACAGGGGATGAGCCGCCGCCGCTTCTTTCAGACCGCGTCCGGCATGGCCGCCGCGTTCCTGGCGATGAACAAGGTCTATGGCGAGCTGTTCGCGGTGAGCGAGGCCGAGGCCGCGAGCCCGGAGATGGCCGACGCGCGCGCGGTGTCGCTGCAAGGACAATATGTCTTCGACGTGCACACGCATTTCCTGCGCGACGACACGCGGTTGACGAATTTCGTCGCCATGCGCCAGGCGGTCGGCCGATTGGGTTGGAACAAGGAGCTGGCGGGCAAGGAGCAGACTATCGACGACCTGAAATTCGCCAACTACTTCAAGGAAGTCTTCCTGGACAGCGACACCAAGGTGGCGCTGCTGACCAACTCACCCTCGGACGTGCCGGAGGATTGGTTCCTCACCAACGAGATGGTGTTCCAGGCGCGCGAGCGGGTGAACCGCGAAGCCGGCGCGCGGCGGCTGCTCGCGCATTACACGATCGTTCCCGGACAGCCCGGCTGGCTCGACGGCATCGATCACGCGATCGCCGAGCTCCGGCCCGACGGCTGGAAGGGCTACACGATCGGCGACAACACCCACAAGAACACCAGCCACTATCCGTGGCGGCTCGACGACGAGAAGCTGATGTATCCGGCGTACGAGCGGTTCGCCCGGGCGGGGGTCAAGAATGTCTGCATCCATAAGGGGCTGTTCCCGCCCTCGGTGGAGAGGACGGTGCCGAACCTGCGGGGTTATGTCGATGTGAGCGATGTCGGCCGCGCGGCAAAGGATTGGCCGCAGCTCAATTTCGTCATCTACCACTCTGCCTACCGCCATGTCGGCGGCTCGCCGGCGGAGGCGATGGCGGAGTGGGATCGCACCGGCCGCAGCTCGTGGGTGAGCGATCTGGCCGATATTCCGGCCCAATACGGCGTGAGCAACGTCTATGGCGATCTCGGGCAGCTCTTCGCCTACAGCAGCATCGCCGAGCCGCGGCTGGCGGCGGCGCTGATGGGAACGCTGGTCAAGGGTCTCGGCGCCGATCACGTCATCTGGGGCACCGACGCGGTATGGACCGGCGCCCCGCAATGGCAGATCGAGGGCCTCCGCCGGCTGGAGATTCCGGAAGCGATGCAGCAGCAACACGGGTTCACCCCGCTCGGCCCGGCGGACGGTCCGGTGAAGCGGGGGATACTTGCCGAGAACGGCTTCCGCATCTTCGGCTACGATCACCATGCCGAACTCGCCGTCCCCGACCGCTTTGCCGAGATCAAGGCCGAGTACGAGCGCGCCGGAGCGGAACGCAGCAATCTGCGCTACGGATACGTCCGCAGGAGTGCCTAGAAGCGGGGCGTTTCGGTGGGCCGGCGAAGTTCCCTCAGCGCCTCACACCCGATAGTCGAACGGCTCCTCCGGGCCCAGGCGCTGGCCGGCGGAGCGGCGGAGGTCGCAGATGGCGGCATAGATCGCCTGCCAGCGATCGAGCCCGGCGGCATCGCCTTGGAGGCGCATCTCCGAGACCCGCTCCAGCGCCACCGCCTGCGCCCGCAAGCCGTGGCGCTTGATGAGCAAACGCGCGGTTTCCGTCGTGTCCTGGTGCTGAAGGCGCATCCCACCCTCCTTGGCTCAAGCATCGTGGATATGGGCAGCTTCGGCGCTGCGAGCCAATCCCGGGCCCGTGACGGGCGTCACGTTCCGGTGGCAATCCGTTACCGCCGCCCGGCCTCATAGCGGGCCCGGGTCGCGGCATCGGGCGGGTAGAGGCCGGGCAGGCGCGCGCCCTGCTCCACCTCGCGCATGATCCAGCTCTCCATTCGCTCCTGATCGACGCCCGCTTCGGCCACCTCGGCCGCCAGCGCGCGCGGGATCACCACGGTGCCGTCGGCATCGGCCACCATCACGTCGTCGGGGAACACCGCACATCCGCCGCAGCCCACCGGCTCTCCCCAGCCCACGAACATGAGGGCGGCTACCGAGGGCGGGGCGGCGACGCCGCCGCACCAGACCGGCAGACCGGTCCCGAGCACGCCGGCGACGTCGCGAACGGCGCCGTCCGTGACCAGGGCCGCGACGCCGCGCCGAGCCATGCGCGCGCACAGGATATCGCCGAAAATACCGCTGTCGGTGCTGCCCATCGCGTCCACCACGGCGATGCAGCCGGCCGGCATGTCCTCGATCGCCGCCCGGGTCGATCGCGGAGAGGACCACGATTCGGGCGTTGCCAGGTCCTCGCGGGCAGGGATGAAGCGCAGCGTGAAAGCGGGTCCGACCAGGCGCGGCGCTTCGGGGCGCAGCGATCGCACCCGGCGCATCCAGACGTTGCGCAGGCCCTTCTTGAGCAGGACCGTGGTGATGGTGGCGGTGGAGACGCCCCGCAGCGCCTCCATCACTTGCGGTTCGAGCGTCATGCGTCTTCTCCGTCGGGGATGAACCGGAAGGCGGTGCCGGCGCGCTCCACCCGTCCCAATCCCGGCCAGGGATGGTGATAGCCGATCACGCGCAGCCGCTCGCGGGCGAGCCGGTCGAACACGCGCCGTCGCGTCGCCGCGCCCATGGCGCGATCGGTGTCGAACAGGTTGTGCGCCTCGGGGAAGGCGTAGGAGAGGGGGTGATGGAAGGCGACATCGCCGATCAGGCACCACCGGCTTCCGCCATCCTCCAATAGAAACGCCAAATGGCCCGGCGTATGGCCGGGCGTGCTCCAAGCCTGCACGCCGGGCAGAATTTCGGCGCCGTCACGGGCGAAGCGAATGCGCGAACGCAGTGGCAGCAGGTGCTTGGCGACCCCGGCGATCGAGCGCCGGCCGACGCCTGCCGGGTTCGAGGTCCAGAAATCGAGCTCGGCTTGCGAGATGACGATCTCGGCATTGGGAAAATTGGGCGTGCCGTCGTCGCCCATGGTGCCCCAGCAATGGTCGGAGTGGGCGTGCGTCAACACCAGCGCGTCAATCGAAGCCGGATCGATGTCGGCTGCGCGCAGATTGTCCAAAAGTCGCCCGCTGTCGGGGCCGAACAGCTTGGCCGAGCCGAGGCCGTTGTCGAACAGCGCGCGCCGCCCGCCGGTCTCGATCAACAGGCAGTTCTGCTCCACCCGCGTGGCGTCGCTCGGCACGTTCTCGGCGCGCAGCCCGGCGGCGAATGCCGCGGGATCGACGCCGGAGAAAAGCTCGTTCGGGCCGGGCAGGGTGAGCGGACCATCGGAGACGATGGCCGCGTGCATGGCACCGATGTCGAAACGGTGGATCACTGTGCCCCCGGTTGTTCCCGCCAGGCTTCCGCCATCCCTGCTTGCGGATCAAGACCCGGCCGGTGAAACCGGGCGGGGCCGGTGGCGAGCGCTAACAGCATTGCCTATAAAGGCGGCGCAACGGAAACGTCGAAGGGGCGGAGATGATTAAGGCGATCATCGTCTTCGTGATATCGGATTACACGCTGACCTTCCTGGTTATCAGCCTGATCGTCGCGGCCATCGCCATTGCCCGGGCGCCGCGGCCGATCACCGGAGCGGTCGTGGTGGACCAGCTCCTGGCCTGGTATGTGCTGTTCAATATCGGGGTGATGTATCTGATCAACTTCGTCTTTCACGTTTTCTTCGGGCAGACGGCAGCCGCGTTCATCGGCTGGGCCGACAGTCCGTTTCAGTTCGAAGTCGGCACGGCGAGCCTTGGTTTCTCGCTGGCCGGGTTCATCGCCGCGTTCGCCAACTTCGATCGCCGACTAGTGGCGGTGATCGGACCCTCCGTCTTCATGCTCGGCGCCGGGATCGGTCACATCCAGCAGATCCTGACGACCCATAATTTCGCACCGGGCAACGCCGGGGTTATCTTTTACCTGGACTTTTTGATCCCGCTGCTCGGCTTCGTTCTCCTGTGGCTGCAATACCAGAATGCCCGCCCGGGCGATCGCGCGGTTACGGCGGCGAGATTGGCCGGACCGGCGTGATGACTGCATCGGGATCGCGTGAGCTCTTTAGACCCGAGCGGTTGCTGGCCTTCAGCGATGGCGTGTTCGGCGTCGCCATCACCCTGCTGGTCATCGATTTGCGGCTGCCGGCAATCCCGAGCGAAGGCGGCGATCCGGCGATGCTGCAAGCACTGCTGGCAATGGGACCGAAGCTGTTCATCTTCGCCTTTACCTTCATCATCGTCGGCATGAGTTGGCTCGGGCACCACCGCAAATTCAGTTACGTCCAGAAGGTCGATGGCCGGCTGCTGTGGATCAATCTTCTATACCTCATGGCGCTCTGCCTGGTGCCCTTCGCGAGCAGCGTGCTCAGCGAGCACGGCGGTCGCTTCGCGTTCGTTCTATACGCGGTGGTGATGATGCTCGTCGAAATGCTCTCGGCCGGGCTGTCTGCGTATAGTTTGCGTCGGCCGTTTCTCGCCGTATCGGACCTGCAGCCCGGCCTGCGGCAGGACATGATTCTCTCGCCCTTGCTCATGGGCGTGATTTTCCTGATCGCAGGCGGAATGGCAGCAGGCTACCGGGTCACGATGGCGCACTGGACCCTGCTCATGATCGCGCCCGTCATGACCTTTTTCGGCTCGCGGAGCCGCAGGCCCGCGTGACCGCGGCGAGCGGGAGCAAGCGGCGGCCGGTTTTACGCGTGCGCTTCGCCGCTTGGTCTAACCCCCTCCTCGGATGGTCCCTCGCAATCGCCGGAGAAATCAGCCGCCCGTGCGGGATCGGGCATCGGCGGGGCTTCTAGCTCCGGGTCTTCGACACCGATCGGTCCGCCGAGGCGATCAATAAGGTCGGCTCCGCGATCGATCGGCGCGCACGCCCGCTCCAGCCAAATTCGTGCTTCCGGGTCCAGATGCGGCCCGACCTCGGCCGCCACCCGGGCGTGGTAGGCGTCGAGCCACCGGCGCTCCGCCGCGCTCAAGCGCGCCGGATCGATCAGCCGCCGATCGAACGGTGCGAGGGTAAGCGTCTCGAAGCGCAGGAACGGCTTGCGCGAATCGGCGAACTCCGCCGGCCGTACCAGCAGCAGAATTCTCCAGCCGGATTCCATAGCTGCCGGGGAGGTAGAATCCGGGCTCGTTCGACAGGATCATCCCCGCCGCGATCGGGATCGGGCGGGCCAGCCGTGACAGGCTGACCGGCCCCTCGTGCACCGAGAGGTAACTACCGACGCCATGCCCGGTCCCATGGTCGTAATCGAGCCCCGCCTCCCAGAGCGCGCGACGGGCGAAGGCGTCGAGATGCGCACCGCCGACACCCTCGGGGAAGACCAAAGTGGCGATCCCGATATGGCCCTTCAGCACCGCGGTGGCGGTGGCCCGGATCGCGTCGGGCGCCGGGTCGGGTCCGGTCCAGACGGTGCGGGTGACATCGGTCGTGGCGTCCGGGAATTGGGCGCCGGAGTCGATCAGATAGACCTCGTTCGCCCCGATCTTGCGGTCCTGCTCGGGGGTCACCCGGTAATGGATGATGGCGCCGTGCTCGCCGGCACCGGAGATGGCGGGGAAGCTCTCGCCGCGGAACTCCGGGAGTTCGGCGCGGAACGCCAGCAGGCGGGCGGCGGCCGACATCTCGGTCTCGTCCCTCGCGCCGTCGAGCCAGTGCAGGAAGCGGCACAACGCCACCGCGTCGCGGGCGTGCGCGGCGCGCGTGCCCCGCTGCTCCACCTCGTTCTTGCAGGCTTTCGGCAACAGGCACGGATCGGCCCCGGGAACGGGCTCGGCGCCGCCCTCCCTGAGCTTCTGGGCGAACCACACCGGCGCGCCGGCGGGATCGACGCGGATGCGGCCGCGCAATGCGGCGAGCGCCCTCGCCAGATCTTCGGGGGGTGACGCCGTGACGGTGTTGCCGAGCCAGGCGAGCGTGTCGGCGTCGAGTTTCGCCGGTTCAATGAACAGCTCGGCGCGCGCATCCTCGTGCAAAATCGCGAAGCTCAAGGCGAGGGGAATGAACGCCAGGTCGGCGCCCCGGACATTGAGGAGCCAGGCGATCGAGGCCGGATCGGTGAGAATGGCCGCCTGCTGGCCGGCTGCGCGCAAAGTCGCGGCGATCTCCTCACGCTTCTCCGCCGAGCCGCGCCCGGCGAATTCGAGCGGATGCGGGCGGGCAGGGGCGAGCGGCGGGGCGGGGCGGGGCGCCCAAAGACGATCGATCGGATTCTCCGTCACCGGCATCATCGCCAGTCCGGCCTCGGCATAGCGGCCGAGTTGTTCCTCGCTGATCAGCTTGGGATCGTAGCCGATGCGTCCGCCGGGCGCGCGGGCGGCGATCCAGGCCGGCGGCGGGTCGTCGGTGAGATGCGTGCGCTCCCACAGCGCCGGATCGGTCTGTTGCGCGAGTTGCAGCACGTATCGCCCATCCGTGAACACGGCCGCGACTTGCGCCAGCACGACGGCGAGCCCGGCGCTGCCGGTGAAGCCGGTGAGCCAGGCGAGCCGCTCGGCGCCGGCGGGCAGATACTCGCCGAGATGCTCATCGGCGTGCGGGACAATGAAGCCGTCCAGGCTGAGCCGGGCCAGCTCGGTTCGCAAAGCCGTGAGACGTGAGGAATAGGTCAGCATGGGGAATGTTCCCATTGCATGTCTGGCGAGATGAATCCGCACTCATGAATCGAGGGAAACGTCTTATGTTGCTGTGCAGCATTCCCGGCGACTCCCTGCCACGACGGCACCGCGCCGGACCGGGAACAAAGATGGGGGAGAACACCCATGAGCGTGCAACCTTCGAAACAGGCGCTGAATTTCAAATTGCCTGAGATGCTGTCCTATCACAGCACCTGGGATGATGCCGACTACGAGCCCGTGCTGGCGCCGACGCGGCCCGGGCCGGCAAGGCGGGTCGCCGCCATGCTGCGGCGCCTCGCCGCGCTGCCCGCGCGGATGGCGGTGCGGAACGAACTATGCGCGATGTCCGACCGCGAGCTGGCCGATATCGGCATCAACCGCTACGACGTGAACCGGGTGTTCGATTCCGATTTCGCCGACGAACACGCCCGCCGCGGCCGAGTATAGGCCCGATGCCCCGCCGGCAAATGCCGGCGGGGCGTGTCGGCCCGGGTGCTAGTCGAAAATGGGATGCGAGGCACCGAGAACGCCATGAGCGGACAGCCTCGCCCAAATCGCGGCTGCACCGTCATCCGATAGATCGAGCCGGAACGTCTCCCGCAGAGCGGCCGCGAGCGAAGCTTCGCTATCCAGCAGGCGGCGCTCCAGAAGCTCACCCTGCCGGCGCGTGCTGACCCAGCCGTTGAGAAGCGTGTGGCGAAGGCCATCCGCGCCCGGCCGAGCCAGGATCAGGTTCGCCGTAAACAAGCTGTCGGGAAGGGTAGCGCAGAACCAATTCCCGACCTCGTAATCGATGTCCGGTGTGGAACGCAGCGAGAAGCGGTAGAGATGCTGCCAGGCATCCCCAAGTCTCCGCCTCCAGCACGAATTCCTCGCCGGCCGGCGTCAGGCGCATCGTCTCGTGCGGCGTCGGCTGTTCGAGGTGCGGCTGCAGAACCAAAGGCGCGGTCGGAGTTTGATGGCCGAAGCCGACATCCGCAAGAAATGGCCCCTCCGGCAGATCGACCCGCAGCAGCATGTGGGTGGCCGGCGTGAACGCATCCCGGGTCGCGCCGATGATTACCCTCGCGACGAGGCTCGTCACCCGAAAGCCGAGCCCGATCAGGCCGGCCCGCAAGAGGGTGTTTTGCTCAAAGCAATAACCGCCCAGTCCGCCGGCGAGCATTTTTGTTCGCAATGAAGCAAGATCGAGCTTCGGCGTTCGGCCCAGGAACGGGTCGATGTTTTCGAAGGGGATCGCCGCGCTATGGGCGGCGATCAGGTCCCCTAAGGTGGATAGCCCGGGCTCGCCCGGGCCGGCATGGCCGATCCGCGAAAGCCAGCCGTCGAGATCAAAGCCGCCGTCGGACACCGGGGAAGACCTCGCGAGCGATTCCAGTGTTCTATGCCATCGGCCCGTTCACCGTTGCAATCGCAATAGTCGTTCGGCCCGGGGGCGTTGGGCAGCGTGGCTCAAGGTTCTTTAATAATCTGCTAGAGCCGTTCCGATCAGACCGGAATTCAGCGCATTGCGCCGCTCTCCTCGCCTCACGCGCGCCCCGCAACCGTCAAATCGCCGACCCGACGCACCTGCGATTTGTCGGGCGTAAGCGGCAGACGAAAAAGGCGGGCCGGTTACGGTCGGCACGAAGCCGTTCTAAACCGAGATATCCAGCAGCGACCCGCGGGGTTGCGGGCCGGCGGGCGGCGTGGGCAAGGGTTGCGCCGAAGCCGGCGGGCGCGCCGGCGATTGCGGCGCGGCCCCGAACGGGCGCAGCGCGCCTGGTTGCAGCGGCCCCAGGCCGGCCTTCATCACCGAGGCCGAGAAGGCCGAGAGGGAGGCGGAGGACAGCATGCCGACGATCATCAATCGCATTGGTTAACAATAGATGAACGTCGGAGCCGAAACAAGTGCTAAACCGTCAACGCCGCCACTCCGGGCAGGGTCTTGCCCTCCAGCCATTCGAGAAACGCGCCGCCCGCGGTGGAGACGTAGCTCAGGTCGTCGAGCACCCCGGCGTGGCGTAGCGCCGCCACGGTGTCGCCACCGCCGGCGACGCTGCGCAGGCCCCGCGCGGTCGCCGCGGCCACGGCGCGGGCGAATTCGGTGGTGGCGGCATCGAAGGGCGGCGTCTCGAAGGCGCCGAGCGGACCGTTCCATACCAGCGTGTGCATCGAGCGCGAGCCGCGCCGTTAGCGCCGCGACGCTGGCCGGTCCCACATCGAGGATCATCAGGTCGGCCGGAACCGCGTCGATCGCGACCGTCCGGGTCGCCACCCCCGGCCGCAACTCCGCTGCAACAACGGCGTCCCCGGGAAGCACGATCTCGCAACCGGCCTGCCTTGCCCGTGACCCGATGTCGCGCGCCATGTCGTGCATCTCCGCTTCCTGCAAGGATCGCCCGACACCCCGGCCTTCGGCCGCCAGAAAGGTGTTGGCCATGGCTCCGCCGATGACCAGCACCTCGACCTTGCCGACCAGATTGCCCAGCAGTTCCAATTTGGTGGAAATCTTGGCGCCGCCCACCGCCGCCATCACCGGCCGCGCCGGGTTGCCGAGCGCGGCGTCCAGCGCCTCCAGCTCCGCCTGCATCAGCCGCCCGGCGTAGGCGGGCAGCAGATGCGCCACGCCCTCGGTGCTGGCGTGCGCCCGGTGCGCGGCCGAAAAGGCATCGTCCACGTAGAGATCGGCGAGCTTGGCCAGTTCCGCCGCGAACCCCGGATCGTTCTGCTCTTCGCGGGCGTCGTAGCGGGTGTTCTCCAGGACCAGTATATCGCCCGGCTGCATCCGCTCCACCGCCTGCTGCGCGGCGATGCCGATGCAGTCCTCGGCGAAGCGCACCCGCCTGCCGAGCACCTCACCCAACGCCCGGGCGGCAGGGCCGAGCGACATCTCCGCCAGCCGCTTGCCCTTGGGGCGGCCGAAATGGCTGCACACGATCACCTTGGCCCCCTGGTCCGCCAGCTCGCGGATGCCGGGCGCCAGCCGCTCGATGCGGGAAAGATCGGTGATCCGCCCGTCTCGCATCGGCACGTTGAGGTCCGCACGCAACCAGCACGCGCTTGCCCCGCACGTCCAGCCCGTCCAGCGTCCGGAACGCCATGCTCAGAGCGAGCCGAACAGCGCCGCCGTATCCGACATGCGGTTGGAGAAGCCCCATTCGTTGTCGTACCAGCCCATGATCCGCACCAGCTCGCGGTCGATCACGGCGGTCTGCGTCGCATCATAGCTGCACGAGGCGGCGCAATGGTTGAAATCGACGCTCACCAGCGGCGCAGTGTTGTAGTCGATGATGCCGCGCATCTCGCCCTCGGCGGCGTGCTTGAACGCCGCGTTCACCTCCTCCTTGCTCGGCGTCTTCTCCAAATTCACGTCGAGCGAAACCAGCGAGACGTTGGGAATGGGGATGCGGATCGCCGTGCCGTCCAGCTTGCCCTTCAGCTCGGGCAGCACCAGCCCGACCGCGCGTGCCGCCCCGGTGGTGGTGGGGATGGCGGAGACGGCGGCGGCGCGGGCGCGGTGCAGGTCTTTGTGCAACGTGTCCTGAAGCCGCTGATCGCCGGTATAGGCGTGGATCGTCACCATGTAGCCGCGCAGGATGCCGAAGCTCTCGTGCAGCACCTTGGCCATCGGCGCCAGGCAGTTGGTGGTGCAGCTGGCGTTCGAGATCACCGTCATCTCGGGGGTGATCGCCTTCTGGTTCACGCCATAGACGATGGTCGCGTCCACCCCGTCGGCCGGCGCCGAAACCAGTACCTTGCGCGCCCCCGCCTTCAATAGCTGCGAAGCCGTCTCCTTGCTGGTGAAGAGGCCCGTGCATTCCATCGCCACATCGACGCCCCGATAGGGCACCTTGGAGGGCTCGCGTTCGGCCGAGACCTTGATCGGCCCCCAGGTGCGACCGCCGTAGCGGATCGTCATGCCGTCGCCCGCCACCTCGACCTCGCCCGGGAAGCGGCCATGCACGCTATCGTATTTGAACAGATGCGCGTTGGCTTCCGGGCTGCCGAGATCGTTGATCGCGACCGGCGTCAGATCGTCGCGCCCGCTTTCGATCATCGCGCGGAGCACCAGACGCCCGATCCGCCCGAACCCGTTGATCGCGACCTTCACCGTCATCTCTCGGTTCCCTTCACTTATCGAACGGTCAGCCCAGCCGCTTCTTCACCGCCGCCACCACCGCCTCGGCGGTGATGCCGAAATGCTTATAGACATCCTGCCAGGGCGCCGAGGCGCCGTAGGTGGTCATGCCGATGAACACGCCATCCGGCCCCAGCCAACGGTCCCAGCCGAACGGCGAGGCGGCCTCGATGCCGATCCGCGGCACACCGCCCAGCACCGCCGCCCGCGCCGCCTCGTCCTGCTGCTCGAACAACTCCCAACAGGGCAAGGACACGACCGCTACCGCGATGCCCTCGCGCCCGAGCTGCTCGCGCGCCTCCATGGCGATCGCGACCTCGGTGCCGGTGCCGATGATCGTCGCCTGGCGTGGACCCTCCGCCTCGGCGATTACGTAGCCGCCACGCCCGCAGCGATTCTCGGAGGCATCGGTGCGCAGGGCCGGCACCGCCTGGCGGCTGAGCACGAGCAGGCTCGGCCCGTCGGTGCGCCGGATCGCCAGCTCCCAGCACTCGGCGGTCTCCAGCGTGTCGGCCGGACGCAAGACATGGAGGTTGGGCATCGCCCGCAGGCTGGCGAGTTGCTCCACCGGCTGATGCGTGGGGCCGTCCTCGCCCAAGCCGATCGAGTCATGCGTCAGCACGTGGATGACCCGCTGATGCATGATCGCACCCAACCGGATCGCCGGGCGCATGTAGTCGCTGAAGATGAAGAACGTGCCGTCGTACGGGATGATTCCGCCATGCACCGCCAGGCCGTTGGAGCACGCGGCCATCGCATGTTCGCGAATGCCGTAGTGGATGTAGCGCCCGGCGTAGCTGCCGGGGGTGATCGTCCCCATCGACTTCACGTAGGTGAGGTTGGACCCGGTCAGGTCGGCCGAGCCGCCGATCAGCTCGGGGGTGGCCGGAATCAGCGTCTCCAGCACCTTCTGGCTGGAGGCCCGGGTCGCGAGCTTCGGCCTCTCGTCGGCAATCTGCTGCTTCATCGCCGCCACCGCCTCGTGCCAGGTATCCGGCAGCCGGCCGCCCATCGCCCGTTCGAACTCGGCCTTGGCGTTGTGGCGCGCCAGCCGCTTGAGCCAGGAACGCCGGGCGGCGGCGCCGCGGTGTCCGATCGCGCGCCAGCGTTCCAGCAGGGCGGCGGGAACGGTGAACGGAGGCTCGTGCCAGCCGAGCAATTCCTTGGCGCCGGCAGCCTCCTTGGCACCAAGGGCGGAGCCGTGGACGGCGGCGGTTCCCGCCTTGGTCGGGGCGCCCAACCCGATGATGGTGCGACAGGCGATCATGGTCGGCTTGCGGGAGCGCACGGCGAACGACAATGCGCCGGCGATCTGCGCCGGGTCGTGCCCGTCCACCGCCTTGACCGCCCAGTTCGCGGCGGCGAAGCGCTTCAGCGCGTCCTCGGAGCGCGCGAGCGCGGTGTCGCCGTCGATCGAGACGTGATTGTCGTCGTAGAGGAAGGTGAGCTTCTCCAGCCGCAGATGGCCGGCGAGCCCGATCGCCTCGTGGCTGATCCCCTCCATCAGGTCGCCGTCCGAGCAGATCACCCAGGTCCGGTGATCGACCAGCGAGCGGCCGAACCGCGCCGCCAGTATCCGTTCGGCCAACGCCATGCCGATCGCGGTGGCGATCCCCTGGCCGAGCGGGCCGGTCGTGGTCTCGATACCCGGATGGTCGCCGTACTCGGGATGGCCGGCGGCGGGCGAGTGCAGGGCGCGGAAATTCTTGATGTCCTCGATCCCCATGCCCTCCTCGCCCACCAGGTAGAGCAGCGCGTAGAGCAGCATCGACCCGTGCCCGGCCGAGAGCACGAAGCGGTCGCGGTCGGGCCAGCGCGGGTCGGCGGCATCGAATTTCAGGAACCGCGACCACAAGGCGGTGGCGACGTCGGCCATTCCCATCGGCAGGCCGGGATGACCCGACCCGGCCTTCTCCACGGCATCGATCGCCAGTGCTCTTATGGCATCGGCCATCCGCCGCACCGGCGTGATCGGGCGAGCCAAAATCTCCCGCTGACGGGCGAGCGCGGGATTGTCCGCGGACAGCTCGGCGTGTTCGGCCATGGCCCCTCCTGACGGGAATACCCGGTCATAGGCGTCGGGCCGGGCGGCGGGCAACCCCCGGGGCGAGGCGAAATCCGACGCCTGCCTCGATTCGATTACTCCATGTTCCGCGCGAGCGCGCAAACCGCCGCCGCCGCCCTCTCGACGTCGGCGTAGCGCAGGGTGAGCGGCGTCAGCCCGAAGCGCATGATGTCGGGCGGGCGATGGTCGCCGACGATGCCGCGGGCGGCGAGCGCGCGCATGATCGCCGCGGCCCGAGGATGACGGAGCGAGATCTGACTGCCGCGGTCGGCGCCGCGCGGCGAGACCAGCTCAAGCTCCGTTCCGTCGCGCTCGAGCCGGGCGATGAACACTTCGGCCAGCCGTTCCGCCTTCGCCCGCACCGCCGCCATGTCGGCCGCGAGCGCGATATCGACGCCGACCTCCAAAGCCGCCAGGCTCAGAATATGCGGCGTGCCCACCGCAGCGCGCCCGATCCCCTCGACGGGGCGCCAATCGGGGGCGAAGTCGAACGGCGCGGCATGGCCCATCCAGCCGGTCAGCGGCATCGGCGCGCCCTGGTGTCGCGGCGCGACGTAGAGATAGCCCGGCGCCCCCGGGCCGCCGTTGAGGAATTTGTAGCCGCAGCCGACGGCGAAATCGGCGCCGCAGCCCGCAAGGTCGATCGGCATCGCCCCGGCCGAGTGCGACAAGTCCCACACCACCAGCGCCCCCGCGGCATGTGCCGCGCCGGTGATCCGCGCCATGTCGTGCATTCGCCCGCTGCGGTAATTGACGTGGGTAAGCGACAGCACCGCCGGGTGCCCGCCGAGCGCGGTTTCGATCGCTTCGGGTGCGACGGTCCGCAGCTCGTGGCGTCCGAGCAGCCGCGCGAGCCCGCCGGCGATATAGAGATCGGTCGGGAAGTTGCCCTGTTCGGACAGGATCACCCGGCGCTCCGGCCGCAACGCCAGGGCCGCGCCCAGAGCCTTGAACAGGTTGACCGAGGTGCTGTCGCAGGCGACCGTGCTTTCCGGCTCGGCGCCGATCAGGCGCCCGATCTTCTCGCCGACCCGGCGCGGCAGCGCCATCCAGCCGTTCGACTCCCAGGAAGCGATCAGGTCGTCGGCCCCATTCGCGATCGATGACCTCCGCAAGCCGGGCGCGCGTTGCCCGGGGCAGCGGCCCGAGGGAGTTGCCGTCCAGATAGATGACGGCCTCGGGCAGTTCAAAAAGATCACGGAATCGGGCCAGTTCGTCGGCGGCGTCCAGAGCCTCGGGGGTCATGTTCACCTCACCACGGAACCGGCCGGCCACTCGATCCGGGGCGGAACGAGGTCGGTCAATCGATAGTTGAGCGTACAGTCCCGAATCTCGGCGATGGGCATAATGGACTTCCCGGCGCATTCCAGCATAACCGCTACGGGACGGCGAGCGGCTCGGGACCGAGATCGTGCCGAAGGAGCGACGGTTATGGCCTCGGTCATTGCTTGTGCCGACTGCGGGACCATCCAGACGCTTCCCGAACCGGGCCGGCGCAGCCGCACGCTATGCAACCGCTGCGGCAAGGTGCTGGAGCGCACCGCCGGGCGCAGCATCGATGCCGCGCTGGCGCTCTCGATCGCCACCTTCGTCCTCTGGTTTCCGGCCAATCTCGCCACGCTGATGACCCTGCGCTTCGCCGGGATCGAGCGATCGAGCCGGCTCGGGTCGGGCGTCATCGAGATGTGGCACGAGGGCTGGACCCTGCTCGCCATCGTCGTCGGGTTGCAGGGGGTGATCCTGCCGTTCTTCCGCTTCGGCCTGTTGGCGGCGGCGCTGACCGCAATTCGTATTCGCCGGCAGGGTCCGTGGACCGGCCGGGTGTTCCGCTGGGCCGAGCATCTCGATCTGTGGTCCATGCCGGACGTGTTCCTGATCGGCGCGGTGATCGGATATTCACGGGTGGCGGCCCAGATCCCGGTGGAGATCGACGCCGGCGGCTGGTGCCTCATCGCCGCCGCGTTCTTCACCATGCTGACCCGCGCGAGCCTGGATCGGCGGGTGGTCTGGCGCCGGATCGGGCGCAACACCGCCCCCTCGCCGGGCTCAAAGCTCGCCTGCACCGAGTGCGACCTGGTGCTGCCGGTCGGGCTGGCGGGGAGGCATTGTCCGCGTTGCCTGGCCCATCTCTGCCGACGCAAGCCGCGTGCCGTGACCCGCGCCGCCGCCCTCGTGATCGCCGGCTACCCCCTTTACATCATCTCCAACTGGTTCCCGATGAGCATTCAGCTCGGCCTGGGCAAGGTTCAGAACCAGACTATCGCCTGGGGGGTGATGCAGCTCGTCGATAACGGCTTCTGGCCGCTGGCGGCGGTTATCTTCACCGCCAGCATCCTTATTCCGCTCAGTAAATTGATCGGGCTCTCCTGGCTGCTGTGGTCCGTCCATCATGGACATCACCGACGACTTGTCACCAAAACCCGGCTATTCCGCTTCGTCGAGGAGATCGGGCGTTGGTCGAATATTGATGTTTTCACTATCACAATCTTCTTGCCGATCATGCAGATCAGCGGCTTGATCAGCGTCCAAGCCGGCATCGGCGCGCCGGCCTTCCTGTCGGTAATCGTGCTGACCATGGTCGCCGCCAAGCTGTTTGACCCGCGCCTGCTCTGGGACCAGGTCGAGGAGCACGCATGACCCCCGATACCGGCCGCCCCTCTCCGCCGCCATCATCGCCGCCATCATCGCCGCCGTCCCAGCCGGACCCGGCTCCACGGGTCGCGCCCGAGCCACCCGCCGCCCGGGTCGAGCGGAGCCGCTGGCCCGGCTGGATTTGGGGCATCCCGGTGGCCGCGGTCGCCATCGTCGCCTGGCTCGCCTTCAAGCAACTCGCCGCCACCGGGCCGGAGGTGACGGTCATCTTTGCCGGCGCCCACGGCATCAGCGCCAATCAGACCGAGGTGGACTACGAGGGTCTCAAGGTCGGCGAGGTGACATCGGTCCGCCTGGAAAAGGACCTTCGGCATGTTCGGACGACAATAAGGCTCAGCTCGGAGATGGATGACCATATCGGACCCGGTACGGAATTCTGGATCAACGGTCCGAGCCTGTCCGATCTCTCCTCGATCCGGTCGGTGATCTCCGGCCCGACCATCGGCATTCAGCCGCGGCCGGGGGAGAAGCAGGACGAGTACCAGGGTCTGGCCCAGGCGCCGGTGGTCTCCGAGCCGGTGCCCGGCCGGCACTTCGTGCTGAAAACCGATCAGCTGGGCACGGTCTCGCGCGGGTCGCAGATTTACTACCACGACCTCAGCGTCGGAAAGGTGGAGACGACCAAGTTGTTGCCGGACCACGGGTTCCAGATCGACATCTTCATCACCGCCCCTTACGACAAGCTGGTGCACGACGGATCGCGGTTCTGGAACGCCGGCGCGGTGCAAGTCTCGCTGCAAGGGTCGGGGCCGCGGCTGCAGATGCAATCGCTGCCGGCGCTGCTCTCCGGCGCCGTGGCGTTCGATACGCCGAACGGCGCCGATGAGGGGCCGCAGGCGCAGGACGGTCACCCGTTCCGCCTCTACGACAGCAAAAGCACGGCCGAGTTCGCGCCGGGTCCGCAAGCGGTGATGTATCGGACGGTGTTCGGCCCCGAGGCGGGCGGCCTCGGCAAGGGCGACGCGGTGCAGCTCGCCGGCAATCAGATCGGCACGGTCCAGGAGGCGCAACTGCAATACGACCCGTCGAGCGGCGCGCTGCACGAGCTGGTGACGTTCGCCGTCGATCCCTCGCGCATCGCGCTGCCTGCCGACGCGCACTGGCCGGCCACGGGGCGCGCGCCGATGGATGATTTCATGCGCCGGCTGATCGGCGAGGGGTTGCGCGCGCAGCCCGGCTCGGCGGTCCCGTTCATCGGGCCGAAGACGGTGGACCTCGCCTTCGTCGGCAAGGCGACCCCGGCCACGCTGACGGCGGGCAACCCGCCGGAGTTTCCGGCCGCCCAAGGCGGCGGCGGGATCGACGGCCTCATGACCGCGGTCAGCGGCATCGCCGGCAAGCTCGACAACCTGCCGCTCGACCAGATCGCCGGCAATATCCGCACCCTGACCGATCGCCTCGCCGCGCTCAGCGAATCGCCGGAGCTGACCGCCAGCCTCGACAGCCTGCACAAGTCGGTCGCCAACATGCAGCAGATCACGGCGAGCGCGAAGGCGGACGTGCCGGCGCTGCTGAGTTCCTTGCGCAAGGTCGCGAGCCAGGCCGACCGCACGGTTGCCGAGGCGCAGCACCTCATCAGCACCACCGCCGGCAACGGGCCGATGGGCGTAAACACGGCCGGGCTGGGGCAGACGCTCTACGAGCTGAGCCGGGCCGCGCAGTCGGTGCGCGAGTTGACCGATTATCTGGATCGGCACCCCTCGGCGCTGATCCGGGGCCGCGGATAGGGGATGCGGATGCGGGTTTGGCTGCTGTTGGTCCTGATCGTTGCCGGTTGCGCCAGCGCCACCACCGACACTTATACCCTGTCCTCGGTCCCGCCCGCCCGCGGCACCCCGGCTGGACCTCCCGTGCGCCCGCCCTTCGAGGTGGGCGAGGTGTCGATTCCGGCGACCATCGACCGCGACGAAATCGTGCTTAACGCGCCGGGCGATCGGTTGGACGTGATCGGCACCAGCATCTGGGGCGCGCCGGTCCGTCAACTGATCCGCCGCGCCTTGTCGGACGATCTTATCGAGCGTCTGCCGCGTGGTTCCGTCCTGCCGTCGGGCGACCCGGCGACCTCATCGGGCCTGCGCCTGCTGACGGTCTCGATCCAGCGCTTCGAGGCGAACACCGCCGGCCGCGTGACGCTCCGGGCGTTTTGGCTGCTCAGCCGCTCCGGCCAGCCGCCCTCCGGCACTCCGCATGAGGTGCGGGTCGATGTGGACGCCGGCGCCGGCACCCCCGCCGCCGTCGTGCCGGCGATGAGCCGCGCACTGGGGATGATGGCCGATCAGATCGCGGCGGTGGTATCGTAGCCCATCGGAGGGAGCACGCCGGAGCCCGACCTTGAGCAACATCAGCAAATACGACAACGATTTTCATGCCTGGGCGATGGAGCAGGCCGCGCTGCTGCGAGCGAACCGGCTCTCCGAGGCGGACATCGCAAACATCGCCGAGGAGATCGAGAGCATGGGCCGGAGCGAGAAGCGGGAGTTGGTCAACCGGCTCGCGGTCTTGCTCGCCCATTTGCTGAAGTGGCGGTTTCAGCCCGGGTTCCGCGGCGCAAGCTGGCGGCTGAGCGTGCTTGAGCAGCGCGACCGGCTGCGCGAGCACCTGAAGGACAACCCGAGCCTCAACGCCGTGCTGCCGGAGGCTTTCGAGACGGCATACCGCTATGCCCGGCGCACTGCGCAGCAGGAGACCGGGTTCGGGGACGGCGCGTTCCCAACCGCCTTACCCTGGAGCCGCGAACAGGTCATGGACGACGATTTCTGGCCGGCCAGCGAATGACTCCGAAGCACGAAGCCCGGGTTCTCGGGCGCCGGATGGCTTTTGTCGAGGCGGGGCAGGGCGCCGCGGTGCTGTTCCTGCACGGCAACCCGACTTCCTCTTTCCTGTGGCGCGACGTCATTCCGCCCGCCGCCGCCGCCGGGCGCTGCATTGCGCCGGACCTGGTCGGCATGGGCGACAGCGAGAAGCTGGACGCCGGACCGGATGCTTATCGCTTCGCCGTCCATAGCCGGTTCGTGGACGGCTTCATCGACGCCGTACTCGGGCCGGAGGCGCCGATATGCCTGGTGGTGCATGACTGGGGCTCGGCGCTCGGCTTCGATTGGGCGCGGCGTTACCCCGCGCGGGTGCAGGGGATCGCGTACATGGAGGCGATCGTCCGACCGCTATCGGGATGGGAGGAGTGGAGCCCGGAGGCCACGCGCATCTTCCGGGGGTTCCGCTCCGACCGGGGCGAGGAGCTGATCCTCGATCGCAACCTGTTCGTCGAGCGTGTGCTGCCGGGATCCGTGATTCGTAACCTGACCGAAGCCGAGATGACGGAATACCGCCGGCCGTTCGCGACGCGCGAGGACCGCTGGCCGACGCTCACCTGGCCGCGTGAAATCCCGATCGGCGGCGAGCCGGCCGACGTCGCGGCCCGCGTCGGCGCCTATGGCGAATGGATGGCGGAGAACGATATCCCGAAGCTGTTCGTCAACGCCGATCCCGGCGCCATCCTCATCGGCGCCCAACGCGAATTCTGCCGCCGCTGGCGCAACCAGGCGGAAGTCACCGTGTCCGGCAAGCATTTCATCCAGGAGGACTCCGGCCCCGAGATCGGCCGCGCGATCGCCGAGTGGATCACGCGGCTCGGCTGAGTTTCGCATCCGACGCCTCCCGTCTCCGGCGACGGCACCATATAAGGCGCTCACCACAAGGAGACATCGCCATGCGCCTGTTCGGCGGCGCCGAGCCCGAGACCACGGAAGCCTTTCCGGTGACGCACACCGATGCGGAGTGGCATAAGCTGCTCTCACCCGAGCAATACCAAGTCCTGCGCGCGCACGGCACCGAGCGCGCCGGCACCAGCCCGCTCAACGCCGAGAAGCGGTCGGGGACCTTCATCTGCGCCGGGTGCGGGGAAAAGCTCTTCAACTCCGGCGCCAAATTCGAAAGCGGGACCGGTTGGCCGAGCTTCACGGCGCCGCTGCCGCAGGCGGTCGGCACCTCCGCGGACCGCAAGTTCTTCATGAACCGCACCGAAGTGCATTGCAGCCGCTGCGGCGGCCATCTCGGCCATGTCTTCGAGGACGGTCCAAAGCCGACCGGTCTGCGTTACTGCATGAACGGCGCGGCGATGCGCTTCGAGCCGCGCGCGGGGTGATCGAGCCCCGCGCCAATCCCCGCCTGATCGGTCACGAGGCCGCCGAAGCGACGGTGCTCGATGGGTTGCGCGGCGGGCGGATGCATCATGCGTGGCTCATCACCGGGCCGGAGGGGGTCGGCAAGGCGACGCTTGCCTTCCGCCTTGCCCGCCGGTTGCTGGCCGGCGTGCCGGCGGACGGCACGCTGGCGCTCGACGCCGCGCATCCGGTGTTCCGCCGCGTCGCCGCCTCGGGCCATGCCGATCTGTTCACGCTCACCCGCACGCCGGGGTCGGATCCGAAGAAACTGCGTTCGGAGATCGTGGTCGACGACGTGCGCGCGGTCGGGGCCTTTCTGCGCCTGACGCCGGGAGAGGGCGGTTGGCGGGTCGTGGTCGTGGACCGCGCCGACGAGCTCAACCGCAACGCCGCCAACGCCTTGCTCAAGGTGCTTGAGGAGCCGCCGGCCCGCGCGCTGCTGTTGTTGGTGTGCGCCGCGCCCGGTCGGCTCCCCGTCACCATCCGCAGCCGCTGCCGGGCCCTGGCGCTCCGCCCGCTGTCCGACGCCGACATGGAGAGGGTTCTGTCGGGGTATCTGCCGGATACGAGCGAGGATGAACGGGCGCGGCTGATCGCGTTGGCCGAGGGGTCGCCCGGGCGCGCGCTGCTGCTGCGCGAGGCGCACGGGCTGGAACTGGCCGGGCTGGTGGACGCGGTGTTGGCCAAGCTGCCGGAGCTTCCCGGTGCCGGCTGGGACGTCGCCGACAAGCTCGCGCGCGACGGCTTCTCGATCTTCATGGACTTGCTGCGCGGCGCCATCGCCGCCGCCGTGCGCGCCGGGGCGCGCGGGCGCGCCGATCCCGAGCAGGCGCGGTTGCTCGGGCTGCACTCCCTTGAAGCCTGGGGCGACGTGTGGCAGGCGCTGACGCAATTGCAGGAGGAGACCGAGCGGTTTGCCCTGGACCGGCGCCAGGCCGTCTTGAGCGGGCTGCGCCTGCTGTGCGAACCAGCCCGGGAGACGGCATGAGCGAGCGCTTTTACGTCACCACGCCGATCTATTACGTGAACGGCCCGCCGCATATCGGCCACGCCTATACCTCGATCGCGGCCGACGTCCTGGCTCGCTTCAAGCGGCTGGACGGCTTCGACGTGTTCTTCCTGACCGGCACCGACGAGCACGGTCAGAAGGTCGAGCAGGCGGCCGCCGAGGCGGGGCTCGATCCGCAGGCCTTCACCGACCGGATCTCCGCCGATTTCCGCGACATGGCGGACAAGGTCGGGGTCTCCTACGACGACTACATCCGCACCACCGAGCCTCGGCACAAGGTCTCCAGCGCCGAGCTTTGGCGACGGATCGCCGATAATGGTCACATCTATCTCGGCCATTACGAAGGCTGGTATGCGGTTCGCGACGAGGCGTTCTACGACGAGGACGAACTCACGACGCGCCCGGACGGCAGCAAGGTTGCGCCCAGCGGGGCGCCGGTCGCCCGGGTGCGCGAGCCGTCCTACTTCTTCGATCTGTCGAAGTGGCAGGCGTCCTTGCTGAAGCTGTACGAGGATCAGCCGAATTTCGTGCGCCCGGCGGGGCGGCGCAACGAGGTGATGAGCTTCGTGCGCGGCGGCCTGCGCGATTTGTCGATCAGCCGCACCAGCTTTCGCTGGGGCATCCCGGTTCCCGGCGCTCCCGACCACGTCATGTACGTCTGGCTTGACGCGCTCAACAACTACGTCACCGCCTGCGGCTTCCCCGACGAGGGCGCGCCGCGATGGAGATTCTGGCCGGCCGACGTACACGTGGTCGGCAAGGACATCATCCGCTTCCACGCCGTCTATTGGCCGGCCTTCCTGATGGCCGCCGGGCTGGCGTTGCCGCGGCATGTCTCGTCGAATGGCTGGTGGACCGTCGAGGGCGAGAAGATGAGCAAGTCGCTCGGCAATGTCATCGAAGCGCGCAAGCTGGTCGCCACCTACGGGCTCGATCCGGTGCGCTACTTTCTGATGCGCGAGAAGCCGTTCGGGGCCGACGGCACGATCAGCCACCCGGCGCTGGTGACACGCATCAACGTCGATCTGGCGAACGACCTCGGAAACCTGGCGCAGCGCACGCTGACCCTGGTCGCGCGCAACTGCGAAGGGCGCTTGCCGGGGCGCGGCCCGGCGACCGCCGAGGACGCGTCGCTGGACGCGGCGGCGCGGGCGCTGCCGGAGCTGCTACGCGAGCGTATCGACCGCCAGACCTTTCACGAGGCGTTGGAGGAGGTGTGGAAGATCATCCGCGCCGCCAACGGCTATATCGACCGCGCTGCGCCCTGGGCGCTCCGCAAGACCGACCCCGCCCGTATGGGCACCGTCCTGCGGGTGCTCGCCGACGCGCTGCGCGTGGTCGCGACCCTGCTCCAGCCCGTCATGCCCGGTTCGATGGCCCGGATGCTGGACCAGTTGGGCGTGCCCGCCGACGCCCGCAGCTTCGCCGCACTGGCGACCCCGCTCGCCGACGGCACCGCCCTGCCGGCGCCCGAGGGGGTGTTTCCACGCCACGTGGAGGGGGCGTGAGAGTGTTCGCTCGACCCCTCCCCCAGCCCCCTCCCGCAAGGCATGCGGGGGGAGGGGACCCCTGATGCTCGTCGATTCGCACTGCCATCTCGACTACTTCACCGGCTCCGAGCTGCCCGCCATTCTCGACCGCGCCGAGGCGGCCGGGGTGCATGAGGTGGTGACGATCGGCACCACCATGGCGCAGGCGCCGACCGCGATCGCGCTCGCCGCGACGCACGGCAATGTCTGGGCGACCGTGGGCGTGCATCCGCATCATGCCGCCGAGGCGCCGATTCCGCATCCGTCCGACCTCGCCCGCCTTACCGAGCATCCGCGTGTCATCGGCATCGGCAAGTCCGGGCTCGACTATCATTACGACCGCGCGCCGCGGGAGGTGCAGCAGGAAAGCTTCCGCGTCCACATCCGCGCCGCGCGCCTCGCCGGCCTGCCGCTCGCCATTCACGCCCGCGATGCCGACGACGACATCGCGCGGATATTGCAGGAAGAACGCGACAGCTTCGGCGATTTCGACTTCCTGCTGCACTGCTTCAGCTCCTCGCGCCAACTGGCGAAGACCGCCGTCCAGATGGGCGGCTTCGTCAGCTTCTCCGGCATCCTGACCTTCCCGAAATCCAACGACCTGAGGGATATCGCGCGCGATCTTCCGGCCGATCGGCTGCTGGTGGAGACCGACGCCCCCTATCTCGCGCCGGTGCCGGTACGCGGCAAGCGCAACGAACCCGCCCATACGCGCCACACCGCCGAGATGCTGGCGCGTGTCCGCGGCCTCTCGTTTGAGGATCTCGCGGCACTCACCACCGCCAACTTCCTGCGCCTGTTCCGAAAGGCCGATTGATGCGGGTGACGTTGCTGGGCTGCGGCGGCTCCGCCGGCGTGCCGATGATCGGCGGCGCCGACGGGGCGGGGGACTGGGGCGCCTGCGACCCGCATGAGTTGCGCAACCGCCGCTCGCGTTCCGCCATCGTCATCGAGCATCCGGGCGGGCGGCTGTTGGTCGATACCGGGCCGGATTTGCGCAACCAGCTGCTCGCCTGCCGCATCCCCGGCGTTGATGCGATCCTCTACACCCACGCCCACGCCGACCACATCACCGGGCTTGATGATATCCGCATCCTGAACCGCATCGCCGGGCGGCCGCTGGAGGCGTTCGCCAACAAGCGAACCCTCGATGAGCTGGGGCGGCGCTTTCCGTATGCCTTCCGCGCCTGGGAGCCGCCCGAGTTCTTCCGCCCCGTACTGGTTCCGCGCGAGGTCGCGCCGGGCGAGACGGTCCGGGTGTCCGGGCTCGCGCTTTCGCTGTTCCACCAGGCGCACGGCACGGCGGGGACGCTCGGCTTTCGCGCTGGTGGTTTCGGCTATTCGACCGACGCGGTGGCGCTGGACGAGACGGCGCTGACGACGCTCGGCGGCATCGACACCTGGATCGTCGGCTGCTTCTGCCGGGCGCCGCACCCGACCCACGCCCATATCGATCTGGTCCTCGACTGGGCGGCGCGGATCGGCGCCCGGCGCACCGTGCTCACCCATATGGGGACCGATCTCGACTGGGCCTGGATGCGGCGCCGCCTGCCGCCGGGCGTGGCGCCGGGCTATGACGGCATGGTGCTGGACGTAAACGGGTCCTCGGGGTAGCGAACCGCGATCAGGCAGAGCCCGGCAGCGGGCGCGGTCGGTCCGGCCGCGCTCCGGTTCCGCGCCGCCAGCGCGGCGGCGAGGCGTTCGGGCGGCCATCGACCCTCGCCGACAAGCTTGAGGCTGCCCACCATGTTGCGCACCTGATGGTGGAGGAAGCTGCGCGCCTCGGCGCTGATGGCGATGATTTCGCCGCAGCGCGTGACGTCCAGCCGATCGAGCGTGCGCAGCGGCGACTTGGCCTGGCAGGCGGCGGCGCGGAAGCTGGTGAAATCGTGCCGGCCGAGCAGGGCCGGCGCCGCCCGCTGCATCACCGCCGCATCGAGCGGCGCCGCCACCTGCCAGACCCGCCCCGCTTGCAGCGCCGGCCGGGGGCGGCGGTTCAGGATCGCGTAGCGATAATGCCGGTGGGTCGCCGAGAACCGGGCGCTCCACCCCTCCGGGGCCGTGGCGGCGCGCAGGACCACCACCGGATGCGGCTGCAAATGGAAGTTCAGCGCCTCGCGCAGCCGCTCAGGCGGGAAATCGACCGGCAAGCCGAGTTCCGCAACCTGCCCGGCGGCATGGACCCCGGCATCGGTCCGCCCGGCGGCGGCGGTGCGCACCGCCGCCCCGCGTGCCAGCTTTCCAGCGGCGCTCTCAAGCACTTCCTGCACCGAAAGCCCGCTGGCCTGACGCTGCCAGCCGACGAACGGCGTGCCGTCATACTCGAGCAGCAGCGCGAACCTCACGAAAGTTCCCCCTCCCCTTGCGGGAGGGGGTTAGGGGAAGGGGTCGCACCCAGCCGCGTCCCAGCCGGCACCGGATGCCCGCGAAGGAAATCGCCCGCCGACATGGCCGCCCGCCCGGCCAACTGCACGCCGCAGAAGGCGTAGCGCCCCCGCGCCGCAGGCCACCAGCAAACCTTCCAGCGTCATTCCCGGCGGTCCCGTCCCCGGCTCGACGCGCGCCGCCAGCACCTTGAGCACGGCGCCGCCGAGCGTCGTGAACGTGCCCGGCCACGGATCGAAGGCCCGAATTCGGCGCGCGATCTCCTCGGCCGGGCGCGTCCAGTCGATCCGCCCATCGGCGCGCGAGAGCTTGGGCGCGTAGGTCGCACCGTCCGGTTGCGGCACCGCCGGCGGGTCTTCGGCCAGCGCGCGCAGCACCAGCGACGCGCCGATCCGGGCGAGCACGTCGTGCAGCATCGCCGAGGTGGTTTTTTCCGTGATCGGGACGGCTTGGCGGAGCAGCATCGGGCCGGTGTCGAGCCCGGCGTCCATGCGCATGATGGTGACGCCCGTCTCGGCGTCGCCGGCCAGCACGGCGGCCTGAATCGGCGCCGCGCCGCGCCAGCGCGGCAGCAGGCTGGCGTGGATGTTGAGGCAGCCGCGCCGGGGCGCGGCCAGCATCGCCGGCGGCAGGATCAGCCCGTAAGCCGCGACCACCGCCGCATCCGTATCGAGCGCCGCGAACGCCGCCTGCGCCGCCGGATCGGCACGCAGCCGGGCGGGGGTGCGGACCGCGATCCCCAGCGCCTCGGCGGCGAGCTGCACCGGGCAGCGATGCATCGCGTGCCCGCGCCCGGCGGGGCGCGGCGGCTGGCAATAGACCGCCGCAACCTCATGCCCCGCCGCGTCCAGTGCGCGCAGCGCCGGAACGGCGAAATCCGGACTGCCCATGAAGGCGAGTCGCATCAGGCCACCCGCTTCTGCCGTAGCTCCTTGGCCAGCCGGCGCATGAGCATGTTGCGCTTCAGGCTCGACAGGTGATCGACGAACAGGATGCCGTTCAGGTGATCCACCTCATGCTGCAGGCAGGCGGCGAGCAGCCCGTCGGCCTCGATCTCCCGCCGCGCCCCGGCGAGGTCGAGATAGCGCAGCTTCACCCGCGCCGGGCGGGTGATGTCGGCATACTGGCCGGGCAGCGACAGACAGCCCTCCTCGCGGGTCGCCAGCTCCTCGCTCGCGGCGACGATCTCGGGGTTGACCAGCGTGATCGGCGCCGGCTTGTCGTCCGCCATCAGATCGACGACGGCGAGGCGGAGCGGGCTGCCGACCTGGGGTGCGGCCAATCCGATGCCGGGGGCGCGGTACATGGTCGCGAACATCCGCTCGACCAGCGCGGCCAGGTCATCGGTGCTGCCGACCGGCCGGGCCCGGGCCTTCAGCGCCGGGTCGGGGGCGATCAGAATGTCCAGCAACTCGGGCTCCATGTGCCGGATGTAGCGGCCGCGAAGACCCGCTTCAACGCGCCCGACGTTATTGCAGGTATCCCCAGCGCGGCACCGCCGGCTCGGCGCTCGCCCACTGCCAGCCCGTCAGGCGGCGGCAGATATCGGCGGTGTACCAGCGCTGCGCTTTCCCGTCGGCGATCGAGAAGGCGAAGCTCCGGCAGGGCGCCAGCGGATTGGGGATGTCGCCCAGGACCGAGACCCAGCCGTCCTCATCGCCCAGCGGAATGATGTGGCGGATGCGCCAGGGCGCGCGTCCGCCGATCGGCAGGCCGCCGGCCACTCGCGCGATCGCCTCCTGCTCGGCGTGGCCGCGCGAGCGCGCATACCATTTCTCGGCCACCCCGGTTGCCGTCGCGGCGCCGACGCCGACCGCGAAGCCCACCGCCGGGCTGGCGCTGCCGCCGCCCGCCGCGGCGCCGCTGACCACGCCGACGATCGCCGGGACGGACTTGCAGCCGCCGAGCAGCGTCGCCGCCATCAGCGCCGCGACCGCCCCGGCGCGCCTCACTGCAAGGAGCCCCAACGCTCCGTCGCCGGTTCCGCCAGCGCCCAGCGCCACACCGTCCCGTTGCCGCAGACCGAGGCGGTGTAGAAGGACGGATCGGGCTTGCCGTCGGTCTCCTCGGCGACCGAGAAGATGATCGCCTTGCATCGGATGGCGCCGCCAGTCTCGCTCGTGACCGTCACCTCGCCGTGTTCGTCCGGCTCGATCGGGATCGAATGCACCACCCGCCACGGTGCCACCTGCCCCGGTTCCAGCCCGCCGGCGGCGGCGGCGATCCGGTCCTGCTCGGTGCGGTGCACCCGGCGCTCGGCGTAGGCAAGTCCGGCGTTGGCGGCGCTGCCGACGCCAAGTCCGATGCCGGTGGCGACGGCCGGGCTCTTGGTCACGGCACTGGCAATACCGCCGCCGGCGATGCCGGCGACGTCGCCGGTGGTGGCGCTCAGGAACGACCCGCAGCCGGAAAGGCCGAGCAGGAGAAGCAGGGGAATCGCGCTTCGCATGGGCCATCGTTTGCCCGCAGCGAAAGGCGCCGACCAGATGTGCGGGCCGTCACAAACCCGCGCGGCCCACCCTCACCCGGCGCGGCTGCCGCCGCGCCTCGGGTGAGGGCCGCTACGCCAGCCGCCCCATCGCCCGCAGCGCCGTCTCCAGCCGCTCGCGGTTGCGGCTCTGCGGGGCGGCGTTGCTCATGTCCAGGATCTTCGGCATCGCATCGGCGATCATCTCCGGCGTCACCGTCTCCAGCGGATCGAACTGCACGCCCTCGCTGCGGTAGTATTGCAGCCGTGCATAGCCGGCGCCGGCGGCGGTGATGATCTCGCCGGTAACGTTGCATTCCTCGCTCGCCAGCCACGCAACAGCCGGGGCGACGAATTCCGGCTTCATGAATTCGCGCAGATGCGGCGGGATCAGGTCTTCGGTCATGCGGGTGCGCGCCGAGGGTGAGATGGCGTTGATCAGCACGTTGTATTTCGCCCCTTCCAGCCGCAGCACGTTGATTAGCCCGACGACGGCCATCTTCGCCGCACCGTAATTTGCCTGGCCGAAATTGCCCGACGTGCCGGAGCCCGAGGTGGTGACGACGATGCGGCCGTATTTGCGTTCGCGCATGATCGGCCACACCGCCTTGGTGCAATAGACGGTTCCCATGTAGTGCACGTCCGAGCACTGGCGGAAATCCTCCATGCTCATGTTGGCGAACGCCTTGTCGCGCAGGATTCCGGCGTTGTTCACCAGCGCATCGACGCGGTTCCAGGCGCGCATCGCCGCCTCCACGATGGCGGCGGCGCCCGCTTCGGTATCGACCGAGGCATGGGCGGCGATCGCCTCGCCGCCGGCGCGCCTGATCTCGTCCACTACCTTGTCGGCGACCGCGTTGGCGCTGCCCCGCCCATCCACGGCGCCACCCGGATCGTTCACCACCACCCTCGCACCCCGGCTCGCCAGCAACAGCGCGTGCTCACGCCCGATGCCCGATCCGGCGCCGGTGACGATGACAACGCGGTCGTCGAAACGAATGCTCATTCAGTGCTCCCATGAGTTTGACGCGCGAGCCTATGCCTCGCAGGCCGGTTTCCCAAGGGTCGGGGTTGCGATTACGGTGGCGGGGTAGGAAGGAGCGGTCGATGCCCGCGCATGAAACGCCCGCGCCCGCCGGCGCGGAGCCCGACTACGACGCCATCATCATCGGTGCCGGCATCTCGGGACTATACCAACTGCTCCGCCTGCGCGAGCTGGGGCTGCGCGTCCGCGTGTTCGAGACCGGAACCGGCGTCGGCGGGACCTGGTACTGGAACCGCTACCCGGGTGCGCGCTTCGATTCCGAAAGCTATTCCTACGGCTACTCCTTCTCGGCGGAGCTGCTGGCGGAATGGAACTGGTCGGAGCGGTTCTCCCCGCAACCGGAGACGCTGCGCTACCTCAACCATGTCGCCGACAAGTTCGACCTCCGGCGCGACATCAGCTTCCGCAGCCGTGTCATCGCCGCGCATTACCGGGACGCGGCGGGATGGGAGGTGACGCTGGAGGACGGCAGCCGCCATGGTGCGCGCTTCCTGATCACCGCGATCGGCCCGCTCTCGGCGCCGACCATGCCGCGCATCGATGGCGTGGAGACGTTCAGGGGAAAGTCGTTCCACACCGCGCGGTGGCCGCATGAGGAGGTGCGCTTCGAGGGCAAGCGCGTGGCGGTGATCGGCACCGGTGCCACGGGGGTGCAGACGATTCAGGAAGTGGCCAAGACCGCCGGACACCTGACGGTGTTTCAGCGCACCCCCAATTGGTGCGCGCCGCTGCACAACGGCAAAATCAGCGCCGAGGAGATGGCGAAGATCCGGGCCGATTACCCGGACATCTTCAGGCGGTGTCAGGAGACCTTCGCTTGTTTCCTGCATACGCCGGACCGGCGCCGCACCTTCGACGTCACCGAGGAGGAGCGCGAGGCGTTTTGGGAGAAGCTCTACGGCTCTCCCGGTTTCGGCATGTGGCAGGGCAACTTCGGTGACATCCTCACCGACCGCGCGGCGAACGCGGCGGTGAGCGCGTTCGTGGCGAAGAAAATTCGCCAGCGCGTGAAGGACCCGGAGACGGCGGAGAGGCTGATCCCCCGCAATCACGGCTTCGGCACCCGCCGGGTGCCGTTGGAGACCAAATACTACGAGGTCTACAATCAGCCCAATGTTCGACTGGTGGACCTCAACGAGACGCCGATCGAGCGGATCACGCCACGCGGCATCGAGACCAGCGATACCGAATACGAATTCGACATCATCATCTACGCGACCGGGTTCGACGCCATCACCGGCAGCTTCGACCGCATCGACATCAGAGGCGTCGGCGGGCGCCGGTTGAAGGAGCGATGGGCGAACGGGCCGGAGACTTATCTGGGCGTGATGGTGGACGGATTTCCGAACATGTTCATGGTAGTGGGACCGCATACGGCGCTCGGCAACATCCCGCGCAGCATCGAATACAACGTCGATTGGGTGAGCGGCGTCATCCGCGCCATGCGCGAGCAGGGCCTGACGCTTGCCGAGGCGCCCCCGGAGGCGGTCGCGGCCTGGACCGATCACGTCCGATCGCTCGGCGAGGGTCTGTTGTCGAACGAGATCAATTCATGGATGACCGGAGTGAACAAAAACGTGGAGGGCAAGCAAACCCGCATCATCGCCCGCTACAGCGGCAGCGCCCCGGCCTACCGCGCGCGCTGCGAGGAAGCGGCGGCGAACGGCTACCGGGAGCTGGTGCTGGCGTAGCTGACTCTCATCCGCCTTGCGGGTTGCGAGGCTCTTGAGCCCGGCAACCGCCGGCGATACCGTCGCGCCGGCGAACGGAGGCGCGCAATGTCGGCATCCATCCTGGCGGAACTGGCGGCCGCGCTGGCCTCGGGCGGCGTCGAGGTCATCGACTTGGCGCAACCGCTGGAACCCGCGACCCCGGTCATCGCCCTGCCGCCCGAGTTCGGGCAGTCGGCGCCGTTTCGCATCGAAGCTATCTCCGCCTATGACCAGCGCGGACCGGCCTGGGCGTGGAGCAATCTCTCCCTCGGCGAGCATACGGGCACGCATTTCGACGCGCCGGTGCATTGGATCACCGGCAAGGACCTGCCCGCCAACACGCTCGACACCATCGAGCCGCGCCGCTTCGTCGCCCCCGCCGTGGTCATCGACTGCACGGCGGAATGCGCCGCCGATGCCGATTTCCTGCTGACGCCGGCGCGCATCGAGGCGTGGGAGCGCGAGCACGGGCGCATCGCCGCCGGAAGCTGGGTGCTGCTGCGGAGCGGCTGGTCGCGCCGCAGCGATGCGGCCATCCTTCCTCAACGACTCGCACACGCCGGGGCCGTCGCCGGAAGCGGTGACGTTCATGGTGCGTATGCGCGACGTGATCGGCTTCGGAACCGAGACCGTCGGCACCGACGCCGGCCAGGCGTTCGGTTTCGATCCGCCCTTCCCGTGCCATGCCGGGATGCACGGCGCCGGCAAGTTCGGGCTGGCGAGCCTCGCCAATCTCGACCGCCTGCCGCCGACGGGCGCGCTGCTCGTCACCGCGCCGCTGAAGATCGCCGGCGGCACCGGCAGCCCATGCCGCGTGCTGGCGCTGGTGGCGCGCGACCGATGACCGCGCGCGATCCCGCCGCACCTACCGCGCTGGTGCGCGACGACATCCGCGCGCTGGTGCGCGACGACGCGGTGCATCGCGACGTCTATACCGACCCGGCGCTGTTCCGCCTGGAGATGGAGCGCCTCTGGTCGCGCGCCTGGATCTATGTCGGGCACGCGAGCCAGATTCCCCGGACGGGCGATTACGCGACCTGCGACATCGGGCTGGAACCCGTCCTGATGATCCGCCAGCCGGACGACACCATCCGCGTGCTGCGTAACCGCTGCGCGCACAAGGGCGCGCGCATCGTCGCCGATCGCGCGGGCAACGCGGGGCGTTTCCTGCGCTGCCCCTATCACAACTGGAGCTATCGCACCGACGGTTCGATCGCCGCCATTCCGCTGCGCGGCGGCTACGATCCGGCAAGGCTCGCGGGCAGCGAGGCGGCCCGAGGCTTGCGCCCCGTGGCCGACCGAAGCGTATCGCGGTTTCGTGTTTGCTCGATTGTCCGAGAACGGGCCGGGCTTTCAGGAGTATTTCGGCGAATCGCTCTCTTCCATCGACTACATGGTGGATCGCTCGCCGAGCGGCGAGATGGAGGTCGCCGGCGGCGTGCTGCGATACATGCACGACAGCAACTGGAAGCTGTTCGTCGAGAACCTGAACGACACCATGCACCCGATGGCGGCGCATGAAATCCTCGGCCGGCACCGCGAAGGAGTTGTGGAAGGGCCAGCCGGGCGATGCGCCGAAGCCGATGGCGATCGAGCAGCTGGTGCCGTTCGCCGAGGGCTACGAGTTCTTCGACAAGATGGGCGTGCGCGTATTTCCCAACGGGCATTCCTATTCGGGGGTGAACTTTTCCATCCACTCGTCCTATGCCGCCGTGCCCGAATACGAGGCGGCGATGAATGCCGCCTATGGCGCCGAGCGGGCGCGCGACATCCTGGGCACGGTCCGACATAACACCGTCTATTACCCGAGCCTGACCATCAAGGGCGCCATCCAGGCGATCCGCGTGGTGCGGCCGATCGCGGTGGACAAGACGCTGATCGAGAGCTGGACCTTCCGCCTCAAGGGCGCGCCCGATGTGTTCCTGCGCCGCAACGTGACCTACTCGCGGCTGATCAACTCGCCGATGTCGGTGGTCGGCCACGACGACCAGCAATGCTACCGGCTGCTGCAGGAGGGGCTGGCCGCCGGCGGCAACGAATGGGTCAACCTGCAACGCGACTATCGCGACGAGGAACGGGCGTGACCTCACGGTCAACGGGACCAGCGAAATTTCCATGCGCAACCAGTTCCGCGCCTGGGCGGCGCTGATGGCGGCGCGTGACCGATATCGCCCGCTTCCTCTACCACGAGGCACGGCTGCTCGATGAGAAGCGATGGGAGGAGTGGCTGGCGCTGTTCACCGAGGACGGGCGCTACTGGGTGCCGCTGGCGCGCGGGCAGACGGATGCCGAGATGCACACCTCGCTCGCCTATGAGGACATGCTGCTGCTGCGTCTGCGCGTCGAACGGCTGCGCCGCCGCCCGCCATCGCAGCATCCGCCGAGCTGGAGCCAGCATGTGTTGCAGGCGCCCGATATCGAACCGGAGGCGGACGGCTGGCGGACGCGCACGCCGTTCCACTACACCGAGGCGCGCGGCGATGCTGTGCAGACCCATGCCGGGGTGGCGTTCGCACGATCTGGCCGAGACGACTCGAGGGACCGCGCATCCGCTTGAAGCGCGTCGAGCTGGTGAACTGCGACGCCGCGCTGCCTTCGGTGCAGTTGTTCCTGTGAACGGCACGCTCCCCGGCGACCGTCGCCGCCGCTTTCGCTGCGACCGCTGCGCGCCGGCCGAGCGGTCCGTTCATGCACGTGTTGCCGGAGACGGCGGCCGTGTATGGCATCGACGGCCGGCGAGATCACTTATGCCGAGGCCGCCGCCCGAGAGATCGCGCGGCTGCGGCGCGGCTATGCCGAAGCGCGGCTACGGAGTCGGCCATCGCGTCGGGCTGATGCTGGAGAACCGGCCGGCGTTCTTTCTGCACTGGTTCGCGCTGAACGGGCTCGGGGTCGGCGTCGTGCCGCTCAACCCCGAGCTGCGCCCGGCCGAGCTGGACTATCTCGTGCGCCATAGCGAGATCGTGCTCGCGGTCGCGCCCCGCGGGGCGGGCGCCGATGCCGCAATGCCCGACCATCGCCGACGACGCACCGCCGCCCGCGGCGCCGCCGCCGCCGGCGATGCGCCGAAGTTTCGGACGGCGAGCGCGAATGCGCGCTGCTCTACACTTCCGGCACCACCGGCCGGCCCAAGGGCTGCGTGCTGTCCAACCGTTACTTCCTGCGCACCGGCGAATGGTACAACGAGATCGGCGGTCTCTGCGCGCTGCGCCCGACCGATCGGCTGCTCACGCCGTTGCCGCTGAACCATGCCAACGCCATGGCCTACTCGACGATGGCGATGGTGCGGATCGGCGGCTGCCTGATCGTGCTCGACCGCTTCCACCCGCGCACCTGGTGGCACAGCGTGCGCGAAAGCCGCGCCACCATCATTCACTATCTCGGCGTGATGCCGTCGATGCTGATGGCGTCGCCCGACCCGCGCGAGCGCGAGCATCTGGTGCGCTTCGGCTTCGGCGCCGGCGTCGATCGGCGTCTGCACGAAGCCGCCGAGCAGCGCTTCGGTTTCCCGCTGATCGAGGCATGGGCGATGACCGAGACCGGCGGCGGCGCGGCCACCATCGTCAGCCGGGCGCCGCGCCATCTCGGCGAAGCCTGCATCGGCCGGGCGGAACCGTTTATGAAGGCGCGGATCATCGATGATTCCGGCGCCGAATGCCCGGCCGGCACGCCGGGCGAATTTCTGGTCCGCGCCGCCGGTCCCGATCCCCGTGCCGGGTTCTTCACCGAATACCTGAAGGACCCCGAAGCGACCGCGTCTGCCTGGGCTGGCGGCTGGTTCCACACCGGCGACGTCGTGCGCGCCGACGCCGACGGCTTCCTCTATTTCGTCGATCGCAAGAAGAACATCGTCCGCCGCAGCGGCGAGAACATCGCCGCCGCCGAGGTGGAGAGCGTGCTGCGCCGCCATCAGCTGATCGCCGAGGTCGCCGTCGCCGCCGTGCCTGACGCGATGCGCGGGCGAGGAGGTTCTCGCCTGCATCGTGCCGCGCACGCCCGTCGCGCCCGAGCAGAGGGCGGAGGCGGCCGAGGCGATCGTGCGCGCGGCGCTTGAAGACCTGTCCGTATTTCAAGGTTCCCGGCTTCGTCGCTTTCCTCGAGGCGCTGCCGCTCACCGCCAGCCAGAAGGTCGCGCGCGGCGAGCTGAAGGCGCTGGCGCACGCGGCTGCCGGGAACGGCGGCGTGCATCGACACGCGCGCCCTGAAGCGGCGCTCTAGTGAGGTGACGGCTACGACGAGGTCGCGCTCTGCGTGCCCGTCACCGAGCCGTATGTCCGCCGCTCGGAGCACGGCGCCGCCTGGTTCCTCGCGCGCGCCCTGCGCCGATTGCTGGACGACGAGCGGGCTCGCGAAGGGCGCGATCGACGGGCTGTGCGTCTCCAGCTTCACCCTCGCGCCCGATACCGCGGTCGCCTTCACGCAGCATGTCGGGCTGTCGCCGCGCTTTCTGGAATGGCTGCCGATGGGCGGCGCGTGCGGCGTGCTCGCGCTGCGCCGGGCGGCGCGCGCGGTGCAGGCGGGCGATGCCGAGATCGTCGCCTGCATCGCCGGCGATACCGCGAACGACACGCAGCTTCCGCGACCTGCTCGCAAATTTCTCCACATTCGCGCGGACGCGGTGTACCCGTACGGCGCCGGCGGCCCGAACGCGAGCTTCGCGCTGATCACCGACGCCTATATGCGCGCGACCGGCGCCACGCGCGTCGGATTTCGGCAAGCTCGCGGTGGCGCAGCGGGCCAATGCGCGCGACCAATCCGCTGGCGCTGCTGCGTCGATCCGCTGACGTTGGAGCAGTATCTGAACGCGCGCCCGATCGCCGAGCCGCTGCATCTGTTCGACTGCGTGATGCCTTGCGCCGGCGCCGACGGTTTCCTGGTGATGCCGCGCGCGCGCGCCGTCGCGCTCGGTCTGCCGCATCGTGCGCCTGCTGCGGCGCGATCGAGCGCCACAACGCCTTTCCCGACGATCCGGTGCAGTTGCGCGGCGGCTGGGCGATGGACCGCGACGCGCTGTGGACGCAGGCCGCAATCGGGCCGGAGGACATCGACATGACGCAGACCTATGACGACTACCCGGTGATCTCGATGCTCCAGTTCGAGGGCCTGGGCTTCTGCGCCGAGGGCGGCTCCGGATTTCGTGCGCCGCCACACATTCACGGCGGACGGCAGCTTTCCGCACAACACCGGCGGCGGGCAGCTCTCCATGGGCCAGGCCGGCGCGGCGGGCGGCTATCTGGGCCTGGTGGAGGCGCTGCGCCGGCTGGTCGCCAAGGCGACGCGCGCCATGCCCTGGTGAGCGGCTTCGGCATGATCAACTACGACCGCGGCCTGTGCTCCGCCGCCTGCGTGCTCGCGCGATGATGCGCCTGCAACGCTGCGGCGATTGCGGCGCGGCGCAGTACCCGGCGCGCGAGACATGCCACGTCTGCCTGTCGGATCGGCTCGCCCGGGAGGCGGCGGAATGGCTCCCCGGCAGCGTGCTCGCGCGCACCGTCCTGCATCACAGCAACGAGCCGCGCTTTCGTTCACGGCTGCCTCTGACGCTCGGACTGGTGCGACTGGACGCCGGGCCGGTGGTGGTGTGCTTTCTGGCGGCCGCCGGCGAACGCGTGCGGATGCGCATCGGCGGCGATGATCTGCTGGAGGCGACATGACCAGCAGATGCCAACGCCTGAGCGTGCCATGACGGATCCGTTCCGCGATCGCCTGCGCTACGACGCCGAGCGCGGCGAGTACCGCGACGGCGACATCCGTTACATGATGATCCGCCCCGACGCATTGATGGGCATGATCGCGGAACTGCCGGAAGCGGTGCGCACGCACGCGCTGGAAGCCTTCGCCCGCTCCATCGCCCGCTTCGGTGGCCAGTCAGCGCACGCTTACCGGGAAGCCGGCGCTGACGACCTGCTGAGCACCATAGCCGAGACCGCGCCGCAACTCGGGTGGGGCGGATGGACGCTGACCGGCGACGGGACGGCCTGGCGCTCGCCGTCGAAAACAGCCCCTTCGCTGCCGGTGCCGGACCAAGCCCCTATCCGGTATGCGCGCCCATCCGGGGAATGCTTGCGGCGGTGGGCGCAATGGTGCTGCGGTGCGAGGTCTTTGTCACCGAGACGGAATGCGCGGCGGCGGGCGCGGCGTGCTGCCGTTTCACGGTTCGCGCAGCCCCGCCCTGCGCAGCAGCGGCAACACCGTCTCGATGAAATACGGCAGCTCGTCCTTGTAGTTCACGAACGACAGCCCGATGGCGGCGAACCCGGCGTCGCTGATGCGCGCCATCTCCTCGGCGATGTGCGCCGGCGTGCCGATCAGCGGATAGGTCCCGGCGCCGCCGACGAAGCGCTTGCGGTGCAGCCGGTAAGCGTCCGGGTCGTGCGACTGCGAGAATTTCGACTTGTTGCCCATGTAGTGATCGGCGCCCGCCGTGTCCTCCATGCGCACCGCGTATTCCTCGTAGTAGTCCTCCGCCTCGGCCCGGGAGGGACGGCAGACGACGTGGCAGGTGCCGCAGACGCCCACCTCGCGCCCCGCTGCCTCGGCGCGCGCGCGCATGTCCTCGATCTGCGCCCGTCCCGGCCTCGATCTCGATGAAGGTGGTGAACAGGAAATCCGCCGCCCGCGCGGCGAAGTCGCGTCCCGGCGGCGAGAAGCCGGCGTTCAGCGTCACCGGGCGCGGGCGCTGAATCGGGCGCGGCTTTCCCGAGACGCCGCGCAGATCGTAGTAACGGCCCCGTGAAGTCGAACGGCGCGTCTTCGGTGTAGATGCGGCACAGGATCTCGAACCATTCCAGCCCCTGGCCGTAGCGGTCCTCGATCATCGGCAGTCCGAAGCAGCCGAACTCCTCGGGGTTCCAGCCGCACACGATGTTCAGGCCGGCGCGGCCGCCGCTCGCGTGGTCGATCGTCGCCAGCGCCTTGGCGGCGAACACCGGATGGACCATCGGCACGTGCACGGTCGCGAACAGCGCGATGCGCTCGGTCGCGCCGGCCAAGCGCCGCCGCCTCGGTCAGCGTCTCGAAGGAATGCTCGCGCGCGTTGGTCGCACCGCCATAGCCCTTCCAGCGGGCGATCGGCAGGAAGAACTCGAAGCCCGGCGCGGTCGGCCATCCGCGCCACCTCGACGATCTCCGGCCAGCGCGCCGGCCATCGCTCGGCCACCCGGGTCAGCGCCAGCCCGCCATCGGCGTTGGCCGAGAAGATGCCGAGCTTCAGCCGGTTCGCTCCGCGCATCGGCTTGATCATCTGGCGCTCCGGGCTTGTTCGGCCGAAATTAGTTGACCTATAACGCATCGACGAGAGGGTGGGATCACATGCGGATCGTCTGCGCCGGCGGCGGCCCGGCGGGGCTCTACTTCGCCATCCAGATGAAGCGGCGCGACCCGTCGCACCGCATCACCGTGATCGAGCGCAACCGCCCATACGACACGTTCGGCTGGGGCGTCGTGTTCTCCGACGAGACCTTGCGCAATCTGGAAGGCGCCGATCCTCCCAGCAAACAGGAGATCCTCGACAGCTTCGCGCATTGGGACGACATCGACATCCACTTCAAGGGCCGCGTCATCACCTCCGGCGGGCACGGCTTCAGCGGTATCGCGCGCAAGCACCTGCTGAACATTCTCCAGCACCGGGCCGAGGCGCTCGGGGTCGAACTGGTGTTCGAGCGCGAGGTCGAGGACATCACCGAGTTTCCCGACGCCGACCTGATCGTGGCGTCGGACGGCATCAACAGCAAAATCCGCGGCCGCCACGCCGATCATTTCCGCCCCTCGATCGACCTGCGCCGCAACAAGTTCGTCTGGCTCGGCACGCATCGCGTGTTCGAGGCGTTCACCTTCATCTTCGTCGAAACCGAGTTCGGCTGGTTCCAGGCGCACGCCTACCGCTTCAACCGCGACACTTCGACCTTCATCGTCGAGACCACCGAGGAGAGCTGGCGCGCAGGCCGGGCTCGATCGGCTCGACACCGCCGGGACCAGCGCCTTCTGCGAGCGCCTGTTCGCGCCCTGGCTCGACGGCAATCCGCTGCTCGCCAATGTCGCCAATCCGGCGATCGAATCCCTGGATCAGCTTCCCCCGCATCGCCAACCAGACCTGGGTGATGGGCAACGTCGTGCTGATGGGCGACGCCGCGCATTCGGCGCATTTCTCCATCGGCTCGGGCACCAAGCTGGCGCTCGAGGACGCGATCGCGCTCGCCCGCGCGTTCGACGCGCACGCCGATGTCGCCGCCGCGCTCGCGGCTTATGAGGCGGAGCGCAAGATCGAGGTCCTGCGCATCCAGTCGGCGGCACGCAACTCCACCGAATGGTTCGAGAACGTCGCCCGCTATGCGCATCTCGAACCCGAGCAGTTCGCCTACAGCCTGCTGACCCGCAGCCAGCGCATCAGCCACGAGAATTTGCGCCTGCGCGACCGCGCCTGGCTGAACGGCATGGAGCAATGGCTGGCGGCGCGGGAAGGGGCGGGGAACCGGCCGATCCCGCCGATGTTCCTGCCGTTCCGCCTGCGCGACATGCGGCTCGCCAACCGGATCGTGGTCTCGCCGATGGCGACCTACAGCGCCGAAGGCGGGATGCCGAACGACTTCCACCTGGTGCATCTCGGCGCCCGCGCGCTCGGCGGCGCCGGGCTGGTGTTCACCGAGATGGTCTGCGTCACGCCGCAGGGTCGTATCACCCCGGGCTGCGCCGGGCATGTGGGACGCAGCGCAGATGCGCGAATGGCGGCGCATCGTGCGCTTCGTTCATGATCGCAGTCGAGGCGAAGCATCTGCCTGCAGCTCGGGCATTCCGGCCCGAAGGGTTCGACGCAGCTCGGCTGGGAGGAGATGGACGCGCCGCTGCCGGCGGAAAACTGGGAGGTCATCGGCCCGTCGGCGGTGCCGTGGAGCCCGCGCAACCAGATCCCGCGCCCGATGACGCGCGCCGACATGGACGACGGTGCGCGAGGCCTTCGTGCGCGCGACGCGCTTCGGCGAGCAGGCCGGCTTCGACATGCTGGAGCTGCACGCCGCGCACGGCTATCTGCTGTCGGCCTTCATCTCGCCGCTGACCAATCGGCGCGAGGACGAGTATGGCGGCCCGCTCGCCAACCGGCTGCGCTTCCCGTTGGAGGTGTTCGCGGCGATGCGCGCCGCCTGGCCGGAGGCGAAACCGATGTCGGTGCGCATCTCGGCGACCGACTGGGTGGAGGGGGGCATCACCGGCGACGACGCGGTGGAGATCGCCCGCGCCTTCCGCGATGGCGGCGTCGATCTGGTGGATGTCTCCGCCGGCCAGACCTCGATCGAGGCGCAGCCGGTTTACGGGCGGATGTTCCAGACGCCGTTTGCCGATCGCATCCGCAACGAGGTCGGCATCGCAACGATGGCGGTGGGCAACATCACCGAACCCGACCACCTGAACGCGATCATCGCCGCCGGCCGCGCCGATCTGTGCGCGCTCGCCCGCCCGCATCTGGCCGACCCGCAATTCGCCCAACGCGCGGCGGCGGGCCTCGGCTACGCGGATCAGTGGTGGCCGAAGCAATACCTGCCGGGCAAGGCGCAGATCGAGCGCCTGGCCGGACGGCGCGACGACGCGGCGGTGATATGAGCCCTCACCCGCCGCGCCCTCATCCGCCTCGTCCTGCGGAGGCGGCGACCTCTCCCGCGAGCGGGAGAGGTGAAGCGAGCCGGCGCCGATTCCCGCCTCTCCCGATTGCGGGAGAGGTCGCCGCGCATCAGCGCGGCGGTGAGGGCGCGCCGGGTGAGGGCCTGCGCGCCATTACGGCGGGGCCAAGGGCATCGGATTGGCCATCGCCCGCCGCCTCGCCGCCGACGGCATCGCCATCGCCCTGATCGGGCGCGACGAGGCCGCGCTCGCCCGCGCCGGCGACGAACTCGGCGCGCGCCACGCCGTCGCCGACGTCACCGACGCGGCCGCGCTCGCCGCCGCGCTGGACGCGCTCGGCGCGTGCGACATCCTGGTGAACAACGCCGGCAACGCGCTGTCGAAGCCCTTCCTCAAGCACGACGCCGGAAGACTTCCACGCCATGCTGGCGATCCATCTGCTCGCCCCCGCCGCCGCCTGCCGCGCCGTGCTGCGCGGGAATGCGCGCGCGCGGCTTCGGGCGGATCGTCAACGTCGCCAGCACGGCGGGGCTGAAGGGCTTTTCCTATGTCGCCGCCTATGTCGCCGCCAAGCACGCGCTGGTGGGGCTCACCCGCGCACTCGCCGTCGAGACGGCTCGCGACGGCATCACCGTCAACGCCGTCTGCCCCGGCTTCGCCGACACCGCCATGACGGCGCGCTCGATCGGAAATATCGCGGCGGCCACCGGACGCTCGGCCGGTCCAGGCGCCGCAGAACGCTCGAAGCCGCCAACCCTTCGGGGCGGCTGGTGGCGCCCGAGGAGGTCGCCGAGGCGGTTGCGTTCCTCTGCCGCCGCGAGGCCGGCGCCGTGTCTGGGCAGGCGATCGCCGTCGCCGGCGGGGAGCCATGAGGATGGAGAAGCACATGACCGACGAACTGACGGAAGGCGCGTCCTGCAACCGCCGTCCTGGCCGCGTCCGCGCGGCTACGCCAACGGCATCCTCGCCACCGGCCGCACGATCTTCCTCGCCGGCCAGATCGGCTGGGACGCGAAGGGGCGCATGGCCGAGGGCCTCGCCAATCAGGTGGCGCCAGGCGCTCGCCAACATCGTCGCCCTGCTCGCCGAGGCCGAGGCCGAGCCCGCGCATCTGGTGCGGCTCACCTGGTTCGTCACCGACCTTCGCGCCTATCGCGAGAACCAGATGGCCATCGGCAGCGCCTACCGGCGGGTGATCGGCAAGCACTTCCCGGCGATGTCGGTGATCGGCGTCTCCCAACTGGTGGAGCCGGCGGCGCTGGTGGAGATCGAGGCGACCGCCGTGCTGCCGCGCTCGCCCCGGCTGCTTGACAGCGGAAGTTTCGCCGCCCGAGACTCGCCGCGCCAATCAAGGGCGGGAGGTTCGGATGAAGCGCGCTGATTGCGGCGGTCTGGCCATCGGCGGCATGGTCGCATCGGCGCCGGCGCATGGCGCAGATCAAGATCGGCGCCATCCTGTCGATCAGCGGTCCGGCCGCCGCCATGGGCGTGGGCTACAAGGGCGCCTTCGATTTCTTCCCCAAGGAGATCGCCGGGCAACCGGTCGAGTACATCATCCGCGACGACGCGACCGACGCCAACACGGCATTCACCATCGCCCAGAAGATGATCTCCGACGATCACGTGGACGCCTTCATCGGCCCCTCGCTCACCGCCTCCGACGCCGCGGTGGCGCCGCTGGCGAACCAGGCGCATGTGCCGATGATCGCCATGGCGCCCTATGAGTACGACCCCGCCAAGCAGCCCTATACCTTCAATGACGCGCAGCCGCTGTCGCTGATGGTGGGCGAGGTGTTCAAATACATGCAGGCGCACGACGTGCGCGACATCGGATATATCGGCTTCTCCGACGGCTGGGGCGATCAAGTGCTGGCGGCGACCGAGAGCCAGGCGAAAGCGGACGATATCAAGATCGTCGCCGACGAACGCTATGCGCGCACCGATACCTCGGTGGAGGCGCAGGTGCTCAAGCTGATGACGCGTCATCCGCAGGCGGTGATGATGGGCAATTCGGCGACCCCGGCGGCGCTGCCGGTGGTGGCGCTGCGCCATCGCGGCTACAAGGGCGGCATCTACGGCAATCACGGCATCGTCTCGCCGGCGTTCATCCGCGTCGGCGGCGCCGCGGTCGAGGGCGTGATCGCCGACACCTCGCCGGTGGTGGTGTACACGCAGCTTCCCGCCGGCAATCCGGTGAAGCCGGTCGCCACCGCGTTCATGGACGAATACACGAAGAAGTTCGGCCCGCAGAGCGTCAACCCGTTCGCCGGCTACAGCTACGACGCCATGCTGCTGCTGAAGAACGCCATTCCCGCGGCGCTGCAAGGCGGGAAAGCCCGGCACGGAGGCGTTCCGCGTCGGGCTGCGCGATGCGCTGGAGAAGACGCACGGGCTGGTCGGCGTCAGCGGCGTCTATGACATGACGCCGGAGAACCACAACGGCCAGGACTCGCGCGCCGCCGTGCTGGTGGAGGTGAAGGACGGCGAGTGGACGGGCGATTCGTTGACGACCCCCTCCCCCAACCCCCTCCCGCGAGGGGAGGGGGAACTTTAACGATGGACCTGTTCGTCTTCCTCGCGCTGCTCCAGGACGGCATCACCACCGGCGCGATCTATCTGCTGCTGGCGATCGGGTTGCTGATCGTGTTCTCCGTCACCCGGGTGATCTTCATCCCGCAGGGCGATCTGCTCGCCTTCGGCACGCTGACGGCGGCAAGCCTGCAAGCGGGGCGGATTCCGGGCACGCTTTGGCTGCTCGACGGGCTCGCGGTCGCGGCGTTCGCGCTGACCGTCGTGCGCGCTCCCCGCGCGGCGCCGCGGGCGCTGGTTTGGCTGCTGTACCCGGCCGCCGTGACCGGCTTGACGCTGCTTCTCGGTCCGCGACGGACGCCGGCCGTCTCGCTGCTGCTGAGCCTCGCCATCGTCACCCCGCTCGGTCCGCTGATCTGGCGCTTCGCGTTCCGCCCCGTGGCCGAGGCGTCCGTGCTGGCGCTGCTGATCGTGGCGATGGCCTTGCATTTCGTGCTGATCGGCATCGGGCTCGTGTTCTTCGGCCCCGAGGAGGCGAGCGTGCCGACCCTGAGCGACGCCAGCTTCGATGTCGGCGCGCTGACCATCTCCGGCCAGTCATTGTGGGTGGTCGGCAGTTGCGCGGTGCTGGTGGCGTGTCTGCGCTGGTTCTTCGGCGCCACCATCCACGGCAAGGCATTGCGCGCGGCGGCTTCCGACCGGCTGGGGGCGCGGCTCTGCGGCATCGACGCCGCCGCGACCGGCGCGCTGGCGTTCGGCCTCGCCGCCTTCATCGCCGCGCTGGCCGGAATCCTCATCGGCGGCGTGACGCCGCTTTCCTATGACGCCGGCTTCGATATCGGGCTGAAGGGCTTCGTCGCCGCCATCATCGGCGGCCTGGTCTCCTACCCCGCCGCCGCCGGCGGCGCGCTGCTGGTGGGCATCCTGGAATCGGTCGGCAGCTTCTGGGCCAGCGCCTATCGCGAGGTGATCGTGTTCACCTTGCTGATCCCGGTCCTGGCGTGGCTATCGTGGCGCAGCGGCACGGCGGAGGATCGGGCGTGAAGCCCAAGCTGCCGATCAACTTTGAGCCGCGGATGCTTTCCTTCGACGTGTACGGTACGCTGGTCAACACTCCCCCCGCGAACCTTCATGCCTTCAAGGCCATCCTTGTGGACTCGAGGCGGCCGGACCTGGATCCGAGGGAGTTCTACTCGTTCTGGGAGCAGAGGAACGTCGTCCACTACGATGAGCCATATCGAACTTACAAAGACATATGCCGCCTTTCCCTCTCGGAAGCGTATGAGAGGTTCGGTGTGAAAGCAGGTCGGGTAGAGGCGATACAGCGGTATTTTGAGTGCTTCTCCCGGATGGAACTCTATTCGGACGTTCTGCCGACCTTGGACGTCCTGGCGCGAAGCCACAAGCTCGCCCTGGTCTCCAACATCGACGACGATCTCCTCGGTGCGACACCGCTGGGGCGCGACTTCGATCTCGTCTGCACCGCCGAGAGAGCACGCGGCTACAAGCCCGACGGAACGCTCTTCCGCTATCTTCTGAGAGCATCGGGGGGGACCGTCTCGCAAATCCTGCACTGCGGTCAATCGCAGTTCACCGACCTGGTGGGCGGAAAGCCGCTCGGCCTCATCATTGCCTGGATCAATCGGCGCGGCCTCGACCTGAACCCGAGCGTACCTCCTCCCGATCTGGTCCTTCCCGGGCTACAGCCGCTGTGCGCACTACTGCGGCGTTAGAGGAGGACGAGGATGGAGATGTTCAATCCACCCCATCCCGGCGAGCGCGTCCGGGAAGATTGCATGAAGCCGCTCGGGCTTACGATGACGGATGCCGCGAAGTGGCTAGGCGTCACCCGCAAGGCGCTTTCGGAGATGCTGAACGGGTCACAGTGCTGTTTCGCCCGAGATGGCGATTAGACTTGAGAAGGCGGGATGGGGATCGGCGATCACTGGTTGCGCATGCAAATGCAGTTCGATCTTTGGCATGCGAAGCGGCGCGCGAAGGCGATCAAGGTCAACCCGTTCCCGCCACCATCCGCAGCTTGAGAGGCGCGGCCGGAAACTCGCCGATCGCCTTCTCGCGGTAAATCCCGACGCCATCGCGGCTTGCCCCCTCACCCTCCCCTCTCCCCCCGCAAAGCTGCGGGGCGAGAGGGTATAGACTGGCGGCCGAGGTAGGTCGCGAGGATGCGGGGGTTTTCGGCCAGTGCCGCGCTCGGACCCTCGGCGGCCAACTCGCCCATTTCCAGCACGTAGCCGTAGTCGGAGATCTGCAAGGCGGCGCGGGCGTTCTGCTCGACCAGCAGGATCGACATGCGCCCGCGCAGCTCGGCCAGCACGCGGAAGATGTCGCGCACGATGCGCGGCGCCAGGCCGAGGCTCGGCTCGTCCAGCAGCAGCAGGCGCGGCCGGCCCATCAGCGCGCGGCCGAGTGCGAGCATCTGCCGCTCGCCGCCCGAGAGCGTGCCGGCGAGCTGGCGCCGCCGCTCGGCGAGGCGCGGGAACAGCGCGAACACCTCCTCCGCCGGCGAGCCATCCCGCCGGCGCGCCCAGGTGCCGAGCAGCAGATTGTCGCCCACGCTCATGTCGGCGAACAGCGCCCGAGTCTCCGGAACCAGCACGATGCCCCGCCCGACCATCGCCTCGGTGCGCCCGGCCGCGGCGCCGAGCGCGCGCACCTCGCCGCCGCGGCGGGGCAAGAGGCCCATGACGGCGGACATCAGCGTGGTCTTGCCGGCGCCGTTCGGGCCGACGATGGCGACGATCCGTCCCTCGGGCACCGCCAGGCTGACGCCGTGCAGCACCTCAAGCCTGCCGTAGCCGGCCCGCAGTCCGACGATCTCGAGCGCGTTCATGCGACCCCGCCGAGATAGGCTTCCAGCACGGCGGGATCGGCCTGCACGCGCTCGGGCGCTCCCTCGGCGATCTTCTGACCGAAATCCATGACCACGACGCGGTCGGCCAGCCCCATCACGAAATCCATGTCGTGCTCGACGATCAGCACGCCCATGCCCTCGTCGCGCAGGCTCCGCAGCAGCGCCGCCAGCTCCTGCTTTTCCTGCAGGCGCAAGCCGGCGGCGGGCTCGTCCAGCAGCAGCAGGCGCGGACGCAGACACAAGGCGCGCGCGATCTCCACCAGGCGTTGGCGCGCGAGCGGCAGGTCGCCGGCCGGGCTATCAAGCACATCGGCGAGCCCGACGCGCTTGGCGCGCTCGGCGGCCTCGCCCAGCAGCCGCGCCTCCTCGGCGCGATCGAGGCGCAGCAGGGCGCGGATGATGCCGGCGCGGCCTGAGAGATGGGCGCCGAGTGCGACGTTCTCCAAGACGCTGAGCTCGGCGAGCAGCCGCGTGTGCTGGAAGCTGCGAGCCAGGCCGAGCGCGGCGGCGCGACGCGGGCGCATCCGGTGCGCGGCGCCGAACAGGCGGACGCGTCCGGCGCTCGGCGCCAGGATGCCGCTGATGACGTTGAAGAGCGTGGTCTTGCCCGCACCGTTGGGACCGATCAGGGCGACGATGGCGCCGGAGGCGACGGCAAAGCTTACATCGCGCGCCGCCGCGAGGCCGCCGAACATGCGGCCGACGCCGTCCAACGCCAGCAATTCCGATCCCGCCGGCGCCGGCGCGGGCGGCGCCGGCGCGAAGAGCCGCGCGCCGCCGCTTCGGCGTCCGCCGTGGCAGGAACGCCAGAAGCCCGCCGGGGGCGCGTTGCAGCAGCAGGATCACGACCAGGCTGAACACCAGCGCCTCGAAGTCGCCGGCACGCCCGGTGAGGCGCGGAATCCAGTCGTTGAACTGATCGCGCAGCACCACCACGAGCGCCGCGCCCAGGATCGCCCCGAACAGCCGGTCGGCGCCGCCGATGATGACCATGAACAGATAGTCGATGCTGGCGTCGAGGCCGAACGGCGTCGGGTTGATGAAGCGCTGGAAATGCGCGAACAGCCAGCCGGCGAGGCCGGCGTAGAGCGCCGCCAGCACGAACACCGAGCGGCTGAGGCCGACGGTGTCGATGCCGACGCTCTCGCCCATCAGCCGCGCCCCGTTCAGCGTGCGGATGGCACGACCCTGGCGGCTGTCCAGCAGGTTGCGCGCGGCCAGCAGCAGCAGCGCAGCGGCGGCCCAGATGATCGCGAACTCCGCCCGCCTTCCGGCCAAAAGCCCGCCGCCGAGCGCGGGGATGTTGCCGATGCCGTTGAAGCCGTGCAGCCGCGGCAAGGTGCCGAAGAGCGAGAAGAAGCTGATCCCCCACGCGACCGAGACCAGCGCCAGGAAGTGCCCCGAAAGCCGTGCGGTGATGATGCCGAGCAGCCATGCCACGGCGCCGGTCAGCGCCAGCCCGACCACCAGCCCGAGCAGGGGAGAATATCCGGCCCTGCTCAACAGTGCGGTGGCGTAGGCCGCGAGACCGACGAAACTCGCCTGTCCGAACGAGGTCTGACCGCTGACCCCGGTCAGCAGCACGAGCCCGAGTGCGACCATCGCCGCGAGGCCGACGTAACCGAACAGGGTGACGTAGAACGCCGGCAGCAGGATGGGGGCGATGACGATGGCGGCGAGCGCAGCCGGGCCGGCGGCGAAGTTCACAGGTGCCGCCCGCGTTCCAGAATCTCCAGCGTGTATTCGCGGTAGCTCATGCCCAGCGCGTCGGCGCGCCCAAGCCGGCGGAGCGCGATCTCGCGCGGCGGCGTGCGCCAGGCTTTTTTGTGCGCGCGCCGCCAGCAATAGAGGCGCCAGGATGCCCCCGGATCGTCGGGCGGGTCGAGCGGCGGCCCGAGATTGTGTCCGAGGCCCGGCTCAGCCATTCGGGTGCGCGGCAACGCCTCCATGCAATCTGACATCCTCGCGAGCGCCGATAGGGGCTTCAGGCGCGCGGGGAGTCAAGGCGGGGGCGTGCCAGGTTCAAATGTAGGTTCAAATGTTCCTTTCATTGACCCAACTCGCCCCGTCCCGCTATCCACGCCGTCCGTTGACGGCAGGAGCGGGCGATGGCGCTGGATGCAATCGGCAAGGTGGAGACCGAGACCGGCGGCATCGCCGCCGACCGGCTGCGCTCGCTGGTCGAACGCATCGAGCGACTGGAGGAGGAGCGCAAGGCGCTCGCCGGCGACATCAAGGACATCTACACCGAGGCGAAATCGGCCGGCTTCGATGTCCCGGTGCTGCGCCAACTCATTCGCCTTCGCCGCCACGAGGCGAGCGAGGTCGAGCAGCAGGAGACGCTGCTCGACGTGTACCGGCGCGCGCTGGGGATGTAGGCTTCGCTGGAGGCGGGTTCGGATCGGAAGTCAAACCGGCTCATCGCCTGCGAACCATGATTCCCCGGGGTAGCTTTGCCGCCCGGCGATCACCGGGCGCGCGTGGTTGTCGGCGTTGTATGACCGGATCGGGGCGCGCGAAGGTGAACCCGGACCGCTGCCGCCCGATCCTCGGCCGCTGCTGGCGAGCTGGCGTGATGGACGCGCGGGCCGGCGAGAACTGCAGAAACTGAAGGCCGAGAAGGCGGAGGCCGCCAAGAGCCATGCCCGGGCGGAGGCCGCGATCGGGTGCACGCGATCGCCCGGTTCATCCCCGCGAGCGCGGGGGGGACACGTGCAGTTATCATGCGATCATCCGGCGAAACGCGGTTCATCCCCGCGTGCGCAGGGAACACGTCATGGCCTCCGTAAGGGCCGCACAAGCAACCGGTTCATCCCCGCGTGCGCGGGGAACACCCGCCGCCGCCGCCGACCAGACGCACCCGCACCGGTTCATCCCCGCGTGCGCGGGGAACACCTGAGCTCCGCGCCGATAACACGAGGAATACGCCCGGCTCCTGCTCGCGCCACAGGAAGTCCCGCGCCCGGATTCTTGCCCTTGTCGGTCTCCGGCACCGAACACCGGCAACAGCTTCAGCACCGCCGCACGCGCCTTGCCATCGGCGACACCCCGCGCGAGCAGATGCTTGTGCAGCCGCGTGCCGAAACGCTGTGTTCGGATGCCCATATGGCCCTTCAGCGCGTCTTTCATCCCCTCGGATGCGCGCCGGGCGCGCTTCAGCGCCTACGAGGAGATACGCAGCCGCGGCACCCCGTCGACCTGCGCGGTCTTCGGCCGGCCGGTATCGTCGCGGTTGAGATTGGCGGGCGGGTAGAACCCGCGTGAGAGCCGGCGCACACGGTCGCGCTTGATCAGCAGATCGGCGTTGTTGCGCTCGGTCTGCGCGCCCGGCGCCTCGATCAGCAGCGTCCCGACGGGGCTCTCGGCGCCGCCGTCCAGCGCATCGAAATCCTGCATGAATCGCGGCCCGTCGCCGTCGAGGCTGAAGGCATGCGCGCCGGGGCGGAACGCCACGTCCAAAACCTCGGGGCCGGGCGGGTGATTCCACAGGTCTTCCCACGTCTCTTCGTCGGCGGGGGGTGCGAAGGAACACAAGAGCCCGATCAGGAATTCGATCGCGGCCAGCCGGAAATCGGGGCGCTCTGCAAGCCCTGGAACCTGTGCCTGCCGTTTAGACCTCCGCGGCAGCAGGGAATTCCCTCCGGATCCTATGCGGAGATTGCGCAAGAGGCTGCGCTTGAGAAGCTGGATCCTCAACGCCACCACCGAGCCTGCCGCATGAGGCTGCCCGGGAGCATATCCTCGGACATTACTCGCATCTCGACCAGAAAAGCCGAGATCGCCCACCCAAGAGGGGGTGGCGGCGCACGCGTGGACGATGCCAATTGCTCCGTCTCGCGGTCGCTGCGCCGTCTGCTTGCCGAAGCGGCATAGCGAGGAGGCCCGGCACGATCCTGCGCGTCTTGTCGCGACCGCGCATACTGGTCCATCTTTGGAAGTCGTGGATGGCGCGCTGACGCGCAGCGTCCAATTCGAGCCGCGCATCCCACGAAGGAGATGGACCATGAAGATCGCGCGACGCACCGCTATAGAGGGGCTCGGTGCCGTGCTGGCCGCACCGCTGGTGATGCGCCACGCGGCGCTCGGCGCCGACCCCATCACGGTTGTCGGGATCCACGATGCCTCAGGCGGGCTGGACATCTACGGCAAGCCGATGATCGCTTGCCTGGATTTCGCAGTGGACGAGGCCAATGCGGCGGGCGGGCTGCTCGGCCGGCCCATTAAGTTGATCAATTACGACCCGCAATCGAACATACAGCTCTACACGCAGTTCGCGACCGAAGCGGCGACAAAGGACAAGGCCGCCGTGGTGCATGGCGGGATCACCTCGGCGTCGCGGGAGGCGATCCGGCCCATCCTGCACCGTTACCAGACGCTTTATTTCTACAACACGCAGTACGAAGGCGGCGTCTGCGACCGGAACTGCTTCTGCACCGGCTCCACCCCGGCGCAGAACGTCAACAAGCTGGTTCCCTATGTCCAGAAGACGTGGGGCAAGAAGCTCTACGTGCTCGCCGCAGACTACAATTACGGCCAGATCACCAGCAAATGGCTCACCAAATACGCCCGCGAGGGCGGCGGCGAGGTGGTCGCGGTGGACTTCTTCCCACTCACCGTGACGGATTTCGGTCCGGCGATTCAAAAGATCCAGGCGGCGAAACCGGACGTGGTGGTCTCCGCGCTGGTCGGCGGGGCGCATATCTCGTTTTATCGGCAATGGGCGGCGGCCGGAATGAAAAATCGAATCCCGATGGCCTCGACGACCTTCGCCGGCGGCAACGAGAGCCTCGTGCTCTCGCCCGAGGAGGGCAATGGCATCGTCGCGGCGTTCAGCTACTTCCAGGAGGTCGATACGCCCGCGAATAAGGCGTTCCTCATAAAGTTTCATGCCAAGCTGGGGCCAAGCGCGCCTTATCTCGGCGGCGAACTCGCGATGCGCACCTATGTCGGCTTTAACCTCTGGGCCGAAGGCGTGCGCAAGGCGAAGACCATCGACCGCATGAAGGTGATCGAGGCGCTCGAGACCGGGATCGAGAATGACGGCCCGCCGGGCAAGACGATCGTCGACGGCAAGACCAATCATGTCACCCTGAACGTCTACCTGGCCGAATGCGCCAACCATGGCTTTAAGATGCTGGAGACCTTCCCGCAGCAACCACCCGCCGACACGGCGATGGTCTGCAATCTTGAGAAAGATCCTAACTCCAATAAGCAATACGTGATCGACGTGAAGATCTGAGGAGTAGCCTTTGGACCTCGCCTTTGCCGTCTTCCTGCAGGTGGTGACGGGGGTTGCCGTCCTGCTGATCATCAGCCTCGGGCTAGCGGTGATCTTTGGGATGATGCGTGTCATCAACCTGGCGCACGGCGAGTTCCTGATGCTCGGCGCCTACAGCGCGGTCGTGTCCGCGCGCGCCGGACTGAACATCTGGCCGGCGATGCTGGTCGTCGCCCCGGTGGTCGTCGGGGCGATCGGCGCCGTGGTGGAGCGCCTGGTGATCCGCAGGCTGTACGGCCGGATGCTGGATACGATGCTGGCGACCTGGGGGTTGTCACTGGCGCTGATCGGGGCGGTGACCATGGTCTTCGGCAACTCGGTCAGCGGCTTCTCCGCGCCTCTCGGCAGCATCTCGATCGGCGGCTTCCGCAGCTCCAGCTACGCGCTATTCCTGATCGGCGCGGCGGCGGTACCGTTGGCTGGCACCTGGGCGGTGCTCCGTCTCACCCCGGCTGGGCTGATCGCGCGTGGCACCATGCAGAATCCCGACATGGCGGCGGCACTCGGCGTGTCGCCCGGCCGGGTCTACGCTGTTACCTTCGCGGCCGGTGCGGCGCTCTCCGGCCTGGCCGGGGCGCTGATCGCGCCGTTCTCCGGCGTCGTCCCAACCATGGGCACCGTCTACATCGCGCGCGCCTTCATCACCGTGGTCACGGGCGGCGCGGCGATGCTGGCTGGCACGCTCTCCGCCTCGGCGCTGCTCGGGTCCGTGTCCACGCTCGGCACGTTTTTCACCACTCCCGTGCTGGGCGAGGTCGTCATGCTGGCGGCCGCCATCGTGCTGCTGCGCCTTCTGCCCCGGGGCATAACCGGGCGCTTCTTCCGACGCTCACTATGACCGACAGGCGCCCATGGGCCGAGATCACGACGGCTCTGGCGCTGGCGGCGCTCTGTGCGTGGAGCTTTCCGCGGGTACTACAGCTGTTCGCGCTGATCAATGCGACCATCTACGTCTCCATGGCAGTGCTGGCGCTGAGCTTGGCGCTGGTCTGGGGTTTCGGCGGTATCCTTTGCTTCGGACAAGCGGCGTTCTTTGGGCTGGGCGGCTATTCCTATGCTATCGCGGCGCTCAATCTCGCGGGCACGAGCTGGGCGGTTCCGATTGCGCTCTTGGTGCCGGCAGCAGCGGCGGCGATCCTGGGCTACCTGATGTTCTTTGGACGAATCAGCGATGTCTACATCGGCGTCATCACACTGACCGTCACGCTGATCCTGTTCAATTTCGCGAACTCGACCGCCGGGGAGGAGTGGCACATCGGCGTCGCACCGTTGGGCGGGTTCAACGGCATCCCGTCCACCCCGCCGCTGAACCTGCCGGGGGATCCAGGCAATCCGCTGCCGCCCGAGCAGATCTTCATCGTCGCCGTGGCGTGCCTGGCGTTGTGCTATGTCGCCTGCAAACTTTTGCTGCACAGCCGCTTCGGCCGCGTCGTGGTAGCGGTCAAGGAGAACGAGATCCGGGCCGAGCTGCTCGGCTACGACGTGCGGCTGTACAAGCTCGGTATCTTTGTCTTGGGCGGGGCGATGGGCGGGCTGGCGGGACTGCTGTTCGCCAATTGCGTGTTCGTCAGCCCGACCATGTTCTCGCTGTTCTATTCCGGACAGATCATCATCTGGGTAATGGTTGGCGGCCTCGGGACGCTGATCGGACCGATCCTCGGCGCGATCCTGCTGCAGATACTCACCACCTGGGCGGGAACCCTGGGCAAGGTCAATCCGAGCCTGATCCTCGGCGTGATCCTGATGGCGGTGGTGCTCGCGATCCCACGTGGCATCCTCCCCACCGCAACCGCGGCGTTGTCTCGACTGCAGCGGCGCGGGGCAGAGCGATGATCCCCCTGCTGGCCACCGAGAACCTGGGAATGCATTTCGGCGGCGTGCGCGCCGTGGACGGCGTCAGCCTCACAGTTGCCGAGGGCGACTTGCGTTGTCTGATTGGCCCGAACGGTGCGGGCAAGAGCACCTTCTTCAAATGCCTCACCGGGCAGTACAAGCCGACCAGCGGACGCATCCTCTGGCGGGGCCGTGACGTGACCGGCTTCGACAGCTTCGCCGTCGCCCGCCTTGGTGTCGGCATCAAGACCCAGATCCCCTCCCTGTTCGACGGGCTGGATGTCATGGAGAGCGTCGTGCTGGCGGTGCGTCGTCTGCACAACGAGGCGGAATCACGCTGCCGCGCGCTCGCGGCGCTCGAGCGGCTCGGGATCGCGGCGCTGGCGAGGCGCGAGGTGGGCCGCCTCGGGCACGGCCAGCGTCAACTGGTCGAGGTGGCGATGGTGGTCGCGCCCGAGCCCGACCTGATCATTCTCGATGAACCCACCGCGGGAATGAGCGCCGAGGAGACCGGCCGCACCGCCGCACTAATCCGCGAACTGAACCGCCGCCACGCCATCATCGTGGTGGAGCACGACATGCAGTTCATCCGCGCCATCGCGCAGACCGTCACTGTGCTCCACCAGGGACGCGTGCTGATCGAGGACAGCGTTGACCGCGTGCTCGCCGATCCGCGCGTGCGCGACGTCTATCTCGGCAGGCCCGTCAGTCGGGGAGAGGCCGCGTTGGCATGATCCGCCTCCGCGACGTCGTGTCCGGTTACGGGCGCATCGAGGTGCTGCGCGGCGTCTCGCTGGAGGTGGAGGCAGGCAGCTGCGTCGGTATCCTTGGTCACAACGGGATGGGCAAGACCACGTTGCTCAAGACCGTCATGGGATTGATTCCGTGCAAGGGCGGCACGATCGAATTGGACGGACGGGCGGTTGAGCGCCTGCCGACTCATGCGCGAGCCCGCATTGGGCTGGGGTATGTGCCGCAAGGGCGACAGATCTTTCCCGGTCTCTCAGTGCGGGAAAACCTGCGCTTCGCCGCCGTCGCCGGTCGGGCTCCGGTTTCCGCCATGGAGGAGGTCCTGAAAGATTTCGCCGAGCTGACCCGCCTTCTCGACCGCCCCGGTGGCGCGCTGTCGGGCGGGGAGCAGCAGTTGCTCGCCGTCGCTCGCGCCCTGTGCGGCCGGCCTCGGATCTTGCTGCTTGACGAGCCGACCGAGGGCATCCAGCCCTCCATCATCCAGGCCTTGATCGAGCGGATCGGAGCGCTGCGCCGCCGCCTCGCGTTGACCGTGCTGCTGGTCGAGCAGAACCTGGATTTCATCCACGCACTGGCCGACCGTGCGCTGCTGATCCAGCGCGGGCGAATTGTCAGCGACATCCCGCTCGAGACTCTCAGCGATCCCGCGCTGGTCGCCGAGTTCGTCGGAATGGGCTGAGATGAAATCATCAACGGAGGACGACCATGCCCCTCGGCACTATCAAGCTTCCGACTGTCGCGCAGTTGCAGGACGTTGCCGAAGATCTCGGCCTGACCATGAGCGAGAGCGAACTGACTATACACCGCGACTGTCTGATCGGCAGCATCGACGCATACAATGTCATCGACCAAATGGCGGACGAACTACCGCAAGTTGCTTACCCGCGCACCCCGGGGCGGCGCCCGGATGCCGAGGAGAACCCGCATGGCGCTTGGTACGTGAAGACCACGATCGAGGGGGCCGGATCAGGCAAGCTGAAGGGCAAGACCGTCGCGCTGAAGGATAATATCTGCCTCGCCGGGGTGCCGATGATGAACGGCGCCTCCACGATGGAGGGCTACATGCCCGACGTGGACGCCACCGTGGCGACGCGCATCCTAGATGCCGGCGGCACCATCGTAGGCAAAACGGTCTGTGAGTTTTTCTGCTTCTCCGGCGGCAGCCATACCAGCTCGACCGGGCCCGTGCATAACCCGCATCGGAGGGGCTATTCGGCGGGCGGCTCCTCCTCGGGCAGCGGAGCCGTGGTAGCGGCGGGAGACGTTCCGATGGCGCTGGGTGGCGACCAGGGCGGTTCCATCCGCATGCCGGCCTCATTCTGCGGCATCTACGGCATGAAGCCGACGCACGGGCTGGTACCTTACACCGGCATCATGCCGATCGAGCTGACGATCGACCACACCGGGCCGATGACCGCGACGGTTGAGGACAACGCGCTGCTGCTGGAGGTGCTGGCCGGGCCGGATGGCCTCGATCCGCGCCAGTACGGAGCATTAGCGAAGCCGTACCGGGACGCGTTGCGATGCGGAGCGGCGGGTCTGCGGATCGCGGTGGTGGACGAAGGTTTTGGCCACCCACAATCGATGCGGGCGTCCGACACGCTGGTGCGTGAGGCGGCTGACCGTTTCCGCGGACTGGGAGCCTCGGTGGAGACGGTATCGATTCCGATGCACCGCGTCGGCCCGGCCATCTGGCTGCCGATCGCAGCCGAGGGGGCCACGGTGCAGATGATGCTGGGCAACGGCTTCGGCTTCAACTGGCAGGGGCTGTACCTCACGTCGTTGATGAACTTCCACAGCGCCTGGCGCACCCGCGCAGACGAGTTGTCAGAGTCGCTGAAGAACACGATGCTGCTGGGCCACTACATGACTACGCGCCATCGCGGCCATTATTACGGCAAGGCGCAGAACTTGGTACGGCGCCTGCGCGCGGCGTACGACGCTGTGCTGTCTCGCTACGACCTGCTGCTGATGCCGACCCTGCCGATGACGGCGACGCCGCTTCCGCCGGCAGACGCCCCCACGAACCTGATAATCCAGCGCGCGTTCGAGATGCTGCCGAACACCGCGCCATTCGACTGCACGCACCATCCCTCGATGAACCTGCCCTGCGGCCTGGCGGACGGACTGCCGGTCGGGATGATGCTGGTCGGGCGGATGTTCGACGAGGAGACGATCTATCGCGCCGCCGCGGCCTTCGAGTCGGGGGTGGACTGGAGGACGCTGATGCAGTGAGCCCAATGCAGCGTTGGGTGTGCTTGCGGGCGCCAACGGGTGGAACCGTACCCTCACTGGCTATGTGAAAGCTGGAGTTCACCCGGTTTGGTGGAGCCCTTCAGGCTTCCAGAGGAGGCTTCACAGATGCCGAGAGCCCGACCGCCGTATTCACCTGAGTTCCGCCGTCAGATGGTCGATTTGGTGCGCGCCGGCCGCGACCCGACTGATCTCGCTCGAGAGTTCGAACCGTCTTCGCAGGCCATTCAACTGGGTCGCACAAGCTGACCGGCAGGAGGGCCGCGATGGCGATGACGAGGGCGATGTTCAGGGCCATGCCTTCGAATCCCGGGCGCCCGTTCTTCGGCTCTCAATCGAATGCGAGACAGATGGGTCGGCAGCGTCCAGCTCGGCTCGCCCCCTCGCAATCGCATTATTGTGTCGCGACCTGTCGCGTTCATAGGAAGTGGAAGGAGGCCATCCATGCCCAGCAAGCCCTATATCCGCATCGGTCAGATTGTCCCGAGTTCCAATACCACGATGGAGACCGAAATCCCCGCAGTCCTGCGCGGACGGGAAACCATCGAGCCCGAGCGCTTCACCTTCCATTCCAGCCGGATGCGGATGAAGAAGGTAACGAAACAGGAACTGGAGGCGATGGACCGGGACTCCGACCGCTGCGCGCTCGAGCTGTCCGATGCGCATGTAGACGTGCTGGGCTATGCCTGCCTGGTCGCCATCATGAGCATGGGGAAGGGCTATCACCGTGAGTCCGAGGCGCGGCTGCACCGGGCGGCGGCGGAGAATGGCGCCGCGGCGCCCGTCGTTACCAGCGCCGGCGCCCTGATCCATGGGCTGCGCACGCTGGGCGCGAAGAAGATCTCGGTGATCGCCCCTTATATGAAGCCCTTGACGAAGTTCGTGTGCGATTACATCGAGGCCGAGGGCATCGAGGTGCATGACCGGGTGGCGCTCGAGATCGAGGACAATCTGGAGGTCGGCGCGCGCGATCCCATGCTGGTGCTCGACAGCCTGCCCAACCTCAAATACGCGGGCGTGGATGCTCTCGTGCTCTCGGCTTGCGTGCAGATGCCATCGCTGGGCGCCATCCCCGAGGCCGAGCGCCGCACCGGCCTGCCCGTCGTCTCGGCCTCCGTCTGCACGGCGTTCCAGATGCTGGAGCGGCTTGGCCTCAAGACGGTGGCGCCCGACGCCGGCACCCTTCTCTCCGGGCGCTTCGGCGCGTCCGCCGAGCGCCGCAGCCAAGCGGCCTGACTCCTCGCCTCCCGGGCGCCGCCGGGTGGGGCGGATAAAGATCGGCTCGTTCGTGAGCGCCACGTCGCTTCCGCGGATGCGCGACACGCGCGAGGTGCTGGCCGCCCTCCCGATCATGCGCCGAGGGACAGTTGGCGAGACCGCAAGGGCGTGGTGCTATGCGCGCGCCGGAGCGCGATGCCCTTTCCGCTTGCCTAATACCTCCCTGACGAAGAGGGGACGGCTGACTGGACCAGCTTGAGAAATCCTGTAAATCCTTGTGATCCGCAGATCCGCCGCTAAGCCGTTCGATCCGGCACGGGTGATCGGCGTGGGCCGGAGGCTTGCGACCCGCTGTCAACCCCATTTTTTCTTGAGGGCGATCATCATGGATGCATTCCGCGACATCGATCCGGTTGAGACGCAGGAGTGGCGCCAGGCGCTCGAGTCCGTGCTCGCCTTCGAGGGGCAGGAACGCGTCCAGTTTCTGTTGGAACAGCTGGCCGACGAGGCGCGCAGGCAGGGCGCGCCGGTTGCCTACTTGGCCAGCACTCCCTACCTCAACACCATCCGGCCCGACCGCGAGGAGCGGCACCCCGGCGACCGCGCGATCGAGCACCGCATCCGCTCGCTCATCCGCTGGAACGCGCTGGCGACCGTGCTGCGCGCCAACAAGGAGAGCAGTGAGCTCGGCGGTCACATCGCCTCGTTCCAGTCGGCGGCGACGCTCTACGACGTGGGCTTCATGCACTTCTGGCATGGCGCCACCGAGCGGCACGGCGGCGACCTCATCTACTTACAGGGCCATTCCTCGCCGGGCTTCTATGCCCGCGCCTTCCTTGAAGGGCGCCTCAGCGAGGAGCAGATGCTCAATTTTCGCCAGGAGGTGGACGGCAAGGGCCTGTCTTCGTACCCGCATCCCTGGCTGATGCCGCATTTCTGGCAGTTCCCGACCGTGTCCATGGGCCTCGGCCCGATCATGGCCATCTACCAGGCCCGCTTCCTCAAGTACCTGGGCCACCGCGGCCTCGTGGACACGGCGCGGCGCAAGGTCTGGGCGTTCCTGGGCGACGGCGAGACGGACGAGCCGGAGAGCCTCGGCGCTATCGGGATGGCGGGGCGCGAGCGTCTCGACAACCTCGTTTTCGTCGTCAACTGCAATCTACAGCGGCTCGACGGGCCGGTGCGCGGCAACGGCAAGATCATCCAGGAACTGGAGGCCGAGTTCCGCGGCGCCGGCTGGAACATCATCAAGGTGATCTGGGGCTCGGGATGGGATCGGCTCATTGCCAAAGACACGAGCGGGATGCTCCTCCAGCGCATGGAGGAGTGCGTTGACGGCGACTATCAGGACTTCAAGAGCAAGAACGGCGCCTATGTCCGCGAGCAGTTCTTCGGCAAGTATCCCGAGACCCGCGCCCTCGTCGAGGATATGAGCGACGACCAGATCTGGGCGCTGGCCCGCGGCGGCCATGACCCGAACAAGGTGTATGCCGCCTACGCCGCCGCCTCCAAGCACCAGGGCCAGCCCACCGTGATCCTCGCCAAGACGGTCAAGGGCTACGGGATGGGCGAGGCGGGCGAGGGCCAGAACATCACCCACCAGCAGAAGAAGATGGGCGAGGCGCATCTGCGCGAGTTCCGCGACCGCTTCGGCCTGCCGCTGTCCGAGAAGCAGCTCAGGGAGGTGCCATTCCTGCGCTTCCCCGAGGGCAGCGCGGAGCTGGCCTATCTGCATGAGCGCCGGGCGGCGCTGGGCGGCTACCTGCCGGCACGCCGGGCGAAGTCGGCCTCGCTGCCGGTGCCCGCGCTGTCGGCGTTCGAAGGCCAGCTCAAGGACACCGGCGACCGCACGATCTCCACCACAATGGCGTTCGTGCGCATCCTGAACACGCTTTTGCGCGACAAGACGGTCGGCAAGCACGTCGTGCCCATCGTGCCCGACGAGAGCCGCACCTTCGGCATGGAGGGGATGTTCCGGCAGTTCGGCATCTACAGCCAGCTTGGCCAGCTCTACCGTCCCGAGGACGCCAACCAGCTCATGTTCTATAAGGAGGACCAGAAGGGGCAGATCTTGCAGGAAGGGTTGAACGAGCCCGGCGCGATGTCGTCATGGATCGCGGCAGCGACGTCCTACAGCTCCAGCAACTTCCCCATGATCCCATTCTATATCTATTACTCGATGTTCGGCTTCCAGCGGGTGGGCGACCTCGCATGGGCGGCCGGCGACATGCGCGCGCGGGGCTTCCTGCTCGGTGCGACCGCGGGCCGCACCACCTTGAACGGGGAGGGGCTGCAACACGAGGACGGGCACAGCCACATTCTCTCCTCCACCATCCCGAACTGCGTCTCCTACGACCCGACCTTCTCCTATGAGGTCGCCGTGATCGTTCAGAACGGGCTGCGCCGGATGATGCAGGATCAGGAGGACGTCTTTTATTACATCACTTTGATGAACGAGAACTACCACCACCCCGCGCTGCCGGAAGGCGCGCAGGAGGGCATCATCAAGGGCATGTACCTGCTCAGGCCGGCTGCGTCCGACGCGAAGGGGAAGCGGGTGCAGTTGCTCGGCAGCGGCACCATCCTGCGTGAGGTGATCGCCGCCGCCGATCTGCTCTCTGAGTACGGCGTCGGAGCCGATGTCTGGAGCTGCCCGAGCTTCACCGAGCTGCGTCGCGAGGGGCTGGAGGCAGAGCGCTGGAACATGCTGCATCCCGACCAGCCGCAGCGCAAAAGCTATGTCGAGCAGTGCCTGGCCGGACGGGAGGGACCGGCGATCGCGGCGGCGGACTACATGAAGGCGTTCGCCGACGGGATCAGGCCGTTCGTGCCGGGACGCTACAGGGTGCTGGGCGCGGACGGGTTCGGCCGGTCAGACTACCGCCGCAAGCTCCGCGCCTTCTTCGAGGTGGATCGGTACTATGTCACCGTCGCGGCGCTCCATGCGCTGGCGCGGGACGGCAAGATCGAGGCGAAGCTCGCGGCGGATGCGATCCGCAAGTTCGGCATCGATCCGGAGAAGCCCAGCCCCGCGAGGAGCTAAAGCCGCCCGCCGAGCGCGCGGGGATCAACAAGCAGGGGAGGAAAACGTGGCGGCCACCGAAGTCAAAGTGCCCGATATCGGCGACTTCAAGGATGTCCCCATAATCGAAGTCCATGTGAAGGAAGGGGAGCCGATCAACGCCGAGGATCCGATTGTCACGCTGGAATCCGACAAGGCGACCATGGACGTGCCCTCGCCCGCCTCCGGCACGGTCGAGAAGCTCCTGGTCAAGGTCGGCGACAAGGTGAGCGAGGGCAGCCCGGTCCTGCAGCTTCGCGGCAACGAGGAGGGGGCGATGACGCAGCCCCCTTCGCTGCTCTCCCAGCAGGAGCCGCCAGCCCGCCGCCCAGGCAAGCACGGCGCCCCCCGCGCCGCCGTCCGCCCCGCCCGGCGCGCCCGCGCAACTCGGCGCCGCCGTCGGCGCCGCCGGCACCGCGCATCAACAGGGTCGCCGATCTCGGCCAGGTCCACGCCAGCCCTAGCATCCGCCGGGTCGCGCGCGAGCTGGGCGTCGATCTGACTCGCGTGAAGGGCAGCGGCGAGAAAGGGCGCATCACCAAGGAGGACGTGCTCGGCTTCCTGCGCGGCCCCGCCGCGCCCGCGGCGCCCGCGGCCCCGGCCGCCGGCGCCGGCATTCCCGAGATCCCGGCGCAGGACTTCTCCAAGTTCGGCCCGATCGAGACAAGGCCGCTGTCGCGCATCAAGCGTATCTCCGGCCCGCATCTGCACCGCGCCTGGCTCAACGTGCCGCACGTTACCCAGAACGACGAGGCGGACATCACCGAGCTGGAGGAATATCGGAAGGAATTGGACAGGGCGGCGAGGGACAAGGGCTACCGGGTCACGATGCTCGCCTTCCTGCTCAAGGCGAGCGTCTCGGCGCTGAGGCAGTTCCCGGAGTTCAACGCCTCGCTCTCCCCCGAGAAGGACGCGCTTATCCTTAAAAGATATTACCATATCGGCATCGCCGTGGACACGCCGGACGGGCTCGTCGTTCCCGTGCTCCGCGACGTGGACCGTAAGGGAATCACCGAGCTGAGCCAGGAGATGGGCGCGATCTCCAAGAGGGCCCGCGAGGGCAAGCTGGGCGCGGCGGACATGCAGGGCGCGAGCTTTACCATCTCGTCCCTCGGCGGCATCGGCGGCACCGCCTTCACTCCGATCGTCAACGCCCCCGAGGTGGCGATCCTTGGCGTCGTGCGCTCGAAGATGGCGCCGGTGTGGGACGGAACCGAGTTCAAGCCCCGGCTGATGCTGCCGATCTCCCTCTCCTACGACCACCGCGTGATCGACGGCGCCCTCGCCGCCCGCTTCGCGCGCCACCTCTGCCACGTCCTGGAGGACGTGCGCCGGCTGGTGCTCTGACCGGAAGGAAACAGCGATGGCGATCGTCGAGATCCACGTCCCCGATATCGGGGATTTCAAGGGCGTTCCGGTCATCGAGATCCACGTGGCGCCGGGTATCTCGGTCAATCCCGAGGACCCGCTGATCACGCTTGAGTCCGACAAGGCCACAATGGATGTCCCCTGCCCTCGCGCGGGCACGGTGACGGAGCTGAAGGTCCAGCTCGGCGAGCAAGGTCTCCGAGGGCGACCTCATCATGCTCATGGAAGCGGCCGGCGCGGCCGCCACGCCGCCCAAGGAGACCATTCGTCAGGAAGCGGGCGCGGTGCCGGAAGGGCCGCCGTCCAGCTATGGCTCGCCGGCGGGCGTATACGACGAGATCGATGTCGCCATCCCGGATATCGGCGACTTCAAGGACGTGCCGATCATCGAAGTCCATGTCGCGGCGGGCGACAGGGTCGCGAAGGACGACCCGCTCATCACGCTGGAGTCCGACAAGGCGAGCATGGACATCCCGGCTCCCGCCGCCGGCACGGTCTCGCAGCTGCTCGTCAAGCTGGGCGACCGCGTTTCCGAGGGCAACACCATCATGAGGTTGCGGACCGGCCAGGCGGCGGCCCCGCTCGGCAAGGCGACGGTCGCCATGCCGCCCCCTGCCCCCGCCGCGCGTCCGCCGAGCGCCGCCAAAGGAGACCTGCACGCGGAAATGCTGGTTCTCGGCGCCGGACCGGGCGGCTACAGCGCTGCTTTCCGCGCCGCCGACCTCGGGAAGCAGGTTGTGCTCGTCGAACGCTGGCCCACTCTCGGCGGCGTCTGCCTCAATGTCGGCTGCATCCCGTCCAAGGCGCTGCTGCACGCCGCCAAAGTCGTCTCCGAGACGCAGGAGATGTCCGAGCACGGCCTGGGCTTCGCCCCGCCCGCGACCGATCTCGACAAGCTGCGCGGATGGAAGGACGGCATCGTGAAGCGTCTGACGGGCGGCCTCACCGGCTTGGCCAAGCAGCGCAAGGTGACCGTCGTCGAGGGCATTGGCAAGTTTGTCTCCCTCAACCAGGTCGAGATCCAGGGCCGGGAAGGCATCAGGACGGTCACCTTCGAGCAGGCCATCATCGCCGCCGGCTCCGAGCCGGTCACGCTGCCCTTCATCCCTCACGGCGACCCCCGCGTTATCAACTCCACGGGGGCACTGGCGATCGCGAATATCCCGAAGCGCCTTCTCGTCCTTGGCGGCGGCATCATCGGGCTGGAGATGGCGACCGTCTATCACGCCCTCGGTTCGAAAGTGACGGTCGTGGAGTTGATGGACCAGATCATACCCGGCGCTGACAGGGACATCGTGACGCCGCTGATGAAGCGGATCGAGAAGCGCTACGACGCGATCCACCTCAAGACCAAGGTGACGCGGGTGGATGCGACCCCGGACGGCCTGGTCGCCCATCTCGAAGGCGGCAAGGCGCCGCCCACCGCCACCTTCGAGTGCGTCCTCGTCGCCGTCGGCCGCCGCCCCAATGGCAAGCTGATCGGCGCGGAGAATGCCGGCGTCGCGACGGACGAGCGCGGCTATGTCGCCGTGGACAAGCAGATGCGCACCAACGTGCCGCACATCTTCGCCATCGGCGACATCGTGGGTCAGCCCATGCTCGCCCACAAGGCGGTCCACGAGGGCCATGTCGCGGCCGAGGCCGCCGCCGGCAGGAACAGCTTCTTCGACGCCAAGGTGATCCCGTCGGTCGCCTACACCGATCCCGAGGTCGCCTGGGTCGGCCTGACCGAGAACGAGGCCAAGGCGCGCGGCGTCAAGTACGGGAAGGGCACCTTCCCCTGGGCGGCGAGCGGCCGCTCCCTCTCGCTCGGCCGCGACGAGGGCGTGACCAAGGTTCTTTTCGATGAAGCCACCGACCGCATCATCGGCTGCGGCATGGTCGGCCCGAACGCCGGCGATCTGATCGCCGAAGCCGCCCTCGCGATCGAGATGGGAGCCGACGCTGAGGACATCGCGCTCACCATCCATCCTCACCCGACCCTCTCCGAGACGTTCGGCATGGCCTCGGAGATGTTCGCAGGCACGATTACGGACCTGATGCCGCCGAAGCGGAAATGAGAAACGCAGAGTGAGGGAAGGTTCCATGGACAACTACGGCAATTTCTCGATGCCGCGCATCTACGAGAGCGCGGAGGAGGCTCGGGCGCGTCCGCGGGAGATCGGGACCGGGGACGGCAACTGACTCGGCGGCACGAGGAGGCGTCATGCGCGTCGGACTGTTCGTTCCCTGTTACATCGATGCGTTCTACCCCGAGGTCGGCATCGCGACGCTGGAGCTGCTGGAGCGGTTCGGCCTCGATATATCGTACCCGCTAGACCAGACCTGCTGCGGTCAGCCGATGGTGAACAGCCTCCCTGGCTTTTTCCTCTACTATCCGTCACGCTGGCAAGCGCCGCAGGCGCTCGTTGCCTTCGTCGAGACGCTGCGCCGGCACCGGATGGCGCGCGACGCGGAAACCAAGGAGGCTCCGATCAAGCCTGGCTCGCTGCAAACCAGGGAGCCTCCGGATCGGTCAAGAAGAACGGCTTCGGGTCGGGAGCCAGCCAGGCGTGGTTAGAATCTGTTCGCTTTGGGTGACCCAGGCGCGCGGGAATGCCGGTCTGCGAAGGCCAGGCAGCGCCTGACCAGGTGTCCTATGGGGCGGCGATCAGCCTCGCCGGATTAATCCCGCTACGGCTGAAGGGTTCCCAAGCCGAGCAGAGTGAGCCAGTACGAATGGGCTTGGCCGGTCATCTGCTCGGGCGGGCTCTTGCCTCGCCGCTCGGCATGCCTTTCGCGTCGAGAGCGAAACCGCGCGCTTCCTTAACGGCTACACGCCTGCGAGCCTGGAAGCGCTGATCGTGGAACTTGCCACGCCGCGACCGCGCGCACTCTGCCGCCCACGGGTGCGGCCGCGCCGGGTCCGACGCAGAAGCGGGCAGTCTCCGTCTCATGCCTGATCCGTCCCGGCCTTACGCCTTGGCGGCGTTCTGTGCAGCCTCGAATACATCGCGTGCGGACGTCGTACCCGCTACGTGCTCCGCACCCTCGACTCCGAGGTCCATCCATCCTGCGTTCACGGCCTCAAACATTTCTTCGGCAGGTCCGGTGTGGCCCTTCGGGATGCCGAACTGCTCGAACGCTGCTGGCCACCCGGCTCGTGGGACGGTAAACGCCTTGACGTCGCGCTCCATGACTTCGCCCAACTGAGCCGCGACTTCATCCGCGCTGACCATCGAACCAAGCTCGACGACGCGCTGCCCTGACCACGCTGGCCCGGTCAAAAGGGTTGCGACCTCCGCGCCGATGTCGTTCGTCGCGACCATGGTCGATTTCCGGTTTGTCGGATTGTAGTAGACCGGTAGCGTTCCGCCCCGGGCGACCTGCAAGCCGTAGAGGAAGTTTTCAAAGAATCCACCTGCGCGCACAAATGCGATTGGCGATATCAGGTCGCGAAAACCTTGCTCCAGAAGCGACAAGGCCGTGATCATCCCGAGCCCGCTGGTTCTGTTCGCACCCATCGACGAAAGCGCAACCACTCGCGGCGGCGCGGCCTTGGTGAGCGCCTCGACGTAGTTTGCAATCACGCCCTTTGCTTCTTTGCAATCGGGCGAGGGCGCCCAGACAGCCGGCAACATGACGAACGCGCCTTCGACGCCTTTAAGCGCTTGCTCGATGGCTGCCGAATCATTCCAATCGCCGTCTACCAGTTCCACGCCCTGGTTCACCCAGTTAGCCGCCTTCTCGCGATTGCGGACGAGCGCGCGTACCTCCTTGCCGTGCGCCAGCAGATGTTCCGCCGTCGCGCCGCCAACTTTTCCCGTGATTCCCATTACTAAAAACATGCCTTTTTCTCCTGATCTTGAGGGACAGAGCACTGCGCCTGTTGGTTTAACGGATGAGCGGCAGAATGGCCCGGATACGGGGATCGCGCGCGTAGAGGCCGCCCCATGTCAGCGCGCCCAGAAGCAGGGAAACGATTTCCGGCGGCGACCCCAACTCCCCGATGCGGACATGGGCGCAGATCGCACCTCCCAAAAAGCCCGTCACCAGGATCGCGCCGAGGACGGCGGTGGCCGGGATGGCGTAAAGGATGGCGCAGGCGAGTATGATCGGACCCACGACACGGGTCAGGTCCATCGCGAACCCGGTTTCGTGCAACATGCTGCGATCTGTGCCGGCGCGAAAAGCTGAACGGTGCCGTCTGCCACCAGAGCGGTAACGACAAACGCGCTCATTATTCGGCCGGCCCACAGGCTGCGACGCAAGGTCATGGCTTCGGGCACTCGATGCAGGTTCATAGTTTCAGACATTTGTCGGCCTCCGAGGGGGTCACCTATCTTCGAGGTGTACTGCTACTGTGTCTCTCTGGTATGATAAACACCGGGGAACCGAACTCACTGTTCTCTCTGCGGCGAACAATACCCGGGCACGAAAATGCAGAATCTCGAACCCATCCTCATTTTCATAACGATAGCGGAAATGGGAAGCTTCACCCGCGCGGCCGATAGCCTTGGCATCCAAAAGGGGAGGGCCTCAACGGCAGTCCGGAAGCTGGAAGAAGAAGTCGGTGTCAGGCTCCTGCACCGGACGACGCGCAGCGTGCAGTTGACCGAGGACGGACGCGCATTTCATGCCCGTGCCCGCGATCTGCTTGCTGAAGTCGATGATCTGCATTCAATGTTCGCAAGCGATCGCGTGGCACTTCGCGGGCGTTTACGGGTCGATCTTCCGACCGAGGTGGCACGCACGACGATCGTGCCGGCCTTGCCGGATTTCATGGCGACTCACCCCGAGTTGGAGCTGGAGGTGTCGAGTACGGATCGGCAAGTCGATCTGGTTCAAGAGGGGTTTGACTGCGTATTGCGCTCGGTCCCATCCGGGAAGAGACGCTGATTGCCCGCCCGCTGGGCCTGTTGCGCATGGTCAACGCTGCCAGTCCCGCCTATCTGGCGCGCCATGGCGTCCCTCGATCGCTAGAAGATCTCCAGCGTCAGGATCATCGGACAATTCATTTCTCGATGCTGCTGGGCGCAACATCCTATGGATGGGAATATCCGGACGGCGACAGCTACGCGACGCTTCAGTTGCCGGGTGCGCTACACGTCAACAGCGCGCAGACCTACGAAGCCGCCGCCCTCGCCGGCCTGGGCCTGATTCAGGCGCCACTCTTGGGGATTGGCCGATACTTGGAGAGTGGAGCGCTTGTGGAGATCATACCCGATTTTCGTCGCCGGGCGCTCGCCGTGTCCCTCATCGTAGCGCATCGGCGCAACCTGTCGCGCCAAGTCCGCGCATTCATGAAATGGATCGAAGCTGTGCTGACGCCGTATCTGGAATAGCGAGACGAACCTATTCGTCCTCGATCGGGTGCTTTTCGTCAACGAGAAAAAAACGTCGCGGTCGGACGCGTAGAGCGTGGTGGCATTCTTTGTAATTTCGACAAACGGATCGTGCCGCATCGTCGACCAATCCAGCAGGCCTGGAACCTTCCAGCGCGTGTTGTCGCCAGTGCCATCGCCGGCGATCCGTTGCACAGCCTCGACCAGCTCGTAATCTCAGATGCGGCCGTACCTCGGGGCCGGTCACGGCGCGCAGCTCGACGCGGCCGTCGTCGGCCTCGAGCGTTCTGGTAACGCTCATCGGGGCGGGAGAACCATTCGGATGAGACAGGCCGATCCGCTCGCCACGGCTGATGTCGGCCTTGTAGGCGCCGGGAAACGGGCGGCCCGCCACGCCGGTACCCGGACGTGGAGCGTGAAAGCGCGGTTTAAAGCATGGGAGATCTCCGGACGGGCGGCCCAGAGCCGCTCTCTAGACCCTAACCCGTCGCGGCCAGCGCCGACCGCTCTCTTCCTCTATCTGTCCGGTCGCAAAGAGTTTTAGGACGGGTGCACCGCATGACACCCTCGCCGACGCCAGCGCCGTTTACGGGGAGCAGTCGCAAGTGGGGCGGGGTGTGGGAATGAAAACTGGAGCAGGAAAAGGGACTGGGATCCGAACACTCTCTGGGAGAAGGCCCGCATCTCGGATGCCGCGCGAATCGGGTGCCGGTGGCCCGGTACTACTTCAGCCGATATGCTCTCCCCCTCCAACGGAAGGACAACGCGATGAACGAGGCCAAGCTGGCACCGAACCTGCCGGGCTGGATGCAGGACCATGCGAAGCGATATCTCTCCAGCGGCGGCACGGACGGGCACATGTTCACGATCACACCGCCGGGCTATTCCGAGATGACCGTGCCCTCGCTGCTGCTCACGACCACAGGGCGGAGGTCCGGGGAGAAGTTCGTCTTTCCGCTGTTTTACGGTAAGGCCGGCGACAGCTACTTCGTGGTCGCCTCAAAAGGCGGGTCCCCTGAGCATCCGGGTTGGTATCGCAATCTCCTGGCCAACCCGGAGGCAGAGGTGCAGGTGGGCACGACTCGCATCAAGGCGCGGGCCAGGACTGCAACAGGCGAGGAGCGCGCGCGGTTGTGGCAGGAAGCACTTAGGTTCTGGCCGCCCTACGCCGACTACCAGAGCAAGACGGAGCGCGAGATCCCGGTGGTCGTTCTAGACCCATGAACTGACGGGGGCACGGCGTGCCTGGAATTTCCATGGCGTGAGCGGCGCGGTATTGCTCATCAATCAACTCAATCGCCGGGAGGTCGTGACGGCCGCTCTCGGTGGCGGGCTGGCCCTCTCCGGATACGCTCCGCCGGCGGCGGCCTCCGGCGTGCGCACCCTCACTTCGACCCGTCAGCTACGCCCCGCCTACGACTACGCCATCATCGGGGCAGGCTCCGCCGGCTGCGTGCTGGCCTATCGTCTCGCCCGAGCTGGACGCCGGGTGCTTCTGATCGAAGCCGGTGGTCCCGCCAACCTCCCCGCCATCGCCGATCCGCCCGACTGGCCCCAGCTTCAGGGCAGTTCGGTCGATTGGGGATACAAAACGGTTCCGCAGGCGGGGCTGGGCGGCCGCGTCGTTCCGTATCCCAGGGGGAAGGTCCTCGGAGGCTCCGGCGCAATCAACGCTCTCGCCTATCAGCGCGGGCATCCGGCAGCTTATGACCGCTGGCCCGCGGGATGGCGCTACGCCGATCTGCTGCCCTATTTCAAGCGCGCGGAGACGTTTTCTGGCGGGGCCAGCCAATGGCGGGGCGGCGATGGCCCGCTGCACGTGCTCTCGCTTGCCGACGTAACGGATCGTACGCCTGTCGCATCGGCCTTCATCGAGGCCTCCCGCGAACTCGGGTTTCCGATGACGCCCGATCTGGGCGGAGCGATCACCACGGGAGTCGGGTGGAACCAGCTCAGTATCAGGGGACACCGTCGGGATGACGCGGCGACGGCCTATCTCGGGCGTCTCGAGGGAGCCGCGGTTGATCTGCTGCTCGGGACGCAGGTACTGGGTTTGGTGATCGAGCGCGGCCGGTGCACCGGCGTGCGGCTGCCGGGTCGGCTCGTGCGGCCAGACATGGAGACCCTGCTCTGCGCGGGCGCGATCAATTCGCCGCGCCTCCTGATGCTGTCGGGGATAGGACCGGGCGAGCAACTCCGATCGCTTGGCATTTCGGTCGCCCAAGACCTTCCGGAGGTGGGCCGCCATCTCGAGGATCATCTGCTGCTCGCTGGGGTGGCGTATGCGGCGCGGCGCGAGGTGGCACGCTCGCATTACAATCACGCCGATGCGGTGCTCTACGTCCCGCGCAGTGATCCGGACGACAGCCCGGAAATCCTCGTCATGTGCCTGTCGCTGCCTTTCGTCTTGCCAAGCGTGGGTCCGCTGGACTCGCCGGCTTACGTCCTCGTTCCATGCCTGATGCGCCCCCGCAGCCGTGGCAGCGTCAGACTTGCCTCGGATGACCCGCTGGCGCCGGCCTTGATCGATCCGAATTACCTTTCGGAGGCTGCCGACCTGGATATGCTCATAGAAGGCGTCGAGCTTGCCCGCGAGATCGGGAACGCTCCCGCTTTCGCCGAATGGCGCAAGACGGAAGTCTATCCCGGGGCCGACTGGTCGAGCCGCGCCGATCGGCACGATTTCGTTGTGCGGGCGGCAAATTCATTCCATCACCCGGTGGGAACATGCCGCATCGGCGCGCGTGGTGGACGAGGCACTCCGCGTGAATGGCGTGGAGCGATTGCGCGTCATAGACGCTTCGGTGCTGCCGGGAATTCCCCAAGCGATGGTCAACGCCGCCGTCACCGCGGTAGCCGAGAGGGCGAGCGATCTGCTGCTCGCAGGATGACGGAAGAGGACGTGCTCGGTTTATCCGTTTCAAGCTAAACCACGTCTACTTCGGGAACCGTAGCTTCTCCTCATCTGGGTCGAGGCGGTCCTTGACCCAGAGGCGGTCGGCGACAGCGTAGGGCTGCCGATTGATCTGAGCCTCGAAGGCGGCGACGCGCCGGGTCAGGTCCTCGGCGGTGGCATGGCAGTGATGGTCGGTGACATCCTCGCGCAGCCAGCGCCACAGTGCCTCGACCGGGCATTGGCAAGTTGGCGGTCACTGGTCGGAACGAGCTAGCCGGACCATGCTGGTCCGATGACGCCAGAGCCCGCGACCTACCCCGGCTACCGCTTCCCGGCAGAGATCATCAGCCATGCCGTGTGGCTCTACCACGTCTTCAGCCTGAGCCTCCGCGACGTGGAGCTGATCCTGGCCGAGCGGGTATCACCGTCACCCGCGAGAGCATCCGGCAGTGGTGCCTCAAGTTCGGCGTCGACTTTGCCCGCAAGCTCTGTCGGCGTCGGCCAAAGCCGGGCACCACCTGGCACCTCGATGAGGTGTGTCTGCGCATCAACGGCGTGCTGCACTATCTCTGGCGCGCGGTCGACCAGAACGGCGTCGTGCTCGAACTCCTGGTGCAGGACCGGCGGAATGCCTCGGCGGCGAAGCGCTTCTTCAAGCGCCTGCTGACCGGTCTCAAGTTCAGGCCCAGCGGCATCGTCACGGATGGCCTGAAGAGTTATGGGGTGGCCCATCGCGAGGCCCTGCCCGAGGTGCGGCACCAAAGCAGCCGATACCTGAACAACAGAGCCGAAAACTCGCACCGGCCGACGCGCCGGCGAGAACGCCAGATGCCGCGGTTCAAATCACCGGGGCAGGCACAACGTTTCCTGTCATCCCAAGCCATGATCTATGGCCACTTCCGTCCTCGGCGTCATCTGATGACCGCTGCCTAATACCGCCGCGCCCGCGCCAAGGCCTTTCGAACCTGGCGCGAGGAGACGTGCGTCCAGGTGGTGGCATGAACCCTCAAGCCGTCGTGCCGCTCGACCCAACCCGCCCTTTTTCCTCAACAACTTGCCAATGCCCCGTGCCGTGTTCTATCGGCTCAGTGCGCGCGGCCCGCCTCCGCCCAGAGACTGGTGGCGAACACGGTGTCGTCGAAGCGCATCTCCATGCCGGAGGTCTGCGGCCCGCCGGTGAGGCGAGGACACGAGCGTAGCGACCTATTGGGCGAGTCCGCTCGCACTGATTAGCTCAGCGGCCGCCCGCAACATCTGGCGCCCGGTCAGGTCCGTGATCCGGTCGCCGGTTTCGGTGCTGTTGGATATGGGTGTCTCAGCGGCCTCGGAACCGGGGCGCGCGCTTGGCGTGGAAGGCCTCGACGCCCTCGCGGAAGTCGTCCGACTGGCGCAGGCGGCTGTAGCAATGGCCCTCGAGCTCGATGGCAATGGAGAGCGTCGCGTCCTCGGTGTCGTTGAGGAGCTTCTTGGCGGTGCGCTGCGCGAGCGGGGCGAAGGCGCGGAGCTCTTCGACGAAGGCGTCCACGGTGGCCTCGAGCTTGTCGTCGGGAACGCACTCGGTGGCGATGCCCCATTCGAGCGCCTGACGGCCGGGGATGCGCTTGGAGCGCATGACGATGTCCTTGGTGCGGGTGACGCCGACGATCTTCTGCAGGCGCGCGGAGCCGCCGGAGCCGGGGATCTGGCCGAGCTTCTGTTCGGGAAGCGCATAGCGGCAGGTCTCGGAGGCGATGCGGAAGTCACAGGCCAGCGAGATCTCGAAGCCGACGCCGAAGGTGTAGCCGCGATTGGCGGCGATCACCGGTTTCGTGCAGCGCGCCGGGGCGGCGATGTTCCAGGCGAGTTTCGAGACGTGCTCGGGCGAGGCTTCGAGAAAGCCACGGATATAGCCGCCGGAGGAGAAATGCTCTCCCTCGGCGCGCAGCACGATGACGCGGACACGGGCGTCCTCGTCGAGTGCTTCGAACACACGGCGGAGCTGGTCGCGCTGCGGCATGGAGATGGTGTTCATTGGCGGGCGTGCCAGCACGATGTCGGCGCGCTCGCGTGCCGCGTCGATCTCGACGCGGAAGCCGTCCAGATCGCGGAGCCGGCGGTCGGTTGCGTCCTGATGTGCGCTCATGCTGGGGAGCCCTTCTTTTCGGCGGGGACAGATGAGCTCAGGCGTGTAGTCACCGCTGACGAGCCGGCGACGCAGCAGTTTGCCGACCGGCGATTTCGGAATCTCCTCTACGAAGACGTAGCGGCGCGGGCGCTTGAAGTCGGCGAGGCCGGAGGCGCGGCAATGGGCGTCCAGCGTCTCCTCGTCGACCACGGCCCGGCGCGTGACGAAAGCGGCGACGAGGCGGCCCCAGCGCGCGTCGGGCAGGCCGATGACGGCGACCTCGGACACGGCGGGATGCAGCGAGAGGCAGCTCTCGATCTCGACGGGCGAGACGTTCTCGCCGCCGGTGATGATCATGTCGTCCACCCGGCCGGTGACATACAGCTCGCCGTCCTCGTCCATGTAGCCGGTGTCCCTGGTGAAATACCATCCGCCGCTGAACGCTCTTGCGTCGGCGTCGGGGCGGTTCCAGTAGCCCTCGAAGGCTTCGTCGGAAGAGGCAAGGGCGACGATCTCGCCTTCCTCGCCGGGCGCGGCGGTCACAGTCGGGTCGGCGGTGCCGAGCCGCGCCACGCGAACCATCTGGTTGATTCCGGCGCGACCGGCGGAGCCGGGCTTGCTGGCGGCGTGCTGGTTGATGGTGAAGGTGTAGATCTCGGACGAGCCGTAGTGGTTGACGAAGAGGTCAGGCTTGAAGGCGTCGGTGAGCATTGCAAGCAGGCCATCGGTCATCGGCGCGCCAGCGAAGCCGAGCTTGCGGACGGACGAGACGTCGGTTTTGGCGAAATCAGGGTGGTGGATCAGGTCGTGATAGAGCGTCGGGACAAGGTAGAGATTGGTGATGCGCTCGGCCTCGATCAGCCTCAGTGCGGTGGCGGCGTCGAAGCGCGGCAGGCAGACGAAGGCGCCGCCGATCAGCGACATGGCGAGCAGCGAGCGCACGCCCATCGTGTGGTAGAGCGGCATGACGCCGAGCGTGCGTTCGCCGTGTGCGTAGAGGTTCTGGGCGACGTGGGCGATCGCGGCGGCGCGTTCGGCGCGGTGGCGGCGTGGGACGCCTTTGGGTCTGCCGGTCGTGCCTGACGTGTAGAGCATCAGGGACCAGTCATCCGCCCCGCAGCGCGGCTGGGCGAGGGGCGCATCAGGGACGGCAAGGTCAGCGAAGCCGCTCTCGCCGGCGCGCGGCTTGGTGCCTATGGCGATGCGCTTCAGGCGGCTTGCGCCAGCGCTGCCGGCGACCGCGGCGGCGGAGACAGTTTCATAGGCGATGGCCGAGGCGCTGGAGTTTTCGATGGCGAAGTCGATCTCCCGGCTGTTGGCGCGCCAGTTGACCGGCGTGATGAACAATGCCGGAGAACTGGCAGGCCCAGTGCAGCGTCGCAGCCTCCCAGCGGTTTTGCAGCGCCGTGACGAGGTGGTCGCCATGCCGGAGGCCGAGCGCGTCGAGACCGAGCGCGGCGGCGGAGATCGTCTTGATACCAGGAGGCGTAGGTGAGGCGGACGTCGCCGTCGACCACCGCGAGCGCGTCAGGGTCGCGCGTGACGCTCGCTATGAAGCTCGTTCCGAGATCAAACATGGGCGGACTCCTGGCGCAGCGTGGCGGCGGCTTCGAGCGCGGCGGCGATGATGGGCGCATATCCAGTGCAGCGGCAGAGATGACCGCCGAGGATGTCGCGCAGCTCCTCTTCGGAGGGAGCGGGCTGTCGCGCGAGATGGGCGTAAGCGACATCAGGATTCCGGCGGTGCAGAAGCCGCATTGCAGCGCGTGGCGGCGGCGGAAGGCGGCCTGCAGGACGGAGAGGCGCTCCGGCGATGGCGCGAGGCCCTCGACGGTGCGGAGGTCGCAGTCCATGGCCTGGACGGCGAGGGTCAGGCAGGCGCGCGCGGGCAGGCCGTCGATGACGATCGTGCAGGCGCCGCAGACGCCGTGCTCGCAGCCGACATGCGTGCCGGTGGCGCCGAGCAGGTGACGCAGGGCGTCGGTGAGCAGCATGCGGGCTCGACCTCGAACGCGGCCGGCTTGCCGTTGAGCATGAAGCGGACGGTGTGGCGGGACTGGCGTTCAATCGTGGCATGCGGCGGCCTCCTCGAGCACTTGGCGCCCGAGCTTGCGGACGAGGTCGCGGCGATAGCGGGCACTGGCGTGCATGTCGTCGCCGGCGCCGAGATCCCAGGCAAACTGGTTCAGCGCGTCGTCGAGCGCCGCGCCGTCGAGGATGGGGAAGTCACGCGCGGTGGGGCGGTCGGCGACGCCGGCGACGGCGAGGCGCATGCGCGTCGCGTCCACCACCCGGCGCAGGCGACAATGGCGAAGTCGCCGTGGCGGCGGCCGAACTCGGCGAAAGCGTAGCCGGTGCCGGCGCGGCGCTTGGGGAAGCTTACGGACGATTCATCAACTCGTCGTCGCGCCTGTCGGTCGCCATCATGCCAGTGAAGAAGGCCTCGGCGGAGACGCGGCGGTGCTTGCGGCGCGCGCGAAGGTGGATCTCGCCGCCCAGGGCCACGAGGCAGAGCGGGATCTCGGCGCTCGGGTCGGCGTGGGCGACGGAGCCGCAGATCGTGCCGCGCGTGCGCGTCTGGTAGTGGCCGACCCAGGGCAGCGCGGCGGCCAGGAGAGGAACTTCGTTGCCGAGGGTCGGGCGGTCGAGCGCGGCTTGCCTGACGGACGGCGGCGTGAAAGACAAGCGCATTGCAGTCATTGTCAATCCGGGCCAGGGCCGGGAGGCGCATGATGTCGATCAGCACGGCGGGCCGGGCCAGGCGCATACTGAGCATGGGAACGAGCGTCTGGCCGCCGGCGATGACGCGGGCGTCGGCGCCGTGCGCGTGTAGCGCGGCAAGGACCTCTCCTCGGTTTCGGCCCGGATATAATCGAACGGGGCCGGCTTCATCGGCGGAGCCCGATCAGCGCGAGCAGACGGGCAAGGATGCCGCGGCGCTCCGGCCGGCCCCCGGTTTTGCGGGCGAGGGCAGTGAAGAACTGGCCGATGATGACCCGCGCCGCGCCGTCGAGGAGGCGGCCGCCGACCGCGGCCACCTTGCCGCCGACCGCGGCCTCATAGGTGTACGTGATCCTCGTGCCCTCGCCCTCGGGGCCAAGGGTGATGCACCCGGTTCCACTGCCATTGCCGAGCGCGCCGGCGACCGAGCCGCTCAGCGTGGCGGCGCGCGGCGCGTCTAGATCAGAGAGTTGGATATCGGCCCTGTAGCGGCCCTTCACCGGGCCGACGCCGAGCGTGACGTCGGCCCGGAAATGCGTGGGGGAGAGCTTCTGTGCCCCGTGCGCGCCGGGGATGATGGACGCGAGCACGTCGGCATCGAGCAGCATCGTCCAGACGACTTCCGGCCTCGCCTCCACGCGCGCCTCGCCGACGCCAGTCATGGTGCGGTCGCCGGGCTTGCCGGGTTTGGGCGCGGTCCTGCCCTGAGGCGGGGCGGGTTCTTCGGGCAGGGCTAGGGCGGCGAGCTTGGCGGGGGTCAGCGGCAGATCGATCTCCGCGACGCCGAGCGCGTCCGCGACGGCGTTGGCGATGCAGACCGGGGTGGACATGCAGTTGCCCTCGCCCACCCCTTTGGCGCCGAGCGGGGTAAACGGCGACGGACTCTCGATGTGCAGGATCGTCGGATCGGGCACCTCGGTCGCGGTCGGCAAGAGGTAGTCGGCGAAGGTGCCGGCGAGGAAGGCGCCGTCGTCTCCATAGGCGAGTTCCTCGTAGAGCGCGGCGCCGATCGCCTGGGCGAAGCCACCTCGGATCTGCCCCTCGACCATGCCGGGGTGCAGAACGCGGCCGCAGTCATGCATGGTGACGTAGCGGTCGATCCGCGCCTTGCCGGTGATGCGATCCACCTCGACGCCGCAGAAGTCGAAGATGAAGCCGTGGCAGAGGGAGGAGTTGATCTCGTCGGCTTCGGTGGGCGCGGTGAGTTCCGGCGGGGTCCAGTAGGTGGTTTCTCGTAGCGTGTTGCCGGCCTCCTCGGGGACCATGCCAGGTGACCAGTGAGCGGTACCGGCGACGCGGGCGAACGGGAGGGCGGCATCGGGGTTGGCACGGGAGGCGATTCTGCCGGCAACGAAAACCAGGTCCTCGGGGCGGACATTGAGCTGCGCGGCGGCGAGGCGGGCGAGGCGGTCGCGCAGCCGGGTGGCGGCGAGATGGGCGGCGCCTGCGACGGCGGGGGCGAAGCGGCTGGAGTAGTTGCCGGACGCGATGGACCAGGCGTCCTTCGCCGTGTCGAGATCGGTGGTGACGCGAATGTCGTCCTTGGAGACGCCGAGCACGTCGGCGACGACCTGGGCGAGCACGGTGCGGTGTCCCTGGCCCTGCGGGGCGGAGGCGACCTGGACGGTGATCGAGCCGACGGGATCGAGGGAAATGCTCGCGGTGGCCTGGGCCCCGTTTTTCGGACCGGCCTTGCGGCGTTCGGGGACAGTGAGGACGGTGGTGATGTAGCCCATGTTGGAGACGCTGGGCTCGACGACGGCAGTATAGCCGATGCCGTAGAGGCGGCCGGCGGCGCGGGCTTCGTCGCGGCGGCGCCGAAGCTCGGCGAGCTTGCCGTCCCGCGCGGCGATGTCGAGGGCACGCGTGTAATCGCCGGAGTCGTAGCGGGCGCCGGTCGCGGTGTCGTAAGGGAAGGCGCGGATCAGGTTGCGGCGGATAACGTCGAGCGGGTCGATGTTTAGCGCGAGAGCGATGCGCTGGACCAGGCGCTCGAGCGGATAGTAGACTTGCGGCCCGCCGAAACCGCGCACCAGGCCCGTCGGCGCCTTGTTCGTGAGCACGACGCGGTTGCGGACACGCACGTTCCGGATGTCATAGGCGCCCGTGAGGTTGCCGTGCATCCGGTAGAGCGTGGCTGGCTCCGGGGCGCGCAAGTAGGCGCCGCAGTCTTCGAGCTGGTCCCAATCCAGCGCGGTGATGCGGCCATCGGGCTCCACAGCGGCGGTGAGCGTCGTCACGCGGTTCGTGGCCGAGACGGCGCCGGAGAGATGCTCGAGCCGGTCCTCGATCCACTTGACCGGGACGCCCGATGAGGCGGGCGGCGGCGGCGATCAGCACGATATAGGGTGCGACGCCCTGCTTGACGCCGAAGCTGCCCCCGGAGTCAGGTGGCAGGCGCAGGCGCAGGCGGTTCCCGGGCACTTTCAGCGCGCGTGCGATCACGGCGTGAATGCTGAACGGGCCCTGAAAGTTGGCGAGGATGTCGTACGCGTTCTCGTGCGGATCGTATTCCGCCACGACGCCGTAGGTCTCCATCGGAGAGCCGGTATTGCGGGGATAGCGCGTGGTGAGGGTGATGCGATGGGCGGCAGCGGCGAAGGCGGCGTCGGGCTCACCGTAGGTGAAGCGGCGGTCGCTGGTCAGATTGCTGCCGACCGCATCGTGCAGGAGGGGCGCGTCAGGGGCGAGCGCGGCGACGGGGTCGACGATCGCCGGGCGCGAGCGGTAGGCGACGTCGATGAGATCGAGCGCGTCCTCGGCGCGGTAGCGGTCGCTGGCGATGGCGACAGCGACCGGCTCGCCAACATAGCGGACCCGGTCGGTGGCGATCGCGCGGGCGTCGATCGGCGCGCGGACACTGGCGACGAGCGCCGAGGTGATCTCGGCGAGATCGGCGCCGGTGATGACGGCGGCCACACCGGGGCTCTGGTGCGCCGCGGTGGTATCGATCGAGATGATGTCGGCGTGGGCCTGGGAGGAGCGCAGGATTGCCGCGTGCAGCGTGCCGGGCTTGACGCCAAGGTCGTCAATGTAGCGCCCGTGGCCGGTGAGGAGCGCACCGTCCTCGACTCGCTCGACGGACTTGCCAACCCAGGTCATGAAAAGGCCAGGGGCTCCGCCCCAACGGCCCGCCTAAGCGGGGCGTTCCGGATCCCGCTCCCGAGGAGATGAGCTTCAGGCGCCCAATTGCTGGGGGATGTCCTAGGGGGCAAAGCCTCCCTCGCGTTGCTTGGACTGCACACATGCGTCAGCGCGTCGCCGAGCCACCATCGATGACAACGGTCTGACTAGACATAAAATCACTATCAGCCGCCGCTAGGAAGACCGGCGCTCCGTCAGGTCCTCCGGTGTTGCTTCACGTGCTGCGCTCGGACACGTGATTGAGCGCCGCCTCGGAATGCTTCCGAGGAATCCCTGGCCGCGTCACCGCCCTCCGCGCCGCGCGCCGAAGATCGTGCCAGCACTACGCGGAGACGCCCGAGAGCTGGTCGACCCGCGCCTTCAGCTTCAAAGCCGTGCAGCCCAGAGCCGGCTGTGTCCCCCCAAACAGGCATCACTCTGGTCCGGCGCGGGCCGAGCGGATAACTGCCCAAAGCCTCGCGATCCGGAGATAGCTCCAGAGCTGGCCTCGGCCACCGCGTCGGTGAGCCGGGGAATGTGGGGAAAGAGGGGAATGTTTCGGCCCGGTGTGGCGCGGCCCGGAAAATTCGGTCGGCAGGGCCCCTTACAGCTTGTAGGATGCAGGCCCGGTGCTGCTCCTCGTGTCGGGGCTCGCCCTCGCTAATACTCGGGAGCGGCACACCAGCTCACCGTAGCGATCGGTATGAATTTGTCCCGGCACCCCCAAGACGATTTTGGCTTGTCTGTCCTGTCAATGTCCTGTTGGCGAAGTCGGCCCCTCGCTCCCGGAAGAGCCTGCCGGTAGACAACCTCAAGAGAATCAGAAGCTTATCGCATGCCGGGTGAGGACAAGGAGACCCGGCCGAGCTAAACGGCTAAGTGTCTGATTTCCTGGCCTCTCCGGCAGCCCTGTGTCTCCTATGTGTGCCCATGCGAACGGCCCAATGCAAATCGATTTGCCGTCAGCCGAATGGGCGTCGAGAAAGCGAAACTCACTCCCGGCGGCATCTGACAGCTTCAAATCGAGAAGGCCGTCCGCCATTTCGCTAGGCCGTGCGACAGGCGATGATCCACAATACGTGCTCCCTGTGTATCGCCCGCGGTTGTTGGGACACCAAGTTGAAGCCTACGCGGCGATCGCCGCGGGTTGAAGCTGCTGCTGGCGAAAGGCTGCCGGCGTGATGAAGCCGTGCCGCTCGATCAGCCAGGTCGTGTTGTAGGTTTCGCGAAAGTCCAGCAGGGCCTGCCGCAGCTCCTCGACGGTGTCGAAGGTCCGCAGCCACAGCAGGTTCTCCTTCAGCGTGCGGATGAAGCGTTCGGCGCAGCCATTGCCCTCGGGCGCCCGGACGAAGGCGGGCGGAGGGGCAAAGGTTCCATTGGCGGAGCCGATGGAAAGCCCCCGGAGGGGAACTCTCGATGCCGAGGAAGGCGATCTCGTTCTGGAAGGCGTCGGACATGTATTGCGATCCGTGGTCGTGGCGAACGGCGAGACCGCCAGCGATGGCTTTGCCAAACCCGCCGAAGTGCTGCCGCACGCCCTGGCGGATCGGCTCCAGCGCCTGGAAGCGGGTGGCCCGTGCATCGGCATGGATGCCGACACATTCGGCGGAGCAGTGATCGACGGCGACGAACACCGCCGCCTGCCCCTCGCCGGTGATCGTGGTGGTCAGATCGGTGCCCCACATCGTGTCGACTGTGGCTGGGGATGATGGTGCCGTCATGGCTGCGCGGCCCGCGTGGTGCGCCGACCCGCGACGGCGCGAGCAGATCGTTCTGCCGCATCAGCCGCAGCACCCGTCGCAGCGATGTCCGGATGCCGCCGTGGCGCAGCCGAGCCCACACCTTGCGATGACCTTCGCCGTGGAACGGGCTGGCGGCGAGGACGGCGCGGATCGCGGCCAGCAGCTCGGCATCCGGCATGGGCGCCGACCGGACCGCGCCGCCGCACGGCGGTGACGACTGGCGCCGGCGCACGCTGGCGGTAGACGCCTGATCGGGCGAGCCGCCAGGCGCGGCAGACCGCGGCGAGGCCATACGGTCTGCCGCTGACCGGCGAGACGGACTCGGCTCATGGCGCTCGCCTCCGCCGGCCCAAAGGGCGGTGGCTCTCCAGGATCGCGATCTTCTCGTGCAGCAGGTCGCGCTCGATCAGCGCCTCGCCGAGCTTGGCCTTGAGGCGGTCGCTCTCAAGCTCCTCGCCGCTGCCAGGCCGGGTCGCCAGTGCGGCTTCTCCGGCCGTCAGGAAGGCATCGCGCCACGCCGTCAATGTCGCCGCCGTAACCCCGAGCCCGCGCGACACGGTCTCCAGATCCTCGCCACGCAGCAGCCGCATGACGGCCGCCGTCTTGCGCTGCCGCGACATCCGTCCACCCCGGCCGGGCGACGCTGCGCCAGACTCTTGCGGTCGCTCCGCGTCGCCCGGCCTCGCCGCGGCAGCCCCCTGCTCGTCCATGACACACCTCGATCGCGGAAATCGTCCGCTTGCGAGGTGTCCCAATCAACCGTGCGGCGGGGGAATGCCGAGGTGCTGACCTGTGTGATGATCGAGAGCGCCGAGGGTGCGCGCAATGCGGACGCCATCGCCGCAGTGAACGGTGTCGATGTGCTGCTGATCGGCAGCTATGATCTGACCTCCGACATGGGGATCGCCGGGCAGTTCCGTCGTCCCAAGGTTGTCGAAGCGATCCAGGCCGTGGCCGATGCCGGTCGCAAGCACGGCAAGGTTCTAGGTGTCGGCGGCATCAGCAGCGATGATGATTGGGCCTTCTATATTCGCATGGGATCGCGCTTTATTACCAGCGGCAACGACCATGGTTTTATCATGTCCGGATCGATCGCCGCGGCGAAGCGGATGCGCGAGATGGTGCAGGCGGCGGGGGGCGCATCTTAGTAGTCATCTTATACACGCCGCCGAAGCGAAGGCTTTGGCCATCATGCAGAGGACGGGAACATGGCGGATGAAGCCTCGTTTTTCAGTTTGGTCGGCCATTGGTAAGCCATGAAGCCCGTGGGATAAGCAGGAAGCGGCCAACCTAGCGTCTGCTACAAGCCAGCTGATCGGCACCTCGAGCCGTGACATCCGCCAACACGCGAGAGCACCGCACGAAATCCGTACGTTCGAACGGCCCATGGCCCAGACTGCCGATCGTGCCGAGGCGCCTGGGCAAGCAATCCGTGCGGGGACCGAGGCGGCCGACGATCCACCTGCGCCAGATGGTCCGTGGCCGATCATCCGGGACCAGGCTGGTTCGCAGCTGTTGCTGACCGGCGGAGGCAACTTGCGACCCGCGAGGTAAGCTGCATCAGCAGAAATGTATAGCAAGCCACACCGTCGGTTCACTGGTCGCCGTTCTGGTGACGCGATGAATGCGATGGGCAGGGATCAACAGATAGTCGCCCGGCCTCAGATCCCGCTCGCCTTCTCCGTCGATCCATAGACTTGCTGAACCGCGCAATAACAGCACCCATTCCTCATGGTCTTGGTCAAAGGATGCCTCGGCCGGAGTGACTTGGCCGGTTGAGACAATCCGCTCGATCCGAACACCCGGACGCGCAAGAAGTTCCGTGAATTCCTCTTCCGCTAACTGCGCCGGAAAATTCCCGAAGAGATTGGCCAAAGAGCACCTCCGCTTGAGCGCTGTTCCAATGACAATAAAGGTTTCGTGCCGCTTTCGATGCGCGTCGCCTTTCCCCATAATGGTCGTGATCGCCGCGTCGGTCTCCTGCTCCGGCCAGCATCTGGTCGGATATGGATCGCGTCGCCGGCCACGTTTTCACAACGCCGTTGGCAGCACTGGACCTGATGCGAATCAGCTCCCGCCCTAGAGTCGCTGCGGAGATCTCTGGCGTCTGCCGGGCGCACAGGCGGGACACTGCTCCGCCGAAGACGACCCACAAAGCTCCGCGGGCGGGCGGGCGCCCCGGCCCATACCTTCCACTCTCCCGCACCATCCGATGCCGGCGGATTGCAACGACGCGGCCGTCCACGGTGGCATCAACTCGGCGGCGGCCCGGCCGTTGCCCGCCAGGGTCGTCTCGATCGCCGCTGGCCTGACTGCCTCCAGGCACAGATCGCCTGTGGCGCGGTCCAGATGCGCGACCGGGAATGCCTGGCAGAGCGGGGTGCCGTAGTCGATCCGCGCCCGGCGACACTCGAAGCGACGATAGTGGCTGCCGTGGCTGACGCTCATCCGCCGCCCGGAGGGGCCGCGGACCACAAGCCCCTGCAACAGCGCCCGGCCCTCGCGCGGTGCCCCGTGCCGCTTGGCAACAAAGTTGTAGAGGTTGTCCCGTACGTGCCGCCGGCTCGCCGAGGGTGCCCGCGCCTGGGATCCTTCCGATCGCTCCAACGCTCTGTCAGCGTGTGCCTGTGCAGGTCGTCGCGGGCGCGGCGCCACGCGGCTGGCTGCGCGTGCGGGTTCCCGATCTCAGAGCCTGGGCTTGAACACCATCAGGTAGAAGATGCCGATGACGGCGAGGAAGGCCGGCCACCCCAGCGCGAACCACCACCGCGCGTAGGCGTGGTAGCGGGCGGGCAAGGGCTCGCCCGTGCGCAGGGCCGCGCGGGCCATGGCGTGCATCCGTATCTGTAGCCAGACCACCGGTAGCCAGCAGGCGCCGACCAGGACATAGAGGCCCAGCGCCAGCGCGAGCCAGCCGGTGGCGAGGGGGATGCCGGCCAGCCACGCCATCCAGGCGCCCGTGACCGGCTGCACCACGACCGCCGGCGCGGTGAACAGCCAGTCGGCCAGCACGACGTTGCGGCTCACCACCACGATGGCGCGCAGGTCGCCGCTCGCTGCGCCATCCAGCCATGGAATGCCGTCCCCAGGCCGGTGCCGAACAGGAGGGTGGAGTTCAGGATGTGCACCCAGAGGAGCGCCTGGTAGGCCATGGCTCAGTCCGCGACGGCGAGCAGGGCAAGGGTGGCGGCGAGAACGGCGAGGTTCTTCAGCAGCGGCCCGAACGGGTCCGCCCAGAGGGCGGGCAGGGCCACGGTGGCGAGCACGGTGTAGGCGGCCATCACCGCGAGCTGGGCCCCCAGTGCCAGGCGGCGCCATCCCGCGCGCAGCAGCGCCAGTCCGAGCACCACGTCCAGCGCCGCCCCCGCCCAGGTGACGGCCAGAGCGGCTTGGCCAGAGAGGCGGAGGCCGGCCAGCAAGGCGTCGGCTTGCCTTGGGGTGACGCGAAAGGAGCTGAGGCCGGACCCGACCCAGACGGCGACCAGCGCGCCGAGAAGGATCGGGCGCACAGGGAGCAGTCTGGCCAGCCACAGATCGGCCGCGGTCGCCGGCTCGGCAGCCAGCGCGTCGGCCAGGCGGCGCGGCGCCCAGCCCAGGGCGGCAACCATCGGGGCGGGGTCTGCCGTGTTGCCGGCCGCGAGCATACCCAGGCTCTCGGGCGTCAGGCTGGCACCCGGAAGCAGGCCGCCGATGCGCGCCGCGACCCGGAGGACGACTTGCGGCAGGGCCAGCGGCGGGCGGGGCGGCAGGCCGAACCAGGCGCGCAGCGCCGCCGTCAGCCCGTCCGTGGTCATCGCCTCCGGGCCGACCAGGTCGAGCCGGGGCGGAACCGAGGGCGCCTCAATCAGGTCGGCGACGGCGCGCGCCAGGTTCGCGACATGGAGCGGCTGGACGCGCCACGTGCCGGGGCCGAGCCGCAGGGGCGCCGGGGTGGCCGCGAGGGCGCAGAACAGGGCCGTGCTGCCCCCGCCCCGGCCGATGACCAGGGAGGGCCGCAGCACGCACCAGCCGCGCCCACCCGCCTCCCGCGCGAGGCGGAGCAGGTGGGCGTCCGCCGCCTCCTTGGTGGCCAGGAAGCGCGACCGGGGCTGCGCGCCCGCCCCGAGGGCGGAGAGCTGCACCAGGCGAGGCATGCCGGCCGCGGCGCAGGCCTCGAACAGGGCGACGGCGCCGCGGTGGTGGACGCCCTCCACGTCGTCGCGCAGCACGCCGGCCGCGTTCACCACCGCGTCGATCTCCGCCAGGCGCGTCAGCCAGGTGCTCGTGTCGTCGGCGAGCAGGTCAGCCCGCACCGCCTCGCAGGACGGGAAGCGCCGGCGCAGCGCCTCCGGGTTCCGCCCGGCGCAGGTCACGGCGTGGCCCCGCCCGAGTAGGCCGGCCACGACGCGGCTGCCGATGAAACCGCCCGCGCCCACGACGAGGATGCGCATCGCCTCACTCCTCGAATGCGCCGAGGGCACCTCGGGGGCCCACGATGGGCCGGTTGCAACAAGGGTGGTCCGCTACGGCTGGCGGTGCCGCGAGCGACGACGCCACTGCGGGACCAATAAGATCAACGTTTTCGTCGTGCTGGGGATGCTGTCACTCCCCAGGGGTGCTGTCGCGGATGTGGTGGAAAAGCGGGGTGGCGTAATCTCCGGCTTGTGCAACGAGCCATGACCGGCGTTCGAGCGCCGGTGGAGATCACGCCATGGACGAGGATAGCACGACGGCGGCGGACGGCACGACGCTGCTCGTGGGTGAGACTTGGTTCGACCCGATCGAGGCAGGCATACGCGAGCGGGTGCGCGGCTTCATCGAGGAACTGATCGAGCAGGAGCTGGAGACGGCGCTGGGGCGCGGGCGCTACGAGCGGGGTGCAAGCGCGCCGAAGGGGTACCGGAACGGGAAGCGGGAGCGCCAGCTCACCGGCAGCTTCGGCCCGGTACGGATCAGCGTGCCACGTGCCCGGCTCGCGACCGAGGACGGCAGCACCCGGGAGTGGCGCAGTACGGCGCTGCCCCGCTATGCCCGGATGACGCGGCAGGTCGAGGCGCTGATCGCGGGCGCCTATCTCGCGGCACCAACACGCGCCGGGTCAAGCGCGCGCTGGCCGCCTTGTTCAAGGGCGCGGTCGGTAAGGACGTGGTCAGCCGCACGTGGCGGAAAGTGCGTACGGACTGGGAGGTCTGGAACAAGCGCACCCTCGCCGATGAGCCGATCGTCCGCCTGATCCTGGACGGCACGGTCGTGCGGGTCCGACTCGATCGGAAGGCGACCGCGATCTCGCTGCTGGTGGTGCTTGGCGTGCGTCGTGATGGGCAGAAGGTGCTGCTCGCCGTGCGCAATATGGGGGGCGAGAGCGAGGCGGCGTGGCGCGGCGTGCTTGATGATCTGATTGCTCGTGGCCTACGCACGCCGGAGTTCCTGATTATCGACGGAGCCGCAGGCCTGGAGCACGCCCTTGCGGCGCTGTGGCCCGACGTGCCCGCGCAACGATGCACCGTTCACAAGCATCGGAATCTGTTGGCCCACGCGCCGGACGTGCTGCACGAGGAGGTGTCGGCCGACTACACCGACATGATCTACGCCGCGACACCCAAGGAGGTGGAGACCAGGCGCAAGGCGTTCCTGCGCAAGTGGCGGCTGCGCTGTCCGGCCGTGGCCACCAGCCTGGAGGAGGCCGGAGATCGCCTGTTCACCTTTCTCCGCCTGCCCCCGAGCCAGTGGAAGTCGGCCCGGACCACGGATGAGATGGACAAGCGATTTCGTCGGAGTCCTGTTATTTTCCTTCCGCGCGGGCGACCTCGTGGCGAAGAGCGGGGCGTCGGCTGAAAGCTCCGCCGGGCCGCCTCATTCATTCGTGCCTGGCCGGATTGAGGCGCTCGCGCACCCCCTTTCGCGGTCCTCGGGGCCGCCATTGGCCGACGAAGTGCTCATAGGCAGCCTCGGCGCGGCGTGCGACGCCCATCTCCTGGTCCCGCAGTTCCTTGACGTTATAAGCATATGCCGGTCCACGCCGGTTGCCCTTCTTCTGAGGTCGCCCCGCCTGCAGTTCCATGCTGCGGACCTTGTTCGCGACCAAGGCCGGCCGCGCCCAGAGGTAGTCGACGTCCTTCGTCAGCAGGTGCCAGCACAGGACCGTGAGCTTGCGTGCCAAGGCGACGGCGGCAATCTGATGCCCGCGCTTTGCCCGGATTCGGACGAAGAAGGCGTGCAGCGGTCCCGGTGTCTTCGCCGCTGCCCATGCGGCTTCGACCAGCATCGCACGCGCGTGGCTGCGCCCGACCTTGCTGATGCGGCCATGATGAGCCGCACCGAGACCCGACTGGCGCACACGGGGGTTGAGCCCGAAATAGCTCACGAGCTTCTGCGGTGAGGCGAAGCGGCGAATGTCGCCGATCGCCGCCGCCAGGCCGGCCGCGACCGTGACATTGACGCCGGTGATCGTGATCAGTCGCTTGATCGCCGGGTCACCCAGCGCGCTGTCCGCAATCGCGGTGTCGAGCACCGCCAGATCCTCGCCAAGCCGGTCGAGCTCGCGCAGGTGGCGCTCGATCGCGATGCGCTCGTCGTCCGGAAAGGTCTGGTGCGAGAGCCAGGCCCGGCCGACGCCGCTGAACAGATCCGCATGCGGACATTGCGGGATCAGATAGGCATACAGGATCGAGTGAACTTCGTTCTTGATCCGCGTCCGATGCCGGACGACCTGATAGCGGCGGGCAACAAGCCGTCGCATCTGCTCGGTCGCAGCATCGGGCGTCCAGATCTCCGGCAGATATCCAGCGGCATAAAGGCTGGCGAGCGTCCCGGCGTCGATCTTGTCGGTCTTGACATGCGCATGGGCGATCGCTTTGACCTGCAGCGGATTGGCAATGACCACGCGCTTCACAAAGGGCGACAGCACCCGCGACACTGCCATGCAGTTGCCGGTAGCCTCGATCACCACTTCATCGGTGGCCAGAAGACTCTTGCCAAAGCCTTCCAGCGCCGTGCGTGTCATGTCGATCCGGCCTACATGCCGAAGCCGGCCGTCTTCCCAGATGACCACCTCCCCGAAGGTGCGGTGGGTATCGATTCCGATCACACGTCGCATCCTGCCTCCTCTCGGTCGGTCAAGACGGGAGCGGCGGGCGACACGACAACTACGGATTCGCGCTCACGGCGCAACCGGGCGGAGGCGGTCAAGGTTCCGTCGGCGTAGCCGATGGAATACCGCCGGAGGGGAGTCGCAGAGGCGGCCAGCTACTAACACGAGCTCACGGCTCAACGTACGGATCGGCCTGCCCACACCTTCGTGCTCCCGGTGCCTCTGTCCCGGATCGTCGCACCATACGCCGGGATCGCCTCGATCCCGGCGGGACATTGGCACCGGCAATCCTCATACCGGTTACCAACGCGATCGAGCGTCTGTACGAGGAATTCAGGCGTCGGATCAAGACCCAGACCGTGCTGCCCTCAGCCGAAACAGCGGCCATGCTGTTCTGGGCGGAGCAATTCTCGCAGCATAACAGGCTGCTGGCGTCAGGTCAGATCACGATGCGCAAGGTGGATGGCTGGCAGACGCTGGCCGAACCGCCCGCGGCAATCGTTCCCGTTGACCTCGCCGCCTGAGCCGGTAGCCTCATCCTGCCGGAGACGCGCCGCTCAGGAAGTTTCCACACATCTCGCGACAGCACCGCGCCGATCAATCGGAATTGGTCTGTGATTAGAGAGACGAGTTGATCGCGGAGAGTGCCGAGGTCTCCGAAGAAATCGTCGATTGCCGACTTGAAGGCGGCGAAGGTAGGGTGGTGCTGGTTCCAGAGCTTGGTCTTCTTGAGTAACAGCCACAGTCGCTCGATCAGGTTGAGGTTGGGGGAGTAGGCGGGCAGGTAGACCAGCCTGATGCGGCATCCGTCGGCCGCGCCGATAGCTTTTGATCGTCGCCGATCGGTTGTAGCTCGCGTTGTCCAGCACGAGATGCACGGATCGCGCTGGCGTCGGGTGCCGTGCCGCCAGCGCCTCGAACAGCTCGATCACGGCCTCGCTGGTGATCTTCGGCGCCTGCAGATGCACCACCGCGCGATCGGGCCAGCTCAGCGCGCCGTTGATGTTGACGTTGACGCGGCCATGATTGCTCTTCAGTTCGCGCGTGACGCCCCGCTTGATCCAGCCGAACGCCGGATGGCCGGTATAGGCCGGGTGCATCCATCGACGAAATACAGCGGCCGGTCAGGTCCGGCCTGCGCCATCAGCGGCGCAAGCGTCTGCCGCAGAAACTGCTCCTGCACCGCCGCGTTGGCTTTCGCCGGAACGCACTTCGGCTTCTTGCAGGCAAGCCCAACCGCTTCAGCAGCTTGGCCATCGCGTTCGGCGTGTAGGTCACCCCGAAGGTCTCTTGCACAAACCGGCAGACCGACTGGCGGTCATGTAGAGCCGTTCCGACAGCTCCGCCGCCAACGCCTCACATTGCTCTGCCATAAGCGCCGCCTGGCGACCTTCATAAGCAAGCCGCTCCAGCCCGGAAACGCCATCCCGCTCATACAGCCCGCGGTGTTCGCGCACGGTCTCGGCGTCGATGTAGAGCGCCTCGGCAAACCGCTCCGCCGTCCAGCCATCGTCCAGCAACAGCAACACGTTCATCCGCCGATGCACAGGGCTGCTCGTCTGCCGACGCATCATCCGCAGCAGGTGCGCCCGCTCCTTCGCCTTCAGAACCGCTCCAGCCATACCTAACCAAATCAGCCTCCGCCGCGCCGGGGCAAGCGGATTCCGCAGAAATCCATCGGATTCTGGGTATATCACACGCGCATGGCGATGATCGGCGAAATTGAGACCGACAAGGGTCTAATCGGCTGGGAGAGAGCTACGAACCTGCCTGGATAACGTCCGGCGCCGTCAACGCCATTGCGCCATGGCTACTCGGCCAGAGATCCTCTCCGCGCAGATTTCCTGCGGCAGGAAGTCCACAGCCCCCGGGGTTAAACCGGGCGTCCTGTTTGGCGACCTTCACCAGGCCAATGTCGTCTTGTCTCGTCGAGCTGCAGTAGCGAGCGCAATAGCAAATCGAGGGTCCCGTCCGGCATGCCGAGGTGCAAGCGCCGTGATATCCAGTTCGCCTGGATCGCCGTCGCGCACCATTGCCAGCCGCCGAACCGGTGCGGTCCGAGACGCACCCCATCTCGGCCAGCCGCGCTGCAACGGCCGCCGCGGCGACGGCGTGTTGCCGATGCCGGCCAGCCCAGGAGTAGCCCTTCAGCCTGCGCCCCCGGTGTCCGGCACCGCCACCGCGGCGGCAGCCACCTGCACAGGGACGGGAGGACGCGTGACGGACGACAACGCGCTGTTCGGCACGATCCGCGAGCGGCTGTTCACCGCCGTGATCGGGGACGTGATGGACCGGCACGGATTGACGCGGCAGTTCCTGCCCCCGAAGATCCGGGCCCTCGACCCGGACAGCGTGCTCGCCGGGCGCGCCATGCCGGTGCTGGAGGCGGATTGCTGTGGCGACGTGATCGGCCACAGCGGCGAAACCGCCCGTTCGGCCTGATGCTGCGCGCGCTCGACGACCTGGGGCCGGGAGAGGTCTACGTCGCCACCGGCGGCTCGCCGCGCTACGCGCTCTGGGGCGGACTGATGAGCACGCGCGCGCAGTCCCTCGGGGCGCATGGCGCGGAGATGGATGGCTTCCACCGCGACACGCGGGAGATTCGCAAGCTGGGCTTTCCGGCGTTCTCGCGTGGCGCCTACGCCCAGGACCAGCGGCTGCGCGGGCGGGCGATCGACTTCCGCTGCACGGTAGAGTTCTGTAACGGCGTGCGCGTGGCCCCCGGCGACGTGATCGTCGGCGACATCGATGGCGTGCTGGCGATCCCGAAGGAGCACGTGCAGGACGTGGTGCGGCGCTCGGTGGAGAAGGTGGCGGGCGAGGAAGAGGTGCGCCGGGTGATCCTACAGGGCGAGCGGACCGAGGCAGTCTTCGAGCGGATCGGCATCATGTAGCAAAAAGGTTCTGTTAGCTTTCGCCCGGATGAGCAGTGCCGGCCTGGGGGCGCGCGCCGCCCGGGCCGTGGCGTCTGATCGATTTCCGCTGCCCCCCTGAGCCCGTGCGGTGCGTGTCGCCACGGAGGTTC
>CAVXKT010000006.1:0-11943 GCA_963762525.1 uncultured Pseudomonadota bacterium
GTAGGGCTGATGCCGGGCGGCGCTTGCTGCGGCTCGCCCGGGCTTCTTCTCACGCGGCTTCTCGCCCCACTTGATTCGCCGGCCCGACGGGGGCCACACTTTGCTTCGCGCCGATACCGGTGCCGATCGCGCAAAATCGCGGCGGGAGGGAGAGAGCGAAAATGCATATGCGAATCGTTTGGGGCAAAATTCTCCCCGGCCAGTGGGACGGTTTCGAGTCCGCGTACAAAACCGCAATGGCCGAGCGCGGACCGGTATCCGGACTGCGGTCGCAATGGCTTGTCCGCGACCAGAACGATCGCGACGCCGGCTATTCGGTCTCGCTCTGGGACACCGACGAGGCGATGCGGAACTTCTGGGACAGTCCGCAACGCAAGCAAACCACATCCGCTCTGCAATCATTCTTCGTCAACCAGTTCACCATCACCAACTGCGACGTCCGAGTGGAGCTGACCGGCACCTGAGGGCGCGGCACTAGCCCGCGCCCCGGCGGCGGAGCAGCACGATCCGGTTGGTGTTGGTGCCGCGCGTGTTGTTCCGCACTCCCCAGCAATTGGCGGTCTTGGTGAAGTGCTGCCGATTGACCATCACCAGCAGCCTCTCGAACGGCAATCCCGACGCGGCATCCCACACCAGCCGCTCCAGCAGCACGCGTCCGTTCCTGACTTCGCCGACCTCGAACGCCACGTGTCCGCCGGGGCGGACAATCCGGGCAAGCTCCGTCAGCGTATCCCGCACCATCGCCTGCCACGCGGCTTCGGTGCGGTGATGCGCGATCGCAACTTGCGCAATCTCGATACCCGCGAACCAGCCGCGCAGCCAGTTGTCATCGGCATACTGCACGATATCGAGAAACGGCGGCGAGGTGACGACGAGAGCGACGGATGCAGTCGCGATCGCGGGCGTCCGGTGCGACTCCGACGTTGTCGCGATGAAGTCGGGAGCATCGGGAGGCGGCCCGTCGGCGAGCAGCGTACGGGTCTTCTTCAGGATGATCCTCGCCACGTCGCGATCCGGCGGCGTCTGTCCGCGCACCTCGTTGATCTTCCGCTGCGCGGCGGCCGACACCGCCTGGTTGGGCGGCAAGGTGTAGACCGAGAAGAAACCGGGGGAGTGTCCCGTCAATCGGTTCAGCGCCACCATCCGCACCCAATCCACCGCCGGGTCAGGTACGGTGTCCGACGGTGCCTGGCGCAACAGCCACGCGCGCAGCGCCGCGATTTGGCGGAGCGTCTTGGCGCTGTAAAACGCGAGCAGGTCGGCGCGTTCCGTGCTGCCCCGATCCCAATCGATGCGCGCCAACACCAACTCCACCGCCGCCACGGAAACCGGTCGCAGCCGCGGGCGCGTCAGCAATACGCTGAGCGGATTGACGTCGTTGCCCGCCGGCCGGCGCCCCAGCAGCGCGGCTTCGATCGGCGTCGTTCCGCGTCCCATGAACGGATCGTAAACGATCTCGCCCGGCACGGTGAGCAGGCGGATGAAGAAGGCCGGCAGCTGCGGCTTGAAGCACGCGCGGTAGCTGATCTCGTGGATCGAATGCGCTTGCCGCTGTCCGGCGGTCCAGAACTCGTTCACGACGTAGGGGATGCCGGCTTCCTCATACGCCTCCGAAGGCGGTCCGAAGGCATCGAACCGCCGCAGACGATCGATGATGTCTCCGGCCGAGCCGGTGCGTCGGAAGACGGCGAAGGGCAGCGAATCGGGCATACCAATCCTTATCGCTCACCAAAGCGTCCCTAATCAAGTTGTCAATCATGGGACGCAATCCATGATCGACAAAGCCCATGGCCATTCACCGATGAGCATCAACTATCGGCAGGCTTTCCGTCCGCAATCTGGATGAGTTCGCGGAACGCGCACACCGCCGAACGTCGCCCACTTGCAGGCCTGATTTCCTGAAGCATTCCCGCATCCCGCACGATCCGTAAAATGCGCCCGGCGGTCGGTCCCGGAATGTCGGCGGAACCCGTAAAGTCCGACGCGCGGAAGATCGGCCGCATGAACATCCAATCCAGGGCGCGGACCGCGTATTGCGACCGCGTGATTTCAGCAATCCAATTTTTGTGGACCTGATACAGACGTAAGATGGAGGTTGCTTTTAACTGATTGGCTTTGGCCTGGGTTATCAGGGCTTGTAGGAAAAACTCACACCAGCCGGTCCAATCGTCATCACGTGATACTGACAATAGCCTGTCGTAATACTCATTGCGCTTATCTTCCAGAAATTCACTGATATAAAAATTGGGCTGCGACAAGAGCTCTCGGCTAAACATGAATATAGGAACCAGGAGCCGCCCTAACCTTCCATTCCCATCGAGGAATGGATGCAGTGCTTCAAATTCGGCATGAATAACTGCCAACTGCACTAATTTGTCTGGAGCTGGCGAATGAAGATACTGCTCCCAAGCCTCCATGGCTTGAGGTAGCAGTTCTGCTCTCACGGGGATGAACTTGGCGCCCTCCATCGGGCAGCCCTCAGGCCCAATCCAATTGGGAACACGGCGATACTCGCCAGGCGATTTGTTACGGCCACGCACCCCCTGCAACAAAACCTCATAAATCCTCCGCAGCAGGCGCTGGGACAGGGGGAGCTCATTCAGTAGTCGGGTCGCTTCTCGCAAAGCCCTGCGGTAGTTCAGCACCTCTTGAATGTCGGCCTTCTTCGGGGTGCTCTCATCGTTCGGGGCTCCTTCGGCCTCGAACTCCAACACCTCACCCAAAGTCGCCTGAGTGCCTTCAATCCGGCTCGACAGCACCGCCTCTTGCGACGTTAGCGGCGAGAGCAAGACGTCGGGATTGGGAATACCGTGCAGGACGCCCTCATACCGAGCGATAGCGGCGTTAGCCGGACCAATCAGCGGCAACAGCCGTGGCCAGTCCAGCGCGGGCGGCGGAAACTTACCCTCGTGGTACATTACCGGCATTTGGCCCCATGGGCTCCCATTCGAAGCGGCGGTCGCCCGATCGGCTTGCGAAGCGAAGCAGGCTGTGTGTGTTGCGAACAAGGGGCATCGGGGCCGCGCGCCCAAACCACCGCACGGCTCGAAGATCAGGACGAAGTCAAAATCAGGAGGATGGAGAACGTCCGACTTGCCTCACGCTGGCTGGGGGACCTGGATTCGAACCAAGGCTGCCCGGGTCAGAGCCGGGAGTTCTACCGCTAAACTATCCCCCAGTCGGCGGCCGCGGTATCTAGCACCCCGCAGCGTCCGCGGCCAAGAGGAGCGCGATGGTTGTCTTCCAGCCCGCCCCGGCGACGGTGCCGGCCGGTGAGCGGGTGTATGCGATCGGCGATGTGCACGGCCAGCGCGTCCTGCTCTGCGCCCTCCATCACGCCATCGCCGCCGACATTCGCGCCCGTCCCGCCGCCGGCGCGGTGACGCTGGTCCGTCTCGGCGACTTCATCGATCGCGGGCCGGATTCGGCCGGCGTGCTCGCGCTGATCGCCGAGCCGCCGCCGCATGGCGTCGCGGCGGTATTCGATCTCATGGGCAATCATGAGGCGATGATGCTGGCCGCGCTCGACCAGGCGCCGCGCGCGGCGCGGCTGTGGCTGCTCAACGGCGGCGAGGCGACGCTGCGCAGCTTCGGTCTGCACGACATCAACGATCCGGCCGCCTGGACCGCCGGCGTGCCGGCGGGCCGGGTCGCTTTCCTGCGCGGGCTGCGGCTGCTGCACCGCCTCGGCGGCTATGTGTTCGTCCATGCCGGACTGCGCCCCGGCGTGGCGCTGGCGGCGCAGGTGCCCGAGGACATGCTGTGGATTCGCGAGCCGTTCCTGTCGGCGACCTCGCCGCTGGAGGCGGTGGTGGTGCATGGTCACACCATCGAACCCGTGCCGGTGGTGCGGCGGCACCGCATCGGCATCGATACCGGCGCCGGTGTCGGCGGAGAACTGACCTGCGCGGTGCTGGAGGCCGACCGAGTCGGCTTCATATCGGTTTAACGGTCAAGCCGCGCTTGAAAGCCCGAACGGCTGTTGCTAGGCCGACCCGGATGACCCGCGCACAATCTCCCGATCTCGCCGAGGCCGTCGGTCGGCTGGCCCGCGCGAGCGCCCTGGTGATCGGCGATGTCATGCTCGATCGCTACGTGCATGGCGAAGTCGAGCGGATGAGCCCGGAGGCGCCGGTGCCAATTCTGCGCGAAGCGCGCGAGATCGCCCAGCCCGGCGGGGCCGGCAATGTGGTCCGCAACTTGACCGCGCTCGGCGCCGCCGTCGCCTTCATCGCCGTGGTCGGCGACGACCAGGCTGGCTCCGACCTCACCGGGCTGATCGGCGGGCAACCCAATGTCGAGCCCTGGCTGTTGGTGGAGGGCGGGCGGACGACCACCGTCAAGACCCGTTACATCGCCGCCGGCCAGCAACTGCTGCGCGCCGACCGCGAGCAGGTGGAGCCGATCGACGCGCGGCTGGCCGAGCGCATTCTGCGCATCGCGCGCGACGCCATGGCGGCGACCTCGGTCAGCGTGCTGTCGGACTATCGCAAGGGCGTGCTCACCGGCGGGCTGGCGCCGCAACTGGTGGCGGCGGCGCGCGCCGCCGGGCGGCGGGTCATCGTCGATCCCAAGGGCGCCGATCTGGCGCCCTATGCGGGCGCCGATCTAATCATGCCGAATCGCGCCGAGCTGGCCGAGGCGACCGGCTTGCCGACCGCGACCGAGGCGGCGATCGGCGATGCCGCGGCCAGTTTGCGCGCCCGCCACCAGTTCGGCGCCGTTCTGGTGATGCGCGACGCCGACGGCCTGACGCTGGTCTCCGAGGAGGGCGCGCTGCATCTGCCGGCCGAACCCGTCTGCGTCCTCGACACCGCCGGCGCCGGCGACACCGTGACCGCCACTCTGGCCTGCGCGCTGGCGGTCGGCCTCGAGCTGCCGATCGCTGCGCGGCTCGGCAATCTCGCCGCCGGGGTCGTCATCGGCAAACCCGCGACCTCGGTCGCGCGGGCGGACGAGCTGCTGCAAGCCCTGGCCGCCCGGGTCGGCTGAGCCCCGTCAGCGCGGCTCCAGCTGCGGGTGCGGACCGTCCAGGAGACGATAGTGCGCGAGCAGATGCGCGCGGATGGCGCGGCGCATGATCTTGCCTTGCGGGTTGCGCGGCAGCTCCGCCATCCGCAGCAGGGCGCGCGGATGCTTGTGGCGGGCAATCGCGGCGAGCGCGGCGCGGGCGCGATCCGGCCATGCCGGATCGGCGGTTTCGGCGACGGCGACGATCACCTCGCCCCAGTATTCCGACGGCAAGGTGGTCACGGCGACCGCGTCATCCCCGGCGGTGCCGGCCAGAATGCGCTCGATCTCGTCGGGATGGATCTTGTAGCCGCCCGACTTGATGACATCGGCGAGCCGCCCGGTCAGATGCAGGCGGCCGCGCGCATCGATCCGCCCGGTGTCGCCGGTGGCGTGGAACCCGTCGGCGGGCAGCGGGTGAAAACCGTCGCGGTCGATATGCCCGCACGCCATGTGCGGCCCGCGCAGGAACACCTCCGCATCGCGGATCTCCACCTCGACCCCGGCTCCCGGCCAGCCGACGCAGACGCCCTCGCCGGGATCGAATTCGCGGTAATAGTCGTCCACCGCCGGCGCCGGCAGCAACGTGATCGGGTTGTTGATCTCGCTTTTGCCGTAGGTCACGCGCACCACCGGGCCGAAGATCGCTCGCGCCCGTTCGTAAACCGCCGGCAGCAGGGGCGCAGTGCCGCAGAAGATGGTGCGGATGTGGTCGAACCGCCGCCCGGCGAAGGCGGCGCAGAGTTTCGCGAGCACGGTGGGTGGCGCGAAGACGTGGTCAACCGCGCCGATCATCCGCTCCACCTGCGGCAGCGCGACGCCGTCCAGCAGCACGATGCCGCCACCCTGGTCGTGAAAGGCCTGCGCGAGCAGGCCGGCGCCGTGGATGAACGGGGTCATCAGCAGGATGCGGCTGCCGGGCCCGGGCATCGGATCGAAATGTGCGCGCTGCAACACGTTGCCGATCCAGCGCGCCGCGTGCGTGGTGACGATCGCCTTCGGACTTCCGGTGGTGCCGGAGGTGAAGGAGATGCGCCCCCAAGCCTCGCCCGGCACCGCCGGCAGCGCCGCCGGATCGGCGGGATGATCGGAAACCTCCTCGATCGCCAGCACGTCCCGCCCGAGGGCCCGGAACCCATCCGCCTCGGCCGCAGATGCGATCACCAGCCCGGCGCCGGCGAGGTCGAGACAGTGCCGCCGCTCGGCCTCGGTGTAGCTCGGGCTGAGCGCCGTCTCGGCGACGCCCGCGAGACGCATCCCCATTCCCACCCAAACCGCCGGGATGGCGTTGCGCAAGCAGGAGGCAACCGGCGTGCCCGGTGCGCGGCCGACCTCGCGCAGCATCGTCGCCAGCCGCGCCGCCCGCCCCGCGAGCGCGGCGAGCGTGATCGCCCCGTGTCCGTCATGCACCGCCTCGACATCGCCGAACCGGGCGACGACGGCGGCGAGGTCGGCGCCCCAAGGGACCGCCTGCACTACTCCTCGGCGGCGACCGGGTTGCGCAGCACGCCGATGCCCGAGACCTCCACCTCCACGGTGTCGCCCGGCTTCATCCACAGCGGCGGCGTGCGATAGGCGCCGACGCCGCCGGTGGTGCCGGTCACGATCACGTCGCCCGGCACCAGCTCGGTGAAGGTCGAGCGGTACTCGATCAGCGTCGGCACATCGAAGCAGAGATCGTCGATGGTCGCCCGCTGCACCTCCTCGCCGTTGAGGCGCGTAAGCAGCGTCTGGCGGGTGATGTCGCCCACCTCGTCCGGGGTGACGATCCACGGCCCGAAGGCACCGGAGCGCCAGAAATTCTTGCCCGGCGTGAACTGCGCCGTGTGGCGCTGGAACTCGCGCACGCTGCCTTCATTGTAGCAGGAGAAACCGGCGACCATCTCCATCGCCCGCGACCGTGGCACATGCCGGCAGCGCCGCCCGATCACCACCGCCATCTCGCCCTCATAGTCGAAGGTCTCGGACGCCTTCGGGCGGATGACCGGCTCGCCGTTGCCGACCTGGCTGGACGGCGTGCGGGTGAAGATGATCGGCTTCTTCGGCGGCTCGCGCCCGCCCTCCTTGATGTGGCTCACATAGTTCAGCCCGACACAGAAGATCTTGTCCGGATCGGGGATCGGCGGCAGAAAGCGGATTTCCGAAAGCCGATGATCGACGGGCGCCGCCGCCAGCTCGCGCAACGATGCCGTGGCCCAGAGCGCGTGCTTGAGAGAGGGCGCCAGATGGCCGAGATCGATCACACCCTCAGGTTTGGCGATGCCCCAGGACGGCATTCCGTCCGGACGGCGGAAACTCAAGAGCTTCATGGCGATCCTCGCTGCAACCAAGCCTCGATACGTCCGCAAGGTCGGCGCGGCAAGCGAGCGCTCTGGCCCCGAGCCGTCTCCGAGGCTAGGCTTGCCGAAAGCGGGAGGCGACAATGACGAGCACCGGATACGGCGACTATATCTACGAACCGATCGAGAACTGGGCCAAGCCGCCGCCCGGCTGGAGCTTCAAGGAGATCGGCTCGGTCGGCGTCGATCGCGACGACAACGTCTATGTCTTCAATCGCGGCGAGCACCCGATGATGGTGTTCGATCGCGAGGGTAATTTCCTGCGCAGTTGGGGCGAGGGGCTGTTTCCCCGCGCGCACGGCCTGCACATGGCCCCCGACGACACGCTGTGGCTCACCGATGACGGCGACCATTCGGTTCGCCAATGCACGCGCGACGGCAAGGTGCTGCTCACTCTCGGCATCCCCGGCAAGCCGGCTCTCTATATGAGCGGCGAGCCGTTCCATCGCTGCACCCACACCGCGCTCGGCCCCGACGGCGCGGTATTCGTCTCCGACGGCTACGGCAACGCGCGGGTGCATAAATTCGACCCCCGGGGGCGGCTGCTGCTGTCCTGGGGCGAACCCGGCACCGATCCCGGCCAGTTCAACATCGTCCACAACATCACCTGCGATGCCGACGGCTTCGTCTATGTCGCCGACCGCGAGAACCATCGGGTCCAGGTGTTCGACCAGAACGGCAACTATCAGGCGCAATGGAACAACCTGCACCGCCCGTGCGGGCTGTTCATGCCGCCGGGACGATGCCCCGTGTGCTATATCGGCGAGCTGGGGCCGACGATGGCGGTCAATCGCAACATTCCCAATCTCGGGCCGCGCGTAACCATCGTCGATCACACGGGCAAGCGGATCGGGCGCATCGGCGGCCTCAAGGCCGGGCTCGGCCTCTCCGAATTCATGGCCCCGCACGGGCTCGCCGTCGACTCGCGCGGCGATCTCTATGTGGGCGAGGTGTCGTGGACCAATTGGCCGCAGACCTTCCCCGACCGCCCGCGCCCGGCGGATTTGCGGAGCTTGCAGAAGTTTCGGCGGGTGCGGTGAGGCGCGAAAGAGCCCTGAGCCCGCCCTAAGCCTCGCACCCCTCCGCGCGCAGCAGATCGATCACCGCCGCCTCGGGCACGTCGCGGGCGGTGAAGGCGTGGCCGATGCCGCGCGCCAGCACGAAGGTCATCGCCCCGTCGCGCACCTTCTTGTCGCGGCGCATATGTCCGAGCAGGGCGGCGGCGGAGAAGCGGCGGTTGAGCGTCCGCAGGTCGGCCGACAAGCCCACCGAGGCGAGGTGCGCGGCGACGCGCGCGGCGTCGGCGTCGGTGCCGTATCCGAGGTTAGCGGACAGGCGGAACGCGAGTCCGAGACCGATCGCGACCGCCTCCCCGTGCAGCAGCCCGCCCGTGTAGCCGACCGCCGCCTCCAGCGCGTGGCCGAACGTGTGTCCCAGATTGAGCAGCGCGCGGCCGTCATTCGGCTGCTCCTCGCGTTCGTCGGCCCCCACCACCTCGGCTTTGAAGGCGCAGGCGCGCAGCACCGCCTCGGCCTGCGCCTCGCGCTCGCCGCGCAGCACCGCCGGGCCGTGGCTCTCGCACCAGGCGAACAAGCCGGGATCGCCGATCAGCCCCGCCTTGACGATCTCGGCATAGCCCGCGCGCAGCTCGCGGCCCGGCAGCGTCGCCAAGGTTGCGGTGTCGGCGAGCACGGCGCGCGGCTGGTGAAAGGCGCCGAGCAGGTTCTTGCCGTGCGCGGTGTTCACCCCGGTCTTGCCGCCGACCGACGAATCGACCTGGGCCAGCAGGGTAGTGGGGATTTGCACGAACGGCAGGCCGCGCAGCGTCGCCGCGGCGGCGAAGCCGGCCAGATCGCCCACCACGCCACCGCCGAGCGCGATCACCGTGGTGCGCCGCTCCACCCCCGCGGCGAGCAGCTCGCCCGCGATGCGCGCCCAGGTCTCGACGGTCTTGCTCGCCTCGCCCGCCGCCACCACGACATGCCGGGCGGCGATTGCGGTCGCGGCAAGCCCGGCGAGCAGCGCCGGCAAGTGCAGGCGCGCCACCACCGCATCGGTGATGACCACCGCGCGCGGCTGCGGCAGCACCGGCGCCAGCAGCGCCCCGGCGCGCCCCAGCAGCCCGTCGCCGATCACCACCTCGTAGCGCGTGCTGGCGAGTTGCACCGCGAGCCGGCGCGGCGCCCGCCAGCCGAGCACCGCATCGGCCACCATCGACGTGGTGCTCTCAACGCTCTGGTCGGCGCAATCGACGATCACGTCGGCTTCGGCGTAGATCGGCTGACGTTCGCTCAGCAGCCGCTCAAGAACACTCGTCGCATTGCCGTCGGCGAGCAGCGGGCGATGGTCGCGCCCGGCGACGCGGCGCGTGAGCACCGGCACCGGGCAGCGGAGCCAGACGGAGAGCGCGCTCGCACGCACGGCGGCGCGGGTCTCGGGGTCGATGAAGGCGCCGCCGCCGAAGGCGAGCACCATCGGCGGGCCGGCGAGCAATCGCCGGATGACGCGTCGCTCGCCGTCGCGGAACGCCTGCTCGCCGTAGCGGGCGAACAACTCGGGAATGGTGCAGCCGGCGGCCAGTTCGATCTCGGCGTCGGCGTCGCGGAACGGCAGATTGAGCCGCATCGCGAGCCGTCGCCCGATCGAGGTTTTGCCGGCGCCCATCAGGCCGACCAGCACGATCGTACGGGCGGAGCCGGCCGACGGCTCGCCCGCGGCGATTTTGCTTGTCATGAGACCGAACGGTAGCACACATTCCGCGGCACCGGCCAAGCGGCCAAGTTGTGCCGCCGCGCCGTGTCGAAGGGTGGGAAATGGCCCGGGTCTTCCTGATCGTGCTCGCCGGCGGACTGGCCTTGCTGGCCGGCGGCGTGGTTTATCTGGGCGCCTTTCCGCCCGTCCCGACCTCGCATCAGGTCGAACGCACGCTGCCGAACGACGGCTTCCACGTCCGCTGATCGTGGAGCGCCATCTGGAGGCGTTCCTGGAGATGCTGGCCGCCGAGCGCGGCGCCGCCCGCAACACCCTGCTCGCCTACCGCGCCGATCTTGAGGATTTGGCGGCGTTCGCGGCAAGCCGCACCCGCACGCTCGCCGGCGCCGATGCCGACACGTTGCTGGCCTACCCGGAGGCGATGCGCGCGGCCGGGCTGTCGGCGCGCACCGCCGCGCGGCGGCTTTCGGCGGTTCGGCACTTCTTCCGCTTCCTGCTGCGCGAGGGCGTGCGCGCCGACGATCCGACCGCGCTGCTCAATTTACCGAAGCTCGGCAGGCGGTTGCCGAAATTCTGACCGAGGCGGAGATCGAAGAGCTGCTGGCCGCCGCGGGCGAGATGGCGCGGGCGGCGCTGGAGATGCTGTACGGACCGGGCTCAGGGTGAGCGAAGTGCTCACCTTGCGCACCGCCGACCTCGCCCGCGAGGTGGTGCTGGTGCGCGGCAAGGGCGGGCGGGAGCGCATGGTGCCGCTGTCGGAGCCGGCGCGCGCGGCGGCGGCGGCGATGCTGGCGCAGCGCGCCGGCAGCCCTCCGAGTGGCTGTTCCCCGGGCGCGACCCGCGCCGCGCGATGACGCGCCAGGGCTTCGCGCTACGGCTGAAGCAGGCGGCGATCCGCGCCGGCATCGATCCCGAGCGCATCTCGCCGCACGTCCTGCGCCACTCCTTCGCCTCGCACCTGCTGGCGCACGGCGCCGATCTGCGCAGCATTCAGATGCTGCTCGGTCATGCCGATCTCGCGACCACCGAAATCTACACCCATGTCGCACCCGAACGCCTGCACGCGGCGATCACACGTCACCCGCTGGCGAGCCCCAAGCGTTCGGCGAAACGCCTCGTCGCGAAGCGAGAACTCCCGCCCCGCCAAATCATCCGCCGCCGGCGTGCAGAGATAGACGATGGCGCGCGCCGGGTGTGCCGGGGGCGTCAGTTGCGCGCGCGGTATGCGGCTGATCGGGTTGATGCCGGAGGCGCGGATTTGCACCTGCATGTCGGTGTCGGTGGTCCCCCGGCTGGAAACCGAAGACGCGGATGCCGTCGCCGCCCGCTTCGAGCGCGATCGCCCGGGTCAGCATCGCGAGCCCCGCCTTGCCGGCGCAATAGGCGCTCCAGCCCTCCAACGGATGCAGCGCGGCGCCGGAGGAGAGGTTGACGATGGTGCCCCGCCCGGCGGCGATCATCGCCGGCAGCACGGCTCGGATCGCGTGGAAGGCGCCGGTAAGGTTTACCTGAACGGCGCGCGCCCATGCCGCCGGATCGGCCTCGGCGAGGCGCGCGATGGGATCGATGACGCCGGCGTTGTTGACGAGGATGCTCGGCGCACCGAGGCGCCGGCTCGTCTCCGCCAGCATTGCCTGCACCGAAGCCCAGTCGGCGACATCGCAGGCGGCCGCATCCGCCCGCCCGCCATTCTCGGCGATCGAGCGCGCAATCGCGGCGGCAGCCGCGCCGTCACGCGCGGCGAGCATGACCGCCGCGCCGGCTTGCGCGAGCGCCCGTGCCGCCGCTTCGCCGATGCCGCGACTGGCACCGGTGACGAGCGCGATTTCGCCCCTGAGTTCCGCCATTGCCCTCCCCCGACTCACAGTGAGGCCAGCGTAAG
>CAVXKT010000007.1:0-100316 GCA_963762525.1 uncultured Pseudomonadota bacterium
GCCGCCTGCTAGGGGGCGCCGGCGAGCGAGAGCGCGGGGAGGTCGCCCTCCGCCTCGATATCCTCTCCGACCGGCTCCCAGCGGATCGTGACGGCGGCGATCAGCCCGGCCAGGGGCACCAGGATCAGCAGCAACAGCATGCCCCGCATCCCCACCGCGGCGACCAGCAGCGGGAAGAAATAGAAGCCGCCGATACTGCCGACGCGCACCATCGCCTGCCCCCACCCCGTCCCGATACCGCGGATGCGAGTCGGGAACGAGAGCGCCGCCATCGTCATCCCCTGAGCGCCCGGCCCCATCGAATGGCCGAAGATGAACAAGCCGAGCAGCAGCGAAGCGGCGGCGGTCGAGAGTTGCGGGCCGAAGGCCACCAGCGCGATCAGACTCGCGATGACCAGGATGTAGCCGCCGATCGCGAGCCTGCGGACGCCGAGGGCGGCGGTCGCGGCCGATCCCGCGAAGCCGCCGACGATGCCGAACAGGTTGAAGACGATCGCCCCCAGGATCGCGAAGATGAAGTTGGCGCCGAATAACTTCGTCGAGATCGAGGGCAGGTTGAAGCCGATCGCGAAATACTCCGCGCTCTGCGTCATGCAGATGATCGAGACCAGCAGCGTGCGGGCGCGATAGAGTGGCGAGAATATCTCGAGCACGGCGGGTTGTGCGGCCGGCCGAGGCGCGGCGCGGCCGCCACTCGGACCGCCACGCCGTAGGTTTTGCGGATCACCCGCGCGGCCTCCGCGAGGCCGAGGTTGCGGGCGGCCCAGAGCGGGCTCTCGTCCATCCACCGATATCGTAGAACCAGGATCACCAGCGCCGGGACGGCGCCGAAGCCGACCGCGATCCGCCACAACTGCGGCCCGGCGCCCAGGAAATAGAACGGCAGGACGACAAGCCCGGTGGCCGATGCCGCGACATACCACATCGGCTGCCAGAGATTGATGCTGCCGCCGCGGCGGCGCCGCTCGGCGAACTCGGCGATGAAGCTGAGCGCTACCGGGAAGTCGAGCCCGACACCGACGCCCATCAGAAAGCGGAAGCACAGCAGCATCGCCAGATTGACCGCGAGCGCCGCGCCTATGGCGGCGACCACCAGGAATACCAGATCGAGCAGGAACATTTTGAAGCGGCCGATCTTGTCGGTGTAGTAACCGCCCCACAGCGCGCCGCAAAACGCGCCGAACGCCATCATGGCGGTGACGCTGCCGACCTGGAACGGCGTCAGTCCGAACGCCGTCTTGAGCTGCACCACGCCGATGCCGAGGCTGGTGAAGTCGTACGCATCGACGAACACCCCGCCGAGCGCCACCAGCACGATCAGCCAAGCGCCGCGCGTCGCCGGCCGGGTATCCACGAAATGCGCGACATCCGTCGCCGACGCGATGACGAGTTCGTCGGTCAACGATGTCTCTCCCGCGATTCTTCGACCTGTTCCAGCAACGCCATCGGCAAAGCCACGCCCTCCTCGCGTGCCCGTTGCCGCAGCGCCAAGCGACGGCTACCCGGCAAGCGGGCTCCCGGTTCTGCGTCGATCGCGGCGAACAGCTCGCCGAGATGGTCCGGGACGCCGGCCCCGAACCGTCTCCGGGGCCAGCGCGATCAGCAGCTGCCCGGTGCCGGGCGGCTCGCCTTCGGCATCGAGGAAGGAGCTCGCCTGGAGCGCGTAATTCGAGCCGGTGAGGCCGGCGGCGAGCAGCTCCACCATCAGCGCGAGCGCGCTCCCCTTCGCATCTCCCAGCGGCAGCATCGTGCCGGCAAGCGCCGCTGTGGCGTCGGTGGTCGGATTGCCGTCCGCATCCAACGCCCAGCCGGGCGGAATCGCCTCGCCGCGCTGTTTCGCCGCCAGGATGTGGCCGCGCGCGACCCGGGACAGCGCGAGGTCCACAATCACCGGCGGGCGCCCCGGTGCGGGGATCGCGCAGGCGATCGGATTGGTGCCGAACAGCGCCCGCCGCGCCCCCCATGGCGCCATCGCCGAGGGCGTGTTGGCGACCATCAGGCCGATCAGCCCGGCATCGGCCAGTTGCTCCACGACCAGGCCCAGCGCGCCGCAATGATGCGACCGTCGCACCGCGGCGACGGCGACCCCTTGTGCGCGCGCCAGCGGAACCAGCGATGCCACCGCAAGCTCCAGCGCCGGATAGGCGAAGCCCAAGCCGGCGTCGATCACCACCACGCCCGGCGCGGTTTGCGAAACTGTCGGGACTGCTGCGCCATCGACCTTGCCGCTCCGTACCTGCGCGACATAGGAGGAAAGACGCGCCACTCCGTGCCCGTCCTGCCCGTCCGCCTCCGCCAGCACCAATGCGCGCGCCACCGCGCGTGCATTGGCTTCGGCCGTCCCGTTGCGGATCAACACGTCGGCGACGATGTTCCGCGCCCGCTCCAGCGACACGAGGCGGGCAGGCGCCGAATCAGGCACTGCGGTACAGCTTGGTGAGGATGAACTCCCGATGTCCCAGCGCCTCCGCCGCCGTCAGCCGGCCGTTGGCGGTGCGCCGCACCATCTCGATCAGCGCATCGCCCGCCTGCTCGATCGTCATCTCCCGGCGCAGGATGCCGCAGACGTCGAGGTCGATGTGCTCCGACATCGTGCGCACGGTGCGCGGATTGCCCGAGATCTTAATCACCGGCAGGATCGGATTGCCGATCACGTTGCCCTGCCCGGTCGGGAAGGTGTGCACGACGTAGCCCGCCGCCGCCATCAAGGTGACGCACTCGGCCGCCGCCGAGGAGGTGTCCATGTAGTAGAGACCCGGACCCTTCGCCGGCGCCTCGGCCGGCTCCAGCGCGTCGATGAACCGGCAGGTGCGGCCGATCTTCTCGAGATTGCCCAGCGCCTTCTCCTCGATGGTCGTCAGCCCGCCTTCGATATTGCCCTTGGTCGGCTGCGAATCCGAAAGATCGTCGGTCTTGTGCGCCTCGATCACGTCGTCCTGGTACGCCTTCCACATCGTGTACCACTTCTCCGCCACCTCCGGCGTGGCGGCGCGCGCCTTGGCGATATGCTCGCCGCCGGTGATCTCCGAGGTTTCGCCGAACACGCCGTAAATCCCTTGCGGGATCAGCTTGTCGTACATGTTGCCGACGGTGGGGCAGGAGGCGAGGCCGGTGGTGGTGTCGGATTCGCCGCACTTCGTCGAAACCCAAAGCTCCGAGATGTCGCACTCCTCGCGTTCCAGCTCCGAGGCGTGTTGCAGGAACTCCTTCGCCGCGCGCGAGGCGGCGGCGATGGTGTTGATGTCGCCGTGCTGCTCGATCGCGAAGCCGGCGACCGGCTTGCCGGTCTTGGCGATGCCGTCCACCACCCGCCCGGTCCAGCCCGGCTCGATCCCGATCACCACCACCGCGGCCACGTTCGGGTTCGAGCCGGTTCCGATCAGCGTTCGGAACAGCAGATCGAGATCGGCGCCGAATTGCAGCCGCCCGTAAGCGTGCGGCAGCGCGAGCGTGCCCTTGATGTTATGGGCGACCGCCTCGGAGGCCGCGTTCGAAAGATCGTCGAGCGGCAGGATGGCCACATGGTTCCTCACCCCGACACGCCCGTTATCGCGGCGCCATCCGTTGATGCGCAAGTTGCTCGTGGCGGCCAATTGTCTCTCCTACCAGCGCTTCGTCTTCATGTTGTGCGTATGCACGTGCTCGCCCTTGCCGACCGGGGCGACGATGCGGCCGACGTCCTCGCCGTATTTGATGACGGTGTCGCCCGGCTTGAGGTCGGCGAGCGCGACCTTATGGCCGATCGGCACGTCGGACATTCGCCGCCAGCCGGAACGAGGAATTGTCGGCGGTGACGACGCAGAACATGTCGGTGCCGGCGCGCAGCCCCTCGACCACCACCACGCCGACATTGTCCTTCCGGTTGTGCACCAGGAGCTGGGGTATTTCCATGGTCGCGCGCCGGCCTCCTCCACTCGCCGCGAGAGTTTGCCGCAATCCGGCGGCGCGCTGCCAGCCTAGCCGGCCGGAGGAACGCGTGGCCACATTGTCGTTGCGGCGCCTGCGCAAGAAGGCGATCGAGCAGCGCCAGCGGCGTGGCGATGGGCCGGATATTGGGCGTTGTTTCACCTCAGCGAGTTCAACCGGCCGTTGCGGCTCTCCGCGCCGGCGGCCTAAAATCGCATCACGCGTCCAAAACCAGCGCCGAGGTCGGGACTGCTTGGCAGGACAGGCATTTTCCGTCGTCCACGGCAACATCCGACAGATGCCGCACGCTGCCGCTCAGCACCGGAAGGGCGCAGCTCTCGCACTGGCCGGTGCGGCAGCCGGCGGCGAGCACGATGCCCGATTGCTCGGCCAGATTGAGCAGCGTTCCGGCCGCTGCGGTCCAGTCCAGAGTGCGGTTGGAGCGCCGAAGATGCACTTGATGCGGGCCGGCGTCGGCAATCGCCGTCTGCGATGCCTGGAAACGCTCGGTGAAGATGGCGAAGCGGAACACGCCGCGACCCGTCAATTGCGCGGTCAGATCGGCCATCATGGCGTCGGGGCCGCACAGGTAAAAGCGGGCCCGCCGGTCAATCAGCGCTTGCGGCACCAGCGCCGCCGAGACGCGGGACGGCGACTGCACATCCCGGCTCCGGCAGGTGATCAGCGTGAATTGCGGCATCTGCGCTTCGAGCGCGGCGAGGCGGTCGGCGAAGGCGTGGCTGGCGGCATCGCGAATGCCGTACAGCAGCATCACCTCGGGACGCGCGACTTGCAGAAGCAGGGTCTCCAGATAGCCGATGAAGGGCGTGATCCCTATCCCGCCGGCGATCAGGACGATCGGGAAGTCGGCTTGCCGGGGTAGCCCGAATTGGCCCTGCGGCGCACCGGCCTCCACGACATCGCCAACGCGCAGTCCGACGATGCGGGCGGAGGCGAGACCGCCAGCGCGGACGCTGATCCGATAGCTCCGGCGATCCGTAAGGCCCGACGCGCTCGAGAGCGAATAGTGGCGCGTCACGCCCGGCAACCCGGGAAGCCGGATCGGCAGATGCTGTCCCGGCCGGTGATCGATCAGCCTGCCGCCATCGAGGGGAGTGAGAGTGAGCGAACTCGTGTCGGCAGTCTCCGCCGACACGTCGCTCACCCGGAAGTCGAGCCAGCCGGACCAGACGCGCAACTCATCCCCGGCTTCGGCGCGTTCGACATCGCACGCGACCGAACGCAGGGCGGGCGCGCCACTGATCGGATCGCGAATGCGGGGATCGATCAGCGCGTTGTAGTCGGCGCTCTCGGCGCTGCCGGGGTCGAAGCCGGGCAAACCCAGTTCGAGGCAGGCCTCCCACCAGCCGTATTCCGCCACCAGACGGTCACGCGGCAAGCCGGGATCGATGCGCGCGCGCATCCGGATTTGGCCCGCGGATGTACGCAGACGCACCAGTTCGCCCTCGCGAATGTCCTTGGCGGCGGCCAGCGCCGGCCCTAGCTCGACGACGGGATCGGGTGCCCGGCGCCGCAGCGAGGCGATGCCGCGATGCTGACTGTGGCAGTAATATCCCGTCTTGGCGCAGGACAGCCGATACGGAAACCGCCGGTCGGCTTCGCCGGCGGGCGCGACATGCACCGGCACCGGGCTATAGCCGTGGCGACGCAATAGCGCCGAATAGAACTCCACCCGCCGCGTCTCGGTCTCGAAGCCGGAAACGCCGGCCTCACCCGGCTCGGCGTATTTGGCATAACGCTGCTCGGTGCCGAGGCGGATGCCCCCTGGATGCAGCTTGAGGGTTTCCAGGTCGAGGCTGGTCGGTTCCAGCACATGCGCCCAACCGCGTTCGATGTCGCCGTCGAAGAACGCCTCGCCGAGACCCAATCGACGGGCGAGTTGCATGACGATCCAGGCGTCGGAGCGGGATTCGCCGACCGGCGCGATCATCGCCGGACGATACTGCACCCACTGCTCGGCGGCGGCGGAAATCTCGAAGCCAACTCGCAGCGCGGCGTGCTCCCACGGCGTGCTCACCGGCAGCAGGATGTCGGCCATGGCCGAGGTCGGGTTGTGGAAGAGATCGCAATGGACATGGAAATCCAGCTGCCGGAGCGCCTGCCGGCCGCGCGCGCCGTCGGGCTGCGCCACCAGCAGATTGGTTCCGAAGGAGATCAGGGCGCGGATCGGATAGGGGTTGCCGGTGAGCACCGCGTCGTAGAAATCCGACCCCAAGATCCGACCGTCCGCCGGCGGCCCGAGCGGCAGGCGATCAAGGCCGAGCGCGCGCGTCGCCCGCGCGGGGCTGAGCTTGTACTCGGTGCCGGGGGTGCGCGCCGGCGGACGATTGTAGCGGACATTGCCGCCAGGGCGGTCAAAGGCGCCCGTCAGCGCATAGAGCGTCGCCACCGCGCGGTCGGTCTGGGTGGCGTTGGCGTGCTGACCGATGCCGGTCCAGGCGTGATAGGCGATCCGCCGCGCGTCGCCGATCAGCGCCGCCGCTTCCTGCAACTGCATTGCCGGGACGCCGGTGATGGTTTCGACCCGCGCGGGCGTGTATGCCGCGCAGGCCTCGGCGTAGCGGTCGAAGGCGGGGCGGCAGGCCACGCCATCGATCGTAAAGCGGCCGCGCAAAGCCAGGCAGTTCGCCTCGGCGGGCGTCAGCGCGCGGGCCGGGTCGTAGGCAACCGACATGCCGGCAGCGGCGTCGCGAACCATGAAGCAGCCCGGGTGCGCAGCCCGGAGAAACTCGCCGGTGTCGTCGCGCACCAGCAGCGGCGCGTTGGTCCAGCGGCGGATGAAATCCTCGTCGAACCGGCCCTGCTCGATCAGCAATCTCGCCAGCCCGAGCGCCAGCGCCGCGTCCGTGCCGGGGCGCAGTTGCAGCCAGAGATCGGCATCCGCCGCGTGGCGGGAACGGCGCGGATCAATGACCAGCAGGCGCGCGCCCGCCCGCCGTCCCGCGGCGATGGCGTCGGCCTGCGACAGCCAGACATTCGACGGGTTGTGGCCCCACAACATGATCAGTTCGGCGTGCCGATAGTCGGCCGCGGGGATGCCGCAGCCGAAGGTGAATTTGTGCGCATAATCCTTGTGCCAGTTGCACAATTCCGTTGCGTTTATGTTGTTCGGACTGTCGAAGGCGCGGACGAAGCGCTCGATCCAATCGAGGCTGTCGGATATCGCGGTGCCGCTCGCCGTGGTGCAGGAAAACACCACCGCCTCCGGCCCGATCGCTTGCCGGGCGTCGTCCATGTGCTTGGCGACGACAATCCAGCGCCGCGTCCCAGCCGATCCGCTCCCAGCCGGGATCGGGGTCGCCCTTCGGGCGGGTGCGGCGCAGCGGATGGAGAATGCGGCGGTCGCTATGGACGATCTCGGGCGCTGCGCGGCCTTTGGGGCAGAGCGCGCCGCCCGTCGGATGATCGGAGTCGGGACGCACTTCGACCAGGCGGCCGCCCTCGACCCGGCTGATCGAGCCGCACCGCGACCGGCACAGGGCGCACCAGCCCCGGATTTCCTCCACGCGCCGCATCCCTACCGCACCGCTTTCGCCAAAATGTCCTCGGGCGTCGACGAGACCACCTCCACATAGCGCGGCACGAATTTTCCGCCTTCGATGTGCTTGATGAATTCCGGCTTGATCTCCTCGGCGAGGATGCGGCGAATGCGTGCGTGCTCCTCGATGTCGGACCATTCGGCGATCAGGAAGAAACGCAGCGGGTCGGCGGTGTCGCGGCACAGCACGCCGTCCTTCACCTGGGCGCGGGATTTGTGCATCGGGTTGGCTTCGGAGTAGTCGAACTCCTCGAACAGCCGGACGAACTCGGCTTCGCTGCCCGGCTTGATGCGGAAATCGTAGATGTGAAGGAAGTTCCCCTTCGTCGCGATCGGCTCCTGCGCCATGGCTTCCTCCTGTCTCGGCATCGCCAGCGGTATAGGATCATCCCATATTTGCAAGGTTGAAGTAACCGCGTGGCCGGGACAGACTGGCATTCGTTTTCGCAGGACCGCCGACATGGACGCGGATTTCGAGCCGACGCGGCGCTTCGAGTGGCCGGAGGAGGGCCTCACCCGCATTCCCGACTGGGTCTACACCGATCAAACGATCTTCGAGCGCGAGGTGGAGACCATCTTCCATGGCCGCACCTGGAATTACGTGGCGCTCGAATGCGAGATCGAGCGGCCCGGCGACTACATCCGCTCGAATGTCGGCCCGACCCCGGTGGTGGTGGCGCGCGCCGAGGACGGCTCGATCAACGTCTTCGAGAACCGCTGCGCACATCGAGGCGCGGAGTTCTGCCGCGAGCTCGACGGCAACGCCCGCGAATTCGTCTGCCCCTATCACCAGTGGACCTATGATCTGAAGGGCAATTTGCGCGCGGTTCCGTTCCGCCGGGGCGTCGGCGGCGCCGGCGGAATGCCGGCCGCCTTCAAGCTTGCCGAGCACGGGCTGCGCCGGCTGAACGTCACCGCGCATCGGGGCGTTGTCTTCGCCTCCTACGCCGACGACATGGAGCCGTTCGCGGCCTATCTCGGTCCCGACATCCTGCGCGAGTTCGAGGCCACGTTCGACGGCCGCAAGCTGCGGCTGCTCGGGCATTACCGCCACTCCCTGCCCGGCAACTGGAAGCTTTATCACGAGAACCTCAAGGACCCGTATCACGCCACCCTGCTGCACACCTTCCTGGTGACGTTCGGGCTGCTGGTGGCCGGGAACAAATCGCAGATGCTCACCGACGCGAGCGGGCGCCACGGCGTGATGGCATCGGCGAAATCAGATACCCGAGCGCTCTCCGGCGAGGCCAAGAAGGAGATGCGCGCCTTCAGGGAGGGCATGACCCTCGCCGAACCGCGCTTCATGGACTTCATCGAGGAGTTCGACAGCCCGTGGTCGGTGACGATGGCGACGATCTGGCCGAATCTGATCGTGCAGCGGGAGATGAACACCTTGGGCGTCCGCCAGATCGTGCCGACCGGCCCGCACGAGTTCATCATGAAATGGACGATGTTCGGCTTTGAAGGCGACGATGAGGCGATGACCCGGCATCGGCTGCGCCAGGGCAATCTGATGGGGCCGGCGGGCTTCCTCGGCCTCGAGGACAACGAGGCGATCAAATTCGTCCAGGACGGCATGCGCGGCGTTCCGGCGGGCCGGCATGTGGTGGAGCTCGACCCGAAGACGCCGGCGGGCACCTCCGATTCCCTCATCTCCGAAGCCGCCATCCGGGCGATGTATCGGCACTGGCGCGCGGTGATGGGCCTGTGAACGCCGTGCGCGACCAACTCGACGCCGTGCTGCTGCATTACGAGATCGACGTCTTCAATGTCGCATACTGCGCCGCGCTCGACGAAGGCCGCCTGACCGACTGGACGGAGATGTTCACCGAGGACGCGCTGTATGTGGTCCTCTCGCGCGAGAACGCGGATCGCGGCCTGCCGGTGGGGCTGATCTATTGCGAGGGCCGAGGGATGATCCGCGACCGCGCCTTCGCCCTTGACAAGACGGCGATGTTCGCGCCGCGCTACCTGCGCCACATCGTCGGCAATCTCGCCGTGCTCGGCGCCGAGCAGCGACACCGTGCGGGCGCGCGCGAACTACGTGGTTCTGCAAGTCCTCTTCGACCGTCCGGAGGCGACGCTGCATCAGGTCGGCGTCTATCACGACGTGTTCCGCCGCACCGGAGGCGTGCTGAAGCTCGCCGAGCGGCGCTGCGTGTATGACAATCTGCTGGTCCCGAACGCGCTCTGCCTGCCGGTCTGACGCATGAACGAGCCAAACGAGAGCGGGATCGGGGCGCGGCTGATCCGCAAGGAGGATGCGCGGCTGCTGCGCGGCCGCGGCAAATTCACGGGCGACATCAAGATGCCCGGGATGATGGACGTGGCCTTCCTGCGCAGCCCGCTCGCCCACGCCAGGCTGCGCGGCCTCAGCGTCCCCGAGAATTTCGCCGGACGCGTCTTCCGCAACGAGGACCTTACCGACGTCACGCCGATCCGGGCCCATTCGGGCATTCCCGGCTTCAAGCGATCCGACTATCCGCCGCTCGCGCGGGACAAGGTCCGCTTCGTCGGCGAGCCGATCGCGATGTGTCTCGCCCCGACCCGCGCCGAGGCCGAGGACATGGCGCAGGCGATCGGCCCGGATTTCGATGAGCTTGCACCCGTCACCGACATGCTCGCCGCACGCCGGACCGGCGCGCCGCTGGTGCATGAGGAATGGGGCGACAATCTCTTTCTCGCCACCGAGGTGAACGGCGCCATCGACGATCTGCCGCGCGATGCCGTCGTGGTTCGTCGCGAGTACAAGATGGCCCGGCAATGCATGGCGCCGCTCGAAGGCAAGGGCGTGCTCGCCTATTGGGACAGCCGTGACGAGCAGCTCGTCGTCATCACCTCCACCCAGGTGCCGCACATGATCCGCACCGGGCTCGCCGAGTGCCTCGGCCTGGAGCAGCGGCAGTTGCGCGTCATCGCCCCCGATGTCGGCGGCGGGTTCGGCTATAAATGCGTGTTGCAGCCGGAGGAGGTTTGCATCGCCTGGCTGGCGCTGCGCCGGCGCCATCCGGTTCGCTGGATCGAGGACCGGCGCGAGCACCTGGTCGCCGGCGCGAACGCCCGCCAGCACCACTATGTCGTGACCGCGTATGCCGATCGCAGCGGGCGATTGCTGGGCCTCGATGCCGAGGTCACGGTCGATGTCGGCGCCTATTCGGTGTGGCCGTTCACCGCATGTCTGGAGGCCGCGCAGGCCGGCGGCAATCTGCCCGGGCCCTACATCGTTCCGGTCTATCGGTGCAAGACCTTCTCGGTGGCGACCAACAAGCCGCCCTTCTGCCCCTATCGCGGCGTCGCCCGTCCCGGCGTCTGCTTCGCCATCGAGCTGACCATCGATGCGATCGCCCGCGCCGTCGGTCGCGAACCGGCCGACGTTCGCCGCGACAACCTCGTGCCCGCCGCGGCGATGCCGTACATCAACGTCACCGGCAAGCACTATGACAGCGGCGACTATCCGGAGAGTCTGCGCCTTGCGGTCGAGAAGATCGATCTTCGCGGCATGCGCGAACGCCAACGCCGGGGGGAGCCGGACGGGCGCCTGATCGGGGTCGGCTTCGCGACCTACACCGAGCAGAGCGCACACGGAACAAAGGTCTTCGCGTCCTGGGGCATTCCGCTGGTTCCCGGCTTCGAGCAAGCGACCGTGCGGCTCACCCCCGATGGCGGGCTGGAGGTGCGTGCCGGCACCAAGTCGATCGGTCAGGGGCTGGAGACGACGCTGGCGCAAGTGGCGAACGAGATTCTGGGCATCCCGCCGGCGGCGATCAATGTCGTGCTCGGCGACACCGCGCTCACGCCCTATTCCACCGGTGCCTATGCATCGCGCAGCATGGTGATGGCGGGCGGCGCGGTGTCGCGCTCGGCGCGCGTGCTGGCCGAGCGGATCGTGCGCATCGGCGCGCATCTGATGCAGTGCCGCCCGGATCAGGCGCGCTTACGGGATGGACTTGTACGCGGGCCGAACACCGAGGTGGCGATGCGCGAGATCGCCCGGGTCTGGTATCTGCGCCCGGAACAACTGCCCGACGATGTCGATGTCGGCGGCCTGGAGGCGACGGTCGGATACAAGCCCGCCGTCGATACCGGCGCCTTCAGCTACGCGACCCACGCCGCCGCCGTGGCGGTCGATCCGGAGACGGGGTTTACCGAGATCCTCGACTATGTGGTGGTCGAGGACTGCGGCACCGTCGTCAATCCGATGATCGTCGAGGGGCAGACATCGGGCGGCACGGCGCAGGGCATCGGCACGGCGCTCTACGAGGAATCGCCGTACGACGTTTCGGGACAGCCGCTGGCCTCGACGCTGCTCGACTACGTGCTGCCGGGAGCCGGCGAGGTTCCGAACATCCGCATCACGCATCTCGCCACGCCGTCGCCGCACACCGAGCACGGCATCAAGGGCGTCGGCGAGGGAGGCGCGATCGCCCCGCCCGGCGCCATCATCAACGCCATCAACGACGCGCTCGCGAAGCGCGGGGCGGAGATCGCCGAGACGCCGGCGACGCCCGCGCGCATTCTCGCCGCCCTGTTCGCCGCCGAAGACCGGGTTGGCGCACCGTGAAGGCGGCGCGGTTCGAATATCTCTCGCCTTCGAGCGCCGCCGAAGCGGCAAACGCATTGGCCGCCAATGGCGACAGCCGGCTTCTTGCGGGCGGCCAGTCGCTTTGCCCGATGATGAACCTGCGGCTGGCGACGCCGGCCATGCTGATCGACATCTCGCGCCTTCCGGAGCTGCGCCGGATCGAGGATCGCGGCGATCACTACGAGATCGGCGCCGCCGTCACCCACGCCGCCATCGAGGACGCAACCCTCGCCGACGGCGAAATGCTGAGCGCGGTGGCGCGCGACATCGCCTTTCGGGGCGTCCGCAACCGGGGCACGATCGGCGGCAGCGTGGCGCACGCCGATCCGGCGGCCGACTGGCCGACCGCGCTGATCGCGCTCGGCGCCGAATTGCGGCTTCTCGGCCCCGGCGGACGGCGGCGCATCCCCATGCACCGCTTCATGCTCGGCGGGTTCACCAGCGCACTCGAAGCGGGCGAGCTGATCGAGGCGATTCTGGTTCCCAAGCTCTCGGCGGGAGCCGTTTGGGGCTATCACAAGATTTGTCGCAAGCGCGGCGAGTTCGCCGATGCGATTGGCGCCGTGGTTCTCGATCCCGATCGCGGCCATGCCCGGGTGGTCGCGGGTGCCATGAATGGCGCGCCGCTGGTGCTGCACGACCTGGCACGCCGCGTTGCCCTGGACGGCGCCATGGGGGCCACTGAGGAGCAGGTCGGCGTGGCCGTGTCGGCAGCCGTCTCCGACCGCGTCGCGCACCGGCTGCATGTTGTCGCAGTGAAGCGCGCCCTTGCGCGGGCGCTGCCGGCATGATCGCGCTCGTCCTCACGGTCAACGGCGAGCGCGTCGAGACCGACGTCGAGCCGCGCATGAGCCTCGCCGACCTGCTGCGCGAGCGTCTGGATCTGACCGGAACCCATCTCGGCTGCGAGCAGGGGGCCTGCGGCGCCTGCACGGTGATGCTGAACGGCGCGCCGGCGCGCTCCTGCCTGACATTCGCCGTCTCCTGCCGAGACTTCGATGTGCGCAGCATCGAGGGCTTCGACGACGATCCGCTGATGGCCCGGCTGCGCGATGCCTTCTCGCACGAGCACGCACTGCAATGCGGCTTCTGCACGCCGGGGATGCTGATTTCGTCGCGCGACATCGTCACCCGCCTGCCCGGCGCCGACGAGGCGCGCATTCGCGAGGAGCTGAGCGGCAATCTTTGTCGCTGCACCGGCTATCTCGGGATCGTCCGGGCGGTGGCACGGGTCGCCGCCGAGCAGGCGAGCGCCCCGGTTTCGCCGATTGCGCCACCGAGGCGGGCGCCCCGGACCTTCGTCGCGGAGGCGACGGAAGCGGAACCGCCGCCGCATCCGGCGCTCGCCGATGGCAGCCGGATGGTGGAAGGTTGGAACAGGTTGAGCGAGCGGTTCACGCTGCCCCGGCCGGTGGATGAGGTGTGGGCGTTGTTCGCCGATTTGCCGCGGATGGCGAGCTGCATTCCCGGCGCCAGCCTCGATGCGTTCGATGGTCATTCGCTGACGGGCCGCATCCGTGTCCAACTCGGCCCGATTCGCGCGGCGTTCGCGGGGCGGGCGACGCTCGAACGCGACGATCTCCGCAAGCGTGGTGTGCTGTCCGGGGCGGGGGGCGACGAGGGCGGCTCGCGGGCGCGCGGGCGCGTCATCTACGCGCTCGCGGCCGAGGGGGACGCGCATACCGGCGTCGATCTCACGCTCGAGTTCATCCTGCAAGGCGCGCTGGCGCAATTCGCCCGCTCGGGCCTGGTCGGGGATTTCGCCGCCCACTTGGTTCGGCAGTTCGCCGCCAACCTCGCCGAGGCATCGGACGGCGCGCAAACGCCGGCAACCCGGCCGATGCGGGTCGGCGGCATGTTCTGGAGCGCCGTCCGGGCGTGGATCAGGTCCTGGTTCGGAAAGTCCTGACCGCCATCAGACGATGTTGCGTTCCAACAGCGGCCGGTTCTCCGCCACGCGGCGGACGGAAAGATCGCTCAGATCAAGCGTTCGATACTCGCCGAAGGCGATCAGTTCGCTGATGCCGCGTCCGACCGCCGGCGATTGCTGCAGGCCGTGGCCGCTGAAACCGGTGGCGAAGATCAGGTTGGCGACCTCGGGCTGCGCGCCGAGCAGCCCGTTTTGATCGAAGGTGTTGTATTCGTAGTGCCCGGCCCAGGAGCGCACGACCTTCAGCGCCTCGAAAGCCGGAACCCGGGCCGCCAGCAGCGGCCAGACCTCGTCGGCGAACATGTCGTGATCGACGTCGAGGGCGAAGTCCTCGGGGTCGCGTTCCGCCGGCGGCGACTTGCCGCAGAGGAAGTATTCTCCCTCCGGCCTGAACCAGGTGCCGCTCGGGTCGATGACCAGCGGGCAGGCCGGGATAGGCGTGCGACAGGCGATGACGAACACGTTGCGCTTGCGCGCCTCCACCGGCAGCGTGAGGCCGGCCATCTCGGCGATCGCGCGCGAGCGCGGGCCGGCGGCATCCACCACCGTCGCGCACGCGAACCGGGTTCCGTCGGCCAATCGCGCCTCGGAGACGAGCCGCCCCGATCGCCGCAAACCAACCACCTCGCCTTCGACGTAGCGCGCGCCGAGCGAGCGCGCCTTGCGCCGAAATGCCTGGACCAGACCGTAGCCGTCGAGCCAGCCTTCATCCGCGCCGAACGATCCCGCCGCCAGCCCCGCGCCGCTAAGCCAGGGGAACCGTTGCAAGAGCGCCTTGGCGGGAAGCAGCGCCACATTGACGCCGAGGCGGCGTTGCAGGGCGTGGTTCGCTTCCAGGACCGATAACCCGTCCGGGCTCGCGAGGAACAGATATCCCTGCTCGCGCAACCCGAGCGTCGGCGCTTCTCCCTCCACCGCGAGCAGGTTGGCGGCGTCACGCATGAAGCCGATGCCGAACTGGCCGATGCGGACGTTGACCTCGGCCGAGTATTGCTGCCGGATGCCGCCGACCGACAGCACCGACGAGGCCGTGCGATAGGTCGAAATCGCGCTCCACCACGGCGACCGAGCCGGCGAACCCGTCGCGCATCAGGAAATAGGCGACGGCGCTGCCGACGGCGCCGCCGCCGACGATCACCACGTCGAAGGTCTCGGTCATCATCACCCTCTTTCCCGGCGGCCGGAGCTTAGCATGATAGTACGCACACTCGACGCCATCATCGGATCTCGCGATGTGAGCGGACCGGGATGGCGAAGCCGGCGGCTGATTCTGCGCGAGGACGCCATGGGCTGCTCGCTCTCACGATACCATCGTCGCCGAGGGGACGGAGCTGCATTTGCACTACAAGCACCACCTCGAGATCAATTATTGCATCGCCGGCGAAGGCGAGGTGGTGGATGTCGAAACCGCGCAGACGCACCCGATCCGGCCCGGCACGGTCTATGCGCTCGATCGCCATGACCGGCATATCCTGCGGGCGCTGCGGGGCGATTTGCGCCTGGTCTGCGTCTTTACCCCGGCTCTGGCCGGCACCGAGACGCATCGCGAAGACGGCAGCTACGCGATCACAGACTGAACAGCCGGCCGGCACCGAGCACTTTATCGGTTATCCCGCTCAGGCGCAGACAATGCCAGGCGAGCGCATGGTCGCTCGATGTGACCGCGACGCCGGCTTCGGCCTCGATTGCTTCCACCGAATCGGCAAGACGGAGGCTGGTGCAGGAGACGAACACCGCATCCAGCCGCTCCGCCCGCGACAACGCCCGCACGGCGCGGGCGATCGACGGCACGGCGATGCGCGCGGCGTCGCGGTCGTCGCGCTTGTTAAAGGTGGCGAAGGCGGCGATCTCGACGCCGTGCGCCTCCAGGTATTCGATCACCGCCTGATTCACCGCCGGCGGGTACGGCGTGAGCACGCCGATGCGCCGCGCCCCCAGCGCCCGGAACGCCGCGAACGCCGCCGTGACCGGGGTCGTGCAGGCGACGCCCGGACGGCTCTCGCGGATTTCCGCGAACACCGTCTCCTCGCCCAGCACCATGCTGGCGGAGGTACAGCCGAACGCCACCACGTCCAGCCGAACCCCGGGCAATAGCAGCGCCGTCGCCGGCGCGATCAGCGGACGCATCGCCCGCAGCGTGTCGGGCGTGATGTCGGCGTCGTTATGCAGCCGCGCGTGATAGACCGCGACGCCGTCGAGGCGCAGCAGCCGGCGGAACTCGTGCTCCATGGTCTGATCGGTCGCCAGCACCAGCAGCCCGATCGCCGCGCGCCGGGCGATGCCGTCGTCGAGAACGCAGTCGAGAACGCCGAGATCGACCGTATTGCTCAGTGTCATGGCACTTCTCCTCTCAGACCGCCAATCCGGTCGCCGGCAGCGCCGGTTCTCGCCCGGCGATCAGGTCGGCGGTGATCCGGGCGGTGCCGTGCGACATGGTCCAGCCGATATGGCCATGTCCGGTGTTGAACCAAAGGTTGCGGTAGCGCCCGCGGCCCAGCGCCGGCAGGTTGGTGGGCGTCATCGGCCGCAGTCCGGCCCACATCTCGGCGCGGTCGTAGTCGGCGCCGTCGGGATACAGCTCGCGCGCCACGCCGCCCATGAAGGCGAAATCGGCGGGCTTGTGGCGGGTGTCGTAGCCGGCGATCTCCGCCGTCGCCGTCACCCGCATCCGATCGCCGAAGCTGGTGATGGCGACCAGATTATCCTCGTCGATGGCGCCGATCGTCGGCGCGGCGCGGTGATTGCCGATCGGGATGGTCAGCGAATAGCCCTTGACCGGGTAGATCGGCAGATCGACGCCGATCCGCCGCGCGAGGATCGGGCTCTGGTTGCCGAGCGCCATCACGTAGGCGTCGGCGGCGATGCGCTCGGTGCCGCAGCGCACGCCGACGACGGCATCGCCCGCCGCCTCGATCGCCTCGACCTCGGTGCCGGTGCGCAGCTCGGCGCCGCGGGCGGCGCAGATGGTCGGCGAGCGCGCGGGTGAAGCGATTGCAGTCCCCGGTCTCGTCGGTCGGGACAGTAGATACCACCGGCGATCTTTCGGCCCGCCGGCGCCAAGCGAGGGTTCGAGCGCGATCACCTGGTCGCGGTCCAGAACCCGGATCTCCTGGCCGTCGTCGGCGAGGATCTTCATGTGCGCGACGCCGCGCTCGAAGGATTCCGGGCGTGCGGTAGAAATAGAGAATGCCGCGGTCGTTGCGGCCGTACTCGATCGCCTCATCGGCCAGGGTTTGGTGCAGGATTCGCTGCGAATAGGTGGCGATCCGGTGCTTGCGCAGCGTGTTGGCCGCCGCCCGGGCCGGCGTGCATTGCGCGAGGAAACGCGCCGACCAGCGCCAGAGGCGCGGATCGGCGGAGGGGCGGAAACCGCAGCGCCTGATCCGGCTGCACGAGCGACTGCAGCAGGATCATCGGCGCCTTCGGCGAGGACCAGACGAAGGAGTGTCCGGGCGCGATCATGCCGGCATTGCCCCAGCTCGTCTCGGCCGCGACGTCGGCGTTGCGCTCGATCAGCACGACCTCGTGGCCGTCCCGCTGCAGCTGGTAGGCGGTGGTGACGCCGACCACGCCGCCGCCCATGACGAGAACCCGCATCCGAACCCCTCCGCGATCAGCCCAGATAGGCCTGCCGAACCCGCTCGTCGTCCTGCAAGTCGCGCGCCGGGCCGCTGAGGATCACCCGGCCGGTTTCGAGCACGTAGCCGGTATCGGCGACCGCCAGCGCCATCAGCGCGTTCTGCTCCACCAGCAACACCGTGACGCCCTGCGCGTTGATGGTGCGGATGGTCTCGAACACCTGCTCGACCACCATCGGGGCGAGGCCCATGCTCGGCTCGTCCATCAGCAGCAGCGCGCGGCCGCGCCATCAGCGCGCGCGCCATCGCCACCATCTGCTGCTCGCCGCCGGAGAGCGTGCCGGCGACCTGGCGCAGCCGCTCGCGCAGGCGGGGAAACAGCGTCATCATGCGTTCCCGGTCCGCCGCGACGCCGGACGGTCGCGGCGCGGGAAGGCGCCCATCGCGAGGTTCTCCTCGACCGTCAGCCGGCCGAAGATGCGCCGCCCTTCCGGCACCTGCACCAGCCCCATGGTCGGCGATCGTCATGCGCGCCGAGGCCGGCGAGCAGCTGTCCCGGCATAGCGGATCTCCCCGGCGCGCGGGTGCAGCAGCCCGCTGATCGCGCGCAGCGTGGTCGATTTGCCGGCGCCGTTGCCGCCGATGAGCGTGACGATCCGGCCCTCCTCGACGGCGAAGGAGATGCCCTTCAGCGCCTCGATCTGGTCGTAGAAGACGTGGATGGCGTCGATCTCCAGCAGCGCCATCAGCCCCCGCGCGCCAGCGCCGCCGCATCTGCGCCGTCGCCTTCACGCCGAGATAGGCCTCGATCACCGCCGGATCGCGCTGCACCTCGGCGGGCGGTCCCTCGGCGATCTTGGTGCCGTGATCGAGCACGGTCACGCGATCGGACATCGACATCACGACGCGCATCTGATGCTCGATCAGCACGATGGTGATGCGCGAACCGCGCGCGCACCTCCTCGATGAAGCGCATCATCTCGGTGGTCTCGTGCGGGTTCATCCCGGCCGTCGGCTCGTCCAGCAGCAGCAGCTTCGGCCGGGTCGCCAGCGCGCGGCCGATCTCCAGCCGGCGCTGCTGGCCATAAGGCAGGTTGCGCGCCAGATCGTCGCCGCGGCCGCGCAGGCCGACGAAGGCCAGCAGCCGCATCGCCTCGTCGTGCGCGCGCGCCTCGTCGGCGCGCGTGGCGGGGGTGTTCAGCACCGCGCCCCACCAGCTGCGAGCGCAGGTGCAGATGCATCCCGACCAGCAGATTCTCGATCGCGCTGATGTTTCGGAACAGCCGGATGTTCTGGTAGGTGCGGCTGAGCCCGGCCGCCGCCGCGCGGTCCGGCGTCAGCCCGTCGATGCGCCGCCCGCGGAACCAGACCTCGCCGCCGGTCGGGCGGATGTTCTGGGTGATGCAGTTGAACACCGTCGTCTTGCCGGCGCCGTTCGGGCCGATGATGCTGTGGATGCTGCTCTCCGCGACCGCCAGATCGAGCGCGGCGACCGCGGTCAGCCCGCCGAAGCGCATCGACAGCGCCGCGGCAGGCGAGGATCGTCATCGCAGCCTCGCCGGCAGCAGGTCGGCGCCTTCGTCCACCGTCTCCGCCTCGTCGGCGTCGTGCAGCTCGCGCCGGCGGACCTCCGAGGGCCACAGCCCCTCGGGCCGCCAGCGCATCATCACGATCAGCGCGGCGCCATAGAACAGATAGCGATACTCGCCGAACTCGCGCAGCAGCTCCGGCAGCCCGATCAGCACCACCGAACCCAGAACCACGCCCGGCAGGCTGCCCATGCCGCCGACGATGATCAACGCGAGCACGTTGATCGAGATCAGCAGCTGGAAGCTCGACGGATAGACCGAGGTGAGCATCACCGCGAAGATCGAGCCGGCGAGCCCGGCGAACGCGGCGCCAAGCCCGTAGGCCATCAGCTTGGAGCGAACCAGATTGATCCCGAGCGCCTGCGCCACGTCCTCGTCGTCGCGCAGCGCCATCCAGGCACGGCCCAGCCGCGAGCTCTCCAGCCGCCAGGCGACGAAGGCGGCGACCGCCGAGGCGATCAGCGTCAGATAGAAGAGCTGCACCGGGCTCGCCAGCACCAGCCCGCCGACCCGCGGCTTCGGGATTTGCAGCAGCCCCTGTGCGCCGCCGAGCAGCGGGGCGGCGAAATCCGACAGCACGATCACGCGCACGATCTCGCCGAGGCCCAGCGTGGCGACCGCGAGATAGTCGCCGCGCACGCCCAGCACCGGCAAGCCGAACACCACGCCGACCACGACCGAGAGCAGCACCGAGATCGGCATCGCCGCCCAGAACGACAGATGCAGCAGCGCGTGCGCGTTGTCGGCGGTGAGCAGCGCCGTGGTGTAGGCGCCGACGGCGAAGAACGCGACGAAGCCGAGATCGAGCAGCCCGGCGAGCCCGACCTCCAGATTGAGGCCCATGCCCATCAGGATGTAGAGCCCGACCAGCATCAGCACCTGGCCGATATAGGCGCCCGCCAGCGCCGGCATCAACGCGAGCGCGAGCAACGCCAATGCCGGCGCGGAGCATGCGCTGCCGCTGGCGCTCGCGGTCGTTCACCGGCGGCGCGCCGCCTGCCGCGCGGTTCCCGACCACAGCTGCTGCGCCAGCACGGCGCCCGCGAACACCGCGACCGCGCCCTGCGGCGTCAGTCCTTCCCAGGTGTAGATGAAGTCGCGGACTGCGCCGACCGCGCCCTCGTATTGCAGCATGAGCTGGATCAGCTCCTGGAACACGCCGGCGATCACCACCGCTGCGGCCCCGGCGATCGAGCGCGCCGCGCACTGCATCGCGGGCTGAGCCGCAGCGCCGCGCCGACCAGCCCGGCAATCAGCCCGCCGCGAGCAGCAGGGCGATGCCGCGCCCGAGGCCCGAGCCCTAGCGTCAGCATGCTCAGCAGCTCCGGCGACAGCGCGATGAAGATCGAGCGGAGCGCGACCAGCCCGATCAGCGCCGTCAGCGCGGCGACCGGCAGCGCGGCCGCGAGGCCGCGAGACCCCGCCGCCAGCAAGGCGGGCGCCGCTGCCGGCCGGGCTCCGCACGGCCACGGCGCCGGCGGCAATCCCCAACGCGAGCAGGGTCGCCTGGCCGAGGCTGAGGGTGCCGATCACGATCCAGCGGCCGTGCAGCATCAGCAGCACGCCGACGGCGGCGAGATGCACGCCGACGGCTCCGAACAGCAGTCCGCGGAACAGCGCCGTCCGCGCCATCACCGGGTCAGGCCCGCTTCTTCGCCATGCGCTCACCGAGCAGGCCATGGGGCCGGAAGATCAGCACCATGATCAGCAGGGTGAAGGCGATCAGGTCGCGCAACTGATAGGGCGCGGGAATGCCCAGCCCGTCCAGCAACAGGGCGGGGCCGACCGATTCCACGAGGCCCAGGAAGAAGCCGCCGAGCATGGCGCCCGGGAATGCTGCCGATGCCGCCCAGCACCGCGGCGCCGAACGCCTTGATGCCGGGCTCGAAGCCCATGAAGAAGAACACCTGCTTGTAGAGGAAGGCGTAGAACACGCCGGCGATTCCGGCCATCGCGCCGCCCAGGACGAAGGTGAAGACGACCACCTTGTTGACGTCGATCCCCATCAGCGCCGCCGCCTCGGGGTCTTCGGAGACGGCGCGCATCGCCGTGCCCATGCGGGTGCGCTGGACGATGAGGTAGAGCGCCGCCCATGAACACCAGCGCCAGCCCGATCACCAGCACGTCGATGCGCGGCAGCGCAAAGCCGCCGAAGTGATAGGCCTCGGCCTGCCAGCGCGGCGTCGGATAGGCCTTCACCGCCGAGCCGAACAGGCCGCGAAAGGTCTGCTCGAGGAAGAACGAGACGCCGATGGCGCAGATCAGCGGCGCCAGTCCCTGCACGCGGCGAAACGGCCGGTAGGCGAGCCGCTCGGTCAGCAAGGCGATGCTCACCGAAACCGCAATGGCGACGGCGAGAATCGCCGCCATGCCGAGCACCGGATGCGCTCTCGAGGAAGCCCGAGGCGGCGAGCGGGCGGGCGACGAAGAAGCCGCCGAAGGCGCCGCACATCATGATGTCGCCGTGCGCGAAGTTGATCAGCCGCAGCACGCCGTAAACCATGGTGTAGCCGAGCGCGATCTGCGCGTAGATGCTGCCGATGGTGAGGCCGAACACGGCGAAGTCGAACCACTGCGCCCCGGTGTAGCGATCCTTGACCAGCGACCCGATGGTGCCGCCCACCACCGCCGCCAGCACGCCGATCCGAAGCGCCCACAGCACCAGATCGACGGCGTTGACGCGAGCCAGGGCGCTCAGCCATGGCTCGCGGAGAGGAACGCTACGGCTGAGCGCGTCGCTCAATGGGTCGGCCAGACCTTCTTCGGGTTCTTGCCGACGCCGAAGGTCTTCGGATCGCCGGACGTGAACTCCAGAACCGCCGGCTTGAATTGCGAGCATTCGCCGAAGTGATCGCAGGCGATGGGGCCGCTGATGCCCTCGAACTTGGTGTCGAACACGGCGTCGCGCAGCGCCTTCTTGCCGATATAGAGATTGCCCGACTGGTCGGTCTTCGCCACCTTCTCGATCGCCTTGAAGGCCAGCATCGCGCCGTCATAGGCGTTGGCGTGGAAGCCGGAGATCGGCGCCTCTCCGTAGGTCTTGGTGTATTCGGCGACGAATTTCGGATAGCCCTGGCCCATCGCTTCCGGGGAAATGTCGGGATAGCCGATGCGGAAGCCCACCACCGCGGGGCCGGCCGCCTCGATGAAGTCGGCCGACAGCAGCGAGGCGCCGCCGAAGAAGATGGCGTGCTCCAGGCCCGGCACCTCCTTCGACTGGCGCAGCATCTGCGCCGCCGCCGCGGTGAAGATCGGCATGTAGACCGCGTCCGGATGTTCACTGGCGATCCGCGTAAGCACCGGATGCATGTCCACGTCGGTGGGCGCCACCGCCTCGCGCGACAGCACCTTGCCACCCAGCTGCTCGAAATTGTTCGCCATCACGGTCACGAGCTGCTGGGCGTAGGGGCTGCCGTCGTGAACGGTCACGGCGGTCTTCGCGCCCGCCACCTTGTCCAGATAGGTTGCGTCCGCCTTGCCCTGCTCGTTGTCGCTGAACACCGTGCGGGCGAAGCCGTCATACTCCGGCTTGCGGTCCGGCGAAGTCAGCGCCGGCGCGGTGCAGGCGGTGCAGATATCGACGATGCCGGCCTGCCAGAGAATGGGCGCGCCGGGCGTGGCGGCCGAGGAACAGGCGGGGCCGAGCACGATCACCATGTTCGGGGTGGCGGCGAGCTTGGTGGCGGCGGTCTGCCCACCCTCGGCATTGCAGGTGTCGTCCTCGGCGTCGAGCTTGATCGGATGTCCGAGCAGCTTATCGCCCTCATCCTTGATCGCCAGCTCGACGCCGCGCTTCTCATCGAGGCCGAGCGCGGTGTCGGCGCCCGAGAGCACCCAGTATCCGCCGATCACGATGGGCGCGCCCTTGGGCACCCGGACCACGCCGATGGGATCGGAGACGGGTCCCACCGTCACCGCCGCGGCATTGAGCGACAAGCCGCCAGCCGCCAGCAGCGCCACGAGCGCCGCGCGAGCGAAGCTCAGCATTGTTCCCATTTCCTCCGTTGTTTTCCGGGCGGGACTATGGGGCGGGCGCATCCGGCCCGTCAACGCGCCGGCCCGTCAACGCACCGGGGCGCGCGTCGCTCCGGCACAGCAGCCTTGTCGGATCGGGGCTGGCGGCCTTCCCGCTTCTGAGCCAGGTTGCGCCGAGCGGAACCGGGAAGCGCGCGCTTGCGATACTCGATCGCCACTCTGATCGGCCAAGCCCTGAACGGACAGCGGGGCTGGCAGCCGGTCTGGCGCGAGCCCGACCCGAAGCCGTTCTACGACGTGGTCGTGGTCGGCGGCGGCGGGCACGGGCTGGCGACCGCCTATTATCTCGCGAGCCGGCACGGCATCAACAACGTCGCGGTGGTGGAAAAGGGGCTCCTCGGTTCCGGCAATGTCGGGCGCAACACCACCATCATCCGCTCCAATTACCTGCTGCCGGCCAACACGGCATTCTACGAATGGTCGCTCAAGCTGTGGGAGGGTCTGGAGCAGGACATCAACTACAATGCGATGGTCAGTCAGCGCGGCGTGCTCAACCTGTTTCACTCCGACGCCGAGCGCGACGCCGCGGCGCGGCGCGGCAATGCGATGCGGCTCAACGGCGTCGATGCCGAACTGCTCGACGCGGCGCAGGTGCGCGCGTTCGTCCCGCAGCTCGATTTCGACCACGCGCGCTTTCCGATCGAAGGCGGCCTGCTGCAACGCCGCGGCGGCACGGTGCGTCACGATGCGGTCGCCTGGGGCTATGCGCGGGCGGCCGACGAGCGCGGCGTGGACATCTTGCAGAACTGCGAGGTGACGGGGATTCGGGTCGGAGTCCGGGCGGGTGCGCGGCGTCGAGACGACGCGCGGCTTCATCGGCGCCGGCAAGGTCGGACTGGCCTGCGCCGGCAATTCCTCGCGCGTCGCCGCGATGGCCGGGCTGCGGCTGCCGATCGAGAGCCACGTGCTGCAAGCCTTCGTCTCCGAGGGGATCAAGCCGATCCTGGACACGGTGGTGACGTTCGCCGCCGCGCATCTCTATGTCAGCCAGTCCGACAAGGGCGGGCTGGTCTTCGGCGGCGATCTCGACGGCTACAACTCCTATGCGCAGCGCGGCAACCTGCCGATCATGGCCGAGGTGGCGGAGGCGATGATGGCGCTGCTGCCGCGCTTCGGCCGGCTGCGCATCGTGCGCAACTGGGGCGGCATCATGGACATGACCATGGACGGCTCGCCGATCATCGACCGCACCGACATCGGCGGCCTCTATCTCAATGCCGGCTGGTGTTACGGCGGCTTCAAGGCGACCCCGGCCTCGGGCTGGTGCTTCGCCCACACCATCGCCCGCGACGAGCCGCACGCGCTGAACGCCGCGTTTCGTCTCGATCGGTTCGCGACCGGGCATCTGATCGACGAACGCGGCGCCGGGCCGCGCCCGAATTTGCAGTAGCGACGCACGAGCGACGATGCGCATTCCCTGTCCTTATTGCGGCGAGCGCGGTCACGAGGAATTCTCCTATCTCGGCGACGCCGCCCCGTATCTGCGGGGCCGCCCCGATCCCGGCGCCGCCGATGCGCCGGCGGCGTTTCACGCTTATGTCTATCTGCGCGACAATCCGGCCGGGCCGCTCGACGAGTTGTGGCACCACGCGGGCGGCTGCCGCGCCTGGCTGGTGGTGCGGCGCGACGTGCGGGACCACGTGATCCTCGGGGTTCGGCCGGCGATGGAGGGGCCGCCATGAGGCGCCTCGCCGCGGGCGGTTTGATCGACCGCACCCGAACCTGGCGCTTCAGCTTCGACGGGCGCTCCTATACGGGTCATCCCGGCGACACGCTGGCATCGGCGCTGCTCGCCAACGATGTCCGTCTGATCGGCCGGTCCTTCAAGCTGCACCGTCCGCGCGGCATTCTCTCGGCGGGGCCGGAGGAGCCGAACGCGCTGGTGGAACTGCGCGCGGGCGCGCGGCGCGAGCCGAACACCCGCGCCACCACCGCCGAGCTTTACGACGGGCTGACGGCGCGGAGCCAGAACCGGTTTCCCTCGCTGACCTTCGATGTGATGGCGGCGAACAACTGGGCGGCGCCGCTGCTGCACGCCGGTTTCTACTACAAGACCTTCATGTGGCCGGCGTCGTTCTGGGAAAAGGTGTATGAGCCGCTGATCCGCCGCGCCGCCGGCCTCGGCCGCGGGGCGGCGGCGGCGGATCCCGATCACTACGAGATGGTCCACGCGCATTGCGACGTGCTGGTGATCGGCGCCGGGCCGGCCGGGCTGATGGCGGCGCTGACCGCCGGGCGGGCCGGCGCGCGGGTCATTCTGTGCGACGAGGATTTCCGCCCGGGCGGGCGGCTGTTGTCCGAGCGCGGCGCCATCGGCGACGACGCCGCCGCGCCGTGGGCGGCGAATATCGCCGCCGAACTCGCGACACTTCCGGAGGTGCGGGTGCTCGCGCGCACCACCGTCTTCGGCGTCTACGATACCGGCACGTTCGGCGCGGTGCAGCGGTTGGGCGATCATCTGCCCGAGCCGGCCGGGCCGCGTCAGCGCGCGTGGCGGATCATCGCCAAACGCGCGATCCTCGCCGCCGGATCGATCGAGCGCCCGGTGGTGTTCGGCGACAACGACCGGCCGGGGGTGATGCTCGCGGGCGCCGTGCGCGCCTACGTCAATCGTTATGCCGTCGCGCCGGGGCGGCGCGCGGTGGTTTTTGCCGTGCACGACGACGGCCACCGCACCGTTCGCGATCTGCTTGCGGCGGGCGTCGCCGTGCGGGCTTTGGTCGATCCGCGCCCCGAGGCGGCGGCGCTCGATGGCGTGCCCCTGGTGCGCGGCGTGGTGCGCCGGGCGCTCGGCAACCAGATGGTGCGCGGCGCGGAGATCGCGGGCGAAGCCGGCGTGACGCGGCTCGACTGCGACCTGATCGCGATGGCGGGCGGCTGGAGCCCGACCATCCATCTGACGTCGCATCTGGGCGCCCGGCCGCGCTGGGACGAGGCGCTGGCCGCCTTCGTGGCCGACGAGGTGCCCGCCGGGATGGCGGTGGCGGGCGCCGCCGCCGGCGCCTTCACCACCGCCGAGGCGCTGGGCGCGGGCGCGCGCGCCGGGGCGGCGGCGGCCGGCGATACCGGGCACAAGGCGCATCTGCCCAACATCCCCGATGCCGAGCCGGAGGCGATCGGACACCGCCCGTTGTGGCGCGTGCGCGGCGCCCGGCGCGCCTTCGTCGATTTCCAGAACGACGTCACCGCCACCGACGTGGACCTGGCGCGGCGCGAGGGTTTTCACGCCGTCGAGCACCTGAAGCGCTACACCACCCTCGGCATGGCGACCGACCAGGGCAAGACCGCCAATGTGAACGGCCTGGCGCTGATGGCCGAGCTGACCGACAGGACCATCGCCGAGACCGGCAGCACGCGCTTCCGTCCGCCCTACACGCCGGTGGCGATCGGCGCCCTCGCCGGACACCATCGCGGCCGCGACTTCCGCCCGACGCGCCTGGCGCCGACGCATGAATGGTCGGCCGAACTGGGCGCGGTGTTCGTCGAAGCCGGATTGTGGCTGCGCGCGCAATACTATCCGCGTGCCGAGGAGACCGATTGGCTGCCGACGGTCAATCGCGAAGTCTCCGCGGTGCGCTCGGCGGTCGGCATCTGCGACGTGTCAACGCTCGGCAAGATCGACCTGCAAGGCCCCGATGCGCTGGTGTTGCTGGACCGTCTCTACGTCAACCGGATGCGCACGCTACGGGTCGGGCGGGCGCGCTACGGGCTGATGTTGCGCGAGGACGGCTTGGCTTTCGACGACGGCACGGTGGCGCGCCTTGCCGAGGATCGGTTCCTGATTACCACCACCACCGCGAAGGCGGCGGCCGTGCTCGCGCATATCGAGTTCTGCCATCAGGTGCTGTGGCCCGAGCTGGACGTGCAATTCGTCTCCGTCACCGACCAGTGGGGGCAGTTGGCGATCGCCGGGCCGCGCGCCCGTGAGGTGTTGTCGCAGGTTCTTGCCGCCGACCTGACGAACGAGGCATTTCCCTTCATGGCGGCGGCCGAGCTGGCGCTGCGCGACGGCACGCCGGCGCGGCTGTTCCGTATCTCCTTCTCCGGCGAGCTGGCCTACGAGCTGGCGGTTCCGGCGCGGGTTGCCGGCGAGGTCGCGCGGCGCGTGATGGCGGCGGGCGAGGCGTTCGGGATCACGCCGTACGGGACGGAGGCGATGGGCGTCATGCGTATCGAGAAGGGGCACGTCGCCGGCAACGAGATCAACGGCCAGACGACGGCGAGCGATCTCGGACTCGGGCGCCTGGTGGCGGCGGAGAAGGACTGCATCGGCCGGGTCATGGCGGCGCGTCCGGGCCTGGCGGACGAGGCGAGGCCGCGGCTCGTCGGCGTGCGCCCGGTCAACCCGGCGGAGCGGCTGCGGGCCGGCGCGCATTTCATTCCCGCCGGCGCCGCCGCCGAGATCGCCAACGATCAGGGCTTCGTCTCCTCGGTTGCGTTTTCGCCCACCATCGGCGGCTGGATCGGACTCGGATTTCTGGCGCGCGGGGCCGAGCGGATCGGCGAGCGGGTGCGCGCCGTCGATCCGGTGCGCGACGGCGACGTGCTGGTGGAGGTATGCCATCCGGTGTTCGTCGATCCCGAGGGAGCGCGGCTGCATGTCTGACCCCGTCGCCATCGCGGAGCCGAACCGGGTGGCGCTGGCCAGTTTGATCGCGCGGCGCGGCCGTGCGGCGGAATTGCGGGCGTCGATGCGGAGCGCCAGGGGCGCCGAGTTGCCGTCGATGCCACACATCGCCGAAGGCGAGGGCGTGCGCTTCATTTGGGATGGACCCGACCGCTGGCTGGTCGCATCCGCATCGCTGTCGCCGGCGGGCCTGGTGGCCGCGTTGCGCGCCGGCGCCGGCGGCCTCGCCGCCGTCTGCGACCAGAGCGACGGGCATGTGCTGTTGCGCGTCTCCGGGCGAGGTGCGCGCGACGCCCTGGCCAAGGGCCTGCCGATCGACCTCCACCCGTCGGTGTTTTCGACCGGCAGCGCGGCGATCACCGTCGCCGCCCATATCGGCTGCCGCATCTGGCAAACCGACGACGTCCCGACTTACGAAATCGCCGTGCCGAGGAGCCTGGCCGCAAGCTTCCGGCACTGGCTCGACGGCGCGGCCGCAGGAGGTGAGCCATGATCCACGGTGAAATGGCGGAGATGCTGCGCACCCGCCGCCCCGGTTACTCGCTGCCCGGACGCTTCTACAACGATCCGGCGATCTTCGCGCTCGATATGGAAGTTATCTTTCAGCGTGAATGGCTCTATGTCGGCGCCACCTGCGAGGTGGAGGAGCCCGGACAGTACATGACCGTGTCCATCGGCGGCTCCTCCATCATCGTCGTGCGCGGCACCGACGGCGAGCTGCGCGGCTTCTTCAACACCTGCCGCCATCGCGGCTTTCGCATCTGCGATGCCGAGCACGGCCGGGCGAAGTCGTTCGTGTGCCCCTATCACCGCTGGAATTACCGGCTCGACGGCGCGCTGATATCGGCGATGTACATGCCGGAGGACTTCGACCGCGCCGCGCATTCGCTGAAGCCGGTTCGGGTCCGCACCGTCAGCGGCACCATCTATATTTCGCTCGCCGACGATCCGCCCGATTTCGCCCGCTATGCGCGCGACCTCGCACCGCTGCTGGCGGCGCATCAGTTGGATCGCGCCAAGGTGGCCCACATCGATCATCTGGTGGTGGAGGGCAACTGGAAGCTGATGCTGGAGAATTCGCGCGAATGCTATCATTGCGCGACCGGCCATCGCGAGTTGATGCGCACCTTTCTCGACATCTACGATTTCGCCGATCCGAGCGAGGCCGCCGACATCGCCGCGTTCTGGCAACGCTGCGAGGCCGAGGGCCTGCCCAGCCATATCGCCGACGGACCCGAGTACCGGGCCAGCCGGCTCCCGTTCACCCGCGGCGCGGTATCGACCACGATCGATGGCAAGCCCGCCGTCGCTCGCCTGCTGGGGGCGGTGCCGCACAACGATATCGGATCGCTGCGGTGGGTGCACTATCCAACCGTCTACAACCACGCGCTCGGCGACTATGCGGTGACGGTGCGGATGCTGCCGATGGACACCGAACGCACGCTGGTCAGCACCACCTGGCTGGTCGATCGCGAGGCGGTCGAGGGGCGCGACTACGACAAGGCGAACCTCATCCGGGTGTGGGACGTCACCAACCAGCAGGACGCCGCGCTGGTGAAGCGCAACCAACTGGGCATCAATTCCGTCGGCTACCAGCCCGGCCCCTATTCGCCGACGCTGGAGGCCGGCGTCATCAAGTTCGTCGAGTGGTACTGCGCCAAGATGGCCCGCCATGTCGGCGCCGAGGAGGCGTCGCCGCCGCTCGCCCGGCGGCTCGCCGACGTGGCGGGCGACTGATTATGACTTCGCTGGTGCGCGACTAGTAGAGCGATTCCATGGAAGCCACCCATTGCGTAGGGCGGATAAGCCCTTGCGCAATCCGCCTTTCGTTCGCTCGGCACGAAGCCGGATCAGACCAGATTCTGCGATTTGAGGAACGACGCGGCGACGGCTTCGACCGTCTTGTGTTCGACGTCCACCGAGGCGTTCAGACCAGCCAATGTGTGATCGTCCAACTTCGCCGACACCCCGTTGAGCAGGTCCGCGAGCTTGGGGTTGGCGTCCAGCACCTCCTTGCGAATGACCGGCGTGAGCGCATAGGACGGAAAGAAACCCTTGTTGTCGCTCAGCACCAAGAAATGAAAGGCGGGGATTCGCCCGTCGGTGGCGAACACGAGGCCGACATCCACCTGATGCTCGTGCAGCGCCTGGTAGGTGAGCCCGGCATCCATCAACTTCAGATTGGCGCGGCCGAAGGTAAACCCGTAATCCTTCTCCAGCGGCCGCAATCCGTCGGGCCGCTCGGCGAACTCCGCATCGCAGGCGAAGGTCATCTTCGTGCCGTCGTTGATCGCCTTCGCCAGATCGCTGATCGAGGTGATGTGGCGCTGTTCCGCGTCCGACTGGTTCATCGCCAGGGCATAGGTGTTGTTGGCGCGTGACGGGTTGAGCCAAATGATGCCTCGCTTGGCGTCCAGTTCCTTGACCTTGTCGTAGGTCTGCTGCGGCGTCATGCGCTCCTTGATCTTGTCGTAAACGATCAGCGCGGTGCCGGTGTACTCCCAATAGAGATCCACCTGGCCGTTCTCCAGGGCGCGGCGCAGCACCGTGCTGCCCATGTTGTCGCGCACGTCCACGGTGAAGCCGTTGGCGCGCAGCAGCTGCGCCGTCATCGTGGCCATCAGCAATTGCTCGGTGAAGTTCTTGCCGCCGACCACGATGGTCTTTCCCGCCGCGGATGCGTCGGTGCCGACCGAGAGTCCGGCGGCGGTCGCGAGAATCAGGAATGCTCGTCTCTGCATGAGATGCTCTCCGAAGAGTTGCCTTCAGTCCTTCGGCACCACGCCGCGCGAGATGATGGCGCGCCCGGCCGTCGCGATCAGGAAATCGATCGCCACCGCCAGCAGGGCGGTCGGGATGGCGCCGGCGAGCAGCACCCCGGTATCGTCGAGATCGATGCCGGTGAAGATCAGTTGGCCGAGCCCGCCGCCGCCGATCAGGAATGCCAGCGGCGCCGTCCCGACATTGATGGTCACGGCGGTGCGGATGCCGGCGAAGATCACCCAAGCCGCGTTCGGCAGCTCGACCCGCAACAGGATCTGGCGCGGCTGCATACCCATTCCGGTCGCCGACTCGATCAGGTGGCGCGGAACCTCCAGCAGCCCGATATAGGTGTTGCGCACGATCGGCAGCAGCGTCGCCACCCACAGCGCGATGATCGCCGGGCGCGGACCGATGCCGAGAAAGCTCATCGACAGCGCCAGCACGGCCAGGGTCGGGACGGTGGTTCCGATGTTCAGCACCTGCATGACGGTTTCCGCCACGCCGCGGAACGCCGGTCGGCTCAGCAGGGTGCCGAGCGGGACTCCGGTCACGATCGCCAGGCCGCCCGAGATGGCGACCAGCACGATCTGCTGTTGCGTCAGATAGAGGATGTCGTCCCAGTGGTCCATGATGTCGCCGGCAAGACCGGCGGCCCACAGGGCGAGGACGGCGGCGAGGATGATCGCGAGAACCGACAGCGGCCCGGTCAATTGCCGCAAACGCAACTGCGCGGCGGGGGCGGTGAGGGCGACCATCAATGCGCCCCGGTGGTTTCCGGATCGGCCCGGGTCGGGGCCTCGGCGCCGCCGATGCGATAGGTTTCGCCCAGGAAGCGGGTGATGCCTCGCTGGGTCACGTGACCCCGGAACCGCCCCTCGCCATCGATGCAGGCGAGCCAGCTCACGTCATGGGTGAACATGAGCGAGACGGCGGTGCGCAGATCGTCGTCGATCCCGACCGCGACCGGAAGCGCCTCGGCGTGCTCGGTGCAGCGCCCTTGCCGCGCCGCGCCGTCGGTGCGCCGGATCTGCCCGGTCGGGCGGCCCTCGCCATCAACCATCACGATGTGTTCGTTGTCGTGCTCGTTCATCAGCCGCCCGGCGGTGTCCAGCGTATCGTCGCCGCGCACCGACGGCGCCTCCTCATGCATGACGCTGCCGACGCGCACCAACCGCAGCCGCTTCAGCGTGCGGTCGCCGCCGACGAAATCGGCGACGAAGCCGTTGGCGGGATGCGCCAGCACGTGATCGGGCGTGTCGTACTGTTCGAGCCGACCGCTGCGGAACAGCGCGATGCGATCGCCCATCTTCACCGCCTCGTCGATGTCGTGGCTCACGAACATGACGGTTTTGCGCAGCGTCTTCTGCATGCGCAGGAATTCGTCCTGGATGATCTCGCGGTTGATGGGATCGATGGCGCCGAACGGCTCGTCCATGATCATCACCGGCGGGTCGGCTGCCAGCGCGCGCACCACGCCTACCCGCTGCTGCTGGCCGCCGGACAGCTCGCGCGGATAGCGCTTGAGGAACACCGCCGGGTCGAGGGCCACCAGCTCCAGCAACTCCGCCGCCCGCTTGCGCGCCTTGCGGTCGTCCCAGTTGAGCAAGCGGGGAACCACGCAGATATTGTCCTCCACGGTCATGTTCGGGAACAGCCCGATTTGCTGGATCACGTATCCCATGGTCCGCCGCACCATGACCGGATCGAGCTCGTCGGTGTCGCGCCCGCCGACCAGGATTTTGCCGGAGGTTTTCGGGATCAGGCGGTTGACCATCTTGAGCGTGGTCGTCTTGCCGCAGCCGGACGGGCCGAGCAGGATGCAGATATCGCCCTCCGGCACGTGCATGTTGATGCGGTCGGCGGCGATGACCTCGCCGGCCGGGGTGGCGAAGGTCTTGGTCAGTTCCTGCAGCTCGATCATGCGCTCACCTCGCTGAGACCCGGAGCCCGGTCGGGGTCAATCCGCGCTGCAACCACAGCAGCCCGTAATCGGCGACCACCGCGAGCACGCTGACGGCGAGCGCGCCGGCAATCAATTGCCGCGGGTCGGTCTGCGAGATGCCGCGGCTGATCAGCGTTCCGAGCCCGCCGGCGCCGATATAGGCGGCGATCGCGGTGACGCCGATGTTGATGACGACGGCGATCCGCACCCCGGCCATGATGACCGGAACGGCGAGCGGGATCTCCACCCGCCACAGCCGTTGCGCCGACCGCATCCCCATGCCGCGCGCCGCCTCGCGCAGCGCCGGGTCGATGTTGGTGATGGCGGTGTAGGTGTTGCGGATGATCGGCAGCTGCGAATAGAGCAGTACGGCGATGACCGCCGGAAGATAGCCGATGCCCTGGCCGATGATCGAGAGCACCGGGATCAGCAGCCCGAACAGCGCGATCGAGGGGATGGTCATGACGATCGCCGCGATATAGAGGACCGTATTCGCGACCCGACGGTTCAAGGTGATGGCGATGCCGATCGGCACCCCGGTGAGGATCGCCAGGCCTACGGCGACGCCGACGATGGCGATGTGCTGGACCGCCAGACCGATGATGATGCCGAAATTCGCGTAGATAAAGCGAAAGGTTTCCATCCCCGCGGCCCTTCAGGCAACTTGGACGCCCGCCGGCTTGCGACTTCGACGAAGCGGGCTCCCGCGAACGTGTCGTGAGTCAAATCGGCTTGCCGACAATATCATCATCCATTCGAGGAGCAGACACAATGGCCGGGCCGCCCGATCCGCAACTTCGCGAGCCGGCGCGGGTGTCCGCCGTCGGTCTGCCCGGGCTGGACAGCCTGTTCACCCTGCTGGTGGGCATCGTCATCGTCGCTGCATTGTTTCTCGCCCGCGAGGTGCTGATCCCGATCACCCTCGCGGTGCTGCTCAGCTTTCTGCTGAACCCGCTGGTCAATCTCCTCCGTTTTCTGTGGCTCGGGCGCGTGCTGTCGGTGCTGCTCGCGGTAGCTCTGGGAATCGTGATGATCCTCGCCGTCGCCGGGCTGATCGGCACCCAGATCGCCGACCTCGCCTCCAAGGTGCCGGAATACACTGACACCATAAACCACAAGATCGAGGCGGTGCGCAACTACACCATCGGTCATTTATCCGCGGTCATGAACGGGCTCAGCAACCAGACCGCGGCGACGACCGCGGCGACCTCCGGCACGCCGGCAAACGCCGCGACTTCGCCTGCACCCGCGACGTCGAGCGGACCGAAGCCGATCCCGGTGGAGGTCCACCAGCCGCTATCGGCGGTGGCGCTGGCGGAAAACGTGCTCAGCCCGATCGTCAGCCCGCTCGCCACCACCGGCATCGTCTTCGTCGTCAGCATCTTCATCCTGCTGCAGCGCGAGGATCTGCGCGACCGCTTCATCCGGCTGATCGGCTCGGGCGATCTGCACCGCACCACCGTGGCGATGAACGACGCCGCGCATCGGCTGTCGCGCTATTTCCTCGCCCAGCTTTCGGTAAACGCCGGCTTCGGCTGCGTAATCGGTATCGGTCTGGCGCTGATCGGCGTTCCCAGTCCGGTGCTGTGGGGCGTGATGGCGATGCTGCTGCGCTTCGTGCCCTATATCGGCTCGCCGATGGCGGCGGTGTTGCCGATCGCGCTGGCGGCGGCGGTGGAGCCGGGATGGGCGATGGCGATCTGGACGGCGCTGCTGTTCCTGGTCGTGGAACTCGTCACCGGCCAGGCGATCGAGCCGCTGCTTTACGGTCATAGCACCGGCCTGTCGCCGGTCGCGGTGGTGGTCGCGGCGATCTTCTGGACCTGGATTTGGGGTCCGATCGGGCTCATCCTGTCGATGCCGCTCACGCTCTGCATGGTGGTGCTCGGCCGCTACGTGCCGCGGCTCGAATTCCTCGATGTGCTGCTGGGCGATCGTCCGGCGCTGACGCCGACGGAAAGCTTTTATCAACGCTTGCTGGCGAACGATCCGGACGAGGCGCAGGAACAGGCCGAGGAGTTTCTGAAGGAGCACGCGCTCTCGGCCTATTACGATCAGGTGGCATTACCCGGCCTGCAACTCGCCGCCGCGGACGCCGCGCGCGGGGTGCTGAAGGCCGAACAGGTGGAACAATTGCGCGACTCGATCGAGAGCCTGGTGCGCGAGCTGGACGACAATCCGGATGTAGTCCCGGCGGAGGCCGGCTCCGGCCCGCACCTGCCGCGCTTCCTCACGCGCCAGCCCGAAGCCGCCGAGCCGGCACCCGAGCTGGCGGCGGAATGGGAGGGCGAGACGCCCGTTCTCTGCCTGGCCGGGCGCGGGCCGCTGGACGAGGCGGCGGCGATGATCCTGGCCCAGCTGCTCGGCAAGCACGGCCTGAATGCGCGCGTGCTGCCGCATGTGGCGGCCTCGCGCACGCGCATCGACACGCTGCCGGTCGAAGGCGTGGCGATGGTGTGTCTCGCCTATCTCGAACTCAGCGGCACCCCGGCGCATCTGCGCAACCTGCTGCGCCGACTGCGTCAGCGCCTGTCCGACCAGCCGATCCTGGTCGGGATGTTGCCATCCGGCGACACGCTGCTCACCGATGAGCGGCTGCGCTCGGCGAGCGGGGCCGACATGTTCGTGACCAGCTTCCACGAGGCGGTCGATGCCTGCCTGGAGACCGCGCGCCGCGGCCGCCCGCCGCGAACCCGCAGCGCGGCTTAGTTGCGCTCGCCGCGACCCTGATTGCGTACGCGCCGTAGGGGTGTGCGAGTTCTGATTGTGTACACGGTCGAGGGGTGCGCGAGCCTGATTGTGTACACGGTCGGGGGGTGCGCGAGTTTGATTGTGTACACGGTTTTCCGGCGCTCAAGCCCTGGTCAGCTCGTACTCCGCCTCCGCCTCATACACCGCCCGGTCCTTGCCGAGGCGAGAGCTGAACAGGGTGAAGTGGCGCACCGGCACCGGGGCGGCGCGAAACAGGCCGTGCGCTTGCAGCCAGGCGGCGAGCTTGGCCTCGGGCGCATTGTCGAGCCGTGCCAGGGTGACGTGGGGCTGGAACCGCCGCCGCTCCGGCTCCAGGCCGATCCGCTGCAAGGCCGTCTCAACCTTGGCCCGCAGATGCTCGAGCGCCGGCGTCCGTTCGACCCCGGCCCACAAGGCGCCGCCGCGGCCGGGTTTCTCGAACACCCCGATCCCCGCGAGCGTCAGCGGAAATCCGGGCGCCCGGATCGCCGCCAGGGCATGATCGATCTCCTCCGCCTGCCAGCCCGGCATCTCGCCGATGAAGCGCAGCGTCAGGTGATGGTTGTCGGTCGGCACCCATCGGGCGCCGGGCAACCCGCCCGCGAGCAGCCCCAGAATTTGCCGGAGCGATGCCGGCAGATCGAGCGCGACGAACAGCCTCATGCCGATTTGGCCGGCATCGACTTGGTCTTCGTCGATTTGGCCTCCGCCAGCAGTCGCTCCACCTCCGGCAGGATGCGGGTCACGATCCGCTGCACCGCCTCGGCGTTCGGATGCAGCCCGTCGGACTGGGTCAGGCCGGGGTCGCGCGCGACGCCTTGCAGGAAGAACGGGTCGTAGATCACCCCCGGCCGCTTGCCGAGCGCATCGAAGACGGCGCGGTACTCGTGCTCGTAGTCGGTGCCGAGATTGGGCGGGGCATACATGCCGGTGAGCAGGACCGGGATGTGGCGGGCCGCGAGCTGATCGAGGATCGCCGACAGATTGGCCTTCATCGCCGCCGGATCGACGCCGCGCAGCCCGTCATTGGCGCCCAGCTCCACGATCGCGGCACGCGGAGCGTCGGCCAGCACCCAGTCGAGCCGCGCCAGGCCGCCGGCGCTGGTGTCGCCCGACACCGCGCCGTCGATCACCCGCACGTCGATGCCATGCCGGGCCAGCGCGGCGGCAAGTTGCGCCTCGAAGCCCTGGTCCCGCGGCAAGCCGTAGCCGGCGGCGAGCGAATCGCCCAGGATCAGCAGCGGGATCGGCGCCGCCCGGGCGGCCGGCGCCGCCGGGCAGGCCAGCAGCGCGAAGGCCGCGCTGCGAAAGACGGCGCGCGGGCCATATGAAGCTGTCATGGATGTCCTGATCCCGTCTTCGAGCGCCGCAAACCTGGTTCGCGTGCGCGACCTGCGTCTGACCCTGCCTTCCGCCGCCGGACCGGTCAACATCCTGCGCGGTATCGATCTCGACATCGCGGCCGGCGAGGCGGTCGGGCTGGTCGGGCCGTCGGGTTCCGGCAAGACGAGCCTGCTGATGCTGCTGGCCGGGTTGGAGCGCGCGAGCGGCGGCAGCGTGCAAATCGGCGGCGTCGAGATCACCGGCATGGATGAGGACGCCCGCGCCCGGCTGCGGCGGGGGATCGGCATCGTCTATCAGGCCTTCCATCTGATCCCGGCAATGACCGCGCTGGAGAATGTTTCGGTGGCGCTGGAACTCGCCGGCCGGCGTGACGCCGCGCGCGCGGCGACGGCGGCGCTGGCCGCGGTGGGCCTCGGGCATCGGCTGCGCCATCTGCCGGGGCAGCTTTCGGGCGGCGAGCAGCAGCGGGTTGCGATCGCGCGCGCCTTCGCGGTCCGGCCCCGGCTGCTGCTGGCCGACGAGCCCACCGGCAATCTCGATCAGGCGACCGGCGCCGGGGTGATCGAGTTGCTGTTTCGCCTGCGCGCCGAGCACGGCACGGCGCTGCTGCTGATCACGCATGACGAGGCGCTGGCCGGGCGCTGCGGGCGGCGGCTTCGCATGGAGGACGGAAAGGTGGGCGGCGGAGGCGTTTGCGTGAGCCTGGCGCTGCGCCTCGCCGCACGCGAGCTGCGCGGCGGCGTGCGCGGGCTCGGGATCGTGCTGCTCTGCCTGGCGTTGGGCGTCGGCGCGATCGCCGCCGTGGGAAGCCTGCGCGCCGCCGTCGAGGGCGGGCTGGCGGCGAACGGGCGGGCGTTGCTCGGCGGCGACGTGGAGGTGCAAACCGGCGCCGAACCCCCGCCGCCGGCGCTCATCTCCTGGCTCCGCGCGCGCGGAGCGCTGGTGTCCGAACTGACGGAGCTGCGCTCGCTGCTGGTGGCGCCCTCGGGTCGGCGGGAGCTGATCGACCTCAAGGCGGTGGACCCGGAATGGCCGCTGGTCGGCGCCGCCGTGCTGGCGCCGCCGCTGCCGCTCGCTTCGGCGTTGGCGGCGCATGACGGCCGCTTCGGGCTGCTCGCCGATCCGCTGGTGCTCGACCGGTTCGGGCTGCGGCCGGGGGCGGTGGTGCGGGTCGGCTCGGAAGCCTTCACACTGTCCGCCGCGCTGGTGTCGGCGCCCGACCGCGTCGCCAGCCCGGCGCTGTTCGGCGCCCCGGTCGTGATCGCCACGGCGGCGCTGCCCGCAGCCGGCCTGGTCGTTCCGGGCGCGATCGTGACGCACAAGGTCCGCGCCGCGATGCGCGAACGCCCGATCCGGGTCTCGCCGGCGCCGTCGTCGGCCGCCTTCCCCGATCGCGGCTGGCGGGTGCGCGGCCCCGCCGACGCGGCGCCCGGGGTGGGGCGGTTTATCGACCAGATGGCGCTGTTCATGAGCCTGGTAGGGTTGACGGCGCTGCTGGTGGGCGGCGTCGGCGTCGCTAGCGGAACCCGGGCCTGGCTGGAGACGCGGGCGCGAAGCCTCGCCATTCTGCGCTGCCTCGGCGCCTCGGCGCGGCTGGTTTTCGCCGTGTGCGCGATCCAGGCGGGCGGGCTGGCGCTGGCGGCATCGTGCTCGGGCTCGGCATCGGCGCGGCGGTTCCAAAGCTCGCCGCCGGGTTCGTGAGCAGCCTGCTTCCCGTCCCGCCCGCACCCGGTCCCTATCCGGGACCGCTGCTGCTCGCCGCCGGCTTCGGGACGCTGACCGCGTCCTGCTTCGCCTTGCCGGCTCTGGGCCGCGCGATGCGCATCCCCGGCGCGGCGCTTTTCCGTGACGGGTTGATCCCGGACGATGCCCGGATACCCGCGAAGCTCCTGTTGCTGACCGGTCTGATCGGCGCGGCACTGGTCGGTCTTGCCGTTTGGACCGCCGCCGATCGGCTGTTTGCGCTCGGCTTCTGCGGCGTGGCGTTGGCGGCATTGGCGTTGTTTCGGGTGGGCGGCGTCGCGCTGGCGCGGGCCGCCGGCCGGCTGCGGTTGCCGGGAGCGGCGGCACGGCTCGGGCTTTCGAGCCTCCGCCGCCCCGGTGCGGCAACGCCGTTGATGCTCACCGCGATCGGGCTCGGACTGTGCAGCCTCGCCGCGGTGGCGCTGATCGAGGGCAATCTGCGCAGCGCCATCGAAGACGAGTTGCCGGCGGATGCGCCGAGCTTCTACTTCGTCGATATCCAGCCCGCTCAACAGGCCCGGTTCGACGCCATCGTGACGGCGACGCCGGGGGCGACGATGGAGCAAGTCCCGAGCCTGCGCGCGCGGGTGGTCGCCGTGGACGGGATTCCGGCCGAACAGGTGCGGGCCACCCCCGGCACCCGCTGGGCGCTTCGCTCCGAGCACGGGCTCACCTGGGCCGCCGTCCCGCCTCCCGGCACCAGGCTCGTCGCCGGCAGCTGGTGGCCGCCCGACTATGCCGGCAAACCGCTGGTCTCTCTGGACGCCGGCATCGCCCGCGGCTGGGGGATCGGGGTCGGCGCGGTGATCCGGCTGAACGTGCTCGGCCGCGACATCGATCTGCGGGTCGCCAGTCTGCGCGACGTGGCCTGGCGGCGGCTGGGGCTGAACTTTATCATGATCGCCAGTCCCGGCTTGCTGTCGGCGGCACCGCATACCGATATCGCGACGGTGCGGCTGCCCCCGGCCGAGCAAGGCGGACTGCTCGCCCGGGTGAGCGACGCGCTGCCCAACGTCACCGGGGTGAGCGTCGCCGAGGTGCTGGCTACGGTCGCCGGGCTGTTGCGTCAGATCGCGGCGGCGCTGGCGGTGACCGGGCTGGTGACGCTTGCCTCCGGCATCCTGGTGCTGGTGGGCGCGGTCGCCGCCGGGCGGCGGCTCAGGATGCAGGAGGCGGTGATCCTGAAGGCGCTCGGCGCAACGCGGGGGCAGATCCGGATGGCCTGGCTGGTGGAGTTCGGCGCGCTCGGGCTGGTTGCGGGCGTAATCGCGGCCGCCGTCGGGACGGTCGCGAGCTGGGCGGTGATGCGATTCGTCGCCGGGGAGCCGTTCGTGTTTTTGCCGGGACGTCTGGCGGGAACTCTTGCGGCGGCCCTCGCAGTCATGCTGATCTTCGGCTATGCTGGTACCGCGGCGGCGCTGCGGGCCACCCCGGCCGCCCGGCTACGCAGTGACTAGGGTTGTCGGTTCTTGAAGCGTACCGGACGATCGCCAAATGTCAGCGCGCGGGCGCGGCCCGCCTGAGAGGATAGAGAATACCATGGCCTACAGTCCAGACTTCCGGACTTTCCCGGGTGCCCGAGGCAGCGCCGCGAACGCCGCGGTCCTGGATGCCGGGCTGCGGGCATACATGCTGCGCGTCTACAACTGGATGGCGTCCGGCCTGTTGCTGACCGGAATCGTCGCCTGGTCGATCGCCAACACGGCGGCGATCGACGCCTTCTACCCGGTCGTGTCCACGTCCTACGGGATGACACGCACGGTCGGGCCACTGGCGATGATTTCGATCTTCGCTCCGCTCGCGTTCGTGCTGGTTCTGAGCTTCGGCGTCAACAAGCTCTCGCGCACCGCCGTGCAGACCATCTGGTGGGTGTTCTGCGCCGTCATGGGCGCCAGCATCGCCAACATCTTCCTGCGCTACACCGGCGATTCGATCGGCCGTGTGTTCTTCGTCAGCGCCGGCACTTTCGCGGCGATGAGCATCTACGGCTATACGACGCGCGCCGACCTCAGCCGCTGGGGCAGCTTCCTTTTCATGGGGCTGATCGGGATCATCGTCGCCAGCCTGGCGAACGTTTTCTTCCAGAGCAGCGGCTTGCAGTTCGCCGTCAGCGTGATCGGCGTGCTGGTGTTCACCGGCCTCACCGCCTACGACACCCAGCGCATCAAGACCACTTATCTGCAGTTCGCCTACGCCGAGGGCACCGATGGTGCCGCCAAGCGCAGCGTCTACGACGCGCTCAGCCTTTACCTCAACTTCATCAACCTGTTCCTGCTGATGCTGCAACTCTTCGGCGGCAGCAACCGGCGGTAATCCTAAGCCGGTCGAACGAACGGGGCGGCCCGCGAGGGCCGCCCCTTTTTGTTGCGACTCTGCGATGGCCCGGCATCGAACTGCGGGGTCGCAACGAATTGTTCACCACCCGCCTTTAGAAAGTGCCCGACCGAAAGCGGGAAAGGGCACGGCGCTGCGGTGCTGGTTTGGATGGGCGGTCCGGGCGACGCTGCTGGTCGGCCCGGGGCTGCTGCTCGCGCCGGTCTCGGCCGGCGCGCAGGAGAGCGGGCGGCTGCTGGCAACGTCCGGGGTCAGCCAGATCGAGGGCGCGGGCGGCGGCGGGCTGACGGCCGTGGGCGCTCATCACCGGCTAAGGCACGCGGGACGCCGTCGGCGCCAACACGCATTACACATTCGTCCATCTCCCCGACTTCACGCTGCAATCCACCGGCGCGAGCGTCGGCCTGTATGACCGGGTCGAGCTGTCCTACGCGCATTAGTCGTTCGACACCGGCGAGGCGGGCGCGCGTCTCGGCTTGGGGCGCGGCTATCAATTCCATTTCGACGGTTGGCGGCATCCCTGTGCCTGTTCGGCCCGGATGAGCGCCTGGCGGTCGCCAACCGCCGCTTCGCCGAGATGTTCAGCCAGCCGGAGGCGGGCGCCTCGCCCGAGCAGGTGCTGAGCGCGTGTCGGGCTGGAAGCCCTGCTCGCCGGCACCGTTGGCGGCGGGGCGGCGGCCTTCTCCTGCGACCTGCCGGACGGGCGCGCCATCGCGGTCTCGCAGCGCCCGATGGCGGGCGGGGGTTGGGTTGCGACGTACGAGGACGTCACCGAACGCCGGGCGGCGGAGGCGCGGCTCTCGCACACGGCCCGCCATGACATGCTGACCGGGCTGCCGAACCGACTGCTGTTCAGCGAGTACATGCCGCAGGCTCTGGCCCGGGCGCGTCGCACCGGCGGCCTCGCGGTGCTGTGCCTCGACCTCGATCGCTTCAAGGCGGTGAACGACGCGCTCGGCCATGCGGCGGGCGATGCGCTGTTGCAGGCGGTGGCGCAGCGGCTGCGCGACTGCAGCCGTGAGAGCGATCTCATCGTGCGCTTGGGAGGCAACGAGTTCGCGATCGTGCAGGAGGCGGCGACCCAGCCGACCGAGGCGACCGCCCTGGGGCGGCGACTGGTCGAGACCCTCGCCGCCCCGTTCGATTTGGACGGTCAGCCGGTGGTGATCGGCACCAGCGTGGGTATCGCCATGTCCGATCACGGCTCGGCGCGGCCCGAGACATTGCTGAAATGCGCCGACCTCGCGCTGTATCGCGCCAAGGCGGAAGGCCAGGGGACCTACCGTTTTTTTGAGACCGAGATGGATACGCGGATGCAGATGCGGCGCGCGCTCGAGCTCGACCCCCGTCGTGCGCTCGCCGAAGAGCAGTTCGAGCTGTTCTACCAGCCGCTCGTGAAGGCTGATGGCGGCGGCATCACCGGCTTCGAGGCGTTGCTCCGCTGGCGCCATCCCGAGCGGGGGCGGGTGAGCCCGGCGGTCTTCATCCCGCTGGCCGAGGAGATCGGCCTGATCGGCGCCATCGGCTCCCTGGTGCTGCACCGCGCCTGCGCCGACGCCGCCTCGTGGCCGGGCGCGCTGAAGGTCGCCGTTAACCTCTCGCCCGAGCAATTCCGCCGCCGCGTGCTGGTTGACCATCGTGCGCGCGGTGATCGGCTTGGGCCGTTCGCTGGGGATGGCGGTCAACGCCGAAGGGGTAGAGACGCCGGAGCAGCTTGCTGCGCTGCAAGCGGAAGGCTGCGGCGAGTTGCAGGGCTATCTGTTCAGCCAACCCAAGCCCGGCTGCGAAGTCGAAGCGATGCTGGCGGCCGGCTCGCCGAGGCCGATCGCGACCGCCGCGGCGGCGTAGTGCCTGCGGCTGATTGCCGTGTGGCGACCTCCTGCCCACCCGGGCAGTAGTCGCGGCCCGTTGGCGTGCGCAGATTCGGGCCATGAAGGAGGCCCGCATGTCCGACCCCGCATCATCATCATCGCTGCAAACCCTCTCGGCCGAACTGGCTCGCCTCGTCGCCGACGCCGCCGCGAGCGTGCTCGCCGTGCACTCGCACCGTTCGCACGCGAGCGGCTTCGTCTGGCGACCCGGCCTGGTCGTCACCGCCGATGACCCGCTCGCGGAGGAGGGCGAGGTTGCCGTCAAACTGCCGGGCGGCGAGACCAAATCGGCGACGCTCGCCGGGCGCGACTCCGACCACCGACATCGCCCTGCTGCGGGTGGCCGATCTCGCGCCGGCGCCGTTGAGGCTGGCAACGACGCCGCTTGAACCGGGGGCGCTGGCGCTGGCCGTTGGGTCCCGCGATGGCGCGGCGCTCGCCGCGTTCGGCGCCGTATCGCTCGCCGGGCCGGCCTGGCGAAGCCTGCGCGGCGGCGACATCGATGCGCGGCTCGAGCTCGATTTGCGGCTACCTCGCCGCGCCGAGGGCGGGGTGGCGGTTGACGCCGCCGGCAGGGTGTTCGGGATGACGGTGTTCGGGCCGCGTCGGCGGGTGCTGGTCATTCCCGCCGCCACCATCGAGCGGGTCGCCGCCAAGCTGGAAACGCATGGTCGCATCGCCCGCGGATATCTGGGGCTCGGCTTGCAGACGGTTCGAATTGCCCAGGGCGAGAGCGGCGTGATGGTGATGAGCGTCGATCCCGACGGCCCTGGTAAGGCCGCCGACATCCGGCAAGGCGATATCATCGTCGCCGGCGAGGGCCAGCCGATGCGCAACGTGCAGATGCTGATCCGCACGCTCGGCCCGGACAGCCCCGGCACGACGGTCACTCTTTCGCTGCGGCGCGGCGGCGCGCCGGTGGAAGCGCGGATCACCATTGGCGAGAGGGCGCGGGCTTGACCGAGGAAGGCTCGGAGCTCGTGATCGCCATTGCGATCGACCGGCCGGAACTTGCCGATCGCGTCTCCAAGCTGCTGGCCGGCTTGCCGGGGATCCGGCTGGCGGGCGCCGATGAGCCGTCCGATCTCGCCCTGGTCGCCACCCGGGGCGAACTCGGAGGCGCGGAGACCGGGCTGACAAGGCGCGAGCGGGAGGTCCTCACCCTGCTCGCGGAGGGCGCATCGAACAAGACGATCGCCCGCCGGCTGGGGATTTCGGCCCATACCGTCAAATTCCATGTCGGATCATTGATCGACAAGCTGGATGCGACCGGGCGCACCGATGCGGTGGCGCACGCCGCCCGTATCGGTGTCATTCATCTCTAGAGGATGCCGCCGGATGTGGGCGACGGACGGGGTGCTGGCCCTGCTCGCCGCTCAGTAAACCTCGAAATACCGCCGGCACAAGTCCGCCGCGCCGAGTGCGGCGACATGCGCCGCTTCCGAGCGCTTGTGCCGCAGATAGGCCTCGAAGAACACGGGTCCGAACCAGTCGCGCACTGCGCTTGCCTCCATCGCGTCGAGCGCCGCCGATAGCGACCGCGGCAGCGCCTGCTTCTCGCTCTCGGGCGCGGGAAGGGACAGCCCCCGACGCAGCCCGTCGGCGCCGGCGAAGATCACCGCCCCCAGGGCCAGATAGGGGCTGGCGGCGGCGTCGCAGACCCGGAACTCGAGATTGAACTGCGCCGCCGTCTCGCGCGGATCGGCGGCGCCGAACACCGGGCAAACGCGCAGCGCCGCGCCGCGGTCCTGCCGGACGATGTCGATCGCCGTCGGCGCCCAGCGATTCGGCGTGAGGCGGAGATAGGAAACCGGAGAGGGCGCCGTGATCGCCGCAATCGTCGGCAAATGATGCAGGATTCCGGCCGCGAAGGCGGCCGCGGCCTCGCTGAGCCCCAACGTGCCGGCGGGGTCGTGCGTGGCGGGCCGGTCGTCTTTATCGCGTAGGCTCATGTGGATATGCACGCCGTTGCCGACACCCTCAGGCGCGGGCATGGGCGAGAAGACGGCGCGATGCCCGAGGCGATGCGCGGCGGCGCGCGCCATCTCGCGCGTGATCACCGCCTGATCGGCGGCCCGCAGCGCCGGGGCGGGCGCCACTGTCACCTCGAACTGGCGCACGCCATATTCGGCGAGGAACGAATCGGGCGCGACGCCCGCCTCCCGCAGCGCGGCGACGAAGCTCTCGCCGAACACGCCCTGGCGGCGGAAGGCGCCGAGCGCGTAGGCGTCACCCGGCCGATCCTCGTTGCCGGTGTAGACGAATTCCTGCTCGAAGGCGGCGAGCAGGCTCCATCCGCCGGCCGCGCGCAGGGCGGCCACGGCGCAGCGGAGGAATTCGCGCGGGCAGCACTCCCACGGAGAGCCGTCGGTATTTCGGATGTTGCCGAGGAAAAAGTGCTCCGCCGCCGAGCCGTCGGCGAAATCGACGTGCACCTCGGCGTCCGGATCGGGCACGATCATCAGGTCGCCGCCGGTGCCGAAGGGCGAATCGAGGATCGGACCGAACGCAGTCTGCATCAGGTTCGAATGCGTCCAGCCCACCCCCTTGTGCCGCCGGGTCTCCCAGGCGCTGGCGGGGAAGCCCTTCCCGCGCACATGCCCGGCGATGTCGCAGGTGCCGACGAAAACCAGTTCCTCGCGCAACATGATCCCCTCCGCAAAACTGCGTCGAACCTAACGGGTAGGGCGGAAAAGCGAAGCGTATTCCGCCGGGTCGGCAGAATTCGCCGAACGGCGGGATGCGCTGCGCTCCTGCCGCACTAAGGTGTTGAGAAGTGTCGGATCGACACCCCGAAGGCGGGCTGGCACGCTACAGCGAATATGGGCGGAGGTGGCAGGTGGGCGGACTTCGGCTAACATGCGGGACCTTGATCCTCGCTGCCGCGATCGCCGCCACCTCAGTTCGCGCTCAGCCCCGTATCGGCGAAGCGGATTTCGCGCGGTCGTTCGATGTCGGGGGCCGGAGCCTCTACCTCGAATGTCGAGGCCCGATTGGCCTCGTGCGACCGACGATCATCCTTGTTTCCGGCTATCACGACTCCTCCGATCCGTGGACCCGAGCGGATGTGCTGCCACCGTTGCCGCAAACGTCGGCCCGCCCGTGTTGCCGGGCTTGGCCCGCAAGGTTGGTGGTGGCGCTCGCAGTCGGGAGCCGCGAATAGCGCGGGCATTCTACCGGAGCACCGCCCCGGTCGCCTTCGCCACCGCCGCCACCACCCTGGCCGAAGCGGCGTCGATCTCGGCCTCCGTCAGCGTGTGTTCGCGCGGCTGGAATGTGACCTCGATCGCCAGCGACTTCTTGCCTGACGGCAGCCTTTCGCCCGCATAGACGTCGAACAGCCCGACGCCGGCGATCAGCGCGCGATCGGCCCCGCGAGCGGCGCGCAGCAGGGCGTCGGCGGCAACGCCCTCATCGACCAGGAAAGCGAAATCGCGCCGCACCGGCTGGAACGCCGGCAGATCAGGTGCGGCGCGGCGGCGGCGCTTGGGGTCGGGCACGGCATCGAGGAACAACTCGAACGCGCAGGTCCCCGCAAGATCGAGCGCGGACAACACCGCCGGATGCAGCTCGCCGAACGTGCCGAGCAGAATCTTCGCCCCTGCCGGACAATGCCGGACCGGCCCGGGTGGTAGAAGCCGGGCGCGTCGGCGGTAACGCTCAATGCATCCATCGGCAGGCCCAGCGCCGCCAGTGCGGCATACAAGTCGGCCTTGGCGTCCATCGCATCGATGCCGCGCGCCGGCTTCGCCCAGTGGCGCAGTCCGCCGGCGCGCAGGCCGGCGGCGACCAGTTGTTGCGCATCGCCGAACGCCGGCCCGACCTCGAACAACCCAACATCGCGGCCAGCCGCGCGCAGCATTGCGCGCCGCTGCCAGCGCCAAGGTCGCGACCGGCGTCGGGCGCATCTGATCTAGGTCGGCGGCGATCGGGTTGGACAGCCGCAACGCCTCCGGCGCATTGCCGAACAGCGCCGCCCGCCCGGCGTCCAGGAAGCTGAAGGTGACGCATTCGGCGAGCCCCTGCGCGGCAAGCACCCGTCGCGCCAGCGCCGCTCTTGTCTGGCCGGGGGTCAATACGGCGAGCGGCACCGGCGCGGCGCGCGGCAGCGACACCGGCGGGATCGCATCCAGTCCGCGCAGCCGCAGAATTCCTCGATCAGATCCGCCTCCGGCTCGATGACCGCGCATCCCTCCGCGGCGCGGCGCGCCACCTCCGGGGTAAGATCGGGAGATTGATCGAGCGCTACGCCGGGCGCAATGTCGTTGCGCCAGGACGGCACGGACACGGTCACCCGCTTCGCATCGCGTTCGCGCACCACGAAGCCGAGACGCTGCAACGCGTCCACCGCCTCATCTGGCGCCACATCGAGGCCGCCAAGCCCGGCAAGCCGCTCGAAGCGCAAGTCGGCATCGCGCTGCCATGAGGGCGCGGCGCCGGCCGCGACCACCGGCCCGGGCTCGCCGCCGCAAAGGTCGAGAATCATCCGCGTCGCCGCCTCGACCGCATCCGGCATGATCGCCGGATCGGTTCCGCGCTCAAAACGCTGGCGGGCGTCGGAGACGATCTGATGGCGTCGCCCGGTCAGCGCGACGCGAACCGGATCGAACAGTGCGCACTCGACAAACACCGTGCGCGTCGTCTCGTTGCAGCCGGTCGCCTCGCCGCCGATCACGCCGGCCATCGACTGCACGCCGGCGGCGTCGGCGATGACGCAATCCTCCGAACCGGGCGCATAATCCTTGCCGTCGAGCGCGCGGAAGCCTTCACCATCTCCGCGTCGGAGCACCAGCTCGGAACCCGCCACCTTGTCGGCGTCGAAGACGTGCAGCGGGCGGCCGAGATCGACGGTGAAGAAATTCGTCACATCAACCAGCGCGTTGATCGGACGCAGACCGATCGCGGTGAGGCGCTCGGCGAGCAAGGGGGAACTCGGGCCATTGCGCACGCCGCGAATGGTGCGGCCGAGAATCCACGGGCACGCCTCGGGCCAGTCGATCCGCCACCGCAGCCCGCCCTCGAATGCGGCGGCGACCGGTTCCGGCGCCCATGGCTTCAGTCGCCCGATTCCAGCGGCGGCCAAATCGCGGGCGATACCGCGCACCGAGAAGCAGTCGCCGCGATTGGGCGTGATCGCGACATCGAACAGCGGATCGCTGAGCCCCGCCCAGTCGGCATAAGGCGCACCGATCGGCGCATCCGCGGGCAGATCCATGATGCCCGAATGGTCCTCACCCAGCCCCATCTCGCGTGCCGACACCAGCATCCCGGCACTGACGACTCCCCTGATCTCGCCCGCCCTAAGTGTTGCTCCAGTGCCGGGGATGAAGCTGCCGGGTGCGGCGAACACGCCGATCATGCCGGTGCGTGCGTTCGGCGCACCGCACACCACATCGACCGGATTGCCGCCGGCATCGACCGTGCAGACGCGCAGCCGATCGGCGTTCGGGTGCGGCCGCGCCTCGATCACGCGGGCGATGCGAAACGGCGCCAGAGGGGCGCCGCGATCGGCGATCCCCTCCAGCTCCAGCCCGATGCGGGTAAGCGTGGCGCCGATCCGCTGGGGCGGAGCATCGGTGTCGAGATGCCCGCGCAGCCATGAGAGGGTGAATTTCATCGTCCGGCCGGCTCATGCAGCATCGGCGGGGCGAGCGGGTTGAAGCCGTAGTGGCGCAGCCAGCGAATGTCGGATTCGAAAAACGGCCGCAGGTCGGGAATGCCATGCTTCAGCATGGTGACCCGCTCGATCCCCATCCCGAAGGCGAAGCCCTGCCACTCGCGCGGATCGATCCCGACATTGGCCAGCACGCGCGGATGCACCATGCCGCTGCCAAGGATTTCGAGCCAATCGGAGCCCTTGCCGAGCTCGCCCGAGATGCGGTCCCAGCCGATGTCCACCTCCATGCTGGGCTCGGTGAACGGGAAGTAGCTGGCGCGGAAGCGCACCGGCAGATCGGCGATGCCGAAAAAGGCGCGCAGGAAGTCGACCAGACAGCCTTTGAGATGGCCCAGGGTTATGTCGCGATCGAGCGCCAGCCCCTCGCACTGGTGAAACATCGGCGAGTGCGTGGCGTCGTGATCGGCGCGATAGGTGCGACCCGGGACGATCACCCGAAACGGCAGCGCGCGGTCAAGCATCGCGCGCACCTGCACCGGCGAGGTGTGGGTGCGCAGCACCGGCGGCGCCCGGTTGCCTCGCGTGGGCAGATAGAACGTGTCCTGGTCCTCGCGCGCCGAATGATGCGCAGGCATGTTCAGCGCGCTAAAATTGTGCCAATCGGATTCGATGTCGGGGCCCTCGGCGATCTCGAACCCGAGCGCACCGAAGATCGCCGCCATCTCCTCCATGGTGCGGCTGATCGGATGAACGAGCCCGGCCGGGCCGGGTCGCGGCGGCAGCGTCGGATCGATGCGCTCGGAGGCGAGGCGCGCATCCAGCGCGGCGCGTTCAAGCTCGATTCGCCGAGCCTCGATCGCGGCGGTGAGCTCGTCGCGCAGACAGTTGAGCACCGCCCCGCGCGCGCGCCGCTCCTCGGGATCGGCCTTGCCGAGGTCACGCAGCAACGCGGTGAGCTTGCCGTTCCGGCCGAGCACCCCGACGCGCACCGCGTCCCATGCCCGTAGATCAGAGGCGGCGGCGAGTGCCGCGTCGGTTTCCGATCGAAGATCGTCGATCATCGGCGGCGCGCTGGCGATCGCACACCACTATCCCAGCGCCGCCCGAGCCTTGTGCACGATTTCGGCGAAGGTCGCCAAATCGTCATAGGCGATCGCCGCCAGCACCTTGCGGTCAATCTCGATGCCCGCCTTGTTCAGCCCGTCGATGAAGCGGCTGTAGGTCATGCCGTGCTCGCGCACGGCGGCGTTGATGCGCTGAATCCACAGGCCGCGGAAGTCGCGCTTCTTGTTGCGCCGGTCGCGATAGGCGTATTGCAGCGACTTCTCCAGCCGCTCGATCGCGATCCGGTAGCTGGTCGAGGACCGGCCGACGAAGCCCTTCGATTGGGCGAGCACCTTCTTGTGGCGGGCGTGCGTGGTGACGCCGCGTTTGACGCGAGCCATTGTGTCCTCAATCCAGCCCGTAGGGCGCCCATTGCTTGATCGTGCGCGCGTCCATCGGCGACAGCGTCTGCATCCGCCGATTCGAACGCTTGGCCTTCTGCGTGCGCGCCGAGAGATTGTGGCGCTTGCCGCCCGGCCCGGCCCGGACCTTGCCGGTGGCGGTCAGCTTGAATCGCTTCTTGACCGAAGACTTGGTCTTCATCTTGGGCATTTTCTTCTCCTTCTTGTCGGCGGCCCGAAACGGGCGGTCGCGGCCGGGCAATGCCCCCAAGGCCCGGGCGCGCGGATGCGGGCCTATACCGGCCCGATATCGCCGGCGCAACCCGCGAGCGTTCTCCGTGCAATCGCGATCACGCGGTGCGCCTCGGTCCAGAGATCGAACCCGGCCAGCGCCTCGAGCGGCGCCCATACCGCCTCGGTCACGTCCGTTCCGGCCACCGGCTCGCCGGCGCGCCAGCGCGCGGCGAAGTCGATGATGGTGTAATGATACTGCACGCGCCCGGCGGGATCGGTGCGGATGTTGTCCACCTGCGCGGCCAGCGTCAGCTCGCCGACCGTCACCCCCGTTTCCTCCAGCAACTCGCGCCGCGCCGCTTCGCGTGCGGTCTCGCCGAGCTCCTGCGCGCCTCCCGGCAGCGTCCAGCTGCCAATGTTCGGCGGCTTGCCGCGCCGGACCAGCAGCACATGCCCGTCCTTCAGCACGACAACTCCGATGCCGACGATCGGCCGCGCCGGGTATTCGCGGTCGCTCATGCCCCCGCGGCGTTCAGGGCGGCGCGGAAGCGGTCGCGGGCGATATGCGGAAAGAGATTGCGCGGGCCGCGCAGCGGCGGCCCCTCCGTGACACGCAGCAGGATGAAGGCGAGGCCGTCCGCATTCAGCAGTCGTCGACCTTCCGCCAGATCGTGTTCGGTGTTGACGGCATGGACCACCGGAAAGCCCGCGCCGGCGGCAATTTTGTCGAGCTCGACGCCGAGGCCGGTATGGCTCTCCTGGTTGCCGGTCTCGCCGTAGTGGCCGTTATCGACGCAGATGAGACGCAGATTGGGCGGGTTCAGCAGCGCTATGGTGGCCAGCGCACCGAGGTTCATCAGCAATTCGCCGTCGCCCATTACCGCCAGGATGCGCCGGCGCGGCTGCGCCAGAGCAAGGCCCAGACCGATCATCGGCGCGGCGCCCATAGCTCCGGCGAGCGGGAACAGGTTCGGCGCATCGTTGGTCATCGCGGACAGCTCCTGCCCCGTGCCGGCGAGCCCCGCCACGATCAGGAATTCATCCGGGCGCTCGAGAAGCGCCGGGACGGCTTGGCGGCGATCGAGTACCGGGTCTTGCGCCGCCGTCTGCATCCGGTTGAGCTTCATCGCCGGTTCCTCAGAACTTCTTCGCGCCGATCAGACGCTGCGTCAGCAGCACCGCGACCGCTTGGCCCGAGTGAAAGACCATGGTCAGGGCGGCGCTCACCGTCGGGATTACATCTTCGGCGCGTTCGGCGCGCAAACACGCGACGCCCATCACCTCCAGCACCGGGACAACGGCCCGGCCCATCGGGAACTGCCACGGATTTCCCTCGCCGAAATCGCCCCGCATGCTCACCAGGGTGAGGAACGGGAAGCGGGCACCGTTGATCAGCGACAGCATGTTGATGCAATTGCCGACGCCGGAGGATTGCATCAGCAGCACGCCGCGCGCACCGCCCAGATCGGCCCCGGCGAGCAGCGCCACGCCCTCCTCCTCGGTGGTCAGCGGCACCGAATAGGCATCCGGGTCGGCGAGCGCGCGGTCGATGAGCACGCGATGCCCGGCATCGGGCACATAGGCGAATTGCGTGATCTCGTTGTGCCGCAGCAGGTCGTAGAGGTCATGCGCCCAAGCGGGCTCGCTCGCGTCCATCATGCTCTCCCCGATCGAGCGTCAGCATGGGACGGGGAGGGAGGGGATGCAAATCCGTCCGGCGGGTCACTCCACGTAGATCGTGATCGGCCGCGACATCACCGGCGGGTCGAACAGGCGGTGATTCGCATCGGCCAGGACGAGCTGCAACGTGTGCTTGCCGGGCGGCAGCTCGATGCGCGCTTCGGTCTGACCGCCGCCGAAATGCAGATGGTTCTTGTCGGTCGGTATCGGCTCGTTCGGGTCCAGCGGCTCGGTGACGTCGATCAGCAGATGGTGGTGCCCGCTGTTCGGATTGGCGTCTCCGGCGTGCGTGACGCCCATGTTGCGCAGCCCGAAACGGCACCAGAAGGCGCCGCGCACCCTGGTGCCGTTCTGCGGCCAGATGATGTAAATATAGGCATCTTTGGGGGCCGGCGTGCGGGCTGCCGCACCGGTCGTCGCCAAGACCGCTCCTGCCATCAGCAAACGTCGCGTCAACATCGCGCCCTCCTATTCCGAGCGTGCGACCCGGAAGCCATTGCCGGGATAGCGAACGTCGGTTTCGTAATGCTCACGATCGGAGACCCGCAGAACGTTGGGCGCGCTCATCCAGGACCCGCCGCGCAGAACGTGATCGCCGCGCTCATCTTCGCATCCCCGGGCGGCGCCGGTCTTCGGCGCGCCGAGATAGCTCGGATACCAGCAATCCGCGACCCACTCGGAGACACCGCCGCCCATATCGAACAGGCCGAACAGGTTGGGTGCGAAGCTGCCCACCTTAAGCGGCCGGTTCGGATCGTGCGGCGATCCGCATGCGTTGCAGTTGGCGTGGCCGGTGCCGATCGTGTTGCCCCACCAATAGCGGCTCGTGGTGCCGCCGCGCGCCGCGTATTCCCACTCGGCCTCGCTCGGCAGGCGGTATTGCCGCCCGCTTACGCGCGAGAGCCAGGTGATGTAGGTCATGGCGTCGAGCCAGCTCGCATTCGTCACCGGCTGACCGGCGTCTCCCTGGATGTCGCGGCAAGCCCCCGCGGCGACGCAGCTGCGCCACTCGGCAACCGTAACAGGATACTTGCCAATCCAGAATGCGTGGACCAGCACCATATGGACCGGCTCCTCGGAGGGATCATCCCGGCTTCCCATCCGAAACTGCCCGCCCGGAATCAAGATCATCTCCGGCTCCGAGATCGTTGATGCGGGCGGCGTCGGCTTCGTCGGGCCGGGTACGGGCGGCACAACGGCGACGGCGACACTCTCCGGCTTGGGTGGGCTCGGTGCCGATCCCGCTGGCGCGCCGGGGGAAGGTTGGGAATCGGGGGGAAGCGCGGCGGGGGCCGCTGGCGGGGCGGCGACCGACTTCGATGGCGTCGTAACCGGCGGGCTAAGGGGTGCGGTTCTGAGGGCAAGTTCGGAAACCGGAGGCTTTTGGCGGGCCTGCGTCACCCCGGTCTCGATCCGAGGCCAAAAAAACCACGCAGTACCGGCACCGGTGGCGATAAGCATCGCGAGTAGCGTCAACGCAGGAACTCGCCATAGCGCCACCCCTCGGCCGGCCGCACGATCGGGTAGCACGCGATAAATTGTGACCGGATCGGTGATGTTCTTCACCCTGCGGTCGCCGAGGCGCTGATAGGAGCAGACCAGCTTATTTTTGATCTGCTCGAAGATGGCGCCTGAAATAAAGATGGTTCCCGGGGCGGCGAGCTGCTCGAGTTGGGCCGCGATGTTTACTCCCTCTCCGTAGATATCATCATCTTCGATGATAATATCACCAAGGTTAACCCCCATGCGATACTGGATCCATTGCGACCTGGGCAGGTCGAGGTTGCGCGCGACCATGGATTGCTGAACCACGATCGCGCATCGGACCGCCTCCACAGGCAATTCGAAGGAGGCGAGAAACCCATCCCCGCGGGTCTTGACGATGCGGCCTCGATGTTCGGTGACAACGGGCAAGACAAGCTCGCGCACCAACGCCCGCACGCGCGCGTGAGTGCCGCGTTCATCGGCGTGCATCAGCCGCGTGTAGCCAACGATATCGGCGGCCAGCACCACGGTCAGTCGGCGAGGTCCGATGCTTTCCATCTTCCTTACCGGTGAGCTCCGGAGACGGACACGTGCGGCAGTTTAATCTGATAGCGGAGCATTGCCCATCACAAGCGCATGTTCGTCGGCCGGCATGCGGCGTGGGGGGAGCCGGAACCGCATTCCCTTCGGAGATCCCCGTTCGGGCGGCCCGGGAGCGGTGGCCGGCAGGACGCTGTCATGCTAGGGAGCGGATGATGGCCGGGTTAGCACAGCGGCAGTGCAGCGGTTTTGTAAACCGAAGGTCGGGGGTTCGATCCCCTCACCCGGCACCGCTCGGCTACTGCGGAGCAGCGCCCGTCGCCTGGTGCAGATACGCGAGGTCCACGTAGCGCATCGGGTCGGTCAGCTCACGCTGCGGGCTACCGTATTTGCTGCGCAGCGCCAGCACGGTTCTGATTCCCGCGACGTCGGGCGCGACGTTGCGGTAGAATCCGCCGGTCGGGGCCAGCATGATATCGCAGGTCGCGCGGGCGAGCGGGAAAGTCATGCTGGCAATGTGCGCGACCAGGATCGCCTCGGCGACCGGTCTGTTGGCGGGATCGTACAGCCACTCGATCGCCTGCTTGTAGGCGCGGATGAAACCGACCACCTCCCGCGCATGCGCCGCCGCCCAGGGGCGGCGGACGGCGGCGACGATGCCTTGATAGGGGCCGATTACGTCGCGCACGCGCTCCAGCACATGCATCCCCTTCTGATCGCTGAGCAGATCGAAGGGTGTCATCTGCATGGTGGCCGCGTGCTGGCGGTCCCTGACCATGTCCAGAAAGCGGTCGAACACGCCACCGGCGCGCACCAAACGCACCTGATCCTCGGCCACGCCGGCGCGGCTCAGCAGATCGAAGAGCACGAAGGCGAAGCCGGTAGTCACGGCATCGACCGTGACGGTTTTGCCGCGCAGGTCGGCAACCTTCCTCACGTCGTCCTGAGCGACCAGCGACAGGAAGGCGTCATCGGAGCCAAGCACCGCGACCAGTTGGGGATCGGGGCCGATCGGAGCCTCGCCCTGCCCCTCGTCATAGGCGACCACGTTGTCAATCGCCGTCATCGCCAGGTCGTAGTTGCCGGCGAGCAGATTGGTCATCTGATAGATCGAATTGGGCGTGAAGCTGAGGCGCACGTCCAAACCCTCGCGGGCGAAATAGCCCTGCCGCTCGGCGGCCCAGATCGGCAGGTTGAAGCCGCCGGCGAAGGCGATAACCCGCAGTTCGGTCAGCGGATGCGGGTTCGGCGTCGGCGGCGGATTCTGTGCCCGCGTGCCGACAGAGAAAGTGAGAAGAATGATCGTTGCCATGATCCGTATCATGGCACCGCGTCCGATCATGAATCCCCCCGCGTGGCCCCATGGAGCTTTGCGTCCAGCATATCGGTACTGCGATGAGGCCGGAAGGCCGTCAGGTCGCCTGCTTGCCCCGGGGCGGGTCGCGCATATTCCTCTAGCCGGATAAGCTGACCGCTCCTCGCAACGGACATATCCCATGTATCGCCTCTTCCTGGTCTTCGCCCTGGTTGCGGTCGCCGCCTCCCCCGCCTTGGCGGTCGGGCGCGGTGGCGAGCCGGCGATCGCCAATGACACCACGACTTCGATGGGCGAACCGACGGGCTCCCCATCCTATGCGGCGCCGCGATCGGCGGGCGTGCCCGGAACGCCGGCAAACCAGCGCGCGCTCTCACTGGGACAAGATCCCGCCCTGGTCGCGCGCTGCGGCACGTTCCGCCCGCAACCGGGGTGTCACGCGCCGCCGCCCTGACGGCGGTTCATCCGGGCGAAGCCGCCGCGGCCGCTATCGCGCGCATGATCGTTGCCTCCGCATCTTCGCGCCCGGCCCAGCCGAGCACCTTCACCCATTTGTCGTCTTCCAGATCCTTGTAGGTTCGGAAGAAGTGCTCGATCGCGGCGCGGGTGATGCGCGGCAGATCGTCCACCGACCCGACGTCGCTGAACTGCGGATGCACGCGGTCGTGCGGGACGCAGATAAGCTTCTCGTCCGAACCCGCCTCGTCCTCCATACGCAGCATCCCGACCGGACGCGATCGGATCACCGCGCCGGGCACCACCGGCGCCGGCACCAGCACCAGCGCGTCGGCCGGATCGCCATCCGCGGAAAGCGTGCCGGGAATGAAGCCGTAGGCGGCCGGATAGGCGGTGGCGGTGAACAGGAAGCGATCGACGAACACGGCGCCGGAGTGCTTGTCCACCTCGTATTTGACCGCCGAGCCCTGCGGGATCTCAACGACGATGTTGATGTCGCGCGGCGGCGCGCGGCCGGTGGGAATTTTGCCGACGTCCATGATGCGGGCCTCCGGGGTAACGGCGCTTATATGGGACGCCCGCAAGGCCCTCACCGCCCCCGCCCGCGTGCGCGGCCTCTCCCGCAAGCGGGCGAGGCGAAAGAAAAAACCGGCGGCGGATCGATCGCCACTCCCGCCAACGGGAAAGGCCGGATCGCCGCTTGCGGCCATCCGGGCGAGGGCGCGCCGGGCGAGGCTACGGGTGCATCCACCCCGCCAGGATCGCCAGCCACAGCAGCGCCACGATGTTGGTGATCTTGATCATCGGGTTTACCGCCGGGCCGGCGGTGTCCTTGTACGGATCGCCCACGGTGTCGCCGGTGACGGCGGCCTTGTGCGCCTCCGAGCCCTTGCCGCCATGATGGCCCTCTTCGATGTACTTCTTGGCGTTGTCCCAGGCGCCGCCGCCCGCGGTCATCGAGATCGCGACGAACAGCCCGGTGACGATGGTCCCGAGCAGCATCGCGCCGAGCGCCGAGAAGGCGGCGACGCGCCCGCCGATGCCCCAGATGATCAGCCACAGAATCACCGGCGCCAGAACCGGCAGCAGCGAGGGCGCGATCATCTCGCGGATGGCGGCGCGGGTCAGCATGTCCACCGCGCGCCCGTATTCGGGCTTGTCGCGCCCCTCCATGATCCCCGGCAATTCGCGGAATTGCCGGCGCACCTCGATCACCACCGAGCCGGCAGCGCGCCCGACCGCGGTCATGCCCATGGAGCCGAACAGGTAAGGAAGCAGGCCGCCCATGAACAGCCCGATCACCACGTAAGGATCCTCGAGCTGGAACGTCACGTGCAAATTCGGGAAGTAGTAGGTCAGGTCCTGCGTGTAGGCGGCGAATAGCACCAGCGAGGCGAACCCGGCGGAACCGATGGCGTAGCCCTTGGTCACCGCCTTGGTGGTGTTCCCCACCGCATCGAGCGCGTCGGTCGTAACGCGCACTTCCTTCGGCAAGTCCGCCATTTCGGCGATGCCGCCGGCGTTGTCGGTCACCGGACCGTAGGCGTCGAGTGCGACGATCATCCCGGCCAGCGCCAGCATGGTGGTGGCGGCGATGGCAATTCCGTAAAGCCCTGCCATCAAATAGGACAGGATGATGCCGATGCAGATCGCGATCACCGGCGCCGCCGTGGCCTCCATCGAGATCGCCAAGCCCTGGATGACGTTGGTGCCGTGTCCCGTGGTCGAGCTCTGCGCAATGCTGTGCACCGGGCGATACGCGGTCGAGGTGTAGTATTCGGTCACGACCACGATGGCGCCGGTGACGCCGAGCCCGATCAGCGCGCAAATGAACAAGTCGAAGCCGGTAAGAATGCCGCCGTTGATCAGCGGCAGCGCGGTAACGAAGCCGGTGAACCAGGCGATGATGATGGCGATTCCCGCCACCGACAGCGCGCCGGTGACCAGCAGTCCCTTGTAGAGCGCCCGCATGATCTGGTTATCGGCGCCGAGGCGGACGAAATAGGTGCCGGCAATCGAGCTCAGAATGCAGATCGCGCCGATGCCGAGCGGTACGATCATCAGCGCGTCGCGCACCACGGTTTGAAAGAAGATGTCGCTCAGCAGCATGGTGGCGACGATCGTAACCACGTAGGTCTCGAACAGATCGGCGGCCATGCCGGCGCAATCGCCCACATTGTCGCCCACGTTGTCGGCGATCACCGCCGGGTTGCGGGGGTCGTCCTCGGGGATGCCCGCCTCCACCTTGCCCACCAGGTCGGCGCCGACATCGGCGCCCTTGGTGAAGATGCCGCCGCCCAGACGGGCAAATATGGAGATCAAACTGGCGCCGAACGACAGTCCGATCATCGCCTCCATCACCGGGCGGAGATCCGTATCCGGCAGAACGCCGCGCAGGATCAGATAATATGCGGTCACGCCGAGCAGCCCGAGCCCGACCACCAGCAACCCGGTAATCGCGCCCGACTTGAAGGCGATGTCGAGCCCGGCGGCCAATCCGCGCCGCGACGCCTGCGCGGTGCGCACATTGGCGCGCACCGAGACGTTCATGCCCACATAGCCGGCGCCACCGGACAGCAGGGCGCCGATGATGAAGCCGATCGCGACCAGATAGCCCAAGGTGAAGCCGAGAAAAATCGCCACCAGAACCCCGACGATGGCGATGGTCGTGTATTGGCGGTTGAGGTAGGCGCGGGCACCCTCCTGCACCGCCGCGGCTATCTCCTGCATCCTCGAAGTCCCGGCGTCGGCGGCGAGCACCTGGCGGGTGGTCATCACCCCATAGGCCAGCGCCAGCAGCCCGCAGATGAAGATGACGACGAAGGCGAAGGGCATCAGCGCATATCCTCCGGGGATCCGGCCGCGATTCGGCCGCACGAGAAAAAGGTGACGCCCTATGCCAGAGCGGTGAACAACAGGCAAATCATGCGGTTCGAGGAAACGGCGCCCTTGCGCCCGCCCGATGCCGCGGGGCAAAACGAGGCGCCCCTGCGCCCGTAGCTCAACCGGTCAGAGCGGGCCGCTCATAACGGCTTGGTTGCAGGTTCGAGTCCTGCCGGGCGCATGGCTTACCCGATCTGCCGCAGTCCTTCGGATGCGAGCTAGCCGCCGACGGTGAGAACGAGCCCCAACTGATCGCCGAAGCGTCGCAGCGATTTTTCGGCGCTCGCCGGAAGCGGTGTGCGCCGATCGCGGCAATGCAGGATCAGGGCGGCGGCAAGCGTCGGCTCCGCCACCACGATCTCGCGCTCCCCTCCGTTCGCGGTGGAACTCGCCGGATCGTCGAGCGCGATAATCAGCCGAACCCGCAGGCCGGTCGCGTCGGATTCGGTGACGCACTGCGTGATATTGCCGGACGGAAGCGGGCTCCGCATCCGGCGTTGATATTCGCGGATGGCCTGCACCACCTCGGGCGGACGGAACAGGATTTGGCGCAGCTCCGAGGGCATGCGTTCAGGCGCTCCGGCGAGCACGCGGCGCCGGTTCGATCAGCGCGAAACTGCAGTCCTCCGGTGTTTCGAGGCAGACGCGGTTTCGCCCCGTCCGCTTGGCCTGATAGAGGGCCCGGTCGGCCCGTTCCACCAGCGCCGCCGGCGTCTCGTCACCGCGGAATCGGGCCACGCCGATGGAGACCGTGATCCGGCCCAGGCTCTCCCCCGAGCTCTTGTTGACCAACTGCTTGCCGCTCAGTGCCGCGCAGATTTGCCGGCCTACGGTCGCCCCCGCCTCGAGATCGGCGCCGGCGAGCAGGACGGCGAACTCCTCGCCGCCATAGCGGGCCGCGCAGTCGCGGCCCTTCACGTTGTCGGACAGCACCCGACCGACCAGCCGCAGCACCATATCGCCGGTACGGTGGCCATATTGATCGTTGAAGTCCTTGAAATGATCGATGTCGAGCAGCAGCACTGCCAGCTCTCGCCCTTCCGCGCGCGCCTGCGTGATCGCGCGGCTCAACCGGGCGTCGAAACCCTTGCGGTTGGTAATCCCGGTCAGCGCGTCGGTGGTCGCCTTGTGTTTGACATCGGCAAGGCTTAGCCGCAGGCGGTTGATGCGCGAGGCCGAGGTCGACAGCTGCTGCTCCAGCGCGCGGTTGCGCTCGCCAGCGCGGATGGTCTCGTCGGTCAGCGTGGAGATGGCGCGCGCCAGATCGCCGATCGTTGGCTGGTCGGCGAGACGGACGGCCCAATGCGCCAGCAGTTCGCCATAGGCGCGAATCCCCGCCTGACCGCCGGCCACCTGCTCGACCAGCGTCTGCGCCGCCTGTTGAATGGCCTCCGACCCGGTGTTGACCGCCAACTCCTCCTCGGCGGCAACAAACTCGCGATGCAGCATGTCGAGAACCGCATCGGTAAGTGGTTCGCCCCGCTGCAGGAGCCCCCCGAGCCGCCCGCTCAGCTCCGCGTTGTCACCACAGCAGTGGTGAAAAAAAAGCCCGAAGTTACGCGGCATGGGCGGAATTGCGTGGTGTTCCATTACCGCCCGAGCCGCGGCCGCGATCCGCCAGACGTCTTGCCCGGCAACCGCGTTTTTTGCCGCCGGCTTCTCGGGTTTGACTGGTCCGGACATCGAGGGAGTACGCCTTGCATCTAAGGTCAGGCGCGGATTATCGATAGCCGGAGTTTCCGGCCGGTTAACGGGGTGCGATGTAAAGTTGTGCTCCACCGAACGGACCGAGCTTTAGATCGCGATCGTGTGCGTCAGGCCCGTCAGTTGCACATGCGTGCCGTCGGTCAGCCGCAGGCTGAGCGAACCCGCGGCGACGGTCTGCGACTGCACGCCGACCCCCTTCAGAACCAGCTTGTCGGTCCCGACGCGGAACCCGGTGATCACATCCGTCCCGCCGCCGTGCCCGGTCAGGAAGTCGAAGCTGGTGGCGTTGCCCCAGCCGGCCAGCTTCACGGCAGTGTCGCCGCTGCCGAATTGCACGTCGCCGCCGCCCGAGGTCATCGTCAAAGCGGCTTGCCCTGATCCGCCGACGAAGCGAAGTCCTTTCGTGCCGCCGGATACGGTGAGGCTTCCGGCCGCGCCGGAAACGAACAGGCTGCCATACCCGCCGTCGATCACCGCGTCCCCGGAACCGCCGATGAAGCTCAGCGCGGCGCCTCCCTGCTTGTAGGTCAGTGCGCCGGAGCCGCCCAGCAGCGTCACATTCCCCGCGGTCGGATCGGAGTCGATCACGCTCAATCGTCCGCTCCCGCCCTGGATGCGGGCATTCGCGGCCATGACCGTGATCTGATCCGCGCCGCCGCCCGCCTGCACCTTGTCGGCGCCGTAGAGAGTGACGCTGGCCGGACCCGCCCCCAAAGTGACGCCGGTTGTGCCGCCGCGCCCTGTGGTGATCGCAATCCCGCTGGCCGCCGTGGTCAGCACCGCCGACCCGCCACTGACCAGCGCCGTCGCCGCCGAGGTGCCGGTGCCGGCGGAGAACTGTACCGTCGCGTTGGTCTCACTCACTCTGGCGTATTTGCCGGCGCTGATGGTGGCGTGCGCCGCCGCCGTGACCGTGACGTAGTCGTTGCCGCGCCCGTTCAAAGTGTCGGTGCCGCTGAGCGTAATCGTGCTCGCGCCGGTGCTGCCGGTTATCGTTGAGTTGCCGTGAACGGTGATGGTCTGATTGCCGGGGCCGCCCAGGATGGTGTCGGTTCCCCAGCTATTCACCGTGTCGGCGCCGGCGAGCGTCAGGCTGTCGGTCGCCCCGGCGGCGGTGGTGATGGTCTCCGCGCCGCCGCCGTCGGTCGCCGTGTAGGTGAGGCCGCCGCTGCCGCCGGTGATGGTCTCGCGCGAACCGCCGTGGACGGTGAGCCGGCCGGCCCCGCCGATGAGCTTTATGTTGCTGAGATGCGCCTCGATCGTGCTGGCGAGCGCGCCGCCATAATAGGTGATGTTGCCGGTATCGCCGTCGATCCGGTAGTCGCCGCCGTTGCCGTAGAACGTCGCGCCGGCGGTATCGCCCTTGCCGTAGAGCGTCAGCGTGCCGCTGCCGGCGTAGACGCTGGCGGCGCCGGAGACGATGACGGTGTCGTTGCCCTTGCCGGCGTAGATCACGTCGGCGCCGAGGCTGCTGACGGTCGCGTTGCCGACGCCGAGATGCATGACCGTGCCCTTCGGCCCGGTCGCCGTGGCAATGTTCATGGTGGCGCTGTACACCCGCACGTTCACCGCGCCGCCGACGAGCGACATCGATTCCTCAGTGCCGCCCTGGATGATGTCGAACTGTGCCTTGCCGCCGTTGTTCAGCACCTGCAGGTTGCGCAGCGGCCCGGAGATGGCGACGCTGCCGTTCGCCGCGACATTCACCACGGGGGCGCCGCCGTGGCCGTGAATGGTCGCCGAACCGGTGACCGTCCATTGGTCGTCGCCGCTGCCGTCCTCGATGGTGGCGCTACCGCCGACTTGGCCGCTGAGATTGCCGGCGCCGCCGACGATCGTATCGGTGCCCTCGCTGTCGATCAGATCCTGGCCCGAGAGATGCAGGCTGTTCACCGTGCCGGCCTCGGTCGAGATGGTGTTGCCGCCGGACGGCGCGACTTCGGTGAAATCGAGCCCGCCGGCGCCGCCAACGGCGACCACATGCCCGGCGGTGGCGGTCACGGTGAGCCGGCCGGCGCCGCCCTCGACGGCGGTGATCGACCCGTTCAGGTTCACCGAATGGGTCGCCGTGTCGGTGATGACGAGCGTGTGCCCCGGGAGCACGCCGGTGAGCGTGCTGTCGGGAAGCTTGACGCCGTTGGCGCCGGTATTTCCGATCTCGGTTGCCGGCCCATTGGCGACCTGACCCGGTGTCATCGAGGCGAACGAGTTGCCCGCAATGGTGACGCTGATCGCGGTCTGATTGAGAACCCCGATCGTCGCATTGCCCTTGTCGTTGACGAATTGATTGTCCTGCACCAGCAGCGATGATCCGGCATAGGGGATGCCCTCGCCGCCGAAATGGACCATCGCCGTGTTCTGCGCCTGCGGGCCCTTTTCGATCAGGTTGTTTTCGACCACATCGACGCCGCCGTTCGGCAGGTCGATGTCGTAGCTCGCCGTCCCGGTCGGGCCGTCCTGGAAGACGTTGTCCTCGATCGTGTTGACCAACGCACGACTCTTGAATTCGTGGCCGACTTTGGCGTTTTCGAAAATGCTGTTGGTCGCCGTCAGGCTGGCGACGGCACCGACATAGAGATTATGCGTGTAGCCGGTCCCCGACCCGTTGCCGGAGAACAGGCAGTGATCGATGCTGATCGTGTTCGTCAGCCCCGCGATGACCGGAGGGGCGAGAATGCCGTCCTGATTGCCGATAAACGCATCGTTGACGAGGGTCATTTGGCCGCCCTCGTAGCGGATCCCTGCCCCGTTCCCGCCCTCGGCATCGGGAATCGCGCAGCCGGAGAACGATAGGTTTTTGATGGTGACGTCGTTATCGACGGTCAGGATGCCCTTGAAGTTCGGCGGCGGCACCGTCGCCACCAGATCGACCATGCCGCCCACGCCCTCGATGGTGATCTTGGTTTTTATGGTGGCGAAATCGTTGGTGTAGGTGCCGGCGTCGACCAGAATCACATCGCCGTCCCGGGAGGCGCCGATCGCCGCCGCCAAGCTCGCGTATTCCTTGCCCGCTCCCACGGTCAGTATGCGCGCGCCCGGGGCAATGTCGGGCGGACCGACGGGGATCAGTCCGGCGCTGGAACTCGGATCCGAAACCGACACGCCGGATGAGCCGGATGAAGAGACCGCGCTCGGATTGCTGGACATGGGACGCCTCGACGAAACATCACGTCGTCCCACTTTTTGAGAGCGCGCCGAGGCTATGGGGTGTTTGGTTAATCCGACATGAATCGCCGCGATGACGAATTCGTTGGCCGCTACCGACTGGCGAAATTCGCCACCATCGACCAACTTGCCCCAACTCCGCGACGGCAGTAGGGTCATTGCGGGTGAATAAGGGTCCTTGATGGCGCTCGCCCCGAATCCCTCTCCCGGACCCGCCGAGATGAAGAACCTGCTCGCCGCCGCCGGCCTCACGCTCAATCCGGGGCAGACCGCCGATTTGGTGCTCGCATGGCGTCAGGTGGCAGCGTTGATCGCCCTGCTGCCGCGCGGCCGGCCGATGGCCGACGACCAGGCCTTTGTCTTCCGCCTACCCGCTTCCGCCCCGCCGCCGATATTGCCGACGGCGCGGGCCGCCAATCGACGATGACCCCGCTCGGCATCGCCGAGGCTGCGCGGTTGCTCGGTGCGCGCAAGCTCTCGGCGGTCGAGCTGACCCGCGCCCATCTGGCGCGCATCGCCGCCCTTGATCCGAAGCTGAATGCCTTCATCACCGTGACCGAAGCACGCGCGCTCGCCGCCGCGCGCGCTGCCGACCGGCGGCTGAGGTCGGGTGATGCCGGGCCGCTCACCGGAATTCCGGTCGCCTACAAGGACATATTCGCCACCGCCGGCGTGCGCACCACGGCCCACTCGCGCCTGCTCGCCCAAAATATTCCCAATGCCGACGCCGAGACGGTGCGTCGGCTGGGCGCGGCCGGCGCGGTCATGCTCGGCAAGCTGGCCACCCATGAATTCGCCCTCGGCGGTCCCGCCTTCGACCTGCCCTGGCCGCCGGCGCGCAATCCCTGGGACCCGCGCCGCTTCACCGGCGGTTCAAGCTCCGGCTCGGCCGCCGCCGTTGCCGCCGGAATGGCGCTCGGCGCGCTCGGCTCCGACACCGGCGGCTCGATCCGGCTGCCGGCGGCCTATTGCGGCATCGCCGGCCTGAAGCCCACGCCCGGCCTGGTGTCGCGCCGCGGCGTCATCCCGTTGGCGCCGTCACTCGACACCGTGGGGCCGATGGCCTGGACGGCGCGTGACTGTGCGATCTTGCTGGATGCCCTCGCCGGACATGATCCGGCGGATCCGGCATCGGTCGCCGTACCGGCGCCGCGCGGCGGCTACGCCCGCGCCGTCACCGGCCCGATCGCCGGGCTGCGAGTCGGGCTGCTTCGCGGCCATTACGAACGCGAGATTCCGGCAGCGCCCGAGACGCTACGCATGATGGCCGAGGCGACGCGCGTGCTCCGCGGCCTCGGCTGCCGCGTCGAGGAGGCGGGATTGCCGCCGGTCGCCGATTTCAACGCGGTCGGCCGCGTAATCATCTGCGCCGAGGGATACGCGCTGCACGAGACAGATTTGCGGACCCGACTGGCCGACTATTCGCGCGTGTTCCGAATCCGTATCCTGGCCGGCGCGCTGATCCGCGCCGCCGACTATCTCGCCGCGCAACGCCGTCGCACCGACCTGATCGCGGCGGTTGCCGCGTCGTTCAGCCGGTTTGATGTCCTGGCCTCCGTGCCCGCCGCCGGGCCGGCGCCGCTGCTCGCTGATCAACGCCCAGACCAGGGTTTTGCGCACCCTTTCCTGTCGACCCTCGCCAACGTCGCCGCCGTCCCGGCCCTGGTGGTCTGCGGCGGGTTCACCGGGCAAGGCCTGCCGCTCGGCATCGAGTTCATCGGCCCGGCTTGGAGCGAGGCCCGGCTGCTGCGCCTCGGCCATCAATTCGAGCGCGCCACCGCCACCCGCACGCGCCGCCCTCAACCTGTCGCCACCAACCCCAGCACCGCCTTGCCGTAGCGCGCGAGCTTCGACGCGCCCACCCCCTTGAGCGCACCCAGCGCCGCCGGCGTCGCCGGGCGGGCGGCGGCGATGGCCCGCAGCACCGTATCGTGGAAGATCACATAGGGCGGCACCGATTGCGCCTTCGCCTCGCGCGCCCGCCACTCGCGCAATGCCTCGAACCGCGCCTGCTCGTCGGGAGTGGTGGCCGCCTCGGACGTCGGTGCCGGCCGGCTGACCGGCGAGACCTCGGCGCGCACGCGAAACGCCGCTTCGCCCCGGAGCAGCGGGCGCGCCTTGTCGGGCACCAGGAACAGCCCGCCATGGCCCTCTATGTCCACGTCCAGCGCGCCCAGCGCGATCAGTTGGCGCAGCACCCCGCGCCAAAATGTGGCGGGCCGGTCGGTGCCGATCCCGAACACGCTCAATCGATCGTGGCCGCAGCGCGCCACCATCTCGGTCTTCTCGCCGCGCAGCACTGCGATCACATGCACGGCGCCGAACCGCTGCCCGGTTCGATGCACCGCCGAGAGTGCCTTCTGCGCCTCGATTGCGGCCGGAAACGTTGCCGGCGGCGCGGTGCAGCAATCGCAATGGCCGCAATCTTCGGTCAGCACTTCGTCGAAGCAGAGCAGCAGCCGCCGCGTGCGGCACTCCACCGTCTCCGAGAAAGCGACCATCTCCTCCAGTTTCGCGCGCATCGTGCGCTTCTGCGCTTCGGGCGCGGTGCTGCGCACCACCCGATGTCGCGCCTGCGCGACCTCCTGCCCGCCATGCAGCAACAGCGTCTCCGACCGCTCACCGTCGCGTCCGGCGCGGCCGATCTGCTGATAGAACGCCTCCGGGCTGTCCGGCATATCGAGATGAACGACGAAGCGCACGTCGGGCCTGTCGATCCCCATCCCGAAGGCGATCGTGGCCACCATCACCACCGGCTCGCCGGAGCGGAACCGTGCCAACGCCGCACGCTTCCTCTCCGGCTCCAGCCCCGCGTGAAAGGCCATCGCCGGCAGCCCGCGCGCCGCCAGTTGCGCCGCCCTCCGTTCGGTCTTGGCGCGCGTTCCGCAATAGACGATGCCGCAGGCGCCGCGCTGGCGCGCCAAGAATGCCAGCAACTGCGTCGTCTCGCCGGTCTTCGGTCGCGCCGCGATATGGAGGTTCGGGCGATGGAAGCTGGCGACAAAGACCGCTGCATCATCCATGCGCAAGCCGGCGAGGATGTCGGGACGGGTGCGCCGATCGGCGGTCGCCGTCAGAGCAATGCGCGGAATGCCGGGAAAGCGCTCCGCCAGCACCGCTAGCCCGCGATACTCGGGCCGGAACTCGTGTCCCCATTGGGAGACGCAATGCGCCTCATCGATCGCGAACAACGCGAGCCGCGTCCGCGCCAGCCGGTCCAGCATTCCGTTCCCGAGCAACCGTTCCGGCGAGACATACAGCAGATCGAGTGCACCGGCGGCGAGGTCCCGCGTAATCATATGCGCCCGTGCGGGGTCCAGCTCGGAGTGCAGCGCGCCGGCGTTCACACCCAACTGGCGAAGCGCCGCCACCTGGTCGTCCATCAGCGCGATCAGCGGCGAGACGACGATGCCGGTGCCGGGCCGGCACAGCGCCGGGACCTGGTAGCACAGGCTCTTGCCGCCGCCGGTCGGCATCAGACAAAGCGCGTCGCCGCCCGCGACGATGTGGCGCACCACCTCCTCCTGCAATCCCCGAAAGGCGGGAAAGCCAAAGACGCGGCTCAGAACCTCCTTGGGGTCGGCGGCCGGCGACACGCCGGCTTCTATTGGCTCGCGATCTGTGCGGCGCGAAGCTGGCGGGCGCGGTCGAGAATTTTGTTCTCGATGTCGCCCGTCGTGACGCCGCTCACCGGCGCGTCCTGCCAGCGCCCGTCCTGCAAAGTCTGACGGAAGATCGCCACGCGCAGCCCGTCGCTGCGCAACTGGCGCCCGAGAATGTAGGCAGTGGCCTTGAACCGCTCATCTGTAACACCGGGCGGTGAATACCAGTCAGTGATGATGGTGCCGCCGAACGGATCGGCCGAGGCGAGCGGCATAAACGACAGCGTATCCAGCGCGCCGCGCCAGAGATAGGCGTTGACGCCAAGCGCTCCGCCGCCCTGATCGGCGCCGTTGCGATTGACGCCCTTGCCGACACCGAAGGTCAGCCCCTGGTCACCGAACACCGATCCCGCCTGCGGCGCCGGCTCCGGTCCGAAATATCCGGCCATCGCCTCCGGCGGTTTGGTATTGGCGCCGCATCCGGCCAGAAGGCCACACGTGGCCATGACAAGCAGCGGTGCGGGCAGGCGAATCGTCACGGGCGTTCCCTCACGCGGATGTGGCCTCTCTAAATCGATTTGCCGCCGCGACCGCAAATCCACGCTGGCCCCAAACCCGCCCCCGCCTGGCCGGCCGGTCCTCCAACGGCCCCCCACCGGCACGGCTCGCTCGCGAACCGAGCCGGGTGAGGGTACACCGGCGCCGGCAGGTGAGGGATCAGATCCGCTGGATTAGCCCGCGGTGGCTCGGCGCGTCGAGGAAGCCGAGCAGCTCGGCCACCAAGCCGTCCTCACCAAGCTGCGCGCGTGTTGCCACAAGGCGTTCGGCGAACACGCCCTCGCCCTCGCCCTCGAACAGCAGTCGATAGGCCGTGCGCAGGCGCCGGATGCTGGTTTTGTCGAAGCCGCGTCGTTTCAGCCCGACCACGTTCAGCCCGACCAGCCGCGCGCGATTTCCGAGCACGCTCGCGAATGGCGGCACATCGGCTTCGACGCCGGAGACGCCGCCCACCATCGCGGCGCGGCCGATCCGGATGAATTGATGCAGCGCCGCCGCGCCCCCGATCACCGCGTGATCGCCGATCGTGACATGCCCGCCCATCACCACGTTATTGGCGATGATTACCCGGGTGCCGATCGCGCAATCATGCGCGACATGGGCGACCGCCATCAGCATCGCGTCGTCGCCGATCGTGGTCAGCCCGCGACCACCTGCGGTGCCACGATGGATGGTGCAATGCTCGCGAATTTGAGTGCGCGCGCCGATTTCGCAGCGCGTCGGTTCGCCCCGATATTTCAGATCCTGCGGCTCCAGCCCCACGGTGCAGAACGGATAGAGGATCGCCTCGCGCCCGATTCGGGTGTGGCCGTCCACCACCACATGCGACACCAGGCGCACGTTGTCCTCAATGACGACGTGTGCGCCGATAGTGCAGAACGGCCCGATGCGAACGCCCGGCCCAAGCTGAGCGCCGCGGGCGACAATGGCGGTCGGATGGACCGAAGCCGGCGGCGATCTCGGAAAGGTTACAGCAGTCACGGCGTCCATTCGCAGTCTTCCCCGAGCACGGCCGGACGCTAGGCGGACGATGCCGGCGCGGCCACTCAATCATTGTTGCCGCGTGTTACGGCTAACCTTGCCGGTCCATAATCATGGCCGCGTAAGTGGCTTCGGCGACCTCGGAACCGTCAACGCGCGCAATGGCGTGGAACTTCCAGACATTGCCGCGATTGCGCTCCTTATCGACATGGATGCGGAGCTGATCGCCGGGCACCACGGGGCGACGAAATTTGGCGCGCTCGATCGACATGAAATAGACCACTCGACCGGCGGCGGCCTCGCCCAGCGTTTCCACCACCAGCACCGCCGCCGTCTGCGCCATGCTCTCGATGATAAGAACGCCCGGCATTACCTTGTGTTGCGGGAAGTGGCCCTCGAAGAACGGTTCGTTGACGGAGACATTCTTGATGCCGATTGCCGACCGATCGCGCACCACATCCACCACGCGGTCGATCATCAGAAAGGGATAGCGGTGCGGAATCGCGCGCATGATCCGTGCGCTGTCGGCCAACGCGATCGTGTCGGTTTCCGTCGGGGTCGCGTCCATCGCCTCAACCCGTGCCCGTCGTACCCGGCGTGCCGTCGCCGCCGCGCCGTGTCAACCGCCGCAAGACCGCGACCTGGCGGAAGAACGCGCGCGCCGCCATCGCCGGGGTGCCCACGACCTCAAGCCCCGGCGCCACATCCGCCATCACCCCGGCCTGGGCGCCGATCCGCGCCCGCGCGCCGACCCGAAGATGCCCCGCAAAGCCGGCCTGGCCGCCGACGGTCACGAAGTCCTCAAGCACGGTCGAGCCGGAGATCCCGACCAGCGCGACGATCACGCATCCTCGTCCGAGGCGGACGTTGTGGCCGATCTGTACCAGATTGTCGAGCCGCGAGCCGGCGCCGATCACGGTGTCGGAAAGCGCGCCGCGGTCGATCGTGGTGTTGGCGCCCACCTCGACGTCGTCGCCGACGATCACCCGGCCGAGCTGCGGCAGGGTGCGCGGGCCATCCTGCGTCGCGGCCATGCTGAATCCTTCCTGGCCGAGACAGGCGCCGGGGTGGATGATTACACGCGCGCCGAGCAGGGCGTGGCTGAGGCTCGCGCGGGCGCCGATCCGGCCGTCGGGGCCGATCACCACGCCGTCGCCGATCACCGCGCCAGGCCCGATGCGGCAGCGCGCGCCGATTTCGGCCCGCGCCCCGATCACCGCCAGCGGGCCGATCTCGGCGGTCGGTTCGATCCGCGCGCTCGGATCGACTACGGCCGATGCATGACGGCCGGGTTGCGCCGGCGGCAACGGGTGAAACAGCTCGGCAACGCTGATCCAAGACAGCGCGGGATGGGGGCAGACAATGGCGATGCTGCCCGCCGGCACTTGCGACGCCGCCGCCGCGGAGACCAGAACGGCGCCGGCGCGCGTCGCCGCCAGAGCGCGCACATGGCGCGGGCCATCTGCATAAGCGACATCGGCAGCGGTCGCCGCGCCGAGCGGGGCCACCGCCACCAGCATTCGCCCGTCTTCCCCCGCGGCGTGCCCGCCGGCCGCCGCGGCGACGGCGGTCAGGGAATGCGGGCCGGCGCGGGCAAAGAAGCGCGGATCGCCGCAAGGTGTCTCCGGCGGCGTCACGCCACGGTCCGGCTCAGCGATGCGCCGGCTGGTGGGCGGGCGGCTGTCGGGACGCGGGCGTCGGAGCTTGTGTGTTGGCGGCCGTGGGCGTTGCCGCCGGAACCGCGGTCTCGGCCGGGCCGGCCGCGATCGCCGCGCCCATGGCGGCGGTCGCGGCGTTCGGTGCTGCCGAGGCGGTCGCCGGCAGCGCCGGCGGCGCTACGCCGTCCGGCGGGATCACCACCGTCGGCAGCGCCTTATTCAACAGCTCGGCAACCTGGGCGGTGATGTCGAACTCGCCCTGATTGAGCACCACCTCGGCACGCTGCAGTACGATGTTCATACCGCGCGAGGCGGCGACGCGCTGCACCACCTCGCTCAAGGTGCGCTGCAACTGCGCCAGCGCGTATTGACTCGCCTCCTGGATGATGCGGCCGCGCTCGGTAAACCGACGCCGCGACTCGGTGATGCGGTCCTGGAGCGCGCGCTCCTTGGTGCGGATCTGCTCGGCCGTGAGTTTGGCACGGTCGGTTGCGAGCTGCTGGCCCAGATCGCGCAGCGTCCCCTCTTCCTTCTGCGCATCGGCATTAAGCTTCTCGCGACGTTCGGCCAGCACCTTGTCGGCCTCGCGATAGGCGCTGGCGGCCCGCAGCGCGTCCTGGATCGACAGCACGCCGATCACCGCCGCCGGCGGCATCGCCCCGCGGGCAACCTCGGGGACGGGCGGCATCGGCGGCAACTGTGCCTGCAAAGGCTCCGGGGGCGCCTCCGCTGCCGCTGCGGCCGGGCCGGTGCCGAGGTTGCTCGGCTCCGGCGCCGGCCGGGGCGCTCCGGCGCGCGCCGCAGGGCGCGGGGCCGCAGTCTGACCGGGAATGAACCAGGCCGGGTTGTTGCCCTGCGCCATCGCCGCCGGCGCGAAAAGCAGCGCGGCGCCGGCGAGCAGCGCCGTACGTGGAAAGCGTGATGTCACTAGAACCTCGTGCCGAAGCCGAACCGGAATATCTGGGTGGTGTCGTATTTCTGCTTGATCACGAACGGCGTCAAATCGATGTTGATGAGGCCGAACGGCGTGCGCCATGAGACGCCAACGCCGACACCGACGCGCGGCGCCGTCGACTGAACGACGGTCGGACATACGCCGTTCGGCGCTCCCTGGCAATTCGGCGACTCGAAGCTGCCCTGCGATAGCGATCCGACATCGACGAAGGTACGACCGGAAATGCCGATATCCGGCGGCAGCGGCAACGGGAATCGCAGTTCGGTCGATTGCGTGTAGAGGAATCGGCCGCCGACCGAATCGACCGTGCCGTCCGGGTTAACCACATGCGGGCCGGCGCCGCCGATTTCGAAGCCGCGCAGATTGTCGCCGCCGAGGTAGAATCGATCGATGATCAATTCCTGACGGCCGAGATTGAACAGATACCCGGCGCCCGCCGAGACGCGCGATTCCCCAGTCGCTGTTGCCGGTGAAGTAGTCGAGCGGGATGTAATAGGCGCCGTCCACGCGCGTGCGCGCAAATCGCGCCGAGCCGCCGAAGCCGGCCAGATCGCCGCCAAGCGAGATCAGGTAGCCGGTGTGCGGCGCCACCCGACTGTCGCGATAATCCAGTGTCAGAACCTGGCTCACCTGCGACAGCAATGACGAACCGGACTGGCTGAGGATGAAGAAGTCGGTGGTGGTCACGTCGTAGACGTCGCGGCTGACCAGCGAGTAGCTCCAGACCTGCCGCAAATGCTCGTTGATGTCGTAGCCGAGACGGGTCGTAAAGCCGACCCGGCGCTCGTTATAGGGCTCCGTCCCCAGCGTGTTGGTCTGGATCAGGAAGGCGTCGCCGCCGGCGAGGAGATTGCGGCCGAGAAAATACGGGTTGTTCACCGAGAGGTTGATCGAGCTCTGCCGCTGCGCCAGCACGCCGTTGATGCCGGCGTCGATGCCGCTGCCGATGAAGTTGCTCTCGCGAATGCCGGTCGAGACCAGGAAACCGGCATCGGTGGAGTAGCCGCCGCCCAGGCTGAACTCGCCGGTGGACTTCTCATCGACCGCGGTGGTGACGATCGCCTTATCCGGTGCCGAGCCGGGGGCGGTGGTGATCGTAACGTTATTGAAATACCCAAGATCCTGCAGCCGTTGGCGTGAGCGGCGCAGCAGCTCCTGGTTGTAGGCGTCGCCTTCCGCAATCCGGAACTCGCGGCGGATCACCTCATCCTCGGTGCGCGTGTTGCCGGTGATGTCCATGCGCTCGACATAGACGCGCGGCCCTTCGGTGACGTCGAAGGCCAGGGACACCGTATGCGCCTTCGGGTCCCGCTCGATGCGTGGAGTTACCTGCACGAAGGCGAAGCCGCGGGTGCGGATGGCATCCTCCATGGCATCGGCGCTACGTCCCACCGCTTCGCCGTCGTACCAGTCGCCCTCGGCGAGCTTGAGGTCGGGGCGCAGCTGCGCCGCCGTCACCCCGCGCAACTGCGAGTTGATGGTGATCTTGCCGACCCGGTAGCGCTCACCCTCGTGCAGCACGAAGGTGAGAAAGAACGACTTGCGATCGGGCGCCAACTCAGCCGTCGCACTGGTGATCTCGAAGTCGACATAGCCGTGCTGGAGGTAGAAGCGGCGCAGTAGCTCCTTATCGAAGCCGAGCTTTTCCGCGGTGTATTGGTCGGCGGTGGAAAGAAACGCCCACCAGCGCTGCGGGCGGCTGTTGACGACATCGGCGAGAGTGCCCTCGCCATAGGCATGGTTGCCCACGAAGACGATGCGGCTGATCAGCGTCTCCGGCCCGTCATGGATGCGGAACACCAGGTTGACCCGGTTCTCCGGCAGGCGAATGATCTCGGGCTCCACCGTGGCGTCATAGCGGCCGCGCGCGGCGTAGGCGTCCAGAATGCGCTTGCGGTCCGCCTCGGCGGCACCGGGGGTGAACACCGCGCGCGGACGAAGCTGGGTGACGCCATTGAGCTGATCGTCGTTCAAGACGTGGTTGCCCTCGTAGACCACGCGATTGACGATCGGATTCTCGACCACCCGCACCACCAGCGCATCGCCCTCGGGAGTGATGCTCACATCCTGGAATAGCCCGGTCGCGTAAAGCGTCTTCAAGCTCCGGTCGATCTGCGCCGGATCGGCGGGTTGGCCGGGCTGGACCAGCATGTATGACCGGATGGTCGTCGCGTCGATGCGCCGATTGCCTTCGAACTCGGATCGTCTGCACGACGCCCGCCGGAGCGCGTGCAACGGCGGCTCTGGGAACGGCGCGCCCGGCCGGGGTCTGCCCGAAGGCATCCGTCATCGCAAGCAGCGGCAATATACAGGCGCAGACAAGCAGGATGGCGCGAGCAGGGGGCAAACAACAGGTCTCCAAAGATGCCGGGAAGCGAATTGACTCGGTTCCGGAGGACCCGGATGGCGCGGGACCATAGCCGCGTGCCTCGCGTCATGCCAGCGGGAGGCGAGCGTCGTGCGATCGGTCCTCGACACAACGGGCGCGCGGATGCGTGCGGTGACATGATCGCCACCGCCCGCGGCTTACGGCGCCGGGTTTCGGCAGACGATCGCTCGCGCACGACCCGCTTGACCCGATTCCGACCGTTTTGGCATTGACAGCCATGGCTTTTCGGTTCGGTCCGATTCTGACGATTGCGCTTCTGCTGCCGATCGCCACGCGGGCCGAGGCGCCGCCCAACCCGAAGCCGCATCTTGCCGCCAACGCGCCGGCCCATCAGTCGTCCCATCACGGCGGCAAGGCCCGAATTCCCGCCGCCGGCGGCAAGATCGCCAAGGCCAAACCAGCGAAAAAACCTGAGCCGACACCCGCGCCCGCGCCCGTTGCGGCCCCGTCGCCGCCCGAGAACCCGGCCAAGGGCAGCGTCACCGGCCTCACGCTGCCGCGCTTCGCAGCGCTGCGCGCCGACGAGGTCAATTTGCGGGCCGGGCCGGGGCGGCGATACCCGATCGAATGGCTCTACCGTCGTCGCGGGCTGCCGGTGGAGATCGACCGCGAGTTCGAGGTCTGGCGCCTGGTCACGACGCCCGACGGCGGCAAGGGCTGGGTGCATGAGGCGACCCTTGTCGGCCGGCGCGACTTCGTGGTGACCGGCACCGACCGCACGCTGCGCGCCGCCCCATCGGACACCGCGAGTGCCGTCGCCATTCTGCAACCCGGCGTGGTCGGCCGCATCCGAGCCTGCGACGCCGGCTCCGATTGGTGCCGGATGCAGGTCGGTCGGAAAACCGGCTGGCTGAAGCGCGACCAGTTCTGGGGCGCGCTCCCGAACGAGGCGGTGGCGCCGGGTTGAGACGCTTCCCGGCGCCCCCGTCCTAAGTCTTGAACCCCTCCAACTCGTCCTGCGCCCAGGCGACGACCTGCTTGATGGACTGCCCTTCCTTCAATCGGGCGAGCATCTGGTTGTGGATCGCCCGCGCATAGATCTGCACCGCGATGTCGGGCGGCGCCTCCGCCGCCGCCAGGCTCGGCTCGGCGTGATGCCACGGCCGCAACGGGTAGTTGTAGACTGTGCCCTTCGGGGGCTCCACCTCCGCCCACACCTTGAAGTCGAGAAGGCCGGCATAGGGCGGGATGTCGTAGCCTTCGGAGGCGATGCAACGCGCCTCCACCTGATCGCGCTGCATCAGATAGGTGATCAGCTCCTTGGCTGCCGACTTGTTGGTGCTGAAACCGTAAACGCCCCAGAAATAGCTGAGCGTCGGCAGGAACCGCCCTTTCGGCCCGGCGGGCGAGGGGAAGGTCCAGCAATCGGCCGCAACTTGCGGAGCGTCGCGCTTGGCCACCGCCCACGCCGAGGGCGGGTTGAAGATCAGCGCGCTCTTGCCCGAGATCAGCGCCCGGTTGTTGGAAGCGTCGTCATAGGACACGGCGCCGTCGGGGTAGAACTTCACCAGCTTCTGCGCGTATTCGAGCATCTGCCGCATGTTGTCGGACTTGACCTGGACGGCGCCCTGACTGTCGATCAGCGTGGCGCCGAACGACTGGAACAGCGCGCCGTGCGCATCCGTGGCGTCGGTGTTGGCGCCGCCCCCGAGCCCGAGGCCGAAGGTCATTCCCCTCGTGCTGCGCCAACTCGGCGAATTTCAGGAACGCGTCCCAGGTCCAGTCATCGGCCTCCGGCGTGTGACTCCGGCCGCGCCGGAAACACCGTTTGCAGGTCCATCCCGTGCTTCTTGAACCAGCTGATGCGCGCGCAAGGCGGCTTGGTCTGCGTGCCCGAACGAGGTGGGGACGGCCTTCCAGTGCCCGCGCACCTTGGCCAAATAGGCGGTGGTCGGGTCGGCGGCGCCGTTGTCGGCCACCAGCCGCGCCATGACGTCGTCGACCGGCTCCAGGCTGTCGGCGAGATTGTGGATGTCCCAGTTGAAGAAGGCCATCACGTCGTGCCCGGACTTGGCCTGCGCCTCGGCGACGCCGGTCATCTGCAATTTCTGGCCGGTACTGGCGATGAAATCGGCGCGCACCTCGACCTGGTTCTTCGCCGCCCACGCGTCCACCTGCTTTTGCATCACCGGGTTGGCCTGCGGCACCCAGTGGTCCCAGAACCCTATCGTAAGCTTGCCGGCGGCGCGGCCGGTTCTGATATGCACCAGCGGCAACGCGCTCGCCGCCGCGCCCATGCGCAGCGCCTGCCGGCGCGACAACCCGATCGAACCTGCCATCTTGCGTCTCTCCCGTTTCGGTCGCGGCGGTTAGGTCCGCCTGCGCGTCAGCCTAGGCGCGGACGGGTGCCGTCCGCAACGACGCTAAAGAGCGGGAGGTGGGTTCAAACCCGGGGCAGGCTTGCTAGCGTTCCGTCTCGTCGGTCTCCGGCTCGACCTCGATGTCGGGGCCGATCGCATCGGCGTCGTCCTCAAGGTCGGAGGCGTCCTCCAGCACGTCCTCCTCCTCCACGTCCTCGACGCCCTCCACCTCCACCTCGGCCTCGTCGCCTCCCGCCACCGGCACGGGCTTCTTCGGGCGACGGTCCTCGGCCACATTTCCGGCCGGGCGGCGCGGCCGGGGCTGCTCCACCGGCTGTTCGGTGCCGCATTTCGGACAGATCGCCGGCGAGCGGGCCAGATCATAAAAGCGGGCGCTGCACGCAACGCAGACGCGTTTGGTGCCGAGTTCGGGTTTCGCCATGCGGGGCCTCGTGACAGCGGGCGCCCATGCCACCCGCCCGGCGGGCTGTCAAATGTCCCGTGCGCGGCGGTTCGCGCGCCGCTTGCCGCGTGCTAAGCGCCGCCCATGTCCCGTTCCGCTCCGCTTGCCCTGATCGCGCGCCGCCCCTCTCGGCCGCTTACCGGCCGCACCGACGTGCCCGGCGACAAGTCGATCAGCCATCGCGCCCTGATGTTCGCCGGCCTCGCCGTCGGCGAAACGCGCATCACCGGGCTGCTCGAGGGCGAGGACGTGCTGCGGACCGCCGCCGCCATGCGCGCCCTCGGCGCCGAGATCACTCGCGAGCCCGGAATCTGGCGGGTCGCGGGTCGCGGCGTCGGCGGCCTGACAGAACCCGAAGACGTGCTGGACATGGGCAATTCCGGAACCGCCGCTCGGCTGCTCTGCGGCATTCTCGCCAGCCATCCGATCTTCGCGGTGATGACCGGCGACGCCAGCCTGCGCCGCCGGCCGATGCGCCGCGTCATCGACCCGCTGAGCGAATGCGGCGCCTGCTTTGCCGCGCGCACCGGCGGCCGGCTGCCGCTCGCCATCGAAGGCACTGCCGATGCGCTGCCTCTCGATTACGTGGTTCCGGTTCCCTCGGCGCAGGTGAAGTCGGCGCTGCTGCTCGCCGGGCTGAATGCGCGCGGCAGCACCCGGGTTACCGAAAGCCAGCCGACGCGCGATCACACCGAAAACATGCTGCGCCATTTCGGCGCCACCGTCCGCGTCGAGGCCGACGGCATCGTGGAGCTGGATGGCCAGCCGGAGCTGCTGGCCGCCGATATCGCAGTTCCCGGCGATCCGTCTTCTGCTGCCTTCCCGCTCGCCGCTTCGTTGCTCGTTCCCGGCTCGGCGATCGAGATCACCGGGGTCGGCCTCAACGGACGGCGTGCCGGATTGTTCGAGACGCTGGCCGAGATGGGCGCCGACATCGCGATCACCAATCGCCGCGATGAGGGCGGCGAGCCGGTCGGTGATGTGTCCGCCCGTCACGGCGCGCTGCGTGGCGTCGATGTGCCGGCGGAGCGCGCGCCGCGCATGATCGACGAATACCCCATTCTCGCGGTCGCCGCCGCGTGCGCAGCGGGCACCACGCGAATGCGCGGCCTGGCCGAGTTGCGGGTGAAGGAGAGCGACCGGCTCACCGCCACCGCCGCCATGCTCGCGGCCTGCGGTGCGCGCGTCGGGATCGAAGGCGACGACCTGCTGGTGCATGGTTCGGGGCATCCGCCCGCGGGCGGGGCGACGGTGGCGACGCACATGGACCATCGCATCGCCATGAGCGCTCTTATTCTCGGCCTCGCGACCACCGCGCCGGTGGCGGTGGACGATGCCGCGTTCATCGACACGAGCTTCCCAGGGTTTGCGGCGCTGATGGCCTCCTTGGGCGCGGAGTTTGCCGCTCCGTGACGCCGTTGGTGATCGCCATCGACGGCCCGGCGGCGGCCGGCAAGGGCACGCTGGCACGGAGTCTCGCCGCCGCGCTCGGGCTGCCGCATCTCGACACGGGCCTGCTCTATCGCGCGGTGGGTAGGATGGTTCTGGCCGGGAGCGGCAATCCGGCCGATCCGGTGGCGGCCGAGGCGGCGGCGCGGGCGCTGCAAGCAGGCGACCTCGACCGCCCCGATCTGCGCGGGCCGGAGGCCGACGCGGCCGCCAGCGCGGTCGCCGCAATCCCAAGCGTGCGCGCCGCACTGCTCGATTTCCAACGCCGCTTTGCCGCCGCGGGCGCCGTTCTGGACGGGCGCGACGTCGGAACCGTGGTGCTGCCCGATGCAACCGTGAAGCTGTTCGTCACCGCCAGCCCCGAGGCCCGCGCACGACGGCGCTGGCTGGAATTGCGCGAACGCGGCATCGACGCGTCATTGGCGGCCGTTCGCGCCGATATGGACGCCCGTGACACGCGGGATGCCGAGCGCGCCGCCGCCCCCTTGCGTCCGGCGCCCGAGGCGCTCGCCCTCGACACCACCGACATGGACGCCGCCGCGACATTCACCGCCGCGTGGCGTCTGGTGCTAGGCTATGGCCGCTCGCCTCAGACCTGATATCGCAACACGATCTCCCGGTTCTCGCGGCTCAACTCAAGCATTGCGAGACAGACCTCCATGATCGCCAGTCCCCGCGCGCCGGAATGCAGCGGCGGCTTGCCATGTTCGACCGCACCGATCAGCTCGTCGATCACCTCCGCGCGCGGGATCGTCGGTGGCGGCAACGGTTCGAATCGACGCTCCGCATCGCCGTACACCATCACCCCGTCGGGCAGCGGCCGCAGATCACCGCGCTCGCAGGAGACGACGACGAAGCCGAAGTGATGATGCGCGACCGGCGAAGTGCCTCCGACACCGGCCTCGCCGTAGGTGCGACGCTCCTTCGCCGCCGCTTCCGCTGCGGCAGACAGGGTGCGCAGGCGCGCCCGGGCGCTGCCGTACTCGCCGGGATCGCGTCTTTGACCGGTCTCGCCGATCCAGCCGCACAGCTCGTCGCTATCGAAATGTCCATATCCGTTGTAGGTCAGCGAGGCGACCGCGCCGTTGGCGAACGTGAGCAGCGCCGAATACGCTCCCTCGGTTCGCCGATCGGGGCGCGCATCGCAAACGGCGCGCAGCGTACTCGCCGGACCGTCGGCGAGTAGCCGCACGACGTCCACCTGATGCGGCGCCTGGCTGAAAAGCGCGCCGCCACCGCGGGCGGTTTCCAGCTCCTCGGGTCGGCGCGGACGGTCGAGATAGTCGGTGAAATTCAACGCGTTGATCGTGCGCACGGCACCGAACTCGCCGCCGTCGATCAGCGCGCGCGTGCGCAGATAGGGCAGATCGAAGCCGTGGCTGTGCCCGATCACCATGTGCACCCCCGCCGCCGCCGTCGCCTCGATCATGGCCCGGCAATCGGCCAGCGTGAGCGCCATCGGCTTCTCGACCAGCACATGTCGGCCGCGCGCGGTGGCAGCGCGCACATGTTCAAGGTGGAACTGATGCGGCGTTGCCACGTACACGACGTCCACGTTCGGGTCGGCGCAGAGCTCGTCCACCGTCGCATGAGCGGCGGCGGAGAACTCGCGGGCGAAGCGGGCGCGCGCCTCCGCGCGCGGATCGGCCGCCGCCACCAGACGAACGTCCGGGTGCCGAACCAAAGTCGGCGCCATCAGCATGAACGCGCGCCCAAGCCCGGCCGCGCCGATCCGAATCACGGAGCCGCCCCGACATCGAGCACGAGGCGATCGGATTTCGCGCGCGAGACGCACACCATCAGATGATCGCGGCGTTCCGCCGGCGTCAGGACCAGATCGCGGTGATCCACCTCGCCTTCGAGCAACCGGGTCTTGCAGGTGCCGCAGGTGCCGCTCTCGCAGGAACTCGGCACCGGCAGCCCATGCGCGCGCAGCGTCTCCATGATGGTGGTCCCGACCGGGACGTTCAGCTCCGCGCCGCTCGACGCCCAGCTTGATCGTGAACGGCTTGTCGTCGGCGCGCGGGCGCACCAGGTCGGAGCCGAAATCCTCGAAATGGACGGCGCGGGTGGGCCAATGCCCGGTCATGTCGCGCACCGCGTCCATCAGCGGACGCGGGCCGCAACAATAGATGTGCGCGCGCGTCGGCGTCTCGAACACCGGCCACAGATCGAACGCATTGTCGAGATCGCCCTCGTCGTGATGGATCAAGACCTTGCCCGCCAGCTCGGGCCCGGACAACTCGGCCCGGAACGCGGTACCCGGTGCGTTGCGCGAAAGGTAATAGAGTTTGAACGGCTTCTCGCCCCGGCGCGTCAGATAGCGGACCATCGACATGATCGGGGTTATGCCGATGCCGCCGGCGACGAAAATGTAGCTTGGCGCGGTGGTTGCAAGTGCAAACAAGTTCTTCGGCGATGCGACCTGGATGGTGTCGCCGTCCGCGACGCGCTCGATCAGTTCGATCGAACCGCCCCGCCCCTCGGTTTCGCGCTTCACCGCGATCACGTAGCGGTCGCGCTCGTTGGGATCGTTGCACAGCGAGTAGTTGCGCTTCGCACCGCTCGGTACCTGCACGGCGACATGCGCGCCGGGATCGAAGGGCGGAAGCTCGCCGCCATCCGGCCGGCGCAACTCAATCAATCGAATGCCGTCGGCGACCGTTTCGGTGCGGGCAACTCGCAAGGTCAGGAGGTCGGGATCATCCAACGCTTCCATCCTTCAACGCTTGTAAGGACTTGGGAACGCCCGCAACCCGCAGCAAGCTCGTGGTCGGTCTCGACGCGGGCGTGGGCGGGGACTACAACTGAAGCGTCGGCGGAGAGCGCGGAATGCTGACCCGGGAAGAAAACGAATTGCTGTGTCTGGTCGAAGGCGATGCGCCGATGGGCCGCCTGATGCGCCGGCACTGGATTCCCGCTCTGCTTGCCGAACAGGTAGCCGAGCCCGACGGCACGCCGGTACGGCTCAGACTGCTGGGCGAGGATCTGGTCGCCTTCCGCGATTCCGAGGGACGGATCGGCGTGCTGGGTGAGAAGTGCCCGCACCGCAAGGCATCGCTGGTGTTCGGGCGCAACGAAGAATGCGGCCTCCGCTGCCTTTATCACGGCTGGAAATTCGACGTCGACGGCAACGTCCTCGAGATGCCGTCGGAGCCGAGGGAGAGCCGGTTCGCCGAGCGGGTCAAGCACACCGCCTATCCGACGCGGCAGGCCGGCGGCTTCGTTTGGGTCTACATGGGATCGGCCGAGACGATGCCGGAATTCGAGCCGCCGCCCTGGGCGCCGACCGAGGCCGCAAAGGTTTCGATCGTGCGTATCGATGTGCCCTGCAACTGGGCGCAGATCATGGAGGGGCAGATCGATAGCGCGCACAGCTCCAGCCTGCACTCCTCCGACATGCGCCCCGCGCGGGTCGACAGCGCCAAGGCCGAGGGCGCGCAATGGCTCCGGCCGTCGACCGACCGCTCGCCGCGCATTCAGGTGCAGCTCACCAATTACGGCATGCGCTACGCCGCGATCCGCCGGCCGATCATGAACGCGCAGACCCGCGACTATGTGCGCATCACCACCTATGTGGCGCCGTTCACGGCGCTGATTCCGCCGAACAGCTCGTACAACGTCGCCAGCGTGATCGTGCCCAAGGACGACCGCAGCAGCTACTTCCAGTTCATCGCCTGGACCGAGGGCGAGCGGCGGCATCGACCAGGCGACCTGGCGCGAGTTCTGCGTCGCCCGGGTCGGCGTCGAGCTCGATTCCGACTTCCGCCCGATCCTGCGTCACGCGCGCAACAACTATCTTCAGGATCGGCAGGCGATGAAGGAGGGCAACTACACCGGGCCTTCCCGGCATCCCGAACCAGGACATCGCCATGTGGGAGTCGATGGGCCCGATCGCCGATCGCACCAGCGAGCGGCTTGGCGCGAGCGACATCGCGGTGATTCAGTTTCGCCGGCTGATGATCGATGCCGTCCGTCGTTTCGTCACCGGCGGCGCGCCGATCGGCCTCGGCGCCCCGCACATCCCGCAGGCCAAGCTTCGCTCCTATCAGGGGGTGGTGCCGAAGACCGAGGACTGGCGCTTGCTGGGCGCCTCGGACGAGGAGCGGACGGTGCTGGAGGGGATCGAGGAGGATGAGACCGACCGCGCGATGGCCGGCGCGGCCGAATGACGCCGATGCAAATGACGTTGATGCAAATGACGCCGATGCATACGCGGCGCCGCGCCCTCGCCGTCCTCGCGCTCCTCGCGTCGGTCGGCCTGCTTTGGTCCGGATCATTGCGAGCGGCGGAGCCGTTCAACATCGACGTGGTGCTGCCGCTGACCGGCGCGGCGGCATTCCTCGGCTCCTCGGAGCAGAAATCGCTGGAGCAGGCGGAGAAGACGCTCGCCGGCGACGGCATCGGCGGACGGCCGATCCACTTCGTATTCCACGACGACCAGTCGAGCCCGCAGACGGCGGTGCAGCTGGCGACACAGATCGCCTCCGCCAAGCCGCCCGTGCTTCTCGGCTCGGCGGTGGTGGCGATGTGCAACGCCATGGCGCCGCTGATGCGGCGTGGCCCGGTGATGTACTGCTTCTCGCCCGGCATCTATCCGGCGGCCGGCAGTTTCGTGTTCAGCTCCAGCAACGCCACGCGCGACCTCGCCGCCACCCTAATTCGCTATTTCGGTGCGCGGGGCTGGACCCGGCTCGGCTTGATCACCAGCACGGACGCTTCCGGCCAAGATGCGGCGAAGCAAATCAAGGCGGCGTTGGCGGCGCCGGAGAATAAGGACGTCCGCGTGATCGCCGAGGCCAGCTTCAATCCCACCGATGTCAGCGCCGCGGCGCAAATCGAGCGCCTGAAGGGAGCCGGGCCGCAAGCTCTGATCGCCTGGTCCACCGGGGCCGGTATCGGGACGGTGTTCAAGGCGATCCAGGATGCGGGGATGAATATTCCGGTCGCCACCACGAACGGCAACATGACGTATGGGGCGATGAGGCAATACGAGGCGATCCTGCCGAAGCAACTCTACATGCCGTCCTCGCCCTGGCCGCGCGGCGACAGCAAGGGCCTGCCGCCGGCGGTTGACAACGCCAAGCGCCAGTTCTTCGCCGCCTTCGATGGCAGCGGCATCACCCCCGACGCCGCCAGTTCCTTCTCCTGGGACCCGGCGATGCTGGTCATCGCCGGGCTGCGCCGGCTCGGGCCCGGGGCAAGCGCCGAGCAGTTGCGCGCCTGGCTCGCCAAGCTCGACGGCTTCGCCGGCGTCAATGGCATCTATGACTTCCCGAAAGTGCCGCAGCGCGGATTGGGCGGCGAGAACGTCGTGGTGACGCTTTGGGATACGGCCAAGAAGAACTGGAACATCGTCAGCGCGCCGGGCGGCTCACCGCTCAGTCAGTGAGCGGTCGCGGCGAGCGCAGCGTGGATGGTTGAATTCATTCAGATCCTGGTGGGCGGCGTCCTCGTCGGGGCGATCTATTCGCTGGTCGCGCTCGGGTTCTCGATCGTTTATCGCGTCACCGGCGTCATCAATCTGGCACAGGGCGCGTTCTGCCTGCTCGCGTCGCTGAGCACCTGGACGTTGGAGACCGTCTCCGGCTGGTCGGCGGCGCCGGCCGCGATCGTCGCCGTCCTCGGCACCGCCGCCGCCGGCCTGTTGCTCGGACGGGCCACCTTCGTGCCCGGCATCACGCGGCTTTCCAACGCCAACATGCTGATGCTGACGGCCGGGCTGCTGACGCTGATCGAGGGTCTGCTGCTCGCGTCTTGGGGGAGCCAGCCCTATGCGCTGGCGCCGTTTTCGGGCAGCCGACCGGTGAACCTCGCCGGCATCCTGATCCCGACCCAGGGCTTCTGGGTGCTCGGAACGGCGATCGTCATCATCATCGGGCTATGGCTGCTCATCGGGCGCACGAGCTTCGGGCAAGCGCTGCGTGCCTGCGCCGAGAACCCGATGGCGGCGCGGCTGATGGGAATCGACGTGCCGCGGATGACGCTGCTGAGCTTCGGCCTGGCCGCCGGCATCGCCGCCATCGCCGGGGTCGTGGTGGCGCCCACCACCTCGCTGCAATTCGATTCCGGGCGGCTGTTCACCATCTGGGGCTTCATCGCCGTGGCGATCGGCGGCCTCGGTTCATTTCCCGGCGCCATCGCCGGCGGGCTGCTGCTCGGCATCATCGGCCAGCTCGCCACCGCCTACATCTCGTCGCTGTTCAGCAACGCGATCGCGCTGGGGCTGCTGCTGGTGGTGCTGATCTGGCGGCCGAACGGACTGATCGGGACCGGGGTCCGCCGCCAGGACGTGCGCGAGGAGGCGCGGGTCTGGAAGCACATCACCCGGCTGCGGTCCACCACGGCCCGGCTGAGCGGTGGGGTCGGGCTCGCGATCGTGCTGGTGCTGCCGCTGTTCATCAACTCCGAGGGCGTGCTGAGTAGCCTGGTCATCGCCGCCATTCTCTACATCGCGCTGCTCGGGCTCGACGTGGCGATGGGCTATGCCGGTCAGGTCAATCTCGGCCAAGCCGGCTTCATGGCCGTGGGCGGATATACCGCCGGCTATCTGGCGACCCGGTACGAGATCGAGCCGCTGCTCGGCATCGCTGCCGCCATCGTGGTGGCGCTGTTGTGCTCGCTCGCGCTTTCGGTGGTGACGCTGCGGCTGCGCGGCTTCTATCTGGCGCTGGCCACGCTCGCCTTCGGCCTCCTGGTCAACTCGGGCGCGGTCGGCCTGATCGGCATCACCGGCGGCCCCTCCGGCCTGGTCGGCGTCCCGTCCTTTTCGGTAGGCAATCTCGCCTTCGATACGCCGATCTCCATGTATTACCTGGTGGTCTGCATCAACCTGGTGCTGCTGTTGCTGCTCGCCGGCGGCATCCGCTCGGGCTTCGGGCGATCGTTGCAGGCGATCCGCACCGATCAGCTCGCGGCGGCGGCGCTCGGCGTGAACGTGGTGCGGACAAAAATGGTGGCGCTCGCCATCGGCTCGGCGTTGGCGGGGTTGTCGGGCAGCCTCTACGCTTTCTTCTTTCACTTCCTCTCGCCCGACATGGTGGGCACGCCGCGCTCGTTCGAGCTGATCGCGATGCTGGTGATCGGCGGCGAGGGCACGCTGATCGGGCCGTTGTTCGGCGCCGTTCTGCTGACCTTGCTGCCGACCATCTTCCAGCCGCTGGCGCTCTATAAGACCTTCGTCACCGGCGCCTTGCTGGTGCTCTGCTTCCTCTATCTTCCGCAAGGTATCTTCGGCGTGCTCGCCGCGATCCCGGGGCGCCTGTCCGGTCGCGGCACCGGCGCACGGCGCGCACCGCTAATCGCCGGCCGGCTGCCATGACGCCCGCGCTGTTTGCCTCCGGCCTGAGCCGTTCGTTCGGCGGCGTGCAGGCGATCGCCGACGTTTCCTTCGAAGTCGCCGACCGCACGATCACGGCGCTCATCGGTCCGAATGGCGCCGGGAAGACGACGCTGTTCAATCTGATCACCAACCTTTTCCCGCCCGACGCGGGCGAGGTGCGCCTGTACGACCGACCGCTCTCCGGCCTGGGCTCATCGCGCATTGCCGGGCTCGGCCTGGTGCGCACCTTCCAGAGCGCGCGGGTCTTCCCCGGCATGACGACGCTCGAGAACGTGCTGGTCGGCCGCCATCGACTGCTGCGCGCCGGTCTCGCCGCGTCGATGCTCTGGTTGCCCGGCGCGCGGCGCGAGGAGCGGGAGCTGGCGGTGCGCGCGGAGCGTCTGCTCGACTTGGTCGGGCTCTTGCCGTATCGCGACGCGCACGCGGTTGACCTGCCCATGGGCGCGCAGAAGCTGGTCGAGGTGATGCGCGCGCTGATGGCCGGCCCTCGGCTGCTGCTGCTCGACGAACCCGCCGCCGGGCTCAACGACAAGGAGACGGAGGAGCTGGCGACGCTGCTGCGTGCGATCCGCCAGAGCGGCATCACGGTTCTGGTGGTGGAGCACAACATGTCACTGGTGATGAACGTCGCCGATCAGGTGTTGGTGCTGGAAGCCGGCCGGCTGATCGCGGCGGGTCCGCCCCGGGAGGTGCGCAGCGACCGGCGGGTGATCGCCGCCTATCTCGGCGAGGAGGTCGCCTGATGCTGCGGCTGAGCGGCCTTGCCGTCGGCTACACGCACGCGCCGGTGCTGGAGGGCGTCGATCTCTCCCTTGCCGCGGGCGAGATCGTCACTCTGGTCGGCGCCAACGGGGCCGGAAAATCGACCCTGGTGAAGGCGATCTCCGGCCTGCTGCGGCCGCTGGCGGGCGAGATCTTCTTCGAGGATCGGGCCATTACTGCGTTGTCGCCCGGCGCGCGCGTTCGGCTCGGGATCACGCATGTCCCGGAAGGTCGGCAGATCTTCGCCGGCATGACGGTGGCCGAGAATCTGCAACTCGGCGCCTATGCGGCCGGGCCCCGGATCGGATGGTCCGCGCCGAGCGGCTGCGCGAAGTCTGTGATCAATTCCCGCTGCTGCGAGAGCGCATGAGCGAGGTGGTCGGCAATTTCTCCGGCGGACAGCAGCAGATGCTGGCGATCGCCCGCGGCCTGATGTCGGGGCCGAAACTGGTGATTCTCGACGAGCCCTCGCTCGGGCTGTCGCCGCTGCTGGTGGTGGATGTGTTCAAGCTGATCCGCCAGCTGCGCGAGCGCGGATTGACCATCCTGCTCGCCGAGCAGAACGCCCGCGCCGCGCTCGCGATAGCCGATCGCGGCTATGTCATGGAGAACGGCCGGGTGGCGATGTCCGGCTCGGCCCGCGAGCTATTGGAATCACCAGAGATCGCGGCGCGCTATTTGGGCGTCGGCGCCGCCGCTTCGGTTCCGGCCGAAGAGAGCGCCCGTCTCGCGACCCGCCTCGCGCGACTGCATCGGGGCGGATTAAGCACGGAGTTTTCGCAATGTCGAAGCTCGCGGTTTCGGTGGCGGTCGGCGACTATGATCGGGTGCGTCCGCTGGTGGACGGCGCGGTGCAAATCGACGGCGTCGATCCGATCCTGATGCTGCTGGAACCGGAGGAGATTTTCTTTCGCGCCTTCCGCCACGCCGACTTCGACGTCTGCGAGCTGTCGCTGAGCAGCTTTTGCGTCAAGACCGCGGCCGGCGATTGTCCCTATGTCGGCGTTCCGGTCTTTCCCTCGCGCGCCTTCCGCCACACCTCTATCTATATCCGCCTCGATCGAGGGATCGCGACGCCGGCGGCGTTGCGCGGCAAGCGTGTCGGGGTGCCCGAGTATCAGCTCACCGCCAATGTGTGGGCACGCATGATCCTCGAAGAGGATCACGGCGTCCGTCCCGCCGATCTGGTCTGGGTACGCGGCGGGTATGAGCAGCCCGGGCGGGTCGAGAAGATTGCATTGAACCTGCCGATGGACGTGCGGATCGAGAACGCGCCGGAGGGGGCAACGATCTCGGGGATGCTGAGCGCCGGCGAGATCGACGCCGTGATCGGCCCGCGCGCGCCAAGCGGTTTCGCGCGGGGCGAGCCGAATATCGGCTATCTGTTTCCCGACCCCCGGGAGGCGGCGTCCGACTGGTTCCGACGCACCGGCGCCTTTCCGATCATGCACGTCCTCGGCGTTCGTCGCCGCCTCGCCGAGCGTCATCCGTGGCTCCCGGCCGCTCTGCTCAAGGCGTTCGAGCGATCGAAGCAGGTGGCGCTGGCGCGGCTCTCCGACACCTCGGCGACCAAGGTCACGCTGCCGTTCGTGGAAGAGCAGATCAGCGCCGCGCGGAATCTGATGGGGAACGATTTCTGGCCCTACGGCTTCGCATCCAACCGCGCCGTGCTCGATCGCTTTCTGGCGCGACATCACGCCGAGGGTCTCTCGGCGCGTCGCCTGTCCGCCGAGGAGTTGTTCCATCCCGCGACGCTGGAGGAGCATCGGGTCTGATCAGGCGCCGCTCAGTGCGCGTTCGATCGGCGTCGGTGATCGCGGCTCATCATCCAGGCGCATGATGCGGGGCGCTTCCGGCATCACGCCTTGCGGGCGCAGCCGCAGCATTACGATCAGGACAACGCCGATGACCGCCTCGCGCAGGCTCGCCACCTGCACCGGCGAGAGCGCGGGCAGAGCGCCGCCGAGAAAGCGCGTGCCCTCGGTGAGCGCCTCCAGCAGCAGCGCCCCGACGACCGCGCCGGCCATGCGGCCCGTGCCGCCCAGGGTGAGCGCCAGCACCACGTTCAACGTCAGCAGCACGTCCAACGAATCGGGCGCCACGTAGCCGTTGAAATGCACATAGACACCGCCCGCCAGGCCGGAGATGCCGGCGCCGAGGGCGAAGGCGCGGATCTTGAACCATAGCACCGGCTTGCCGGCGACGGCGGCCACCATCTCGTCCTCGCGCACCGCCCGCAGCACGCGCGCGAACGGGCTGGAAGCGAGGCGCGTCAACGCCGCCGCCGAGATCGCGACCAGCGCCCAACAGAGCGCCATGCACAGCAGATCGAACTGCTAGCGGCGACAGCAGGCCCCGCCACGGCCCGGGCACGCCGCTGATGCCGTCAGTGCCGTTGGTGAGCCACCGCTCGTTCGCCGCCACCAATTGCATCACCGCGGCGAAGCCCAGCGTGACCAGGGCCAAATAGTCCCCCTTCAGCCGCGCCGTCACTGCCGCCAGCCCCGCGCCCGCCGTCGCGGTGACGGCAATCGCCGCCGCGTCGGCGAGCGGGATCGGCCAGCCCAGCCGGACAGTGAGCAGCGCCGCGGCATAGGCGCCCAATGCGAAGAACCCGGCGAGGCCCAGGTTGATCATCCCGCCCAGGCCCCAGACCACGTTGAGGCCGAGCGCAAGCAGCGCGTTGATGCCGGCGAAGACAAGCAGCGACGCGATGTATGCGCTCACGCCGCCCGCTCCCCCAACAGTCCGGCCGGGCGGAATGACAGCATCAGCAGGATTGCCGCGAAGCCGACGGCGCCGCGATAGGTGGCGGGCATCACCAAGAGCGACATCTCCTCGCCGATGCCGATCAGGAACGCGCCGGCAACCGCGCCCGGAATGCTGCCCAACCCGCCCACCACGGCGGCCGCGAACACCGACAGCAGCACGCGAAATCCGGTCAGCGGATCGACTTGGGTATCGAGCCCGATCGAGCATGCCGCCGAACCCGACCAATCCCAGTCCGACGAAGTTCGCGATGCGCGCGATACGCACGGCGTCGATGCCTTTGAGCGAGGCCAGCGTCGGATTGTCGGAAACGGCGCGCATGGTCTTGCCGGCGCGGGTGAAGGCGAGAAAGCCGAACAGCGCCGTCATCGCGGCGATGGCCAGCGCCGCATCCAGAACCTGCTGCGGCCCGACATGCAGACCGAAGCCGCGCCAATCGCGATAGACCGGAATATCGTAGCCGCGGGGCTCGTTGCCGAAGACGAAGCGGATCGCGTTCTCCAGCACGATCGCCAGCGCCACCGAGGCGATCGCCGTCGCCAGCGCGCCGGAGGGCCGCAGCGGGCGCAGCGCCGCCTCGTCGCTCGCCACTCCCACCACGCCGGCGACGACGAATGCCGCTAACAGCGACGGCAGCACCGGCCAACCGAGCGCGGTATTCGCGATCCAGCCGGCGAAGGCGCCGACGGTGGCGACGGCGGAGACAGCGAAATTGGCGAAACGCAGCACCGCATACACGGCGTTGAAGCCGATCGCCGGGACGGCGAGCACGGCGCCTGACATGGCGCCGTTCAGGGCGAGTTGCAGCGCGTCGTTCAGGACAGCGCGAGCAGCTTCGGTTGGCCGCCCTCCACCACCTCAAAGCGGAACTTGCTGCTGATGATGTCGCCGTCGGGCGTGAAGTCGCACGGGCCGGAGGCGCCGTCATAGTTCACCGACTTGCCGGCGGCGAGCAGCCGCATTCCCGTGACCGCGTCATGCACCTTCTCGCCGTCGCCCTGGCTGATCGCGCGCACCGTATCGTGGATCGCAACGCCGCTGGTCTCGCCCGCCTTCGCCGCCGCGAGCGCGATCAGGTTCATGTGGTCGTAAACCTGGCACGAATAGGGGTCGGGCTCCGCCCCTAGTATCTTTTGCACCACCGCATAGGCCGGGCTGTCGAGATCGGGTGAGGGGGAGAACGACCACAACCCGTTCGTGACCGCGGCCGGCAGGATGGCGAGCAGCTTCGGCGTCGCCGCGTAGCCGAAGGTGAGCCGCTTGCCTTCGTAGCCGGCCTGGTAGAGCTCGCGCAGCAGCACCGCGAGATCGGGCGCATAGGCGCCGAGAAACAGCACGTCCGGCTTCGCCGACATGGCGCGGTCGATCTCCGAGCGGAAGCTGGTCTGATGCGGATCGTAGATGACCTGGCCCACCGTCGCGGCGCCGCCCGCCTTCAGCACCTCCGTCATCCGCGTGTAGGCATCGACCGCAAACGGTGTCTGCGCCGCCAGATCGAACACCCGCCGCGCCTTGTTCTCGATCAGGAACTGGCCCAGCCGCGTCATTTGCAGGAAGGTGTCGGGCTGGGTGCGGATGATGTAGCCGTGATGCGGCAGCTTGGTGATCGAGTCGGCGCCGGAGACGGTGAACAGCATCACCTTCGCCTCCCAGCACAAGGGCGCGGCGGCGGTCGTGTCGGCGCTGGCCCAGGTTCCGACCACGGCCGCCACGCGATTAACGTCGATCAGCTTATGGGCGCCGGCAACCGTCGCGTCGGGATTGGTCTGGGTGTCGGCGATGGTCAGCGCCACCTTCAGCCCGCCGATGCCGCCGGCGGCGTTGATCTGATCGGCGGCGGCACCGATGACCTTCACCATCGACGGACCATACTGCCCGCCGGCGCCGGTGAGCGGACAAAGCGCGCCCACCCGCAACGGCTCGGCGGCGGCGTGCGCGCGACCGACGAGCGGGGCGGAGAGTCCGGCGGCCAGCGCGGCCCGGCGAGTGAGTTGCATCGTCGCCTCCCTCGAAGCCCACAGCCTACACGGCTTCAGCTGCCAAGAAACAGCCGCCGCACCTCGGCATCCTCGGCCATCAATCGCGCCGGCCCCTCGCGCACCGTCCGCCCGTCCACCAGCACCACGCCTCGATCGGCGATCATCAGCGCCTCGCGCGCGTTCTGCTCGACCATGACGACCGAGACACCGGCGCGGTGAATGCCGATGATGGTTTCGAACAGCGCTTCGGCCGCCGCCGGCGACAGGCCGGCCGAGGGTTCATCCAGTAGCAGCAGAAGCGGCGAGACCATGAGTGCCATCGCCATCGCCAAAACCTGCCGCTGCCCGCCCGAGAGGGTCCGCGCCGGCGCCCGGCGCTTGGCGGCGAGCACGGGAAATCGCGCGAACAGCGCCTCGATGCGCGCCCGCGTGCCGACGCGCTCGATCAGGCCGCCCATCTCCAGATTCTCGCGCACCGTCATGGAGGCGAAGACGTTCGCCTCCTGCGGCACGAAGGCGATCCCGCGCCGCGCGCGCTCGCCGGGCGGCAAATGCTCGATCGCCGCGCCGTCCAGCGTGATAGTGCCAGCTTTCAGATGCAACAATCCGACAATCGCCTTCAGCAGGGTGGATTTCCCGGCGCCGTTGGGGCCGATGATCGCCACCATCTCGCCCTTCTCCACCCCGATCTCCGCGCCCTTCAGGATCTCGTCCGCGGCGCCGTAGCCGCACACGACTCCCGCCGCCCGCATCATCGCCATCGGCGCCGGCCCATATAGGCCTCCTGCACCGTCGGGTCGGCGGCGACGCGCGCGAAACTGCCCTCGGTCAGCACGCGGCCCTCGGCCATCACCACCACCGGATCGCAGAGCCGGGCGACCATGTCCATGTGATGCTCGATGACCAGGAATGTCATGCCTTCGCTCCGGAGCGCGCGGAGATGCGCGGCAATCTCCTCGGCGAGCGTCGGGTTGACGCCGGCCACCGGCTCGTCGAGCAGGATCATGCGCGGCGCCGCCATCAATGCACGCCCGATCTCCAACAGCTTCTTCTGCCCGCCCGAGAGCGCGGCGGCGGGCGCATTGCCGAGCCGCAACAGGCCGAGCCGGGCGGCCACCGACGAGGCGACTTCCCGCACCCTCTCCTCCGCCGGCCGGCCGCGACCGGAGAGCGCCGTCCCGATCCGCTCGCCCGGTTGCGCTGGGGCGTAGAGCATGAGGTTTTCCATCACCGACAGGGCGGGGATGCCGCGCGCAATCTGGAAACTGCGGACCAGCCCGGCGCGCGTGATTCGGTCCGGCCGCCATCCGGTGATCTCGCGCCCGGCGAACCGCACCGTGCCGGCGCCCGGGCGCACGACACCGCTTATACACTGAAACGCGGTCGTCTTTCCGGCCCCGTTCGGCCCGATCAGAGCAGTTATCGTTCCTTCGGCAATCGTCAGATCCAGCCCGTCCAGGGCAACCACACCGCCAAAGCGACGCCGCAGGCCGCGCACTTCCAAAAGCGGCGGTTCAGACAACCTGAAAGCCGTGCCGGAACGGATCGCGCCGATCCACGAAGATCGTGTTGTAGCCGTGCATCCGCGCCCATCCGGCGATGCTTGGCAGGATCGCCGGGGTGTTTCCGACCCGTGCCGCCGCTTCGATGCGGCCCTCGAACAAGCTGCCGATGATGCTTTCGTGCACGAACTCGTCGCCGACGCGGAGCCGCCCGCGCCCGGCCAGCTGCGCCATGCGCGCCGAGGTTCCGGTGCCGCACGGCGAGCGATCGATAGCGCGCTCGCCGTAGAAAACCGCATTGCGGCCATGCGCGCGGGTCTGTCGCGGCGCGCCGGTCCATTGAATGTGACTGATACGGGCGATGGTCGGATCTTCAGGATGCACCACGGTCAGGGCTTCATTCACCAGCCGGCGGACAATCGGGCTCAGCCGCAAGACTTCATCGGCCGAGATCGAATCCAGGCCGGCATAGTGCGGTTGCGGGTCGATGATGGCGTAGAAATTCCCTCCATATGCCACATCAACGAACAGCTCGCCCAGCTCCGGACACTCGATCCGCACATCGGTCGCCGCCAGGTAGCTCGGCACGTTGTGCAGGCGCACGCTGTCGATGAACGCGCCATCGCTTCGATACTCGGCCACCACCCGCCCGGCCGGCGCATCCAACGCAATCCTTCCCTCGTCCTTCGGTTGCACCAGCCCGTTTTCCAGTGCCATGGTGACCGTGCCGATCGTGCCGTGGCCGCACATCGGCAAGCAGCCGGAGACTTCGATAAACAGGATCGCGACATCGCAATCGGCGCGCAGCGGCGGGTAGAGGATGCTGCCCGACATCACGTCGTGGCCGCGCGGCTCGAACATCAGCGCGCGGCGCACCCAATCGTGGTTGGCGATGAAGTCCTGCCGTCGCGCGCTCATGGTCGCGCCCTCAAGGAACGGACCGCCGCCGGCGACCAGGCGAACCGGGTTGCCGCAGGTGTGGCCGTCGATGCAGTGGAAGGTGTGGCGGTCCATCATGGCGCAATTCGGCCCATTTGCTTGAACGTGAATGGCAGGTCGGGGGCAATCGAGGCCAGCTCGGCCGTGTCGAAGTCGCGCAAGATCAGGATCAGGAAGGATCGCTCGTCGGAAGCGGCCGCGAACGGACGCGGCGCGCTGAACAGCGTGCCGACGCTTTGTATCAGGATCGGGGACGGGCTTTCGAGGACGCGCACGACGCCCTTGGTGCGGAGCAGCCGCTCGCCGCACAGCCCCGCAAGGTCGTCGAGGAACGCGGCGAGCTCGGGCCACGGAATCGCCTCGCGCAGCTCCGCCGACACCACCCTGATTCGCTCGTGCATCGGCCCGGCCACCGGGAACGAAGTCGCCGGCGCCCGGGGTGAGAGGAACGCCGCCAGCACCGCCGCGCGGCGATCATCGGCGTCTATCAGCTCCGCCAGCGGGTTCACGCCGGCTGCCGCGTCTCGCGCCCGGGCAAGCTGCGACGGCGCGACCATGTCGCGCTTGGTCAGCACGAGGAGGCCGGCCCCGGCCCATTGCGAAGCCGCTTCTTCAAAGCTTGCGACGGCGGCGCCGCGCGTGCAGTCGAAGGTCGCGACCACGCCGAGGCGCATCCGCAGCGACGCCAGAGCCGCGAGCGAGCGCAGGATCGGACCCGGCTTCGCCAAGCCGCTGGTCTCGAGGATGATGCGCCGCGCCGGCGCCAGGCCGGCACGCGCCCGGGCCGCCCACAGTCCGGCCACCGTCCGCTCCAGATCGCCGCTGAGCGAGCAGCAGATGCAGCCGTTGCTCAGCAGCGCGATGGGGAAATCAGTGCTCTCGGCGAGGATGGCGCCGTCCAGCCCGATCTCGCCCGCCTCGTTGACGATCACCGCCGACTCGGCAGCCTCCGGCAGCGCCAGGAAATCGCCGAGCAGGGTCGTCTTGCCGCTGCCGAGAAACCCGGTCAGCACGACGAAATCGGTCACGACGGCTCGTCTTTGAAGCTTCGCTTCACCAGCGCCCGCACATCGGCGAGCAGCTCCGCCGCGTCGTAGATCACGCCGCCCTTGATGGTGTGGCGCAGGCCGCGATGCCATTCCACCTCGCGTGTCGCGTCATTGAGGCGCATCGCGCCGGTGCCGTAAAGCAGCTTGAAGTCCGAGAGCGGGTTGTGATCGTGCACCAGCAGATCGGCGCATTTGCCCACCTCCACGCTGCCGATCTCCTCCGAAAGGCCGATCAGCTCGGCGCTCTGCGATGTGGCGGCGCGAATGACCTCCAGCGGATGAAAGCCGGCTTCCTGCAGCAGCTCCAATTCGCGAATATAGCCGAAGCCGAAGAGCTGATAGATGAACCCCGAATCGCTGCCGGTGCAGACCCGCCCGCCGCGGTTCTTGTAATCGGCGATGAACCGCATCCAGAGCCGGTAATTCTCCTTCCACTCGATCTCGTTGGCGGTGGACCAGCGATACCAGTAGGAGCCGTGGTTGCCGCGGCGCGGCTGGAAATAGTCCCACATGGACTTCCACGCATAATCACGATGCCAGTCGGCTTGGCGGGCGCGCATCAGGTCGCGGTTGGCGTCGTAGATCGTGAAGGTCGGCACGAAGGTGAAGTCGAGCGCCAGAAACGCCTCCAGCGTGTCGTTCCATTTCGCACTGCCCGGCGGCGCGGCCTGGCGAAAGGTCTGGCCGGCGAAGGCAAAGCGGAAATACTCGTCGCCGTAGTCGTACTCGGTCGGATAGGCCTGCACCAGGCGATCATCGAACAGCAATTCGGGCAGCCCGTAATAGTGCTCGGCGCTGGTGAGGCCCCAGCGGGCGCTGGTCAGCGCATTCATGCGGGTGACCGCCATTTGCGCGTGATGACAGCCCGAGCGCAGCCCCAGAGCGCGGCATTCGTCGAGCGCGGCGCGCATGATCGCCGGCGGGGCGCCGAAAAACTTCACGCCGTCGGCGCCGCGCTCCTTGATTCGGCGCAGCCATTGGCGGCCCTGGTCCGGGGTGTGGATCGTCTTCAGCATGTCGTTGACGGCGGGAAAATAGGTGTAGGCGAGCAGCCGCGGCGCGGCGATCATGTTTTCCGCCGCCAATTCGCGCTGGCTCAACATCCAGCCCAGCCCGTTGAAGGAGCCCATTTCGCGTACCGTGGTCACGCCGTGCGCCAACCACAGCTTGTAGACATAGTCCACGGGCGGCACCCAGCCATTCGCCGCGTGATAAGCAACGCCGGCATGGGCGTGGCAATCGATGAAGCCGGGAGTGACGAACTTGCCGTGGCAGTCGATCTCATGCGCGTCGCGCGCAGGACGGCGATCCTGATTGATGGGGGCGCCAGCCGTCCCGATCTTGCGCATCTCGACGATGCGATCGCGCTCGATCACGAGGTCGATCAGCCCGATCGGCGGCGCGCCGGTGCCGTCAATGACGGTGGCACCGCGCAGCACCAAACGCGCGAACGGGCCGGTGCCGCGATCGCGCGCGGTTGCGGCCTCGACCGGCGGCTGACCCATACCAGTTCGTTGCAGAACCAGCTCCTCGCCAGCATCGGGGGTTTCGGCCATCGACGGATTGCCCTTAGTTTAGGCTCTAACCAACAGCTTCGTTTACTCTGGCCCTCCTGGCCCAGGCGTCAACATGGCCGTTCGTCCGCTCGACCGAAACGCCAAGCGCGAGCTTCTGCGCGGCGTTCCGCTGCTTGCGGTGCTGCAGCCGGCGGAACTCGACCAACTCGTCGGCATGGTGACGGAACGTCGCTTCGCCAAGGGGACCACCATCATCGAAGGCGGCAGCGAGGGGTCCGGGATGATGGTGCTGGCGACCGGGCGCGTGCGCGTTACCGCGACTTCGGCGGCCGGGCGGGAGGTCACGCTGGCGATCCTCGATCGGGGCAGGACCTTCGGCGAGCTGAGCATGCTGGATGGCAAGACCCGCAGCGCCAGCGTGACGGCGATGGATGATTGCCTCACCCTGGTGATCGAACGGCGAGACTTTTTGCCGCTTCTCCGCGCCAACCCCGATTTGGTGCTGCGGTTGTTGGGCGTGCTCTGCGAGCGCCTGCGCGATACCAACCGGGCACTGGAGGAGATCGCGCTGCTCGATCTGCCGGCGCAACTCGCGCGGCTGCTGATCAAGCTCGGCCAGGATTACGGTGTGACGGAACCGGGCGGGATTCGACTGCGGCTTAAACTTACGCAGACGGATCTGAGCACCTTGGTGGCGGCGACGCGGGAGAGCGTTAACAAGCAGCTCCGGTCGTGGCGGGAGGAGGGTTTACTGGACGACGAATCCGGATATCTGCTGATCCGTTCGCCCCGAGCCTTGCGGGCGCTGGCCGATTGACACCATCCGAGTAATTGCTTGATCGCTAGGAAACGAAACGGCTACGATGCCGGACGTTGCGCGACCGTCCGCAAGGTCGCAGGGCAACAATCAGGAGGCAACGATGGCGCTCTATATGTATCAGCTTGCCTATACGCCCAAATCCTGGGCGGCCCAGCTCAAGAGCCCGCAAAATCGTGCCGAGGAGGTGGGGCGTGCCGTGTGCGAGGCGGCTGGCGGCAAACTGGTCGGCGGCTGGTACTGCTTCGGCGAGTATGACATCGTAATCATCGCCGATATGCCGAACGCTGAAGGTATGGCGGCCGTCGCGCTCGCGATTGCCGCGGGCGGCGCAGTCAAATCCGCGAAGACGACGGCGCTGATGAGCGGCGCCGAAGGGGTCGCCGCCATGACCAGGGCCGCATCGGTCGCCGGCTCTTACAAGCCTAAGCGGTAATCCCTAACCATTGACGCCTGCCATGCCGGCCCCGACAAGCCGGGCATGGTTCCGTGGATTCTGAGCGAGGCCTATGCCGGCTTGCAGGCGCAAGCGCTCGGCTTGGCGGAGGCTGCGGGGATGATGCCGGAGATGCGCGTCCTCGCGCCGCGCGCGCCGTGGCGATTGCTGCCCGCACGGCTCTGGCCGGCGCCGCTCCTCGCCGTCGGTAACGCCGTGTCGGCGCCGCTGCCGCCGCTCGCGATCGGGGTCGGCGGCGTCGGCGGCGCGGTCGGGGCGGCGTTGCGAAGGCGCGGCGTTCCGGTGGTGCAGGTGCAAAATCCGCGCATGGACCCGCGCCGCTTCGATGTGATCGTGGCCGCCAGCCACGACGAGCTGACCGGGCCGAACGTCATCGTCACCCGCACCGCGCTGCACCGGGCGACGCCCGAACGGCTGCGCGCCGAGGCGGCGCGGTGGCGCGATCGGCTCGCGCATCTGCCGCGCCCGCTCGTCGCCGTCCTGATCGGCGGCAGCAACGGGCGCTTTCGGCTGAATGCTGCGGTAGCGGCGCGGCTCGCTGATGATCTGGCGATGATGATGCGTCGCGACGGCGCGGGGGTCGCGCTCACTCCGTCGCGCCGCACCGATCCGGCGGCGGTCCGTGCGCTCGCGGAGACGCTGGCGCCGCTCGGCGCCCTGGTGTGGGACGGCACCGGCGAGAACCCGTATTTCGGCATGCTGGCGCTGGCGGATGCCGTTGTGGTGACGATCGACAGCGTCTCGATGATCTCGGAGGCGGTGGCGACCTCGGCCCCGGTGCTGGTGGCGGCGCTGCCCGGCCGATCGCGGCGGAACGGGCTGTTCACCGCCGAACTGACGGCGGCGAAACGGGTGCGGCCGTTCGCCGGGCGGCTGGAAACCTGGGAGGTCGCCCCGTTGGACGACACCGCGGAAGCCGCCGCCGAAGTGCGGCATCGGCTCGGCATATAGTCGGGACTGGACATCGTTTGGCGGTACGGCGATATGCCGGTAGGTGAGGTGCACATCCAGGAGTCAGTATGGAACCCGCGCGGCGGATCAGCGATTGGTTCCGGCTCGGTGAACCCGATTTGGTCGACACCGTCCGCCAAGGGCTGCCGGTCGCGATGGTGGATGAGGCGGTTGTGGCCGGTCGAATTTCGGCGGCCGAACTCGATCAACTCGCGCTGCCGCGCAAGACGCTCGCGCATCGCCGGGCGCTCGGCCAACTCTCGGCCGAGCAGTCGGACCGGTTCGCTCGGTTGCTGCGGGTGATCCTGGAGGCCGAGGAGACCTTCGCCAATGCCGACAAGGCGCACCGCTGGCTGCGTCGGCGCACTGAAGCGCTGGGCGGCGAGGCGCCGCTCGAATTGCTCGATACCGACCCGGGGACGCGGCTGGTTGAGGCTTTGCTCGGGCGGATCGCCCACGGCATTGCAGTTTGATCGAGGCCTGGCGGGTCGGCCAGGCGAAATTCACCGATTTGTCGGGAGAGGGCGCAAGGCGCCATGGCGGGCGCTGGAATTCGCCGGGACTGCCGGTGATCTACATGGCGGAGCATCCGGCGCTCGCGGTTCTGGAAATCCGGGTCCATCTTGATCTGCCGCCGGACCTGCTGCCGGACGACTATGTGCTCATGCGCGTCGAGTTGCCGGACGAGCCGCCGGCCGTCATCGATGCCCTGGCATCGGACCCAAGAGCGGCGGGTGATGCGTGGCTGCGATCGGGCGGGACGGCGGTGCTGCGCGTGCCCTCGGCCATTGTCCCCGAGACCAGCAATCTGTTGCTGAACCCCCACCATCCTCGCGCCACCGAGGCGCGTATCACGCGGACGGTGCCGTTCGGTTTCGACGCCCGCCTCTGGTGATCGGGCGGGGTGGGAAATCGTCTCGCGCGCCCGTATGGTCGCCACATGCTGGACATCCAAACCTTCGACGCGCGCGCCGGCGGGAATGCGCTCTACAAGGCGCTCAGTCACCCGCTCGCCGCCGAAGGGCTCAGGCGGCTTTCGGCGAAGCTTACCGAAGGCGGTCCGGTCGCCCTCTATGATCCGGACGGTATTGCCGAGGCGCTGTCGGCGCTCGCCCCCGGTATTCGGCCCAACGCACTCTATGTACCACGACTCGCAGGCGGTGGGGCACCGAAGGGCCGGGCTGGAGACGCGGGCGCTGGTCGAGCTGCCGCGCGCCGATGCCGGCGCGATCCTGGTCGCCGCCTTCGATGCGGGGCGGCTGGTCGAGCGAATTGCGCCGTTCGCCCCCGACGGGGCGAAGATCCTTACGCTGGATGAGGTGCGGCTTCCGCCATCGATGCTGAGCGCACCGCGCTATCTCGACCGGCTCAACTTCGCCACCAACTTCGCCTTCTTCCGAGATCGGAATGAGCTGTCGACGCGGCTGGTCTCGGCCAATTACTGGGCCGGATATGGTGCCCGCGCCATGCGGTTGTGGCTCCGCCTGTTCGATGCAGACGGCGCCGTGTTGGCGACCTGGGAACAGGAGATGCCGGCGGGACCGGGCGGGTTCGCGATCGACAGCCGGGCGGTGCGCGCCCGCTTCGATCTTCCGGAGTTTACCGGGCAGTTGTTTCTCCACGCCATCGGCGCCACCGGTCATGACGTGGTGAAATACGCGCTGGACACCTTTGCCACTGACGGATTGTCGCTTTCCTGTACCCATGACGCCAATGCTTGGCCGTCCGACCGCTACGCCGGACTGCCGGCGCCCGGCGACGGCGAGCGGGTGATCCTGTGGGTCCAGAACAGCCACGCGACGCCGATCCCCCCGGCGCGCTCGCGCTCGATCGGATGGGCGCCGAGGCCCCGGTGCCGTTCGATCGCGAGATCGGGCCGTTTGCCACCGTGGCGCTCGACGCCGGCGCCCTGCTGCCCGGCGTGCGCTGGCCGGCGCAGATCGAGCTGCGCGCCGGTCGGCATGTGGTGCGGCCGCGGTACCAGGTCGTGCGGGCGGGGCGCACACGGATCGCGCATGTGAACGTGGAGCGCGCCGACCTACGCCCGACCCGGAGATTGCGGCGCTGCCGGCGACGCTCGGACGTGGCTTTCTGCTGCCGTTTCCGGTGCTCGATCCGAAGCGCTTCCGCACCATCGTCCAGCCCACGCCGATGGCGACGACGCAATTACGCCTGCCGCTGCGTCTTGATGTGTTCGATCCGGCGGGACGGCGCATCGCCGAGCATTTTTTGGGCAATCTCGAGCGCGGGCACGATCTGGCGCTCGATCTCGACGCGCTTGCGGCACCGGCGGAGGGCCATGCGGAGCTGGTCTATGACTTCCGCGACGGCGGCGAGGCGGATGGCTGGCTGCACGCACTGTTCCGCTACGAAGACCGCGCCAGCGGTCACGCCGCCGAAATCAAGCTTCGGCGCGCATATGTTTAATACGCTCATGACCTGGCGCGACGAGCCGCAATCCTACAACGGTCCGCCGCCGGGGCTGACGACGCGGCTGTTTTTGCGCCTGGGCGATGCGCGCCGGCACGCGTTCGCGGTGCTGATCTATCCCGCTTCAGCATCGTGGCGCGCGTGCTCGGCGACGATGCTTATTCTGCACGATTCCGACGGCCGGCCGATCGCCGAGGAGCGGATAGCCATCCCGTGCTCCGGCTCGGCCGTCGTTCGCCCCCGCGCGCTGTTCGGCGAGCCGCGCCTCGGTGCGGCGGGGCCGACCGGATACGTGCTGGTACGCGACGCCACTTGCCGTCTGTTCGGCTATCAGGGCCTGGAGGACGAGGCCGGCAGCTTCTCGCTCGATCACATGTTCGGCTTTTA
>CAVXKT010000008.1:0-51990 GCA_963762525.1 uncultured Pseudomonadota bacterium
AGGACGGCGTCATCATCCAGGGCGCCATCGGAACCGTGGTCAACTCCGGCATCATCAAGGCCACGGTCGATGACGGGATCGCCCTGTTCGCAGGCGGAACAATCACCAACAACGCCGGCGGCTCGGTGTCCGCATCCGGGCAGGGCGCCGCCGCGTTCATCACCGGAGGATCCGGCACCGTCTCAAACGCCGGCACGCTCAACGGATCGAATTATTTCGGCATCCTGATGTCGGACGGCGGCGGCGTGAACAACGCCAGGACCCGGAGTGATCCTGGGCAGCACCGCCGGCGTGTTCTTCAACGGGGCGACAGGCCAGCTCGTCAATTCCGGCATCGTCAGCGCGAGCGGGGCGGCAGGCGCCGATCTCGAAGCCGGCGGCAGCGTCACCAACAATGCCGGAACGATTTCCGGCAATTCCTTCGGCGTGTTCATTACCGGGGGGTCCGGTGCGGCGACCAACGCCAGCACCGTCACCTCCTCGGTCTATGCGGCCATCGAGATCACCCGCGGCGGCAGCGTCACCAACAACAAGGGCGGCGTGCTCCGGGGCGGCAGCAGCGGCATTTACATCGGCTCCCTGGGCGCGGGCACGATCACCAACGCCGCGACCATCACAGCGGCATCCGCGAGCGGCGCGGGGATCGATCTTGGCGACGGCGGGACGGTGTCGAACCAGAGCGGCGGTTCGATCACTGGACAAAGCGCGGGCGTGTTCGCGACGGGCGCCTTCGCGCAAGTCTCCAACGCTAGCGTGATCGCCGGCTATCACGCCATCGAACTGGAGCGCGGCGGACAGGTCACCAATACCGGCTCCGCCTCGGTGACGGGCACCGGCTCCGCGGTCTTCATCGCCGGCGCATCCGGCACGGTCGTCAACGCCGGGTCGATCACCGCGACCGGCGCGGCAGGGCTCCACATCGAAGCCGGCGGCGCGGTCACCAATCAGGCGGGCGGCGTCATCTCGGCCGGCAGCTTCGGCATCTTCACGACGGGCGGTGCGGGCACAATCACCAATTCGGGCAGCATCTCGGGCGCCTACGGCGTCGACCTCACTTCCGGCGGCAACGTAGCCAACAACACGGGCGGTGTGATCTCCGGCTCCAGCGTCGGCGTGGCGATCTACGGCAACGGCGGCACCATCACCAACGCCGGCACGATCTCGGGCGGCTCCGACGCGGTGTTCGTCAGCGGCAGCGGACCAAACCGCGTGATCCTCGACTTCGGCGGCGTCTTCAACGGTCAAGTCCTCGGCGGCTCCAGCTCCTCCAACGCGCTGGAACTGGCCGGCGGCACCGGAACGATCAGCGGCGCGGCCGGCGGCTCCGGCACCGTCAGCCAAGGCGGCCACAGCTTCGGCTTCAGCAATTTCGGCACCGTTGCCGTCGATAGCGGCGGCGCCTGGACGGCCAGCGGCGCCAACAGCATCGCGACCGTCACCGACAACGGCACGATCGCCGTCGCCGGATCGCTCGACGTGTCCTCCACCATCGATCCCGCAAGCACAGGCGTGTTCCAGCTCACCGGCAGCGCGAGCCTGGAGGTCGCGGCGGCTCTGGGAATCAGCCTGCAAATCGCGTTCCTGGGTGCCAGCGATCTCGCCATCGACGCCTTCGGTTCGTTCGGCAGCAACGTGGGCACCAGCTCGTACGCCGGCCCGCAGCTTCAGGATTTCGCGGCGGGCGATACGATCGACTTGAAGAACTTCGGCCCGACCGGCGCGTCGCTGAACTACAATTCCGGCACCGGCGTGCTGCAAATCGCCAATGGCAGCGAGCAGGCGGCCAGTCTCAGCTTCCAGAACTCCTCGCTCGGCGGAAGCATGTTCACGACCTCCGGCGACGGAGGCTCCGGCACGCTCATCATGCGTGCATGAACGACGGCCCCGCGCCGGGGGAGATCGCCGCATCGTCGCAATGCCCTGCGGCAGTGGCTTGAGCCTGAACCGATGCTGCCGCCTCGCGGACGCGGCGATCGCCGCCGAACACCCCGAGGCCGCCCGCCTCGTCGAGCAGGCAACCCAAGCGCGCCGGCAAGACGGCGCCGACCTGGCCGCCCGGCTCTGCGTCGAGGTGCTCGAGGCCGCGCCCGGGCACGCGCGGCCCTGCGAATCCTCGCCGAGATCCGCAAGGAGCGGGGTCCGGCAACGGCGGGCGAGGCGCTGCTGCGGCGGCTGACCCGGCTGGACCCGAACGATTTCTGGGCCACGACCGAACTTGCGCTGCTGCTGTTACAAGCCGGGCGCCTGACCGAGGCCGAACCCCTGGCGCGCAACGCCATCCGCCTCGCGCCCGAAAATCCGCAGGCGCACAACCTGCTCGGCATGATCCTCACCGAGGCGCAGCGGCCGCAGTTGGGAGAGTTTCACTACCGGCGCGTCCTTGAACTTGCCGGCGTGCGCGATCCGGTCCTGCTCGCCAATCTCGCCTGGAACTTCGAAGAACCAGAGCCGGATGGATGAGGCGCGCGAACTCTACCGCGAATTCGTGTCGCTGGCGCCGAACGTGGCCGCAGACGCTGCTCGGCTGGGCGCAGATGGAGGAAGCCGATCGGCAGCTTGAGCGGGCGGCCGAAATTCTCGACCGGGCCGAGCGGGAGTATCCCGGCGATCGCCGCTTCCTGCTGCGCGCGCAACCCTGCTCGGGCGAATGCGGCGCGACGAACAGGGGCTCGCGGTCCTCGACCGGATCAGCCGCTCCGATCCCGCCGGCGAGCTGGAACCGAGCGAGCTGTCCCGGAAAGGCGTCCTGCTCGACCGGCTCGCCCGCTACGACGAGGCGTTCGCGGCGTTCGCGGAAAGCAAGCGCAAGGCGCGGGAGCAGGGCGCGCCGAGTTACCTCGCCGAAGACGCCCGGCTGCTGACCGAGCGGCTGCGCCGCTTCTTCATCGCCGGCCGGCTGCGCACGCTGCCCCGTGCGCCGCCGCTGCCCGCGCCGCCGCTTCCGGTGTTCATTCTCGGGTTCCCGCGCTCCGGCACCACCTTGCTCGAACAGATGCTATCGGCGCATCCGCGCATCACCGCCGGCGACGAGTTGCCGGCCATCAGCGACATCGCCGCCGTGCTGCCGCGCTCTCTCGACAGCCCGCTGCCCTATCCGGACGCGCTCGCGGAACTGTGGATGGCCGATCATCATCATGGTCTGTCAGTCGCTGCGGGACGACTACATGGGCCGGGTCGCGCGGCTCGGCGTCCTCCCGCGTGCGAGCGGCTGGTTCACCGACAAGATGCCGCTCAATGAAACGCATCTCGGCCTGATTCGACTTGCTGTTTCCCGACTCGCCGCTGATCCGGGTGCTGCGGCATCCGCTCGACGTCGTGCTGTCGGTGTTCACCCATCATCTCACGCACGGCTTCTTCTGCGCTGCCGAACTTGCGTCCGCCGCTCGGCATTACGCGCTGGTGTTCGAGCTGGTCGAGCACTCCCGGCGCGAGATCGCCCTCAACTATCTACCGGTTCGCTATGAGGATCTCGTGGTCCGGCCGGAAGCCAATCTCCGCGCCGCGCTGTCGCTTCTCGGCGAGCGGTTCGATCCCGCGTGCCTGCGCGTCGAGAAAAATCTCCGCTACGCGCGCACCGCAAGTTACGCCCAGGTCAGTCAGCCGATATACGAGACGTCTCGCTATCGCTATGGCAACTATCTCAAGCACCTCGCCCCGGTGATCCCGATCCTGCAGCCGGCCATCGAGCGGCTCGGCTACGGGATCGAGTAGTCACGTCAGCGGAAATGAATTGTGCTGACCGAGAAACTCGGCGTGTTGACGATGTCGATCGCCGCACCGCCGGTGCCGAAGCCGAGCAACGTGCCGCCATGACCATCGGACGTGGCATGGAGCGACGATTTCAGTGCCCGGCCGACGGTGAGCGTATCGCCTTTGCCGGCGGAGAAATCCTCGATCTTCAGCAGCCCGTCGCCGTTGTGGAAAGCGTAGGCGTCGCCTCCGGTCCCACCGGTCACGTCCAACGTCCCGCTTCCCGCCACGAATCGGTTCCGGCCCGCCGCCGCGCTCACCACGTCATCTCCGGAACCGCCGTCCACCGTGCGTGACTGGGTACCGAGGAAATTGATGTCGGCGTCGCCAGTGGTGAAGCTCAGCGTCTCGCTGGTGATGGAGCCGGTCGCCGAGATCGTGTCGATCCCGCCGCTCACCTGCTGGTTGACGGTGCCGGCCAGCGTGCCGGTGAAGGCCAGCGTGCCGGCGGTGATGACGGGCACCGCCTGGTTGTCGCCGTCGCCGTCCGTCACCGAGAGCGTAATCGTGGATGAGGTTGGCGGCGAGTTAGGTGGCGGCGACCCGGGCGGCGGGGGGCTCGCCCGGCTGGCGCTGTTGTGCGCGGCGAAAACCGCCTGCAAGCCGATCGGTACGCGGTTTCGGGCGCCCGCTTCCCTGAAATCACCCCTCCCGCTCGAACCGATACGGGCTTGCGCTCTTGGTGGTCGGGTCCAGCGCCAGCCGGTGCGCGAGCGGCGGGAAGGCGCGGCTGCGACAGTCGGGGCGGTCGCACAGGCGGCAGGACGAGGCCGATGCCGACCCGGGCGCCCGCCAAATCGAGCCCATCGCCATACACCACGTCGGCGGCGTGACCGAGCGCGCAGCCCATCGCCACGACATGCGTCGGGCGCGGCTCTCCCCAATGCGCGGGCGCGCGGTCGATGGCGCGGGCGAAGCACAGGAAGGCGGCGCCGTCCGGCAGTTCGGCGATCTGCACCTGCAGGCCGGGGCGGGCGAAGGCGGTATGGACCACCCAGCGCGGGCAGGACCCGCCATAGCGGGCGAACGGGAAGCCGGCGGCCGAGAACTGCTTCGAGACATTGCCGGCGGGATCGACGCGCAGGAAGAAGAACGGCACGCCGCGCGCGCCGGGGCGCTGCAGCGTCGTCAGCCGGTGCGCCACCTGCTCGAACGAGACCCCGAAGCGCGCCGCCAAAGCCTCGATATCGTGGCGCGCCGCCCGCGCGGCCTCCAGAAACGGCTCGTAGGGCATCAGCAAGGCGCCGGCGACGTAATTGAGCAGCCCGATCCGTGCCAAGGTCGCCGCTTCGGCACTGCTCAGGCCGGCTCTCGTGATCACCGTCTCGACGGCCTCGCGCGCCTCCAGCATCGCCAACTGGAACGCCATCTGAAAGCCCCGGCTCTCGCGTGGCAGCGATTCCGCCAAGGTGAGGCTGCGCGCCGGCTTGTCGTAACGGCGGTCGGCGCCATCGAGCGGGCGCACGACCACGCTCAGCTGATGGACGCGGCGCAACCGCTCGGCGATCGCATGATTCATCTCATGCGGGCTCGCCGCCAGATCGGCGGCGATCGCCTCGGCGGCGGCCTCCAACTCGGGAAAGTGGTTCGCCCGGTCATAGAAGAAGTCGCGGATCTCCTCCGCCGGCAGCAGAAGGCGCCGGCCGGACGGCAGCGCAATGCCGCCGGCGTCCTCGCGCGCGACCCGCCAGCCGCGATAGAGCCCCAGGATGGCGCGCGCGGCATTCGGGGCGGCGGCGACCAGGGCGGCGATCTCCGACTCGGCTACCGGCTCGGCGCCGAGCATCGGGTCGGCGAAGCTCTCACGCAGGCTCGCCTCCAGCTGCCGCTCCTCGGTGCCTGATAGCGCCGCCAGGTCAACCCGCAGCGTTTCGCCGAGCTTGATGAGAAGGCTCGCGGTGACGGCGCGCTGGTCGTGCTCGATCAGGTTGAGATAGCTCGCCGAAATGCCGAGCCGGGCGGCCAGAGCCTGCTGCGTCAATCCCCGCTCGGCGCGCAGCCGGCGGATGGTTCGCCCGATCAGCGCGCGCCCCATCTTCACATCCTTTACAGTTTTGCGGCGTTGTTGGTGAAGTTGCGCACGCCATTCGGCGCTAATCTGGCATGAAAAGGATGGTCTTCGCACCCGCAATGTCAATTATTCACGCACCTCGAGAGGAGAGTGCGATGCGACCCACGCCCATCACCCATTTCGCCCCCGATGGATTGGGCGCCGGGTCCGATCCGGAGCGATTTGCCGGCATTCTCCGCGACTACACGCAAGCGGACGTGGCCCGGCTCGCCGGCTCCTTCCGCATCCGCCATACCCTGGCGGAGATGGGCGCCGCGCGGCTCTGGCACCTGCTGCGGACCGAGCCCTACGTCCACACGCTGGGCGCGCTCACCGGCAATCAGGCATTGCAGCAGGTGAAGGCTGGGCTGAAGGCGATCTATCTCTCGGGCTGGCAGGTCGCCGCGGACGCCAACACGGCGGGGCAGATGTATCCCGACCAGTCGCTTTATCCTGTCGAACTCGGTCCCGAACGTGATCCGCCGCATCAATGCCGCGCTGCGCCGCGCCGACCAGATCGCGGTGAGCGAGGGCGAAGGCGATCGCAGCTACTGGATGGCGCCGATTGTCGCCGACGCCGAGGCCGGATTCGGCGGTCCGCTCAACGCCTATGAGCTGATGCGGGCGATGATCGAAGCGGGGGCGGCGGGCGTGCACTTCGAGGACCAGCTGGCATCCGAGAAGAAGTGCGGCCATCTCGGCGGCAAGGTGCTGGTGCCGATCAGCCAGCATATCCGCACTTTGAACGCGGCCCGGCTCGCCGCCGACGTGGAGGGCGTGCCGACCGTCTTGTTCTGCCGCACCGACGCCTATTCGGCCCAACTCCTGACCTCCGACGTGGACGAGCGGGACCGGCCCTTCATCAGCGGCGAGCGGACGGCGGAGGGCTTCTGCCGCATCCGCCCCCGCCGCGGGCTTGACTACGCGATCGCCCGCGGCCTCGCCTTCGCGCCCTATGCCGATCTGCTGTGGTGGGAGACCAGCGATCCCGACCTGAAGGAGGCCGAGCGCTTCGCCGACGCCATCCACCGCCAGTTCCCCGGCAAGATGCTCGCCTATAACTGCTCGCCCAGTTTCAACTGGGCACGCAAGCTCTCGCCCGAGCAGATCGCCGACTTCCAGCGCGACATCGCCCGCATGGGCTACCGCTTCCAGTTCGTGACGCTCGCCGGGTTCCACAGCCTGAACCTGTCGATGTTCAGTCTGGCCACGGACTACAAGACCCGCGGCATGGCGGCCTATTCGGAGCTGCAGCAGGCGGAGTTCGCCGCCGAGCCGGCCGGCTATACCGCAACCCGCCATCAGCGCGAGGTGGGTGTCGGCTATTTCGACGCCGTGGCGATGGCGATCTCCGCCGGCCGCTCCTCCACCACGGCGCTCTCGGGCAGCACCGAGGCGGCGCAGTTCCATGACAACGACGCCGAGGACGAGACGGCACACGAGCCCTACGACGACGGCCTCGTGCACGGGCATGGGTGGGCCGCCGGCGGCTGATCCCTCACCCGGGCCCCCATCACCCGCCCGCGCTGAAGCGCGGCGGGTGAGGGCGGCGAGCTACAGCGCGCCGCCCCTCCGACCCGCCATCGCGCCCAGCCGCAGCCGCAGCGCATTCAGCTTGATGAAGCCCCGCGCGTCCTCCTGGTCGTAGGCGCCCTGGTCCTCCTCGAAGGTGACATGGCGCATCGAATAGAGGCTGTGCGGCGACCGCCGGCCGATGACCGTGGCGTTGCCCTTGTAGAGCTTCAGCCGCACCGTTCCCGTGACGGAGTTCTGGCTCTCGTCGATCAGCGCCTGCAGCATCCGCCGTTCGGGACTGAACCAGAAGCCGTTATAGATCAGCTCGGCATAGCGCGGCATGAGCTGGTCCTTGAGATGCGCCGCCTCGCGGTCCAGCGTGATGCTCTCAATCCCCCGATGCGCCGCCAGCAGGATGGTCCCGCCCGGCGTCTCGTAAACCCCCCGTGACTTCATGCCGACGAAGCGGTTTTCCACCAGATCGATGCGGCCGATGCCGTTGGCCCGGCCGAGCTCGTTGAGCCGGCTGAGCAGCAACGCCGGCGAAAGGCGCACATCGTCGATGGATACGGCATCGCCCCGCTCGAAGCCCACGGTGATGACCGTCGCCCGATCCGGGGCGTCCTCGGGGCGGAGGGTGCGCTGATAGACGATCTCGTCGGCTTCCGTGTCCGGGTCTTCGAGGATTTTCCCCTCCGAGGAGGAATGGAGGAGGTTGGCATCGACGCTGAACGGCGCCTCGCCCCGCTTGTCGCGGGCGATCGGGATTTGGTTCGCCTCGGCGAATTCCAACAGCCGGGTGCGGCTGGTCAGCTCCCACTCCCGCCATGGCGCGATGATCTTGATGTCGGGCTTGAGCGCGTAATAGCTGAGCTCGAAGCGGACCTGGTCGTTGCCCTTGCCGGTGGCGCCGTGGGCCACCGCGTCGGCGCCCACCTGCTCGGCAATCTCGATCTGGCGCTGTGCGATCAGCGGGCGGGCGATTGACGTCCCGAGGAGATACTGACCCTCATAGAGGGCATTGGCGCGGAACATCGGGAAGACGAAATCGCGCGTGAAGGTCTCCCGCAGGTCATCGACGAAAATTTCCCGCACGCCAAACATTTCGGCCTTGCGACGCGCCGGCTCCAGCTCTTCGCCCTGGCCGAGATCAGCGGTGAAGGTCACTACCTCGCAGCGGTAGTTCACTTGCAGCCAGCGTAGAATGACGCTGGTATCGAGACCGCCCGAGTAGGCCAGCACGACTTTCTTGACGTCCCCTACCGCCATTCGCCGCCTCCGCGCATGGCGTGTGCGTAGCCCCGGCGTCGCTCGGTGCGCAAGCCGGGCTGGCGGGCGACCATGCGTTGCGCCGGACGGGCGATGGCGCCGGCCCGGCGCACGGCGGCCGGGGTCGCTTGCGGCTGTTTCGTGCCGTCACCGGCGGGCCGGGGCGCCGGCGCGGTTTCCGGCATCGCGAAGCCCAGCAGCACCATGCCGGCCAAGCCGATCACGGCGAGCGCCGCAAACGCCATGCGGTCGCCGGCAGCATCGGCGATCCAGCCCGCGAGCGAGGTGGACACGGTCGCCCCGATCCCCGTCGCCAGCCCGAAGATGCCCATGCAAAGATTGAACCGGCCGCGCCCGCGGGTGACGTCCCCGGCAATCAGCGGCACCATCACGCCGAATACCGCCGCGCTGACGCCGTCCAGCATCTGCGCGGCGACGATCAGGGCGGGCGCGGGCAGGAGGGCGAACAGCGCCGCGCGAACGGGCAGCGCCGACCAGCCGAACAGCATAACGGCGCGCCGCCCGACCGTCGCGCGTCGCCCCACCAGAGGCGAGAACAGCGCGACGACGCCTTGCGGCAGCACGATGCAGGCGGCGATGATCAGGCTCGCGTAGGCGCCGGCCTTGGCCGTGATGGCGGTCGCCGCGATGGGCAGCAAAGCCGCGTTGGCCATGTGGAACAGGATGACGCAGCCGCCGAAGGCAAGCAGGCGCCGATCGGCCAGAAGCTGGCCGAGCCCGTGCCAATCGAGGCTCCTGCGCGGCTTGGCCGGTGCCGGGACGCGCGGCTCGGTGCCGATCCGATGCAGCGCCAACAGCGCCGGCAGCGCCAATGCCGCCGTCAGCAGGAAGACCGAGCGGGTGGATATATAGGTGCCGAGTGCGCCCATCACCGCCGCCGCCGAGCCGTTGCCGATGGCGGCGAAGCGCGCGTTGCGGCCCAGCCGCTCGGCAAATCCCGCGTGCCCGACCAGGCGCAGACTGACGGCGGCGACCGCCGGGGTGAGCACGCAACTTGCGAACCCGTGCAGCAGCTCGGCGCTCGAGACCGGTAGCTGATACGGCAGCAAGGCCAGGAGCAGCGCCGCGCCGGTGATGGCGAGAATGCCCCCGGCCACCGCCGCGCGCTTGCTCGGGGCCGCGTCGACGAGCATCCCGGCCGGAATTTGGCTGGCCATCGCCGAGACCGTGCCGATGCTGAGCACGCCGCCGATCTGAAGCGCGGTCCATTTGTGCGAGGTGAGATAGACGGCAAGAAAGGCACCGAAGCCCGTTTGCGCGTCGGCGATGAACAGATTGAGCAGGTCGAGGGCGCGCAACCCGCGCACCCGGGAGAGAATCGGGCGCATGGTCAATGCGCCGCCACCGATTTGGCCGTGGGCGGAACCACCACGGGTGCCGGTTTGTCGGTCGCGAGCCCCTTGTATTCCGGCATCGCCTTGATCTGTTCGAGCGACAGATCGAGCGTGATCGGCGTCTTGTCGTTCCATGGCGCGAAATGGAGGGTCTTCCAATGCACCGCGATCGTTCGCGTGCCCACCCCCATGAAGCCGCCGATATCGAGCACGGCCGCTTGCGGTTGGCCGGTGCCGTCCACCAGCACATCGGTCAGGCGCCCGACTTGTTGGCCCTCGGCCCCGGCGACGATGCGGCCCAGGATCGCCACCACCTGATTCTTGTCCACCGGCTCCACGCCGGGCTTTGCCGAGGCCGGCTTCGCTGCGGGATTGCCCTCGGAGGCGGCGGGCGGAGGTGGTGCGGGGGCCGGCGCGTCGGCCTGCGCCGCCTCAGGGAATACGGCGAGCATGGCGAGCGCGGCGGCGAGGCGACGCGACAGCACGGGGGTTCCTCGGACCGGAGAAGCCATCAGGCGGAGGACCATGAGCGACGCCGATTCGCAGTGAAGCACCTCACCATGACCACATCACAACCACGAGACTGCCATAAAGCCAACAAAATCTTGTCGCGGTCGCCACGATTTGTTTTCGGTCCCGTTCGTTTTCAACGAGTTTGCGCGTGAATGTGACCCGGGGTGGCGGCCGATCACGCCCGGGGGCCCGGCTCAGCCCAACGGATTGAGTTCGCTCTTAAGGCCGTCTTTTCGGCCTTCTCCGGGCTTGCTCCCGCCTCCAGCGACGCCGCACGCAAACCTCCGAGCGGGACCTTCTAACGCGAAACCAACAGACGGCGGACACTCGTATGTTCGCCGAGAGCGTGCGGATGAATATGGTGTGCCCGGGCTCGCCCCGGGGTGTCCCTTTCGCAACCGGTGATCGACCCATGCACCAGGTCTTTCTGAGACCGAGACCGATTTTGCCGGCTGGCGGGACGCCGCGCGGCGGCTGGCGCTCGCCGATGTGCCGCCGGAGGCGGTTCGCTGGAAGGTGGGCGGCAAAACGTCGCGTTCCGAGGCGGCGGCGGGCCGGTTTGCGGTGCCGCGCGCCCTGGTGGCGCTGGCCGAAATCGCCATCCAGGCTCGCGATCCGGGGCGCTTCGATCTGCTCTATCGGCTGGTCCGGCGGGCGGTGGCGGGAACGCTGGCGCTCGACGACACCGCCGATCCCGAGCTTCGGCGCGCCCGCGGCCTGGCGCTGGCGGTGCGGGCGGAAGCACACCGGATGCGCACCGCCCTGCGCTACCTTCCGCTCGAAGGCCGGCATCTCGGCTGGTATCGCCCGGCGCATCACGTCCTGGAGGCGAACGCGCAACTCCTCGCTCGCCGCTTTCCGATGGCGGTGTCGATCCTGACCCCGGAGGGCAGTGCGCACTGGGAGGACGGCGCGCCGCGCTTCGGTCCCGGCGCCCCGGAAGAGGCGATCCCCGACGACGCGGCGCTCGCCGCCTATTGGCGCGCCTACGGCGCCGAGTTGCTGGCGGCGGCACGGCCGGGCGCCGCCGTGCCCGAGGCCGAGGAGCTGGCCGAGGACCCCTGGCCACCCGGCCGCGCCGGGATCGGCCCGGTGGTGATGTCCACCATGTCCGATCCGGGCGTGGAGCAGGCCGGGCACGAGGCGTCGGACTGCACCCGCTGCCCGCTCTACGCGCCGGCGACACAAACCGTGTTCGGCGAAGGCCCGGCGGGTGCGCGCGTTCTGTTCGTGGGCGAGCAGCCGGGCGACCAGGAGGACGTGATCGGCCGCCCCTTCGTCGGCCCCGCCGGCCAGTTGCTCGATCGGGCGTTGCTGGAGGCGGGCATCGATCGGCGCAGCGTCTATGTGACCAACGCCGTCAAGCACTTCAAATTCACCCCGCGCGGCAAGCGGCGGATGCACCAGACACCGGAGATGGCGGAGATCCGCGCCTGCGCCTTCTGGCTGGACGTGGAGCGCGTGCGCCTCGCCCCCGCGCTGGTGGTGATGCTGGGCGCGACCGCCGCCCGCGCCGTGCTCGGCCGCCCCGTCACCATCGGCCGCGAGCGCGGTCGCCCGATCCGCCTCTCCGAGGCCGAGACGGGGTTCGTCACCGTGCATCCGTCGTTTCTGCTGCGTCTCCCCGACGAGGAGGCGCGGCGGCGCGAATACCGCGCCTTCGTCGAGGACCTCCGCCGCATCGCAACGCTGGTCGCCCAATGATGTCCGATACGAAGGTGGCGATCCTCGTTCTGAGCGATCTCGCGGTCTGGCAGAAGCTCAATGTGACGGCGTTCCTGGCCACCGGAATCGCGGCGGCGGCGCCGCAAGCGATGGGCGAGCCCTACGAGGATGCAGCCGGCCGTCGGCATGCTCGCCTGCTCGGCCAGCCGATCCTGATCTACGCGGCTGATTCCGAGGTCCTGCTGCGGGCCTACCGGCAAAGCATCGAGCGCGACCTGACCCGTGCGGTCTATGTGCGGGCCATGTTCACGACCGGGCACGACACGGCGAACCGGGCGGCGTTCAAGGCGGAACCGGCGACAGCGCCGGACGTTGTCGGCTTGGCGCTGCGCGGCCCGAGGAAGGACATCGACAAGGCAACCAAGGGCGCCACCCTGCATCCCTGAGCAGGACTTCCCGGGGTGGCCTTACCCCCTTGCCGGGGCGGATCGGGGCGCGCAAGAACATCCTCCTGCGAAGGCCAAGAGGAGAATGAATGACGAATGCACCGCCCGGGCGGACGACGGGCTTTGCCCATCCCGTCGAACACATCGATACCTCGCCCGCCATATCCGATGCGGTGAAGACGACCACCTGCTACATGTGCGCCTGCCGCTGCGGCATCCGCGTCCATCTCAAGGACGGGCGCATCCGCTATATCGAGGGCAATCCCGACCATCCGGTGAACCACGGCGTGCTGTGCGGCAAGGGTTCCGCCGGAATCATGAACCACTATTCGCCGGCCCGGCTCACCAAGCCGCTATTGCGCATCGGCGAGCGCGGTGCCGGCGATTTCCGCGAGGTCGAGTGGGAGGAGGCACTCGCGCTGGCGACCGACTGGCTCGGGCGGGTGCGCGCATCCGATCCCAAGCGCCTTGCCTTCTTCACCGGGCGCGATCAGAGCCAGAGCTTCACCGGCTGGTGGGCGAAGCAGTTCGGCACCCCCAATTTCGCCGCCCATGGCGGCTTCTGCTCGGTCAACATGGCGGCCGCGGGCCTCTACACCTTGGGCGGCAGCTTCTGGGAGTTCGGCGATCCCGACTGGGACCGGACGAAGTATCTGCTGATGTTCGGCGTCGCCGAGGACCACGATTCCAACCCGATCAAGCTAGGCTTGTCGAAGCTGAAGGCGCGCGGGGCGAAATTCGTCTCCGTCAACCCGGTCAAGACCGGTTACTCGGCGGTCGCCGACGAGTGGATCGGCATTACGCCGGGCACGGACGGGCTGTTCGTGCTGGCGCTGATCCACGAGTTGCTGCGCACCGACCGCATCGACCTCGACTATCTCGCCCGTTACACCAACGCCGCCTGGCTGGTGATCCGCGATCCCGGCGCGGCTGATGACGGCTTGTTCGCGCGCGACGAGCACGGCGACACGCTCGCGTTCGATCGCGCGAGCAACCGGACGATCGATGCGAATACGCCCGACATGCAGCCCCGCATCGCCGGCGACGTGACGTTGCCGGACGGACGGCGGGCGCTGCCGGTATTTCACCTGCTCGCTGAGCGCTACCTGGACGCCGCTTATGGGCCGGAAGCTGTCGCGGAACGCTGCGGCCTGCCCGCCGCCACCATCCGGCGCATCGCCCGCGAGCTGGCCGAGGTGGCGTTCGAGCAGGCGATCACGCTGGAACAGCCCTGGACCGACACCTTCGGGCGGCGACACGCGACCATGACGGGGCGGCCGGTATCGATGCACGCGATGCGCGGCATCTCCGCCCATGCCAACGGCTTTCACACCTGCCGCGCCATCCACCTGCTGCAAATGTTGCTGGGCGCGGTCGATACGCCCGGATCATGGCGTTACAAGTCGCCCTATCCGCGCCCGATCCCGCCGGCGCCGCCGGTCGGCAAGGGATCGCGGCCGCTGGCGATGATGTCGGGCATGGCGCTCGGCTATCCGCGCAGCCCCGACGACCTGCTGCTCGAGGACGACGGCACGCCGATCCGCATCGACAAGGCGTTCTCCTGGGACGCGCCGCTGGCGGCGCACGGGATGATGCACACGCTGCTCGCGAACGCCCATGCCGGAGACCCGTACCCGATCGACACGCTGTTCATGTACATGGCCAACATGGCGTGGAACTCGGCGATGAACCCCGCCGAGGCGGCGCGGATGCTCACCGACAAGAACCCGGACGGCGAGTATCGCATCCCGCATGTCATCTATTCGGACGCGTTCTACTCCGAGATGGTGGCGCACGCCGATCTGGTGTTGCCCGACACCACCTATCTGGAACGCTGGGATGCCATCTCGCTGCTCGATCGCCCGATCGGCAGCACCGAAGGGCCGGGTGACGCCATCCGACAGCCGGTTCTGGCGCCCGATCGCGACGTGCGGCCGTTCCAGGACGTGCTGCTCGATCTCGGCGCGCGGCTGAAGCTGCCGGGCTTCGTGCGCGACGACGGCGGGCCGGCCTATCGCGACTACGCCGATTACATCGTCAATCACCAACGCAAGCCGGGCCAAGGCGTGCTCGCCGGCTGGCGTGGCCATGAGGGCGACGCGGTCGGGATGGGCGCACCGAACCCGCGCCAACTGGAGCGCTACATCGAGAACGGCTGCTTCTGGGCGCATCACCTGCCGCCCGAACAGCTTTACTACAAGCACGCCAACGCCGGGTATCTCGAAACCGCCAAGGCGATGGGTTTCGTCGAGGGAACGGCGCAGATCGTGCTGCAAATCTACAGCGAGCCGTTGCAGCGCTTCCGCCTCGCCGCCGAGGGGCATGGCAAGGTGCAGCCCCCCGACGCCCTGCGCCCCCGCATCCGCCGCTATTTCGATCCGCTGCCCATCTGGTATCCACCGCTCGATGATGCCGCCTATCCGCTGCACGCGGTGACGCAGCGGCCGCCGGCGATGTATCACTCATGGCACTCGCAGAACGCGTGGCTGCGCCAGATTTACAGCCGCAACCGGCTGTTCATCCATCGCCGCACGGCGACGGGACTCGGGCTGGCCGACGAAGACCCGGCGGTGGTGATCGGTCCGGCCGGGCGCGTGGTCGTGCGGGTGAAGCTGATGGAGGGGGTGAACCCCGACACGGTCTGGACCTGGAACGCCATCGGCAAGCGCGCCGGCGCGTGGAATTTGGTAGCCGACGCACCCGAGGCGCGGGACGGCTTCTTGCTCAACCACGTGATCGCGACCTTCCTGCCGGAATCGGAGGCGCGCCGGGCCAACGCCGATCCGATCACCGGCCAGGCCGCGTGGTACGATTTGCGGGTGCGGATCGAGAAGCTCGAGGTGGACGAGCGCTCGACGCCCATACCCCTCCATCGCGCCGCCGGGTTGGCCCCACCGCCGCTCGTGCTTCGCTACCGCGCGGAGGTGTAGGGTGGACAAGCGCAGCGCAGTCCACCACCGCGGTCCGATGGCGGGATGCGCTTCGCTTTCCCGCCCTACGCCGGCTTGCAACGACGGATTCCCATGACCGCCATCCCCGCCTCCCAACCCGGCCAGAAGAAACTCGGGCTGGTGATCGACCTCGATACCTGCGTCGGCTGTCATGCGTGCGCGGTGAACTGCAAGGAGTGGAACACCGGCGGCCATCCCGGTCCGCTCACGGATTTCGATCCGTATCAGGAAAAGCCGCAAGGCGTCTGGCTCAACCGCGTCCACACCTACGAGGCCGGAACCGGACCGGAGAGCCGCACGGTACATTTCCCGCGTTCGTGCCTGCATTGCGAACAGCCGGCCTGCGTTACCGTCTGTCCCACCGGGGCCAGCTACAAGCGCGCCGAAGACGGCATCGTGCTGGTCAACGCGGAGATTTGCATCGGCTGTCAGCTCTGCGCCTGGGCCTGCCCGTACGGCGCCCGCGAGCTCGACGAGGACCGTGGCGTGATGACCAAATGCACGCTCTGCATCGACCGCATCTACAACGAGAATTTGCCCGAGCCGGCCCGCATTCCCGCCTGCGTCGCCACCTGCCCGGCGAGCGCGCGCCATTTCGGCGATCTGGGCGATCCCGACAGCGCGGTGTCGCGCCTGGTGGCCGAACGCGGCGGCTACGACCTGATGCCGGAGATGGGATACAAGCCGGTCAACAAGTATCTGCCGCCGCGCCGTCGCCCATCGACGCAAGCCGCGCCGCTCGACGAGGCTCCGTCCGCTGGCCCGGCGTCGGGCCTTCTCGGGTGGATCGACCGCGTTCTGAGCCGATGAAGCCGGCGCTCTCGGTCATTTTCTTCACCACCGTCTCCGGCGCCGGCTTCGGGATGCTGTTCTGGGCCGGCATCCTCGACGCGTTCGGACAACTGCCCGCGGGTCGATGGTTCGGCGTCGCCGCCGTTGGTGTCGCGATGGCGCTGGCGAGTGCCGGTTTGCTCTCCTCCACCGCCCATCTCGGTCGGCCCGAGCGGGCATGGCGCGCGATCTCGCAATGGCGCACCTCGTGGCTGTCGCGCGAGGGGATCGCCTCGTTGCTGATTTATCTACCGGCGGCGGGACTGGCGGCCGCTTGGGCGGGGATCGGCGCCGGCGCGCCGCTGACACGCGCCTTCGCGCTGCTGTCGGCGTTGATGGCGGTCGTCACCGTGGTCTGCACCGCGATGATTTACGGTTGCCTGAAGCCGGTGCGGCAATGGCACAATCGCTTCGTGCTGCCGAATTACCTGCTGCTGGCGGGGTTCAGCGGCGCCGTGTGCCTGGCGGCCCTGACGATGTTCTGGGCGCCCGGTCCGGCGCGGATCGCCGCCGTGCTGGGGATCGTGGCGGGAATGGCGGGCATGGCGGGGAAGCTGGCCTACTGGCGCATGATCGATCGCACGCACGGCGCGAGCACCATCGAGAGCGCGACGGGTCTCGGCTGGCTCGGCCCGGTTCGGATGCTGGAGGCGCCGAACTCCGAAGAGAACTATCTGTTGCGCGAAATGGGCTTCCGCATCGGGCGCAAGCACGCCGCCAAACTGCGCCGCATTGCGTTTGGCCTTGGCTTCGCGCTGCCGGTCGTGCTGCTGGCGGTGGGCGCCGCCCTGGCCGGCCTGCCGGGGCGCATTCTGCTCCCGGTGTCCGCTTTATGCGTCCTGTTCGGCTTGTATGCCGAACGCTGGCTGTTCTTCGCGCAGGCGACGCACACGGTCACGCTTTATTACGGGCGGGCGGATTAGGCGAGCTATCCTGGCCGCTTGTCGCCGAGCCCGGGGGCGAGGAGGGCAGCCAAGCGGCCCGAAACGGGCGCCGCGGTGCCGATCGCGGGTTGAAAATCCGTCTCCATGACGGGCGGGCGAAGCGCATCCGCGTGGCGGAGAAACAGCAGTGCGCTCGCGAGTTCCCTTGCGACCCCGGCGAGCAGGCGACGCTCGGCCGCGTCGTAAGCTTCTCCGTGCACACGGCGACCGCAATGCAAGGCCCCCAACACGCGACCGAAGATCACCAGCGGGAACAGCAACCCGTCGGTCAGCACCGAATCCATGCCGGCCGGGTCAACCGGCCGGCCGGTTGCGCGCAGGCGCAGGAAGGCAGGATCATCGGCGCCCGGTACCAACAGTTGGCTCGCCGGCGCCGTCGCCACCGGCTTATATTCGGCGTTGGCGTCATCGTAGACGGTGGCGCGTGCGGCGTGCAGTGTCTCCGCGATCTCCCGGACCACGCGGGCGGCCAGCATGTCGAAGTCACGCGCGCTCGGGAAGTCTTCGAGCAGTGCGTTAAGCCGCTGTTCGGCCCGCATCCGGTCGCGATACAGCACCCGCTTCAGCAGCCGGCCGATCTCGTTTTGGATCGCGTTGAACGACAGGCCGAGCGCCAGCGGCACTCCGTATTCGAGCACCTTCCCGCCCACGAAACCGACCGCCAGTTGCCCGACGAGCGTCTCCGTCAAGCTGATCACACCGACGACGAGGCTGATCGCGATCACATACACCGCCGTGCGCGAGACCACGAAATCTACTGCCGCGAGTCGGCGCGCGAGGATCGCCCACGGATAGCCGATCGCCACCCCGGCCAGCGCGGTGTTGAAATACCAGAACATCCAAGCCGGCGGAGCGGCGCGGAGCAGCAGGAAGCACTGCTGGATCAGGTACGAAAGAGTGGTGAACAAAGTGGCCCAGAAGATGATCCGCACGGCGAAGGCGTGCTCGCGCGAGGCCATGACGGCGGCGATGGCGAAGATCGCCATCAGATAGGCGCGAATGGCGAGTTGCGCGATCGGCAGGGCGAAGTGCGGCAGCGCCGGCCAAGCGTATCCGGCGAGCACGATCATCATGCCTTCTGCTCGCGCAAAGACGAGTCCGATGAACAGCACGAGGAAGGCTGCGATCGCCCGGGTCTTCCACAGCGGGGATTTGGGAAGCAGGTCGACGGCGAACGTGAAAGCGAAGGCGTAGGCCGCCAGCCGCGCCAGATGGGCGAGCAGAAGCGCAGCAACCTGTACCGGCTCCGCCAATCCCGCGAAGGTCATCACGGGGCTGTCGGCGGCGGCGAAGCAAGCCAGAAACAGGCCGGCGGCAAGCGCCGCGCGACCGCGGCCGCGTATAATGATCAGCAGGCCGGAGACGAGCAGGAGCAGGCGGAAGAACACATCCGCGGCGCGCGTTCCATCATGCTCGGCGGGTGAGACGCCCGCCTCGTGACGCAGGACAAGCTGCCGGCCGGCGCGCTCGACCGGAAAGGTGAACGCCGCCCCGACGGGCACGAAGGTGAAGGCGAGTCGCTGACGCAGGCTCCAGCTTCTTGTATCGACGATGTCGCCCGGTTGCAGCCCGGCCGCCGTGGCCCGAGGCGTGGTGCCGGTGAACTCCCAGCGGCCGAGATCGATCTGAACGGCCTCGCCCCAGCCGTCGCGCGAACCGGCGCGCAAGTAGCCGATCCCCATGCAGACGATCACGAACAGCACGGCGGCGGCAATGCCGACCGCAATGGCGCGGGCTCCGCCGCGATTTGTCTGGTCCATCGAAGCCGTCATCGGGTATTGCCGCCAGCTATGCCATTGCGCCGCGCGCCGCCACCGGCCACAGGCACTCCACCCGGCCGGCGCGCACGCCCACGTACCAATCATAGCGATCCACGGTGGGATCGCAGTGTCCGGGCACGAGCCGAAGCTTCTCCCCGAGCGCGGGCGTCTCTGCGGTCACTTCCAGCTTGCCGTGCTCGTCCGAGGCGCTGAGATAGCGCAGGTCCGGCCGCTGCCACACCAGCGGCATCCCGCTATCGACCGCCAGCGCCTTCAGCCCGGCATCGAGCACGGCGATCCCCCGGCGCGCGGTGCTCATCACCGTGGACAACACGAACAACGCATGGCGGAAGGTGGACACCGGACGCCCTGCCTCGTCGAGATTGCGGGCGTAGTCGGCATCCATGAACACGTAGCTGCCGGCCTGAATCTCGGTGAACACGCCGGACGCGGACTCAAGCTCGAACGTGCCCGTCCCGGCGCCGCCGACGATGGCGCAATCTAGGCCCTGCTGGCGGAGCTGCTCGACGCTGCGCCGTGTTCCCTCCACGGCCGCGTCGATGAGCGCCTTCCGCTCCGCCGGCGTGCGCTTGTGCTGCGCGCTGCCGTGATAGGCTTGCAGCCCGCCGAAGATCAGGTGACGGGAATCGGCGATGCGACGGGCGAGCGCCACCGCGTCGGGGCCGGGGGCGACGCCGCAGCGCCCCGCGCCGACATCGATCTCCACCAGCACCCTTAACCGCCGCCCGGCGTCCGCCGCCGCCTGCTCGATATCGGCGACCTGGCGCGTATCATCGGCGCAGATCGCTACCCGGGCGATCCGGTCGAGAGCGGCGAAGCGGGCGAGCTTGGCGGCACCGACCACCTCATTGCTCACCAGGATGTCGGGAACGCCGCCCCATGCGAGCGCCTCCGCCTCGCCCACTTTCTGCACGCATTGCCCAACGGCGCCGCGCGCCATCTGCAGCTTTGCGATCACCGGCGATTTGTGGGTCTTGGCGTGCGCTCGCAGCTTGGCGCCGGTCGGCGCGAGCAGCGCCGCCATGCGATCGAGATTGGCCTCGAAGGCGTCGAGGTCGACGAGCAGCGCCGGAGTGTCGATCTCGTCCTCGCGCATCCCGGGCCGGGCAGGCGGTGGCTGGAGCATTTCTGTCCTCCTCATGCGGTCGGGCGGAGATCTGCATTCTTAGCCTATCGCGCGGCAAAATCGTGCGCCGATCGGAATTTTCGCCGCCTTCCGCCCGTCATTTCGGCGGAAGAAATGCTTCCGACTGTGACCGCCCTCACAGCGCCGCCCGGTCGGAGGCACCAGTCTTCCCCCATCAGCAACGCCCGACAAGAAGCGACGGGCGCTGGCGGGACAACCAATGAAAGGGGACACACCATGAAGTCAGCTCTTCTCGCCCTGGCGGTGCTTCTGGGCGTCGCGGCGGCCAGCGTCACACCGACCCCGGCTGCGGCAGCGAATACGAACTTCGTCAACTACGGGAACGGCGGCGGCCCCACCGGCTGACGCCGGCGCCAAAGCTTCCAGGAGGCGGAGATGGCAGGAACCTTGCTGATCACCTTCGCCGTTCTGCTGCTCGCCCTGCTGGGCAGCGCGATGATCGGCCCCGACGGTCCGGGCGGCGATCAGCTATGACACCCGGCCTCCGATGGCGACATCCGGGGCCGGTTTCGTTGGCTTCAGACGTCTCTATTCGGAGAACCGCAGCGGCAAATCAATACGAGAGGCCCGGGCTCCGCCCCGATGCACGGGTGAGCAGCGGCGGCCGGCCGTGCGGGACTTGGCCAAAATGGTCGTGGTCAGCTCCGCCGATCGCGAGGCGAACACGGCTGCCCGCGCGGAACCCCCACGAGGTCGGCAACAGTGCAATCACCACCTCCGCCGCTTCGCCCGGTGTCAGCGGCGCGGCATCGGCGCGATCATGCGCCTGCCGAGGCCAGGTCGCGCGATACCAGGCCGGGCCGGGAGAAAGCTTGCGATGCAGCGCCCGCAGCATCCCTTCCGTAACGTAATGCACGGTGCCGTCGGCTTCCTCCTCGGACAGATAGATATGCAGCGCCGCATCCGGCTCGGAGGCGGCCATCCACAGCGTCAGAACGGCGTGCCCGGTGAGCTCCGCATCCCGCTTCAGCGGCGCGGAGCGGTAGAGCAGCAAAACTGCGTCACGGCCCTGCCAGTCGTGATAGTAATCGCGCGTGTCCCGGGCCGCCAGCCGCTCATAGCGGGTGTCGTTGCCGGTGCCGAAGCCGAAATCGACAGCGTGCGCATCCTCGCCCGCACTGCCCGGCGCCGTGCCCAACGCGCGGTCGTGCGATAAGAAGAGTGGTGTCATCTCCGCGATCGGCGGCCATTGCCTCGCCTCTCGCCAACACTCATCGTGGCAGGTGAAGTAATGAACCGCTGATTCGCGACGAAGGCCGGTGTCGCGACCCAGCAGGTATTCGTCGAAGAAGCGCAGCAACGCGCCGTTCAGCGCGAATTGCGGCGCCTCCGCCCGGCGCCAGGGCGAGACGTTGATGCGCGTGCCGTGATCCCACGGGCCCAGCAGCAGATGGCGCTTCGGATTGGGCAGGGTGAGAAAGCGCGCGATGGCGCCGTTGGCATACCCGGCGCCGTCCATCCAACCCGAGACCGCCAGAACCGCCACATCGGCGGGAATCCCGTCGGCATACCCGCACGGGCTGAACGCGGCCGGGCCGAACGCCGGATCATAGGGAAGCGTGTCGTCGCGAAAGCGAAACTCGGCGAGGAAATCCGGCATCCGAAAATTGCCGCGATGCAAACGCACCGCCGCGTCGCGTTCGCGCAAACCCTCGTCGCCATCGACCGGCGCCGGACCGGCGAAATGCGGGTCCTTGAAATACGCGAACGCCTGCAGAAGATCGCGCCGGTCGTGATCCAGCGCCATCATCAGCTCGTCATAAGATCGCGCCAGCCGGTTGAGCAGCAGCCCGCCGGGGAAGAAATGGTCGGCATAGGTGTCCCAAACGGCCGACAGCGGCGCGATCGCGCGTACCGCCGGATGTCCGGTGCTCGCCAGGAAGTCGCAGGCGGCGCCGACATAGGAAATTCCGGTGGCGCCGATGCGTCCGTCCGACCATGGCTGCGCCACGATCCAGTCGGCGATCTGGCGATAGTCGTCGCGCTCGCGCGGGGAGCGGAAACTGTCGCGCACGCCGAAGCTGGCGCCGGTGCCGCGCACATCCACCGCCACCAAAGCATAGCCGCGCGGGACGAACAGATCGCGCCAGCGCGCCACCCCCGGTGTCGGCTCGGTCCCTGCCGGAGCCCCCGGCGCCAGCGCAAAACGGCGATAGTAGGGTGTCAGAATCAGGATCGTCGGCCGTCGCTCGCCCCCGGGCGCGTGGACATCCACCGCCAGCCGGCAGCCGTCGCGCATGGTGACGTATTCGGAACGCGGGGACGGCACGACGCCGATCTCCGGCCGGCTATCGAGATAGGCGGAGGGGCTGATCCGCCACGCCGTGCTGTCGCGATCGGCATCCGACATCGCCGCCCTCCGCTCAAGCCGGCCGATAGCGGCGCGGAACCGCGACATTGGCGAGCACCGTAAGTCCCAAGGTTGTCGCCATCAGGATGAAGGCGAGCACGCCGGCGAACGGCCAGTTGTTGTTGTTGGAGAACTCCCAAAACAGCAGCGGCGCCATCATCTGAAAGCGCGGTCCGCCCAGCAGCAGCGGCGTGGCGAAGGCGTTCATGCTCAGGATGAAGCACAAGGCGCCGGCGATCAGCACGCCGGGCATCGACAGCGGCAGGATCACGCGGCGAAAGCAGCGCGCGGGCGCGGCACCCATGCTCGCCGCCGCCTCTTCCAGCAGCGGATCGAGCCCCTCGAACACGCTCTGAAGGGTGAGGATGGTGAAGGGCAGGTTGATCGAGATAATGCCGACGATCACCGCCGTCTCGGTGTACATCAGGTCGAACCCGCGCATCCCGAACAGCGCGCCCATGACGATGTCCACCATGCCGCCGCGCGCGAACAGGATCATCCAGCCGGCGGTCCGCGTGACCGAGCCGATGAACAGCGGCAGGATGATCGCCATCACATAGGCCGACTTCCACCGGCTTTGCGCGCGCGCCAACCGCCAGGCCATCGGAATCCCGAGCAGCAGGCAGCAGGCGGTGACGATCACCGAAACCCGGATGGTGGTGGCGAGCACGCCCAGATAATAGGGATCGGAGAAGAAGCGGACATAGTTCGTCTCGGTCAGCGCCGCCGTCATCAACTGCGTCGGATCGAAGCGGTTCAGGCTGTAGCGGGCGAGCAGCGCGAGCGGCGCCAGCATCATCAGAACCACCAGAATGCTGGCCGGCGCGAGCAGCGAGAGAGCCGAAACGGTCTCTCGCCGGGCCGCCGACTGCTCCGATCGCACGCTTATCTCCGCAGGATGTTCTTGAGCCACCAGTCGTTCAGATCCGGCTGCATGGCGGCGACCTTCGGATAATCGGGCTGCACCAGCTTGGCCCCCTCCGGCAATTCGAGTTGTTGCGCCACCTTGCCGCTGAGATCGGCGTCGCCGACCGTCGGCCGGTATCCCATATGCGCCGCGAAGCCGCGCTGGGCCGAAGGCTCCAGCAACGCGTTCATGTATTTGTAGGCGGCCTCCTTGTCCGGAGCATTCTTCGGCATCACCATGCCGGAGACATAGATGATCGCGCCCTCTTGCGGGAATTGGCCTTGCACGGGGAAGTCGGCATTCTGCCACATCACCGTGCGCGCCAGCCAGACGATGCCCACCTCGATCTCGCCCGACTTGAAGGCGGGCGCCATGTCGTCGGTCTCGGCATAAAGCCGCAGCCCGTTGCCGTTCAGCTTGAGCAGATACTCCTTGGCCTGATCGAACGCATCGGAGCTGCCGCCGGTGGCGAGTGCGGCGCCCATCAGCACCCAGAAACCGGCGGTCGCGAGCCCACCGACCTTGCCCTTCCAGCGCGGATCGAGCAGGTCCGCCCAGCTCTTCGGCGGCTCCTTTACGGTCTGCGGATTGTACGCCAGGCCCTGCGCGCTGTAGATGTGCGGCACGAACTGGTCGGGCATGAAACTGCCGCTATGCAGCAGCGGAACGATATGCTTGAGGTTCGGCACCTTCGCGGCGTCGAGCGTCTCCACCAGCCCCGCCGTCGCCGCGCGATAGCCGTTGGGGGCGCCGACGCAGGCGATGTCGAGCGTGCCGCGCGGCAGCTGACGTTGGGCGAACAGCTGCGCCAGGCGCGGCGCCTCATCGGCGACCACTTGCACCACATCGACGCCCTCGGGCTTCAGGATCGGCTGGCCGATATTCTCGCGCAGCAGGCGCGCGTAATCGCCGCCCCAGGTGCCGAGCACGCAACGCTCGGCGGCCGGCGCGGAGTGCGCGAACGGCGCCGCGGCGGCGATCGCGGCGGCGGCGCCGAGCAGGCGCCGGCGGGATGTCAGGGTGTCCATTCCTCGTCTCCTCCTTCGGCCATCACCGGCTCGATCGCTACCACCGGCCGGTCCGCTTCATCAAAGACGCGCTCCGACACGGCACGCCAGGTCAGCCCGACCCGTTCGCCCGTAGCATGACGGCGTGCTTCCGCACCCGGCCCGCGCACGATCAGATCGAGCCCCGAGTCGAGCCGCACCACGTGCTCCAGAACGGCGCCCAGATAACTGCACAGCTTGACCGTCCCCTGGCCCCGTCCGGCGGAACCGGGGGTGATGCGGATGCTTTCGGGGCGGATCGCGAGACAGGCGCGTTCGGCGGTGCGATACCGTCCGGCCAGCGCGATCCGGTCGCCGCCATCGGTCAGCAAACTCGCTGCGTCCAGCCGGCCGTGCACGAGGTTGCTCTGCCCGATAAAGCCGGCAACGAACGGGGTGGCGGGACGCTCGTATAAGTCCTCCTGCCGCCCGACCTGCTCCACGCGACCGTCGCGCATCACCACCAGCCGGTCCGCCATCGCCATCGCCTCGCCCTGGTCGTGCGTCACCACGATCGCGGTGATCCCGCCGTCGCGTTGCAGGATGCGGATCTCGCGCGCCATCTCCTGGCGCAGCGCCGCGTCGAGATTGGACAGCGGCTCATCGAGCAGCAGCAGGCGCGGATGGATCGCCAGTGCGCGCGCCAACGCGACACGTTGCTGCTGACCGCCGGAAAGCTGCCGGGGTAGCCGATCGGCAAAGCTTTCGAGCTTCACCAGCCGCAGCATCTCGCCCACCCGCGCGTTCGCGGCGGCGAGCGGGGTATGCCGCATATCAAGACCGAAGCGGATGTTGCGCGCGACGTCGAGATGCGGAAACAGCGCATAGCTCTGAAACACGATGCCGATGTCGCGCCGGTACACCGGCAAGTCCAGGATGCTCGCACCGTCGAGCAGGATGTCGCCCGACGAAGCGGGCAGGAAGCCCGCGATCATGCGCAGCGTGGTGGTCTTGCCGCAGCCCGACGGGCCGAGCAGCACGATCAGCTCGCCCGGCGCCACGTCGAGGCTGAACTCGCGGACGGCAAAATGCGCGCCGAACCGCTTGCTCAGCGCCCACAGCCGGAGCGATGCGGCCGGGCGGGCGCGCGTCATCGCACCACCTGCCCCAGTCGGACAAAGCGATCGAGCAGCAGCATCAGGGCGCCGACCATCGCCATCTGCGCCACCGCCACCGCGGCGACCAGCGGATCGATGTGGTATTCGAGGTATTCCAGGATCGCGACCGGCAAGGTGGTTACGCCCGGCGCGACCAGGAACAGCGCCATTTCCAGATTGCCGAAGGAGAAAATGAAGGCGAACAGCCCGGCGGCGATGATGCCCTGGCGCATCGCCGGCAAGGTGACGTGCCAAAGCACGGCCAGAGGCCGCGCGCCGAGGCTCGCCGCGGCCTCCTCGGCGGCACGGTCATGGTTCACGAGGCTCGCCACCGCCAGCCGAATGACCCAGGGCGTGGTGATCAGCAGATGCGACAGAATCAGCCCGAGCAGCGACCCGGCGAGCGCCCAGCCGGTAGCGACCTCGATCAGCACCAAAAAGAGATAGATCGCCAGCCCGAGCGCGATTCCCGGCACCGTCAACGGCGCGAGCAGCATCGCACTGACCACGCCCACGCCGCGAAACCGGTGACGTGACAGCGCAATCCCGGCCGGAATGCCCAGCATCAGGCTGCCGGCAACCGACCCCAATGCAAGCTCGAGACTGACCGCAATCGCGCCGCCGAAGTTGGGGACGATGGCGCGATACCACGACAGCGTGTAGCCGCGCGGCGGGAACAGGATCAGCTTTTCGTCGAAGAGACTGAGATAGAGCGTCAGCAGCAGCGGCACGAAGATCACCAGCAAGCCGCAGAAGATCAGACAATTCACGCCGAAGCGCCCGAGCCCGGCGCCTGATCGCGAGTCGAGCGCGGGACGGCTGATCGCGATGCTCACGGAGCGTCAGAGCGCATTCTTGACGAAGCGTCCGCCCACCATGATCGCCGGAATGCGCGCCCCGTCGCCCTGAAAGACCGACAAATCGCGATACGGGTCGCCGTCCACCACCAGCAGATCGGCGTGCGCGCCGGCGACCAGCTCGCCCAGCATCCCCTCCTGTCGCACGATCCGCGCGTTCACGAGCGTCGCCGAGCGGATGATCTCGCGCGGGCTGAACATCCCGGCGCGGATGAGGAACTCGTTGCTCTGATCGTTTTGCAGCTGCCCGAGCAGGTCGGTCCCGAAGCCGATCTCGACGCCGGCGGCGCGGCATATCTCCAGCGACTGCAGCCCCGCCTCCAGCACGATCTCGTTCTTCGCCAAGCTGTATTGCGACATGCCGAACTCCGGCCCGCGCCGGCGCATCGAATCGTACGTGACCAGGGTGGGGACGAGGAAGGCGCCGCGCTCGGCCATCAGCCGCGCCGTCGGTTCATCGATCAGATTGCCGTGCTCGATGGTCCGCACGCCGGCCTTGACGGCGCGGGTAATCGCGGCGGGGCTGTAGGCGTGAGCGCAAACATAGGTGCCCCAGCGCGTCGCCTCGTCGACGATCGCTTCGATCTCGTCGGTGCGGAATTGCAGGCTCTCCAGCGGATCGAGCTGCGAGGCGACGCCGCCCGAGGCCATGATCTTGATCTGGTCGGCGCCCTTGCGGAGTTCGTCGCGCACCGCGCGCACCACTTCGGGGACGCCGTCGGCGACGCGCGAGACCCAGGAGATGCCGGCGCAGCAGGCGCAGCCGAAACCGGTCTGGGTGCGCTTGCGGAAATCGCCGTGCCCGCCGGTCTGGCTGATCGGCTGGCCGGAGATGAACAGGCGCGGCCCCTCGAACAGCCCCTGCTCCACCGCCGCCTTGAGACCCCAATCGGCGCCGCCGGTATCGCGCAGCGTCGTGAAGCCGCGCATCAGCATCGCCCGCATCGCCACCGCGCCCTTGGCCGCGAGCAGGGTGAGCGGCACGTCGGCCATGAGTTGCAGATTGACCTCGGTCAGCACCAGATGGATGTGCGCGTCGATCAGGCCGGGCATCAGTGTGCGGCCGCGCAGGTCGATGCGCGCCGCCTCGGCCGATCGGATCGATCCGTCGGCAACCTCCTTGATCCGACCACCCTCGACCAGGACGTCGACGCCCTCGCGCAACGCCTCCCGGCGCGGGTCCAGGAAGCGGCCGCCGGTGAAGATGAACGAAGCCATGGATACGGTTCCCCCGGGCGGGAACACTAAACCCGGGTCGGCCGCCGTCAATCCGACCCCTTCACCCCCGCGATGGCGAGGATCAGCCGGGGCAGCTCGTCGCGCGCCTGATCGACGCGATGCCGCGCGAGCACATCTCGGCCAGCAATTCGGCCGCGATGACGTTGCGCCTCACCGCTTGGCGGCGATGAAGCGGCACACCCGGTCGCGGCGCAGCTCGTACTTGGCCGAGAACAGGCGGCGCGGGATCATGCGGCGGTCATCTCCGCCAGCCGTTCCATGGTGGCGATATACTCCGATTGCAGCTGATACATGACCTCGCGTACCGAGGTTTCGGCGGTCATGTTGCCCACCACCTGCCCGGCGGGAAAGGAACAGAGGTCGGCGCGCTCGGCGCGCACCACGCGGGCGTGGGCCTCGCCGTAAAGGATGCCCTGCAACGGCGGCAGCAGGAAGGCGGGCGCGCCCGGCTGCTCCCACGTCTCGGAAAGGCGGCTTTTGGTGAGCCGCACGGGCTTGCCGGTGCGCGCGCGCCGGCGGACCGCGTCCTCGGTCCGGGTGTTGAACAGCACGCCCTTTTCGAACGGCGTCAGCTCGCTTTCCCTGGTGCCCAGCCAGATGGTGCCGCACCACACACCTTGCGCGCCCAGCGCCAGCGCGGCGGCGATCTGGCTGCCGCGCGAGATGCCGCCGGCGGCGAGCACCGGGATATCGGCCGGGCAGACAGCGACCACCTGCGGCACCAGCACCATGGTGGAGATGTCGCCGGTATGACCGCCCGCCTCGGTACCCTGGGCGATGAGCACCTGCACGCCCGCCTTGAGCTGGCGTACGGCATGGGCGGGCTTGCCGCAGAGCGCACCGAGCAGAATGTTATGGCCGCGCAATTGCGCGACCACGTCGTCGGGCGGGGCGCCGAGCGCGCTCACCACCATCCGCACGAGCCGATGGCGCAGGATGACCTGCAAGAGTTTGCGCGCGCCCTCCGGCGTCATCGCGCCGCGGCCCTCGACGATTTCCTTGTGTACGCGCGCCCGCTCATCGGGCGGCAGTTCGGGAACGCCTTCGGCCGCCAGCAGCCGGGCCATGAAGGCGCGGTGCTCCTCGGGGATCAGCTCCGTCGGATCGCCCGACATCGCTTCGGCCGCCCGGTCGTAGCGACTCGGGATGATCACATCGACGCCGTAGGGACGGCCGCCCGCGTGCTCGTCGATCCAGCGCAGCTCGGTCTCGAGTTCGCGCCGGCGAGTACGTGGCGGCTCCCAGCACGCCGAAGCCGCCGGCCTTGGTCACCTCCACCACCACGTCGCGGCAGTGCGAGAAGGCGAAGATCGGAACCTCGCATCCGAGGCGTTCCGCGATCGGTGTCCGCAAGCGCGCATCCTCGCTTCAGGCTTGGACCATCCTGCAGCCGTGCCGCTCGATATGTCGATCCTTCCCGGCAAACAAGCGGCGCCCGGGGCCGGCCGCGAGGGGCGGCGCGGGTGGCGCGCGGGTTCGGCGCAACGCCGGCGCGCGATCGTAGTTTAACGACGTATCGGGGTTTAACGACGTATCGGGCGCGCGCCCGCATCTATTGGAAAAGGCAACAAACATGGCGCAAAACGTCTCCGAGTTCGTCTGGAAGCGGCTTTCCGAGTGGGGGATCAGCCGCGTTTACGGCTATCCGGGCGACGGCGTCGGCGGCCTCGACGTCGCGCTGGAAAAGGCCAAGGACTACATGCACTACGTCCAGGTGCGGCATGAGGAGATGGCCGCCTTCATGGCCTCGGCGCACGCCAAATTCACCGGCGAGGTGGGGCTCTGCTATGCCACCTCCGGCCCTGGTGCGATCCATTTGCTGAACGGCCTCTACGACGCCAAGGGCGATCACATGCCGGTGGTCGCGCTGGTGGGCCAGCAGGCGCGCACCGCGCTCGGGGCGCGCTACCAGCAGGAAGTGGATTTGCAGAACCTGTTCAAGGACGTGGCTAGCGAGTACGTGATGACCGCCAGCGTGCCCTCCCAGGTGCGCCAGTTGATCGACCGCGCGGTGCGCATCGCGCACACGCGCCGTGCCGTCACGTGCGTGATCCTGCCGAACGATTTGCAGGAGCTGCCGTATTCGGAGCCGCCGATGGCGCATGGCTCGACCCACACCGGGATCGGCTACGCCGGCCCGGCGCTGGTGCCGGACGAGGCCACGCTGCGTCGCGCCGCCGAGGTGCTGAACGCCGGCGAAAAGGTCGCCATGCTGGCCGGCGCCGGCGCGCTCGCGGCGACCGACGAGCTGATTGAGGTCGCCAACAAGCTGCAAGCCGGCGTCGCCAAGGCGCTGCTGGGCAAAGCCTCGCTGCCGGATGATCTGCCCTTCGTCACCGGCTCGCTCGGCCTGCTCGGCACCAAGCCGAGCTGGGATCTGATGAAGGGATGCGACACCTTCCTGATGGTCGGCTCGGGTTTTCCCTACAGCGAATTCCTGCCGAAGCCGGGTGACGCGCGCGGCGTGCAGATCGACCTCGACGGCACCATGCTCAGCCTGCGCTATCCGATGGAGGTGAACATGGTCGGCGACAGCGTCGCGACCTTGCGCGCGCTTCTGCCGATGCTGGACCAGAAGACCGACCAGTCATGGCGCCGAAAGATCGAAAATGATGTCGGTGAGTGGTGGAAGACGCTGGAGGCGCAGGCGATGATTGCGGCCGACCCGCTGAACCCGCAGCGCGTGTTCTGGGAGCTGTCGCCGCGATTGCCGGAGCGCTGCATCCTGACCGCCGATTCCGGCTCGGTCGCGAACTGGTATGCGCGCGATCTCAAGATGCGTCGCGGCATGAAGGCGTCGCTGTCGGGCGCGCTCGCCTCGCTTGGCGCCGCGACCCCGTACGCGGTCGCCGGCAAATTCGCCTTTCCGGAGCGCACCGTGATCGCCTTCATCGGCGACGGGGCGATGCAGATGAACGGCATGAACGTGATGATCACGATTTCCAAATACTGGAAGGAGTGGTCTAGCCCGAAGCTGATCGTCTGCGTGCTCAACAACCGCGACCTTAACCAGGTGACTTGGGAGGAGCGGATCCAGCTGGGGGCCGGCAAGACGGAGTCGACGCAGGCGATTCCCGATGTGCCGTATCACAAATATGCCGAGCTGCTCGGCCTGAAGGGCATCTTCGTCGATAATCCCGACCGGGTGGGCGCGGCGTGGGAAGAGGCGCTGGCCGCCGATCGGCCGGTGATTCTGGAAGCCTACACCGATCCGAACGTGCCGCCGCTGCCCCCGCACATCACCCTCAAGGACGCGAAGAACTTCATGTCGATGACGGCGTCCGAGCCGGAGCTTGGAAGCGTGCTCAAGGAAAGCGCCAAGGAGATGCTCGCCACCTTCATGCCGCATCGGAGCTGAGGTGCGGCTGACGGCGTCCGCCATCCGTGGCGCCGGGCTGAACTTCGTTCGCGAACGCTTACCCCCTCCCTGACGCCGGCGGTCGGGGCGGGGCAATGGGCGGAAACCGTCGGAGGCCTTGTCTCACTCGGCGGCAACCAGTTGCGCCGGCTCATGCTGATTGCCGTATTTCTCGACCCAGATGCGGCCGATGGCCGCCGCCTCCTCCGCCGTCAGCCAGGACCACTGGGCGCCGCGGGCGCGGATCTTCACCCAGCGCGTGTCGCCATGGACCGCGTGCTCCTCGACCGAATAGGGACCGACTGCGTGCTTGGTCATGGTAAGCTCCGAACGCCCCGACGCGCCTCGGTTGGGGGGACCACGCGGGGGGCATCGCGCGGTCCGGGACATCATCGCCGGCACGGGCGATTCGCTGGAAGGACCGAGCCGCCGCGCCTCTATTCGAACACAAAACCGCGCGCTCACGATTTTGTCAACGAAATATCGTGCTTGACTTCTTGCCGGCTCGGCGCGGCCGGCGCTCCTCCTCGGCCATGCGCCGCCGCCTTACTCCAATCGTGCTTTCCGGCCTCCTTCTCGGGGCCGCCCCGCCGCCGAACACCCGAACCGGACCGGCCGCATACGGCGACTGGCGGAGCAATTCTCCGGGCGTCTGGCGATTGATAACGCCCGCCGATATTCCGCCGCCCAACGCCACATCATCGGCCGGAAATCCACCCCGGGTGATCGCCCGACCCGCCGGGGCGAGGTTGCAAGCGCCACCGGGGTTCACCGTCGAGCCCTTCGCCACCGGCCTCGCTCACCCGCGCATGATCCGGGTCGCGCCGAGCGGCGAGATTTTCGTGGCCGAAGCCGACGCCGGGCGCATCCGCCTCCTGACCGCGCCGGACGGCGCCGGCCGGCCCGGCGAGCAATTCGGTGTTCGCCGCCGGCCTCGACGGACCCTTCGGCATCGCCTTCTGGCCAGAGGCGGCGCCGCGCTTTGTCTACGTGGCCGAGCTGAACCGGGTCGTCCGCTATCCCTGGCATCCGGGCGCCACCCGTCCGGACGGGCCGGCGCAGGTCGTGGTGCCCGAGATCGCGCCGAGCACGGGCGGGCACTGGACGCGCGATGTGGCCTTCAGCCCCGACGGGCGGACGATGTACATCGCCGTCGGCTCGGCCAGCAACGACAGCGAGCCGCGTCCCTGGCGTTCCGACGTCATCGCCTTCGACCCGGACGGCGAGAATCGGCGGGAATTCGCGACCGGCCTGCGCAACTGCGTCAGCGTGGCGATTGAACCCTCCTCGGGCACGCCGTGGTGCGCGGTCAACGAGCGCGACGGCCTCGGCGACAATCTGCCGCCCGACTACATCACCCGCGTCCAGCCGGGCGGGTTCTACGGCTGGCCGTGGTTCTACATCGGCGACCATCCGGACCCGCGCCACCAGGGCGAGCATCCCGATCTCGGGCCGCGCACGATCGTCCCCGACATCCTGATCCAGCCGCATTCGGCGCCGCTCGGAATGACCTTCTACGACGGCAAGGGTCCGCGTCATTCGGCCCCGACTACGCCGGCAGTGCCTTCGTCGCCCTGCACGGCTCGTGGAACCGCGAGCTGCGCACCGGCTATAAGCTGATCCGCATCCGCCCCGGCAGCGGTGCCTACGAGGACTTCGTGACCGGGTTCGTGGCCACCCACGCCGCCGTCTGGGGGCGCCCGGTCGCGCGTCGCCGTCGCGCAGGACGGCGCGCTGTTGATGACCGACGATGCCGGCGGTGCGATCTGGCGCATCGCTCCCGGCTAGGATTTCGCCGTATCGTGTGCAAGCCGGGGCCGTCCTCTGGCGTTTCCGTGCCATGAGCACGAACGAACGCGGAGCCGATGATCCCGGGCCCGCACAATACCGCCTTCGCCGCGCAATTCCCGTCCTCGGTCAAGCCGCCACCCGAGCGATCACGGGAACGTCTTCAACTTTTGGTTCCCGTTCGACCAGGCGCACATGCGCGAGGAGAAGGGCGGCTGGGCGCGCGAGGTGACGATCAAGGATTTGGCGATCGCCAAGGAGATCGCCGGGGTCAATATGCGCCTTAAGGCGGGCGCCATCCGTGAGCTGCATTGGCATGTGCCGGCCGAGTGGTCGTACATGCTGGTCGGACGCGCACGCATCACCGGCGTCGATACCGAGGGCCGCGACTTCGCCGCCGATGTCGGGGTCGGCGACCTTTGGTATTTTCCGGCCGGGATTCCGCACTCGATCCAGGGGCTGGAGCCGGACGGGTGCGAGTTCCTGCTCGCCTTCGACGACGGCAGTTTCTCCGAATACGACACCTTCCAGCTCGTGGACTGGATGTCGCACACGCCGCGCCCGGTATTGGCTAAGAATTTTGCCGTGCCCGAACAGTCGCTCGACCGGATCCCGAGCGGCGAGCTCTACATTTTTCCCGGCACCGCGCCGGCGCCGCTGGCCCGGCCCGGCGTGCGGGGGTCGGTGCCGCATCCCTATCAGTTTTCATCTCGCGAGCCGCGCGCCTGACTACAACCTTGCGGGCGGCGAGGTGCGGATCGCCGATTCGCGCAACTTCACCGCGTCGACCACCATCGCGGCGGCGCTGGTGACGCTTCACCCCGGCGCACTGCGCGAGCTGCATTGGCATCCGCATGCCGACGAGTGGCAGTACTGGATCGAAGGTCAGGGCCGGATGACGGTGTTCGCCGCTCACTCTCAGGCTCGCACCGCCGATTTTCATCCCGGCGACGTGGGCTATGTGCCGCGGGCGATGGGCCACTACATCGAGAACACCGGAACCGGCGATTTGCGCTTTCTTGAGTTGTTCCGCGCTGATCGTTACGCAGAGGTTTCGCTCGCGCGTTGGCTCGCGCACACGCCGCGGTCGCTGGTGGCGCACCATCTGAATGTGGATGAGGCGTTCCTGAACGCGCTGCCGGGCGATGCGCGACCGGTGGCTCCGGGCTGAGGAGAGGGAAAGTGTGGAATCAGATCGAACTCAGCCGAAAGATCAAGGTGGCGCGTCGAGCGCCTGATGATGAGGCGCTCGACGCACTGCAACGTGAGGGCGTGCGGGCGATCATCGATCTGCGCACTGATGCCGAGCCGATCGGCGCCGGTCCGGCGATTGAAGCCGCCGGCGCACGCCAGCGCGACATAAGCTACATCCGCGTTCCGGTTTCCGCGCACGACTTCTCCAGGCGCGATCTCGATCGCGTCGGCGAGGCGCTGATGAACGCACCCAAGCCGGTTTTGATTCACTGCGCCAGCGGCAAGCGCGCGGGAATGTTCGCACTTGCGCATACCTCGATCGAGGCCGGCGTGCCGGGAGCGGAAATGATGGAGATGGCGCGCCATCTCGACCTGGTGTTCGGCGACCCCGAGCAGCAACACGTTTTCGTGAATTACGTCGATCAGCGCGAAGTCCGGCCCGATCCGGTGGCGCGTCGGCAAGAGGCGGTGCGCGCCGAGGGGCGGCCGATGCCGTTCCTGCCCGAGGACACGCGCAGCTTGGCTCGGGAGATGCGCGAGGATCACCGCCGCCATCTGGCGCAGGATGTCGGATACGATCGGAAAACGGGCGAACCGATGATCCAGGGCGCGGCGGTCCGCTGCCGATGCCGCCGGGCCGGCTGAGCGAACGCGTGCGGGTCGATCCCCCGCTCGCGGAGATGGAGCCGCCATCGCACCCGCCGCCGATCCGATCCGCTCCGGTCCAACCCGTGCCGTTGCATGTGACGTCCGTTCATCCGGAGCCGGAATCCGCTTTGCGGATTTCGCGCGCCGGTCGCATCTGGGAGCGGTCGCTGCGATCGCCGGAGCGATTCTGCTGTTGCTCGATCGTCGCCTGCTTCTCCCGGTGTTGATTGTCGCCGGCGTGATGGCCGGGCGCGCGGTTGCCGTCGCGCCGACGCCGCAGCAGACTGCGGATCGCAAGCCTGATCCCGAGATTGCGGATCTTGAGAAACGAATGCGCCGTCTCGAGAGGTCCGGCTGACCCCTCTAGGCCGGCCGGTGCGGGGGGTGCTAGACATGCGGATGCGGAAGGCAAGGGTCGCGGGAAGTGGAAAAGCGAGACGGATGGCGTAGGGATAGCAGAAAGCGTCGCGGCTTCGATGATGACGCGGGGCCGCGTCGCGACGACATGGGCTGGGCGTCGCCGGCATCGTCGTCGTCGTCGCCAAGACCGTTCCGCTCGCCGTCACCGATGATGGCCACCGGTCCGGAGTCCGATGCGGTGGTGAAGTGGTACAATCCGGAAAAGGGTTTCGGCTTCGTCGAAATGGGGGACGGCTCGGGTGACGCCTTCCTCCACGCGAGCGCGGTCGAACGCGTCGGCGCCGGACCGCCGGTGCCGGGGACGCGGCTGCGCGTGCGCGTGGGACAGGGCCAGAAGGGACGCCAGATCACCGAGATTACGCATGTCGGCGAGGTCGGCCCGGCTCCGGCACAGCCGCCGCGCTCACCCCGTCCCGCGTTCGGCGGAGGCGGTGGTTATGGCGGCGGATATGCACCGCGAGATCGCGACCCGTATCAGGGCATGCCGAGCGGCGAGGAGATCACCGGCACGGTGAAATGGTTCAATGCCCAGAAGGGCTTCGGCTTCATCACTCCCGAAATCCGGCGGCAAGGATGTATTCGTCCACATCTCCGCGCTCTCGCGCAGCGGCATGAACGATCTGCGCGAGGGTCAGGTGGTGCGCGTGCAGGTCGTGCAGGGCCGAAAGGGGCCGGAGGCGGGCTCGGTCTCGGAGCCGTAGGCCCTACGATTTTATCGCTGCAACGCGCCTGCTTAACGCATGTCGTGCTGCCGCCGCGGAACTGGCAAGCCTCAGCAGGGTGGGGATTTGGCCCGGCGCGCGCGTTATCGCGGCCAACACGCGCTCCGGCCGAAGGCGCCCGTCGGGCGACCAGCCCCGCAAGGCCGCCGGCGGCAAATCCATCTCGCGCCGGATCGCAGATCGCCCGCAGAACCGCGAACGGAAGCCCACGAGCATGCGCGAACGCCGCGATCGCGCCGCTCTCCAGATCGATCGCCGCGCAACCTGTCTGCGCGTGCATGCGGCGCTTGTCGGCGGCGCTGACCGCCGCGGTTTCGGCGCCCAGAATGCAGGGTCCTCCCCCGGGAGGGACGCCCCCGTAAGGAGCCGGCGCAATGTTCCGTCAGCGACGAATCGCGCATCCCGCGTCACCACCGCTGCGGGAACCAGCAGCGTGCCGGGCGGCAACGCCGGATCGAGCCCGCCCGCCAGTCCGAAACTGACCAGCGCCTCGGCCCCGTGCGCGACCAGTCGCGCCGCCGCTTCGCAAGCGCGCCCTCCGGGGCCGACCTCCACCATCCAGCCAAGCCGCCGGGCGATGCGCGCCTCGGCGGCGAGGCCGGTGACGATGCCGATCCGGGCTATTCGACCGTTACCGATTTGGCGAGGTTGCGCGGCTGATCGACGTCGGTGCCCTTCAGAACGGCGACATGATAAGCGAGCAACTGCACCGGAATCGCATACAGGATTGGCGCCACGAACGGATCGATGTCGGGCAGCACCACGGTCTCGGCAGCGATGCCCCGCAGTTTGGCCGCGCCCGCCGCATCCGAGAACACGATCACCTGCCCGCCGCGCGCCGCCGCTTCCTGCAGATTGGAAGCGGTCTTTTCGAACAACGGGCCCGACGGTGCGATGGCCACCACCGGAACCGCGGGATCGATGAGCGCGATCGGGCCGTGCTTCATCTCCCCGGCCGCGTAGCCCTCGGCGTGGATGTAGCTGATCTCCTTCAGTTTCAGCGCCCCTTCCAGCGCGATCGGGAAGCAATTTCCGCGCCCCAGATAGAGCACGTCGCGCGCCCGCGCGACGCGCGCGGCGATCGCCTGGATCGCCTGGTCCTGGTCCAGCACCTCGGCCGCGCGCCCCGGCACTTCCAGCAGCGCCGCCGTCATCGCCGCCTCCCGCTCGGCCGAGATGGCGCCGCGGGCGCGCCCGGCGGCGAGCGCGAGGCAGGCGAGCACCGAAAGCTGCGCGGTGAAAGCCTTGGTGCTGGCGACGCCGACCTCCGGTCCGGCGACCGTCTCCAGCACGGCCTCGGACTCGCGCGCCATGCTGCTTTCCGGGACGTTGACGATCGACAGCACGTGTTGGCGCTGATCGCGCATGTAGCGGAGCGCGGCCAGCGTATCGGCGGTCTCTCCCGACTGGCTCACCAGCAGCCCGAGCCCGCCGCGACCCATCGGCGGCGTGCGGTAGCGGAACTCGCTCGCCACGTCGGCATCGGCGGGGATGCGCGCGATCGCCTCGAACCACCAGCGCCCGACCAACCCGGCGTAATAGGCCGAGCCGCAGGCGCTCACGGTGATGCGCTGCAATGCGGCCAGATCAAACGGCAGCGCGGGCAGGGTGACGGCGCGGGTCGCGGGATTGACCATCCGATGCAGCGTGTCGCCGATCACCGCCGGGTGCTCGTGCAGCTCCTTTTCCATGAAGTGACGGAAATTGCCCTTGCCGATCGCCGCCCCGGTGAGCTGCGTGAGCTTCACCTCGCGCGCCACCTCGCCGCCATCGGCGTTGTAGAATCGCGCGCCCTTGCGATCGACAACGGTCCAATCGCCGTCGCGCAGATAGGCGATGCGGCGCGTCAGCGGCGCCAGTGCCAGCGCGTCCGAGCCGACATACATCTCGTCCTCGCCATAGCCCACCGCGAGCGGGGCGCCGTTCTGCGCGCCGATCATCAACTCCGGATGGCCGGCGAAGATCATCGCCAGCGCATAAGCGCCGTGCAGGCGGCGCAACGCCGAACCGGCCGCCGATATCGGGTCCATGCCGCGCTTGAGGTGGAGATCGACGAGCTGCGCCACCGTCTCGGTGTCGGTCTCGGTGGAGAATTCCTGCCCCTCGGCCTCCAGCTCGGCGCGCAATTCGGCATGGTTCTCGATGATGCCGTTGTGCACGACGGAAACCCGTTCGGTCCCATGCGGGTGAGCGTTGCCTTCGGTGGGCGCGCCGTGCGTCGCCCACCGCGTGTGTCCTATCCCGGTGGTGCCGGCTAGCGGGGTGCGATCAAGCACCGTGGCGAGATTGCCGAGCTTACCCTCGGCGCGGCGGCGGTCGATGTGGCCGTTGACCAGCGTGGCGACGCCGGCGCTGTCGTAGCCCCGATATTCCAACCGTCGAAGCGCGTCCACCAGCAACCCCGCCGCCGGGCGCCGACCGATGACGCCGATGATGCCGCACATGTCTAGGGCCTCTTTCGTTGCTGGCGGGCGCGGAACGCCGCCGCGCCGCCGGGTTTTTCCTCCTGGCGCGCGCGTCCGAACGCCATCGCGTCGGCGGCGACGTCGCGGGTGATGACGCTGCCCGCGGTCACGAAGGCGCCGTCGCCGACCCTGACCGGCGCTACCAGAACGGCGTCGGAGCCGACGAACACCCCGGTGCCGATCGTCGTGCGATGTTTGGCGAAGCCGTCGTAATTGCAGGTGATCGTGCCGGCGCCGATATTGCTGCCCGCTCCTACCGCGGCATCGCCCAGATAGGTGAGGTGGGGCACCTTGGTGCCGGCGCCGACCGCGGCGGCCTTCAGCTCGACGAAATTGCCGACCTGCGCACCTTGCTCAAGAACGGTCCCCGGCCGCAGCCGTGCGAACGGGCCGATGATGCAGTCCTCGCCGATCACGCATCCCTCGAGGCGCGTGAAGGCGCGGATTTCGGCCCCACGCCCGACGCGCACGCAGGGGCCGAAGACGACGTTCGGCTCGATCGTGACGTCGGGCTCCAGAACGGTGTCGGCGCACAGGAAGACCGAGCCCGGATCGGTCATGGTGACGCCCGCCTCCATCGCCGCCGCCCGCAGCCAGCCCTGCACGGTCGCTTCGGCGCTCGCCAGCTCGGCGCGCGAATTGATGCCGGAAAGCTCCGCTGCCGACGTCTCGACGGCTGCGACCCGCGCGGCTTCGGCCCGCGCCAGCGCCACGATGTCGGTGAGGTAATACTCGCCCCTGGCATTGTCGGCGCGCACCGCGCGCAGCCAGCGCCGCATGTCGGTGGCGTCGGCGCACAGCACCCCGGCATTGCAGAGCCCGATATCGCGCTCCGCCGCGGTCGCGTCGGCATGCTCGACCACCCGCTCCACATAGCCCTCAGCAACGATTACCCGCCCGTAGCCGCCGGGATCGAGGGGGCGCATCGCCAGCAGCGCCAGCCCGGCATCCCCCGCCGCGCGGCGGGCCAGCAATGCGCGCAAGGTCCGGGGCCGGATCAGCGGGTTGTCGGCATAGAGCACCGCGATCTCACCCTCGCCGAACGCCGCCTCGGCCTGCAAAGCGGCGTGCGCGGTGCCGAGCCGTTCGCGCTGGATCACCGAGGCATGCGGCGCGGCGGCCTCGGCGACCGCCTCCATCCCCGGGCCGACGACGACCACGATCTCGTCGAATACCGCCTCGCAGCTTGCCAGCAGATAGCGCAGCATCGGCCGCCCGGCGATCCGGTGCAGCGCCTTCGGCAGAGCGGAGCGCATTCTCGTCCCGAGGCCGGCGGCGAGGATGACGGCAGTGGCGGGCATCACGCTTCCTTGATTCCTGGCTGATCGGGTAGCGGGACCGGCGCGCCCGTGTCAAAGCCCGTTGTTCCACGGACTAATCATTTGATCTGTTCATGGCCCCGACGCTGTTGCTCGACCTCGACGGCACCCTGATCGAACTCGGCACCCGATCTTGCGGCGGCGCTGAACCGGCTCATGGCGACGCGGGGCCTCGATCCGTTCAGCACCGCGGAGACGGCGGCCATGGTGGGCGATGGCGTCGCGGTGCTGATCGCGCGCGCCTTCGCCGCGCGGGGCCGGACCGATGATCCCGACGCCGTCGCCGAATTCGCGGCCGATTACACCCTGAACTGCACCGCCGCCACCCGGCTCTTTCCGGGTGTGAGGGCCACCCTGGGCGCACTCCAATCCGATGGCTGGCGGCTCGCCGTGTGCACCAACAAGCTGGAGGCGCCGACCCGTAAGCTGCTTAGCCATCTCGGCATAGCGGCCCTGTTCGCAGCCGTCGGCGCCGGCGACAGCTTCCCGGTCCGCAAACCTGATCCGGCGCATCTGCTGGCGACCCTCAGCGCCGCCGGCGGCGCGGGGGGTCGGGCGGTGATGGCGGGCGATCACCGCAACGACGTTCGCGCCGCGCACGGCGCCGGGATGCCCTGCATCTTCGCCGCCTGGGGTTACGGCACGGCGGAGATGGGCGCCGACGCCGACGCCGTATCGGCGCGCTTCGCCGACTTGCCGGCGATCGCAAGGCGGCTCCTCGGCTAGATCAAACCGGCGCGCGCAGCCGGCGCAGCTCGAGGAGCTGCCAGGCGAGCAGGATCGGCAGGCCGATCATCAGGTCGCGCGCGCGCCGGATCAATGAGACCGCAAGCGACAGCTCTGCGGGAATGCCGAATAGGGCGCCGAAGCCGGCATAGCTTGCCTCCTGCACCCCGGCGTTGACCGGCACCAGGAAGGTGAAGGCGGCGATCCCCGAGAGCAGCGCCTCGATCGCCAGCGCCACGTCAACGGCGATCGGCACGCCAAGCACACGAAAGGCGATCCAGTCGGCGAATCCGCTGCCCAGCCAACCGAGCAGGTGGAGCAAAAAGCTCGCCAAAATGCGACCCGTATGGCCGTAGATCGCGACCATCTCCTCGTGCAGCGGGGCGAGAAGCTGGCGGGCGCCCCGCAGCCGACGACCGGCGATCCGCTCGGCGATCCGCCCGAACACGGGTGCCACGCCGCGCTGGAGCAAAACGAACGCGCCGCCGCTCAGGATGGCGAGCCCCAGTCCTACCTCCACCGGGACCGCGACGCTCGCCGCGGCCGGCGAGCGGGCGAGCACGATCGACAGCCCGATGCCGACGAACGCCAGCTCGGCCAGGAATTCGGCGGTGACATCGACGATCGTGGTGGCCGTCGCCACCGGCCAGGACAGGCCGTGCAGCATCACCGCGCGGGCGCCGAGCACGAAGCCGCCGAGCTGCGAAAGCGGCAGGCAGTTGGCCGAGGCGTCGCGCACCATCCGGCCCCAGACGAACAGCAGCGGCCGGTGCAGCCCCCTGGCCCGGCCGATTTGATCCCAAGCCATCCCCAACGGCACGAAGATCACCAACTGCCAGAGGCACACCAGCGCCAAACCGGGCCATCCGGCGCGTGCCACCACCGCCGCAACCCGGCCGAAACCGAACGAGCCGACCAGCAGGGTGCCGAGCAACAGCCCCAGGAGCGCCAGCGCGATCGAAAGCTTCTTCAACGGGCCAATGACCTTCCGCGCCGGCTGTCGCGGCCTCTACACCGCCGCGCACCGAGGCGGCTATACAAGCTCATCGGAGGGAGCCGGGTGGGCGAATCGGACCATGTGACCCTGGTGACCGGGGCGAGCGGCTTTGTCGGCTCGGCCGTCGCGCGCGCACTTGCCGCGCGCGGCCGGCGGCTGCGCCTGCTGGTGCGGACCACCAGCAACCGGCGCAATCTTGAAGGTTTACCGGACGCGGAGATCGTGACCGGCGACCTCACCGACCCGGCCAGTCTGGCACGCGCTGCAGCCGGCTGCCGCGCCGTCTTCCACGTCGCCGCCGACTACCGGATCTGGGTGCCGAACCCCGACGCCATGCTGCGCGCCAATGTCGATGGCACGCTGGCGATGCTGAACGCGGCCCGCGCCGCCGGGGCGGAGCGGATCGTCTATTGCAGTTCGGTGGCCGCACTCGGGCTGACCAGGGACGGCAGCCCGGCCGACGAGACGACGCCGGTCGATCCCGCCGCCATCGTCGGCGCCTACAAGCGATCCAAATACCTGGCCGAACGGGCGGCGCTCGACGTGGCGCGGCAGGGGGCGCCGGTGGTGATCGTCAATCCCGCCGCGCCGGTCGGGCCGCGCGACATCCGCCCGACGCCGACCGGGCGTATGATCCTCGACGCCGCCGCCGGCCGGATGCCGGCGTATCTGGATACCGGGCTCAACGTGGTGCATGTCGATGATGTGGCCGAGGGCCACGTTTTGGCGGCCGAGCGCGGGCAGCCGGGCGAGAAATACATCCTGGGCGGCGAAAATCTGGAATTGCGCGCGCTGCTGAGCCTGATCGCCGAGGCCGCGGGACGTCGCCCGCCGGCGATCCGCCTCACCGCCGAAATGGTCTGGCCCGTTGCCGCGGCGATGGAGATGGTGGCGCGGGTGGTGCCCTTCGAGCCGCCGGTGACGCGCGACCACCTGCGGATGGCGCGCAAGAAGATGTTCTACTCCTCCGCCAAGGCGATGCGCGAACTCGGATACCGGCCACGCCCGGTGGCCGAGGCGGTGCGTGACGCGCTGGCGTGGTTCCGCGCCGCCGGCAAGTTGCGCGCATGATGCTCATCGCCGGGTTGGCGGCGCTGCTATGGGTCTATCTGTTGCTGGGACACGGCCGATTCTGGCAGGCCGGTCCGGTGCTGGCGCCCGGCCGGCCGGCGGCCACGCCTGCGGTCGCCGTGGTGATCCCGGCGCGCGACGAGGCGCAGACGATCGAGCCGGTCCTGCGCTCCCTGCTGGCGCAGGACTATCCCGGCCCGTTTCGGGTCATTCTGGTCGATGACGAGAGCGCCGACGGGACCGGCGCGCGCGCGCGCGCGCTGACCGACCCCCGACTGACGGTGCTTTCCGGCAAGCCTCGCCCGGTCGGCTGGAGCGGCAAGCTGTGGGCGGTTGCGCAAGGCGTCGCTGAGGATGACTTCGATTGGCTGCTGCTGACTGATGCCGACATCGTGCATGACCCGCGCCACCTCTCGGCCTTGTTGGCGCGAGCGGAATTGGGGCTCGATCTGGTCTCGGAGATGGTGGCGCTCTCCTGCGCGACCCCGGCGGAGCGGGCGTTGATCCCGGCTTTCGTGTTCTTCTTCCAACTGCTGTACCCCTTCGCACGGGTGAACGACAAGCTGTCGGGGACGGCCGCCGCGGCCGGCGGCACCATCCTGGTCCGCCGGGCGGCGCTGACGCGCATTGGCGGTATCGGCGCGGTGCGCGGCGCGCTCATCGACGACGTGGCGCTGGCGCGCGCGGTCAAGCGCGGCGGGCCGATCTGGTTGGGCCACAGTATTCTGGCGCGCTCGATCCGACCCTATCCGCACATGACGGACATCTGGCGGATGGTGTCGCGCACGGCCTACGTGCAACTCCGCCGCTCGCCCTTGCTGCTGGCTGCCTGCGTGCTCGCGATGGCGCTCACCTGGTTCGCCGCGCCGGTCGCCGCGATCGCCGGGCGGGGTGCGGCGCGCGGCCTCGGCGCCGCGGCCTGGGCGGCGATGGCGTGGTCCTATCTGCCGACCTTGCGCCGCTTCCGAGGCTCGCCGCTGTGGGCGCCGTGCCTGCCGCTGACCGCTCTGTTCTACACTGCGGCGACCATCGGCTCAGCCCTCAACCATTACGCCGGGCGCGGGGTGACGTGGAAGAGCCGTGCTTATCAGGGGGCGGGATGAGCGCGGCGAGCATCGAGGCGTGGTCGGGCAAGGATCGCGCCGATGAGAATTTTCCCGTAGGCTCGTTGCTCATCCGCAAGGCGCTGCGCCCGCACGTGCACGCCTTCTACGCCTTCGCGCGCAACGCCGACGATATTGCCGACAGCGCCACGTTGCCGCCCGAAGAGAAGGTCGCGCGGCTCGACCGGATGGAGGCGGTGCTGCTGGGTGGTGGCGACGGCGCCCCCTCGGCCTTGCGGCTGCGCGCGAGCCTTGCGGAGACCGGCGTCATTGCCCGCCACGCGACCGATCTGCTGATAGCGTTCCGCCGCGACGCCACCAAGCTGCGCTATGCCAGTCGGGACGAGCTGTTCGACTATTGCCGCTACTCGGCGATGCCGGTCGGACGGCACGTTCTCGACCTCCACGGCGAGAGCGCCGACACGCACGAGCCCTCGGATGCGCTCTGCGTCTCGCTTCAAATTCTCAATCATCTGCAGGATTGCGCCAAGGATCTGACGGTGCTCGATCGCTGCTATCTGCCGCTTGAGCTGCTCGCTCGCCATGGCGCCGGGGTCGCCGATCTGTGCGCCCGGGCGGCGAGCCCCGGCTTGCGGGCAGTTTTCGATGCGCTGCTTGAAGAGGCGGAGGCGCTGAACCGCACGGCGGCCGATCTGCCGCGGCGGGTCCGCGACCGCCGGCTGCGGGTGGAGACGGCGGTGATCGTCGGGCTCGCGCGCCGCCTCACCGCGCGGCTGCGCCGGAGCGATCCGGTGGGGGTACGGGTGAAGCTCACCATGGCCGATGCCGCCGGGGCGGTGCTGCACGCCCTGCGGTTCGCGGCGTGAGCACGCTCGACTGCGCGCCGGAAGATCTGGCCGCCGTCGAGGCGGTGGTGCGCGGCGCGGGCACGTCGTTCTATCGCGGCATGCGGATACTGCCGCCGGACCGGCGGATGGCGATGTATGCGGTGTACGCGTTCTGCCGCGTGGTGGACGACATCGCCGACGAGGCCGGCGAGGTGGCCGAGAAGCGGCGGCAGTTGACGGCGTGGCGGGCGCGGATCGACGGGCTTTACCGTAGCCGGGCGGACGATTCGCTCACCCGCGTGCTGCGCGCCGCCGCCGAACGCTTCGGGCTGCGCCGGGAGGACTTCATCGCCGTGATCGACGGCATGGCGATGGACGCCGAGACGGCGATCGTCGCTCCCGATCTGGCGACGCTCGATCTTTATTGCGACCGGGTGGCGGGAGCGGTCGGGCGGCTGTCGGTGCGCGCCTTCGGCGATGCCTCGCCCGCCGCTGACCGGGTGGCGCAGGCGCTCGGCCGCGCGCTCCAGCTAACCAACATCTTGCGCGACCTGGCCGAGGACGGCGCGCGGGGCCGGCTCTATCTGCCGGCCGAATATTTGGACGCGACCGGAGTCCCGCACGACCCCGCCGCCGCCCTGGCCGCGCCCGGATTGGGTGCGGTGTGCATCCGGGTGGCGGCACTGGCGCACGAAAACTTTCGCGCCGCAGGCGTCGCCATGCACGCGTGCGACCGCCGGGCGATGCGCCCGGCGCGGCTGATGGGCGCAACCTATGCCGCCATCCTCGCCCGTCTGGAACGGCGCGGGTGGGAGCGGCCGGCGGAGCCGGTCAGCCTGCCTTCGTGGCGCAAGCTGTGGCTGCTGGTTCGCTACGGGCTGCGGTGACGGAAAGCGGAGGATTGCCCGTCACCAGTTCGCGCGGATCGCCGGCAATCCCGCCGAGCGGTCCGAGGATGTGCGCGCACACGGCATCGATCCGTGCCAGCAATGTCGACCTCGCGCTCGGTGCGGGCATAGGGCGTATGGCCGGGCACCAGCGACGGGCTATGATAGTGCATGACCAGCGTCTCACCGCCCGCGCGCACGATCCGATCGGCGAGCCGGATCAGGTCACGGCCTCCGATACCCCCTCCGCCGTCAGCGCGACGGTGCGGAAAGCGCCCGCCCGCGACAACAGGCCGCGCAGACGGATCGCCCGCGCCGGAGCGGTGTCGAGAAGCCGGTTCACGCCGCCCCGGATGCGGCGAGCGGGCCGGTGTGGCCCCGCGTCATCGGCACCGACAGCACCGGCCGATCGCCGGCGATGATAGGGGCCGGTGCCGAGAGCGCGCAGGTCCGGGCCGCCGGACGAGCCGCAGGTCGATTCCCGGAAGGATGCTGAAATCGACCTCTATGCCGTGGCGGGCGATCAGCGCCAGCGTATTCGGTCCGATGCCGTACCGGCCGGCTTTATAGAACCGTGGACGCATGCCGAAGCCGCGCTGGATCGCCTCGATCAGCTTGACGAGCTTTGCCTCCTCGATCTCCGGCGCCAGATTGCCCGGATAGGAGTTGCGACGCGCTCACCGCCTCGACGAAGGGCGGGTTGGTCCACGGATGCAGATGGGCGCCGATCTCGCAAGCGCCGCGCGCGTGGATCGCGGCCAACGGCTCGATCCCGCCCGGCTGCGTTGCCACCGGATAGTCGACACATACACCGGGCGCACGCCATGCCGTTCCAGCACCGCCTGCGCGCGCTCCTGCGCGCTGATGTTGGAGACGCCGACCTGATGGCGGGTAAAGGGCTGGGACCAATCGAACTCCGCCTCGGTATCCACGACGACAAACAGCCGGGGCGGTCCCGGCCGCGACGGAATCGGCCGGTATTCCACGCCGAACAGGGAGGCGGCGCGCCTGCCGGCGCCGCCATCGAGCCGATCATGGACTGAGCGGCGCGCGCCGCGCCGAGGCCGGAGCCGAGCTTCGGTCCAGCCCGGTGAGCGCCGCCAAGCTCGGCCAGGATGTCGCGGCAGAAGCAGGCCGGCGGTCAGCGCGTAGGCGGCGGCGCCTGACCGCCACGAGCATCCCGAGCCGCGCCCCGGGCGCCAGGGCGGGCGGATAAATTCCGGGCCAGGATATTCACCGCGAAATACATGACCGCCGCCGCCAGGCCGGGCGCCCCAGCGGGCGCAGCAGCGACATCGTCGATCCCGCGCGCACCACCGAGACCCGGTGTACCAGGATCAGGAACTGCAGCGGGTAGGCGACCGCCGCGCCGGCGCAGACGCCGATCAGACCCCAACACGCGCCGATCCCGAATGCCGCGCCCAACAGCGCGGTGAACGAGGATCGAGTTGACCATCGAGGCGCGGAATTTGCCCATGCCCAGCAGGAACGGCGCGATGAACAGCCCGGCCGGCCGCACGGTCATTCCCAGGGCCAGGATCGCCAAAGGCTGGCCGGCGGCGACCCAGGACAGGGCCGAGGACGGCGCGCACCAGGTCGGGAGCGACGGCGGAGATGCCGACGAAAACCGGAAACGACAGCAATCGCCAGCACCCGCATCGACTTGCCGAGATAAAGGATTGCCAGCCCCGGATCGTCCTGCAGGCGCGCGAAGGTCGGCAGGCCGATCGGCTTGATGACGGTCGCGACCTTGTCCAGCGGCAGCGATGCCAGGGTGCGCGCCACCGCATAGAAGCCCAGCGCGCCGCTGCTCAGGATCCGCCCGGCGATGAAGCACATCGATCTGGGTGCCGAAATACCAGACGAGGTTTTCGGCCGTGCGAAACAGGCCTGCGTGCAGCAACGTCGAATGCCGCCGCCGCGGAAGTCGCGGCCGGTGTCGCAACGGCGACAGGACGAGAAGACCCGGCCAGGCGAAGCGGTCTCGCCGAGCAGATAGCCACACATCAGCGACCACACCCCGAAACCGCGCCAAGCGAGCAAAATCGTCGCCAGGCCGCCGGCTGATGTTGGCGATCATGTCCACGGCCGAGAGACGACTGTAACGCCAGCGCCCGTTGCAGGTTGGCGCGCGACATCGCGCCGAAAGCGAGCAATACGAAGCTCACGCTCGGCGGCCCGCAGCAGCCCCGCCAGTCGCGGATCATGGTAGAAGTCGGCGATCACCGGCGCGGCGAGCGAGCAGCCCGATCGAGAAACGAGCAGATTGACGAGGAGGATCAAGCCGAACGCCTCGCCGGTTTCGGCGTCGGACGCATCCCTGCGCTGCACCAGCACGTCGCTGAAGCCAACATAGCTCATCGCGGCGAGGAATCCGGTGACGGCCATCGTAATCGCCATCAGTCCGTAATCCGCCGGATGAAGGAAGCGCACCACCGCGAGCGTCATCAGCCAGTTCAAAATCTGGCCGGTGGCGCGCGTCGCCGAGGCGCCGGCGATGCTTCGGATTACCTGCTGCTTCAGCGACGCGTCTCGACCATCGGCTGCGACGACCGCTACCAGACGCCGCGCGTATCGATCACGAACTTGTCCTTCAGCACGTCGCGATCGACTTGCATGAAGCTCATGTGATCGACCAGCAGCAGAACCATGTTGGCACGTTCGCAGCGCCTGGTCGAAGTCGTGCAGTTCGAGCCCGCGATCGCGGAGCTCCGGCGGCAGCCGGCCGACATGCGGCTCCACCACCAGCAGCTCCGCCACCTTCTCCTCGGCCAGCCGACGCACGATCTCCACCGCCGGGCTCTCGCGCAGATCGTCCACGTCTTTCTTGTAGGACAGGCCGAGGCAGGCGATGACCGGATGCTTCAACGCCGCCGCCCGCTCGCGCACCTTGGCGACGACATGTGCGGGCTTGGCGTCATTGATGATGCGAGCGGCGCGGATCAGAGTGGCTTCTTCGGGATTGGTGGCGACGATGAACCAGGGATCGACCGCGATGCAGTGCCCGCCGACGCCGGGGCCGGGGCTCAGGATATTCACCCGCGGGTGCAGGTTGGCGAGGCCGATCAGGTCCCAGACATTGATGCGTTGGCGGTCGCAGATCAGCGACAGCTCGTTGGCGAAGGCGATGTTGACGTCGCGATAGGCGTTCTCGGTGAGCTTCGCCAACTCGGCGGTGCGCGCATTGGTGAGGCGGCACTCTCCGCGCACCACGATCTTGTAGAGCGCCAGCGCCCGCTGCGCGCATTTGCGGGTCATGCCGCCGATGACGCGAGCGTTGTTGACCACTTCCTCCAGGATGCGGCCGGGCAGCACGCGCTCGGGGCAATGCGCCACCTGCACGTCCGCCAATTCGCCGCGCTGCTGCGGGAAGCTGAGGTCGGGACGCAGCTCGGCCAGAATCGCCGCCATGTGCTCGGTGGTGCCGACCGGCGAGGTGGACTCCAGGATCACCAGATTGCCTGCCGCCAGAACGGGTGCGATCGCGCGCGCCGCGTCCTCGACGAACGAGGTGTCGGGGACGGCGCGCTCGCCGTGGCCGCGCAGCGGCGTCGGCACGGCGATGATGAAGGCGTCCGCCGGCGCGACCGCCGGCGCGGCGCTGAACTTGCCCGCTTCCACCACCCGACGCACCAGGGCGTCGAGATTGGGCTCGCCGAAATGCGGCTTGCCGGCGTTTATGGTGGCGATCACCCGCGGGTTGACATCGACGCCATGCACCTCGACGCCGTTCTCGGCGAACACGGCGGCGGTGGGAAGACCGATATAGCCTAGCCCGACCACGCTGATGCGCCCGAAACTATCCATGCAGCAGTCTCTCCACGATGCGCCCGGCCGCCCGGCCGTCGCCATAAGGGTTGTGCGCGAAGCTCATCGCCTCGTAGGCGGCGCGGTCGTCAAGGAGGCGGCTCGCTTGCGCGACCAGCAGGTCCGGATCGGTGCCGACGAGCACCACGGTTCCCGCCGCCACCGCCTCCGGCCGTTCGGTCGTGTCCCGCGTCACCAGGACCGGCTTGCCGAGCGAGGGCGCCTCTTCCTGCACGCCGCCGGAGTCGGTGATGATGAGGTCGGCGCGTCGCATCAGGGCGATGAAAGGCAGATAGTCGAGCGGCGCGATCAGCCGGATCGCCGGATGGGCGGCGAGCCGCGCTTGCGCGACTTGCTGCACGTTCGGGTTGAGGTGGACCGGATAGACGATCTCGACATCGCCGCGCGCCGCGAGCCGCAACAGCCCGTCGGCAACGCGATCAAGGCCGCCGTCGAAATTTTCCCGCCGGTGCCCGGTCACCAGGATCAGCCGCTTGCCGAGCAGCGGCGGCGGCAGGAGCTGCGCGACCGAGGCGGCGCGGGCGGCGTCCGAATTCGAGGATCGCCAGCGCCTCCAGCAGTGCATCAATGACGGTGTTGCCGGTCACCAGCACGCGGGACGGATCCACGCCCTCGGCGAGCAGGTTGCGCCGCGATTGCTCGGTCGGCGGAAAGTGCAGATCGGCCAGATTCGTGGTCAGGCGCCGGTTCATCTCCTCCGGCCAGGGCGAGTGCATGTTGCCGGTGCGCAGCCCGGCCTCGACATGGCCCACCGGAATCCGGGCGTAGAACGCCGCCAGAGCGGCGGCGAAGGTGGTGCTGGTGTCGCCCTGCACCAACACGCGGTCGGGGCGCAGCTCGGCATAAACCGCGCCGATCCGGTCCAAAACAGCGGTGGTGATCCAGGTCAGCCCCTGGCCGGTGCGCATCAGATCGAGATCGCGGTCCGGGCGGATGGCGAACAGTTCCAGCACCTGATCGAGCATCTGCCGGTGTTGTGCCGTGACGCAGACGAGCGGGGTGACGCCGGCGATCTCGGCCAGCCGACGCACGATCGGCGCCATCTTGATCGCCTCCGGCCGGGTGCCGAACACGGTCAGGATGCGCAAGGCGGGGCTCCGGGTCGTTTTCCGAACGGCTCGGCAGGCGAGGGGACGATCATGACGCGGTCGTTCTGCAGGGCGGCGCCATCTTGGGGGCGAGCTGGTTCCGAAAAGGTTAACAGAACGCTTCCGAAGCCTTCTGTCCGGCGGGTGAGGCGGGGCGTATCCCATCCGACCCTGCTTACGCCAGCGTATTTGTGATTACCGGGCACAGACCGCCAATCCGGGGCTCGCCGGGCGCTGGTTTTTCCGCCAGGCACGGCTATTCTTTGCCGATGACCGATGCGGAATTCGACAAGGCCCTGATCGGCGCGGCATTTGCCCAGGCGGGGGAACGCGGCTGGGACCGAGTGAGCGTGGTCCGGGCGGCGCGCACCGCCGGTCTCGACCTCGCGCGGGCGCGGGAGCGGTTTCCCGGCCGTGCGAGCCTGCTGCTGCGGTTCGGCCGACTTGCCGATCAAGCCGCTCTGGCGCAGGCGCCGAGCGAAGGCACCGTGCGCGACCGGCTATTCTATCTGCTGATGCAGCGGCTCGACGTCATGCAGGAGCATCGCGACGGGGTTCTGGCACTGATGCGCCGGCTGCCGTTCGACCCGCCGACCGCGCTCATGCTGGAGTGCGCGACCAGGCGCAGCATGGCTTGGCTACTGGAGACGGCCGGCGTTTCCACCGCCGGACTGCGCGGCCGCCTGCGGGTGCACGGGCTGGTCGGGGTGTGGCTGCTGGCGCTGCGGGCCTGGCGAGCGGACGAGACCGAGGACATGTCGGCGACCATGTCGGCGGTGGACACCGCCTTGCAACGCGCGGACCGGCTCGCCGCCTGCCTTGGCGGATCCGGCGGCGGCGCGACGAGGCCCGAATCGCCCGCCCCCGAGCCGCCGGAGCCGGAGCGCGCCCATCCCCGAGCCGCCCATCCCCGAACCGCCGGCTCCTGAGTCGCCGCCGCCGCTGCCCATCCTCGGCTCGCCCCCGGTCTGACGTCGCGCACGAATTCGTAAGGCCCGTGCCGGCGGCCCTCCGGCTAAGCTTCCGGGGCTGCAGCACAGGGGGAAGCGATGGCCGAGCAATCCACTCCGGGCGGAATGCCCGATTTCATGCGCCTGCTTGCCGAGATGAAGTTGCCGGGATTGCCGGATATGGAGGCGCTGAGCAAATCCAATCGCCGCAATATCGAGGCGCTGACCGCGGCCAACCGGGTGGCGTTGGAGGGCGCGCAGAACATCGCCCGCCGGCAGATGGAAATCATGCAGCAGTCGATGTCGGAGATGACCGAGGGCATGAAGCTGCTCGGCACGTCGGAGACGCCGCAGGCCAAGGCCGCCCGACAAGCCGAACTGCTGAAGCAGGGCTATGAGCGCGCGGTCGGCATCATGCGGGAGCTGAGCGAGACCATCCAGCGCTCCAACACCGAGGCACTGAACCTGCTCAACCGCCGGTTCTCGGAGGCAATGGACGAGTTGCGCGCGCTCGCGCACCACAAGGACACGCCGACCGCCTGAGCGGAAGAGCCGATGCCCGGGAGGCGGATGCCCGGCACCGGCCCGCTCCGCCTGCCGAGCGCGGCAGCCTCGCCGAACGGGAAATGAGGACAGGCGCCGTCGTGCATCTGGGATCTGGGAAGAGCAGAGCGGGCTTACCGCATGCGTCTTTAAGCTCGTGATGGTCCTCGCTCGCGTTGTTCGCCTTCTCGTGACGTTCGGAAAGGTTGGGCGTAGGTTAGATCAATTCGTTAGCAATATCAGCAATAGGAAGGAGCGGAATGCCCATCGGCCTCTATGGCAGAAACAGCCAGTGGCCCGGTGCTAAGCTGGAGGAACTCCCAACGCCTCACATCATCGGATTGTTGGAATTTTCGTCAGTCTTTCCTTTGTGGCCGCCGTC
>CAVXKT010000009.1:0-30898 GCA_963762525.1 uncultured Pseudomonadota bacterium
ACCGTACAGCTCCGGCGGGAGCGGATTGCCCCCGGTGGATTGACAATTCCAGATACCGGGCGTGGACATTCCCGGGCCCGGAGCAGGGTCAAGTCGGAGCGTTTATCAAGTGCCGATATGCGCCGGGAGAAATCCCCCGGGCGAGGCTTGCGGGCCGGAAGGGTAATCCTTCGGTGGAAAAACCACCTTGCCGTGGCTTCCCAACCGATTTCCCCACGCTAGAATGATGCGCAATCGTACCGGTTTGTCAACGCCGGGGATTGGAGGCGGCAAGTGCGGGTATTGGGAATCGATGGCGGGATCGCCTCGGTCGGCTGGGCGCTGATCGACGAGGACGGCAACGCGGCGGGGGAGGATGGTTGCCGCCGGCGTGCGGATGTTCGACGCCCCGGAGACCGACAAGGAGCGCAAGCCGACCAATGCAGCTGCGCCGGATGCACCGGCGGGCAGCGCCGCGTCGTGCGCGGCGGCGGCAACGGATGGCTGCGGTTCGCGCGCTGTTCGGCTCAAATGGATCTGATCGCAGCGGCGGGGCGGGATGTGCTGGCGATGCCGGGGCTCGATCCCTGGATGTTGCGGGCCGACGGCGCTGGATCGGCGGCTCGGTGGCGAGGAATTCGCGGTGGCGCTGGCGCACATCGCGCGTCATCGCGGGATTCCGGTCGAATTCCAAGCGCGACCGCGGGGCAAATGCGGCGGACGAAAGCTCGGAAGATGCTGAAGGCGATCGACGCGCACGTGCAGCGGAAACTGCGGACAGTGGCGCACGGTCGGCGAGATGTTTGCACGCGATCCCTATTTTGCTAGAGCGCAAGCACAACCGGACGGCCGACTATACCCCGATCGGTGCTAGCGCGATCGACCAGGAGCGATGAGGTCCGGGCAGCTATTCGACGGCGCAGCGACGGCTGGGAATGCCAGTCGCGGCGGAAGAACTCGAGGCCGCCTTTGCAGAGGCCGCGTTTTCCCAGCGGCCGCTGCAGGACAGCGAGCACCTCGTGCAGTCTTGCCCGTTCGAGACCGGGCGGAGAAGCGCACGGCGCGCCGGCGGTCCTATTCGTTCGAGCTGTTCCGCTTGCTTTCGCGGCTGGCGAATTTCGGCTGACGGCGGGCCGGACAGAGCCGCTTGGACTGACCGCCGAGCAGATCGCCGCGGTGGCGGCGGATTTCGGCGCGACAGAAGAAGATCTCCTTCAAGTCCGTGCGGAAGGCTGCTCGACCTGCATCCTGCGCACGCGATTCGATGGCGTTTCGCCGGAGGATGAGGCCAACGACGTGGTGGCGCGCAGCGGCAACGCAGCTGAGGGAAGCTACGCCGTTGCGTCAGGTGCTCGGTGATGGCGTCTGGCGCAGTTTGCTCCATTCGCCCGGTGCAGCTGGACCGGATTGCGGAGGTGGTGACGTTCCGGGAGGCGGTCCGGCGTCGATCCGCGCGGGGCTTGAGGAAATCGGGCTGGAGCCGCTGATCGTCGAAGCGGTGATGGCCGGTGTGGAAGCGGGAGCTTCGGCGAGTTCAGCGGCGCAGGCCATATCTCGGCCAAGGCCGCGCGACGAGCTGCTGGAGCCGCTCCGGCGCGCGGCCTGATGTATTCCGAGGCCTGCGAGGAGGTCGGCTACGATCACGCCGCGCGCGCGCAGTTACGGTCGAGGACGTGCGCAATCCGGTGGCGCGCAAGGCGCTGGGCGAGATGCTGAAGCAGGTGCGTGCGATCGTGCACGAGTACGGGCTACCCGATCGGATTCACGTCGAGCTGGCGCGCGATGTCGGCAAGAGCGCCGAGGAGCGCGACAAGATCTCGCGCGGGATCGAGGACGCGGAACAAGGAGAAGGACAAGCGCCGGCGCGGATATTCACGAACTGCTGCAGGGCGCCAAGCAATGAAGATTTGCTCCGCTACGAGTTGTGGAAGGAGCAGAACGGGCGTTGCCTCTATTCGGATGAGCAGATCCGCCGGCCTCAGCAGATCATTGCATCGGACAATTCGGGTGCAGGTGGACCACATTCTGCCCTGGAGCAGGTTCGGCGACAATTCGTTTCGTGAACAAGACGCTGTGCACGGCGAAGGCAAACCAGCGAAGCGCGGGCGCACGCCGTTCGAGTGGTTTCAGGCGGAAAAGACACCGGCGGAATGGGACGGATTTCGAGCGGCGGGTAGAGGGCTGCAAGGGGATGAAGCGGGCGGAAGAAGCGGCGGCTTCTACCTGCGGCGGAACGCGAAGGAGGTGGAGGAGAAATTCAAGGCGCGGAATCTGGGTGACACGCGATATGCGACCCGGGTGCTGCTGGGGATGCTGGCGCGGTTTATCCCGGATGATGGAACGCGGCACGTGCTGGCTCGGCCCGGCGGGCTGACGGCAAAGCTGCGGCGGGCGTGGGGGCTGGAGTGAGATCAAGAAGGACGATGCAGGGCAAACGGCGCGAGGATGACCGGCATCACGCGCTGGACGCGATCGTCATCGCTGCAACGACGCGAGAGCGATGCTGAACCGGCTGACCAGGGCGTTCCAGGAGGCGGAGCGGCGGGGCGCTGCCGCGCGAGCTTTCCGCATGTGGACGAACCCTGGCCGGGCTTCCGCGACGCGGCGATCGCGGCGGTCGGAGCGGTGTTTGTCTCCCGTGCGGAGCGGCGGCGGGCGCGGGGCGAGGCGCATGCGGCGACGATCCGGCAGGTGCGGGAGCGGGACGGGAAGACCATCGTTTTTGAGCGAGCGCGGTCGAGCTGCTGAAAGCCGGCTGATCTGGCGAGGATCAAGGATGCGGAGCGCAACGGCTGCGATCATGCGAAGCCCTGCGCGCGTGGCTGGATGACCGGGAAGCCCAAGGACGCCCTGCCCCGCTCGCCGAAGGGCGACGTGATCCGCAAGGTGCGGCTGGCGACGGATGGAGAAGGTCGCAGGTGTGCGTGCGCGGCGGCTCGGCCGATCGTGGCGAGATGGTCGCGGGTCGATGTGTTCCGGGAAAACGGGAACGGCAAGCGGAAGGATCGGTTTCATCTGGTGCCGATTTATCCGCATCAGATGGCGGATCGCGGTGGAGTGGCCGAAGCCGCCGGACCGGGCGGTCGTGGCGTATGCGGCTGAAGCGGAGTGGACGCCGGTCGACGCGTTTGAGTTCTTGTTCAGCTTGTTCGGAAACAGCCTTGTGCAGGTGGTGAAGCCGGATGGGGAGGTAATTCAGGGATATTTCCGGGGAATGGATCGAAGCACGGGGGCGGTAGCCATTCTGCCGACCGGAAACTCGCACAGCAATTGATACGCGGGCATCGGGGCCAAAACTCTGCTGTCGTTCCGCAAGTTTGCGGTGGATCGGCTGGGCCGCGTTTCGCGAAATCGAGCGTGAGACCCGGACATGGCATGGCGTGGTCTGCACCTAAGCAAGCCGTCGCGCCTGTCCTTCGCCGACGGGCAGATCGTGGTGAGCGCAGGCAGACAGCGAGGTGCGCCTGGCCATCGAGGACGTCGCCTGGGTGGTGATCGACACGCCCGCAGGTGTACGCTGACAACGGCGTTGATCTCGGCCTGCATGGAGGCCGGCGTCGCGCTGATCACCACCGACGCGCAGCATATGCCGAGCGGCATGATGCTGCCCTTCTACCGGCATCACCGGCAGGCGGAGATTGCGGCGTTGCAGATCGGCCTCTCGCTGCCGCTGCGCAAGCGGCTGTGGCAGGCCATCGTGCGCGCGAAGATCGGCAATCAGGCAGTCGGCGCTGGCGCTCTGCGGCGGGGATGCGCGGCGCCCTTACGGCGATGGCGCGCGCTGGTCGGCTCCGGCGATCCCGACAACGTCGAAGCCCGGGCGGCGCGGCACTACTGGGGCGCGGCTGTTCCGTGACTTCGTGCGCGAGACGCGCAGCGACAAGCGCAACATGCTGCTGAACTACGGCTACGCGGTGATGCGCTCGGCGGTGGCGCGCGGCGTCGTGGCGGCCGGCCTTTGGCCGGCGCTCGGTCTGAATCACGCCAGCATCGGCAACGCCTTCAATCTCGCCGACGATCTGATGGAGCCGTTTCGTCCCTTCGTCGACCGTTTGGTGTGGGAGATGTCCGGACGACGGGATCGAGTCCGACGGCGAGCCGACGCGCGGAGGACCGGCGCCGACTGGCCGCCTTGCCGCTGGAGACAGCGCGGATGGGCGACGAGGACAGTAACGCTTGCTGGTCGCCGCCGAGCGCGCGGCGGCAAGCCTGGTCCGGGCGATGGAGAGAAACGGCCTGGCCTGCTTGCAGCTGCCGGTTCTGCCCATCGAAACGCATGAAGCCGGCGGAGGCGCGTTTCGTGTGGTTGTTCGTGTTCTTCGACTTGCCGGTGGGAACGAAGGCCGGAGCGGCGCGAGGCGAACCGGTTTCGCCATTTTCTCAAGGACGACGGCTTCATGATGCTGCAGTTTTCGGTATATGCGCGGGTGTGCCGCGGCGAGGACGGCGCGATGAAGCACATGGCCCGGGTCACGCGGAATTTGCCGGAAAGGGCAGCGTGCGGGCATTGCAGGTCACCGACCGCCAGTACGGGCGCATGAAGCTGTTGCTCGGTCAGGCCACCAAAACCGAGTCGGTCGGCTCCCGGCAGATGGTCCTGCTGTGAATTCCGGCCCGGCAAGAGGCGGAAATCACAGTCTAATCAGAACTTACGCGCAACCGAGCCTACCACGGGGAAATCGGTAGGGAAGCCACGGCGGCCGCTGCGCGGCGCAGGTAGCGCCGAAGCCTACCACGGGGAAATCGGTAGGGAAGCCACGGCGCAGTCGCAGCGCTGACGCGCCGCCGCGCGCAGCCTACCACGGGGAAATCGGTAGGGAAGCCACGGCCCGGTGCGAGCGCGCCAGCGGCGTCAGCGATAGCCTACCACGGGGAAATCGGTAGGGAAGCCACGGCCACCGTGCTGCGCGGCATCGACGTGCGCCGATAGCCTACCACGGGGAAATCGGTAGGGAAGCCACGGCGGCGACGTCGACGCGCTCGGTGCGCGGTCAGCCTACCACGGGGAAATCGGTAGGGAAGCCACGGCGCGCGGCGGCGCCGCGCGACGCGCCGCAGCCTACCACGGGGAAATCGGTAGGGAAGCCACGGCGTCGGCGACGCTCATGGCGCTGCGCAGGAGCCTACCACGGGGAAATCGGTAGGGAAGCCACGGCATTGCGCGACGCGCATCGCACTGGCGGCGAGCCTACCACGGGGAAATCGGTAGGGAAGCCACGGCCCACGGATCGGCGCCGCGCGCGGTCAGCGCAGCCTACCACGGGGAAATCGGTAGGGAAGCCACGGCACCGGACGCGGCTCTACCATTGCCGACTAGCCTACCACGGGGAAATCGGTAGGGAAGCCACGGCCTGCTGCATGTGCGCCGCGCTGCCGCAACGGAGCCTACCACGGGGAAATCGGTAGGGAAGCCACGGCGCCGACTGGCGCCGCATCGGCGTGACCGGCGAGCCTACCACGGGGAAATCGGTAGGGAAGCCACGGCGCGTACGGCGGCTCCGATGCGCGGCTGCCGAGCCTACCACGGGGAAATCGGTAGGGAAGCCACGGCGCCGATGCCTCCCATGCGCCCGTCCGTGAAAGCCTACCACGGGGAAATCGGTAGGGAAGCCACGGCGCCGCCGACGGTGGCAGCTAAGCCAGCAGCCTACCACGGGGAAATCGGTAGGGAAGCCACGGCAGCGGCGCACTGGCGCCGGCAACGCCGAGCCTACCACGGGGAAATCGGTAGGGAAGCCACGGCGCCGCTGCGGACCCGGCGCGCTCGCATCAGCCTACCACGGGGAAATCGGTAGGGAAGCCACGGCCGCCACGGCGCCACGCCGCCTCGCGCGATCCAGCCTACCACGGGGAAATCGGTAAGGAAGCCACGGCCCACCTTCGGCATAGCGCCGGACTTCTTTTTAGCCTACCACGGGGAAATCGGTAGGGAAGCCACGGCGTCACCAACACGTCCATGCCCATGGTAGCCTACCACGGGGAAATCGGTAGGGAAGCCACGGCCGCACGGCGCAGCGCGACGCGGACAGCGAGCCTACCACGGGGAAATCGGTAGGGAAGCCACGGCCGGCCGGCGATTGCCGGCACCGCTTCCGAGCCTACCACGGGGAAATCGGTAGGGAAGCCACGGCCCGGCGGGCAACCGGCCGAGGGGCTGCGCCCCTCACCGGCCGCCCGTCGGGGCGGTCGCCCCGATGCTCACAAAGGCCGTTTCCGCCCCAACGATCCCACGACTGCGTCGTGGAGCGACGGGCGATACGGGTCTCGACATCCTTGATCCTTGGGCCGATTAACCCGCCCGAGGAGTCCCCCATGTCGCGTCGCAAGCCGCGCGGCCGGCCGCTTGACGGCTGGCTGGTCGTCGACAAGCCGCCGAAGCTCACCTCCACCGATGTGGTGAACCGGGTACGCCGCGCCTTCGACGCGCAGAAGGCCGGGCATGGCGGCACGCTCGATCCGCTGGCGACCGGCGTCCTGCCGGTGGCGTTCGGGGCGGCGACCAAGACGGTGCCGTACGTGATGGACGGCACCAAGCTCTATCGGTTCACCCTCCGGTTCGGCGAGGCGCGCGACACCGACGACGCCGACGGCGAGGTGACCGCGAGCACCGACGCGCGGCCGACCGATGCGGCGATCGAAGCCGCCCTGGCCGCTTTCCGCGGCGACATCATGCAGGTTCCGCCCGACTACTCGGCGGTGAAGGTGGCCGGCGAGCGGGCCTATGACATGGCGCGCGAGGGCCGGATTCCGGTCCTGGAGCCGCGTCCGGCGCGTGTCGATCGGTTCGCGTTGTTCGAGCGGCCCGACGCCGACACCGCGGTGTTCGAGGTGCAGTCGGGCAAGGGCGTCTATATGCGCAGCCTCGCCCGCGACCTCGCGCGCGCCTGCGGCACGCTGGGCCATGTGGCCTCCCTCCGGCGCCTGCGGGTCGGGCCGTTTCTGGAGGTTTCAGCGATTGCGCTGGACAAACTCGCCCCGCCGGACCATACCGCGCCGGCTTCCCCGGACCTCCTGCTTCCGGTCGCGACCGCGCTGGCCGACATCCCGGCGCTGGCCCTGACCGAAGCCGAGGCCGCCGACCTGCGGCACGGCCAGGCGATCAGCCTGGTCGTCGCTGATGGGCCGGATTCCGGCACCGCCGATCCCGATGGGGGCTTGGCGCGTGCCATGGCGGGGGGCCGCGTGATCGGGCTGTGCCGGCTGGCCGAAGGATGGTTGCGGCCGGAACGCATCCTTTAGCACGCGCAATTCTCCCCCGAGAAGGAGCAACCGATGTCGATTACCGCCGAGCGCCGCGGCGCCTTGGTATCCGAATACGCCACCGGCACCGCCGACACCGGCAGCCCGGAGGTGCAGGTGGCGCTGCTGTCGGAGCGGATCACCAACCTCACCGACCATCTGAAGACTCACGCCAAGGACTTTCACAGCCGTCGCGGCCTGCTGATGCTGGTCGGCCGGCGCCGGCGGCTGCTGGACTACCTGAAGCGCAAGGACAGCCGGCGTTACCAGACACTGATCGGGCGCTTGAGTCTGCGCCGCTGACGCGGGACTGACAACCACGGCGCGGCCTCCCATATCCGCGTCGTGAACGACCCCCGCGCCAATGGCGGCGCGGGGCAATTCCGGGGCCAAGCCCCACGTCGCGACATGCGGCGGATGAAGCACCGCGCTCCCTGCCGAGACGGGACGTGACGGCGTTTCCGGCCACATGGCCCGCGGTCTGCGCCGCGCGCAGCCCGCGCCCCCTGTGACCCGAGACGCCGTTCCCGCCGACCCGAGGGCGATCGGGGTTGTCCGCCGATGCCGCCCGCATCGAAGGACGAGGCATGTTCAACTACTACCGCAAGGAACTCGACTGGGGCGGGCGCAAGCTGGTGCTCGAGACCGGCAAGATCGCCCGCCAGGCCGACGGCGCCGTGCTGGTCCGCTACGGCGATACGCATCGTGCTCTGCACGGCGGTCGGGGTCCGTTCCGCGCGCCCTGGCCAGGACTTTTTCCCGCTGACGGTGAATTACCAGGAGAAGGCGTTCGCGGCCGGCAAGATCCCCGGCGGGTTCTTTAAGCGCGAGGGCAGGCCGTCGGAAAACGAGGTGCTGGTCAGCCGACTCATCGACCGGCCGATCCGTCCGCTGTTTCCCGCCGGCTTCCGCAACGAGGTGCAGGTCATCGCGACGGTGCTCAGCCACGACCTGGAGAACGACCCCGACGTCGTCGCGATGGTGGGCTGCTCGGCGGCGCTGACCTTGTCGGGCATTCCCTTCTTCGGCCCTATCGGCGCCTGTCGCGTGGGATACCGGGAGGGGCGCTATTTGCTCAACCCCACCGCGGAGCAGCTGAGACCACGCAGCTCGACCTGGTGCTCGCCGGCACCGCCGAAGGCGTGCTGATGGTCGAGAGCGAGGCGCATGAACTGTCCGAGGAGGTGATGCTCGGCGCCGTGACCTTCGGCCATCAGGCGTTCCAGCCGGTGATCGAGGCGATCATCGAGTTAGCCGAGCACGCCGCCAAGGAGCCGTGGCCGCTGCCGGAGGCGCCAGCCGAGGAGAGGCCTTGTCGGCGCGCGCTGGACGCGCTGGCCCGCGCCGATCTCGCCGGCGCTTATGCCGAGAAGGAGAAGGCCGCGCGGCACGAGCGCATCGAGGCCGCCAAGAAGACCACACTGGCGGCGATCGCGGCAGACGGTCTGGACGCCGATAAGGCCAGGGATTTGTTTAAGAAGCTGGAAGCCGACATCGTCCGCAACGCAATCCTCGATACCGGCGTGCGCATCGATGGGCGCGACACCCGCACCGTTCGCCCGATCGTCGCCGAGGTGGGCTTGCTGCCGCGCGCGCACGGCTCGTCGCTGTTCACCCGCGGCGAGACGCAAGCGATGTGCGTGGCGACCCTCGGCACCGGTCAGGACGAGCAGATCGTCGATGCGCTCGAAGGCGAATACCGCGAGCACTTCATGCTGCACTACAACTTCCCGCCCTACTCGGTGGGCGAGGCGGGCCGCATGGGCAGCCCCGGACGGCGCGAGATCGGCCACGGCAAGCTCGCCTGGCGGGCGATCCATCCGCTGCTGCCGAAGAAGGAGGCGTTCCCCTACACGCTGCGCGTCGTCTCCGAGATCACCGAGAGCAACGGCTCGTCGTCAATGGCAACCGTCTGCGGCGCGTCGCTGGCGCTGATGGACGCCGGCGTGCCGCTGACGCGCCCGGTCGCCGGCATCGCCATGGGCCTGATCAAGGAGGATCGCGGCTTCGCGGTGCTCTCCGACATCCTGGGCGACGAGGACCATCTGGGCGACATGGACTTCAAGGTGGCGGGGACGGAAAAGGGCGTCACCAGCCTGCAGATGGACATCAAGATCACGTCGATCACGCCGGAGATCATGCGCATCGCGCTCGATCAGGCGCGTGACGGGCGGATGCACATCCTGGGCGAGATGGCGAAGGCGATCACCGGCGCGCGCGGCGATGTCGCCGCCAACGCGCCGCGGATCACCGTGATCAACGTGCCGAAGGAGAAGATCCGCGAGGTCATCGGCACCGGCGGCAAGGTGATCCGCGAGATCGTCGAAGTCACCGGCTGCAAGATCGACATCAACGACGACGGCACGATCAAGATCGCCGCCACCGAGCAGGACCGGGCGCAGGCGGCGATCGACTGGATCCGCGGCATCGTGGCCGAGCCCGAAGTCGGCGTGATCTACAACGGCAAGGTGGTGAAGACCGCCGAGTTCGGTGCCTTCGTGAACTTCCTCGGCTCGCGCGATGGGCTGGTGCATATCAGCGAACTGGCGCAGGGCCGGGTCGGCAGGACGACGGACGTGGTCAATGTCGGCGACAGCGTGAAGGTGAAGGTGCTGGGCTTCGATGATCGCGGCAAGATCAAGCTGTCGATGCGGGTGGTCGATCAGGCGACGGGCGAGGACATCACCGACAAGGTGGGAGCGAAGCCCGGGCGCGGGGATCGCGATCGGGAACGCGAGCGGCGCGAGCCGTCGGAGGCGGCGGCGGGCGAGTAGCCGTTGCTGAACCGTCATGGCGGGCTTGACCCGCGCATCCGGCGCAAGTTCTGTTCGCCGGGGAACTTGCGTTGGATGGCCGGGTTAAGCCCGGCCATGACGGAGTTGTCGGGAGGGCTTCGCGGCGACGCCCCGGGTCTGGCTGGAAAGCAGAGCGTCCATGAAACTCATTAACGCCATCCGCATGGGCGGAATCGACATCCTTCCGCTGGTGGAGGGCGGCAAGGGCGTGTCGATCTCGAACGGCATCTCCTGCGGCAACTGGGCGCTCGCCGGCGGCGTCGGCACGTTCAGCGCGGTGAACGCCGACAGCTTCGACGCCGAGGGGCGCGTGATCCCGCAGGTGTATCACGGCCGCACGCGCCGCGAGCGCCACGAGGAGCTGATCGCCTACGCCATCCGCGGCGCGGTGACGCAGGCCCGTCGTGCCTACGAGATCGCCGGCGGCAGGGGCCGCATCCATGCCAACGTGCTGTGGGAGATGGCGGGCGCCGAGCGCGTCCTGACCGGCGCACTGGAGCAGGCCAAGGGGCTGATCAACGGCATCACCTGCGGCGCCGGGATGCCCTATCGCGTCTCCGAGATCGCGGCGCGCTTCAATGTCCATTATTACCCGATCGTCTCCTCGGCCCGGGCGTTCAACGCGCTCTGGCGCCGCGCATACCACAAGGCCGCCGCGCTGCTCGGCGGCGTGGTCTATGAGGACCCTTGGCTGGCGGGCGGCCACAACGGCCTTTCCAACAGCGAAAACCCGCAACGGCCGGAAGCCCCGTTCCCGCGCGTGCTGGCGTTGCGCCGGCAGATGCGCGAATTCGGCCTGCACGAGACCCCGATCATCATGGCCGGCGGGGTGTGGTGGCTGGAGGAGTGGGAGGACTGGGTCGACAATCCCGATCTCGGCCCGGTCGCCTTCCAGTTCGGCACCCGCCCGCTTCTGACGCAGGAAAGCCCGATCGGCGAGGCCTGGAAGCGCCGGCTGCCGACGTTGCAGGAAGGCGACGTCTTCCTCAATCATTTCAGCCCGACCGGCTTCTGGTCCAGCGCCGTCAATAACAGCTTCATCCGTGAGCTGCGCGAACGCAGCGATCATCAGGTGGCGTTCACGACCGAGCCGGTGGGCGATCACGTGGCTGTCTATGGCGTCGGCCCGCGCAAACGCACGGTGTATCTCACCGACCCCGATCTCGGCCGGGTGCGCGGCTGGGAGGCGCACGGTTTCACCGAGGCGTTGCGCACACCGGACTCGACCCTGATTTTCGTCACCCCCGAAAAGGCGCGCGAGATCACCCGCGATCAGATCGCGTGCATGGGCTGCCTCAGCCAGTGCCGGTTCTCCAACTGGAGCCAGCAGGGCCCCGAATTCACCAACGGCAAGCGCCCCGACCCGCGCAGCTTCTGCATTCAGAAGACGTTGCAAACGATCGGCCACGATGCCGACAATCCCGAGACGGTGGAGCACAACCTGATGTTCAGCGGCCATAACGCCTTCCGCTTCGGCCGCGACCCGTTCTACTCCAACGGCTTCATCCCGACTGTGCGGCAGTTGGTGGAGCGCATCCTGACCGGCCGCTGAGCCGCTTTGCCGGACCGCCGTCCGGCGTGCATCACTCCCCTCTCCTCAGCGGGGATAAGTGGGCAAGGGCGGCTATACCCCGCTCAAGACATCCCGCCCTGGCGCGGCCGCAACCGCACCAGGGGTATCACCCGCGTCGTGCGCTGCCTGTACGCCTCATACGGCGGATACATCGCCACCAAACGCGGCCACAGCCGGTCGCGCTCCGCCCCGTCCAGATCCCGGGCTTCCACCGCCACGCGCCTACGGCCCAGTTCCACCTCGGCCTCCCGGTTCGCGCGCAAATTCAGATACCACCCCGGATGACGCGGCGCGCCGCCCTGCGAGGCGACCACGATCAGATCGTCACCCTCGGAGAGAAAGAGCAGTGGCACCGTGCGCCGTCGCCCGGACCGCCGCCCCGTGGTCGTCAGCAGACAAACCGGGGCGCCGGATGGAAACCGCCCCATCAGCCGGCCGCCGCTTCCGCGATAGACCAGCGTGTTGAGCGACGACACCACGCGCATCATCGCCTTTCCGATCATCGCAACCCTCCGGATGGAATTTCAGGCCGGCCAGGGGCGCCCCCAGGAATCCGCGAACGCCACCTCGGACACGGGACGGCGGGAGAGCGGTCCGTACCGGCCCCGAGGATAGCCGATCGGCATCAGCGCAAAGGTGAACACGTCATCCGGCAGGCCGAGCAGCGAGCGCACCTCATCCTCGTACAGGATGTAGTTGGTGGTGATAAGCGTGCCGAGCCCGAGTGCCCGGCACGCCAGGACGATGTTCTGAATCGCCGGGTAGATGCTCGATCCGCGGATTTGTTCCTGATAGGCCAGATGCGCGTCATAGCGCGCCGCCACGCTCGGCGGCAGAGAGTCGCGCGGCGGCATATCCCGCCTTCTCAGGCACGGCACCAGCAGAACCGGCGCGTCGCCGATGTGATCCCAAAGCCAGGCGCCGGCCTCGATCATGCGCCGATACTGTTCCTCGGTCTGGTGAGCCGGGCGTCCGCGCGCCGCGTAGATCGCGGCAACCTCGTCCGAGGCCTTGCGGTAAACGGCTGCCAGCTTCTGCCGCTGCGCCGCATCGCGGACGACGATGAATGCCCAGTTCTGCGCGTTGCCGCCGGACGGCGCCCGGATGGCCGCATCAAGCACCTTCGTGAGGACACTCTCGGGCACCGGGTCCGGCTTCAGGCGTCGCATCGCACGGGCCATGTACATCGCCTCGAACAGCCCGATCTCCGTCATGTTGCCTACTCCCCGGCGCCAGCGCGAGCGTCAGGTTGGCAACTACCCGCCCGCTACGCCCTGCGTGTTCAGATACAGCGCATATAGACCGTGGCTCGCCGCCATGAACAGCCGGTTCCGCCAGCCCCGCCGAAGCAGAGATTGGCGCAGCGTTCGGGAAGCGCGATATGGCCGATCGGCTCACCCGCCGGGTTGAACACGCGAACGCCGTCCAGCTCCGCTTCGCCCATGCCCCAGCCGCACCAGAGATTGCCCTCCACATCGACCCGGAATCCGTCGGGCGTCCCGGGGCCGGCGTCGATCGCGACCCGCCGGTTGCCGACGCGCTCGCCGTCGATCACGTCGAAGGCGAAGATCTTGCGTGGCGTCTCGCGCGAGCCGACGACGTAAAGGATGCGCTCGTCGGGCGAGAAGGCGAGGCCGTTGGGCCCGGCGATGTCGTCGGCGATCATGCGCGCGCGTCCGGTTTGCGGATCGATGCGCCAGATGGCCGCCGGGAGCTCGGACTCGACTTTCTCGCCCTCGTAGTAGCCGAGCAATCCGAAGGTCGGATCGGTGAACCAAACGGCGCCGTCGGCGGCCACAACCACGTCGTTGGGCGAATTGAGGCGTTTGCCCTCATGGCGGTCCATCAGCGTCGTAAGCGCGCCGTCATGCTCGGTGCGCACCACGCGCCGCCCGCGATGCTCGCAGGTGACGACCCGGCCGTGGCGGTCGCGGGTGTTGCCGTTGGCGTTGTTCGACGGCTTGCGCCAGACGCTGACGCGCCCGTCTCCTCGTCCCAGCGCAGAATCCGATCGTTTGGAATATCGGACCACAGCAGGCAACGAGCATCGCCCAGGTAGACCGGACCCTCCGACCAGCGGCAGCCGGTGTAGAGGCGTTCGACGGAGGCGAGCGGCAGGCGATACTTGTTGAAGTCGGGGTGCATCACCCGCACCACCGGGTCCGGGTAGCGATCGCTGGGTTCCCACATGATTTTTCCCCGTTGCCGCGGCAATTCTAGCCCGCAGCCTTGCCGCCGCAAGCAACCCTCGGCAGCAGGGGTCACGTCATCACGGCGCGATGCTCATGCCCTGCAACCGGATGATGCCGTCGGGAATTTGCACGAAGCCCTGGACTTGTTTGCGCATCCCGACCGTGTTCTTCGGATTCCACAAATAGATCAGCGGCAGGTCCTTGCGTTCCTGCTCCCAGATCTTGGCGATGAGTGCCTGACGCTCCTCGGCATCACCGGTCCGACGCTGCCCGTCCAGCAGCCGGTCCATCTCCCGGTTGCTGTAATGGCCGTAGTTGAAGGCGCCGCCGGAGTGCAGGAACTGATACATGTTGCCATCCGGATCGATGCGGCCGGACCAGAAGGCATTGAAGGCTTCGAAGCGCCCGGCAAGCGCCGTCTGCAGCGAGGATGCGGCCTCCATGGCGGTGATCTTGACGTCGAACCCGGCCTCGCGCGCCATCGCCTGCATCACCTCGGCCACCTGCTGCGTGTCGGCGCTGTTGCCGACCAGCAGGGCCACGGGAACCGGCGGCTTCAGCCCCGCCTGCTGCAACAGCGCGCGTGCTTTGCCGATGTCGCGCGGCGGCGGCTGGATGGAAGGAACGTAGTAGGGCGAGCTCGGCGAGTTCGCCTGCGCGGTCGGCGTATAAAGCCCGTCATAGACCACCCGGATGATTGCGGCGCGGTCGAGCGACAGCTCGAAGGCTTGGCGGACCAGGGCATCCCGACCGATCGGCGAATCAGCTCGCGGTCCATTGTCCGTATTGAGCGCGGTGCCGGTATAGAACAGGCTGTCGCCGATCGCGAGCTTGAGTGCCGGATTCCGCTGCACCGCCGGCACATCGGTCGGCACGATGTTCTCCACCAGATCGAGCGCCCCCGCCTGCAGATTGGCCAGCCGGACCCGATGGGTTCGGGTTCGGCAGATACAGAACCCGATCGAAGTGGATCGCGCCCGGGTTCCAGTAACCGGGGAAGCGTTGCAGCAGAATGTGATCCTGCGGCACCCGCTCGACGAAGCTGAACGGGCCGGAGCATACCGGGTGCAGCGCGAATTTGTCGCCCGCCCGAGCCAGCGCCCCCGGCGGCAGCACCATCCCCGACCGATCCGCGAGCTGAGCGATCAGCGGGGCGTCGGGTGCCTTGAGGTTGAGCTGCACTGTCAGCGGATCGATGACGTCGATGGTGTCGATCGAGTTGATTTCGCTCCGCCGCATCGAGCCTTTGGCGGTCAGATCGCGCATCAGCGTGACCTTCACCGCCTCGGCGTCCACCGGCTCGTCATCCTGGAATTTCACTCCCGCGCGGAGATGAATCACCAGATGCGTCGGATCCCTATATTCGTAGCCGGTGGCGAGCTGCGGTACGATCTCCAGCTTAGGGTTGATGTCGAACAGCTTGTCGCAGAGCGCGGCGAAGACGAGCCGGCCGACATAGCTGGAGCTGAGCGTCGGATCGAGCAGGTCGGCGTCCTCGCGAAGTCCGATGCGCAACGTCCGTTCCTGCGCGACCCCGGAGGCGATGGGCGGCAACGCGAGCGCGCAGGCCAGGAAGGGGACGAAGCGAGGCATCCGACAACCCTCCGGCAAAGGCAGCCATGGTGTTGCCTCCGGAACTAGCCCGGCGGTCCTACGCCTGCAAGACGGAACTGACCAGCAACTGCGTGTACGGGTGGCGAGGATCGTCCAGAACCTGGTCGGTGAGCCCCGTCTCCACCACCCTGCCTCGCTGCATCACCATGATGCGCGGAGCCAGAAGCCGGGCCACCGCGATGTCGTGGGTGACGAGAACGGCGGCGATGCCGAGCGCGTGACCAATCGGCGGATCAGATCGAGCAGGCGCGCCTGCACCGAGACGTCCAGTCCACCCGTCGGCTCGTCCATGAACACGAGACGCGGATGAGTGACCAGCACCCGGGCGATCTGCAGACGCTGCAACATGCCGCCGGAAAAGGTGCGGGGAAGATCATCAATGCGATCGGCGTCAATCTCGACTTGCTGCAACCAGTCCAGTGCGGCGGCGCGAATTCCGCCGTAATGGCGAGCGCCGCGCGTCATCAGACTCTCGCCGATATTACCGCCGGCGCTGACATTCATGCGCAGACTGGCGCGCGGGTCCTGTTGCACGAAGCCCCAATCGGAGCGGTGCAGAAGCCGCAGCGCGGGCGCCGGCATCGCATGCACGTCATGCGTCCGCCCTGCCGGATCGCGATACCACACGCGGCCGCAGTCGGGGGCGAGGCGGCCCGACAGCGTATTCAAAAGCGTGGTCTTGCCCGATCCGGATTCGCCCACCACCGCAAGAATCTCGCCCGGCCACAGCTCCACATCGACGCCGCAGAGCGCCGGGATGGCACCGAAGGCGAGCCAGAGGTCGCTGGCGGCGAGGAGCGGCGCCACGCGCGGCACCCTCACCCGCCACGCCGTTCCGGCGCGGCGACCTCTCCCGCAAGCGGGAGAGGTGATGTCACGGCGCACTCCGTCGTTTCGCCTCTCCGCCGGCGGGTGAGGTGGCCGCCGTCCCTCGCAGTAATCGGTATCCGAACATACGAACAGCCGCCCGCCGCGATCATCCGTCACCACCTCGTCGAGATAGCTGTCGGCGGCGCCGCACAAGCCGCATACATGCGGCGCCCGTGACGGGTGGAACGGGTGGTCCTCGAAATCGAGCGAGCGCACCTCGGTATAGGGCGGAATGGCGTAGATGCGTTTCTCGCGGCCGGCGCCGAATAACTGCAAAGCCGGCATCCGGTGCAGTTTGGAATTGTCGAAGGCCGGGATCGGGCTCGGCGACATCAGGTAGCGACGATTCACCATCACCGGGTAGTCGTAGCTGATCGCGATCTGGCCGAGCCGCGCGACATCCTCATAAAGCCGCACATGCATGACCCCGTAATCGGATAACGCGTGCATGCGCCGCGTTTCCGCGCGCGAGGGCACGAGGCGCGATAGCGGTTCCGGCTGCGGCACCTGATAGACGATGATCTGATCGTCGCGGAGCTGCGTCTCCGGAATGCGGTGCCGGGTCTGGATCACCGTTGCTTCATCAGTATGCGTGGTGGTGGCGACGCCTGCGGTGCGCGCGAAGAAGCGACGGATCGAGACGGCGTTGGTGGTGTCATCGGCTCCCTGGTCGATCACCTTGAGCACATCGGCGGCGCCGAGAATCGAGGCCGTGACCTGGATGCCGCCGGTGCCCCAGCCATAAGGAAGCGGCATCTCGCGCGAGCCGAACGGCACCTGATGACCGGGGATCGCCACCGCCTTCAGCAGCGCGCGGCGGATCATCCGCTTCGTCTGTTCATCGAGATAGGCGAAATTGTAGCCGTTCATTCGGCGGCCTCCGCCAACCCGACGGCATTGCGCAGCCGTCGCACCGCCTCCAGTTCGCTCTGGAAATCGACGTAGTGCGGGAGCTTCAGGTGCTCGACGAAACCGGTCGCCTCGATATTGTCGGCGTGAGTACAGCACGAATTCGATGTTCTGCGCCGGCGCCGTCACCTCCTCGCCCAACTCGGCGGCGCGCATCGCCCGATCGACCAGCGCCATCGCCATCGCCTTGCGCTCGGAGTGGCCGAACACCAGCCCGTAGCCGCGGGTGAACTGCGGCGGCGTGGTCTTCGAGCCCTTGAACTGGTTAACCATCTGGCACTCGGTCACGACGATGTCGGCGATGTCGATGGCGAAACCCAGTTCTGCGGGCTCGATCTCCACCGATACCTCGCCCATCCGGATTTCGCCCGCGAACGGATGCGTGCCGCCGTAACCGCGCTGGGTGGAGTATCCGAGCGCCAGCAGGAAGCCTTCATCGCCGCGCGCCAGCGCCTGCAGGCGAACGTCCCGATCGGCGGGAAAGCGCAGCGGCTCGCGCGTAAGGTCGCCGGGCTCGCGCCGCGTCCGGCGCATCCGCCTCGATCAACCCCTCTTGGCCGAGAATGTCGTGAACCCGCGGCATCGGCTCGTGCTCCGGCGTTGCCGTCGGCGCCATCGGGACTTCGGACTTGATCCAGGCCGAAATCGATCAGCCGATGCGTGTAGTCGGTGGTCGGCCCGAGCACCTGCCCTCCGGGGAAGTCCTTGAAGGTGGCGGAGACACGGCGGCGCACCGCCATGGCAGCGGTTTCGATCGGCAGCGAGACGCCGAAGCGCGGCAGCGTGGTGCGGAACGCCCGCACCAGAAACGCCGCCTCCACCAGATCGCCTTGCGCCTGCCTGATCGCCAGCGCCGCCAGTCCGGGATCGTGCAGCGAGCCCTCGGACATCACCCGATCGACGGCGCGGCCGAGCTGGCCGGCGATCTGCCCGGGCGACAGGGCGGGGAAATCGGGCGGACCCCGGCGCTCCTCGGCGAGCCATGCATGGGCGGCGTCGATCGCCCGCTCGCCACCTTTAACCGCGACATACGCCATCAGCTTTCCACCGCGGCGGTACGCGGCAATGCGGCAAGCGCGGTGCCGGCGCACAGAATGAGGTCGATGCCGCGCGGGAACAGGGCGTGGTTCGCGGCCCATCGCGCGGCGAAGTCCTCGGGCAGACCGTCGCACCGAAAATCGGTCGGCGCGCGGTAGTCCGGGCCCGCTCAGGCGAAACCGTGCGCCGGTGCCCAAAGCCGGGACCTGAAGGATTACCGTCGCCGATTCCTCCGGCGCCTCGTCGGCACCCTGGCGCAAGGCGCTCAAATCCGGAAGCTCGCGCGCCACGACGAATGCCGCCTCATCCGCGACGCCGAAGCCGGCGCCGCAATGGAAGGCCAACCAGTCGCAGGCCGATGCGAAAGCGGCGTCGAGCCATAGCGGCGTCTCGTGGTCACTCAGCGTGAGCAGCACCGCGGCGGCGGCCGCCAGAGCGGCGGCGGCGGATCGACGAGCTCCACCTTGTCGATGCGCCCCGGCCGCGCCATCGCATCGAGAACCGCGCGAAAGCAGGCCTGCGATTGGGCGACGGGATCGGCGAAGCCGGGACGATCGACCAGGCTCATCCGCGCATCGTCCGCATGGTGAAGAACTGCACGCGGGTCGCCGCCGCCTTGGCCGCGACGTTCGCGCGCCGCTCCGCCTGCGCACGGGCGAGCGGGGCGATCACCGCGGCCTCGACGCCGCGCGCAAATCGGCGCGCTGCATCAGCGCATCCACCGCCGCCGCCAGTTCGGCCCGGCGCCGATCGCGGCCGGCGATATAGGCGTGCCCGACTTCGCCGCCGGCGACGCGAACGGTGCAGCGCGTGACCGCCATCTCGCCCAGATTGAACGCCGAGCCGCCGCCGCCGGCACGGCCGCGCACCATGACCAGCCCGCATTCCGGGCCGCGCAGCACACGCCATGGCGGCAGGTCGGCGAAATTGCCGAGCGCCGTCGCCAGCGCGTCCGGCTCGGCACGCGCCAGCACCGCCATCCAGCGCTCGCCGCGCGTTCGGTCGCTCGCGTCGGCCATCGCCGGCTCCAAGTTATCTAGACATCTAGAGATGTCGCGCTAACCGTCAACCGACGATGGATGAAGTTGCGATGACCTCGCTGCGACCGGTCGCGCAGGACGGGACTGGCGCTTTGGCGCCAGATCGCGGCGCGCCTGCGCGACGATATCGGTCGGACGCTGCCTCCCGGTGCGCGGCTGCCGAGCGAGGCCGCGCTGGCGCAGCGGTTCGGCGTCAACCGGCACACGCTGCGCCGCGCCGTCGATGAACTGGCGCGTGCCGGTCTTCTTCGGGTGGAGCACGGGCGCGGCGCCTTCGTCCCCGAGGACGTGCTCGACTATGTGGTGGAGCCGCGCACACGATTTTCCGAGTGGGTCCGCCGTCACAACAAGGAGCCGTCGGGGCGCGTGCTGCGGCTGGAGGAAGAGGCGGCGGATGCCGCCACCGCGGCCGCGCTGGGGATCGGCGAAGGAACGCCGATTGTGGTTCTGGAGCGGCTCGGGTTGGCGGACGATCGCCCGGTCAGCCTCGGGACGCATCGTTTCCGCCCCGGCTCGCGGGGCTGCTGGAGGCGCTGCGCGACGGCACCGTGACGGACGCGCTCGGCCGTGTCGGGGTCGCCGATTATCGGCGCCGGACACGCGCGTCACCGCGCGGATGCCGAGCGCCGAGGAGGCCGCACTGCTGCGCACGCCGCGCGCGCGTCCGCTGCTGGTGACGGAGAATATCAACGTCGATCGCGCCGGGCTGGTGGTGGAATACGGCGTGGCGCGCTATCCCAGGCCGCGCGTGCAAATCGTCTTCGAACCGTAAGGACGTCAATGGACCTGAGCATCACCGGCGGCTGCGTCTTGATGCCGGACGGCGAGGACAAGTCGCCGATCTCTGTCTCGAAGACGGGCGCATCGGCGAGATCGACGGTCATGCGCGCGGCCTCCGGTTCGATGCCACCGACCTTTTGGTGTTGCCGGGAATCGTGGACATTCACGGCGACGCGTTCGAGCGCCAGTTGCAACCGCGCCCCGGCGTGGATTTCCCGGCGTCGATCGCGCTTGCGGACACCGAGGCGCAGTTGCTCGCCAACGGCATCACCACGGCGTTTCATGGCGTGACGCTCTCCTGGGAGCCGGGGCTGCGCGGCATCGAGACTTGGCGCGCGCTGCTGGATGCACTGGGCAGCCGACCATGGACCTGCGACATGCGGGTGCATCTGCGCTGGGAGACGTACAACCTCGAGGCGCTGGAGACCGCGGTCTCGCGACATCGAGGCGGGGCGGGTGCATCTGCTGGCGTTCAACGACCACGCGCCCGCCATCTTGCGCAAGCTGCGCGATCCCGTCGCCGGCGCGAAATACAGCGAGCGCGCCGGCATGGATTTGGAGGCGTTCCGTGCACTCGCCGCGCGGGTAGAGGCGCGCGCCGCCGAGGTTCCCGCCGGACTCGATCGCATCGCCGCCGCCGCGCACGCGGTGCGCATTCCCGATCGCCAGCCACGATGACGACAGCATATCGACCCGCGAAGGATTTCGCGCGCTTGGCGCCCGCATCTGCGAGTTTCCGATGCGGGAGGAGGTCGCGCGCGCGGCGCGAGCGGCCGACGACGCGGTGGTGATGGGCGGCCCCAACGTGGTGCGCGGACGATCGCATCTCGGCTGGGCGTCGGCGGCGCGCATGGTGGAGGCCGGCATCTGCACCGTGCTGTCGTCGGACTACTACTATCCGGCGATGGCGCCGCCGCGCTGACGCTGGCCCCTTGTATCGGTCTTCGCCCGCGCCTGGTCGCTCATCTCGGCCGCCCCCGCGGAGGCGGCACGGCTGAGCGATCGCGGCCGCATCGCGCCGGGATTGCGGGGCGATGTCGTCGTCGTGGACCCGGCATCGCGGAGTGTGTTGGCCACGATTGCCGGCGGACGGCTGGCGTTCCTGTCCGCGGCGGGTGGGATGCGCCTGGGGTAGGCAAACCCGCCCTCACCCGCCCCGCCCGCCCGGTTTGCCGTGTCGGCGCTCGAACGCATCCACGGCGGGAAAGCCCATCAGCGCGTTCATCTCGGCGAACGGCAGCATCGGTGCATCCGAGCCGGTGCCGATGCCGGCCGCCTTCAGATGCCGATAGACGATCTGCAAAGCGCGGGCGGCGGTGAGAAAGCCGGAAACCGGATAGATCGCCGCCTGGAACCCGAGCCGCGCAGCTCGTCCGCGCCAGATAGGGCGTGCGGCCGCCCTCGACCATGTTGGCGAGCAACGCCGCGCCGCGAAACGTCTCGGCGACGCGACGCAGCTCCTCCAGACTCTCGGGGCTTTCGACGAACAGGATGTCGGCGCCCGCGTCCAGGAAGCGCTCGGCGCGTCGCAGCGCCTCGTCCATGCCCTCGGCGTAGCGGGCGTCGGTGCGGGCGACGATCAGGAAGTCGCGGTCCGGGCGGGCCTCGACGGCGACGCGAATTTTCGCCACCGCCTCATCAGCCGCGATCACCCGCCGATGCTCGGTGTGTCCGCATTTCTTCGGGAAACTCCTGGTCTTCGAGCTGGATGGCGGCGGCGCCGGCCGCGGCATAGCCGCGCACCGTGCGATCGACATTCAGAAGCCCGCCATATCCGGTATCGGCGTCGGCGATGAACGGCACGCGCACCGCCCCGGCGATGCAGCGCACGCGATCGAGCATCTCGCTGTAGGTGGCTATTCCGGCATCGGGCATGCCCAGCGCCGAGGCGACCGAACCGTATCCGGTCATGTAGAGCGCCGCGAAGCCGATGGTATCGGCGATGCGGGCGGATATGCCATCGAAGATGCCGGGCAACACCAAGCACCGGCCGGGGGCGAGAAGCTCACGCAAACCGGTCATGGCGCTGTACCTCCCGCACCCCAGCTCCGGGCGCACGCGCCGGCTGAACAACTCGAGGCTTTGCGCCGCCGCCTCCCGGGACATCGGCCCCAGCCGGAACTGCGCGATCAGCCCGCCGACGCCGATCGCCGCCACTTTGGCGAGGGCTTCGGCGACGGTTGCCGGCGAGCCACAGATCAGCGCGTGCTCGGCCATGGTGTGCGCTGCCGGTGCGGCCTCGGCGCGCAACCGCTCGCCGGTCTCGGCGTAGATGCGCTCGCGCATCGCGGCGCGGTGCTGCTGCATCGCTTCGAAGGCCGCGATGCCGACACGCGCCGCCTCGGCATCGGATCTCGGCGACGACCACGTTGCGCCAAACCCAGCATTCGGAGAGAAGGCGCGCCACCGCCGCCTCGTCATGGCCATGCTCGCGCAAAGTGCGCCGGTAGAGATCGATGCGCCGGCGCGTCTCTTCCAGGGACTGCACGTTCATCAGGAACGGCCGACCCTGGCGGGCAAATTCCACCATCGAGGCTTCGCCCGAGGCGGCGCGGATGAGCGGCGGCGCCGCCGTCAACGGGCGCGGGCGCAGCATCGGGACTTGGATGTCCCAGAACCGGCCGCGATGAGCGAATTTCTCGCCTGCCCAGGCCCGGGTCAGGATCGCCTCCGCCTCCTCCAGCCGCGCCCGAGCCTCGGCGGGATCGATGCCGTAGCCCCGATATTCGTAGATGTTGTACGCCGTGCCGTGCCCGAGGCCGACCATCAGCCGGCCCTTGCTGAGATTGTCGATCAGCGCGAGCTGTTCGGCCAGGCGGACCGGGTGATGGAGCGAGGTCTGCGCCACCGCGAAGCCGATCAGGGTACGGTTCGTGGAAACGGCAATCGCGGCGGCGAAGCTCACCGGATCGACATAGGCGCAAATGCCGTCGAAATGGTGCTCGGCGAGCCAGATCGCATCGAAGCCGAGGGCGTCGGCGAGCCGTGCCTCCGCCAAAGTCTCCTCGATCACCGCGCCGTCTTGCGCCGGATCGCGGCTCTCGGGAAACAGAAAGTCGCCGACCCTCATGCCTCGGGAGCCGCTCCGACATACCGGAATTGATGCAACACGTCGCCGATCGGATAGGCGGGATCGTATTTGACCTGATAGATCGAGACCACGGTCGAGGCGAGATCGCCGTTCGGATCGAACGCGATTTCCCCCTGCAGGCTGGGCATTTTGGTGGTCAGCATCGCCGCGCGGACCGCGTCGCGCGTCATCTGCCGGTCGGACGCCGCAACCCGTTCGATCGCGTTCAACACGACTTCCGTCGCATCGTACCAGGTGATCGTGTAGTCCGCCGGCTCCTGCTTCATTGCCTCGCGGAACCGCTGCGCCCAGGGCTGCACCGACGGTTGTTCGAGCACATGGGCGGCGGCCGAGGTGGCGTACCAGCCCTCGATCGCCGGCATGGCGCCGCCGGTCAGCATGTCGGGCGTGTGCACGCCGTCGCCGCCCCCCTTCACCGCTTGCGGCAGGATGGCATACGACTGCTTGATGACCTTCACCCCCGCCGTGGGGTCGCCGCCGTAATAGAGCGCCTCGGCGCCGAGGCTCTTGGCGCGGGTGAACGCGGCGGAATAGTCGGCATTCAGCGGGTCGAGGCGGTCACGGATCAGCACCGTCATCCCCTTCTTCGTCGCCTGGCCGGCGAAGGCGTTGGCCATCCCCGAGCCGTAGGCGCCGGTGTCATCGAAGACGACGATCTTCTTGATGCCCAGTTGCTCGGCGAAGTAGTTGGCGAGGCCGGGGCCCTGATAGGCGTCGGTGGTGACGGTGCGGAAGAAATTCGGCTGCCCCGCCGGGTGATAGACGCCCCAGAACCGCCGATCGTTGAGATCGGGATTGGTGGCGCTGCCGCTGATCATCGCCATCCCGGCCTGGCTGAGCACCGGGCACATCGCCTTGGCCGAACCGCTGTTGACCGGCGCGACGGCGGCGATCACGGCGGGATCGGTGACCATCCGCCGCGCGTTGGTGGCCGACAGCGCCGGGTCGTACTGGCCGGTGGTGGGAGAGCCGTCATCCAGAACGAGCAGCTTGATCGCGTAGCCGGCGACACCGCCCTTCGCGTTCGCCTCATCCACCGCGAACCGCACGCCGGCGAGAACCACCCGGGCCTGGCGCGCAAGCTCGCCGGTAAGCGGCAGGCTGACGCCGATGGTCAGCGACTTCGCATCCGCCCGCGCCGGCGTGGTCAGCGATAATCCGAGCGCGGCACCGGAAATGGCGATCAGGTCACGACGGGCGATGGTCGACATGCGGGGCTTCCATCAAACCAAACATCCAGCTTGGCAGCCGCCTCGATCGGCGACAAGCAACCCCCGGCTTCGGCCGGGGACTTTATGCCAACGAGCAATCTGCTGAACAACGATTTCCCGAAGACGGGGGGCAATCGCCGTTTCAGAAGGCATAAATAGCGTCGGTCGTGGCGCCGCGGACATAAGACTTAAGCCCATCACGGTTGACCACATCGACCGAGCCCTCGAAAAGACCGGCAATGTACTCTTTAAGTCCGGCGTAGTTGAACACGGTCACATGCGCCGCGGGGTCGAACTCTACCATGATGTCGATGTCGCTATCGGGCCGGTCGTCGCCGCGGGCGCGAGAGCCGAACAAGGCCGCGTGACTGATGCCGCGCGCGCGCAAGGCTGCTTCGTTCTCCCGCAGCTTGGCGATGATCTCCTGTCCGTTCATATGTCCATGGTAGCACCGCAAGCGGGCATCGGTCAGGCGGCAAATGCTAAACCCCTGCCCGTCCCTCCGCCACCGCGTGGCAGGCGACCAGCGTGTCGGCCATTGTTGTGTATCCCGGCCGCTCGACGCGGCAGCGCGCGTTGGCGAGCGGGCAGCGCGGATGAAACGGGCAGCCGGGCGGCGGATCGATCGGGCTCGGCACCTCGCCGCCCACCGGCGTGCGCGCGCGGCCGGTCATCTCGAGATCGGGGATCGCGTCCAGCAGCAGGCGCGTGTACGGGTGGCGGGGCGTGGCGAAGATCGCCTCGGCGGGGCCGATCTCGACGATGCGGCCGAGATACATCACCCCCAGCCGGTCCGACATGTGACGCACCACCGCGAGATTGTGGCTGATGAAGAGATAGCTGAGGTTGAGCCGCAGTTGCAGATCGCGCATCAGGTTGAGGATTTGCGCTTGCACCGAGACGTCGAGAGCGCTGGTCGGCTCGTCGCAGACCAGGAATTCGGGCTCGCTCGCCAGCGCGCGGGCGATGGAGACGCGCTGACGCTGGCCGCCGCTGAACTCATGCGGGTAGCGGTCGCCGTCGCCGGGAGCGAGGCCGACCCGGACCAGCAAATCGGCGACCCGCCGTATGACTTCGCCGCCACGCGCCAGGCGAAAGGCGCGGATCGGCTCGGCGACGATGTCGCGCACCCGCCAGCGCGGGTTGAGCGAGGCATACGGGTCCTGGAAGATCATGTTCATGCGCCGGCGCATCGCCGGTTGCGCACGCACCGATGAGAGCGGCTGGCCCTCGAAGCTGATCTCGCCGCTGCTCGGGGCCAGCAGGCCGACCGCCATGCGCGCCACCGTGGATTTGCCGCACCCGGATTCGCCCACCAGCGACAACGTGCGGCCGCGCGCTATCTGGAAGCTCAAATCGTCCACCGCGCGCAGCAGCAGATGGCCCTCGCGCGCCAGCGTGCGCTGGAGCCAGGGGCGGGAGACGTCGAAGACGCGGCTGAGCGCGCGCGCTTCCAACACCGGCGTTGCGGCCGCCAGCGGGGCCTCAGGCATGGGCGGGGCTCGTTGCTACGGCGACCGCCGGCGCATGCAGCCAGCACGCGGCCCGGGTGGCGCCGGCGTCCATGAGATCGGGGCGCTCGATCCGGCAGCGCGCGAAGACCCGCGGACAGCGCGGGTTGAAGGCGCATCCGGGCGGGACGGCGCCGGGGCGCGGCATGGCGCCGTCGATCTGGCGCAGCCGCTCGGCCCGTTCCGCCAATCCGGGAATGCTGCCCATCAGGCCCTCGGTGTAGGGATGGGCGGGATGGCGGACCACCTCGCGCACCGGGCCGATCTCGGCGACGCGCCCGGCGTACATGACGGCGACGCGATCGGCGGTCTCGGCGATGACCCCCATGTCGTGCGTGACCAGCATCACCGCCGTGTCGTGCTCGTGTGTCAGGCCCCTCAAGAGCGCGATCACCTGTGCCTGGATCGACACGTCGAGCGCCGTCGTGGGCTCGTCGGCGATCACCAGCGCGGGCTCGGCGCAGAGCGCCAGCGCGATCACCACCCGCTGGCGCATCCCGCCCGAAAATTCGTGCGGATAGCTGTCGATCCGGCGCGGCGCGGCCGGGATGCCCACCCGCTCCAGCCAGTCGATCGCGCGCCGCCGCGCCGCCGCCTCGCCCAGCTCGAGATGGGTGCGCATCGTCTCGACCAACTGTTCGCCCACCGTGTAGAGCGGGTTGAGCGTCGTCAGCGGGTCCTGGAAGATGGCGCCGATCTTGCGTCCGCGCAGCCGGCGCATCGCCTCGTGCGGCAGCCTGTCGATGCGCTCTCCGTTCAGGCGCACTTCGCCGCCGCCGATCCGCCCGGGCGGTTCCAACAGCCCGATTATGGCGGCGCCGGTGAGCGACTTGCCGGCGCCGCTTTCGCCCACGACGCCCAGGATCTCGCCGGCGTCGATGGTAAAGGAAATCCCGTCGAGCGCCCGCGTCACTCCGCGCCGGCTCGGGAATTCGACAATCAGATCGCGTACCTCCAGAAGCGGCATCAGCGCAGCCTCGGGTTCAGCGCATCGCGCAGCCAATCGCCCAGCAGGTTGATCGACAACACCATGATCACCAGCGCCAGCCCGGGGAAGATCGTCACCCACCATTGACCGCTGAACAGGAAATCGTCGCCGATGCGGATGAGCGTTCCGAGCGATGGCTGGGTCGGCGGCAGCCCGACGCCGAGAAACGACAGCGCCGCCTCGTCGAGGATGGCAAGGCCGAGCGTCAGCGTGCCGATCACCAGCACCGGGCCGAGCACGTTGGGCAAAATGTGCGTCGCCATGATGCGCGGCGACGACAGCCCGATCACTCGCGCCGCGGCGACATAGTCCTTGTTGCGCTCGACCAGGGTGGAGCCGCGCACCGTGCGCGCGAATTGCGGCCAGCGGCTGATGCCGATGGCGAAGATCAGCACATAAAGCTGCACCTCGGCGCGTACGTTGGCCGGCAGCACGGCGCCGACCACACCATCGACCAGCAGCGCGATCAGGATCGAGGGAAAAGTAAGCTGCACGTCGGCGGCGCGCATCAGCAGCGTATCGACGAAGCCGCCGAGATAGCCCGCCAGCAAGCCGATGGCGACGCCGAGCAGCACCGCGAACACCACCGAGGCGGCGCCCACCTCCAGGCTGATGCGGGCGCCGAACATGATCGCCGAGAGCACGTCGCGCCCCTGGCTGTCGGTGCCGAGCGGGAAGCTCCACTCGGAGTCGGCGCCCGGAACCGGCGGCTTGAAGCTGTCCATCAAGCTGAGCGTCGCCACGTTGAACGGATCATGCGGCGCCAGCCACGGGGCGAAGGCGGCGCCGATGACGCAGAGCAGGCCCGCGAGCGCGGCGCAAATGGCCACCGGCGAATGCAAGAAGCTGTACAGCAGGTCGCTGTCGCGCGCCCGCGCGAACCGACCCGGCTTGAGGACGACGTCGCTCATCGCGCCGCCACCGGCCGGCGGCCCACCCGCAATCGCGGGTCAACCGCGAAATAGAGCAGATCGACGATCAAGTTCACGATGACGAAGACGGCGCCGACCAGCAACAGATAAGCGGCCATGACCGGAATGTCGGCCACCGCCACCGACTGCACGAGCATCAGGCCGATGCCCGGCCACTGGAACACCGTCTCGGTGATCAAGGAGAAGCCGATCAGCAAGCCGAATTGCAGGCCGACGATGGTGATGACCGGAATCATCGTGTTCTTCAGCGCATGCCCGAAGTTGATCGCCCGCTCGGCGATCCCGCGCGCGCGGGCGAACTTGATGTAGTCGCTGCGCAGCACCTCCAGCATCTCGGAGCGTACCAGGCGCATGATCAGGGTCATCTGAAAAAGCCCGAGCGTGACTGCCGGCAGAACCAGCGAGCGCAGGCCGCTGGTGGTAAGGAACCCGGTGCTCCACCAACCGAGCTGGACCACCGTGCCGCGCCCGAAACTCGGCAGCCATCCGAGCACGACGGAGAAGATCAGGATCAGCAGGATGCCGAGCAGGAACGTCGGCAAGGATACGCCTGCGAGGCTCAGCACCATGACCAGCCGCGATAGCCAGGAGTTACGATTGATGCCGGTGTAAACGCCGAGCGGCAGGCCGATCAGCAGCGCCAGGACGGAGGCGGTGAAGGCCAGTTCCAGCGTCGCCGGCAGCCGCTCGGCGAACAAACCGACGACCGGCTGCGCAAGCCGGTAGCTGATGCCGAAATTGCCGTGCAGCACTGCCCAGATGTATTTCGCGTATTGGACGACGAACGGCTGATCGAGGCCGAGCTGGTGCACCAGGGCGACGCGTTGCGCCTCGGTATAGTCCTGACCCAGCATGGTCGTGACCGGGTCGCCCACGTACTTGAACATGGCGAACGAGACCAGCGCCACGATCAGCAGCACCGGGATGGCCTGAAACAGGCGCGAGAGAATGAACGCGGGCATCTACGGGCGGGCGGGTTCCTGATCCGCCGCCATGGTAAGCCCGCGGGGGCGGAGAGGCGACAGGGAAAAATCCGGCGGAACGATCCGCCCGGGCTCAGGCCGTCGCCCCGCCATCCACCGGCAGCGCCACGCCGGTAACGTAGGAGGCTTCATCGGAAAGCAGGAACAGGGCAGCGTTCGCGACCTCCTCGGGACGCGCCGGCCGACCCATCGGCGTCTGTGCGGCACGCTTGACGACCAGGCTCTCCGCCGTCTCGCCGGCCGGCACCCGGCTGTCCGGGCGGGCGACGAAGACGCGCAGCATCGGCGTATCGGTGGGACCGGGGCAGACGGCGTTGACGCGGATGTTCTCGCGCGCATACCGTTTCGCCAGCCCGCGCACCACGCCGACGATGCCGAACTTGGCGATGTTGTACACCGGGCTGTACTGGGAGCCGGTGATGCCGGAGGTGGAGGCGGTGTAGAGCAGGGCGCCGCCGCCGCGTGCGCGCAGCTCGGGGATTGCCGCCTCGGTCGTCACCAGCACGGTGCGGACGTTGAGGTCCATCGCCAGCTCGAAATCCCTCCAGTCGAGCCCCTCGATCGACGCCGGCCCCGGATGGCCGACATGGTTCCAGACGAAATCCAGGCCGCCGAACGCGCGCACCGTCTCGCGGACGATGTCGCGGGAGAAATCGTCGCGGCGCAAGTCGCCCGATAATGCGATCGCCTTGCCGCCGGTTCTTCCGATGTCGTCGGCGACGGCGCGCGCCCCGGCCTCGTCGATGTCCACGACGGCGACCGCCGCGCCTTCGCGGGCGAAGCGCACCGCCCCTGCCCGCCCCATCCCGGACGCGGCGGCGGTGACGATGCCGATCTTGCCCGAAAGCCGCATGAAGCCCTCCGCGCGTTCCGCGTCGGCCGAGCATAGGCCGGTTCCCCCGCCGGGCGAACCCCGCCGGCCCTCGGTCCGGTCATCGTCAGGACCGTGCCACGCGCTCGCGTTCCAGCAGCGCCCGCTTGCGCGGCACGCCCCAGCGATAGCCGCTTAGGTCGCCGTTTGCGCCCACCACGCGATGACACGGCACGGCCAGCGGAACCGGGTTGGCGGCACAGCCCCGGGCCACGGCGCGCACCGCGCGCCGGTCGCCGATCATTTCGGCAAGTTGGGCGTAGCTGCGGGTCTCGCCCGGCGGGATGCTGCCGAGCGCCTGCCAGACGCGCAGCTGGAAGGCGGTGCCGCGCAGGTCGAGGGGCAGCGCCAGCGCTTCGCGCGGCTCGGCCAGGAAGTCCAGCACGGCGCGGAGCGTCGCCGCGAGTCCGGGGTCGTCACGCACCAGAGTGGCGCGCGGGAAGCGGCGGCGCAGGTCGCCCTCGAGCCCCTCGTCGGGCTCGGCGAAGCCGATGAAGCAGACGCCCTTGTCGGTGGCGCCGACCAGCAAGCGGCCGAACGGGCAATCGGCAAAGGCGGTGCGGATGATCTCGCCCCGTCCCCCGCGGCGCGCCGCGCCCGGGGTCATGCCGAGCAGTTCGCCGGTCTTTTCATAGACCCGGCTCTCGGAGCCGAAGCCCGCGCCGGCGACCGCATCGGCGACGCGGTCGCCGGCGGCTAAGGCGGCGTGCAAGCGGCGCGCCCGCACGCCCTCGGCATAGCCGCGCGGGGTGAGACCGGTGTGGGCTCGGAACAGCCGCAGGAAGTGAAAACGCGAGTAGCCGGAACGCGCGGCGAGACGGTCGAGCGAGGGGATGTCCTCGGCGGCCTCGATGACGGCGCAGGCGTCGCGGACCACCGCTTGCGCGATCCGCGCCCGCTCGCCCTTGGGATCGCACCGCTTGCAGGCGCGGAATCCGGCGGCTTCGGCGTCGGCGATTTCGGCGAAGAAGCGCACGTTGCGCCGCAGCGGCAGGCGCGACGGGCAGGCCGGGCGACAATAGACCCCCATGGTGGTGACGCCATAGAGGAAGCGATCGTCCGGCTGGCGGCGCGCGACCGTGTCCCAGAGACGATCTTCGGCGGGGAGGGCATGGGTCATGGGCCAATAATGGGGTCCGCAGGCCGCCGCCGCCATCCGCCGCTTGCGCCGGCATCCCGATTGCGTTCGGCGGCGAAGGGCTCTATCTACCGCGCCTGGATCGCGGGTGTAGCTCAGGGGTAGAGCACGACCTTGCCAAGGTCGGGGTCGAGGGTTCGAATC
>CAVXKT010000010.1:0-44104 GCA_963762525.1 uncultured Pseudomonadota bacterium
CGTTCGGTCGGATCGCCGGGCAGGCGGGCGCGCAGCCCCTCGTAACGGGCGAGGAACCCCGCCGCGCCGACCGGCTGCATCGCGCTCACGCCGCCGCCTCGGCGAGCCCGGCATATCCGCTCGCCTCCAACTCGCGGGCCAGCTCCGGCCCGCCCGAGCGTACGATCCGCCCGTCGGCCAGCACATGCACGCGGTCGGGCACCAGATGATCGAGCAGGCGCTGATGATGGGTGATGACCAGCGCCGAGAAATCCGGGCTGCGCAGCGCGTTCACGCCATCGGCGACGATCCGCAGCGCGTCGATGTCGAGCCCGCTGTCGGTCTCGTCGAGAATCGCGAGGCGCGGGCGCAGGATCGCCATCTGCAGCACCTCGTTGCGCTTCTTCTCGCCGCCCGAGAACCCGACATTGACGTTGCGCTTCAGCATGTCGTCCGGCATGTGCAGTCGCTTCGCCTCGGCGCGCGCGAGCTTGAGGAACTGGATCGCGTCCAGCTCCGCCTCGCCGCGGTGCGCGCCGCAGCGCGTTCAGCGCCGTGCGCAGGAAGTTGGCGTTGCCGACGCCCGGGCAATTCGATCGGCGCCTGGAATGCCAGGAAGACGCCGGCGGCGGCGCGCGCCTCCGGCTCCGTCATCCGCTACAGATCGCGCCCGTCGAAGCGGACCGTAAGGCCGTCGATCTCGTAGTCCTCCACGGCCGGCGAGCACGTAGCCCAAGGTGGACTTGCCGGAGCCGTTCGGTCCCTGATTAGCGCATCAATTTCCCCCACGGCACGAATCGGATCGATGCCGCGCAGGATCGGCTTGCCGCCGATGGCGACGAAGAGGTTCGCGATCTCCAGCATCGTCTCAGCCCACCGAGCCTTCGAGGCTGACCGCGAGCAGCTTCTTGGCGTTCTCCACGGCGAATTCCATCGGCAGCTCCTTCAAAACCTCCTTGCAGAAGCCGTTGACGATCAGGTTCACCGCGTCCTCTTCCGAAAGCCCGCGCGAGCGGCAGTAGAACAACTGGTCCTCGGCGATCTTCGACGTGGTCGCCTCGTGCTCCACCTTGGCCGACGGATTGCGGCTTTCGATGTAGGGAACGGTGTGGGCGCCGCACTGCTCGCCGATCAGCAAGCGAGTCGCACTGCGTATGGTTGCGCGCCCCGCTCGCGCGTGGCGTGATCCGCACCAGGCCGCGATAGGTGTTGTCGGAGCGCCCGGCGCTGATGCCCTTGGAGACGATGGTGCTGCTTGCGTTGCGCCCGACATGGATGATCTTTGTCCCGGCGTCGGCCTGCTGGCGATTGTTGGTGACGGCGACCGAGTAGAACTCGCCCACGCTGTCGTCGCCCTCCAGCACGCAGGACGGATATTTCCAGGTGATCGCCGATCCGGTCTCCACCTGGGTCCAGGAAGATGCTGCGCCACTGTGTCGCCGGGACAGGCGCCGCGCTTGGTGACGAAATTGTAGATGCCGCCCCGGCCCGTGGCGTTGCCCGGATACCAGTTCTGCACGGTGCCGGATTGATCCGCGCATCCTCGAGCGCGATCAGCTCCACCACCGCGGCGTGCAGCTGGTTCTCGTCGCGCATCGGCGCCGTGCAGCCTTCCAGATAGCTTACGTAACTGCCGGCATCGGCGATGATGAGCGTGCGCTCGAACTGGCCGGTGTTGCGGGCATTGATGCGGAAATAGGTCGATAGCTCCATCGGGCAGCGCACGCCCTCGGGGATGTAGACGAAACTCCCGTCCGTGAAGACCGCCGAATTGAGCGCGGCGAAGAAGTTGTCGGCCACCGGCACGACGCTGCCGAGATAGCGGCGGACCAGATCGGGATGATCGGGAACCGGTTCGCTGATCGGGCAGAAGATCATGCCCGACTTCTTCAGCGTCTGTGAAACGTGGTGGCAACCGAGACGCTATCGAACACCGCATCGACGGCAATATTGCCGCCGCCCTCGGCGGCGCCTTCGACCCGGCGCGAATGCGCCTGCTTCAAGGGGATGCCGAGTTCTCGTAAGTCGCCAGCAGCTCGGGATCGACCTCGTCCAGCGGCCGCGTGCCGGACTCCGCCTTCGGCGCCGCGTAATAGTGGAGATCCTGGTAATCGATGGGCGGGCGCCAGACCCGCGCCCAATGCGGCCCCTCCATTTTTTGCGACCCCGCGAGCGCCTTCAGCCGCCACTCAGCAGCCATCGGGCTCCTGCTCGCGAGCCAAGATCAGACGGACCTGTCATCGGTCAGGCCCTTGGGGGCCAGGTCCGACTCCACGTCGGTCTCGAAGCCCCACTTGTAGGCGGACTGCGTGACCGAGCGGACGGTGTCCAGGGTTTCGGCGACGGCGGGCATATGACGTCCTATTCGGCGAATCGCGGGGGGGGTGGCGCCGGCGAGCGGAACAGGCGCGGAATGGCGGCCTCGCGCATGTCGGCGAGCGTAATGGTGGAGAGCGCCTGTTGGATGGCCTCGTTCACCGGGTCCCAACGCCCGCGCATCGGGCAGGAGTGCTCGGCCTCGCAGCTGCTGCCGTCCACGCAGGCGGTAAGCGCGATCGGGCCGTCGATGGCGGCGATCACGTCGGCGATACCAATGGCGGCGAGCGGTCGCAGCAGCCGGTAGCCGCCGTGCGCCCCACGCTGCGAGGCGACCAGCCCGCTTCCCGCAAGCGCCTTAAGAACCTTCGCGACGGTCGGCTCCGGATGCCGGTGGCGCCGGCGATTCCGGCGAGGTCTGGATGGCTGGATCAATTCCAATCGCACCAGCACCACCACCGCATAATCGGTCAGTTTCGACAGCCTCAACACGGCGGCGCACTCCAGCAGGGGCGGAACATACGGGACTGGACGGGTCCGGATTAGCCGGGAGATGGCAGTGCGGCGCCAAGGCGTCAAGGGGTAGGGACATGTGATAACGGGCGGAATTGACAACCCGCTTCACCGCCGTATTTGCTTGCCGCGCAACGATTTGGCGGATTGCGGCATGAATGTTGTCCGGTGGCTTCGGTAATCCCGCCCCGCGTTCTGATGGCGTGCATTGCCGCCGCCGCCCTCGTCGGAGTTGCCCGGGCCGATCCGCCTCCCGACCCGTCACGGATCGTGACGCTGCAAGTCGAAAACGACACCATCGGCGGCACCGATCGTTATTACACCTCCGGCCTGCATCTCGGGACCACCTCGCCCACCGGGGCGGTTCCGGGGCCACTGGCGGAACTGGGGCGGGCGCTGTTCGGTGCCGGTCAGCAGCGCCTCTCGCTCGGGCTGTCGCAGGTGCTGTTCACGCCGAACGACACGCAGATCGCGCCGCCCGATCCGCGCGACCGCCCCTATGCCGGACTGCTGCTCGGCAATATCGTGCTGATCCAGGACACCGATCGCGCGCGCAGCGTGCTCGATCTCGATCTCGGCGTCATTGGCCCGGCGGCGCTCGGGCGGCAGATACAGGATGGCTTCCATGGCCTGATCGGGCAGACGCCGAATCGCGGCTGGGGCAGCCAGTTGCCCAACCAGCCGGTGGTCGAGGTGCTGGCCGATCGCACCTGGCGGCTGCCGATCGGCGCGCTCGGCCCGCTCGGGATCGACGTCCTGCCGACGCTCACCGGCGGCTTGGGGACTTGGCGCATCTACGGTCTTGCCGGCGCGCAGGTACGACTGGGGCAGGGGCTCGATGCCGATTTCGGGGCGCCGCTCATCCCGCCCGGGCTTGGCGGCTGGAACGCCTACGACGCCACCCGTCCGTTCGCGTGGTATATATTTGCCGGCGGCGACGGGCAGGCGGTCGGATACGACGAGACGATCGACGGCGAGCCGTTCCGCAGCACCGCCCATGTCTCGCGTCTGCCGTTCGTCGGCGAGTTCCAGGCCGGCATCGCCGTCATGGCGTTCGGACTGCGGCTGAGCTTCACCGACGTGCTGCGCAGCCACGAATTCCGCACCCAGCAGGGCGGCCTGTTCCAATACGGCTCGGCCGCGGTTTCGTTCAAGTTCTAGCGAAGCGGGGCGACGCCTCGCCGGAGGCCATGATGGCGAACGCGCAAGATTTGCAGTTCCTCGAGCAAGCGGCGTTCTTGAACGCCCGGGAAATCTCCGACGGCCTGCTTGCTTCGCGGCTCTCACCCAGCTTCGCCGTGCGCCAGTTCGGGGTTCAGGAACTGGTGGATCATTCCTCATTGAACAATCTGCTGCAATCGATCGTCAACCTGGAGGGATTGCCGCCACCGCAGCAGCTGTCCGCACTGTTTCAGACCCAGATGAACAACTTCGAGTCGGTCTTCGGGCCGAATTCCGATTCGCAGTATTTGAACAACGAGGTGGCGGGACACCAGCAAAGCCTGTTGATCTATCAGAACGAGGCGCTGAACGGGCAAGACCCGTTGCTGCGCTCCTATGCTCAGGGATCGGTGGCGGTTCTCCAGGGCCATTTGAACACCGCCACGGACCTGCTCGGCACCAACCACTTCGGATTTTGAGCGGGCGGTCGCGGCCCGGTCGCGCTCTCGACGCTGCCACGCCGCCGGGGCTAGGCTTCCCGCGATCAGCAAGGAGGCCCTGATGAGCGGCGAAGACTGTCTGGCCGGCGTGCGGGTTCTGGACCTTACGCAATTCGAGGCCGGGCCGTCCTGCACCGAGGCGCTGGGCTGGCTCGGCGCCGAGGTGGTGAAGGTCGAGAACCCCAAGAACGGCGATCCCGGTCGATCGATCAATCCGCCGCCGGGCGAGGAGGCGCACTATTTTCTGCAATACAACGCCAACAAGAAGTCGATCACCGTCAACCTGAAGGACGCGCGCGGGCTCGATCTGGTGAAGCAACTGGCCCGCAAGGCCGACGTGTTCGCCGAAAACTTCGCCCCCGGGGCGATCGAGCGGCTGGGCCTCGGGCCGGACGTGCTGCGGGGGCTGAACCCGGCGCTGATCTATGCGCGGGTCAAGGGCTTCGGCGACGGTTCGCCCTACGCCAACAACCTGGCCTTCGACATGATCGCGCAGGCCTGCGGCGGCACCATGAGCATCACCGGCGAGACCGGCGGGCGGCCGATGAAGCCGGGACCGACCATCGGCGATACCGGAACCGGGATGCTGCTCGCCGTCTCCATCCTCGGCGCGCTGTATCGGCGCACCCGCACCGGCGCCGGGGAGCTGGTCGAAGTGGCGATGCAGGACGCGATGTTTCAGTTCATCCGCGGCGCCTTCGCCACCACGACCCGCACCGGCAAGGCGGCGCAGCGGGCGGGCGCGGGCAGCGTGCTCGCGCGCAACCCGCCGATGGGCATCTATCCCTGCGCCGGCGGCGGCCCGAACGATTATGTCTATGTTTATACCAGCCGTGCGAATCCGGAGCATTGGCGCCGCCTGCTCGGCGTGATCGGGCGCGAGGACCTGGTGGGCGATGCGCGTTTCGAAACCTCCGCCGCGCGGCTCGAGCACGAGGCCGAGGTGAACGCGATGGTGGCGGCCTGGACCGAGCGCCACGAGAAGAACGAGGCGATGCGCGTCCTGGGTGCCGCCGGCATTCCCGCCGGCGCCGTGCTTGATACCGCCGAATTGCTGGGCGACGAGAGTTTTCGCGCGCGCGGCATCTTGCAGACGGCGCGACACCCGCACGCGGGCGACTACACGATGGCCACCTGGCCGGTGCGTTTCAGCGGCCGTCCGCCCGCGCTTCGGCATGCGCCGTTGCTGGGCGAGCATACCGAGGATGTGCTCACCGAATGGCTCGACATGGGCGCCGATGCGGTCGGCGATCTGCGCGGCGGCGGCGTGGTGGGTTGACAGCGGAGGAGACGGACGATGGCGGAACTGACCGGGTCGGAAATCCTGGCGAAATGTCTGAAGAAGGAGGGCGTCGAAGATCTGTTCTTCATCATGGGCGGGCCGATGCTGTTGGCGGAAGCCTCCTGCATCAAGGAAGGGATTCGCATGATCGATGTCCGCCACGAGCAGGCGGCGGCGTTCATGTGCCAGGCCTATAGCCGGCTGCGGCAGACGCCGTCGGTCTGCATGGCGGCGAGCGGTCCGGGTGTGACCAACCTGGTGACCGGCGTCGCCAATGCGCTGATCGACTGCTGTCCGGTGGTGGCCATCGGCGGCTCCAGCCCGATCAGCCAGTTCGGGCGACAGGTCTTTCAGGAGATCGATCAGGTCGCCTTCATGAAGGGCGTCTGCAAATACACCGACCGGGTGCATAACCTGAAGCGCATCCCGCAACAGGTGAATTTCGCCTTCCAGAAGGCGATGTCGGGCAAGCCCGGACCGGTCTATCTCGATTTCCCCGGCGACATTCTCTACCAGAAGATCGACGAAGGGCCTGGTGGACTGGAGCTTCGCCGGCCGCAAGCTGCTGAACCCCCGTCCGCTCGGCGATCCCGAGCAGGTGGAGCGGCTGATCGAGGCGCTCGCGCGCGCCGAGCGGCCGTTGCTCGTCTCCGGCAGCGGCGTGATCTGGTCGCGGGCGTGGGACGAGATGCGCGCGCTGGTCGATGCGATCGGCATTCCGTTCTATACCACGCCGCAGGGGCGCGGCGTCGTCCCCGACGATCATCCGTGCTCCTATCTCGCGATGCGCAGTTCGGCGTTTCGCGACGCCGACCTGATCGTGGTGCTGGGCACCCGCATGAACTACATCATCGGTCATGCCGCGCCGCCGCGTTTCGGCGCCAACGCCACCATCGCGCGCATCGACATCGACGCCGACGAGATCGCGACCGCGGCGCGCTTCGTCGATATTCCCGTGGTCGGCGACTGCAAGATGGTGCTGCGGCAGTTGCTCGACGGCATCGGCGGACGGATCACGGTCGATAGCTACAAGGCGTGGCGGCAGCAGCTCGCCGAGGGCGAGACCGCCAAGCGCGGCGGGTCGGGCGGCAACAAATACGCCGAGGACGGCGACATCCATCCGGTGCGGCTGCTGGAGGAGGTTCGCGACTTCATGGATCGCGACGCCATCCTGTGCGTCGATGGGCAGGAGACGCTGAATTTCGGTCGCCAGACCATGCCGACCTTCGCGCCGGGGCACCGGCTGAACTCCGGCCCGTTCGGAACCATGGGCGTGGGCTTGCCGTTCGGCGTCGGCGCCAAGGTCGCGAAGCCGGACACGCAGGTGATCGTGGTTCACGGCGACGGCTCGTTCGGGCTCAACGCGATGGAGCTGGACACGGCGGTGCGGCACAAAATTCCGATCCTGGTGGTGATCAGCCTCAATGGCGGCTGGACCGGCGATGCCAAGCGCGAGAAGCCCGGCCGCGATCTTGGCTACACGCGGTTCGACAAGATGGCCGAGGCGCTCGGCTGCCATGGCGAGTACGTGGAACGCCCCGAGGACATCCGCCCGGCGCTCGAACGCGCGCAGGCGAAGGTGGACGAGGGCATGGTGGCGCTGGTCAATGTTCGCACCGACTACCGGGCGCGCTATGGCGGCGTCGCGTTCTCCGACTACTCGACATGATCGGCCGGCGCGGGTTTCTCGCCGCAACCGGGGCGGCGCTCGCCGCCCCGGCGATCGCGCGGGCGCAGAAGGCGCGCGTGCTGACCTTCGTGCCGCAGGCCGATCTGTCGGTGCTCGATCCGGTGTGGACGACCACGTATCAGACCCGCGATCACGGCTTTCTGGTGTTCGACACCTTGTTCGGCCTCGACGACGCGTTCCGCGCGCAGCCGCAGATGGCGGCGGGTGCGGACACCGAAGATGGCGGTGCGGCGTGGCGAATCACGTTACGCGAGGGGCTGCGCTTTCACGACAACACGCCGGTGCTGGCGCGCGACTGCGCTGCCTCGATCCGCCGGTGGGGCGCGCGCGACGCGTTCGGCCAGGCGCTGCTGGCGGCCACCAACGAGATCACCGCGCCGGACGACCGCACCATCGACTTTCGCCTGAAGCGCCCGTTCCCGCTGCTGCCCGATGCGCTCGCCAAGACGCCGCCCAGCATGTGCCCGATCATGCCGGAGCGGCTGGCCGCGACCGATCCCTATAAGCAGGTGACGGAGATGGTCGGCAGCGGCCCGTTCCGCTACAAGGCCGATGAGCGCGTGGCCGGCTCGCGCGTGGTCTATGAGCGGTTCGCCGGCTACGTGCCGCGCGCCGACGGCCTCGCCTCGGGCACCGCCGGACCGAAAGTGGCGCATTTCGACCGCATCGAGTGGCGCATCATTCCCGACGAATTCGACGGTCGCCGCGGCGTTGCAGGCGGGCGAGATCGATTGGTGGCTGACGCCCGGCGCCGATTTCCTGCCGCTGTTGCGCCAAGCCGGCGGCCTCAAGGTCGAGATCACCGTGCCCACCGGCTACATCGCGACGATGCGGTTCAACCAGTTGAATCCGCCCTTCGACAATGCCGCGATCCGTCGCGTCATCCTGGGCGCGGTGACGCAATCGGAATACATGATCGGCATGGTCGGGACCGATCATGCGCTGTGGCATGACGGCTGCGGTTTCTTCTGCCCCGGCACGCCGATGGCGAGCCAAGCGGGGATGGAGGCGCTGACCGGCCCGCGCGACCTTGCGAAATCCCGTCGCGCGCTGGAGGAAGCCGGATACAAGGGCGAGCGGATCGTGCTGCTGGCGCCGGCCGACATTCCCTCGGCCAAGGCGCTCGCCGACATCAGCACCGATCTGTTCCGCAAGCTCGGGACCAACCTCGACGTGCAGACGATGGACTGGGCGACGCTGGTGCAGCGGCGGGCCAAGACCGATCCGGTGGCCGAGGGCGGTTGGAGCCTGTTTCACACGTCATGGGCGGGCACCGACATGATGACGCCCGCGGGCCACGTGTTCCTGCGCGGCAATGGTCGCGCCGCGACCGTCGGCTGGCCGAACGCGCCCGATCTGGAGTCGCTGCGCGACGCCTGGTTCCAGGCTCCGAACACGGCGGCGCAGGCGAAGATTTGCGCCGACATGCAGATCGATGCCTTCCGCGACGTGCCCTATGTTCCGCTCGGGCAGTATTTCGCGCCCACCGCCTATCGGGCCGATCTGAGCGGGGTTCTGCACGGCAACCCGGTGTTCTGGAACGTGCGGCGGGGATGAGCGGGAAACCCGCGCTTGACGTTCGGGCTGATATGCACAATATTCAGTGCACAACTGCCGAGGGCGGGTCAGGATGGTGACGGCGGCGAAGGTCGCGAACGTGCTCGGCGGCGTCGGCGCACGCAGACGGGGTGTGACCGACCTCTCCCTGGCGCGGGCGGTTCGCGACGGACTGCCGTTCGCGGCGCTGGAACGACTGATCGCGGACGGGATCGTCGACGAGCGGGAGATCGAGGATCATTTCATTCCCCGGCGTACCTACTATGCGCGCCGGCAGCGGGCGACGCTCTCGCGCGAGCAGAGCGACCTTGTGGTGCGCCTGGCACGCATCCAGGCTGCGGCCGACGAGGTGTTCGGCGATCGCGCCGAGGCGCGGCTTTGGCTGCGCGAGAAGAACGGCGCGCTTGGCGGTCAGCTCCCGTTGGCGTTGCTCGACACGGAAGAGGGCGGGCGCGCCGTGGAGAGCGTTCTCGGCAGGATCGCGCACGGCATCGTCGAGTAGGTGCTGCGTCTGGAGGCTGGCGCTCGGCGATTTCGCGAAGTTGGATGGCGAGGGGGCCCGGCTGTTCGGGGGCCGCTGGAACAGCCCCGGAACCGCGATGGTCTATGCCGCCACGCACCTCTCCTTGGCTCTCCTGGAGCAACTCGTCCATCTGAGCCCCGAGCGACTGCCGGCGGCCTTTCGGGCGTTCGCGATCGAGCTGTCGGCCGATGCGGCTATCGAAGTCGGTCCGGAGACGGCGCCGGACTTGGAGACCAGTCGCCGACTCGGCGACGAGTGGACGCGCTCGCTGCGAACGGCGGCCCTGGTCGTGCCCTCGGCGCTGATCCCGCCGTCGCCGGGTTCCGGCTCGCCCGTCAGCACCGAGCGAAACGTCCTCCTCAACCCGCGCCATGCCTCGGCAGTGGCATGGCGCGTGACGCCAACCGAGTTCGGCGTGGACCCGCGGCTGCGGCGGCGCGCCCGTGCAGAGGCCGAGTGATGCCAGGCGCTGCCGGTCACTGTTCCGGCAATCCGGCCGCGCGCAAATCGTCGAGGAAAGCGCTTTTCAGGTCGCTGCGCATCCGCCAGTAGAACGCCTCCGTTGCGATCGATGCGCGCCGGTTCGCCTTGCGCCACTCGGCGATGACGGAGCGCGCGTCGTTGAGGCGCCCGAGGCGGACATAGACCGCCGCCAATTGCTGCGGGAACCGACCAGCGATGTCCTGCAAGTTGGATAGAGCCTCTTGCGGACGCCCCGCGAGGTAGTCGGCCAAGGCCGAGATTCGCGACGGTAGAAGGCGGGCGGCTGCGGATCACGCGCCACTGCCCACGAGGCCCAAGCGACGGCTTCGTCGAGCTTGCCCGCGTTCGCGACGTAGAATGACAGGGCGGACCGGGAGAGCGCATCATATGGCACCATTCGGATGGCCGCTTCCGCCTCTGCGAGCGCGCGGTCGAACTACGCCCGCGTGCCATTCGTAGAGATATGCCATCAGCCAATGGCTGACCCACATCACGTGACGCGACCTGTCCGCGATCGCCTGGGCTTCGCGGCCGAGTGCCCAGGCGCTGCGATGTCGCGCGCCGATCGTCGCTGCGCCGTTCCGCAACGTCCTGCTCATAGGTCCAGGCAAGCTATCCCGCTCCCGGGACGGTGACGATCAGCCGGGGCTGCTTCGGGATCGGCTTCGATCTTTCGGCGAAGGCGCATCACCAGCCCTCGGCGGTGAGCGCGTGGCCATCGAGATCAAGTGTGTAATTGCAACATGAAACGGAGAATGGGCTTCAATGAGCTGGCGGCTCATCGCCTGCGGGTCTGTACTCCATTCCGCCGTCATCAACGAGCCAGGGAACCTGCGCCCTCGTGGACCCGGATGGCGATACCGCGCTTACCACCTGGACCGGCGACACCCACACCTTCTCCTTTGCGGGAGGCACCGGCAAATACAAGGGGATTACCGGGGGCGGTCCCTACAAGGGAACTGCGCTTCACGAGCTGCCGGGCGGCGCGACCGCCCTGAGGGTCCGCCATCAGGTGAAGTGGGAGATTAAGTAGCGCCCTCTGATCGGCTCCTGAGCGAACGCAATCCTGCGCGCCGGCCGCGACCGCCGGGCGCAACGCCTCCGGCGCGCCCGCGCGTGCCGGAGCAGGCGCCTAATAGCGATAAGAATCGGGCGGCGGCGGGGGCGGTGGCGGGTAGTAGCCCGGCTGCGGCGGGTAGTAGCCCGGCTGCGGCGCCGGGGCGTAATAGCCGGATGGAGGCGGCGGGCTCGGCGTCGTTACGGCACCCCCGAGCGCGCCGGCGCCGCCGCCGATCAGCGCACCGAGCCCGGCGCCGCGTCCGCCGCCGGCAATGCCGCCGATGGCCGCACCCGTTCCGGCCCCCAGCAGGCCGCCGCCCACCGCGCGCTGGCCGGGGTCGTAGGGGTCAGTGCAGGCGCCCAGCGAAAGCCCGGCCAGAATCACGGCGGCGGGGCCGAGAAGGCGTGCTCTCAAGATCATTCCGATGCTCCTGTTTATCGGCGCCGCTAGCGGATGCCGAAGCTGAAGGTCGCGGCCGGCGGCGCGTAGTAGACCGGCGGCGGATAGTAGGCCGGCGGGTTGTAGAAGACCGGCGGCGGCGCGTAGTAGCGGGGCGCGTAGAACTGCGGGCCGTACCAGGGCCGCCAGTGGTCATGTCGCCAGTCATCGTGCCAGCCTCCGTGCCAGTCCCCGTGCCAGCCATGATTGCCGCCGTGATGCCAGTCATCGGCCCGCGCCGTCCCCGGCGCGAGCGTCGCGAGCAACCCGGCGACACCGAGGGCGATAAGACCGATCTTCAGGGCACGCATCTCCATCTCTCCTGCTGAACAGGGTGGTATCTGGGCAACCGATCATGGCATCACATGGGCAGGAGCCTGGAGATTCCGTGTTGACGCACCGGGAGTTTCTCATCGGCCCCGCCTATAGTCGCCCGGCGGAGGAACCCATGATCCAATCGCTCGGCTATGTCGCCATCGGCGCTCGCAATATCGACGATTGGGCGCGATTCGCCACCGGAATGCTCGGCATGGAGGCGGTGGATCGCGCCGCTTCCTCCCGGGCCTTCCGCATGGACGACCGGGCGCAACGCCTGGTGATCGACGCCGCGCTCTCCGAAGGCAGCCGCGCCTTCGGATGGGAAGTCGCCGACGCCGCCGCATTGGATGCTCTGGCCGCACGGTTGGACGCCGCCGGAATTGCCGTCCGCCACGAGCCGGCTGCGCTCGCCGATCAACGCGGCGTGCGGGCGCTGGTTTCCTTCGCCGATCCCGCCGGCAACCGGCTGGAGGCGTTCCATGGCGCCGACACCGCCGCGCCGCCGTTCCGGCCCGGGCGGTCGATCTCCGGCTTTCGCACCGGTCCGCTCGGCATGGGCCATGCCGTGCTGACGGTGCCGCGCATCGATGAAATGATGGGCTTCTATTGCGACACGCTGGGCTTCCGGGTGAGCGACTACATCCTGAAGCCGTTCCGCGCCTTTTTCCTCCACGTCAATCCGCGCCACCACAGCCTGGCGCTGATCGAAACCGGGGCGCACGGGCTGCATCACCTGATGGTGGAACTCTACTCGCTCGACGATGTCGGGCAGGGCTACGACATTGCGTTGGCCGAGCCGGAGCGCATCGCCACCACGCTCGGGCGCCATCCGAACGATTACGTGACTTCGTTCTATCTGCGCTCGCCGTCGGGCTTCATGGTGGAATACGGCTGGGGCGGGCGCGAGGTGGATCCTGCGACCTGGCAACCCTCCGAGGTCACGGTCGGCCCGAGCCTGTGGGGTCACGACCGCGCGTGGCTCGACGCGGAGCAGCGCGAGTCGGCGCGCCGGCTGCGCCTTGAAGCCGCCGCCGCCGGCCATCGTGCGCCGGTGCAGGTGATGGACGGCAACCATCAGCGCCTGTCGGGCGTATGCCCCTGGTGGGACGCGGCGACCGGGGCGTGAGCCCGGGCCGCAATTGTCCGCTTGCCTGAGGAACGACCGCTGATAAGATGTTGGCGTGCGGGGACGCGCGCCGCGCACGGGCAGCCACCAATTCAGAAATCCAGCCGGAAGGGATCGCGCCGTGGCCACTGAGAAACCGCAGAATGTTCAGGACGTATTCTTGAACCATGTGCGAAAGAACAAGACGCCGGTGACGGTATTTTTGGTGAACGGCGTGAAATTGCAGGGTATAATCACCTGGTTCGACAATTTCTCGGTGCTGCTGCGTCGCGACGGGCACACCCAACTGGTTTATAAGCACGCCATCAGCACCGTGATGCCGGGGGCGCCGATTCAGCTCTTTGACGCCGCGAAGTCGGAAACCGCGGCGCCGGTGTCCTTGCAGCGGGAGGCGACCGCATCGGCCGACGCGTGATCGTCGGGATCGCAGTCGGGATCGCAGCTTGAGCGGGCACGCCGTCAGTCCGGCGCCCACCCGCGCCGCCGTCATCCTGCCGCGCCAACGCACGCGCGGAGAGGAAGCGGACGCGCGCGCCGCCGAAGCGCGGCTTGCCGAAGCGGTGGGTCTGGCCACCTCGATCGGGTTGATCGTCGTCCACACCGCTATCCTGCCGCTGCGCGCCCGCCGCCCCGCAACCCTGCTCGGTGAGGGTCAGGTGGCGGCGCAGAAGCCCATGCTGGCCGCCGCCGATATCACCGTTACGGTGGTCGATGCCGCACTGTCGCCGGTGCAGCAGCGCAACCTCGAACGCGCCTGGGATTGCAAGGTCATCGATCGCACCGGGCTCATCCTCGACATATTCGGCGAGCGCGCGGCCACGCGCGAGGGCGCCTTGCAGGTCGAGCTGGCGCATCTCGATTATCAACGTTCGCGGCTGGTGCGCTCCTGGACCCATTTGGAGCGCCAGCGGGGTGGCTTCGGCTTTCTCGGCGGCCCCGGTGAGACGCAGATCGAGGCCGACCGGCGACTGATCGGCGAGCGCATCGTCAAGCTGCGCCGCGAGCTCGACCAGGTGCGGCGGACGCGCGGGCTGCATCGTTCGGCGCGCCGGCGCGTTCCGTTCCCGGTGATCGCGCTGGTGGGCTACACCAACGCCGGCAAATCAACGCTGTTCAATGCGCTCACCGGTGCCGAGGTGGCGGCGCGCGACCAGCTTTTCGCCACCCTCGATCCCACCATGCGCGGGCTGCGGCTTCCCTCGGGCCGGCGGGCGATCCTGTCCGACACCGTGGGCTTCGTCAGCGAATTGCCGCACGAGCTGGTGGAGGCATTCCGCGCGACCTTGGAGGAGGTGGCGGCGGCCGACGTCATTCTGCACGTGCGCGACGCCGCGCATCCCGACAGCGCCGCCCAGCAGGAAGACGTGCTCGCGGTGCTGGACGGCATGGTGCATGACGGCACGCTCGATGCCGACTGGCGCAGCCGGATGCTGGTGGTGCTGAACAAGGCCGATCTGCTGGGCGGGGTGGCGCGGGTCGAGCAACGCTGCGACGCCATCGCCGTCTCCGCGATTACCGGCGAGGGACTCCCGGCGCTGCTGGCGGCGATCGATAGCCGCGTGGCCGCCGGGATGGAGACCGCGGCTTACGACCTGCCGCCCGAGGATGGTGCGCGCCTCGCGTGGCTCTATCAGCACGGCGAGGTGTTGGAGCGGCGCGACGAGGAGGCCGGCGTGCATGTGACCGTCCGCCTGCTGCCGGCCGACCGCGCGCGTTTCGAGAGCGCGGGGTGAAGCCCGGGGCACGCGACGCGGCCGATCTTGCGGCGATCCTGCGCGAGGCCGCGCTCGCCGAGATCATGCCGCGATTCCGCCGCCTCGCGGCTGGTGGCATTCGCACCAAATCCGGCCCGCTCGATCTGGTGACGGAGGCCGACGAGGCGGCCGAGCGGCGGATCACGGCGGCGCTGGCGCGGCGGTTTGCCGGCACGCTGATCCTGGGCGAGGAGGCGGCGGCGGCCGATCCGGCGCTGCTCGGCCGACTGGCCGAGGCCGAGCGCGCCATCGTGCTCGATCCGCTCGACGGCACCTTCAACTTCGCGCACGGCATTCCGCTGTTCGCCGTGATGGCGGCGCTGCTGGTTCGCGGCGAAGTGGTCATGTCGGCCATCCACGACCCGCTGGGCGACGACACCGCGCTTGCGCTGCGCGGCGAGGGCGCGTGGGTCGAGCGTCCGGACGGCGCGACGTCCGATCTCCGCGTGGCCGAGCCGGCCGCGCCCGCGGCGATGAGCGGCATCGCCTCATGGCAGTTCCTGCCCGAGACGCTGAAGGCGCGCGTGCTCGCGAATTTGCCGCGCGTCGCCGCCACCTGGAGCTATCGATGCGCGGCGCACGAATATCGCCTGGCCGCTGCGGGCGGATGCCATTTCCTCATGTATCATCGCCTGCTGCCCTGGGATCACGCGCCGGGCTGGCTCTTGCATCGCGAGGCGGGCGGCGATGGGGCGCATTTCGACGGCACGCCCTATTTGCCGGCGCATGTCGGGAGTGGTCTGCTCTGCGCCCCCGACCGCGCCTCGCGCGAGGCGCTGCGGGCGGCGTTGCTGGAATAGGGAGGTCGAGATGGCCGAGCGCGTCCCGGCGCAAAGCTACCGGTTCATCGTTTTCAGCAATCCGGTTGCGGGCAGAGAGGCGGAGTATCTGGAGTGGTACCGCGGCCAGCACATCCACGATCTGCTGCGGATCGACGGCTTCGTTGGCGCGCAGATGTTCAAGCTCACCGACTTCCAATACGGGGCGACCCCGGGCGCGCAGCGTTTCATGATGATCTGGGAGCTGCGGACCGACGATCTGGCGGGCGTGTTCGGCCGCGTAAAGGAAAATTTGCAAACCGGCCTCACCGTCGCCTCGGATGCGTTCGATTGGAGCAGCGTTGCGAGCTTGGTCGCCGAACCCGTCTCGCGGCGCCTCACGGTCGAGCAGATCGCCGGCAAGCCGGTGGCGGAGGTGCATCGTCTGGCCGGCACGGCGGAATGAGGAGGTTGTGATGCAGGAAGGCGCGCGCAGCATGAAGCTCGCCATCACGGGCTACGAACGGCTGATGGAGGGCGCGGATATGCGTGCCTCCATCCTGACCCTGGCGGCGGGCGAGTGCGTGCCGTGGCACTACCATTCCGAGATCAGCGATCGTTTCGTCTGTCTAGACGGCCCGATGGTGGTGGAGACACGGGCGCCGTCCGCACGCCACGAACTGCCGGCGGGCGCCACCTGCGTAGTAGGGCCGAAGACGGCGCATCGCGTAACCGGCAAGGATGACGGGCCGTGCCGGTTCGTGCTGCTGCAGGGGGTCGGGGTCTACGACAACGTCGCCCCGGGTTGACGCCGGGTTGCCGCCGCGCGGCGGATCGGGTGTGATCCGGGTCAAGCAACCGGAGGAATGCGCCCATGGCGGACATCCGCACCCGCCCCCTGTTCACGCTGCGCCTCACGGTCGGCGGCGCGCAGGAGATCGGCGTCACGCCGGCCGGACAACGGCGGGTCGGCCTCGTATCCGGCGGCAGTTTCGAGGGTGAGCGGCTGCGCGGCACCGTCCTGCCCGGCGGCGCCGATTGGATCATGGGCCGATCGGACGGGACGATGACGCTCGATGTCCGGCTGGTGCTGCACACGGATGACGGTGCTCTGATCGGCCTCACCTATCGCGGCCTGCGGCACGGGCCGAAGGAGGTGATGGAGCGCGTGGCGCGCGGCGATCACGTCGATCCCGCCAGCTACTATTTCCGCACCGTCGGCAGCCTGGAGACCTCGGCGCCCCGCTACGACTGGCTGAACCGCATCTGGTTCATCGGCACCGGCCGGCGCCCGCCCGAAGGTCCGATCTACGAGATTTTCGAGGTGCTCTGACCATGGCGCGGATCGGCTTCATCGGCTTGGGCAACATGGGCGCGCCGATGGCCGCCAATCTGCTCAAGGCCGGGCACGCCGTCGTCGGCTACGATCTCAGCCGGCCGGCGCTGGATGCGCTCGCCGCTGCCGGCGGGGAGGTTGCGACCAGCGCTGCGGAGGCGGGCAGCGGCGCCGAAATTGTCATTACGATGCTGCCGGCGGGCGAGCATGTGCGCGAGGTCTGGCTGCATCAGGGCGGCCTGCTGGAAGCGGTCGCGCGCAGCGAAACCAAGCCGCTGCTGATCGATTGCTCGACCATCGACGTCGAGAGCAGCCGCGCGGTGGAGGCGCAGGCGCGCGCGTCGGGGTTGGACATGCTGGATGCGCCGGTCTCCGGCGGCACCGCCGGGGCGGCGGCGGGCACGCTCACGTTCATGGTGGGCGGTCCGGGCGGCGGCTTCGCGCGCGGCGAGCCGATCCTGCAGGCGATGGGGCGGACCATCGTGCATGTCGGCGACGCCGGCGCCGGGCAGGCGGCGAAGATCTGCAACAACATGATGCTCGCCATCAACATGCTGGGCGTCTCGGAGGCGTTTCTGCTGGGGCGCAAGCTCGGCGTCGATTGGGACAAGCTGTTCGCCATCATCGCCGCATCCTCCGGCCAGTCCTGGGCGCTCACCACCTACTGCCCGGCGCCCGGCCCGGTGCCGTCGGCGCCGTCCAATCGCGACTACGCGGCGGGCTTCGCGACCGAGCTGATGGTCAAGGACGTGGGACTTGCGCAGGCGGCGGCGAAGGCCACCGGCTCGCCTACTCCGCTCGGCGCGCACGCGCTCGAACTCTACAAGCGGGTTCGCGACGAGGGCTTGGGGGCCAAGGACTTCTCGGTGATCTTTCGCTGGCTCGACGGGCAACCCGGGGTCGGGACATGACCGATCAGGCGTTCAAGGCGGCGCGGGATTTCCTGCTTGCGCATCGCGCGGATTATGACGCTGCGTATGCGGGCTTCCGCTGGCCTGATCTGGACCGCTTCAACTGGGCGCTCGACTGGTTCGACGCCGAGCTGGCGCGCGGCGAAAGCGGTCGGCGCACGGCGCTCAAGATCGTTGGCGAAGGCGCCGCCGAGCTGACCTTCGCCGAGTTGTCCGAACGCTCCAGCCGCGTCGCCAACGGGCTGCGCGCGCTGGGCGTGAAGCGCGGCGACCGCATCCTGCTGATGCTCGGCAATGTGGTGCCGCTGTGGGAGGTGATGCTGGCGGCGATGAAGCTCGGCGCAGTGGTCATTCCCGCCAGCACGCTGCTCACGCAAGCCGACTTGCTGGATCGCTTCGAGCGGGGCCGGGTGCGCCACGTCATCGCCGGCCCGACCGAGGCGGCGAAGTTCGAGGGAATCGCCAAGGGCCTCACGCTGATCTGCACCGGCAATGTGGCGGGCTGGCACCGTTACGAAGACCTGACGGCGCCATCCGCCGATTTCACGCCTGATGGCGAGACGCGCCCAACCGACCCGTTGCTGCTCTACTTCACATCCGGCACCACCGCCAAACCCAAGCTCGTGCAGCACAGCCATCAGAGCTATCCGATCGGGCATCTCAGCACGATGTATGTCCTGGGGTTGCAGCCCGGTGACGTGCACCTCAACATCTCCTCGCCGGGCTGGGCCAAGCACGCCTATTCCTGCGTCTTCGCGCCGTGGAATGCCGGCGCCGGCGTGTTCATCCTCAATCAACCGCGGTTTCATGCGCGCGGGATGCTGGACGCCATCGCCGCCGCCGGCGTGACCACGATCTGCGCGCCCGCCGACCGTCTGGCGCATGTTCGTCCAGGAGGACATCGCCGCCATCAAGACCCGCTTGCGCGAGGTCTGCTCGGCCGGCGAACCGCTCAATCCCGAGGTGATCGAGCAGGTGCGCGCCGCCTGGGGCATGACGGTGCGCGACTTCTACGGCCAGACCGAGACGACGACGCTGATCGGCAACTCTCCGGGATTGAAGGTGAAGCCGGGGTCCATGGGCAAGCCGATGCCCGGCTATCGCATACGTTTGCGCGACCCCGACGGCGCCGATGCCGCCGACGGCGAAATTTGCGTCGCGCTCGGCCCGAAGCCCACCGGTTTGATGGTGGGCTATCAGCGCGACGACGGCAGCATCCCGCCGATGGCCGAAGACGTTTACCGCACCGGCGACGTGGGCTCGCGCGACGCGGACGGCTATTACACCTATGTCGGGCGCGCCGACGACGTGTTCAAAGCCGCCGACTACCGGATCAGCCCGTTCGAGCTGGAGAGCATCCTGATCGAGCACGCATCGGTGGCGGAGGCGGCGGTGGTCCCGGCGCCCGATCCGGTGCGGACGGCAATTCCGAAGGCCTTCGTCACGCTGGCGCAGGGCTGGCCGGCGGACCGCGCAACGGCGCTCGCGATCTTCCGCCATCTCCGCGCGGCGACGGCGCCCTTCAAGCGGGTGCGCCGGATCGAGTTCGCGGAACTGCCGAAGACCATCTCCGGCAAGATCCGCCGGGTGGAGCTGCGCGGCACGGAGGCAAGCCGCGCCCGCGTCGGCGACCGCCCGGCCGGCGAGTTCCGCGAGGAGGACTTTCCCGAGCTGAAGTAGGCGACGCTATCGTCACCCGGCTCCGGCCGCCGCCTTCGCCTCTCGCCGCCGCGCGTGCAGGATGAATTCGGTGTAGCCGTTCGGCTGCGCGCGACCCTGGAACACCAGATCGCACGCAGCGCGGAACGCCGTGCCGTCGAAGCCCGGCGCCATCGGCCGGTAATTCCCATCACCCGCGTTCTGCCGATCGACCACCGCCGCCATCCGCCGCAAGGTCGCCATCACCCGCGCCTCGGTGACGATGCCGTGGCGCAGCCAGTTGGCGACGTGCTGCGATGAGATGCGCAAGGTGGCGCGGTCCTCCATCAGCCCGATGTCGTGGATGTCGGGCACCTTGGAGCAGCCGACACCCTGGTCGATCCAGCGCACCACGTAGCCCAGGATCCCCTGGCAGTTATTGTCCAGCTCCTCCTGTATCTCGTCGTCCGACCAATTGGGGCGATCGGCGAGCGGGATCGTCAGCAAATCGGATAATGGCCCCCGCGCGCGTCCGGCGAGCTCCGCCTGCCGCGCCGCGACGTCCACCTCGTGATAGTGCAGCGCGTGCAGGGTGGCGGCGGTCGGCGACGGCACCCAGGCGGTGTTGGCGCCGGCGCGCGGATGCTCGATCTTCTGTGCCAGCATCTCCGCCATCCGGTCGGGCGCGGCCCACATTCCCTTGCCGATCTGCGCCCGCCCGCGCAGCCCGCAGGCGAGGCCGATGTCCACGTTGCGGTCTTCGTAGGATCGGATCCAAGCGGTCGCGCGCATGTCGTGCTTGCGGATCATCGCCCCGGCTTGCATCGACGTATGGATCTCATCGCCGGTGCGGTCGAGGAACCCGGTGTTGATGAACGCCACCCGCTCCTTCGCCGCCGCGATGCAGGCGGCGAGATTGGCGGAGGTGCGCCGCTCCTCGTCCATGATGCCCATCTTCAGCGTGAACCGGGCGAGCCCCAGCAGGTCCTCGACGCGGGCCAGGATGTCGGCGGCGTGCGCCACCTCCTGCGCTCCGTGCATCTTCGGCTTGACGATATAGACCGAGCCGGCGCGACTGTTGCGCAGCTTGCCGATGCGGCGCAAGTCGTGCAGCGCGATCAGCGCCGTCACGGCGGCATCGAGCACGCCTTCGGGAATCTCGTTGCCGTCGCCGTCGCGCACCGCATCGGTGTACATGTGATGGCCGACATGGCGCACCAGCATCAGGCTGCGTCCCGGCAGCGTGACCTCGCCGCCGTCGGGCGCCCGATAGGTGCGGTCGGGGGCCAGCACGCGGGTGATCCGGCGGCCGCCCTTCTCGAACGTGTCGGCAAGCGTTCCCTTCATCAAGCCCAACCAGTTGCGGTACGCGCCGACCTTGTCGGCGGCATCCACGGCGGCGATCGAATCCTCGCAGTCCTGGATGGTGGTGACGGCCGATTCCAGCACCACATCGGCGATGCCCGCCGGATCGTCGCGCCCGATCCGGTGAGCGCGATCGAGCACGATCTCGACGTGCAGCCCGTGATGGCGCAACAGCACCGATGACGGCGTCGCAGGCTCGCCGTTGAAGCCGACCAGTTGCATCGGATCGCGCAATCCGGCTCGGCCGCCGCCCGCCTGCGCAACCGTCAGTCGTCCGGCCTCGATCGCATAGCCGGCGGCATCTCGGTGCCGACCCCCCTCAAGCGGGATCGCCTGGTCGAGAAAGGCGCGCGCCCGCAAGATCACCCGCTCGCCGCGCACCTTGTTATAGGAATCGCCGCGCGCCGCGCCGCCCTCGTCGCCGATCGCGTCGGTGCCGTACAGCGCGTCATAGAGGCTGCCCCAGCGGGCATTGGCGGCGTTGAGCGCATAGCGCGCATTCGTCACCGGCACCACGAGTTGCGGACCGGCGATGCGCGCGATCTCGGGATCGACGTTCTCGGTGCTGACCGCGACCGCGGCCGGCTCGTCCTCGAGATAACCGATCTCGCGCAAGAAGCCCTCATGGGCGACGGCGTCGATCGGACGCGCGCGGTGCTCGGCGTGCCAGGCATCGATGCGCGCCTGCAGCTCATCTCGCCGGGCGAGCAGCGCGCGGTTGCGCCCCGCGGTGTCGCGGATCAGCGCCGCGAACCCGTCCCAGAACCGCCCCGGTTCAATCCCCGTCCCCGGAATCGCCTCCTCGTTGACGAAGTCATGCAGAACCGTCGCGATCGTAAGGCCGCTCGTCCGCACCGCGTCCATTCCCGCTCCTCATGCCCATCCGACGGTGCTGTTCTGTCGCAGGCGGGCGACGCCCGCAAGGCCGCGCCCGCCGCCGGAAAAGTTCGCCCAGCCCGGCAGACGGGCCGGATTCACAAGGCTGTGAGAAGGCGCCTCCGAACGATGCACGAACACGGTGCGCCGTGATGAAGTCGATTTGGCAAGCGCCGCCCATTTCCCGAACGGGAATTCCACGCGGAGACAATCATGTCCACGACGCAACCATACGGCGGAACGCCGAATGATCGACTCGCCGCTCGGGCAGCGGTCGCTTGCGTACGAGACGGAGCGGTATCTCGACGGCGCGCACACGCATCGCCGGGTCTCCTGGCCGGCGCTGTTCGCGGCGGTGTTTGTTGCTATTGCGGTCGAGTTGCTGCTCAGCATCCTGGGCGTCGCCGTCGGCCTCGGGCTGATGAGCCCGCAAGCCGGCGCCACCCCCGAGGCGAGCAATCTCGGCATCGGTGCCGGCGTCTGGTGGTTCGTCAGCACCCTGATCGCGTTCGGCGTCGGCGGCTTCGTGGCCGCCTGGCTGGCGGGGATCGCCACCCGTTTTGACGGCATGCTGCATGGTGTCGTGACTTGGGCGATCGCCACCATGATCGCCGTCTATCTCCTCACCACCGCCCTTGGTGGGCTGCTCGGCGGCGCGTTCTCGGTCGTCGGCGGCGCGTTGTCGGCGGCCGGCGCCGGCGTGCGGGCGGCGGCGTCGCAAATGGCGCCGGCCTCCGCGGTCACGCCGGAGACGCCGCAAATCCAGGCGGAGGCATATCTTCATCCGACCGACACCGATGCCTCGGCGATGAACCCGCAGCAGGCCCGGGCGGCGATCGCCGGGGAGCTGCCGACCTATCTCGCCGGTGGCGCGGGGGCGGCGGCCGCCAAGGCGCGAATTATCGCCATCATGGCGGCGCAGATGAAGATCAGTCAGGCCGATGCCGCCAAGCGCTTCGACCAGATCCAGGCCCGCGCGACCGAGACCAGGGAGCAGGCGATCCGCACCACTCGGACGGCGGCGACCGCCAGCGCGGGGGCGGCGTCGATGGGATCCTACTTGATTTTCGGCGTGCTGCTGCTCGACCTCATCGCCGCCGCCATCGGCGGTTCGCTTGGCTTGCCGCGACGGCGGGTGCTGATCGAGCGCGCCGGGTGAAGAGGATGCCGACGAGTTAGCGCCGCCATGTCGCGCCGATGACGCGCCGCGATGGCGTGCCGGCGGCGTTGTCGCTCGCGGCCGGTGCGGTCGATATGCCGAGCTTTGCCGGGCTCGGCGCGTTCACCGCGGCGATGAGCGGCAATGCCAACCTGCGGGGCGGGCCGGGTCGCGGCTGACGAAGGCTCACCCTTTTTCGATTTCATTAACCGAATCTCAAGCATTCGTGCGTAATCTGTTCCTTGCGGCGCCCGCTTCGGGCGCCGGGATGGAACGGAGGCGACCAATATGGCGCGAGCACGTTCCGGTCGGGGCTCCCGCAACCCGGCCTCCGATTCGCCCCGCTCCGTTGCGGCGGGCGAGGCCGTCGGGGCGCGTACCCGTTTCGTGACTTGCTCGATGCGATTTCATGGCGCGAGACTCCCGATTATGGCGCGAGATCAAGCGCTCGGGCGGCGGCCATCGACACGGGCGGTCGGAAGACACAGTTCCGCGCGCGACCTTCCCCGCCCGCCTTCGGCACCGAATTGCCACAGTTTCTCCATGCCGAGTGCGTTGATCTTGCAGTGGGACCGAACGGCCCATCTCTCTTTGCCAGGAGGCCTCGATGGCAGACCCTCCGGGGCGCCGGATCACCGCGCGGGACAGACGCCGCGCCGCTACAAAAACTTCACGCGACCACGCACCGCAACGGGGTCGTTCGCGCCCATTGTTTATTTGGCACGCGGTGCCGCCTCCAGCACGGAGCGACTGATGCAGCCGGCCGATGACATTTTTACCACCTTCGCTCGCAGCTACGAGGCGATCCGCGAATTCGGAGATGAGCCTGTCGGACTACCTGGACGGGTGCCGACGCGATCCGATGATGTACGCCACCGCCACCGAGCGCCTGCTGGCGGCGATCGGCGAGCCGGAGATGGTGGACACCGCGAAGGACGCCCGGCTCGGCCGCATCTTCATGAACCGCACCATCCGCGATCTATCCGGCGTTCAACGAGTTCTACGGCATGGAGGAGACGATCGAGCGGATCGTCGGCTTCCTGCGCCACGCCGCCCAGGGCCTCGAGGAGCGCAAGCAGATGATGTATCTGCTCGGCCCGGTCGGCGGCGGCAAGTCCTCGCTCGCCGAGCGCATCAAGGCGCTGATGGAGGTTCATCCCGTCTACGTTCTCAAGGCCGGCGATCAGCTCAGCCCGGTGTTCGAGAGCCCGCTCGGGCTGTTCAGTCCCCGAGCGCATGGGAGCATTGCTGGAGGACCGCTACGGCATTCCCCGACGGCGCCTGACCGGGCTGATGAGCCCGTGGTGCATCAAGCGGCTCGACGAGTTCGGCGGCGACATCTCACGCTTCACCGTCGAGCGGATGATGCCGTCGCGGCTGCGCCAGATCGCCATCGCCAAGACCGAGCCCGGCGACGAGAACAACCAGGACATCTCGTCGCTGGTCGGCAAGGTGGATATCCGCAAGCTGGAGCTGCATGCGCAGAACGACCCCGACGCCTACAGCTACTCGGGCGGGCTCAACCGCGCCAATCAGGGCATCCTCGAGTTCGTCGAGATGTTCAAGGCGCCGATCAAGATGCTGCACCCGCTGCTGACGGCGACGCAGGAAAGCAATTATATCGGCACCGAGAATATCGGCGCCATTCCGTTCTCCGGCATCATCCTCGCCCACTCCAACGAGGCGGAGTGGCAGACCTTCAAGAACAACCGCAATAACGAAGCCTTCATCGACCGCATCTACGTCATCAAGGTGCCGTATTGCGTGCGCGTCACCGAGGAGATCAAGATCTACGACAAGCTGCTGGCCGGCAGCGAGCTGTCGGCGGCACCGTGCGCGCCGGCGACGCTCGAGATGCTGGCCCGGTTTTCGGTGCTGTCGCGGCTGAAGCGCCACGAGAACTCCACCGTTTACGCCAAGATGCGGGTCTATGACGGCGAAAGCCTGAAGGAGACCGATCCGCGCGCGCGCAGCCTGCAGGAATATCGCGACGCCGCCGGCGTCGATGAGGGCATGGACGGCGCCTCCACCCGCTTCGCCTTCAAGGTGCTGGCGGCGACCTTCAACCACGACACGACGGAGATCGCGGCCGATCCGGTGCATCTGATGTATGTGCTGGAGCAGTCGATCCGCCGCGAGCAGTTGCCGGCCGAGACCGAGAAGCGGTTTTTGGAATTCATCAAGGGCGAGCTGGGGCCGCGATACGCGGAGTTCATCGGCAACGAGATTCAGAAGGCCTATCTCGAATCCTACAACGACTACGGGCAGAACCTGTTCGATCGCTACGTCGCCTACGCCGATGCCTGGATCGAGGATCAGGACTACAAGGACCCCGACACCGGGCAGCTGCTGAACCGCGAGTTGCTGAACCAGGAGCTGACCAAGGTCGAGAAGCCGGCGGGGATCGCCAACCCCAAGGACTTCCGCAACGAGGTGGTCAAGTTCTCGCTGCGCGCGCGCGCCCAGAACGCCGGCAAGAACCCGTCCTGGACCAGCTACGAGAAAATCCGCGAGGTGATCGAACGGCGGATGTTCTCGCAGGTGGAGGAGTTGCTTCCGGTGATCAGCTTCGGCTCCAAGAAGGACCACGACAGCGAGAAGAAACACGAGGAGTTCGTGGAACGAATGGCCGAGCGCGGCTACACCGAGCGGCAGGTCCGGCGGTTGGTGGAGTGGTACATGCGGGTCAAGCAGGCCGGCTGAGGCCGCTCGATCCGCAGGAACGAGGACGGAAGCGCATGCACATCATCGACCGTCGTCTCAATCCCGGCGGTAAGAGTCTCGCCAACCGGCAGCGCTTCATCCGTCGTGCCAAGTCGCTGATCCGCAAGGCGGTGCATGAGAGCACGGCCAGCCGGAGCATCAAGGACGCCGATTCGGCGGGCGAGGTCTCCTTGCCCGCCCAGGGGGTGCACGAGCCATCGTTCCGGCGCGGCGCCACGGGCGGCGTGCGCGATCACCTGCTGCCCGGCAACAAGGAGTATGTGGAGGGCGACTCCATCCCGCGCCCGCCCTCCGGCCAGGGCGGCGGCGGCTCGGAAGGCAGCCCGGACGGCGACGGCCAGGATGATTTCCGCTTCGCGCTGTCGCGCGACGAGTTCGTGGACCTGTTCCTCGAAGACCTGGAATTGCCCGACCTCGCCAAGCGCCGGGTGGTCGATACCGAGGCGCTGAGCTGGAGCCGGGCCGGCTATTCGGTAACCGGATCACCCGCCAACCTCGCCTTGGCGCGCACGGTGCGCAACGGCCTCGCTCGCCGGATTGCGCTGCGGCGACCGAAATCCTCGGAGTTCAGTCCTGTTGCGCGCCGATATCGAGGCGCTGGATGAGGACGATCCGCGGCGACTTGAGCTCGAGGAGGAACTGGACCGCAAGCTGCGGCGGGTCCGCCACATTCCCTATATCGATCCGTTGGACGTCCGCTACCGGCGCTTCGAATCGCACCCGAAGCCGGTGGCGCAGGCGGTGATGTTCTGCCTGATGGACGTCTCCGGCTCGATGACCGAGCACATGAAGGATCTGGCGAAGCGCTTCTACGTGCTGCTGTATATCTTCTTGCGGCGCAAGTACAAGCGGGTGGAGGTGGTGTTTATCCGCCACACCCATCAGGCGCAGGAGGTGGACGAGGATACATTCTTCCATTCGCCGGAGACCGGCGGTACCGTCGTCTCCACCGCGCTTGAGGAGATGCGTCGCGTGGTCGCCGAGCGCTACAGCCCGGATTCGTGGAACATCTACGCCGCGCAAGCGTCGGACGGCGACAACACGGCCTCGGACAACGAGCGGACGGCGGAGTTGTTGACCCGGGCGCTGCTGCCGGTGTGTCAGTACTACGCTTATCTGGAGGTCGGGCGCGACGTCGAACACTTCCCGCCCGGCTTCATCCGCCGCGACAGCGATCTGTGGCAGACCTACAGCGAGATCTGCCGGGCCGGGGCGCCGATGGCGATGCGCAAGGTCAGCCACCGGCGCGACATCTATCCGGTGTTCCGTGAGTTGTTCGCCCGCAAGCAGGCCCCCGCCGGAGCCGAAACCGCATGAACTTCATCAATCCTCAGGCCGTCCAACCGCTGTTCGAGGGCGCCGATTGGGAGTTCTCGACCATTCAGCGCGCCCATGCCGCAATCGAGGGGGTGGCGCTGGGCGAGCTGGGGCTCGACACCTATCCCAATCAGATCGAGGTCATCAGCGCCGAGCAGATGCTCGACGCCTATTCCTCGGTCGGGATGCCGCTGTTCTACAAGCACTGGTCGTTCGGCAAGCAGTTCGCCCGCCACGAGGGCCTGTATCGCGCCGGGATGCAGGGGCTGGCCTATGAGATCGTCATCAACTCCAATCCGTGCATCTCCTACATCATGGAGGAGAACACGGCGACCATGCAGGCCCTGGTGATCGCCCACGCCGCCTTCGGCCACAATCATTTCTTCAAGAACAACTACCTCTTCCGGCAATGGACCGACGCCGACGGCATCCTCGCCTATCTCGAATTCGCCAAGAAATTCATCGCCGAATGCGAGGAGAAGCATGGCGAGGCGGCGGTCGAGCGGCTGCTGGATTCGGCGCATGCGCTGATGAGCCAGGGCGTGCACAAATATCCGCGCCGGCGGGCCGCCGACCTGCGCACCGAAGAGCAGCGCCAGCGCGAGCGCCGCGCGCACGATGAGCGGATGTTCAACGACCTGTGGCGGACCGTGCCCGGCAAGGGCGCCGCCAAGCAGGACCCGACGGTGGAGGAGCGCCGCCGCGCCGTGCTGCAACTGCCGCAGGAGAACGTGCTGTTCTTCCTCGAGAAGACGGCGCCGCGCCTGGCGCCCTGGCAGCGCGAGGTGCTGCGGATCGTCCGCCACGTGGCGCAGTATTTCTATCCGCAGAGCCAGACCAAGATGATGAACGAGGGCTGCGCCACCTTCGTTCACTATGAAATCATGACCCGTTTGCACAAGAAGGGTCTGCTCACCGACGGCGCCATGGTGGAGTTCCTGCGCAGCCACACCAACGTGGTGTTTCAGCCGGACTTCGACGACCCGCGCTACTCCGGCATCAATCCTTATGCGCTCGGCTTCGCCATGATGCAGGATATCGAGCGCATCTGCACCGCGCCCACCGCCGAGGATCAGCAGTGGTTCCCGGCCATCGCCGGCGCCGGCGACCCGTTGGCGGTGCTGCGCGATTGCTGGGCCAACTACCGCGACGAGAGCTTTATTCTGCAGTTCCTCAGCCCGCGGCTCATTCGCCAGCTCGGCCTGTTTCATGTCGTCGATGACGCCAACGAACCGGCCTTGCGCGTGCAGGCGATCCACGACGAGCGCGGCTATCGCAAGATCCAGCGGGCGCTGGCGCGCCAATACGATATCGCGTGGTCGTCGCCGGACATTCAGGTGGCCGACGTCGATCTCGCCGGCGACCGCCGCCTGATCCTGCATCACCGGGCGCTGAACCGGGTGCTGCTCGACGAGCGCGACGCCAAGTTGTCGCTGCAACACCTCGCCGATCTCTGGGGCTATGACGTGCTGATGCGCGAGATCGACCCGGCGACCGACGCGGTGCTGAAGGAGCACGCGGCGAGCCCGCGCCCCGGACTGTTGGCGCCGATCGCATAGGCCGCGTAGGGCGGGAAAGCGCCGCGCATCCCGCCTTTCCTTACCCGCCCGGGCGGAATGCGCTACGCTTTTCCGCCCTACATAGTCACCGCCGATGATCCCGGATCACCACGAGACCATTCCGCTGGAGTGGATCGACGCCAACGGTCACTTAAACCTCGCCTTTTACATCGTGGTGTTCGATCACGCCGTGGACATCGCCTTCGAGGCGCTCGATATCGGCATCGACTACCGGCGCCGAACCGGCAACTCATGCTTCGCCGCCGAGACCCACACGCTGTATCGGCGCGAGGTGCGGCAGGGCGAGGTCGTGCGGGTGACGACGCGCGTGCTCGGCGCCGACGCCAAGCGGCTGCACCTGTTCCAGGAAATGCGCACCGAAGCCGCCGATGAGGTGGCGGCGACGCACGAGCAGATGTGTCTGCATATCGACATGCAGACGCGCCGCGTCGCCCCCTTTCCCGCCGATGCCCGCGCAACGCTGCTGGCGGCGGCGCGCGCCGACACCCGCCCCTGGCCGCGCGAGGCCGGACGTCGCATCAGCCTGCCCGATCCTACCCCGTCCGGCTGACCGCAACCACGAAATCCGCGAGTGCCAGCGAGGCGGTGAGACCCGGGCTCTCGATGCCGAACAGGTTGATCAGGCCGGCGACGCCGTGCGTCTGCGGTCCCTGGATCACGAAGTCCTGCGCGGCCACCGAGGGCGGCACGATCTTCGGTCTGATCCCGGCATAGCCCGGCTGCAAGGCGCCATCCTTCAGCGCCGGCCAGTAGCGGCGCACGGCGGCATAGAATTTCTCGGCGCGCGCCGGATCGACCGTGTAGTCGATGCTCTCGATCCATTCCACGTCGGGGCCGAACCGCGCCTGCCCGCCGAGATCGATGGTCAGATGCACGCCGAGGCCGCCCGGCACCGGCACCGGATAGATCAGCCGCGAGAACGGTGAGCGCCCGGCCAGGGAATAGTAGTTGCCCTTGGCGAAATAGGCCCGCGGCACAAGATCGGCGGGCATCCCGTCGATGCGCGCGGCGACCGCCGGAGCGTGCAGCCCGGCGGAATTGACCATCAGCCGGCAGCGCAGCGTGATCGGCTCGACGCCGCCGACATCGAGTTCAATGCCGCCGGGGCGCGCCCGCGCGCCGAGGACCGGACTGTGGAAGACAATGACCGCGCCGGCGTCTTCGGCATCGCCCTGCAACGCCAGCATGAAGGCGTGGCTGTCGAGAACCCCCGTCACCGGCGACAGCAGCGCGCTGGTGCAGCGGAGCTGCGGCTCCATGGACACCGCCTCGGCCGCGCTCAGAATCCGCATCCCTTCAACGCCGTTCGCCTCGGCGCGCGCCTTGATGCCGGCCAGGCGCGCATCCTCGGCGGCGTCGGTGGCGACGATCAGCTTGCCGCAGTTGTTGAAGCCGACGCCGCGCTCGCGGCAGTAGGCATAGAGCGCCCGGCGGCCGGCGACGCAGAAGCGCGCCATGAAGCTGCCCGCCGGATAATAGATGCCGGCATGGATGACCTCGCTGTTGCGCGAAGAGGTCTCCGTTCCGATGGCCTCGGCGGCTTCCAGCACGATCACCTCGCGCCCCGACATCGCCAGCGCGCGCGCCACCGCGAGGCCGACGACCCCCGCCCCGATCACGACGCAGTCAACCGCCTCCAACTTGCCTCTCCGCCGGTTCCTGCGATCTTCCGGCGACGGCAGCGGAAAGCAAGATCATGCTGACATTGCACGCGGGCGAGGCTTCGCTCGTGCTCGCCCCCGAGGCGGGCGGCGCCATCGGCGGCTGGACGGTCGGGCGAGATCATGTGTTGCGCCCGCCGCTGCCGTCGGCGCTCATTCAAAGCGCCGGGCGCGGCATGGCCGCGTTTCCGCTGGTGCCGTACTCCAACCGCATCGCCGACGCGCGCTTCACCTTCGACGGCCGCGCGTACCAGCTCGCCCGCAACTTCGGCGATGAGCCGCACGCCATTCACGGCGTCGGCTGGACCAGCGTGTGGGACGTGGCGGAGTTCCTCCGCCCGCTCGGCGCGGCTCACGCTGTCGCACGACGCCAAGGGCGACGCCGCGCGCGGCTGGCCGTTTGCCTTCACGGCCGAGCTTCGCTTCGCGCTGGCGCCGGACGGGCTCACGGTCGGGCTGGCGATGACCAACCGCCACGGCGGCGCGGCGCCGGCGGGGCTCGGCCTGCACCCGTTCTTCCCGCGCACCGAGGCGGCGACTTTGCGCTTCCGAGCCGGCGGCGTTTGGCGCAACGGCGCCGACCACTTGCCGAGCGCGCATATCGAGGTGCCGCCCGAGTGGCGCCATGATCCGGCCCGCCGCGTCGGCTCGGCCACGCTCGACAATCTGTTCACCGGCTGGGACGGCACGGCGGAGATCACGCTGGCGCCCTCGCCGGTCGTGGTGCGATTGTCGGCGAGCGAGCTGTTCCGCCGGCTGGTCGTCTATGTGCCCGACGGGCAAGCCCTATTTCGCCTGCGAGCCGGTGAGCCACGAGACCGACGCCATCAATCGGCTGCACGACGACCACGACACCGGGCTGCGCATTCTGGCGCCGGAGGAGACGTTGGCGGGCGAGATCAGGTTTGCGCTGACGTAAGGCTCATACCAGGCGGCAAATGCTCGCGAGCATGTCATGATCTCGGACGAGTAACTGCGGGTCGCCGGGTAGAGCCGTGGCGGCGAGATGCACGAAAGCGAGGAGGTTGCCATGACCGACACGCCGGACCAGGCCGCGAAAGCCCGCACCTTCCGGGCGCTGCACGCGCGCGCGGGGGCGTTCGTGATCCCGAACCCCTGGGACGCGGGCAGCGCGCGCATCCTGGCCGCCATCGGCTTCGAGGCGCTGGCCACCACGAGCGCCGGCCTCGCCTTCGGCCTCGGGCTGCGCGACGGGGCGGTCGGACGGGAGGGCACGCTCGCCAATGCCCGCGACATCGTGGCGGCGACGGCGTTGCCGGTATCTGCCGATTTGGAGAACGGCTTCGGCGATGCGCCCGCGGCGGCGGCGGAGACGATCCGACTCGCCGCCGACACCGGGCTCGTCGGCGGCTCCATCGAGGACGCGAGCGGAGACCCGGAGAGGCCGATCTACGATCACGGCCACGCGGTCGAGCGGGTGGCGGCGGCGGTGGAGGCGGCGCGCGCGCTGCCCTTCCCGTTCGTGCTCACGGCGCGGGCCGAAAACTTCCTGCACGGCCGGCCGGACCTGGAAGATACCATCCGCCGGCTCCAGGCATTCGAGCAGGCGGGAGCGGACGTGCTCTATGCGCCCGCCCTGCCTGGTCTCGACGCCATCCGCCTGGTCTGCGCCGCCGTCTCGCGCCCGGTGAACTTCGTCGTCGGGCTGCGCGGTCCGCTGCCGTCGGTGCGGGAACTTGCGGACGCGGGGGTGAAGCGCATCAGCCTCGGTTCCACCCTGAGCCGAGCGGCGCTCGGCGGCTTCGTCCGGGCAGCCCGGGAGATGAAGGAGCACGGCACGTTCGACTTTGCGCACGAGGCGCTGCCCTTCGCCGAGGCGAATGCGTTCATGCTGCCGTCGGCGGCCCGCCATGACTGATACGCTCTATCTCGGCAATCGTCGGTATTCCTCGTGGTCGCTGCGCGGCTGGCTCGCGGTGCGCCTCGCGGGCCTGGATGTGGCGGAGCGGGTGATCCCGTTCACCCGCCCCGGCCCGACGCCGGCGATCGGCGCGGTCTCGCCGAACGGGCTGGTTCCCTGTCTCGCGCACCGGGGCGCGCTGATCTGGGAGTTGCTCGCGATCGTGGAGTATTGCGCCGAGCAGGCGCCGCTGTGGCCGGCGGACCGAGCGGCCCGCGCCCATGCGCGCGCGATCGCGGCCGAGATGCATGCCGGGTTCGCCGCGCTCCGGCAAGCGATGTGGATGAATATCGGCGCGGACTTCGCGGTGCGGGCGGCCGGTTGCGGCCGCACGGCGGCGGCGCTTGCGGATATCGCGCGAATCGAGGCGCTGTGGGCGACGACCCGGGCCCGCTTCGGTGATCGGTTCTTGTTCGGTGCCGACTTTACCGGCGCCGACGTGATGTATGCCCCGGTGGTGGCCCGCTTTCTGACTTGGCGGCCGGAGCTTTCCGAGGGCACGCGCGCCTATTGCGCGGCCGTCCGCGCGCATCCGCTGATGGAGGCGTGGTATGCGGCGGCCGCCGGCGAGCCGGACGAATGGCGGCTGGCTGATTACGAAACGGTATGCTGACGGCGGGAGCGGCGGAAAACCGACCCGCTCTCGGCCCGATCGGCGGCAATTGGCTTGACCGACTTTCGGCCGGGCCCGATATGCCGACCGTGACCGCCGCACTCGCAAGCCGGAAGAATTGAGCGACCGCCGCCGGGTCGGCCCTCCCCGGCGCATCCTATGAGAATGCGCTGGCGATGCTGCTCGAACTGGTCGGTTCCGACATGGCCGCGGTCAACGGCGTGATCGTGGAGCGGATGGACAGCCCGGTGGTGCTGATCCCGCAGCTTGGCGCCCATATCGTCGCCGCCGGCGGCAAGCGGCTGCGGCCGTTGCTGACGCTCGCCGCCGCCCGGCTCTGCAACTACCCGGACACGGGCGGGGCTCGCCACGTGGCGCTGGCCGCCTGCGTCGAGTTCATCCACACCGCCACCTTGCTGCACGACGACGTGGTGGACGAAAGCCAGCTTCGTCGGGGGCTTGCCTCGGCCAACGCGGTGTTCGGCAATCAGGCCTCGGTGCTGGTCGGCGATTTCCTGTTCGCCCGCGCCTTCCAGCTGATGGTGGCCGACGGCTCGTTGCGCGTGCTCGACATCCTCTCGCGCGCGGCGGCGACGATCGCCGAGGGCGAGGTGCTGCAACTGGCGACGCAAAACGATCTCTCCACCTCGGAGGCGCGCTATCTCGACGTGGTGCGCGGCAAGACGGCCGCGCTGTTCGCCGCCGCCTGCCGGGTGGGCGCGGTGGTCGCCGACCGGCCCGAGCGCGAGGAGCTGGCGCTCGCCGAATATGGTTCCAGCCTCGGGATCGCCTTTCAGTTGGTGGACGATGCGCTCGACTACGCCGCCGATCAGGGCCGGCTCGGCAAGACCGTGGGCGACGATTTCCGCGAGGGCAAGATCACGCTGCCGGTGCTCGCCGCCCACGCCGCCGGCGACGGCGACGAGCGGGCGTTCTGGCGACGCACGATCGAAACCAGCGAGCAGACCGAGGCCGATTTGGAGAACGGCGCTGCGACTGATGGCGCGGCACGGCGCCATCCCGCTCACCCTGGACCGCGCCGCGGGGTTCGCCGAGCCGCCAAGCGGGCGCTTGAGGTGTTTCCCGATTGCTGCTGCGGCGCGTGCTCCGCGACGTGGCGGAGCAAACGGTGCGGAGGGCGCGTTAGTGCCGCCCTCACCAGGCGCGGCGGGCTGCAAGCCGCTGCCGGGTAAGGGCGATCGCGCTGAACCCGAAGCCGAACGCCTGCTGATCCTCGATTTCGGCAGCCAGGTGACGCAGCTGATCGCCCGGCGGGTGCGCGAATGCGGGGTGTATTGCGAGATCTGGCCCTGCACCGCGGCGCCCGATCGCATCCGCGCCTTCGCGCCGCGGGCGCTGATCCTCTCGGGCGGCCCGGCCTCGGTGCATGCGGAAGCGGCGCCCGCGCGCGCCGGCGGGCATCTTCGAGCTGGGCGTTCCGGTGCTCGGCATCTGCTACGGCGAGCAGCTCATCTGCGCCGCGCTGGGCGGCGAGGTCGTCGCCGCCGAGCATCGCGAGTTCGGCCGCGCCTATATCGACGTGATCGCCGACTGCGCGCTGTTTCACGGCGTCTGGCCGCCGGGCGCGCGCGAGCAGGTATGGATGAGCCACGGCGACCGCATCATCCGCATGCCGCCCGGCTTCCGCACCGTCGCCGCGACCGACGGCGCACCGTTCGCCGCCATCGCCGACGACGCGCGGCGCATCTGGGGCGTGCAGTTTCATCCCGAGGTCGCGCACACTCCGCACGGCGCGGCGCTGCTGCGCAACTTCACGCGCATCGCCGGATTCTCGGGCAGCTGGACCATGCAGGCGTTCCGGCGAGGCGGAGATCGAGCGCATCCGCGCCCAAGTCGGCGACGGAAGCGTGATCTGCGGGCTCTCCGGCGGCGTCGACTCGGCGGTCGCCGCGGTGCTGATCCACGAGGCGATCGGCGAGCAGCTCACCTGCATCTTCGTCGATCACGGCTTGCTGCGCGCCGGCGAGGCCGAGGAGGTGGTGACGACCTTCCGCGAGCGCTTCAACATTCGCCTGGTGCATCGGGACGCGTCCGAGTTGTTTCTGGCCGCGCTCGACGGCGTGACCGACCCGGAGGCCAAGCGCAAGATCATCGGCGCGCGGTTCATCGACGTGTTCGAGCAGGAGGCGGCGCGGATCGGCGGCGCCGACTTCCTGGCGCAAGGCACGCTCTATCCCGACGTGATCGAATTGGTGAGCGTGGCCGGCGGCCCCTCGGCCACCATCAAGTCGCACCACAATGTCGGCGGCTTGCCCGAGCGGATGCGGATGCGGCTGGTCGAGCCGCTGCGCGAGCTGTTCAAGGACGAGGTGCGCGTGCTCGGCCGCACGCTCGGGATGCCCGAGGCGATCGTCGGCCGCCATCCGTTCCCCGGACCCGGGCTGGCGATCCGCATTCCCGGCGCGATCACCCGCGAGAAGCTCGAGTTGCTGCGCCGCGCCGACGCGATCTTCCTTGAGGAGATCCGCGACGCCGGCCTCTATGACGCGATCTGGCAGGCTTTTGCAGTTCTGCTGCCGGTGCGCACGGTCGGCGTGATGGGCGATGCGCGCACCTACGACCACGCCTGCGCGCTGCGCGCCGTCACCAGCACCGACGGCATGACCGCCGACGTCTATCCGTTCGACGCCGCCTTCCTGGCCCGCGTCGCCAACCGCATCGTCAACGAGGTGCCGGGGATCAATCGCGTCACCTACGACATCACCAGCAAGCCGCCGGGGACGATCGAGTGGGAGTGACCGGATACCACCGGCGGCGATAGCGTAGGTTTGGCGGTGCTATCGCCTGTCTCGCTATTCCAGATACGGCGCCAGCACTTCTTCGATCCATTTCATGAATGCGCGGGCTCGGCGCGACAGATTGCTCCGGTGTGCTACGACGAGGGATGCGGCGAGCGCTCGACGACGAAAATCGGGCATGATCTCCACAAGCGCCCCACTCTTTAAATATTGGCCAATCCCCAAGAGTGGCGCCTGAATCAGGCCAAGGCCGGCGAGGGCCGCGGCGTCGTAGGTCGGCGCGCCGTTGACGTGTAGCGCACCTGGCAACTGAAGCGTCGCGTAGCTGTCGCCGTCCGGATATTCCCATCCATAGGGTCTTGCGCCCAAGAGCGTCGAGAAATGAATTGTCCGATGATCCTGACGCTGGAGATCTTCTAGCGATCGAGGGACGCCATGGCGCGCCAGATAGGCGGGACTGGCAGCGTTGACCATGCGCAACAGGCCCAGCGGGCGGGCAATCAGCGTCTCGTCCCGGATGGGACCAAGTCGCAATACGCAGTCAAACCCCTCTTGAACCAGATCGACTTGCCGATCCGTACTCGACACCTGCAGCTCCAACTCGGGGTGAGTTGCCATGAAATCCGGCAAGGCCGGCACGATCGTCGTGCGTGCCACCTCGGTCGGAAGATCGACCCGTAAACGCCCGCGAAGTGCCACGCGATCGCTTGCGAACATTGACTGCAGGTCATCGACTTCAGCAAGCAGATCGCGGGCACGGGCATGAAATGCGCGTCCGTCCTCGGTCAACTGCACGCTGCGCGTCGTCCGGTGCAGAAGCCTGACACCGACATCCTCTTCCAGCTTCCGGACCGCCGTTGAGGCCCTTCCCTTTTGGATGCCCAGGCTATCGGCCGCGCGGGTGAAGCTCCCCATTTCCGCTATCGTTATGAAAATGAGGATGGGTTCGAGATTTTGCATTTTCGTGCCCGGGTAATGTTCGCCGCAGAGAGAACAGTGAGTTCGGTTCCCCGGTATTTATCATACCAGAGAGACACAGTAAGCAGTACGCCTCGAAGATAGGTGGCCCCCTCGGAGACCGACAAATGTCTGAACTATGAACCTGCATCGAGTGCCTGAAGCCATGAACTTGCATCGCGCCCTGTGGGCCGGCCGGATAATGAGCGCGCTTGTCGTTATCGCTCTGGTGGCAGATGGGACTATTCAGCTTTTCGCGCCGGCACAGATCGCGAGCACGTTGCAGGAAACCGGGTTCGCGATGGACCTGACCCGTACCGTGGGTCCAATCATCCTCGTCTGCGCCATCCTTTACGCCATTCCGGCCACCTCCGTCCTCGGTGCGATCCTGGTGACTGGCTTTCTGGGAGGCGCAATCTGCGCCCATGTCCGCATTGGTGAGTTGGGGTCGCCGCCGGAAATCGTTTCCCTGCTTCTGGGCGTGATGACATGGGGCGGCCTCTACGCGCGCGATCCCCGTATCCGGGCCATTCTGCCGCTCATCCGTTGAACCGACAGGGGCAGTGCTCTGTCGCTCAAGATCAGGAGAAAACGCATGTTTTTAGTAATGGGAATCACGGGAAAAGTTGGCGGCGCAACGGCGGAACATCTGCTGGCGCACGGCAAGGAGGTACGCGCGCTCGTCCGCAATCGCGAGAAGGCGGCTAACTGGGTGAACCAGGGCGTGGAACTGGTAGACGGCGATTGGAATGATTCGGCAGCCATCGAGCAAGCGCTTAAAGGCGTCGAAGGCGCGTTCGTCATGTTGCCGGCTGTCTGGGCGCCCTCGCCCGATTACAAAGAAGCCAAGGGCGTGATTGCAAACTACGTCGAGGCGCTCACCAAGGCCGCGCCGCCGCGAGTGGTTGCGCTTTCGTCAATGGGTGCGAACAGAACCAGCGGGCTCGGGATGATCACGGCCTTGTCGCTTCTGGAGCAAGGTTTTCGCGACCTGATATCGCCAATCGCATTTGTGCGCGCTGGTGGATTCTTCGAAAACTTCCTCTACGGCTTGCAGGTCGCCCAGGGCGGAACGCTACCGGTCTACTACAATCCGACAAACCGGAAATCGACCATGGTCGCGACGAACGACATCGGCGCGGAGGTCGCAACCCTTTTGACCGGGCCAGCGTGGTCAGGGCAGCGCGTCGTCGAGCTTGGTTCGATGGTCAGCGCGGATGAAGTCGCGGCTCAGTTGGGCGAAGTCATGGAGCGCGACGTCAAGGCGTTTACCGTCCCACGAGCCGGGTGGCCAGCAGCGTTCGAGCAGTTCGGCATCCCGAAGGGCCACACCGGACCTGCCGAAGAAATGTTTGAGGCCGTGAACGCAGGATGGATGGACCTCGGAGTCGAGGGTGCGGAGCACGTAGCGGGTACGACGTCCGCACGCGATGTATTCGAGGCTGCACAGAACGCCGCCAAGGCGTAAGGCCGGGACGGATCAGGCATGAGACGGAGACTGCCCGCTTCTGCGTCGGACGCGTCGCTGGAAGCGCTCAACAGTTCAAAGCAACGCGAAGCGCCTCCACTCCCGCCTGACCTTCTGAATCTCCGGGAGGAGTAGTTTCTGTTTCATGATGCATGCATCCGGTGGTGCGAAATTCAAGCAGACTGTGTGAAAAACTCGGTTGGTTATGATTGTTACGACAAATCCTGCCACTGGTGGGTGTCTGGAGGTATAATCTATCCGAGATCGTATGCCAAAGTGCTATAAAATTGCTAGTTGCCGTTATGGTCCGTAGTTTTCACACAGTCTGCAAGACTTTCGGGTTTCCCGGAAGGTATGCGGAAGGCGATCACGCTACGTCTCGTGGCGATGCCGTCGACGGTCGGGTCGGCCAACTCAGGCGGGTTCCATGACGGCAGGGGTGTGCCTCCACCGCCGCGGCAGAAGCAGCGGGAGCAGGCCAAGCGCGGTGATCGCCGCCATCACCCACCAGGCGAGACGAAACGCCGCCATGTGTGCCTCCGCCGATCCGGGGGATCCGACGATCGCGACGAAAATGGCGACGCCGATGGCAAAGCCGAGTTGGCGAACCATGTTGATCACGCCGGACCCGGTTGCGAACGACGATGCGGGAAGCGCCGACGTGCCGACCCCCATCAGCGTCGGCAGCGTCAGCCCGACCCCGATGCCCGACGGAATCACGCAGAGGACAGCGAACCCCGGGTCAGCGTGCGGTCCGGCGAACACTGCCCACATGATCACGTCTGCGGCGAAGACGACCAGTCCGGCCGCAGCGACGGCCGCGGCGCCGAAACGGGCGATCAACCGTCCGGCCAACAACAACGAGGTGACGGGAACCATGAAGGGACCCGGCGCGATGGTCAGACCGATCTTCATGGCGGACCAGTGCCACAGGCCTTCCTCCCACAACACGAGCGAGAGCAGAAAACCGCCGAACGCGGTCGAGAACGGGGCCATCGTCAAAGTCGCACGGGTGAAATCCCCGATCCGAAACAGGGCCGGATCGACGAACGGATTGTCGGATCGCAGGCAGTGAGCAACAAACAATGCCAACATCGCAGCCGCCGCCGCGAAGCTCGACGCGACCGCGGGCGCATCCCAACCCCAGTCGTTCAGCTTCACAATCGCGAATATCAGCGTGGCGATGCCGGCGGTGATCAGAGCGGCCGCCGAAAAATGCGGTGTAGGAACGTCGTGGCCGGAAACCGCGGGGAGTTTGATCCAGCCCACCACCAACGCGAGCAGACCAATCGGCACGTTGACCAGAAAAATCCACCGCCAATTGGCCGTGACCAGCAATCCGCCCACCAAGGGTCCCAGAGCGGCAGCGAACCCGCCGACCGCGGCCCAGACGCGGATTGCACCGCCGCGGCGCTCAGCCGGGAAGGTCGCCAGGATCAGCCCCAACGACGTCGGGGTGAGCAGCGCCGCCCCGGCCGCCTGCACCAGACGGAACGCGACCAGGGTTTCGACACTGCTCGCGAGGGCGCAGGCGGCCGACGCAGCGGTAAACACGGCGACGCCCGCGAGGAAACTTTTGTTTCGCGGGAAGCGTTCGGCCAGCCTGCCACAAAATACCAGCAGCGCCGCGTAAACGATGGCATAGCCGTTCAGAATCCAGGACAGGTCCCCCAGATTCGCGTCATTGAACTCCTGCGCGATGTTCGGCAGCGCCACATTGACGATGAACAGGTCGAGATTGGCCAGCACGATGCCGGCGCAAACGATGGCCAGGACCTGACCCGGCCTCGTTGCGGCGGTCACGCCGCTTCTCCCGTCTGATGGTATCGCTTGGCCGGGTGCGCCAGCGACAAATTCGGTCCCATCGCGAGGCGCGCATCGTTGAACCGCGACCACTCGGCCATGTCCGGCAAGGATGGGATTGTCACCACCTCGCCGATGTCCAGACCCGCGAGCGCCGCGTCGACCATTTCGCCGGCGTCCATAAGCCCATCCGCCGGCATCGCCGCGACATCGACGCCGGCCTTGCCCCAGAGTTCGGTGCGGGTGGCACCGGGCAGCACTGCCTGGACGCGGATGCCGGTGTTCGCCAGCTCCGTCTGCAGCGCCATGCTGAGGTTCAGCATGAAGGATTTGGTCCCGCTGTAGACGGCGTTGAACCGCTCGGGTGCCAGGGCCAGAACGGAAGAGACATTGATGAGCGTCCCCCGGCCCCGCGCCACGAAACCCGCGACGGCGGCATGCGCCAGGCGGAGCGCCGCGATGATGTTGACGTTCACCATCGCCTCCAGCCGGTCCACGTCGGAACCATGCATCGGGCCGGCGACGGCGACGCCCGCGTTGTTCACCAGCATGCCAATGGACGGGTCCCGACCCAGCCGGTGTTCGACCCGCAACAGATCGGGGCGCGCCGCCAGATCTGCGGCTATAATTTCTACGGAACGCCCGGTCTCGGTCCGCAGGCGTGCGGCCAGAGCGTTCAGCCGGGTCTCATCGCGCGCCACCAGGATCAGGTCATGACCGCGGCGCGCGAGGCGGTCCGCGTAAACGGCGCCAATACCGGCGGAAGCACCGGTGAGGAGCGCGGTGTTTGCATTCGACATCGTGGGACTCCGCCGGTTGGGGGATCGCCGTATTGATGACGACCGTCATGGTTGACATCATTAGTGGCGATCGCCATTAATAATGTCAAGGCCCGTTTTCGCACGGCCGACAAGGTGGGAGCCATGAGGGTTTCAAAGGAAAAAGCCGCCGAGAATTGGGAGCGTATCCTGACCGAGGCCGCCCGATTGTTCCGGGAGCACGGCCTGACAGGCGTTGGCGTCGATGCCCTGACCGAGGCCGCCGGACTGACCCACGGCAGCCTGTACAGCCATTCGGCTCTAAGGAACGTCTGGCCGCCGAGGCGTTGAGTTACGCCCAGAGTACGAGTTCGGCACGCATGAGCGACGCCAGGACTCTGGACGACTACGTCACGCGTGCCGTACCTGTCCGTGGACCATCGGAAACGGCGCGGCGATGGCTGCGTGATGGCGGCTCTGGCGGGTGAAATCCCGCGTCAGGGCGCCGCGATCCGGCATAACTTCACGGATGCCTGTGCGGGCGGTCACGAAACAGATCGCCCGCCTGATGCCGGGTCGCCGCAAGTCCGAAGATGGGGGCGCTGGCCATTGTCGCGACGATGGTCGGCGCGCTGACCTTGGCGCGCGCCGTTGATGATCCGCAATTGTTGGACCGCAACTGGCCGCTGCGCTGACACGACTGGCGTCGCGCTAGTCATACCTGGCGTCTTCGCTGATTTCCCGAACGACATACGGGAGCACGACAAATGACCCGATCCGACGAACGCGAGCCCTCGACCCTCCATACAAGATGTCGCCCTGATCGTCGGCGGCGGCCCCGGCGTCAGTTCGAGCTGCGCAAGGCTGTTCGCGGAGAGCGGCATGCGCGTCGGCGTCGCCGCCGGCTCCGGACAAACCGGCGCTGCAGAACCCTGGAAAAGACGCACGGCGGCGTCGATATGCGTGCGAGGCAAGCGAACCAGCCGCCGTGGATCTGCTTTTCAAGATGTTGTTCGGACCTTGGGGCGCCTACGCTTCTCGTCCACAACATCGACGGCCGCGTTCCCGGCATTTTCGGCAAGGCCATTACCGACGCCGACCCGAGCATGGTGCTCGAGACACTTCGGAACGCTGCGTTCAGCGCGTTCCTGGTGGGTCAGCAGGCCGCTCGACTCATGCGCGAAAACAAGCCGAACGCCCGCGGCGCGAAAGGAACGATCATCTTCACCAACGCAAGTGCCGCACTCAAAGGGTTTCCCGTCGAGCGGCGCCTTTGCCATGGCATGTCATGCCAAGTCCGGTTGCGCAGAGCATGGCGAGGGAATTGATGCCGCAGGGCATCCACGTCGCCAACGTGCCAATCGACGCCGCGATCGGCTGGACGCAGAAAGACGGCACCCGCGCGCACCGACGGGCCGGAACGACCGTCGACGACAACATGGCCGACCCTGACTGCATCGCGGAGACGTATCTGCAGCTGCATCGCCAGCATCGGTCGACCTGGGCTTTCGAATCGGGCTACGGCCGTGGGTCGAGAGATGGTGAGGCGCCTACCAGGACTGATCGGCGTTCATTAAAGCGGACAGTGCCCGGGACGTTCGCAACGTCTACCTGCCGCCACTGACTGGAGCATCCCATGCAGCCCAGGATCGACACCAATCTCGGTATCCAAAGCGAGCCCGATGCCTGGATGCATTCGGCCTGCATCCTGTGCTCCAACGGCTGTGGCCTTGAGATGGCGGTGGTGGGAAGGGGTGGCGATGGTGGTCGATACGGTCCGGCCCGGGGAAGTGTTCGTGCCGTTCCATTACGGCCACGGCGCGCAGTCAGCCAACCAGCACACCTGGTACGCGCGCGACCCGATCAGCCATCAGCCGCAGCTCAAATCCTCGCCCGTTGCGGTCCGGCGGCTCAGCTTCGGGCAGCCGGAGCCGTGGCTGCTGGCGCGGCTTGCGGAGCTGAATGGGGAATCCACGGTGCCGTTCGCCGCCCGAGAATTCGGCGGCACCGTCAACCGAGCAGGTTCAACCGTAACGTACCGAACGAGAGAGTCAACGACTGCGAGAATTGCAATGGCAAGGATATTCAAAGTCGGCGATCACGTAAGCTGGAATTCCGAAGCCGGCCGGGTCAGCGGCCGGATCGTGCGCGGTGCACACGAGCGATGTGGACTACAAGGGTTACGTGCATCACGCGACGCGAAGACGATCCGCAGTACGAAATCAAAAGCGACAAGACCGATCACATCGCTCTACACAAGAGTGGAGGGCATTGCGGCATGCTTCGCCGCTGAGCTGCCAAATCCCTACTTGCTGGCCGAGCCAACCGTCCGGCGGTGGCTGCTCGCGCGCCTGCTCGGGCCTCGGTCCGGGCTTATATCATACCAAGCGGCGGATGCCTCGACTCCTTCGTCATCGCGAGCCGCCGCTTGCGGCGGCGTGGCGATCCAGGCGGGCAGCGACCGTGCGGTGGGCCTGGATTGCTTCGCCTTCGGCTCGCAATTGTCTCTTGAACCCGGGTTAGAGTGCTGGCGTCCCGTGTGAGCGGGCTGTCTCGGGCCGGGCGGCCGCCCGACCCGAGACGCGGGCAGACGGACCGTCTCGCAATGGGGCTTCGCGCCCGTCGTCATCGAGGTCGTCTGCCCGCTTCCCTTGGCGCTTGATGAGTTGAAGGGGTCTCTTCGCGGTTTGACGAACGCCCGCAGACAATCACAAGCCAACGGAGGATAGGAGCGATGGCCGGGTTTACCAAGTCTCCCCTGCGATTCATCGGCTGCGATGTGGGCAAAGCCGCGATTGTCGTCTTCGACGGCGGCGACGCGCAGACCACAACCATCGCCAATCGCCTCGACGCGCTCACCGCCTTCGCCGCCGAGCTCGACGAGACCTGCCTAGTGGTCTGCGAGGCCACCGGCGGCTATGAAGCGGCGCTGCTGGCCGCCCTGGTCGGGGCCGGGCGGGCGATCCATCGCGCCGATGCCCGCAAGGTCAAGGCGTTCATCCGCTCGTTCGGCATCCTCGGCAAGACCGACGCCATCGATGCTCGCGCGCTGGCTCGCTACGGCCAGGAACGTCATGCCCGGCTCGCCCGCTGGCAACTTCCCGACCCGCAGCGCGTGCGCCTGCAGGCGCTGGTCCTGACACGCGGCGATCTGGTGGCCCAGCGGCTGGCCTGCGCCAATCGGCTGGCCGCCCCGCGGGGCGAGCTGGTCCGCCGTCATCTCGAGCCGCTGCTGGCCTGCATCGAGGCGCAAATCCAGGCGATCGAGGCGGACATCACGGCGCTGATCCGAACCGACCCGGCGCTCGCGGCGGACGCCAAGACGCTGCGCGCGATCGGCGGCATCGGCGCCACCACCGCCGCCGCCCTGCTGGCACTGATGCCCGAACTCGGTCGGCTCACCGCGCGCCAGGCCGCCGCCCTCGCCGGCCTCGCCCCGCATCCGCGCCAAAGCGGCGGCAGGGATGCGTATCGGCACACCCGAGGCGGCAGACCCGAGGTGAAACGCGCCTTGTTCATGGCCGCACTCTCGGCCGCCAAGCACAATGCGGCGCTGCGCGGGTTCTACGAACGGCTCCGCGCCAACGGCAAAAAGCCGCTGGTGGCGCTTACCGCCGTCATGCGCAAGTTGGTCGTCATCAGCAACGCCCGGCTGCGGCCTCCGGCGGTCGCACCGATCCGGTAAGGGAGTAAAAAGAATATACCGCCTCCTGCCGGTGTGGCGGCTTGTGGGGTTGTGGGCAACGCGGCTGGGCGTTGTCCACAAATCCAACAGCCGGACCGACGATCTGAGTTGATGA
>CAVXKT010000011.1:0-1333361 GCA_963762525.1 uncultured Pseudomonadota bacterium
AAGCACTTTCATTCGAGACCGATGCCTGCTCGCCTGCCAGTTCGATCAGGGGAACCATCTCTCGCCCAAAATCTTGCTTAGCCTGACGGCGAGAAGCGAAAAAACCAGCAGCAACATCGCTATGCCGCTCGCCAGCCCTGTCCTCAGCAGGAAGCCAATCGCCCGCCCCGCGGTGAGCGCTCCGTGGGCGGTCAGGAGATTGTTGTCCATATAGGTTTTAGCGAGAGCGGCGGCCACAAAGGAGATGACTGACGAAAATCCCAACAATCCGATGATGTGAGGCGTTGGGAGTTCCTCCAGCTTAGAGCGGTCTCACGCTGACCGTCCGTAGCCTGAGTGGGCGAGATAGTTGCCGCACTCTGCCGGGCTGAAGCGATCGAGCATGGCGCCGATGCCGGTCCATAGTGCCTCGGGTGTTCGTGGCACGGCGGTGCGGATCAGCGCCTTGAGTTTGGCGAACACCTGCTCAATCGGATTGAGGTCGGGCGAGTAGGCTGGCAGGAACATCATGCTGGCCTGCCGCGCCTCGATGGCCTGGCGGACGCCGGCGACCTTGTGGCTGGCGAGGTTGTCGGCGACCACGATGTCGCCCGGCTTCAGTGTCGGCGCCAGGAACTGCTCGACCCAGGCCAGGAAGGCGCGGCCGTTGATCGCGCCATCGAGCACCAGGGGCGCGACGATGCGATCCTGACGCAGGCCGGCGAGAAAGGTGGTGGTTTTCCAATGGCCGCATGGGGCACTCCCGATCAGGCGCGCGCCACGGCGACTACGCCCGCGCAGCCGGGTCATGTTCGTCTTGGTCCAGGTCTCGTCGAGAAAGATCAGCCGCGCCGGATCGAGACCGGGCTGGCGCTCGGCCCATAAGCGACGCGCTTCGGCGACATCGGCACGCGCCTGCTCGGCGGCGCGGAGCGTCTTTTTTTAAGCGTCAGGCCGAGCCGGTGCAGGGTATTCCACATCAAACCCATGCTGGCAGACACGCGGTGTTCGCGCTGGAGCCACTCCCGCAACTCGGCCACCGTCGCATCGGCGTGCGCCTCGACATGCGCCAGGATCGCGTCGTGCAGGCCGGCCAGCAGTCGGGGCGTGTGGGAGCACTGCGGGCGCGCCGATATCCCACCGTGCTCGCGTTGCCGCTGCCGCGCCTTCACGACGTACGACACGCTGACCCCGAACCGCGCCGCCACCACCCGCGCACTACCCGCTGCCGCCAGAACCCGATCCCGCAAGTCCTGCGCGTATGCCTGTCCGCTCCGCCACCCCATGTCTGCCTCCGGCCAATGCCGGAGGCCTACGAATCACATCTCGGGGGCGCGCCGGAATCCCCTATTTGAAGATTCCGGTTCGCGTGAGACCGCTCTAGCAGGTGGCTGCTCCTTTACCCCGCGTTAGCGGGGTAGTACTGAGCCGGCTGCGCGTCCTCGTAGCTCAGCCGGATAGAGCACGGGATTCCTAATCCCGGGGCCGTGGGTTCGAATCCCGCCGAGGACGCCACCGTGCTCGCGTCTCAGCCGGGGAACCAGTCCCCGAGGACCTGTTTGGCCGTGTAGCTGAGGGTGCGCAACTCAAGCAGCGGCGCCTCCCGGTTGTCGTTCAGCGCCGCGGACGCCTGATAGCGAGCGCGATCCATTTCCCCCGCGATCGTGCGGTCAACGGTTTGTCGCAGGCTCGGCGAGTCCTCCAGCAGACGGATGATCTCGTTTCTCTGTTCGATGATCGTTTCCCGCCAGCCGGCACGCGGCGTGGTGGCCGGGGATGCTTGCAGCTTCATCAGGTGGACCAGGATGACGCCGATGCGGCTTGCCAGTTCGCGCCGCTGCGACTTGCCCAAGCTTTCGATCTCCTCCGCGACATTATCCCAGTCGATCGGCAGGTTGACCCGCGCCCGGGCGGCGTCACGAAGCGAGCGCGCCTGGTCCTCGGCCCAGAGGACGAGATCGCCGTCATAGCTGCGGTCCATTGGCATGGAGATATTCTATCCGGTTCCCCGGTGATCGGCGAGTGGCCGCCCCATAGCGGGTCCATCCAACGGCGAAGTGCCTCTATTCTGAGCAGCCGGGGTCCCTTCTGCCTTGATCGGCGGCGGTCTGCCCGCCGGATATTCGCTCGCGCTCCATTCCGCCTTGGCACGCCGCGTGCGTCTGCCGGGTGATGCGCGACCGACGCCGGCGCGCCAATGCGGAGGACACTCGGATGACGTCAGGACGAATCGCCATCGGCCGCCGAAGCCTGGGCGCCCTCGGGGCCGGGCTGGCCGCGGCGGCGGCGGGGTTGCGGGCGGCACCGGGCAGCATCAAGTCGGCCGCCGCCGCGCCGGCGCCCGATACAGGCGCCCCCATCAAGGTCGGCATCCTGCACTCGCTCTCCGGCACCATGGCGATCAGCGAGACCACGCTCAAGGACGTCATGCTGATGCTGATCGCCGAGCAGAACGCCAAGGGCGGGCTGCTCGGGCGCAAGCTCGAGCCGGTGGTGGTCGATCCCGCCTCCAACTGGCCGCTGTTCGCCGAGAAGGCGCGCGCGCTGCTCAGCGTGGATAAGGTCGCCGCCGTGTTCGGCTGCTGGACCTCGGTCTCGCGCAAATCGGTGCTGCCGGTGTTCGAGGAGCTGAACGGCATTCTCTATCTATCCGGTCCAGTACCAGGGCCAGGAGTGCAGCCGCAATGTCTTCTACACCGGCGCGGCGCCGAACCAGCAGGCGATCCCGGCGGTGGACTACCTGATGCGCGAGGAGAAGGTGCAGCGCTGGATTCTGGCCGGCACCGATTACGTCTATCCCCGCACCACCAACCAGATTCTCGAAGCCTACCTGAAGCTGAAGGGGGTGGCGCCGACCGATCTCATGATCAACTACACGCCATTCGGCTTCTCCGACTGGCAGAACATCGTCGCCCAGATCAAGGCCTTCGGCTCGTCGGGCAAGAAGACCGCGGTGGTCTCCACCATCAACGGCGACGCCAACGTGCCGTTCTACAAGGAGCTCGGCAATCAGGGCGTGAAGGCGACCGATATCCCGGTCGTCGCCTTCAGCGTCGGCGAGGAGGAGCTGGCCGGCATGGACACCAAGCCGCTGGTCGGGCATCTCGCCGCATGGAACTACTTCGAGAGCGTCGATACGCCGGAGAACAAGGAGTTCATCGACGGCTGGCACAAATTCATCAAGAATCCCAAGCGCACCACCAATGACCCGATGGAGGCGCACTACATCGGCTTCAACATGTGGGTGAAGGCGGTGGAGAAGGCCGGGACGACGGCGCCCGATGCGGTGATCGAGGCGATGATCGGGGTGTCGGTGCCCAACCTCACCGGCGGCTACGCGTCGATGATGTCGAACCACCACCTGACCAAGCCGGTGCTGATCGGCGAGATCCAGGACGACGGGCAATTCAACGTGGTGTCGCAGACGCCCGGGCTGGTGGTGGCGCAGGAGTGGTCGCCCTATGTCGCCGAGACCAAGGACCTGATCGGCGACTGGCGCCGGCCGCTGAGCTGCGGCGCCTTCAACGTCAAGACCGGGAAGTGCGGCTCCGGCGGCGGTAAGCCGGCTTAGCTCGGGCGAGCGGCATCGATGCGCCGGCTGTGGCCGGTTCTGCTCCTCGCCTGCCTGGCATTCGGCATGACGCGGCAGGCGCGGGCGGACGGCACGCCGCTGTCCGCACTCGCGGCGCCGAGCCTCGACGAGCTCCGCCGCGGCGTTCGGGAACTGGGACGATCGGGCGATCCGCGCGCCTTGCCGGTGCTGTCCGCGCTTCAGGACGGTGCGCTCTACGCGCGCAGTGATCGGATGCTCTTCATCCGCACGCCCTCGGGCTTCATCGATGCCGCGACCGGGGCGGCGGCGCCGGACCTCAGGGCGAGCGCGCTCAAGAAGATCCGCCTCAGCAACCCGGTGCGCGAAGCGATCAACGACGCCCTCGGCGCGCTCAGGCTGTTTTCGCCCGATCCGGCGATGCGGCTGGCCGCCGCCGCGGCGGTGTTTCACGACCATGATCCACAGGCGCTGCCCGCGCTCGACCGGGCGCTGGCGAACGAGAGGCGCCCCGAGGTGCGGCACGCCATGATCGAGGCGCGCGCGGCGGCGCTGTTGTTCGCGCCCGAAGCCGCGAGCGAAACCCGGCTGGAGGCCGTCGCCACGCTTCGCGCCCGTGGCGGAATGGAAACCCGCGCCGTGCTCGAACAAGCGACCGCGCAGCCGCCGGCGGTGTCTGCCGCCGTCACCGCGGCGGTGACCGCGATCGACCGCAATCTCCAGCTCTGGAGCCTCGCGCAGGGCGTCTATTACGGCGTCTCGCTCGGCTCCGTTCTGCTGCTCGCCGCCGCCGGGCTCGCGATCACCTTCGGCGTCATGGGCGTGATCAACATGGCGCATGGCGAGATGGTGATGCTGGGCGCCTACACGACGTTCGTGGTGCAGGGGATCGTCCTCGGCCTGGCCCCGGCGCTCGCGGGATTGAGCCTGCTGATCGCCATCCCCGCCGCCTTCGCCGTCGCCGGGGCGCTTGGGATCGTCATCGAGCGCACGCTGATCCGCTGGCTCTATGGCCGGCCCCTGGAAACGCTGCTGGCCACCTGGGGACTGAGCCTGATCCTGCAACAAGCGGTCCGCAGCGTGTTCGGCGCCAACAACCGCGCCGTCAGCACGCCGGCGTGGATGAGCGGCGAGACCCATCTCGGCGGGCTGGCGATCACCTGGAACCGGCTCGCCATCATCGTCTTCGCCGCTCTGGTGCTGGCCGGGCTGATGGCGGTAATGCGGTTCACGCCGCTCGGCCTGCGCATGCGCGCGGTGACGCAGAACCGGCTGATGGCCGCGGCGATGGGCATTCGCACCCCGCGCATCGACGCGCTGACCTTCGGGTTGGGATCGGGCGTGGCGGGGATGGCCGGCGTGGCGCTCAGCCAGATCGACAATGTCAGCCCCAATCTGGGCCAGGGCTACATCATCGACAGTTTCATGGTGGTGGTGTTCGGCGGCGTCGGCAATCTCTGGGGCACGGTGGTGGGCGCGCTGCTGCTGGGCATCGCCAACAAATTCCTGGAGCCGTTCGCCGGCGCGGTTCTCGGCAAGATCGCCGTGCTGGCGTTGCTGATCCTGTTCATCCAGCGCAAGCCGCGCGGATTGTTCCCCTTGCGCGGCCGGGCGGCGGAGGCGTGATGCGCGCCGGCGCGAACCTGGCCGCCCCGACGATGGTGCTGACGGCCGCGCTGCTCCTCGCGGTGCTCAATCTCGCGGTCCCGGCGGGCTCGGCCTTGCATGTGTCGGCCTATGGCGTCTCGCTCGCCGGCAAGTATCTGAGCTTTGCGATCCTCGCCGTGGCGCTCGATCTGGTGTGGGGATATGCCGGCATCCTCAGCCTGGGGCACGCGGCCTTCTTCGCCCTCGGCGGCTACGCCATGGGCATGTACCTGATGCGCGAAATCGGCGCGCGGGGGATCTATGCCAATGGCCGGCTGCCCGATTTCATGGTGTTCCTCGGCTGGCACGAACTGCCCTGGTATTGGCACGGCTTTCAGTATTTCGCGTTCGCAGCGGTGATGGTGCTGCTGGTTCCGGCGGCGCTCGCCTTCGTGTTCGGATGGCTGGCATTCCGCTCCCGGGTCGGCGGGGTGTATCTGTCGATCATCACGCAGGCTCTAACCTATGCGCTGATGCTCGCCTTCTTCCGCAACGACATGGGTTTCGGCGGCAACAACGGCATGACCGACTTTAAGGATTTGCTCGGGCTGCCGTTGCAGGCCGATGCAACCCGGGTGCTGCTGCTGGTTGCCACCGCGGTGGTGCTCGCCGCCTGCTACCTGCTGGCGCGCGCGATGGTGGGATCGCGCTTCGGCAAGGTGCTGGTCGCGGTCCGCGACGCCGAGGCGCGGACGCGATTCCTGGGCTACCGGCCCGAATCCTACAAGCTGATGGTCTGGGTGGCCTCCGCCGTGATGGCCGGCATTGGCGGCGCGCTCTACGTGCCGCAGGTCGGCATCATCAATCCGGGCGAGTTCGCGCCCGGCAACTCGATCGAGGCGGTGATCTGGGTTGCGGTGGGCGGACGCGGCACGCTTTGGGGCGCGATCCTCGGCGCCGTCCTGGTCAATTTCGCCAAGACCTGGTTCACCGCGGCCGCCCCGGAATTCTGGCTGTTCGGCCTGGGCGCCTTGTTCATCCTGGTCACGCTGCTGCTGCCGCGTGGACTGGCGGGCCTGCTCACGCGGCGTGCGCGCGCCGCCCCCGGCCCGATCGAGGCGGCAGCCGCTCGCGCCGCCACCGAGGTGACGGGATGAGCACCGGGTCGCTGCTCTATCTTGACGGCGTCACCGTCTCATTCGACGGCTTCCGCGCCCTTAACGCGCTGTCGCTGGTGCTCGAACCGGGCGAGATGCGCGCGGTCATCGGTCCGAACGGCGCCGGCAAGACCACCATGATGGATGTCATTACCGGCAAGACCCGGCCCGACAGCGGGCGGGTGATGTTCGGCGCGCAGACCGATCTCACGCGCCTCGACGAGCCGGCGATCGCGGCCCTCGGGATCGGGCGCAAGTTCCAGAAGCCGACCGTGTTCGAGTCGCATACCGTCCGCGACAACCTGCTGCTGGCGCTCGCCGCCGACCGCCGCGCGCGGCGAACGCTGCGTGCCCGCGAGACGGCGGACGAGACCGCGCGCATCGACGAGATCCTGCAAACGGTCGGGTTGATCGCCGAACGCCACCGGCTTGCCGCCGGGCTTTCGCATGGGCGCAAGCAGTGGCTGGAGATCGGTATGCTGCTGGCGCAGAATCCGAGGCTGCTGCTGGTCGATGAGCCGGTGGCGGGGATGACGGATGCCGAGACCGAGCAGACCGCCGCCTTGCTGCGCGCGATCAACCGCACGCATAGCGTGGTGGTGGTGGAGCATGACATGGCGTTCGTGCGCGCGCTGGACGTGAAGGTCACGGTGCTGCACGAGGGTGCGGTGCTGTCGGAGGGTTCGATCGATCGTGTGAGCGGCGATCAGCGCGTCGTGGAGGTCTATCTGGGACGATGAGCGGGTTCCTCGAAGTTGCTTCCGTGACCCTTCATTATGGCGCCGCCATCGCGTTGCGCGGCGTTTCGCTCGCGGCGCGTCCCGGTGCCGTGACCTGTCTGCTCGGCCGCAACGGGGTCGGCAAGACCAGCCTTTTGCGCGCCATCATGGGCGCCCATCCGCTCAGCGCCGGCACCATCAAATGGGACGGCAACGACATCGGCCGGCTGTCCACACATGAGAGGGCGCGGCGCGGCATCGCCTGGGTGCCGCAGGGGCGCGAGATTTTTCCGCTGCTGACCGTGCGCGAGAACCTGGAGACCGGTTTCGCCGTCCTGCCGCGCGGAAAGCGCCGCGTGCCGGAAGAGGTGTTCGAACTGTTTCCCGTGCTGGGGTCGATGCTGCGCCGGCGCGGCGGCGATCTGTCGGGCGGCCAGCAGCAGCAGCTCGCGCTGGCGCGCGCACTGGTGACGGGTCCGCGGTTGCTGCTGCTCGACGAGCCGACCGAGGGCATCCAGCCGAGCATCATCAAGGACATCGCCCGGGTGATCGCGTTGCTGCGCGGGCGCGGCGAGATGGCGATCCTGCTGGTCGAGCAATATCTGGATTTTGCCCGCGAGCTGGCGCAGACCATCGCGGTCATGGACCGGGGCGGCATCGTGCTGGCCGGCACGCGCGAGGAGCTGAACGAGGCGGATGTTCGACGCCTGCTGTCGGTCTGAACACGCCCATCAGCGGGCCGTCGGCGAGCTGACGGTGGGATTGCATGCGCGCGACGGTGCGACCGTCCTGGACATATTGCGGCAGGCGGGCTGCCTGAAGGCGCGCTTTCCGCGTCCGGAAGCGGCGGAGTGGGCTGGCGTGGTGACGCTGAACACGTCCGGCGGCATCGCCGCCGGCGACCGGCTGGACAGCCGTTTCGTGCTCGGACCCGGCGCAAGAGCGAGCATCGCGGGCCAGTCCGCCGAACGGATCTACCGGGCCTTGCCCGCGAGCCCGCCGGCCCGGGTACGGACGCGGATCGCGGTGGCGGCGGGCGCGGCGGCGGAATGGCTGGCGCAGGAGACGATCCTGTTCGACGGCTGCGCGCTCGATCGGCGCCTGGATGTCGATCTGGCCCCGGATGCGCGCTTCCTCGCGGTGGAAATGCTGGTGTTCGGCCGCGCCGCGATGGGCGAGGTCGTGCGCCGTCTCCGGCTGCGCGACGTCATCGCCTTGCGCCGCGACGGCATTCCGTTGCTGCATGAAGCGGTGCAAATCGCCGGCGAGTCGGACGCGCTGCTGGGCCGTCCCGCGATCGCCGCCGGTGCGCGGGCGGTGGCTTTGCTGGTCCATGTCGCCTCGGACGCCGAGACGCGGCTCGGACCCGTGCGGAGCGCGCTGGGCGAGGCCGATGCCGGCGCGAGCGTCCGTGACGGGCTGCTGGTCGCGCGCATTCTGGCGCCGGACGGAGCCGGGTTGCGCCGGATCGTGGTCCGCGCACTCGCCGCGCTGCGCGATCGACCGCTGCCGCGCGTCTGGCAGTGCTGAGGATCGCATGAACCTGACCCCGCGCGAGAAGGACAAGCTGCTGATCGCGATGGCCGCGATGGTCGCGCGGCGGCGACTGGAGCGCGGGGTGAAGCTCAATCATCCCGAGGCGATTGCGCTGATTACCGACTTCGTGGTGGAGGGCGCGCGCGACGGGCGCCGTGTGGCCGATCTGATGGAGGCCGGCGGGCATGTCGTCACCCGGGCGCAGGTGATGGAAGGCGTGGCGGAGATGATCCAAGACGTGCAAGTAGAGGCGACGTTCCCGGACGGGACGAAGCTTGTCACCGTGCACGAGCCGATCCGGTGAGGATCAGGCGCTGCCGACCTTTTCCGCTAGCCACATCTTGATCAGCGATTGATAGGGAACGTCGCGCTTGTTCGCCGCAACTTTGATCTCCTCGAGCATGGAGATGGGCAGACGAAGGGATATCGACGTCGGTACTCGGCCGCAGATTCGGAAATCTCACTTCAACCGCTTTGCTCCAGTCGATGTACTCGGTCGAACCATGCGTTTCCCAAAACGCCCGCTCTTCCGCCTCATTTCTGAAGCTTGGAATTGGCTTGAGACGCTTCGGCATAAGCTGCACGCTCCAGTCGGCTCATGTCCCGCGCAGACATATACAATCAAAACCAGGATTTAATGACACTCTCATGATCCCCGGCGAAATTATCCCCGCCTCCGGCGACATCGAACTCAACGCCGGCCTGCCGCGCACGACGCTGACCGTGTCCAACACCGGCGATCGGCCGATCCAGGTCGGCAGCCACTACCATTTCGCCGAGACCAATCCGGCGCTGTCGTTCGACCGTGCCGTTGCGCGGGGATGCCGGCTCGACATTCCGGCCGGGACCGCGATTCGCTTCGAGCCGGGGCAGAGCCGCGACGTCGTGCTGATCCCCTACCGTGGGCGTCGGGCGGTGTTCGGATTCCGGGCGGCGGTGATGGGTCCGCTCTGATGGCGCGACTGTCGCGCGCGGCCTACGCCGACATGTTCGGCCCCACCACCGGCGACCGCGTGCGGCTGGCGGACACCGAGTTGTTCATCGAGGTCGAACGCGATCTGACCACCCATGGCGAGGAGGTGAAATTTGGCGGCGGCAAGGTGATCCGCGACGGCATGGGCCAGAGCCAAGCGTCGCAAGCCGAAGGCGCGGTCGATACCGTGATCACCAACGCGCTGATCCTCGATCACTGGGGCATCGTGAAGGCCGACATCGGCATCCTCGGCGGCCACATCGCCCGTATCGGCAAGGCGGGCAATCCCGACATCCAGCCCGGCGTCGACATCGTGATCGGTCCGGGGACCGAGATCATCGCCGGTGAGGGCAAGATCGTCACCGCCGGCGGCGTGGACGGGCATATCCATTTCATCTGTCCGCAACAGGTGGAGGAGGCGCTCGCTGCGGGCATCACGACGATGATCGGCGGCGGAACGGGCCCCGCCACCGGAACCGCGGCGACCACGTGCACGCCGGGTCCGTGGCACCTCGCGCGCATGTTGCAAGCCGCCGAGGCGCTGCCGGTCAACCTCGCCTTCGCCGGCAAGGGCAATGCCGCGCGCCCCGAGGCGCTCGAGGAGATGATCCGTGCCGGCGCCTGCTGCCTCAAGCTGCACGAGGATTGGGGCACCACGCCGGCCGCCATCGATTGCGCGCTATCGGTCGCCGATCGCTTCGACGTGCAGGTGATGATCCACACCGATACGCTGAACGAATCCGGCTTCGTCGAGGACACCATCGCCGCGTTCCGGGGCCGCACGATCCACGCCTTCCACACCGAGGGCGCGGGCGGCGGGCACGCCCCGGACATCATCAAGGTCGCGGGCCTTTCCAACGTGCTGCCCAGCTCCACCAACCCGACGCGGCCGTACACGGTGAACACGCTCGACGAGCATCTCGACATGCTCATGGTGTGTCATCACCTCGATGCGGCGATTCCCGAGGATGTCGCCTTCGCCGAGAGCCGCATCCGCAAGGAGACGATCGCCGCCGAGGACATCCTGCACGACCTCGGCGCGCTGTCGATGATGTCCTCGGACAGTCAGGCGATGGGGCGCGTCGGCGAGGTGATCCTGCGCACTTGGCAGACGGCGCACAAGATGAAGCTTCAGCGCGGCAACCTGCCCGGAGACGGCGAGCAGCACGACAACGCGCGGGTCAAGCGGTATTTGGCGAAATACACGATCAACCCGGCGATCGCGCAGGGGATCGCCCGCGAGGTGGGCTCGATCGAGGCCGGCAAGCTCGCCGATCTGGTGCTGTGGTCGCCCGCTTTCTTCGGCGTCAAGCCCGACCTCGTCATCAAGGGCGGCGCCATCGCGATGGCGCCGATGGGCGATCCGAACGCCTCGATTCCGACCCCGCAGCCGGTGCACTACCGGCCGATGTTCGGCGCCCTCGGCGGCGCACTCGGCGCGACTTGCGTCACCTTCGTCTCGGCGGCGGCGTTGGAGGCGGGAGTCGGCGAATTGCTCGGGCTCCGCCGGCGGCTGGCCGCCGTTTCCGATACCCGCGGCGGGATCGGCAAGCGGAGCATGATCCACAATGACGCCACCCCGGCGATCGAGGTCGATCCCGAGACCTACGAGGTGCGCGCCGACGGCGCCCTGCTGATCTGCGAACCGGCGACGGTGCTGCCGATGGCGCAGCGGTACTTTCTGTTTTGAGCACGCCGCGCGCAATCTCCGTCCTGCCCGCCGGCGCCTGGGATGAAGCAAGCGCGTCCGACTCCGTCCTGCTGGACCACGATCATCGCCACCGCCGCCGCCTTGCGCTGCGCACCGAGAACGGCGCCGAGCTGCTGCTCGATCTGCCGCACGCAGCGCGGCTTCGTGAGGGCGACGGGCTGGCGCTCGAGGACGGTGGCTTCGTGCGGGTGCGCGCGAAACCGGAACCGCTGCTGGTGATCGACGCCGATGATCCGGCCGCCATGGCGCGGATCGCCTGGCATCTCGGCAACCGGCACCTGCCGGTGCAGCTCGCGAACGGGCGGCTGCGCATCCGCGACGATCATGTTATCGCCGACATGGTCGGACAACTCGGCGGGCACGTGACCCGCATCGAAGCCCCGTTCGATCCCGAGGGCGGAGCCTATGCAGGCGGCCACCATCACCATGACCACGAGTAGCGAGGCCACGGCGCTGCTGCGACTGCTCGCCTGGCTTTCGCCGGCCTTCCCGACCGGCGGCTTCGCCTGCAGTCACGGGCTGGAATGGGCCGTCGAGGCGGGCGATGTGCGCGACGAGGCGAGTCTTCTCCTCTGGCTCGGCGATGTGCTCGCGCACGGCTCGGGGCGGTCGGATGCGATCCTGCTGCGTCATGCGCACCGCGCGGACCCGGCGGCACTGCCGATGGTTGCCGCGTTCGGAGCGGCGGCGGCCGGATCGCGCGAGCGGTTGGCCGAAACGCTGGGCCAAGGCGAGGCCTTTCGGCGCGCGGCCCTGGTATGGGGGAGCCCGCGCCTGGCGGCGCTGAATGCCTCCCCGCCCTACCCGGTCGCCGTCGGCGCGCTCGCCGCCGATCACCGCATCGGCGAGGAGGCGGCCGTTGTCGCCTATCTCCAGGCTTGGACCACCAACCTCATCTCCGCCGCCGTGCGGCTGGTGCCGCTGGGCCAAAGCGCCGGCCTGCGCGTGCTGGCCGCGCTTGAAGCAACGATCCTGGCGGTGGCGGAGGCGACGCGCCGGGCGGCGCTGGACGCGATCGGCAGCGTCTGCTTTCGCTCCGACATCGCCGCCATGCGGCACGAAACTCAGACAACGAGGCTGTTCCGCTCATGAGCTCCATCAATGGCCCGCTGCGCGTCGGCATCGGCGGTCCGGTCGGAACCGGCAAGACCGCGCTGATGGACGCGCTGTGCCGCGCCTTTCGCGACCGCTGGCAGGTGGCGGCGATCACCAATGATATTTACACCAGGGAGGACGCCGAGTTCCTGACCCGCGCCGGCTCGCTGCCGGCCGATCGGATCATGGGGATCGAAACCGGCGGTTGCCCGCACACGGCGATCCGCGAGGACGCCTCGATCAATCTCGCCGGGGTGGCCGAGCTGTGCCGGCGCTTTCCCGGGCTCGACGTGCTGCTGATCGAAAGCGGCGGCGACAATTTGGCGGCGACCTTCAGCCCGGAGCTGGCCGATCTCACGATCTATGTGATCGACGTTGCGGCGGGCGATAAGATCCCGCGCAAAGGCGGGCCCGGGATCACCCGAAGCGATCTGCTGGTCATCAACAAAATCGATCTGGCGCCGCTGGTGGGCGCCAGCCTCGAGGTGATGGATCGCGACGCCCGCCGCATGCGGGGCGGGCGTCCGTTCGTGTTCACCAACCTGCGGTCCGGCGCGGGGGTGGCCGAGGTCGCGGGGTTTGTCGCCCGCGCCGGCGGCCTCGGCCACTGATGCGGCAACCGGGCCCGTATGACGCCGTTCGGATGCCGACGATCGCCGTCACGCAGGAGGGTTTGATGCTGCCACGACTGCCGGCCGGCCCGGTAATGCGGATCACCGGGGTTGCGGGAGCGATGGGTGCGATGCTGTTCGCGACCACGGCTTCGGCCCAGCTTCCCGCCCAAACCGACGCCAATCCCCCGGCCCCGGCGCGCCCGCCGCTCACGGCGCGCCAGGACCCGACGGCCCCGCCCGACCTGGTGGCGCCCCCCGTCAAAGGCGCCGTGAAGGGGCTTACGGCCCCACGCGGGAACCCGGCGACCCCCGCTGTCCGGCAGTCCTCCCCGGAGGCGTCCGGCAAGCCGGATACCCGGCCGAACTAGCCCGCGGTTGCCGCATCCCGTCAGCCGGTGGTCGCCGCCACGTCGAGCAACCGTTCGATCACCTCCGGCTCCTGGGCGCCGGCGATGGCATGGCGCCCGGCGACGACGAAGCAGGGGACGCCGTTGATGCCGAGCCGGTGCGAGCGCAAGTTTTCGGCGTGGATGGCGTCGATCTCCTCGTCGGTCGCGAGAAAGCCGCGCGCCGCCGCCGGGTCCAGTCCGCAGGCCGCCGCGATCAGGCATAGGGATGCGCTGTCACCGATGTCCAGCCCGTCGGTGAAATGCGCCGAGAACAACGCCTCCACCATAATGTCGGCGCGACCGAAGCGGGCGGCGAAGCGCACCAGCCGATGCGCGTCCAGGCTCGAGGGCGTGCGACGGATGCGATCGAAGCGGAACAGCACGCCCTCGGCGCGGCCGAGCTCGCTGATCGAGGCATAGAGACGCCGCGCCCGGTCCTCGCCGCCGAATTTGCGCACCGCGTATTCCGGGCGCGCCATGCCGGCGCGCGGCATCTCGGGGTTGAGCACGAACGGCCGCCACACGAGGTCGATCAGCAAGTCCGGGCGCCGACGCAGCGTGCGCATGAGCCGCCGCATGCCGAGGAAGCACCATGGGCAAACAAGGTCATGGACGACCTCGACGGACAGGCGGGCCTTGGGCGGGGCGAGAATGTTCACGGGCGCTCAATTCGGCTGCCACGGGAGTATCATCATTCCTCGCCGCCGCAAGGGAAATAGGGGGCGCGCCGATCGGCTCGGCGCCGCCGGCGGGCGGCCGCGATGGGCGGCGCCGGACTTGACCTTTGCCCGGTCGGCCCGATGTGTCTCCCACAGCCTGAGGAGTTGCTCCGAATGCGCATCGTCGTTTTGACAACAATCATGGCGCTTGCGGCGGTTCCCGCTTTTGCGCAGTCCACAAATCCCGGGCCGGCCTCGCAATATCAGCGTGAGCAGGCCACGCAAAGCTTCTCGAATGCCGGCCATGCGACCGGCCACGCCGCCCGCGATACCTGGCACGGCGTCAAGCATGGCTTTCAGGCGAGCAAGCAAAGCGTGAAGTCGGGCTGGAACCGGGTGACCGGCGACAATGCCCGCACGACCTCGGAAGCCAACCGCTAGGGGTGTCGGCTATTACCCCCGCGCCGGACGGCTCGGCGCGTTGCGGGCGATTTCGTTGACCAGCTTGCGAATGACGGCCTCGGCGAAGCTCGTGTAGTCGTGCACCACCAGCACGAAACTTGATTCGCCGGCGGTGACGTTGTTGCGATAGTAATTGTCCAGGCCGCCCGGCGGGTGCGTGTGCGCCTCCAGCCATGGGATGTCGCTCTCGTTGGCGATCGCCAGCCCGTTGATGATGACGCCCTGGCCGGCGGCCTCATCGCGGGCCTCGCGCACCGGCCGGCCGGCGTTGTTGGTGCCGTCGCCCGCCACGTCGATGACCCGCCGGCTCGCCTCCAGGCCGCTGCTCATCAGGTTGTGCAGCGCCAAGGTAATGCCGTCGCCGATCGCCGTATGGCCACGAAAGGTGCGTGGGGCGTCGTGCAGCCGGATCGCGAAGTCGCGGGCGCCGGCGGCATCCTTGATGGTGGTCCAATCCAGCACCGTGGAGACCTGCCCGGCGCCGGCGAACTCGACGAATTCGACGGCGATGGCGCCGGTCGGCCCCGAGGTGATCGCGTTCACCACCGTCGGGCTGGTGAAGGCGGCCAAATAGCCTTCCTTCTGAAGCTTGTATTCGTCGTCGTTGATGCTGCCCGAGACGTCGTCCACCAGCACCAGCGCGACATCCACGGGTTCCGCCGCGCGCACCGCCGTCGTCGCCAATGCCAATGTCGCCGCGAGGAACATAAGGTTTCTCATCGTCCGCCATCCGGGTCCAACCGGGGCGAGCATGGAGCGACCGGGCGAGAAGGGTCAATCAAAAGGCGGAGGGTTGCAACCGAAAGTCGGACAGGGAACCCTATCGGAATGGTTTGCAGCTCCCGGCGCGGGCGGGCCGAACGAAACGGAGCGGGTGCGCGATGACCGGCCAACACCGGCACGCCGGCTGGCGCAGCAGATTACAAGATCCGAGCCTGACCGCGTTGCTGGTTTTTGAGGTGCTGCTGATCTTCGTGGGTGCCCCCCTGGCCGCGCTCGGCATGCGGTTGCCGCTGCTGCTGGCTGCGATGGTCGTCGCCGGCTTCATCGTTCTCGTGGTCCTGGTCTCCGGCAGCCCCGGCGCGATTGCGCTGGTCTTCGCGTCCGCGCTGCTGGCCGCCGCAGGCTTCGTGTTGCGCCTGCGTGAGCCCTCGGGGATCACCGATCTGCTCGGCCATGGCGCCGCCATCATCGGCTTCGTCGCGCTCACATCGGTGGTGGCGCGGGCGGTGTTCCGTCCGGGGCAGGTCAGCTTCCACCGCATCCAGGGCGCGATCGTCCTCTATCTCAACGTGGCGCTCATCTTCACCGCCGCCTATCGGCTGGTTGCGGAACTGGTGCCCGGAGCCTTCGGCGCCGCGCCAGTGCCGGGCAACGACATCGCCGCGGCCAGCGCGATGCTTTACTTCAGCTTCACCACTCTGACCTCGGTGGGCTTCGGCGACATCGTGCCAATGTCGCCGATCGCGCGCAGCCTGGTCAATCTGGAGGCCATCATCGGCCAGCTCTTTCCGGCGATACTGCTTGCCCGGATCGTTACTCTGGAGCTTGAAACCCGCCGGCATTGATGCAAGGCTTCCGCCTTCGGGGGAACGTCATGAAACTGTTCTGGTTGAAAACCGTCGCCGCGGCGCTGATCGCGGGTGTCGTCGCCGCGCCGGTGGCGCTGCCGCCGGTCGCCGCGCAGTCGCTCGCGGCGCCGGAGCCGTCCTCCTCCTGGCCGCATAATCTGGTGGTCAACGGTGCTCGGATCGTCGTCTATCAGCCGCAAGCGATCGCCTGGCCGGACCGCAAGCGACTGACCGCGCGCGCCGCGGTGGCGATCACTCCGGCCGGTGCGAAGACGCCCGATTCTCGGCACGGTGGATGTTTCGCTCGCCACCCGAACCGACGCGGCGACCGGGCAGGTGATCCTGTCCGACCCGAAGCTCGAGGCATCGCACTTCGCCTCGCTCAACACCGCTGATGCGGCCGCGCTGGAGCAGAAGATCGCCGCCGGGCTGCCGGAGATGCAGACCAAGTCGGTGCCGCTGGAGGCGGTGCTGCTGAGCCTGAAGGAGCTGCCCGAGAATAAAAGCGTGGCGCTCGATAACAACCCGCCGGTGATCTTCTACAGCGATCATCCGGCGAGCCTGGTGGTGTTCGACGCCGAGCCGGTGCTGGCGCCGGTCGGCAAGACCGGGCTCTCCTTCGCGGTGAACACCAATTGGAGCGTGTTCACCGACGGTAACACCTGGTATCTGCTAAATAATGGCAATTGGCTCGCCGCGCCCGCCGCCACCGGCCCGTTCGCGCCGATCGACAAACTTCCCGCTGCCTTCAACGCCATCCCAGCGGATGCGAATTTTGCCGAGGTTCGCAAGTACATCCCGGCCCGCGCGGCGCGTTCGCCGGCGCCCGCCATCTTCGTCAGCACCAAGCCGGCCGAGATCATCGTCACCACGGGAGCACCCGAATTTGCCCCCGTCGCCGGGACGCAACTGCAATCAGTAACCAACACCGCGAGCACGCTGTTCCGCAACTCGGCGGATGACCATTTCTATTACCTGGTGTCGGGCCGCTGGTTCTCCGCCGCCGGACCTCAACGGGCCATGGGCCTTCGCGACCGACAATCTGCCGGCCGACTTCGCGTTGATCCCGCCCGACGGCAAGCAGGGGAACGTGCTCGCCTCGGTGCCGCAGACGCCGGAGGCGCAAGCGGCGGTGCTGCAGGCGGAAATTCCGCATCAGGCGACGCTGGAACGAAGCAAGGCCAAGCTGAACGTCGTGTATGTCGGCCCGCCGCAGTTCAAGCCGATCCCCGGAACCCCGATCAAATACGCCATCAACACCGGTTTCGAAGTGCTCAACGTCGGCGGCAAGTATTACGCCTGTTACCAGGGCGCCTGGTTCGAGGCGCCGACCCCGAACGGGCCTTGGGTGCTGGCGGCTGGTATTCCGCCGGTGATCCACACGATTCCCCCCTCCAGTCCGGTCTATAACGTCACCTACGTGACCGTCGGCGCGGCGACGCCGAGCACCGTCAGCTACGCCTATACGGCCGGCTATCTGATGGGCTTCGTCAGTGCCGGGGTCATGGTCTACGGGACCGGCTACTACTACCCGCCGGTCGTGGTGCCCGGCGCGGTGCCCGCCTACCTTCCCTACCCGTACACCTATGCCGGCAATGTCGCCTACAACTCGACGACCGGCACCTGGGCGCGCGGCGGCACGGTGTACGGACCCTACGGCGGCGCCGCGACCGGCGGCACCGCTTACAATCCGGCGACCGGCGCCTATGCCCGCGGCGGCGCCGTCTATGGCCCCTATGGCGGCGCCGGCGCGTGGTCGGCCTACAATCCGAGCACCGGCGCCTATGCGCACGGCAGCGCCGCCTGGGGCACCAATGGCGGCTCGGCGAACGCCAGTTTCTACAGTCCGCGCTATGGCGTCTCGGGGTCCACCAACCAGAACTCCAACCCCTATCAGCGCTGGGGATCGAGCGTCGTCAGCGGGCCGAATCAGACCGTGAACACGGCAAGCGGCAGCAATGCTCGCGGATCGGCGGGCGCCTTCAGCTCCACCTCCGGAGCGGCCGGGGCGGGCTATCGCGGCGTCAACGGCAACCGTGGCGGCGTCGCCCGCAGCCCGAGCGGCGATGTCTATGCCGGACGCGACGGCAACGTCTATCAGCACAGCTCATCCGGCTGGTCGCAATGGAACAACGGTTCCTGGCAAGCGGTGCAGCCGTCCTCGAATGCGTCCAGCCGGACGACGCACAGCACCACGAGCGGCACGCAAACGTCGTCGTCGCGGAGCTATCGCCAGTCCACTCCCAGCACCGCGTCACGGCAGCCGTTGAACCAGACGAGCTATCAACAACTGGAGCAGGACCGCCAGGCCCGGACCTTGGGCGCGCAACGCCAGGGCGGGTTCGGCGGCGGCCGCTCCGGAGGCGGATTTGGCGGCGGCCGCTTCAGGCGCTGAGAACGCGAACGAGAAAGGGAGGAACGAGAATGACGACGGATTTGAAACCGGCACGCTCGCCTTGGGGATTGCGGCTGGCGATGTTGAGCCTGTCCTGGGCCACCCTGGCCGGCCCCGCCCTCGCTCAGCAGCCGAGCCAGGCGCAAATCGGCGCCATCCGGCAGTCATGCCGGACCGATTACCAGGAACACTGCGCGGGCGTCCCGACCGGCGGCTCGGCGGCGCTCGCCTGCCTGCAACGCAATTCGGGAAGCCTGTCCCCCGCCTGCGAACAGGCGGTGAGCGCGTTGAGCGGTCCGCCCCAACAGGGCCAGCCGCCGCCACCCCCCCGCGCGGCCGCCCCGCGCATGTCGCCGCGTGAGGAGGCGAAATTCCTGCGCGCCGCTTGCGGAAGGGACTACCGCACCTATTGCCGCGGCGTCCGCCCCGGCGGCGGTCAGGCCATGGCTTGCCTGAAGGAAAATGCGATGTCGCTCTCGCCGGGCTGTCAACGGGCGCTCGCGTCGGTGCATTCCGGCTAGTCTGGACCGACCGCAAACCAACGGCGCGACGCCCTGCGGCGTGGCTGCCGAACAAGGGGGAAGTCATGAAGGCGAAGCGGGCGATGCTCGGGATGATGGCGATCGCGGGCATGGCGTCCTGCGCGCCGGCGCATGTGCAGACCGTCGCCGGCTATGCCGGCCCGCCTCTGCCGCGGCCGGAGCGGGTGGTGGTCAATGACTTCGCCCTGCCTTCAGATGTGCATTTGAACCAGGGGCTCGGCGCGCGGCTCCGGCGTGCCGTGAACGATCAGCCAACGGGGACCGAGGAAGCGGAAGCGGCCGGGGCGGCCGATACGGCGCTGACCGACGCTTTGATCCGCCAGCTGCAATCCTACGGCTTGCCGGTCGTGCACGGCGCGCCCGGGCTTGCCCGTGGTGGCTCGGCCCTGCTCGTGGATGGCCACATCGTCGCGCTCGACCAGGGCAACCGGGCGCGCCGGGTGGTGATCGGCTTCGGCGCCGGCAAGAGCAGCCTGAGCGCCGACGCCAACGTCTATTATGTTTCCGATGCGACGGCCCCGGTTCTCGTCAACTCCTTTACCGCCAACTCCAACAGCGGGCGCGCCCCGGGGTGGCCGGAACCATGGGCGTGGGCGCCGCCGCCGGTCGCCTGGGCACCTCAGCCGTCGTCGGCGGCGGCATGCACGGCGTCTCGGAAGCCCGCGACGCCAACAACGCCGACGCGGTGCGGCTCGCTGATGAGCTGGCGCGCAAGATCGGCGAGTTCGCCGTCGCGCAAGGATGGATTGCGCCGGGCGCGGTGCGCTGAATCACTCCGCCGGCCGCGTCGCCGGCGCGCGCGCCGGACGGCGGCTCGCGAGGTGCTCCTCCAGGCGTTGCAGCACGACGAAGAACGACGGCACGAACAGCACCGCGAGACAGGTGGATGCGATCATGCCGCTGAACACGCTGAGGCCGAGCGAGGCGCGGGCCGAGGCGCCGGCGCCCGATGCCGTGACCAGCGGCACCATCCCGAGAATGAATGCGATCGAGGTCATGAGGATCGGCCGGAAGCGGGCGACCGCGGCGATTGTCGCGGCGTCGAGAACCGCCTGGCCCTCGGCGCGGCGCGCACGCGCCACCTCGACAATCAGGATCGCGTTCTTCGCCGCCAGCGCGATCAGCAGCACGATCCCGATTTGGGTATAGAGATTGTTGGCGAGACCAAGCACGCCCAAGGCGAGCGCCGGGCCGATGAGCGCGAGCGGGACCGCGAGAATGACGGAAAACGGCGCGATCCAGCTCTCGTACTGGGCGGCCAGACACAGATAGACCAGCACCAGCGCCATCGCGAATACGACCACGATCTGCCCGCCCAGTAGGTTTTCCTGGTAGGACATCGCCGTCCAATCGTATCCGGCCCCGCGCGGCAGAGTTTGCGCCGCGATCTGATCCATCAGCGCGATCGCCTGACCGGAGCTGAATCCGGGCGCCGGCGAGCCGATGATGGCGGCCGCCGGATGCAGATTGTAAAGCGAAACCAGTGCCGGGCCGACCACCGGCCGCACCCGCACCAGGGTCCCGAGCGGCACCATGCTGCCGCTCTGGTTGCGAACATCGAGCCGGGCGATGTCGTCGGGGCGCAGCCGGAAGCGCGAATCGGCCTGCACATAGACCTGAAAAGTCCGCCCCTGCTTGTTGAACTGGTTGACGTAGGCGGAGCCCACATAGTCCTGAAGCGCCGCGAACACGTCGCTGACCGAGACATGCAGCGTCTCCGCCTTGGTACGATCGACCTCGACCTCGATCGCCGGCACGTCGGCGCGGAACGGGCTCACCAGGCGCTGCAACCCGCTTTGAGATTGCGCATGCGTGATGATCGCGCGCGTCAGGCGTTGCAGTTTGCTCCAATCGAAGCTGCCGTCGCGCAGCTCCACCTCCATATTGAAGCCGCCGGAATTGCCGATGCCCTGGATCGGCGGCGGCACCAGCACGAAGCCGGCGGCGTCCGGCAGGCGCTGCAACGCATCCTGCAAATGCAGCGCGATGGTGCGGAGATCCTCGCCCTTGGCGCGGGCGCGCGCTCCCCAGTCCTTCAGGATCACGTAGTCCGCCCCGGCGTTGGCGAGCGAGGCGTTGTTGTCGAGCACCGAGATGCCGGCGATGGCGACCGTCTGATCGACGCCCGGCGTGGCGCGGGCGATGCGTGTCACCTCATCGAGCGCCCGCTGCGTGCGCTCCAGCGCCGCGCCGTCCGGCAGCTGCACGCCGAGGACCAGGTAGCCCTGGTCCTCCAGGGGGATGAACGCCCCCGGCAGGCGCGCGACACCCCAGACGCCGATCCCCGCGAGCGCCAGCGCCAGCACGACCATCAGCCGGCTGTGGTTCACCATGCGCCCGATCAAACCGCCATAGACGCGCTCCAGCCCGCCGTAAGCGCGATTGAAGCCGCGGTAGAATAGATTGCGCTGCTGCGATGGCACCGGCGGGCGCAGCCACAGCGCACATTGGGTAGGCTTCAAGGTGGCGGCATTGAACGCGCTGATCAGCGCGGTGGCGGCGATCACCAGTGCGAATTGCGCGTACATGCGTCCCGTGAGCCCGGGCAGGAACGCCGCCGGGACGAACACCGACATCAGCACCAGCGTAATGCCGATGATCGGGCCGAACAGCTCGGACATGGCGCGCACCGCCGCATCACGGGCCGACAGCCCGCGCTCAAGATGGTGCGTCGCGCCCTCAACGACCACGATCGCATCGTCCACCACGATCCCGATCGCCAGGATGATGGCGAACAGAGTGGATAGATTGACGGTGAAGCCGAGCGCCCACATGGCGGCGAAGGCGCCGATGATCGTCACCGGAACCGTGGTCGCCGGCACCAGCATGGCGCGCCAGTCTTGCAGGAATATCAGAATCACCACCAGGACCAGGATCGCCGCCTCGATCAGCGTGCGGTAAACCTCGTCGATGGACGCCCTCACGAACCCGGTGGTATCGAACGGAATGCCCCAGTTCAGCCCTTGCGGAAAGGCGCGCGCCAGCGCCGCCATCCTGGCGCGCACGGCGGTTGCGACGGCCAGCGCGTTGGCGTCCGGCGACTGGAAGATCGCCAGCCCGGCGGCCGGCTGGCCGTTCACCGCAAAGGCCTGCGAATAGGTCTGCGCCCCGAGTTCCACCCGCGCCACGTCGCGCAGCCGCGTCACCGCCCCGTTGTCGGTCTTGACGATGATATTGCCGAACTGCGCGGCCTCGGCGAGCCGTCCCTCGACATTCACCGTGTACTGGAAGGCCTGCCCCGCGGGGGCTGGCGGCGCGCCGACCTGGCCGGCCGCGACCTGCTGGCTTTGCTGCTGCACGACCCCGATCACGTCCGCCGGCGTCAGGCCACGGGCTTGCAGCGCCTCGGGATTGAGCCAGATGCGCATGGAATATTGCCCGACGCCGAACACGTTGACGTTGCCGACGCCGGGGATGCGGGCCAGTTCGTCAACCAGATTGAGCGTCGCGTAATTGCTGAGAAACAGGCTGTCGTATTGTTTGTCGGTGCTGGTCAGGGTGACGATTTGCAGGATCGCGGTGGATTTCTGCTGCACCGTCACACCCTGCGCCTGCACCGGCTGCGGCAGCTGCGCGAGCGCGCTGGAGACCCGATTCTGCACCAGGATCTGCGCGTTGTTGAGGTCGGTGCCGATCTCGAACGTGACCACCAGCGAATAGGTGCCGTCATTGGCGCTGGTGGACTGCATGTACAGCATGTGCGGCACGCCGTTCACCTGCTGTTCGATCGGCTCGGCGACCGTGCTCATCACCGTGGTCGCGCTGGCGCCGGGATAGCGGGTCGTGACCTGAATCGTCGGCGGCACGACGTTCGGATATTGCGCGACCGGCAGCATGAACAGCGCCAGCGCGCCGATCAGCACGACGACGGTCGCCAGCACGTTGGCGAACACCGGGCGGTCGATGAAGAAGCGCGAGATCATGCCGGCGCGTTCGGCGCCGGCGTCGGGCGCACCTTCTCGCCGGCAACCGCGCGTTGCAGCCCGGTCACGACCACCTGGTCGTCGGGCGTCAGGCCGAACTCGATCACCCGCAGCTCGCCGTCGAGTTCGCCGGGCTGCACCCGGCGCTGCTCGATCACGTCATCCTTGCCCACCACCAGCAGGTAGCGCCCGGCCTGATCGGTGCCGAGCGCCGTATCCGGCACCAGCAGAGCTTGCGCGCGGCTCAGCGTCAGCGGAACGCGCACCCGCACGAAGAAGCCCGGCAGCAGCACGTGGTCGGTGTTGGCGAAGATGCCGCGTACCGTCAGCGTGCCGGTGCCGCTGTCCACCTCGGGTGCGGCGTAGTCGAGTGTCCCCCGATGCGGATATCCGGTCTCGTTCATCAGCCCGACTTCGACCGCAACCTGCTTGAGGTCGGCGGCGGTCAGCCCGCGGCGCGCCAATTCGGCGCGGATGCGGAGCACGTCCTGCTCGCTGATGTTGAAATTGACGTAGATCGGTTCGAATTGAACGATGCTCGCGAGCTTGGTCGGGCCGCTGACGCCGACCAGTTCGCCCACCGTCGCCAGATGCGCCGTCACCAGCCCGTCGAACGGCGCGGTGACGTTGGTATATCCGAGATTGATCCCGGCGATGGCCACGCCGGCCTGCTGGTTCATCACGTTCGCCTGGTCGGAGTCGCGCGCCGCCCGCGCCTGATCGACGGCAGAACGCGAGACGGTGTCGGTGCGGCCGAGGGCGGACTGACGGGCAAACTCGGCCTGCGCCTGGACCAATTGCGCCTGCGCCGAGTCGAGCGCCGCTTGCGCCTGCTGCAACTTCGCCCTGTAGGGCGTCGGCTCGATGACGAACAGCGTCTGCCCTTGCTTGACGGTGCTGCCGTCCCGGTACTCGATCGCCTGCAGAAAGCCTTCGACGCGGGCGACGAGATCGACCTGGTTGGTGGCCGCGGTCGAACCGGTCGCCTGCAAATACGGCGTGACCTCGCGAGCCAGCGGATGCGCGACGCCGACTTCGGGCGGAGGAGGAGGGACGTAAGCGTTCTGCCGCTTGCAGCCGCCAACCAACGGCAAGGCGAGCAGGAAAACCAAGCCGACGCGACGCCAAGGCGGTGCGAGACGCAACCCGGTCCTCCCCCCGATTGCCGATGCGTCAGCTCTGTTTTATTCGCGAAAATACCGGTGCGCAAGCGGGTTGAGGGGGATCGAGATCCGGGCGCGCCAAACGCGTCGGCTTCGAATTGCAGGTGGAGGCAATCACCTTTGCGCACAACCGCGAGCTGGCGTTCGGTAGCAGCTATGGCATGCTGCCGGTGCGGTGGATCGAGGCCGATCCGTTCGGCATCCTGGTTTCCGGTGCCCGATCACGTGGAGCCGGTAACGTTCGGCGCCGGCAAGCGAGGCTACCGGTTTGGCGCGCCGATCGGGTTGGTGGAGTTCTACGACGTCGAGCCGGCCTGATGACCATGCCCGGGGAGCGGAGGCGACGAAGGATGCAGGTCGGGGTCGGCAAGGTCGACGAGCCGCGTGAGAGTAGACATCCGGAGCGGCTCATCGGCATGCTCGGGCCGGAACTGCTGTTGTTCAGCACCGATCATCCGCATCGGGACAACGACATGCCCGGCGCCAGCCTGCGCACGCCGAGCGCCGAGACGCGGCGGATGATCCTCGGCGCCAATGCGCGCGCGGTGCTGCGGCTGTAGCTGGCGCCGTCACATGTACCACTCACCCGTCTGATTTCGGAGGGATCGATGCAAACACCCGGGGTCGTTCGCGCGCTGACCTGCGCCGCCGTCATGCTGCCCGCCTTGTTGTTCGGTCCGCGTCCGGCGCGCGCCGCCGCCCCGATCGTGCTCGGCGCCACCACGTCGGAAACCGGACCGCTGGCGGAGGATGCGGATTACCAGAACCGCGGCGTCGAGCTCGGGATCGCGGTGGCGAACGCCGGGGGCGGCTGGCTGGGCCGCAAGCTGGAGCTGAAGCTCTACGACGACAAGAGCGATCCCGGCACCGCCGTTCGCCTCTATACGCGGCTGATTACCGCCGATCGGGTCGATCTGCTGCTCGGCCCGTACTCCAGCGGCATCACCCAGGCGGTCGCCCCGCTCATCAACAAATACGGCTACGCCACCATCGAGCCCGGCGCCTCGCTGCCCGACATCTTCACCGAAGGCAACAAGTGGAACTTCCAGGGCATCGCCTCGTCGCTCGAGTATCTGAGCGAAGTGCTGCCGATCGCCAAGCAGGGCGGGGCGGGGACGGCGGCGGTGCTGGCGCTGAAATCGGCCTATTCGCTCGCCTGCTACAAGGCGCGCATCGAGCAAGCGCAGAAGCTCGGGATGAAGGTGGTTTATCAGACCACCTACTCGTTGCCGCAGCCGGATTTCGCCGCCATCGGGCTGGCGATCAAGAACGCGCATCCGGACGTGGTGCTCGGCTGCACCTACTATCCGGATGCGGTGGGCCTCGCGCTGGCGTTGCACGACCAGGGCTTTGCGCCGCACTATCTGGCCGAAACGATCGGCCCCGTCGAAGCGGCCTTCACCAAGGCGGTCGGCCCGCTCGCCAACGGCATCATCTCCAACACCGGCTGGTGGTTCAATTTCAAGACCCCGGGCAATGCCGAGTTCATCGCCGCCTACAAGGCGAAATTCAACAGCGAGCCCGATTATCACGCCGCCGCCGGGTTCACCGCCGTCGAGGTGTTGGGCGCCGCCGTCGAGGCGACCAAGTCACTCGATCAGGAGAAGATTCGCGACTGGCTGCTGCACCATTCGGTGCCGACGATCCAGGGCACCTTCAAGGTGGATGCGAACGGCCTTTCCGACGGCTTCGTACAGGACCTGGTGCAAGTCCAGGATGGCGTAATCAAGCTGATCACGCCGCCCGAACTGGCGCAGGCCAAGCTGCTGGTCCCGTATCCCGGCAAGTGAGGCCCGCACCGCGGTGCGGAGCCTAGGCGGGTGCTGGCGGTTCAGCTCCTGGTCGACGGCATCCTGCTCGGCGGCACCTATGTGCTGATCGCGCAGAGCCTCAACCTGATCTTCGGCGTCATGGGCGTGGTCAATCTGGCGCATGGCAGTTTCATCGTGCTGGCGGGGCTGTTCACCGTCTGGTTCAGCGCCCATAGCAGCGCCAGCCCGCTGATCGTGCTGCCGGTGGTGTTCGTGGTGATGTTCGGGGTCGGCGCCTTGCTGCAGCCGCTGCTGCTCGAGCCGCTGGTCAAATACGGCCGCCGCGCCGAGTTGCTGAGCCTGATGGTGACGTTCGGCCTCGACTACGTGCTGGTGGAACTGGCGTTGCAGGTGTTCGGCTCCGACTACGTCTCGCTCCCCTATCTGCAATCCACCTGGACGCTCGGCGGCTTGACCGTCGGCAAGGCGCTGCTGGTCTCGGGCGGGTTCGGCGGCGTCTTGGCCGCGCTGCTGCATCTCGGTCTCAACCGGACGCCGCTGGGCAAGGCATTGCTCGCCGCCTCGCAAAGCGCGATCGGCGCCGAGAGCTGCGGCATCGACGTCGCGCGCATGCGGCTGCTGGCCTTCGCGCTCGGTGTCGGGCTCGCTTCGCTCGCCGGCGTGCTGCTGGTTCTGGTCATCCCGATGGCCGCCGAGTCGGCCGACAACCTGACGATTCTCGCCTTCGTCATTATCGCCCTGGGTGGTCTCGGCAACTATCTGGGCGTCGCGGTCGCCGCGGTGCTGCTGGGGGTGGCGCAGTCGGTGGTGGGTTTCGCCCTGGGCGGCGATGCCGAGAACGTGCTTCCCTACGTGCTCCTGATTGTCTTCATGGCGACGCAGCCGCAGCGGTTCCAGCGGGGATCGCTGCGTGAGTGAGCCGCGGCCGCGCTCCGGGGGCGCCCCGTGGTTGCGGCGCGCCGGGGCGGCGCTGATCTTGGGTTGCGCCTTCATCGCGGTGCCGCTGGCGGGCTCGCGATATGCGGTGCAGCTCGCCACCGATGTGCTGACCTTCACCGCCCTGGCCTATGGCTGGAACCTGATCAGCGGCTTCACCGGCTACTTGTCCTTCGGGCAGGTCGCGTTTTACGGCATCGGCGCCTACGCCACCGGCTTGCTGGTGCAGCACACGCCGATTCCCTGGTATCTCGCGGTCTGCCTCGGCGGCGTTGCGGCGGCGCTGGCGGCGGCGGCGCTGGGTCCGATCATGCTGCGGCTGCGCGGCATCCTGTTCGCGCTCGGGATGTTCGGGCTCGCGCGCATCCTCGGCGTCGTGTTCTCCGACTGGGGCTATGTCGGCGGCGGCAGCGGCATGACCCTGCCGGCGAAACTCACGCCGATCGCGATCTACGTTTTCGCCGGCGCGATCGCAGTCTGCGGCTTGCTGCTCACCGCCCGGATCGCCCGCACGGGCTTCGGGCTGGATGCGATGAGCGTGCGCGAGGACGAGGCGGCGGCGACCGCGCTCGGCGTGCCGACCACGCGTGTAAAAGTGATCGCCTTCATCGTCAGCGCCGTGTTCCCGGCGCTCGCGGGCGGACTGGTGGCGTGGAACCGCAGCTATATCGACCCGCCGAGCATGTTCGATCCGACGATCGACCTGCAAACCGTGGTCTTCGTACTGTTCGGCGGCATCGGAACGGTCTGGGGGCCGTTCCTCGGAACGCTTGTCCTGATGGTGATCGGCGAGGAGTTCCTGGTCCACGTGCCCAATCTGGAGCTGGCGCTGTTCGGACTGGTGGTGATTCTCACGGTGCTCGTCTTCCCGGGCGGCCTCTGCTCGCTCGCCAATCGGTTCGGCTGGCTGCGTCGGCCAATGGTGTTGGCGCCCTCCGTGCTGCCGGAAGGGACCCCGCCGCCGGCGCCGGGGCGAGCGGTCGAAGGCGCGCCGGTGCTGGAAATCCGCGACCTGAGCGTGCGATTCGGCGGCTTGCTGGCGCTCGACGGCGTGTCGTTCGCGATCGGCGCCGGGGAGACGGTCAGCATCATCGGCGCCAACGGCGCCGGCAAGACCACCTTGTTCAATGCGATCACGGGGTTCGTCGCACCCTCCGCGGGCGATATCCTGTTCATGGGCGCCTCGGTCGCAAGACTGCCGGCGTTCCGGCGTGCGCGGCTCGGGATGGCGCGCAGCTTCCAGATTCCGCGCGTGATGGGCGAGTTGACGGTGTGGGAGAACGTCGTGCTGGCGGCGCGACACGGCCGCCAGGGGCATCGCGCGGTGGATCATGCCGCCGGCATGATCCGGATCGTCGGCTTCGCCCCGATCTGGCTCGATCCGGTGTCGCGGTTGCCGCCGGGGCGCCAGCGGCTGCTTGAATTCGCGCGCGTGCTGGCGCTCAACCCGGAATTGGTGCTGCTCGACGAGGTGATGGCCGGCATGACCCGCGACGAGCAGCAGGAGGTGCGCGCGGTGATCCGCCGCCTCAAGGATTACGGCGTCGCCGCCGTGGCCTGCGTCGAGCACGTGATCGCCGCCATCGCCGACCTGTCCGACCGCATGGTGGTGCTCGATTTCGGCCGCAAGATCGCCGACGACGTGCCGGAGCGCGTGTTGCAAGACCCGGTGGTGGTGCGCGCCTATCTCGGCGAGCCGCAATGAGTGATGCGGCTTTATCGGTGTGCGACGTGGTGGCGGGCATCGGCCCGCTGACGATTTTGGACGGCGTGACGCTGGAGGTGGGCGCGAACGAGGTGGTGGTCGTGCTCGGCGCCAATGGTGCCGGCAAGACGACGCTGTTTCGCACCATCACCGGGCTGCTGGCGCCGCGCAGCGGCGAGATCCGGCTGTTCGGCGAGCCGATCGGCGGCCGGCCCGCGTGGCGGGTGACGCGCGCCGGCATCGGTCATGTGCCGAGCGGACGCGAGCTGTTTCCGCAACTGACGGTGCTCGATCACCTCGAACTCGGCGGCCGGCTCTGCGCGCCCGACCGGCGCGCCGCCCTGCGGGCGCGCGATGTTCGAGATCTTCCCGGTGTTGGGCGAGCGGCTCCGCCAGCGCGCCGGAACGCTCTCGGGCGGCGAGCAGCAGATGCTGGCGATTGCCCGCGCGCTGATGACCGAACCGAGGGTTCTGCTGCTCGACGAACCCTCGACGGGACTGGCGCCGAAGATCGTGCTGGCGGTGTTCGCGACCTTGCCGATGCTGCGCCGCCAGGGGGTGAGCGTGCTGCTGGCGGAGCAGAGCCTGACGCTCGGGCTATCGGCCGCCGACCGCGCCTATGTCATCGACCACGGGCGGATCGTGATGTCGGGTTCGGCGGCCGAGTTGGCGACCGATGCACGGGTGGTGGACACCTACCTGGGCCGCGGCTCGACGGCGGCGACGAATTGACCGACCGAAGCGGCGCTTGGCGCTCCCGGTCACGACGGGTTATGCTATTTTGGACGATGCAACGATCTTAGAGTCCGGGCTCGAGCCGCAGTGGACTGACGAGGTCCCCGGATGACGGCGCCGGATCGGAGAGCACTATGCCATTCAAGCCGAATTACAACCACCAACGGGCGGAGCGGAACCGCGCCAAGCAGGCCAAGCAAGAGGCGAAGGCGAAGGAGCGTGAGGAGCAGGTCGCCAAGCGCCGGGCGGCGCAGCAGGACGAGGAGCGGCCGGAGCCGGGGCCCTCCGACCGCTCGGACGCGACATGAAGACACGATAGCGTGCCGTTTTCGAGGCGGTCGGACCCGGCACCGCACGCGGCGTTGATCCGCCCTCGCTCGTAATGAGGGCGCTGCGGGCCCATTGTTCGGGTCATCTTCGACCCGAAGCGCAAGGAACCGAGCGATGGCGGAAAATCCGAACGCCGATGACACGGCCGAGCAGGTGGCCAAACTGCGGGCGCAGGTCGAGACGCTGATGCGGGAGCGCGTCACCCCCGCCTTGGCGGAGGCGGCGGCGCGTGCCGAGACGGCGATGGGCGCGGCCCGCCACCAGGCGGAGTCGTTATCGGATCAGGTGCGGGCGCAGCCGCTGAGCGCCATGCTGATCGCCGCGGCGATCGGGTTCTTCGCCGGGCGGATTCTGCATTGAGCCTCGGTCCGACGGCCATGCGCCCGGTGCGGCTGGCCGAGATCGCCGCCCGGGCCGAGGTACCTGCGGCTACGCCGCCGAGCGCAGCGGCTCGTGCGCCAGATCGTGCTGGCGATTCTGGCGCTGCCGTTCTTGCTGGCGGCGATCGGCTTCCTGGAGGCGGCGTTCTGGAACTACGTCGCCCGCCATTTCCAGCCCGAAGAAGCGGCGCTGGTGGTGGTCGGCGGCAACTTGCTGGTGGCTGTTCTGCTGCTCGGCCTGGCGTTCTTGCGCGGCAGCGAGGATCGGGTCTCGCTCGAAGCCCTGGACATTCGTCGCCAGGCGCTCATCGACGCGCAGAAAAGCTTTACCCTGGCGGCCATGGTGGGCCCGCTCGCCGGGTTCCTGCTGGGTCAGCTGCGGCGGCCCCGGCGGCGGGCGCGATGATGGTCCCCTGACGCCGGACGTCGGCCGCGGGGCAGCGGATCGGCGGGTGCAACCGTGGCTCGTGACGAGTTGGCGGTCATCGTCAGCCCGCCGTCCCCGCCGCCAGCCTCAGCGCGTAGTCGATCGCCTCGATCAGGCTCTCCTCGTTGGCTCGGCCCGTTCCGGCGATGTCGAAGGCCGTTCCGTGATCGACCGAGGTGCGGATGATCGGCAGGCCGAGGGTGATATTCACACCCGAGAGCGAGCGCCATGCGCCCGTAGCCGGATCGACATCGAAGCCGAGCAGCTTCACCGGGATATGGCCCTGGTCGTGATACATCGCCACCACGGCGTCGAATTGCCCGGCGCGCAGCTTCACGAACACCGTATCGCCCGGAACCGGACCCGACACGTCCAGCCCGGCCTCGCCCACGGCGGCGATCACCGGCGCGCTCACGTCGAGGTCCTGGCGGCCGAACAACCCGCCCTCGCCGGCGTGCGGGTTGAGCGCGGCGACGGCGATGCGCGGCGCCGCAATGCCCAGACGCAGCAGCGCCGCATGCGTAAGCTCGATCACCCGGCGCAACCGCTCGGGCGTAAGCAGGCGCGGCACATCGGCGAGCGCAACATGGGTGGTGACGTGGCTCACGCGCATATTGCCGTGCGCGAGCAGCATCACCGACCCGCGCACGCCGGTGAGGTGGGCGAGCAGCTCGGTGTGGCCGGCGAAGTCGTATCCGGCGAGGTTGAGCGCCGCCTTGTTGAGCGGCGCGGTGACGAGCGCCGCCACGCGCCCGGCTTGCGCGAGACGCACCGCCCGCTCGATCGCGAGATAGGCGAAGCGCCCGGCCTCGGCCGAGACTTCCCCGAAGCGGACCGGCGCGCGGGCCTCTCCGGCCGGCAGAAACGCGACTTCCGGCCACTCTGCGTGCTCGGCGAGGTCCGGCACGGAGGGCTCACCAAGCAGCGCGCTCGCCGCCGCGAACGCGCCCGGATGTCCGATGACCAGCAACCTCAACTCGCCGCTCGCGAGGCGCGGGCGTAGGCGGCGATACGCCTTGACAATGATCTCCGGCCCGATGCCGGCGGGATCGCCCATGGTGAGAGCAAGAGTTGTCATGCGAGCTCTCCCCCGGTGACGCCCGCCAGCAGGCGAGCGAGCCATGCCGAGTCGCCGAAGCCGCCCGATTTGGAGACGACGCGGAGCCCGTCGCGCGGGCCGCCGCGCAGGATGGCCGTCGGCACGCCCGCCGACAACTGGCCGTCCACGTCCAGTCGTCCGGCGCCGAGCGCGATGCAGACGGCGCGCAAGGTCTCGCCGCCGGACACGACGAGAGTTCCGGGCTGATCCATGCGCGCCAGCAGGCGGGCGAAGCACTCGGCGATATGGCGTCCGGCGTGCGGGCGCGTGAGCCCCGGCGGCACCACGACGGCGGCGCAGGCGCCGCCGCGCTTGTCCAGAAGCCGCGCGATGCGGGCCGCTTCCTCGGCATCGCCCCGCCCGATCCGGCGCACCAGCGACCAGGCGGCCGAGAGCTGGGCGATGGAGGCGGGGTGGTCCGATCCGAACAGCGCCAGGATGGGAGACGGCAGAACCGGTGCCGGGACGGGCACCCGATCGGCCAGCGCCCCGGCAAGTCCGGCGCTGCCGCACCAGAGCACCCGCCCGGCCAAACACCGGCACTCGGCGACGATCCGATCAAGATCGGCGTCGGTCTCGGCGTCCCACACGCTCACGCCGGGCGGCGGCTCCTCGCCCGGCCGGCAAAGCCGGGCCTCAAGGCCCCGCTCGCGCAAGATCGCGGGCAAATCGAGACCGGGTGTGAAGCCCTCGCCGTCACGCACATGTTGCCGTCCGTCCCGGGTGACGCGTCCCTGCGCCGGGAACGCGGGGGCGATCACGCCATGCGCGAAGCCCGCCAGCGAGGCGGCGATATCGATTCCGACATGGCCGCGCAGCAGGCTGTCGATCTTGCGAAAGGCGGGATCGGCGTCATCCAGAACCGGCGCCAGCCGACGCGCCAACCAAGCGGCCTCGGCTTCAGCCAGTTCGCGCGTGCCGGCATCGATCGCCGCCGGCATCGGCAAATGCCGCGGCGGCGCCCAGACCACGGGAATGCGCCCGACCGCCGGCGCGAAGCAAGCCGCGGCATCAAGCGCGCCGGTCAGGTCGTCGGCGAGGATGCGCAGCCGGTCCATGCACCGGCAGCTTACACCAACGCGCGCCCGGTCACCCGTTCCAGCACCCTTAGCGGCGCCGTCTGCGGGTGACGCATCGCCGTGAGCGGCAGGTGGAAGGTCTGCTCCAGCGCGCAATGTCCGGACATCGCGGCGTGCAGTACCTGATCGGTGAAGCACATCCAGGTGCTGCCGGCGGGAAAGCTGATGTCGGCGCGCGGCGCGTTAGCCTGCCAATGCGCGTCCAGCTTGGCCAGATCGTGCAGCCGCAGCATCAGGTGGTCATAGGCGCCGCGTCGCCCCCGGGTGATGCCGAGATGCTCCAGCAGCCATCCCGAGCCGGGCCGGGCCGGGCGGGCGCGCGGGGCGAAGGCGCGCGCGAAGTCCTCGAAGCTCTCACCGACGCGCCAGGCACGCGAAGCGCCGTCGGGGGCGATGTTGCTGAACGCGCGCAGGATGCGCCGCCCGTGCAGCGGCCGGCCGGGGAAGGCATCGATATGCAGGCGTCGATCGTCGTGACGCGGCGAGGTTGCACGATCGGCGATTTCCACCGGCCGGAAACTGGTGCGCGCGCGCTCCAATGCGTCTCCGTACTCCAGCAGATCGCGCAGCAGCCCGGCGGCTTCGCGCCCGAAGCGGTCGAGCATCGCAGACAGTCGTGCCGTGTCGCCTTGGCCGACATTGCCGATCCGACCGGTTGTCGGATCGAGGCTGATGTTCTTGCGCGCGCCGCCGGCCGCGGCGCCGGTGAGAAATCCGGTCTCATCGGGCATCGGCCGGAAGGCGAGGCGAGGCAGGAACAGAACCTTGCCCGCTTCCAGCGCCGCCGTTGCCCGCTCGCGCAGCGCCGGCGGGAACGGGCCGCGCCATTCGCTTATATCCAGCGTTTCGAGCGGCTCATTCATGCGCCAGCACCCAGTCGTTGATGAAGCTGGCCAGCCCGTGCGCGTGGAAGTCGCGCCGCAGCGCCAACTCGTCGTAGTCCTCGCGCACCCAGTCGAGGAACGGCTTGCGCCCCTCCGCCTCGCGCGCATAGCGCAGGAAGAACGCATCGAGGATGCCGGTGCGCGAGCGCCTGATATGGCCGAAGCGCAGGCTGAGCTGCCGCAGCGCCTCGGCCGATGTTCCGCCCTGGAACAACACCCACAGCCCGGCCGCGAGCCCGGCGCGATCGGCGCCCGACTTGCAGTGCATCAGCGCCGGCGTACGCATGGTGGCGTAAACGTCGTGCAGCCGCAGGATGCGGTCGCGATGCGGGGCTCCCCGACTCTCCACCGCCATGTCAATGAACTCGAGGCCGAGGCGCGCCGCCATCGCCCGCGACAGCGCATCCGATCCGTTGCGCGCCTGGCCACGCAGGTTGATGAGCGTCTTCAGCCCGTGCCGGCGCGTTAGCGCCGCCAGCCGGCGCGGTGTCGGATGGTTCGCCCGATACAGCCGACCCGGCGCGACCACCGCGAAATTGGAGAACAGCAGCCGGAAGATGCCGTGATCGATCAGCAGCGAGTCCACCCGGGCGAGCGTACGCCCGCGCGCCGTTTCGACGTCGCCGCGGAAGATGCTGTCCATGGGGCGGTCAGGTGTCCTTGTCGGGCGGCGCAGGATGTGCCATCGGCGGGCGCGCGAGGCAACCCGACTCGCCGCGCGGGGGAATCCGGCGTTAATAGCTACCCGTCATAGGGTCGGGCAGGAACATCCCATGCCGCTCGCCTCCAAGACCTACGATTTCGATGCCGGGGCGTTGCAGGAGCATTACCACAGCCGCGGCTGGACCGACGGGCTGCCGATCGTTCCCCCCGAGCCGGACGCGGTACGGGCGTGCCTCGAATGGGCGATGACGCCGCCCGAGCAGTTGCTGGGGATCGAGCCGGTGCGCGGCGTGCCGATCACGGCCGAGAAGCTCGCCGTCAACGCCGTCATGGCCGGCTGCCTGCCGATGCACTTCCCGGTCGTCCTCACCGCCTTCGCGGCGATGCTGCGCGAGGAGTTCCTGCTGCACGGCGCCACCGCATCAACCGGCGGCTGCGCCGTGCTCGTGGTGTTGAACGGCCCGATCCGGCGGGAGCTCGGCGCCGGCGGCGGCTTCAACGCGCTCGGCAACAGCGACCGCGCCACCGCGGTGATCGGTCGTGCGCTGCGTTTGTGTCTGATCAACATTCTGGAAGTTCGCCCCGGCGGCATCGACCGTTCCACGCTCGGCCATCCCGGCAAGTTCAGCTACTGCGTCGCCGAGGACGAGGAGGATACGAGCTGGACCCCGCTCGCCACCGTGCGCGGCATGCCGCCGGAAGCTTCCGCCGTCACCGTGATGGCGGCCGGCGCCCCGCGCCAGATCATGAACGAATGGACCACGGACCCGCGCGAAATTCTGGAGACGTTCGCGGCCGAGATGCGCGCCAACATGCTGCATTACTCGATTTGGGGCGGCAACTATGCGCTGATCATCCCCAAGCAGCTGCGCGATCATCTGCAAGCGGCGGGCTGGAGCAAGCTCGACATCGCCGCCTTCATCCACGAGCGCGCGCGCGTGCATCGGCGTCAGTGGGCCGAGGTCGGCAAGGCCGCAGTGGTGCGGGACCGGGGCGATAGCGTACACGCGGCGCTCGACTCGCCCGACCAGCTTCTGGTGGTGGCCGCCGGCGGCCCGGCCGGCGGTTTCGGCGCCGTGATCCCGCCCTGGCTTGGCCCCAAAAGCCGCGCCGTCACCCTGCCGATCGGCGCCTGCGTCGATTGCGAACCGCCCAAAGGAGATGCGGATGGTCAAGGTTCTCGATCCGACTAACGAAACCGCGCCGTCGCCCGGCGTGGCCGCACCACGCCCGACTTTACTCGCCGGCAAAACCGTCGGCATCATCTCCAACGGCAAGGAGGGAACGCGCGGTTTTTTCACGCATCTCGACCGGATGCTGCGCGAGGAGCTTGGTGTTGGCCGGGTGCTGATGCGCATCAAGTCGAACTACAGCGCCCCGGCCGATCCGCACATCACGGCCGAGATCGCGGGGTGGGACGCGGCCATCTCCGGGATCGGCGACTGAGGCAGTTGCTCGTCGTGCAGTTTGCATGACGCCGTAACCGCCGAACGTCTGGGCATTCCCGCAGTTGCCGTGATGACCACGCGCTTCGTCAGTGCGGCCGAATTGATGGCCCGCGTGCTCGGCTTCGCCGACTATCCGTTCGCGGTGATCGCGCACCCGATCAGCAGCGCCACCGAAGCGGACCTCGCGGCCAGGGCGGCGGTAACGGTTGCGGAAGCACGGCGGCTGCTACTTCGCCCCTGACGACACCGGGACCAGCGCCGCAATATCCGCGCGCCCCTCCTCGGTAAGGCCCGATACCACCCCCGCGCGGTCGGCGGCGGGGCGGTTCTGGCTCATCTTCCACTTGCCTTCCAGGCGCGTGATCGGCAGCTCGAACCCGATGATGCCGCGCAGCATCCCGGCGATGAAATCGGCCGGCGCGTCGCCGACCGCCCAGGGCGCGGCCCGCGCGCCCTCGTGGCGCTCGGTGAGCTCCGTCACCAGAGCGAGCAGGCGGTCCGGCTCGGAGAAGAAGCGAACCGGGCCCCGGGCATGCACGGCGACGTAGTTCCAGGTGGGAACGACCTTGCCGGTGGCGCGCTTGGTCGGATACCAGCTCGGCGTGATGTAGACGTCGGGGCCGCGAAAGATCGCCAGCGCCTCGATCTCCGGTCGGTGCCGGGTGGCTTGCGGGTTCGGGCTGGCGAGATGGCCGCGCAGGGTCCCGAACGGTGCCGGCGTGGGGTCGAGCAGCAACGGGATATGGCTCGCGATCAATCCGTCGGCGGATACCGTGACCAGGGTCGCCAGGCCAGCCTCGCGGATCGCCCCGTGCAGCACCTCGATCCGGTCCTCCCGGAAGGCGGGCGGGTTGTACATCGCAGTCGCTACTCCATCATCTCGTGCAGCGCGGCATTGAACGCCGCCGCCGCCTCGTAGGCTACCCAATGCCCGGCCCCCTCGATGACGCGAAAGCGGAGGTCGGGACATAGTGCCCGCATGGCGCGCTCGCGGGCGCCGATATCGGGCAAGGATGGCGCGTCGCGGCTGCCCCAGATGCCGCCGATCCGGCAGCGCACCTGCGGCAGCGCCTCGGCGAGCCAGGTGGCGCGCGAGATTTCCGGGGTCTTCAGCCGCGAATGGCGCGTATTCCAGTCCTGTATCAGCAGCGCCAGCGCGTCGATGCGCGCCGGATCGGATATCATCAACCGCGCCAGGTTGACCCGATGCGCCGCCGCGCGCGCCTCGCCTTGCAAATGACGCACCTTGACCAGCTCGGTTACACCGCGTTTGAGCCCGAGCCCGCCCGAGCCCACGATGGTGAGCGAGCGCACCCGCCGGTCGCGCGCCGCCAGCACGCCGGACATTACGCCGCCGAAGGAGAAGCCGGCGAGGTCGTACGGCGCGTCGCCGAGGATCCGGTCGAGCCCTTCGCCCAAAATCGCGGCCATTGCGGGCGGGTTCGCCGGATCGGGGGGCAAATCGGATTCGCCCAATCCGGGCAGGTCGGCGCAAATCACCCGCCGGTGTTCGGCGAACGGGCGGATGTTGCGGACCCAATGCCGCCACGATCCGGTGCCGCCATGCAGCAACACGAGAGCCCGCCCCGAGCCCCAGGCGTGCCACACCATCCGTCCGTTGCCGCAAGGCGTCTCATGACGCACCGCATCCGCCTGTATGCGGTCGAGGCAGGTCCCAGGGTCGAAGATGAAGGTCTCAGGGTCGAAGATGAAGGACTCCGTGCTGGAAGCGAGACGCAGGTTGTGCTTTGATAAGCATCACCACGCGATTTCTCAACCCAGCCGCGGAATCCGTCTGAGCCACTTCATCACCAACTTTGCCGATGAGGCGGTGATTCTGCCGCTGGCATTCGCCATCGCCTGCACGCTGGCCGCGCTCGGCTGGCGACGGGGCGCGGTCGCCTGGGCGCTCACGGTCGGTGCGACCTTGGCGCTCCTGCTCTGTCTCAAGCTTGTCGCCTTCGCCTGCGGGCCGCCGCTGCTGCGCAGCCCGAGCGGACACACCGCCGCCGCCGCGGTGGCACTCGGCGGGCTGTCGGTGGTGCTGGGCCATGCGCGCCGCAGCCGCGTCGTGCTGATGGCGGCGGCCGGTACGGCGATCCTGATCGGCGCCTCGCGGCTGGCGCTGCGCGTCCATACGCCGCCCGAGGTCGTGCTGGGCGGGCTGGTGGGCGTCGCCGGCGCCCTGGCTCTGGACCGCTTCGCCGGCCCGGCGCCGCGGACACTCCCGCTACGCTGGCTGGCGACGGTCTCGGTCATCGTCCTGGTGCTCTTCCACGGCCTCCATCTCAACGCCGAGCCGCGCATCCATCGGCTGTCGCTCCATGCGGCGCGCGACCTCAATGTCTGTCGCGGTGCCCGGGTTGCGCCGGCGGCGGTCCCTGCCCATGCTGGCGCTTTGGTCCGATGAACGGGATGGGCGATGTCGGCGAACCTCACCAATGACCCTCAAACCGCGATTGCCGAGGCGACCGCGCGGATCGAGCCGGAACTGATCGCGGTCCGCCGCGACATCCACGCGAATCCCGAATTGGGCTTCGAGGAGGTCCGTACCGCCGGCATCGTCGCGCGCGAACTGTCCCGGCTCGGCATCAAGCACCAAACCGGCGTCGGCAAGACAGGCGTTGTCGGGCTGATCGAGGGTGGGCGCTCCGGCCCGGTGCTGGCGATCCGCGCCGATATGGATGCGCTGCCCATCCAGGAGCAGACCGGCCTGCCGTGGGAGAGCCGGAATCCCGGCCTGATGCATGCCTGCGGTCATGACATCCACACCACCACCCTGCTCGGCGTTGCCGCCGTGCTGAAGGACCTGGCGCCGCGCCTCGCCGGCACGGTCAAGCTGGTGTTCCAGCCCGCCGAAGAGGGTCTGGGCGGGATGGCGGCAATGATCGAAGAGGGTGTGATGGAGCGGCCGCGCGTGGACATGGCACTCGGCTTCCACAACCATCCCGACATGCCGGCGGGCCGGTTCGGCTTCGTGCGCGGCGCCTGCCTGGCGGCGGCGGACCGCTTCGAGATCACGGTGCACGGCCGCTCGGGCCACGCCGCCTATCCGCACACCGCCGTCGATCCGATCGTTGCGGCGGCGACGCTGGTCACGCAGCTGCAAACCGTGGTCGCGCGCGAAGTGCCGCCGCTGCGCCCGGCGGTGGTGACGGTGGGTGTCCTGCACGGCGGCACGGCGGCCAATATCATCCCCGACCGCGCCGAGATCCGCGGCACCGTTCGCACGCTGCACCCCGAAGTGCGCGATCTGGCGGAGGCGGCGATCAAGCGCCTGTGCGCCGGCATCAGCGAAGGGATGCGCGCGCGATGCGAGATCAGCTATCGGCGCGGCACGCCGCCGCTGATGAACGACGATCGCGTTCTCGATCCGGTAGTCGATGCGGTGCGCCGGCAATTCGGCGAGGCGGTGCGCGAAGGCGATCCGGTATGCGAAGGCGAGCCGAGCTTGGGCGGCGAGGATTTCGCGCTGATGTCCGCGTTGGTTCCGGGCTTCCAGCTTCGCGTGGGTTCGGGCCAGCCCGGACGGCACGACCGGCTCCACAATTCCGCCTATCAGCCCGACGAGCGCTGCATCGGCTTCGGCGTCCAGGCGCTGGCGCGGGCGGCGGTGGAATTGCTCGCCTGATCGCGCGGGGACCCTTACCGCCCCCGGAACACCGGCTTGCGCTTCTCGTTGAAGGCGCGGATTCCCTCGCGGCGATCCTCGGTGGGAACCATGCGATTATAGGCCTCGATCTCGAACATCATGGCGCTGCGCAAATCCATGCCCAGCCCCTGATTGACGGACTGCTTGATCTGCCGCGTCGAGATGGGCGCGTTGGCGGCGATCGCCTCGGCGGTCTCCAGCACCTCCTCCAACAGCGCCTCGGCGGTGCAGACGCGGTTGACCATGCCCCAGGCGGCGGCCTGTTCCACCGTGAACGGCCGGCCGGTGAGCAGGATTTCCTTGGCCCGTCGGGTGCCGACCGCACGCGGCAAGTTCTGCGTCCCACCCGCCCCCGGCATGATCCCGAGCGTCACCTCGGTGAGCGCGAAGCGCGCGTGCGCAGCGGCGTAGATGAAGTCGCAGCAGAGCGCGATCTCCAATCCTCCCGCATAGGCGGCGCCGTTCACCGCCGCGATCACCGGTACCGGGCAGTCCAGGATGGCGCGGATCGAGCGTTCGAAGATGAGGTGCTGGTCCTGCCATTGCGCATCGGTCATGCCGTGGCGCTCCTTCAAGTCGCCGCCGGCGCAGAAGGCTCGCGCGCCGGCCCCCGTCACCACGATGGCCCGCTGCGCCGCCGGATCGGCGTTGAAGCGATCGAAGGCGGAATAGAGATCGCGCCCCATCTGCGTGTTCATCGCATTCGCCGCATCCGGGCGATTGAGCGTGAGCAACATGACATGCGGACGCTTCTCCTCAAGCCGCAGCGTCTCGAAGCTCTGTGCCATTGCGCCGTTCCTCCGAACCGGCTGAGCTTGTTCGCCTGTCCTCGCCTGCACAAGCCTTCCCGAAGCCGCGCGTCATGGCCGCCCTTGCAGCAGGGCGAGCAAGCTCGGCGCCAAGTCCGCGAGCGGCAGCACCGCATGGCAAAGCCCGGCCCGGGCGATCGCGCCCGGCATTCCCCAGACCACGCTGCTCGCCGCGTCCTGGGCAATCGCCGCGCCGCCCGCCGCGATCACGGCGCGCGTGCCCTCCAGCCCGTCATGGCCCATGCCGCTCAGCATGGCCACCAGCACGCGGCCGTCGCAAGCAACCGCGGCCGACGCCAGCATCGGGTCCACCGACGGCCGGCAATGGTTCACTTCGGGGGCGCTCGATAGCCGCGCCCGCAAGCCGTCGGCGGCGCGCTCGATGCAGAGATGCCGATTTCCGGGTGCGAGATAGACCCTTGCCGGGCATAGGCTTTCGCCGTCGCGCGCTTCGGCGCAGGGCAGCTTGCCGGCGCGGCTCATGTGCTCGGCCAATGTCGGCGTGAAGGCGGCCGGCATATGCTGTGTCACCACAACCGGTACCGTCAGCCGGGCGCCCAGCCCCGCCATCAGCGCCAGCAGCGCCGGTGGCCCGCCGGTCGAGCTGCCGACGGCAAGCAGCCGCGCCGGCAGCAGCGGCACGGGACGGGCGGATATCGGCGCCTGGCCGATCGGGCGTCGTCCGGCGAGTGCCTTTACCTTGGCGAGCAATTCGGTGCGGAACGCTTCACCGCTGCGCGCGGCAAGGGCACTCGGCTTGGCGATGTAGTCGGCGGCGCCGAGGCTGAGCGCGCGCAAGGTCACGCCGGCGCCCCTGGTGGTGAGCGTCGAGGCCATGATGATACGCAACCCCGGCGCGGCGCGCAGCAACAGCGGCAAGGCGGCGAGCCCGTTCATCTCCGGCATCTCGATATCGAGCACCACGACGTCGATGGGCTCGGACGCGGCGCGCCGGCGTAACTCCTCGATCGCTTCGGCGCCGTTCGCGGCCCGCGCCACCACGCGTACCGCCGGATCGCCCTCGAGCGCGCGTGCAATCGCCGCGCGCATCACGGCGGAATCGTCGCACACCATCACGCGCGCAAATGTTTTCCGTGTCGTATCGGGGGGACCGGCGAGCCCGCCCGTCACACTTAGCCTCGGGCCACGCCGCGCAGCGTCACCGCCGCCTCGTCGTCATGCTCGGCGAAGCATGTCCTCGGGCATGTCCTCCGGCCGGCCCGTGCGCGAGCATGACGCGAAAACAAGCGGCGGGACCGGAATGCGAAGGCTCTCAGCGGTTCTCGGTGAGATTGACCGCCGCGGCGCGACCGTTCGGCTGCTGCTCGACCTCGAAGCCGATCTTCTGGCCCTCGCTCAAGGTGCGCAGCCCCGCCTTCTGAACCGCGCTGATATGGACGAACACATCACTTCCGCCGGTGTCCGGCGCAATGAAGCCATAGCCCTTGGTTGGATTGAACCACTTGACGGTGCCGCTCACCATGGACGGTTGCCTTCCCCGATTGGCCGGCTCCGGCGCCGGCCGATTGCCCGATGACGGGTGGAACCCGGTTTATCCGGATCGCCGCGCCCGCCGGTGCAACGCTATCCGGAATGCCGAAAGTTCGCAACGATCAACGCCGGTTCCGCTTGCGGCGCCCGGCGAGCCGACCTATGAGCGGCGGGAATGGGGCGTCGCCAAGTGGTAAGGCAGCGGATTTTGGTTCCGCCATACGGAGGTTCGAATCCTCCCGCCCCAGCCGGTCAAGGGCTTTCCAACGGCAGTCGGGACAGGTCCGAAACTTCGGCCACAGCGCCGCGCAGGCCGTATTCGTCCGGATCGCCGGCGCGGTTGACCCGAACCACGCGAAAGCCGAAGGCGAGCGCACCGAAGGCGTCCCAGGGATTGGAGGAGAAGAACGCCATCTCCGAGGCGGCCATCCCGAAGCGGTCAGTCGCCAGCCGATAGACCCGCGGATCGGGCTTGAAGACGCCCACCGCCTCGACGCTTAAGATGTCATCCAGCAGCTCGGCAATACCGGCCGCCGCCGCCGCCTCGGCCAGCATCGCCGGTTCGCCGTTCGAGAGGATCGCGCGGCCGATCCCGCGCGCCTTCAGCGCCCGCAGCATCGCCGCAACTTCCGGGTAGGCGCCGAGCCGACGGTAGGCGTGCAGCACGTCATCGAGCAGCGCGCGGTCGGTGATGTGGTTGCGCGCCGCCACCACCGCGAGCGACTCTTGCGCCAGTTGCCAGAAATCGCGGTGCCGGCCGGCGAGGCTGCGCACCCAGGTGTATTCGATGTGCTTGGCCCGCCACTCGCGGCTGATGCGCTGCCAGTCCGGGCCCAGCCGGGCGGCATGCGGGCGCATCGCCGCATCGAGGTCGAGCAGCGTGCCGTAGGCGTCGAAGATCGCGACCCGGACCATGCCGCTACTCCTGGCGATAATTCGGCGCCTCGCGGGTGATCGCCACGTCATGCACGTGGCTCTCGCGCAGCCCCGCCCCGGTCAACCGCCGGAAGCGGGTGCCGCCCTGCAGTTCGGCGACGTCGCGCGCGCCGGTGTAGCCCATGCCGGCGCGCAACCCGCCCACGAGCTGATGCACGACCGCCGAGACCGGCCCCTTATAGCCGACGCGCCCCTCGACGCCCTCGGGCACCAGCTTCAGCTGATCCTTGATGTCCTGCTGGAAATAGCGGTCGGCCGAGCCTCGGGCCATGGCGCCCAGGCTGCCCATTCCGCGATAGGATTTGTAGCTGCGGCCCTGATAGAGAAACACCTCGCCCGGCGCCTCGTCGGTGCCGGCGAGCAGGCTGCCCATCATCACGCAGTCGGCGCCGGCCGCGATCGCCTTCACGATGTCGCCCGAGTTGCGCATCCCGCCATCGGCGATCGCCGGGATGCCGCGCTCGCGGCAGGCGGCCGCGCATTCCAGCACGGCGGTGAATTGCGGAACACCGACCCCGGCGACGACGCGCGTGGTGCAGATGCTACCCGGCCCGATACCGATCTTGACCGCATCCGCGCCGGCCTCGATCAGGGCGAGCGCCCCCTCGGCCGTCGCGACATTGCCGGCCACCACCTGCACGGAGTTGGAGAAACTCTTGATCGCCTCCACCGTTTGCAACACGCCGCGCGAGTGACCGTGCGCGGTATCGACCACCACGACGTCCACCTCGGCGGCGATCAGCGCGCGGGCCCGCTGCGCGCCCTCGGCGCCGACCCCGGTGGCGGCGGCGACGCGCAACCGGCCGAGCGCGTCCTTGTTGGCCAGCGGGTGCGCCTGCGCCTTATCCATGTCCTTGACGGTAATCAGGCCGACGCAGCGATACGCCTCATCGACCACCAGCAGCTTCTCGATCCGATGCCGGTGCAGCAGCCGCCGCGCCTCCTCCGGGCCGACGTCGGATCGCACCGTGACCAGGCTCTCGCGGGTCATCAGCTCGCAGACCCGCAAACCGGGATCGGTGGCGAAGCGGACATCGCGATTGGTGACGATTCCGGCCAGTCGCCCGGTCTCGCGCTCCACCACCGGGATGCCGCTGATGCGGTAATTGGCCATCAGCGCGCGGGCGTCGGCGAGCGTCTGGTCGGGATGGATGGTGACCGGGTTCACCACCATGCCGGATTCGAACTTCTTCACCCGGCGGACCTGCGCGGCCTGCGCCTCGGCGTCGAGATTCTTGTGAACCACGCCGATGCCGCCGAGCTGCGCCATGGCGATCGCCATCTCGCTCTCGGTGACGGTGTCCATGGCGGCGGAGATGAGCGGGATGTTGAGCGCGATCTCGCGTGTCAACCGGCTTCTGGTGTCGGTCTCGGTCGGCACCAGCTGCGAGTAGGCGGGCACCAGCAGCACATCGTCGAAGGCCAGCGCCTCCTCCACGAGGCGGCCGAAGCGTTTGGCGAGGTTATCGGGGGCCATGGCGGCGAGCCTTTCGCACTGCGGGCATCGCGCCTGACGCCGGCTGCCCGACCTTGGCGGCCCCACATAGGAGGGTGCGGGCGGAGGCGCAAGCAAAGTTGGACCCGGGCCATCGGCCCGATTAGAGTGACCACAGTGGTCACTAAGGGATCAATGCGCCAGATTCAGCTCCGTGACGCCAAGGCGTCGTTTTCGTCGGTGGTCGAGCAGGCCGCCAAGGGTGAGACCACGGTGGTAACGCGGAACGGTCGGCCGACGGCAGTCATTATCGGCTATGAAGAGTGGCGGCTGCTGCAGGGTGAGCGGCGATCATTTGCCGACATCCTGCTGTCGTTTCCGGATGTGGGTGAGATCGAGCGCGATCCCGGTCCGACGCGCGACCTCGGGCGGTGAGCAACGGCTTCCTGGTCGATACAAATGTGCTTTCGGCGACTGCGCCGGCCCGCCGAAGCGCCCGAGACGGCGGGAACCAGGCGGCGCGGGCCTGGATCGGAGCCGAGGCGTCCCGCCTCTTCTTGCCCGTTATTGCCATCGGCGAAATTGCCATCGGCATCGGCGAACGCGAGGCTGGCGGAGCGAGCCGTCAGGCGACCGAGCTCGCCGCGTGGCTGAGCACGTTGTTGGCAACCTACCCCGGGCGGATACTGGGCTTCGACGTGGAAGCCGCGTTGCACGCGCGTCGGCTCGCACGGCAGGCCCGAGCGTCCGGGATCGTTGCGGGATTTGCCGACCTTGGCGTGGCCGCCATCGCCGCTGCGCATGGGCTGGTGGTCGCGACCCGAAACGTCAAGCACTTCGCCCCGATGGGAATCATGACCATCAATCCGTTCGGCGGGTGACTCCGAATCCTTGCGCCACGACGTAAAGCTCGCTCGATCCCTTTCGGCTTGCCGGGGGCTTGGCGTGCGAGACGCGCGCGAAGCCGCGCTTCAGGCGTTCAAGCATGGTGCGCTCGGAGCCGCCTTGGAGCACCTTGCAGACGAAGCCGCCGCCCGGCGCCAGAATCTCGGTCGCGAAATGCAACGCCAGCTCGGCCAGCGCCATGATGCGCAGATGGTCGGTGCCGCCATGGCCGGTGGCGTTCGGCGCCATGTCGGACAGGACCAGATCGGCCGGGCCGCCCAGCGCGGCGGCGAGGCGCGCCGGCATGTCGGCGTCGCGAAAATCGCCCTGAATGAGCGTCGCGCCCTCGAGCGGTTCCATCGCCAGCAGATCGATCGCGACCACGACGCCGCCCCGCCGCCGCGCCACCTGCGTCCAGCCGCCCGGGGCCGCGCCCAAATCGACGATGCGCGCACCGCGCCGGATCAGGTGGAAGCGGTCGTCCAGCTCGATCAGCTTGAAGGCGGCGCGCGACCGCCAGCCCTCGCGCTGGGCCGCCCGCACATACGGGTCGTTGAGCTGGCGGGTGAGCCAGCGCTGCGATGCCCCGCTTCGCCCGCGCGCGGTTCGCAGCGTCTCGGCCGGGCCCCGCGGCATCGCTCTCTTCGGCGGCCTCACGGCGCGCGGCGCGGCCATCTCCGGGGGCGGTCGGCACGGATCATGCGCAGCAGCATCCCCTCGCGCAGTCCGCGATCGGCCACCACCACCTCCGGCGCCGGCCACAACCGGGTGATGGCCGCGAACACGGCGCAGCCGGGCAGCACGAACTCGGTCCGCTCGGCGCCCACGCAGGGGTGCTGCTCCAGCCCGGCGCGACCCATCGCGCGCAGTCGCCCGAGCGCGGCGTTGGCCGCGTCCAGGCTGAGCACGACGCCATCGACCAGGGGGCGCGAATAGCGTGCGAGGTCGAGCGCCACCCCGGCGAGGGTGGTGACGGTGCCGCTGGTCCCGAGCAGGCGCACGCCGCCGGCGCGGATCTCGCGGCCGATGCAATGGATGGCGTCGAACTCGGCGAGGCGGGCGGCAATGGCGGAGACCATCTCATCGAAGCCGTCCGGACTGAAGCCGAGTTCCCCGTATTGCTCGGCGAGACTGACAACGCCGGCCGGGAGCGAGGCGTAGCCGATCAGGGCGGGCGGTTGCCCGGCGTCGAGGCGCACCCAGGCGAGTTCGGTGGAACCGCCGCCGATGTCGAACAGCAGCGCCCGGCGAGCGCCGCCCGCCAGCAGGGCCGCGCAGCTTTCGAGAGCCAATTCGGCTTCCTCGCGCGCCGAGATGACGCCGATCGGCAGCCGCGTCTCCGCCCGCACAAGGCGCAGGAACTCAGCCCCATTTGCTGCCTGGCGGCACGCCTCGGTGGCGACCGCGCGCAAGCCGCGCAAGCTTCGGCGCTCCAGCCGCCCGGCACAGGCGCGCAAGGCGGCGAGCGCCCGTTCCATCGCCGCCTCGTTCAGCCGACCCGTGGCGTGCAAACCTTCTCCCAACCGCACGATGCGGCTGAAACTGTCGAGGACACGGAAGCCGTTGGCGGCCGGTGCGGCGATCAGCAGCCGGCAGTTATTGGTGCCGAGATCGACCGCGGCGAAGGCGTCGGTGACGGAACGCCGCCACGGCGTCGCCGGCCCGACCCCCAGCGGTATCGTTCCCCCGAGCATCCGGCCATCTTGGCGCCGCGCCCGCCCCGGGTTCAAGCCGGATTCCGCTGGTGCGGTTCCCTCCCGCCGAACCCCCTCCCGCGAGGGGAGGGGGAGGAGAAGGTCAGGCCGCGTCCTCCCGGCGGTCGCGAATCTTCACGTAGGCGAGTTCGACATGCTCGGCGCAGTAGGGCTTGCCGGGCACCGAGGCGGTGTCGCAGAAGCGGAAGCTCTTGGTTCCCGGCTCGCCGATCGGCCAGCAACAGGTGATGACCCGCCCATACGGGCGCGGCGCCACCGCCTGCAGGCGCGGCACGGGGGCCGGAGCCGGAGCGGGGGGCGCATACGCGGCGGCCGGCTTCAGCGCCAGCGCGCCGAAGCTGCGCGGCGCCGGTGCCGCCGAGGGTCGCGGGGCGGCCTGGGCGGCGAGGCCCGTGCTGGCGAGCGGCGGCAGGGTCGGGCCGGCCACGCGACGGACCACCGTCCGCGGGCGCGAACCGGGGGGCGCCGGCCGGATCGGCGAGGGGCGCGCAGGCAGGTCGAGCCGATGCGCCTTGCCGACCACCGCATTCTTGGAGAACCCCAGCCGGCGACCGATCTCGGCGGTGGAGTGACCCTCGTCCCACAACGCGCGCAGGCGCGCGATCGTCTCGTCCGTCCACTCCATGTTGGGGTCTCCCGGCTGTCAACGCCCAACATACTGTACCAGCCGGACATTCCGCAGCAACGGAACATTCGGCCCCGACCACAAAAACTTGTGGACAACCGGGCCTAGGACAACAAACTCTTGAGTAACATCCCGTGAACGCCCTTTTCACGGTTGACGGTCTGCGTGATGCGGAAGTCAACCGCCAGCGAACAGAGCTGATAGGCCTGCGCGGGCGAGAGATTGGCCCGGGCGGTGATGAAGGCGATCATTTCGCGCAACGCCGTCTTCATCGCGACGTCGAGATCCTCGTGCATTCCCATGCTGATGAAATGGGTTGCGGTCTCGGCCCTGGGGTAGCGCAGCGCCGGGGCGCGCGTGCCCTTGTGAAGAATGAGGGTGAAGGTTCCGGTCAGGCACATCTCCAGCGCGTTGACGCAGACTTCGCCGTCGCCCTGCACGCCATGCCCGTCGCCCGTCGAGAAGTTGGCCCCGGGCACGAACACCGGCAGGAACAGGCGGGCGCCCTCGCCCAATTCCTTATTGTCGAGGTTGCCACCATGCGCACGCGGCTCGATCGTCGAGATCGTCCCCCATTCGGGCGGCGGCGCCACGCCCATCACGCCGAAGAACGGCGACAGCTTGAGTTCCGCCCCCCAGGGAAGCCGGCAGACCCGCCGCGCCCGGTCCACCGGAATATGGCTCAGAAATCGCTCGGGAAAGTCCTCCGGCAGCGTGCCGAACAGCGGGCGGATGCCGCAGTAACCCCAATCCGCCGCCAGCTCGATGCGCTCGATCCGCACCTCCAGCGTGTCCCCGGGTTCGGCGCCTTCGACGGCCACCGGGCCGGTAAGGATATGGCCACCGGCGCGCGGCAGATCGGCGGCATGGATGGCGGCGAGAGCCGGCGGGATCGCGAAACCCGAATTGGCCGGCGGCATCATCTCCGGGGCGCCGGACACCGTCTCGATCGTCACGCCCTCGCCCGAAGCGATGGTGACGATCGGCGGGTAGGCGGCATCAAACGTCCCCCAGCGAACGGTGCGCGGGGTGGGCGAAAGGTGGACGGGCATCACCAATCCTCAGCGAGGTCGCCGGATCGCGCGCCCGTTCCGCGATGTCAAGCCGCGGTGCGTTCCTGGCGAACCGTCCCGGGCTCGGCCGCCGCGGCCGTCACCGGCGGCGGCGCGATGGTGGTGGCCGGACGCTCGAGGTTGGCCGGGCTCATCGGCACGTCGTCCTCATCCGCCATGTTCTTCTTGAAGGCCTTGATGCCCTTCGCGAAGTCTCCCATCAGGCCGCTCACCTTGCCGCCGCCGAACAGCAGCAGTACGACCATCAGCACGACCATCCAGTGCCAGATGCTGAAGCTACCCATGTTCCCTCCGTCGGGTGCGATCGCAATATCCCTGCTTTTCATGGCGTGCGGGCGGGCCGGACGCAAGGGATGTTTCGCGCCGCGCGGTTTAAACCCAAGTCACCCGGCGGACGGGCGCACGCCGAGCAATTCGTTGAAGACGTATTCGTCGTGCGCGCCGGCCTCGGGGCCGGTCCAGCCGATCACGTTCTCTGCCGCCTCCCCGTCCAGGCGGATCGCCGGGCCGGGATGCAGGGTCGGCCCGATCAGCGGATCGTCAACCCGCAGCACGGCGCCGCGCGCAAGGAAGTGCGGATCGGCGGCGCAATCGGCGATGTCGTAAAGCCGCGAGCACGGCACGTCGGCCGCCTCCAGCGCCGCTTGCGCCGCCCCGGCCGGTCGCGTGCGCGTCCAGGCGGCGATCGCCCGATCGAGCGCCTCGCGCCGGGCGCAGCGGTCCGCGTTGGTGGCGTAGTCGGGATCGGCCGCGAGGTCGGGCCGGCCGATCGCCGCCATCAACCGGGCGAAGATCAGATCGGAGTTGCCGGCGATGCAAAGCCAGCGCCCGTCGGCGCAGGGGTAGGTGTTGGTCGGCGCGGCCGAGGCGATGGCGGCGCCGCTCGGCTGCCGCACGCGCCCGTCCAGCGCATATTCGGGCAGCATCCCCTCCATCAGGCTGAACACGCTATCGACGAGGTTCACATCGACCACCCGGCCGCGTCCCGCCGCGGCACCGTCGCGCTGCCAGACGGCGGCGAGCAGGCCGATGGCGGCATAAAGCCCGGCCAAGTCGTCGCTGATGGAGAGACCGCAGCGCGGCGGCGGCAAGTCGGAGGTGCCGGGCGGATGCGCCGTGAGGTGGCGAAGCCCGCCCATCGCCTCGCCGATGGCGCCGAAGGCGGGCTTGTCGCGATACGGCCCGTCCTGGCCGTAGCCGGAGATGCGGGCGATCACCAGCCGGGGGTTGGCTTGGTGGAGGATGTCCGGCCCCAGCCCGAGCCGTTCAAGCTGGCCGGCCCGCAAATTCTCCACCAGCACGTCGGCGCGTGCGGCGAGGCGGAGCGCCAACTCGCGCTGGCGCTTGAGATCAAGGGTTACCGAGAGCTTGTTGCGCCCGTGGATGCTGAACCAGACCGAATATCCGTTCTTGGCGGCACCCCAGCCGCGCACCGGGTCGCCGCCCGGCGGTTCGATCTTGATCACCTCGGCGCCGAGATCGGCGAGGATGCGGGTGCAGAAGGGGGCGGCGATGTAGTGCCCGATCTCGATGATTTTGAGCCCGACCAGCGGGCCGGTGCGGGGCGGCGGGGCGGGCATTTTCGGACCTCTTAAGGGTTCGTTAACGCTTTCACCCTATAACGGCCCTTGGCGGCTGGCACCCCCCGGCCGTTGGTTTCCTCCCCAAGCCGCCCTCGCGGCGGCCAACTCGGGCGGTGCGTCATCGACGCGCCGCCCGTTTTTTTTGTCTCACTCGAAGACCGCGAGCGATTGCGGGGGCGAAGCGAGCGCGTACACAACGCGGGCCGCAGCCCCGAAAGCGTGTACACAAACCGGTCCGAGCACCCCGAAAGCGTGTACACAAATCGGTCCGGGAACCCCGAAAGCGTGTACACAACATCCCTTCCGCCCCGCCGAACCGCGTACACAGCGGGGCTTGTAATGACCCGCTGATGGAACAAATAGAGAACTGCAACCCGGACGAGGCTCCCATGTCGTTTGCCGCCTTCGAAGCCCGACCCGAGAAGGCTCCGAAACCAACCCGTGCAGCCGTCGAGGCGGAGAACCGTCGGCGGCAGCTGCAGGCCGCCGCCCGCCTGTTCGCTCGGCAGGGCCCCCGGATCACGCTCGACGCCGTGCGCAGCGCCGCCGGCGTCGGCCACAGCATGCCCGGCGTCTATGTCTCGGTCGAGACATTGCTCGAGGACCTGCTGATCGATCATCTGCTCGCGCTCACCGGCGCCGTTTGCACTGCGCAGGACCACTTCGGTGACCGCGCGCCCGAGGTGTTGCTGGAGCAACTGATCCGTGCCTGGCTGGAAGCGATGTCGCTCAACCTCGATGCGCACCGGGCTTATCTTTTCTGTCGCCATCGGCTCAACGAACAGCAGCAGCGCGCGCTCGACCTCCGGCTGCGCCTCATCATCGAGTTGATGCAGGCCGCCCTCTCGGCTGCCGTTCCGGCGCTGCCGGCGGCGCGACCCGACGCGGCGCTCCTGCTGTTTCCGGCCATTCGCGCCGCGCTCTCGGATCCGTATCACTGGCCCGACCCGCCGGATCCCGCGATGCGCCAAGCCGATGCCCGCCGCATCACGGGGATGCTGATCGCCGTCGCCGAAGCCGAGGCGATCGGCCATTGGCCTCGCCTCGGCCGGCTGGAAGGGGCGGAACCGGGCACGCCCCGGATCGAGCTCAGCGTCCGCCGCGCCCGCGCCGGCTTCCGCGAATTGCTCGACGCCGCCGAAGAGGGCGCCGACATCCTCATCAAACGACGCGGCAAGCCGGCGGTGCGCATGGTGGGCGAACGCCCGATGCGTTTGCCTGCGGTCGAAGCTTCGGCTGATTACGCGCATGGACCGCTGCGGCATGTTCGGATCGGATGAAGGCGGACGGGATCGTGTTTCCGTCATGCTCGCGATGCGAGCATCCTCGCCGCCGACATTCCGCCCGCGTTCGGAGACCGCCTCTTGTTACCAAGCGGCGGATGCTCCGACTCGTTGGTCGTCGCGAGCCACCGCCTGCGGCGGCGTGGCGATCCATGTGTGGAGCATTAGGCGATCCATGTGTGGAGCATTGAGTGAGCGTCTTGCTTCCGACGGCGATACCGCGCCCCCGGCGCCTACGCGGTAGTTGCAATTGTTTCTGAAACGCGGGTTAGCTGCGTTCCGATCAGACCGGAATTAACGCACTGCGCCTCTCTCCTCGCCTCACGCGCGCGCCCGGCAATGACAAAAAAAGAGGCCGGTTACGGTCAGCAGGAAACCGCTGAACCGCGCAGACCTTAGATTAAACAGCAACTATCTCCGGCGCACGTTCCCGATACGAACTCGGGAAACAAAGTAATCGCCGCCATTCTTCCCGGGGGCCAACTTTTCACGCCAGACTCTACGGGTGTAAAACCCGGCAATCCGGATGCCGGAAGGACCAGGGAAATGATCGACCGACGCAGCATGATGCTCGGCGCAACGGCGCTCGGCGCGGCGGCGCTCGCCGGGCGAGGCGCGGCGGCGCAGACCCAAACCGAACCGCAAGCGCTCTATGCGGCGGCGAAGAAGGAGGGCCAGCTCACCTGGTATTCCGGCATTCTGACGCAGCCGATCTGCGATGCCGTCGGCAACGCCTTCGCCCGCCGGTTTCCCGGCATCGGCGTGAACGCCATCAAGACCACCTCGGAGGTCGCGTTCCAGCGGGTGATGCAGGACGTGAACGGCGGCGCCATCCAGTCCGACGTGTTCACCTCCACCGACGCCAGCCACATGACCTACCTGATCGGCAAGGATCTGCTGGTGAAATATACGCCCGACAACGCCACCGGGCTGGTGCCGGCGCTGCGCGACTTCAACGGCAACGGCTATTACACCGTGAGCTGGGTCGGGCTGGTGGGACTGCTCTATAACACCGCCAAGGTGAAGGCAGCCGACGCGCCGAAGGATTGGCCGGACCTCACCGATCCCAAATGGAAGAATCAGATCGCCTTCGGCAGCCCCAACTACTCGGGCCTGGTCGCGGTCTGGACCGTCGCCATGACCGAGAAATACGGCTGGCAGTATTTCGAGAAGCTGAACGCGCTCAACCCGCTGATCGGCCGCTCGATCGATGACGCCGTGACCACCCTCAACTCGGGCGAACGGCTGGTCGCGCCCGGCAATCCGGCGTCGGCGCTGCGCAGCGCCGCCAAGGGCAACCCGCTGGCGGTGAACTACGCGAGTTCATTCACCGTCTCCGACTATTCGCCGTCGGCGGTCATCAAGGGCTCGAAAAACCCGAACGCCGGCAAGCTGTTTGTCGATTTCCTCGCCGGGCCGGAATACTCCAAGATCCTGGCCGAGAATTCCGAGCAGCCGCTGCGCCCCGAGGTGCCGCCGCCGAAGGGTGCCAAATCGCTCTCCGACCTGACGCTGTTCATGCCCAAGCTCGCCGACATCGAAAACCAGCTTCCGGCCAACAAGCAGCGCTGGCGCGACACGTTCGGGATGTGACCGACCCGATATGAGCCTGACGCAATCGCCGGCTTCCGTGCGCCCGGCCGGCCCCATAGTCACGCGACTGCGCCGGTTCGAATGGGTGCGCCTGCTGTGGCTGGCCGCCGCCGCCGCGCTGGCGTTCCTGGTCGTCGGGCCGATGGCGCGGCTGCTCGTGTCCAGCTTCCAGGCACCCGATACCGGCGCCTTCACGCTGCACAACTACACCGCGGCCTGGGGGCACCGGACCGACCTCGAGGCGTTGGGCAACTCGCTGCGATACGCCGCCGAGGTGACGCTGCTCTCGATCGTGCTCGCGGTGCCGATCGCGTGGGGCGTGGCGCGCACCGACATGCCCGGTAAGGGCTTCGTCCGCGCGATGGTCCTCGGCGCCTTCATCACGCCGCCCTATCTCGGCGCCATCGGCTGGATCCTGCTCGGCGGACCCAACGCCGGCTGGCTCAACCGCGCCTTCATGGCGATCACGGGCAGCGCGTCGGGCTTCATGAACGTGTATAGCTTCGGCGGCCTGGTGCTGGTCACGGCGCTTTACGCCTTCCCCTACATCTTCGTCTTCACCGCGGCGGCGCTGGAACTGGTCTCCTCGGAGATGGAGGAGGCGGCGAACATCCTCGGCGCCGGCGGCCTGCGGACCATCCTGCGGGTGACGCTGCCGCTGGCGACCCCGGCGATCCTGGGCGGCGCCATCATCGTGTTCCTCGACACCGTCGCCCTGTTCGGCACGCCCGCGATCATCGCCCTGCCCGCGCGCATCCGGGTGATGACGCTGGTGCTGTGGCAGTTTTTCGAATTTCCGGTGCGCGCCGAGGTGGCGGCGGCCTACGCCATCCCGCTGATCGTGATCACCGTCGCGCTGTTCGCGGTGCAGCGCGCTTTGCTCGGCCGGCGCGGCTATGTCGCGCTCACCGGCAAGGGCGGTAGCCGGCGCGAGACCGGCCTCGGCTCCTGGCGCTGGGTGCTGTTCGGCTACGCGCTGCTGGTGATCGCGCTCGCCGTGTTCCTGCCCTATCTGGCGCTGGCGCAGGCGGCGTTCAGCAAGGCCTGGGGTCTCGGCTTTCACTGGTCGAACCTGACGCTCGCCAATTTCCGCGCGCTGTTCGCCGAACCGGGCTCGCGGCAGACGATCCTTCACAGCTTCTCCTACTCCGCCGCCACCGCCTGCATCGGCGTCGCGTTGGCGCTGCTCGTCGCCTATATCGTGAGCCGGCGGCTGATGCGCGGCGCCGGCTTGCTGACGCTGCTCTGCATGGCGCCGCTGGTCATTCCGGGCATCGTGCTGGCGGTCGCCTTTTACGCCACCTATGCGCCGCCGCCGCTCGCGCTCTACGGCACCGCGGCCATCCTCATCCTCGGCTACACCACGCGTTTCCTGCCGATCGCCTATGTCAACTGCATGTCCGGATTGCGCTCGCTCAACCCGGAGATGGAGGAGGCGGTGCGCATCCTGGGCGGCGGCCGGCTGCGGGCGATGGTCCGCGTTGTCGTGCCGCTGCTGAAGGCGAACCTGATCGGCTCGTGGCTGCTGGTCTTCATCCCGGCGACGCGCGAGCTCAGCACCGCGATCTTCCTGGTCGGCGCGCGGACGCGGGTGATTTCGGTGATGATGCTTGACCTTTCCGAGAACGGCAGCTTCGAGACTTTGGCCGCCCTCGGGCTGTTCTTGCTGGCGGCGACAATCCTGATCGTGGTGGTGGGGTACAGGTTGGTGGGACGCGATTTCATGTTGCGGCGCGCATGAGCGGGCAGGCGCGCCCGCGGCTTGCGTTGGAGCAGGTCAGTTGCGTGTTCGGCCAGACCACCGCGGTTGACCGGCTCGACCTGGATATCGCTTCGGGCGAGTTCGTCTCGCTGCTGGGACCCTCCGGCTGCGGCAAGACGACCACCTTGCGCATGATCGCCGGCTTCATGCGTCCGACCGGCGGGACCATAACCATGGACGGCGAGCGGATCTCCTCGCCCGCGTCCTCGCTGCCGCCGGAGAAGCGGCAGATGTCGATGATCTTCCAGAGCTACGCCATCTGGCCGAACATGACGGTCGCCGAGAACGTCGCCTTCGGGCTGAAGCTCCGCCGCTTCGACCGCGAGACCATCCGCGCCAAGGTCGCGGAGATGCTGGCGACGGTGCAGCTCGCGGCGCTCGCCGACCGCTACCCGGCCGAGCTTTCCGGCGGCCAGCAGCAGCGCGTGGCGCTGGCCCGCGCCATGGTAATTCAACCGCGCGTGCTGTTGCTCGATGAGCCGCTGTCCAATCTCGATGCCAGCTTGCGTGAGGAGATGCGCTTCGAGATTTGCCGGCTGCACGACGCCTTTCACTTCACCACCGTGTACGTCACCCACGACCAGGCGGAGGCGATGGTGACGTCGGACCGCATCGCGGTGATGAATTGCGGCCGCATCGAGCAGATCGACGCGCCGTTCACCATCTACACCCGGCCGAAGACCCGGTTCGTCGCCGGCTTCATCGGGCGAACGAACCTGCTCGAAGCGAGGTGCGACGGCGATACTCTACGGTTCGACGGCTTCGGCCTGCCGCGCCGGTTGTTCGAGGATGCCGGGCGAAGTCTTGCCGGTTCGGTGCTGTTCTCGGTGCGCCCCCAGAGTCTCGGCCTGCACCGAAGCCCCGGCGACGACGCCGCCCGCTTCGTGCCGGCGCGGCTCGAACAGCGCACGTTCCTGGGCGAATCATGGGACTACGTGATGAAGCCGGCGAAGGGCGGAGCGCCCCTGAAGGTGGCCGCCCATCCCTACCTCGTCTTCGAGGTCGGCGAGACGGTGTGGCTGGAGTTTGATCCGGGGCAGATGGCGCCGATCGCGGAATAATCGCCCGCTTCCGTCAGCCCGCCGAACTCCGCCACCATCGCGCCCTCATCGATCGGCTCGCGCATGTCGGCCTCGGTCAGCATCCGCCAGGTGCCGCCGACCAGGATCTCGGTGGGTCGGAAGCGCGCCTTGTAGGCCATTTTGCGGCTCTCCGGCACCCAGTAGCCGAGATAGACATGCGGCATCCCGAGCTGGCGGGCGCGTTCCACCAGCCACAGGATCGCATAGGTTCCGAGCGAGCGATTGGCGAGGTCCGGCGCATAGAAGCTGTACACGGCCGACAGGCCGTCGCCGAGCCGATCGGCGAGACAGGCGCCCACCAGCCGGTCGTCGGGATCGCGATACTCGACCATGAAGGTCTCGATCGGCGTGTCCTCGATCATGGCGCGGTAGTCGTAGAAGCTCATGGTCGCCATATCGCCGCCGCCGTGACGGCTTTGCTGGTAGCGCTGGAACAGGTGGAACTGCTCGGCGGTGGCGCGCGCCGGCACCTCGAACCCCTCCACCGCGGCATTCGCCCGCGCCACCCGGCGCAGCCCGCGATCGGCCTCAAATTGTGCGGCCGGAATGCGGATCGGCACGCAGGCCCGGCAGTTCGGGCAGACCGGGGCATAGGCGATATTGTGGCTACGCCGGAACCCGGCCCGCGACAGGCGATCGTGCAGCGCCTCGGCGTCCGGGCCGGCGATCTCCGTCACCACCTTGCGCTCCGACCGCCCGGCGAGATACGGGCACGGCAGCGGCGCCGTGGTGTAGAAGAATTGCGGTCGGCGCGGCGGCTTGAAGGTCATGATGCGATCCGGACGCATGTTTCCGGACCGCGCGGGCCGGGTCAAGGCGAAGTTCGGGGTAAGAGGCGAATCCGCTCGCTCTCCCGCGCCACTCCAGCGGTCATCGTAACGGTATCGCCATCGCGCCAGCGCTGCAGGAAGGAACGCGCCAGCGGGCTGAACACGTTGCCCGACTGGCCCGGCGCGATGACGAAGCGGCTGCGATCAAGGTCGGACAAGTCGTAGACGCCGCGGAACTCGGGCCCCAAAATCGCCTGAAAGTCCACCGCCCCCGTCGCCTCGGCGAACACCGTGGCATCGCTTCCGGGCACCGCGATGGCGATCCGGCCAAACTTCGACAGCACCGGGATCCGCCCCAGCACGGGATGGGCGAACACCGCCCGATGCGCCGCGCCCCAGCGCCACCCGGCCGGATCGGCGCCGAAGCGCGCCGATAACTCGGCGGCGGCATCGCGCAAGGCGGCGCCGAGCATCTCGGCGCAATCGCCGCCGCACCAATGCGCCCCGCCGGGCAGCAGTGCCGAGGGCAGGAACTCCGGCAACGGCGCCGCCGCTTGCGCGCCCGCGGCGAGCACGCCGTTGCGGCGCAGCAAGGCGTCGTAGAAATGCCCGATCCAGGCCTCGAAGATCAGCGGCTGCGGCGCATCCATCGCCATCTTGCCGTCCCAGCCGTCGAGCAGCGCACGCGCTTTTGCCGCCATGCCGTCGGGCGCCGGCACCGCCAGCAACGCCGGCAGCATCTGCCGCGCCATCTCGCTGGTGACGTCCACCTGCATTCGGGTGAAATCATCGATTGTGTGTGGACCGCCGCCCAGCAGCGCGCGGATCCGCCGCGCCCGCCAGTCGGCGAACCAGTCGCGACCCATGAACACCGGGAAGTCCGCCGGCGCCACGCGCTCGTTGGCGTTGACGAGAACCCCGCTTTCGGGGGCCACGTAGTGCGGCAATCGGGTGCCCGACGCCCAGCCCGTCCAGTCATGCGCGCCGTCGGCGCCTTCGACCGGCATCGCCCCGTCACCCGCCTTTCGGATGGGGACCCGTCCGGTCACGAACAGCCCGATCCCGTTGCGGTCGGCGACGATCATGTTCTGCACCGGCGAGGTGATGCGCTGGGCGGCCTCGCCCGCCTCGGCGACGCTGCCGGCGCGATTGAGCGCGAACAACCCCTCGGCGGCGGTGTCCCCGGGTTCGAGATTGGCCATGGCGACGGCGAGCAGCGGACCACTGCCCGGCGCCAGATCGCTGATGAGCGGCCCGTGCCGCGTCTCGCGCACGCGAAGCGTCTGGTCGGGCGCGCCGCGCACGCGGATGCGCTCCTCACGCACCGTGAACGGGCGCGGGCCGTCCGGCGTCCGATAGTGATCGGGACCGACCGGGGTCTCGATGAACACGTCCTGCACGTCGGCGCCGTTGGTGGTGAAGGTCCAGGCGATACGGCCGTTGTGGCCGAGCACCAGCAGCGGAACGCCGGGAGAGGTGGCGCCGACGAGAACGCCCTCCGGCGTGTCGATTTGCGCCAAATACCAGAGCGCCGGGAAGCCGAGTGCCAGGTGCGGATCGCCGGCGAGCAACGGCGCGCCGGTGGCGCTGTGGCGTCCATCGACCGCCCAGGCGTTCGACGCCCGCGCGGGCTGCGTAAAGGGCGCGGGGAAGTCCGGCAGGTCGAAGAGCGGATTTGCCGCCGCCGACTGCCCGGCCGGCGCGTCGGCGCGACCCGCCTCGTGCTGATCGGGCCAGAGCGCCAGGATGAGCGCGCGCGGCATGGTGCCGTCCAGTCGCCAGCGGGCCAGCTCGGTCCGCCAGTTCATCGACAGCCACAGGCCGATGGTCTTCCCCCAGAGCAGGCTATCGACCGGCCGCCATGGCTCCGGCGCGCCGAAGACGAGGGACTCGGGCGAGGCCAGCCGGCCGCGCCGGCTGATCCAGGCGTTCACGCCGCTGGCGTAAGCGTCCAGCATGAGCTTGCCGTCCGCCGGCAGAGCCGCGTAATCGGCGGCGGCCCGATGGGCGAGGCCGAGGGTGCGCATCATCCGGTCCATCGGCAACGCCCGCGCGCCGAACAGCTCCGCCAGCCGCCCGGAGGCGGCGCGGCGCATCAACTCCATCTGGAACATCCGCTCGCGCGCATGGACGTAGCCGAGCGCCGCCGCCGCATCGCGCATGGTGGCGGCGCGGATGCGCGGAATGCCGTCGGCGTCGAAGACCACATCCACTGGGGCCGAAAGGCCGGGGATCGAGAGCGACTGATCGCGGCCCGGCAGGGTCAGGAAGACAAGCCCGCCGATCCCGACCGCGAGCAGCAGGATCAAACCGCCGAATATGGTGAACAGGCGGCGGATCAGTCGGAGGACGGAGCGCATGGCGAAGCAAAAACCAGAGGCGCGGCCCCGCGGCAAGCAAGTGCGTAAGCTCATTGACCAGAAAACAGGTCATATTTAGGATAACTCTCATGAAAACGCTCTCCCTTCATGCGGCGAAGGCCCGTTTCAGCCGTGTGGTGGCCGAGGTTGAGGCCGGCGAGGAGGTCGTCGTCACCAAGCATGGGCGCCCGGTTGCCCGCATCATGCCCGTCGAGGGCATCATCGAGCGCACGCCGGGCGACTGGCGGCAGTGGCCGGGCTGGGGCGATTATGCCTATGAGGCGTCGGTGTTCGCCGCGATGAGCGAAGATGAGTTGGCCGCCGAGGGCTGGCCGGTGTGAGCTTCGTCGCCGATGCCTGTGCCCTGATCGCCTTCCACGCCGCCGCCGGGGCCACCATGTCCGAACGAGGCATTGCGGCCATGCGGAGCGGCGAGGTGCTGGTCTCGCCCATCACCGTGTGGGAGATCACCCGCAAGTCCGCCATCGGCAAGCTGCCGCCATTGCCCACGGAACCACGAGGCGGGTTCGCGGGCTTTCTTCGTGTCCGCGGTTATCGCCTCGTTTCCTTGGGTTGGGAGCAAGCCGAGCAGGCCAACGCGCTGCCGCCGCATCACGCCGATCCGATGGACCGGATGCTGATCGCGACGGCTCTGGAGCGGAAGCTGCCGGTGATCACCAGCGACCGGATATTTGCGCGGTACGGCGTGCAAGTCCTGTGGTGAGGACGCTACCCAATCGGCGCCAAATCCACCCGCACGATCTCCTTGTTCTCCCCCAGCGGCGGGAACCGCTTCAGGATCAGCGGATCATGCCCCGGGATGATGTGATCCGGTCCGTCGGCGAGCTTCTCCAGCGTCTCGAAGCCGCGCAGCATCCGGGCGACGTCCACCACCACCGGGAACGGCATTCGCTTGCGGATGTTGCCCCACAAATGCGCGGCGTCGCCGGCCAGAACGACCCAGCCGCGGGCGGTCGGCACGCGGATCGACTGGATGCCGCCCGAGTGCCCGCCGATCAGGTGCAAGGTCACGCCGGGCGCGATCTCCACGTCGCCCGCGTGCAGCTTCATGCGCTCCCCATAGAGCGCGCGGATGGCGCTTTGCACGTCCTCCACATCGAACGGGCGGCGCAGGAAGGGCTGGCACATGCAGGGGCCGGTGCAGTAGGCCATCTCCTCGGCCTGCATGTGGAACGTCGCCTTCGGGAAATACTGCATCCCGCCCGCATGATCCCAGTGCATGTGCGTCAGCACGACATCCTTGACCGCCGCCGGATCGATGTCGGCGTTGCGCAACGCCTCTGCCGGCGTGCACAACAATTCCCGGCCGCGCCGTTTGGCGGATTTGGGCGAGAAGCCGGTGTCCATGACGATGGTTCGCCCGCCGCCCTTGATCGCGAAGATGAAGAAGTCCAGCGGGTCGGGCGCGGCGTGGTCATCGGGGATGATGTAGTTCTGGAACTGTAGCCGCCCGTCGAAGATGCCGTAACGGAGCGCCAGAATTTCGTAGGTGATCGCTTGCGGCATGCGTGTGGCTCCCGGTCGGCGCCACTCAACCGCTTGTCGGACGGGGAGGCAAATCCTACCGTCGCCGCAAAAGGAGGACCCGATGACCGAACATCCGAACCGCCCCGAGTTTCAGAGCGAACTCTTCCGGAAGGGCCTCGCGGTTCGCCGTGAGGTGCTGGGCGCCGATTATGTGGACGGCTCGCTGGCACGGGCCGACGATTTCAACGCCGCACTTCAGCAGCTCACCACCGAGGTCGCCTGGGGCACCATCTGGACCCGCCCCGGCCTGCCCCGCAAGACGCGCAGCATGGTCGTGATCGCAATGCTGGTGGCGCTCAATCGCGGCACCGAATTGCGCCTGCATCTGCGCGCCGCGCTCGGCAATGGCGTGACGCGCGACGAGATCAAGGAGATTTTGCTGCAAACCGGCGCCTATTGCGGCGTTCCCGCCAGCGTCGAGGCGTTCCGGATCGCCACCGAGGTGTTCCGGGAGGCCGAGGCGACCAGGCCGGCGTCATCGCCGGCTTGACCCCGGCCGGCGCTGCGCGGGACCTTGGACGCATGACCGACATCGCCCTGCATCGCAGCCTGCTCACCATCGACACCCATATCGACATATTCTGGCCCGGCGGCCCGGATGCGTTCGACGAGACCAACCGCCGGGTCGATGTGCCGAAGATGCTGCGCGGCGGCGTCTCCGCCGGCTGCTTCGCCGCCTATGTGCCGCAGGCCGTGCGCAATGCCGAGAACGACGCCGCCGCCTTCGCGCGCGCGCTGGATATGCTGGCGGCGATCCGCGGCATGGCGCGCTCGGAACGCGGCATGACGGCGGTGCTGGCGACCACCGCCGATGCGATCGAGGCCGCGCGGCGCGAGGGCGCGGTGGCCATCGTGCCGGCGGTGGAGAACGGCTTCGCGACTGGCACCGATCTCGGTCGGCTGGCGCGCTTTCGCGCGCTCGGCGCGCGCTATCTCACGCTCACTCATAACGGTCACAACGCCTTGGCCAATTCGGCACAGGCGCGCGCCGATCTGGGCGATGCCGAGGTCGAGCACGGCGGGCTGTCCCCGCTCGGCCGCGCCGCGATCGCCGAGCTGAACCGGCTGGGGATGCTGGTCGATGTCGCCCACGTCTCCCGCGACGCCATGCTGCAGGCCGCCGGCTGTTCGCGCACGCCGGTGATCGCGACGCATTCCTGCATTCGCGCATTGTGCGACCATCCGCGCAATCTCGACGATGGCCAGCTCGACGCGTTGCGCGACGTCGACGGCGTGGTGCAGGTGACGGCGGTCGCGGCGTTCCTCAAGAAGGACACCAAGCCGGAACAGGTGGGCGTCGCCGACTTCGCCGACCATATCGACCATGCGGTGCGCCGGATCGGTATCGCGCATGTCGGCATCTCGTCGGATTTCGACGGCGGCGGCGGCTTCCGCGGCTGGCACGATGCCGCCGAAAGTCCGAATATCACCGCCGAGCTGGCGCGCCGCGGCTATGGTCGCGCCGAACTGGGGTTGTTGTGGGGGGGCAACTTCCTGCGCCTGCTCCGCCGCGCCGAGGCGGTGGCGGAGTAATGAGAGGAGTTTGACCGATGGAACTGCTGTCCGGCCGGGACGGTCCGCGCTACAAGCACCGCGCCGACAACGACGCCCCGTTTGAAACCATTCGTGTCGATAAGCTGACGCCGATCATCGGCGCCGAGATCGGCGGCGTCGATCTGGCGCGGCCGAGCAATCGGCAGCTGGACGAAATCCACCGTGCGTTCGCGGAAAACCTCGTGATCTTCTTCCGCGATCAGCAGCTCACGCCGCAACAGCACCTCGATTTCGGCCGCCGTTTCGGGGAGCTGCATATCCATCCCGCCGCGCCGCACGCGCCGGGCCATCCCGAGCTGATGATCATCCATGCCGACAAGGAGAGCGCCCGCGCCAACGGCGAGGGCTGGCACTCCGATGTCTCCTGCGACCCCGAGCCGCCGCTGGGCAGCATTCTCCACATCCGCGAATGCCCGCCGATGGGCGGCGATACGCTGTTCGCCAGCATGTACGCCGCCTACGAGGCGCTGTCGGATCGCATGAAGGCGTATCTCGACGGGCTGGTGGCGGTGCATGACGGCTCGGGCTATCGCGGGCTCTACAAGGGGGTGGCGGACAAGGCGAGCTATCCGCGCGCCGAGCATCCGGTGCTGCGCACACATCCCGTCACCGGGCGCAAGGCGCTCTATGTCAACGCCGGCTTCACGCGCCGCATTCTCGGCCTGCCGCTCGACGAGAGCCGCGCCATCCTGGACTACCTTTACCAGCACGCCGCCAATCCGCTGTTTCAGTGTCGCTTCCGCTGGCAGGCGAATTCCGTCGCCTTCTGGGACAATCGCTGCGCCCAGCACCGCGCCATGTGGGACTACTGGCCGCACACCCGCTCCGGACACCGGGTCACGGTGAAGGGGGACCGGCCGTCCTGACCTAAGCCTCGGCGGCCTCCACCATCGCCTGCGCCGATTGCACCCGCTCGCCGGCGAGAGCCTCCGCCTCGGCATCGGTCTTGTCGGTCGCCGCATACGCCGATTCGGCCTCCGCCAGCCGGCGGTCGGCATCGGCGCGGACGATCTCGCCCACCGGACGGGCGTCGTTTGCCAGCACCGTGCAACGCTCCGGCGTCACCTCGGCGAAGCCGCCGGAGACGAACAGCCGGTCGGTGATCTGATCCCCCGCATAGAGCGCGATCACGCCGCCGCGCAGCAGCACGATCATCGGCGTGTGGCCCTCCAGCACGCCCATGTCGCCTTCGCTCCCCGGAATGACCACCATATCGACCGGTCGCGAAAGCAGCAGCTTCTCCGGGCTGACGATATCGAGCTTGATCGGCATCAGGCGCCGGCTCTCAGCGTCTCGCCCTTCTTCACCGCCTCCTCGATCGTGCCGACCATGTAGAAGGCCGCTTCCGGCAAATGGTCGTATTCGCCGGCGCAGATCGCCTTGAAGCTGCGCACGGTGTCGGCGAGCGGGACGAACACGCCGGGAAAGCCGGTGAACACCTCGGCGACATGGAACGGCTGCGAGAGGAAGCGCTGGATCTTGCGGGCGCGCGCCACCACCAGCTTGTCGTCCTCCGATAGCTCGTCCATGCCCAGAATGGCGATGATGTCCTGCAAGCTCTTATAGGTCTGCAGGATGCGCTGGGTCTCGCGCGCCACCTGATAGTGCTCGTCGCCGACCACGCGCGGATCGAGCGAGCGCGAGGTCGAGTCCAGCGGATCGACCGCCGGGTAGATGCCGAGCTCGGCGATCTGACGCGACAGCACGGTGGTGGCGTCAAGATGCGCGAAGGAGGTCGCCGGCGCCGGGTCGGTGAGGTCGTCGGCGGGAACGTAGATCGCCTGCACCGAGGTGATCGAGCCCTTGTTGGTGGACGTGATCCGCTCCTGCAGGGCGCCCATGTCGGTCGCCAACGTGGGCTGATAGCCGACCGCCGACGGAATGCGCCCGAGCAGGGCCGAAACCTCGGCGCCGGCCTGGGTGAAGCGGAAGATGTTGTCGACGAAGAACAGCACGTCCTGGCCTTCCTCGTCGCGGAAGTACTCGGCGACCGTCAGGCCCGAGAGGCCGACCCGCGCACGCGCGCCGGGCGGTTCGTTCATCTGGCCGTAGATCAGCGCCACCTTCGAACCCTCGGTGGTGTCCTCGCCGAGCTTGATGACGCCGGCGTCGATCATCTCGTGATAGAGGTCGTTGCCCTCGCGCGTGCGCTCGCCGACGCCGGCGAACACCGACACGCCGCCATGCGCCTTGGCGATGTTGTTGATCAGCTCCTGGATCAGCACCGTCTTGCCGACGCCGGCGCCGCCGAACAGCCCGACCTTGCCGCCCTTGAGATAGGGGGCGAGCAGATCCACCACCTTGATGCCGGTGACCAGCACCTCGGCCGAGGTCGCCTGCTCATCGAACGGCGGCGCCTCGCGATGGATCGGGTAGCGGCGCTGGGTCGGGATCGGGCCGCGCTCGTCCACCGGCTCGCCGATCACGTTCATGATCCGGCCGAGCGTCTCGGGGCCGACCGGCATCTGAATCGCCGCGCCGGTGTCGCGGACCTCATGGCCGCGCACCATGCCGTCGGTGCTGTCCATGGCGATGCAGCGCACGGTCCGCTCGCCCAATTCCTGCGCCACCTCCAGAACCAGGGTCCGATCGCCCACGCGCGTCGTCAGCGCGTTCTGGATGAACGGCAGCTCGCCCTCGAATTGCACGTCCACCACGGCGCCCAGCACCTGGGTCACGCGGCCGACGATGTTGCTGGCCCCGGCGGACGGCGGACGAACGGCGGTGGTGGTGGCGGACATTCATTTCTCCAGTTCTTGCGGGCTCTCAGACCGCCTCGGCGCCCGAGATGATCTCGATCAGTTCCTTGGTGATGTTGGCCTGGCGAGCGCGGTTATAATTCTGTGTGAGGCGCCGGATCATGTCGCCGGCGTTGCGCGTGGCGTTGTCCATCGCGGTCATGCGCGCGCCGTGCTCGCCGGCCGAACTCTCCAGCATCGCGCGGTAGATCTGGATGGCCAGATTCTGCGGCAGCAACCGCGCCAGGATGGTCTCCTCGTCGGGCTCGAACTCATAGACCGCACCGCCGAGAGCATCGGCCTCGGCCGCGCCTTCCGGCAGCGGCGCCGGGACCAGCCGCTGCTCGGTCACCACCTGCGAGATCACCGAGCGGAAACGGTTGTACACGATCGTGCAGACGTCGATCTCGCCGGCCGCCAGCATGGCGGTGACGCGGTTCGCGATCTCCTCGGCGTCGGCATATTCGATGCGCTTCTTGCCGGCATAGTTCACATCGCCGGCAAAGCGGCTGGCGAGTTCGCGGCGCAGATAGTCGCGGCCCTTGCGGCCGACGGCGAGAATCTTCACCGTCTTGCCCTCCGCCTCCAGCCGCCGCGCGAGTGTGCGCGTGGCCCGCCCGATGCTGGAGTTGAAGGCGCCGGCGAGCCCGCGATCGGCGGTAACGGGGATCAGCAGATGCACCCGATCCGATCCGGTCCCGACCAGCAGGCGCGGCGCCTCCGGGCTGTCAGCGATCGAGGCGGCGAGCGCCCCCAGGATCCGCTCCATCCGCTCGGCGTAGGGCCGCGCTGCCTCCGCCTGTGCCTGCGCGCGGCGCAGCTTGGAGGCGGCGACCATCTTCATCGCCGAGGTGATCTTCTGCGTGGACTTCACGCTGTTGATGCGGTTGCGCAGGTCCTTCAGGCTGGGCATGTCAGGCTCCCGCGATCACTCGAAAGCCCTTGCGAACGCCTCCACGAACGCCGCCAGTTTCTTTTCCGTTTCCGGCTTCATCTCGCGGTCGGTGCGGATCGCTTCCAGGATCGACGGCTCGCGCGATTTCATCTCGGAGACCAGCTGCTGCTCGAAGGCGCCGATGCGGCCGATATCGACCTTGTCGAGATAGCCGCGCACGCCGGCAAAGATGATCACTACCTGCTCCTCGACCGGGATCGGCCGATATTGCGGCTGCTTCAACAGCTCCGTAAGTCGCGCGCCACGCGCCAGCAACGCCTGCGTCGAGGCGTCGAGATCGGAGGCGAACTGCGCGAAGGCCGCCATTTCCCGGTACTGCGCAAGCTCGAGCTTGATGCGCCCGGCGACCTGCTTCATCGCCTTGACCTGCGCCGCCGAGCCGACGCGCGAGACCGAGGCGCCGACGTTCACCGCCGGACGGATGCCGCGGAAGAACAGCTCGGTCTCGAGGAAGATCTGGCCGTCGGTGATGGAGATGACGTTGGTCGGGATATAGGCGGCGATGTCGCCGGCCTGGGTCTCGATCACCGGCAGCGCGGTCAGACTGCCGCCGCCGAAGGCGTCGCTCATCTTCGCCGCCCGCTCCAGCAGGCGCGAATGCAGATAGAAGACGTCGCCCGGATACGCCTCTCGCCCCGGCGGGCGGCGCAGCAGCAGCGACATCTGCCGATAGGAAACCGCCTGTTTGGAGAGATCGTCGTAGAAGATCACGGCGTGACGGCCGTTGTCGCGGAAGAACTCGCCCATGGCGCAGCCGGCATAGGGGGCGAGGAACTGCATCGGCGCCGGATCGGACGCGGTGGCGGCGACGATGATGGAGTACTCCATCGCCCCGTTCTCCTCCAGCGTGCGCACCAACTGCGCGACGGTGGAGCGCTTCTGGCCGATGGCGACGTAAACACAATAGAGCTTCTTGCCCTCGTCGTCGCCGGCGTTGATCTGCCGCTGGTTGATGATGGTATCGATGATGACGGCGGTCTTGCCGGTCTGGCGGTCGCCGATAATCAGCTCGCGCTGCCCGCGGCCGATCGGGATCAGGGCGTCGATCGCCTTGAGGCCGGTCTGCATCGGCTCGTTGACGGATTTGCGCGGAATGATGCCGGGCGCCTTCACTTCGACCAGACGACGCTCGGTGGTCGCGATCGGCCCCTTGCCGTCGATCGGGTTGCCGAGCGCATCGACCACGCGGCCGAGCAGCGCGTCGCCCACCGGCACATCGACGATCGATCCGGTGCGCGCCACCGTGTCGCCCTCGCGGATCCGGCGGTCGTCGCCGAAGATCACGATGCCGACATTGTCGGTTTCCAGGTTCAGCGCCATGCCGCGCATCCCGGCGCCGGGGAAGGCCACCATCTCGCCGGCCATCACGTTCTGCAACCCGAACACGCGGGCGATGCCGTCGCCGACGCTCAGAACTTGCCCGGTCTCGGCGACGTCGGCCTCGTGGTCGAAGGCGGCGATCTGCTGCTTCAGGATCTCCGAGATCTCGGCCGGACGAATCTCCATCTCAGGCTGCTCCCTTCATCGCGTATTGCAGGCGTTGCAGCCGCGACTTCAATGACGTGTCGTAGAGGCGGGCGCCGACGCGCATCACCAGGCCGCCGAGCAGGTCGGCGTCGACCTGTTCGACGATGTTGATGTTGCCGTACCCGGCCTCGATCAGCCGCGCCCGCAACTGCTGGCGCTGCACATCGCTCAACGGATGCGCGGAGGCGACTTGCGCGGTGATGACGCCACGCTTCTGCGCGACCAGCGCGGCAAAGGCGCCGACGATGGCGGGCAGCGCGCGCAGCCGCCGGTTGGCGGCGATCACGCCGACGAAATCCTGCACCGGCTTGGAGAAGCCCTCCTGGCGGAGCACCGCAAGCGCCGCCGCGGATGCCTGCTGGACGTCGATCAGCGGCGATTCCAGAAGCCGGCGAAAATCGGCGCTCGCCTCGATCAGGCGCCCGAGCGCCTCCATCTCGCCCACCACCTGATCGAGCGCCCGGGTGTCCTCGGCATGGGCATAGAGCGCCGCCGCATAGCGGTCGGCAAGGCCGCCGCCGCTGGCAACCGTCGTTGTCGTCGCGGTGCTGGAGGAGCCGCTGGAGGCCACGATGCATTCCCGATTGGAGATGAGCCGCGGAGAGCGCCCCTCCCGGCGGCCGGCCTCCTAGCACGCGACCCGAGGAGAGGCAACACGGGGGCGGGTAAGGGTTTCATATCACGCCGGCGGTACGCAACCTTTCCATCTCCGCCTGATCCAGACCGAGGAGATCGCCATAGATCTCCTGGTTGTGCGCGCCGAGCGCCGGGCCGAGCGCGCGGATGCCGCCCGGCGTTTCGCTCAGTTTCGGCAGCACGCCCGTCATCAGCAATTCGCCGAACTCTTCGTCTTGCACCGACGCGACGGTGCCGCGCGCGCGGTAGTGCGGATCGGCGGCGATGTCAGCGATATTCATCACCGGTGAGACCGGGATGTTGGCCGCGACCAGCATCCGCATGAGCTGGTCCGTCGCGTGCCGGCCGGCCCAGGCGGCGATGATCCGATACAGCTTCTCCTGGTTCTCCACCCGTGCTGCGTGCGTGGCGAAGCGCGGATCATCGGCCAGCATCGGCTGTTCCATCACTCGCGCCAGCCGACGGAGCAACGAGTCGGTGCCGGCGTGGATCGTGATCTCGCGGCCGTCGGCGGCAATAAAGTTTGCGGCCGGAACCACCTTCGGATTGATATTGCCGGTTCGTTCGCGAACGTCGCCTCGGGCCGAGAAGCTCATCAGCGCATCTTCCGAGGCGCGGAAGCCCGGTTCATAGAGGGCGAGGTCGATGATCTGGCCGGTCCCGCTCCGGTCGCGGTGATAAAGCGCGGTCACGACGCCGAAGGCGCCCATATAGGCGGCCATGTAGTCGATCAGGGCAAAGCCGGAGCGCACCGAGGGCCGATCAGGCTCGCCGCTGACGTAGGTGAGACCGGAGAAGGCGCTGGCGATGCGGTCAAAAGCGCCACGATCGCGGTACGGGCCAGTCAGGCCGTAGCCGGTCACATAGAGCACGACAAGTCGCGGATAGCGGCTGCGCATGGTGTCGGGCCCGAGGTCCCAGCGATCGAGCGTTGACGGTCGAAAGTTGGTCACTACCACATCGAAATGCGGCAGCAGTCGATGCAGCAACGCGCGGCCCTGCTCCTCGCGCAAATTGAGTGTGATGGATTTCTTGTTACGTCCGTCCTGCACCCATTGCAGCGAACGCCCGCCCGGGGTCGCTGCCGATCGGCGCATGAAATCGCCGCGGCCGGGCTCCTCCACCTTCACCACCTCGGCACCAAAGTCGCCCAGCATCGTCGCCGCAACCGGGGCGGCGATGATCGAGGACAGGTCGAGGACGCAAACCCCGGCTAGCGGACCGCCGCTCATCCGCCTACTCGCCCGCCACCGGAGCCGCGGCGCCGGCCGCCAACTCGGCAAAGCGGTCCGCCTCCGACTCCGGGCGCAGGAAGATCATGCCGATCAGACCGGCAAAGAGCGCCACCAGGCCGCAGATGAGAAATCCCCGCTGGTAGCCCGCAGCGGCCGCGGAGCCGCCCCGGATTGCGTTCTGGACGACGCTGCCCATCACCACCGGGGCGATCAGGCCCGCCGACGTGGCGACCGCGTTATTGATCCCGAGCAAGGCGCCACGTTGCTCAACCGGCGTGATCTCGCTCAGGATCGCGTGCCCCATGACGTAGATCACGGCCGGAATCGACATGCCGGCCACCACCATGGCGATCTTGAGGCCGCTGCCGGGCAGCCAGGGCATCAGGCTCAGGCAGAGCCCGCCGAGGGCGACGGCGCCGCCGCCGAGAATGCCCCGGGCTAGCCGCGTGCTCGCGCCGCGCGCCAGCATGCGCTGCGACAACCAGCCGACCGAGATCACGATCACCGGGCTTGCCGCCCAGGGCAGAATGGTGATCCAACTTGCGGCCTTCTGGGTAAAGCCCAAGCCGAGCACGAGAAAGGGCGTGAACCAGGCGATCAGCAGCGACAAGCCCCAATAGGCGCCGAAACCGGCGGCGAAGCCCGACAACACGGTGGGGCTCAGCAGCAGCCGCGCATACGGCACGCGATCGATGCGCCGGCCGCTGTCGCGCGCGATCGTGGTGGCGATCGTGCCTTCCTTGCCGAAGATCGCCCAGGCGAGCACCCAGAGCAGCCCGAGAGCGCCGAGGGCGCCGAACGCCCAATGCCAGGAATACGTCTCGATCACCCAGTCGAGCACCGGGACGGCGATGACCACGCCGATCGCGGCGCCCTGCGCGATGACCGCGGTCGGCAGCGTGCGCAGCTCGTTCGGAAACCACTTATAGGTGGCGTGCAGCGCCACCGGATAGGCCGGTCCCTCGCCGGCGCCGAGAATGACCCGGCAGAGGACCAGTGTGCTCAGGCCGACGGTGCCGAGCAGCGGGAACTGCGCCAGTGCCCAAATCGTGCCCATCGTCAGCAAGGCCCACCGCGACGGCACGCGATTGACGATGAATCCGGTGACGATGGCCGAAAGGGAGAACAGAAAGAAGAAGCTCGACCCGACGAAGCCGAATTCGCGCGGCGTCAGGCGCAGCTCGCGCATGATCGGAACGCCGGCCAGACCGATCACCGCCTTGTCGGCGAAATTCACCAGCATGAAGAAGAACAACAGGGCGACGACGATCCAACGCCCCCGCGGCGCCTCCGATACGGTCATCATCCGGCCGCCGCGTGGTCGGCGAAGAACCGTACGCCGCCGATCGAGGTGACGCGCGCTGCCGGCAATTCGCGCTCGCCCGCGCGCACCCGCCGCAGCACCTCGCGCTTGCCGGCGCCGGCGACCAGGAACACGGCGGCGCCGCTCATGGCGATGGCGGGATAGGTCAGTGTCAGCCGCGGTTGCGGCACCGAGGTGGTGACGGCCGCGACCCAGGCGCGGTCTTCCTCCAGCGACGGGGTGCCGGGAAACAGCGAGGCGGTATGGCCGTTGTCGCCGAGGCCGAGCAGCACGACGTCGAACAAAGGCTTGTCGGCGCGCAGTTCGGTGCCGCCGTAATAGGCTTCCAATGTCTGCTGGTAGCGGCGGGCGGCGTCTGCCGGCGCGCCGTCGGTCGGCATCGGATGGATGTGCGCCGGCGGAATCGGCACATGCCGCAGCAGCGCCGTCTCCACCATGCGGTAATTGCTGTCGGGGTGGTCGAGCGGCACGAGGCGCTCATCGCCCCAGAAAAGATGCGTCCGCGACCAGGGGAAGCGTTCGCGCGCCGCCAGGAGCTCATAAAGCCGCTTGGGCGTCGAGCCGCCGGAGAGCGCGAGCGAAAACCGCGTACCGGCGGTCTCGGCACGCGCGGTCAGCCAATCCGCCGCATACCGCGCCAAGGCTTCGGCATCGGCCAGCACGGTAAGATCGGATGCGCTGCTCATCGCCGCAGCGTTACACCCCGGGTGGTACAGGCGCCAGACTCGGGTCAAATGCGAGAGAGCAAGAACGATTTCGGTGCACGGGCGTTCGGGCCTCGTGGGCGTCGGCTTATCGCGGGCGAAGGGTTTGCGAACGATGCTCGGGAGGTCCGATGATGCAGACGAAGCTCCGCATTGGAATGACGACCGCCGCCATAGCGGGCTTGCTCGCGCTGGCGCCGGCCGCGTTCGCCGCCACCTCGACCAATTCCGGCCAGTCGCCGGGGGTGACGTCGGGGCCGGCCACCAACACGGCTACGCTACCGAACAGCGCCGTCACGGCGGGCAACGGGGCCGCGGGGCAGGCCGCCAAGGGGGGTACTGAGGCCGGCACCACCACCGGCAAGATGCAGGCGGCGCGCACCGACGCCAACGGGCAAAGCACGAACGCTACCGGCTCGCAGCGATAGCGGGCTCGACACGCCGGGCCGGTTCGGGCGAAGTCGGCGCATGAGATTTCTTGCGCTGCCGGCGCTCGCGGCTGGCCTGGCCCTCGCGATTCCCGCCAAGGCGGATAAGCCTCTCAACGACTATCCGACGGCGGCCCGGGCCGACTATGTCTTCGGCTGCATGGCGACGAACGGCGATACGCGCGACGCGCTGCAACGCTGCTCATGCTCGATCGACGTCATCGCCACGCTGCTGCCGTTTGCGGACTACGAGAAGGCGGAGACGGTGCTGCGCATGCGCCGCAACACCGGCGGCTATCTCGCGGAGACGTTCCGTTCTCACGAGGCGGATCAAATCCTGCGCGGCCTGGAGGAGGCGCAGGCGGAGGCCGAGGTGCGCTGCTTCTGATCAGGAGGCGGCCGCCACCGGGAAGCGGTCGCGGAACACCTTGCCGGTGCTGTCCCGGGCCTCGGCCCGGAACTCGGTCGCGCCGTTCGGCCGATAGCTGAAGCGGAACGACGGGTTTTCCGAGATCGAGATCCCGCTCTCGGCGGTGAACAGCAGTTGCTCGCCTTGCCAGATCCGCAGCGTCTGCACGAAATCGGCGGGGATATAGAGCCGCGTCAACTGGTTCATCTGCATCCCCGAGTAATTGGGATGGCGGATCATCAGCTGCGCCTCCTTGCGCTCCGCCAGCAGACGGAACCGCATGGTGCCGAGCGGGGTGGCGCCGGCGCCGAGCGTCAAGGCCGGTGCCGAGCAGCCGCCGGCGGCCTTTACGAAGCGGCTGGACGCGTAGAGCTTGCCGTCACTCAGCTCGGCGACGGCGTGCATCTTCGTGTAGTCGTCCACGCGGACCCGGGTGGTGATGCGATCGACGCCGCCGCCGGGCTCGAGCGTGAGAGTGGTGGCGAGCGGCGACGGATTGGCGTCGATCACCAGCGTGAGTTTGCGAACCTCGCGCCCATCCCCGGCCGCCGGCAGGGTGCGCAACGTCACCGGCACCACGGCGGCGTCTTCGGCCCGATAGGGCGCGTCGATGGCGACCACCGCGGCGCCGTCCTGCAGCGGGCGGCCGTTGAAGATCTGGCTCGCCAGCGCCGGCCACGGGTCCTCATCGGCGGCGCGAGCCGTGGCGCCGGCGCCTGCGACCAGACCCGAAACCATCGCGGTCAGCGCCGCCCGCCTGCTCCATTCAGCCATCCCGGCCTCCGTCGCCTTGTCAGCCCGAGAGATCGTCCCGCGCGCGCCCAAAGTCCAGATCAGTCCCACTCCAGTTCGGTGTACGCCTCGGTGGCGTTGCGCGGGTTGTAGTCGTCGAACAATTGCCAGCGCGCCCGCTCCGATTGCCCGATTTGACCCACCGCCTCCGCGAGCGGTGTGCCGGCGGCGATCGCGCGGCGCGCGTCTGCGGCCAACACCGTGAAATACCGGCGCTCGTCGGCGAGTGCGTCGGGCCAGGCGCCGAGGCGCCGTCCGTGCCCCGGCACGACCTGCTTCGCCGGCAGCGCGGCGAGGCGCGGCATCAGGGCGAGCCACCCCTTGATGCTGGCGTCGATCACCGGCGTGTGGTCGAGGAAGACGAGGTCGCCGGCGAACAGCACCGAGGTTCGCTCATCGAGCACGGTGAGGTCGCAATCGGTGTGCGCGGGCGGGCTCCAGGCAATCAGCAGCAGCTTCCGATCGCCGAGGTCGAGTTCAAGCCGGTCCTGGACCAGCAGCGTCGGGATCACGATGCGCACCGCCGCGATCGCCGCCGGGCCGAGAGCCTCGCGGTAGGAGTGCAGATAATACTCGCCGCGCGCGCGCAGCTCGCGCGGAAGATTGTGATGGCCGACGAAGGTTGCGCCCGCGAACGCGGCGTCGCCGAAGACGTGATCGGGATGCTCGTGCGTGTTGATGACGTATTTGATCGGCTTGTCGGTGCGGCGGCGCACCGCTTCGCGCAGTGCACGGCCGACTTGCACGCTGCCGCCGGTGTCGATCACCGCCACCGCGTCGCGGCCGACGATGATGCCGAGATTGGCGATGTCGCCGGCGTTCTGCGGCGTGGTCATGGCGATGCGGCCGAAATGCACGTAGTCGCCGTCGGCGACCTGTTCCGTCGCCAGCGCCTCACGCATAATTGCCGGCGATCCCGGCCTCCAATGGTCGCGCGCGGTTTGCAAATCCGCAGATGGCAAGCAAGAAGGCGAGAACCGGGCGCAATCCTCCGCGCGGCAGCATTGCGATCACTTAACCGTGTATTCCTTCGCGTGCGAGAAGCTTGTTGTCAAGCCACCGACTGCGGGATACAAGCGTATGTTTCCTGGCTTCAAGGGATATCTCGCTGAGTGGAGGGGCGGATATTCTTTCGAAGACGTTGGAGCGTCGGCCGACCAACGCAGGTCCGCAAGGGACCGCGCCGCGCCGCTTCCGTCGTGACACGCTGCCAGGAATGCTTCCCGACTTGATTCGGTTGCCGTTTTCGGTATTGGCCGCGTGTGGTCGCTTCGACCGTCATAGGGGGATACGTATGAAACTTTCTTCGCGCAAGGCGCTGCTGCTCGCAGGCGTCATGCTGTCCGTGATGTCGGTGTCCGCCGTGCGCGCGGATGACGAGTCCGAGAGGTCGCAGCCCCAGGCTGCCAACTGGGTGAGCCCGACGGGCGGCTACAGCAACCAGCGGTATTCCACGCTCAATCAGATCACGTCGGCGAATGCGGGCAAGCTGCAGGCGGCCTGGACCTTCTCGACCGGCGTGCTGCGCGGTCATGAGGGCGCCCCGCTGGTGATCGGCGACGTGATGTATCTGAACGCGCCGTTTCCGAACACGGTGTTCGCGCTCGATCTCAACAACAACGGCCGGATTCTCTGGAAATACGAGCCGAAGCAGGATCCGAACGTCATTCCCGTGATGTGCTGCGACACCGTCAACCGCGGCGTCGCCTATGGCGACGGCAAGATCTTCCTGCATCAGGCCGACACCACGCTGGTGGCGCTGGACGCGAAGACCGGCAAGGTGGCGTGGTCGGTGAAGACCGACGATCCGAGCAAGGGCGCGACCGGCACCTCGGCGCCGATGGTCGTCGGCAACATGGTCTATGTCGGCGTCTCCGGCGGCGAGTTCGGTGTCCGCGGATGGGTCGCCGCCTACTCGACCCAGGACGGCCACCAGCTCTGGCGAGCCTATTCGATGGGTCCCGACAGCGACATCCTGGTCGATCCGAACAAGACGATGGTGCTCGGCAAGCCGATCGGCAAGGATTCGAGCCTGGCGTCCTGGGAGGGCGATCAGTGGAAGATCGGCGGCGGCGACACCTGGGGCTGGCTTGCCTATGACCCGAAGCTCGACCTCGTCTACTACGGCTCGGGCAACCCCTCGACCTGGAACCCGGTGCAGCGTCCGGGCGACAACAAATACTCGATGACCATCTGGGCGCGCGACGCCAAGACCGGCATGGCGAAGTGGCTCTATCAGATGACCCCGCACGACCAGTGGGACTATGACGGCGTCAACGAGATGATCCTCGCCGACCTGAACATGGGCGGCTCGACCGTCCCGGCGCTGGTGCACTTCGACCGCAACGGCTTCGGCTACACGCTCAACCGCGACACCGGCGCGTTGCTGGTGGCGCAGAAATACGATCCGGCGGTGAACTGGGCGACCAAGATCGACATGAATAAGTCGAGCGAGAATTACGGCCGCCCGGAGGTGGTCCCGCAGTACGCGCCCGGCTCGAAAGGCGCCGACGTCAACTACACCAACGTCTGCCCGGCGGCGCTCGGCAGCAAGGACGAGCAGCCGGCGGCGTTCTCGCCGGAGACCAAGCTGTTCTACGTGCCGACCAACCATGTCTGCATGGACTACGAGCCGTTCCGCGTGGCCTACACCGCGGGTCAGCCCTATGTCGGCGCCACCCTGTCGATGTATCCGCCCAAGGGCTCGAACAACATGGGCAACTTCATCGCCTGGGATGCGGTGAACGGCAAGATCGTCTGGTCGCTGCCGGAGACGTTCTCGGTGTGGTCGGGCGCGCTCGCGACCGCGGGCGACGTGGTGTTCTACGGCACTCTGGAGGGCTACCTGAAGGCGGTCGACGCGAAAACCGGCAAGGAGCTTTACAGCTTCAAGACCCCGTCCGGCATCATCGGCAATGTCATGACCTATGAGCACGGCGGCAAGCAATACGTCGCGGTGCTGTCCGGTGTCGGCGGTTGGGCCGGTATCGGGCTGGCGGCCGGCCTCACCGACCCGCATGCGGGCCTCGGCGCGGTGGGCGGCTACGCGGCGCTGAGCAACTACACCAATCTCGGCGGTCAGCTCACGGTGTTCGCGCTGCCGCAGAGCTAGCACGAACGGACTGCCCGACGATGGGCCGGCGCTCGGTGAATGCCGGGCGCCGGCCCTCGCATTTCGATTTCCTAAAGGATGATTTCTTCAAGGAATGATGACGTGACCTTCCGATCGCGCGCTATCTTTGTCTCCGTTCTCGCCCTCGCCCCGACGATTTTGACCTCCCCCGCCGTCCGCGCCGACGCGCCCGGAAATCCCGCCGTGGCAAGTTCGCAAGACGGCAAGTATCTCGACAAGGACGGCAATCCCACCTTCAAGGTGTCGCCGGACGGCAAGGTGGACTGGTACACCTATGCCGGTTACATCCGCTACTCGGCGAATTGCCTGGCCTGTCATGGCCCCGACGGTTTGGGCTCCACCTACGCGCCGTCCCTGGTCGATGCCCTGAAGACGATGAGCTATGGCGACTTCCTGGGCACCGTCGCCGGCGGCAAGAAGAACGTCTCGGCGTCGCAGAACCTGGTGATGCCGGCGTTCGGCGCCAACAAGAACGTCATGTGCTACATCGACGCGATCTATATTTATCTCCGCGCGCGCGCCGACGGCGCGGTCGGTCGCAATCGTCCGACCAGCCACGAACCGGCGCCGGCCGCGTACACCAAGGCCGAGAACGAGTGCATGGGATGAGGCGGATCGCACCGGCGCTCGCCGCGGTTCTCCTCGGCCTCGCCGCGCATGCGCGCGCCCAGGCGCCGGGGCTCGGCGCCTCCGCCGAGCTGGTTGATCCCAAGGTCTTTCGCGTCTGTGCCGATCCGCGCGACCTGCCGTTCTCCGACACCGCCGGCGGCGGGTTCGAGAACAAGATTGCCGATATGTTTGCTTCCCAGCTCGGCAAGCCCGTCTCCTACACCTATTATCCCCAGGTCATCGGCTTCGTTCGCAACACTCTCAACGCGCTCCGCTGCGATGTCGTGATGGGCACCGCGCAGGGCGACGAGCTGGTGCAGACGACCAATCCCTACTACCGCACCGTCTATGCGTTGGTGGTGAAGCCCGGAAGCGGGCTCGACGGGGTCGATTCGCTCGACGACCCGCGGCTCAAGGGCAAGCATCTCGGGGTGATCGCCGGCACGCCGCCGGCCACGATCATGGCCGCCAACGGCTTGATGTCGGGTGCGAAGCCCTATCCGCTCACCGTCGATACGCGCGTCGACGCGCCGTCGAAGACGATGGTGGACGACATCGCCGCCGGCCGCCTCGATGGGGGCGTGCTCTGGGGACCGATCGGCGGCTACTTCGCCAAGCACGCCGGCACGCCGCTGGTCGTGCATCCGCTGCTGAAGGAGCATGGCGTGGCCATGGACTTTCGCATCTCCATGGGCGTGCGCCACAGCGATCAGGCATGGAAGCGAACGCTCAACGGACTGATCGCCAAGAACCAGGATGCGATCAATCGCCTGCTGATCGATTACGGCGTGCCGCTGCTGGACGATGAGGGCAAGCCGATCTCGCCGTAACATGCGCCCGACGCGGCGCGCGCTGCTCGGCCTGATGCTGTTGGCGGCGGCCGGCGCGGCACCTCCGCCGGAGCCGAGCGGGTATCGCCTGAAGGACTACCGCGCGCCGACACCGATGACGCTGAACGGCGCCCCGGCGCTGTCCACGCCGGAAGCCGCGCGGCTGTGGAAATCGGGCGCGATCTTCGTCGACACGCTGGCCCGGGCGCCCCGCCCGGCCGGCCTTCCGGCGGGCACGATCTGGCATCCGAAGCCGCGCGACGACATTCCCGGCAGCGTCTGGCTGCCCGACACCGGATACGGCCGCTTGCCCGAAATCATGGCGGCGTATTTCGCCGACGCGCTGCGCACCGCAACCGGAGGGCGGCACGATCGGATTCTGGTGTTCTACTGCCGTGCGGATTGCTGGATGTCGTGGAATGCCGCGCGCCGCGCCGAGGCGCTCGGCTACACCCGGGTCCGCTGGTATCGCGACGGCACCGACGGCTGGGCAGCGTCCGGGCTGCCGCTCACCCCGGCCGAGCCGGTGCCCCGGCCCGCCGCGTAGCGGCTCAGTCCAGCAACGGCTGAATGGCGCGGGCAAGCGCGAACAGGCGCTGCTCGATGATGTTCGGAATATCGCAGGCGAATCGCAGCGACTGGCGGCGGAACTCGAAAACCTGCTCGTCCCAGTTCACGTGCTGCGTAAGTTCGGCGACCTTCGCCTGATCCGGCGTCGCCTCGGCTTGCGCCGCGCGCAGAGCCTCGGTTTCGGTGCGCAGATTTCCGGCCAGCTCCTGTTGCCGTCCGCCGAACCGGTCGAGACCGGCAATGACGCTCGCGCGCTCGGTGTTCAGCGTCTCGAACAAGCCCGCGAACAGCGCCAACAGTTTCGCCTCCTTGTCGGCGCCCGCCTGTTTGGCGAAGGCCGCGATCTTCGCATCCGCCCGGTCGATCGGCACCCGCCGCTGCGACAGTTCGCCGGCCAGATCGGCGACCCCCGGATCACCGCGCCAGGTGGTCTGATACGCCTCGATCGACGGACCGTTCCACAACGCGGCGACCGACAGCTCCGGCATCTTCACCTGTTGACAAGGCCAATCGGGATCGACGGCGCGCGGCGCCGCGCGCGCGCCGAGCGCAGCGGCGGCAAGCAGGCCGAACGCCAGCGCCACCGTTCTCATGCGCCGCGTCGCACCAGCAACCCGCGTGCCGGATCGTAGGCGACGATCGCGCCGGCGACGAAAACCACCGTCGCCGCGCCGACCACCGCCAACGCCGGCCAATCGAGCTCGGCATAGAGCGCGAAACGGATCAGCTCGATGCCCCAGGTGAACGGGTTCAGCCGGCAGATCGTGTAGACGACCGGGCTCGATTGCTGCACCAGCCACAGCGGATACAGCGCCGAGGAGGCGAAAAACATCGGGAAGATCACGAAGTTCATCACGCCGGCGAAATTCTCCAACTGCCGGATCGCCGACGACAGCAGCATTCCCAAGCCGCCGAGCATCAGCCCGACCAGGATCAACGCCGGCAGCACGGTCGCGAAAGCCCAATTCGGCAGGTCAACGCCCCAGAGCCAGGCGATGACCATGAACGCGTACACCTGCAGCACGGAGACGGCGGTGCTGGCCAGCAGCTTGGAGACCAACAGGAACCAGCGCGGGAACGGCGAGACGAGCAACATGCGCATGTTGCCCATCTCGCGGTCATAGACCATCGACAGCGACGATTGCATGCCGTTGAAGAGCTGGATCATGGCGATCAGCCCCGGCGTGACGTAGACCTCGTACAGCACATAGGTTTGGTAGGGCGGGATGATCGATACGCCGAGGATCTGCCGAAAGCCGGCGGCGAAGATGAACAGCCAGACCAGCGGACGCACCAGGGCGGAGATGAAGCGCTCGCGCTGATGGAGAAAGCGCAGCGCCTCGCGCCAGGTGATGCCGGCCAGGCAGATCAGGGTACTGCCACCAGCCGAACCCGCGTACCCGGACGATCGCTTCGCTCATGGCGCCTCACCGGTGAGCGCGGTGAAGGCGGCGCGGATGTCGAGCGCGCCGGTGCGGGCGGTGATGTCCTCGGCGTCGCCCAACGCGAGCAGGCGGCCCTTGTGCAGCACCACCACCGCATCCGCCGGCTCCACCTCGTCGAGCAGGTGCGTCGCCCACAGCACGGCGACGCCGTGTTCGCGGACCAGCGTCCGCACGTGGCCGACGATGGCGAGCTTGGAGGCCACATCCAGCCCGACCGTCGGCTCGTCCAGCAGCAGCAGTTGCGGCTGGTGCAGCAGCGAGCGGGCGATCTCGACCCGCCGGACCTCGCCGCCGGAGAGCCGCCGCGCGGTCTCGCGCGCATGTCCGCCCATGCCGACGCGCGCCAGCGCCTCCCGCGCCAGCAGCCGCGCCCTTCGCCCGCCGATGCCGTGCAGCGCGGCGTGATACAGCAGATTGTCCGTCACCGACAGATCAAGATCGAGCGTGCGCGCCTGAAACACCACGCCCAACCGACGCAGCGCTTCGCCGGGTTCGCGATCGACACGATGGCCGAGCACCGAAATGCGTGCCCGTGCGGGTGTGAAACAGCCGGGTGATTAATGAAAACAGCGTCGTCTTGCCGGCGCCGTTCAGCCCGAGCAACACCGTCACCCGACCTTGCGCAACCACGAAGCTCACGTCATCGAGCGCCTTCCGCCGGCCATAGCTGTGGCTGACGCCGGCGACCGACAACGCCGGCAGTTCGGCGAGGCTCTCGCCGGGATCGTGATTACGCGCCGCGATGGCCGCGATGACCGTCATCTCGGCGCGACGACGACGCCCCAGGGCAGGCGCCCGACGGGGATCGACTTCACCACCTTCTGCGCCGCGACGTCGATCACCGAGACATCGTTGGACAGCCCGTTCGTCGTCAGCAGGTATTTTCCGTCCGGCGTGAACGCCATCTGCCACACGCGCTGCCCGACCAGCAGATATTTCTCCACTTTGTAGGTCTGCGCGTCGATCACCGCGACGCGGTTGGCGGGGCCGAGCGCGACGAAGGCGGTCTTGTCGTCCTTGGTGAAGCGGATGCCGACCGGCTGGATGGCATCGGCGCGCATCCCTTGGATGTCGAAGCCGATCTTGGTCTTCACCTTGTGCGTGGCCGCGTCGATGACGCTGACCGTGCCGCCCTCTTCGGACGAGACCCATACCTCCGAGCCGTCATGCTTGAATATCGGCGATGCGCGGACGCGGATCGACCAGCACGTTGGCGACCACCTTGTGCGGTGTCGTAGCCGATGAAGTGCGCCATGTTGGTGGTCTCGGAGGTGTTGACGATCACCTTCCCGTCCGGGCTCACCCCCATGCCCTCGGGCTCCACCCCGGTCGGGATCTGCGCGATCACCTTGCGGGAACGGCACGTCGATGACCGTCACCATGATTGTCGTTCTCGTTCGAAACATAGAGCGGGTTGCCCGACGCGGCCAGCGCGAAGGTCTCCGGGTCCGGCCCGGACGGCAGATTGCCGACGATCTGCAGCGTCGCGGCGTCGATGATCTGGATGGTGTCGTCGTCGCTGGCGCAGACGAGGATGTATTTGCCGTCCGGCGTGATGGTGATGCCGCGCGGTCGCTGCCCGACCGGGACGGTCTGCACCGTCTTCATCTGGTCGAGATCGATCACGCTCATCGTGTTGTCGCGCTCGTTGGTGACGTACGCCGTATAGGCGTGCGCCGTCGTCGGAGGTAAGCATGGCGATCGCGGCCGCCACCGCCGCAAGCCGGGCTGTGCCGCATCATGCCCTCGTTATCGAAGCTTGCAAGTGGTCTCGGGCCGGTCGACGCCGAGCGTGTCGAGTTCCGTCACCTGATGGAGAAAACCCGGCTGCGGAGAGATCGACACGATCGTCCTGCCGTCCGACAGCAGGATCGGCTGGCGCAGTTGCAGATCCCAGTCGCGCAGCGTCAAGGCGCTGTCCCTTGTAGGCGGCGACGCCGAATGTCAGGGCCCTTCATGTAGGCGAGCAGCGCCGGGAAATCGACTGCCGCCGGCGCGGCTGGCCGCCTCGCCCGACCATGCGCACCGCCATCCAGGCCTGCATGTCGAGCGGCGTCATTGCGCGATGGAACCGGCGGGCGAAGCGGCTCTGCAATTGCGTCGCCGCCCCAGGATTCGCTGCTCGGGGCCCAGCTCACCGGCTCCAATCCGGCCGAGCCCGCGACCGGGCGCGGATCCCAGGTGCGATAGGGCAGATAGCCCGCGAACACCTCGTTCTCGTCGGCGGCGATCAGCACGTCGTAATCGGGAGCGCCTTGCGTCAGCACCGGGACGCGCTGCTGCATCTGCACCACGCCGCTGTCGGTCTCGCGCGATCCGCCGGTGTCTTTGCTGACCCGCTCCTGCACGATGCGCGCGCCGAACCGCTTGGCCGCGCGTCGATAGGCGTCGGCCAGCAGCTTGTCCTCGGGATGCGAGCCGACGAGCAGGAGCCAGCGGGTCCATTTCTTCCACACCAGGTATTGCGCCAGCGCGTCGGCCAGCATGTCGCGCGAGGGGGCGACGTTGATCAGGTTGGCGCGACAGTCGGCTCCGCGCAGCGACAAATCGGGAGCGGCGACGTTGAGGATGCACGCGCCCGAGGCGCGCGCCGCATCGGCAAGCTTGAGCACGTCGGCGGCCGGCAGATCGGTCAGCACGAAGCCCGCGCTCCGGGCCGTGACGCTCGCGAGTGCGGCGCCGAGGTCGGCATCCGCACCGACCGGGGCATCGATCAGCGCGAACTTCTGCCCGAGAAAGCCCCGGTCGTGTTGTCGTCGTCGATCCCGAGCCGAGCGCCGGCGAGCCCGTCATCTTGGGCCGGCTTATCGAGCGAGCGAGATCGTCGGCCGCCGTTCGGTGGAGCGGATGTAGCCGATGCGGATGACGGTCGGGTCGGCTTGGGCGCGGCTCGGCGGCCGCATGCGGCGCCGAGAACGGCGATCAGCGCACGTCGCGCGAGGCGGGGCGCGGCTGGTTCTTGACCTTGCATCGACGGAGCATGAAGAAGGCGCGCCGGGCCATCAAGGGGCGATCTCGAGGATGAAAGCTTTGCAAGCCATTGCCCTGGTCGCGATGACGCTGATCCTCGTCGCGTCCGCCCGGGCCGAGGCGCCGAAGGCGGCGGTGTTTCCGTTCGAGCTGGACGACACCAGCCTGCAAGGCTCGATGCAGGGACCTCAAAAAGCCGATCAGATCAGGCTTGCGCATCTGACGGCGCAGCTCACCGACGCCCTGGCGCGCTCCGGCCAATATCAGCCGGTCGCCGCCATCCCGCCGTCAGACAACACGCTGCGCACCTGCGACGGATGCGAGGTGGCGATCGCGCGCAAGCTGGGCGCCCGGGTCTCGGTGATCGGGTGGGTGCAGAAGGTCTCGGACCTGATCCTCAACATCAATGTCGTGATCCGCGATGTGGCGACCGGCAAGCGGGTGCGGGCGGGCAGCGTGGACATCAGGGGCGATACCGACGAATCGTGGTCGCGCGGGGTCGCCTATCTCATGCGCTATCGCATTCTGGCAATCGCCGGAGTCGGCGCAATGACGCTGATGCTGGCCAGCGTGACCGGACCCGAAGAGGCCGAAGTGGCGCTGGCCGGCGATGCCGACATCATCGACCTCAAGGACCCGTCGCGCGGCGCGCTCGGCGCGGTCTCGCCGCAAACGGTGCGGCAGGCCGTGAAGGCGATCGGCGGACGACGGGCGGTGAGCGCCGTCACCGGTGATCTGCCGATGCAGCCGGATTGCGTTCGCGCAGCGGTCGCGGCGATGGCCGAGACGGGCGTCGATTACGTCAAGATCGGGCTCTTCGACGGCGGCGACGTCGCCGGCTGCATCGGCGCGCTCGCTTCGCTCGCCACGCAGGCGCGGCTGATCGGGGTGTTGTTCGCCGATGCGTCGCCCGATCTCGCGCTTCTGGAACGGCTGGCCGCAGGCACAATTCGCCGGTGCCATGCTCGACACATCGAATAAGGCGGCGGGGCGGCTGCTCACGCATATGGACCTGCCCCGGCTCCGCCACTTCGTCGAGTTCCTGCCGCGCGCTCGGGTTGACGGCGGGGCTCGCCGGGTCGCTCGAGGAACCCGATATTCCGCGCCTGCTCGTCCTCGCGCCCGACCTGTTGGGATTTCGCGGCGCCCTGTGCGGGCCCGGCGGGCGCGGTGCGGCGCTCGACCTCGGGCGCGTGCGAGCGGTGCGCGCGCTGATCCCGCCGCACGCCGAGGCGGCGGCGATGCCCGCCTTCGACTACAATCTGCTGGCCGCGCGCGGCTACGCGCCGATGGCCGAGGCCGAACTGACGGCCGACATCGTGTTCGTGCATGACTTCGTGCTGGCCGCCCGCATCGGCGCCTATGCGCATGAGCGGGACGCGCCGCAGGATGTGCGGTTCGATATCGAGGCGACGATTCGGCGCCCCGGCGGCGTCGCCGAAGGCATGCGCGACGTGTTCTCCTATGACCTCATTACCGACGGCGTCCGGATGCTCGTCGAGGCCGGACATGTCGCGCTGGTGGAGACGCTCGCCGAGCGGATCGCCGCCATGCTGCTCGCGCATCCGCGCGTCGTGCGGGTGCGGGTGCGGGTGCAGAAATTGCAGACCGGATCCGGCGTGGTCGGCGTCGCCATCGAGCGCACGGCGCCGCCGTCGTGAGCCGGACGCTCACGGTGGCGAAACTCGGCGGCAGCCACGCCCGCTCGCCGCATCTGCGGGCGTGGTTGCGCGCGATCGGGCGCGCGGCCGGCGCGATCGTCGTGCGTTCCCGGCGGCGGATGTTTCGCCGACGCGGTGCGGGATGCCCAGCGCCCGATGGGGTTCGACGACGCGGCGGCGCACGATATGGCGCTGCTCGCAATGACCCAGTACCGGGCGCGCGCTGGCGTGCCTGGGCGGCTTCGCGCTGGCCGATCGGCTCGACGTGATCGAGGAGGCGTTGCGCGCGGGGCAGGTTCCGGTGTGGTCGCCGTGGCCGATGCTGCGCAATCATGGGGACCTGGAAGCCTCCTGGGATGTCACCTCCGACAGTCTCGCCCTCTGGCTGGCGCAAACGCTGCGGGCGGCGCGCGTCGTGCTGATCAAGTCGCGCCCCCCCGAACCGGGTGCGACCGACCTCGTGGACCGGGCGTTTCCCCGCTTCCGCGCCGCGTTCGCCGGCATCGTGGAGATCGCCGGCCCCGACGATCTGCACCTTGTCGTCCACGGTTGAGATGGCGATGGCGGCCCCGCGTTGGGCCTGGGCGCTCACCGGCTCGGGTCATGATTTCACCGAGTCGCTTGACCGTCATCCGCACGCTCGGCCGGGTCGATCTGTTCGTCAGCCGCGCGGCGGCGGAGGTGGTGCGGATGTACAGGACCCGCCTCGATTTGCCGAGGCATGCGCGCGTCTATCGCGATACCGCGGCGAGCGCGCCGCCGGTGGCGGCGTTCTATCACGGTGCTTATCACACCCTGGTGGTGGCGCCCGCGACCTCGAACACGGTGGCGAAGCTGGTCTGCGGCATCTCCGATACGCTGGTCACCAATGTTTTCGCGCAAGCCGGCAAGTGCCGCGTGGCGGCGATCGTGTTCGCCTGCGACAGCGCGCCCGAAATGGAGACGCCGGCGCCCGAGGGCATGGTGAAGGTGTTCCCGCGCCGGATCGATCTCGAGAACACCCGCCGGCTGGGGGAGTTCGAAGACACGCGGGTGGTGCTCACACTTGCCGAGCTTCGCGACGCGGTGGCGGAGAGGCGGCGCGCGCTGGCGTTGCATGACTGAGCGGTTCGTCTTCCTCACCGGGCATCTGGCGAAGCAGCGGCTCCGGCGACTGCTGGAGGACATGGGCGAAACCGGCTTCGACTGGGAGGTGATCGACATCGGCGTGCAGGTGGCCGCGCTGATGACCGAGAAGATCATCCTGCGCCGGCTGCCCCGGCCGCTGCCGGCGAGCCGGGTGATCGTGCCGGGACGGGCCGGCGTGGACGCGGCGCGGCTGTCGGCGGCATTCGGCGTGACCTTCACGCGCGGGCCGGACGAGATCGTGGACTTGCCGCGCTTTCTCGGCCGCGGCGCCGTGCCGCCAGATTTGTCGCGCACCGACATGCGCATCTTCGCCGAGATCGTGGACGCGCCGAAACTGTCGGTCGAAGCCCTGCACGCCCGCGCTCGTGAGCTGCGCCGGGAGGGCGCCGACATCATCGACATCGGCTGCAAGCCCGGCCTCGCGTTTCCGCACCTGGAGGCGGCCGTTTCGACGCTCAAGCAGGACGGAATGCTGGTGAGCGTGGATTCGGGCGACACCGGCGAGCTGCGTCGCGGCGCCCTCGCGGGCGCGGATTTCCTGCTGAGCCTCACCGAAGCGAGCCTCGAGGTGGCGGACGGAACCGGGGCGACGGCGGTCCTGGTGCCCGCCCTGGAGGGCGGGGTGGAGTCGCTGATCCGCGGGGCGGAAGCGGCACGGGCGCGCGGGTTGGCGGTGCTTCTCGAATTCGATCCTCGATCCCATCCATTTCGGCTTCACCGCGTCGCTGCAACGCTACGCGGAGTTGCGCGGGCGGCTGCCCGACGCCGAGATCCTGATGGGAACCGGCAATCTGACCGAGCTGACCGATGCCGACTCCTCCGGCGTCACCGCGATGCTGATGGGCATCTGTTCCGAACTCGGCATCCGCAACGTGCTGGTGGTGCAGGTCAGCCCGCACACGCGCCGGACCGTGGGCGAGCACGATTTCGCGCGCCGGCTGATGTACGCCGCGCGGGCCAACGCCGATCTGCCGCGCGGCTACGGTGACGCACTGCTGCAAGTCCATGACCGCGTCCCCATCGTGCAATCGGCGGCCGACATCGATGCCCAGGCCGGGGGCGTGCGGGACGCGAATTACCGCATCGCGGTCGCCGAGGATGGCATCCACGTCTATAACGGCCGGATGCACCGGATCGGTCGCGACGCCATGGGTTTTTTCCCGGCGCTCGATGTTGCCGCCGACGCCGCGCACGCCTTCTATCTCGGAGCCGAGTTGATGAAGGCCGAGATCGCGCTCGGGCTCGGGAAGCGCTACTGGCAGGACCGGCCGCTCGGATGGGGCTGCGCGATGCCGGGCGGCGATGATGATTCGTGAGGTCATCGTCACCACGATCTCGCCGGCGGGCAAGCCGCATTTGGCGCCGATCGGCCTGATCGAGGACGCCGGCGGCTGGATCATCGCGCCGTTCCATCCCTCGACTACGCTCGACAATTTGCGAGTGGTGCCGCAGGCGGTCGCGAACTACACCGACGAGGCGCGGATTTTCGCCGGCTGCCTCACCGGGCGGCGCGACTGGGCGCTGCTGGCGTCGCATCTGGTCGCGCCGCCGCGGCTCGGCGCCGCGCTCGCCCATGCCGAGATGGAGGTGGTGTCGGTCCGCGAGGATGCGCTTCGCCCGCGATTTTATTGCCGGATCATCCATCGCGAGACGCATGCGCCGTTCCGTGGCTTCAATCGGGCCGGGGCTTCGGTGATCGAGGCCTGCATTCTGGTGAGCCGGCTCAAGATGCTGCCGCGTGCCAAGGTGGAGTCCGAAATCGCCTATCTGGGAATCGCGGTCGCAAAGACCGCCGGCGAGGACGAGCGCGAGGCCTGGGACTGGCTGATGGCGGCGATCAGGGACCACTATGCGGCGAGCAGCGCCACCGCCGCCGCCGGCGCGCAGTCGGAAGCGCCATCGCCGACAAGCTGGCCGAACTCGGCGTAATCGCGGCCGAGCCGGGCCGCGAGTTCCGCCGCAATCCGACGTCCGACGCCGGCGCCGATCACCTTCGCATCATCCGGCAGTTCCCCCGGCGAAAGCACCTGCAGTGCGGCATCGTGGATGGAGCGGAGCTGCGCCTCGGCGAACCAGCGAGCGAGATTGCGCCACTCGCGCTCGGTCGCGTCCGCCGCGTCGCGGCCGACCATGCGCGCGAGGCGCGCGCGCGAGGCCTCCGCCGTCTTGGGCCGGCCGTCGGCCGCCGGCATCTGATCCGCCGCCTCGTCAAGAGAGCCGAGAACGCGATGGATGTCGGCGGCGGTCGCGAAATGCTCGCAGGCAAGCGGCGTCCACGCGCCGCGCACCGGCGCGCGCGATGCGATCGCCATCAAGAAACTGCGGGTCAGTCCGGTATAGACGAGCTCACCGCAGGCGAGGCGCTCGGCGTCGGTGTAGCCGCGCGCGCACACCCGGGCGTCGGCGATCGGGATAATGTCGGTGGTGGTCGAGCCGATATCGACGAACAGCGCCGCGCGCACATGGCGCGCAAGCAGCGTCGCGCTGGCGTGCCAGTTGGCGGAGGCTATGGCGGCCGCATTCGCGCCGGCGGCATCGGCCGGGAGCAAGCCGAGCGGTCCGCCGTAGAGACGGAGCGGGGTGAGCGCGCCGGCAAGGATCGCGGTGATCGCGGCGACGCCCTCGGTGCGCGAAGTCGAAGATGTCGGCAAGCTCACCCGTCATGGTCGCGATGTGCCGGTCGGCGTGACCCAGCGCCTCGCGCAACTCCCTCACCACGACGACGAGGCGCTCGGCTCCGGGCCAGAGCGGGCACGGACGCTGGAGTGCGCGCACCACCCGCCCGTCCTCGACCCGAGCCGCCTTGAGATGCGCGCCGCCGACATCCCAGCCGATGATCGATCCCACTTCCCGCTCCCGCGATTGACGCCTGTCGCCGGTCTGACAGGATAACGCCGATGGACATCGTTCCGGTCATCGATCTGCTCGGCAACCGGGTCGTGCGCGCGCGGCAGGGCCGACGCGAGAGTTACCGGCCGATCGAAACCCCGCTCAGCGCGACCAGCGAACCGGGCGATGTCGCGGCCGCATTGCGGCGGCTGTTCGCGTTCCGCCGCCTCTATGTCGCCGATCTCGATGCGATCGAGGGACGGGGTGCGAATACCGCCGCGATTGCGGCGCTGTCCGCAGCGTCTGCCGGCGCCGATTTGTGGGTCGATGCCGGCATTGCGTCACCGGACGGCGCGCGGGCGTTGCTCGCCGACGGTCATTCATTGGTCGTCGGCAGCGAATCGCAAACCGGCACCGAGATGCTGTCCGCATTGCACGAGCATCCGCGGGTGATCCTGTCGCTCGATTTTCGCGGCGAGAGTTTCCAGGGACCGCCGGCCTTGCTGAACGAGACCGCGCTGTGGCCGCGCCGGATAATCCTGATGACACTGGCGCGGGTCGGCGCCAAGCAGGGTCCCGACATTGCCCGATTGACGGCAATCGCAGCGCAAGCCCCCGCCACGCAGCTCTATGCAGCGGGCGGCGTGCGCAACGCGGCCGACTTGCGGGCCCTGGCGGCCGCCGGGGCGGCCGGCGCCCTGGTCGCGACATCGCTGCATGACGGCACGCTGTCGAGGAGTGATCTCGACGCCCTCATGCAAGGTTCGCGGTCGCCGACCTCTCCCGCTCGCGGGAGAGGTCGCTCGTAGGCGGATCAGGCGGCCTGGAAGGGGTGCTTCTCGTCACGCCGGCGCACCATCTCGGATGCCTTCGGCTCGCCATTGACCGCGCGCGCCAGCGCCTCCTTGGTGGCGCGATAGTTGAAGTCCTGGATCTTCCGATCGTCGGCCGCATCCCAGTGAATGAACACGCCGACGCAAATGAACAGATCATCCGCCTCGTTCTCGGGGATCAGTCCCTCGGCGACGCTGTCGGCAATCGCCTTGCCGACCGCGTGCTGCGCCGGGCCGAACATCTGCACCGCCTGCTTGGCGCCCTTGATCGTGACCTTGTTGAACAGCACGGTGTTCGGCTTGCACGGCAGGTTCGGTGCGACCAGCGCGAGCAGGGTGGTGAAACCGTCTTTGTTGTTGGTAAGCGCGCTGCAAAACGCGTGTTCGACGGAACTGCCCCGCGGGCCGATGATGAGGTCGATATGCGCGACCTCGTTGCCATCCCCGACCAGGGATTCACCCACACAAACTTTGGTAACACTCGGCATCGTTGTCTCCCCGGTTTGTCAGAAGGTCCATCCTGGGCGCACGGGTTCTCCGTCCGCGTTGCGATACAAACCATTATCGACGGGCGGCCGCAAGGGCAGCTCAGACGATCCGCGCTTCGAACGGCGGCAGCAGATCGGGCGACGTCGAACTCCAGCACCCAAAGGTCGGGATCGCGTCCGACCTGGCGGGCCACGTAGGCGTCGGCGGTCGCGTCATCGACGGCCGCGGGGCCGGTGGCGCGCATCCAGGCCGGCGCTTCGGCCGCGCGCACCTGCGACAGCACGCATAACCCCTCGCGCGCCCGCAGCACCACCAGGATGCCGCCCAAATCCGCATCGCCCCGGCGCAGCACGGCGCCGGTGCGCCCGGCCCGGTCGCCGAGCCGGAGCGCCATGGATACCCAGATTGCGGATTTAACGCGCGGCTCGCTCATGCGCGCGCCAGCGCGCCGCCGTCCACCGGCAGCGCGTGCCCGGTGATCGAGCCGGCCGCCTCGCTCAGCAGGAAGGACACCGTCGCCGCCACCTCCGCCGGCTGCGCAATGCGCCCGATCGGCACGCCGGCGCCGGCGGTCTCGCGGTCGATCCCCAGATCGGCGAAGCGTGCGGCGGCCATCGCGGTATCGGTCCAACCCGGGCAGACGGCGTTTACCGTGATCCCGCGCGGCGCCAGCGCCATCGCCAACGCGCGCGTATATCCGATGACCGCGCTCTTGGCGGCGCAATACGCGGTCTGGTCGGCGACGCCGCGCAAGCCCAAGAGTCGAGCCGAAATTGACGATCCGCCCGGTGCGATCGGGCAGCTTCCCGACAGCCGCGCTGCAACAGTGATAGGTGGCGTGCAGATTGGCGCCGATCATGGCGTGCCAGAGCGCATCGTCCGTCGCGTCGATCGGGTTGGCGCCGGCGATCCCGGCGGCGTTGACCAGCGCATCCAGCCGCTCGAGCCCGCCGATCAGTGCGCGCGCCGCCGCCCCGTCGGCGAGGTCGCAGGCGCGGAACTCCACCTCTCCCGGCAACTCGTCCGGAGCATGGCGCGCGACCGCGATCACGCGCCATCCGGCGCCGGCGAGCATCGCCGACACGGCGGCGCCGATCCCGCGCGAGCCGCCGGTGACGAGCGCGGTCCTCATTGCGCGGTTCCTCCGCCATCCACCGGCAGCACGACGCCGGTGATGAAACTCGCGGCGTCGGAGGCGAGGAACGCCACCACGGCGGCGATCTCCTCGGGCCGAGCGAAGCGGCCCATCGGCACGCCCGCCATGTAGGCGTCCGCCGATGAGACCGGGAAACGATCGGGGAAGCGGCGAGCCAGTTCGCCGATGACCCGGGCGAGCATCGGCGTATCCGTGCTGCCGGGGGCGATGCAGTTCACCCTGATGCCGTGGGGCGCCCAATCCAGCGCGGCGCTGCGCGAGAGCTGTGCGAGCGCCGCCTTGCTTGCCCCATAGGCGGCGCTCACCTGCTTGCCGATCAGCGCCTGGTCGGAGGCGATGTTGACGATGGCGCCGCGCCGGCGCGCGATCATCCCCGGCAGCACGGCGCGCATCAGCGCGTAGGGTGCGAGAAAGTTCACCCGGAAGACCCGCTCGACCTCCTCCACCGATGTATCGAGCACGCTGCCCAACACCGTCACCCCGGCATTGTTCACCAGGATGTCGGTCGGTCCGAGCGCCGCCGCACGAGCCTCGATGGTCGCGGTGTCGGCGAGGTCGAACTCCGGCAGATCGAGCCCGATCACTTCGGAACCCGCGGCCTCCATCGCCACGGCGATCGCCGCGCCGATGCCGCCGCGGTGGCCGGTCACGATGGCCCGACGTCCGGCGAGGAAACTCATCGGCGGCCCTCTTTGCTATTCGCCGTCACGCCGGCGAAGTGCCCTTGCCGGTACTCGAACCGCTTTCGGCCGCGAGAGCACGCGGCATCTATTCCTTTCCGCTGCACCGGCGCAAGATAGGCTGATCTTGGGGAGAAAGCCGGAATGCGTCGCGCCATCGCGCTGCTGCTCACGCTCAGCCTCCTGCTGATCGCCGCGACCAATGCGCGCGCGGCCGATCATGTGGTGTTCGGCCTCGATTGGAAGGCGGAGGCCGAATACGGCGGATATTACCAGGCGCAGGCGAGCGGCATCTATGCGCGCCACGGGCTCGAGGTGACGATCGAGCAGGGCGGGCCGCAAGTGAACCACACGCAGCTTCTGATGGCCGGGCGGCTCGACTTCAACATCACCTCGAACTCGCTGCTGGCGCTGAACTTCGTGGCGCGGGATCTGCCGTTCCGCACGGTGGCCGCCTTCTTCCAGAAGGATCCCTCGGTGTTGATCGCGCATCCGGGGCAGGGCGACGACAGCTTCGCCGCGCTCAAGGGCAAGCCGATCATGATCAGCTCCGATACCCGCGCCGGCTGGTGGAATTTCCTCAGGGCGCGGTTCGGATACACGGACGCGCAAATCCGTCCCTACACCTTCAATTTGCAGCCGTTCGTCGCCGACAAGAGCGCGATCCAGCAAGGCTTCCTCGGCTCCGAGCCGTTCTCGATCGAACAGGCGACCGGGCAGAAGCCCGTCGTGCTGCTGGTCGCCGATGCCGGGTATCAGGGCTATGCCAGCCTGATCGGAACCTCCGACAAGATGATCGCCGAGAAGCCCGATCTGGTGCAGCGTTTCGTCGATGCCTCGATCGAAGGCTGGTATTCGTATCTGAACGGCGACCCGACACCCGGAAACGCCGCGATCCGCAAGGCCAATCCCGAGATGACCGACGCGCTGATCGCCTACGGGCGCGATTCGATGAAGGCGCATGGCATCGTCAATTCGGGCGACGCGCTGAAGCTCGGCATCGGCGCCATGACCGAGACGCGCTGGAAGGCGTTCTACGACGGCATGGCGGACATCGGGCTGTATCCGAAGGGCATGGATTACAGCAAAGCCTACACGCTGCGGTTCGTGGACAAGGGCGTCGGCCTCAAGCCGTAGTCGCCCGCCCTACAACATGGTGCTCCTCGAGGGAATCGGCCGCCGCTTTCCCGGCGGCGTGGAGGCGCTGCGAAGTGTGACGCTCGACATCGTCGCCGGCGATTTCGTGGCGCTGCTCGGCCCGTCGGGCTGCGGCAAATCGACGCTGCTGCGGCTGCTGGCCGGTCTCGACCGGCCGGATGCCGGCCGGCTGGTCTGGGCCGATGGCGCGCCGCCGCCGGCGGGGGCGATCGGCTTCGTGTTCCAGGACGCGACGCTGTTGCCTTGGGCGAGTGCGGAGGAGAACGTGTTTCTGCCGCTGCGGCTGCGCGGCTTCGATCGCGCGCGGGCCGATCCCGAGCTGCGCGCCGCCTTGGCGCGGGTGGGGCTCGCCGGGTTTGAGAAGGCGCGCCCGCGCCAGCTCTCGGGCGGGATGCGGATGCGCGTCTCCATCGCCCGCGCGCTGGTGACGCGCCCGCGCCTGTTGCTGATGGATGAACCCTTTGCCGCGCTGGACGAGTTTACCCGCCATCGACTGCAATCGGATTTGCTGACGCTGTGGCGCGAGCTGGAAGCGACCATCGTCTTCGTCACCCACTCCATCTACGAAGCGGCATTCCTCGCCCGCCGCATCGTGCTGATGACACCGCGCCCCGGCCGGATCGCGCGCGAAATCGCCTCGCCGCTGACGCCGGCCGCGGAGACGCGGCTCGACCCGGCCTATGCGCGACTGGTGGCGGAGGTCTCGCGGGCGATGGCGGCGGCGCTGGAGGAAGGCGATACGGAATGAAGGCGAAGTTCGAGTGCGTCGCGAAACCGGTTATACGGGAGCGATGAGGGACCCGCTGGGCCATTATGCCCGACTGGGGGTGACGCCGGACGCGCCCGCCGAGGCGTTGCGGGCCGCGTTTCACCGCCGAGCCCGGCACCTGCACCCCGACATGCAGGGCGGCGACGCGGCGGCGTTCGTGCGGCTGCGCCAATCCTACGACGTGCTGGCCAACCCCGCCCGGCGTGCTGCCTACGACCGCCAGGCCAAGCTGGGCGAAACCACCGGCACGGCGCCGGCGCGCGCCTGCGATGCCGGCCACCCGAGCGCGAGGGCCGTTTCTGGCGGCGCTCGGAGCGGCCGCCGTCGGAACCCTCACCGTCGGCATCGTGCGGTTCAGCGACCGCGCACCGGACCGGCCGCGCACGCCTCCCCCGGCTATGAGCTCTTCACCGTCTTCGCCCATCCCGCCTTCTCCAAGCCCGGCGCCGGTGCTGGAAGGCACGCCCGATCATTACGTTCTGCCCGGTGCCGGGGATGCGGTGCTTTGGCGGGGCGATCCGGCGCATGGCGCGCTGACGCCCGGGGGCGCGCTCGCCGCCTTTGTCGCGGTCCACGTGCTTTCCGGCACTCCCACCGACAACATGGTGCCGATCGCGCTGGCCGGCGGCACCGGGTATGTGGACGCGGCGCGGCTGATGCCGGGCGATGCCGGGGCGGCACACCGAGCCGCCTGCGCCTACCAGGCCGGCCGCCCGCCCGCCAATGCCGAGGTGCTCGGCGGCGGCGGCGACGGCGGCGGTCGGGCGACGCTCGCCAACGCCTCTTCGGGGCCGGCGGTGATAACCTTGCGGGGCTCGGACGGGCGCCTGATCGTGCGGGTTTACCTGGCCTCGCGCGGCGCGGCGCGGCTGGATGGGCTGGCGGGTGGGCCATGGACCGCCGAGATCGCCTTCGGCGAGCTTTGGAGCCGCGCCTGCGGCGGGTTCGTGGCCGGCGAGCGGGTGCTGCGCGCCGGCGCCGCTTTGCCGCCGGGCGGCACGCTCACCATCGGCCCGCAAGCGCCGAACGGATGAGGAGACGGAGGGGGGGAATGCCGCACGCCGAGGCCGACAATGTCCGACTGTATTACGAAGAGGCCGGGGCGGGAATCCCGGTCATCTTCGTCCATGAATACGCCGGCGATTTGCGCAGCTGGGAACCGCAGTTGCGTCACTTCGGCCAGCGCCATCGCGCCATCGCCTTCAACGCCCGCGGCTATCCGCCGTCCGATGTGCCGGAGGATCCGGTCGCCTATTCGCAGGCGCGTGCCGCCGACGACATCGCCGCCGTCCTGGATCACCTCAAGCTCGGGCGCGCGCATGTCGTGGGGTTGTCGATGGGCGGCTTCGCGACACTGCATTTCGGCTTCCGCCATCCCGATCGCGCGCTGTCTCTCACCGTCGCCGGCTGCGGCTACGGTGCCGAGCCGGCGCAGCGCGACCGCTTCCGCGCCGAGACCGAGGCGGTCGCCGAATTCATCCGCGCCAACGGCATGGCGGGTTTCGCCGAGAAATACGCCTATGGGCCGACCCGCGTGCAGTTCGAGAACAAGGACCGGCGCGGCTTCGCCGAGTTCAAGCGGATGCTGGCCGAGCACGATCCGAAGGGCGCGATCAACACGCAATTGGGCGTCCAGCGCGAGCGGCCTTCGCTCTACGAGCTGGTGGACGATATGCGGCGATTGCAGGTTCCGACGCTGATTTTGACCGGCGACGAGGATTGGCCGTGCCTCAATCCGGCAATTCTGATGAAGCGCGAGATCGCGACGGCGGCGCTCGCGGTGATGCCGAATTGCGGCCACGCCATCAACATCGAGGACCCGGACGGCTTCAATCGCATCGTCGGCGATTTTCTGGCCCTGGTCGATGCCGGACGCTGGCCCGCCCGCGACCCGCGCGCCGTGACGGCCTCGATTACCGGGATCAAGTGATCCGAGGCGGCTACGGTGTTCCGGTCGGCGGCAACGCGAGCCCGCCGGCCGAGGCGTCCGCCGTGGTGCCTTCCATCCGCCGCCGGACATGCGCCGGGTACCATGCGGTGAATCTCAGCGCAGCGGCCATGGCCAGGATCGACACCGCCGTCCCTACCCGCGCGGGCGTACCGGGCACCACGACCACCGCCAGCTTGCCCAGCAGCATCGCCGCGAAGGCGCATGCCCAGACCGCGGTGATGCGCTTGTTCACCGCCAGAAACACCGGACTGCTCCACAGCTCCGGCGCCACCTGCTCGCGCGCGTATTGCAGCGTAAAGGGCAAGCCGATCGCCAGCGACACCAGCGCGATGGTCAGCAGTCCGGCGTCGTTGACGGCCCAGATGACCCACATCGACCAGCCCGGATGCCAAAGGGCGGTGACGAGCGCCAAGCCGCTGTAGAGCACGATACTACCGGCTTCCAGAAGCTTGACCGAGCGCCCGCGCAGCAGACTTTCGCGCAGCAGCAACGCCAAGCCGATGCAGGCGGCGACGAGGCAAGCCGTCATGACGGACGAGGCCCTGGCGACCAGCGCGAAGGCGATGAACGGAGCGAAGCTGAACAGGATTCTCATGACGCGGCGCTCCAGTTCCCGTGGAAGCCGAATGGAACGCGTTGCGGCAATTCGACCGTTGCAATCGGATCATCGCCGATCGCATCCGCGCGCAGCACGATGAGTTCGCTGCGCCGCTCGCCGCCCCGCCAGATCACCGCCAACAGCCATCCGTCGCCTTCGGGCGCGTCCGCGGCGCGGGGCACGAACACCGGCTCGGAGGTCGCGTCGCCGACGGGCAGTTGCAGCATCGTGCGCCGCCCGGTCGCCCGATCGAGATGCGCCAGTGTATCGAATGGATCTTGCCGCGAGCCCGCGAACCAGCCGTGCCGGTACGCCCGTCCGGCCCGACGGTCGTCGATGCGGGGGAACTCACCCGCAAGATCGTCGAGCCGCGTGGTCGAGAACGCATCCGTGCCGCCCTCGGGGTCGATCGTCCAGCGACACGGGAATGCACGGGTGCGGGCGGGATCGGTCTCGGTTCCATCAGCCCGGGGAAACAGCGGCGGCTCCTCGTAGCGCATCACGTCGGCCAGGATGCGGCCGCCCTCCTCCCACGCATTCATCACGTGAAATACGAAGCCGGTATCGGCGCGGAACCAGCGCAAGCTGCGCACGCCGATATCGGCTCGCATCACGCCCAGATGCGCACCCAACTCCGGATCCCACGCAAAGGCCGGGCCGCCGGACATGGCGCGCTGCAAATTGCCGGCGAGCGGCATTATGGGGAAGACGATGAAGCGTTCGGTCGCGATGAAATCGTGAACCATGCTGCAGTATGGCGCTTCGAAGCTCTGGATCTTTCCCGTGCGTCCGCTGCGGTCCACCGTGCCCCAGCGAATGGTGGAAGACAGCGGGCCGGCGGCGCAGTAGCCGAAAAAGCGCAGCTCCCCGGTTTCGGGATCGATCTTCGGGTGCGCGGTTACTGGTGCGTCGCCGCCGAGCGGATGCGGCGCGCTAGTCTCCAGCGTGGCGGCGTCGATCTCGATCGGCGCGTGCATCTCCTCGAGCGCCAGCAGCCGCCCGGCATGGGCGACGATGTTGGTGTTGGCGACGCCGCCGCCGGTCCAACCCTCATCGAGACCATGCCCGGCGGCCTTCTCGGCCAGAAATTTGGGCGTCCGAACCCAGCGGTTGCGATAGCTCGCGCGCCCGTCGGTCAGCGTGAACGCGTGGATCATCCCATCGCCGAGAAACCAGTGATGGTCCGAGGGGAACTGCGGATTAGGCCCGTTGCGAAACAGCGTCCCGTTAAGCTCCGGCGGCAGCTCGCCGCGAACCGGCAGGTCGGATGCGGCGCACTCGGTCGCGACCGGCGCGAAGTTGTCGCCATCACCGGACATTCGGCGCCTCCTGATGTTGACAGCGTCAAGATAGAGCAGGTAAGCCCTGCGTCGTCAAGCCGAATTTTGACGATGTCAAGATCGTGAGGCGGCGCATGCCGGATAGCCTTCAGCCGTACCACCACGGCGATTTGCGGGCCGCCTTGCTCGCCGCGGCCGAGCGCATCCTGGAACGCGACGGCATCAGCGCGCTCACCCTGCGCGCGGCGGCGCGCGCGGCCGAAGTCTCGCACGCCGCCCCGGCGCATCATTTCGGCGACCTGACCGGCTTACTGAGCGAGTTGGCGGCCACCGGGTTCGTGCGGTTTACCGCCGCCACGGCGGCGGCGATGGATGCCGCGGGGGCCGACTCCGGCGAGCGGCTGACCGCGATGGGCCGCGCCTACGTGGCGTTCGCGCGGGCGCACTCCGGCTTGTTTCTGCTGATGTTCCGCAGCGAGCGGCTCGATATGGACCGCCCGACGCTGCGCGAGGCGGTGCGCTCCGCACGCGAGTCGCTGGCGGCGGCGGCGGGTGCGGCCGGCGCCGGACCGCCCGCGAGCCCGGCGGAGGTGACGGCGCTTTGGTCGCTGGTCCACGGCTTCGCGATGCTGCTGATCGACGGCCGCCTGGGAGGTCTGATCGCGCGCGCGGGGGGCGATGCCGACGCGCTCCTGGAGGCGATGCTCGCCCGGGTGCGCGTGCAACCCGGAGATTAGCCCGCCGCCCCTCTGAAATCCGAGGAATGGGACCTTCGCCGGCCCTTAATCTCCTTCGAGTGCTCTCCCAAGCACGGTGCCGGTCGGCGCACGCCGCCCGGCGTTTCCGATAGTTTCAGAGGCACTCCCAAAGTCCGGAAGCGTCCCGTATCGGCCACCATCGCCCGCGACCTGATATGCGGGTCCGCGAGCACCTCGTCGAAATGCAGCACCGGCCCGGCCGGGATTCCCGCCTTCTCCAGCGCCGCCAACCAGTGCGCCGCCGGGCGCGCGCGAAGCTTCGTCGCCAACAGCGCCACCAGCTCGCGGTTATGGCGCACCCGCTCGGCGACGGTGGCGAAACGCCGATCGGCGAGCAGTTCCGGCAGCTCAAGGATCGCGCAGAGCTGCTCGAAGAAGCGTTGCTGACTGGCGCCGATGGTGATCCAGCCGTCCGCCGTCTCGAACACCTGATAGGGCGAGCTGCCACGGTGTTGCTGGCCGATGCGCGGCGGCCGCTCGCCGGTCGCGAACATATGCGCCGCCTCATAGACGCAGAACGACAGCGCCGCTTCCAGCAGCGACGTCTCGACCCGCTGCCCCCGCCCGATGCGATGCCGGGCCTCCACCGCCGCCAGAATGCCGAAGGCGAGAAACATCCCGGCCGCGACGTCGGAGATCGCGATCGGCAGCCGGAACGGCGGACCGTCCTCCGGCCCGTTGATGCTCATCAGCCCCGACATCGCCTGGCTGATGAGATCGTAGCCGCCGCGCGAGGCATAAGGCCCGGTCTGCCCGAAGCCGGAGATGGAACCCAGGATCAGGCGCGGATTGCGCTCATGCAGCACGTCCCAGCCGATCCCCAGCCGATCGAGCACGCCCGGCCGGTAGTTCTCCACCACGATGTCCGCACTCGTCGGCCAAAGCGAGAAACGCGTCGCGCTCGGCCTTCAGGTCCATCACCACGGATCGCTTGTTGCGGTTCCACACCATGAACGGCGCGCTCTCGCCATCGACGAAAGGCGGCATGTGGCGCGCCGCGTCGCCCGAAGGCGGCTCGATCTTCACCACATCGGCGCCGTGGTCGGCCAGCATCATGCAGCAATACGGGCCGGAGAGATTGCTGGTGAGGTCCAGCACGCGCAGACCTTCGAGCGAGCCGGGCATTTTCGTCCTCCTCTTGGCGACGCTTGGCCCTGATGGCATCTTCGGCGCTCGAAATCAAAGGCGGGGCCGACATGGCCGAGAACGATGACGTGCTGGTGGACCATGACGCGGCGGGCATCGCGATCGTCGACGCTGAACAAGCCGGCCAAGCGCAACGCCATCTCGTTCGCCATGTGGCGGCGTCTGGGCGAGGTGTTCGCGGATTTTCGCGCCCGCGAGGACGTGCGCGTGGTGATCCTGACCGGCGCCGGCGGGCATTTTTCGGCCGGGGCGGACATCTCGGAATTTCCCGAACTGCGTGCCACGCCCGAGGCGGCGAAGGAATACAGCGAGGCCGGGCGACACGGCGACGCTGGCGATCCGCGAATTGCCGCAACCGACGATCGCAGCCGCGCACGGCTTCTGCGTCGGCGGCGGCTGCGGGCTGGCGCTCGCCTGCGACCTTCGGGTGGGCGACAAGACGACGCAGATGGGCATCCCGGCGGCGAAGCGCGGCATCGTCTATTCCGTGCTCGACACCGAGAATCTGCTGCGCGCGAGCGGCCTCTCGCGCGCCAAACTCGTGCTCTTCTCCGGCCGCAACTTCCCGACGGCGGAGGCGCGCGCGATGGGGTTGCTCGACGAGGTGAGCGAGGCCGGCGCGCTGGCGGGTGCGCGTCGGCTCGCCGCCGAGTTGGCGGAGCGGGCGCCGCTGTCGCAGCGCGGCGCCAAGCTCACGCTGGAATGCTCTCGCCGCCGGCGAGGTGATGCAGCGAGAAGCCGCGATCATCGAGGCGCAGCGTCTCGCCGCCTCGAGCGGGGACTATCAGGAGGCGACCCGCTCATTCCTGGAGAAGCGCCGACCGATATTCCGGGGTTGCTGATGGAGCGGCGTCGATCCCGCGCAAAGTTTCGCGATCCGGCGATCACCGCCGGAGGGCGAGGCGCGCGCCGTCGTGCGTCTGCGGGAACTGGAGACGCTGTGGGTCAACACCGGCACGCTCTGCAACCTGACCTGCCGGAACTGCTACATCGAATCTTCGCCGCGCAACGACCGTCTCGCCTACTTCACCCGCGCCGAACTCGGCGAGTATCTGGACGAGATCGCGCGCGACGCCTTGCCGGTGCGCCTGGTCGGCTTCACCGGCGGTGAGCCGTTCATGAATCCCGACATCATCGGGATGCTGAACGACGTGCTCGGTCGCGGTTTGCGCGCGCTTGTTCTGACCAACGCGATGAAGCCGATGCGGCGGCATCGGGCGGCGCTGCTGGCGTTGCGCGCCGCACATGGCGAGCGGCTGGCGCTGCGGGTGTCGATCGACCACTACACGTCGGCGGGCCATGCCGCCGAGCGCGGCAGTCGCAGCTGGGGGCCGGCGATCGACGGCCTGGTTTGGCTGGCGCGCAACGGGTTCGCGCTGGATGTCGCCGGGCGTCGCTATACCGGCGAAGACGAGGCGACATTGCGGGCCGGCTATGCGCGACTGTTCGCCGGGCTGGATATTCCGGTGGATGCCCGGGACCCGACGCGGCTGATGCTGTTTCCCGAAATGGAGATGGCGCGCGACGTGCCGGAGATCACCACCGCCTGCTGGGGCATTCTGCACAAATCGCCCGACGAGGTGATGTGCGCCTCGGCGCGCATGGTGGTCAAGCGCCAGGGTGCGTCGGCGCCGGCGGTGCTCGCCTGCACCCTGCTCGCCTACGACGCGCAATTCGAGCTGGGCCGGACGCTCGCGGAGGCGTCGCGGCCGGTGGCGCTGAACCACCCCTATTGCGCGTCCTTCTGCGTGCTCGGCGGCGCCGCGTGCAGCCGGGGTTGATCGCGCTCCGGCATGCTGATCGGCAGCGCCGGCGGGGCGATCGAATGTCCGCCGCCGTTGACCGAGTGCGGTCCCTGATTACGAAGCACGCTCAGATGCGGCATGATCCTTCCCATGTCGGCCGACATCTGGCCGATCAGCGGATTGTTCGCCGTCTCGGGGGTGGCATAGACGGTGAATTGATCTTCCCCGCCGCTGTCCTTCCACATCGCGCCGTATCGCTGCAGCGCCCGCGCCAGCATCAGGCCCCCCCGCGAGAGGCCGAGCTTATCAAGATCGACGTTCGCGGGAATGCCGAAGGTTGATCCGGCCACGATATTGCCGGCATAGGCGGTGGGTCCGTTGTAATCGAGGTGATCATTCGGCCAAGGCACGCCGTGCGTGTACCAGTTGCTGCCCGGCGGCATTCGCTCGGCGTCGGGGGAGAGCGTGATGCGCAGCATGTGCGCGATCACGCCGTTCGCGAGATTGTACTTGGTTATCACCCCGCCGACATAGTTGTAGTCCAACTGCTTCGGACTGTACGGGGGATTGCTGAAGCCGTCGCCGATCGAATTCGAAAACGGCTCCCATTCCCGCCGTGATCCCGCCCCTTACGTCCTTGCCATTGTTGAACTTCGCGCCCCAGGTACGACCAGACCTTCCGCGGCTGGGTCTGGTCGTAGAAGCTGATGCTGCGGTCGTCCCCGGCGGCCGGGTATCGCGTCGGCGGGAATGTGGAGTTGCTGCGGCGGGATGCCGTGGTCGGGTCGGTGTCCGTCACCACGACGACAGGATCGCCAGCGCGGCCCACATAGGCGGGCAGGCTCCACGTCGCCGAGTTCACCACGCCATGCAGAGACCGTAGGCGTTTCACGTCGGGATCATCGGGCCGCCCCCAAACGGCGCGTGATCCGATGCCGATGTTCCACGGGCTGCTGGCCGAAAACGGCTGCTGCCAAACTTTGCGGGAGCGCCTTCCTGCATTATGGCTGTCCTCCGCCGAAGCCCGCAGCGGCAGCAGGGCTCCGATCATGAACAATGCAGCCGGCGCTACGAGTTTCCGGGCTTTCCGGGCGACCGGCCGGCGCTTGAGGGTTCCTCGGGTGAACATGAACTCCAATTCCTCGGGCATTGCGGTCTCTTCCAACGAGTTGCCGGGCGCGCGTGGGACCGGCGATGCGGCGTTGCCGCTGGTCGTCATCGCCGGCCGGCCGAATGTCGGCAAGAGCACATTGTTCAATCGGCTGTGCGGGCGCCGCACGGCGCTCGTCGCCGACACGCCGGGCGTCACCCGCGACCGCAAGGAGGCGGTAGTGATGCTGCGGGGACGCACGGTGCGGCTGGTCGATACGGCGGGGCTCGACGAGGCACCGCCCGAGAGCCTGCCGGGGCGGATGCACGCCTCCGCGGCCGCCGGCGTCTCCGGCGCCGATCTGATCCTGTTCGTCGTCGATGCGCGCGCCGGGCTGACGCCGGCCGATCGACATTTCGCGCAGTGGCTGCGCCGGCAAGGCCGCGATGTGCTGCTGGTCGCCAACAAGGTGGAGGGGAGACTAGCCGACTCCGCCGTCTACGACACCTACGCGCTCGGCCTGGGCGATCCCGTCGCGGTGTCGGCCGAGCATGGCGACGGCATCGCCGATCTGATGTCGCAGATTGCCGACCGTCTGCCGGCGCAAGCGGCGGCCGAGCCGTCCGCGGCGGCGCCGCTGAAGCTCGCCATCGTCGGCCGCCCGAATGCCGGCAAATCGACGCTGCTCAATCGTCTGTCGGGTGAGGAGCGGATGCTGACCGGACCGGAGCCGGGGATCACCCGCGACGCCGTCGCCGTGACCCTGACCGATCCCGATGGTCGGCGGGTGGAGTTGGTCGACACCGCCGGGCTGCGGCGACGTGCGCGCGTGACCCCGGGGCTCGAGAAGATGTCGGTAAGCGCGGCGCTGGGGGCGCTGAAGATGGCGGAGGTGGTCGTGCTCGCCGTCGATGCGGTCGATGGGCTGCACGAGCAGGATCTGCACATCGCGCAACTGGTCGAGCGCGAGGGCCGCGCGATCGTGCTCGTGCTGAGCAAATGGGACGCGGTCGCGGATCGCGACGCCACCCGCCGCGCCGTCGCCGACCGGCTGGAGGCGAGCCTCGCGCAACTCAAGGGCATTCCCGTGGTGGCACTGTCGGGGTTGACCGGGGCCGGCATCGAACGGCTTTGGCCGGCGGTCTGGCGCGCCCATGCGGTCTGGAACCGCCGCGTGCCGACCGGCGAACTCAATCGCTGGTTCGAGCGGGCGCTGGAGCGCCACCCGCCGCCGCTGGTCGATGGCCGCCGCCTCAAGCTGCGCTACATCACCCAGGCCAAGGCCCGCCCACCCACCTTCGTCGTGTTCGGCACCCGCGCCGAGCGCATCCCCGATGATTACGCGCGCTACCTGGTGAACGGGCTGCGCGAGGCGTGCGAGCTGCCGGGCGTGCCGATCCGGCTGCAAATGCGGGGAACCAGGAACCCGTATGCGGCGGGGTGAGACGAGCCCGGGGACCCGACGTGACAAACTCGACGGATGTTCTAAGTTGAATGCTCGGAGAATGGCATGGCCCTGCAACTCGGCGACCTTCGAGACGCGCTGATCGACGCGGGTGCGTCTCCCGAAAAGGCTGAGAAAGCCGCGGAGGAAGTGGCCGGTTATGAGAACCGACTGACGCGGCTCACGACGCTCGTCCAGGTCGCCATCGGCATTCTCGTGGTGCTGATCGGCAGCCAGGCGGGGCTGTGGGTGAAATTGGGCGAGATCAGCGGGCAGCTTGCGCAAATGGCGCACACCGTTCCCTGACCTCCGGCCAACCCGGCTACCCGACGACCCCCAAACCCCGCAGCCGCTCGATCTCCGCCGCGTCGTATCCCGCCTCGGCAAGCACCGCCGCGCCATGCGCGCCGATCGGCGGCGCCGTTCGCGGCGCGGTCTTGCGCGCGCCCTCGATGTGAAACGGGCTCATGACGGTGAGCATCCCGTCGGCATCGGCGAGCGGAACCAGTGCCTCCACGGCGCGCGCCTGCGCATCCCGAGGCACGTCGTCGAGCGTCGCCACCAGCCCGAAGGTGACGCCCGCCGCCCGCATCAGCGGCAGCCAGTCGGCGAGATCGCGCTCGGCAAACGCGCCGTCCAGGATGGCGGTCAGCGCGCGGGCGTGCCGACGCCGCGCCGGGATTTCGGCGAACCGCGGGTCGGAGGCAAGCTCGGGGCGGCCGAGTGCTTCGCAGAACGGGCGGAACTGGCGTTCCTCGTTCAGCATCACCAGCATGAACCAGCGCCCGTCACGGGTATGGTAGTGGTTGCTGACGGCGTTTCCGGCTTCCGTGCGCGGCGGACGCGGATGGATGGTGGCGCCGCACAGCGCGGCCTGGACGTGGAGGCCGTTGGCCCATAATCCGTTGGCGAGCAGCGACGAATGCACGACGCCGCCCTGGCCGGTGCGCTCGCGCCGATAGAGCGCGGTGGCGATGGCGGCATAGAGCGCCATCGCGCTCGGATGATCGCCCATGCCCGGCGCCGAACGGGCAGGTGCGGCGGTGTGATCGGCGCGCACGAGATCCATCAGCCCCGAGCGCGCCCACCAGGCTGTCGAGTCGAAGCCGGAGTGCTCCGCCTCCGCTCCGGTCTCGCCGTAGGCGCTGAACGCCGCATAGATCAGCCGCGGATTGAGCGGCATCAGGTCCTCGGCGGCGATGCCAAGCCGTCCGCGCACGCCGAGCGGGAAGTTGGTGATGAACACATCGGCGTCGCGCACCAGCCGGTGCAGCACCGCCTTCCCCTGCTCCGATCTCAGATCAAGCGCCAAGCTGCGCTTGTTGCGTCCCGTCAGCAGCCAGGCATAGTCGTGTTCGCTGTCCGGAAGGCCGGGCAGATTCCCGAGGTTGCGGTAGGGATCGCCGACCCCGGGCGGCTCGATCTTGATGACGTCGGCACCGAAATCGCCGAGCACGGTCGCCGCCGCCGGCGCGGCGATGAAGCTCGCGCAGTCGAGCACGCGCAGGCCGGCGAAGATCTGTTCGGCCATCGCTTTACGGCCGCTCGTTCCCGAACACGACCGTCCCCGAGGCGGCGAACATTCCGCCGACGCCGTGACAGACGGAGATCTTCGCCCCCGGGATCTGCGCCGGCGCGTGCCCGCGCATCTGCCGCACGCTCTCCTGCAAGGCGAACATCCCGTACATGCCGGAATGCGCATAGGAGAGCCCGCCGCCATTGGTGTTCAGCGGCAGCTTGCCGCCCGGCGCGGTGTGGCGCGCGGCCACGAATGCCGCCGCCTCGCCGCGGCCGACGAAGCCCAAGTCTTCAAGCCCGTAAAGCGGCAGATGCGCAAACGCGTCGTAGATCATCAGGTGATCCACGTCCTTATGCGCGATGCCGGCGGCCCGCATCGCCCCGGGGCCGGCGACGCGGAAGGCGCGCGAGGAGGTGAAGTCCTCCATCTGGCTCACCATCGGCGTCTCCACGCTTTCGCCCGTTCCGAGCACATGGACGGGCTTCTGCTTCAAATCGCGCGCCCGCTCGGCCGAGGTCAGGATCAGCGCCCCGCCGCCGTCCGACACCAGGCAGCATTGCAGCAGCCGGAACGGGTAGGCGATCATGCGCGAGCCGAGCACGTCCTCCACGGTGATCGGATCGCGGAAGGTCGCGCGCGGATTCATGGCCGCCCATTCGCGCTGCACCACCGAGACCATGGCGATCTGCTCGTGCGTAACGCCATAGGTCTTCATGAAGCGCAGCACGGGAATGGGAAACAGCGAGGGCGGCCCCATCGGTCCGTAGGGCTGCTCAAACTGCCCGGCCAGGCTGTCCGGCGGCACCGAGCGCGGCGGCGCGCCGATGCGCGACTTGCCGCTCTCGCCGTGGGTGATCAGCACGGTCCGGCACAGCCCCGCCGAGATCGCCGCCGCGGCGTGGCGGAGATGGATCATGAACGAGCAGCCGCCCACCGATGTTCCGTCCACCCAGTTGGGCGTGATGCCCAGATAGTGCGCGGTCTGCACCGGCGTCTCCACCGCGCAGGCCACGCCGTCGATGTCCTTCGGCGTGAGGCCGCAATCCGCCATCGCGTTCAGCGCCGCATCGGCGTGCAACTGGATCTGCGACAGCTCGGGGATGGTGCCGAGCTTGGTGGTCTCGGCGGCGCCGACGACGGCGATCTCTCCAGGCTTCAGCATCGGATCACTCCGGCCGGAACAGGGGAAGCGTGATGTCGTCGTCCAGCTTGCGGAACGCGACGTGCAGCTTCATGTCGAGCTGAAGCGCCTCCGGCGTCTGCGGGCAGTCGACGATGTTGCTCATCAGCCGCGGGCCCTCGTCGAGCTGCACTACGGCGATCGCGTAGGGCGGGGTGAAACCGGGCACGTTGCGGTGGTGGATGACGTAGCTCCAGAGCACGCCGCGTCCGGAAGCGGCGAACACGCTGACGTCGCGCGAGGCGCAGGCCGGGCAGAACGGGCGCGGCGGGAAATACACCTTGGCGCAGGCATCGCAGCGTTGCAGGCGCAGCTCGCCGGCCCGCGTGCCGTCCCAGAAATGCTTGGTCTCCGGCGTCGGCTTGGGCCGCGCGCGTCCGGGTTCGGGCATGTTCGCTCCCCTCGATGGCTCGCGCGAGTATGGCAGCCGCGCGCCATCCGTCCAGCCAGCATGCTGCCATGAACCACGGTTGCCCGATTGGTCGGCGGCTCCGAGCGATCTCATGCTGATGCCAGCGGTGTTGTTGTACAGCAGCGGTGAAACTCACCAATCATGCCGCGCTTGCCACCCCAGATTGAGCCGACAGCATAAACGATGCGAAACCAATCTTGTGGTCGTTAATCATCGATCCTTCCTGGTACGAAAATTATTGGTTCGGCCCGGACCGATCCGAGGCGCCCTCGCCGCTCGAGGCCGCGGATGATCCGCGATCCTCAGTCCCTCGTCTCGCCGGAAATCATCACCCCGCCATGCTGCCGGTCTTGCATTGGTTGCGGGCCTTGGTGGCGCGGGTGTCGCGCGCGCTCGTGCTGCGTCACTCCGACTGAGAGGTCCGCAAATGCTCCGGTCCTTATTCATCTTGCTCGGCTGCGCAGTCGCGGGAGAGCTGTTGCACCGCGCCACCGGCTTCCCATCCCCGGCACGTTGATCGGGATGGTACCGCTGTTCGCGGGCTTGTGCCTCGCGGGGCGCGACGGCAAACTGGTTTCGTTGCCAGCTCCATGATGATCAGCCCGCCGTCGCGGACGGGGTGACGCGGAGGGCGGCTACACCGCCATCCGTCGCCCCTGATGCGCGCGCCCGATCCGCGCGGTGTCCTCGCGGCCGCCGGCGATCACCCGCACGCCCTCATCGATCCGTGCCGTCACCGTCTCCGGCGTGCAGCCTTCGAGGAACGCGACGCCATGACGCCGGCACGCGTCCATGATGCGCGCCCGCGCCCGCGCCATCTCCGGCGGATAGGGGAACCGCTGCACCTCCACATGACCGAGCGAGAGGCCGAGATCGCCCGGTCCCAGCTCGGCGAAGGCGAGCCCGGGAACGGCGAGGATTGCATCGCAATTCGCCACCCCTTCCGGGCTTTCGAGCTTGACCCCGAGCATCAGCTCGCCCTCGGGGTTGAGCGGCCAGGGGTCGCAGCGGGCGAAATACTCGCGCTCCGACAGACCCCACACGGGCGCCGCAAATACCCTCCGATCCGCGCCCGCGCGTGCCGCGACCAAGCGTTCCCGGCGTGCGCGCGCCCGGCTCTCGCGCGAGCGCCATCGAGCCGCGCCACCGGCGAGGGAAGCCCGGGGTCGATTCCCGCCTCCTGATGCGGATAGCGGCACGATTCCACGAAGGCGCGCACCGCCTCGGCGCCTTCCGCCTGACAAAGCAAAACGCCATGCGCGCCGCGGCCGAGAATTTGGCGGAACTGCCACGCGTTGTGCCGCACGTTCATCTCGTCGGTGCCGTTGACCGGCGCCTCGACGATCACCGTCGGCGTGCGGTGGCCCGAGCGGGTGCCCATCTCGGCGAGCCCTTGCAGGTATTCGGCTAAACCGGCCATGTCGAAGGCGCCGTGCTCCATGCCGACATTGATGTAGTCGGCCCATGTTCCGGCGTCCGCGCGGCCTTGCGCACGCGTCAGCACATGCCCCGAGTGGGCGCCGCTGTAGTAGATGGCCTGGCCCTCCGACAGCAGCTCGATCGCGCGATTCACTCGCCCCATGGCGCTCCCCTTCCGTGCGGTCAACGATAGGCCGGACCCGGCATGATTTCAGCTTGCTCGTCGCGATCCGCCTCGAACAATTCCATCAGCTCGCGGGCGGCATCAAGCGTGCTTTGGATGAGTTTGCCCTCGTCATGGGCGATCGCCTGCGTCTCGACCAGCGCCCGCTCGTCGTATTCACGGAACACTTCGAGCGCGCGATGCGCCGCCGCTTCGGGAATGCCGAGCGCGCTCAGCACCAGCTCGGTCAGGCGCAAGCTGGAAAGAAACGTCTCCCGCACCACCCCGGCGATGTCCAGATCCATCAGCAGATGCGCGTGCCGGCGATTGCGGGCGCGGGCGAGGATGGCGAGGTTCGGAAACTGACGCTTCGCCATCTCCGCCACCCGCAGGTTCTCCTCCATGTCATCCAGCGCGATCACCAGCACGCGCGCCGTCTCGGCCCCGGCGGCGCGCATCACCTCCTCGCGGGTCGGATTGCCGAAATAGACCTTGCTGCCGAAGCGACGGATGACTTCGACCTGGGTCGAGTCCTTGTCGAGGGCGGTGAACGGGATGCGCTGCATCGCCAGCACGCGGCCGACGATCTGGCCCATGCGACCGAAACCGCAGATGATAACCGGTGTCGGCGGCCCCTCGATGGTGTCGTAGGCCGGCTCCTTACGGACCTCGAGACGCGGGATGAGCAGCCGCTCCGATGCCGCGAACAGGATCGGCGCGATCACCATCGAGACGGCGATGACCAGGGTCGCCAGGTCCGCCTGATCGCGCGCGAGTGCGCCGCTGGCCACGGCCACCCCGAACAGCACGAAGCTGAACTCGCTGCCCTCCGGCAGCGCCAGGCTGAACCTGAGCGCGCTGCGCACCGAGCCGCGTTTGATCAAGCCTACCGCGAACGCCACCGCGATCTTGCCCGTCACCAGCACCGCCACCGCGACGGCGACCGTGCCCGGGCGTTCGGCGGCGAGGCCGAGATTTGCGGACATGCCGACCGAGATGAAGAAGAACCCGAGCAGCAGGCCCTCGAACGGCTTGATGTCGGCCTGGATTTCATGGCGGTACTCGGAATCGGAGAGCAGCACGCCGGCCATGAAAGCGCCGAGCGACATCGACAGCCCCGCCCAATCGGCGAGCGCGGCGGTGCCGGCGACCAGCAGCAGCGCGGTGGCGGTGAACACCTCGGGCGTCTTGGCCCCGCCCACGACGCGGAACACCGGCCGCACGAGGAAGCTGCCGCCGACCAGGATGGCGGCGATCGCGCCGACGCCGCGCAGCACGTCGCGCCAGGGGACATGGTCGGGAACCGGGGCGCCCGACAACAGCGGAACAAGCGCGACCAGCGGAATGAAGGCCATGTCCTGAAACAACAGGACGGCGAAACTGTCGCGCCCGGCGGTGGAGGAAAGCAGATCGCGCTCGGCCAGCATCGGCAGCACGATGGCGGTCGAGGATAAGGCCAAACCCGCGCCCAGCACGGTCGCTCCCTCCCGGGGGACGCCTGCGAGATGGGCGAGCGCAGTCAGCAGCAGCGCGGTCGGCACCATCTGCCCGAGGCCGAGTCCGAACACCGCCTTGCGCAGGATCCACAGCCGATGCGGGCGCATCTCGAGCCCGATCAGGAACAGCAGCATGATGACGCCAAGCTCGGCGACGCTGGCGATCTGATCGACGCCGGTGACGAGCCGCAGCCCCGAAGGGCCGATCACCACACCGGCCACCAGGTATCCCAGAATGCTGCCGAAGCCGAGCCGGCGGGAGATCGGCACCGCGATCGCCGTGGCGGCCAGCAAGGCAACCAGCGTCTCCAACATTGCAAGCGCCTCGATCCGCTTTCGTTGCCGCACATGGTGCCATCGGCGCTCGCCGCCGAATAGCGCCGGAGTTGGAAGCCGGCGGCGAGCGCGCGTATGCTGATGGCGGCGGCCGTCAGAGCCGGTGGAGGGCGTGCATGAGCAGCGCAGCGGGGGCGGGCCTCGCCGGCGAACCGATCGTCGGACCGCTGGAGCAGCGTTATTTGGCGCAGCCGGCCTTTCGCGCCGCCAGCGACGCCACGCGGGTCACGCCGACGCACTGGCACATCGCCATCGCCAATGGCCTGGGTTGGATGTTCGACGGCATGGACGGGGTGATCTTCGCCCTCGCCTCGCCGCTCATCATCAAGGATTTCGCCATCACCATCCCGCAATACCGCAGCGGCGGGCAGATCGCGCTCCTGATCGGCATCGCCGGAATGTTCGTCTGGCCGTGGCTGGCCGATCGCTACGGCCGGCGCGGTTTGCTGGCGATCAACATCGCGATGTTCTCGGCGATGATGCCGGTGATTGCGCTGGCGCAGACCTGGGTGGTGTTCGTCGCCGTGCGCGTGGTCATCAATTTTGCACTCAACGGCGAATGGGCGCTCGGCTCGATGCTGGTTGCCGAGACCTGGCCCGCCCATCTGCGCGGCCGCGTCATCGGCATCAACCGCGGCACCTGGTGCTTCGGCGCCTCGCTGGCCGGGCTGATCGCGACCGTGGTGATCGCGCATTGGGGCTGGCGATGGGCCTGCGTGGTGCCCGCCGTGGTGGCGCTGCTCGCCGTCTATGTGCGCGCCAAGCTGCCCGGAGTTGCCCTATTGGGTGCGCACCCAGGACCGCAAGCGGCGAATCGCTGAGGCGGAAGCGCGCGGTGCGACGCTGAAGGAGGAAGATCGCGCCTGGATCGACAAGACGCGACGCGTCCCGATGCGGCAGGTGTTCCTGCCCGACATGCGCCGCAATACCGCCGTCGCCACCTTCATCGCCTGTTGCAGCACCATCATCTATGGCACCGTCGGCGGGTGGATGCCGCTCTATCTGGCGACCGAGCACCATTGGTCCACCACCAAATACGGCAGCTTCTACATCGCCTGGGGCCTGGCGGGCTTCCTCGGCCTGCTGGCGGCGGGGTGGATCTCCGACCGCTTCGGCCGCCGCCCGGCCTTCTATGCGATGCTGATAGAAGGCGCGGTGTTCATGACACTCTGGGTGTTCGCCAAGAGCGACACCGCGGTGTGGATCTATGGCCTGCTGTGGAGCATCGGCTTTCTCGGCTTCTGGGCGCCGGCGATGACGCTGACCGCCGAGGTCTTCCCGACGCGCATTCGCGGTGTCGGCAACGGCTTCGCCTGGTCGGTGGCCTGGTTGGTCGGCTTCATCCTGTGGCCATTCGTCGCGGTGGCGCTGCAACAGCGGACCGGCTCGTTCGCCGACGCCTTCCTGCTGATCCCGGTGGCGATGCTGCTGATGGCGCTCGGCGTGCGTCTGTTCGTGCCCGACCATGCGGGCAAGGAGCTGGACGCGATCGGGGTTTGATCGGCTGCGGAGGAGATCATGAGTGAGGCTGCCAACGACCACCGGCCGCGACTGGTGGGGGTCAACCATATTGCGATCGAGGTCGGCGACGTGGAGCAGGCGCTCGCGTTCTACGGGCGCATCTTCGCGTTCACGCTGCGCGGCCGCGGCGCGAATGCCGCGTTCATCGATATGGGCGATCAGTTCATCGCGCTGATGCAGGGGCCGGTCCGCGCCGCGCCAGGCCATCGGCATTTCGGGCTGGTGGTGGACGACCGCTCGGCGGTGCGCGCGCTCGCGGCGGCGGCCGGGGCCGAGATGGTGGACGGGCCGTTTCTCGATTTCCTCGATCCCTGGGGCAACCGGGTCGAGGTGGTCGAATACGCCGACATCCAGTTCAGCAAGGAGGCGCGGGTGCTGCGCGGCATGGGTCTCGATCTCGCGAAAACCGACAAGGCGCGTCGCGAACTGGCGGACAAGGGACTGGCGGACAAAAGCCTGGCGGACGGCTGAACGATGCAGCTTCAGGAACTGGCGCGGGTGATCCGCAGCAAGAACGCGGGGCCGCGACGCCTCACGCTCGATTTGATGTTCGACGCCGACGCCGACTTCGACCGGGCGGCGCAATCGCCGGCGCTGTCGCCCCGGCGGATCGCCGCGCTCTACGGCGTGGCGGAAACCGATGTCGCGGTCATTCCCTACCGGCTCGGCCGCGCCATCAAGATCACGCTCGCCCGCAAGGTGATGGCGGGCGATCCGGGCGATCGCGACGTCTATGGCGCGCAGCAGCACGCGCCGCTTTTGGGGATCGAACTGTGAGCGCCGCCGCCCGTGTGCTTGCCGACATCGGTCGCGCGCGCCGGCCGATGCGCCTGCTTGGCGCTTCCGGCCAGCTCGGCTACGGCATCCCGACCCCGGCGTTCGAGGCGGGGCTCGCACGCCTTCCGGACATGATCGGCTGCGACATGGGCTCGATCGATATCGGGCCGACCTATCTCGGAACGGGCGAGATGGCGACCGCGCCGGCGGCGACGCGGCGTGATCTGCGCAAGGTGCTGCTGGGCGCGCGCCGGCTCGACATTCCGCTGGTGATCGGCTCGGCCGGCTCGGCCGGCGCCGCACCGCATCTGGAGGCGACGCTCGCCATGCTGCGCGACATCGCGCGCGCCGAGGGCTTGTCGTTTCGGATGGGCGTGCTGCGGGCCGACATCCCGCGCGCGCTGCTGAAGGATGCCGTGCGGGCCGGACGAGTCGCCGGTCTCGACGGAATGCCGCCGCTCACCGAGGCGGACGTGGACGCCGCCGCGCATATCGTCGGTCAGATGGGCACCGGCGCGTTCCGCCGCGCGCTGGCGGCGGATATCGACGTGCTCGTTTCCGGTCGTGCCTGCGATACCGCGATCTTCGCCGCCCTGCCGACCATGCTCGGATACGCGCCGGGGCTCGCCATGCATATGGCGAAGATCATCGAATGCGCCTCGCTCTGCTGCCTGCCGGGCGGGCGGGATTCGATCCTGGCAACGCTCGACGATGACGGCTTCGAGCTGGAAAGCATGGCGCCGCAGCGACGGGCCACGCCGGTCTCGGTCGCCGCGCACAGCCTTTACGAACAGGGCGATCCGTTCTCGGTGCACGAGCCGGACGGCGCGCTCGATCTCGCCGCAGCACACTATGCGGCGCTTGACGATCGTCGCACGCGCGTAAGCGGTGCGCGTTGGCACGAAGCCGCGCGGCCGATGATAAAGTTGGAGGGTGCGGCCTGCATCGGCGAGCGCGCGATCCTGCTCGCCGGGGCCGCCGATCCGCGCTTCATCCGCCAGCATCGCGAGATCCTGGAGGGCGCGGCCGGGATCGTGCGTGAGCTGGTCTGCGAGGATCAGCCGGAGGACTATACGCTGCGCTTTCGCGTCTATGGCGTGGACGGCGTGCGGATGGCGGTGCCGCCGAACGAGGCACCGCCCGGCGAGGTGTTCGTCATGGGTGAGGTGATCGCCCCCACCCGCGCCCGCGCCGCCGAGGTGATGCGCACCACCAAGCAGTACCTGTTGCATTTCGGCTATCCGGGCCGGCTCTCCACCGCCGGCAACCTCGCCTTCCCGTTCACCCCGCCGGAGGTGTCCACCGGGCCGGCCTATCGCTTCAACGTGTTCCACCTGCTGCAAGTGGACGACCCGACGGCACTGTTTCCGCTGGAGGTGGAGAGCGGTCGGCTCGACCGGCTCACCGCCCCCGCACCGCTGAGAGGCCCCCAGCAGCAGCCAGCCAGCATCAGCAACATCCCGCCGACCGGGGCCAGCGGCCCGAGACGGATCTCCGACAACGCCAGCGCATAGACCGCGCCGCAGAACATCAGCATTCCGATCGCGAAGCCCGCGGCGGCGCAATCGGCAAGCAGGCCGCCCCGCCGCGCCCAAAGTCCGCAGGCCACGAGCGCCAGTGCGTGCCAGCCCTGCATCTGCACCGCGCTCCGCGCCATCGCCAGTCGAGCCGGCCCGATCGCCTCCAATCCATGCGCGGTCAGCGCGGCCATGGCGACCGCAACGAGCCCGGCGAGTGCGCCCAACCCCACCCACAGCCGCTCCATCACGTGCCACTTCCGTCCATAAGCCGCCACCTATACCATCAGCGTCATGCCGCGCGGCGATCTGTTCCCCGAAATCGGTCCGTTCGAGACCGGATATCTGCCGCTGACGGCCGGCCATGTCATGTACTGGGAGCAAGTCGGCAATGCGCGCGGCCGGCCGGTGCTGTTCCTGCACGGTGGCCCCGGCGCCGGCGCCGGGGCGGTGCATCGGCGTTTCTTCGATCCCGACATCTGGCGGGTGGTGATCTTCGACCAGCGCGGCGCCGGCCGGTCGCGCCCGCTCGGCAGCCTGGCGCAGAACACCACCCTGGACCTGATGTCCGACATCGAGACCTTGCGCCGTCATCTGGGCGTCGAGCGGTGGATGCTGTTCGGCGGCTCCTGGGGCTCCACCCTGGCGCTCGCCTACGCGCAGACTTACCCCGAGCGGGTCATGTCCTGCGTGCTGCGCGGCGTGTTCTTAGGCCGGCCGGAGGAGGTCGATTGGTTCCTGCACGGCGTGCGCGCGGTGTTTCCGGACGCGCACGCGCAGTTCGTCCATTTCCTGCCGGAAGCGGAGCGCGGCGACGTGCTCGGCGCCTATCTGCGTCGTCTGACCGACCCCGACCCGTCGATCCACATGCCCGCGGCACGGGCCTGGTCGGTCTATGAGGGGTCGTGCAGCACCTTGTTGCCGAGCCCCGACACGGTGACGAGCTTCGCTCAGGATCGTACCGCCCTCGGCCTGGCGAGGATCGAGGCGCACTACTTCGCCCATGCGCTGTTCCTGCCGCGGGGAGGGTTGCTGGCGGAGATGGATCGGATCGGACATATCCCGGCCGAGATCGTGCAGGGACGCTATGACATGATCTGCCCGCCGCGCACCGCCTTCGACCTCGCCGAACACTGGCCGGCGGCCCGCCTCACGCTGGTGCCGGACGCCGGCCATTCGGCGTTGGAGCCGGGCATCCGCCGTGCCCTGGTGGCCGCCGTCGAGCGGTTTCGCAGCGGACGCTGACCGCCCCTTGTGATCCGGTGTCGCGCTTCTTTCGCCGGCGCACAGGAGAAACCGCTACGCTTCCCAAAGCTTCCGGCTTGCGATCTGCGCGCCTTCGACAAGCGATTGCAGCTTCGCCCAGACGATGCTCGGGTGCATTTCGCGTGAGGTCGCGAAGCTGGCAAAGCCGCAATCGGCGCCGGCGATGACGTTCTCCCGCCCGACGTCCGGAAACGCCCGCGCTTCGCGGGATCGGCCCCAGTAACTGCCGCCGCTCGCGCCGGCTTCGGCTCGATCGAAGCCGGCCAGCCGCTCGTTGACGTAGGGGATGAACCCGACCTTGCTCATCTCGCCGTCATTGATGACATCGAGCCCGATCGCCGCCTGCCGGCGCACGACCTCGGCGACTGCGGTGCGCACGCGCCCGGCCAGGGCGTCTTCGTCCACGTCTCGTCCTTCGCTCTTCGCCGTCATGAAGGCGAGCAGATCGTCGGGACGCGGCAGGCTGCCGACATGGGTCGTCAGAATGCGTCCGGCACTGCGCTTCATCTCAGGCGGCCCGGCGGAAAATGATGCTCGCGTTGGTGCCGCCGAAGCCGAAGCTGTTCGACAATGCGGCGTCGATGCGTCGCTCCTGCGCCGTGTGGGGCACGCGATCGATCACGCTGTCACGGCTCGGCACATCGAGATTGAGCGTCGGCGGCGCCACATTGTCGCGCACCGCAAGGATCGAGAACACCGCCTCGACAGCGCCCGCCGCGCCGAGCAGATGCCCGGTCGCCGACTTGGTGGACGACATCGCGAGCCCGCGCCCAGCGTCGCCGAACACGCGCTCCACCGCCTCCAGCTCCAGATCATCGCCAATCGGCGTGGACGTGCCGTGCGCGTTCACATAGCCGATCTCCGCCGGCGCCACCCCGCCGTTGCGCAGCGCGGCGCGCATCGCCCGCGCGGCGCCCTCGTGGCGTTCGGCCGGCGCCGTGATATGGTGCGCATCGCCCGACATCCCGTAGCCGACCACCTCGGCATAAACCTTCGCGCCGCGCCTTAGCGCGTGCTCGCGCTCCTCGACCACCAACACCGCCGCGCCCTCGCCCATCACGAAACCGTCGCGGTCCTGATCCCACGGCCGAGAGGCCGCGCGGGGTCGATCGTTGAAGCCGGTGGAGAGCGCGCGCGATGCGCAGAAACCGGCGATGCCCAGCTCGCAGACGGCGGCTTCGGCGCCGCCGGCAACCATGACCTCCGCATCGCCCAAGCCCACCAGCCGCGCCGCGTCGCCGATCGCGTGCACGCCGGTCGCGCAGGCGGTGACTGCGGAATGGTTCGGGCCCTTGAAGCCGTATTTGATCGACAAATGCCCGGATGCGAGATTGATGAGTGCGGCCGGAATGAAGAACGGCGACAGTCGGCGGGCCCGCCCCTGCGAGATCAGCACCGACCCGTCGTAGATTGTTTGCAGACCGCCGATCCCCGAGCCGATCATCACCCCGGTTGCGCAGCGCTCGTCCTCGTCCTCCGGGTTCCAGCCGGCATCCTCCACCGCCTCGGTCGCCGCCACCAGCGCCAGATGGATGAAACGATCCATCTTCTTCTGGTCCTTCACCGGAATCCATTCCGCCAGGTCCAGCGCGCCCTCGACCTTCGTACCTTGCGGCACCTGGCCGGCGACCTTGCACGGAAGTTCGCTGGTGTCGAAGGACTGGATCGCGCCGATCCCCGATTCGCCGTTGATCAGCCGCCGCCATACGTGCTCGACGCCAAGGCCGAGCGGGCTCACGATCCCCATTCCCGTGATCACAACCCGCCGCATGGGCCGACTCCCGCTCCGCTCCTCAGGCGGCCTTCTGCTTCTCGATATAGTCCACGGCGTCCTTGACGGTGCTGATCTTCTCCGCCGCATCCTCGGGAATCTCGACGCTGAAGGCCTCCTCGAAGGCCATCACCAACTCGACCGTATCCAGACTGTCGGCGCCGAGATCGTCGATGAAGGACGCCTCGGGCGTAACTTTCAATTCCTCCACGCCCAGGTGCTCGACGACGATCTTCTTGACCTTGTCGGCGACTTCACTCATCGGCTCTGTACTCCGTTCGACTGAAAAAGTTTCGATTGGGTCCGATCGATGACGATCGCCATGCCTGATCGACGGCCGCGGAGTGCGCCCGACGGCCGTGCGCGCTTAGCATGGTTCGCCGGAGGGCGCCAGCGGCCCCTTACCCGGCACGCTCCGCAAGCCGGGTGAGGGCTCACGCCATCGCCATGCCGCCATTAACGTGCAGCGTCGCGCCGGTGATCCAGCCGGCCTCGTCGGAAGCGAGATAGACCACGGCAGCGGCGACATCTTCCGGCTGGCCCAGCCGGGCCAGCGGGATCGCCTCGGCGATCCGCGCGCGCTGCGATTCCGATAGAGCGTCGGTCATCGGGGTGACGACGAAGCCGGGCGCCACCGCGTTCACCGTGACGCCGCGCGGCGCCACCTCGCGCGCCAGCGCGCGGGTAAGCCCGAGTAGCCCGGCCTTGGCGGCGGCGTAGTTGGCTTGTCCGGGATTGCCGATGGAGCCGACGACACTGCCGATGTTGACGATGCGCCCGGCCCGGCGGCGCAGCATGCCACGCAGGACCGCCCGGGCCAGTCGGAACGGCGCCGAGAGATCGACATCCAGGACCGCCTGCCAGTCGGCGTCGGTCATGCGGAGCGCCAGCATGTCGCGCGTCAGGCCGGCGTTGTTGACCAAAATATGCAGCGGGCCGGCGGCGGCCTCGGCGGTCGCGATCAGGGGATCGGCGGCGGCCGGATCGGCAAGGTCCGCCGGGCAGACGGCGGCGCGCTCGCCGAGCTCGCTCGCCAGCGCCTCCAGCACCTGCCGCCGGGTGCCCGACAACGCCACGTGCGCGCCGGCGGCGTGCAACGCCCGCGCGATCGCAGCGCCGATACCGCCCGAGGCGCCGGTGACCAGCGCCGCCTTGCCGTCGAGCCGGAACATGGCACTCCCCGAATGCCTCGCCAATCGCCTTACAGCGTCTTCAGCACCACCTCGATCTCCGCCGGCGTGCCGGCGGCGGCCGTCGTCGCGTCCGGGACGATGCGCCGGATCAGATTGCTCAACACCTTGCCGGGGCCGAGTTCGACAAAGCTATCGACGCCGAGCGCCGTCATCGCCTGCACCGATTCGCGCCAGCGCACGGTTGCCGTAACCTGCCGGACCAGCAAATCGCGGATCACCGTCGGATCGGTCGCCTTGGCGGCGGAGGCGTTGGCGATCAGCGGCACCATCGGCGGCGCGGGAAGGGCGGCATCCAGCGCCTCAGCCATGACGTCGGCGGCGGGCGCCATCAACGCGCAGTGAAACGGCGCCGAGACCGGCAGCAACATCGCCCGACGCACGCCGCGCCTCCGGGCGATCTCCACCGCGCGTTCGATCGCCGGGCGGGCACCGGAAATCACCACCTGGCCGCCGCCATTATCGTTCGCCGGCTCCACCACCTCCCGGTCTTCGGTTTCCGGCACGCGGGAGGCCTCCTCGCAGATCGAAGCGGCCTCCTCCAGTTCGATCCCGAGCAGCGCCGCCATGGCGCCGGCGCCCGCCGGCACGGCGCGCTGCATCGCCTCGCCGCGCAGCCGCAATAGGCGCGCGGTATCGGCCAACGCGAATCCCCCGGCGGCGCACAAGGCGCTGTACTCGCCGAGCGAGTGCCCCGCGACCACGCCCGCCCGGTCGCGAAGCCGGAAGTTGCCTTCGCTCTCCAGCACCCGCAGCACGGCGAGCGACATCGCCATCAGCGCCGGCTGCGTGTTCTCGGTCAACGTGAGTTCGTCGGCCGGCCCCTCGAACATCAATTTCGAAAGCCGCTGCCTGAGCGTCTCGTCCACCTCCCCGAACACCTCGCGGGCGGGCGCGAAGGCGGCGGCGAGATCGCGGCCCATGCCGACCGACTGACTGCCTTGGCCGGGGAAGACGAACGCGTGGACGGGCATGGATGGCCGGATCCCTCGGACGGATGGATTGCCGTGGCCGCGCGGGGTAACGAGGGGTCACGGTCGTGTCAAATCGGCGCGCCGGCGCGAAGGGAGGTCCCCGGTGCTCGATCCGCAAATCCGCGCCCTGCTCGACAAGGGAACCGGGGTTCCGGCCACGCACACGCTGCCCGTTTCCGAGGCGCGCGAGCAATATGAGGCGCGGATCGCGGTGATGGCGAAGCCGGCCGCGGTCGGCGATGTGGCGGAACGCGCTATCGACGGTCCCGGCGGCAAGCTGCTGCTGCGCATCTATCGTCCGCCCGGCGATGGTCCATTCCCGCTCCTGGTGTTCTTTCATGGCAGCGGCTTCGTGGTGTGCAGTCTGAACACGCACGACGGCATGTGCCGCAATCTGTGCGCCGGCGCCGGCTGCGTGGTGGTGTCGGTGGATTATCGGTTGGCGCCCGAGCATAAGTTTCCCGCCGGCCCTGATGACTGCCTGGCGGCAACGCGATGGGCCGGCGCGCACGCCGCCGAACTGGGCGCCGATCCCCGGCGCCTCGCCCTCGCCGGCGACAGCGCCGGCGGCACCATGGCGGCCGTCACCGCCCAGCGGCTGCGCGACGAGGGCGGTCCGGCGCCGCTCGGGCAATTGCTGATCTATCCGGTGACGGACCACTACAGCCGTCCCGGGCCCTCCTATGCGGAGAACGCCGAGGGCTACGGGCTGACGCGCGATACGATGGTGTGGTTCTGGGACCACTATCTGCGCGACCGCGCGCAAGCCGCGGACCCGCGCGCCGCGCCGGCGCGCGCTGCCGATCTGGCGCGCCTGCCGCCCGCCCTGATCGTCACCGCCGGATATGATCCGTTGCGCGACGAGGCCGAAGATTATGCGGCCAGGCTGCGCGCCTCCGGTGTGCCGACGCAGCTGATCCGCTACCCCGGCATGAACCACGGTTTCCTGTTCTGGGTCGGCATCGTCGATATCGCCGGCGAGGCGATGAACGGCTGCTGCGCATGGCTACGCAAGACGCTGGCCGACACCGCACGAGCGGGCTGAGCCTATCCGGTCAGCACCGCCTTGCCGATCACCTCGCGGTTGATCACCGCCCGGATCGCGTCGGCGGCGCGGTCCAGGGGAAAGCAATGCGAGATGCGCGGGCGTAGCTTGCCCGCAGCCGCCAATTCGAGCAGCGCGCGCGTGTTCGCCGCCGCCCGCTCCGGCTCATGCTGGCCGAACGCGCCCATGTAGATGCCGATCGCGTCGATCGCCTTGATGAGCAGATAGTTGCTGCGAATCGTTGCCGGATTGCCGCCGAGGAAACCCAGGATCACCAGCCGCCCGCGATAGGCGAGGCAGCGCAGGGATTCTTCCGTGACGTCGGCGCCGATCGGGTCATAGACGACATCGACGCCACGCCCGCCGGTGATCTGCTTGACCGCATCGACGAAGCCCGCGCGGTAATCCAGCGCGTGCTCGGCACCCTCCTGCAAACAGGCCCGGCGTTTCTCCTCGGTGCTGGCGGTGGCGATCACGCGGGCGCCGGTCATGCGCGCGATCCGGATGGCGCCGATGCCGATCCCGCCGGCGGCGCCATGCACCAGCACGAATTCGCCGGCGGCGAGGCGAGCACGTTGCAGCAGCGCGTGATAGGGCGTGGCGAAGCCGGAGAGGAACACGCCCGCCTCCTCGATGCTCATGCCCGGCGGCACCTTGTGACAGTCGCCGATGTCGGCGTTTCCCTTTTCGGCGAAGGCGCCGGTCTTGTGCCGGCTCATGACGGCATCGCCCGTCCGAAAACCGCTGACGCCCCGGCCGACGGCGATCACCTCGCCCGCCGCCTCGCCGCCGGGAATGAACGGCGGCTCGGGGCGGACCTGGTATTTGCCCGCCAGTTGCAGCACGTCCACGTACTGCACCCCGCGGGCGCGGATGCGGACTTGAAGCTGCCCCGGCCCGGGTGGCGGCGGGTCGGGCAACTCTCGCATCGCCAGCACCTCGGGGCCGCCGAACGCCTCGCACATCACCGCCCGCATCATGCTTCTCCGTCCGCCACGGTTCGAGACTTTACGCGATTGCCGTCGGCGAGCAGTTTGCGCCAGAGAGGGCGTCGGCAAAATAGCGAGCCCGCCGCCCCGGAGAGGAGAGAGCCCGATGCAACCCGGCCCGAGCGCGGTGCGCGACATTCCGGCGTTCCAGGATCTGCACGCCTCCGTGCTCGCCGAACTCGACGCGATCAGCGCCGTGATGGAGGTCGCACAGGGTCGCGAGTTGTGTCGGCAAGGCGGTCTTCCGACGCACCTCTTTTATGTGCTGGAGGGTCGGATCGCGTTGTCGAGCACGGCACCCGACGGCACCGCGGCCGTGGTGGAGGTCATCGATCCGCCGCGCGATTTCGTGCTGGCCTCGGTGATGCTGCACATGCCGTATTTGCAGACCGCCCATGTTGTCACCCGCGGCCGCCTGCTGGCGATCGAGCAGGCGGCGCTGCTGGCTTTAATCGAGCGCATTCCGGAACTTGGCCGGGCGCTGCTCGAATTCGCTCTCGCGCGACTATCGCGACCTGGTGCGCCAGATCCGCGACCTCAAGCTGCGGACCACGGCGCAGCGCCTCGGCTGCTATCTGCTGGCGCTGGTGCCCGATCCCGGCGCGCACGCGGCCGATCTGCGGCTGCCGTTCGAGAAGGGGCTGCTCGCCGCAAGGCTCGGCTGCCGGCAGGAAAATCTGTCCCGCGCCTTCGCCGCGCTCCGCGAATTCGGTGTTGAAACGCGGGGCGCGCGCGTGAGCCTGCGCGACATCCCCCGTCTGACCGCCTACGCGATGCCGGATTACCTGACCGATCCGGAACTGGCCCGTGCCGGCGCGATCGCCGAGTCGGCGCCGGCCTGAGTGGCCGCCATCGCCCGCACCTCCGCGGGCGCGCAGCCGCGCGCGCGCAGCGCCCGCAAGCTCGGAGCGCCGGCGCGCTTCGACAAGCGCCGCCCCTGCGCATCCGCGAGCAGTGCGTGATGCGCGTAGGACGGCGCGGGCCAGCCCATCAGCGCTTGCAGCAGCCGGTGCAGATCGGTCGCCGGGCGCAGATCGAGGCCGCGCGTGACCAGATCGACGCCTTGCAGCGCGTCGTCGTGGGTGACGCAGAGATGATAGCTCGCCGGCGCGTCCTTGCGCCCGAGCACGACATCGCCGAACCGCGCCGGGCGGCAGACGGTCCAACCCTCACCTCGTTCGTAATAGCGCAGACACCCGGCCTCGCCGAGCGCGCGGCCCATGTCGAGCCGCAGCGCATAAGGCAGGCCGGCCGCAAGACGCGCGCCCCGCTCCTCGGACGCGAGGCGACGGCAGGTTCCGGGATAGAGCGGCGCGCCATCGGGCGCGTGCGGCGCAGCCGCCGCCGCGGCAACCTCGCGGGCGATCTCGGCCCGGGTGCAGAAACAGGGATAGAGCAGCCGGCGCGCCGACAGCGCATCCAGTGCGGCGCGGTACTCGGGGAGGTGCGCCGACTGCACGCGAACCTCACCGTCCCAATCGAGGCCGAGCCACTGCAAATCTTCAACGATGGCGGCGGCGAATTCGGGGCGGCAGCGGATGCGGTCGATGTCTTCCAGCCGCAACAGAAAGCGCTCGCCCCGCTCACGCGCGAACAGCGCCGCCCGGGCATGGCCCAGATGCAGAAATCCGGTCGGACTGGGGGCGAAGCGCGTGGTGGACACGCGATAAGAGAAGGCGCCCGGCCGGCGCGTTCGCAAGAGGAGAACGAGGATGCTCGATGGCCCCCGTCGCAATCCGGCCGCCGGCGGCGCGGCACGGCAATTGGTGGTGCTGTGCCACGGCGTCGGCGCCGACGGACACGATCTGATCGACCTCGCCGCCGCCTGGTCGCCGGCGCTGCCGCACGCGGCGTTCGTCGCCCCGAGCGCGCCCGAGCGTTATGATCAGGATCCGATCGGCTTCGGCCGGCAATGGTTCAGCGTCGCCGATCGCACGCCGTCGGTGATGACGGCGGGCGCGCGCCGCGCGGCGGCGCTGCTTGATCCGTTCATCGACGCCGAGTTGGCACGCCTGACGCTGCCGCCCGAGGCTTACGCGCTGATGGGCTTCAGTCAGGGCGCAATGACGGTTCTGTTTACGGGATTGCGGCGGGCCGGCGCGCCCCGATGCCTTCTCGCTTATTCCGGCGCCCTGCTGGCGCCGGAGGCGCTGGCGAGCGAGGCCAAAAATCGCGCCCCGATCCTGCTGGTGCACGGCGAGGCCGATGACGTGGTGCCGGTCAGCCGCTCGCGCGATGCCGAGCGGGCGCTGCGTGCGGCCGGATTCCCGGTCGAGGCCCAGTACGCGCCGGGGCTCGGGCACGGCATCGACGAGGCGGGAATAAGCCGCGGCGCGCTGTTTCTGCAACGCGCGTTCGCATAGCCTCCGCGCCCGAAACCCCGAAGCCGCGAGCCACCTGACGGTAATCCCCGGGACGTGCTAGGACGGCCCGATGCCTCGATCTCGTTCGACCGCCCATGCGCTGCCGCTCGCCGCCGGCGGATTGCTACTGGCGCTCTTGCTGTTCGGCGCCGGACTGTATTTTTGGGCGAGCGGCAGCCCGGCGGCGGCGATCGGCGGTCCGTTTACGCTGGTGGACGGCAGTGGCCAGACCGTCACCGACCGCACGTTTCGCGGCAAATACATGCTGGTCTATTTCGGCTACACCTATTGCCCCGATGCCTGCCCGACGACCCTGAACGAGGTCGCCGGCGCGCTCGACCGCATGGGAGCGAAGGGCGCCGACATCCAGCCGCTGTTCATCACCGTCGATCCCGCGCGCGACACGCCCGCGGTCATGAAGCAATACGCAAAGTCGTTCACGCCGCGCCTGATCGGGCTGACCGGCACCGATGCCGAGATCGGCCGGGCGGAGCGCGAATACCACGTCTATGCCGCCCGCCATGTCACCGGACCGGGGCCGAACGACTATTCGATGGACCACAGCTCGTTCATGTATCTGATGGGTCGCGACGGCCGCTTCATCGCCCCGATCGAGACCGGCGACACGGCGCAGCAACTCGCCGCCACGCTGGCGAAGCTGACGTCGTGATGGCGCGGGATCCCCTCCCCCTAACCCTTCCCGCAAGGCGAGGCGGTATTGCTTTGCTCGTTGCGCTGCTCGCGATGGTTCCGCTGGCGGCGGGAGCGCAAGGCGGTCTCAAGGTGGAGAACGCCTGGTCGCGGCCGGCGATGGCGGGACGGGTCGGCGTCGCGTATCTCACCGTCACCGATACCGGCGCACCGGACCGGCTCACCGGCGCCAGCAGCCCCGCTGCCGCGCGGGTGGAGCTGCACCAGTCCATGACCGCGAACGGCGTCGCCTCGATGCGCTCGGTGGCAACCCTTCCGGTGGCACCCGGCAAGCCGGCGGTGCTGGCGCCGGGCGGTTATCACCTGATGCTGATCGGCCTGAAGCAAGCCCTCACGGTGGGCGAGAGCTTCCCGCTGACGCTCGATTTCGCGACCGCCGGCGCCGTCACCACCACGGTCACGGTGCGCCCGACCGGCGGGCGGATGAACATGGAGATGGGGCACTGACGGACCTCTACCGAAACCCCGGCGCTGGCGTGTAGGCTCCGCGCATGAACGTCGTCTCCGCCCCGAAGGTGCTCGCCGATTCGGCGGTGCTCGTCGCCCCGGGCGGCGCCATCATGCCGGACAGTCCGCATCGGTTCATCAATCGCGAGCTGTCCTGGCTCGACTTTAATCATCGCGTGGTGGAGGAGGCGGAGAATTCCCGCCATCCGCTGCTGGAGCGGGTCCGCTTCATCTCCATCAGCGCGTCGAACCTCGATGAGTTCTACTCGGTTCGCGTCGCCGGCCTGATGGGCCAAGCGAAGGCGGGTTTGAGCACGCTCTCGCCCGACGGACGCACGCCGGCGCAGCAACTGGCCGAGGTGAAGGTGCGCGCCGAGGGGCTGCTTGACGACCAACGCCGGGTGTGGGCCGAGCTGCGCGGACTGCTGCGCGATGCGGGGATCGAGACCTGCGAGCCCGCGCAGCTTGGCGCCGAGGACCTGGCCTGGCTGGAGGCGTGGTTCATGGACCGCGTATTTCCGGTGCTGACGCCGCTCGCCATCGACCCGGCGCATCCGTTCCCGTTCATCCCCAATCGGGGCCTGGTGATGGCGCTGCGCATGGCGCGCGCGGCGGACGGAACCACGATGCGGGCGCTGATCCCGCTGCCGTCGCAAGTGGAGCGGTTCGTGCGCCTGCCGTCGCGGCCGGACGCGCGGATACGCTTCGTGATGCTGGAGGCCGTGGTCGGTCGGTTCCTCTCGCGGCTGTTCCGCGACTTCCGCATCCTCGGCCACGGCCTGTTCCGGCTGATCCGCGACACCGACGTCGAGTTCGAGGAGGAGGCGGAAGACCTCGTGCGCTCCTACGAAACGGCGCTGAAGCGCCGGCGGCGGGGCGTCGTCATCCATCTCAGCCTGAGTGCCGACATGCCGCGCGAGTTGCGCGATCTGGTGGCCGCCGAGTTGCACGCCGAACCCGAGGCGATCCACATCCAGGGCGGGATCCTGGGCGTCGCCGATTTGCGGCAATTGATCGTGGATGACCGGCCGGACCTGCAATTTCCGCCCTACACGCCGCGCTTTCCCGAACGCATCCGCGATTTCGGCGGCGACTGCTTCGCCGCCATCCGCGCCAAGGACATCATCGTCCACCATCCGTTCGAGAGCTTCGACGTGGTGGTGCAATTCCTTCGCCAGGCGGCGCGCGACCCGACGGTGATCGCGGTCAAGCAGACGCTCTACCGCACCAGCCACGACAGCCCGATCGTGAAGGCGCTGATCGAGGCGGCCGAGGCCGGCAAGGCGGTGACGGCGGTGGTGGAACTGCGCGCCCGCTTCGACGAGGAGGCGAATATCCACTTGGCGCGGGCGCTGGAGGCGGCGGGCGTGCAGGTGGTGTTCGGCTTCGCCGGGCTGAAGACCCACGCCAAGCTGTCGTTGGTGGTGCGGCGCGAGGGCCTCAACGTGCGCTCCTATGCGCATTTCGGCACCGGGAACTACCACCCGATCACCGCGCGCGAACTATGCCGATCTGAGCTTCTTCACCACCGATCCCGACCTCACGCGCGACGCCGCCCGGCTGTTCAACTACCTGACCGGCTACGCGCAGCCCGAGCGGCTGGACGCGCTGGCGTTCTCGCCGCTCAATTTGCGAACCGCGCTGGAGGAGCTGATCGGGGGCGAGATCGCGTTCGCCCGCGCCGGCCGGCCGGCGACCATCTGGCTCAAGCTGAACAGCCTGGTGGACGAGGCGCTGATCGATGCCCTCTATCGCGCTTCCGCCGCCGGGGTGAAGGTGATGGGCGTGGTGCGCGGCATCTGCTGCCTGCGTCCCGGCATTGCCGGACTTTCCGAGAACATCCGCATCAAGTCGATCGTCGGCCGGTTCCTTGAGCACAGCCGCATCTGCGTGTTCGGCAACGGCCATCCGCTGCCCGGCCGGCACGCGCTGGTCTATATCAGCAGCGCCGATTGGATGGTCCGCAACATGGATTGGCGCGTCGAAACGCTGGTGCCGATCCACAACCCGACCGTGCATGCGCAGGTTCTCGATCAGATCATGGTGGTGAACCTGAAGGATTCGATGCAGTCATGGGAGCTGCGCGGCGACGGCGCCTGGCGTCGCGTACCGGCCGGGCAAGCGGGTCGTCTCGGCTCACGACTACTTCATGACCAACCCCTCGCTGTCCGGCCGCGGCTCGGCGTTGCACGGTCCGGTGAGAGCACGCTGCGGCGCGCCGGCCCGACCGCCTCAATCAGGATTAGACCATGCCCTTTGCCGTGTCTGACGCCGCGCCGCGTTGTGCGGTCGTCGATCTCGGGTCCAATTCGGTCCGTCTCGTGGTCTATGAGGGGCGGTGTCGCAACCCGGTGACGATCTTTAACGAAAAGGCGGTGCTGCGACTCGGCAAGGGCTTGCAGGCGAGCGGTCGTTTGAATGAGGCGGCCGTGGGGCAGGCGGTCACGGTGCTGCGCCGCTATCACGCGGTGGCGCGCGCGATGGGCGCCGAGGTGATCGAGGTTCTGGCGACGGCGGCGGTCCGCGACGCCGCCAACGGCGCCGCCTTCGTCGATTCACTGGCGGCGCAGCTTCCGGGCGTGCCGATCCGCATCCTCTCGGGAGCCGAGGAGGCGGAGTTTTCGGCCCTCGGCGTGCTGTGCGGCATCCCCGAGGCGGACGGCGTTCTGGCCGATATCGGCGGCGGCTCGCTCGAGCTGGTACGGCTGGCGGAGGGTCGGCCGGGCGTGGAGTCGCGTACGTTGCCGCTCGGCGTAATCAGGCTGTCCGAGCGCGCCGGCGGCGACATCGTCCGCGGACGGACCATCGTCGAGGACGACCTCGCCTCGGTGCAATGGCTCGGCGATGCGGCGGAAAAGGATCTCTATCTGGTCGGCGGCGCCTGGCGCGCCTTCGCCCGGCTGCACATGGCGCAAACCGCGTATCCGCTGCACATGGTCCATCAATACACGATCGGCCGCGACGAGGCGCGCGAATTGGCGACGATGATCGCCACCGCCGGCCGGCGCGCGCTGGAACGGCTCCCGGTGCCCCGCAAGCGCGATCGACGATCTGCCCTGGGCCGCGGTGGTGATGCGCCGGGTGTTGCGCGCGAGCGGAGCGCGACGGGTGGTGTTCAGCGCCAGCGGCCTGCGCGAGGGCTGGTTCATGCGTCGCATGTCGCCGGCGATCCGCGCCGAAGACCCGCTGATCGCCGCCGGGCACGACTATGCGCACATGCTCGGTCGCGACCCGGCTCTGCCGCCGCTGCTGATCGACTGGACCGCGCCGCTATTTCCCGAGGAGGATGCTTCGGTGCGGCGCCTGCGCAGGGCGCTGTGCTGGATGTCCGATCTCGCCAGCCGCGACCACCCGGAGTTTCGTGCCGAGCAGGCATTCTGGCGCGTGCTCCGCAGCCCCGGCCTGGGTTTTGGCCACCACGCCCGCGGCTTCCTCGCGCTGGCGGTGGCGATTCGCTACGAAGTGGACGATGACGCCGGATTCCTCCGCGATGCGCGGCTGCTGCTCGATGTCGCGGGCGCGCGGCGGGCGGAGATCATGGGAACCGCGCTCCGGCTCGCCTATACGCTGAGCGCCGGCACGCCGGATTTGCTGGCGGCCACGCGGCTATCGCTGGTCGGCCGGCGGCTGGTGCTGCATCTGACCGAAGGAATGGGCGTGTTCGCCGGGGATAGCGTGCTGCGCCGGCTCGATCGGCTGGCGCAAACGATGGGACTGGAGGCGGGCGTGGAGACGGGCGTGGCGGCCGCGTGCCGCTGATCTGGCGGGCGATCGCCGGTCGGCCGCGGCTGTGGACCGGGGTGATCTGCGGCGTGATCGCCTGGCTCGTGTTGCCGAACGAGCTTTCCGCGGCCATGCGCGCGTCCGACGCCTGGGACGTGGGCGTGATCGTCTATCTGGCGCTCGCCGCCTATCTGTTCGGCACCGAACGCCGCGCGCGCATGGCCGAGGATGCGGCGCTCCAGCAGGAAGGCGAGTGGACGATCTTTACCCTCACCATCGCCGCCACGGTGGTGAGCCTGGCGGCGGTGCTGGGCGAGTTCGCCAATCTGAAGGACGTGCACGGGGCGGGGCGGGTTTTCCATGTCGGGTTGGTGATGGCGACGCTGTTGCTGTCCTGGCTCATGGTCCACACCACCTTTGCCTTCCGCTACGCACACGAATTCTATACGCGCACGGACGGCCGGACCTTCGACGGCGGACTTGAATTTCCCCGGGAAACGGCGCCCGACTACCTCGACTTCGTGTATTTCGCGCTGGTGCTGGGGATGACCTTCCAGGTCTCCGACGTGCAGATCACCGCGCGCAAATTGCGCCGCCTGGCGACTCTGCACGGGTTGCTGAGCTTCCTCTTCAACACCGTGATCGTGGCGCTCACCGTCAATCTGGCGGCGGGGTTGGTGTAGCGGTCTTCCACGCCGCCATCCCTCCCTCGAGGTGGCAAGCGCCGGTGAGCCCGGCATCCTGCGCCGCCTGCACCGCCATCGCCGAACGCTCGCCGAAGGCACAGAAGAACAGCAACCGCTTGCCGGTTTCGGTGGCCAGCTCGTGCAGCATTCCGCCGGGCTGGATGTTTTCCGGCAGATCGGCATACGGTGCGTGCAGCGCACCGGGGATCGTTCCGTGCTTGTCGCGCTCGGCGCGCTCGCGGAGGTCGATCAGCGCCACGTCGCGACGTCCGATCAGCGCCCGCGCCGCCGACGCCGTCACCGCCCAGCCGCGGCGCGCGATTTCGGCCTGCGCCAATCCCTGACGCATGTTGGCCGGCACGGCGACATCCATCATCTTGGGATTCGACAGGTTGAGCCCGTTCATCAGCGCGGCGTACTCATCGGCCGACTTCACCTGCAGGCGCGGATTGTACGCCTTCTCCTCGCCGATGGTGCTGACGGTGTCGCCCTTGTAGTCATGCGCCGGAAACACCAGCGTCTCGTCGGGCAGGCGCAACAGGCGGTTGAAGATCGATTTGTACTGCGCGCGCGGATCGCCGTTCTGGAAATCGGTTCGGCCGGTGCCGCGGATCAGCAGCGTATCGCCGGTGAACACCCGGTCGGCCATGCGAAAACTGTACGAATCGTCGGTGTGTCCGGGCGTGTGCATCACTTCGAGCTCGAGCCCCTCGATGCGGAGCCGGTCGCCGTCGCCGACGCGCATCGAGACCACATCGACGCTGCTGAGTTCCCCCATCACGGTGATGCAGCGCGTGCGGTCGCGCAGGGCGCCGAGGCCGGTGATGTGATCGGCGTGCAGATGCGTATCGACCGCCTTCACCAGCTTGAGGTCGAGTTCGCGGATGAGTTGCAGGTACCGATCCACCCGCTCCAACACCGGGTCCATGATCAGCGCCTCGCCGCCGCGGCGGCTGGCGAGCAGGTAGGTGTAAGTGCCCGAAGTCGCATCGAATAACTGGCGGAAGATCATCGCTGCCTCCGGACCGCCTTCGCGGGAGCATATGTTATCGCGAAGGCGCCGTTCTGGACCAGACTTTCCCGCGCCCCTTTTCCGCCGCATGATCCGGCGCCACATTCGGCCGATCACGAAATTGAAGGGGGATGCCATGTCGCTCCGTCTCAACGCCGAGGCGCCGAACTTCACCGCCGATACCACCGAGGGGCGCATCAACTTCCACGAGTGGATCGGCGACGGGTGGGCGATCCTGTTCTCGCACCCGAAGGACTTCACCCCGGTCTGCACCACCGAGCTCGGCTACATGGCCCGGCTGAAGCCCGAATTCGACAAGCGCGGCTGCAAGATCATCGGCCTCAGCATCGATCCCATCGGCAGTCACGCCAAATGGGCGAAGGATATTGAGGAAACGCAGGGTTACGCCGTCAACTATCCGATGATCGGCGATCCCGACCTGAAGATCGCCATGGCTTACGACATGTTGCCGGAAGGCGCCGGCACCACCTCCGAGGGGCGAACCGCCAACGACAACGCCACCGCGCGCGTGGTGTTCGTGATCGGACCCGACAAGCGCGTCAAGGCGACACTCACCTACCCGATGAGCAGCGGCCGCAACTTCGACGAGGTGCTGCGGCTGCTGGATGCGTGCCAGTTGGCGGCGCGCCATCGGGGTGGCGACGCCGGTGAACTGGAAGCCGGGCGAGGACATCATCATCCCGACCTCGGTTTCCGACGAGCAGGCGAAGCAGAAGTTCCCGGGCGGGTTCAAGACGCTCAAGCCCTATCTGCGCACCGCCGCCCAGCCGCAGGGCTGACGCCCTCACCCGGCGCCTTCATCGGCGCCGGGTGAGGGGTCTTGCCCGCTCGCCGCGAGCGCCGCATACCGGGGCATGGCGGCGCCGATTCTGCATCTGGTGAAGCTTGCCGTGGGCGTGCGCGACCTCGCTCATCTTCGCGCCATTCAGGCCGAGCGGGCAGCGGTTGCGCCGTTGCGTCACCGCACCCGCAACCGCCCGCGCCGGGCCGCCGAGATCGTCGGCGGCGGCTCGATTTTCTGGGTCATCGGCGGGGCGCTGCGGGCGCGCCAGCGCATCGGCGGCATCGTCGAGGATCGCTGGGAAGACGGCAGCAAATGCGCCGGCCTGTTGCTCGATCCGCATCTGGTCGCGGTGCGCGGACGGCTGATGCGGCCGTTCCAGGGATGGCGCTATCTGGCGCCTTCCGAGGCGCCGGAGGATCTGGATGCGAGCGCCGCGATCGAGGCGGCGTTGCCCGAGGATTTGCGGCGCGAACTCATGGAATTGTGCCTGCTCTGACTGATGGCTGTGACCCCTTTGCAACGGCGTGATCTTTCCGTCTGCGGCTCTTGCGCGAATCCGCAACGGTCGGGCAAGAGCGGTCTGACGAGCGATTCGTCGCCCAACGCCTGACCGGAGCCTCCCCCATGTCCATCCGCAAGTCCGTTCTCGCCGCTCTGGCGCTGCTGGCCGTCGCCGCCACGGCAACCGCGCCGGCGCGCGCGCAAACCGGCGCGAACAAGCCCGCGCATCATGCCCTGCACAAGCACATCCACAAGGCGCACCACGCCGCAGCCGTCAGGACGGCGAGCTAGTCCGCGCTTTCAGCTTCACACGGTCGCATAGCGCGCAATCGTCTCGCGCCAGACCAGCGCATCCTCCGGCCCGTTGATGCGCTTGTTGAGGCCGAAATTCGACATCACCGGAATGGTGACGCGGTGGATGCCGGCGCGCGCCAATTCGGGGATGGTCGCGAGATCCTCTGGCGCGCTCACGGTGATTTCGATGGCGGCCGGATCGCGCCCGGCCTCGCGCGCCGTTTGGCGGACCAGATCGAGCAGTTCCGGCGTGGTGCCGCGGGCCGGGAAGAAGCCGTCGCCCAGCCGCCCGGCGCGGCGCGCGGCCGCCCTGGTGTGGCCGCCGACCACGATCGGGACCGAGCCGCGAATCGGCCGCGGGCGCATATGCGCCTTCTCGAAGCGGATGAATTCGCCGGCGAAGGTCGGCGCCTCGGCCGCCCACAACTCGCGCATGGCGGCGATATACTCGTCGGTCATCCGCCCACGCGGCTCGAACGGCACGCCGAGCGCGTCGAACTCCTCCTTCAGCCAGCCCACGCCGATGCCGAGGATCACCCGTCCGCCCGACAGGTGATCGAGCGTCGCCACCTGCTTCGCGCACAGCACCGGGTTGTGCTCCGGCAGAATGATGACGCCGGTCGCGAGCTTGATGCGTGCGGTGGCGGCGGCGACATAGGCCATCCAGATCAGCGGATCGGGCAGCGTGAATTCCGATTCCTTGCCCGGCATCTTGCCGCTCGGCGCATACGGGTACGCCGACTGATAGCCCTCGGGCACCACGATGTGCTCGACCGTCCAGGCGGACTCGAAGCCCGCCTCCTCGGCGGCCTGAAGCAGCGCCACCGCCTCCTTCGGATCGGTATAGCGGCCGGTGTTGCAGTAGCGCAGGCCGAATTTCATCGCGATCTCCCGTCAGCGCAGTTTCTTGAGCGGCGGCGCCTCACCGGACGGGAGCCGAACCTGTGCGGTGTTCAGCACCAGAGACACCAGCGTGTAGTAGCCGCAGGCGCCGACCAGATCGATCACCCCGCGCTCTCCGAAGCGGGAGAGGATCCGGGCGTGAACGGCTTCGCTCACCTCGCCCGTCTCCAGCAATTCGGTGGCGAAGTCGTAAACGTCGGCTTCGTCCTCGGCCATGCCCTCGGGCCGACGCCCGGCGGCGACCGCATCGGCGATCGCGGGGCGAAGTCCCGCCTTCAGCGCCAACCGGCGATGCGCGTAGAACTCGTATTGCGCGGTCCATTTGCGGCCGGTGACGAGGATCGCCAGCTCGTTCAGACCCTCGGGGATGGAGCTGCGGAAGCGGACGACCTCGCCCACCTTCTGCACCGCATCGGCAAGCTCGGGGCTGCGCAGCAGGGCGTTGAAGGGGCCGCGCAGACCCGCCCCGCGCGGCCCGCTCTGGATGGCGTCGGCGACGCGCCGCTGTTCGGTGGTCATGGTCTCGGGCGTCAACTCGGGGAAGCGTTCGGCCATCTCGGTCTCCTTGTGTCAGGGCGAGGCGAGGATCAGCCCGCCATCGACCACGATCTCGGTCCCGGTGATGTATCCCGCCTCGTCGGAGGCGAGAAACAGCACGGCGTTGGCGACGTCCCAAGCGGTGCCCATGCGTCCCATCGGGCAGCGCGCATTGCGGCTGGCGATCAGCGCCGCCGCGTCGCCGCCGGCCACCGTCTTGGCCAGCCGCTGCTCGACCAGCGGCGTGTGCATCAGCCCCGGCACGACGGTGTTGACCCGGATACCCTGCTTGACGAACGCGCCGGCGGTCGAGCGGCTGAATTGGATCACCGCCGCCTTGGAAGCGCTGTATCCGACATGGGTGCGTCCGCCATGGCCGTCGTTGCGCAGACCGGCGACCGAGCTGACGTTTACGATGGCGCCCCTGCCTTGCCGCGCCATCACCGGCAGCGCGTGCTTGCAGCCCAGGAACACCGTCTTCAGGTTGAAGTCGATCTGCCGGTCCCAGATCTCCTCGGTCATCGTCACCGCGTCGCCCGGCGCGGAGCCGCCGACATTGTTGACCAACACATCAACGCGCCCGAAGCGATCGACGCAGCCGGCGATCATCGCCGCCACGGCGGCGCCGTCCAGCATGTCGCAGGCGTGGACGACGGCCTCGCCGCGCTCGGCGGCAATCAAATTGCGCGTCTCCTCGGCGGCCGCGGATTCGATGTCCACCAGCCAGAGCTTCGCACCCCGGCGCGCCAGCAGCACCGCGGCTGCCTTGCCGTTGCCCCAACCGGGGCCGACCGAGCCGGCGCCGGTGACGATCGCAACTTTGCCGGTCATATCGAGCATGGCACCCCTACCGCCGAACCGGCACCCTTCGCGTCGTGGCGAAGCGGAACAGCCGCCGGATCGCGCCGGCGACGCCGACCGGCATCAGGTACATGAAGGCGATCAGGATCAGGCCGTAGATCGCCCCCGGCGCCGCCTTGGAGATGTCGTTGGCGACGTTGGGAATGAACTCCACGAAGGCGCCGCCGAACAGGGCGCCGGGGATCGAGCTGACGCCGCCGACGACGAGGCCGACGAAGAACCAGATGGAGATGAAGAGGTTGAAGCTGTCGGGCGCCACGAACTGCACGGCGATGGTGGTGAGCGCGCCGGCGACGCCGGTGAAGGCGGCGCTGACCGCGAAGGTGCGGGTCTTCACGGCGGCGAGGTTGATGCCCATCGAATTCGGCGGCGAGCGGCTGGTCGCGGATCGCCATCATCGCCCGCCCGATCCGCCCGCGCGTGAGGTTCCAGCCGAGCAGGAAGACGACGCAGCCGACCGCCAGCGTGAACAGATAAATCCACTGATCGGGATTGAGCGCGATACCGAACGGCGCCTCCGGCTTGTCGGTGGTCAGTCCCTGCACGCCGCCGGTCAGGTCGGAGAGCGCGTTCACCTTCAGGATTTGCGGGGCCGCGACGGCGAGCGCCAGCGTCACCAGCGCCAGATAGAGCCCGGTCAGGCGCAGCGCCGGGAAGCCCACCAGGAATCCGACGATCGCCCGCCAGGATGGCGGCGATCGGGATGGTCGCCCAGTACGGCCAGTTGTAGTTCGCCATCAGCACCGCCGTCGTGTAGGCGCCGACGGCGTAGAAGGCGCCGTGGCCGAGCGAAATCTGGCCGTTGATGCCGGTGAGGACGGTCAAGCCGAGGATCGCGCAAGCGTAGCAGATCGTCATCGTGAGCTGAAACAGATGATAGCTGCTGACCAGGAAGGTCAGCGCAACGCCGATGCCGACAACGACGGCGATGGCGACCAGCAGCGCCGGCGGCAATTGATCTTCCCGCCGATCCGACCGCGTCTGCGGATTGCTGTCGCGCATGGCTACACCCTGCTTTGAATCGCGCGGCCGAACAGCCCGGCGGGCTTGACCAGCAGCACGGCGACGATGATCAACAACGCCACGGTGAGCTTGAGCTCGGTGCCGACCACATAGGCGCCGAACAGATTTCCAGCACTCCGACGGCGAAGCCGCCGATGACGGCGCCGAGCGCATTATCGACGCCGCCCAGCAGGGCGCCGGCGAAGGCGTAAGTCAAAATGCCGAACATCATGTTGGGGTCGAGGAACACGATCGGCGCCACCATGATCCCGGCGATTGCGCCGATCGCGGCCGCGAGGCCCCAGCCCAGCATCAGCATCCGGTTGACCCGCACCCCGCACAGCCGCGACGAGGTGGCATTGAAGGCCGCCGCCCGCATCGCGAGGCCGAGGGTGGTGTGGCGGAAGAACAGATAGACCAGCAGCAGCACGAGCAGCGTCACCCCGGTCTCCCCCACCTCATGCGCCGAGACGTACCCGCCCAGCATCGGCTGGCCGCCACCGAAGGGCGAGGGAAAGGGCTTGATAATGTAGTCCCAGACCCAGCCGTCGACGCGCGTTGATGACCAGCAGCAGGCCAATGAAGACGCCGACCGCCGAGAGGATCGGCGCATTGGTCATCGGCCGGATCAGAATTCGCTCGATCAGCGTACCCAGGATGAAGGAGACGACGACGGTGATGACGAAAGCCGCCCAATAGGGCACGTGGGCGTTGATCAGCGTCAGGCAAATGTAAGTCGAGAGCGTCGCCATCTCGCCTTGCGCGAAATTGATGTGATGGGTGGCCTGATAGATCATCACCAGTGCCAGCGCGACGGCGGCATAGATGCTGCCGCTGGCGAGCCCGGAGATGATCTGATGCGCGAGCCCGGTCACTTGACGTCTCCCTCACCCGGCACGCTTCGCGCGCCACCCTCACCCGCGGCGCCGAACCGGCGCGGCGGCCTCTCCCGCAAAGCGGGAGAGGCGATCTCGCCTCTCCCGCTTGCGGGAGAGGTCGCGCGCAAGCGTGCCGGGTGGAAGCGTGCCGGGTGCGGGTGCAACCATTCGCATCAATACCCCAGATACGCCCGCCGGACCGCCTCGTCCTTGCGCAAATCCGCCGCCGGGCCGGAGACGACGATGCGCCCGGTCTCCAGCAGATACGCATAATCCGCAAAATCGAGCGCGACCGAACTGTTCTGCTCCACCAGCAGGATGCTCACCCCCTCGTCGCCGCGGATGCGGCGCAGAATGCTGAAGATATCTCGCACGATCAGCGGCGCCAGGCCGAAGGAAGGCTCGTCGAGCAACAGCAGGCGCGGCTTCACCAGCAGCGCCCGCGCGATCGCCAGCATTTGTTGCTCACCCCCCGACAGGGTGCCCGCCTGTTGGCGGTAGCGTTCCTTGAGGCGGGGAAAGTAGTCGAACATGCGCTCGAAATCGCCGGCGACGTTCTTCTTGTCGCGACGCGTGTAGGCGCCGAGGCGCATGTTCTCCTCGACCGTCAGCTCCATCAGCGTGCCGCGCCCGTCCGGAACATGACCGACACCGAGACGGACGATCTCCTCGGCCGCCTTGCGGTCGATGCGTTGCTCGCCCAATCGCACTTCGCCCTGCGGACGGATCAGTCCGCAGATGGCGCGCAGTGTCGTGGTCTTGCCGGCGCCGTTGGCGCCCAGCAAGGTCGTCGTGCGCCCCGCCTCGACGGCAAAATCGAGACCGTGCAGAACCTTGGTCTGACCGTAGCCGGCGTGCAGCCCGCGGGCCTCAAGCAGCGCCGGCATGGAGCCTCGCCTCGTCGTCGGCGGAGCCGCCCAGATAGGCGCGGATGACCTCCGGCTCGCGGCGCACCTCATCGGGGGTGCCGTCGGCGATTTTCTTGCCGAATTCCAGCGCCACCACGCGATCGGAGATGCCCATCACCATGCTCATGTGATGCTCGACCACCAGCACGCTCATCTCGAAATGCGCGCGGATTTGGCGGATCAGCTCCGACAGTTCATCGACCTCGCTATGGTTCAGTCCGCCGGCCGGCTCGTCCAGCAGCAACAACTTGGGCGCGCCCATCAGCGCCCGCGCCAGCTCGACCCGCTTTTGGGTCCCGAACGGCAGGCCGCCCACCGGCAGATCGGCGACGCCCTCGAGCGACAGCAGCTCCAAAATGTCGCGCAGCCGCTCGCGCGCCGCGGCCTCCTCGGAGCGCACCACCGGCAGGCGGAGGGCATTGGCGACGAACCCCGAACGGGCGAGATGATGCCCGCCGACCAGCACGTTCTCGCGCACCGACAATCGCGAGAACAGCGCCACATTCTGGAATGTTCGCCCGATGCCGAGCGGCGACATCCGATAACGCGGCTCGCGCTTGAGCGAGCGGTCCTCGAACAGGATATCGCCCTCGCCGTATCGGTAGATTCCGCTGATACAATTGAAGAGCGTGGTCTTGCCCGACCCGTTCGGGCCGATCAGCCCGTAAATCTGGCGGCGGCCGACATCGAAGGAGACGCCGGCGAGCGCCACCACGCCGCCGAAACGCACCACGACGTCGCGGACGCTGAGCAGCGCGCCCTCGGGATTTCCCATCCGCTCTCCCTGCATGCGGCGCCAGATTTATGCTCTGCGGCGCGTCCAGGGCAGGGTGACGAAGCGGTGGGGCCGAGTCAACGGGGCGTGGCGTGCGGCGTCAGCCAGCCCATCGTGGCCTCGGGCTCGCTGTCGGTGCTCGCGAGATAGGGCTTGATGTCGAGCAGCGGCGTGCCGTCCAGGCAATCGAGATAGCGCAGCTTCAGCGTGCGCGCATCCTCAAATCCCTCGAAGGCGACGACCGCAAGCCCGATCGGGTTCGGCCGATGCGGGGCGCGCGTCGCAAACAGGCCGCGGGGGGAGGGATCGAAGGGCGGGGTCACGGTGAGCAGAGGCGCGCCGACCTGATGCAGCCAGTAGAGCACGATCAAGTGACTGAAACCGTCGAGGCTCGCCAGCCCCGGCAGGTAAGCCGGGTCCAGCACCGCCCGACATGGCGGCGCCGGACGCAGCTGGCGACCATTGCGCGGACAGTCGCCGAGGCGGGCGAACGGGGTGCGCAGTTCGCCGATCGGTTTGAGCGCGAGCGGCACGCCGAGCGGGGCTGAAAACCTAAAGCCCGGCCAGAATCGACTCGGCGCGGCTCACCTCGAAACCGCCGGGCTCCTCCACCGCCAGATGCGTGACCTTGCCGTCGTCGGCAACCAGCGCATAGCGCTGGCTGCGCACGCCCATGCCGCGCCCCATCAGGTCCAGCTCCAGGCCGAGCGCCTTGGCGAAATGTCCGGAGCCGTCGGCCAGCATCACCACCTTGCCCTCCGCACCCTGGCTCTTGGCCCAGGCGCTCAGCACGAAGGCGTCATTGACCGCGGTGCAGGCGACGGTGTCGACGCCCTTCGCCTTCAGCGCCTCGGCTTGCTGGACGAAGCCGGGCAGGTGCTTGACACTGCAGGTCGGCGTGAACGCGCCGGGAACGGCGAACAGAACCACCTTCTTGCCCTTGAACACCTCGTCCGTCGTGGTCTCCTTGGGGCCGTCCGGGTTTGCCATCATCAGTTTCATGGATGGGATGCTGTCGCCGACCCTGATGGCCATGATCGCCTCGCTCCTGTTTCGCTGCCCGGCCAGTCCTAGACCGGCCCGCCCTACCCTGTCACCCTGGCTTGCAGGGGCGGCTCGGCGCCCCAAATGCGTTGAGATGAGCGACACCGCCTCCCCGTACACGGGCCAGCTCCTGGTCGCCACGCCGGGGCTCACCAGTCCACCCTTTGCCCAAAGCGTCATTTACGTGTGCGCGCACACCGAAGAGGGTGCGATGGGGCTGGTCATCAACCGCCCGCTCGCCAAGCCGAGTTTCGATGAGTTGCTGACCCAGCTCGAGATCGCCCCGGTGCCGCCGGCACGCCGCATCCGGCTGTGCCTCGGCGGGCCGGTGGAAAGCGCGCGCGGCTTCGTCCTGCACACGACCGACTGGACCGGCGACGGAAGTTTGCGGGTTGACGACGAGCTTGCGCTGACGGCGAGCCTCGATGTGCTGAAGGTGATCGCCGAAGGCGGCGGCCCCCGGGAGGGCTTGCTCGCTCTCGGCTATGCCGGCTGGGGGCCCGGGCAGCTCGACGCCGAGATGGAGCAGAATGCCTGGCTGTCGGTACCCGCCGACCGGGCGGTGGTCTTCGGCGAGGCCGATGACACCAAGTGGCGCCGCGCGCTTGCGCTGCTGAAGATCGACCCGTTGCTGCTGTCGGGGAGCGTGGGGCACGCTTAGCCGAAGCGTTGCTCGGCGCAAGCGAGCCGAATAGAAGTCGGCCCGCACCCGAGGAGGAAGTGATGGCCGGACTGCGCCTCACCGTCGTCGATGCCGGGCCGCTGTACCTGGACAAGAACACGCTGGTCGCCTTCGCGCCGGGCAAGATTTCCGTGCCGACGACGGTCGGCATCATCGAGCATCCGAAACACGGGCTGATCTTGTGGGACACCGGCATCAATGATGCCGTCGCCGATCCGGACCGCGCCGAGGCCTATTGGGGCGCCGGCATTCGTGACGCGTTCGGCGCGCACGGCTTCACCCGCGAACACGCGATCGACGCGCAACTGAAGCGGCTCGGCTCGCGGCCGGAGGATGTGCGCTACGTGATCTATTCGCACCTGCATCTCGATCACGCCGGCGGCATGTCGTATTTCCCGAACGCAGTCCATGTGATGCAGCGCGACGAGATCCGCTACGCGCTGTGGCCCGACGCGTGGACGCGGCCGGCATTCTGCCAGAACGATCTCCGCGACATCCGCAAGCTTGAAATCGTGGAAATCGACGGCGACTGCGACCTGTTCGATGACGGGAGCCTGCGGCTGCTCCGGACCCCGGGCCATACCCCCGGACATCAGGCGCTGATCCTCAACTTGCCGCAGCGCGGTAAGCTGTGCCTCGGCGCCGATGTCGGCCATCAGCGCGACGGGTTCGAGGCGATGGTACCGATGCCGTTCGACTGGAGCACCAGCGCAATGACGATGACGCGGCTGCGCATGAAGCAGTTCGAGCGCGCCGGCGTGCCGGTCTTCCTCTGCCACGAAGCGAACGACTTCGCCCGGCTGCCGAGCGGCGGGAAATTCTGGGAATAGGCGCCCGGCCGGTTATCGCCGCGCCGTCAGCCGCCGCTCGTACCATTGCGCCAGCATGGTGCTGGGGAACAGCAGCGCGAAGTAGATCACCGCGACCACGGTATAGACCTCCAGCGGGCGATAGGTGGTCTCGGTGATGATGGTCCCCTGGTAGAGCAAATCGGGGACGGCGATGGTCGAAACCAGCGAGGTGTTCTTGAGCTGGGTAATCGACTGGCTGACGAAGGGCGGGATCATCCGCCGCACCGCCTGCGGCAGGATCACGAACCGCATCATCCGCCAGGGCGAGAGACCGAGCGCGCGCGCCGCATCCCATTGCCCGCGCTCGATGGAGATGATCCCGGCGCGGAAGATTTCGGCATAGAAGACCCCGGTGTAGAGCGACAGCGTCGCCCCGGCGGCGATGATGGCGGGGATCTGCACGTGCAGCAGCACCGGCAGCGCGTAGTAGAACCAGACGATCTGCACCAGCAGCGGGGTGCAGCGAAACGCCTCGATCAACGCGATCAGCGGCGCGTTCAGCAGCGCCGAGCGCGACAGCCGGCCGAGCCCGATCAGCAGCCCGAGCGCCAGCCCGCACGCGATGGTGCCGGCGGTGAAGGCGAGGGTGATCAGCGTGCCCCGCCACAGCAGCGACCAATACGGCGCGAGGGCGCCGAAATCCCAGGCGTAGTGCATCAGCCGGGAGCGCGGAGCGAGAACCGTTTCACCTTGCCCGATTCGGTGCGCGGCAGCTCGGGCAGGAACTCGATCGCGCGCGGGTATTTATAGGGTGCGATCTCGGCTTTCACGTGGTCCTGCAGAGACTCGCGCCATCTCCGCCGACGGCGCATGTTCGGCGCGCAGCACCACGAACGCCTTGACGATCATGCCGCGGTCCGGGTCGGGCGCCCCGACCACCGCGCATTCCGCCACCGCCGGATGGGAGATCAGCGCCGCCTCCACCTCCGGCCCAGCGATGTTGTAGCCGGCCGAGATGATCATGTCGTCGGACCGCGCCTGGAACCAGAAATACCCGTCCGCGTCCTGCCGATAGGTGTCGCCGGTGATGTTCCACCCGTCGCGGACATAGGCGGCTTGGCGCGGATCGGCGAGGTAGCGGCAGCCGGTGGGACCGCGCACCGCGAGCCGCCCCGTCGCGCCCGGCGGCAGGTCGCGCCCCTCGGCGTCGATCAGCTTGGCCTCGTAGCCGGGGACCGGAAGGCCCGTCGCCCCCGGCCGGATCGCCTCGGCGGGGGCGCCGATGAAGATGTGCAGCATCTCGGTCGAGCCGATGCCGTCGAGGATCGGAATACCGGTTGCCACCCGCCACGCCTCCCAGGTGGCCTTCGGCAGCGCCTCGCCGGCGGAGACGCAGATGCGCAGGCCCTTGGCGTCGCCCGCGCGCATCATGCCCAGCATGACGCGATAGGCGGTCGGCGCGGTGAAGCAGACGCTGACGCGCCCGCCGCGGATCAGCTCCATCAGCTTCTCGGGGCTCGCCTGCTCCAGCAGGATCGTGGCGGCGCCGATGCGCAGCGGGAACAGCACCACCGCGCCCAGGCCGAAGGTGAAGGCGATCGGCGCCGAGCCGGTGAACACGTCGTCGGCGCGGGCGCGCAGGACGTGCTTGCCGTAAGTGTCGCAGACGGCGAGCAGGTCGCGGTGAAAGTGCATGGTGCCCTTCGGCACGCCGGTGGTGCCGGAGGTGAAGGCGATCAGGCAGACGTCCTCGGCGCCGGTCGGAAACGGCGCGAAGCCCGGCGGCTGCGTCGCCATCAGGTTCTCCAGCTCCGAGGCGCCGCCCATCGCCACCACCCGGGCCACGCCGACGCCCTCCATCTCGTCGAGCAGCCGATGGTCGCAGAGCGCCAGGCCGATCCGCGCCTTCTCGCACCACGAAGCGCAGCTCGCGGGCGCGCAGCAGCGGCATGGTCGGCACGGCGATACCGCCGGCCTTCATCACCGCCAGCGTCGCCGCGACCAGCATCGGCGTGTTGGGGGCGCGCAGCAGCACGCGGTTGCCCGGCACCATGCCGAGCGGGCCGGACAAGGCGCCGGCGATGCGGTCCACCCGCTCGCGCAATTCGGCATAGGTCCACATCATGTCCGGCGTGCCGACGGCCGGGCGAGCGTCGTCGGCGTGGTCCAGCAGTTCGGCGACGGCGTTCAACCGGTCCGGGTAATCGAGCCCGGCTTCGGTCAGCCGAAATTCCGGCCATTGCGCGCGCGGCGGCAGGTTGTCGCGGGCGAAGCTGTCCACCTCGGTTGGCATTGCTCTCCTCCGGCGAGAGCGACTGTAAGCCCGGAGCCTTGCGCGGCGCCACCGCGGGCGCTTGGATGGGCCATGGACGTGACCATCGTCGGCGGCGGCATCGGCGGGCTGGCGGCGGCGCTGTCGCTGCACGCGGCCGGCATCGGTTGCGAGGTGTTCGAGCAGGTGCGCGAGCCGGGCGAGTTGGGTGTCGGCATCAACACGTTGCCGCACGCGATCAAGGAGCTGACCGCGCTCGGATTGCTCGCCGAGTTGGATCGGGCCGGCATCCGAACACGCGAGCTGATTTACGCCAACCGCTACGGCCAGGAGGTGTGGCGCGAGTTGCGCGGCACCGATGCCGGGTTCGAGGCGCCGCAATTCTCCATCCATCGCGGCAAGCTGCATGGCGTGCTGTTGCGCGCCGCGCGTGAGCGGTTGGGGCCGGCGCGCATCCATTCCGGCTGCCGCCTGCTCGGCTTCGAGGAGCGCGGCGCTGCTGTATTGTCTCGCTTCGAACGGCGCGCCAGTGGCGAGACGTTCGAGGTGGCGGCGGATACGCTGGTCGGCGCCGACGGCATCCACACGACGGTGCGCGCGCACTTCTATCCCGATGAGGGGCCGCCGATCTGGAACGGCACGATGTTGTGGCGCGGCGCCGCCGAATGGCCGGTGCACGCGGACGGGCGAACCATGGTGATCGCCGGCGGCATGGACGCGAAATTCGTCTTTTACCCGATCCACGCCGACATCGCGCGTCCGGCAACGCGATTGACCAACTGGGCGGTGCAGGCGCGCATCGCGCCGCCCGGCGCAGAACCGCCGCGGCGCGAGGACTGGAACCGCGAGGGCCGGATGGAGGATCTCGCCCCGTTGCTGCGCGACCGCTTCCGCTTAGGCTTCGTCGAGCCGCTGGCGCTGGTGGAGGCGAGCGGCGTCTTCTGGGAATACCCGATGTGCGACCGCGATCCGCTGCCCCGCTGGTCGTTCGGACGCGTCACCCTGCTGGGCGACGCCGCGCATCCGATGTACCCGGTGGGCTCGAACGGCGCCAGCCAGGCGATCCTGGATGCGCGGGCGCTGGCGCGGCATCTGAGCGCGGCGCCGGTCGCCGATGCCTTGACGGCGTACGACGCCGAACGCCGGACGATGACCGCCGACATCGTGCTGACCAACCGACTGGGCGGACCCGAGCGGGTCATCGACGTGCTGGAACAACGCGCGCCGGACGGATTCGAGGACGTCGAGCAAGTCGCCCCCTACGCCGAGCGCGAGGCGATCGTGCGCGGCTATGCCAAGATGGCAGGATTTGACCGCGAGCAGGTGAATGCGGGTGCCCCTCTCCAGGATGGTCGAGATTCATGCGAATGATCGACTACTAGTCTTGAATGTCGGGAGACGGAACGAAATGCTGGATCAGGTCCACATCCCGGGCAAGGTGCAGATGAAGTGATCCTTTGAGGGTCTTGGTCTTTGCCTTGGGCAGACAACTTAACTGACATCATAACTACCTCAAGTTAATTCGATTTCGTCAGGACTTCCCAGCAATCGCCGCGCCTCCACCGCGTCCGCCGCAATTTGGGCCTTGAGCGCATCCAGCCCGGCGAATTTCACCTCCGGGCGGATGTAGTGGAGCAACGCCGTGCAGAGCTCGGCGCCGTAGATATCGGCCTCGAAGTCGAAGATGTGGACTTCCAGCCGGCTCTCCGGCCCGGCGTTGACGGTCGGGCGGCGGCCGAGATTGGCGACCCCCGGTCGCACCACGCCGTCGCCTCCGCGCACCCGCACCGCATAGACGCCGCGCGCCGGTTCCAGGTGGCGGCCAAGCGCGATATTGGCGGTTGGAAAGCCGATCGTGCGGCCGCGCTTGTCGCCGTGCGCCACCTCGCCGCGGATCGCCCAGGGCCGCCCCAGCTCCTCGGCGGCGCGCTCGGGATAGCCGTCGCGCAACGCGCGGCGGATGCGGGTCGAGGAGAGCGGACCCTCGGCATCGGATACGGGCGGTACCAGCGTCAGCCCCATGCCCAGGGCCTCGGCGCGCGCCGCCAGCAGCGCCGTGTCGCCGCGCTTGCGATGCCCGAAGGCGAAGTCCGGGCCGCAGACCAGATGCCGGGCGCCGAGCGCGCCATGCAGCACGTCGGCGATGAACGCCTCCGCCGTCATCAGGCTGAACTCGTTGCTGAACGGGATTTCGTAGATCAGGGCGACGCCGAGCGCGGCCAGAGCGTCGGCCCGCTCGGCCGACAGTGTCAGCCGGAACGGCGGGTCGTCGGGGCGGAATACCTCGCGCGGGTGCGGCTCGAACGTGAGCACCGCCAGCGACGCGTCCGGCCGGGCGGCGTGCGCGGCGCGCAGCACGGCGGCATGGCCGCGATGCACGCCATCGAAATTGCCGAGCGCCACGGTCGCGCCGCGCGCATCCGCCGGCACGCGCCAGTCGCGAAACAGCCGCATCAGAACGCGATCTGCACCTGCGCCTCGCCCTCGATCACCAGCTTATCGCCGACCGCGCAGGTGGTCTTCAGCGTGGCGCGGCGCTTGGCCGGATCGAGCGCGGTCACTTCGACCGTCGCGATCACGGTGTCGCCGATCTTCACCGGGGCGCGGAAGCGGAGCGTCTGGCCCAGATAGATGGTGCCGTGGCCGGGAAGCCTGGTGCCCAGAACGGCGCTGATCAGCCCGGCCGACAGCATCCCGTGCGCGACCCGCTCGCCGAACACCGACGCCTTCGCCGCCTCGGCGTCGAGGTGCACCGGATTGGTGTCGGTGCTGACGGCGGCGAACATCAGGATGTCGGCCTCGGTGATGGTCTTGCCGAGGCTGGCGGTCCGGCCGATCGCGAGGTCTTCGAAATTCATGTCGCACCCGTGGCTGTGGCGCGCGGTTGTGCGGGATCGGCCACGGGCGGTCAACGCCCGACCCTTGCACCGCCGTCCCGCGGCCGATAGTTATCCGCACACGGGCGCGTAGCTCAGCGGGAGAGCACTCCCTTCACACGGGAGGGGTCACAGGTTCAATCCCTGTCGCGCCCACCATCGCGGCATTTCCAAGGTCCCGTATCGTCGAGGCGCCGCTTGCAACCCCCGAACAATGGGGGCGCTACGGGAGGAACGAAACGCGATGGACAGCCCGGATCAGCCGACCGGCACGGCTGCGACAACCGAGTTGGGGCGGCACGCCCGGCGCGCAGTGCTCGCGGCGACGGTCGGGACGATGATCGAGTGGTATGACTTCTATCTCTACGGCCTCGTGGCCGCCCTCGTCTTCGGCAAGCTCTACTTCCCGCGGGAGAACGCGTTCGCCGGGACCCTCCTCGCGCTTTCGACGTTCTTCCTCGGCTTCGCCGCCCGTCCGATCGGCGCCGCCCTGTTCGGACATTATGGCGATCGCATCGGCCGCAAGGCCACGCTGATCGCGACGCTGATGTTGATGGGCGTGAGCACCGTCCTCATCGGCCTCGTCCCGACCTACGCCTCGATCGGCATCTGGGGCGGCTTCATCCTCGTGGTCCTGCGCATGCTGCAGGGGATCGGCGTCGGCGGCGAGTGGGGCGGCTCGGTCGCCGTGGCGACCGAGTGGTCGCAATTCGACAAGCGTCGCGGCCTGATGGGCAGTTGGCCGCAGTTCGGCTCCCCGCTCGGGCTGCTGCTCGCCATTCTGGTACTGAACATCATCAACCGCCTCGGTTCGCCCGCATGGTTCGAGGCGGTGGGCTGGCGCATTCCGTTCCTGCTCAGCGTCGTGCTGATCGGCGATCGGTATCTACATCCGCGTCGGCGTGCTCGAAACGCCGGTCTTCACGAACATCGCCGAACGCAAGCAGGTCCGCCGGGCTCCGGTGCTCGACGTGCTCCGGTATCACTGGCGGGAGGTCGTGCTGACATGCCTGATCCGGACCGGGCAGCAGGCGCCGTTCTATCTATTCACCACGTTCCTGGTCGCCTACGGGTCCGGCACGCTCCAGCTCTCCAAGGGCTTCCTTTTCAACGCCGTCCTGGTCGCGTCGTGCATCTCGCTGTGCACGACGCCGCTGTTCGGCTACCTTTCGGACCGCATCGGGCGCAAGCGGATGTACGTCATCGGCGCGCTGACCATGCTGGCATTCGCCTTCCCCTACTACATGATGCTCGACACGCGGATCGATGCCCTCGTCGTCCTCGCGATCCTGCTGTCGCTCCCGGTGCACGACATGCAGTATGGGCCGCAAGCGGCCTTCATCGCCGAGAGCTTCCCTCCGAGCATGCGCTACAGCGGGTCTTCGCTCGGCTACCAATTCGCCTCCATCACCTCGGGCGGCCCGGCGCCGATCATCGCGGCTTGGCTGCTCACATCTCTACCGGACGTCGATGGCGATCAGCACCTATCTCGCCGTCATCGCCGCGATCAGCGCGGTGTCGGCCCTATTCCTGCGCGACCGCTCGGGGGCCGGCTACGAGAGCGAGGAAGCCCGGGACACGAACGAGGGGATGGCGCTCCCGCTCAGCCTTGCCGGCAGCAAGCCATCAAGCTGACCCGTTCGGGGCGTTACCCGTTCGGGGCGTTCCGGCACCGAAGAGGAGTTTCGCATTGCGCGATAACCTCAAGCCCGCAGGTCCGGCCGCGCAGGCGACCGCCGGGCCCGCCTCGCCGCTCTCCCGCCTGGGCGATCACAAGCTCCTGCTCGGCCTCTTCCTGCCGATGCAGGAGGGTGCCTGGAGCCCGTCGAAGGCGCCGCGATCGACGTCGTGGACGTTCGACTACATCGCCCGCTGCACGACGATGGCGGAGGCGCTCGGGTTCGACCTGGTGTTCGGCCTCGCTCAGTGGCTCGGCAAGGGCGGCTACGGCGGCGAGATCCATTTTCGCGAGCACGAGGTGGACCCGATCATCGCAAACGCCGCTCTGGCGACGCTCACCAGACGGATCGTGCTGATCAACACCGTCCACATCCTTTACGCCTGGCATCCGCTCCATCTGGCGAAATTCGGCGCCGCTCTCGACCACATCAGCGGCGGTCGGTGGGGGATCAACGTCGTCACCGGTTACAAGCCGAGCGAGTATCGCATGTTCGGGCTCGAGCCGTTGGAGCACGATCATCGTTACGTGATGGCGGACGAGTTCACGACCATCATGGAGCGGCTCTGGGCCGAGGACGAGGAGCTTAGCTTCGACGGCCGGTTCTGGAAGACCGAGCGCGCATTCCTGGCACCGAAGCCGGGGCCGCGCCGCCCATTCCTCGTCAACGCGGCCTCGTCCGGCGCCGGGCTCGAATACGCAGCGAAGCACTCCGATCTTATTTTCATCACCAGCCCGGCCGGGGCCGATCCGGTGAAGGCTTGCGAGGCCCTGCCCGCGCACAATGCGAAGATCAAGGACCTCGCCCGCAAATACGGGCGCGAGGTCAAGACGGTCATCAACCCGCACGTGATCTGCCGTGCCACCGAGGCGGAGGCCCGAGCGGCCTACCGGGCGATTCTGGAGAACGAGGATGCGGTCGCGGCCGATAATTTCGTGCGCACCTTCGCCAGCGGCGACACCGCCTCGTGGCGCGGCCACAGCCGCGCGCAATGGGTGATCGGCGGCAACGTCCACCTCGTCGGCACCCCGGAGCAGATCGTCGACTGGTTCGCCAAACTGAATGGTGCCGGCTGCGACGGCGTGCAGGTGAATTTCTTCGACTACCTCCCCGACCTTGAGTTCTTCGGGCGTGAGGTGGTGCCGCTGATGCAGCGGGCCGGTCTGCGCAATACCTCGGAATGATTTTCAGCCGGGCCACGGCCCGATCCGCAATCCCGCCGCGCGGGCTAATGCAGCGTCAGCAGCGTCGGCGCGCGATACTTGGCGGGCTGGATGAGGTCTGCCGAGGCCACCCTGACCGAATGGATGACGCCGTCCAGCTCGCGGGCCCAGAAGTCGAGGAATTTGCGCAGGCCGGGAAACGCCGGGGCGAGGTCAAGCTCCTGCCAAACATAGGTTTGCAGGATGCCGGGATGGTCCGGCAGGTGATAGACGATCTCGGCCGTGGTCAGCCGATAATTCTTGATCTGCAGCGCCAGGCTCATGCCCCGGATCTCCGAGCCGTTGTCGTGGCGGCGGAACTTGGATGCCGCACTCGAAACAACATCATGCCACGAGACGGGCTGCATCACGCAAGGAAAAATGAAGCGAATACAGCAACTTGGCATCGCTCTCCCCGGAGTGCTGCCGGCCTCACGGCCCCTTGACTCGGCTCCGATGCGGGACTAGATCGCTGGCACTCCCTATGATGGAGTGCTAGCAGCTGCCCGGATGCCGCTTGGCGGATCCCTGAAGGCGGTTGTTGGCGTAGCGAACGAAACGGTTCAGGAGCATGCGCATGAAGTTCCGTCCCCTGCATGACCGGGTGGTGGTCCGACGCCTCGATGCCGAGGAGAAGACCGCCGGCGGCATCATCATCCCCGATACCGCGAAGGAGAAGCCGATGGAGGGCGAGATCATCGCCGTCGGCCCCGGCGCGCGCGACGAGCATGGCAAGATCGTCGCCCTCGACGTCAAGGCGGGCGACCGCATCCTGTTCGGCAAGTGGTCGGGCACCGAGGTCAAGCTTGATGGCGAGGAGCTCCTGATCATGAAGGAGTCCGACATCATGGGCGTGATCGAGGGCGGCGTCGCGCAGAAGAAGGCGGCCTGACGGCGCCTTCACGAAAATCGCACCGATCGACAGCAAGGGAAGTAAAGACACATGGCAGCCAAGGACGTTAGATTCGGCGGCGACGCGCGCCAGCGGATGCTGCGCGGCGTGGACATCCTCGCCGACGCGGTGAAGATCACGCTGGGGCCGAAGGGCCGCAACGTGGTGCTCGACAAGAGCTTCGGCGCCCCGCGCATCACCAAGGACGGCGTCACCGTCGCCAAGGAGATCGAGCTCGGCGACAAGTTCGAGAACATGGGCGCGCAGATGCTGCGCGAGGTGGCCTCCAAGACCGCCGATCTGGCCGGCGACGGCACCACCACCGCGATCGTGCTGGCGCAGGCGATCGTGCGCGAGGGCTCGAAGGCGGTCGCCGCCGGCATGAACCCGATGGACCTCAAGCGCGGCATCGACAAGGCGGTGAATGCCGTGGTCGAGGAGCTGAAGAAGAACAGCCGCAAGATCACCACCCCGGCCGAGACCGCGCAGGTCGGCTCGATCGCCTCCAACGGCGACACCGAGGTCGGCAAGATGATCTCCGAGGCAATGCAGAAGGTCGGCAACGAGGGTGTCATCACGGTCGAGGAGGCCAAGGGCATCGAGACCGAACTCGACGTCGTCGAGGGGATGCAGTTCGACCGCGGCTATGTCTCGCCGTACTTCATCACCAACGCCGAGAAGATGGTGGCCGATCTCGATCAGCCGTACATCCTGATCCACGAGAAGAAGCTGTCCGGTCTGCAGCCGATGCTGCCGCTGCTCGAGGCGGTGGTGCAATCGGGCCGGCCGCTGCTGATCGTGGCCGAGGACATCGAGGGCGAGGCGCTTGCGACCCTGGTCGTCAACAAGCTGCGTGGCGGCCTGAAGGTCGCGGCGGTGAAGGCGCCGGGCTTCGGCGATCGCCGCAAGGCGATGCTGGAGGACATCGCCATCCTCACCGGCGGGCAGGTCATCAGCGAGGATCTGGGCATCAAACTCGAGACGGTCACGCTGAACATGCTCGGCAAGGCCAAGAAGGTCCTGATCGAGAAGGAAAACACCACCATCGTCGAAGGCGCGGGATCGTCCGACGACATCAAGGGGCGCTGCAACCAGATCCGCGCGCAGGTGGAGGAGACCACCTCCGACTATGACCGCGAGAAGCTGCAGGAGCGGCTGGCCAAGCTCGCCGGCGGCGTCGCGGTGATCCGTGTCGGCGGCTCCTCCGAGGTCGAGGTGAAGGAGCGCAAGGACCGCGTTGACGACGCGCTGCACGCCACGCGCGCGGCGGTCGAGGAGGGCATCGTCCCCGGCGGCGGCGTGGCGCTGGCGCGCGCCGGCGCGATCCTGGCCGCCCTGAGCACCGATAACGACGACCAGCGCTTCGGCGTCGATCTCGTCCGCAAGGCGATCCTCAGCCCGCTGCGCCAGATCGCCACCAATGCCGGCGAAGACGGCGCCGTCATCAGCGGCAAGGTGCTCGAGAGCAAGGACTACGCTTACGGCTTCGACGCCCAGTTGGGCGAGTACAAGGACTTGGTGAAGGCCGGCATCATCGACCCGACGAAGGTCGCGCGCACGGCGCTCCAGGACGCGGCGTCGATCGCGGCTCTGCTGATCACCACCGAGGCGATGGTGGCCGAGCGGCCGGAGCGCAAGGCGCCGGCAGGCGGCCCCCCGGGCGGCGGCATGGGCGGCATGGGCGGCATGGGCGACATGGACTTCTGATCGGCGGATCAGGATTCAGCGGACAGGGGGCGGGCCGAGAGGCTCGCCCCTCACTTTTTGGCGCCCCTCGCCGCGCCTGCGGATTGACACGGCACCGGGTTTCGGTGCCAAGTGCGCAACGCAATCGCATTGGGCTTGGCTTGCTGTGCCTCCGCTGGCTCGGGTGCTCTCAAGACGTCCAACGACCCGGTTGTCTAATGCCGCGCACGTGCGCGGCAACGAACGATAGAGAGTGACGAGAGAATGGCTTCAGGTACAGTAAAGTGGTTCAACGCCACCAAGGGTTATGGCTTTATCGTCCCGCAGGACGGCGGCAAGGACGTGTTCGTCCACATCACCGCGGTTCAGGCGGCCGGCCTGAATGGCCTCGATGAAGGCCAGAAGGTGAGCTTCGACGTGGTGAAGGAACGCGGCAAGGACGCTGCGACCAACCTGCGCGCGAGCTGAACATCGACCCGACCGCATGACCGTTCCGAGAGGCGGTCGTGCGCGTCCACCATCGCGCGCTCCGACGAGCGCATCTTCAGGAGATCCCAAACTATGGCTATCGGAACCGTCAAGTGGTTCAACACGACCAAAGGTTTCGGCTTCATCATGCCGGAAGGCGGCGGCAAGGATGTTTTCGTCCACATCACCGCGGTGCAGGCAGCGGGTCTTAAGGGGCTGAACGACGGCCAGCGGGTCAGTTTCGAGACCACCACCGAGCGCGGCAAGATCGCCGCCGTGAACCTGCGACTGGCCTGAGCTTCGCCGGCGCGTGCCCGGCCTCGCGAACCGGGCACGCGCCGGCGTCGTTACTCGTCCACGAACCGTACCCCGAACCCGGCCAGTCGCTCCCGCGCTGAGGCGATCGTCGTGCGCCCACCCGCGGACAGGCCGATGCCGCGGCACGCGGGCTCGATCACCAGCACCTCGTAGCCCAGCCTGACGGCGTCCTCGGCCGACCAGGCGACGCAGAAATCGGTCGCCAACCCGGCGAGGAACAAGCGGGCGAAGCCGCGCTGACGCAGCCAGGCGTCGAGGCCGGTCGGCTTCGAATGGTCGTTCTCGAAGAACGCCGAGTAGCCGATGATGAAGTCGGTCGGGCTGATGTGCATCGCGGCTGCTCCCCGGCTCAACGCTCGCGCTTGCGGCGGAGATGGTAAAGTCGCACCAATTATTCACCGCTCCCTTGCGGGAGCCGCGAATAAGGGCCGAACGGAGGAAGCCATCCATGAAGGTCGGATTTATCGGCGTCGGGAATATGGGCGGTCCGATGTGCCGCAACATCATCCGCCACACCAACCATCAGGTGACGGTGTTCGACCTCAACGCCGATGCCATCGCCGCCTGCACCGCGCTCGGCGCCGCCGCCGGCGGATCGGTGGCACAAGTGGCCGCCGATACCGACGTGGTCTTCACCTCGCTGCCGATGCCGCGCCACGTGGAGGAGGTGACGCTCGGTCCCGGCGGCATCGCCGAGAACGCACGCCCCGGCAGCGTCCTGATCGACCTCTCCACCAACTCGCCGGCGACCGCGCGCAAGGTGGATGCGGGCATGCGGGCCAGACGCATCGCCGTGCTGGAAGCGCCCGTATCGGGCGGCGTGGCGCGCGCCACCGACGGCACCATCGTGATCATGGTGGGCGGCGATGCGGCGGTTTTCGAGGCGCAGTTGCCGCTGCTGAAATCGTTCAGCCGCGAGGTGATCCATGTCGGCGAAATCGGCATGGGCTCGGTGGCCAAGCTCTGCAACAACATGCTGGCGTTCTGCAATGCCGCCGCCGCCGCCGAGGCGATGATGCTCGGTCTGCTGTCGGGCATCGACGCCGGCAAGCTCCATGATGTGATCTGCAACGCCTCGGGCAACTCCGATGCCTTCCGTGGGCTCGCCGCCAAAGCGTTCGCGCGCGACTTCAAGCCGGGCTTCGCGCTTGATCTCGCGCACAAGGATCTGCGTCTCGCCCTGGACATGGCCGACGAACACGGGCTGCCGGGCATGATCGCACCGCAGGTGATGAACCTGATGCGGCTGGCGCGCGCCAACGGGCTGGGCCAGGCGGACTCGGGCGCCATCTTGCAGGTTTACGAGATGGCGCTCGGACGCGAGATCGTGAAGGCGTAGCCGCTCGCGCCATGGGTGACGCACTGACGCTTTTGCACTTGCTCGCCGATTGGGGCGCCGACGAGGCGCTGGAGGAACAGCCGGTCGATCGCCTCGCTGCGGCCGCTTCGCCGCAGCCCGGGCCGCGGCTGCTCGCTGCCGGCGGGCGTGCCGCGATCGCCGTAGCCGACACCCTTGCTGAGCTGCGCGCGGCCATTATCGGGTTCGAGGGCACCGCGCTGCGGGCGACCGCGACCGCGCCGGTGCTGTTCGAGGGCGACGCGGCAGCCGGATTGATCCTGATCGGGCCGCCGCCCGGCGCCGATGATGACCGCGCCGGACACGCGATGGCGGGGGAGGCCGGGGCGTTTCTCGACGCCATGCTCGCCAGTATCGGCTTGGCGCGCGAAGGGCTGTTGCTGACGCCGCTTATTCCGTGGCGCCCGCCTGGCGACCGCCCGCCGAGCCCGGCCGAGATCGGCGCCTGCCTGCCGTTCTTGCATCGGCTGATCAATCTCACCCGGCCGCGACTCGCCTTGCTGTTCGGCCCCCTGGCCGCTCGCGTGTTGCTGGGCGGCGACCGGCGGCCGCCGCGCGGGCGATTCACCGATGTGACGATCCCCGCCCTGGACGCGCCACTCTCCTGTCTGCCGATGGCGGGGCCCGCGCAGCTTCTCGCCAATCCGCAGGCCGATTTACGTCGCGCCGCCTGGGCCGATCTGCGGCTCCTCCGCCGACGGCTGGACGATAGCCCCACGCAAAAGTGAGCGCGTTGCGTCCAGCAACTCTACTGACTCCACCGATAGTTGCAGAGTTTCCCGCGGGTTATCCCCGGGGAGTCGCATTGCCGTCTCGCAGCCGGGCATCTAGCCGCAAAGCAATGCGAAAAACGCAAGCCCGCCGCCCACCGCGCGCGTTCCGCCACCTCGTTCCGGGAGGGCTCGCGCTGCTTCTCCTGATCCCGACCGCATTCGGACAGCGCCTCTCGACCGGCGCCGCCGAGGGGGCGCCCGGGACGAACGACGGGCGGGACAAAGACGGTTCCGAACGAAAGCAACTCGGCAGATATCGACCTCCCGGCTCCGCTTACTCCGGCCGACGCCACGCTGGCCCGGCGTGTCTTCGCCGAGCAGGCTTCCGGTGACGTATCGGCGGCGACCCGGACCGAAGCGGAACTTCGAACCGACCTGCTGCGCGGGGCGATCCTGGCCGACCGCCTCCTCGGGCGGTCTCACCGCGCGACATCGGCGGAGCTGCGCGACTGGCTCCGCGACTTCGGTGACGAAGCCGATGCCGCCGCGATCCGCGCCTTGCTGGCTCGCCGGCAGCCGCCCGGGACGGCGATGCCCGCCGACACCGCACCGAAGACGCTGGCGCCCGACAAGCCCCGAGCCGATCCACCGGAGGAAGTCGCCGACACCATACGCCCGTCCGATCCCGCGCTGGTGCGGGCGGTGCGCGGCAAGGCGGCGGCAGGCGATTACGCCGGTGCCTTGCGCCTGGTGGGCGCCGGCAAGCCCGGGGCGGCGTTGCTGCACGCCGAGATCGCCCGGGCGCTGTTCGCGGCCAGACCGGGACGAGGCGGCTTTGCTGGAAGCCGAAATTGCCTGGGGGGAAGCAGCCCGCCGGGGAGCGTCCCGGGGCCGCCGCATTGGCCGCCGGACTTGCCGGCTGGCGGCTCGGGCATATCGGCCCCGCGCTCGCCTGGTTCACCCGCGCCGCCAGGCACCGCTCGTCAGCGTCGGCGCCCGCGCGGAAGGCGCCTTCTGGGCCGCGCGCGCCGCCCTGCGCCGTGGTGATCTGCCGGCCTACCTCGAATGGCTGAGGCGAGCGGCATCGGATGGCCGCACCTTCCACGGGCTGATCGCACGCCGCATTCTGGGTCGGGGAACCGGGCCGATCTTCAGGCGCGAGCCGCAATCGCCGGCCGACTTCGACGCGCTGGCGGCGATCCCGCGCGGGATGCGCGCCTTCGCGTTGCTGCAGGCGGGGCAGAGCGCGCGCGCCGAGGCGGAGTTGCGCGCGCTGTGGCCGGAGATCGCCGACAGCGGGCCGCTCCGCCGGGCGCTGGCGCGTTGTCGCCGCCGATGCGCAGCTGACCGATTTTGCCGCCCAGCTCACGGAGCTGGTGCGGGATGCCGACGGAACGCCGCATGAGGAGCTGCAATTCGCGGTCCCGCAACTGCGCCCGGCGGGCGGTTTGATCATCGATCCGGCGCTGGTGTACGGACTGACGCGCACCGAATCGAATTTCAATCCGCGTGCGGTTTCGCCGGCGGGGGCGCACGGGCTGATGCAGCTCATGCCGGTACACCGTCCGCGCCGTCAGCGGCAATTCGCGCCTCGCGGCGGCGGCGCTGCGCAACCCGGCGCTCAATCTGGGGTTCGGCCAGCGCGTGCTTCTCGACATCGCGGCGCGGCCTTCGGTCCAGGGCGATCTGCTGCGCCTGCTGGCGAGCTACAACGCCGGACCGTCGGCGGTCGCCGGCTGGGCCGCGCAAATGCACGATCAAGGCGACCCGTTGCTGTTCCTGGAGGCGATTCCGGTGCCGGAGACCCGCGTCTTCATGAAGCGGGCGCTTGCCAACACCTGGATTTATGCCGCCCGGCTCGGGCTGCCGGCGCCAGGGCTTGATGACCTGGCGGCGGGTCGATGGCCGCGCAGCCGAATCGCCGCGGCGACGCCGGAAAAACCCCGGCACCCGACCGGCCAACAAACTGGACGGACTGGCAGGAATGTCTTAAATGGAGACATCGGAGAGCAAATCGCACGGAGCGGGCCATGAGGTGCATCCATCGGATGATGCTGGCGCTGGGCGCCGGGGCGGTGCTGGCGGGGCTTGCCGCCATGCCGCCCGCTCGGGCGCGGGTCGGCGTTTTCTTCGGCTTCGCGCCGCCCCTCTATGTGGCGCCCCCCTATTACTATCCGCCGCCGATCTATTATCCTCCGCCGCCGGTCTGGTACACGCCACCGCCGCCGGCCGAGAGCTATACCCCGCCGGCGTACGCGCCGGCTGCCGCGCCCGCGCGGTCCTGCTACGCCGGCGCTTATGTCTGCCCGATGCAGACCGCGGTCTCGGCCGGCACCACCTGCTGGTGTCCCGACAATTCCGGACAGACGTGCCTACGGCCAGGCTCGCTGAGCGTGGCGCAACCCGAGTTCGCCGCCGCGCATCGAGGATTATGCGCTGATCGGCGACTGCATGACGGCGGCGCTGGTGAGCCGTCAAGGTTCAATCGATTGGCTGTGCTGGCCGCGCTTCGACAGCCCGGCCTGCTTCGCCGCGTTGCTCGATACTCCCGCGCGCCGGCCACTGGCGCATCAGCCCCGCCGATCCGGGGGCGCGGATCAGCCGCCGCTATCATCCCGGCACGATGATCCTGGAAACCGAGTTCGAGACCGACGAAGGCGCCGTGCGGCTGATCGACTTCATGCCGATCAACGCCGGAAATTCGGCGATCGTGCGCATGGTGCGCGGGCTGCGCGGGCATGTCGCGATGTGCTTTTCACCTGGCGCTGCGCTTCGAATACGGCGAGGTGGTGCCGTGGGTGACGCGCCTGCGCACCGGTTTCGGGATGCGCGCCATCGCCGGGCCTTCGCTGGTGGTGCTGCACAGCACGGTGCCGCTGGAGGGCCGCGATTTCACCACCGTGGCCGAGTTCTCGGTCGATGCCGGCGCCGAGGAGTATTTCATCCTCGCGCACGGCCCCTCGAACGTGGCGGCACCAGCGGTGCCCGATCCCGAGGCGGCGCTGAACGCCACCGAGGCGTTCTGGACCGACTGGTGCGAGCGCGGCACCTATCGGGGGCCGTTCCGCGCTCCGGTGCAGCGCTCGCTGCTGACGCTGAAGGCGCTCACCTACGCGTCCGACCGGCGGTATCGTCGCCGCCCCGACCACGTCGTTGCCCGAGCAACTGGGCGGCTCGCGCAACTGGGATTATCGCTTCTGCTGGCTGCGCGACGCCACCTTCACCCTGCTGGCGCTGCTGCATGCCGGCTATCGGGACGAGGCGCGCGCCTGGAGCGAGTGGCTGCGGCGCAGCGTCGCCGGCATGCCGGCACAGGTGCAGACCCTCTATGGCCTGGCCGGGGAGCGGCGGTTATCGGAATGGGAGGTAACGGCGCTCGCCGGCTATCAGGGCGCCAAACCGGTCCGCATCGGCAACGCCGCCAGCACGCAGTTGCAGATCGACGTGTTCGGCGAGGTGGTGGACGCGCTTTATCAGGCTGGCCTGAGCGGCCTGACGCCATTGCGCGAAGCCTGGGAGCTGCAGCGGGAAATCGTCGAGCACCTGGCGACGATCTGGAAGGAACCCGACGAGAGCATCTGGGAGGTGCGCGGCGAGCGCCAGCAATTCACCTTCTCCAAGGTGATGGCGTGGGTGGCTCTGGACCGTATGGTGAAGGCGGCGGAGGAGCGGGGCGGTGTCGAGCGGCTGGACGCTTGGCGGGCGCTGCGCGACGAGATTCACGCCACCGTCTGCGCGAACGGGTTCCAGCGCGGCAAACAGAGCTTCACCCAGAGTTTCGGCTCCGACGCACTCGACGCCAGCGTGCTGATGATTCCGCTGGTCGGCTTCCTGCCGGCCACCGACTCGCGGATGCGCAGCACCGTCGCGGCGATCGAGCGCGAGTTGCTGCATGACGGACTGGTGCGCCGCTATCAGACCGAGCACACCGATGACGGGCTGCAGGGCAACGAGGGCGTGTTTCTGGCCTGTAGTTTCTGGCTTGCCGACAACATGGCTCTGCAGGGCCGCCACGACGATGCAGCGCGCTGTTCCGGCGGCTGTTCGCGCTCACCAACGACGTCGGCCTGCTGTCGGAAGAATACGATCCGGACACACAGCGCCAGATCGGGAATTTCCCGCAGGCGTTCTCGCACCTGGCGCTCATCAACACGGCGCTGAACCTCACCGATAACGGCCCGGCGCATCAGCGGGCGGCAGAATAAGAGGTCGAATGCAAGCTGGTTCCGACGAACTCACCAATCGCCTGCGCCAGCAGGCATTGCTCGCTCAAATCGGCCGCCACGCACTCTCGGACGTTGGATTTTTGCGGCTCTGCTGCAAGAGGCGACGCGCCTCACCGCGCTCGGGTTTGAACACGCGCTTCTGCAAGGTGTTGGAGTATCTTGCCGGAACGAGAATCGGCTGCTGGTGCGCGCCGGTGTCGGTTGGCATGAAGGGGTGGTCGGGCCACGCTAAGCTCGGCGCCGACCTCGCCTCGCCCGCCGGCTATGCGCTGCACACCGGCAAGCCGGTCATCTCGAACCAGCTTTCGAGCGAGGACCGGTTTCGCACCCCCGTACTGCTGGCCGATCACGGCGTGCAGCGAGCGATCAACGTGATCCTGATCGGCGAGGGCAGACCCTATGGTGTGTTGGAGGCGGACAGCGAACAGCCCGGCGCATTTTCGGAGCACGACATCGACTTCCTGCAAGGGGTCGCCAATCTGCTGGGTGTGGCCCTGGTCCGGCGGCGGGTGGAAGGGGAGTTGCGCGAGCTGAATGCCACGCTGGAGCGGCGGGTGGCCGACGAAGTGGCGGAGCGTCGGCAGATCGAGGACGCACTCCACCAGGCGCAGAAGATGGAGGCGGTCGGTCAGCTGACGGGCGGCGTGGCGCACGATTTCAACAACCTGCTGCTGGTCATCACCGGCAATCTTGATCTGATCGGGCGCGCCGATTGCCGGCGATGCGCGACTCGAACGGCTGGTGGCGACGGCGCAAAAGGGGGCGGCGCGCGGCGCGCAACTTACCAGCCAGCTTCTCGCGTTCGCGCGCCGGCAAGCCTTGCGGCCGGAAATCCGCGCGATCAACGAGCTGATCCGCGAGTTTGACGTGCTGGCTACGCGGATGCTGGGCGAGACGGTGCGGGTGGAGTTCGAGCTCGACCAGCAGGCGGGGTCCTGCCAAGGTCGATCCGGCGCAATTCGGTTCGGCGCTCTTGAATTTGGTTGTCAATGCGCGCGATGCGATGCCGAACGGCGGGCACCTGATTATCCGGAGCGCTGCGCTCACGCTCGAACTCGCGCGCGCTGAGCCGCCATCCCGAGGCGCAGCCGGGGCGATACGCCGATGGTGGAAGTGGCCGACAGCGGCGTCGGCATGTCCCCGGAGGTGGTGGAGCGGGCGACCGAGCCGTTCTTTACCACCAAGGAACCCGGCAAGGGCACCGGACTTGGGCTGAGCCAGGTTTACGGATTTGTGCGCCAGTCGGACGGTTTCCTTGAAATCGAGAGCGTCGAGGGCATCGGCACCAAGATGCGAATCCATCTCCCGCATACGGATGCCTCGAGCGCGCGGCCGTCAATCAAGTCCGCGCCGACCGAGGGCTCCGGCACCATCCTGGTGGTGGAGGATGACGCCGACGTGCGCGAACTGGTGATCGCGCAGTTGGAGGATCTCGGATATGCTACCCTGTCGGCCGCCAGCGGTCCGGAAGCGCTCGCATTACTCGATAACCAAGTGACACGGCGGATCGACCTGCTGCTCACCGACATGGTGATGCCCGCCGGCATGAGCGGCACCGCGCTGGTGTGAGCAGGCGCGGCTGAAGCGGCCGGACCTGAGGGCGGTTCTGACCTCGGGTTACACCGCCGGGAACCGCAGCGACGACGCCGAAGCGGCGGCCCTGCCGCTGCTGTCGAAGCCCTATGCGCAGGCCGATCTGGCGCGGGTCGTCCGCGACGCGCTGGGGTAGAGTGTCGGCCGCTTTCCTCGGGATGCTGGCGCGCCCCGCCGCCGTTACGGCAACGCCGAGGCCACCTGATGCGTGCCCTCCAGGATCATGTGGACCGCCACATAGACCACCATCAGCAGCCCGGCCCAGGCGAGCCAGCGTTGCCGTTCCACGACGCGGGCGACGAGATCGGCGGCGACCGCCATCAGCAGCGACGCCAAGCAGCAGGCCGAGTTGTGAGCACCCACGCGGCTGTCATGCGCCGCGCCGGCCACCGCGAGCACGTTATCGAGACTCATCGAGACGTCGGCGAGCACGATCCGCAACAGCGCCCGCGCAAGGCCTGGCGATGCGTCCCGATGCGGCGGCTTCACGCGGGCGCGCCAGGTCGCGGACCATCTTCCAGGCCGACCCAAAGCAACAGCAGCCCGCCCGCGAGGGTGAGGCCGAGCACTTCCAACAGGCTCAGCGCCATCAGCCCGAAGCCGATGCGAATGACCGCCGCCGCGCCGATGCCGAGCGCGATCGCCTTTCGCCGCTGGCCGTTCCGGCAGCCCGGCCACCGCGAGCCCGACCACCACCGCGTTGTCTCCGGCGAGGGCAACGTCGATGAGCACCACCTGCGCCAGCGCGGCGAGGTCGCCCGTCAGATTGATCGGCATCGGCGCTTCGGGTCCCGGAGCTCGTGACTTGTCAGACGGGGCGGCTGGGGGCTAGCTGCCAGCCTACCAGAAAGTGGGCAGCCCGCGCATGGTTCCCCGTTACACCCGCCCGGAAATGGCCGCCATCTGGGCGCCCGAGAACCGCCTCCGCATCTGGTTCGAGATCGAGGCGCTCGCGGCCGAAGGCATGGCGCGCATCGGGACGATTCCCGAATCGGCGGCGCGCGCGATCCGCGAGAAGAGGCGGCGCACGCGATCGCGCGAATCGGGCAGGCCGACATCGATCGGATCGATGCGATCGAGCGCGAGACCCGCCATGACGTGATCGCCTTCCTCACCTGGCTCGCGGAGGGCATCGGCGAGGAGAGCCGCTTCGTCCACCAGGGCATGACGTCGTCGGATGTGCTCGACACCTGCCTGTCGGTGCAGCTCGCGCAATCTACCGATCTGCTGCTGGGCGGGGTCGATGCGCTTTGCGCCGCATTGAAGGCGCGCGCGATCGAGCACAAGCACACGCTCACCATCGGCCGCAGCCACGGCATCCACGCCGAGCCGACCAGCTTCGGCCTCAAGCTGGCCGGACACTACGCCGAGTTCGACCGCAACCGCGCGCGGCTGGAGGCGGCGCGGCGGGAAATCGCGGTCTGCGCCATCAGCGGCGCCGTCGGCACCTTCGCCCATCTCGACCCTGCGGTGGAGGCGCATGTCGCCGAACGTCTCGGGCTGACGGTGGAGCCGATCTCGACGCAGATCATCCCGCGCGACCGCCATGCCGCGTGGTTCTGTGCGCTCGCCGTGACGGCGAGCGGGATCGAGCGGCTGGCGACCGAAATCCGCCACCTGCAACGCAGCGAGGTGCGCGAGGCCGAGGAGTTCTTCCATGCCGGCCAGAAGGGCAGCTCGGCGATGCCGCACAAGCGAAATCCGGTGCTCTCGGAGAACCTCACCGGCCTCGCGCGGCTGGTGCGCGCCACGGTGACGCCGGCGCTGGAGAACGTGGTGCTGTGGCATGAGCGCGACATCAGCCATTCCTCGGTGGAGCGGGTGATCGCGCCCGACGCCGCGCTCGCGCTGGATTTCGCGCTCGCCCGCGCGGCCGGGATGATGCAGCGTCTGTCCGTGTATTCGGAGCGGATGGCGGAGAATTTGGAGGCGCTCGGCGGCGTCGTTCACAGCGGCGAGGTGCTGCTGGCCCTGACGCGGGCCGGCATCGCGCGCGAGGACGCATATCGGATCGTGCAGCGCAACGCGATGGCGACCCGGGAGACGTTGGGCCGGCCGGGCGCGCCGAGTTTCCGCGACCATCTCGACGCCGATCCCGAGATCGCCGGCCGCGTGTCGGCCGCTTCGGCGTTGGATTGCCGCCATGGACCCGGCACGGCATCTGCGCGAAGTCGATACGGTGTTCAAGCGGGTGTTCGGTAGTCGTGACCTGCGCCCGCAGGCCGTGTGCACGCTGGTTCTGTTGATCCGCCCCGGCCATGACGTGGCCGATGATGCTGGCGGCCAATCGAGACGAGCGGCTTGACCGCGCCTGGGACCCGCCCGGCGCGTGGTGGCCCGACCGGCCCGACGTGATCGCCGGGCGTGACCGGACGGGCGGCGGGACATGGCTCGGGATCAACCGCCATGGCGTAGTCGCGGGCGTGCTGAACCGGCCGGGTAGTCTCGGTCCGGCGGCGGGCAAGCGCAGCCGGGGCGAACTGCCGCTGATCGCGCTGGCGCACGCCACCGCCGCGCGGCGGCGGCGGGCTCGATCGCGACGATCGATGCCGGCGGCTGGCGGGCGTTCAACTTGGTGCTCGCCGATGCCGAACGGTGCGGTGTTCGTTGCCGGCCTCGGGCAGGCCCGGCCGATCGCGCGCGCGTTGCCGCCCGGGCCTCTCCATGGTCACCGCGCACGACCCGAACGATCTCGACAGCCCCCGCACGGCACGCCACCTGCCGCGCTTTCGCGCCGCCGCGCCACCCGATACCGATGATTGGGCGGCCTGGCGCGCCATCCTCGCCGATCGCACGGGCGGGGCGGGCGAGCAGATTAATGTTGTTCCCGCCGCCGGCTTCGGGACGGTGTGCAGCGCGCTGATCGCAATGCCCGGCGCCGGCGGCACGGCGCTGGCTGTTCGCCGCCGGGGCGCCCGACGTGACGCCGTTCGCGCCGGGGTGCTCCGATGACGCCGCGCGCCGGGTCCGGTACGGACCGACCTCGTGCTGCTCGGGGCCGGGCCACGCCCATGTGGAGGTGCTGCGCCGATTTCGCCCGCCGTCCCGAGCAGGGACTGCGGCTCACCCTGGTCGCGCGCGAGCCGCACACACCCTATTCGGGGATGCTGCCGGGGCTGGTGCGCGGCGATTACGGGTTCGATCAGGCGCATATCGATCTTGCGCCTTTGGCGGCGGTGTCGGGCGCGCGGCTACTGATGGCGGAGGCCGACGGCATCGATCTCGCCGCCCGTCTTGTCTCGATCGCCGGCCGTCCGCCGATCGGGTTCGACCTGCTTTCGCTCGATGTGGGCGGGCTGCCGCAGATGCCGCCGGACGCGAACGGGATTCCGGTGAAGCCCATCGGCCAGTTTCTCGATCGGCTGGCGGCGCTGCAATCGGCGTTGGAGCGAGGCGCGCGCATCGCCGTGGTCGGCGCCGGCCCGGCCGGCACCGAGCTCTCGCTGGCGCTGGCGCGCCGGTTCGGCGGTGCGCGCCCGGATCGTGCTCGTCGCGGCGGGACCCCCGAGCCGCTACCGACCGCACCCGACCGCGCCCGTACGCTCGCGCGCGCCGCATTGGCCGAGGCCGGCGTCGAACTCGTCTGCGGCGTGCAAGCGGGGGCGCTGCACGATGGGCGTCTTTTGCTGTCCGACGGCAGCGCCCTGGACATCGAGCCGGCCTTATGGGCAACCGGCGTCGTCGGGCCGGAACTTCCTTGCCGCAGCCGGGCTCGCTTGCGACGAGGCGGGCTGCGTGCGCGTCGATCGCGGCTTGCGCAGCGTCAGCCATTCGTTCGTCTTCGCCGCCGGCGATTGCGCGTCCGTCGAGGGCGCGGCGCGGCCGAAGGCGGGGGTGTGGGCGGTGCGCGCCGGCGTGCCGCTCGCCGCGAACCTGCGCCGTGCCGCCTGCGGCCGGGCGGCGCGCCCCTGGCGGCCGCAAAAGGAGGCGCTCACCATCCTCGGGACCGGCAACGCGGAGCGCATCGCCTGGCGCAACGGCCTTACCGTCGCCGGGCCGCTGATCTGGCGCTGGAAGGACTGGATCGACCGGCGCTGGATGCGAATGTACGCGATGCGGATGAAGCCGCCCCGGGGCGAAGCTGCGGCGGCCATGCGTTGCGGCGGCTGCGGTGCCAAGGTGGGCGCGGACGATCTCGCCGCGATGCTCGCCGGGCTGAGCCCGAGCCGGCGTCCGGACGTCCTGATCGGGGTTGCCGACGCCGACGACGCGGCCGTGATGCAGCCACCGCACGGCCAGGCACTGGTGCAGAGCGTCGATTACTTCCGCGACTTCCTGGGTGATCCCTTCGTGTTCGGCGAGATCGCGGCGGCGCATGCACTGTCGGACATCTACGCCATGGGCGCCCGTCCCTGGACGGCGCTGGCGATCGCCGCGGTTCCCTACGCGCCGGGAGGGCGGACCGCCGCCGATCTGGCGGCGATGATGACGGGCGCCGGGGAATTTTGGAGGCGGACGGATGCGCGCTGGTGGGCGGGCACTCCGGCGAAGGCGCCGAGGGCAGCCTCGGCTTCGCCGTTACCGGGCCTGATCGAACCGCGTCGGGCTGTGGCGGAAATCCGGGCTGCGTCCGGGCTATGCGCTGATCCTGACAAAGCCGCTCGGCACCGGAATCGTGCTCGCCGGTCAGATGCGCGGCCTGACGAAGGCGCGATGGCTGGTCGCTGCGATCACGTCCATGCGACGATCAAACGCCGAGGCGGCACGCATCCTGCGCGCGCATGGTATCGCCGGCTGCACCGACGTCACCGGCTTCGGCCTGCTCGGCCACCTGTCCGAGATGCTGCGCGCCTCCGACGTCGGCGCGAATCTGCAGGCGGACAACGTGCTGGCGCTTCCGGGCGCCCTCGAGCTCGCCCGCGCCGGGGTCGAGAGCACGTTGGCGCCGGAAAATCGCCGGCTGCTGCCGCAGGACATGCGCGGCCCGCTTCTCGATCTGCTGATCGACCCGCAAACTTCGGGGGGACTGCTCGCCGGGGTGGCGTCGGCGCGGGCCTCCGCGTGTCTCGGGTGCATTGGGCGTGGCCGGGCTCAGGCCGCCATCATCGGGATCGTGCGCGAGCCCGGGGCGGAGCCGGCGATCCGCATCGCGTAGCCGGGTGCGATCGCATGCCGTCTGAAGATGTAACCACGGAGTAGCGAGCAAGTTCACGCTTCGCTATTGAGTGAGGCGCTTCCTGAATGTAGGCTCACGATCATGCGAGCTTCTGCCGCCCTCTCGCGCTTCGCTAGCGACGAATTCGCGCCCCGGCTGGCGCTCTGTTTCGCTGCGGGCGCGGCTGCTGCTGCTGGTGCTGGCGACGGCGGTGCCGCTGGTCGCCTTCGGCCTGCTCAACACCTGGCAGGCATATCCAGGCGAGTCGGACTGAGGTCGCCCGCCAGCAACTCGAGCTGGCACGCAGCATGGCCCACGCACTCGGCGCCGAGCTTAACGGCATCGTGGCCGCCATTCAGGCGCTCGCGTTATCCCCGAGCCTGGCGGCCGGGGATTTCGCGGCGTTCGTGCGCCGGCCGAGGCTTTCGTGTCGCAGCAGGGCGCGGCCCGGCTTGACGTCCTCGACCGCGACCGCTCGGCTGGTGTTCGCCACTACAGGGCTGCTCGGCAAGACGATCGGGAACTCCGAGCTTTCAGCTTCGGCCCGGGTATTCGACACCGGCCGACCGGCGGTTTCGAACTGTCCGCCCTCCGCCGAGCCGCGACGAGTCGGGGTCACGATCAACGTGCCGTTAATCGCGACGGGCAGGCCTTGTTCGATCTCGCGCTCGCGTTCTCGCCCAGCCGCTTCGATCGGGTGATCGCCCGCCTGCGCCTCAGCAGCGAGTGGGTCGCTTCGGTGTTCGACGCCGCCGGGGTCAACGTCGCCCGATCTCCCGCATCACGAGTTTGTGGGAAAGCCGGCGTCCCCGATGATGCTTCCGGCGATGCTCGCCACAGCCCGAGGGCGAGATGAACAACCCGACGCTCGAAGGCATTCCGGTCCTCTCCGCCTGGAGCCGTACTCAGCCCTTCGACTGGAGCGTGGCGATCGGCATTCCGAGCCGCGAGATCGCCGGCTCCTGGCTTGCTGGCAATGCTGCGGGCCCTGGGCTACGGCGGCATTATGTTGGCGGCGGCGCTGCTGCTGGCGGCGCTGGTCGCGCGCCATATCACCGCGCCGATCGCCGCCCTCGCCCGGCGTCGCCGAGGCGGCGGACAACGATGGCCGTTTGGTGGCGATACCGACCGGGCTGCGCGAAGCGGACGAATTGGCCGATGCGCTGCGGGATGCCGCGGTGCGCCGGCGAGTCGCTGAACGCTCGTTCTACCGCTCCGAAGCCCGCGCCGTCGCGGCTGCTGGAGACGACGCCGAGCGCGATCCTGCATCTGGCTCCGTCGGGGGCGTTGCCGTACGCCAATCCGGCCGCCGAGCGGATGTTCGACATGGGATTGTCGGACCTCGCCCGGCGTGGCTTCGATGCATCGATCTGGAACGCGCGCACGCCGGACGGCACGCCTTTGGAGACCGACGAATTGCCGGTGACTCGCGCCTTGCGCGGCCAGACGGTGCTCGATCAGGAGGTGATGATCGACGTCGACCGCCGGACGATCGTGGTCCTCGCCAGCGCGGTTCCCATCCGCGACCCCGACGGGCGGCTGGCCGGGGCGTTGCTGGTCATGACCGATATCACCGCGCGCCGACAGGCGGAGGACGCCCGCGCGGCGCTGGTCGCCACACTGGAACAACGGGTCGAGCAGGAGGTCGCGGCGCGCGAGGCGGCGCAGGCGCAGGCGCTGCAAGGTCAGAAGATGCAGGCTCTGGGGCAGCTCGCCGGCGGCGTCGCGCACGACATCAACAATGTCTTGCAGGCGATTTCCGGCGCCGTGTCGCTGATCGAGCGGCGCACCGAGGAGCCGCGCGAACCGTCGCCTCGCCCGCCTCGCTCTGGGTGCCGCCGAGCGCGGGGCCGGCGTGGCACGCCGGCTGCTCAGCTTCTCCCGCCAAGGGGAACTGCGCGCCGAACCGGTCGAACCGGCGCCGCTGATCGCGGGGCTCGAGGAGATGCTGACGCACGCCCTGGAGGCGAAGGTGCGGGTGGGGACCGAAGTCGCGCCCGACCTGCCCGCCGTGCTGGCCGACAAGGCGCAGCTGGAAACGGTGCTGCTGAATCTGGTGACGAACGCGCGAGACGCCATGCCGGAGGGCGGCGCGCTGACGCTCGCCGCGACCCTAGATGTGGTGCCGGCCTCGCGCAATTTGGCGGCCGGCGAGTGGCTGGCCGCCGGCGAGTACGTGCGCTTCACGGTCGTCGACACCGGCACCGGGATGGACCCGGCGACGCTGGCGCGGGCCACCGAGCCGTTTTTCACCACCAAGCCGATCAACAAGGGAACCGGTTTGGGGCTGGCGATGGCGCGCGGCTTCGCCGAGCAGTCCGGCGGCGCCCTTGCCCTCGAGAGCACACAGAGCCGTGGCACCTCGGTGTCGCTGTGGTTGCCGGTCGCCGGCGCCCGCCCGCCCGTCACCGACTTCCCGCGACCGACCCCCGCCGCCGGGCCCGACGCGCCGCATGTCTTGTTGGTCGAGGACGAGGAGCTCGTGCGCGACGTGCTGGCGGCGCAGTTGCAGGAATCCGGCTTTCGCGTGAGCGATGTCGCCGACGGCGCCGCGGCGCTTGGTTTGCTGGCGGCGGAAGAGATCGACGTCCTGGTGTCCGACCTGGCGATGCCGGGGATGGACGGACTGGCGTTGATCCGCGAAGCGCGCCGGCACTGTCCCGGCCTTCCCGCGGTGCTGCTCACCGGCCACGCCGGCGACCCGGCAACGTTGGTCGCCTCCGGCAGCCTGCCGGAGGGCCGCTTCACGCTGCTCCGCAAGCCGGTCCCCGCCGAACACCTGGCCGACGGCATCGCGGTGTTGCTGGCCGAGAGGTGATCGGGTTCTACGGACCCTTTTGCCAAGCCCCGGACTCGGTCTGCTTCCAGTAGGTCAGCACGTGCCCGCCGGCGCGTGCCGTCGCCCAGCGCCGTCTGGCCGCCTCGGTCGCCGCCGGATCGGTGCCATCGAACAGGTCGAACACGCGGCTGAAGGCATCCAGGCGCGCGCTCTCGGCGCCGTCGAGCAGGAACAAGTAGCGGGCGCCGTTCGGGGCCGGCGCATCGGCGGCGGTGAGCCAGATCGGCTGCAAATCGGGATCGTCGTCCGCCCCGCCGTTATGGGCTAGCCAGAGGCGCGGCGCCTCCCACAGCGCGATGTCGATGGCGCCGATCCGGTCGGCGTCGGCACAGAGCACCATGGCCCGCTCGCCGGAAGCCAGCGTGCGCGCAAGCAACGCCGGCAGCGCCCGATCGGGCCCGGTGCGCGTCAGGTGGTAGAAGCCGATCTCCGCCATGGGAATCCGCCTAACCTCGCTTTCCGGGCCCCTCGTCGGAGCGAAGGATGTCGGAGTGTCAGACCCAGCCGAACGACCGTTCAACCGCCTTGCGCCATGATGCACGCAGCGAGGCTCGCGTGCCCGCATCCATTTGCGGCTGGAACACGCGCGCGATGGCACCGTGTTCGCGCAGCTCCGTCTCGCTCCGCCAGTAACCCACGGCGAGCCCGGCGGCGTAGGCGGCGCCCAGCGCCGTGGTCTCGACCACGCGCGGACGCAGAACGGGAACGCCTAGCAGATCGGCCTGACACTGCATCAGCAGATCATTTACCGTCATCCCGCCGTCGGCGTGAAGTGCCTTGAGCGCGGTGCCGCAATCGCGCTGCATCGCCTCCGCCACCTCCACCACTTGGAACGCCGTCGCTTCCAGTGCGGCGCGGGCAATATGCCCCGCATTGGCGTAGCGGGTCAGGCCGGCGATGACGCCGCGCGCATCGGCCCGCCAGTGCGGCGCGTAGAGGCCGGAGAAGGCCGGCACCAGGTAAACATCGCCGTTGTCGGGGACCGACCTCGCCAGCGCCTCGATTTCGGCGCTGGTGCGGATCAGGCCGAGATCGCGCAGCCACTGCACCGATGCCCCGGCGACGGCGATCGAGCCCTCCAGCGCGTAGCTCGCCGGCTCGCTTTCGCGGCGACAGGCGACGGTGGTGATCAGCCCATGGCTTGAGGCGACCGGCTGCGCGCCGGTGTGCATCAGCAGAAAGCAACCGGTCCCGTACGTGTTCTTCGCCTCGCCGGGACGAAAGCAGCACTGCCCGAACAGCGCCGCCTGCTGATCGCCCAGAACACTCGCGACCGGAACGCCTGCAAGCTCGCCGCGCGCCTCGGCCAGCACGCCGCAGGACGGCACGATCTCGGGCAGCACGGCGCGGGGAATACCGAAAGCGGCGAGCAACTCGTCGTCCCAGTCAAGCGTGTGCAGATTCATCAACTGCGTGCGGCTGGCGTTCGTTACGTCTGTGACGTGCCGGCCGGTGAGATGCCGGAGTAGCCACGAATTGATGGTGCCGAACGCGAGGTCGCCCGCCTCGGCGCGGGCGCGCGCGCCGGGCACGTTGTCGAGCAGCCACCGCAGCTTGAGGGCGCTGAAGTAGCTCGCCAGCGGCAGTCCGGTGGCGGCGCGGAAGCGATCCGTACCGCCGCCGCGTGCCATTTCGGCGACCATCGGATCGACGCGCGTATCCTGCCACACCAGCGCGTTGTGCACGGCCCGCCCGGTGGCGCGCTCCCACAAGACAGTGGTTTCGCGCTGATTGGTGATGCCGATGGCGGCGAGATCGCCCGCCTCCAGCCCCGCCCCGGTCAGCGCCTCGGCAGCCACGGCGCGCGTCGCGTCGAGGATTTCCGCCGGGTCGTGCTCCAGCAGTCCGGGCCCGGGGGTGATCTGGCGGTGCTCGCGCTGTGCGGCGGCGACGATCGCACCGGCGCGATCGAAGACCAGAAATCGCGTGCTGGTGGTTCCCTGGTCGATGGCGCCGACGAACCGGCCGCGCACGGTCATGCCCCCAGCATCTGCCCGCCATCGACGGCGATGGTCTGACCCGTGACCCAGGCAGCCAGCGGCGAGGCGAGGAACAGCACGACGTTCGCCACCTCCTCGGGATGGCCGAGCCGGCCGAACGGGCAACTCCGCAGGATGGCGTTGTAGAGACCCGGATTGTCGCTCTTGCGCCGCTCCCAGGTGCCGCCGGGGAACTCGATCGAACCGGGCGCGACCGCGTTTACCCGCACGCCGTCACGCGCGTACATCTGCGCCTGCGTCCCGGTATAGTGGATCGCCGCCAGCTTCATCGCCCCATAGGGCGGCTGGCGCGACGCCGGGCGCAGCGCCGAGATCGACGACGTGTTGACGATGGCGCCGCGGGTTTGCTTGAGGTACGGCAGCGCCGCCCGGCTCGCGTGCACGATCGCCATCATGTCCACCGCGAAGCTCACGCCCCAACCGGCCGCGTCATCGGAACTGCCGAAGCCGGAGGCGTTGTTGACCAGCACGTCGATGCCGCCGAGCGCCTCCGCCGCCGCTTCGATATAGCGGCGGATCGCCGCTTCGTCCGCCAGATCGCAGGTCAGGGCATGCGCTTCATGGCCGAAACGGGCGATTTCGGTTCGGGTGCGCTCCAGCGTCTCGGCGCCACGCGCACAGATCGAGACATCCGCTCCGGCCTCGGCGAAGCCGAGCGCGATCGACCGCCCGATGCCCCGGCTGGCGCCGCAAACGATCACTCGCTTGCCGGAAAAGTCGAAGGTCATCGCGGGTGCTCCGATTTTTCCGCATGGTGCGGCGCCGCATCGCCGGGTGCAATGGCCGCCGATCCCAACCATCGGCGAGAGTTCCCGGTCTTTTCGCCACAGATTCCGGAAAGCTTCGTCCCGCTCTCCCGCAACCTTCCCGGACATGAAAGCGGCTCGCGGTGTCTGCTCCCCGGATCGGCGGTGAATTCAGAACCCGCTCGGGGACGGAGAGACACCATGCAGCTACAAACTGCCTCATCGTTCGGGATGGAACCGCGAGGCTTCGGGTCACGGGTTCGCCGCCTGGGTCCGGAAGATTGCCCGGCGCTCGCGGCGCATCTGCTCGACCTCTCTCCCGCCGATCGGCGCACCCGTTTCGGCATCGATTTGACGGATGCGGCGATCCGGCGCCACTGCGAGACGTTGGATCTTCATCTGACGATCTGCTTCGCCGCCTTCGACCCGGAAGGCGACATCATGGGCGCCGCACTCGGCTTCACGTATGAAGCCGCAGCGGGGCGCAGCGTCGAAATCGCGGTGAGCGTTGCCGCCGAATGTCGGCGCTGCGGGATCGGGAGCCGATCTGGTGGCCCGCGTCTGCAGCGCGGTCGCCGCGCATGGCGCAGATACGGCCGTGTTCGAATTCGATCCGTGCAACCTCGCGATCCGGGGTCTCATCCGTCACTTCGGCGGGCAGGTCTCGCTTGGTGCGGATTCCTGCGTAATCCCTCTCGTTACGGTGCACTGATCGCGCGGGAGATCTTGAGGACGGCTTGTTGTGTCGGAGAATTTGTGCGCCCATCGGAGTGCCGGGAGGAGCAGTCGATGGTTGACGCACCCGCCCCGAAAGGAACCGTCTATCGGTTCGACTGTTTCACGCTCGACCTCGTTCGCGGCGCGTTGGTGGCGGCGGGCGGCACCGAGGTCGCCCTGCGCCCGAAGGCGTTCGCGCTGCTGCGCCAACTGGTCGAGAATGCCGGGCGGCTGATCGACCGCGACGAGATCATGGCCGCGGTCTGGCCGGGCGTCATCGTCACCGACGACAGCGTTACCCAGGCGGTGAAGGAGATCAGGCGCGCGCTCGGCGACGGCGAGCAGCGGCTTTTGCGCACCGTGCCGCGACGCGGCTTTCTGTTTGCCGCCGAGGTTTCGCGCATCGAGGACCGGGCGACGCTGGTCGTGCTGCCGCCCGCGCCCGATCAGGCGCCGGAGCCGCGAAACCGCGGCTTCGAGCCGGCCGATGCTGGTCGTGCTGCCGTTCGCCAACCTGACCGGCGATCCCGGGCAGGAATACTTCGCCGACGGCATCACCGAGGATCTGACGACCGCGCTTTCGCACCTGCGCTGGTTCTCGGTGATCGCCCGCAACTCGGCCTTCACCTACAAGGGCCGTGCCATCGACGTCCGCCAGGTCGGACGCGAGCTCGGTGTCGGGTATGTGCTGGAAGGCAGTGTCCGCAAATCGGGCGAGCGGGTGCGGATCGCCGCGCAGCTTTGCGAGGCGGATGCCGGCGCGCATGTCTGGGCCGGGCGCTTCGACGGCAATCTCGCCGACATCTTCGATCTTCAGGATCAGCTCACGGATGCGGTGGTCGGCGCCATCGAACCCAGCTTGCGGCTGGCCGAGGTGGAGCGAGCCCGCGGCAAGCCGACCGAGAGCCTCACCGCCTATGACCTCTATTTGCGCGCCCTGCCGCATCGCTTCGTGACCCGGGAGGGCAACGACGAGGCCCTCCGCCTGCTCCGCCGGGCGATCGCCATCGACCCCGGCTTCACCGCTCCCAAGGGCACGCTGGCGGGCTTTCACACGCTTCGCGTCACCCAGGGCTGGGCCGAGCCGGGCGACGCCGAGGAGGCGGTGCGCCTCGCCCGCGAGGTGGTGGACGGCGGCGGCGAGGACTCACCGAGCGCGCTCGCCTGGGCCGGACACGCTCTGGCCTTCTTCGCCCGCGACTACGAATCCGGGACCTCGGCCGTGGAGCGGGCGCTTCTGCTCGCGCCCAATTCGGCGGTGGTGCTGCTGCTGGCCGGCTGGGCGCGGCTGCACGCCGGCGACGGCGACGGCGCGGCGGCCCATCTCGAACGGGCGATGCGGCTTAGCCCTGTGGATCCGGCGAAATTCTACGCCATCACCGCGCTCGGCTACGCCAAGTTCTTGCAGCGTCGCTACGCCGCGGCTGCGGAAACGGCGCGCAATGCGCTGGCCGACCGGTCGGCCTTCCTGCCGGCTCATCGTCTCCTGGTCGCCTGCTTGGCCCAACTCGGCGATCCGGCGGCGACCCGGGAAGCCCTGAGCACGCTGCTCGCCTTCGCGCCGGACCACACGGTCGCCATCGCCGCCGCGCGCACCTCCATGCGCGACCCGACCCTGTTCGAGGCGTTGCGCAAGGCGGGGCTGCCGGCATAGCGGCCGCTCGCGCGGCGGAATCGGCCAAGCATCACCCGCTTCGGCGCCTTATCGGCAAAGCTTCGCCGCTTCTTCCCGCCGGCTTCCACGACATGAATGGCCTGCTCGGTGTCTTCTCGCGGGGTCGGCGACGCTCACGCGCCGCCCCGAAACGGGAGAAACCAAAATGTTTCTGCAGCCCACGTCCCGCATGGCTCCGAGCCTCGCCAACCTGAGCAGTGCTCGCAGCTTCCCGCTCACCGGCCGCCCCGACGGGAAGAGCACAAGCCTCTCTGATCTCATGCTCGATTGGGAGCGGTTCTATTGCGACCCGCGGGACTATCGCCCGGCGTCGTGCCCCTGAAACCTGCGTCGTGTTGACGCCAGCATCCAAACCCGAAGGAGGTTGCCATGTCTGATCATGTGATGAGCCGTGCCGTATTCCCCACCGCTCCGATCGTCGGCCCTCGGTCGGCTCCGTTCGGCGCGTCGATGGTCCGTTGGTTCGCTGAGGCCTGGCGGCGTCGCCAGTCGCGCGCCCACCTGACCGGGCTCGATGCGCAGCTGCTGAGCGACATCGGCGTGTCCTTCGCCGAAGCGGAGCATGAGGCGAACAAGCCGTTTTGGCGCAAGTGAGTCCCCGCCTCTTCACCCGATCACCCGGAGAGTTCCATGCACGCCAACCCTCGTCTGATGGATGTTTACGAGCTTCCGGCGTCGTCTCGCGCCGGACTGCTCCGCCCCGTATTGGCGCGCGCCGCGCGTCGGATCGAGCTCTGGCGCCGACGCGCGCGCGATCGCGCCGAGCTGGCGCAAATGAGCAGCCTCGAGCTGCGCGACATCCGATACAGTCGCGCCGAAGCCCGATACGATGCGAGCAAGCCGTTCTGGCGGGAATGACCGATCCCGGCGCGACGAGCCTAACGTGCCACAAACACCCGCGACGTCGCGTAGGAGAGCCAAACCCGGTTTTGCGTGAACCAATCGGCGCCGAGCGCCATGTCGACGATCGGAAAACCGGGAATTTTCGAGCCGAGCACGATGACATGACGGGTGGTCTCCCCGCCCACCCGCAGGCTGGAGAGCGTCTCCGTCCACACCGGGCGCCGGCGCGGCCCGAGCCCTCCGGTTCGCAGGGCCGGACTCGGGGGTGGCGCAAGGCCAAGGCGCGCCACCCCCGGAGCAAATAAGATTGTGCGCCCGGCCCCGGTGTCGAGCAGAGCGCGCAGCGCCACCCCGTTCGCGAACACCGGAATAACGAGCGCATTGCCGTAGGCGGGCAGGGCGGCGATGGCGTCATAGGGTTCCTGCCAAGGAAGGAAACCGCCGGCACAGTCGCGCACGTCCCATAATCTCACCCGACGTGCCGCCAGATCGAGCTCGAGATCGAAGGCCGAGAGGAAGTCGCGCCCGAGCAGGCCATCGATGTCGGCGGCGCTCCCGCCAGAGAGGCGACCGCGAGCATTCGGTCGCCCGCAGCATCACGGTGCCGCAGTTCGATACCGTCGAGCAGTGAGCGTGCGTGCGTCGGCGACGGCGCGCTGTTCGATCCCACCGACACCCGCAAGGCTCGCACCCACCCAGCGGTCCCGGGCAGGTTCAGCCGGCGTGCCGTTTCGGGGCGAATCACCGAGCGCGAGGCTCCGGTGTCGAACAGGAACAGGGCCGGCTTCCCGTTCACCCTCAGCTCGACCGCCGGGCCGGCCTTGGAGTTCGCGCAGAGGAATTATCGCTCGAGCGACCATCTCGCAGGCGCCGGCGCCGCGCAGAGGAATTGCGCTCAGCGCCAGCATCAGCAGAAGCCGGATCATCGCGCGAGCAATTGCTGTTCGCGCGCGACCCGATCGACCGCCGCCAGTGCCTGCGCCGGCGCCTCCCGGCCGCCGGCCATGGCGCGCAGGTGGGCGGCGAGCGAATCGGCGATCGCCGGATCGCCGATCACGTCAGGCTTGGCGACGCCGAGAGTGGTGCGGAACTGGTCGTAGGCGCGTTGCAGCGGCGTCGGCAGGGGACGATGCGGGGTAATCGAATCCCATGCCGGCAGTCCCGCCAATGCGTCCACCGCCGTCTCTGCGCCGACGCCGGCAATGAGGTCATGCAGCACAATATGGGCGGCGCGTTCCACTTCCTCGGTCCCGGAGGCGTTGCGCGTGACCGCCCAGCCGACGTCGATGCCGCCGAGGGGCGGGCTCGGCCGGCCGGCGCTCGCGATTGCCGGAAAGCTGAACGCCCCGTACCTTGGCCAGCTCCGCGTCGGGATTCTCGGCCGAACGCATTCGGCCCAGCCAATCGGAGCCCTCCGCGCTCATGCCGGCATGGGCTTGCGCGAATGCCGCCCGGGCCGCGGCGGCATCGGTTAGAAGCGCGTCTTTGCCGACAACCTTGCTGAACAGCCGTTGCCAGGAGCCGGCCGCACGGAGCATTCCCGGATGCGTCCACACCGGCTGCCCGCCTTCGGCCGCCTGCAATTCGGTGGCATCGGTCTGCGCTACGATTTCCAGAAACAGCCCGATCAGCGCCCGATCGCTGCGACCGGCGAGCGCCAGCGGGGTCAGATGCGCGGCGCGGAGCTTGGCGGCACCCTCGCCCATCGCGTCGAGCGTGGGCGGCGCGCCCGACAACCCGGCCTGCTCAAACGCCGCACGATCGAGCCAAAGGCTCCGCACCTGGGCGGTCATCGGCAGCAGATACAGCGTGTCGTCGCCCGGGGGATTGCCCAGCGCCGCTTCGTCCAACAACTCCTTGGGGAAGTGCTTGCGCCAGTCGGTGCCGAAAATGCCGTCGGCAGGGGTGGAGAGATCCTCCAGACTGCCGCGCAAACGCTGCATCGCCGACCCTGCGGGCAAGCCGATAATGTCGGGCAAGGTGCCGGAAGCTGCCGCCTGCCGCAGCGCCGGGAAGTACGTCGCTCCGGGCTGCACCACCGCGCGCAGGTCGATGTCGGGATGCGCATGCCGGATCGCCGCCACCATCTCGGCCACCAGCGACGCCTCCGGCCGCCAGGTCCAGAGCGTGATAACCACCGTCTCGGCCGCGCGCGCGGCCCCGAACGGCAGCAGCAGCAGCGCCAACAGCAGCGACAGGCGAACGGCGCGGGTCATGCGTATTCCCCCGGGCGATGCCGGCAGACTTACGCACCCGCCTCCTCGGCGTCGATGGAGCCGCGCGCACCAATGCTTGAGGCGTCCATCGCCGCCGCCAGCGTCTCAAATTCGGCCACGCTCAGCGTCTCCGCCCGGCGATCGGCGGCGATGGCGGCGCGGGCCAGCAGGGCTTCGCCGCCCAACGGACGAAGCGCGCCGCGCAGCATTTTGCGGCGCTGGCCGAAAGCGGCCGCGGTCAGCCGCTCCATCCGCGCGAGCAGCGCCGGCGACGGCTGGTGCGGGTGCGGCGCCAGCGCAACTACGGCCGAGCACACCTTGGGGGGCGGCACGAAGGCCGCCGGAGGCAGGCGCAGGGCGATGCGGGCGTCGCACAACCACTGCACCAGCACCGCCAGCCGCCCGTACTCGGCCGAGCCCGGCGCGGCGCAGATGCGCTCGGCGACTTCCCGCTGGAACATCAGCGTCATCGCCTCGAAATCGCGCGCCCGCCGCAACCAGCCGATCAGCAACGGGGTGGCGATGTTGTAGGGAAGATTGGCGATGATGCGGCGGGGCGCCGGCGTCAACGCGGCCGGGTCAACGCTCCGCGCGTCCGCCTCGATCAAATGCAGCCGGTCGGGAAACGCCTCGATCAAGTCGCGGATCGCGGCGGCGGCGCGCGCATCGATCTCGATCGCGGTCACGCCGGCGCAGTCCGAAGCAAGCAGGGCCCGCGTCAGGCCTCCCGGTCCGGGACCGACCTCGATGACGTGCCGGCCGGCGAGATCGCCAGCCGCGCGGACGATGCGCGCGGCCAGGTTCTCGTCGAGCAGGAAATGCTGACCGAGCGCTCGCCTCGCCGACAACCCGTGTCGCGCGATGACCTCGCGCAGCGGCGGGATCAAGTCCGCGCGGCGACCCGCGTATCCGCTTCGCCGTGCAGCTCGATGCGCGCCTGACGGCGCAGATCCTGCTGCATTTGCCGCGACAGCAACTCCACGCGGGTCTGCAAAATCTGCTCCTGCACCTGCTGACGGGTGAGCTGGTCGAGGTTCTTCTCCTGTCGGTCGCAGACCATCATGATGGCGATGCCGTCCGGCGCCACCAGCGGTTTGCTCGCCTTGTCGAGCGGCAGGCCAGCCAGCAGCGCGCGGAATTGCGGCGGGTTGACGCCTTCGAGCGGCACCGCGCCGGGGTCGGCGGGGCGGGTCGAATGATTGTCTTGAGCGGCCTGTTCCATCTCGGCGCAGCCATGCACATGGGCGCTGATCGCTTCCGCCTTCCGCAGGGTCGCCATTTGCTGCGGCGTGGGAGCGGCGGGATCGAGTCGCGCGGCGAACGGCAAATACACCTGCCGCATCGACAGCACCGTCGCCATTTCACGGCCGACCTCGCGCTTGGCGAGGAGGTGCACGATCGCGAGGCCCCCCGGCACCGCGATCGGCTCGCTGACCGCACCGGGCGGCATGTCGCGCACTATGTTCGCCACCGCCGGATCAAGCTGGCTCGGCTGCACCCAGCCCAAATCGCCGCCTTGCAGGGCCGATTGGCTCTGGCTGAATTGCGCCGCCACCACCGGGAAGGGAGCGCCGGCGCGGAGCTGGCGGATCACCTCCTCGGCGAAACGCTGCGCGTCGGCTTGGCGCGACGGGTTCTCCACCGGGATGAAGATTTCGCCGGCGTGATATTCCGGCCTGCCCGCCTCTTGCGCCAGCGCCCGCGTGCGCGCCGCCACGTCGGCCTCGCTCACCTTCAGCCGCTCGCCCAATGTCTCGCGCAACAACGTGGTCCAGCCGATCTCGGTGCGCACCTGGTCGATCAGGGTGGTGAAGCTGACGCCGTCGGCCGACAGCTTGGCGCGCAGCGCGCCCGCCGTCATCGCGTTGTGGCCCTCGATCTCCTTGATGGCCTCGGCGATCTGCTTGTCCTGCACGACGATGTGGTGGCGTTCGACGTCCTCCATCCGCAGCCGCTCGTCGATCAATTGGCGGATGATCTGCGGGCGCAACCGCGCCAGCACCTCGGGCTGCTGCGGCAGGCCGGAGGAGACGGCGAACAATCGCGCGCGATTGTCCACGTCGCGATTGGTGATGACCGAGCCGTTCACCACGGCGACGATGCGTACCGGCGCGAGCGGTGTCGGCGAGGGCGGATGGTGGCCGCAAGGCCGCCGATGCGGCGCCGGGGCCGGCGGCCAGCAACGCGAGGGCGGATAGCGGCGAGGCGAAGCGTGGCGGTCATGCGGGCATCTCGCTACAGGGCCTTGAAGCCGAACTGGCCGATGGTCTTGAAGGTGAACTGGATCAGCACGGTGGTGGAGCCGTTGTCGCCATTGAGGTCGGTGAATCGCCTGGAGAACCGCAGATCGGCGATGAAGCACTCGTCTTCGTAAATGGCGTCGCCGCCGGCCGCAACCATCTTGCCGCGCGCCAAGTCGCGCCGCACGAAGCCGTTCAGCCGATAGTTGCCCCAGCGTGTGGCGGCGCCGACGGTGACTTCGTTGCGGGGAGTGAAGAACGGCGAGGTGGGCGGCGGCGGCGCCGCTTGATCGTAGAAGTAATAGGGATCGTACGGAGTAACGATATAGCCGGCGGTGACGTTGAACACCGGCACGCCGGCGGTCGCCACCACCTCCTGATAGCGGCTGGCCAGCGTCTGGTGGTTCAGGCGGGCGCGGTAGGTCAGATCGAGCCAGCTCGCCGGGGTGAAGGTGGCGCGCGCCACCACGTCGGAGACGTTGTCGCGCAGTCCCGTGACCTCGGGCAGCCAGATGTCCTTGGTGGTCCGATAGGATTGCCCGATGATGCCGTCGAAGGCGGTGCCGCCCAGATACCAGGCGCCGTGCAGCGCCACGTTGGCGCGATCGCCGCCTTCCAGCCGATCCAGCCCGCCGAAGCGGTGAAAGCCGAACAGATTGGCGTCGGTGAAGTTGAAGATGTCCAGACTGTCCTCGTTCGGATATCGGTTCACCTGGCTGTCGCCCACCGCCGGCGAGACGATCAGCTCCGCCATCGGCTCGATGATCTGCGTGCCCCAGGCGCCGGAATCGCGCATGAACGGCCAGCGGAAATCCACCGCCGCGGCGGGCTGGGCGCGCGCATCGTCGATGCGGGAGGCGGTGCCGAAATTCGGTTGCTCGTTGAACTTGCTGGCGTTGTAGGCGGCGGCGTCGGCGTGCAGGCGCACCGTCCAGACGTCGCCGAGGGCGCCGGTGAACGGACGATCCCAGTTCACCGATTAGCGCGCCCGCGCTGGTCGCTGGTGCCCTGATCGCGCAGCACGTTGAAGTCGCTGGTCTGCAGCGACAGCCGACCGCCGAGCGCGTCGGGCTGGCCGAAATAGCTGTACTGGAAGCGCGGCAGCACGAACGGCAGCCGGTCCTGGGCGATGGCGACGTTGACCGATTGGTAAATTTTCGAATCGAGGCGAGCATAGGCGCCCTCGCCGAAACCCTCGAGATAGACCGTGCTCGGCAGGATCGACGGATCGCCGCCGACGATGCTGCCGAGGTGGAAATTGTTCACGTAGTTCGCCGAGCTGGCACGCTCGACGGTAAAGCCGGTGCGCCAGGTGTCGTTGATATCGAACAGCCCGCGCAGATTGACCGTGCCCTGGCCGGAACCGCGGGTGTAGGCGGCGGAGGCGTTGAAATCCACGAACCCCGAATTGAACCGCCGGCGGTACTGCAGCGACAGTTCCGGCCCCGCCTCGCTGGTCAGCATCGGCGTGAAGGTGGCATCCGACTGATCGTCGATCACCCAGTAATAGGGCTGGGCGAAGAAGGCGCCGATATGCGAGCTGACGCCGAACGAGGGCACGAGAAGACCGCTCTCGCGCTTGGCGGTCGGCGACGCGTGCCAGAAGTAGGGGAGATAGGCGACCGGCAAACCGAACATCTGCAATTCGGCGTCGGTGTACTCGATGCGCTGATGTTCCTCGTCGTCGGTGGCGGTGCGCGCGCGCAACTGCCAGAGCGGCGGCGCCTCGGGGTTCTTCGCGCAAAGATTGCAGGTCGAATAGACCGCCTTGGCGAGCTCGTCGACCAAGCCGCCGCTCCGCTCCCCGCCGTTGGCGGCCAGCCGTCCGTTGCCCGGCAGCAGCGCCCGCGGCTCGCCGAAGCTGCCGTTGCGGAAACTCCGATCCAGATCCGCATAGTCGGCGAACAGCACCTGTCCGTCCGGCTGGATCACGACGACATGGCCGCGCGCCACCGCCTCGCCGGTCTGGCGATTGAACGTCACTTCGTCGGCGCGCAGCACGACGCCGTTTTGCCACGCCTCGACATGACCGGTTGCCCGCACCAGCGACTTGTCGCGCTCATACTCCACCTGATCGGCGCTGAAAGTGACCGGGGCGGTGCGGCTGATCGGCAGACGGCTGCTCGCAATCGACGAGAGCTGAGCGTATGCCGGCGCAGCGGCGATGGCGGCGAGCGCCAGAACGGCAACGGCGCCGCCGCCGGCGCGCGGAGTGCGCACCATGCTCAGCCGTCCTCCATGTGCAGCAGCAGCGCCAACGCCAGCATCAGCCCGGCGGCGGTGGGCACCCAGGCTGCCAGCAACACCGGCACCGCGCCGCTCTGGCCGAACTCTTCGGCGAGCTTCGATATCAGAAACAGCGAAAATCCGGCCGCCACGCCGCCGCCGATCATACGCCCGACGCCGCCGCGTCTCGACGGGCGCATCGAGAAACCGGCCGCCACCAACGCCATCGTGGCCGCGAGGATCGGCAATGCGAGCAGCGCCTGGAAGTGCAACCGGTGCCGAACGGAGGAGAAACCGGATCGGCTCAAGAGGGAAATGAAGCCCGGCAGCTCCCAGACCGAGAGCGTGTCGGGCGAAGCGAAACTCTCCTGCACTCGTGCTACCGTGAGGTCGGTCGGCAGTCGGAGCGTGCCCGCGGGCTGCGGCAGTTGATCGGGGCGCAGGGTGACGGCGACGGGCAGGGTCCAGGCGCCCCCGGCGAGCATCGCCGACGCGCCTTCGACCCGGCTCAGCAACCGGTCGGCGCCGTCGAGGCGAAAGATGCTGACCCCCTTGGCGTCCAGCGTGCCTTGGTGGAGCGAGACGGCGTTAGCGTGCAGGATCGCAACCCCGCGCGGCGCGAGGCCATTGTCGGCTTGCCGCAACCAGAGCTGGCCGTTTTGCAGATCGAGCGGCCCGCCGCCGGTGGAAAGATGCGCCTGGCTCAGCGCCTCGGCGCGGGCGAACATGACCGACGACAGGGGGCTCACGGCGGTGGTGGCGAAGCCGCCGAGCAACAGCGCGCAACCCACCGGTGCGGCAAGGAACTGCCAGGCCGAGACACCCGCCGCGCGGGCCACGATCAGCTCCGAGGAGCGGGTCAGGCGCCAGAAGCAGAGAATGCCGCCCACCAGCACCGCGAAGGGCAGGATCTCCATCGAGATATACGGCATCCGCAATGCCGCCACCTCGCTCACCAGCCCGAAGGTCGCCTCGGCCTTGCCGACCGAGCGCCGCAGCAGTTCGATAAAGTCGAACAGGGAGACCAGCGCGGTCAGCGCCAGCAGCACGATGAGCACCGCGCTAACGAACTGACGGCTGATGTAGATGGAAAGGGTGATCGCCCCCATCAGGCCGCCCCGCGGGCAATGAATCGGCCGCTCCGCCGGCGCCGGCGCGGCGCCGGGCGCAGCATCGGTCCGAACAGCAGCCAGGCGCCCGCGACACCGGGCGCGAGCGCTTCCGCCCACAGCAAACCCAGCATGGCATTGTTGCGCGCCGCCAAGTCGCCGACCGCGAGCTGCAGCGCCACCAGCGTCACCACGACGACCACCGCGGCGAGCGGGCGCAACAGGCCGGCATGGCGACGAAACGTCCCGGTGAGCACCGCGCACAGCGCCACCAGCGCGTAGGAGAGCGCGGTGAGCGGCGCCGAGAGGCGCTTATGCGCCTCGGCGATCCAACGCGGGACGTCCCTCGGGTTGGGCGGGTGGGGATCGAGCAACGCCCGCAACGGCAGCTCGGTCATGTCCGGCAACCGCGCGCCGGGCTGGGTGGCGTCGGCGAGGTCGATCACATTCTGCTTGAAGGTCAGGGTATTAAGTCGCCCCGTCTTGGGATCGATCTCCTGCCGGCTGCCATCCTCCAGGACCACTTCGGGTCCGTCACGGGTTTGCAGCAGCCGCCCGCGCTCGGCGAGAACGGTGGTGTGCTCGGGCAAGTGGCGGGCATCGTCGATCAGCACGCCGCGCAGCATACCGTCGCGGTCACGCGAACGGACATAGACGGTTAGTCCGGGGGAAATCTGCGTAAACACGCCATCCTGGAGCAGGAAGGCGGCGATCTGATTGCGGATTTCCCACTGGAAGTCCCGGAACGCGCCCATGCTGGCCGGGACCACCCAGAGATTGAGGGCATAGCCCGCCAGCGCCGCAACGACGCCGAGCGCCAGCGCCGGGCGGCCCAGGGTCAGCGGCGACAGCCCGGCGGCCCGCATCACCGTCAGCTCGCGATCGCCGGCCAGGCGCTGATAGACGAACTGCACCACCACGAAGGTGGTGATCGGCAGAATGACGGCGACGAATCCGGGCACGAGCAGCCCGGTCAGCTCCAGGAACACGCCGATCGAGAGGCCGTGATCGACCACCAGCTCGACGAAGCGCAGTGACTGGGTGAGCCAGATCAGCGCCGTCAGGCCGCCGGTAACGGCCAGCAGGCCGAGCAAAAGCTGTCGGAAAACATAGACATCCAATCGGGTGACGAGCGTGCCGGTTCGCATGGACGGATGGCTCTCCTGAGCGTGTGCCTCCTAGCAGCCCGTCCGATGCAACGCCAAGCGAACACCGCGCTTTGCTCGGGCCGGGATGACGGATGGGAAGCTCGAGAGGCTTTTAGAGCAACCCGCTTACGCACCGCATCCGCGCGGCGGCAAGGCCGATCAGGCCGGGCCAGGGCCGGCAAAGGCGGAACAGCCATGGCTGCGCCGTGCCGGCGGTGGCGAGATGATGCGCCAGCATGGCAACCCGCATGGGAGCGGAAAGCGCACGCTCCAGCTTGCGGTGATAGTCGCCGACCGACTTGCCTTCCCGCACGGTCCGGGCCGCCAGGGCGGCGCTGGTGAGCGCGATTGCCACACCGTCGCCGGCCAATGAGGGGATTACGGCCGCTTGATCCCCGAGCCGGAACAACCCCGGTGTTCCATCGCGCCCGGGCCGGTGCAGATGCCCATAGGGCACGCCCGCGACCGCCAGCAGCCGCTCGGAGAGCGGCAAGGCGCCGGCAAGACGTTGCGCCAGCCGCGGCGATGCGGCCGCGAGATGGTCCCGGAGGCCAGCCCACCCACCGGCGAGGAAGTCGCCCGCGCGGCGCTGCATGACGCATAGCACGGCGCGGCCGTCCTCGACCGATTGCAGCCCCGCATAGCCGCCCGGCAGGAGGACCAGCTCGACGCTATCGGCGAGCGCGGCATGCTCCCGGGCGGACAATCGGAGATAGGCTTTAAGCCCGATGGCGCCGCGCCCCCTGCCGGGCCGGGGCGCCCCGCGCAAATCGTGCTTGCCGGTCGCGATCAGCACGGTGTCGGACTCGAACTCGCCGGAATCGGCCTCGACGCGAAGCCGCCGTTGGCTGTGGCTTAGCCGTCGAACCGCGGCCCCGCGCCGGACGCGCGCGCCGGCGCTCCGGGCCGCCTCCAGCAGGGCCTCGTCGAGCACCCGGCGCGACAGGCCGATCGCTCGGAAAGGCAACGCCGCTTCGACGGTATGCCGACCATGGATCAGCCGCACCCGCCGGATCGGAACCCCGTGTCCGGGCTCGATCCCGAGGCCGGACAGGGCGGCCAGCGCCGGGCCGCTCAGGAAGTCCCCACAAACCTTGTCATGCGGCCCGCTGGTTCGCTCGAACAGGGTGACGTCGTGGCCGGCGCGGGCGAGATGGATGGCGGCGGCGGCGCCCGCCGGCCCGCCGCCGATGATGATCGCGCTCATGGCCGCGACAGGCTCACCCGGAACGGCAGGTGCCGGCGCACGGTCGCGCGTTCGGCGGGCAGCCCGCCGGCTTGCGCCAACGCGCGCAGCTCGGCCGGGCGGAACCCGCGGGCGATGGAAATCCGCCCGTCCTCGCGGACCAGTTCGTGAAACCGCGCCGCGCGGGCCAGGATCGGGAAGCCGACATGAGCGAGCCGATGGCGGTGGATATCGGCGACGAACCAGCCGCGTCTCGCGTTCGCCTCCTGCCAGGCGATGAACGCCGCCGCCTCCTTGTCGGTCAGGTGGTGCAGGAATTGCGAGCTGGTGATGAAGTCGAACGGCGCCTCGGGTTGGAAGTCGAACACGTCCGCCGTCACGAACGCGATATCGTCTCCCGCCGGGGTGGCCTCGCGCGCGGCTCGGGTCGCGAACTCGTGCCGATCCAGCCCGACCAGCCGCGCCGCCTTGCCTGCTCGCCGCGCCCATCGGCGCACCACGCGCAGGAAGTCGCCGTACCCGCAGGCCACGTCGAGCAACGAGAACGCCGGCAGATCGGCCGCCTGCCGGCGCAACCAGGCGAGCGTCGGGCCATGTGTAAGCGTCAGCCGATTGACCCCGGCGAGGTCGGAGAGGGCGTGCGCATATCCCTCATACTCGGTCAGCTCGGCGTCCATGCGCTCGGGCCGGTCGCTGCGGCGGGTGAGCGCGTCAGCCGGCATGGAAGGCGAAGCTCTCGACCGTCAGCCCCGGTCCGAACGCCATGCCGATGCCCGGTCCGGATGCGCGAGCGGCGAGCAGGCGGGCGAGCACGAACATCAGCGTGGCAGAGGACATATTGCCGAATTCGCGAAGGATGGCGCGCGAGTGACCGAGCGCCTCGGGGTGGAGTTGAAAGCCCTCCTGCACCGCGTCCAGGATCGTCCGTCCGCCGGCGTGAACCGCCCAATGGGCGGCATTTGCCGCGCCCAGCGCGTGCCGCAGCGCCGCACCCCGCGCCGCGATGAACCGGCGGATCTGCGCCGGCACCTGCCCCGACAAATGCATCTCGAAGCCGGAGTCGCCGATATCCCAGGTGATGAGCCCGGCCGTGTCCGGCACGACCTCGGTGCGGAAGGCGCCGAGCGCCAGCCCATCCGGCGCCGCCGTCACCAGAGCCGCGCTGGCGCCGTCGCCGAACAGCAGAAAGCTCAACATGCGCGGCAATTCCCAGCGTTCCTGGAGATGAAGGCTGCACAGTTCCAGGTTCACCACCAGAATGCGCGCCGCGGGCTCCGACCGGACGATGTGGCGGGCGAGACGCAGCGCGTTGACGGCCGCGAAGCAGCCCATGAAGCCGATCATGGTCCGCTCCACCCGGTCCGGCAGTCCGGCCGCGCGCATCAGCCGAAAGTCGAGGCCGGGAGCGGAAAATCCGGTGCAGCTCGCAACGATCAGGTGGGTGATGCGGGTGCGCTCGGCGCGTCCGAGATCAAGATCGTTCAGCGCGGCCATTGCGAGATCGAGCGCCGGCGCCTGGAAGCGCGCCATGCGCGCTCCGGTGGAGGGAAAGGCGCCGCGCCGATAGAAGCCCTCGGCGTCGAGCGCCTCGAGCCTCGGCATCGGGCCGGGGGCGAAGATTGCGTAGCGGTGCTCGATGTCGGCCAGCGCCGCCATGCGATCGAACAGCGCCCGGCTGCGCTCGTCGGAGAGCAGGGTGCGGCCGAAGCCGACGAACTCGGCGTGGATGTCGTGCGGCGGAACGGCGGTGCCGATCCGGTTAATCCACGCCTCCGTCACCACTGCCACCCGCGCTGCCCGCCCATGAAGCTGGGGCCGAGACGGGGAATTTCAGCCCCGATCGCGCCTTGCCATTTCAATCCCTTTGACCGGCGGCGCATAAGCGCGTTACCGCACTGACCAGAGACATATCGGAGGAGTGCTAATGGCCGAAGCGACGTTCACTTTCCGGGTGGACGAGGAGCTGAAGGCCGCTTTCGCGCAGGCGGCCAAGGCTCGTGACCGCACTGGCGCACAGCTTCTGCGGGATTTCATGCGCCAGATCGTGCGGCACCAAAATGAAGCCGGCGAGCATGATGCCTGGTTTCGCGCAGAGGTCGAGCAAGCGATCCGCGAGGCCGACGATCCCAGGGTTCGTCGGATACCGAACGAGGAGGTCCAATCGAACTGGCAACGGCAGCGAGCGGAGTTTATGAAGCGTGCCGGCGGCGAAAGCGCGGCGGATTGAATGGCTTCCCGAGGCCGAGCGCAATCGTGCGAGCCAACTTGCCTATGTGGGCGAGCGCAGCCCGCGCGCCGCGCTCGAAATGGGCACCGCGATCTCGGTCGCCGTCGCTCGGCTGGCCGATTTCCCCGAGAGTGGGCGACCGGGGCGGGTCAGCGGCACGCGCGAGCTGGTCGTGCGCCGAACGCCCTACGTCATCATCTACCGACTTGAAGCTACGCACATCGTCATCCTGCGTGTGCTACACGGGGCGCAACGGTGGCCGCCGAACGTGAACGAGGTCTAAGGGAGCACCTTCCCCGGATTGAGAATGCCTGCGGGGTCGAGGGCCAGCTTGATCTTGCGCATTAGTTCCAACTCCGCCCCGCCGCGCCAGTCGGGCATCATGTAGGGCTTGAGTTGGCCGATCCCGTGCTCGGCCGAGAAGCTGCCGTCGAACTCGCGCACCACCCTGTTCACCGTATCCATGATTGCGTGGTCGCGCGCCATGAACCAACCGGGATCGGCATCCTCCGGCTGCAACAGATTGAAATGGATGTTGCCGTCGCCGAGATGACCGAACGGGACCGCGCGAATTCCCGGCATCAGCCGCGCGCACGCCTCGGTGGCCCGGCGGATGAAGGCGGGAACCTTCGAGACCGGAACGGAGACGTCGTTCTTGACCGAGGCGCCCTCGCGCTTCTGCGCCTCCGAATGCTCCTCGCGCAGCTTCCAGATAGCGGCGCGCTGCGCTTCGCTCTCGGCGATCGTGGCGTCGGTGATGACGCCGGCGGCCAGAGCCGCCTCCAGCACCTCCTCCAGCCCCGCCCGCAAACCCGCCCCTTCGCGCGGCGTCGCCAGTTCAAGCAGCGCGTAATCCGGGGCGGGTTCGGACAGCGGGAGGGTGGCGCCGGGGATGTGCTTCAACACCAGGCCCATACCGGCGCCCGACATGTACTCGAAGGCCTGGACGGCGCCCGGATCGTGCGCCAGAAAGCGCGTGAACAGGTCGAGCGCCGCCTCCACCGAGGGCAGCGCGCACAGCGCCACCGCCGTCTCACGCGGACGCGGCACCAGCTTGAGCACGGCGGCGGTGATCACGCCCAGCGTGCCCTCGGCGCCCGGGAACAACTGGCGCAGGCAATACCCGGTGTTGTCCTTGCGCAGCCGGCGCAGCCCGTTCCACAGGGTCCCGTCCGCCAGCGCCACCTCCAGCCCGAGCACGAGGTCGCGAGCGTTGCCGTAGCGCACCGTGTTGTTGCCGCCGGCATTGGTGGACAGCACCCCGCCGATCTGCGCGCTGCCCTCCGAGGAGATCGAGAGCGGCAGCAGGCATCCGGCCGCCGCCGCCGCATCCCGGGCCGCGCGCAATGTCGCCCCGGCTTCGATGGTGAGCGTGAGGTCGGCCGGGTCGAGGTCGCGCACCCGGTTCAACCGCGCCAGGCTGAGCACGATCTGGCTCCCGTCCGCCGACGGCGTGGCGCCGCCGACCATCGACGTGTTGCCGCCTTGCGGCACCACCCCGACGCAAGCCTTGGCGCAGAGCCCCAGCACGGCGGCGACCTCCTCGGGGCTCGCGGGCCGTGCCACCGCCGGCGTGCGGCCCCGGTAGAGCCGGCGCCAATCCTCGGCGTAAGCGGCCGTATCGGCGGGCTCGGTCAGCAGGCCGCGCGCTCCGAGCAGCTCGCGAAGGCGCGGGATGAGTGCCTCCGCCGTGCCGCTCATCGAAACACCACCCGCCGCGAGAGCGAGAAATTCACTCCCATCCCCGCGAGCGAGCCCGCCGCCACCGCCAGCACGGGTTGCGCGGCGCAGAGAGCGCTCAGCGTGACCAGCATCGCGTAACATCCGCGATTGAGAACAAAGCCGGCGAGATTGGCGATCACGAACCGCGCCCATTGTCGATGCGCCGGCCCGCTGCCGCGGCCGCGAAAGGTCCAGCAGCCGGTTGAGCGCCCAGTTGGCCGACGCCGCCACCACATAGGCCACGATCCCGGCCGCATAGAGGCCGATCGCGCCGCGCAGGCCATAGACGGTTGCGGTATCGAGCACGAAGCCGCTGGCGCCGACCACACCGAAGCGCAGGAACTGGCCCGCAATGTCCGCCTCCGCCACTCCGACCGCCATCCGCATCTTGTCTCCAGCTCGCGCGCTTGCCTACGCTCCGCACAGACTGGCATCTAGCGGTTGACAGACAGTTGACGGGATCGTGCCATGAAGCGCCGCTCATTCCTCGCCGGATCAGCCGCCGCACTCGCCGCGCCCATGGCGGCACCGGCTGTCGCCCGCGCGCAGGCCAGCCGGGTGCTCAAATTCATTCCACAATCCGATGTGACCATCATCGATCCGATCTGGACCACCGCCTACGTCACTCGCAATCACGGCTACCTGATCTTCGACACCCTCTATGGTTTCGACAACGCCTATCAGCCGCAGCCGCAGATGGTGGCGGGGCACACGGTCGAGAACGACGGCAAGCTGTGGAAGCTCACGCTTCGCGACGGCCTCGCCTTCCATGACGGCGCGAAGGTGCTGGCGCGCGATTGCGTCGCCTCGATCCAACGCTGGGGCAAGCGCGACTCCTACGGCCAGACATTGATGGCCTACACCGATGAGCTGACCGCGCCCGACGACAACACCATCCAGTTCCGCCTCAAGCGGCCCTTCTCCATGCTGCCGGAGGCGCTCGGCAAGCCGGGAAGCTCGATGTGCGCGATGATGCCCGAGCGACTGGCCAAGACCGACGCCTTTACCCAGATCACCGAGATGGTGGGCAGCGGTCCGTTCCGCTGGAACGCCAAGGAGCGCGTGGTCGGCTCGCTCGCCGTCTATGAGCGCAACGCCGCCTACAAGCCCCGCGAGGGTGGTGTGCCGCAATGGACCTCGGGGCCGAAGATCGTGCATTTCGATCGCGTCGAGTGGCACGTGATCCCCGATCTCTCGACCAAGGCCGCGGCGATGCAAAACGGCGAGATGGATTGGTGGGAGGATCCCACCGGCGACATCCTGCCGCTGCTCCGCGCCCAAGAAGGCTTGCAGGTGGAGGTCACGGACCCGACCGGGCTGATGGGCTGCTTGCGGCTCAACCAGCTCTATCCGCCGTTCGACAATCCGGCGATCCGCCGGGCGCTGCTGAAAGCGATGAACCAAAGCGATATCGAGCTCGCCGTCGCCGGCGATCCGAAGATGATCCATGTTCCGACCGGCATCTTCACCCCCGGCACGCCGATGGCGTCCGACGCCGGGCTCGACGTGTTCCGCGGTCCGCGCGACTACGACGCCGTCAAGCGCGAGATCGCCGCCGCCGGATACAAGGGCGAGAAGGTGGTGTTCATGGCGCCAACCGATTTCGTGATCCTGAAAGCGGAGGCCGATGTCTGCGTCGACAATCTGAAAAAGGCCGGCTTCAACGTCGATTATCAGGCGATGGACTGGGGCACGCTGGTACAGCGCCGCGCCAAGCAGGAAAAGCCGGAGGCCGGCGGCTGGAGCGCCTTTGCCACCTATTGGGCCGGGCTCGACCAATCGAATCCGGTCGGCCACGCCTTCCTGCGGGGCAACGGCAAGCAGGCGCTGTTCGGTTGGCCGACCGCGCCGAAGATCGAGGAATTGCGTCAACAATGGATCGACGCCCCCGACATCGCGGCGCGACGCAAGCTCGCCGAGGAATTGCAGCTTCAGGCGTTCCGCGACGTGCCCTATGTCCCGCTCGGGCAGTATTTCGCCGCCACCGCCCATAAGAAGGAGATCACGGGGATTCTGAATGGATTCGTGATGTTCTGGAATGTCCGGCGGGTGTAGGCCGGCAGCCGGCCGGTAATGAAGGAGCCGCGGCTCGCGCGCGAATCCGATCTCAATGCCGTGGTGCGGCTGACGGCGGCGGCCTACTCGCCCTATACCGGGCGGCCGGCTATCGCGAGACCGGCCGGCGCGCGCACCGGCTGCGGCCGGGCTTCACGGTCGTGGACATGGCCAAGCCGCTTGCCGGCCGGGAGCCGGCATGAGCCGCGGGATGCCAAAGCGTCGCCCGCGAGCCGGGGCTAACTGACGGCGTCGTCATCGACGCATTGTTTTCTCACGCGGCCGTGCGGTATCTGTCCGCCCATGAAAGAGCCGTCCCTTCCCGTCCCCGACGATGCCCGCGACTTCGACGAGACCGCCTATTTGCACCGCTACCCGGACGTGGCGACGGCGGTGGCCGAGGGGAAATACCAATCGGGGTCGCAGCACTGGCTGCGCTACGGTCGCTCCGAGGGGAGGGAGTTCATCGGCCGTCCCGATCGCTGGACACGGCTGACGATCGGACCAGCATCCGGCTTCGCCGCCCAGCCCCCCACGGCGCCACCGCATACGATCGAAGTCGTGTTGCTGACCGAGGGCGGATGGCTGTTCGTCAGCGGCTGGATTGACGACCGGATCACACCGCTCGGCTGGTTGCGAATTGAGGGCGCGGGGTGGGTGTTGCGCGTCGAGGCGACGGCGCTGGCGCGGACCGCGCGCGACGACGTGCAGGCGGCGCTGCATCATACCGACCGCCACGCCTTCGGCTTCTTCGCGCTGCTCAATGCCGGCCCGCGACTGGCCGCCGCGGGCGAGTGCCGCTGCGTGATGGAGTGGGCGAGCGGGCAAAACGGCACCTCGACGGCCGCCGTGCGGATGGCGAGCGCGCGCGACCTGCGCGAATTTGCGCTTGGTTTCGTCGCTGCCGCGGCCGCCGCCGGCGCACAGGTTCCCGCACTGCTGGCGCTCGAAGCCATGGCCGGCGAGCAGATCGTGGCGCTCAATCGCGCCGTCACCGGGTGCACCGTCGCGGCGCCCTACGTAGAGCACTTCGGGCCGGCGGGGCGCGCCCGCCGGGGATCGATCATTGTCTGTTTGTATGGCCGCGCCGAATATCTGTTCATCCAGAACGCATTGTTCGCCGGCAAGCCGGGGATCGAGGACTACGAGTTCGTCTATGTCTGCAATAGCCCCGAATTGCTGGAGCAGCTGCTGAAGGAGGCGCGATCCGGCGCCCTGATCTACGGCTTGGGGCAGACCGTGATCGGGCTGCCCGCGAATGCCGGCTTCGGCGCCGCCAATAATGCCGCGGCGCGCGTCGCGAGGGGCCGCCGGCTGCTGTTCGTCAACCCCGACGTGTTCCCGAAGGAGCCGGGCTGGGCTGCGCGCCACTCCGAGATGGTCGAATCCGATCCCGCCGCGCGTCTGTTCGGTTCGACACTGTTTTACGACGACGGCTCGCTGATGCACGGTGGGATGTATTTCGAGCTGGACACCGGGCTCGCCATTGGCGCCGGCGCAGTGACGGCGCGCCGCTTCGCGCGCGTCGAGCACTACGGCAAGGGTGCACCGCCCGACACCGCCGCCCTGCTGCGTCCCCGCCCGGTCCCCGCCGTCTCCGGCGCCTTCATGTCGATCGATCGCCGATGGTTCGAGACGTTGGCCGGCTTTTCGGAAGACTACGTGTTCGGCCATTACGAGGACGCCGATCTCTGCCTGCGCAGCCTTGAGGCCGGCGTGCCGGCCCGGCTGCGCGATCTCGGGCTATGGCATCTGGAGGGTCGTGGATCGGTGCGCCGGCCGGTTCACGCCGGGGCCAATATCGTTAACCGCTGGTTGTTCTCGCGCCACTGGGCCGAGCGCATCGCCGAGGATCTGTGCGGTCCGGCACCCGCCCATAAACTGCTGGTGCCGCCGCCGGCGCTGGTAACAACCGGACGCGTCGCGTGAGGCCGGTGCGCGCGGACCGGCGCGAAACCCGACGCCGGATTTTGCTGGTGAGCGTGCATCATCCCGAACTGGTCCGCGGCGGCGCCCAGCAGGTCTGCTACGAGCTGTTCGAGGGACTGAAGGAGCATCCGGGTTTCGCTCCGGTGCTGCTCGCCGCCATCGACCACCACAACCCGGCGCTGTTCCGCACCGGCGCGCGCGTCACCGGCTTCGACGGACGCGAGGGCGAGTATTTGTTCCTGCAGCACGATTACGACCATTTCTGGCATCGGACCTCCGATCCGCTGCTGGTCGAATCCTTCGCCGAGTTCCTGCGCCAGACCCGGCCGGACGTGGTCCATTTCCACCATTTCATGAATATCGGTGTCGATCTGCTGACGCTGACCCGCCGGGTGCTCCCGGATTGCCAGATCGTGTTCACGTTCCACGAATTCCTGGCGATTTGTAACGCCTATGGACAGATGGTGCGCCCGTTCGACGGCTCGCTCTGCGATCACGCCTCGGCGGTGCGCTGCCATCAATGCTTTCCGGACCGCGCACCGGAGACGTTCTTCGTGCGCAAGCAGTGGTTCCGGGAACATCTGGGAGTGGTGGATTGGTTCACCGTGCCCAGCCGCTTCATGGTCAAGACCTATGCCGACTGGGGCATCTCCGCCGAGCGCATCGTGCATGTGCCGAACGGGCAGCGCCCGTACGGCCGGCCGCCGGCCGAGGAGAAGCGTCCGCGCAACCGCTTCGGCTTCTTCGGCCAGCTTGTTGACGGAAAGGGCGTCTCGGTGCTGCTGCGCGCGGCCGATCTGCTGCGGTCCCGGGGGTTTGCCGACTTCACGGTCGAGGTGAATGGCGACAATCTCCGTTATGCCTCCGAAGCCGGGCGGGGCGAGTTCGAGCGCTTCCGCGCCGCCGAAGAGGCGCTGCCGCCGGAGCGGCGATGTGTGGTCTTCAACGGCGCCTATCACGTCGATCGGCTGGCCCGGCTGATGGCGCGGATTGATTGGTGCGTGGTGCCGTCGATCTGGTGGGAGGTTTTCGGGCTTGTGATCTCCGAAGCCTGGATGTTCCGCCGCCCCGTGATCGCCTCGGACGCGGGCGGCATGGCCGAGCGCGTCGCGCACGAGGTGGGCGGGCTGCTGTTCCCGATGGGCGATCCGCGCGCCCTGGCCGACACCATGCATCGCGCCTGCACCGAGAAGGGCCTGTGGGAACGCCTGGTTGCCGGGCTGCCGCACCCGCCGACCCGCGAGGCGATGGTGGATGGGTTTGCGGAGATTTATCGGCGGGCCGAAGACGCGCGAACGCTGTCGGGCTGACCCGGCCGGCGACGCCGTTTGCGGGACGGTGCCAATCGATCTGACGGCAGCACTCCGCAACGAAAACGCTTGACGCCTCTCCCGCCCGCCACTAACTCCCGCGCCGGGCCACGCCCCCCCACCGGGGCGCTTCTCTTCTGAAAGGGAGAGCATCATGGCGCGCATCGCCGCCAAGCCGGACCTTCGTCCGCGCAATCCCAACTTCTCCTCCGGCCCGTGCGCCAAGCGTCCCGGTTTCATGCTGGATGCGCTGAGCGCCGCCTGTCTCGGTCGCAGCCATCGCGCCGTCGCGCCCAAGGCGCGATTGGCCGAAGTCATCGAGCGCTCGCGGGCAATCCTCGGACTGCCGGCGGATTGGCGCCTCGGCATCGTGCCGGCATCGGACACCGGAGCCATGGAGATGGCGCTGTGGTCGCTGCTCGGCCCGCTCGGTGTCGATGTGCTGGCGTTCGAGAGTTTTTCCGCGGGCTGGGCCAACGATGTCGTCAAGCAGCTCCGCGTTCCCGACGCGCACGTACTGGCAGCCCCGTATGGCCGTCTTCCCGATTTCGCCGCGATCGATTTCGCGCGCGACGTCGTGCTCGCCTGGAACGGCACCACGTCGGGCGTGCGCATCCCCGACAGCGACTGGATCGCCGCCGATCGGCGGGGGCTGGTGATCTGCGATGCCACCTCGGCCGCGTTCGCGATGGCGCTGCCGTGGGAGCGTCTCGATGCCGTCACCTGGTCGTGGCAGAAGGCGCTGGGCGGGGAAGCGGCGCACGGGATGCTGGCGCTGTCGCCGCGCGCCGTGACGCGGCTGGAGGGCCACGCGCCGACCTGGCCGATGCCGAAGATCTTCCGCCTGACGAGCGGCGGCAAGCTGATCGAAGGCATCTTCAAGGGCGAGACCATCAACACGCCGTCGATGCTGTGCGTCGAGGACGCGCTGGATGGATTGCGTTGGGCCGCATCGATCGGCGGATTGCCGGCCCTGATCGCGCGCAGCGAGGCCAATCTGGCGGCAATCGCTGATTGGGTCGCGCATACGCCTTGGGCGGCGTTCCTGGCCGAAGACCCGGACACACGCTCCTCCACCTCGATCTGCTTGCGCGTTGATCCGCCGGAGTTCGCGAAGCCGATCGCGACCCGGCTCGACCGCGAGGGCGTCGCCTTCGACATCGGCGCCTATCGCGACGCTCCGCCGGGTCTGCGCATCTGGGGCGGCGCCACGGTGGAGACCGCCGACATCAAAGCGCTGCTGCCCTGGCTCGATTGGGCGTTCGCGCGGGCGGCGGAGTGACGCGCCATGCTCAAAGTCCTGATTTCCGACAAACTCTCGCCGGCCGCCGTCGAAATCTTCACCGCGCGCGGGATCGAGACCGATTTGCGCCCGGGCCTTTCGCCCGCCGAGCTGCGCGCGATCATCGCCCCCTATGACGGGCTGGCGATTCGCTCCGCCACCAAGGTCACGCGTGAGCTGCTGGATGCGGCGCCGCGTCTGAAGGTGGTCGGGCGCGCCGGCATCGGCGTCGATAATGTCGATGTCCGTTCGGCCACCGCGCGCGGCGTGGTGGTGATGAACACGCCGCACGGCAACGCCATCACCACCGCTGAGCATGCCATCGCTCTCATGTTCGCCCTGGCGCGGCAGATCCCCGAGGCGTCGGCTTCCACGCGCGCCGGCAAATGGGAGAAGAACCGCTTCATGGGCATGGAGCTGGCCGGCAAGACGCTGGGGCTCATCGGCTGCGGCAATATCGGCTCGATCGTCGCCGAGCGCGCCATCGGGCTGCACATGAAGGTCATCGCCTTCGATCCGTTCTTATCGGAGAAGCGCGCGATCGAGTTGGGGGTGGAGAAGCTTGAGCTGGACGCACTGCTCGGGCGCGCCGACATCATCTCTCTGCACGCGCCGCTCACCGAGGCGACGCGCGATATCCTCTCGCGCGCGGCGATCGCGGCCACCAAACGGGGCGTGCGTATCATCAACTGCGCCCGCGGCGGACTGCTGGACGAGGCTGCGCTGGCCGAGGCGATCGTCGCCGGCCACGTCGCCGGCGCTGCGCTCGACGTGTTCGAGATCGAGCCGGCGACCGCGAGCCCGCTGTTTGCGCTGGAGAACGTCGTCTGCACGCCGCATCTGGGTGCGGCCACCGCGGAAGCGCAGGAGAAGGTGGCGTTGCAAATCGCCGAGCAGATGAGCGACTTCCTGCTTGCCGGCGCCATCGCCAATGCCGTCAACATGCCCAGCGTCTCGGCCGAAGATGCGCCGCGCCTGCACCCGTATATGGAACTTTGTCGGCATCTCGGTGCTTTCGCCGGGCAGTTGACGCAGGCGCGCGAGGGGGTGATTCGCCGGGTCGCGATCGAATACGAGGGCCACGCTGCCGCGCTCAATCATCGGCCGCTCACCGCGGCGGTGCTCGCCGGTCTGCTGGCGCCGGTGATGGAGGGCGTGAACATGGTCAATGCGCCGATCGCGGCGCGTGAGCGCGGGATCGAGGTGGCCGAGACGGTGCATGACCGGCCGAGCGAGTATCAGACCCTGGTGCGGGTGAGCGTCGAGGCCGACCGCCTCAGCCGCACCGTCGCCGGCACGCTGTTCGCGGGCGCGCGGCCGCGCATCGTGGAGATCAAGGGCATTCGCGTCGAAGCCGATTTCGCGCCGCACATGCTGTATGTGACCAACCAGGACAAGCCCGGCTTCATCGGCCGCTTCGGCGCCACCCTGGCCGGCGCCGGAATCAACATCGCGACCTTCCATCTCGGCCGCGCCGAGGCCGGCGGCGATGCGATCTGCTTGGTTTCGGTAGATGAGAAAGTATCCGAGGACGTGCTGGAAATGGTCCGCACGCTGCCGCTGGTGGTGCAGGCGACGTCGCTCGGATTCTGACCCGGAGGCGTCCGGACGGCGAGCCGCCCGGACTTGCTCCCGTTAACGCTTGGCCCTCCCTGTTCGCCGGTCGGGGCCCATCCCCGGCCGGCGTTTTTATTTTCGAGGGTTGCCGGGCGGTCAATGCGCGATACGCGCTCGCCGGCGTTTTCGGATCCAGATGAAACCGGGCGAATCGCTCTTCTCGCGTCATGCTCGCGCTTGGCGTGAACATCCACGCTTTTTTGGTGCCGGAATAAAGGCGTGGACGGCCTTCGCCGACCATGACGTTGGAAATCGGTGCCGCTGATCCAAACCTGCACTACACCGAAAAGTACATCTCGAACTCGACCGGGTGCGGGGTGTGCTCGAAGCGGTACACCTCACCCCATTTCAGTTCCATGTAGCTTTCGATCTGGTCGCGGCCGAAGACATCGCCGGCGAGCAGGAACTCGTGATCGCCTTCGAGCGCGCCGAGCGCCTCCCGCAAGCTGCCGCAAACGGTCGGAATGCCCTTCAGCTCTTCCGGCGGCAGGTCGTAGAGGTCCTTGTCCATCGGATCGCCCGGATGGATCTTGTTGCGGATGCCATCGAGCCCGGCCATCAGCATGGCCGCGAACGACAGATAGGGATTGGCGCCCGGATCGGGGAAGCGCACCTCGACCCGCTTGGCCTTCGGGCTGGTCGCGTACGGGATGCGGCAGGCGGCCGAGCGGTTGCGCGCCGAGTAGGCGAGCAGGACCGGCGCCTCGAAACCGGGGATCAGCCGCTTGTAGCTGTTGGTGAGCGGGTTGGTGAACGCGTTCAGCGCCTTGGCGTGCTTGATGATGCCGCCGATGTAGTAGAGCGCCGATTCCGAGAGATCGGCATAGCCGTTGCCGGCGAACAGCGGCTTGCCGGCCTTCCAGATCGACTGATGCACGTGCATCCCCGAACCGTTGTCGCCGAGGATTGGCTTGGGCATGAAGGTCGCGGTCTTGCCGTAGCTGTGGGCGACGTTGTGGATGCAGTATTTGTAGATCTGCAACTGGTCGGCCATGCGCACCAGCGGGCCGAATTTCATGCCCAGCTCGTGCTGGCTCTGCGCCACTTCATGATGGTGCTTCTCGATCACCACCCCCATTTCGCCCATTGTCGATAGCATCTCGGCGCGCAAATCGCTTTCGGAATCCACCGGCGGCACGGGGAAGTATCCGCCCTTGACCACCGGGCGATGGCCCATATTGCCTTCCGGATAATCCTTCAGCGACGCCTGCGGCCCCTCGATGCTGTCGATCTGGTACATGCCGTAATTGCCGCCGACGCCGAACTTCACGCTGTCGAAGATGAAGAACTCGGCCTCCGGTCCGAACGAGGCGGTGTCGCCGACGCCGCTGGCGCGCAGATACTGCTCGGCCTTTTTGGCGGTCGAGCGCGGGTCGCGGTTATAGGGCTGGCCGGTGGACGGTTCCAGGATGTCGCAGACGACGACCAGGCTGGGCTTGGCCGAGAACGGGTCCATGACCGCGGTTTCGGCGTCGGGCAACAGGATCATGTCGGATTCGTTGATCGCCTTCCAGCCGGCGATCGATGAGCCGTCGAACATCACCCCGTCGCGGAACATCTCCTCGTCGATGGTGGAGACGTGCTGGGCGGTGTGCTGCCACTTGCCACGCGGGTCGGTGAACCGCAAGTCCAGATATTCGACGGAGTGCTCGCTCAGCATCTCCATTACCTTGCCGACGGCATCGCCGTCACCGGGCCTCTTCCCCATTCCCTGTTCCCTGATTTCCGTGTTGCCGCGTCGCCGCGCCCGGCCGGTTTAGTCGCTTCCGCCGCCGGCCGGAAGCCGCATGAGGCTCAGACCGCGTCTTCGCCGCGCTCGCCGGTGCGGATCCGGACCACCTCCTCGATCGCGGTGACGAAAATCTTGCCGTCGCCGATGCGGCCGGTGCGAGCGGCGGTGACGATCGCCTCCACCGCCCGCTCGATGAGCGCATCGTCGCACACCACCTCGATCTTCACCTTGGGCAGGAAGTCCACCACGTACTCGGCGCCGCGGTACAACTCGGTGTGGCCCTTCTGCCGGCCGAAGCCCTTGGCTTCGACCACGGTTATGCCCTGCAGTCCGACCTCGTGCAGCGCTTCCTTCACCTCGTCCAGCTTGAACGGCTTGATGATCGCCTCGATCTTTTTCATCCCCTTGCCCCTTCCGGGCCTCCTGCGGGCGTGATTGCACGGCTCATGCCAACTCCGGCGCGGCGCGTGCCGCCGCGTTCGGCGGTTGTCTAGCCCGGGCGATGGGCAGAAAGCCACCGCCTTGCCCGCGAAACGGGCAGCCGCGTTGACCGATCGCGGCGCCGGCCGATACTGGCCGCGAAGGCTCCCGAGGAGGCGAACGCGTGAAGTCCCCGAACTCCCTGCTCGCGGGCCTGGGCACGACGATCTTCACCATCATGTCGGCGCTCGCCGTCGAGCATGGCGCGATCAATCTCGGCCAGGGTTTTCCGGACACGGACGGGCCGGCGGATATGCTCGATGCCGCCGACGCTGCCTTGCGCGACAACCGCAATCAGTATCCGCCGATGCCGGGGCTGCCGGAGCTGCGGCGCGCGGTCGCCGACCATAACGCCCGCTTCTGGGGCATCGAGGCCGACCCGATGCGGGAGGTCATCGTCACCTCGGGCGCCACCGAGGCGATCGCCGCCTGTCTGATGGCGCTGCTCGACCCGGGCGACGAGGTGGTGCTGATCGAGCCGCTCTACGACACCTACCTGCCGATGGTGCGGCTGCTGGGCGCCAAGCCGCGGCTGGTGCGCCTGAGGCCGCCCGACTGGTCGCTGCCGCGCGCCGAATTGGCGGCGGCGTTCGGCCCGCGCACCAAGGCGATCATGCTGAACACGCCGATGAATCCCACCGGCAAGGTGTTCGACGCCGCCGAGCTGGGGTTCATCGCCGAGCTGCTGGCTCGCCACGACGCCTATGCCGTGTGCGACGAAGTCTATGAGCACCTGACCTTCGGGATTCGCCACCTCCCGCTGATGACCCTGCCGGGGATGCGCGAGCGGACGCTGCGCATCGGCAGCGCCGGCAAGACGTTTTCACTCACCGGCTGGAAGGTCGGCTATGTCACAGCGCCGACGCGGCTCGCCGAGGTGGTGGCCAAGGCGCATCAGAACCTGACGTTTACCACGCCGCCCAATCTGCAACGCGCCGTCGCCATCGGGCTGGCCAAGAACGACGCCTATTTCGCCGGCCTCGCGGCGGCCCTGGCGGCCAAGCGCGAACGGCTGGCGGACGGACTTACGGCATTGGGGCTGGAGGTGCTGCCCTCGCGGGGCACCTACTTCATCACCGCCGACTTCACCGCGCTCGGTTTTCCCGCCGATGACGAGGCGTTCTGTCGTCACATCACCGAACACGCCGGGGTCGCCGCGGTGCCGCTGACGGCGTTCTACGATGCCCCCGATCCGCCGCGGACCTACGCGCGCTTCGCCTTCTGCAAGCAGGATCATGTGCTGGACGAGGCGGTGGCGCGGCTGCGCCGGCACTTTCGCGAGCGCAACGCCGCCACATTGACGCGCACCGGCTGATCGGCGAGAAGCCGGCAGAGGTGGCGGGTGTAGCTCAGTTGGTAGAGCGCCAGGTTGTGGTCCTGGATGTCGCGGGTTCGAGCCCCGTCGCTCGCCCCACCCATCGGCGGTGATCGCCCGCATCCCCGGCCTGGTCGGTCTGGTTCTCGCCGGCGGTGCGGCGCGGCGGATGGGCGGCGGCGACAAGCCGCTACTGGAGGTGGGCGGGCGGCCGATGCTCGCGCGCATTCTCGATGTGCTGACGAAAGAGGCCGAGGCGGTGGCGATCAGCGCCAACGGCGATCCGGCGCGCTTCGCAGCGTTCGGCCGGCCGGTGCTGAATGACGGGCCGTTTGCCGGTCAGGGACCGCTGGCGGGGCTTCTCGCCGGCCTCGACTGGGCGGCGGCGCGAGGCGCCTCGGTGCTGTTGAGCGCGCCCGGCGACACGCCGTTTCTGCCGCGCGGTCTTGCCGCCGCGCTCGCCCCGGCGCCGGCCTGCGCGGCGAGCGGTGGGCGCGTGCATCCGCTGGTGGCGCTGTGGCCGATCGCGGTGCGCGCCGAGTTGCGGCGGTTGCTCTCGGGTGATGGGCCGCGCGGGGCGGGACGGTTTGCCGAGGTGATCGGGATGCGCTGCGTGGCCTTCCCGGACTCGCCGCGCGATCCGCTGCGGAACGTCAACACGCCCGACGAGCTTGCGGCCGCTCGCGCCGAGTGCTCCGGCCGCTGACGCGCACGCTCCGCCGCTCGTGCGGATCAATCGCCCACTCGGATAATTCTTATCGCGAATCGCAAGAATTGCTGGCGAGAGCTCAGATGGCGGGGTAAACTCGTTGCATCGGCGCGGCGATTCCGCGGCCGTGCCGACCGCCTGCGGCCGGCACGGTGCATCTCCCCGCGTCCTTGACGGGACGCGGCTAGCACTGGAAACGAGAGAGACAGATGTCGAAAGCCTTTCTCGCGCAGGTCATTCAGTCCTCGGCCGATCTCACCGGCGCGGCCGCCAACCGCGCCGCCGGCCACCTGATGGATGCGATCGTCAAGGAGCTGAAGAAATCGGGCAAGTTCACCCTGCCGAGCTTCGGCACCTTCGTGGTGCGCAAGACCAAGGCGCGCACCGGCATGAACCCGCGTACCGGCGAGTCGATCAAGGTCAAGGCCGGCAAGACGGTGCGCTTCAAGGCCTCGCCCTCGCTCAAAAAGGCGATCTGAACTCCGGCCTCTTTCCGGGCCGGGCGCTCCGCCCGGCGCCGCTGCTGATGGTGCCGAACCGACCGGATCGCCCTCGCCGGCGTTCTGGTCGGCACCGCGACGGTGCCGCTCAATTCGGCGGTGAACGTGGACTTTCCGCGTATCACCTCGCATTTCGGGCTCTCCATCGCGCTCATTCAGTGGGTCGTCATCAGCTATACCCTCGCCAGCGCCAGCCTGGTCCTGGTGTTCGGCCGCGCCGGCGACATCGCCGGGCATCGCCGCGTTTTCCTCCTCGGCTGCTGCTGGAGCGCGCTCGCCTTCCTGCTGTGCGCTCTCGCGCCGAGTTTCCCGTTGCTGCTGGGCGGGCGCGTGCTGCAAGGCATCGGCGCTGGACTGATCTTGAGCTGCGGCCCGGCGCTGGTCATGAGCCTCTATCCGGAGGAATGGCGCGGGCGCGCTGTCGCCGCCTATACCATCGTCTTCGGCATCGCCGGCGCGCTCGGCCCGGTGCTGGCGGGTTCCTTGCTGACCCGGTTCGACTGGTCCTGCGTATTCTGGGCGCGCGCCCCGCTCGCGCTGCTCGGTCTCGCGCTCGGCGCCCGGCTCCCGCGAGTCGGTCTCGTCCAATCTCGGATCGGCGCGGTTCGATTGGCCGGGAGCCCGTTGCTGGTGGTCGCACTTTGCGGGCTGTTGCTGGCGCTCGGCACCGCCCGCCAGCCCGCGCCGGCGGGCCTTGCCGTGGCGGCGGCGCTGATCGCCGGCGCCCTGTTCGTGTGGCGGGAGGCGCGCGCGCCGCACCCGATCGTGCGGCTCGAACTGTTCCGCGACGGCGGTTTCGCGGTGCTGAACGCCGGCAGCCTGCTGGTGAACCTCGCGGGCTTCGCCGTGCTGTTGCTGGTGCCGTTCGCGCTGGCCATGCGGCCCGGCCTCGGTGAGATGACGCGCGGCGCCATCCTCGCGACCTCGCCGGCGGCGGTGGCGCTGGCGGCTCCCGTCGCCGCGCGCGCGATCGCCGCCGGCTGGCTGGTGGCCACCGGGGCGATTGCTGGCCTCATCGGGGCTGCTCGCCGTCGGCCTCGCCGGCGGCTCGTTCGTGCTGCTGATCGCGGGGATGCTTGTTCAGGGGTTCGGCGTCGGGCTGTTCCAGGTCGCCTATCTGGATCGCGTCGCCGCTTCTCTGCCGATCGGCGAGCGGGGCGTTGCCGGGGCGCTCGCGATGCTGACCCGCTCGCTCGGCCTGGTGCTCGGCGCGGCACTGCTGATGCTGTCGTTCCAGACCGCCCGTGACGCCGCGCTGGCGCGAGGGGTGGCGGCCGGAGAGGCGTTCGGGGCCGGCTTCCGCACTACCTTGCTGTTTGCGGCGGCGCTGCCGCTGGCCTTCGCCTTGCCGTGGATGCTGCGCCGGCGGCGTCAGCTCCCGTAAACCGCCGCCGGCAGCCACATGGTCAGGATCGGCACGTAGGTGATGATCCCGAGCACGATCAGCAGCAGGATCAGGAATGGCAGGATGCCGCGGATGACCTCGCCCACCGGCGCGTTCGAGACCGTCGAGAGCACGAACAGATTGAGCCCCACCGGCGGATGAACCAGCCCGATCTCCATATTGTGGGTGAAGATGATGGAGAAATGCACCGGATCGACGCCGAACGGCTTCAGCGCCGGCGCCAGGATCGGCAGCACCAGCAGCAAGGTCGCCGTGACTTCCAGAAAGCAGCCGAGGATCAGCAGCAACACGTTGATCGCGAGCAGAAACTCCCAGGTGGCGAAGTGATGCGCGAGCGTCCAATCGACCAGCGCCGCCGGGACGCCGGACTCGGTCATCCAGTGCCCGAAGACGAGCGCCGTCGCCACGATCAGCATGATCGCGCCGGCGCTGCGCAGCGCATCGGCGATCACCATCAGCGTCTCGGTCAGGCGGAAAGCCCCGGTAGAACACCAGACCGACGACCAGCGACACGCTGGCGGCAATCGCCGCCGCCTCCGTCACCGTGACCAGCCCGCCATAGATGCCGACCAAAACCACCGCGGGGACGACCAGCGCCGGCGCGGCGCGCACGGTGACGCGCAGCCGCTCGGCGAGGCGCATCGGTGCTTCCTTGGGGAAGTTGTTGCGCCGCGCGGTGAACCACACCCAGAGGAAGAACGCCGCCGCTTGCAACAGCCCCGGTAGAATGCCCGCCAGGAACAGCCGCGGCACCGACTGCTCGGCGACGATGCCGTAAAGGATCAGCGCCAGGCTCGGCGGGATGACGATCCCGATGGTGCCGGAGGCGCCGACCACGCCGAGGGCGAAGCTGCGCGGATAGCCGCGCTCGATCATCGCCGGCAGCAGGATGGTGCCCATCGCCAGCGCCGTCGCCACCGATGATCCGCAGATGGCGGCGAACAGCGTGCAGGCGACCACGGTCACGAGCCCGAGCGAGCCGCGAATGCCGCCGAGCCAGGCGCTGGCGACATCGACGAGCGCCCGCGCCACCCCGCCCTGGCGCATGAAGGTCGCCGCCATCACGAACAGCGGCAACGACATCAGCGTGGGCGAATTGAGATCGTCCAGAATGACCTGCGCGACGCCCGACCAGCGGCTGGCCGGAGAACCAGGTAGAGAACCGCCGCGCAGGCGCCGAGCACCAGAAAGATCGGCATCCCGGCGGCGAGCAGGCCGAAGAACAGCAGCAGGAACTCGAACACCGCCACGCTCAATGCCCGATGGCGCCGGAATCATAGCCGGCGGGCAGCTCGTGCGCGGGGATGTGGCGGGCGCCGGCGACCATGGTCGCGACATCGAAGCGGAACGCGAAGCGATAGAGGCGAATCAGATAGCGCATGAAACATCAACGTCCCGCCGGTCGGCAGGCAGGCGTAATAGACCCACATCGGAAAGCCGAGCGCGGTCGAACTGCGCTCGTCGATCATCCAGGCGGTGCTGACGATATCGGCGCCATACCAAATCAGGCCGGCACAGAAGGTCAGCGCGACCAGGCAGTTGAACACCTCGACCCAACGCTGCGCCGCGGCAGGGCAGCAGCCGCAGCACCACGTCCGGGCGCACATGGCCGTCGGTGCGCACCAACTGGCTGGAGATCAGCAGCACGCCCCAGACGATCAGATAGACGATCACTTCCTCGGCCCAGGCGATGGCATGCGCGGGAAACAAATAGCGCCCGGCCACCTGCACCAGACCGACCGCCATCGCCAACAGCCCGAGCAGGCCGACGATCAGCCGCTCGAGGCGGTCCCACAGCTGTCGGGGCCGGTCATCGGCGTGTCCTCACCCGCCGTTGCTCCGCACGGCGACCTCTCCCGCGATGCGGGAGAGGGTAATGGGCCGTGCGATACTTCACCTCTCCCGCTCGCGGGAGAGGTCGGCGACCCCGGGCTTGATCCGGGCGAGCCGGGTGAGGGCGCCGGCGGCAATCACGCGGCGGCGCCGATCGCCTCCTGCACCAGCTTGACGATCTCCGGCGACAGTTTGGCCTCTCGGATTTCCGACTGCTGATCGGCGATCATGCGCTTGCGGGTTTCGGCGAGCATCCGGCGAGGGGTCGGTGAACTTCACCCCGTTCGCCTCCAGCGTCTTGCGCGCGTTCTGCTGCGAGGCGGCAGCGTTGGTGCGATAGGTGGCGATGTTGTCGGCCCAGATGTCGGTCATCATCTTCTTCTGCTCGGCGGAGAGCTTGTTCCAGAAGCCGTCGGCGAACATCGGGATGTATTGGCCCATGAACTGATGATCGGCATACGAGTAGCGCACTCCAGCCTCCCACAGCTTGGCCGAATTCACGCTCTCGTCGGTGCTCACCAGCGCGTCGAATGTGCCTTGCGAGAGTGCGAGCGGCACGTTGGGCCAGGGCGTCACGTTCGGGATTCCGCCCATGAACTTGATGCGCCAGGAGATGGCGGCGCCACCCGGACTGCGGATCTTCAGCCCCTTCAGCGATTGCGCCGAGGTGAGAGGTGTCCTGGTCGAGTACCAGTTCTGATAGCCGAGATCCATCCACGGCCCGAGGATATGCGGGCGCAGCTTCTTCTCGAGCTGCTGGTCTACGAATTGTCCGGGCTTGCCGTCGGTCGCCTTGTGCGTGACCTCGGCGGGCTGACCATAGAACTCCGGCAACTGCACCATATCGCAGTCGGGCACGATGCCGGTGAGCACCCAGGCACCCGGCACCGCCATCTCCACCTGACCCTGCAACAGCGCCTTGGATACGTTCAGGTCGGCGAACAACTGACCCGAGTTGAAACAGTTCGGTCTTGATCGCTCCGCCTGACGCCGCCTCGACCTTCTTCAAGTAGTCGGCGACGCCGCCGTTGCGCGGATGGCTCGGCGCGGTGTCGAGCGAGCAACGCAGCGTCATTGCCGTCTCGGCACGCGCGGTGCGCAGGATGGCGGGCGCGGCGAGCGCGCCGAGGGCGGCGGCGCCGAGGCCGCGGCGGGTCAGGCCGTGTTCGCATGGACGTTTTCCCATCAAGTCAGCAACGTCGGGTCAGATGAGGGCCGGGCTCGGAGCTGTCAAGAAAGTCCGGCAGCGGGCAGCGCCCGCGCCAGCACCCGGGCCGAATGCACCGCCGCGCGGCCGGACAGGTCCCGGATCTGATGGCGGCAGGAGGTGCCGTCGGCGACGATGATGTCCTCGGCGCCGGCGGCGCGCACCGCCGGAAGCAGCGCGGCCTCGGCCATCGCGCGTGATACCGTCGCGGTCTCGGCCTGATAGCCGAAGGCGCCCGCCATGCCGCAGCAGGAGGACGCGATCGGGCGCACCTCAAGATCGGGGATCAGCCGCAGCGCCGCCAGCGCGTCGGGGAAGGCGCCGAATGATTTCTGATGGCAGTGGCCGTGAACATGCGCGGTGACGGGTAACGATTGCAGCACCAGCGCGGGCTTCGTGCGGGCCAGAAACTCCGACAGCAGCAGCGCCCGATTCGCCAACGCCTCGGCGGCGGCTCCGGGCAGCAGGGAGCGGAACTCATCGCGCAGGGTCAGCAGGCAGGACGGCTCCAATCCGATCACCGGCGCATCGCCGTCCAGCGCCGCCAGCATCCGCCGCGCCTGCGCCCGCGCGCGCTCCACCATGCCGGCGGCGAGATACGTCCGCCCGCAGCACACCGATCCCGGCACCCGCACGCGGTATCCCGCGGCGCGCAGCACGCGCAACGCGGCGCGCAAATTCTCGGGCTCGAACCAACGATTGAACGTGTCGGCGAGCAGCACGACGTCGCCGTTTGCGTCGGCCTCTTCGGTGCGGAAGAAGTCGCGGCGGAACGCCGGCAACGAGCGCTCGGCGGCGAAGCCCATCCGGGCGGCGAGGCGCCGCGCCAAGCGCCCGCCGGCGATCCCCGGCATCCGTGAGGCGAACGGCGCCAGACGCGGCAACTCCGCCACCAGCCGCTCCCGCGCCGCGATCCCAAGACGATCGGCGCGCGCCGCCAGCACCTCGATCTTCATCTTCGCCATATCGACGCCGGTCGGGCACTCGCGCCGGCACGCCTTGCAGGAAACGCAGAGCTTCAGCGCCTCGGCCACGGCATCGGAGGCCATCGCATCAGCGCCGAGCTGGCCGGACAGCGCCAGGCGCAGCGTGTTGGCGCGCCCGCGCGTCACGTGCTCCTCATCGCGCGTGACGCGGAAGCTCGGGCACATCACGCCGGCATCGAAGGCGCGGCACGTCCCGTTGTTGTTGCACATCTCGGCGGCACCGAGCATCGCGCCGGGATGCTCCGACCAGTCGAGTTTCGGCGTGAAGCCGGTCGCACCGTAACCCGGCGGATAGCGGAACAGCGCACGGTCATCGAAGCGCGGCGCGCGCACGATACGGCCCGGATTGAGCAGGTCGGCCGGGTCGAAGGCATCCTTCACCTGCTCGAAGGCGCGCACGAGACGCGCGCCGAACATGCTCGCGTGAAATTCGCTCCGCGCGATGCCGTCGCCATGCTCGCCGCTGTGGCTGCCCTCGTATTCGCGCACCAGCGCGAAGCACTCCTCGGCGACGGCGCGCATGGTGGCGACATCACGCCCGTCCTTCATGTTGAGGACCGGGCGAACGTGCAGGCAGCCGACCGAGGCGTGGGCGTACCAGGTTCCCCTGGTGCCGTGGCGTGTGAACACGGCGTTCAGCCGTTCGGTGTAGTCGGCGAGATCCTCAAGCCGCACCGCGCAGTCTTCGATGAACGAGACCGGCTTGGCGTCGCCCTTCATCGACATCATGATATTCAGCCCCGCCTCGCGCACGGCGGCGATCTCGGCCTGAAAGCCCGGATCGGTGGCGCCGCACCACCGCGCCCGGCTGGCCGAGATCGCCCATCAGCGCCTCCAAGTCGGCGAGTTTCGCCAGCAGCGGCGCGTCCTCGTCGCCATGGAACTCCACGATCAGCAGGCTGTCGGGCTCTCCGATCAGCATCCGATCGATGATCGGGCGATAGATCGCGATGCCGCGCCCGAGATCGATCATGGTGCGATCGACCAGCTCGACCGCCTCCGGATCGAGGCCGACGATCGGCCGCGCCGCCTCCATCGCCGCGCGGAAGGTCGGGAACTGGCAGATGCCCAGGACCTTGCGCGGCTTGATCGGGTGCAAGGTGAGCTCGATCGCCGCCGACAGCGCCAGCGTTCCCTCCGAACCCACCAGCAGCCGCGCCAAATTGCCGCCCAGCGCGTCGAGATTGTAGCCGCCGACCCGGCGCAGCAGCTTGGGGAAGCGCGCCGCGATTTCGTCCGCCTCGGCGAGCCCGAGCGCGCGCAGGCGGGCGATCAGCGCGGCGACGTTGGCCGGAACCTCGTTGCCGGCGACAGCGCCGAAATTGAACCGGGTGCCGTCGGCGAGCAGCGCGTCGATCGCGCGCACGTTGTCGGCCATGAGCCCGTAGCGGATCGACTTCGAGCCGCAGGAGTTGTTACCGGCCATGCCGCCGATGGTGCAGCGCGCGTGCGTCGATGGATCGACCGGGAAGAACAGACCATGCGGGCGCAGCGCCGCGTTGAGCTGCGACAGCACGATGCCCGGCTCGACCAGTGCGGTGCGCGCCGCCGCGTCGATCGCCAGAATCCGTCGCAGATGCTTGCTGAAATCGACCACCATCGCGCGATTGACGGTCTGCCCGCACTGGCTGGTGCCGCCGCCGCGCGCCAGCACCGGAATGGCTTCGTCGCGCGCCAGCGCCATGGTCGCCGCGACATCCTCGATGGTTGCCGGAATCACGACCCCGATCGGCTGCATCTGATAGATCGAAGCGTCGGTCGCATAGCGGCCCCGGCTGGCGGCGTCGAACCACACCTCGCCGCGCAGTTCGCGCTTGAGGCGCCCTTCCAGGCGGCCCGGCAAGTCCCGGCTTCTCTTGATGTTGCGGACCTCCCGGCCCAGGTTCGGGCCGCAGCAAATTATGCGAAGGCGACATGTCCCAGCCTTACCATGCCGGCCGCCATTTCCTGCAAATCCCCGGCCCGACCAACGTTCCGGATCGCGTTCTGCGGGCTATCGACAACGCCACCATGGACCATCGCGGCCCGGCTTTCGGCCGGCTCGGGCGGGTGTTGCTCGATGAATTCCGCGCGGTGTTCAAGACCGCCGGTGCGGTGATCGTCTATCCCGCTTCGGGCACCGGCGCGTGGGAGGCGGCGCTGGTGAATACGCTGTCGCCCGGCGATCGCGTGCTGATGTGCCGCACCGGCTGGTTCGCGACCCTGTGGCGTGAGATGGCGGAGCGCCTCACGCTCGATCCGGTGTTCATCGACACCGACTGGCGGCGCGGCGCCGACGTGGCGGCGATCGGCGAGGCGCTGGCGAAAGGATACCGCAGCATCGGATCAAGGCGGTCTGCATCGTCCACAACGAGACCTCGACCGGCTGCGCGAGCCGCATCGACGAGGTGCGCGCGGCCATGGACGCGGCCAAGCATCCGGCGCTGCTGCTGGTGGACACGATCTCCTCGCTGGCATCGATCGACTATCGCCACGATGCCTGGCGCGTCGATGTCACCGTCGGCGGCTCGCAGAAGGGGCTGATGCTGCCGCCCGGCCTGTCGTTCAACGCGGTGAGCGCCAAGGCGCTGGCGGCCGCCGAGGCGGCGAGGCTGCCGCGCAGCTACTGGGATTGGCGGCCGATGCTGGCCGCGAACGAGACCGGATATTTTCCGTTCACGCCGGCCACCAACCTGCTCTACGGGCTGCACGAGGCGATCGCGATGCTGCGGGAGGAGGGGCTGGAGAATGTTTTCGCCCGTCACGACCGCTTCGCCGAGGCGACGCGCCGCGCGGTGCGCGCGCTGGGGGTTGGAGATTCAATGCGCCGACCCTCGGCATTACTCTTCGTCGCTGACGGCGGTGCGGGTGCCGGAGGGGCACAGCGCCGACAATCTGCGCGCGGTGATCCTGGACAAATTCAACATGAGCCTGGGCAACGGGCTCGGCATCCTGAAGGATCGCGTGTTCCGCATCGGCCATCTGGGCGATCTCGGGGCGCTGCAACTCGTCGGCACGCTGGGCGGAGTCGAGATGGGCCTGCGCGCCGCCGGCATTCCGCATCGCCCCGGCGGGACGCAAGCGGCGATGGATTATCTGGCCGGCAACGCCTGAGCATCCGCGCCAGACGCGGATCCGCGCCGCACCGTGAACGCGCTCGGCCATGGGCGACACGGGAAACGGCTCGCCCCGCCCGGTCTCGGCCACCAGCAGCGCGCCGGGCGCGATCCAGCCCGACCGTGTCAGCGCCGCGACGGCGGGCGCCACCAAGCCCTGCCCCCAGGGCGGATCAAGAAATACGAGGCTGCAAGCTTCCGCCGCCCGTGGCGGCGCCAATGCGTCGCCCGCGATAACCCGCACCTTATCCTCCGCCCGGCAGGTCTTCATGTTCGTCCGCAGCGTCGCGATAGCCGCGCTATCACGCTCGATGAAGCTGGCCCGCGCGGCGCCGCGCGAAAGTGCCTCCAATCCCAACGCGCCGCTGCCGGCGAAAGCGTCGAGAACGATCGCGCCCTCCAACAGTTCGGGGCCACCCCAGGAGGCGTGCATCAGCATGTCGAACAGCGCCTGACGGACGCGATCGGCGGTCGGGCGGGTCGCCTCGCCGGGAGGCGCGATCAGCCGGCGACCCCGCCATGCGCCGCCGATGATCCGCATTCAGCGGCGCCGCAGCATGCGGCGCAGGCCCGGCGCCGGCCGCAGTCCGGCGGCATCGGTGTATTCCGGCACCGTCATATAGACCCACGCCCAGGTCGCCAGCAGCAACGCCGCCGTCACCACGAACACGAAGCGGATGCTGATCGCCGCCGCGATGCCGCCGCCGGTCAGCGGCCCGAGCGAATTGCCGAGGAACGTCGCCGACGCGGTCATGCCGTACACCGTCCCGCGTTGCTCGCGGGGCACCATGCGCCCGACCAGCGCGTTGGCGGTGGGCAGGATGCCGCCGATGAAGCAGCCGACGCCGAACCGCTCGGCCACGAACGCATAGTAGCTGCCGGCGAAGGCCTGCGGCAGGGTGGTGAAGGCGGCACCGACCAGCGCAATCAGCAAAACGCGCCGGTATCCGATAACGTCGCTGCGCTTGCCGAGAAAGGGCGAGGCGATCACGTCCGCCAGTCCCGTCACCGAGAACGCCACGCCGGCGAGCGTGGCGACGGTGGGCCCGTTGCCGGCCAGTTGCTGGACGAACAGCGTCACCACCGGCTGCACGGTGCGCACGGCGAACTGCGCCAGCAGCAGCACGAAGAACAGCGGCAGCAGGCCGCCGGCCCGCATCAGCAGCCGGAAGGTGGTGGCGAGACCCTGCTTGCGCGCGGCGGATTTCGACGGCACGAACTGCTCGCGCACCAGCATCAGAACCAGACCGAAGGCCAGAAAGGTGATCGCCGCGGTGACGTAGAAGGGCGCCCGAAGACTGCCGGTCGCATCGGCGATGCCGCCGCCGAGCACCGGTCCGACCAGCCCGCCCACCAACTGCCCGGTGCTGAGCCATCCCAAGGCGTAGCCTAGCCGGTGCTCCGGCACCTGCGTCGCCACCAGCGCGATCGAGGCCGCCGAGAAGCCGGCGAAGGCGCCCATCAGAGCGCGCGCCGCCGCGAACTCCCAGACCGTGAAGGACGCACCCATGAGAGCGGTGAATACGCCGATGGCGAAGGTCGAGCGCAGCAAGGCCTGCTTGCGCCCGCGCCGATCCGCCATCCGCCCCCATAGCGGCGAGGCGAAGGCGGCGACGAACGGCGTGAGACCGTTGAGGATGCCGGCCCAGAGGTCGATCGCGCTGGCGCCCCGAACGCCGAGATCGGGCAGAAACAGCGGCATGATCGGGCTGAGAATGGTGAACGACAGGGTCATCACGAACTGGATGCCCACCATGATCCACATCAGGCGCATCGCGCTCGACGTCGTCGATCGTCGCCCCGCTCATCGTCTCGCTGCGTCCTCCCTGCTACCCGAACTCAACTTGCGCCCCGCGCGATCACGGCAAAACCCGGCGCGAGCGCGCGGGCGGTGCACGACATCGTCATTCGCGCGGGCGGGATCGACGGCGGGCAAGGGCACGGCCGGGCATATCGCGGCCGTTGGCGGAAACCGAACCCGCCGCGCCGCGCTTCTCGTAGCCGAGAACAGCAACGAGGAGACGCACGATGGACAATCCATTGGACCCGAATGACGCGGCCCGCGAAGCGCGGATCCGCAAGCGAGCCTATCATCTGTGGGAGGAGGACGGTCGCCCGGAGGGACGGGACAAGGAGTTCTGGGAGCGCGCGCGCGAGCTGATCGGCATCGAGGAGAGCGCCGGCGCCGGCTTGCTGCCTAACCCGGAAACGCATCCGAACACGCTGACGGGATATCCCGAGGGCGTGGAGGAGGCGTCGATCCAGGAGAATTATGCCGAACGTCCGGACCGGTTCGCCGATCAGGGCGAGTGGCGGCAGACACCGCAAGCGCGTCCCGGGCGCCGCAGCAAAAGCAAGGAAGCAGCCTTCCCGCGCACCGACGAGGCTTCGTCGCGAAAAGAGCAGGCCTGAACACTTCTCGCCGATGCATCGACCCGGGCGGAAGCCGGCTCGGCGTGGAAATCTCCCGCCGCATTGCCCCTCCCGAGCCGGCGCGCATATAGGTTGCGATCGGAATGGGGGGTGGAATGGACTTCAGCGACATGGTCTCGTTCGCGGCGGTGCTGCTGGTGGCGATCGGGGCGTTGTTCATGATCGATGCCGGCGGCGGCATCTACGGGCTGGGGATGGCGCTGTTCGTGGTGGCGGTGGTGGCCGGCTTTTGGCTTATCAAACGCTATTTCGACCGCGAGGAAGTGCGGCGGCGGCGACACTGAGGTCCTGTCACCCTGATGGCAAGCTCCTGGGACCCGGCGCAGTATCTTCGCTTCGCCGACGAGCGGCTACGCCCGGCGATCGACCTGCTGGCGCGGGTCGAGCTGGCGAACCCGGCGCTGATCGTCGATCTGGGATGCGGGGCGGGGAATGTGACGGCGCTGCTGGCGGCGCGCTTTCCGGGCGCCGAGGTGGTGGGGGTGGACGGGTCGGAGGCGATGCTGGCGAAGGCGCGCGACGCCGCCCCCGGCTGCCGGTTCGTCGCCGCCGACCTCGCCCGATGGGCGCCGCCGGCGCCGCCGGATCTTATCTTCTCCAACGCGGCGCTGCACTGGATCGGCGATCACGCGTCGCTGTTCCCGCGCATGATGGCGTCGCTGGCGCCGGGCGGGTGTCTGGCGGTGCAGATGCCGGCGATGCACGCCGAGCCGCTGCGCGCCTTGCAGCCGGTGGTGGCATCGTCGGGTCCGTGGTCGGCGCATCTGCAAGGCATCGGCTCGGCGCGCGATCTGCTGGCGCCGGAGCAATACTGGGATCTGCTGCGCCCGTGCGCCGGCTTCGTCGATTTGTGGCAGACCATCTACATGCACGCGCTCGCCGGCGAGGACGCGGTGGCGGAATGGGCGGCGGGCAGCAGCCTGCGCCCGTTCCTCGACCGGCTGCCCGACGCGGCAATTCGCGCCGCGTTTCGCGCCGCCTATGCCGAGGCGTTGCGCCCGCATTATCCGCGCGCGGCCGGACGGCACCACCTTGCTGCCGTTTCGCCGGTTGTTCATTCTGGCGCGCCGCTGAGAGGCCCGCATGCCCGCCATCGACCGGATTCCCATCGACCACGTCGTCGTCCTGATGATGGAGAATGCCTGCTTCGATCGCATGGTCGGCTGCATGGCCGACGTGCATCCGGGCCTCGACGGCGTCGATCCCGCGCACCCGGCCGCGAACCCCGATACGCAAGCCGGGCACGATATCTTTCAGGCGCCGACCTGGACCCGCAACATCGAGCGTGACCCGCTGCACTACCTGAACAACTCGCTCGCACAGCTCGATGGCGGCACCAACCGGGGTTTCGTCAACGACTTCGTCCGCACCCATCCCTCCAGCACGGTGGAGGAGCGGCGCGAGATCATGGCCTATTACCCGCGCGGCTTCCTGCCGGGGCTGCACACGCTGGCCGAGCATTTCGTCGTCTGCGACCGCTGGTTCGCCTCCTTGCCCGGCCCCACCTGGATCAATCGGCTGTTCGCCCATAGCGGCACGTCGCAAGGACGGGTGCATGAGCCGCGCGGATTGTTCTCCTCGGGCATGCATCTCTACACCGAGCGCACGCTCTACGACGAGCTGTCCGATGCCGGCGTGGACTGGCGCATCTACTACGGCGATGTGCCGCAATCATTGGTGCTGACGCACCAGTTCACGCATCTGAACAAGTATCGACGCTACACGCATTGGCGCGAGGATGTCGCCGCCGGCGATCTGCCCGGATACACCTTCATCGAGCCCACCTATTTCGGCCCCAACTGCAACGACCAGCACCCGCCGCACGACATCATGCGCGGCGACGCGTTGATCGCCGAGGTGTATAACGTGCTGCGCAGCAAGCCCGAGCTGTTCGCGCGCACGCTGCTGATCGTGCTCTATGACGAGCATGGCGGCTTCTTCGACCATGTGCCGCCGCCGCGCACCATCGCACCGGACGACAACACCGAGCTGTTCGCGTTCAACGTGCTGGGATTCCGCGTCCCGGCGCTCCTGGTCTCGCCGATGCTCGACCCGGGCGTAATTTCGACCGTGTTCGATCATACCAGTCTGCTGCGGATGGCGTCGGGGCTGTGGGGCACGACGCCGTTGGGCCGGCGGGCGAAGCAGGCCAGCGATCCGGTTGAAGCGCTGACCTGGCGGCCGACGCCACGTGTCGATCTGCCGGAGGCGCCGGTCGCGCCCGACATCCAGCCGGCGCGCGGTATCGCCACCCTGATCGGGTTCAAGGAATCGCTGTTCGGCCTGAGCCACCACCTGGAGAGCCTGATCGCGCATCCCGCCGCGCGGCTGGGCCTGATGGCACGCGCGCATGAGACGCTGGGCGACGGCAGGGCGCAGGCCAAGCTCGCGACCGATCGGCTGGACGGGTTCATGAAGCACGGCGTGCCCGAGGTGGAGGGCTTGCTGTCGCGGATCGGGCGGACGCTGTGGGGACGGCGGAGGTAGCGCCCTCACCCGGCCCGGGTGAGGGGTCAGACCCGCGATTCGCCGCGCACGCGCCAACGGCCGGGCGGCGCGGCGAGCAGGCGGCGGGTCATGTGCAGGGCGCCGGCGCCGGCGACCGCCAGGGCGGCGAGCCAGAACAGGCGCGACTGATAGCCGCCCAGCCACACCAGGCCGAGAAAGAGCGCCGTCACCCCGACCATCCCGCCGCCGCGTGCGGCGCCGCGAGGCCATGATGCCGAGCACCAGGAACACGGCGAACAGCGCCATTGCCGCCGCGCGCACCAGATCGAAGGACTGCACGGCGATGAAGCCCATCCAGGCATCGAATGCCCAGCCGAGATGGCCGAGCGCCGATAGCACGGCGCCGACGAACAGCGCCGGCCCGCTGAGATAGATGAAGGCGGCGAGCACGATGCCGCCGACCCAGACCAGAGCGATGGAGTTGCGGGTCACGGAACCCTCGGAGGTTTTGCGCGACGTCATTTGGGCGCGAGGGGAGCGATTTGCGAGACCCTATCCCGTCGCCCTGGTCGGGAAAACCCGCGGTGACAGTTCCTGGAGCATGTTGAAGACGCCCTCGACGCCGAATCCGGCCAGAAAGGCGAGCCCGGAGGCCGAGAGCGACAACGAGGACAGGAGCGCCGATCCGGTGTCGGTGGGGGTGGGTTGCGAAATCTGCGTCGGCGCGTAGGAAGTGAAGAACAGGCCGATGCAGGCGCCGACGACGAAGCCGAGCACCAGCCTGATCCAGCTCAGCCAACTGTCGCGCGGCTCCAGCATGGCTGTCCCGTCACCTTGCCCCAGAAATCGAGCAGTACGTAGATCAGCGAGCCGAGGGCGCCAAAGCATACCGGCAGCACATAGTTGCCGAGCGCCAGCACCTTCGGCGCGACGTGCAGCTCGGTGTTTTCGGTGTTGGAGAGGTTGGAATAGAGCGAGGTCGCCGCCGGCAGCCAGTTGGGGAACAGGCTGGACAGCCGGCTCGGGACCACGAAGGCGCCGCCGACCAGCGGCGTCCAGTCGGTCAGCCATTGGTTGACGTCGTGGCGGGCGACGACGAAATCGGCTTGCAGCACGCCGTCCTCGCCACAGATGTAGCGTTCGTCCGGCGAGCCGGTCAGGCTGCAGATCGGACGCGGCTTCGCCGTCCACCCGCGCACTGGCGAGGACCGAGCCGACGGCGATGCCGTTCGCCTTCGCATATTCGGTGTAGGCGAGCCAGCGGTTGCACAGCGGCAGCGCGGCCAGCGCCACGGTACGATTCTTGGCGTCGATGACGTCGGCGATGTTGAGCGGGCCGTTGGCGGCCTTATCGACGAGGGTTTCCTGTTGCCGCTCCGCCGTGGCGAGGGTCGCCTGGCGGACGTGCAGGGCGTCGATGTTCTGCAGCAGGTATTTGCCGATGGCGACCTGCGTCGATAGCCAGACGGCCGCGGCGGTCAGCGCCACGGTGAGCAGGATCAGCGCGTTGCGCGTCAAGCGGTGCAGGAACGCGCGGCCTTTCAGATGCGGATAGGCGCGCGCCGACATGTCCCAGTTGGTGCGCGAGTAGCGCCAGGAGTTCTCCGTCACCATCGAGGTGTAGGCGACCGACAAGCCGGTCGCCGGCGCGACGATCTTGCTCAGCGCGTCGCGCGTCAGCTGCAGGATCGTCAGTTCCTGCGAATTGGGTTGCGTGGGCGGTGTGGTTGACAGCTTGGCCTCGATGTCGTCGAGCGAGGAGATGATCGCGCCGGCGGTCATGGTGGCGGCCGGCAGCGCCGCGTCGCTGATAGTCAGTTTCGACAGCGTCTCGGTAGGTTTGACCGAGACGTAGCGGAGCAGAACCCGAATTTGATACAGAAGCTCGGTAGGATAGACGGTGCTCATTTGCCGCCTCCCAACAGCAATGGCGGCAATGAGCAGGCCATGATTTTTCGGTTCTCCGCAAACGAAATAAGCTCCGTGATGTGATCGGGCTCACACCGCGCGCGCGAGTGTGATGGCGCCGAAGTCCTGTTTTTGATCTTCGTCTATATATGAGCGCCGTTACCGTCCGTACGGGAGCTGAGCCAGGAATAAAGATGCAGGGAACCTGTGAGGTCTGCGTGGGAGCGTCGCCGCCGCGGTTGCCGAAGACGGAGCTGTCGATTGGCGGCCAAGTTGTTCGCCGGTCAAGCTGCACGACGGGATGTTTTCAGCCCGGACATCCGTTATCTTATCAAGAACGATGTGGCTCCTTCCGGGGTCTCACTCCGGAGGTGCGGTCCGGCCGTTTGCTGTACGCGCTCGGGCACCCCCGACGGGCGATTGCGTACACGTCTCGGACAGCCCAGGGGTGATTGTGTACGCGCTCGGACACCCCCCGAGGGTGATTGTGTACGCGGTTTCGCGGGTGTCGGGCGGGGACGCACCGCGCGCCGGGCCCGGGGGAAGACCGAAGTGAGATTGCCGCCTTTTAACTCCGTCCCGCGATGACGCACCGTCGCGCCGTGGACTAGGGAAGCTCATGGCGAGACCCGGGGACGATCGACGGGCGGCGCGCGCGTGGCTCCGCCAGCAGAGCCGCGCCGGCCGGCGAGCAGCGCGGCCGGTCGTGCTTGCGGGCCTGCTCGGCACCGCGATGGCGATCGGGCAGGCGTTCTGCGCCGCCCGCATCTTGGCGGTGGCGCTCGCCGGCGGCGGCGTCGCGGTCGCACCCGCCGTGGCGTTCGGTATTCTCGCGCTGCTCCGCGCCCTCCTGGGCGTGGCCTCCGAGCGGGTGGCGTTCGCGGCCGGCGCGGCGGCGCGGCGGCGACTGCGGAGCGACACCCTCGCCGCCCTGCTGCAAACCGGACCGGCGCTGCTGCGAACGCTGCACTCGGGCGACCTCGCGGCGATCGTGGTGGACCGGATCGAGGCGCTCGACGGGCTGTTCGCGCGCTGGATCCCGGCCGCGACGCTCGCGATCGCGGCGCCGGCGCTGGTGGCGTTCGCGGTGGCGGGGGCCGATCCGCCGGCGGCGGCGCTGCTCGTGCTGTGCGGGCTGGCGGTTCCGGTTGCAATGGCGCTGTCGGGGCTCGGCGCCGCCGCCGCCGTCGCGCCGGCAGTTCGAGGCGATGTCGCGGCTGCAGTCGCGCTTTCTCGACCGGGTGCGCGGGGTCGGAACCCTCGTCCTGCACGGACGCGCCGAGGATGAGGCGCGGGCGCTGCGGGCGGCGGCGGTCGAGCTGAGCTGGCGGACCATGCGAGTGCTGCGGGTGGCCTTCCTGTCCTCGACGGCGCTCGATCTCGCGCAGGCAGCGGCGCTGGTGCTGCTGGCTTGGCGCTATGCCTCGGCATTGCTCGCACATCGGCTCGCCGATCCGGCCAGCGCCTTGTTCGTGCTCCTGCTGGTGCCCGAGTTCTTTGCCCCGCTGCGGGCCTTCTCGGCCGCCTACCAGGATCGGCTGCACGCCGCCGGCGCGGCCGATGCGTTGCTCACGCTGCCGGCGCCCGAGATCATGGCGCCGCCAGCGCGGCCGGTGCGCACCGTCGCCGCGCAGGGCGTGACCGTGGCGTTCGAGGATGTAAGCCTGACTTGGGACGCCGCCCGTGGCCCGGCGCTCGACGGTTTAAGCTTTCGCGTCGCCGCGCGGCGAGACCCTGGTCCTGGCGGGGCCTTCCGGAGCCGGCAAGTCCACGGCGATCGAGATCCTGCTCGGCTTCGTCCGCCCCGATTCGGGCCGCGTCACCATCAACGGCGCCGACATCGCCGACCTGGTTCCGCAAGCGTTGGCGCGGCTGACCGCCTGGGTCGGCCAGCGCCCGATGCTCTTCGCCGGCAGCATCCTCGACAACATCCGTTTCGCCCGCCCGGAGGCGACCGACGCCGAGGTGAGGGCGGCGGCCGAGGCGGCACGGGTGAGCGCCTTCGCCGCGACGCTGCCCGCCGGATTGGAGACGCGGGTCGGCGAGGGCGGCTACGGTTTGTCGGGCGGCCAGGCGCAGCGGGTCGCGGTCGCCCGCGCCTTCCTCAAGAACGCGCCGCTGCTACTGCTCGACGAGCCGACCGCGCATCTGGACCCGGCGACCGAGGCCGAGCTGTTGGAGAGCCTTGGCAAGCTGGCGCTGGGGCGAACGGTGATCCTCGCCAGCCACGCCGCGGCGGCGCACGCCTTCGCCGGGCGGCGGCTCGATCTGCGCGACGGCCGCGCCAGCCCGGCGCGGATGTCGGCATGAGCGAACTGGGACGAATCCTGTGGCTGTGGCGGCGGCGGCTGGCATGGCTGCTGCTCGGGTTGGCGATCTCCTTGGGCGGCGTGGCGGCCGGGGTCGGGCTGATGACCCTCGCCGGCGGCGTGGTGGGCGCGGCGGTGCTGACCGGGACGCTGCTGGCGCCGGCGGCCCTGCGAGGGCTGGGCGCGGCCCGCGTCGTGCTTCGCTACCTGGAGCGGACGACGACGCACGCCGCCACCTTCCGCGCGCTTACCGATCTGCGGGTGTGGTTCTTCCGCGGCCTCGCGCACGGCTCGGCGGGCGGGCTCGGGATTCCGCCGGGCGGGCGACGTGCTGGCGCGGCTGGTGGGCGACGTGGAGGCGCTGGACGGGCTTTACCTCCGCATCCTGGTGCCGTGCGCCGGGGCTATTGTTCTGCTGCCGGCGCTCGCGGTTCTGCTCGGACTCCGCAGCCCCGGGCTCGCCGCCGTAGTCGTGGTGCTGTTCGCCCTGGCGGCGTTCGCCTTGCCGGTGCTGGCGGCCCGGGGCACGACGGCGGCCGGCGGGCGATTGTCGGAGACGGCCGGCGGCCTGCGAATCGCGGCGCTGGACGCGTTGACGCGGTCTGCGCGAGGTGCGGGCGTTCGGCGCCGAAGGGCGCATGTTGGCCTCGGTGCAGGCGCGGGAGGCGGCGCTGCTCGGCGCTCAGCGCGACGTTGCGGGGCGGGTGGCGCTCGCCGGGGCCGGCGCACTGCTCTGCGCTCAGATGGCGATCCTGGCCGTTCTGGTCTCCGCCGGGACGATCCCGACGGGCGCGATCCTCGCGGCCTTCCTGGCGGTGGCGGCGTTCGAGGCCATCGGCGGGTTGCCGCGCGCCGGTGCCCTGGCCGGGTATGCGGCCGCCGCCGCGAGGCGCGTTCTGACCGCGGCCGAGACACCGCCGCCGGTGCCCGATCCCGCCCGACCGGCCGCCCCGCCTGCCGGTGCGGCGCTGCGGTTCGAAGGCGTGCATTTCCGCTGGCCCGACCATCCTCCCGTGTTCGATGGCCTTACCCTGGAGGTGCCTCCCGGCGCGCGCGTCGGGCTGCTCGGCCCGTCCGGCGCCGGCAAATCCACGCTGGCGGCGCTCGCCCTGAAAATCGCCGCCCCGGCGGCGGGTCGGGTGATGTTGGGCGGGGTGGACATCGCGACGCTCGCCGCCTCCGATGTGCGGGCGCGAATCGGCCTGCTCAGCCAGGCGACGCACCTGTTCGACGACAGCATCCGCGCCAACCTGCTGCTCGCGCGCCCCGATGCCGACGAGACGGCGCTGTGGGCGGCGCTGGAGGCCGCGCGCATCGCCGAGACGGTGCGCGCGCTCCCCGATCGGCTGGAGACGCGGGTAGGCGAAGGCGGTGCGCGTTTCTCCGGCGGGCAGGGACGGCGGCTGGCACTCGCCCGCGCGCTGCTTTCGCCGGCGGCCATCCTGATCCTGGACGAGCCCTGCGCCGGGCTCGACGCCGAGACCGAGCGCGCGTTCCTGGCGACGCTGAACGAGGTGGCGCAAGGGCGCGCGGTGATCCTGATTGCGCATCGTCTGACCGGGGTGGAGCGGCTGGACCGAATTTATCGGCTCTCGGCCGGGAAGGCGGTGGCGGCGGCGGGATAACCCTCAGCCGGCCGGGGTGCCGATGCGTCCGCGAAGATCAAGGAACCTCGCCGGACAGCTCGTCGAAGAATGCCTTATCGGCGGTTTGGCCGGTCGGCGGCGGCAACCCGTGTGCCCGGCGCAGGGCGGCGAAGCGTTCCCGCAACGGGATGGCTTCGGCGGCTCGATCCAGCTCGGCCTGCACGGCCCTCCGTGCGGCCTCCTGCTTCGAGACGCCGTGTAGCTTGGCGAGCCGCGCAACCAGGCCCGCAGTCCGGTCGTCCTGATGTAGAGCGGCATGGCTAACCGGCTCGAAGAAATCCAATATTCAAATCCAGATATCCGATCTCGCGGTGGGCGGCCCTCAAGCATCATCGGTGGGCGGCGCGGAAGCGGGGTCGGCCTTCGCCGCCTCCGCTATCACCGTCGGTGGCTCGACCAGCAAATCCTCTCGCCGAGGCAGGTCGCGCAGATGGGCGAGGCCGAAGCGGGTGAGAAAGCCCTGCGTCGTGGCCCACAAGCTCGGTCTGCCCGGCGCCTCCTTGCGCCCCGATGGCGCGATCAGGGCGGCTTCCAGCAGCGCGTCGAGAGTCGTCTGCGCCAGGCTGGCGCCACGGATCGCCTCGATCTCGGCGCGCGTGATCGGCTGGTGGTAGGCGATGATGGCCAGCGTCTCCATCGCCGCCCGCGGCAGCCGGCGCGGCACCTCGACCACGGTGCGCAAAAGCGGTGCGAGGTCGGGGGCGGTACGGAACATCACCCCGCCTGCCACCTCCACCAGTTCCACCCCGCGCCCGGCATAGCGCGCCCGCAGCGCCTCAACCGCGGCTTCGGGCACAACGTCCTCGGGCAGGATGCGCGCGAGCCGGGCGAGCCCGACCGGCTCGGCGGCAGCGAAGATCAGCGCCTCGGCCAGCCGCACGCTGTCATCAATGGACGTTTCCTCGCTCACACGCCCTCTCCGGCGCCGATATGGATCGGCCCGAATGGCCGCTCCTGACGCATCGTTAGCGCACCATCACGCGTCAACTCCAAACTCGCAAGCAGCGTGCTCGCCAGCGCCGCCCGGCGTTCCGCCGGGTCAAGCAGCCCGTCGGGGAGGAATTGCTCCAGGGTGCTCCACGCCGGAACCTGCCCGAGCAGCGCGCGCAACCGCGCCAATGCATCCTGCACCGTCCAGCGCGTGAGCGGGCGCGGCCGCCAGGTGCGCGACGAGGCCGCCCGGCGAGCGGCGGCTATATAGGCGCGGATCAGCGAGGGCAGGTCCACCAGCAGGCGCGAGCGGTCGATCTCCTTGTGGTTCTCCGGCGCACCGCGCGCGAACACCTCGAAGCCCAGCTGCGGGCGCGTGTCCATCCACCTTGCGGCGGCGCGCACCGCCTCCAGCTCGCGCAGCCGATCGGCGAGCGCGGTCGCCGCCAGCTCCCCCTCGTCGTCCGCCGCCGCCTCGGGCAACAGCAGCCGCGACTTGAGCCAGGTGAGCCAGGCGGCCATCACCAGCCAGTCGGCGGCCAATTCCAGCCGCAACCGGCGCGCGCCCTCGATCACCGCCAGATATTGCTCGACCAGCGCCAGGATGGAGATGCGGGCGAGATCGACTTTCTGCGCGCGGGCCAAATCGAGCAGCAGATCGAGCGGCCCGTCGAAGCCATCCAGATGCAGAACCAGCGTATCCGGCGCCGCCGGCTCAGAGCACGAGCTGCTCATTTCCGAGACCGAAATGATGACCGGAAAGCTGAAGCGAGACCCGGATCGCCCAGGGCAGCACGGATTCCAGCCCCTGTCGGAACGGGTCGAAGGCGATGCCGAATTCGCCGAGCGCGGCGGGCAGCACGAAGATGAGCAGCAGAACAACGGCGATTCCGGCCCGTTCCAGACGCGCCCAAGCGCGCGCCGCCGGCAACGGCAGCAGGCCGACCACGATCCGTCCGCCATCGAGCGGCGGGATGGGCAGCAGATTGAACAGGCCGAGAATCAGGTTGTAGGAGATGAACGGGACCAGGAAGCCGCCGGCGAACGGATGGCTCGCCACCACCCGGTCGAGATAGGCCCAAATGCCGGGCGAGTCGGGCAGGCGGGGGAGCAGCAGCGCGCCGAGCCAGGCGAGGGCGAAATTCATCCCCGGCCCGGCCGCCGCCACAACCATCATGCCGCGCCGCGGGTCGCGGAAGCGCCACGCCGCCACCGGAACGGGCTTGGCCCAGCCGAACATGAAGGCGACCCGGCCGATGGTCAGCAGCTGACCGATCAGCAGAATGCCCGGCAGCAGGATGGTGCCGACCCGATCCACATGGCGCAGCGGGTTGAGCGACAACCGGCCGGCTCGCCGCGCCGTATCGTCGCCCATCGCCAGCGCCGCGTAGCCGTGCGCCGCCTCGTGCAGCGTGATCGCGAGCACCGCGGCGATCGCGGTCAAGGCCAGCTCGGCGGCGGTGATGCTCACAAGAGCCGCTCCCGCTCGACGGCCAATGCGCCGGGGTCGAGCGGCCGACGCGCCTTTGTTGACATGGCGCGCGCGGCCGCGAGCCGCGTGAAGGCTTGCGGCGTCGGCTCCGGGCAGGCTTCCAGCAACAGCCGGTTGGCCTCGCTGTCGCCGGCGCAATAGAGCGCCAAGTCACATCCGGCCGCCAGCGCCGCGGTCGCCCGCTCGGCCGGCGTGCCGCTCAGCGCCTCCATCGCCAGATCGTCGCTCACCACCACGCCTCCGAAGCCGATCCTGCCCCGTATCACACGCTCGATCACCTTCGCCGACAGGGTCGCCGGACGGTCGTCCAGATCGGGATAATGGATATGGGCCGTCATCGCCCAGGGCAGCCCCGCATTCAAGGCGAACGGCAAAATATCGGACTCCATCTCCGCCGTCGGCCCCGCCACGGCCGGCAGCGCGAAATGGCTGTCGACGCACGCCCGCCCGTGCCCCGGGGCGTGCTTGGCGACCGGCTGCACGCCGGCCGAGAGAAGACCTTTGGCGAAGGCTCGGCCGAGGCGAGCGACCATCTGCGGGTCGGCGCCGAAGGAACGGTCGCCGACGACGTCGTGCGCGCCGGGAATGCGCCGGTCCAGAACCGGCGCCGTCACCACGTCGAAGCCGGTGGCGATGCAGTCGGCGCCGATCAGCGTGCCGGTGAGGAACGCGGCCCGCAATCCACGCGCCGGATCGTTGTCGAACAGCGCCCCGAGCGCACCCGCCGAGGGATGGCCTCGCCAATGCGGCGGCCGGAGCCGCGCGACGCGCCCGCCCTCCTGGTCCACCATCAGCAACCCGTTCGGGAGGATGCGCCGGAGCGCCGCCGTCAGCGCCGCGAGCTGCGCCGGGTCGGCGATGTTGCGCGCGAACAGGATGACGCCCGCAGGCTGGTGGAGGACCAGCAGCTCGGCTTCGATATCGGACAAGGTCGGGCCGGCGATGCCGACGATCGCCGCCTTCATCGCCCCATCGCCAGCCCGCCATCGACGGCGAGCATGTGGCCGGTGATGTAGGACGCCGCCGGCGAGGCGAGAAACGCGACCGCCGCCGCCACTTCGTCGGGCAGCCCGATCCGCCGCATCGGAATGATCGCCTCCGCCAGCCGCTCGGTCGGGATCGCCGGGTCCGCCGAATCCTTGCGGATGAAGCCGGGGACGACCGCGTTCACGGTGACGCCCCGTCCGGCGAGCTCCATCGCCAGCGCGCGCACCAGCGTCTCCAGCCCGGCCTTGGCCATCGCCGAGGCGGGAAAGACCTGCACGCCGGGGCGGAATACATGGGCCACGAAGCTGGAGACGGCGATCACGCGCGCGCCTTCGCCGAGCACCGGCAGCGCGGCGCGGGCGAGGCGCAGGAACGCCATCTGCATCGCATTGACCGCGTACAGGGCGGCGGCGTCCTCGAGCGATGCGATCGGCGTGCGGTCGGGAAAGCCGGCGTTGCTCACCAGCACGTCCAGCCGGCCGAACCGCTCGACCACCGCCGCGATCAGCGCCCCGGCCGTCGCCGGCTCGGCGAGGTCGCCCGTATGTGTGATCGCCTCGGCGCCGGCCGCCCGCAGCTCGGCGGCAACCGCCTCCGCCGCCTCCCGACGGCGGCGGGTATGCACGGCGATGGCGGCACCCGGACGCGCCAGGGTGCGGCAGACCGCGGCGCCGATGCCGCTGGCGGCTCCGGTCACCAGCGCGACCCGGGCTGGGGGCGAATCGGCTTGGCTCATCGAAGCAGCATACCGCCCCGGCCGCCGGTTGACACGCGCCGCAACCGCCTCCCACGCTGGCGTGGTCCGAGGAGGCGAACATGGGATCACGACTGGCTGGCAAAACTGCCTTCGTCACGGCCGCCGGCCAGGGGATCGGGCGCGCCACGGCGCTCGGCTTTGCCGCCGAAGGCGCGCGCGTGGTCGCGACCGACATCGATGGCGCCAAGCTCCGCTCCCTCGCCTCGGAGAAGATCCGCGCCGAGCGGCTGGACGTGCTGAATGCCGACGACATCGCCGCGCGCCGCCGCCGCGCTGCCGGTAGACATCCTGTTCAACTGCGCCGGCTTCGTCCATCAGGGGAGCATCCTGGAGGCGACCGAAGAGGAATGGTCGCTCGCCTTCGATCTCAACGTGCGCTCGATGTTTCGCACCATCCGCGCCTTCCTGCCGGGGATGCTGGAGCGCGGTCGGGGCTCGATCATCAACATGGCCTCGGCGGTGGGCAGCATCAAAGGCGCGCCGCGCCGCTTCGTCTATGGGGCGACCAAGGGCGCGGTGGTCGGAATAACCAAGTCGGTCGCCGCCGACACGGTGGCGCGCGGGGTCCGCTGCAACGCCATCTGCCCGGGGACGATCGCAACGCCGAGCCTGGAGGAGCGGATCGCCGACAACGCCGCCGCCTCGGGCGGCATCGAAGCCGCCCGCGCCGCCTTCGTCGCCCGCCAGGCGATCGGGCGACTGGGCGAGCCGGAGGAGATCGCGGCGCTGGCGGTCTATTTGGCTTCCGACGACGCGCGCTTCATGACCGGGCAGACGGTGGTAATCGACGGCGGCTGGACGTTGTAGCCCCCACCCGCCGCGCGCCGCACGGGCGGGTGAGGGCGAGGGCGCGCGCGGGCGGGCGCGGTCAGGGCTGGACGAAGCCCTCCACCTGGTTCTGCGCCCACGAAATCACATCCTTCACCGACGAGCCGCCCTTCAGCTTCGCCAGCATCGTCGAGCCGACACCAGCATTGTAGATCTGCACCGCGACATCGGCCGGGGCCGGGGCGCAGGCAATGCTGAATTGGGCGTCGTGCCAGGGCCGCAGCGGGTAATTGTAGACAGTGCCCTTCGGCGGCTCGACCTGCGACCAGACGTCGAAGTTCATCATGCTATTCTGCGGCGGCAGGTCATAGCCCTCGGTCGCCGGCTCGCGCGCCTGCACCACGTCGCGCTGCAGCAGGTAAGCCATCAGCTCCTTGGCGGGACCCTTGGCCTTGCTGAACTTCCAAACGCCCCAGAACCAGCCCAGATAGGGAACGAAGCGGCCCTTCGGGCCGGCCGGGTTGGGGAAGGTCCAGCAATCGGCGGCCACTTGTGGGCTGTCCTTTTTGGCCACGGCCCAGGCCGACGGCGGATTGAAGATCAGCGCGCTCTTGCCCGAGATAAGCGCCCGGTTGTTGGAAGCATCGTCGTAACTCACCGCGTCGGGCGGCAGCAGCGGCACCAGCTTCTGTGCGAATTCCAGCACCTGGTTCATGGCGTCGGAGTTGACCTGCGGCTTGCCCTCCACATCGACGAGTTCGGCGCCGTAGGCGGTGAAAAGCGCGCCCACCCAATCGACGCTGTCGGTGGTCTGCCCGAGGCCGAGCCCGAACGCGTGGCTGTCCTTGCTCGCCGCCTCGGCGGCCTTGAAGAAATCGCCCTCCCAGGTCCAGGTCTTGCCGGTGGGATTCTTCGATTCGTGCGCCGGGTACATTTGCGTTACGTCGAGATCGATGTATTTCTTGAACATGCTGATTCGCGCGCAGGAGGGCTTGGCCTGGGAGCCCCAGGTGGTCGGTACGGCGACCCAGTTTCCGGCCTTGCTCCGGCAGAGGTATTTGGAAACACTGTTGAATGGCCCGGCTTTAGATTCGAGCTCCTTGATCAGGTCGTCCATCGGCTCGAGCTTGTCGGCGTAGTTGTGGGCGTCCCAGGTCGCGAATGTCATCAAGTCGTGGCCGGTTCCGGCTTGGGCCTCCGCCGCGCTGGTCACCTGGATCTTATTGCCGCTGCTGGTGATGAAGTCCAGCTCCACCTTGACGTTGTTCTTCTGGCCCCAATCCATGACCTGTTTCTTCATGACGGCATCGGCGCCGGGCACCCAATGGTCCCAGAAGCCGACCTTGAGCGTGGTCGCCGCGCCCGCCCCGCGGATCTGGACGAGCGGCAACGCCGCCGCCGCGGCCGCAGTCTTAAGCGCCGCACGGCGGGTCATCTTCCATGGTGTCGTCATCGCCAATCACTCTCCTTATCGGGCGCGAGCCGGCGAAAGTGCCGGCATCGGGGCGGCGTGGCAATGTTGCCGCCCGCATGACGCCGATGCACGCTAACGGCCGTAAGGGCACGGAGGTTTCGCCATGGCCATGTTCGGCAAGACGGCGTTCCTGGAGCTGCTGAAGCAGGAAGGCGTTCGCGTCATGTTCGGCAACCCCGGAACGACCGAGTTGCCGCTGATGGATGCGCTCGCGGTCGAGACCGAGCTGCGTTACGTGCTGGCCTTGCAGGAAGCGCCGGCGATGGCGATGGCCGACGGCTACGCGCTCGCCTCCGGCGGCCTCGCCGTGGTGAACCTGCACGTGGCGCCTGGGCTCGGGAATGCGCTCGGGATGCTCTACGACGCCCAGAAGGCGGGCTCGCCGGTCCTGGTCACGGCGGGCCAGCACGAACAGACCTTCAACCTCACCGAGCCCTTGCTCTGGGCCGATCTGCCGCGCATCGCCCAGCCTTTCGTCAAATGGGCATACGAGGTGCGCCGGATCGAGGATTTGCCGCGCGCCGTCCATCGCGCCGCCAAGACCGCTTTGGCGCCGCCGACCGGCCCGGTGTTCCTCTCGCTCCCGGGCGACGTGCTGAATGCCAATGCCGATCTCGATTTGGGCCGGCCCTCCCGGGTTGCCGCGGGCATCTGCGGCGATGCCACCGCCCTCACGCGGGCAGCCTCGCTCATCGCCCGCGCCGAGCGCCCGATTGTCATGGCCGGCGATGCGGTGGCGCAGAGCGGGGCATTGGCGGAGGTGGTGGCGCTGGCCGAGATGATCGGCGCGCCCGTTTACGACGAGGGCATGGCGAGCCGCGTCGCCTTCCCGGCGACGCATCCGCTCTATCGCGGCAACTATCCTCGCCTGACCCCGGTGATCCGCGACATTCTGCAAGCCCACGACCTGCTGGTCTCGATCGGCGGCGACCTGTTCACGCTGTCGCTGCCCGGTGCCGTCGAAGCGATGCCGGAAGAGATGGCGGTCGTGCATCTCGACACCGATCCGTGGGAGATCGGCAAGAACTACCCGGTGGCGGCCGGCATCCTGGGCGATCCGAAGGCGACCCTGCCGGAGCTGACCGAGGCGGTGCGCGCCGCCATGGATGTGGACGCGCGCGGGCGCGCGGCCGCGCGGCTGGCCGAAGCGCGCGCCGAAGGCGAGGCGGCACTGGCGCGGCTTCGCGAGGCGGCCGAGGCCGGATCGGGGCGGACGCCCATCCAGCCGCTGGCGCTGATGGGCGCGATCGCCGCGACGCTGCCCGACAACGCGGTGGTGGTGGATGAAAGCGTCTCCTCCGGCGGCGGGCTGCGCCGTTTGCTCCGCAGCAACGACGCGCAGAGTTTCTTCGGCCTGCGCGGCGGCGGCATCGGCTGGGGTCTGCCGGCGGCGGTCGGCGTCAAACTTGCGCTCCCGGACCGCCCCGTAGTGGCACTGATCGGCGACGGCAGCGCGATGTACACGGTCCAGGGACTGTGGACGGCGGCGCACGAGAAGCTGCCGCTGGTATTCGTCATCATCAACAACAGCTCGTACCGCATCCTCAAGCAGCGCGCCAACGCCATGCGCCAGTTCGCTGCCCAGACCAACCGGTTCGTCGGCATGGAGCTGACCGATCCGCGCATCGACTTCCTGGCGGTGGCGCGCGGCATGGGCGTGGAGGCGACCCGGGCACGCACGATCCCCGAGGTCCGGGATTTGCTCGCCGCGGGCCTGCGCGCGGACGGGCCGACGCTGATCGACGTAGAGATGGACCGAAGCTTCAAGCCGCTATGAGGCGCGAACCGATCCGGGTCAAAAGTGCTCATCTAGAGCGGTTTCGTGCTGACCGTAACCGGCCTCTCTTTTTCGTCATTGCCGGGCTTGACCCGGCAACCCGGAGCAAATCGCAAGTTGCGTCGGGTCGCCGGATCAAGTCCGGCGATGACGGTTGCGGGCGGCCGCCGCGGGTGAGGCGAGGAGAGCGGCGCAGTGCGTCGATTCCGGTCTGATCGGAACGGCTCTAACACCGGCCGCCCGAAGTCCCGCCGCGACGACTGCATGGAAGTCCCCGAGTTCTCCATTCTTCAGAGTTCGCCCTCTTCGCGCAGCAACGCCAAGGCTCGGCGAAGCCCGCGCGCCGTGTCTTCGATCTCCGTCACTCCGTGTGTTGCCGAGACGAACCCACCGATGCGTCCGTTCACGTCCACCCCTTCCAGCAGCAAGGCCAGGCGCAGACGCTCCACGCGCGTTTGGGCTGGTCTTTCAGCTCTTCGCGGGCACCGCGAGCGGATCGAACACCCCGGGCGTCACCGGCCGTCCGCGCGGATTCATGAACAGATGAAACCCCGAGGAGGTGCCGTACACCGCCCAAGGCACATGCGCCTCCGCCAGCACCTCATTGAGCGCCGAGCGCAGCGCCGCCGCCGTCGCATCGGCCCGCGCATTGGCATCCGTCTCGGCGATCACCTCCAGCGCCGCCGTGCCCGCCGCGGCGGAGACCGGGTTGGCGTTGAAGGTGCCCGGATGATGGATCTTTTCCCGCCCGGCTGCGCCGCTCGCGGCGAAATCCAGCAGCTCCATAATCTCCGCCCGTCCGGCCACCGCCGCACCGGGCAGCCCGCCGGCCACGATCTTGGCGAAGCTCGACAGATCCGGCCGCACGCCGAACGCCACCTGCGCACCGCCCGGCGAGACGCGGAAGCCGGTCACCACCTCATCCAGAATCAGCAGCGCTCCCGCGCGCTCCGTCAGCCGGCGCAGCGCGTGCAGGAACTCCGGCCGCAGCGGCACCTGTCCGAAGCTCGACCCGGTCGGCTCGACGATCACCGCCGCGACGTCGCCCGCCGCCAGCGCCGCCTCCACCGCCGCCGGTCGCCGGCTCCACCAGCCCCACCTTGTTCGCCACGCCCTGCACCACGCCCGGCGTCGGCGAGCCGTCGAAATGGTTGCGTGTAGCCCGACGTCATGTGGTCGTGCCAGCCGTGGAAATGTCCCTTGAAACGGATCAGCGTGCCGCGGCCGGTGAATGCGCGCGCCAGCCGCACCGCCATCAGCGTGGCCTCGGTGCCCGATGAGGTGAACCGGATGCGCTCCGCCGACGGCACCAGCCGGCGGATCGCCGCGGCCCAGTGACCTCGCCCGGATGGTTGGCGCCGAAATGGGTGCCGCTGCGAGCGCGGCTTCCACCGCCGCCGTCACCGCCGGATGGTTGTGCCCGAGCAGCAGCGCGCCGTGGCCGCCGAAGTAATCGACGTATTCGTTGCCATCGACGTCCCATTTGCGCGGCCCGGCCGCTCGCTCGACATAGATGCCGTAAGGCTCGATCTGGCGCGCGTCGTGCGCCATCCCGCTCGGCAGCAGCCGCTTCGCCGCCTCCGCCAGCGCCGCCGAGCCGCGTGTGCGCGCCCGGTAGCCCGCTACGATGATCGAATTGGTCGCCTCGCCGCTCATTTGCGCAAACGCCCCTCGCACCGTCGGGAATGCCGGGCCGCGCCAGTATGGGGCTTGCGTTTGCAGCCGGAAAGGGTTGTCGGAGGCCTCACCGAGCGCCTGCTCTCGAACAGAATACCGATTGCTTTGAACGCACTCCGCGATCAGAATGCACGGCATCGGCTTTCCGTCATGGTTCGGCTCGGCGGCTGCGTCGGTTACAGCTTCATGCGCGGGTCGAGCACGTCGCGCAGCCCGTCGCCCAGCAGATTGAGCCCCAGCACGGAGATCACGATCGCCACGCCGGGGAAGATCATCACCCAGGGCGCCGCGTTCATGAAGTCGCGTCCGCCGGCGATGATGTTGCCGAAGGTCGGCGTCGGCGGCGGCGGGCCGACGCCGATATAGGACAGCACCGCCTCGGCCAGGATGGCGATGGCGAAGACATAGGTCAGCCGCACGATCAGCGGGGTCAGCGCATTGACCAGCACATGACGGAACAGCAGTCGGAGATCGCCCGCGCCGAGCGCCCGCGCGGCCTCGACATAATCCATCTCCCGCACGACGAGGACGGAGGCACGGACGATGCGCGCGGTGTGCGGTGTGGTCGCAAAACTGAGCGCAATGATGGCATTAATGACCGAGGCACCGAGAGTCGCGCTGATGACGATGGCCAGCAGGATGGCGGGAAACGCCATCAGCGCGTCCATCAAGCGCATCAGCGGATTGTCGAGCCGGGCGAAATAGCCCGCCACGGTGCCGATCGCGATGCCCGCGACCCCGCCAAGCAACGCGACCAGCAGCCCGATCTCCAGCGACACGCGTCCGCCGTACATCACTCGCGACAGCACGTCGCGGCCGAAGCTGTCGGTGCCGAACCAGTGGGCGAGGCTCGGCGCCGCCAGCCGATTGCGGAAATTGCTCCGCAGCGGATCGTACGGCGACAGCACGGGAGCCAGGATCGCGATCGTCGCCACGAACAGCACGAGCGCCGCACCGAGGGCAATCGAGCGGTTGGCGAGAAGCCGCTGCAGTCCCGGCGCGAAGCGGTCCGCGCGGCTTGCGCGCACCGGCGCCGCGCCAAGGATGACGTCAGCCAACGCGCACCCGCGGATCGACGAACGCGTACAGCATGTCGACGAGGATGTTTACCACCAGGTAGACCAGCGCGAGGAACAGCAGGCCGCCCTGGATCACCGGGAAGTCGCGGCTGAGGATCGCGTCGATGATGAGCCGCCCGACACCGGGCAACGAGAAGACCTGCTCCACCACCACCGCGCCGCCGAGCAGCCCCCCGGTGATGATGCCGACCACGGTCAGGATCGGCATCAGCGCGTTCGGCAGGCCATGCCGCACCAGCACCTGGCGCCGCGAAAGCCCCTTGGCGTTGGCGGTGCGGATAAAATCCTGGTGCAGCACGTCGAGCATCGCCGCCCGGGTCATCCGGGCGATGAACCCCACCTGCACCACCGCCAGCGTGAAGGCCGGCAGAGCCATGCTGCGCCACCAGCCGCCGATGCTCAGCTCGATCGGCACATAGCCGCCGGCGGGAAACCAGTGCAGGCCGACGGCGAACCCGAAGATCAGCATCAGGCCGAGCCAGAATTCCGGAATCGACAGCCCCACCAGCGCCAATACGACGACGGACTGGTCAGCCGTGGTCCCATGCTCCGCCGCCGCCAGCACGCCGGCGATGATGCCGAGCAGCACGGCGAGCGCGAGGGCCAGTCCGGTGAGGGAAAGCGTCACCGGCAAGCGAGCGACGATGGCGCCGGCGACGCCACGGCGGAGCAGAATGGATTGGCCGAGATCGCCGTGGAGGATGCGCCCGTACCAGTGGATCATCTGCAGCCAGACCGGCTGATCGAGGCCGAGCTCACGGCGCATGTGCGCCAGCTGCTCGGGGGTCGCGCCGGGGCCGAGCAGCACCGAGGCGGGATCGCCCGGCACCAGCCAGATCACCCCGAATGCGAGCAGCGAGACCAGCGCCAGCACCGGAACCGCGCTCGCCAGTCGTCGAAGGACGAAGCGCAGCACCGGAATCGCCGGCCGTTCAGGTTGCCAGCCGGACACCCCACAAGCGTGGGATGCGATACGGGGCGAAATCCCGGAGCCGGGTGTTGATGACCTGAAACAGCCCGAAATCGCCGCACTGCAGGGCCACCGCATCGTCCCACATGTGACGCTGAAACTGCGCGAAGATGTCCTTCTGGCGGCCCGCGTCCATCTCCGCCTCGAATTCGGCGAACAGCTTGTCGATCAGCGGATCGTCCTTCTGCTGCGACAACCCGTTCAGCCACACGCCCATAACCGTGGCCGGCCCCTCATAGGGCTCGATGCCGAAGCCGTGGGTCCAAAAATGCCAGCCCCCGGGCCCGGAGCCGATCTTCGACACGGTCGGCCAGTCCGCCACCCTGAGGTCGATCCGCACGCCGATCTGCGCGAGCTGCTGGGCGATGTCGGTCGCGGCATCGGTGTTGCCGGCGGTGTTATCGACGATGAAGGTGAGCTTCTCGCCCTTATACAACGATTGGGCGAGCAACCCCTTCGCCTTCGCGGGATCGTTCTGATTGTACGATTTGAGCCCGGCCTTGCTGTAATAGGCGGAGTTCGGGAACACCCAGCCCCCGTCAAGCTCGTAGATATCGGGATGCGCGATCGCCATGGTCTCTTCCAGATTGAGACAGGCACTGACCGCGCGACGAAAGTTGACGTCGCCGCAGGGCGCGACGGCATGATTGAATTTCAGCACCTGCAACAGGAAGGGCAGGACCTTGATCACCTCGTATTGCCGCCTGCCGGAAAGCCCCTTCGCCTGCGACCCGTTCACGGTCTCGACGATGGTCGCCTCGCCGGTCTCCAACGCGGCGAGACGGGCGCCGGCCTCCGGCATGAACCGCCAGATACCGCGGTCGATGAACACCTCCTTGCGGCCGGCGAAACCGTCACGCTTCGTGTAGTGCGGGTTGGGGGTATAGCGATCGAACCGCTCCAGCGTCACGTGGCTGTCCGGGGCGTATTCGACGAACCTGAACGGTCCGGTGCCGATATAGCCGAAATCCTTCGGCGGCTTGATCGCCTCCTCGGCGGGATAGATGGCGATCGGCGCGCGCGGGGAGGAAATACTGTCGATGAAGCTCGACTGCGGGCGATTGAGCCGGATGACAACCTCGCGCGCGCCCCCGGCCTTAATGCTTTCCACCGCGCCCAGCAGCGCCGGCGAGGCGCCGACCTTCCGGTAGCGTTCGAGCGAGGCCACGACGTCCGCCGGCCCCATCGTTTTGCCGTTGTGGAACCGCACGCCTTCGCGCAGCAAGAAGGCATAGGTCAGCCCGTCCTTCGAGATTTCGGCGCCTTCGGCAAGATCCGGCACCGGTGCGGCATTCTCGTCGCGCGCATACAACGTTTCGTACATGTGCAGATTGATGTCGCGCGCCACCTGCGCCGACGTGACCTGCGCATCCAGCGAAGGCGGAGCGGCCTCGAGGGCAACCACGACGGTGCCGCCGCGGGCCGGTTGCGCCGCCTCCGCGCGCGCCCGCCCGCGCGAGACGGCGAGCGCCGCCGCCGTGGCCGGACCGGCTTGCAGCAACCTGCGTCGCGTCACGTTGGTCATGGCATGCCCCCGTCCCTGCCCTCTATCGCACGAGGTATTTCTCGATCACCGCCTGGTTCGGTTCGATACCCAGCCATGCTGCGGTCAGCGGACCGGAGAAACGCCGTACGGCAAGCGTCGCCGCCGGCAATATCAATACATTCACGGTCGGATCGGCCGGCACCGGCGCATTCCGCAGATCGAAATCGTGCGGCAGAAAGAACCGCATCGTAAGTTCCGCGTCGGAGGATTGCGTCTGCACCGGCGCCGTCATCGTGATCCTCGTCGATCGGGAGCTGAGGCTGACCGGAGCAGTCATTGATATACGCGCCTGCCGGCGATTGTTCCCTGAAAAATATAGGCGAATAGCCGCTTAAACGCCACCGAGCCGGGGTCGCAACCGCCGGGTTCCGCGACTGTGGTTTGCACCGCGGTTCGCGCGTCATAGGATCGGATTTCCATGTCTCCGCCAAGCCGCGCGATCACCCGATAGCGCGGTTCCTCGTACACGCCGCGAACCCGAAGACCGACAAACCCCCTTCCGCCGCAGTGAGCATGATATAGAGCAAGCGTGAGAGCATTCGGCATGGCTCCAGACCGCGAGGGCAAGCGCGCGGCGCAACTCATCTCACCCGGCGGTCAGTGTCGGCCATAGCGCATCGGCGCCGCGCGCGCAGACGATGGCGCCGATCCGCGCCGCCCACGCATTCTCGGAGCCGAACTCGTCGCGCCAGGACCACAGCCGGCGCGTGCTGAGCTGGAGCGCGTATTCGCGGGTGAAGCCGATCGCGCCGTGCACCTGATGCGCCAATTCCGCCGCTAAGGTCGCCGCGTCGCCGGCGCGCGTCTTGGCGACCGCGATCATCAGCTCCCGATGCTCGGGATCGGAATGCGACATGGCCTCGGCGCCTGCGTCTGCGGCGGCGATGGCGGCGGCGACTTGCCCGGCCAGAACGGCCATGTTCTGCTGCACCGCCTGGAATTTGGCGATCGGGCGGCCGAATTGCTTGCGTTCCTGCACATAGGCGAGCGCGAGGTCGAGCGCCCGCTCGGCGGCGCCCGACATCAGCATCGCGCGGACCAGCGCACCGCGCCGGTACGCCTCCGCCCGATCCACGCCCGGCTTCACCGATGCGACCGCACCGGCGGCAACGGGCATCGCCTCGAAGGTCAGCGCGTCCCGCGGCTCGCCGGCGAGATTGCGCCCCTCCGACACGGCGACGCTGTTGGTGGCGTCGAGCGCCACCGCCGCCTCGCCGCCCGGCGCCTCCGCCAGCAGTACAAGGCGGGCTTGGCGTCCCCAAGGAATGCGGGTGATATGCCCCGACAGGCGCCAAGCCTCGCCGTCGCGCTCCAGGCGGAGCCGCTCGCCCGGGCGCACCGGGCCGAAGCTCATCGGCTCTTCCGTCACCGGCAGCCCCGCTTCGGCAGCGAGCCAGGCGGCGATCATCGTCTCCGCGAGCGGGATCGGCGCGCCGTACCGTCCGGCCACGCGCAACGCGCCGAGCATGTCGGACCAGTCGGCGCCGATACCGCCGGCGGACTCGGGCACCGCGGCGAGCGGTACCCCCGTATCCGATACCGCCCGCCACAGCGCGGCGGGAAAGGTGCCGGATTCGGCGCCGTCAAGCACCGTCTTGGTGGCATGGTCCGTAAACAGCCGATCGAGGCTGTCGAGCAACAAGCGGGTGTCCTCGTTCACGGCCGCCTCACCGCAACCCCAACCCGCGGGCGATGATGCCGCGCAGGATTTCGCGGGTGCCGCCCTGGATCGACAAACGGGGCGCGTTCATGATCGCCGAGGCCAGCATGGCGATCGTAAGCCTCGGCCGAGTCCAGCTCGGGTTCGGCGGGGAACAGCGTGCGCGCGACGTTGGGCAGATCCTGCTCGTAGCGCGTGCCGAGGTCCTTCACCACCGCCGCCTCGGTCAGCGGCTGCGCCCCCTCCTGCATCATGCCGGCGATCGAGAGCGACATTCGCCGCAACGTCGCGAGCTGCGCCACCAGCCGACCGATCGCCGCCGCCGTGGCTTGGTCCGGAGCGGGGCCGGCGTTGCGCACCATCGCCTGCAGCAGCTTGAACAGCACCAGGAAGCGGTCGGGGGCGCTGCGCTCGAAGGCCAGCTCGCTCGTCACCTGCTTCCAGCCGCTGCCTTCCTCGCCCAGCAGGCAGTCGTCCGGCACGAAGAGGTCGGTAAGGAAGATCTCGTTGAAATGGTGCTCGCCCAGCAGGTTGATGACCGGACGGATCTCGATGCCGGGCGATTTCAGGTCCACGAGGAACTGGGTGGCGCCGGCGTGTCGATCCGCCTCCTCGCCCTCGCGCGCCATCTTGCAGAACAGAATCATCCAGTCGGATTGATGCGCGTTTGAGGTCCAGAGCTTGGTGCCGTTCACCTTGTATCCGCCATCGACCTTCACCGCCCGCGTGCGCGTGCCGGCGAGATCGGAGCCCGAGTCGGGCTCGCTCATGCCGATGCAGAAGCTGATCTCGGCGCGGGCGATGCAGGGGAGGAACCGCTGGCGCTGCGCCTCGGTGCCGAAGCGCAGGATGTTCGGCCCGCTCTGCCGGTCGGCCGTGTAGTGGAAGCCGAGCGGTGCGCGGGCGGCCAGCATCTCCTCGACCACCACATAGCGTTCGAGCATGCTCCGTTCGTGGCCGCCGTAGCGCCGCGGCCAGGTCATGCCGATCCAGCCGCGCTCGGCCATGGCGGCGCTGAAGGCGCGGCTGCGGCCGTCGTCGGCGGTGCGCATCAGGTGGGCGTGCTCGGCGATGAAGCCGCGCACTTCGTCGCGGAGCGCCTTGGCTTCGGACGGCAACACGACGGGATCGAAGCGGAACGCTTGGGCGGTCATGGCGCGCTCCCGGGGCCGGGTCCGAGAGCTAGCCACGGCTCGCAACCAGGCGCAATAACCGCCTTCCGCGCCGGCGAGGGGACGAGGATGGCTCGAGGTTTTGATTCGATCGAGACGGCAAGCCTTGATGAGCTGCGCGGCCTGCAATGGACGCGGCTATGTCGGGCGATGCGTCATGCGTATGAGAACGTGGCGCCGTATCGGGCCAAGTGCCGTGCGCAGGGCGTGCACCCGGATGACCTCAAGCAGTTCTCCGATTTGGCGCTGTTTCCGTTCACCACCAAGCAGGATTTTCGCGAAAACTATCCGTTCGGCATGTTCGCCGTTCCGGTGCGCCGGGTCGCCCGCATCCATGCCTCCAGCGGCACCACCGGCAAGCCGATCGTGGTCGGATACACCAAGAACGATCTCGACCTTTGGGCCAATCTGGTCGCGCGCACCATCCATGCGGCCGGCGGCCGGGCGGGCGACAAGGTGCATGTCGCGTACGGTTATGGCCTCTTTACCGGCGGCCTGGGCGCTCACGGCGGCGCCGAGCGGCTCGGCTGCACCGTGATCCCGATGTCGGGCGGTCAGACCGAGCGGCAGGTGCAACTGATCGCCGACTTCGACCCGGACATCATCATGGTGACTCCCTCCTACCTGCTCAACATCGCCGACGAGATCGAGCGGCAGCGGATCGATCCCGCCAAGCTTGCGCTGCGCGTGGGCGTGCTGGGCGCGGAGCCGTGGACCGAGGCGATGCGGGCGGAGATCAACCGCCGCCTGCACATGCGTGCCCTCGACACCTATGGTCTTTCCGAGGTGATGGGGCCGGGCGTCGCGCAGGAGTGCTCCGAGACCGAGGACGGCGCGACGCTCTGGGAAGATCACTTCTACCCGGAGGTGATCGATCCCGACACCGGCGACGTGCTGGCCGACGGCAGCGAGGGCGAGCTTGTTCTGACGTGCCTCACCAAGGAGGCGCTGCCGACCATGCGCTACCGCACGCGCGACATCACGCGCCTGCTGCCCGGGACGGCGCGGACCATGCGGCGTCTGGCGCGCGTCACCGGCCGCTCCGACGACATGCTGGTGATCCGCGGAGTGAATATGTTCCCGTCGCAGATCGAGGAGCAGGTACTGGCGATCCCGTCGCTGGCGCCGAATTACCTGATCGAGGTGCATCGCGACGGGGCGATGGATACGCTCTCGGTCGGCGTCGAAATGCGCGACCCCGGGTCCGAGTCCGAGACCGCCGTTCGCGAGTTGCGGCACAAGATCAAAGCCATCGTCGGCGTGTCCGCCGAGGTCGTCGTCCGCCCGCCCGGATCGCTGGCCCGCTCGGAAGGTAAGGCGGTGCGCGTCATCGACCACCGCCGCGGCTGAGCCGGAGAACCTCATTATGCGCCTGGAAACGCTGCTTCCGTTGGGCAAGGTCGATCCGGGGCTGCGGACGCCGGACACGCCGCTCGATATCTCGCGCGTCGCCGCCGATACCCGGCTGCTGGAAGAGGTCGGCTACGGCGGATTGGTTGTCGAGGAGACCAAGGACGATCCGTTCGCCGTGCTGGCGCTGGCGGCAGCCGCGACCAGCCGATTGCGGCTCGCAACCGGCGTGGCGATCGCCTTTCCGCGCAGCCCGACCGTCATGGCGATGTGCGCCTGGACCATACAGAAGCTGTCGAAGGGCCGCTTCACGCTGGGGCTCGGCTCGCAGGTCAGGGGGCACATCCAGCGGCGTTACGGGTTGAAGTGGTCGCCCGCCGGTCCGTGGATGCGGGAATACGTGAACGCCGTGCGCGCGGTGTGGGATTGCTGGCAGAACGGCACGCCGCTCGATGTTCGGGGCGAGCACTACAACCTCAATCTGATGGTGCCGCTGTTCGATGCCGGGCCGATCGAGCATCCCCGGATTCCGATCCATCTCGCCGCGGTCAATCCGGTCATGTGCCGGGTAGCCGGCGAGGTCGCCGACGGCCTGCGGCCCCATCCCGTCTGCACGCCCTCCTACATAAGGGAGGTGATGCTGCCTTCGGTGCGCGCGGGCGCCGCCAAATCCGGCCGGTCGCTGGAGGGGTTCCGCGTCGCCATGAAGCCGCTTGTCGCCACCGCGCGGACGGAAGAGGAATTGGCGACCAGGCTCGCCGATGTGCGGGCGCGGATCGCGTTCTATGCCTCCACCCCCGGCTATGCAGCCGCATTCGCGCATCACGGGCTCGGCGAGCTCGCCGAGCAGGCCGCGGTGTTGTCGCGGACGCAGCGATGGGAGGAGCTGCCGAACCTCATCGACGACGAGACGCTGCACCGGTTCGCCGTTATCGGAACTTATGCAACCATCGGGCGTAAGCTGACCGAGCGCTTCGGCGGGCTGGTCTCCGACATCGAGTTCTCGATCGCGGTCCGGAGCGAGGAGGACCGAGCAATTCTGGTCGGGTTGGCAAACTTTATTCAGGGCGAAGGACAAGCGGACGCCGCGACGCCGTTCTCCTCGGTTCGAAGCCTTGCTCGCTAACCCGGCACGATCCGCGTCGTGGCGATGCAGGCGCGTTCGACCTCATCGCGTCGCAAATGCACTTCGTGGTAGGAGCCATTAATCCACGCCCGGAACTGGTCACGGTAATGCGGGCTGCCCGGCATGCCCGAGTTGCCGATATTCTGCACCGCCAGGAACCGATCGGGCGCTGCGAAATCGACCACGATGCGGTATTCCGCGCCGGAACTGGCGGCGTGCGGCGGCAGCTCGCCCCCGGTATTGCGCAAGGTATGGGAACCGCCGTCGACCGGCGCGGGGCCGATGTCGAACGCGGAGCCGAGGGCCGGTGAGGACAACGGATGACGCCAGTGCGCGATATGCACGCGCCCCCATTGCCAGTCCGACGGGACGCCTCCGAGCCGTTCGCGTAACGCCTCGATCGATCGCCTGGCCACAAGCTCGACCTCCGCGGCGATGCCGGTGGCGAAATAGCCGGGCGCCTCGCCCCGGAGCAGGGCGGTGGCGAGGCCGGTCTGCTGCGCCGTCAGATCCAGGAGCCGCGCCGGCAGATGCGCCTGCAGGACATGGCGGTTCCACAAGACCATGAAGGTTTCGAACAGCGTCGGGCCGGGGTTGGCGAGCCCATAGCGGTAATCCCAGTTCGTCAGCGCAGCGGCCACTGCGGCGGCCTCGGGGTCGGTGCTGGATTTCAGGTGCGCGAGGATATGCGGGCACCAGCGCTCGGCACGGCAGTTCTTGACGTCATTCTGAACGTCGATGTTGGCGGCGCGATCGAAGTGCCGTGTCGCGGCAAAAGCCTGATCGAGCCGCACGCCGCGATGGCCCTGCGAATAGGCGCCGTAGATCGGATGGGGATAGTCCGGTGCGACGATCCGCTGGTTGGCGCTGGCGACGTAGCCGCGCGATGGATTGAACATGCTCGGCAGTCCGTCGAACGGAATGTAGCCCCGCCATCGGTCCGCCGGTTCGCCGGCATCGCGGAAGCCATGGACCACGCGTCCGCGCATCGGCACGCGACCGGCCATCTGATAGCCGATGTTGCCGTCGCGGTCGGCATAGACGAAGTTGAAAACGGCAACCGACCAGTCTCGCAGCACGCGGCGGAAGCCGGCCAGTCCCGCGCCCGAGATAGACCGATATTCGCGCGGAGATCGTCGAGGTGCTCGGCCCCGACCCATCGCAGCGATAGCGGCGGATCGCCCTCATCGGCAACCGCGCGTTATCAGCTCATTCACGACCGGGCCGCGCACCGTCGAGCGGACGATCCGCTCCCGCGTGACCTCGCCGCGAACGGGGATGGTGATCGGACGTTCATCGAAGGCGCGCCAGGCGTCGCCATCGCGGTACTGCCCCGCATCAAGCGGATCAGCTCCTCGCGATAGAGATCGCGGGTCGAGGCCATGTTGTTGGTGATCGCCCAGGCCGTTCGGCCGTTGCTGCCCCACCACATCCCGGGGAAGCCCGGATGTCCCGCGCCGGCCGCATCGTCCTCCGGCCCATGCAGTGCGTACTCATACCAGCTCGACGGAACCCGAAACGGCTGGTGCGGATCCCCGCACAAGAGGGCATGGCCCGATCCGGTCAGGGCGGGTGCCAACGCCCAATTATTGCTTCCGGTCGCATCGTCGGTGCCCGCGGCGCCGGCAACGGATGACTCCGCCGAGGGGACGACGAGGTTCTCGGAGGCCTCCGGAGTGAGATAGAGGCTGCGCAATTCTTCCCCGGGCAGGAACCGCGCGGCCTCGGCGGCGGCCAGCCGGTCGATCCGCCCGTTGAGCGACCACCAGATGCCGCGCCCGATTGCGATCACGTCGCGCAGCGTAAACGGCGTCGGCCGGTAGTCGAGGACCCGGAACTCGGCGGGCAGGTCGTGGCCGAGCAGATCGATATAGCGGTTCACGCCGCGCACGAACGCCATCGATTGCGGAATGAACGGCGCCGTCTAGCAGCCCCGCCTCGCGCTCGGCGATCAGGTCGATCCCCACCGTCAGGTGCGCGATGTCGCTATCCATGTAGGCGGCGCCAAGGATTTCCGACTGTCGGCCGAGGGCGCGGCGGCGCAGGTGATCCACTTGCCAGAGGCGGTCTTGCGCGGTGGCGACGCCGAGCCCGAAATACAAATCCGGGGTCGTGTCCGCGTAGATGTGCGGGACCCCGGCGCGGTCACGCTTGATCTCGACCGCCCCGGTGACCGCGGCCGAGAAACGCTGATCCGCGGAGCCGGTGCGCCGGCGCAGCCAGTCGTCGCGCGCGGCCATGAACTCCGCAACCGATATCCCGGCTTCCCGGCAGAACACCTCCGGCGTGTGTCGGTCACGCAGCACCTTCAGCAAGGCGCGGTCATCGAGAGCCATGCGCTCCTCCGATCGTCTTGCAGATCAGCCCCGACATTGATCCTAGCATCAGCGACCGATGAACGGGGAACTGCCCGGCGCGTACCTGACCGCCCGTGGCGGCACGGCGCCTGACCGAGCCCCCTGACAAACACGGGCATGACGGTGCATGATGGGGGAAACAGACAATCGCAAGGGAGAGACAATTCATGCCGACCACCATCACGCGTCGCGGCACCATCGGTGCCGGGCTCGCGGCCGTGTCCGCCGCCGTCTTGCCGGGTCGCGCGCGCGCCCAAGCCAAACCGATCCGCATCGGCGTGCTCACCGATATGAGCGGGCCGTATGCCGCTAACACCGGGCCGGGATCGGTGGCGGCGTCGCGGATGGCGGTCGAAGACTTCACGAAGGCGCATCCGGAGGTGAAGGTCGAGCTGCTGTCGGCCGACATGCAGGACAAGCCGAACGTGGCGGTGGACATTGCGACCGACTGGCTCGACAACCGGGGCGTGGATCTAATCACCGATCTGCCGCTGTCCTCGGCGGCGCTGGCCGTCGGGCACATGGTCGATCAGCGCGACAAGCTGGCGATCTTCACCGGCGCGGCCTCGGCCGAGATCACCGGGACCGCCTGCGGTCCGAACCACCTGCATTGGGTGCTCGACACCTGGTCGATGCCGCACGCGGTGGTGGACGCGATCCTCAAGGAAGGCGGCAAGACCTGGTTCTTCATCACCGCCGACTACACGTTCGGCCATTCGCTTGAGAGCGACTTCGGCGGCGTTCGTCAACGCCGGCGGCGGCAAGGTGCTGGGCCAGGCGCTGACTCCGTTCCCCGGAACCACCGATTTTTCGGCGCCGCTGGTGCAGGCGCGCGCCAGTGGCGCCAACGTGCTCGGGCTCGCCAACGGCGGGTCGGATACTGTCAACTGCATCAAGCAGGCCGGCGAGTTCGGCATCATGAAGGGCGGCATGAAGGTCGCCGCCCTGATCTTTCTGCTGCCCGACGTCCACGGCCTCGGCCTGCAAGCCGCGCAGGGCGTGCTGCTGACCGATGCTTTTTACTGGAACCTGAACGACAACACGCGCGAGTTCGGCCGCCGCTTCGCCCAGCGTATGGGCGGCGCGATGCCGAGCTCCGATCAGGCCGGCCAGTATTCGGCGATCACCAATTACCTGAACGCTGCCGTCGCCGTCGGCATCGACAAGGCTAAGGCCAGCGGACGCGCCGTTGTTTCCGAGTTGCGGGCCAAGCCGATCGACGACAAGTTGTTCGGCGAGGTTCGGGTCCGTGTTGACGGGCGCGTAATCCACGACATGTATCTGTTCCAGGTCAAGACACCCGCCGAATTCGAAGGAGCCTTGGGATCTGCTCACTTTGCGTCGCACCATCCCCGCCGATCAGGCGTTCCGCCCGCTGAATGCGGGAAATTGTCCGCTGGTGCGGAGCTGAGATTGACCCGGGAGGATCGGATATGGCTTGGGATTCCGTCGCCGGTCGGCGAAGCCGTTTTGTTCTCTCATTCTGCGCCGCCCTCATCGGGGGAACCGCCGCGGCGACCGCGGGCTCGGTCGATAGCGCCTCGTTCGGGAAGACCTCCGGCGGACAGGACGTGACGGCCTATATGCTGCACAACGACAACGGGTTCACCGTCAAATTCCTGGATTACGGCGGCCACATCACCGAGATCGACGCGCCGGATCGCGAAGGGCATTTCACTGACGTCGTGCTGGGGTGCAAAACCGCGGCCGACTACGAGAGCGCGTGCCAATATCTTGGCGCCACCGTCGGCCGCTACGCCAATCGCATCGCCAAGGGCCAGTTCACGTTGAACGGGCAGACCTATCACCTGCCGATCAACAACGGACCGAACTCGCTGCACGGCGGCACCAGCGGGTTCAACAGCCAGATGTGGGCGGTAAAGACACGGCAGGAGGCGAGCGGCGTCGGCGCGTCTCTCACCTACACCAGTCCCGACGGCCAGGACGGCTATCCGGGCAACTTGCAGGTGACGGTGACCTTCACTCTCGGCAACGACAATTCGCTGCGCATCGACTATGAGGCGACCACCGACAAGGACACGGTGGTGAACTTCACCAATCATTCCTTCTTCAATCTGGCGGGCAACGGCGCGGGGCTGGTCGCCGATCAATTGCTGGAGATCGACGCCGACCGCTACACGCCGACCGACGCGACCCAGATTCCGACCGGCGCAATCGACCAGGTCGCGGGCACGCCGATGGATTTCCGCAAGCTGACGCCGATCGGCGCGCGCCTCAGCGATCCGTTTCCCCAACTGGTTCTCGCGCACGGCTACGACCATAACTGGGTGCTGAACAAACCGCAGCCCGGCCTCCTCGCCCGCGCCGCGACCGCCTACGACCCGAAGTCGGGACGCATCCTGGAATGCGACACCACCGAGCCCGGCGTGCAGGTGTACACGGGCAACTACTTCACCGGCGCGATCGTCGGCTCGTCGAACACGACCTATCGGCAAACCGCGGCGTTCACGATGGAGACGCAGCACTTCCCGGATTCGCCCAATCAGCCGAACTTCCCATCGACCGAGTTGAAGCCCGGGCAGACATTCCATTCGACCACCATCTTCCGGTTCTCGACCGACGGATGAGGAATTGGGCAAGGTGATGAAACACAGCCGAACCGGCGAGATGAAGGCGCTCGGCCTGATCTCGTCGGCGCATCTGGTCAGCCACTTTCATTATTTGGTGCTGGTGCCGCTGTTGCCGCTGCTGCGCGCGCGCCTCGGCGTGGGCTTCGTCGAGCTAGGCCTGGTGCTCACTGTGTTTAACGTCGTCTCGGCGCTGACGCAGGCGCCGATGGGCTGGGTGGTGGACCGGTGCGGGGCGCGGCTGGTGCTGGTGGGTGGATTGCTGCTCTCCGGGCTCGCCTGGGGCTCGGTCGCGCTTCATCCGGCCTATCCGGTCCTGCTCGGGGCCGCCGCCGTCGCCGGCATCGCCAATGCGGTCTATCACCCGTCCGACTACGCCATCCTTTCGGCGGTGATCGAGCCGTCGCGGATCGGCCGCGCCTTCTCCATCCATACCTTCGCCGGCTATTTCGGCGGCGCCATCGCGCCGCCGATCATGCTGGCGGCGAGCAGCGCGGGCGGCCTGCGGGCCGCACTCGGCGTCGCCGCCGTGATCGGGCCGCTGGTCGCCTTGCCGTTGCTCGCAGCAAGGGGGCTCGATCGGCAAGGCGCCGTTGCGCCGAAGCGGGATGCGACGCCGGCCAAGGTGCTCACGCCGGCCGTTCTGGGCCTCACCTTCTTCTATGTCCTGCTCAGCCTATCCAGCGGCGGCGTGCAGAATTTCTCGGTGGTGGCGCTGGGCGCGCTCTACGGCGTCACCCCGTCGCTCGCCAACGGAGCGCTGAGCGCTTTCTTGTTCGCAACCGCCGCCGGCGTGCTCGCCGGCGGGTTCGTCGCCGACATGACGCGCCGCCATGCCGAGGTGGCGGCGGCCGGCTATGCCGGGGCGGCGCTGCTGATGCTGCTGATCGCCGGCTTCTATCCGGGCGCGGTCCTGCTGTTCGGCGCGATGGCCGGGAACCGGATTCCTCTCCGGACTGATCATGCCGTCGCGCGACATGATGGTGCGCGCCGCGGCCCCGCCCGGAGCCTCCGGGCGGGTGTTCGGCATCGTCACCACCGGCTTCAACATCGGCGGCGCCATCGGTCCGATGCTCGCCGGCTGGATCATGGATCGCGGCGCCCCGCGCTGGGTGTTCCTGAGCGCCGCCGTGTTCATGGGCGATGACGGTCGCGATGGCGCTGGCCGGGGACCGGCGCGGGCGCGCGCCCCGTGCAGCCCGCGGGATCTCGACCGCCTGACCGCTACTGGTAAGCCAACCGGATGTGCGCGAGGCTGCGCCTGCGCGGCCAGCCGCACGCTTGCATTGACGGCCCCGAACCCCGTCGCGCCCCGCCGCTCCACCAGCTCGAAGAAGAAGCGGTCGGCGAAGGCGTGCGTGTAGGCGTGCAGGAATTCGCCGCCGTCGTCGCGGTCGTAGAGGAGGTGGTGGCGGCGCAGCCGGTCCAGCGCCGCATCCTCCAAACCCCAGCGGGCCGCCAGGTCGTCGTAGTAGTTGGGCGGGATCGACAGCAGCTCGGCCCCCTGCCGCGCCACCGTCTCGGCGGCGGCCGCGACATCCGCCGCCGCGAAGGCGACGTGATGCACCCCGGCGCCGGCATAGGCGGAGACGAAGCGCCCGGTCGCCGTCTCCCGGCTTTCGGAGACATTCAGCGGCAGCCGCACGCTGCCGCCGGCGCTCACCATGGCGCGGCTGCGGACCAGGCCGTGCGGATCGGCGAGCTCCCACAGGGCCTGCGGCTCCAGCCCGAAGACCGCGCGCCAGAACAGCACGAACCCGTCGAGGCGTCCCGGCGGCAGCGCCAGGGCGACGTGATCGATCGTCCGCAACGGCGCTTCGGGCTCCTGGGTGGTCTCCAGTTCGAAGTCGCGCTCCCAGGACCCGCTCTCCACCAGCAGGATCAGCGTGCCGTCGGGCGCCCGCACGCCCGGGAGCCGGCCCTCGCCCGGCCCGGTGGGCTCGTACCAGGCCGGGCTGCCCAGCGCCTCCGCCCGCGCCAGCGCACGGGCGATGTCATCGACGCACAGCGCCAACGCGCAGACGCTCGGGCCGTGCAGGTGGAAGTGCTCGGCGGCGGCGCTGTCGGGCTCGCGGTTGAGCAGCAGGTTGATGCCGCCCTGCCGATAGAGCGCCACCGCCTTGGAGCGGTGGGTGCCTGCGTTGCGGAAACCGAGCGTCTCCAGAAAGGCGGCCAGGCTCTCGCCGGCCTCCTCATCGACGGCGAATTCCAGAAAGGCGAAGCCGTCGAGCCGTGCCGGCGGCGGGATCGCCGCCAATCCGGCCTCGGCTTCGAGGAACACCAGCGAGCGCAAGCCGTCGCGCGCCGTCTGCCGCGCCGGGGCGGCGCGGAAATCGTCGTTGAAGACTTCGAGCGACAGCGGGCCGCTGATATCCCGTCGCGCTCACGGCGCGCAGGAAGCGCGCCACATCCAGCCCGCCCTGTCCCGGGAAATTTCGGTGATGGCGGCTCCAGCTCAGCACGTCCATCGACAGCACCGGCGCATCCGCGAGCTGGACCAGGAACAGCCGATCCGCCGGCACCGCGGCGATCCCGTCCGGGTCGTGTTTGGCGGCGAGGGTGTGGAAGGAGTCGACGATCAGCCCGAGCGCCGGATGTCCGGCGCTCTGCACGATGCGCCAGGCGTGCTGCCAGTGGTTGACGTACCGGCCCCAGGCCAGCGCCTCATAGCCCACCCTCAAGCCGCGCCGCGCCGCCCGCTCGGCCATCTCCGCCAGATCGGCCGCCGCCCGCGCGTCATCATCGAGCGCCGTCGGCTGGACATTGCTGCACACCAGCACGAGCTCGCAGCCGAGCGCCTGCATCACGTCGAACTTGCGCTCGGCGCGGTCGAGATTGCGGGGGCGCTGCGGTGTCGGCATCGCTTCGAAGTCGCGGAACGGCTGAAAGGCCGTGATCGCAAGGCCGAGATTGCCGGCGATAGAGCGGACGTCGGCCGGCGTGCCCTCGAAGGTCAGCAGATCGTTCTCGAAAATCTCAATCCCGTCAAAGCCGGCCGCCGCCGCCGCTTCAAGCTTTTCGGCCAGACCGCCGCTGAGGCAGACCGTGGCGATCGAACGCAGCCGGTGTCCGAGGGGCATGAGCGTCTCCGTCCATGTCCCAATACTGGCACGATCGGACGTTGGTTCAATGATGCCACGCCCCCGCCAAGGCGTTCCGCAAGGCGGGATCATTCGGCATCGCGGCGGCGGTTGCCGGGTTGAAGCCGGGATTCGCCGCCTGATAGGAGTTCATCGCAGCCAGCAGTTGCCCCAGCCCGCCATCGATCATCGCGTCGGACGCCTTGATCTCCTGCACTTGCGCGCGCGGGTCCGAGCCGAACCAGTCGGCGACGGTGATGGCGTCCGAGGTGCCCAGCACATCAACCTTGAGGTCGTTGCCCGACTGCTGGAACCAGAGATCATTGCTGGAAAATCGACGCGCTCATGTCGATCTCGCCCATCGGGCTGTAGCTGTCGTAAGCCGAATTGTCGATGGTGAGAGCGCCATAGCCGCGATCGAACAGGTAGGTGTCGTAACCGCCGCCGCCGACCTCGGTGGTCGCGAAGCCCTTGCTGTCGAACACGTCGGCGCTTTTGCTGCCGTACAGCGTCATGTTGCCGTTTGGGGAGTTGTCACTGGTTGCACCGCTGAAGCAGCAGATGTATCGTTACACGAACCGCCCGTGGTGTACTGCGGCGTCGAGCCGTCACCTTTAGTCGCGTTCGAATCCATATCGCCGGCGTCCGGAACATGGCTCCGCAGATAGGAATCGCGGGCCGACGCATATTGTTCCTGCGTTATCGAGCCGTCCGCGTGCATGTCTTGTGTTACATCGACCGCTCCCTGAAGCGTTCCGGGTCGATGCCGGCATTCGCCCAGATGTTGCCCGTTCCATCGGACCCGGCCGGCCCCGTCCACTCATTCGCCTGGGCGGCTGTAAATTTGCCGCTGTCGTCCGGCAGCAGCACGGGCTCGGACCTGCTGAACAACGCGGGATTGTTGTAAGCCTGGCGGTGGAAACCTCTCCGGCATTCGGGAACAGCGTGGCCTGGCCAGAGGCGATCGCTTGGCCCAGAGGAGTCGTGAAGGCTCCAATTTCTCCCGACTGGATAAGTCCCTCGATGGTTGCATCCTGCGGAAATGTTGTATCGCTGGCGACCTCACGTCGAACGACGTCGGTAATGACCACATTGCCACTGCTTACAAACTCATTGAGTAACCCTGCCCTATCAGAGGGTCGGACTTCGCCGACCCGAACCGGGACGCGATCCGCCGGGCCGTCCGCCAGTCGGTTCGAATTGCCCCAGGTTGCAGAGGCCTCGGCGGAGCCTACCGCTTCGCCTCGACCACCCGCACCAGATCGCCCACATTGCGCAGGCTATCGAGCTCGCGCGTGGTCATCTTGATGCCGAAGCGGGCTTCGGTCGCCATGATGATCTCGATCTGCTTGAACGAATCCCAGCCTTCGACATCCTTGGCCGACAGCTCCGGCTTAAGAACCATGTCGTCCTGCATGAACACGTCGCGGAAGATGTCGGTGAGCGCGCCCATGATCTCGGCCTCGGACATCGCTCAGCCCTCCGTCACGTGGATGAATGTCGAAACGGGTTCGAAGCCCTGCAGATCGAGAACGGCGCGGCTGCCGCCCTCCTTCGTGGTCTCCACCACCGTGAAGCCGAGCTTCGCGTAGTGATCCTTCACCATGCCGTTCTTCTTCGTCGGGATGTACTCCCCGACCAGCCGGCGGGCGCCGAGCCGCGCCGCCTCGGCGGCAATCAGGTTCAATGTCGTCGGTTCCACCTGTCGGCCCAGCACCCGGCAGCTCATCAGCCAGGTGTCGATCTCGACGTCGCTCGCCGCCGCCTCGCGGCCGATGACGATGGCGATGATGCCGTTGTCGCCGAAGCGGTCGAGCAGTCGCAATTGCAGCCCGAAGGCGGTCGGATCGTCCATAACCGCCAAGACTTCCTGCTCGGTGTAGCGGCGCGTGGTCAGGTTGAACTGGTTCGACTTGTTGATGAGCTGCACGATGCGTTGCAGCCCGACGCGATCGAAGCGCCGCCACACCAGCCGCATCTCCAGCCCGCGCAGATAGGAATTGAGATCGGTCGCCGACGCCTTCAGCGACTCGCGCGCGTGGTTGCCCGTGATATTGCGTGGTGCGCTCGCGGTCCTCCGTCGGTCACGGACAGGGCCTCGAAATACCCGGCATCGACCAGCGCCCGCGCGTAGCCGGTCGGGTCTTCGCCCACCTCCGGAACCGCGACCATCGGCAATTCGCGGCGGACCAGATTGCGCTCGAACGGGTTGTCATCGACGAACACCAGCGAATCGAGGCCGATATTCAGCTCGTGCGCGATCTGGCGGATGTTCGCCGCCTTGTCGGACCAGTTGGCGACGAAGCAGGCAATGTCGGCGCGCTTCAGCACCATCTCCGGGTGCTTGTCGAACGGCTCCAGCGCGTTCGCCTCGTCGTTCTTCGAGCAGACGGCGAGGATCACGCCGCGCCGCGATCAGCTCGCGGCAATGCTCCTGGAAGCCGACATGGGCCTCGCCCAGCGGCGAGCCCTGGCCGATCACGATCCCCTCCAGCCCGTCATCGCCGACCACCCCGCCCCAGACGGTATTGTCGAGATCGAGCACCAGGCACTTCGCCGAACGGCCCTGCTTTGCGGCGAGTAGCCGGGCGACAAGCTCGCCATACATCGGCGCCGCGAGCGGCGTGACCTCCTGCTTCGAGCGATGCCACAAGCGCCGGGTCGTGCCAAGCGGCGATGCCGTCCGATCGCGGCGCGGTCGTCGAGCGCCAGGAGGTCGACGCCCTCCTCGGCGGCCAGCTCGCGCAGCGCCGCGTTCAGCCGGGCGATGAAGCGAGCGCGCGAGCCCGGGCAGGCGATGCTCGTTCGAACCCATGACCGGCAGATGCACGGGCAGAGCGCGGTCTGCAGGATCAGCGGGCAGCGGAAGCTGCGCGCGCGCGAGTTCCGCGGCCTCTCGCAGCCGGCCCGTGACCTCCGCCAGCGCGGCGTCCGGCCTCGGGTCCGTCCATGCCGGCGGTCACGCCCGCCGCCAGATGATGCGCGTCGAGCGCCAGCAGAATCGCGGTAGGCGCGAATGCGTGCAGGCCCGATTCGGAGTCCGACAGTTCCTGGAGATACTGGCCGAATTCGTTCTCGTAGGTCTCGATCCACATGCCCGCGGCGCAGCCCGGCGACGCGGATGGCGGCGTGCAGATGCGCCATGGTCGCCGAGCCGAGCAGGGCGAGGCGGATCGGCTTGCCCGCCGCCTCCGGCGGCGGCGTGACGCGAATTTCCGCCGCACCGCTTCGTCGAGCGCATTGGTCAGCAGGAAGTCGAGCCGGCATCCGGCGAGCCGCACCGCCTCATTCCCAGCGCGGCGCCGGATCGGCACGGAAGGCGCGCAGGCCGGCGCGAAACTCGGGATCAGCCGGCAGCCAAGTCAGTGCGGTCACGGCGGAGCCTTTCGCGGGTGGTGTTAGACGGCGTTGTCTAACCGATCAGCCGCCGGGCCGGTCCCCGAAAGTGGATCATGAAGGGTTTGCGGTCCTTCGCCTTACGGCCACGTCACCACGAAACCCACAACCGCCCCGGCCGATCGCCAGCAGCAGCGCCCCGCAGCAGCGGGCTGCGCATGCGCGGCGCCGGCACCGAGGTGGGCAGGTGTTTCATGCCGGTGATCATCGGCCGAACCAGGTTCCACCGCTTCAGCACCGCATAAAGCAGCACCGCCGCCACATGCAGCAGGACCGCCACCTCAATGGCGGTGAAGTTGACGGCGTGCACATGCGTGAGCCAGTCGCTCCAATCCTGCTCGACCTAGTCGGCGAACGGGCCCTGGACGTCAACCTCGATTGTTGGCGCAAAGCCCGGTCCCGACCTGGACGGCAAGCAGAAGCAGCATGACCAGCACCATCCAGCCGCCGGCGGCGTTGTGGCCGATGCCGCGGTCGGGCTCGCGGCGGCCCAGATGGCGCAAATGGGCGAAGCCGACCAGCGGGCTGCGGAGGAATTGGCGAAAGCGCGCGGTGTCGCTGCCGACGATGCCCCAGGCGAGCACGGAACAGCAGCAGGCTGAACATGGTGTAGCCGGCGAGCATGTGGGCCCGCATCCAGTTCTCGTGCTGGGTCAGCCAGGAAGTGAACACCAGCACGACCACCGCCCAGTGGAAGAGGCGTATCGGCAGATCCCAGACCGCTACGAGACGCTGCGGCCCCGCCCATCCGCCGCTACCCGGGAGCCGCCGTGGCGTCGCGTCGCGGGCGCCGGGGAGCTGCGAGGCAATGCCGCACCATATCTATTCATGATCCACCGAGCCGAGAAAATAGATTCCGGGACCGCTCAGTCGAACCATCGTCGCGGAGGCTCGAGAAAAGCCTATATGCGATGTGTGGCATAATCGCACACTCCTACTTCTTTTAACGAAGCGGCTCGTTTTTTCCGCGATCAGCGAAAAGACGCTGTTGCGAAGCGCAACGACGGACTCTACGCTTTAAAAATGACATCGCTGGTAACGAAGTTTCCACTTATGCGGTGGATTCCGCCCGCCGCTCTCGTGATCGCGATGATCGGGGGCGGCCTGACCCTGGCGCTTCACACCGATGCGCCGGTCTCGCCAACGTCGCAATCCGATGCGCCGCGGTTCGAGGTGGTTCGGGTCGCGCCGGATGCCGCGGTGGCGGAGGAAAAGGCCCCGCATCCACCGCAGCGACGGCGGATGCCTCCCGTGAACCCATTGTCGCCGAACCCGCGTCACCATCCCCGCCCATCCCCGATCCGCCGCCGCCGCGCCCCCGCCGGCACTCCTTGCCGGCGCTCCCGCTCCGCCCTCGTCGGTGACGGATGTGCCCGCGCCGCCGCTTCCGCCGGTCGCCGACGCATCAGGGCGATCGACGTGAACTCGCCGGAAGCCCCCGCCGCCTCTCCCGGACCGTCTTGCGTCGGGCGAGGAATTGGGGCAAGATGCGAGGTCCGGCAGCGTGGTCGTGCAAAGGGGACAGAGCTTGTGGCGTATCGCGCGGGCCAACTATGGCGACGGCAACCTGTATCGGGTGATCTATCGCGCCAACCGCGGCGCAAATCCGCAAAGCCAGGCGAATTTATCCCGGTCAGGTGTTCAACATCCCGCCGGCGGAGTCGCTTGAAGCGTCGCATTGAAGCCGCCATAAGCGGCGGCGCATGTCCGTCGCCGATACGCTCCGCCTGGTGGTGGCGCCGCCACATCGTGCCGGCCGGGTCTTTATCGCCGGCGGCGTGGTGCTGTTCATTGTCGGCCTGGTCTTTGCGCACTGGCTCGCCTGGCTGGCCGGGCTGTTCACTCTCTTCTGCCTCTATTTCTTCCGCGACCCCGAGCGGATTCCGCCCGACCGGCCCGAGGCGCTGGTGGCGCCCGCCGACGGCAAGGTGGTCTCGCTCACCCCCGCCGCGCCGCCGCCGGAGCTGGGACTCGGCCCGGCGCCGCGTTGGCGGATCGGCATCTTCCTCTCGGTGCTGGACGTACACGTCAATCGCGTTCCCGCCGACGGCACCGTGACCCGCATCGCCTATCGGCACGGCGCCTTCGTCAACGCCGCTCTGGACAAGGCGAGCGAGCGCAACGAGCGCAACGCCATCGCCATCCGCCTGCCCGACGGCGCCGAAATCGCCGTGGTGCAGATCGCCGGCCTGATCGCGCGGCGCATCCGCTGCGACCTGCACGAGGGTGATCCGGTCCGCGCCGGTAGCCGCGCTTCGGCATCATCCGCTTCGGCAGCCGCACCGATCTCTATTTGCCGAAGGGCGTGCGGCCATTGGTCGCCATCGGCCAAACCATGATCGGCGGCGAGACCGTGGTGGCGCAGCTATGAGCGGCCGACGCCGCCCGACTGGCCCGACCCGATCGGGGACGCCACGCCGGCTGTCGCGGGTGCGTCGGCTGCGAACCCGGCTCCGCCCGCGCGCGCGGCCGCGCTTCAAGGGACCGTCGTTCAACCGCATGATTCCCAATATCCTCACCCTGATCGGACTTTGCGCCGGCCTCACCTCCGTCCGCTTCGGCCTTGACGGACACTTCGGCGCGGCGGCGGTGGCCATCACCTTCGCCGGCTGCATCGACGGACTGGACGGGCGGCTCGCGCGCCTGTTGCGGGCGGTCTCGCGGTTCGGCGCCGAGTTCGACAGCCTGGCCGATTTCATGGGCTTCGGCGTAGCGCCGGCGTTCCTGCTGTATCTCTGGTCGATGCAGCGGCTGGGACCGTTCGGATTCGTCCCGTGCATGTTCTTCGCCGTCTGCGTGGCGCTGCGGCTGGCACGCTTCAACGCCGCGTTGGATGCCGGGCCGTCGCCCGCCTATGCCTACAACTTCTTCACCGGCGTTCCGGCGCCGGCCGGCGCCGGGCTTACCTTGCTGCCGATCTTCCTCGGCCTGGAGGGGCGCGCGCTGGATGTGGCCTGGCTGGTGAGCGTGGCGCGTTCGCCGGCGCTGTGCGCACCGGTGCTGATCGGCTCCGGCCTGCTCTGCGTCTCCACGCTGCCGGTGTGGAGCTTCAAGAATTTCAAGGTGCCCGCCGAGTACGTGCTGCCGGTCCTGCTCGGTGTCGGGGTGTTCGCCGCCGTGCTGGTGGCCGACCCCTGGGCGGCGCTGGTCGGACTTGGGCGCGGCCTATATCATCATGCTGCCGTTCAGCGTGCGCAGCTTCCGCCGCCTGCGGCGCGAGGCCGAGCAGGAACCGGACGCAGCCGATCCCTAACGTCGCACGATCGCGCGCCGCCGCATGCGACGGCCGACCCGGACGAACAACAGCGCGCCCAGAATCGGCAGCGCGCTGATCCACATCAGCGCGGCGTCGGCGCCGATTCGGGCGACGGCGTAGCCGACCAGTGTGACCAGCGCCGAGCCGAGGCCGAACGCGACGCCGTTGATCAGCCCTAGCGCCATGCCGAGACGACGTGGCAGCATCCGCTGCACGAGGGCGACGACCGGCGCCGTCTGGATGTTGAGGAGAGCGTTGGCGGCCAGCAGCAGCACGATCGCGCCCCGCCCGGGCAGCATGAGAAAGCCGTAGAGACAGGGGACGGAAAGCAGGAGGGCGACGATCGACGGCGCGAGCGGTCCCGCTCGGTCGCCGAGATACCCGCCAAGATACAATCCCGAGACGCTGGCCATCAGGAAGGCGGTCACGATCTCGCCGGCGAAGGTGATGTCGCCGCCGCGCGCGGTGATGAGATTGGGCAGATAGGTCAAGAACGACGCGCCGACGATATATTCGAGCGAAGCGCCCGCGACCAGCAGCGCGACGCCCGCGCGGTCGAGGCGGTCATTCGCGCCGGCAAGGCTCGAGATTGCGGAGCGATGCAAGTGCCGCGCGATCCGATCGACGCCGGGCATCACCGCTATCAGAAACGCCACCGCGCACGCACCGGGAATCAGCATCCAGAGCGAACCCGGCAGGCCCCGCGCCTGCACCAGGGCGGCTGCGATCAGGGGGCCGCACGCAAAGCCGAGTTGACCGCCGATCTGGAAGATCGAAATGCCGCCCGATCGGCGCGGCCCGCTCAGCATCCCCGCGTATTTGCCGGCTTCCGGATGCATCATCCCCGAACCGAGTCCGCCCAGCGCGATCAGCAGCGCGAGGACGCCCGGGCCGGCGGCAAGCCCCGTGCAAGAAACGCAAACGACGGTAAGCGCCACCGCGAGCGGCAGGAACCACCAGCGGCCCCGTTTGTCCGCATAGGTACCGAACAGCGGCTGCGTGATCGAGCTCATCAAATACCAGAGAAAGCCGATCGCGCCCTGATAGACGGGCGAAAGCCCGCGGCCGATGACGATGGTAAAGACGAGAAACGGCACCATGCCGGAGTATAAATCGCTCGCCCCATGCGCGAACGCCGCGACAACGAGCCCGCGAAGGCTCCATCGGTCCGCGGACGCGGTGGGCGCCCGGGTCGCGGCATCGCTCGTCACGCGCAAGGCTCCCACACGCCCCGGGTTTGATAGCGCCGGGCCGGTCGATCGACAATGATCAGCGACCGAAATCGTGAGATGGCTCTTGTCCGCCTGCCTCGCTTGACCGGCTTGCCTCCTCGGCCGTACAGGCCGGCTGAGCGGGAGGGAAGGCGAAATGCGGTATCGGGCTCGCGGATGGCTGGCCGCAATCGGCTTGTTGTTCGTCACCGGCGCGGCCCGGGCCGAGACGATCCGGCTCGGTGCGATCATCCCGCTCACCGGTCCCGGCGCCGTGGTCGGCACGCAGGAGATGCGCGGCATTCAGTTCGCGATCGACCGGGCCAACGCCAAGGGCGGCGCAGGCGGCAACAAGCTGGAGGTGTTATTCGAGGACAACCAGGCCAAGCCAGATCAGTCGATCCTGAGCTTCAACAAGCTGGTCGATCTCGAGCACGTGCCGATGATCTTCACCGGCTATTCCGGCCCGTCGCTGGCGATGGCGCCGCTGGCGACGCGGAAGAAGATTCTGATGCTCAATGCCGGCGCGCAGTCCGATAAGCTGGGCACGGCGTCGCCCTATCTGGTCAACACGCTGCCCTCGACCGGCGACGAGGTGACGGTGCTGAGCAAGTGGCTGATCGGCGAGGGCAAGAAGACCGCCTCGGTGTTGTTCGAGAACGACGCCGCCGGCATCGGCGGCCGCGACGACTTCGACAAGGACTATAAGAAGGCCGGCGGATCGATCCTGGCCCGGGAGCCCTCCCAATTCGGGCAGACCGACTACCGCCCGGCGCTGCTGAAGCTCGCCGGCGCCAATCCCGACGTGCTGTTCGTCTCCATCACCGCCGGCATGGTGCCGCTCGCGGATCAGATCCACCAGATGAACGCGCATTTTCTGGTTGCCGGAACCTCGTTCTTCGCCGACCCGCAGGCGATCGCCGATCCGGCGGCGCAAGACTTCGTGCATACCCAGGTGCAGATCGACGCGCCGCCCGAGCTGTCGGCGGCATTTCGTCAGAAGTATGATGCGGACATGGATTTCTTCGCCCGCCAGTACTACAACGCGGCGGAGATCGCACTGACCATTTTGGACAAGCTGGCGAGCGAGAAGAAGCCGATCACCGGCCAGGCGATGCGGGAAGAGCTGTTCGCCATCAAGACCTTCCACGGCCTGATCCCGATGACTTTCAACTCCAATACCGCCACCGTCCCGATCGCCATCGACCAGTTCCAGGACGGCAAGGACACGCCGATCGCCAAGGGCACGGCGGAATGACCCTCACCCGGATTGCCAGGGCAGCAATCCGACTCTCCCGCTTTGCGGGAGAGGTCGGCGCGTCGTAGCTGCGCCGGGCGTGCTCGCGCTCCAACTACTCCTCAACGGCCTGATCACCGGCTGCGCGCTCGGCGTGGTCGCGGTGAGCTTCGCGCTGGTCTATGCGACCACCAAAATCTTCCACGTCGCCCATGCCGGCGTCTACACGCTGGGCGGCTACGTCGCCTGGTCGCTGGCCATGCGCGGCGTTCCCGATCCGTTGGCGCTGATCGGCGCCATGGCGGCCTGCACCGTTCTCGGGGCGCTGATCCAGCATCAGTTGTATGGGCGGCTGGAGCGTCGGGGAGCGACCCATCTCGGCATTCTGATCGCTTCGCTCGGTGCACTGGCGGTAATCCAGAACGTGATCGCCGCCGTTTACTCCCCCAACATTTTGCAATTCCCGAGCGCCTGGGCGGCGCGGACCTTTGTGCTCGGGGCGCTGCGCCTGAGCGCGGCTCAGCTCGCCACCCTGGGCATGAGCCTGATCGCCGTCGCCTTCCTGCTGTGGTTCGCCCGCGCTACCCTGCTCGGCAAGCGCATCCGCGCCGTCGCCTCCAACCCCTTTTTGGCCGAGATCACGCGCCTTCAGCCGCGGATCGTGCATGTCTACGTGGTCGCTATCGCCTCGGCGATGGTGTGCCTGCCCGGCGTGCTGGTGCCGTTCGACTACGGTCTGCAGCCCTATGGGGGGGTCACGCCGCTGCTCACCGCCACCATCGCCATGATCGCCGGCGGGATCGGCAGCCTGGTCGGCGCCTTCGCGCTGTCGGTCGCCATCGTCGTTCTGCAGAACCTGTCGCTGCTGGTGATGCCGGGCGAGTGGAGTATCGGCGTCACCTTCGGAATTTTTGTCGTGTTCATGCTGTTTCGTCCACGCGGGCTGTTTGCCGGGGCCGCGTAGGTCGGCTCCCGGAGGTCTGAAGGGTTGGTTACAATATTGAAAACAAAGCTCGGTCTCGAGTTAGGGGACGATGTTCACCGGCCGCCGTGTTCCCGCCATCGCCGTTTCCTGCTAAAGCCCGCCCCGGAGGGCCGCGCCCGTCATGTTCGATTTCGCCTGGTCCGAGTTGGGAGTGATCGCCGTCGTCGCCCTGGTGTTCATCGGGCCGAAGGACATGCCGGTGGCGTTGAAGGCGGTCACCGGGATGATCAAGAAGGCGCGTCGCATGGCCTCCGAGTTCCAGGGCCATGTCGATGACATGATGCGCGAAGCCGATCTGCACGAGGTTCGCGACCAGATCAGTGCGCTGCGTGGCTACAACGTCGGCCGAGCGCTGGAGAAGCTGGTGGACGACGACGGTTCGTTGCGAAAGTCGTTCGACGACCCGTTCAAGACGCCGCCGATTTCCGTGCCTGCGGCCAGCCCGACGCCCCTAATCGACGCCGATGTGGCGGTGGCGGAGCGGCCCGAGATCGAGACCGAGCCCGCCGCGCCGGTCGCCGAGCCCGAGCCGGCGCGGGATCCGGGCTTGCCGGCCTTTATCCCGCCCGGCTACGCCTCGTCCGTTCGCGCTCCCGCCCCGGCGGCGGAGGCGCCCGCCTTCATCCCGCCGCAGATCGCGCGCGCCGAAAGCGCGGCCGAGCACCGCGCCTGAGCGAGAGCCGATTTGGCCGACCACGAACAGATCATCGAAGATCCGATCAACGACAAGCCGATGCCGCTGCTCGAGCATTTGATCGAGCTGCGGCGCCGGCTGATGTGGTCGATCGCCGCCTTTCTGATCGCCTTCGGCGTCTGCTACTACTTCTCCGGCCAGATCTTCTATTTCCTGGCGCGGCCGTTGGCGAAGCTGCTCATCGCCGAAGGCGGCAGCGATCCGCACCTGATCTATACCCAGCTCTATGAAGCCTTCTTCACCTACATCAAGGTGGCGATGTTCGGCGCCGCGTTCGTGAGCTTCCCGATCATCGCCTCGCAGATATGGCTGTTCGTGGCGCCCGGCCTCTATCGCAGCGAGAAGCGCGCGCTGCTGCCGTTCCTGATCGCCACCCCGGTGCTGTTCTTCATGGGCGGAGCGCTCGCGTATTTCGTGATCTTCCCGGCCGCCTGGCGATTTTTCCTGAGCTTTCAGTCGCAGACGGGCGCCGGCGGGGTGCCGATTCAGCTCGACGCCAAGGTGGGCGAGTATCTGGATCTGGTGATGCGGCTGATTCTGGCGTTCGGGGTCACGTTCCAGCTTCCGGTCCTGCTTACGTTGTTGGCGAAGGTGGGGATCGTCACGCCGAAGGGGCTCGGGCGGTTTCGCCGCTACGCCTATGTCTGCATGTTCGTGGTCGCCGCCGTGCTGGCCCCGCCCGACGTGTTCACCCAGATCGGCCTGGCGATGCCGCTGATCGCGCTCTACGAAATATCGATCCTGTGCGCGCGCCTGGTGGCGCCGAAGCCGGTCGAGGTCTGACGAGTGCATGATCTGCGCGCGATCCGCGCGGCGCCAGCAGCCTTTGATGCGGCGCTGGCGCGACGCGGCCTGCCGGCGGCAACGCCGGATCTGCTGGCGCGGGACGCCTCCCGCCGCGCCGCGCTGACGGCGCTGCAAGAAAAGCAGGCACGGCGCAACGTGCTGGCGAGGGCGATCGGGCAAGCCAAGCGAGAGGGTCGGGATACCGGGGCGGAGGCCGCGGAGGCGGTCGCCCTGCGAAGCGAGATGGAGGAGCTGGAGGCCCGCGCCTCCGCCCTTGATCGCGAGATCGAGGCGGCGCTCGTGGTGCTGCCGAACATCCTCGATCCCGAGGTGCCGGAAGGCGCCGATGAAGCTGCCAACCTGATCCTCGCCACTTACGGGGCGCCACGCGACCTCGGGTTTCAGCCGCGCCAGCATTTCGAACTGGGCGAGGCGTTGGGAATGATGGACTTCGCCGCCGCGGCGAAGATGTCGGGGAGCCGCTTCGTGGTGCTGCGCGGCGCGCTAGCGCGGCTGGAGCGCGCGCTCGGTCAATTCATGCTCGACCTGCATACGCGCGAGCACGGCTACACCGAGATGCTCGTCCCGACGCTGGTGAACGACGCCGCGGCTTACGGGACCGATAAGTTGCCGAAATTCGGCGACACCATGTTCCGCACCACCGACGACCGCTGGCTTATCCCGACATCGGAGGTGCCGCTCGCGTTTTCGGTGGCGGGCGAGGTGCTGGCGGCGCGAACGCTGCCGCTGCGCCTCACCGCGCTGAGCGAATGCTACCGCTCCGAGGCCGGGGCGGCGGGACGGGACACGCGCGGGATGCTGCGTCAGCATCAGTTTCGCAAGGTGGAGCTGGTCTCGATCACCGCGCCCGACGCAGTCGCGATGCCGAGCACGAGCGGATGACGCGTTGTGCCGAGGCGGTGCTGCGCGCGCTCGGCTTGCCGCATCGTCGGGTCCTGCTGTGTGCCGGCGACACCGGCTTCGGCGCCGCCAAGACCTTCGATCTTGAAGCCTGGCTCCCCGGCCAGCAGGCGTGGCGCGAAATCAGCAGTTGCTCCAATACGCGCGACTTCCAGGCGCGACGCATGAACGCGCGGATGCGTACCGGCCGACGGTAAGACGCTGGCCTTCGTGCACACGCTCAACGGCTCGGGGATCGCGGTCGGGCGGGCGTTGATCGCGGTGATGGAAAACCATCAGCAGGCCGATGGCTCGATCCTGATTCCGCAGATTCTGTGGCCCTATATGGGCGGCATCGAGCGGATCGGTTCGAAATGACGTTGGGAGAGAACGATGAAGCTGCTGCGCTATGGGCCCGTCGGCGCCGAGAAACCGGCCATGCTTGACGCCGACGGCACGATCCGCTGTCTGGCGTCGGTACTCCGCGATATCGACGGGTTCGCGTTGTCGGATGCCGCACTGTCGATGCTGCGCGGGCTTGATCCCGGGACGCTGCCGAAAGTCGATGCCGGCGTTCGCCTCGGCCCCTGCGTGGCGCGACCGGTGAATTTCATCTGCATCGGCCTGAACTACGCCGACCATGCGGCGGAGACCAACGCGCCGATCCCGAAGGAGCCGATCATCTTCTTGAAGTCGCTGAGCGCATTCTGCGGGCCGAACGACGACGTGCGCCTGCCGCGCGGGTCGCAGAAGCTCGATTGGGAGGTTGAGCTCGGCATCGTCATCGGCAAACTCGCGCGCTATGTGCCCGAGCACGACGCGATGGAGCATGTAGCCGGATATTGCGTCTGCAACGACGTGAGCGAGCGCGAATACCAGATGGAACGCGCCGGCACCTGGGATAAGGGCAAGGGCTGCGAAACCTTCGGCCCGGTCGGCCCGTGGATGGTTACGAGGGACGAGGTTCCGGACCCGCAGAACCTCCGCCTGTGGACCGAGGTGGACGGCGAGCGGATGCAGGACGGCACCACCAAAACGATGATCTTCGATTGCCGCAAGCTGGTGAGCTATGTCAGCCACTTCATCACCATGCATCCGGGCGACATCATCTCCACCGGCACCCCGCCCGGCGTCGGCATGGGCAAGAAGCCGCAACCGATCTTTCTGAACGCGGGGCAGACGACGCGGATTTCGGTCGAGGGCCTGGGCGTGCAGACCCAGCGGGTCGTCGAGGCGTAGGCGCGGCGTTAGCCGAAGCTTCATCTTTCCCGGATAGAACCTCGCGGCTTCCGCGAGGTTCCGTTGCGTATCGGCATCGTCACCGCCGCCCATAACGCCGCTCCCTGGATCGCCGATGCGATCGGTTCGGTGTTCGCGCAGACGCATCTCGACTGGACGATGGCGGTGGTGGATGACGGCTCGATCGATGAGACCACCGCCGTGGCGCGTCGGTTCCGGAGCGAATCCCGCCTTCGCCTGATCGCGCAGGCAAATGCAGGGGTGTCGGCGGCCCGCAACCGGGGATGGGCGGCGCTTGACGTCGGACGCCTTTCTGTTCCTCGATGCTGACGACTGGCTGGCGCCGGACGCGCTGGCGCGACTCGCTGCGGCACTCGATGCCGCGCCCGACGCGGTCGCCGCTCTGCGGAGGCTGCGGTTTCGTGCGCGCCGAGGCACGAGCCGGGGCGCGACCAGTCCGGGTTCTCCGCCCGGCCGGGGGCGAGGTGCTGGAGCGGCTGCTGGTGCGCAACCTGTTCGCCAATGGCGGACACGTGCTGATCCGCGCCGAGGTGATGCGCGCCACCGGCGGATTCCGAGCCGACCTCGGATACGGCGAGGATTGGGAATTCCTGATCCGCATCGCCCTGCGCGGGCGCTTCACGACGGTTGCCGAGCCGCGCCGGCCGGTGCTGTTCGCGCGCCGTCGGCCGGGCGGCGGATATTTGAGTCAAGCCGGCGACGCTTTCGCGTTCGCGCCCTGCATGGAGGCGATCTACGCGAACCCGGCGTTGCAGGCGAGGTTCGGCGCCCGCCTGCCGGCCATCCGCGCTCGCGCCGAGGCGGAGAACCGATGGGTGATCGGCCGGGCGCGACTGCTGCAAAGTCGCAGAGAGGGGCTTCGCGCACTTCGCAGCGCGCTTGCCGCGCGCCCGAGCCTCCGCCGCGCCGCGTTCACGTTGGCGGCCCATGCGCGGCTCGGATCAATGTGATGTCAAACTACACCGCCGGCTTGATCGCCTCGCCCCGCACCTTCGCCAGCGTTCGCTCCAGGGTCAGGCGCGGCACGAACGAAGAGATGTCGCCGCCCAACGCCGCCACTTCCTTCACCAGGCGCGAAGCGATGAACTGGTGGCGTTCGCTCGCCATCAGGAACACCGTCTCGACGTCCGGCGCCATGCGGTAGTTCATGCCCGCCATCTGAAACTCGTAGTCGAAATCGGAGACGGCGCGCAATCCGCGCAAGATCATCGCGGCACCGATCTCGCGCGCGAACTGGACCAGCAGGCCCCGGAACGGCACCACTTCCATCACCACGCCGCTGCGCTTGGCGATCGACGAAACCTCGGCCCGCACCAGCTCGACCCGCTCCTCCAGGGTAAACAGCGGTCCCTTGCCGGTGTTCACCGCCACCCCGACCACCAGCCGGTCGAGCAGCCGCGCGGCGCGCTCGATCACGTCCAGATGGCCGTTCGTGAGCGGGTCGAACGTGCCCGGATAAAGCCCGGTCCCCCGTTCAGCCATCGTCTCCCTCCTCGGGCTGGCGCGCCGGCGGATCGTCGCCGCCGTGTCCGTTCCCGTTTCCGTTCTCGTCGCCGGCCTCGTCCAGCACCGGGAAGACGCTGGTCACGTTCTCCGTCGTGCCGACCCGGAACAGGGTTACGCCCATCGCTTGACGGCCGGTGACGCGCACCTGGTCGGCGGGAATGCGGATCAGGCGCCCGGCATCCGTTCCGAGCATCAGATGATCGCCGGGGCGCACCGGCAATGTCGCCACCACGCCGCCGCCCTTACGCTTGCCGAGCGTAATGTTGGTGATGCCCTGCCCGCCGCGTCCGGTGACCCGGTATTCATAAGCGGAGGTGCGCTTGCCGAAGCCGGCGGCGGTCACGGTGAGCAGGAACTCCTCGGCCGCCTCCAAATCGGCATATCGCTCGGGTGCCAGCGCCACTTCGGCGACCGGCGCCCCGGCCTCGGCCGCGACCGCATCGGCACCGTCCTCGCCCTCCGCGCCGGCGGCGCGGCGTCGGGCATTGGCGGCGCGCAGATAGGCCGCCCGTTCCTCGGTGTCGGCGTCGATGTGGCGCAGCACCGCCAGGCTCACCACCTCGTCGCCCGGCGCGAGCCGGATGCCGCGCACCCCGGAGCTGTCGCGGCCGGCGAAAACGCGGAGCGTGTCTTCGGTGATGCGGAAGCGGATGCACCGCCCGAGCCGGGCGGCCAGCATCAGGTCGTCGCCCTCGCGACAAGTCGCGACGCCGATCAGCCGATCACCCTCGTCGAGCTTCATGGCGATCAGCCCGGCGGCACGCACATTGCGGAAATCCGATAGCCGGTTGCGGCGCACGTTGCCGGAGGCGGTGGCGAAAACGAGGTGTAAACTGTCCCACAGCCCCTCGTCCAACGGCAGCGGCAGCACCGCGGTGATGCTGTCCTGACCCAACTCGGGAAGCAGGTTCACGAGCGCCCGGCCCTTGGCCGTCGGCTGCACTTCGGGCAGGCGCCAGACCTTTTGCCGGAACGCCTTACCGCCGGAGGAGAAGAACAGCACCCATTGATGCGTGTGCGCATTGAAGCTGCGCGTCACCACGTCATCGCCGCGCATCCCGCCGCCGGATCGGCCGCGTCCGCCGCGATTCTGGGCCCGAAACACGTCAAGCGGGGTGCGCTTGATGAAGCCGTCGCGGGTCAGCGTGACCACCATCTGCCCCGGCTCGATCAGACTTTCGTCGTCCTGATCGGTGTCCGCCTCCTCGATCGCAGTGAGCCGGGGGGAGGTCATAGCGGCGCGCGCGGTCAGCAACTCCTCGCGCATCACCTCCATCCGCCGCGGGTGGGAGTCGAGGGTTTCCAGCAGTTCGCGGATGCGCGCCGCCACCTCCTGCAACTCGGATTCGATCTTCTGGCGCTCAAGACCGGTCAGGCGCTGCAAGCGCAGATCGAGGATGCCCTCCGCCTGCGCCTCGGTCAGTTGCACCGTGTGATCGGGCGCGATCACGTTCCCCGGCTCGTCGATCAGCGCCAGCAGGGCGCCGATATCGGCGGCCGGCCAGTCCCGGCCCATCAGCGCCGTCCGCGCCGAGCGCGGGTCGGGGGAGGCGCGGATCAGCCGGATCACCTCGTCGATGTTGGCGACGGCGATGCTGTATCCGACCAGCAGATGCGCGCGGTCGCGCGCCTTGGCGAGATCGTGGCGTGCGCGGCGCAGGATCACGTCCTCGCGGAACGCGATGAAGCTCATCAGCGCGTCCTTGAGGCCCAATAGCCGCGGCCGCCCGCCATCGAGCGCCAGCATGTTGATGCCGAAGCCGATCTGCATGTTGGTGAAGCGGAAGAGCTGATTCAGAACAACTTCGGGCGTGGCGTCGCGCTTGAGCTCAATCACCACGCGCATCCCCGACCGATCGCTCTCATCGCGCAGCTCGCTGATGCCTTCGAGCTGTTTGGCGCGATTGAGTTCGCCGATCCGCTCCAGCAGCGCCGCCTTGTTCACCTGGTAGGGCAGCTCGGTGACGATGATCGCCTGACGGCCAGCTCGAATCTCCTCGATCTCGGCGCGCGCGCGCAGCACGATCGAACCGCGTCCGGTCTCGAAGCCCGAGCGGATGCCGCCGCGCCCCACGATGATGCCGCCGGTCGGAAAGTCCGGACCCGGAACAACCCGCATCAGCTCGTCGAGCGAGATCTCCGGGTCGGACACCAGCAGCAGCGCGGCGTCGATGATCTCGCCGGGATTGTGGGTCGGGATGTTGGTCGCCATGCCGACCGCGATGCCGTTCGCGCCATTGATGAGCAGGTTCGGGAAGCTCGCGGGCAGGATGCGCGGCTCCTGCTCGCTTTCATCGTAGTTGGGCTGGAACTCGACGGTGTCCTTGTCGATGTCGTCCAGCAGCAGGCCCGAGGCGCGGGCCAGCCGCACCTCGGTGTAACGCATCTGCGCCGGCGAATCCCCATCGACCGAGCCGAAATTGCCCTGCCCGTCGATGAGCGGAACTCGCATCGAGAACGTCTGCGCCATCCGCACCAGCGCGTCGTAGATCGACTGATCGCCGTGCGGGTGGTATTTGCCCATGACGTCGCCCACCACGCGGGCGGACTTGCGATACGGCTTGTCGTGGGTATTCCCTGCCTCCTGCATCGCATAAAGGATGCGCCGATGCACCGGCTTCAGCCCGTCGCGCGCGTCCGGCAGCGCCCGCGCGACAATCACCGACATCGCGTAGTCGAGATAGGAGCGTCGCATCTCCTCCTCGAGCATCACCGGATGCATGTCCTCCGGCGGCCCGGGGGGCGGGATGGGCGTGTCGCTCAAGCTATTCTCGATCCGGGGTCAGGTGTGGGCGCGATCGGCTTGCGCCGCAGTGCAATATAGGCGATCGGAACCGAAATGGCGAGGGCCGAAGAGTGTCATGACCCCCGGGCGCCAAGCAGGTGGCAAGCGACGAAGTGCCCCGGCGCGGCCTCAATCGTGCGCGGCTCCCGCTCGCGGCAGACGGCCATGACGTGCGGACAGCGGGTGTGGAAGCGACAGCCGGCGGGCGGATGCAGCGCGCTCGGGATGTCGCCCGCGATCCCGGCGCGCGCGGCCCGGCGCGCCGCCCGGCCGGCTGGGTGGGTGCCCGGCACGGCGGCGATCAAGGCTTGGGTGTAAGGGTGGAGCGGGGCGGCGTAGAGCGCGCGCCTTGTCCGCCAATTCCACGATCTTTCCGAGATACATCACCGCCACGCGGTCGGAGATGTGCTTCACCACCGCGAGGTCGTGGGCGATGAACAGATAGGTGAGATGAAGCTCGCGCTGGAGATCGCGCAGCAGGTTGACGACCTGGGCCTGCACGGACACGTCGAGCGCCGAAACCGGCTCGTCGCAAACCACGAACTCGGGTCGCAGCGCCAGCGCGCGGGCGATGCCGATGCGCTGGCGCTGGCCGCCGGAGAATTCGTGCGGAAAGCGATCCCGCACCCGTCTCGGCAAACCGACCCGGTCGAGCATCCGCGCCACCGTCTCGCGAGTCGCGGCATCGTTGCGTGCGCCGTGAATGAGCAGCGGCTCCATCACGATGTCTTCCACCTTCATGCGCGGGTCCAGCGCGCCGTAAGGGTCCTGGAAGATGATCTGCATCGCCCGCCGCTTCTCGCGGAGCGTGCCATGGCGCATGGCAATGAGGTCCTCGCCGGCGAAGCGAATGCCGCCCGCCGTCGGCTCGATCAGGCGGATCAGCAGCCGCCCGAGGGTGGATTTGCCACACCCCGATTCGCCCACCAGGCCGAGCGTCTCGCCGGCCTTGATGCTGATGCCGACGTCGTCGACGGCGCGCAGCACCGGGCGGTGCCGGGCGAGGAATCCGGCACCCACCGGGAAGTGCTTGGACAGATGCTCGGCCTCGATCAGCGGGGTCATGCTTCGACCCGCTCGTGGACGCGGATGCAGGCGGCCTCGTGCTCGATCTCGCGCGACAGCAGCGGCGGGATGGCCGCAGTGCAGGCCGGGATGGCGTGGGGGCAGCGCGGCGCGAACCGACAGCCGGGCGGGCGGTGCCGCGGATCGGGCAGGGTGCCGGGAATGGCGGTCAGCCGCTCCCGGTCGTCGGCGAGCGTCGGCACGCAGGCCAGCAGGCCGCGCGTGTAGGGGTGCAGCGGTGCATCGAAGAGCCGCGCGACCGGCGCCTGCTCCACCACCCTTCCCGCGTACATCACCAGCACCCGGTCCGCGGTCTCGGCGATCACGCCCATGTTGTGGGTGATGACGATGACCGCCATGCCGAGCTCGTCGCGCAGATCGAGCAGCAGGTCCAGAATCTGCGCCTGGATCGTCACGTCCAGTGCCGTTGTCGGCTCGTCGGCGATCAGCAGGCGCGGCCGACAGGCGAGCGCGATCGCGATCATCACCCGCTGGCGCTGCCCGCCCGAGAGCTGGTGCGGGTAATCGCCGAGCCGCGCCGCTGCCGAGGGAATGCCGACCCGGTCCAGCAGCTGCACCGCGCGGGCCCGTCGCGCGCGCAGCGTTCCGCGTTCATGGGCGGCGATCGTCTCGATGATTTGCTCGCCGATGCTGAACACCGGGTTGAGCGAGGTCATCGGCTCCTGGAACACCATGCCGATCCCCGGGCCGCGGATGCGGCGCAGGCGCTGCTCCGACATCGTCGAGAGGCGTTCGCCCGCGAACCTTACCTCACCCGCCGCCACCCGGGCCGGCGGACGCGGCAGCAGGCCCATGATCGTCAGCGCGGTGACGCTCTTGCCGCTGCCGAACTCGCCGACGATGCCGAGAACCTCGCCCTGCTCCACCGAGAAGCTCACCTCCTCGATCGCGGTGATCTCGCCGCGCCCGGTGGCGAAGGCAGTGGTGAGATTGCGGACTTCGAGGAGGCTCACCCCACCTCACCCCGGCCCTCTCCGCCCCCGGGGGCGGAGAGAAGGACGAGCCAACCTCCTCTCCGCCCCTCGGGAGCGGAAAGGGTTGGGGTGAGGTGGGGGACACAACCTCTCACTCCTGCAATCTCAGGCGCGGATCGAGCACGTCGCGCAGACCGTCGCCCAGCATGTTCAGCCCGAGCACGGTAATCATCAACGCAGCGCCCGGAATGGCGATGATCCACGGCGCGTCGGTCATGTACTGGCGACCCTCGGCCATGATGTTGCCCCAGGTCGGCGTCGGCGGCACCGCCCCCACGCCGAGAAACGACAGCGTCGCCTCGGTCAGAACGGCGTAAGCAAACAGGAAGCTGAGCTGCACGATCAGCGGCGCCATGGCGTTCGGCAGGATGTGGCGGCGCAGAATCCGCCAATGGCCGGCGCCCGAGGCGATGGCCGCCTGCACATATTCCATCTCGCGCAGCACGATCACCGAGGAGCGCACGATGCGGGCGGTGCGCGGCGTGTAGACGATGCCGAGGGCGATGATCACGTCGGTAATCGACGGGCCGAGCGCCGCCGTCACCGCGATCGCGAGCAGGATCGCAGGGAACGCCATCAGCGCGTCGTTCACCCGCATCACCGCGTTATCGATGCGCCGAAAATAGCCCGAAGCGGCGCCGATCAAGGTTCCGAATACGGCGTTGATCGCCACCACGGCGGCGCCGATCAGCATCGACAGCCGCGCCCCGTAGACGACGCGCGCGAGCAGGTTGCGGCCGAAATTGTCGGTGCCGAACGGACGCGCCAAGCTTGGAGGCGCGAAGGTCGCGCTCATGTCGATGGTGTCGGGATTGGTCGGCGCGATCGCCGGCGCGAAGATCGCCGCGACCACGATGATCGCGAACAGCGCAAGCCCGGTGAGAAACAGCCGATGGCGCAGCAGCCGCCCCAGCGCCAGCCGGGCGGGATGGCGCCGCGGTTCCTCCTCGGCTTCCGCCGCCGGTTCCGCCCCGAGCGCGATGTCAGGCGGCATGGTAGCGCACGCGCGGGTCGAGGAAGGCATAGAGAATGTCGACGCCGATATTCACCCCGACCATCAGCGCGGTTACGACCAGAACGGCGCCCTGCACCATCGGGTAGTCGCGGCTGAGCACCGCCTGCGTCAGCAGCTGGCCGATGCCGGGAATCGAGAACAGCGTCTCGGTGACCACAGCGCCCGACATCAACAGGCTTACGATGATGCCGATTACGGTCACGATCGGAATCAGCGCGTTGGCCAGCGCGTGCTTCGCCACCACTTGCCGCCGCTTCAGCCCCTTCGAGCGCGCGGTGCGAATATAGTCCTGCCGCAGCACCTCCAGCATGGTCGAGCGGGTGATGCGCGCGAGCAGCCCGACCAGCAGCAGCGCCAGCGAAATCGCGGGCAAGGTCATGAAGGTGAGCCAGCCAACCGGATCGTCGCCGAACGCCACATAGCCGCCGGTCGGCAGCCAGCCGAGCTCGACCGCGAACAACAGGATCATCAGCAGGCCGAGATAGAAATTCGGCACCGAAATGCCGAACATCGAAAACACCATGGCGACCTGATCCACCCAGGTGTTCTGCCCCAGCGCGGCGATGATGCCGCCCATCAGGCCGAGCGTCAGCGTGATGAGCAGGGCGTAGGCCGATAGCCCGAGCGTGACCGGCAAACGATCGCCGATCGCCTGCAACACCGGCTCACCCAGCAGCAGCGACGTTCCGAGATCGCCGTGCAGCAGATGATCGTACCAATGATAGAGCTGTGCCCACAGCGGCTGATCGAGGCCGAGATCGTGGCGGATTTGCGCGATCTGGTCGGGCGTGGCGCTGAGACCGGCGATCACCGCGGCGGGATCGCCCGGGATCATGTGGATTAAAGCGAAGGTGATCAGGCTTACCAGGATCAAAATCGGGATGGCGCCGGCGATGCGCCTGAGCGTGGCGCCGATCACGTCACTTCTCGAACCACACGTTATAGAGGCGCGGGATGCGGAACGGCACGAACCCCTTCACGTCCGACCGCACGCCCTGGACCTTGGTGAACGAGCCGAACGGAACCGCGTAAACCTGATCGAGCACGTATTTCTGCATCTCGGCGAACGCCTCCTGCCGCCCGTCGGCGGTCGGCGTCGGAGTTCATCCCGTTCCATAACTTCAGAATCTCCGGATCGGGATGGCCCTTCGGCGGGAAATAGACGGGAATCGGCTGGGCGAAGAACTGCATCACCGACAGCCCCCCAAGCGCCGGCTGGGTGCCCCAGCCGGTGAAGAAGAAGTTCCAGCCCGCGACCTGGTTGGCGGCGGTCTGCACCGAGGTCGGCCAGTCCGTGACCTTGAGTTGCGCGTTGATGCCGATAGCCTTCAACTGCTGCTGCATCACCAGCGCCGAATTGTACATTGGCGTGTAATCGGAGTCGGTGAGCAGAACCACCGGCTCGCCCTTGTAGCCGGACTGCGCCAGATACTTCTTCGCCAGCGCCGGGTCGTGCAGATTATAGGTATCCTTGCCGGCGTCGGTGTAGTCGGGCTGGTTCGGATACTGGAATCCGACGTTCAGCCGGTAGTTGCCGTCGGTCGCGCCCTGCATGATCTGGCTCATGTCGAGCCCGGCCTGGACCGCCTTGCGAAAATCCAGATTATTGGTCGGCGGATTGGCCGTGTTCGGCTCGGCGATCTGGATCCACCAGTTCGGCAGCGGTAAAATCGTTATCGCCTTGTTGTTCTTGAGCGCCGCGACCGACTTGGTCGGGATGTCCTCCACCCCTTGCAGCTCGCCGGTCTGCAATCCGGCGACCCGTGCGCCCGAACTCGGTGACGATGCGGAACGTGACCGTATCGAAGCAGGCTTGCTTGTAGCCACCAAAGCCGGTGCGGTCCTGATAGCGGGTGTCGGGGCTGTAGCCGTCGAAGCGCTTCAGCCGCACGAAGCTCCCCGGCATGGATTGGGCCAAGGCGTATGGCCCGGTGCCCATCGGCTTGAGCTCCCGGGACGGCACATCGCGGTCCTCGGCAGGGATGATGACGATGGGGACGCTGAAGGCGCTCAACAGCGTGATGAAGGTCGGCTGCACCTTCTTCATGTGGACGACGAAAGTATATTTGTCCGGCGCGTCCCAGTGGTCCACCTCGTCCAGCATGCTGCGTTCCAGCCCGACTTTGGAATAGCGGGCGAACGAGGCGACCACGTCGGCCGACGTCATCTCCTTGCCGTTCTGGAAATGCACACCCTGGCGGAGCGGGAAGGTGTAGGTCAGATGGTCCGTCGAATTCGTCGATCGAAGCGGCGAGCTGCGGGATCGGCTTGTCGTTCTCGTCGCGTGTCACCAGCGTCTCGAAGATGTTCATGGCGATGTTGCGCGTGGAGATCGTCGCCGAGGTCATCTGATCGAGGCTGTTGATGTTGGCCTCCTGGCCGAACACGAAGTTGCCGCCCTTGTGGGGACATTGGAACGGCGCGGCGCTGGCGGCGGCGGCGAAGGCGAGTGCGGTCAATCCCGATGCTGCCGAAAGGACTCCTCGCATGCGTCTCACCCCCGAATGGCCCTCTTGCCGGTTTCCGAGCGTATGTGCGGCCCTCGGGCGGCGTCAATCGCGCCCGGACGGCTGATGCGAATGCAATTTCCCGTCTCACTTTGCCGTCAACTCGGCAACGGCTCGGGCCCGATTGCGGCTTAAGCCCAAGCAATCGACGGAGCCGAACATGAGCCGCGACAACGACACTCCGGCGGACGAGGGTCACATATCGCAAGCACGCCGGCTCGCCGAACAGGCGCTCGCGGCGGAACGCGCCGGCGACCGCGCGGCGGCCGATCGGCTGTTCGCGCAAGCGGAGAAGCTCGATCCCGAGGCGGTCGGCGCGGTGTTGGACGAGGACGCATCGGTCGCGCCGCGACCCCGCCCCGGCGGTGGCCCGACCGCGCGCTGAGCCGGTGCGGGGTTGCCTCCGCGCGTGCCGCGGTTTACGCAACGGCGCGGAGATTTGCCTGCATGAGACAAGGAATTCATTCCGCTCGGCCTGCCGAACCGCGATCCGCGCTGGACGCGGACGACGTGCGCACGGCGTACAGGCGTTGGTCGCGGGTCTATGATGTGACCTTCGGCGGCGTGTCGGGATTCGGCCGACGCCGCGCCGTTCGGGTGGCCAATTCGCTGCCGGGCCGGCGCGTGCTGGAGGTCGGCGTCGGCACCGGCTTGGCGCTGCCCCATTACGCGCCCGAGAAGCGCATTACCGGCATCGATCTCTCGGCCGACATGCTCGCCCTCGCCCGCAAGAGGGTGCGTGAGGAGAGCCTCGGGAAAGTCGAAAGCCTGCGCGAGATGGATGCCGAGGCGACCGAGTTCGGCGATAACAGTTTCGACATCGCAGTGGCGATGTTCGTCGCCTCCGTGGTGCCGAACCCGCGTCGGTTGCTGGCCGAGATGCGGCGCGTGGTGCGCCCGGGGGGGCATCTGCTGTTCGTCGGCCATTTCCGCGCCGAAAACGGCCCCAGATGGTGGATCGAGCGGGCCATGGCGCCGGCGTCGCGCAAGCTGGGGTGGCATCCGGATTTCGCCCTCGATGCTCTGCTCGGCCCCGAAGACCGCCACCATGCCAGAATGGCCGCGGTGCCCCCGGCGGGATTGTTCACGCTGGTCCATCTTTCCAATTAGGCGCGTCGTTGCTTAGGCGCGTCGTTGCGGCCTGCGGGCGCTTGATCTCGCGCACCCTCTCCGCTACGCGAACTGCCGGGGCGGACCGCTTGGCCCGCGGGGGATGAAATCAAGAATGCAACGGCTTACACGAACGACGGCGGCGATCGCGACGAGCGGCGCGCTCACGGCGGTTGCGACCGGTGCGACGGCGCAGGTGCCGACGCCGTGGGCGGTCGGCATGCAGGCGGGCTTCAGCCCGGTCAAGCGCGACATCATCTCGCTCAATCATCTGGTCTTCGTTATCATCGCCATCATCAGCGCCGTGGTCGCCGGACTGCTTGCCTGGGTGATCTGGCGCTATAGCGCGCGCCGCAACCCGGTCGCCTCGCAGCTCAGCCACAACACGGTGCTGGAGGTGGCCTGGACGATCATCCCGATCCTGATCCTGGTGCTGATCGCGATCCCGTCGTTTCGGCTCGTGTTCTATGAGGACCGCACCGACCATCCCGACCTGACGATCAAGGTGACGGGACATCAGTGGTACTGGGAATACACCTTCCCGGAGCAGAAGAACCTCGATTTCTCCAGCTACATCATACCCGACGACAAGCTGAAGCCCGGACAGCTGCGGCTGCTGTCGGTGGACAACGATCTGGTGCTGCCGGTGGAGAAGAACATCCGCATTCTGCAGACCAGCGGCGACGTGATTCATAGCTGGTTCATTCCCGCGCTGGGCCTGCAGCGCTACGCCATTCCCGGCCGCACCATCGAGACCTGGGTGCGCATCGACAAACCCGGCGTCTACTACGGTGAATGCAACCAGGTCTGCGGCACCAATCACAGCCGGATGCCGATCGTAGTGCGCGGGGTGACGCAGCAGGAATTCGACGCCTGGGTCGAGCAGGCGCAAAAGCAATTCGCCGCCATCACGCCCCGGCCCGAACATCCGCACCGCATCTGGTTGGCGAGCGCGCGTGGGGACAGGGTAGAGGCGCGGTGAGCAGGCGCGGCGCCCGGGGGAGACCGACATGTCGGTGACCACACACGATCACGACCACGACCACCACGATCACAAGCCCGGGTTCTTCACCCGCTGGATGTGCAGCACCAATCACAAGGATATCGGGACGCTCTACCTGACCTTCGCACTGATCGGCGCTACCACCGGCGCCGTTTTGTCGGAGATCATGCGCGCGCAGCTTTTGTTCCCGAACAACCACGTCGTCGGCACCGGCCAGGAGTGGAACACGATAGTCACCGCGCACGGGCTGCTGATGATCTTCTTCGCGGTGATGCCGGCGTTGATCGGCGGCTTCGGGAATTGGTTCATCCCGCTGATGATCGGCGCCCCCGACATGGCGTTCCCGCGCCTCAACAACATCAGCTTCTGGCTGCTGCCGCCGGCCTTCTGCATGATCGTCACCGGCCTGCTGCTGGGCGAATCAGGCACCGGCTGGACGCTGTATCCGCCACTATCGCTCACGTACTTACGAGACCGGACCGGGGATGGACTTCACCCTGTTCGCGCTGCATCTCGCCGGCATAAGCTCGCTGCTCGGCGCGATCAACTTCATCACCACGATCTTCAACATGCGGGCTCCGGGGATGACGCTGCACAAAATGCCGCTGTTCGTCTGGGCGATGCTGGTGACGGCCTTCCTGCTGCTGCTCGCGATCCCGGTTCTGGCCGGCGCCATCACCATGGTGATCTGCGACCGCAACTTCGGCACCGCCTTCTTCGACCCCGCCGGCGGCGGCGATCCGGTGCTGTTCCAGCACCTGTTCTGGTTCTTCGGCCATCCCGAAGTGTACATCATGATCCTGCCGGCCTTCGGCATCATCAGCCATGTGGTATCGACCTTCAGTCACAAGGCGATCTTCGGCTATCTCGGCATGGTCTATGCGATGGTGGCGATCGGCGTGATCGGCTTCGTGGTGTGGGCGCACCACATGTTCGTCTCCGGCATGGATGTGGACACCCGCGCCTACTTCATGGCGGCGACCCTGGTGATCGCGGTGCCGACCGGGATCAAGATCTTCTCCTGGATCGCCACGATGTGGGGCGGCTCGATCGAATTCACGACACCGATGCTGTGGGCGCTCGGCTTCATCTTCGTGTTCACGCTGGGCGGCGTAACCGGGGTGGTGCTGGGCAATGCCAGCATCGACCAGATTTTGCACAACACCTACTACGTGGTGGCGCATTTCCACTACGTGCTGTCGCTGGGCGCGGTGTTCGGCATCTTCTGCGGCTTTTACTTCTGGATCGGCAAGATGTCGGGCCACCAATACCCGGAGTTCTGGGGCAAGGTGCATTTCTGGCTGACCTTCATCGGCGTCAACCTGACCTTCTTCCCGCAGCACTTCCTCGGTGCCGACGGGATGCCGCGGCGCTATCCGGATTATCCCGAAGCCTTCTGGGGCTGGAACTTCGTCTCCTCGATCGGGGCGTTTCTGAGCGGCATCGCGTTCCTGGTGTTCTTCTACGTGCTGTTCCGTACCTTCACCTCGAAGGTCCCGGTGGCGGCGAATTACTGGGGGGAGGGCGCGACGACCCTCGAGTGGACCGTCACCTCGCCGCCGCCCTTTCATACCTTCGCGACGCTGCCGCGTATCTCGTGAGCCGGAGCGTCCCGGGCGGCGCAGGTGAGGAGACGGGCTCTCCGGCCTCGCCGACTGTGGAACCGACGTCCGCGACTGGATTGCGCTGCTCAAACCGCGCGTCGTCTCGCTGGTGGTGTTCACCGGGCTGATCGGGATGCTGGTGGCGCCGGGGCGCCTGCATCCGGTGTTGCAAATCGCCGCGGCTGTGCTGTATCGCCGTGGCCGCGGGCGGGTGCGGCGCGATCAACATGTGGTACGACCGCGATATCGACGCCATGATGCGGCGCACCCGCAAGCGGCCGATTCCCGCCGGCCGGCTGCCCCCGAGTCGGCCCTCGGCTTCGGTCTGGTGCTGGCCACCGGTTCCGTTCTTATTATGTTCCTAGCGACGAATGTCTTCGCCGCCTCGGCGCTGGCGTTGTCGATCCTGTTTTACGTCTTCATCTACACGATCTGGCTGAAGCGGCGGACGCCGCAGAATATCGTCATCGGCGGCGCCGCAGGGGCCTTCCCGCCGGTGATCGGGTGGGCGGCCGTAACCGGATCGGTCGGGCTGGTCCCGATCCTGCTGTTCGCGATCGTGTTCTTCTGGACGCCGCCGCATTTCTGGTCGCTCGCGCTTTGGGCGAATGAGGACTATCGGCGCGCGGGTATCCCGATGCTGCCGGTGACCGCCGGCGCGCGGGAGACCAGACGCCAGATCGTCATTTATACCCTGTTGCTGGTTTCGATCTCCCTGGCACCCTGGCTGGTCGGATTTTCCGGCCCGTTTTATGCGACGGTCGCGACGCTTTTCGGGCATCGGCTTTCTCGTTCACGCTTGGCGAGTGTTCCGGGATCGGCAGGATGCGACGGGGCTGAGCCTTACCTCCGATGCGCCCGCGAAGAAGGCGTTCAAATTTTCGATCACCTATCTGTTCCTGCTGTTCGCCGCCTTGGCCCTCGACCGGATGGTCGGTTGACCCAACTCGATCCCGATGCCGAACGAGACCGACGGCGGCGCGGGCGCAACTTGGCGATGCTGGTCGTGCTTCTCGCTCTGGCGGCGCTGTTCTTCGCGATCACCCTGGTCAAGCTGACCCGGATCTAGTCCCGCCCTAATCGCCGGCAAGCACCGGTCGGAGGCGGAGTCTCTCGTTATCCGCGCAACAGCGTCAACACGCCTTCCAGCTGGTCGCGGCTTGCATACCCAACGCGAACCATTCCCCGATCATAGGTGCCGCTGATCTCGACGGTCAGACCGAGCAGCCCCGACAGCTCCCGTTGCATCTTCACCATGTCCGGATCGCGATGGCGCGGCGTCAGCTCCGGGCCCTGATGGGCCAGAGCCTCGGTGGCGCGCACCGACAGTCCGTTCGCAAGCACCGCCTTGAGCGCGCGCTCCGGCTCCGGATGCGTCAGCAACGCGCGCGCATGTCCCGCGGTGATCATCCCGGTCCGCAGGGCGACTTCACGCCCTCCGGCAGGTTGAGCAATCGCATGATGTTGCCGACGTGCGCGCGCGACTTGCCGACGGCCCCGGCAAGCTGTTCCTGCGTAAGCCCGAACTCGTCGACAAGACGATGATAGCCCTCGGCCTCCTCGAGCGCGTTCAGATCCTGCCGCTGAAGGTTTTCGACCAGGGCGGCGGCGAGGACGTCGGCATCCGCCAAGTCGCGGACCATGGCGGGAACATCATGCAGGCCGGCCAACGACGCCGCCCGCCACCGGCGCTCGCCGGCAATGATCTGATATCGGCCGGGCGCCTCCGGGTGCGAACGTGCCAGCAAGGGCTGCAGGATCCCACGCGCCCGGATGGAGGCGGCGAGTTCCGCGAGCTCCGCGTCGCTCACCGCCGCACGAGGCTGAAACGGGCTCGGCTCCAGCAAATCGAGCGGCAGCGACCGCACCGCGGCCTCGCCGCCGTCGCGCATCGCGCCGTCGCCGAGCAGCGCCGCCAAGCCGCGGCCCAGACGCGGTCCGCTGTCACGTGCGCTCATGCCCGGGTGCTTTCGACCGGACCCGCGGCGCGTTCGCGACGCAGCATCTCGGCCGCCAACTGCACATAGGCCCGGGCTCCCGGCGACCGTAGATCATAGAGCAGCACGGGTTTTCCGTGGCTCGGGGCTTCGCTGACGCGAATATTGCGCGGGATGACGGTGTTGTACACCGCTGCACCGAAGAAGCCCCGCGCATCCTCCGCGATCAAGGTGGATAAACTATTGCGGCGATCAAACATTGTTAGCACGATTCCCTGTAGCCGGAGCTTCGGATTGAGGGCTCTCCGGACCGCCTCGATGGTGCGCACCAGCGCTGAAATTCCCTCCAGCGCGTAATATTCGCATTGCAGTGGAACCAGCACCGCGTCCGCCGCCACCAGCGCGTTCAGCGTCAGCAGGCCGAGGCTCGGCGGGCAATCGATCACGATATAGCCGAAGCGCTCGGCGGCCCGCATCGGTGAGAGGGCTCTCGCGAGCCGGTGCTCGCGATGACGCAATCCGACCAATTCGACTTCGGCGCCGCCGAGATCGGTTTCGGCCACGATGACCGAAAGGTTCGGGATCGCCGTGGTTCGCACCGCGTCTTCGATGGGCGTGTCGAGGATCACCATGCAGTAAGTCCCGATCGTGCGCTCCTCCCCCGGGATGCCGAGGCCGGTGGAGGCATTTCCCTGCGGATCCAAGTCGATCAGGAGAACGGCTTCTCCTGCTGCCGCGAGGGCAGTGGCGAGATTGACAGCGGTGGTCGTCTTGCCGACGCCTCCCTTCTGGTTCGCGACCGCCAGGATGCGGGGAGCCCGGGGGAGCGAAGGCTCAGGCAACAGGTTCGACACGACGGAGCTCGCTCACCTTCAGTATGACGCTTCCCCGGGCGGTGCGGCTGGGGCTTTCCTCAACCCGCATGTGCCACTCGCGTCGCGCTCGCGTCAATTCGGCGCGGTGATTGCGGCCCTGGTGGAGCAGGAGAGTTCCGCTATCCGCAAGCTTGGGCGCGGCGAGCGGAAGCAGTAGGGTGAGAGGCGCGACGGCCCTGGCAGTGATCAGGCGGGAGGGCGGAATCGGGGTCGCCTCGATTCGCCCCGCGCGCACGCGGACAGGCGCCGAGACGATCCGCGCCGCCTCGCGCAAGAAAGCCGCCTTCCTTTGGTCTGCCTCGATCAGGGTGAAACGAATACCGGTGACGATCGCCAGGATCAGCCCGGGAAAGCCGGCGCCAGACCCGAGATCGACGCCTTCGCCGACCTTGGGCGGAAGCAAAGGTACGAGCTGGAGCGAGTCTTCGATGTGACGCACCCATAGGTCGGCTTCATCGGCCGGAGCGATCAGATTGACGGTGCGGTTCCAGCGCTTCAGGAGGCCGGCGAAACGAGCTAAGCGCTCCACGTGAAGCGGTTCGTCATCCATTCCTGATCGACCGGCTTCGGGTTCCAGGCGTCCCCATTTCGAACAAAGGCTATCCTTTAAGGTCCCCGGGTTAAATCGGATGTCCCACCGCCGCTGAGAACGAATACGCTGTTCGTGTCGTACTTGGCGGCGGAGGGGTGATGGTCAGCCGGTGCCCGGTCCAGGGGCGATGACGCGGCGTGTTGTATCGTGATGTGGCTTTGCCGTTCCGATCCAGCTCCGTGCGCGGGCGACATCATGGGGGCCTACTCGCAAAGTTTCTTGGCGACTGTGGCACTCACCCGGCTCTTAACAGAATGCGGTCCTCGGCCGTGAAGCCGTCCTTCGGCCGGGCGCCCTCTCCGATGGATCAGCCCGCATTGATCTAGTGCGATGGATGACCTTTCAAGTGTGCGGGATGATGAAGACGGGGGACGGCGCACCTTGCTCTACCGACTGTCCGCAAAGACTCCGTGACATCCAGGATTGAACGGGCTCCCGCCTCCCGACCGGCGCGGCCATCCACGGCGCCGATCCGCTCCGTCTGTCGGTGACGCGTAAAGATGTCCGCCTTTGGTAGCGGATCATATGTCCGCTTCTGCCGATGTGGCGGCTGTGGGGTTGTGGGCAACCTGCCGGGGTTGTCCACAAATCCGGCAGCCGGGCCTGCCGAGCGGTTCAAGCGGCCCTGGGGACGGCGGTTTCGGAGGGTTTGCCGTCCCGATCGTAGCGGGCCAGACAACGCGGCCCGTCGAAGACCGCGAGCCGGCCGTCCGGATATTCGTGGATGCGGACGGTGGCTCCGACGTAGTGGTAGCGATGCAGCTGCGGCGGGATTTGCAGCGACCGTTTGGCCCACAGCACGCAATTGTCGCGGCCCACCTGCCGATCCGCCTGCACGCACAGCACGTCGGTTAGCGGCGGCCCGGCGTAGGTCACGAACGCCGAGCCCGGTTCCGCCGCCGGCTTGGCGAAGCGGGCATTGTAGGCCGGCACGAAGCTCCGCGCAGATAGCGGTTCGCGGCCTCGACACCGGTGATGGCGGCATGGCGCAGTTCCGGCGGCAGGCGCTGTTGCAAGGTGCCGAATACGCGCTCCATCCGGCCGCGGCCCTCCGGCGCGTAGGACGCGATGTGGCGGATTCCGAGCCGGGCCAGCGCTTGGCCCACCTGCGTCGGCTGGGCCTTGTCCACCTTGCCGCCGGCCTTCCGGGTGAGGAAGTAGTGCGAGCCGCGGTCGGTGTAGAGGGCGCCGAACAGTCCGTGCGCGGCGATCGTCTCCTGCAGCCCGAGGAAGCTCGACATGGTGCCTTCCTGCGCCACCAGGATCGCCGAGTAGATCGCCCCCGTCGCGTCATCGAGCGTCACCACCAGGTCGAGATTGTGGCCGAGCGCGCCGATCCAGCGGTGCGTCGATCCGTCCCCCTGAAACAGCAGCATCCCCGGCAACGGGCGGCGCGGCCGCTTCTTGCGGTGTTGGCCGCGCCGTTTGGCTTTCGTCACCAGCCCGGCCGATTGCAGCGCCAGCCGGGTCACCGTGTAGCCCAGCGTGTAGTCGTGTCGTCGCCGCAGCTCCTCGTGGAAGTGCTTGACCGTGAAGTCGGCATACTCCTCGCGATAGAGCCGCCGCATCCGCTCCAGCTCGCTCTCCGGCGCCCGCCGGCCCGACACCCGGCCGAGCCGGCGATCGCGCAACCCGTCGGCGCCCGCCTCCTCGTAGCGCCCCCGCAGCCGCCGGAAATGCCGCGCCGATACCCCCAGCAACTCGCCCGCCTCCTCCGCCGTCAGCCGCCCCTTCTTGTGGCGGTCCCATGTGTCCTCGAAGCGCGTCACGAACGCCTCCCACAACACCGTCGTCCGACGCATCCGCCGCCTCCAGAACAGGCAGCGAACAATCCGGACAACTCACGCGCTACGAAAGGCGGACAACAAACGCGCTCCCGACACGCCGATCCGCTCCGTCTTGACGCGGATCCAGGAAATCGGGAGTCTTTCTCGTGCAGCACTGGCAGAATCGCGGCCCTGCTCCAGTGTTCGACAGCCCCTATTCCGATACAGAAATTGCCGCCATCAGCGGTGATCGCGATCGGAGAGCCTCAGTCGCCGATGCGGTCGGTTCGGCTTCGGAATACACGCCCGGGGTTCACTCTTAAACCGTTACATTTCCTATTTGCCTGTGCTGCTCACCCCGGGGCGGATAAGAACCGCGGCCGGCGACGACCGCGGCAAGGCTCGCCGATGGATGCTTCGCCGGCCGCTTCCCGAGAAGCAGTGTCAGGCCGAGGAAGAGCAGGGGCTTAAGAATGAACGTGCCATTTGTCCGCGCGCCTCGACGGGCGCCAATGGCCAAAGCGGGGAGCCGGGGCTTGCGAGGGCGGAACGCCGGTTTCATGTTTCGCGCAACCAGGAGCGGAGAAGATCATGGTCTCGCGTGCCGTGTTCGCCGGGATGCTGCTACTTGCCCCGACCGCCGCCCGGGCGGCGCCGCTGATGATCGTGGGCGACGACGAGAAAGTGGTGTGGGATCGGCACGGCGACACCGTCCTGAAACCAACCGGCAACGACAGCGTGTTGATCGTGGATCTGGCCGAGCCCGAGAACCCGCGCATCGCCGTTCAGCTTTCGCTTGAGAATTCCGTGGTCGGGCCGCCGACCAATCTGGCGTTGGCGCCGGGGGGAAGCTCGCGTTGATCGCGGATTCGGTTACCGTATCGCAACAGGGCGGGACGATGACGCAGGAGCCGACCGATAAGCTGTTCGTGGTCGATCTCACCGTCAATCCACCCCGCGTGCAAACGTTGATGGTCGGCAAGCAGCCTTCGGGCCTGTCGATCAACGCCGACGGCACGCTGGCGCTGGTCGCCAACCGCGCCGGCAATTCTATCAGCGTGCTTCGGATCAAGGATGGCCAGGTGACGCAGACCAGCGTGGTGGCGATGGGCGGCAGCGTCTCGACGGTCGAGTTCACGCCGGACGGGCGGCACGCTCTGGCGGTGATGTCCCCGGCCAACAAGATCGCGCTGCTGACGGTCGATGGCGAGACCGTCGGCGACAGCAAGATCAGCTTTCCGACCTATGTGTTTCCGTACAATGTCGCGGTTACGCCCGACGGCAAGCTTGCGCTTACCGCCGACAACGGCAACGGCGGCAATTCCGATGGCAATGTGGACGCGGTGAGCGTGATCGATCTCGGCGCGCAGCCGCCGCGGGTGACCGAACATTTCTCGGTCGCCGACGCGCCGGAGGGTCTGGCGATCAGCCCGAAGGGCGACCTCGCGGTGGTCGCCAGCGTGCTCGGGTCAAACAAGACGGGAAGCTGGTTCTACCACAAGAACGGGGCCGTCACCGTGCTGCGGATCGACGGCGGCCGGGTCTCGCCGGTGAAGGTGGTCGAGGTCGGCTCGGTGCCCGAGGCCGTCGCCTTCACCCCGGACGGAAAATACCTCTACGTCGGCAACTACCTCGATCAGGATTTCTCGATTCTCCGGGTGAACGGCACCGACATCTCCGACACCGGCAAGCGGTTCAAGGTGCCGGGACATCCGGCTTCGGCGCGCATGGCACCGGGCTGAAGGTGCGCCCCCAAATCTAAACCGCCGCGTCGCCCTCCATGCCCAACGCCGCCTGCGCCGCCGCCAACCGGGCCACCGGCACGCGGTACGGGCTGCACGAGACGTAGTCGAGCCCAAGCTGCTTGCAGAAGGTAATCGAAGCCGGATCGCCGCCGTGCTCGCCGCAGATGCCGAGCTTGATGGCGGGCTTGCTCCGCCTGCCCTTCTCGACGGCGAGGCGGACCATGGCGCCGACGCCCTCGATGTCGAGCGAGACGAACGGGTCCTTCGGCAGGATTCCCTTTTCGACGTAAAGCGGCAGGAACTTGCCGGCATCGTCACGCGACAGTCCGAACGTGGTCTGCGTCAGATCGTTGGTGCCGAAGCTGAAGAAATCGGCGTCTTCGGCGATGCGATCGGCAATGATGGCGGCGCGCGGCAGCTCGATCATCGTCCCCACGCTGTACTCGATCTCCCTCCCCGCCTCGCGGAACACCTCGGCGGCCACCTTGTCCACCTGCGCGCGGGTGATCTCCAGCTCCTTGCTCGTGCTGACCAGCGGAATCATGATCTCCGGAACCGGCGCGGCGCCGGTGTCCTTGGCGACGGCGAGCGCGCCCTCGAAGATCGCGCGCGCCTGCATCTCGTAGATTTCCGGATAGGAGATGCCGAGCCGGCAGCCGCGATGGCCGAGCATGGGATTGGCTTCCGCGAGCTCGGCGGTGCGGCGGCGCATCGCCTCCACATCGGCGCCGAGCGCGTGCGCGACCTCCTCCAGCTCCGCCTCCGCGTGCGGCAGGAACTCGTGCAGCGGCGGATCGAGCAGGCGAATCGTCACCGGCAGCGGCGCCATGATCGAGAACAGCTTGCGGAAGTCCTCGCGCTGGAACGGCAGCAGCCGCGCGAGCGCGGCGCGGCGGCCGGCCTCGTCGCCGGCCATGATCATCTGTCGCACCGCGCCGATCCGCTCCGGGTCGAAGAACATGTGCTCGGTGCGGCAGAGCCCGATGCCCTCGGCGCCGAACTTGCGCGCCGTCTCGGCATCCAAAGGCGTTTCCGCATTGGCGCGCACCTTCATTGTGCGGGCCTGGTCGGCCCAGTCCATTCAGCGTAGCGAAATCGCCCGACAGCGCCGGTTCGATCATCGCCACCATGCCGGCGAACACCTCGCCGCTGCCGCCGTCAAGCGTGATGGTCTCGCCGGCCTGGATCACGCGTCCGGCAGCGGTGAGCGTCTGCGCGTTGTAATCGACGTTGATCCCGCCGGCACCGGCGACGCATGGCCGGCCCATGCCGCGCGCCACCACCGCGGCGTGGCTGGTCATGCCGCCGCGCGTCGTCAGGATGCCCTTGGCGGCATGCATCCCGTGGATATCCTCGGGGCTGGTTTCGATGCGCACCAGGATCACCGATTCGCCCTTGGCGGCGCGGCTCTCGGCTTCGTCGGCGCTGAACACTACGACGCCGCTGGCCGCGCCGGGGCTCGCCGGCAGCCCCTTGGCGAGCGCCGTGCGCGCGGCATCGGGATCGAGCGTCGGATGCAGAAGCTGGTCGAGCGCCGCCGGGTTGACGCGGCGCACCGCCTCGGCGCGGTCGATGAGATTTTCGCGCGCCATCTCCACCGCAACGCGCAAACTGGCGCCGGCGGTACGCTTGCCGCTGCGGGTCTGCAGCATGTAGAGCCGGCCCTTCTGCACCGTGAACTCGATGTCCTGCATGTCGCGGTAGTGCCGCTCCAGCTTCTCCCGCACTTCCATCAGTTCGCCATAGGCGCGCGGCATCGCCGTCTCCATCGGCGTCTCGCCCGAGGCGGGCGCGCGCGGCGGCGAGCGGCTGCGGCGTGCGGATGCCGGCGACCACGTCCTCGCCTTGAGCGTTCACCAGGTATTCGCCGTAGAAGATGTTCTCTCCGGTGGAGGGGTCGCGGGTGAAGCAGACTCCGGTCGCGCAGTCCTCGCCCATGTTGCCGAACACCATCGCCTGCACATTTACTGCGGTGCCCCAGTCGGCGGAAATGTCGTGCAGGTTGCGGTATCTGATGGCGCGCGGATTCATCCAGCTGCCGAACACGGCGCCGATAGCGCCCCAGAGCTGGGCCTCAGGCTCCTGCGGGAATGGCTTGCCGGTCTCGCTCGCCACCATTTCCTGATAGGCGTCGATCACGCCGCGCCAGCCGTGCTCGGACAAGGCCGTGTCCTCGATCACGCCCGATTCGAGCTTGGCGGCCTCGATGATCTCCTCGAAGCGATGGTGATCGACGCCGAGCACCACCGAGCCGTACATCTGGATGAAGCGGCGATAACTGTCGAGGGCGAAGCGGGCGTCCTCGGCGTCGCGGGCCAGCCCCTCCACCGTCGCGTCGTTGAGACCGAGATTGAGAACCGTATCCATCATTCCCGGCATCGAGACGCGGGCGCCGGAGCGAACCGAGACTAGCAGCGGGCGCTCGGGATCGCCGAAGCGCCGGCCGACCACCTCCTCCACCCGCGCCAGCGCGGCGCGGACCTGCTCGTCGAGCCCGGCCGGGTAACGCCGGTCGTTCTTGTAGAATTGGGTGCAGACTTCGGTGGTGATGGTGAAGCCGGGCGGGACGGGCAGGCCGATCGCCGCCATCTCGGCCAGGTTGGCGCCCTTGCCGCCCAGCAGGTCGCGCAACTCCGCTCGCCCGTCGTTGCGCCCGGCACCGAAGCTGTACACCCACTTATCCATCACCCTATCCTTCGATGCGGGAGAAATCGGCGACCCGGCCCATGGTCGCCCGAACACGGTTCAGAAGGCGCAAACGATTGCGGCGCAATTCCGGCTCCGGCGCGTTGACGGTCACGCGATCGAAAAAGGCGTCGAGGGGGCGCGAAGGCGGCCATGGCCGACATCGCCGCGCCGAACCGCTCGGCCGCCAATTCCGCGTTGATCGCGGGGGCGGCGCGATCCAGGGCCGCGGCCAGTGCGCGCTCCTCGGTCCGCGACCAGCAGGGCGGGATCGGGCGCGCCGTCGTGCGGCCCGTCCTTGCGCTCCTCGATTCGCAGGATATTGGCGGCGCGACGGTACGCAACCAGGAGATTGGCGCCGTTTTCGGTTCCGAGCAGCGCCGCGACGGCATCGGTGCGGGCGAGCAGCCGCACCAGATCATCATCGGCGCCAGCGGCGAAAACGGCAGCAGCACGTCATGCCGCGCGCCGTCGGATCGAAGTTGCGTCTGCACCGTCGCGAAGCGCGCCAATCCGAGGATAAGTGTCAGTCGCGGTCCGATCCGGAATTCGACTCGCGTTTGCGCTGCCCTCTAGCGAATCGCCGACTGCACCCGCCGGCGTCCGCTCTTCATTAGCCGCTTGACGCATCTGCTCAAGGCGGTCCGCTTGGCGTCTTCGGCAGGGAAGTTGCGATCTCCGCGATATCCAGAGTTGAGCCGAAGAGCGTTTCTCATTATCCGGATAACACCGAGCGCAGCGCGCCGCAGCGCGTAGGGATCGCCCGAGCCGGACGGCTTCTCGCCGATGGCGAAGAAGCACGGCGAGCTGGTCGAGCTTGTCGGCGAGCGCGACCGCAACCGACACCGGCGCGGACGGCACCGCATCGGCGGCTCCCCTGGGCGCGTAGTGGTCGCGGATGGCGTCGGCGACCGCGCGCCGGCTTCGCCGTCGTGCAGCGCATAATAGCGGCCCATCACGCCCTGCAATTCGGGGAACTCGCCCACCATACCGGAGACGAGATCGGCCTTGGCGAGCATCGCCGCACGTTCGGCGAGCGCCGGGTCGGCGCCAACATGCGGCGCGATCTCGCGCGGCGAAGTCGACAGCAAGCCGGCGCACCCGCTCGCCCTGGCTGCCGAGCTTGGCGTGGAAGGTGATCGCGTCGAGGGCCGGAACGCGGTCGGCGAGCGGGATGCGCCGGTCCTGATTCCAGAAGTGGCGCGCATCGGCGAAGCGGGCGCGCAGCACGCGTTCATTGCCGGCGATGATCGCCGCGCCGCCGTCTTCGGCCTCGATATTGGCGACGAAGCCGAACCACGGCGCACTCCCATTCTCGGCCCGCAGGGCGAAATACCGTTGGTTGACCCGCATCGACACCTGTAGCACCTCGGGCGGCAGGTCCATGAAGGCTGGATCGATGCGGCCAAGTAGCGGCACCGGCCATTCCACCAGCCCCGCGACTTCCTCCAGCAAGCCGGGATCGTCCACCACCACTAGACCCCGCGCCTCCGCCTCTGCGGCGAGGCCACGCGCGATGCGCAGCCGCCGCTCCTCGGCTTGCACCAGGACGCGATGCGCCGCCAGTTTCCGCCGCCAATCGGCGCAGCCGGTGACGGCGAAGGTGCCGGGCGCATGGAAGCGATGGCCTTCGGTCAGATTTCCGGAAATAAGGCCATGGCCGTCATCGGCGCCGTCGCGCAGATCGAACGGCACGATGTCGCCATCCAGCAGGCAGACGATCCGGCGCAGCGGGCGAACCCAGGTGAACGCGCTGCGGCCCCAGCGCATCGACTTGGGCCAGGAGAAACGGCGCAGCAACGCCGGCAGCGAAGCGGCGATGAGCTGGCGCGCGCCGACCGCTTCGGCCCGCTTCTCCAGAACCCAGTACTCGCCCTCCCGGCGCAACTGCTCGCGCTCGGCGCCGTGCTTGCGCAGAAACCCGGCGATCGCCTGTTCGGGCGCCGAAAGGCGCGGGCCGCGTTCGGTGGCGGACGCGGCGGCGACCTCGGGCTCGACCTCGGCGCTGAGTGCGATCCGGCGCGGACCGTGGAAGGTCTCGATCCGGTTCGGGTGCAAAGCGGCGAGCGCCGTGCCGATGGACCGCTCGAGCTCCGCCGCACCCCCCGCCTGCATCCGCGCGGGGATCTCCTCACTGAACAGCTCGATGAACAGCTCCGGCATCGCCTATGCTTTCGGGAGCGCCGAACTGCGCGGGATCATTCGGGCAGGCCGTCGTGGCCGTGAAGCCAACCGTGATCGGAGCTCGGCAGCGGCTCGCCCAAATGCCGGCGGATATCAGCTGTGATCTCTCGGAGCTTGCGCCGACGGTCCTCGCGGTCACGTGCCTTCATCTCGCGTTCAAGATCTTCAGACAAGCGTTACTCCTCTCCCGCCACCCACGCCTCGCAGCAGCCTTTCGCCAGCGCCCGCACCCGGCCGATATAGCTGGCCCGTTCGGCCACGCTGATGACGCCGCGCGCGTCCAGCAGGTTGAACAGATGGCTCGCCTTGATGCACTGGTCGTAGGCGGGCAACGCCAGGCGGCGGGTCAGCAGCGCGTGGCACTCCTGCTCGGCATCGGCAAAGTGGCGGGTCAGCATGGTGGTGTCGGCGTGCTCGAAGCCATAGGCGCTGTATTCTCGCTCGGCGCGCAGGAATACGTCGCCGTAGGTGACGCCGGCGCCGTTGAAATCGAGATCGAAGACGTTGTCCACGTCCTGAACATACATCGCCAGCCGTTCCAGACCGTAGGTCATCTCAAAACTCGGCAGCTCGACGGCGATGCCGCCGACCTGCTGGAAATAGGTGAACTGGCCGACCTCCATGCCGTCGCACCAGACCTCCCAGCCGAGGCCCCACGCGCCGAGGGTCGGGCTTTCCCAATCGTCTTCGACGAAGCGGAAATCATGGCGCAGCGGGTCGAGTCCGAGCGCGCGGTAGCTCGCCAACAGAAGTTCCTGCGCATCGTCGGGACTCGGCTTCATGATAACCTGGTACTGGTAGTAGTGCCCGAGCCGATTGGGATTTTGCCCATACCGCCCGTCGCCGGGCCGGCGGCTCGGCTGCACATAGGCTGCTCGCCACGGACGCGGTCCGAGGGCGCGCAGCGTCGTCGCCGGATGAAAGGTGCCGGCGCCCATCTCCACATCGTAGGGTTGCAGGATCGCGCATCCCGCGCCTGCCCAGAACCGGTGCAGAACGAGGATCAGGTCCTGGAAGCTCCGAGGGGTCCATGCGACGCCGGGTATTGGTGCGGCGCAACGTAAGCAGGCGAGAAGCAGGCGACAAGGCGGACGAGTTGAACCGTGCCCCCGCCATCGCCACGTCCGTACGCATGGGCGCCGATGGTTTGGACGACGCGACGATCGGGCGTATTCTGACCGGGACGCGGCGGATCGCTCTGGTCGGCGTCTGCGGCCAGACCGTGGCGAGCCTCAAACAAGTCTAGTGGTCGAATGGCGCCGGCTGCGGCTGGCGGATGGGAGAGGCGCATGACCAACGAGGAACGCGACATCATCGCCGCCTTCATCGCCCGGGTGGGCGGCGCGGCATCGTCCGGGGGCGGCACTTGGGGCGGTAACGCCTCGGTGCCGGCGACACAGGCGCCGCGCCCGGCGCTGCCGCCGGTCGATCCCGAGGCGGACAGCTTCATCGCCCAGCAGTTTCAGGCCTATCCGGAGGCGCGCTACCGGATCACCCAGCTCGCCTTCGTGCAGGAGCACGCGTTGATCGAGGCGCAGAACCGTCTCCGCCGGTTGGAGTGGGAGCTGCAACAGGCGCAACAAGCCGCGCAGCAGCAACAGCAGGCGGGCGGCCAGCGGCAGGGCGGGTTTTTCAGCAGCCTGTTCGGTGGCGGGCGGCCGGCCGGCGGCGCGCCCCGGGAGTGGCGGACCCTGGGGAAAATCCCGGTCCGGCGCAGGGCGGCTATCAGCCGCAATACGCCCCGCCGCCGCCGCAATATCCGCCCGGATATCAGCAGGGCGTGTTTCAGCGCGGCGGCTCGGGGTTCCTCGGCTCGGCGCTGACCACGGCGGCCGGGGTTGCCGGCGGGATGCTGGCCGCCAACGCGATCTCCGACATGTTTTCCCCCCATCGCGGCTTCGGCGGCGAGTTCGCCGGCCCCGGCGGTTTCGGCGGCCCGTTCGGCGGGGCGCCGGGGGAGCAGGGCTATGTCGATCAGGGCACCTGGACCGACCCAACTCGGCGCACCCGATCAGGGTTATGTCGATCAGGGCACCTGGGATCAGAGCGGCGGCGGCCAGGACGCGGGCTGGACCGACCCCGGCCAAGCCCCCGACAGCGGCTTCGACCAGGGTAGCGGCGGAGACTGGGGGGGCGGCGGTGACAGCGGCGACTGGGGCGGCGGCGGTGGCGGCGGGTCGGACAACTCGCTGATTTGATAAATGAGTTGGATGCCTACATTCCCGCCGCGCGGCGCCGGCGGGCTGGGGGCGGGGTTTCGGTAACCGCCGGCGCCTCATCGAGGTTCTGCAAAGCGGCGAGCAGCGCCTCGCGGACATGGCGCAACCGGCGCTCGTTCTCGATCTTCAGGCCGAACACGTCCTTGACGTAGAACACGTCCACCGCGCGCACCCCGTACGTGGTGACATGCGCCGAGCCGATCTGCAGCCCCTCGGCGCTGATGGCCGCGGTGACATCGTGCAGCAGCCCGGGGCGGTCGCGCCCATTTACCTCGATCACCGTGAAGGTGTTGGAGGCGTGATTGTCGATCACCACCCGGGGCGGCACATGGATCGCGCGCATGCGCCGGCCCAACAACGCTGCCGAAACTTTGCGAATCTCCAAATCCAGTTGCAATTGTCCGGACAGCGCCTGCTCGATCAGCACCGACAGCCGCGCCAGCCGGTGCGGCGCCTCGAACGCGCCGCCGGCCGCGTCCTGGATCCAGAACGTGTCGAGCGCCATGCCGTTGGTGAGCGTGTGGATGCGCGCGTCCACGATGGACGCGCCGGCGACCGCGAGCGCGCCGGTGATGCGGCTGAACAGCCCGGCGTGGTCGGCGCAATAGACCGTCACCTCAGTGACGGCGCGCGCCGGCAACGGCTCCGTGTGCACCGTCAGCGGCGCGTGGCGCGCCTCGGCCTCGCGCACCAGCCGCGCGTGACGGGCGTGGGTCTCGGGGTCGAAGGAGAGCCAGTAGCTCGGATACCCGAGGTCCATGAAAGCCGCGGCCTCGGCTTCGGTGAAGTCGCCGAGCAGTTCAGCCGAAGCCTGCTTGGCGCGGCTCACGCGCACGTCGCGCTCGGTGGTGGCGAGACCGCCGGCCAGCACCTCGGCGACCCGCGAGTACAGTTCGCGCAGCAAGGTCGCCTTCCAGTTATTCCAGACCTTGGGTGAAACCGCCCGCATGTCGGCGACCGTCAGCACGAGCAGCAACTTGAGCCGCTCCGGCGACTGGATCAGATCGGCGAGGTCGAGAATCGTCTTGGCGTCGTCGATGTCGCGCTTGAACGCCGTCTCGCTGAGCAGGAGATGGTGCAGAACCAGCCAGGAGACGGTCTCCGTCTCCTCCGCCGACAACCCGAGCTGTGGGCCGACCCGGAGCGCGATCTCGGCGCCGAGCTGGGAATGGTCGCCGCCGCGTCCCTTGGCGATATCGTGCAGCAACATCGCCACATAGAGCGCGCGTCGCGACTGCATGTGATCGACGACGCTGGAGGCGATCGGCGCGACTTCGGACAACTCGCCGCGTTCCAGCCTGGAGAGCACGCGGATCGCCTCGATCGTGTGCTCATCGACGGTGAACACATGATAAGTGTCGAACTGCATCTGCCCGACCACGCGCGCCCAATCCGGCAGGTAGCGGCCGAGAAAACCCACCTCGTTAAGGATGCTCAGCCAGTGCGCGCCGTCGCGCCCGCTGCTCCCTCCCGGACGCCCGCACAACAGATCGAGGAACAGCCGCGCCGCCTCCGGGTCGTCGCGCAGCCGCGCCGCCGCGCGTTCACTCCGGATCAACGCCCGTAACGCCAGGGGATGCAGCGAGAGATCGCGGTCGCGGGCGGTCTTCAGGATGCGCAACATCTGGATCGGCTCGGCGTCGAAATCGCGGCCCGACATCGTCATCAGCCGCCCTTCCGACAGCACGAAGCCGGCATTCAGCAAGCCCTTGTCGGTCTCGGCGGCGACCGCCGGCGGCCCCAGGGCGGCGCGCAGCATGGCGGGCTCGAGAATGCGGGTAACGCGCACGACCTCGCGGACGGTGAGGAAGTAGTGGCGCATGAACCGCTCCACGCCGTCCTGCCGACCATGGCGGGTATAGCCCATGCGGGCGCCGACGACGGGTTGCAGGTCGAAGGTCAGCCGCTCCTCTGCGCGGCCGGCGACGTAATGGAGATGGAAACGCACCGTCCACAGAAACTCCCAGGCGCGCCTCGCGTGGCGGGCCTCGGCGTCGGTCAGCACGCCGCCGACCTGCGCCAGCTCGCCCATGGTCTGGGTGCCGTAGGCATAGCGCGCGATCCAGTAGAGCGTCTGCAAGTCCCTGAGGCCGCCCCGTCCGTCCTTGATGTTCGGCTCCACCACGAACGGGCTGTCGCCGAAGCGGCGATGTCGGAGGTCACGCTCGGCCTGCTTGGCGAGGATATAGTCGGCGGGACCGGCCTCCTTGCAGGCGGCGGCGAATTCGGCGTGGAACTCGTCGAACAGCGCCGCCTCGCCCGCCAGATGGCGGGCGTCGAGCAACGCGGTGCGAATGGTCGCGTCCCGCGCCCCCTCGGCGAGGCATTCCGGCGCCGAACGGGTCGCGTGTCCGACCTTCAACCCGAGGTCCCACAGGAAGTAGAGCATGTACTCGACGACGCGAAGCATGTGCGCCGACGGATGCTGCGGAGTGAGGAACAGCAGGTCGATATCGCTGAACGGCGCCAGCACGCCCCGTCCGTAACCTCCGGTGGCGGCGATGCTGAGCGCCTCCGGCTTGCCGAGCACGCCCGCGGCGTGCGCGTAAAGCGCCTCGATCAGCCCGTCGATGAGCGCGGCGAGCAGGCGCGCGGCCTGCAAGCCGGTGATCTGGTCCTGCTCGAAGGCGCTGCGCGCATGGCCCTGGATGCGCGCGAGATGGCGTCGGAAGATGGCGAGGGCGGCCTCGCGCGAGATTGCCTGGTGCTTTCCCGCAAGCTCGGCAAGCGCCTCCGCCAAGATGGCGGTGGCTTCGGGCTTGGCGGCGAGCGGCGTCTGAATAAGCATCGCGGGTTCGTGCTTACTATGTCGGCTCGGTCCGGGGAACCGGAAGCAGGGATTTGAGCTGATAGATCACGTCCAGCGCCTCGCGCGGCGACAGTCGGTCGGGATCGAGCGCGGCAACAGCTCGGGCCAGCGCCTCATCCCCAGATGGCCCCGGCGTCGGGCTATCGCCAGGGTCGCCCGGGCCGGCGGCGGCGAAGAGCGGCAATGCCGAGAGCCGGGCCGCGCCGAGCGGGCCGCCTTCGCGCTCCAGCGCCGCGAGCAACGTGGCGGCGCGCCGCACCACCGTCGCCGGAACGCCGGCCAGTTGCGCGACATGCACACCCCAGGACCGTCCGGCAGCGCCTTCCGCGACCTCGTGCAGGAACACCACCGAGCGCTTCCATTCCTTGACCCGCATCGTGTGCGGCCTGAGCCGGGGCATCCGGTCGGCCAATTCCGCCAATTCATGGAAATGGGTGGCAAAAATGGTACGGCAGCGAAGCACCCCGTGCAGCGCCTCCAACACCGCCCAGGCAATCGCGAGGCCGTCGAGCGTCGCCGTCCCGCGCCCGATTTCGTCCACCACCACCAGCGAGCGCGGTCCGGCCTGATTAAGGATCGCAGCGGTCTCGGTCATCTCCACCATGAAGGTGGAACGGCCGCGAGCGAGGTCGTCGGCGGCGCCGACCCGCGAGAACAGGCGATCGACGACGCCGAGGCAAGCCGCGGCGGCCGGCACCGGCAAGCCCGCCTGCGCCAGCACGACCAGCAGCGCGTTCTGGCGCAGGAAGGTGGATTTGCCCGCCATGTTGGGCCCGGTGAGCAGCAACAGCCGTCGATCGGGCGAAAGGTCGCAGTCGTTGGGAACGAACGCCGCCTGTCCGGCCAGCGCGCGCTCGACCACCGGATGCCGACCCGATTTTACCTCGAAAGCCGCATCCTCCGTCACCTTGGGGCGGCACCAATCGCCCGGCGCGGCGAGCAGAGCGGCGGATTGGGCAACGTCAACCAGCGCCAGCGCCGCGGCCGCCTCGGCGATCGCGCTCGCCCGGACCATCACGAGCCGAGAGAGGTGGGCGAACAGCACCTGCTCCCGTTGCGCGGCGCGCTCGGCGGCCTCGGCGATACGGTGGTCGAGCTCGGCAAGCTCGGTGGTGCTGAAACGGGCGCCGTTGGCCATGCTCTGACGCAAGATGAGATCCGGGAACCCGCGCAGCGGCTCGACCGCGGCGGCAGGCGCCTCGATCACATAGCCGAGCTGCGCGTGATGGCGGATTTTCAGGCTGGCGACGCCGAAGCGCTGCGCATAGTCGAGCTGGAGCTTGCCGAGCACGCGGCGGCTGTCGTCGCGCAGCGCCCGCTCGCCATCCAGCTCGGCATCGAAGCCGGGGCGAATCGCACCGCCATACTCCAGCCGTGCCGGGGCCGGATCGGTCAGTGAATCGACGAGCATCCGTTCAAGCGTCTCGTCCACCACCAGGGCAAGGCGGGCGATCATCAGCAACCCGGGCATGTCGGCCGCCTCCAGCAAGGCGGCGGCGCTACGGCATGCGGCGAGGCCGTCGCGCAGCGCCGCCAAATCGCGCGGCGTGCCGCGCCCAAGGGATAGGCGTGCGAGCGCCCGTTCCATGTCGGGCGTGGTACGCAACATCGCGCGCAGCCGCGCCGCCAGCTCCGGCAATCCGATCAGCCAGGCCCAGGTGTCTTGACGATCGGTGATGCGCGGCACGCTGGAGAGCGGCGCGTTGACCCATTCAGTCAACAGCCGCGCCCCCGGCGCCGTCAGCGTGCGGTCGATCGCGGGCAACAGAGCGTGCGGGCCGCCATCGCGTGCACGCACGATCTCCAGGCTGGCGCGCGTCGCGGCGTCCATCGCGAGTATCCCGGCCCCGGCCCGCGAGGCCGGGTGCGAGAGCCGTGGCAGTGTGCCGGAGCCGGCCGCACGCACGTAATCGAGCGCCAGTGCGGCGGCGACCGCCTCGGCGTCGGAGAAGGTGCCGAAGGCGTCGAGGCTGGCGGCGCCGAATGCCTCCGAGACCAGCCGGCGCGCCGCGAGTGGCGCCGAGGGCGCCGCTTCCGGCGCACGGCGCGACGCGAAGTCACCGAGCGAGATCGCTTCGGGGGCAAGAATTTCCGCCGGGTCGAGACGGCCGAGTAGCGCCGGCAGCTCGGGCTCGGCCAGGTGCTCGGTCTCGAACAAGCCGGTGGAGACGTCGAGCCAGGCGGCGCCGATGCCGGCGCGGTCGGCGGATAAGGCCAGCAGCAGATTAGGCCGGCGGGCCTCCAGCAGCGTGTCCTCGGTGAGCGTTCCCGGGGTCACCACCCGCACCACTTCGCGCCGGATAGGCCCCCTGCCGACACGCGCCTTCGGGTTCTCCATCTGCTCGGCAACGGCGACCCGGAAGCCGCGCCGGATCAGTCGCGCCAGGTAAGCATCGGCGGCGTGGACCGGCACGCCGCACATCGCGATGGGCGCGCCGGCGTGCTCGCCGCGATGGGTCAGCGCGATGTCGAGTGCCGCCGATGCCGCTTCCGCATCGGCGAAGAACATCTCGAAGAAATCGCCCATGCGGAAGAACACCAGCGCGTCCGGATGCCGCGCCTTGACGGCGAACCATTGCGCCATGGCGGGCGAAGCGCCCTCGGTTGCCGGATGGGGGGCGGTCATCCCCCCGTTATAGACGCCCCAGCCGTTCGCGCAGCAGCATCGCCAGGATCGGCGGATCATCACGCAGATACCGCCGCGCCATCCGAGCGGGATCGGCGCCGAGCCGGTGTAGCCACTCGAGCCCGAGCCGCTGCACGAGCACGGGCGCGCGCCGGGCCGCGCCGGTCAGGAAATCGAGCCCGGCGCCGATACATAGCCCGGTGCCGACGGCCTCGCCGGTGGCCGCGATTGCGGCCGCCAAACGCTCCTGACGAGGCGAGCCCACCGCCAGGAAGATAAAGCGCGCGGGATGATCGAGCACAAAGCGCACGGCCGCGCGCATCGCCGCCGGATCGCGGTCGAAACCGAGCGGCGGGTCGTAATGTGCGGGTTCGGCAAGCCCGCAGCGTTGCCGGAGCGCCGGCAGGCGATCGGCGCGCAACCCGACGATCGCGACCCGCTCGCCGGCGGGCAGACGGGCCAGCAAGCCGAGCGGTGAGATCGCTACCGGTCACGACGGGCGGTGACGCCAAGCCGAGCCCGCGCGCCAAGCGGGCGATGACGCGGGAGTCGAGCAGGCGCAGAGACGCCGCTCGATAAATTTCGGCCAGTTCGGGATCGCGGCGCAGCCGGACGATGTGATCGGCATTGGGCGTGACGACATAACCGAAGGCGGCGCCGGCCGGGCGCGCCTCAATCACCCTGACGGCGTCCTCCAGGCGAAGGTCGGCAAAGTCCAGGCCGAGCAGGCGCGTCACCATCCCAGCCGCATGGTGATCAGCTCGACCGAGCGCACGAAGCTGCCGGAGAGCGCCTTGCCGCCGGTGGTGCGGGTCTCGCTGATGTCCCAGGTGCCGACCAGGCGAACCCTTCGGTTCAGCAGCCAGGTCGCGCCGACACCGCCGAGCACCGTCGTTTGAGTGCCGCCGCCGCCCAGCAGATCCGCATGCTGAATCCCCGCCGTCAAATCGAACAGCACATTGCGGCGCCATTCGTAGTCCACCCGCATCCGGCCGGTGGTGCCGACATAACCGGCGACGCCCTCCTGCGCGGCGTCTTCGATGGCGCGGTTCACGCTGGCGGTGATCGTGGTCATGCCGCCGGGGGTGAAGATCGCGTCGGCCTCGCCGACCAGCGCGCCGTGTGCGGGAAAGGCCGGGCTGGCAAACCCTCGCCGTTCGTAACCGCCGAGCAGGCGATAGTGCCACAACCCGTCTGAGGCATCGTCGAGTCCGGCCAGCACGGTCAGCGACCGCGAGTCGGGCGAGGCGGTGCCGGGTGGCGTGTCGGTATAGTCCTGCGCGGCCCCCCGCAGCGCCAGCACGAGATTACGGTTGGGCGCCAGCTCCCAGCGCGTCGTCAACCCGCCCTGCACGACGTCGCGATTGCGATAGGTCTGCGCGACGGGAAGCCCGCCGATCACGGCGCTCGCCGAACCGCCAGGTCGAGAGATCGAGTGCGGGTTCCAGCGTCAGCCGGCCGAGCGAGGTCGTGTAGCTGGCTCGGACATTGTTGAGCTGATAGGCGATCGGGCGATCGGTCGGCAGCGCGTCGAGGTCACCGGGCTCCTGGTGCTGTGATAGATGCGCCGCACCCAGCGTCAGGTGGTCCTCGCCGAGCGTGAGGGTGGTGCCGCCGGCCGCCGTCCAGTCAGTCCGGTCCAGTGCCGGCGCCTCCGGCGTCGTGCGGTCGTCGAGGCTTAAATAAAGTCCGTAGGGATCGCGTCGGGATGTCGAACTCGATCAGGATCGAAGGCTGCGTCCGAAGCAGCCAACTGCCGCGTCCCGGACGCGATGCCCCGCGGGTTGGAATCGAAGCCGAAGGATTCGTCGAGTTGCGGGCGCATCAGCGCGCCGCCGAGCGGAATGCCGAGCGGGTCGAATGCCGGACGCGCACGGGTCTGCACAGTCACGCCGGGATCGGTGCCATAGCCGGGCAAAGCGGGCAAGATGTCGGGCAGCGTCTGCCCGAATGCCGGCGCCGCAACTGCGGCGAGCAGTGCAAACGCGATCAACCGGCACGGGCGCGTTTTTGCGTCCATGCCGCATAGGAAGGTCAATCAGGTTAAGAAAGTGCTAAAACTCGCCTTCTGCGCGATCCGCCCTCTGATCAGCTGGGGTTTTCCCCGGCAAGCACCCAGCGGCGGAACTCGTCGAGGTCGATGTTGCCGCCGGTCAGCACCACCGCGGCGCGCCTGCCGGCCAGGCGCGCGCGCTCCTGCAGGAGTGCCGCCATCGCGGCAGCGCCGGCGCCTTCCGCCAAATTGTGCGTGTCCTGCCAAAGCACGCGCATGGCCCGCGCGATCTCGGCGTCCGACACGGTCACGACGCGTGCCGCACCGGCGCGGATGATGGCGAGCGCGTCGGCGTCGGGCTGGCGCGTGGCGATGCCGTCGGCCCTCGTGTCGGCGCGATTGATCGCGACCACATGGCCGGCGGCGAAGGAGCGCGCATAGGCATCGGCGCCGGCGGCGACCACGCCGACGATCTCGGTGGAAAGTCCCAGCAGATCGCGCGTCAGAATGGCGCCGCAGATGCCCGATCCGAGCCCGATCGGCACATAGAGCGTTTCGGGCGGCGGTCCGGCGCGGAACAGCTCCAACGCCCAGGTGGCGACGCCGAGCACCAGATCGCGCGCAAACGACGGGGCGAATTCCAGGCTCTCTTCGGCGGCGATCCGTGCCGCCGCCTCGCGCGCCTGCTCGAAATCGTTGCCCTCTTCGATCAATCGCGCGCCGAGGGCGCGCATCGCGGCGTTCTTCTCGACGCTGTTGCCGCGCGGGGCGACGATCGTGACCGGAATGCCGGCGGCCGCGCCCGCATAGGCGAGCGACTGGCCGTGGTTGCCGCGGGTGGCCGACACCACGCCCCGGATCTCGGGCCGCTCGCGGCGCAGGCGGTCCATATAGATGATGCCGCCACGCACCTTGAAGGCGCCGATCGGGGTGTGGTTCTCGTGCTTGACGCGGATCTCGACGCCGGTGCGGGCGGCGAGCAGCGGCCAGGCATACTGCGCGGTGCCGGGAAAATGGGCGTGGACGAGGGCGCATGCCCGCTCCAGCTCGTCGAGGCTGAACATCACATCCCTCCTTCAGGAGAAGCTATACACCTCGGCAAACCCGGGCCCGCAACCGACCCGGTTCTTGTCTTGTTGCGCCCGCGTCGCCATGCCATGTCATGACAAGGATTTCAGCCCGCCCGCTGCGTCGGAGGATCAGCTCGCATGACCGCCCATCGCCTCTTTTGGCTGGCTCCGAGAGGCTTGGCGATCGGGCTCGTCCTGCTCGCCTCGGCCTGTACGCAGCCCATCAGCGGCGGCTCCGGTCCGGTGCCGGAGACGTTCGCGCCGCTGGTCAAGAAGGTGCTGCCGTCGGTGGTGAATATCGGCGTTACCGAGAACCTCAATGCCGGCAATGTTCTGCGGGAATTGCCGCCCGAACTCCGAGACACTCCACTGGGGCGGGAGTTTCGCCGTCGCTTCGGCGAGCGGCATGAGGACGTGCTCGGCGCCGGCTCCGGCTTCGTCGTCGATCCCTCCGGCGTGATCGTCACCAACAACCATGTGGTCGGCCAGGCCAGCCGCATCACGGTCTCGCTCACTGATGGCACGCAACTTCCGGCGCGCGTGGTCGGGGCCGACGAGCTGACCGACGTGGCGGTGATCCGGGTGACGCCGCCGCACCCGCTGCCCGCCGTAACCTGGGGTGATTCGAGCCGGGTGCAGGTGGGTGATTGGGTGGTTGCTGCCGGCAATCCGTTCGGCCTCGGCGGCTCGATCACGGCCGGAATCATCTCGGCCCGCGGACGCGATCTCGGCGCCGGGCCGTTCGACAACTTCATGCAGATCGACGCCCCGATCAATCCGGGCAATTCCGGCGGTCCCGCCTTCAACCTCAATGGCGAGGTGGTGGCGATGACCACCGCGATCGTCTCCCCCTCCGGGGGCTCGGTCGGCATCGGTTTCGCCATTCCGGCGGATCTCGTTCGCCGGACGGTCGCCGAGCTGGAGGCGCATGGCCGGATCGACCGCGGCTGGCTGGGCGTTTCGGTGCAGACGTTGGAAGGCGACCGGATGGCCCGCTCCGGCGTTGTGATCGCAGGCGTCGAGCGTAATGGGCCCGGCGCGAGTGCGGGTTTGCGGGCCGGGGACGTGGTCACGGCCGTCAACGGCGAGCACATCGATAGCGCGCTCGGCCTGGTCCGCGCCATCGCCGCACAGCCGCCCGGGCGGACGGTGACGCTGGACGTGCGGCGCGACGGGCGGATGCTGTCGGTGCCGGTCACGGTCGGTCGGCGGCCGCCGGAGGAATCGGGTTAGCCGACGGGCCGGCCCCGGAAGGAGGTGACAATGCGGATTCTGGTGGTCGAGGACGACAAGGAGGTTGCGGGTTTCGTGGTGCGCGGCCTGCGCGAGGCGGGGCATGTCGTCGAGCACGCCGATAACGGGCGGGACGGCCTGTTCCTCGCCGCCAGCGAGCCCTTCGATGCGATGGTCCTCGACCGAATGCTGCCCGGCGGCATCGACGGTCTGCGGGTGCTGGAGACTTTGCGCGGGCAGAAGAACAGCGTTCCCGTCCTTATCCTCTCGGCGTTGGCCGAGGTTGACGAGCGGGTCAAGGGCCTGAAATCGGGCGGCGACGACTACATGACCAAGCCGTTCTCCTTCTCCGAGCTGCTGGCGCGGGTGGAGGCGTTGGTGCGTCGGGGCAAGCCCGAGGGGCCGGTGACGAAACTCGCGGTGGCCGATCTCGAGCTCGATTTGCTGTCTCGCCAGGTCCGACGGGGCGGGCAGAAGATCGATTTGCAACCGCGAGAATTCCGGCTGCTCGAATACCTGATGCGCCACGCCGGCCAGGTGGTGACGCGCACCATGCTGCTGGAAGGCGTGTGGGACTACCATTTCGATCCGCAGACCAACGTCATCGACGTGCATGTCTCGCGGCTGCGCCAGAAGGTCGATAAGCCGTTCCCCTCGCCGCTGATCCACACCGTGCGCAACGCCGGCTATATGCTGCGCCCCGAGAATGGCTGATGCCGGATGACGGCCGGCGGCTGCGCGACCGGCGCTGAGCGGCGACTCTCGCCGCGGCCCGGCGTCGGTTTTGCCGGCCCGCCAGCCGTCGGACCGGTTTCCTGCGCTCGGCGGCGATCCGCTTCGCGTTCGTATACGCCGTGCTGCTCGCCATCAGCGCCACCGCGCTTGCCGTGTTCTTGTGGTGGGCGACCGCCGGCCTGCTCGATCGGCAGACCGAGGCGGCGGTGCGCGCCGATGCCCAGGCGCTCTATGATCGCTGGCATCAGGGCGGCATCGCGGCGCTGATCCTGACCATCGACGACCGGCTGGCGCAGGATGTCGACGACAACGCGATCTACCTGCTGATGGGCCCCGACAATCGCCTCATCGCCGGCAATCTCAAGGACTGGCCGGACGCCGTCACGCGCACCGACCGCTGGTACGAGCTGCCGGTGCAGCGGGCGGGGATGCGTTCGCTCGCCCACGTGCATCGCTACGATCTGCCCGGCGGCTACCGCCTGCTGGTCGGGCGCGACGTGCAGACGCGCGCGCAGCTTCGCCGGCTGCTCACCGACGCCCTGCTGTGGGCGATGGTGGTGGTCATCGCCATGGCGACGCTCGGTGCGGTCGTGGTGCGCAGCCTGTTCCGGCGGGCGCTGGCCAACGTCTCCGCCACCGCCTCCGCCATCGCGGCGGGCGACCTCGCGCGCCGGGTGCGTCTGTCCGGACGCGGGGACGAATTCGATCAGTTGGCCGAGACCATCAACGACATGCTGGACCGCATCGCCCGGCTGATGGACGGCGTACGGCAGGTCTCGAACGCCATCGCCCACGACCTGCGCACACCGATCACCCGGGCGCGCGGGCGGCTGGAGGAGGCGGCGGCCCGGGCGCGCTCGCCGGAGGAGATGCAGGCCGCGATCGAGCGGGCGACCGCCGACCTCGACGGCATCGTCGGCGATCTTTCAGGGCCTGCTGCGCATCGCCGAGATCGAGGCGGGCTCGCGACGGTCGGCGTTCGCGGATCTCGACATCGCGCCTCTGTTGGCGGACGTGGCCGAGTTGTACGACGTGGTGGCCGATGAAAAATGTGTCCGGCTGGTCGTGGACGTGCCGGCACGGCTGCCCGCCTATGGCGATCGCGAGTTGATCCAGCAGGCGGTCGCCAACTTGGTCGACAACGCGGTGAAATTCTCGCCCGCCGGCGGCCGGGTGCTGTTGCGCGCGGAGGCGGGCGGTGACGGCGTCTGGATCACGGTCGCCGACCAGGGGCCGGGCATCCCCGCCGCCGACCGGGGTCGGGCGATCGAGCGCTTCTACCGCGCCGAGGCAGCCCGAAACACCCCCGGCACCGGTCTCGGCCTGGCGCTGGTCCAAGCCGTCGCGCAGCTGCACGGCGGCAGCTTGGCGTTGGATGACGCCGCGCCCGGGCTGATCGCGCGTTTGCACGTCGGAGCGCCCGCTGACCGCCGCTCCCGCCAGGAGGAGAGTGCCGCCTAACGCCGATGTCATTTGTCTGCCACGGGAGGCGACACGCGGCGCCCGCTATCAGAGAGCCATGTCGCCGTTCGTCCGCGCCACCGGGGTCGCCGGATTGACCACCGGAGTCGGATTCGTGCTGTTCACGACGGTTCCCGGTATTACCCGGTCGCCGCCGGCGATCGTGACCACCGACACAAGAGCCTACTGCCTGGAATTGTCGGCCAAGCTCGCCGAACTGGTTCGCATTGCGCCGCGCCCGCCGCAGGATGAGGTTCTCGGCATGGGCACCGAAGGTCGGCAACTCTGTGACGAAGGGCAGGTGCGCGGCGGCATCAAGCGCCTGCGGGGCGGCGTGACGGTGATGCTGCGCGACCTCGACGAGCGCGGCGAACCGTAGCGCCGCGGCTAAGTAGTATCAGGCGCCCGGTGCAATCCGCAGTCCGGCAGCCCCGGCTCCTATGACGAGGCGGTGGATGGCGTGATCGACGCCTGGACGCGGGCTGCAATCCGGCGCTAACAGCACGAGTCGGGCGAACCTGTGGCCGGGCCGTTGACCGCCGATCAGGAAGCCCGGCTGATTGCGGGCTCGTCATTAGCCGCCGGCGCGAGGGAGAGACGCATGGGACTGAAGACCAAGTGCAACCTGGTCGGGTTCGGGCTCGCTGTCCGTCGCCCCGCTGCTGGTGAAACGCGCGCCCGGCATCTGCACCACCTCGGCTGAGCTCCGGAGGATGCTCTCGAAGCATATCGATCGTCCCGCCGGTGGCGCCGCGGTCCTGAAACTCCGTCTCTCGGGATTAGCCCCCTGATCGGGTTCGCCGTCATCGGATGCGGCCGCATCGGGCGTATGCACGTGCGCAACCTGAAGCGCAACAAGCGTGCCGAGTTAGTGGCCTGCTACGATATTCTCCCGGGTGTCGCCGCCGAGGTCGGTGCTGCGCTCGACGTCGCCTCGGCCGCCTCCATCGAGGAGTTGCTGGTGAATGATCGCGTGCGGGCGGTGCTTATCGCGTCGAGCACGGACACGCATGTGGACCTCATCGCGCGCAGCGCGCAGGCGGGGAAGGCGGTGTTTTGCGAAAAGCCGATCGACCTCGACATCGCCAGGGTCGAGAAGTGTCGGAGCGATATCGCGCCGCTCCATCCGCTGGTGATGCTCGGCTTCAACCGTCGCTTCGATCCCTCGTTTCGGGCATTGCGCGACCGTGTCCTCGGCGGCGAAATCGGCGGCGTCGAGCAGGTGGTGATCACCAGCCGTGACCCGGCGCCGCCGCCCGCCGGCTACATCGCGAGTTCCGGCGGCCTGTTCCGCGACATGACGATCCACGATTTCGATATGGCCCGCTATCTTGTCGGCGATGTCACCGAGGTTTACGCGACCGGGGCGAACCTGATCGACCCCGCGATCGGCGAACAGGGCGACATCGACGCCGCGATGGTCGTCATGCGCGCCGCCTCGGGCGCGCTCGTGCACATCAACAACAGCCGCCGTTGCGCCTACGGCTACGACCAGCGCATCGAGGCGTTCGGCGAGAAAGGCATGTTGCAGGCGCTCAACCGCCATCCGACCACGGTCGAGGCTTGGAGCGGCGCGCATACCGGAGCGAGGGACAGAGTGGAGGAGTTCTTCCTCGATCGCTACGCCGAATCCTATGCAGCCGAGCTCGACCATTTCATCGACTGCATCGAAACCGGAAGCCCGCCCCTCGCCGGGTTCGAGGACGGGCGCGCCGCCCTTCTTCTTGCCGATGCGGCGCTCGAGAGCATGGCGACGGGCCGATCGGCGAAGCTGGCGGGCGCATCATGACCACGATCCGGCTCACCGCCGCGCAGGCGATCGTGCGGTTCCTGGTGGCCCAGCGGACCGAGATAGACGGCGTTGAGGCGCCGCTGTTCGCCGGCTGCTGGGCGATCTTCGGGCACGGCAACGTCGCCGGTATGGGCGAGGCGCTGTACCGAGCGCGCGATCTGTTGCCCACCTACCGCGCCCACAACGAGCAAGCGATGGCCATGGCCGCGATCGCGTTCGCCAAGGCGAAGCGGCGGCGGCAGATGATGGCCTGCACCAGCTCGATCGGCCCCGGCGCGATGAACATGCTGACCGCCGCCGGCATCGCGCACGTCAATCGCCTCCCCGTGCTGTTCCTGCCCGGCGACGTGTTCGCCTCTCGGCGCCCCGACCCGGTGCTGCAGCAGCTTGAGGACTGGGGCGACGGCACGGCGAGCGTCAACGACTGCTTCCGTCCGGTCTCGCGGTTTTGGGACCGCATCGCTCGCCCGGAGCAGCTTCTGGTGGCGCTGCCGCGCGCCATGTCGGTGCTGACCGACCCGGCCGCATGCGGGCCGGTCACGCTCTGCCTCTGTCAGGACGTGCAGGCGGAGGCGTTCGAATTCCCGGAAGCCTTCTTCGCTGAGCGTCGGCATCGCCTTCACCGCCCGGGCGCCGACATCGATGAGCTGTCGCGCGCGGCGGCAGCGGTGCGCCGGGCGGAGCGGCCGCTGATCATCGCCGGCGGCGGCGTGCTTCTATTCCGATGCCGAGTGGCGAGCTTGCAGGCCTTCGCGGCGCAGCACCGGCATCCCGGTCGCGGAGACGCAGGCGGGCAAGGGTGCGATGCCCTGGAATCACACGCACGCCGCGGGCGCAATCGGCGTCACCGGCAGCTCGGTCGGCGAATACGCTGGCGCGCGAGGCCGACCTGATCCTCGCAGCGGGAACACGCCTGCAGGACTTCACCACCGGATCACGCGTGCTGCTGCCGGGCGGCGCGGGGCTGATTCAGCTCAATGTCCAGCCCCTTCGATGCCGGCAAGCATGGAGCGACGCCGCTCGTCGGCGACGTGCGGCGCACACTGCGGGACTCTCGGCGTTGCTCGGTCGCGCACGCCAGCCCGGCGGCGTGGCGGAGCCGGGCGGCAAATCTCATTGCCGCAGTGGAACGTGGAGGTGGACGCCGCCGCGGCGCCGGGCAACGCCGAATGGCCGACCGACGCGCAGGTGGTGGGCGCGGTCAACCGCGCCGCCGTCCCGGGCGACATCGTCGTGTGCGCCGCCGGCGGATTGCCCGGCGAGCTGCACAAGCTGTGGCGCAGCGAGGCCGGCGGTTATCACCTGGAATACGGCTTCTCCTGCATGGGCTACGAGATCGCCGGCGGCCTCGGCGTGAAGCTCGCCAATCCGACGCGCGAGGTGTTCGTCATGGTCGGCGACGGCAGCTATCTGATGATGAACTCCGAACTGCAGACCTCGGTGATGCTCGGGTCGCAAGCTGATCGTGACCGTGCTCGACAATGGCGGTTTCGGCTGCATCGACCGACTGCAACGCGCCTGCGGCGGTGCATCGTTCAACAACCTGACTCGGAACCCGCGGCGCCGAGGTGGATTTCGTCGGCCACGCGCGAAGCCTCGGCGCGGTGTCCGAGGCGGCGCGCGGCATTGCCGAGCTGGAAGCCGCGCTGGTCCGAGCCCGGCAGTCCGACCGCACCACGGTGATCGTCATCGCGACCGATCCGGCGGCGACGACGGCGGCCGGCGGCGCCTGGTGGGACGTGGCGATCCCGGAGGTTTCGGAGCGAGCCGAGGTCCGCGAGGCTCACGAAGCTTATGCCCGCGCCCGCCCATGACCGTGCGCATCGGCACCAATCCGATCGGCTGGACTAACGACGACCTGCCCGAACTCGGCGGCGACACGCCGCTTGAGATCTGCCTCTCGGAGGCCCGGGCGGCCGGCTTCTCCGGCATCGAGAAGGGCAACAAATTTCCCTCCGACGCGGCGGCGCTCCTGGAGGTGCTTGGTCGGCATCAGACTGGAGTTCGTCTCCGGCTGGTACGGTGCCGAGCTGCGCAACCGGACCGTGGAGCAGGAGATCGCGGCGATGCGCCCGCATCTGGACTTGCTGCGTGCGTGCGGCAGCCGGGTGATGGTGTTCGCCGAAATCTCGGGCTCGGTGCAGGGGCTGGCGTGTTCCGGCTGGCGCAGCGGCCGGTGCTGCGCGAGGACCAATGGCCGATGGTCCTCGAGCGAGTCGACGCGCTCGCCGGCTGGATGGCGGCGCAGGGCGTGCGCATGGCCTTCCATCATCACATGGGAACGGTCATCGAGAAGGCACACGAGATCGATCGGCTGATGACCGAAACCGAGCATGTCGGCTTGCTGCTCGATACCGGCCATCTGGCGTTCGCCGGCGCCGATCCGGCGGCGATCGCGCGCAAATGGGCGCATCGGATCAACCATGTCCACGCCAAGGACGTGCGCGTCCCGGTGCTGGCGCAAGCCTTGCGCGAGCAGTGGAGCTTTCTCGATCGGTGCGGGGTGGCGTCTTCACCGTTCCCGGCGACGGCGGCGTTGACTTCACCGCCACGCTTCGCCCGCTCGCCGAATCCGGTTACGATGGCTGGCTGATCGTCGAAGCCGAGCAGGACCCGGCGAAGGCGCATCCGCTGACCTACGCCCGCGCCGGCCATGCGCATCTCCGCTCGGTCGCCGAGGCGGTCGGGTTTGTGGTCGCTGACGCGATTGACCGGTCAAGCCGCAATCGCTCTGCGCAACAGGTCCACCGATCGCCGGACGCCGTCCGCGGGGGATCGTCGTAGATCCTCGTGCTCGATCGAGAGAACGTCGTCGTATCCGGCGGCCCTCAGCTCAATGCCGAATTGCCGCCACCATTGCGAATCGTGGCCGTCCCCCAGCGGTCACATAGGACCATGCCCGTTGCGCGACCTCTGCGACCGGGGCGATCTCGAGCAGGCCGTTCACCGCCGCCGGCGGCCCGATGAGCGTGTCCTTGGCGTGGACGTGATAGATCGCATCGCCAAGGGCGCGAATCGCCGCTAACGGATCGGCGCCCATCCAGAACAGATGGCTCGGGTCGAAGTTGACGCCGATGGTGGGGCCGACCGCCTCGCGCAACCGGCTGAAGGTCGCAACACTGTAAACATTCTGCTGGCCATGCAGCTCCAGACAGAGCCGGACGCCGGCAGTCTCGGCCGCCCGTGCCAGGTCGCTCCAATAAGGCAGGACGACCTCCTGCCACTGCCACGCGAGCACGCGGGCCGCCTCCGGTGGCCAGGCCGTCGTGACCCAGTTGGCGTTGGCATCGCCGGGACCGCCGGGGCAGCCCGACATCAGCACCACCCGACCCACCCCCATGAGCCCGGCGAGGCGCAAGGTCGCCGAAGTCACCTCCCGATGCCGACGACCGAGTTCGCCCGGATGCAACGGGTTGCCCGAGCAGTTCAGGGCGCTGATGGAAATTTCACGGTCGCTCAGCTTGGCCTGGAATGCTTGCCGCCAGCGCGCGCTGTCCAGACAGCGATCGAGCGCCAAATGCGGGGCCGTTGACCAGTTGCCGGTGCCGAACTCCAGCGCCGTCACTCCGAGCTCGGTCGCCGCGCCGAGCAATTCGTCGAGTGCGAGATCGCGCAGACTATCCGTAACCAGCCCCAACGTGCATGGTTCCTCCATGATCCGAGGGGTATTCGCGAATGTTTCATCTTGGCATACTGCACATGAGCGCACAAACTGGCCGGGCATTCGGAAGGGGCTGATGCCGCGCGACGATGCCGCGAAATCCAGCGAGGCCGGTGCCGCCCGGGGCGCCGAGGTCAGACTGGAGCATGTCGGCAAGAGCTGGGGCCGGGTCATCGCCGTCGAGGACGTCTCGTTTCGAATCGCGCCCGGGAGCTTCTCGGTGCTGCTGGGACCCTCCGGCTGCGGCAAGACCACGCTCCTTCGCATGATCGCCGGGCTCGAATTGCCCGACCGGGGCCGAGTGACGATCGGCGGGCGAGAACTCACCCGGGCGCCGCCGGCCAATCGCGGCGTCACCATGGTGTTCCAGTCCTACGCGCTGTTTCCGCATCTGTCCGTCGCCGAGAACATCATCTTCGGGTTGCGCGCGCGCGGCGTGCCGGCAAACGTCCGGGCCCGCCGACTTGCCGGGGTGGCGGAGATGCTCGGCCTCGGAACCCTGCTCGATCGCCGGCCGGCGGCGCTCTCGGGAGGTCAGCAGCAACGCGTGGCGCTGGGGCGGGCGATCGTCGCCGAAATGCCGGTCTGCCTCATGGACGAGCCGCTTTCCAATCTCGACGCAAAGATGCGCGCCGAGATGCGCGCCGAGATCGTGGCGCTGCAACGCCGGCTCGGCATCACGATGATCTATGTCACCCACGACCAGACCGAAGCCATGAGCATGGCAGATCGGGTGATTCTGCTGAACCGGGGTCGGGTCGAGCAGGACGCTGCGCCGACCGAGCTTTATGCACGCCCGCTCACGCTGTTCGCCGCCGGCTTCATCGGCACCCCGCCGATGAACCTGCTGGCGTTGGAACGCAAGGATGGCGGCGATGGTGGTGCGCGGCACCGCTGGCCCGGCAATCGCACCGGCCGACCGGCGCTCGCTGATCGCCGGCATCAGGCCCGAGGATCTCGCGCTCGCCGCCGACGGGCTGGCGGTCACGCTCACGCACACGCGAGTATCACGGCTCCGACACCGTGCTCACCTGCGCCTGCGGCGCCGACGTGGTGCTGCGCGTGCGCGTGCAGGGACAAGTCGCGCTGCGAACGAGAGCCGTGTTGCACCTCGCGATTCCGCCCGATCGCGTGCATCTCTTCGATGCCGCAAGCAGCCGACACTGCCAAGGGGAGACGCCATGACCGCAATCACCCGCCGCCGCCTGATTGCCGGGGCGAGCGGCGCCCTCGCGCTGCCGGCGATCGTGCGTGCGGCGCCCGCCTCGGAACTCAGCTTCTTCTACCCGGTGACGGTCAGCGCGCCGATGGCCGAGATCATCGACGGGTATTGCCGCCAATACGCCAAGGAAACCGGCGTCGAGGTAAAGGCCGTCTATGCCGGAACCTATCGCCGATGCGTTGAGCAAGACGATCACTGCCGTGCGCGGCGGCGGCGGCCCGCAATTCGCCGTGCTGCTCACCTCCGAAATCCATTCGCTGCAGGCGCTCGATCTCATCGTCTCGTTGCAGGAGATAGGACTTGATGCGGCGCGGAGGCGTGGATCGAAGAGCTTCTGGCCGGCGTTCATGTTCAACGCCAGGATCGGCGACCAGACCTGGTCGGTGCCGTTCCAGCGATCGACCGAGATCATCTATCTACAACAAGGACGCGTTCGCGAAGGCCGGCCTCGATCCCGACCACTATCCGGCCGACTGGAAGGCGCAGGCCGAGGCGGCGCAAAAGCTCACCAAGGGCGAGGGCGAAGCTCGCACCTGGGGAATCGAATTTGCCGGCGACATCGCCAACGCGCACTGGGCGTTCGGCGCGCTGTGCGCCGGCAACGACCAGGACCTGATGAACGCCGCCGGCACGAAGGTCTATTTCGACGCGCCGAAAACGGTGGAGACGCTCGAATACTGGGTCGGGCTCAACAAGACCTGGCAAGGCCACGCCGCCGGGGATCACCTACTGGGCGACGCATGGTGAGCAACTTCCTGCGCGGCAACGCCGCGATCATCCTGCTCCAGTTCCGGCAATCTCGCCAACATCAAGCAGAACGCCAAGTTTCCGCTTCGGCGTGGCCCTGCCCGCGGGCAATCAGGGGCCGGCGCGCACCGTGGTCGGCGGCGGCAGCATCTACATCCTCAAACACGCCTCGAAGGTACAGCAGCAGGCGGCGCTGCGCTTCGCCGAGTGGCTGACGACGCCGGAGCGCTCCGCCGACTGGTCGATCCGCACCGGCTATGTCGCGGTGAAACCGGCTCGCCTACGATACCCCGGCGATGAAGCAATATATCGCCGGCTTCCCGGAGGCGGCGTTGCCGCGCGACTTTCTGCCGGCCGCGCGGGGCGAGCTTTCCACCTATCAGAATCAGCGGGTGCAGACTGCGCTGGAAAACCAGATCGACGCCGCGCTGGCCGGCAGCGCTACGCCGAAGCAGGCGTCGAAGACCGCGCAGGAGCAGGCGGTCGTCCATTCTGCGGCCTTACCAGAACCTGTGATCCGGCGAAGCCCGGCTCGAAGCGGCTGGCTGCTGGTGCTGCCGGCCGCCGGCTTCGTGCTCGCCTTCACCCACCTGCCGCTGCTCGGCACGATCGCGGCCAGCCTCTATTCCATGCCGATCGCCGGACACGGCGGACGTTTCGTCGGGCTCGACAACTACGCCAGCGATGTTCGCCGATCCGGAATTCCGACGCAGCCTGCTCAACAACGTCGTCTACGCCGCGATCACCGTGCCGGTCTCGATCGTGCTGGCGCTGTTGATGGCGCTCGCCGTCAACAGCCGCCATGCCGGGGCGGGCCGCGCTGCGCCTCGTGTTCTTTCTGCCGACCATGCTGCCGATGATCGCGGTGGCGAATATCTGGCTGTTCTTCTACACCCCGGAATACGGGCTGCTGGACCGGTTGCTGCCGCTGCTCGGCTTCGGCGGCGTCAACTGGCTCGGCAACGAGGCGACGGCGCTGCCGGCGCTGATGGCGGTGGAGGTCTGGAAGCAGGCCGGGCTTCTTCATGATCTTCTATCTGGCGGCATTGCAGAACATCCCGCCGGTGCTGCGCGAGGCGGCGGCGCTGGAGGGCTCCTCGCGATGGAATTTCTTCCGCCGGGTGATCCTGCCCCTGCTGGGGCCGACGACGCTGTTCGTGACCGTCACCGCCGCGATCAACGCCTTCTGCGTCGTCGATCATGTGGTGGAGATGACCCAGGGCGGCCCGAACAACGCGACGTCGCTGCTGCTTTACTACATCTACGCCACCGGGTTTCAGTACTGGAACGTTCCCGACGCGGCGGCGGCGACGGTGCTGCTGGTGCTGATCCTGAGCGTGCTCGCCGCGCTGCTGTTCGGCGTGCTCGGCCGGCGGGTGCATTACCGATGAAGCGGCTTCCGCCGGATCGATCGGTCCGGCGTCTGGCTGCGGTGCCGCCGCTGCTGTGGATCGCCGGCCTCCTCTGGGCCCTGCCGCTGCTCTACGCCGTCTGGAGCGCGATTCACCCCGCCCGCCTATTCGCCACCGAGTTCGCGCCGAACGCGCCGCTGACCGGGCGCAATTTCGTCGCCGCCTGGCAGGCGGCGCCGTTCGCGCGCTACTTCCTCAACACCTTCCTGCTGGTGGTGTTCACCGCCTTCGGGCAGCTCGTGCTTTGCACGCTCGCGGCGTTCGCCTTCGCCCGACTGGAGTTTCCCGGCCGCAACTTGCTGTTCGCCGCGCTGCTGCTGCAGCTCATGATTTCGCCGAACATCCTGCTGGTCGGCAACTACCGCGAGATGGCGTGGTTGCACCTCGTCGACACCATCCCGGCGATGGGCATCCCCTATCTCGGCTCGGCGTTCGGCATCTTCCTGCTGCGTCAGGTATTCCGGACCATCCCGCACGAACTCGACGACGCGGCACGGCTCGAGGGCTGCTCGCTGCTCGGCCGGCTGTGGAAGGTCTATGTGCCGCTCGCCCGGCCGGTCTATATCGCCTTCGCGCTGGTCTCGGTGAGCTACCACTGGAACGACTTTCTCTGGCCCCTGGTCATCACCGATTCCGTGAGCACGCGGCCACTCACCGTCGGACTCGCGGTGTTCGCTACCCCCGATCAGGGCATCCAGTGGTCGATCGTCACCGCCGCCACGCTGATGACCAGCGCGCCGCTGGTCGCGGCCTTCCTGCTGTTCCAGCGGCAATTCGTGCAGAGCTTCCTGCGCGCCGGCATCCGCTAAGGCACGCACGGCATCGCGCGACGTTGCCTTAAGCCCGGCGAAGAACCGGCCCGGGGCGCCGCTATTGCGTGAGCGATGTCTGTGCACGACTCCCGACAATCGCGGCATTAACCATGTCGCGCAGCAACGAGCGATAATGCAACCGCTGCTTGGGCGACTGCATCATGAATACGACCAGCATGTCCGTTGCCGGATCGACCCACATGTAGGTGCCGCCCGCCCCGCCCCAATACCAGTCGCCCGGGTCGCCGGGGAAGGCGGCGACCCCCTTATCGACTCGGACCGCAACGCCGAGGCCGAACGCATAGCCGGGACCCGGCAAATAGTAGGGGCCGGGTTTCGCGGCGCCGAGCTGATCGGCAGTCATGTAGGCAACCGTCTGCGGACCGAGGTAACGATGACCATCGAGCGTGCCGCCGTTCAGCAACATCTGCAAAAATCGGGCGTAGTCCTCGGTCGTCGAAACCATCCCGCCGCCACCCGACTGCCAGTGCCGAGTCTCGCGGGGATCGTCCATCGACGTGTCGGCGCCAAGCGTGCGATCATCGGGAAACGGCTCGACGATGCGGGACTGCCGGCTCGGCGCCGTCGCATCGAATGCGGTGTCGGCCATGCCGAGCGGATCGAGCAGGTTGGCCTTCTCGAATTCATAGAGCGACTTGCCGGAAACGACCTCCACCAACCGCCCGAGCACGTCGATGGAGTGACTGTAGTCCCATGTGGTGCCGGGCTGATAGCCGAGCGGCAGTTTGGCGAGCCTGTCCACGAACGCCGCGTTGTCGGGGTCGCCCTGGAGGAGCTTGGCGTCCCGATAAGCCTTCTTGACCGGCGTTTCACCAAAAAAACCATATGTCAGCCCGGAGGTATGGCGCATCAGGTCCTGCAAGGTCATCTCGCGCTGCGCCGGGACGAGATGCATGAGTTGGCTGCTCGGATCGACCACGGCGACTTGCATGTGGGCGAATTGCGGCAGGTATTTCGAAACCGGATCGTCCAGCGCGACCCTGCCTTCCTCAAGCAGCATCAGCGCCGCGACGACGGTGATCGGCTTGGTCATGGAGTAAATGCGAAAGATGTCGTCGCGCTCCATCGGCGCGCCGGCTTGCGGATCGCGCTCACCGACCGCCTGCTCGTATGCGATCTTGCCGTGTCGGGCGATCAGCAGCACCGCGCCGGGCAGGATGTGACGTAGCACGTCGTCCTGCAAAACCTTCGTGATCTTGTCGAGCCTGGCCGGGTCAAGTCCGACCGCGGCCGGATCGGCCCTCGGCAAGTCGGCGGCGTGTGCCCCGCCGAATGCCCCGGCGATGAAAGCCGCTGCCAGCAACAGGCGATATCGCTTCATCATCGGCTCCCGTCCCGCCTCGTGTGAGTGTGTGGCGGACCGGAATGCTTGGCAACATCGCCCGGCTCGCCCATTGACGCTCGGGCGGCCGGCCTCATACTCCCCCATCAACGAATGTCGGGGAATGCAACTTGGCGCTGTTGCAGGTGGAAAGCCTGTACAAGAGCTTCGGGCCGATCAGCGTGCTGAGCGGGGTCGATCTGTCGCTTGAGGCCGGCGAGGTGGTGGCGGTCGTCGGTGACAATGGCGCCGGCAAATCGACGCTGATCAAGCACATCTCCGGGGTCTATCGGCAAGATAGCGGAACGATCCGGCTCGACGGCGCGCCGATGGAGTTGCGTTCGCCGGCCGATGCGCGCGCGCTCGGCGTCGAGACCGTCTATCAGGACCTCGCACTCGCTGACGAGCTGTCGGTCGGCGCCAATATCTTCCTCGGCCGCGAGCCGGTCCGCCGCTGGTTTGGCCTGTTGCCGGGGATCGATAACCGCAAGATCCGCGCCGAGACCGACGCCCTGCTCGCCCGCATCGAGAGCCGCATCCCGCCCGGCGCGCGCACCGTCTCGCGCCTCTCGGGCGGCCAGCGTCAGGCGGTAGCGATCGCGCGCGCGCTCTACTGGCTAGGCCAAGGTGGTGATCCTCGACGAGCCGACGGCGGCGCTCGCGGTGATGGAGCGCGAGCACGTCATCCAGCTCGCGCGCCAGCTGGCCGCCGAGGGCGTCGGCGTCATCTATATCGGCCACAACCTGATCGAGATTCTGGAAGTCGCCGACCGCATCGCGGTGATGTATCGCGGCCGCATCGTGCATGTCACCCCGGCGGCGGAGACGACGCAGCAGGAACTGATCAAGTACATGACCGGCTTCAGCGAGACCGACGAAGCCGTCGCAGCCTGACGCAACGAACAACAACGGAGGAAAGCGTGAAGAAACAGATCAGCGCGTTGGCGATCGCCGCAAGCCTGGGCCTCGCCGTCCCCGGAACCGCCCTGGCGCAAGGCGATTTCAACGCCGCCCGGGTGGTGGTGATCGTCAAGGCGACCACCTCGCAGTTCTGGGCCACCGTGTTCGACGGCGCCGACGCGGCGGCGAAGGTGCTGGGAGTGAAGCTCTCGAAGCTCGGCGCCCAGGCCGAGACCGACGTGGCCGGCGAGGTCTCGGTGACGGAGAACGCCATCGCCTCCAAGCCGACCGCGATCGTCATCGCCGCCACCAACGCCCAGGCGCTCGCGCAGCCGATCGCCAACGCCACCGCCGCCGGCATCCCGGTGATCGTCATCGATTCCAACGCCAACACGGACAAATACGTGACCTTCCTCGCCACCAATAACGTCACCGGCGGCGAGCGGGCGGCCGACGAGGCGGCTGCGTGCGTGCAGGCGCACACCGGCAAGCAGGAGGGCAATGTCGCCTATATGACGGCGCTGGCCGGCGCGCAGTCGCTGAACGATCGCGACAAGGGGTTTGTCGAGCAGCTGAAGAAGTATCCCGGCCTGAAGATCGTCGAGCACCGGGTCGGCAACAACGATCCGGCGCGGGCGCTGTCGGATGCCGAGGACATCCTCACCCGCCATCCCGATCTGGTGGCGCTGTTCGCCGACAACGAACTGGAGGGCGACGGCGCCGGGCGGGCGATCCAGGAGAAGAGCCTCGGCGCCAAGCTCTGCGCGGTGGCCTTCGACACCTCCGATCAGGAGGTGGCGTTCGTGCGCAACGGCAATCTCGACGGGCTGATCGTGCAGAATCCGTTCATGATGGGCTATGCGGGCGTGTGGTACGGGCTCGCCGCCTCGAAGGGCGTGGTGTTTCCGAAATACGTCGACTTCGGGCGTCCATGTGGTGACCAAGGCGAACATCAGCAGCCCGGCGATGGCGGGGCTGCTCGACCCGAAGAAGTACCAACTCACGCCGTTCCTCGGCGACTGAAGGAGGCGCCGATGCGGCGCGCGATCACCCTGCTCCGCCCGGCCCCGCCCCGCGAACGCGCCTCGGCGGGCCGGCTGCGCCATAATCTGCCGGTCGAAACCTGGGTCGTGCTCTGCACCGTGCTGCTGTGGATCGCGCTCGCGCTCGCCTCGCCGTTCTTCCTGACCACCGGAAACATCTTCAACATCATGCGGCAGGTCTCCGTCGACGCGATCATCGCCTACGGGGAGCTGTTCACCATCATCACCGCCGGAATCGATCTCTCGGTGGGCGCGGTCGCCGGGCTCACGGGGGTGGTGTTCGCATTGATGCTCTCGGCCGGAATGAACGTGCTGCTCGCGGCGTTTCTGGTGCTGGTGCTCGGGCTGGTGATCGGCACGGTGAATGGCCTCGGGATCGACAAGCTCGGCATCCCGGCCTTCATCGTCACCCTGGCGGGGCTGCAAGGCTATCGCGGCCTCACCATGCTGGTTTCCGGCGGCATGACCGTCGCCGGTCTTCCGACATCGCTCGGGATCGTTGCGAACACGTCGGTCTTCGGCGTTCCGACGATGTTCGTCATCATGCTGATCTTCGCCTTGGGCTCACAGTATCTGCTCGGCGCCACGCGGCTCGGCCGCTACATGTACGCGCTCGGCAGCAATATCGAGGCGGCACGGCGGGTCGGCGTCAACGTCACCCGGGTCACGTTGGCCGCTTACGGGCTGGCCGCGTTGTTCGCCACCATCGCCGGCATGTTGCTGGTGGCGCGGCTGACGATGGGCAACCCGAATGCCGGATACGGGGCCGAGCTGCAGGCGATCGCCGCCGCGGTGGTGGGCGGCGCCAGCCTGTTCGGCGGCCGCGGCACCGTCGCCGGCTGCTTCATTGGCGCCGTGCTGTTCACCACCATCGGCAATGGCGCCAACCTGCTCGGCGTCAACTCGTTCTGGCAGATGGTGATCGAGGGCCTGCTGCTCGCCGGGGTGGTCTATCTCGACAACGTCCAGAAACGGCGCGCCAGCGGGGTGTAACGCTCAGACCAAGTTCGGACCAAGCCAAACTTTGCGACCACCACGGACGACCTTGGCTCGATGCTGAGGCGCTATTGATCAATCTGGGGCTCGACGAGCCTTGCCAAATTTCGCAGCGACTCCTGCCAACCGAGATAACAGGCTTCGGGTGGAATGGCGTCCGGCAGGCCTGCCTGCACAATATCCAGCTCGGTGCCGACCGATACCTTCTTCAGCGCCACCGTCACTTGAATCTCGCCGGGTAGGTTGGGGTCGTCGAACTTGTCCGTGTAGCGCAGGCGTTCGCCCGGAACGAGCTCAACATATTCGCCGCCAAACACATGGCTTTTGCCGTTAGTGAAGTTCCGGAAGGACACTTTAAACGTGCCGCCAACTCTCGGTTCCAAATCATGCACGGTGCAGGCAAACCCGTTTGGCGGCAGCCATTTCGCGAGCGCGTCCGCCTCGAGGAACGCGCGATAGACTTTCTCCGGGCTGGTTGCCAGAACCCGGTGCAAGCGGACGGTGTTGGGCATGCTCATTTATCCTCATGAATTGCGGAACGGAGATTGCCGTTGATCAGGCGCTTGGTATCGGCAGAACCGGCATGATCTCCACGGACTCCCCCGGAAAGATCGTGAAATGCGGATGCTTCTCGAACAGCTTGGCCGCGGCGTCATGCGATTCGGCCCTCACGACCATGAAGGCGCCCATCTCGTTGCTCACGTCCTCGATGCCGCGTTCGGTGATCTTCTTGGTTTTACCGAGCGGCCCGCCCATGGCGGAAACCGCCGCATGGTGCTCTTCGACCCAAGCTTTCCAGGCGACCATGCCCTCCTGTTCCTTGGCACGCCGTTTGGCTTCGGAAAGAGCCATCCACGTTTTCATGCGCGGGCTGGTTTTGCTGCCGAGGAACATCGCAAGATAGGTATTGTTGGTGGTCATTTGGTTTCCTCTCCTCTGCTGCTCACAGAGCGAAATAAGAGTTCAGTAGAGCGACGTAGGTGATTTCGACGCTCGCAGCCGCGCTGTCTTCGGCCTTCGCCGACATGAGCGCACCTTGCAGCACCGGTACCCGAGTTCTAACGACGGAATTGTTGCGCTGCGCCTCCGGCGGCCGGAGCAACAAGGTCAATGTTCAGGCTGAGGCGCGGCCGCCGCGGGAGAGAAGGAGCGATATCCGGTCACGTCCAGCGCGCGAACCGGGCGCACTTCGATGCTGCCGTGTTTGGCGGGCGGGATGCGCGCCGCAATCGCGAGCGCCTCGTTCAGATCCCTGGCCTCGATAAGATAGAAGCCGGCGAGCAGCTCCTTTGTTTCGCAGAAAGGACCGTCGTACAACGCGGCCTTGCCGTTGCGCACGCGCACCGTAGTCGCGCTGTGCGCCGGGTGCAGCGGTTCGGCCGCGAGCAGGCGGCCGCTGCCTGCAAGCTCGCTCGCGAACTGGAAGCAGTCCCGATCCGGGCAGGCGCTCCAGTGCGCCTCGTCGAGATAGACCAGGCAGAGGTATTTCATCCTTCCCTCCGTTTCGTGGCGTCAGGAGGCAAGGCGCAGGTCGATCAGCCCGCCGTTGACGATCCAGTGGCAACCGAATCGGTCGTTCACCATGCCGAATTTCTTGGCCCAGAACGCGTCGCTGAACGGCATCGTCACGGTGCCACCCTCGGCGAACGCATCGAAGACCTGCTGCGCCTTCTCGACGCTATCGTAGTTGAGCGCGATCGAGACGCCGTGGATGCCTTGATAGGGCATGCCGGGCGGGCAGTCGCCGGCGTAGAGCGCGGTGCCGTCCTCGAGTTCGAGCCGGGCGTGCATGATGCGGTCGAGGTGCTCGGGCGGGCAACGGTCGGCGAAGGGCGATTGCCGGTTCGTCATGATGCCGAGCCTGCCGTGCAGGACCTCCGCGTAGAAGCGCATCGCGTCCGCGCAGGTGCCGTCGAAGGCGAGGTAGGGGATCGGTTGCACCATCGGTTTGTTCCTTCTGAGTGTTTGAACGTTGGCGTCGGCGGCAATGGCCCGGGACCGCCGGTCAGTCCCGATCCGGCGCGCCGGGCGGGAACAGCCGGCGATAGGGGCGGGCGTCGTCGACGCAGCGCGCGACCGGCGGGAGCGCGAGCAGGGCCGCGCGCCAGCCGGCGAGGCGCGGGCAGCCTTCCGTCGCGATCGGGAGCACCCAGTCGGCGTAGAACAGCGACGGCGCCGCCGCACAGGTGACGAGCGTGACGGCCGGGGGCTCGCCCTCCGCTTCCAGCCACGTCTCGAGCCAGCGGTAGGCGCGGGCGAGCGCTTGCCGTGCGGCGGCGATTTCCGCCTGGTCGGGTGCCGCGGGGGCGGCGAGATGTGCCTGCACCACGCGGACCATGTTTGCCATGACGTAATTGTCGAACACTCGGTCGAGCATGCGTATGTGCGCGGCGGTGGTAGGGTCGGCCGGGAGAAGCGTGCGGCCTTCCGCACGAAGTCACGGCCAGGTATTCGATAATGCCGGTCGCTTCGAACACGGCCTTCTCGCCATCTAGCAGCAACGGGAATTTGCCGGCAGGCGTGTGCTGCTGCACGACAGCCTGATTTTCCGGGTGCTCGGGGTCGAGCATGCGGAAGGTGAACGGCAGCGCGTGCGCGTAAAGCGGGATCAGCGCCTTCCAGGTGTAGGACGAAAACGGGTGGCCGAAGAGCTGCAACATCGGGAATCTCCGTTCGGGGCCGCTGCCCCTCTACTCACTCGTCGAACAGCCAGGCGGGGATTCGACAGTCGGACCGGAATCTCTTTCAGGCGCGAGTTCGGCGAGGCGGCGCCGCAGGAAGCGGCGTTCCGGCTCCTGCCGCGCGAGATCGAGCGCGCGCGTGTAGGAGACGCGCGCTTCGGCAATGCGGCCGGCACGGCGGCAGAGATCGGCATGCGCGGCATGCGTCAGGTGATAGGTGGCAAGCGGCGCTTCGGTAAGCATCGGCTCGATCTGCGCGAGCCCGGCTTCCGGGCCATCGCGCATGGCGATGGCGACGGCGCGGTTGAGCGCGACGACCGCCGAGGGCTCGCGTTGCAGCAGCCGGTCGTAGAGGCCGGCGATCTGCGCCCAATCGGTTTCCGCTGCAGTTCCCGCTTCGGAATGGACGGCGACGATCGCGGCCTGCAGCGCGTAGGGACCGTGGCCCGGGGTACGCAGCGCGTCGAGCGCCATGGTGCTGCCGATTTCTAGTTCCCGTGCGTCCCAGAGCGACCGATCCTGTTGTTCGAGCGGAATCAGGTCGCCGGCGCCGTCGGTGCGGGCGTCGCGGCGCGCGTGGTGCAGCAGCATCAGCGCCAGCAGGCCGCGCACCTCGGATTCGGGACAGAGCCGCAGCAGCAGCCGGCCGAGCCGGATGGCTTCGGCGGCGAGATCGAGGCGCAGCGCGTGCGCGCCGCTGCTGGCGCAATAGCCTTCGTTGAACACGAGATAGATCACGCGCAGCACGCTATCGAGACGCGGGGCGAACTGGTCGGGCTCGGGAACCTCGTAGGGGATGCGGGCGTCGCGGATTTTCGCCTTGGCGCGGACGATGCGCTGGGCCAGCGTGGACGGGGTGGTGAGGAACGCGCGGGCGATTTCCTCGGTGGCGAAGCCACAGACCTCGCGCAGGGTGAGCGCGATGCGCGCCTCTTCCGAAAGACTCGGGTGACAGCAGGTGAAGATCAGGCGCAGGCGGTCGTCCTCGATCGTTTCCTGCTCGCCTTGGCCGGGGGCGGGATCGGGGATCTGCTCGACGATCTCAGCGTGGTCGTCGATGCTGGCGAAGCGGGCGTCGCGGCGGAGCCGGTCGATCGCCTTGAAGCGGCCGACGGAGACGAGCCAGGCGACCGGGTTGGCGGGCACACCGTCGCGCGGCCATTGCTCGGCGGCCGCGATGAACGCGTCATGTTCGGCTTCCTCGGCCCGTTCGAAGCTGCCGAGCAGCCGGACGAGCGTAGCGAAAATGCGTCGCCCGTCGCGGCGGTAGACCGCCTCGAGCGAGGCGACGCCCTCGGAACTTAATGCTCCCGGGCGCACGCGAGAGTGTCTTCGTGCAGCGCGCAGGGCTCGCGCATGAGGACTTCGTCGAAATCCTCCATGCCGAACAACGGCCGGACTTCGATCTCCCGGGAACGTCGAGACAACACTGATCCCACCCCTGATCGAACGGCGCAATCGGATTTCGACACGCGCATGGCACTCCCGCCAGCAGGCTGTTCGACCTCGCAGGACATCGTTCCCTGTCCGCTTTTACCGGAGGCCGTTCCCGAGCGGACGGACCGCTTTCCACCCGGAGTCGACCTATTGCCAGTTGCCATCTGACAGATTTTGCCCACCAAATATTAGCCCGATCGCGGGACACCCGACAAATCCCTGGTCTTCAGCCGCGCGGCAGCGTGGAGGCGAAAGAATCCACGCGCTCGCCGTTCTCGATGCGCTCGCGCATTCACCCGGAAGGGCCGACCGGGTGGTCACGCCAACTCCGTGCGACTGCGCGAACTGCTCGGCGATCCGGCCGATCAACTCGCGCAGGCTCCCGGCACCATAAACCACCAGATTGTCCGCACGCGCGGGCCGTCGTTGGATCAGGGATCGCCGACCTGGAAATCACCCGCTTGCGGCAATCGGGGAAAACAGCGTGCGGTCCGGCTTGAGGTCGAGCAGGGTGTCCCGTCCAGGCACTCGAGCCCCCCGAACCAGCACCGTTCCGCCCTCGATGCCGACCAGCCGGGCAATGGAAGTCCCGAGCGGGTTGGGCCGCGCCGGGGAGCGCAGTGAGAACGTGCCGCGCGCATTCCCGTCATTGGTCGGGCTTTGCAGCACCAGATCGCGGCGTGAGAGGTGTAGCCAGTAGATCACCTCGATCCGCTCGTAGCGATCCAGGCCGTCGAGCGCCCGCTGCCACGGCTCGAAGACCTCGATACGGCACAGCGGCCCATCCTCGCGTCCCTGCCGAGGCGTGACCATGCGGGAGGTCCACGGCGTACGGATGCGCCCGACGAACGTCAGCCCGGCGTCGGTGGCGGGTGGCGGCAAGACGGCAATCTCGGCCGGTCGGATCTCGTTTCACGAACCATGCGGCTCAGCCGGCGAACAAGTTCATGGTGTCGCCCTCAATGCGGTGCCGTCGGAGCAAAGACCGCGATGCGGATCACGTCGCGCACACTTCGCACGCCGCGCCGATCTCCGGGCACCACGACGCGAAAGTGCTCCGGGCCAAGCGACCGACCGTTCTCCCGCTCCGCCAAGATCACCTGCTTACCCTCGAGCGCCGGCGAGATCTCGCCGAGGCCGAGCGCCGCCGCGTATCCGTTGCTTCCGGTAATCAGGACGATCTAACGCGCTTGGGCGCGGGGCGTGCTCGGATCGACGAGGTGCGAATGATCAAGGACGGTCCACAGCAACGGGCCCTCGAAGACCCGGCGGAGACCGGGTTCGAAGGACGCCGTGAGCTGCATGGCGGGAAGTTGTGCGAGCGCCTCGGCCGTCAGGGCGGCCGGCCGTCCCGAATCTCCGACCAACTCCATCGCCGCCCCGTCCTTTGCCGCGCCGGCGCCTGCCGGATCGGCGCCGAACGACGGTGCGGTCGCAAGGCAGGCGAGCAGCATCGGCGCCATCACTGCGAGAGCGCGGTGCATGCCGAGCGCCTACTTCGCCACCATGACGTCGGAGGCTTTGATGACGGCGATCGCCTCGTCGCCGACCTTCAGCGCCAGCTCGTCGATGGCCTCGTTGGTGATCGACGACGTGACGACGATACCATTGCCGATGTCGATCCGCACATGACCGGTGGTCTGCCCCTTCTGCACGGCGAGCACCTTGCCTTTGATCTGATTGCGGGCACTAAGTTTCATTCGATTCCTCCCGGCTTCCCGACTTCCGCCTGCCGGAGCTCGATAGAGCGCCGCGGCTGCCGGAACATACCGATGCCGGCCATTTCTTTCAGCCCCCGAGGATCGGGAGAACGGGTCGGGCCTGACACGCCTACTGCGGCGGCAACGCGACCGGCACGAAGGCCTTGGCTTCAAGCGCCGCCTTGGCGCCGGGATGAAGGGCGTCGGCCCGCGCGAACACCGCCAGGGCGTAGTCCCCTCCGGGATCGGCGCCCGGCGTCGAGGTGGCGAGACGCAACCCGGGATTGAGCATTCGCTCAAGCAGGTTGGCCGGTGTGATGCCAAGGGCCTTGCGGGCCAGCAGGCACATCCGGTTGCGGGTGAACATCACGACCGGCCGGTTGCCGCGTTCCCGCGCGAGCCTGCGCGGCTGCCCCATATCGGCCGAGGCGAGGATGTCGGCCGGTGCGCCGTGCTCGATGCGCTCACGCAGGACGCCCGACGGCCCGAACTGGCAGCCTTGCATCAAAGTCGATGCGGAGTGTCAGTCGGATCACGCCACCGAGCATACCGGAACCGGAGCAAGCGGGCTCCGGTCTTCCGCTCGCGTGGCGGCCGACGCTTGACGAAGATGAACACTATAATCTACGCCATAGCCCTATAACCTGGGTGGCGCTGGTTCATCCGAGCCGAAATTGCGGCTTGGCTAGTATGCGCACGGCAAGGCCGATTGCGAACCAGGCATCCTGCTCGATCAGGGCTTCGGACCGAAGGCCGGCTGTGATCGCCCGGCGGTCGAGGTTTTGGTCATCGGCGACTGTTCGGAAGTGGCTCAACGGATTGCGGAGGCTCATCAGCCGTTCGAGGTCGCCGGAGTCCTGGCCGGAGATCAGATTGCGATCCTGACAGAGCTTCAACGTGCCCCGGAAAGCGATCCGTGGCGGGAGGTCGTCCACCATCAGCCCGGCATGGAGAAAGGCGGCGAGCAGGTTTTCGACGAAGGATTGGCAGAGAAGGACGGTGGCGGCAAAGTTGCCGTGGACAAACGACGAGCGCGCCTCGGTCCAGGCGTTGAGCGCCGCGGCCCCCCGAAAAGCATGGTCCCTTGAGGACCGAGCGCGCCCTCGAGGTCGGCGAGATGACGAAACCGCGTGACCTTGCCGGGCAAGTCGTCGTTCAAATCGGCGAGCAGATGACGCACCGCACCGAGATCGGAGACGCCGGAAAGGAGATCGGGCTGCACCTCGTCGTTCCCGGCAGCGGTCATGGCGGGGCCACCGGCGCCGGGACCCCGCCGGTTGCAGGAGTTGGGGGTTGGCTCACCGGCGCCGTGCGGTATTGGTCCGGATGCTGCTGGCATTCCTCACGGACGCGCGCGAGCCATGTTTCGTACCAGGACCAGACCTTGCCCACCGCCACCGCGCCGTAGCCCTTTGCGGGGTTTCGCGCATCAGGAGCTTCCAGAGCTTCGTGTGGCTATCCATGGTGAAGCGGTCCCAGCCCTCGCCTTTCATTATCGCGACGATTTCGCTGGGCAGGTATTTCCGCTTCTCGACCTCCTTCAGCGCGAGATTGAACTTCTCCGCGATGTTCGATCCGGGCGGCACCAGTTCCACCGCCAGGTCCGCCCCTGGCGCGCGGTTGGCGGTCTTGTGGACCATGAAGACGCGGAAAGCGAAGCGCGGGTCGGCCTGTTGCTCCGGTGTCAACTGGCGCTCGAAGGCGTCCATCATTGTCGCGATATGGCGCGGCAGCGTGGAGGCCTTCTTCAGTAGGGCGCGCTGATCAGGGCTGAAGGTCACGAATTGCAGGGCGATCGGCAGGCGGCGTTCGAGGGCGTATTGCGCGCCGAACAGGCTCTTGATGGCATCGTTGAAATTGATGCAGCAGGCTTGCAGCTTGGCGCTGACCGCATCGTCGATCCGACTGGTCGAGCGATGCTCGATTTCGTGCCGCAACTCCAGCAAGAAGGTCAGGTTGTCCCGCGCGCCGGGTCCGACCGGGCATTTCGCGTGCTTCAGGCATCGCGATAGTTCCCAGTATTTTCGGCGCCGCTCGGTGTCTTGACCACGACCGTTTCGCCGTTCTGATTCTTCGTGTGCCGATAGTCGATCCCGTCGCGCTTGAACCACGCGTGCAGCAGGTAGGTCCAGGCGATGATGGCGGTGACGATGAACAGTTCGACGCGGAAGGTCAGGCCGGCGCTGTTGAAGGTATGCACCGCCGCGATCATCGCCTCGCGCGCCTTGATCAGCAGTTCGTCGCCGCGCAGCGACAAGCCGGTTTCCGCGTCCACCTCCGGCCAGGAGGCGATGAAGCTGTCCAACTCGTCGGGGGCGGCGATCTTGATGGCGGTATGCTTGGTCCCCGTCCGGATTTCGGCGATGGAGCGGTGGTTGATCGAGCGGGTTGGGCGCGTGAAGTGGGCAAGAATATCCTGATCGTTCGGCCATCGCCCATCAGCGACCATGGCCTTGATCAGGCCGACCTCCCAGCGTTCGAGCCTGTTGCCCCTCCTGCGCAACGGCATCGCCGTCATTCTCCGTGCGAAAACCGGAAGTTAAATGATCTTCTCACGACGCGCGATAAAGACGAGCAAATGGGCTTCCGGTACGTCTTTGCTGGATCGATGTCGGCGATACGGAACCCGTGGTCATGACATACGGACAAGACCCCATCGATCTGTGCCTCAATCACCAATCATTTGCATCGGCGCTGCTCCGGACATTCGAGAACAGCCGATCGCCAGTCTAGCGTATAATCGGCGGCTACATCGCAGAATATCGCGTGCTGCGGCGTGGAAACGGCGGGTTCGGCGGAGAGAGAGGGATTCGAACCCTCGGTACCCGTAAAGGGTACAACGGTTTTCGAGACCGCCCCGATCGACCGCTCCGGCACCTCTCCGTCCGGCGGCTTATAGGGTCGCGCCCGATGCCCCGCAACGGCGGCGGCTTTCGCGCCCCGGGCCGACGGGATACCGTGCCGTGAACCGGATCGGGGACAATCGCATGGACATCCGCTTCGACAATCGTGTCGCCATCGTCACCGGCGCCGGTGCCGGGCTCGGCCGCGCCCATGCGCTGCTGCTCGCCAGCCGCGGCGCCAGGGTGGTCGTGAACGATCCGGGCGGCGCCGTGGACGGGCGGGGCGGCGCGCACACGGTCGCCGATCAGGTCGTCGCCGAGATCAGGGCCGCCGGCGGCGAGGCGGTGGCGAGCTACGACTCGGTCGCCGATTGGGAGAGCGCGCAGCGGATCGTCGCCACCGCGATCGACCGCTGGGGCCGGCTCGACATCCTGGTGAACAACGCCGGAATCCTGCGCGACAAGGCGTTCAACAATATGGATATGGCGGATTTCGAGACCGTCGTGCAGGTGCATCTGACGGGCACCGTCTATTGCACCCGCGCCGCCTGGCCGGTGATGCGCGCGCAGAGCTACGGGCGTGTCGTCGTCACCTCCTCCACCTCGGGCAGTTTCGGCAATTTCGGGCAGGCCAATTACGGCGCTGCAAAGCTCGCCGTGGTCGGCCTCATCAACGGCCTTCGCTTCGAGGGCGCCAAATACAATATCCTGATCAACGCCATCTCGCCGGCGGCGCTGACGCGCATGACCGAGGGGCTGGTGAACCCCGCGGTCGCCCCGTATCTCAAGCCCGAACTGGTCTCGCCGGCGGTCGCCTGGCTCAGCAGCGAGCAATGCGACGTCTCCGGACAGATCATCCTGGCGCAGGCCGGCGGCTTCACGCGGCTGCAGTATTTCGAGACCGAGGGCGTGCAATTCGATCCCGACCGGCCCGTCACCATCGAGATGTTCGCCGAGGCCTTTCCGCGCATCTCCGACCTCGCGAACGCGCACCCGATGCGCACCATCATGGGCGAGATGGAGAACAAGCTGCGCGCGATCGGCAAGATCGCCTGAGCGATGCGGGTCGTCGTCATCGGCGCCGGTATCATCGGCGCCGCCAGCGCGGTCGAGTGTCTGCGCGACGGACATGAGGTGACCATCGTCGAGCCCGGCGAGCCGGGCGGCGAGCAGGCGGCGAGCTTCGGCAATGCGTGCTGGCTCTCGCCGAGTTCCGTCGTGCCGATGTCGGCGCCCGGCATCTGGCGCAAGGTTCCGGGCTGGCTCGCCGATCCGCTCGGGCCGCTTACCATCCGCTGGCGCTACCTGCCGCGGATGCTGCCCTGGCTGCTGCGGTTCCTCGCCGCCGGCGCGACCGAAACGCGCGTCGCCGCCACCGCGCGCGCGCTCCGCCCGCTCCTCGTCGATTCGCCCGAGCGGCATCTGCGACTGGCCGAGGAGGCGGGGGTGGGCGAGCTGATCCGCCGCTCCGGCCTGCTCTACGTGTTCCCCTCGCGTGCCGAGTTCGAGGCCGAGGCGCTGTCGTGGCGGGTGCGCGCCGATACCGGCGTGCGTTGGGTGGAGCTTGACGAGGACGAGCTGCGCCAGCGCGAGCCCGCCGTCTCCCGCGATTACCGCTTCGGGCTGTTCGTCGAGGCGGGCGGGCATTGCCGCGATCCCGGCGCCTATGTGGCGGCGCTGGTTCGTCATGCCGAGGCATCCGGGGCGGAACGGCGAATGGCGCGCGCAACCGGCTTTCGCATCGAGTTCGGGACGGCTCCGCGCGGTGCTGACCGATGCCGGCGAGATCGAAGCCGACCGCGCGGTGATCGCCGCCGGCGCCCGCTCGCGCGCGCTCGCCGCCGCGGCCGGCGACAACGTGCCGCTGGAGAGCGAGCGCGGCTATCACGCGCTGATCGCCAATCCCGGCGATGCCGCACCACGCCTGCCGGTGATGCCGAGCGACGGCAAGATGTCGATCACCAACATGGCCAAGGGTCTGCGCATCGCCGGGCAGGTAGAGCTGGCGGGGCTCGCGGCGGCGCCGAACTGGCGGCGGGCGGAGATTTTGCGCGACTTCGCGCTGCGGCTGCTTCCCGGATTGCCGCGCGACTTGCCCGCCGAGCGGGTGACGTTCTGGATGGGGCATCGGCCGTCGCTGCCGGACAGCCTGCCCTGCATCGGTCCGGCCTCGGCCTGCGCCGACATCGTGCACGCCTTCGGTCACGGCCATGTCGGCCTCGCCTCGGGCGCGACCACCGGACGGCTGGTCGCCGACCTGGTCGGCGGCAAGTCGCCCGGCATCGACCCGCGCCCGTATCGGGCGCAGCGGTTCGCCGCTGGCGGAAGGCGCTGAAGACGGAATCGGATTATTCGCCGATTAGGAATGGATCGCGGCGCGCAACGTGCTATCCCGCGCCCGTCCATCACCTAGGGGTCCGTTCATGAACCGTTGGATTGCGACGCTCGCGGCGACCGTCGCCGGCCCGATCGCCGCCGCCGCGGCGACCTTGCAAGTCGGTCCGGGGCAGTCATTCGCAGAGCCCAGCCAGGCGGTCGCGAGGGCGCATGACGGTGACACCATCGCCATCAGTCCCGGCCAGTATTTCGATTGCGCAGTGGTCCGCCAGAGCCACCTGACCATCGAGGGCGTCGGCGAGGGCGCCGTGCTCACCGACAAGCCCTGTCAGGGCAAGGCGCTGCTGGTGATCGACGGCAAGGATGTCACCATCCGCAATCTCACGCTGCAACGCGCGCGCGTCCCCGACGGGAACGGCGCCGGAATACGCGCCGAGGGCGGCGATCTGAGCGTCGAGAACACGCGCTTCATCAACAATCAGAACGGGATTCTGTCCGCCAGCAACCCGGAGGCGACGATCCGCATCCTGGGCAGCACGTTCATCGGCAACGGCGTCTGCACCTCCAATTGCGCGCACGCCGTCTATGTCAATCATATCAAACTGCTGGATGTCGAACGCTCGCGCTTCATCGGCACCCACCAGGGCCACGCCATCAAGTCGCGGGCGCTGACCACCCGGGTCATCGGCTGCGACATCGAGGATGGCCCCGACGGTACACTCCAGCTATCTGATCGAGGCCCCGAACGGCGGCAGCCTGATCGTCGAGGACACGCGATTGGAGAAGGGACCGCACTCGGACAACCCGGCCAACGTCGTGATGATCGGGGCGGAGGGCGTCAGCCAGCCGACCGAGCAGATCCTTTTTCGCAACGATGTGGTGATCAATGATGAAGGCCGCGGCACCACCTTCGTCCACAACGTCACCGCCACGCCCGCGCAGCTGGTCGGCAACACCTTCCGCGGCAGCCCCGTGCACCCTTTAGCGGGGGATGGTTCGAACAGATGAGGTTTGACCTGAAGGTGCATCTCGCCCGGCTCGCCCATCTCGCCAAAGTCGGCGGCGGGGCGATTGCTGCGATGACCGCGCCCGGTTGTCAGCGCGCGAGCATGGCGGTAAGACTGGCGCGCGATATGGTTCGCAGGAGGCGCGCATGGACCGGCCCTTCACCCGGGAAGACCTCGACGTTCTGAAGCAGTGGGATACGCCTACGATCTGCAACGGCCTCGAGATCGTGCAGCCGGAGCGGCGGGCGATCGGCTTCACCACGCAGCCGCTGGCGCCGATCGAACCCAAGCTGCCGCCGATGGTCGGGCTGGCCCGGGTCGGCATGATCCGCTCGAAGGAGGCGCCGCGCGGAGCGGTGGCGAACCGGCTCGACTGGTACGATTACGTGGCGGCGGCCGAGCTGCCGACCATCGTCGTATTGCAGGACCTCGACGATACGCCCGGATACGGCGCGTTCTGGGGCGAGGTGCATTCCACCGTCCACAAGGCGCTGGGTGCCCTCGGCTGTGTCACCAACGGCTCCTACCGCGACATCGATGCCTGGGCGGAAGGCTTCCAGATCATCGGCGGCATGGTCTGCCCGAGCCACGCGCATGTGCATCTGGTGGATTTCGGCAAGCCGGTGAACGTTCATGGCATGAACGCCGCCCATGACGACGTGATCCACGCCGACCGCCACGGCGCGGTGGTGGTTCCCGCCGAGGCGGTGCGCAAGCTGCCGGCGGCGATTGAGTTGATCGCGCGCCGCGAAAAGGTGATCCTCGACGTCTGCCATGCGCCCGACTTCTCGGCGGCCAAGCTGCGCGAGGCGATCCGCCGGTCGGGGGAGATTCATTGACGGCGCGGGTCATGTAAACGTTTCAACCGTCCTCCGATCCTCCCGCCGTCACCAGCGCCAGCAGGTGTTCCAACCTGTCCGCTTCCGCCGCCGGTTTGTCGGTGCGCAGGCGGCCGATGCGGGGGAAGCGCATGGCGACGCCGGATTTGTGCCGCGACGATAGTTGCGCGGCGTCGAACGCCACCTCCAGCACCAGCGTCTTCTCCACCTCGCGCACCGGGCCGAAGCGGGCGGTGGTGTGGTTGCGGATCCAGCGGTCGAGCCAGGCGAGCTCGGTGTCGGTGAAGCCCGAATACGCTTTGCCCACGGGTACCAGCTCCTCGCCCTTCCACAGCCCGAACGTGTAGTCGGAGTAGAAGCTGCTGCGCTTGCCGTGGCCGCGCTGGGCGTACATCAACACTGCATCGACGGTGTGCGGATCGCGCTTCCACTTCCACCACAGCCCCTTCGGCCGTCCGGGTAAGTACGGGCTGTCCGCCCGCTTTAGCATGATACCTTCCATCGACGCCGCGCGTGCGCCCTCGCGCAGCCGCGCCAGGTCGTCCATGGCGGCGAATTCGATCAGTGACGAGAGATCCATGCGGGCGGGATGCATGGTGGCGAACCACGTCTCCAGCCGGGCGCGACGGGCATCGAAGGGCAGCGCGCGAATATCCCGCTCGCCGTCGAACAGCATGTCGTAGAGCCGCACACCGACCGGGAAATCGCGCAGCATCCGCGCGCTCACCTGCTTGCGGTTGAGGCGTTGTTGCAGATCGGCGAACGGCGCCACCCGCCTTCCTTGCGCGGTGTCGCGAAACACGAGCAGCTCGCCGTCCAGGGTGGCGGTGAAATCCATCGCCTCGATGATCTCGGGGAACGCCGCCGAGATGTCGTCGGCGCCGCGGGAATAGAGCCGCCGCCCGCCGGCGGTGGCGACAAGCTGCACGCGGATGCCGTCCCACTTCCATTCGGCGCGGTACGCGCCCGGGTCCAGCGCGGCCATGTCGGGCGCTTCCAAAGGATGCGCCAGCATCGGCGGGCGAAAGACTGGCGCCGCTTCCGGATCGGGGCGCGGCGCGCGCCCCTCCAGCCAGGCGAACAGCTTCAGGTAGGGTGGCGCGAGGCCGTGCCATACCTCCTCCACCTCGTCGGGTTCGACGCCGCCGAGCGCGGCCAGCGCGATCTTGGCCAGCCGCGCCGAGGCACCGACGCGCAAGCCGCCGGTGATCAGCTTGAGCAGCGCGAACCGCACCGACGGCGTACCGGCGTCCAGCCAGCCGGCGACAATGCCGGGCAAGTCGGCTTTGGGCGTGATCTCCAGGACGCGCACCACCTCCGAGAGCGAGGGTGGCTCGATGTCGGCGGGCGGCGCCGGCCACATCAGAGCGACCGTCTCGGCCAGGTCGCCCACGAAGTCATAGGACCAGCCGAACAGAACGGGGTCGGTGCGGGCCGCCGCCAAGTCGCGGATCAGGCCCGGCTTGGCGGCGGTGAGGGCCAGCTCGCCGGCAATGGCGGCGAGCGCGATGCCGCGGTCCGGGTCCGGCTCGGTGGCGAAGTAGTGGCGCAGCAGGGCGAGCTTGGCGTTGCGCGCATGAGCGAAGACCAGCCGTTCCAGCAAATCGGCGAAGGCGAGCAAGGGCAAGGGTCTCCGCAAGGGCCGCGTAGGAGGTGCCCGGGCCCTTGCACCTGCGGCGCTCCGCCTCGCGGAGCCTAAATCCCGGATAGATGTAATTTTTCAAAGCCGACTGCAGTGGTCGACATTGAAATATAACCGTTCCCCTTGCCACAGTCTTCTGCAATTCTGATCAAAGTGGTCCGCAGAACCCGCATTTGTCAAAGTCGACCGCAGAACATAGCGGATTGTAGGGCGAACATGGCCGACCTGTCGCTCATTTCCGATGCGGCGTGGCGCGAGTCAAGCAGCGCTCGATTGCCTCTGCGCCATGGGGTCACGCCGACGGCGACGCTATGTCGGCGAACCGCGGATTTTAGTCACGAATACGCAACATAGTCCCAGCTCGTGTTGTCACGAAGCTCCTAAAAACATGCGACAGCCGCCTTCGACCCAAACCGGACATCAGCCCTCGGCGCCTGGATCGGCCGACTCGCGTTCTATCAGTGCCATCAACGTATTGAATGCATCGACGGTATCGTTCGTCCACGCAAAGCTGAAGTTGAGTGCTATTTCGTTTGCCCTCACACGATTTACCGAGAAGAGCGCTCCAGGCACGAAACTCAACCCCTGTCGCGCGGCGGTCTCGTAGAATTCGGAGCGAGTCCGTGCCGGCCGCGAGTTCGAGCCAAATCATGAAACCGCTACGCGGTTGTGAGCGGCGCACGATAAGCCGAGGCCACTTCGCCAGCTCGCTGACGCCGGTGGCCATCCGTTCGCGAAGCGCGGACCGCAAAGCGCGTAGGTGCCGGTCGAAGTTTCCCAGCTTGAGAAACTCCGCTACCGTCTCCTGAGCGATCCACTCTGACGCCATGTTCGACAGGAACTTCACTGACAACATGCGGTCCCGAAATCGTCCGGCCCTGATCCAGCCGACGCGCAATTCCGGAGACAAGCTGTTCGAAAAACCGGAGCAGTGAAGCACCAGGCCCGACCTGTCGAATTGTTTGACGCTGGAGGTGCCCTCATCGGGAGAAAGTAATTCTCCATACGCATCGTTTTCGACTAGGGGCACCTCGTATTTTTCTATGATCCGGACCAACTCCCGCTTCTTTTCGGCGGGCATGGTCGCGCTGAGAGGATTGTGGCAATTCGTCATCAGAAGGCATGCCTTGACCTCGCCGCTGGCAAGCGCTCGTGCCAGCGCGGCAAGATCGAGACCCAGTTCCGCGGACACCGGCACCGATACCGGCCGTAGTCCGAAACGCTGGAGCGAAAAAGACATCGGGAAAAAGCTTGTATCCTCGACCGCGACCGCATCTCCGGGACGCACGACCGTCGACAGCGCGAGGTTGATTGCATTCATTGTCCCAGCCGTGACAGTGATCTCATCGAGGGTCACCGGGCACCCGTGGACGGCATAGCGCCTGGCGATTTCGCGACGAAGCTCCAGCGGGCCCATGATGTCCTGTCTATGGCGATGGTGGGGCTCGGGACGGCGAGAAACATCGCGCATCAGCGCCAGCAGGCGAGCATTGGGAAACAACCGCGCATCCGGATAGACCGCTCCAAACGGGGCCTTGCTCCCGCCGGCCGCTGCTCCCAGAACCCGTCGCGCGATGCCTTCAAGATCGAGTGGAGGGGGCTCCACAAGGTCGCTCCGCGTGCGATCTGAGGCCCCGGTCGTCGACGCCAAAATTCCTACCACCACATAGCCCGACGGCGGCGTCGCACGGATCCACGCGGTCGATTCAAGAAGATCGTAGGCGCGATTGATCGTCGTGACGCTGACGCTCAGAAACTTGCTGGCCTGGCGCACCGATGGCAGCCGGTCACCGATCCGATATACGCCGTCGCCAATTTGCCGTTCGACGTCGACAACGACCTTCTGATAGAGCGGCGTGGACATCAGACCACGCCATCACTGCCTGGCGCTCGATCATGAGCCTTGCGTCGACCCGCGATCCTGGCAGCCCGCTCCGGTTCATCCTCACCATTGATCCCTATGGTAAAAAGTAAGGTGCGAATCTTCGTCCGACGGGAGTTAACGAGGCGAGTCTGTCCCAGGCAGGGCATTGAGCTGCTGTTCAGTTTGAGAACTGTTATCCGATAAAATCAACCGTACTGCTGCTTTCGATTTCCGGCCGGGTCTGCGTAACCTTCTCGCCGTTCTGTTGAGATGTTCCGCCAATAACAAAAACGGATCGCAGGAGGCGCCCATGCCCACCATCATCCCGGTCGACGAGTTCGTCAGCGATTCTCTGGTACCCGAGTTTCCGCCCTGAATTCCTGGATTCTCCCTGGATCAGCGAGCGGGCGCGACCGTTTCGCAAGGAGGATACTGATCGGTTCTGGTTCATCGATTTTCATTGGCCGAGCGGTTTCTCGCCGATGGGTTGTATCTATCTGGAGGACGCTTACACCTGGGGCACTCAATTCGGTGCCACGAACCTGCCATTGCCGCCAGGTAACGGACTGACCTGCCGGATTGCCGGGACTCTACGTCTACGGGTCGGAAGCACCCGGAATAACGCCTTGGCAGACCAGCTTTCGCACCCAGAGACTGGGCAGGCGGCTACCGCGCTACCTTCATGATTTTCCCGAGATCTGGAAGGAACGCGTTTGGGAACTGGAAACGGGCCTCAACTATTTCGAGAAGTTTGATACGCGCGGGAAATCACTGCGTGAGCTCGGGGACCTGTTGATCGACGCTCGTAATTTCAATCGCCGGGCCTGGGAAATTCATTTTGAGGTAATGTATCCATTGCTCGCGAACTACCTCGGCTTCTACGGAATGTGCGGAGAATACGGAATTGGCCCGGCGCAGATCGCCAAATTCCTGCAGGGCTACGACACCAAGATGATGGAGTGCGATCGTGCACTCTGGCAACTCACCAAGGAGGCACGCGCCACACCGGCCGTAGCTTCTATCTTTGCGAATACGGGTGCTGGTCAGGGACCTGTCGCATCTTAAACGGGTAGGTGCGGCGGCGTCGCCGTGGCTCGCCAGCTTTGAGGCAATGCTTGCCAAATACGGCATGCGGACGGAAGGAATTGCGGATCCGATGCTCGCGCCTTGGCATGAAGATCCCACGCCAGCGCTGGGAACCGTCAAGACATTCCTAGAAAAAGGCAACAATTTCGACTTCGATGCCAGCGCACGGGCGTCGACAGCTGAGCGGGAGGAAGCAATCGAAGCCGCGCATCGCAAGCTGTCGCGGTCGGAACGCGAGGCTTTCGATCAAGGTCTCGCGGCCTGCCAGCATGCAAACTTCTCGTGGTGGAACGAGGATCATAACTACTACATAGATCTCCGCGCCACGACCCTGGTACGTATCGCCTGCCTCGCCATCGGAAGCGAACTGGGACTCGATGATCCCACCGACGCGCTGTTTTCGTTTCACCGCGAACTCGTGGATGTGTGCAAGGGAATGCGGAATTTGGCCGAGATGCGCGGGCTGCTGCCGGACCGCCGAGACTATTACAATGAGTGGCTCGGCCGCCGCCCATCGATGCCTAAGGTGCTGGGGACCGTGCCGGACGCGGTCGCGGATCCGGTGATGATCGAGATCTTTGGCATCCACCGGCATTTCCTCGCCGCGGTGAACGCGGGCAATACCGACCCCCGCGAGTTGCAAGGCGTCGCGGCATCGAGCGGAACGGCTCGGGGACCGGCCCGGGTCCTGCACGGCGCGTCGCAGTTGCACACGATCCAGATCGGTGACGTGCTGGTCTGCGAGGGGACGACACCGGCCTGGACGCCGGCCTTCACCAAAATCGCCGCTTGCGTCTGCGATGGCGGCGGGACCCTGACCCACGCCTCGATCATCAGCAGGGAATACCGCGTTCCTTGCGTGGTTGGCGTGGGTGTCGGCACGGGTGTTATTCGTGACGGCGATATCGTCGACGTCGACGGCAATACCGGGCTGGTCCTGGTCAACGTGGCACCATCATCGTGAGTGGCATCATCTGGCTCAGCGAGCTCGGCGACCACTGCGAGCAGGAGGCGGGGCCTAAGATCGCCCGCCTCGGGCAGCTTCGACGCCTCGGGCTGCGGGTGCCCGACGGCTTCGCGATAAGTGTCGATGGTTTCAGGCGCTTTTTCGGGAACACCGGCCTGTCGGAGCGAATCGACGCTTTGCTCGCGGCTGAGGAAAGCAACGTCGCTGCTCAAGGATCGGCGTCCGTTGCGATACAGGCAATGATAGCAGAGACACCCATGCCCGCGGCAATCGTCGCCGCCATCGGCGCGGCCTATGGACAACTTTGCCTCGATGCTCGCCAGGTTGATCTTCCGGTCGCCGTGCGCAGTTCGGCGACAAAGGAGGACTCGGCGACAAGAAGCCTTGCTGGGCAGTACGTCACCCATCTCGGCGTCCGAGGCAGCGAAGGCGTCGTCGCGGCAGTCAGGTCATGCTGGGCGAGTTTATTCTCGGAGCGTGCCCTGCATTTCAGTTTTGAGCATGGGTTGTCGCCCTGGGACTCGCCGATGGCCGTTGGCGTACAGTCATTGGTAAACGCGCGGTCGGCGGGCGTTGCGTTCTCGATTTATCCGGTCACCGGCAACCCGTCGCGCATGGTGATTGAAGGTTCCTGGGGTTGGGGCGAGGCGGTTGTCCAGGGACTCGTTACGCCGGACCACGCGGAACTCGATTCCGAGGATGGCAGGCTGCTCGAGTATGTCGTCGCGGAAAAGCACGTCATCTCCGCCTTCGATCCCATCAAGGGCGAGGTCATCGAGCGGGAGATGCCCGCCAACCTGCGCTGCGCGCGAGTGCTGGCCGACGACGAGTTTGCCGCTCTCTTCGCCGTGATGAAAGTGATCGAAGGGCACTACGGAATTCCCGTGGACGTCGAATGGGTTGTCGATCGCAGCCGTCAGCCGGGTGAGGCGCTGACGATCGTGCAAACACGCCCCATTACCGCGGTCGGTGACGCGGTGCCACAACGATGGGACCCACTGGTCTATGCAATGAAGTACGGCATGCAAGCCCGATAATCGCACATTGCCGCTTCTGTTCAGGCGGCCGAAAGGGACATCTTTGAAACGCAGCACGGAAAGAATTCTCTGCACTCATGTCGGCAGCCTGATACGTCCTCCGGACTTGGTTGCCTACCTGCGTGCTATCGATAACGGCGAGCAGCACGATCTACGGACTTATTTCGACTGCCTGGCCGCTTCGGTCGCGGATGTTGTTCGCGAGCAGTCGGAGACCGGGATCGATATCGTCAGCGACGGAGAATTCGGAAAATCGGCAAGCTGGTCGCGGTACGTGATGGAACGGCTCACCGGTTTCGAGCAGCGGTCCGGCACCGGCCTCGATCCTGGCGAGGTCGTCACGCACGGACGCGACCGGGAACAGTTTGCCGCGTTCTATGCTGAATACGACAAGACGCAAGGGTTCACTGGCGCCAAAGGAAACTGGGCTTGCGTCGGACCGGTCGGCTATACCGGGCATTCAAGCATCCAGCGGGACATCGCCAATTTCAAAGCGGCACTCGAAGGCGTGGCCGTCGAGGAAGCGTTCATCCCAGCGGTAGCGCCGGCCAGCGTGGTGCCGGACGTCAAGAACGAATACTACCCCGGGACGAGGGACTTCATATTCGCTGTGGCGGGGGCGCTACGCGATGAATACCGCGCGATCGTCGATGCCGGTTTCTTGCTTCAGGTAGACGATGCCCACTTGCCCATCATGTACGAACGCATGGTGCCGCCCGCGACACCGTCGGATTACCGTGCATGGGCCGAGGTGCGCGTCGACGCCCTCAACCACGCGCTCGACGGCATCCCTGAAGACCGCGTGCGCTATCACATTTGCTGGGGTAGCTGGAATGCACCGCACACCGCCGACGTCCCGCTCAAGGAGATCGTGGATCTGATCCTACGCGTGCGCGCCGGCGCCTACGCGATCGAGGCTGCGAACCCGCGCCACGAGCATGAATGGCGGGTATGGGAAACGGTCCGGCTTCCTGCTGGAAAAGTGCTCATTCCCGGCGTCATCAGCCATGTAACGAATGTGGTTGAGCACCCGGAGTTGGTTGCGCAGCGCATTGCGAGGTTCGGGAGCCTGGTCGGACCGGAGAACATCATCGCCGGAACAGATTGCGGCTTCGCGCAGGGCCCGTACGTGCAGCGAGTGCACCCGTCGATCATGTGGGCAAAGCTGCGTGCCCTCGTGCAGGGCGCGCGGCTTGTGCATAAGTAGAGCTTTGGTCGCCGGAATCGGATCTCAACGTCTCTCGCGCGGTTTGTTGCAAATCAAGAAAACCAGAGGCGCTGGGCGGTGGCGCGATAAGTATAGGCCGGTCGGTTCGTGGGCAATACGGAGAAGGATTAATGAGGATGAATCCGCGATCGAATCAGAGGTGCTAGTACCAGAATCACTGATCGGCGAAACATGGCTTGAGCCGCTTCTGGTGGACTTGGCTCTTGGTCCATGCGAACGGGCGGGCTTGCTCGTTGTAGTCTGCGATGAAGGCGTTGATATGGGCCTTAAGCTGCTCGACGGTCTGGAAGGATGCGCCATTGAGCGACTTTCCGCTGAGGATCGAGAACCAGATCTCGATCTGGTTCAGCCACGAGGTGTGGGTCGGCGTGTAGTGGAAATGCACGTTGGGGTGGCGCGCCAGCCACAGGTCGCGCTTGGGCTTATGGGTCGAGAGATTGTCGAGGATGACGTGGATCTCGCGGTCCGGGTAGTCGGCCACGATGGTGTTCATGAAGTCGAGGAACTCGACGCGGCGCCGCCGCTTGTAATGGCGTCCGGCCACCGTGCCGGTGGCGACGTTGAGGGCGGCGAACAGCGTCGTCGTCCCGTGCCGCTTGTAATCGTGCGACTGGCCGATCATCGCCCGGCCGCCCGGCAATTTGAGATATCCCTGCGCCCGCTCCAGCGCCTGGATCGACGGCTTCTCATCGACCGACAGCACAACCGCGTTTTCCGGCGGGGCCATATACAGACCGACAATCTCGGCCGCTTTGGCCACAAACTCCGGGTCGGAACTCTCGCACCAGGACTTGCGGCCCGAGAGGTAATCTTCTGCGCACGCAGGAAGCGCCAGATATACTGCTCGTGCACATCGCCCAGCGCGCGCGCCAGCAGCGGTGCAGTCCAGTTCGCGTAGCCCGCCGGCGGCGGTTGATCGAGCCTGGCGAGGATGCGCTTCTGGTGCGCCGGGCCGTATTTCGGGGCGGCGCCCCGTTGGCCCGTCTCATCCAGGCCCGCCAAGCGGTCGCGCGCATAGCGCACCCGCCACTTCGACGCCGTGCCCGTGGTGCAGCCCATCGCCCGGCCGATCTCGCGCGTGCCCATCCCGTCAGCCGCCAAGAGCACGATCCCGGCACGGAACCGCATTCGCGTCTCGCTCTTCGTCGAACGCCTCAGCGCCTCAAGCACCGTTCGCTCGTCGGCCGAGAGGGTGTTATGCGCACGGGAGGCTCGCTTGATCGACTGCCCTCTCGGATCTCCTACGATACGGCGCGGGGCTTCATCGGGCTCCATGCCCGTCGCCGCCAGTGACAGGGGCAACACTATCGGCACCCTGCCCTCCCGGCAAGTCGACGAAGGCGAGCAACGCCGGGGTCAGGCGGCCCGCGCGGTTTTGCGGGAGGGGGAACGCCCCGCAGGGCGATTTGCGTGCAGTTTCTCCGGCTGCTCAATCCCCATCAGCGCCCGGTGCAGCGGCACCGTGTCGGGCCAAGCCAGCGGCGCTTCGGGGACGCTTTCCTCGCGCGCGAGCGTCGCCTCGATCACCCGCAGCACCTCGCCGGCATCGATCGGGAAGCCGAATACAGCGCCGATTCCGGCCTGACGAACACGATCGGCCGGGGCGCCGATATCGGGAACCAGCGGCAACAGCCCGTACGCCATCGCCTCGCTCAGCGTGTAGGAATAGGTCTCCGGCCAACCATGCAAGAACAGCGCGATATGTCCCTTCGCACCGGCGATCAGATCGGGCAGCTCCGCCGGATCATATCGGCCCGTGATACGCACTGTCCTGGTGGCGCGCAACTCGGCGTCGATATCGGTGTGGCCAATGACGCGGAACCGTAGATCGGGGTGGCTGAGCCGTGCCAGCCGCGCGATCTCCAGGAGCTTTGCCGAACCTTTGTGCGGGCCGATCCCGCCCAGCAGCACGATCTCCGAACCTCGCACGCGCCGGCCGCGTGATCGCGGCGCGCGCTCTGGGTGAGGGGCGACCTTCAGCGGCAAATCCGGCCATACACGGCGAAAATGTGAGGCGGTGTTTGCGGAGGGTGCGACGATCTGGCGGAAGGCGCCCAATAGCTCCCCGAACACGGTCCTGTGCTCCAGCGGGTCCAGGCTGTCGAGCCGCGAGGCCGCGTGCGCGCCGCCGCCGGCAACACAGCGGCGACAGGTCTCCGGGATCTGCGATGTCGCAGAACCGGCCGGCGGCATCGATCATCGTCACGCGCGGGCAGAGTGCGTAGAAATCGTGCGCATAAAACAGCGCGTGCCGGCCTCGGACCCAAGTCTCCAGCTCGATTAGGAACTCGGGCGTAAACCCGAACACCTGATGCACCAGTACGCGGCTGACCGGCGCGACCGAAAGCAGACCGAAACAATTCGTCGAATTTCGCTGGCGGCGAACACGGCCCTGAGCGCGGGCGCTTCGGCGGCCAGCTCGATCATGCCGTCCGGGCGACGAACTCAAGGTCAGCCGGCGCGCCGTGCCATAGCCGACCATCGCCTCGATATCGGCCACCGCCCGCTGCGCGCCGCCATCGAGCCAATTGGTGACGAGCAATGCGAACGACGCGCCGGCCGCGCCGGCTGAGCGAAGCCGCACCGCGTCCAACGGCCAGCGGGCATGCCGAAGCCGCTCCTCGCGCTCGAAGCGGTTCACCGCGCCCCGGTACTCGGGATACATCTCCCCGAGCCGTGCCATGTTCGCCTCGATCAGGGCCGGTTTGTCGTCGGCAAAGGAGACGGCTTCGCGATGCTCGACGAATGCCCCGATCGCGGCGACGTTGCGCAGCCCCAGATCAGCAACTCGCTGGCAGAAATCGTTCTCCTCACCGTAGCCGCGGCCGAATGATCCATCCAGTTCGCCGGCCAGCATCAGCGCCTCGCGACGGATCAGCAGGCAGAAGCCGTGTCCGGTCGGTACGTCCACCGACTTGCCCACCGTTCGCCTCCAGCGCCGCGGCGGCAATGTCCGCCCAGTCCATGTCGGCGAGGCTCGGCTCCACCAGGCACGGATGCGGGTAGGAGAAGATGGTCGCGTTGTTCGACAGCGCCGTCACCGTCCCGATATCGGGGGCGGAGCGGGCGATCCGGCACAAGCTCGTCGAGCCCGCCGGAAAATACCCGCGTGTCGGAGTTCAGCAGCAGAATGTCGCCGCGGCGGCAGAGCGCCATTCCACGATTAGCGGAGCGAACGAAAGCCCAGGTTCTCCCCGTTGGTGAGCAGGAACACGCCCGGGGCACGCGCGAACCATTCCAGCAGCTCCGCCATTCCCTCGTCGGGAGAAGCGTCATTGACGAGCACCACCACATCGCGCTCCGGATCGCGGGCGGCCAGCACACTTTCGATGCAGGCGCGCGTCACCTCCGGGTCGCGATAGACGGGGATCACGATGACCAGGCGACGCTCGTGCGTGTCGGACCGGGCCGTCGGCGGCAATCGCACGCGCACCGCCTGCTCCGAGGCTCGCCGACTGCACGATGAACTCCCTTAATGCGCGCCGCAGCAGGGCGCGGTCCGTCGGCTCCATCGTCGCATCGGCATGCGTTTGCCGGCCAAATCGGCGGGCGGCTTCGATCGCGCTCGCCCGATCTTCAAGGGCAAAGGTGCCTTCAAACAGTTCGATTTCGGTGCCGGCGAGACGAAGGCAGTAGACTTGCGGCCCGGCAGAGACCGGGCGGGTCGAGTTCGATGTCGAAGCCGACCCGCCAGGCATGCGGATAGAGTCGGCGCAAGTCCTCGCGGGGCAGATTGCATATCCCCGCGCCCACCAGCGCGCCGTCGCGATAGACCTCGATCTCCTGCGCGCGGCTCGGCGCATCGGGGCAGAGCAACCAACCACTCACCCGGTTCTCGGTCAGCATGTCGAGATAGCCTTCCAGCCGCATCGCGCCGCTTGCCTCGGCGAAACGGACACCGCACACCGAGGCGCGCACGATCAGATCAGCGCGGCCGAAGCAGGTGGGGAGCAACGCGATCGAGAATCGCGCCGGCGCGAGCAGCGAACCGGCCGTTGGCGGGTGCGGCTCGGCATCGCACTCGCCGAGCAGCGCCCCGTCCTGATCATGCAGCTGCACGCGCCCGCCCGCGAAAATCTCGGTACGCTCGGAGACCCAGCCGCTCGCGACCCCGCCCGCGAGCCGGAACTCGCCATCGTAATGGCCCGGGCCCATCGGCAGCGGCGAGCCGATCAGTTCCACGCCGTCGGCATGGACGTGAAGTTCTCCCGCGCTTCCGATCGCCGGCACCGGGATGCGAAAACCGCAGTTCGCTCGCCCGAAGCTCAAGAAGCCCAAGTCGGGGCGTTCTTCCCCGGCAAGCCCGCGGGCCAGGACCTTGCCGGAGGAGTCGCGGATCGTGATCACCGCTTTGCCGGATCCGCGCGTTACCGCCCAGCCGCGCGCGTAGGAGCCCTCGAGACCATCAAGGAAGCCGATCGTCTCCGACATGCGATGAGCCCTCTCCCACTCCCGCTCGGCCGGCGGGAGTTAAGCGCGCTCTATAGCCGAGTCTGCTTCGATGGGCAAGCCCAATACTTCCGACACCTAAAAATAATAAGACGCGGACTGCGCAATAATTAGATGCCGACCGTCAGCCGATACTTGGCGGGGTTATGAATCCCGCAGCCGGACATACTCGAAATCGCCGGGCTTGCCGTCCACGCCGGTCTTCGGCGGCGCGATCCAGCCTGCAAAGGCGCCGGGCACTCGCTCCGGGCGCATCAGGCTTTGGACGAAAGCGCCGTCATCGGCCGAGGGCAGGAATACGCCTTGCCGCGCGCGCCAGACATCGGCCGAGAGCAAGTACCCCTCCGGGTCGGCAGCAACGCGCGCGAACTCGCCGATGCGCGCGATTGAACGCCACATGCGGCAGCCGCAGGCGGAAATCGAAGCCCGCCTTTTCGATCACGCGATTCCAGCGGTCCACCCCGCCTTGAGCATCCGCCACGAAATCGTCGCGCAAGCGCATGTTGAGCGACGACAGCGCCGGCACCTCCTCGCGCACGATGGCGCCGCCGCGCGGGCGCAAGACGGGGTAGGTGGCCCCGGTCAGCACATGATCATCGGTGAGCCGGTCCTCGCGGTAGCGCCCCTTGAGCCCGGCATTGAAGGCGCTGGCGGCGTTGGTGCTGATCTCGTTGCCGAACAGATCGAGCGTCAGCGAGAAATGCAGGTTCAGCTTCTTCCGGATTGTCGGCAGATCGATCACTCCCAGACGGCGGACCGACGCGATGTCGGTCGGATCATCGATGCCCGCTTCGCGCATCGCCTCGCAGGTGCGCTCGACCACGCGCTCGACGCCGGTGACGCCCACGAACATATGGTGCGCCTCCTCGGTCAGCATGAAACGGCAGGTGCGGCTGAGCGGGTCGAATCCCGACTGCGCCAGAGCGGCGAGCTGCATCTTGCCGTCGCGATCGGTGAAGGTCGTGAACATGAAGAAGCTCAGCCAGTCGGGCGTCGCCTCATTGAAGGCGCCCAGCATCCGCGGACTATCGGCGTCGCCCGACCGCCGACGCAGCAGCTCCTCCGCCTCCTCCCGGCCGTCGCGGCCGAAGTACTTCTGCAGGAGATACACCATCGCCCAGAGATGGCGCCCCTCCTCCACATTGACCTGAAACAGATTGCGCAGATCGTAGAGCGAGGGGGCGGTGGCGCCGAGATGGCGCTGCTGCTCCACCGACGCCGGCTCGGTGTCGCCCTGAATCACCAGCAGCCGGCGCAACATGGCGCGGTATTCGCCCGGCACCTCCTGCCAGGCCGCCTCGCCCTTGTGCGCGCCGAAGCCGATCTTGCGATCGGCAATGGCAGGTGCGAGCAGGATGCCCCATTTGTACTCCGGCATCTTCACGAAGCCGAACTTCGCCCATCCCTCGGGATCGACGCCGATCGCGGTGCGCAGATAGACGGGATTTGCCTGGAAGCCCTCCGGCCCCATCGCGGTCCACCAATCGAGATAGCCCGGATGCCAGGTCTCCAAAGCCTTGCGCACCCTGGCGTCGGCGTTGAGGGCGACGTTGTTCGGGATGACGCCGCTGTAGTCCACCATTCGCATATCGGACATCACCCTCTCCTCACACCCGGCCCGGATCGAAATCCGGACGCTGTCCGCTGCCGTAGAGCTTCAGCGCACCGTGCTCGCCGGCCGCGTTCGGGCGCTGAAAGATCCAGTTTTGCCAGGCGGTAAGGCGGCCGAAGATGCGCGTCTCCATGGTTTCCGGGCCGGCGAAGCGGAGATTGGCTTCGAGCCCCGTCAGCGCGTCGGGCGAGAACGAGGCGCGCTCCTCCAATAGCAAGCGCACCTCGTCATCCCAATCTACTTCGTCGGGGGCGGCGGTCACGAGACCCAGTTCCTCGGCCGCCGCGCCGTCCAGCAACTCGCCGGCGCGCGCCCGGGCGGCGGCCACGCTTGCCGGCTCGCCCAAAAAGCGGGTTTGCAGCCGGGTCAAGCCGTTGCCCATCGGATAGGCGCCGAAATTGAGCGCCGACAGCGCGAGGGTGGTCGGGCGGTTGCCGCCGGCGAGCATGATCGACCGATCGGCGGCGAAGACCAGCTCGGCAAGCGTGCCGGCAAAGCATCCGCCGGGCTCGATCAGCGCGATCAGGCTGCGCGCGGTCACGTCCAACCGCTTCAGAACACGCTTCCACATCAATCGGATTTCGCGCACCAGCCAGTCGCTCGCATGCGCCTCCAGTGTGGCATCCATGGCCAGAACCGCGGCCGGATCGCCCTCGGCGCGCAGCACCAGGAGCCCGAGCGAAGTCTCGTTCAGCCGCAAGTGCATGAGGGCGTCGTCGAGCTGACGTGCCAGTGCCAGAGGATAGAACGCGGCGCCCGCGGCGTGGATGGCTCCGAGATCGTCGGCCACCGACCCGCCAGGGCCGAGCACGGTGACGGTGGCCGTGCGGCGCGGTCGATCCATCGCCACCCGCAACAAGTCATAGCGCAACGCGTCCGGCTCGATGGTGCGATCGATCGGCGTGAGCACGATGCCGCGCGCCTCTTGCCGGTCGATCGGAGTCCTCCGCCAGAGCCAGCGCGCGGGCGTGCACCCGTGCCCCCCACACCGACGGCGGCACGACCTCGTCCACCAGGCGCCAGTCGCGCGCCCGGGCGCCGCGCGCGCCCTCCTCGCTGGCGCAGAAGGCGTCGGCGCGGTCGCGCCGGACCTTGCGTTTGTCGGTGAGGCGGGTGAGCCCGCCGGTGCCGGGAAGTACGCCGAGCAACGCCACCTCCGGCAGGGACACCGCCGAGCGGCGGTCGTCGATCAGCATGATCCAGTCGCACGCCTCGGCGAGTTCGTAGCCGCCGCCGGCGGCCGGGCCGTTCAGCGCCGCCAGCCAGCGTTGCCCCGAATGCGCCGAGGCGTCCTCGATCGCCAGCCGCGTCTCGTTGGTGAACTTGCAGAAATTCACCTTGTGGGCATGTGATGCGCGGGCCAGCATGCGGATATTGGCGCCGGCGCAGAACACGCCCTCTTTCGCCGAGGTGAGGATCACCGAGCGCACCTCGGGATGTTCGAAGCGCAGCCGCTGCACCGCGTCGGCGAGTTCGAGATCGACCGACAGATCGTAGGAGTTGAGCTTAAGCTCGGTGCCGTCGAACAGACCGGAAGCGGCATCGACGTCCATGAATAGGGTCGCGAGCGGGCCGTCGAAGGACAGCCGCCAATGGCGATAGCGCGCGGGTTCGGTCCGGACGTCGATCTGCATGGAGGCCTCTGCTTGATGCCGCAGGGTTACCGTCCGCGGCCGCCGCAGCATACCCTCCGCGACCTCGTTGACCATATTACCGGCGGAGAGCCCGGAGAGCTGATCGATGGACTGGGAAGCGCCCGCGATCGTGCTGGAGGCGCGGCCACATGGCGAGAGCGACGCGCTGGCCGCCGTCCTGACCGAGGCGCAAGGCGTCTTTCACGGCCTCGCGCGCGGTGGCGGGTCGCGCACCCGCACCTCTCTTTGGCAACCCGGAAATCTCGTGCAGGCGCGCTGGGTGGCGCGGCTTGCCGATCAATTGGGTAGCTTCAGCGCCGAGCTGGTGCATCCGGGCGCCGCCCTGGCGATGGACGATCCGCTGGCGCTGGCGACCCTCGCCGCCGCCTGCGCCGTCGCCGCCGGCGCCCTGCCTGAGCGCGAACCGCACCCGCGCGCCTTCCACGGCCTGGTTCGCCTGATCGCCGGATTGTCGCATGGGCCGGTGCTTGCCGAGCTGGTGCGCTGGGAGGTGGCCCTGCTCGCCGACCTCGGTTACGGCCTCGATCTTTCCGCCTGCGCCGTCACCGGCGCCGCCGCGGCCCTCGCCTTCGTCTCTCCGCGCACCGGACGCGCGGTAACGGACGCCGCTGCCGGCGTCTGGCGCGACCGACTGCTGAGGCTACCGCCGTTCCTGCTTGGCGACGAGGACGGGACGGCGCCCGATTGGCGCGACGGGCTTCGCCTCACCGGCCACTTCCTTGCCCGCGACGCCTTCGGCAGCCACCACAAACCGCTCCCCGCGGCGCGGCGGATGCTGTACGAGCGCGTGATCGCGGAGACCCCGGATGCCTGACGACATCGGCCACATCGAAGACACGCACCTCGTCGATGCGCTGTCCGAGCGCTATCTCGCCTATGCGCTCTCCACCATCGTCTCGCGCTCGCTGCCGGACGTGCGCGACGGTCTGAAGCCGGTGCATCGGCGGCTGCTCTACGCGATGCAGCAACTGCGCCTCGATCCGGCCGCCGGCTTCAAGAAGTGCGCCCGGGTGGTGGGCGACGTAATCGGCAAGTTTCATCCGCACGGCGACGTAGCGGTGTACGACGCGCTGGTGCGGCTCGCGCAGGATTTCGCCGTGCGCTATCCGCTCGTCGAGGGCCAAGGCAATTTCGGCAATATCGACGGCGATAACCCGGCGGCGATGCGCTATACGGAAGCGCGGCTCACCGAGGTCGCCGCGGGCGATGCTCGCCGGCATCGAGCGAGGACGCGGTCGATCTGCGCCCGACCTATGACGGCGAGGAGCAGGAGCCGGTCGTGCTCCCGGGCGCCTTTCCCAACCTGCTCGCCAACGGCGCCGCCGGCATCGCCGTCGGCATGGCGACTTCGATTCCGCCGCACAACGCGGGCGAAGTCTGCACCGCCGCCATCCACCTGATCGCGCAACCGCAAGCGACCGCCGCCGATTTGCTGCGCCTGATGCCCGGCCCGGACTTTCCCACCGGCGGTATCCTGGTCGAGGACCCGGCCTCGGTGCTCAGCGCCTATGAGACCGGACGCGGCGGCTTTCGCGTACGCGCGCGCTGGACCCGCGAGGCGGGCAAGTACGGGGCCTGGCAGATCGTTGTCACGGAAATCCCGTATCAGGTGCAGAAGGCACGCCTGATCGAGCAGATCGCCCAGCTGATCGAGGAACGGAAGCTGCCGCTGCTCGGCGACGTGCGCGACGAGAGCACCGACACGATCCGCCTGGTGCTGGAGCCGCGAAGCCGCGGTGTCGAGCCCGAGGTGCTGATGGAAACGCTGTTCCGCGCCACCGCGTTGGAAAGCCGCTTCCCGCTCAACATGAACGTGCTCGATGCCACGCGCACGCCGCGCGTGATGTCGCTGCGCGAGGTGCTGCGCGCCTTCCTCGATCACCGCCACGAGGTGCTGCTGCGTCGCTCCCGCCACCGACAGGCGGCGATCGAGCGGCGGCTGGAAGTTCTCGACGGCTACCTGATCGTCTATCTCAATCTCGACGAAGTCATTCGCATCATCCGCGAGGAGGAGCATCCGAAACCGCGTCTGATGGCACGCTTCGAGCTCACCGACACGCAGGCCGAGGCGATCCTCAACATGCGCCTGCGCAGCCTGCGCAAGCTGGAGGAGGCGGAGCTTCGCAAGGAGCACAAGGCGCTGTCGCGCGAGCGACGCGACATTGCGGCGCTGCTCGGCAATGAGACGCTGCGCTGGAAGCGGATCACGGCAGAGTTGGAGGACGTGCGGGCGAAATTCGGCGCCGGTGCGTTGGGCGCGCGGCGCACCGAGATCGGCGCACCGCCGGCCTCGGTCGAGATCGCGGCCGAGGGCTTCGTCGAGCGCGAGGCCATCACCGTCATCCTGTCGGAGAAGGGTTGGGTGCGCGCCGTCAAGGGGACGGTCGGCGAGCCATCGGAACTGCGCTTCAAGGAGGGCGATCGGCTACGGATTCTGTTGCCCTGCCAGACCACCGATCGGCTTTGCCTGTTCGCCACGAACGGCCGTGCCTACACGTTGAAGGCCGCCGATATCCCGCGCGGGCGCGGCGACGGCCAGCCAATTCGGCTGGTGGCCGAGCTGGGCAACGAGGCCGAGGTGCTGGCGCTGTTCGTGCCAGCCGAAGGCGGCCGCTACCTGGTCGCCTCGCAGACCGGGCGCGGCTTCCTGGTTCCGGCGGGCGAACTGGCAGGAGAGCGACGCGCCGGCAGGCAAATTCTCAATCTGCGTCCCGGTGAGGAGGCGGCGATCTGTGTTGCCGTCGACGGCGATCACATTGCTCTGGTGGGCGAGAACCGCCGCCTGCTGATCGTGCCGCTGGAGCAGATTCCGGAGCTGGCGCGCGGCGCCGGGGTGATCCTGCAACGCTACAAGGAAGGCGGGATCGCCGACGCACGCGCGTTCCGTCTGGAAGATGGTTTGAGCTGGCGCAGCGGCGAGCGCACGCGCACCGAGACCGATCTGCGCCCCTGGATCGGCGAGCGCGGCCAGGCGGGTCGGATGCCGCCCAATGGATTTCCCAAGTCCGGCCGCTTCGGTCCGCCGGCTTGACGACGCCGGCGCTTCGGACCACTAGCCGGCGCGACTTTGAGAAACGTTCGGGAGGCCAGTTCATGCATCTGACCCGTCGCGCCGCCCTCGCGGGCGCCGCCGCGCTGACCGCGACGCCGCTGGCGGCGGCCCGCGCGCAAACCAAGCCGGCCATCCGGGTCGGCGTGCTTACCGATCTGAGCGGCACCTATCGCGACACCACCGGCCCCAATTCCGTCGCCTGCGCCCGCCAGGCGGTTTCCGAGTTCAATCCCGGCGCGCATGGGTTCCAGGCGGAGGTGATCCAGGCCGACCATCAGAACAAGCCCAACGTCGCCTCCTCCATCGCGCGGCAGTGGTTCGATCAAGGCGTCGATGCCATCATCGACGTGCCGACCTCCTCGGTGGCGCTGGCGGTGTCGCAGGTGGCGAAGGAGAAGAACAAGATCCTGCTGAACGGCTCGGCGGCGACCGAAGACCTGACCGATGCGCAGTGCAGCCCGAACACCATCCGCTGGAGCTTCAACAACTACATGCTGGCGCAGGCCGCCGGCGGCCTGGTGCGGGCGGGCGAGAAGAACTGGTTCATACTCACCGCCGACTACGTGTTCGGAACCACGCTCGAGCAGCAGACCGCGGCGGTGGTGAAGAAGAACGGCGGCGTGGTGAAAGGGGCGCTGCGCTACCCGTTCCCCGACACCACCGATTTCTCGTCCTATCTACAGCAGGCGCAGGCGAGCGGGGCGTCGGTGCTCGGGCTCGCCAACGCCGGCGCCGATACGGTGAACAGCATCAAGCAGGCGCATGAGTTCGGTCTCAATCGGACCATGAAGATCGCGCCGCTGCTGCTGTTCATCACCGACGTCCACGCGCTCGGCCCGAATATGACCGACGGGCTGAACTGCACCACCACATTCTACTGGGACTATAATGAGGGCACCCGCGCGTTCACGAAACGGGTGCTGCCGCATCTGACCAACGGCACCTATCCGAACATGGCGCACGCCAGCAACTACGCGATCACCCTGCACTACCTGAAGACGGTGGCGGCGATGGGCGCGGCGAACGCGAAGCAAAGCGGGCGCGACACGGTGGCGCGGATGAAGGGGATCCCGACCGACGACGACGCCTTCGGGAAGGGCCGGATCAGGGCAGACGGGCAGGGCGAGTTCCCGGTCTATATCTGGAAGGCGAAGACGCCGAGCAAGCCGGGCGGCTGGGACCTGTTCGAACCGGTCTCGACCATCTCGGCGGCGGAGGCGATCTATCCGCTGAACCCGAAATGCCAATTCCCGGTGGTCAGCGCCTGATCGGTCGGACCTCAATGCGCACCGCCGAAACCGAGCTGCGCCGCCTGCTCGACATCATGACGGCGCTGCGCGATCCCGAGCGCGGCTGTCCGTGGGACCGCATGCAGGACTTCGCCACCATAGCGCCCTACACGATCGAGGAGGCGTACGAGGTCGCCGACGCCATCGCGCGCCGCGACTTCGCCGTCACTGCCCGACGAGCTGGGCGATTTGCTGTTTCAGGTCGTCTATCACGCCCGGATGGCCGAGGAATCCGGGCGCTTCGACTTCGCCGACGTGGTGCATGCCATCACCGAGAAGATGATCCGCCGCCATCCGCACGTGTTCGGCGATGCCGCCGCCCGCGACGCAGCGGCGCAGCAATCGGCATGGGAGGCGCAGAAGAACGCCGAGCGCACCGCCCGCGTCGAGACCGGCACTCTCGCCGGCGTTCCCCTCGCACTTCCCTCTCTCACCCGCGCCGCCAAGCTCACCGCGCGCGCGGCGCGCGAATCGGCTTCGATTGGCCCGACGCCCCCGCTGTGCTGGAAAAACTGCGCGAGGAGGAGGCGGAGTTGCGCGCCGAACTGCCCGCCGCCGATCCGGCGCGCCTGGCGGATGAAATGGGCGATCTGTTGTTCGTCGCCGCCAATCTCGCACGCAAGCTCGATCTCGATCCTGAAACGTGCCTCGCTCGCGCCAACGCCAAATTCGCCCGTCGGTTCGCGATCATGGAAAGCGCGGCGGAGGCATCCGGGCGGGGATTGGCGGAGATGGATCTGGCGGAGATGGAGGACGGCTGGCAGGCGGCGAAGCGCACCGAGCGCAGCGGCTAAGCCGGTTCGGTCCGACGCGGCGTCCGCACGACGCTCCGCGGCCCCGATCCGGGGGTGAGATGCGATCTTTCCGTACAGGGTGTTTCGTGGTAAAGCCCCGGCCCCATGCGTCACTTTCTGGATTTCGAGAAGCCGGTCGCCGAGCTGGAGGGCAAGATCGAGGAACTGCGGCGGATGTCGGAGCCGGAGGGCATCAACATTGCCGAGGAGGTGGGGCGGCTGACCGAGAAGGCCGACCGCCAGCTTCGCACCCTCTACGCGAAGCTGACCCCATGGCAGAAGACCCAGGTGGCGCGTCATCCGGACCGGCCGAAGGCGAGCGCCTATATCGGCGGGCTGATCGACGAATTCACCCCGCTCGCCGGCGACCGCGCCTTCGGCGACGACCCCGCCATGCTGGGCGGGCTGGGTCGCTTCCGCGGCCGGTCCGTGGTGGTGATCGGCACCGAGAAGGGCTCCGACACCGATAGCCGGCTCGCGCACAATTTCGGGATGGCGCGGCCCGAAGGCTATCGCAAGGCGCGTCGGCTGATCGAGCTGGCGGGGCGGTTCCGGCTGCCGGTCCTGAGCTTCGTCGATACCTCGGGCGCCTTTCCGGGCGTGGAAGCGGAAGCGCGCGGCCAAGCGGAGGCGATCGCGCGCGCCATCGAGGCCTGCCTCGCCGCCCCCGTCCCTCTGGTCGCCACCATCATCGGCGAGGGCGGGTCGGGCGGCGCCATTGCGCTCGCCGCCGGCGACCGCACGCTGATGCTGGAGCATTCGATCTATTCGGTGATCGCACCGGAGGGTTGCGCCTCGATCCTGTGGCGCGATGCGGCGCAGACCTCTGCGGCGGCCGAGGCGATGAAGCTGACGGCCGAGGATCTGCGCCGGCTCGGCGTCATCGACGCCGTGATCCCGGAACCGATCGGCGGCGCGCAGCGCGCGCCGGAGGAAACGGTGCAGGCGGTGGGCGAGGCGGTGCAGGGGGCGCTATCCGCGCTGCTGCGGGAGGACCCGGCCGGACTGCGGTTGCGTCGGCGGGAGAAATTCCTGGAGATGGGCCGGGAGGCGGGGTAGTCGCGAGCTCCCGTGACGAGGTTTCGGGGACGACGGCCGGCACGAACGGCAGCCGCGACGAGCACCGCCGGCGGCTTTACGTTGCTGGAAATCCTGGTCGTGCTCGCCCTGATCGGGCTCGCGATCGGTATCTTCGTGGCTCGGGGGCCGATGCGCAGCCCGGCCTTGGAGGTGCAGGCGGCCACCAACGAGATCGCCGGCGCGCTGCGCGGCGCGCGCGCGCGCGCGATCGCCTCCGATCAGCCGGTCGCGTTCATGCTGGACGCTGCGCGACACGAGTATCGGGCCGAGGGCATCGCGCATCCCCTTCCGGCGTCGGTGACAGTTGCGCTAACGGCGCCCGGAGGGCTCATCCGATTTTTGCCCGACGGCAGTTCCTCCGGCGGACGGGTCCTGCTCGGATTCGGCGGACACGCGGCGAGCGTGAGCGTGGACTGGCTGACCGGGCGGGTCAGCATCGGGCCGTAGGTCAGCCCTCGTGCACCGTTCGCCAGGTCGACGCCCACCTGCAACCGAAGCCCGGTCCGCCGCTTTATAGGCAAAACCGGAGACGGCGTTTGTCGCCCACCGATGTCAATCTGTTATGGCTCCGCCCCGGTGAATATTCGGCGCATCGCGGGCACTCCATCCTTGTCACGGATAGTGAGGGAAGGGTGCGCGGGGGCTTCGATGGCTTCTATGTCCGGCGAACCCGCTTCCTCTCACGCCTGACCCTGAAGGTGGACAACTCCGAGCCGCACTTCGTCTCCGCCAATCCGGTGCTCCCGCACTCGCTGATCTCCTACCACCTCGCACCGTCCCCGGCCGGCGCGGCCGGCGGGCCGAACCCAGAGGACGAGAGCAATTCCGGCGGCGAGATCGTCGAGAAGGGGATCGAAATACACGTCAACCGCTTCGTCGGCGGTGGGCTGCATCTCGATATTCACGTCACCAATCACGCGCTGGCGGATTGCTCGATCACCCTCGCCTGGGAACTTGCCGCCGACTTCGCCGACCAAACCGAAGCTCAAAGCGGCAAGCGCCAGCAAAAGGCTCCGGTCGAGCAATCCTGGAAGAAGCGCGGCGACGGCGGCGAGATCACCTTCCGCTATCGCCATCCCGAACTCCGCGCACGCCACCATCGCCCGTTTTCGAGGTGCCGACTTCATCGAGGGCCCAGGGGGGATCTTTACCACTCTCGCCCTGAAGCCGCACCGGACCACTACCCTCACTCTCGACGTGACGGCCCTGTTTCAGGGCGAACGCATCGAGCCGTTCTATGGTCTCGACGGGCGAATACATGAGGGATGCGAGGCCGAGGACGTGCGCGTTGAGTGGGACCATGGGTGCGCTCGCATCTCCGCCCTGAACCCGACGGTGGAAGCTGCCTGGACCCGCGCCGCCGCCGATCTCGGTGCGCTGGCGCTGCTCGACGGCGAAGGTGCGGAGCGTTTCACCCCCGCCGCCGGCATTCCCAATTATATTGGGCTGTTCGGCCGCGACACGCTGATCGCCGCCTGGCAATCGGCGCTGCTCAATCCGGCGACGTTGCGCGGCTCGCTGAGCCTGATCAGTAAGTGGAACGCCACCGAATGCGACGATCATTTCGACGCCCAGCCCGGTAAGGTGCTCCACCAGCGCCAACTCAGCCCACTGGCCCTGCTCGGCGAAAATCCGTTCCTGCACTATTACGGCGACTACTCGGCACCCGGTCTATTCCTGCTCGGCCTGGCCGCGGAGTTCGCCCAATCGGGCGACCGCGCCTTCTTCCTCGCCATGCGCGACAGGGCGCTGGCGACACTGGAATGGATGGACCGCGACGGCGACTTCGACCACGACGGCTTTTACGAATACCGCACGCTGGCGGGCGAGTCGGGGACCAAGAATCAGGGCTGGAAGGATTCCGGCGAGGCGATCCTTTACCCGAACGGGCGCCTGGTCGAGAACCCGATCGCCGTGTGCGAGATTCAGGGGCTCTACTACGCCGCCAAACGCGCCCTCGGCCTCGTCTTCATCGCCATCGGCGAATGCGCCCGCGGCGCCGAGCTGGTCGCGGCGTCCGACGCCCTGAAACAACGCTTCAACCAGCGTTTCTGGCTTGAAGACGAGCACTTCCTCGCCCTCTGCCTCGATCCCGACAAGCGCGCGGTTACGACCATCGCGTCGAACCCCGGCGCTTGCCTCGCTTACGGGATCGTCGATGTCGATAAGGCGCAGCCGATCGCCGAGCGGCTGATGGCGCCCGACATGTTCAGCGGCTGGGGCATCCGGACGCTCTCGGAGACACATCCCGCCTATAATCCGATGGCCTATCATCTCGGCTCCGTCTGGCCGTTCGCCAATGCGCTTACCGGCTTCGGCCTGCACCGCTACGGCTTCACCGCCGAGCTGCACCGTTTGGCCAAAGGCCTGTTCGATGCCTCCACGCTGTTTCATCTCGACCGCCTGCCCGAGGTGTTCGCCGGCCACGCGCGCGACGCCCGGCATCCGCATCCCGGCATCTATCCCGGCGCCTGCGCCCCGCAGGCTTGGTCGGCGAGTGCGGTCATCCTGCTGATCCAGTCGATGCTCGGCCTGATTCCGCTGGCGCCGCTGAACACTGTGATCGTCGATCCCGCTCTCCCCGAGTGGCTGCCGGAACTCACCTTGGAAAACCTCCGCATCGGTGATTGCGGCATCGATCTGCGTTTTCGCCGCGATGGTTCCGGCGCCACCGAGCATCAAGTTTTGCGTAACGAATCCGGCCTGCGCATTCACCGGCCTCGTGCTATCCCGGTTTCCGAGGACCGAGTCGAGGCGGCCATCCGCGAAGTGCTGAGATAAGTCAGTCCTCGCGCACCGCTCCAATCAGAAACTCACGGTTGCCGTCGGCGCCGACGATCGGGCTCTCCGCAATGCCGCTGACCTGCCAACAGGGAAGCGACGCCCACCATGCGCGGATGCGTCCGCACACGGCGGCGTGAGCCGCGGGATCGCGCACCACTCCCTTGCCGGCCGCCGCATGTGCGCGTCCGGCCTCGAATTGCGGCTTGATGAGCGCGACCGCGAGCGCCCCCGGAGCGCATAAGGCGAGCGGCGCCGGCAGCAGGGTCGCCAGCCCGATGAAGCTCGCGTCGCAAACCAGCATCCCGATCGGGTCGGCGATCTCGGCGCGGGTGAGATAGCGCGCGTTCCGACGCTCGTGCACCACCACGCGCGGATCGGCGCGCAGTTTCCAGGCCAGCTGGCCGTGTCCCACATCCACCGCGTGAACGCGCGCCGCGCCCCGCGCCAGCAACACGTCGGTGAAGCCGCCGGTGGAGGCGCCGATATCAAGGCCGATGCGCCCGGCGGCGGAGAAGCCGAATATGTCCAGCGCGTGATCGAGCTTGAGGCCGCCGCGCGAGACCCAAGGGTGGTCGCGACCCTGCACCGCGATCGGCGCGTCGACAGGCAGCAATTGCCCGGCCTTGTCGATCCGCCGCGTGTCGCTGAACACCTTGCCGGCCAGGATCAATGCCTGCGCGCGGGCGCGGCTCTCGGCCAAGCCGCGATCGACCAGCGCCTGATCGGCCCGGGTCTTCGTCGCGGCGGACAACTCAGCCCGCCAGATTGTTGAGACTGAGCATCGCCAGCATCAACGAGCTGACGATGCCGGCGACCGCGAGCCCCATTGCAATGGTGATCGCCGGCACCAACAGCGACACCAGGCGCTGCACGCGGATGCGGCACTCCTCTTCGTGAATATCGGCCGCGCGCAACGCCATCGGACCGAGCAGCGCCGTCTCGTGGCCGAGGCGCAGCAGGTGGATGGTGCGCACGGGGAAGACCGGTTCCTCCTCCAGCCCCGCCAATCCGGCGCCGTTGCGGGCGCTGGCGATGGCGCGCTCCACGGCCGCCACGCCGGCGCGATTGCCGAGCGCGTCGCGGACGATGCCCAGAGCGGATATCAGCGCCACGCCGTTAACGATGAGCGTCCCCAGGGTGCGGGTGAACCGTGCCGCCAGCACCTCGCGCAGCAATGCGCCCAACACCGGCAGACGCAGCAGCAGCCGATCGGCCCAGAGCCGGGCGCCCGGCCGAGTCAGCGCCTGCCGGGCCAGCAGGCCGCCCAGCACCAGCAGCAGCAGCGCGAACAGCCCATAGGCGGAGACCGCATCGCCGAGCGCGATCAGGATGCGAGTGGGCCGCGGCATCGCAACGCCGTTCTGCGCGAACAGCGGCACGAACTGCGGCAATACATCGGTCAGCAACAGCACGATCGAGCCGATGGCAGCGATCAGCAGCAGACAGGGATAGATCATAGCCGAGGTCACGGTGGACGCCAACGCGCGCTGTCGTTCCAGCATCAGCGCCAGCCGATCGAGCGTGGCCGCGAGCTGGCCCCCGGACTCGCCGGCGCGCACCATTCCGACGTAGAGGCGCGAGAATGCACGGCCCTCGCGCGCCAGCGCGTCGGCGAGCGGGCTGCCGTCGCGCACCGCGTCGCGCAGCCGGAGGGTGACCGCGCGCACCCGCGCGTTCGGCGCCGTCTCCACCAGGAAGCGCAAGGCGCGGTCGAGGTCCTGCCCGGCGGCGAGCATGATCGCGAGTTCGCGGGTAAAACCGGCGATTTCGGTTCGGTTCAGACCGCGTCGGGTGAGGGAAAATTCGAGCAGTCCGGACAAGCGGGCGCCCGCATCCGGTTCGGCGCGGACCGGGATGCTGCCGGCGCGGCGCAGCCGCTCGATCACCGCCGCCTCGCTGTCGGCCTCCATGACGCCGGTCATGACCTCGCCGCCGGCGCCGATCGCCTTGTAGCGCCAGGCGGCCATCAGGCCTCCGTCCGAATGGCGCGCTCGAGCTCGGCGATCGTTGTCTGGCCTTCGAGCGCGGCTCTCAGCCCCGCCTCGAACAGCGGCACCATACCGGCGACGACCGCCGCGCGTTCGATCTCGATGTGTTCGGCGCCGGCGAAAATCAGCCGCTCGATCGCCTCGTTCGGTTGCAGGAATTCGGCGATGGCAAGCCGCCCGCGATACCCGGTCTGGCGGCAATGCGCGCAAGCCGTCGGATGGTGAAGCGTGATCGGCCGCCGCGGGCTCAGCTGTTCCAGCCCGAAGCGGGCGACGATCTCGGCCGGCGCCGCCTCCTCGCGCCGGCAGCGCAAACAGAGCCGCCGTACCAGCCGTTGCGCCAAGATGCCGCGCAGCACCGCCGTCAGCAAGTAGTGCTCCACCCCCATATCGCGCAGCCGGGTGATGGTGGCGGCGGCCGAGTTGGTGTGCAGGGTGGAGAGCACCAGATGCCCGGTCAGTGCCGCCTGCACGGCGATCTGCGCGGTCTCCAGGTCGCGGATCTCGCCGATCATGATCACGTCCGGGTCTTGGCGCAGGATCGATCGCAGCAGGCGCGCGAAGGTCAGATCGATCTGCGGCTTCACCTGCACCTGGTTGATGCCCGCCAACTGATATTCGATCGGGTCTTCGACCGTGACCACCTTGCGGGTGGTGGCGTTCAGCGATTGCAGCCCGGTGTAGAGGGTCGTGGTCTTGCCGCTGCCGGTGGGGCCGGTGACGAGCACGATGCCGTTCGGCAGCTCCAGCGCCCGGCTGAAGCGCGCGATCACCGGCGCCGGCAATCCGAGCTTCGCGTATTCGAACACCACGGCACTGCGGTCGAGCACGCGCAGCACCACCGTCTCGCCGTGCATGGTCGGAATGGTGGAGACGCGGAAATCCGTCTCGTGGCCCCGCACCGCGAGCTTCACCCGACCGTCCTGCGGCAGCCGTCGCTCGGCGATGTCGAGCTTGGCCATGATCTTGATGCGCGAGACGATCGCCGCCCCCAGCCGCGCCGGCGGACTCTCGACCTCGTGCAGCAGCCCATCATAGCGATAGCGCACGCGCAGCCGGTCCTCGAAGGGCTCGATATGGATGTCGGAGGCGAGTGTCTCGACGGCCGTCGCGATGATCTGGTTGACCAGCCGGATCACCGGCGCCTCGCTGGCGAGGTCCTTCAGCCGCTCGGCGTCCTCCTCGGTCGGCTCGCCGTCGGGCTCATTCGCGCAGTCCGTCTGTTCCGCTTCCTGGTAAAGGCGCGCGAACGCCGCTTCCAGCTCGATGCCGATGGCGACGGCGCGCGTGACAGTTCGGCCGGTGGCGGCGGCGATGGCGGCGGGGGTGAAGGCATCCAGCGGGTCCGCCACGGCGACCAGAATGCCGTCCGGGCGCTCCGAGAGCGGCATCGCCCGCGCGCCGCGCAGGAAACGCGCCGGCAACTGCTCGACCAGGAGCGGTGCTTCCGGGTAATCCTCCGGCCGCGCCAGCTTGAGGCCGCACACGGCAGCCAGCGCCTCCGCAAGGCTCCGTTCGCTCACCAGACCGAGTTGCAGCAGCACCCGATCGAGAGTCTGCCCGGTGTCGGCCGCGACCCGCCGCCCACGCTCGATCGTGCGGGTATCGCACTGCCCGGTCTCGATCAGAAACACGGCGAGCCGCTCAAGCGGCGGCGTGCCGTCCGGCAACCGGGTCAGGGCGTCCAGGGCGTCCATTGTCTCACCCGCTTCAGCATGGCACAGCCGAGGGGAATATGGCGATGCCGCCTCCTCTGACGAGCCCGCTCTGGCCGCTTCTGGCGTCCCCGTTCGTCGGCAGCTTCGCCGGCGTGCTGATCCGCCGCCTGCCGGCGGAGCGGGCGCGGCTGTGGGGCCGCTCGGAATGCCCGACGTGCCGCCGGCCGCTCGGGGTGTTGCGATCTGGTGCCGTTGGCGAGCTTCGTGGCACTGGGCGGGCGTTGCCGGACATGTCGGGCGCCGATCGGGTGGTTCCATCCGGCGGTGGAGATAGCGGCGCTATTGGTGGCGCTTGTGGCGGTGGCGGCGGATGGCGGCTGGCTCGCCTGCGGGCTCGGCTGGACGCTGCTCGCGCTGGCCTGGATCGACGTCGAGCATTTCCGGCTGCCGGACGCTCTGACCTTGCCGCTGGTCGGTGGCGGGGCTGGCGGCAGTTTGGGCGCTGGATCGCCCGGCGACCGCCGACCACGCCGCGGCGGCGATCGCGGGCTACGCGGCGCTTCGGCTGCTTAATGTCACCTATCGCCGTCTGCGCGGGCGCGACGGACTCGGCGCGGGCGATGCCAAGCTGTTCGCGGCAAGCGGCGCCTGGGTGGGGTTGGCGGCGCTTCCCTCGGTGCTGTTGCTGGCGGCGTTGGCCGGCCTCGGTCTGGCGGCGGCGCTGCGAGTTGCAGGCCGCCCGATGAGCCGCACCACGCCTCTGCCCTTCGGGGCATGCCTCGCCGTGGCGCTATGGGCCGTCTATCTGGCGGGGTGAGCATCCGTCACCCGCAGGAACAGCAGGATCGAGGTCCATTGCACCTCACCGTCGTTCAGGACCACGTGGCGGCGGCGGCGATCGACGCCGGCGGGAACGACGATCGAATCCACCAGGTATTCGGGGCTCAGCGTGTCGAAGTTGATCGGACCGAGCAGCGACAGGTTCGGGCACGGCGCAATCAGATCGGAGAAGATCTGCGCGCGGGTGAAGAACTCCGGGTGCGCGTATTCCTCCAGCATCAGCAGCTCGGTCGCCACGGCGATGATGCCGCCCGGGCGCACCACGCGCCCCATCTCCCGCATCGCTTGCGTTGCCGCCGCATGACCGCCGAAATGCTCGATCGAAGAGAGGCTCCAGGCGAAGTCGAAGCTGTCATCGGCGTAGGTCAGCCGCGTGCCGTCCTGGTTCTCGAAAACGATCTTGGCGAAATCGACCGATGCCGGGCAGTGCCGGCGGGCCTCCGCGAGCATCGCCGGGTCCGCTTCGCGGCCGCGCGCGGTGCTGGTCCATAACGCTTCTCCGTAGAGGTCGGTCGCGGTGACATGCGCGATATGATCGGCGAGGTAGTAGATCACCGGCTCCCGCCCGGCGCCGACGCCGAGCGCGCGGTGTCCGGCTTGCAGCATCCCCAGCCGACGCAGGCCATACAGGCAGTGCGTCCACTCCCAGCCCTTGCGGTAGATCGCGCCGCTGATGTTGCGGAAACAGTGCTTGTCGAGCGCATAGCGTTCCAGATCGTGGTGCAGCGCCAACCACTCCGGATCGTCGTAGCGGACCGGGTTGACCACCTCGCTCAGGCTTCGCGCCGACCGCGCGCGCCGGCTGAGGGCGCGCCGCAGCACCCGCGCGATCATCGCGCCGAAGCCGGTTCCGGGCGGAACATCGCCCGAGCGCGAGCGAGCACGCGCAACTGATAGCCCAGGTTCAGCGTCGGCGTGTGCGAGTGATAGTCGCCGACCGCGCGCATCAAATCGCCCTTCTCCTCCAGGAGGTAGGTCGCCATGATGGCGGCCGCGGCGGCGATGTTGAAGCAGGGCTCGTCGATCAGGCGCGCGCGCACGGCGGGCTCGGGGATCGCGGCGAAGCGCGCGAGTGGTCCCAACCAGCGCGTGTTCACCTGCATCATGCCGAGATCTTCCGAGCCGTCGCGGTTCGGGCTGACCATGCCAACCCGTCCGCCCTCCACCTGCTGGATCACCGGCAGCACGCGCGGCGGCAGATGCCAAAAGGACGCTGCCGCCACCATGCAGGCGAGATACGGGATCATGCTGTTCCGGCGTTGCGCACCGACCTTAGCCGGGCGGCGCGCAGCCCGACAACGCCCGGCTTCCGCTTCTCGGCCGGGCGGTCTAGATAGCCGCCGCGAAGGGAGGCAGCACGGAATGAGAATTGGCGGTGAGCGCGCCCGGGACGGCCAATGCTAGCAACCCTGCTGCGCCGCGCGCGGCGGCGTGAAATGCCAAACTCCGCACCTCCGGTTTCGATCGCCTCAGCCCCGGCCAACCCGGCGCGGGTGCTGCGAACGTTGAGCGAGCTTGATCGCGCGCTGGACGAGGCGGACGTCGCGGGTCGCGAATCCGACGACGCCCTCCGCGCAGCCTTCGGGACGTTCGAGTTCCGCCCGTCGGTGGACGGCTTGCCGCCGGATCCGTTCTCGGCCGCGTACCGCGACTACCAATTCAAGCTTTATGAGCAGATCGCCGGCAAGCCGTACGCCGTATCCAACGAGGCGTGCGCGTTCCTGGTCGATCCGGCGATCGCCACCCCGTTTCCGTATTACACCCGCAGCTTTCAGACCGTCTCCGACCAGTTGCTGATGGTGGGGCTGATCATCAAGACGATGCGGCTCCCGCCCGGGGCGAGCATTCTGGAGTTCGGGCCGGGATGGGGAAACACGACGGTCGCCCTGGCCCGCATGGGATACAGCGTAACCGCCCTCGATATCGAGTCGCGCTTTCTCGAGGTCATTCGCGGCCGCTGCGCCGGAATGCCGCATCCGCCCGAACTGATCGCCGGCGATTTTTCGGCCGCCGCCGGACTCGGCAAGTCATTCGATGCGGTGTTGTTTTACGAGTGTTTTCATCATTGCGCCGACCACCATCGCCTGCTCGACGATCTTGCACGCCTGGTTGCGCCGGGCGGTCAGGCGGTGTTCGCCGCGGAGCCGATCACCGACATCTTTCCGATGCCCTGGGGAATTCGCACCGACGGCGAAAGCTTGTGGGCGATTCGCCGGTTCGGCTGGCTGGAGCTCGGCTTTCGGGAGAGCTACTTTCGCGAGACTTTGCGTCGGGTCGGCTGGAAGGTCCGACGGCACGACTATGACGTCACCCCGCTCGGCACGATCTTCGTTGCCACGCGCGACCAGTGAGGGCGATCGTGCTCCGTGGGTCACGGAATTGTCGCACCCCGACCCTTTCCGCCCTGACGGGGCGGAGACGGGGCGAGCCGCGGCACGCCGCGCGCGATTCCGGCTTCACTCTCCTCGAAATCCTGGTCGTGGTGGCCATTCTCGGTCTGCTGATCGGACTGGTGGCGCCGGCGGTTCTGCGCCAATTGGGCGGGGCGCGGATTTCGATCGGCAAGCAGTCGATCGAGCGTATCTCCTCCATTCTCGATCTCTACAAGCTTGATGTGGGTTCTTATCCGAGCACCGAGCAAGGGCTTGAAGCACTGATCGAGCGGCCATCGGGCGTTGAGGCTTGGAACGGGCCTTATCTCAAATCAGACAAGCTGCCGGTCGATCCCTGGAATTACGCCTATATATACCGCGACCCGTCGGAGCGGGCGGGCCACGACTTCGACCTCTGCTCGCGCGGACCGAACGATGCCGCCGACCAGAGCGCGATGATCTGCAATCAGTAGCAGCCATCACCCGGCTCGCTATGCTCGCCGACCCCTCCCGGTTGCGGGAGAGGTCGCCGCGCGCCAGCGCGGCGGGTAAGGGTCAGGCGCGATGCAGTTTCGCCTCGGTGCGGGCCTGCAACGCCTCGAATTCCAGCCCCGGGATCATCTCGAGAACCACGAACCCCCGCTCGGTCACGTCGATCACCGCGAGATTGGTGTAAACGCGCTTGACCGCGCCGATCGCGGTCAGCGGATAGGAGCATTTGCGCACCAGCTTCGGCTGCCCGTCCTTGGTAGTGTGCTCCATCGTCACCCATAGCCGCTTGGCGCCGGCCGCGAGGTCCATCGCACCGCCGACCGCCGGGGCGGTGTCGTTCTCGCTGGTCGCCCAATTGGCGATGTCGCCGTTCTCGGCCACCTGGAAGGCGCCGAGGACGCAAAGATCGAGATGCCCGCCGCGGATCATGGTGAAGCTGTCGGCGTGGTGACAGATGCTGGCGCCGGGGCGCAGCGTGATGAACTGCTTGCCGGCGTTGATCAGCCACGGATCGATCTCACCCTCTGCCGGCTGCGGTCCCATGCCGAGGACGCCGTTTTCGGAGTGAAACACCACCTCGCGGCCGGCCGGCACATGATCGGCGACACCGGTCGGAATGCCGATACCGAGATTGACGTACCACCCTTCGGGGATGTCGCGCGCGAGCCGCGCGGCCATGGCGGCGCGCCCGAGTGGCTGAAAGCCGGCCTGTGTATCGGGCATCTAGATCTCCTGTCAGAAGCCGGACGGATCGCCGTAAGGCACATGCAGCACGCGATTGACGAACAGGCCGGGCGTGTGGACGTGGTCGGGGTCGATTTCGCCAAGCTCCTTGATGTGCTGGCTCTGCACGATCGTCAATTCGGCGGCCATCGCCATGATCGGGTTGAAGTTCCGCCCCGCCGTCCGATAGGTCAGGTTGCCCCACCGATCGGCCTCCCAGGCCTCGATCAGCGCCACGTCGCCATGCAGCGCCTTCTCGCCGATATAGGTGCGGCCGTCGATCTCGCGCGTCTCCTTGCCCTGCGCCATCTTGGTGCCGACGCCGGTGGCCGTAAAGAACAGCGGAATACCGGCGCCGGCAGCGCGGATGCGCTCGGCGAGCGTGCCCTGGGGCACGATCTCCAGCTCGATCTTGCCGGCGCGGAACAGCGTCTCGAACACCACCGGGTCGGAGGAGCGGGGGAACGAGCAGATGATCTTGTCCACCCGCTCGAGGTCCATCAGCCGGGCCAGTCCGAGCCGTCCGACGCCCGCATTGTTGCAGGCAACCGTCAGGTGTTTGGCGCCCTGCTCGATCAGACCGTCGATCAGCGCGTTCGGCTGGCCGACGGCGCCGAAGCCGCCGAGCAGGATCGTCGAGCCGTCCCGGACCCCTTCCAGCGCCTCGGCCATCGAGCGGACGATCTTGTCGATCATGCGGGGCGTCTCCGAATTGGACCACGGGTTTAGCGGCAAGCCGGCGGGGCGCCAAGTTCACCCGCGCCGGGTGCCGTGCTAGACGGAAACGATGAGCGATCCGGTTCGCAAGCGCATGACATCCGATGAGTTCATCGCCTGGGCGATGGAGAACGATCAACGATGCGAGCTGGTCGCCGGCGAGGTGGTCGCCATGGCGCCGGAGCGGGTCTCCCACGGCCGGGTGAAATTCCGCATCGCGCGGCTGCTGGCCGAAGCGGTGGAGGCGGCGGGATTGCCTTGCGAGGTGTTCACCGACGGCATGGCCGTGGAGGTTGACGCGGAAACGGTCTATGAACCGGACGCGTGGCTCCGATGTGGCCCGCCGTTGCCCGGTGATCTGGTGAAGGCGACGGATCCGATGGTGGTGGTGGAGGTGCTGTCGCCATCTACCCGCGCCCGCGACAAGGCGGCGAAGCTCGCGGACTACTTTCGCATTCCCTCCGTGCGGCACTACGTCATCCTGATTGCCGAAGTTCGGACGCTCATCCACCATGAACGCAATGCTGCGGGCGCCATAGCTACCCGCATCGTTCAGGACGGAATGCTGCGCCTGGACCCGCCGGGGGTCGAGTTGCGCGAGCTGTTCGGCTGACGGAGAAACCGATATGGACACCATGATACATGCCGACGCCGGGAAACTGACCGCGGCCCTGGTTTCCCTTGCCCGCGATGTGCGACACGACGCGCTGCCGGACGACGTGCGCGCCCTCGCCCGGCAATGCGTGCTCGACACGCTCGGCTGCGCGCTTGCGGGCGCAGGCGAAGAGCTGACCCTAATCCTGCTGGACGAGGCGCGTGCGGACGGTGGCGCTCCCGCTGCGACCGTGATCGGGCATCGCGACCGCCTGTCGGCGCCGGCCGCGGCGCTGGTCAACGGCGCCGCCGGCCACGCGCTCGACTTCGACGACGTGAACATGGCGATGCCCGGCCATCCCTCGGTCGCCATCCTGCCCGGCCTGTTGGCGCTCGCCGAGACCCGCGCGGCTTCGGGCGCCGAGGTGATCGCCGCCTTTGTGGCGGGCTATGAGCTGGCCTGCCGGGTCGGCCGGCTGATCGCACCCGGGCACTATGACGGGCTCGGTTTCCATGCGACGGCGACAGTCGGATCGCTCGGCGCGGCGGCCGCCTGCGCGCGTCTGCTCGGGCTCGATGAAGCGCGATTCGCCGCCGCGCTCGGCATCGCGGCGACCCGGGCGGCCGGGCTCAAGTCGATGTTCGGGACTATGTGCAAGCCGCTGCATGCGGGCGAAGCCTCCGCCAACGGTCTCACCGCCGCCCGCCTCGCCGCGCGCGGCTTCACCAGCCGCGCCGACGCCATTGACTGCGCGCAGGGTTTCGCGCGCACCCACAGCCCGGACTTCCATCCCGATCGCGCGCTCAGCCACCCGGAGCGCTTCCGTATCCGCGACAATCTCTTCAAGTATCATGCCGCGTGTTATCTCACGCACGCGCCGATCGAGACGGCGCGCTCGCTCCGCGAACGGCATGGGCTTACCCCCGACCGCATCGCCGCCATTCGCCTCACGCTCGACGAGGCGTGCGATCGCGTCTGCAACATCCTGGCGCCATGCACCGGGCTGGAGGCGAAATTCAGCCTGCGCCTCACGGTCGCCATGGCGCTCGCCGGCATCGAGACCGGCGCGCTTGCCAGCTACTCCGCGGCGAATGCCGCCGATCCGCGCCTGGTTGCCTTGCGCGACAAGGTGGAGATCGATTTCGTCCCCGGCCGGGCGCACACACTCGCCGATCTCTCGGTCGCGCTGACCGACGGCACCGTGCTCACCGCGCGCCACGATTCCGGCGTGCCCGCAACCGACGCGGCGGCGCAAGGGCGGCGGCTTGAGACCAAGTTCCTCGCGCTCGCCGAGCCGGTCATCGGCAACCGGACGGGCGATCTCGCCGGCATGATCGCGCGGCTCGACGAACTGGCCGACATTCACGCGCTGATGGCGCTTTGCGGAGGCGAGGCGTGATGGACTTCACCGGCAAGGTGGCGTTGATCACCGGCGGCGGCGGCGGCATCGGCCGCGTCACCGCCATCGCCTTCGCCAGAGCGGGCGCCCGGGTGATGGTGGTCGATCGCGACCAGACCACGGCCGAGGACAGCGCCGCCGCCGCCCGCGCAGTCGCCGGCTCGGGAGCCGAGATACGCAGCATGGTCGCCGACGTGACCCGCAGCGCCGCGGTGCGCGGCTATGTTCGCGCCACGCTCGACGCCTGGGGCCGCATTGACTGCTTCTTCAACAACGCCGGGATTGAGGGTGTCGTCGCGCCCACCCAGGAATACGACGAGGACGGGTTCGACGCCGTGATCGGCGTCAACCTCAAAGGTGTATTTCTCGGCCTGCGCCACGTGTTGCCGGTGATGATCGAGCAAGGCGCCGGCGCCGTGGTGAACACCGCCTCGGTCGCCGGGCTGTTCGGCGGCCCCGGAATGCCGGCCTATGTGGCCTCGAAACACGGGGTACTGGGGCTCACCAAGGTCGCCTCATCCGACGTGGCGCATCTGGGAGTGCGGGTGAATGCGATCTGCCCCGGCCCGGTGGAAACGCGTATGATGCGCTCGGTGGAGCGCCAGCGCAGTCCGGCCGATCCCGAGGCGGCCCGCGCCGCAGCCGCCGCCAGCGCGCCGAGCGGGCGCTACACCCGTCCCGAGGAGATTGCCAACGCCGTGCTGTTCCTGTGCTCCGACCTCGCCGGCAATCTCACCGGCACGCATCTGGTGGTGGATGGCGGGCGCAGCGGCGCCGGCGGTGCGGCGACGCGGGGAAATCGTTGACCGACCCCGTCACCGTCGCCGTCCTGCAAAACCGGCTCAACGCCATCGCCGAGGAGATGGGCGAGGCGATGCTGCGCACCGCCTATTCGCAAATCCTCAACTCCTCGCGCGACTTCTCGATCGCGCTCATCGATGCGCGCTGTCGGCTGGTGGCGCAGGCCGATCATATCCCGGTGCATGTCGGCGCCATGCCCTGGGCGGTGCGCGCGCTGATGGAAGCGTTCCCCGAACCCGGGCTGAACGAGGTCTATCTGCTGAACGATCCCTATCGCGGCGGCAGTCACTTGCCCGACCTCACCGTGTTCGTTCCCGTGTTCGCCGACGGCGAGCCGCTGATCTGGTCGGTAGTGCGCGCCCATCACAGCGATATCGGCGGCAGCACGCATGGCGGATACAATCCCGGGGCAACCGAGATTTACCACGAAGGGTTGCGCATCCCGCCGATTCGCCTCACGGAGAACGGCGCCTTGCGTGAGGATTTGCTGACCATGCTGGCGCTGAACGTGCGCCATCCGCGCGACTTCCGGGGCGATCTGGCGGCGCAGATAGGCTCCGCGCGGCTGGGCGCGCGGCGACTCGAAGCGGTGATCGCCGAATACGGCCGCGCGGTTCTGGAACTCGCGATCGCGGCGATGCTGGACGGCGCCGAGCGCCATGCCCGCGCCATCGTCGCCACCTGGAGGGAGGGCGAGTACGACGGCGTAGCGGTGCTCGACGACGACGGCTTCGGACGCACCGACATTCATGTGCGCGCGCATTGCACCGTGCGCGAAGGCGAGGTCACGGTCGATCTCACCGGCTCGGATGCGCAGGCGACGGGGTTCGTCAACTCCTCGCACGCCAACATGCAGTCCGCCGTCGCCATGGCCTTCGCCTTCCTGCTCGATCCCGACATGGCGCGCAACGAAGGCGCGTTCCGGCCGCTGGTCGTGCGCGCCCGGCCGGGAACGATCGTCTGGGCGAACGAGGGCGCGCCGGTGACGATGTGCACCAGCCACTGCTCGAACGAGATCATCGAGGCGGTGATCGCCGCCCTCGCCCCCGCCTGCCCCGAACGCGCGATGGGCGGCTGGGGAAGGCGATTGCGGATCGCCCTCGCCGGGCGCGATCCGCGCAACGACCGACGGTTCATCTGGCACATGTTCCAGGCTCGCCCCGGCGGCGGCGGCTCGGCGGCGGGTGACGGGTTCGGGACCATCGGCGAATGGCACTCGGCCGGCGGCATCAAATTCGGCAGCCTGGAAGTCGCCGAGAGCCGGTTTCCCCTGTTCTTCGAAAGCCACGAGTTCCGCCCCGGCTCGGGCGGCGACGGCCGCGCGCGGGGCGGCCCCGGCGCCGAGATGCGCCTGCGCGTCGAGACGGCGGAGGCGGCCATCGCCAACACCGCCGGCGAGGGCACGGTGCACGGCGCGCGCGGCATCCTGGGCGGCAGCGACGGCGCCCCGCACGACTACACGCTGCTCGCGCCGGGCGCCGCGGCGCGCAAGCTGCGCAACAAGGAGGCGGGAATCGCGGTGCCGCCCGGCAGCGTGTTCCACATCCTCTCCGGCGGCGGCGGTGGGTGGGGCGAGGCGGTGTCCCCGGTCTGACCAACTTGACCAAGTGCAGCCGTGCGGTACTTTGATGGGCTGAAAGGAACCCGATGCATCCGTTCATCAGCTTGTACGAAGCTAAGACCAAGCTCTCCGGCTTGGTGGATCGCGCCGCTGCGGGGGAGGAAATCGTCATCGCGAAAACGGCGTGCCGCGGGCGAAGCTGGTGCCGATCGCGTTTCGCGGCACACCGCGAAAGCCCGCTCGCGCGATCCGGGTCACATATATCGATCCGAATTTCGACGTCCAGGATCAGGAGATTGAACGCCTATTCGAAGGCGACGAGCCGGCTTGAAGCTTCTGCTTGATACGCCCGTGCTGCTCTGGTGGGACCAGCGGGACCGCAAGTTAGGGGGCGGGTTCGATCCTCGATCGCCGACCCGAACAACGACGTTTTCGTCAGCGCGGCTTCTATCTGGGAGATCGCGATCAAGCGCCGCCGGGGCAAGCTTCGGTTTGAGGGTTCTGCTGTGGCGCTAATCGATGCGAACGGCTTCACCGCCGACGCCGTCATCCGCGCCTATGCCGGCGTGCCGCAGCTATGGGCCGGATAGCCCTGCCCCGCATGACATACGCCATCGGCATCGATGTCGGCGGCACCTTTACCGATGTGGTGGTGCGCGGTACGGACGGCGAGCTGACCGTCGCCAAGGCGCCGAGCACGCCGGGTAATCAGTCGGACGGGGTGATGGATGCGATCGGGCGCGCCGCCGTCGCGCTGGGCATGTCGGCAACCGACTTGCTCGCCCGGGCCGCGCGGATCGTGCACGGAACCACTGTTGCCACCAATGCGCTGCTGGAAGGCAAAGCGGCGCTTGTCGGGATGCTGACTACTGCGGGGCATCGCGACGTGATCGAGATGCGAGAGGGACTGAAGCCCGACCGCTACAATCTGCGCATGACGCCGCCGCCGCCGTTGGTGGCCCGGCGCTTGCGCCTCGGCGTCAGCGAACGCACCCGCGCCGATGGTCGGATCGAAACTCCGCTCGATCAGGCCTCACTTGACGCCGCGCTGGATGCGCTGGCGGCGGCGGAGGTGCGGGCGGTCGCCATCTGCTTCCTGCACGCCTGGGCCAATCCCGCGCATGAACGTCGGGCGGCGGTGGCCGCACGGGAGCGGCTGCCGGGCGTCTATGTCACCGCCTCGGCCGACGTGCTGGCGCGCATCGACGAATTCGCGCGCTTTTCCACCACCGTCGCCAACGCCGCGGTGGGGCCGGTGATCGGGGCTTATCTGCGCCGGCTGGCGGACCGGCTGCACGCGGGCGGGTTCGCCGGCGCGCTGCACGTGATCCTCTCGCACGGCGGCATCGCCTCGATCGAGGAGGCGACACGCCTATCCGCGGGCACCGTGCTCTCCGGCCCCGCCGGGGGGGTGGCCGCGGCCGTCGCGCTCGCCAGGCAGGGCGCGGGGCGTGATCTCATCACCTTCGACATGGGCGGAACCAGCACCGACATCGCCTTGCTGCACGACGGCGCGCCCGCGATGTCGGCGGGGCGTCAGGTCGGGGAGGCGCGGATCGCGCTGCCGGCACTCGACATCACCACACTCGGCGCCGGCGGCGGCAGCATCGCGCAAATCGATCGCGCCGGCCTGCTCCGCGTGGGGCCGGAAAGCGCCGGCGCCGATCCGGGCCCCGCCTGCTACGGCAAGGGCGGGGGCGCGACCGTGACCGACGCCAACCTGGTGCTCGGGCGGCTCGATCCAAGGCGGTTCGCCGGCGGGCGGCTCGACGCCGAGGCGGCGCGCGCGGCCGTCTCCCGGTTGGCGGAGCCGCTCGGACTCGGCCTCGAGGAGGCGGCCGCGGGAATCATCCGCATCGCCGAGGCGCGGATGGCCGACGGGGTGCGGCTCGCGACCGTCCGCCGCGGTGTCGATCCGCGCCATCATGCGCTGCTCGGGTTCGGCGGTGCGGCGGGGCTGCATATTAGCGCGATCGCCGCCGAGTTGGGCATCGCGCGCGTCATCGTCCCGCAAACCGCCTCGGTGCTGTCGGCGCGCGGGATGCTGAGCACGGATCCGCGCGTGGAGCTGATGCGCGGCCAGCAGCAGGGCCGGATCGACCCGGCTGCGTTGCGGACCGCCTTCGCCGAGATGGAACGCGAGGGTCGCGATCGCTTGCCCGAATTCGACGGCGACGTGGAACTCCGCCGCAGCGCCGAGATGCGCTATGGCGAGCAGGTGTTCGAGATCGCGGTCTCGCTGGACGGCATCGACCTCGACGCGGCCGACGCCGCCGCGGCGATTGCCGCCGCCTTCCACGCCCGCCATGCGGCGCTCTACACCTACGCGATGCCCGACCAGGCTCCGGTCCTGGTCAGCGCTCGGCTGTCGGTGATCGGCCGCTTGGCCGTGTCCGCTCCGCCGCCGCCGACGATGGCCGCCGAACGGCCGCCGAGCAGCCGCCGGGTCTGGCTGAACGGCAGATGGACCGAGATCGCGGTTTCGGACTTCCCGACCCTGGCGACGGGCCGGAAGCTTGCCGGGCCTGCGCTCGTGGCCTCGCCGACAACCACGGTGCTGCTGCGCGCCGACGACACCGCCACGTATGACGGGCGTGGATGGTTGGAGGTGGTGGTCGGTGACGAAAGGGCGGCCGGGATCGCCTCAACCGGTTGAAGGCCGCGTTCGAAATCGCTTGCCAGTCGCGCGCAGCGCTCAACCCGGGCTGGATTGTCGATCACCCCGGCGCCGCGCCCTGGATGTTCAGCCCCAGCATATAGATTGACTGGCTCGCGGTCATGAACAGGAAGTCGCGCTTCGGGCCGGCGAAGCAGAGATTGGCGCAGACCTCCGGCAGCCGGATGCGGCCGATCAACTTGCCTTGCGGATTCCACACCGTCACGCCCGCGTAGCCGAGCGGCGCGTTGGAGCCGACCCACAAATTGCCGGCCCGGTCGGCTCGCATTCCGTCCGGCCCGCAATGCACGCCATCAACCATGCAATCGGTAAACGGCCGCATGTTTGCAACCGTGGCGCCCTGCACGTCGAAGGCGAAAATGACCCCCTTGCCGCCTTGGCCGTTATCGCCCGGTCCGGGGCCGGTGTTGATGAGATAGAGCGTCTTGTAGTCGGGCGAGAAGCAGATGCCGTTCGGGTCCGGCACCTGACTTCCCGGCACCACCACGTCCAACCGTCCGCTCGGGTCCCATCGGTAGGTGTTGGTCGGCAGCTCCCGTTGAACGCCGCCGAGCAGACCGATGCCGCTGTTGCCGACCAGCGGATCGTAAAGCCCGTCCGGATTAGCGGGGCCGCCGGGCACGTCCGGGTGGCCTTCGGTGAGCTGATCGCCATAGGGCGGGTCGGTGAACCACACGCTGCCGTCCGGGTGCGGTGCGATGTCGTTCGGCGAGTTGAGCGGTTTGCCTTCGAACGCCTGGGCCAGAACGGTCATTCGCACCGGACGGCTCCCATCGCACCAACCGGCGGAAGAAATCCTGGCAGGAGAGTTGGCGGCCTTGAAAGTCGAAGGAATTGCCATTGCCGTTCCAGGACGGCTTGCGGAACGGCGTCACCCGTCCGCTTTCCCAGATATAGCGGTATTGCGTGTTGCCCTTCACGTCGCTGAACACGACGTATTGGCCCTCGCCCGACCAGGCCGGCCCCTCGGCCCACAGAAAGCCGGTCCGAAGACGGTGAATCGCGGTCAGACCCAGCAGGTATTGCTTGAAGCTCGGATCGATCACCAGGATATCGGGATCGGGATAGATTTCAGGCGACGCCCACGGTCCCCATTGGCGCGGCGGCTGAGAGATGACCGTCGGTGGCGAGCCGAGCTGAGGTTTCGGTTGCTCCTGTCCCCGGGCCAGCGCCGGCGCAAGCGCGCCCACACCCACGAGCAGCGAACGGCGCGACAGCGAAGTGCTCATCAGGCCTCCTCCCTTGGTTTCTTCGGGGTGGGAGGGGACGAGAGGAACCCGATCGCGTCAACCGCGATCTGCCCCGTTGACGCGCTCGTGAGCCCCGAGCGGGTCGGGGCCGACTAACCCTGCCGCGCGATGATCTTATCCTTGATGCCGTTGTAGACGTTCTGTGGGATGATGTGGCGGCTCAGCAGATCGTCCTTACCCTTGTAGGGCCGGTTCTTGACGATCGCGTCGGCGCGCGCCTTGCCGATGCCGGGCAGATCGTCAAGCTGCTGTTGCGAGGCGCTATTGATATCGACCAGCCCGCCTTGCGGCGCGGTGGTGGCGGTGGTCGTCCCGGTGCGCGCCGGCGGAGCCGGCATGGTGGCGGCGCGCGAGGCCGCCGGCGATTTCCCGGCGGTTCCGGTCGCGGTCTGCGCCATCACCGGCAGGGCCAGCATCGCACCGACCGCCGCCGTCATTCCCAGCTTGAGCAAATTCATTCACAACTCCTGTCCAGAATCCCGCCGTGGTTTGACGCAGGCACCGAAACGATAGTGCGAAACGATCCCGCTTGCGAGCGGCTCCCCGATCAACGTTTCGCTACCATCCGACCCTATTGCACCGTCGGTTCGCAGATCGGCTTGATCGGCTCGCCCGCCAGCACCTTGCGCACGAACGGCAGTAAATCCTGCTGCGAGGCGGGCACCGTCTGACCGTGATTGAGCCCGGCATAGACATGGGCCTCGACAACCGTGCCCGCCGCGCAGGCCTTCGCGACCACCGCCAGTTGCATCGGCGGCGGCACGTCGTGGTCCTTCTCGCCGGTGCCGATGAAGACCGGCTGGCGCAGCTTGAAAGTCGGGTATTCCATCGTCGGCAGCACGGCGGCGAAGGCGGCGGAATATTCGGGAGCGAGTGCGTTGGCGCGGTTGAGCCCGGCCGCGATCGCGTCGCTGAACATCTGGCCCACGCAACTGGTGCGCGCCAATGCCAACACCGGTTCGGCGCGCGGCGTAACCAACTGCCGACTGCGAAGCGCCGGATCGGCCTGCAATGCGAACAGCCCGATATATATGTTGTACGCGACCGTACCGTCGGGGGGACCCGCGGGATCGCTATGGGCGGGCGGGCGGAGCAGGTCGGGCGTCAGGTAGGGGATGCCCGTCGCCACCGTGCCGCGAATGTCGAGATCGGGCGCATAGTCGGGCGCGAAGCCGGCAGTGGCGAACGCCGCGCCGCCGCCCTGCGATTGGCCGACGACGACGATCCGATTGGCGAGCCCGGGAAAACCGTGCAGCACCGCGCGCACGCTGTCGAGCACGCTGTACGCCTCGGGCCGCACCGCGAGATAGGGGTGCGGTCCCGGCGTGCCGAGCCCCTGATAGTCGGTGGCGACGATCGCGTATCCCTGGGCGAGCCAGGCGTTGAGATAGCTCGCGTCGCGATAAGATCGCGCCGCCCAGGAGGGGGCGCAGATATCGGCAATGCCCGTCGTGCCGTGCGCCCAGGCGATCAGCGGCCACCCGCCCGCCGGCGCGTCGCCGCGCGGGGTGAAGAACGCACCGGAGACGACGACGGGCGTCTTGCCGTCCATCCCGTCGGTGGAGGTGTAGAGAATACGGAACTGCCGCCCCGCCATGGCCAGGCCCAGCGTGGGATCGAGCGGCTCGGTGCGCAGCATGCGCCCCGGCTGCGTCTGGAATCTCGCCCGCCCAGGCATAGAACGGCGATACGCGCCCGTCGCCTTGCAGCGGGTCCGGCGCCGGCACCGTGGCCGCCGCGGCGATATCGACGGACAGCATGACGGCAAGAATGGCGAGAACAACCCGCATCTTCGCTCCCCTCCGGCGAAAGGTCTGTCATCCGGCTAGCTCGCAGGTTAACCTTCGCCGCGTGAGTTCTTCAACCGAGGCGCCCGAGCGCGCTCTCATCGCCCAAGTCCAGAATTTTGCCGGCGCGCGCGTTCTGGTCGTGGGCGATGTCATGCTCGATCGCTACGTCGTCGGCGCCGTCACCCGTCTGTCCCCCGAGGCGCCGGTCCCGGTGCTGCGTCCCGTCGAAATCGGGCGCGCGGCTCGGAGGTGCGGCCAACGTCGCGCTGAACGTGGCGGCGTTGGGCGGATGCTCGGTGCTGGCCGGGGTTGTGGGCGATGACGAGGCGGGCCGCGAACTGGCAAGGCTGCTCCGAGAGGCGCCGGGGATCGAGCCGGGTCTGGTGGTGGCTCCGGGCCGCCCGACGACCGCGAAGACGCGGTTCCTGGCCGGCGGTCAGCAGTTGATGCGCCTCGACGAGGAGACATCGGCGCCAGTCTGCGGCGCCGTTGCGGAGGCGCTGCTGTCTTCCGTCAGCGACGCGCTTCCATCCTGCGACATCGTGGTGCTTTCCGACTACGCCAAGGGCGTGCTCAGCGATTCCGTGCTGGCGGCGGTGCTGGATCGGGCGGCGGCGGCCGGTCGGGCGGTGATCGCCGACCCGAAGCGACCCGATTTCCGCGCCTATCGCGGCGTCGCCGTGCTGACGCCCAACGAGGCCGAAGTGCGGTTTGCGACGCACATCGAAGCGGCCGACGACACCGACGCCGATCGGGCGGGCCGCCGCGCGTTGGAGATGACGGGCGGCGGGGCGGTCCTGGTGACGCGCGCCGCACGCGGGCTGACGTTGGTCGAACGCGACTCGCCGGCCGTGCATATTGCCTCGCGCGCCCGCGCGGTCGCCGACGTTTCGGGTGCCGGCGATACGCTGGTCGCCGCGCTGGCGGTGGCGCTCGCAGCGGGCGCCGGGTTGAGCGAGGCGGCGACGCTCGCCAACATCACCGCCGGGATCGCCGTCGGCAAGCCGGGCACGGCGCCGGTCGCGCGCGCGGAGCTGCTGGCGGCGCTGCGGCTGAAGGCGCTGGCGGCGACGGACAATAAGCGGGCCGAGCGCGCGGAGGCGGCAGAGCGAGTCGCCGCCTGGCGCGCGGATGGCCTGCGCGTGGGCTTTACCAACGGCTGCTTCGACCTGATCCATCCCGGCCACGTCAGATTACTGAACGCCGCCCGCGCGGCCTGCGACCGGCTGGTGGTGGCGCTGAACACCGACGCCTCGGTGCGTCGCCTCAAGGGGCCGGATCGTCCGGTTCAGCTTGAAGAGGCGCGGGCAACCGTGATGGCCTCGCTCGCGGCGGTCGATCTTGTGGTGCTGTTCGACGAGGCGACGCCGCTCGCGTTGATCGAGACGCTGCGCCCGGATGTCCTGGTGAAGGGTGCCGATTATCGGCTTGATCAGGTGGTGGGGGCGGAGCAGGTGCGCGCAATGGGCGGCCGGGTGTTGCTGGTGGACCTGCAAGCCGGACACAGCACCAGCGCGACAATCCAGCGCATGACCCGGGCGGGCGGATAGCACCCTCGCCCGCCGCGGCACCGGCGCGTGAGGATCACGCCTCGATCATGGTCCTGATTTTTGCCGCCAGCGCGTCCAGCGCGAACGGTTTGGCGACCAGTTCCATGCCCTGATCGAGCAGGCCATTGCCGATGGCCGCGTTGTGGGCGTATCCGGTGATGAACAGCACCTTGAGGTCGGGACGGCGCTCGCGCGCGGCGTCCGCGAGTTGGCGGCCGTTCATGCCCGGCAAGCCGACATCGGTGACCAGCAGATCGACGCGGGCCTCCGATTGCAGGATGCGCAGCCCCGATGGCCCGTCTTGCGCCTCCAGTGCGGCGTAGCCGAGATCGCTCAGCACTTCGACCACCAGGTCACGCACCAACGCCTCGTCTTCCACCACCAGCACGGTCTCCCCGGCAGCCGCTCGCGAGGTCGCATCCAGCCCCATCGAACCCGCCGCCGCAGCCCTCGGCTCCACCATCGTGGCGCGGCAGGTAGAGCCGTACCGTCGTGCCCCGGCCCACCTCGCTGTAGATGCGCACGTGCCCGTCCGACTGCTTGACGAAGCCGTAAAGCATCGACAGCCCGAGCCCGGTGCCCTGGCCGATCGGCTTGGTGGTGAAAAACGGCTCGAACGCGCGCGCCATCACGTCGGGGGGCATTCCGCAGCCGGTGTCGGTGACGTTGAGCGCCACATACTGGCCCGGCCGCAGGTCGCCCTGCATCGCCGCGTACGCCTCATCGAGATGCGAATTCGCGGTCTCGATCGTGAGCCGCCCGCCTTCGGGCATCGACGTCGCGAGCGTTGATGCAGAGATTCAGAAGTGCATTTTCCAACTGGTTGATGTCGCACATCGTCGCCCAAAGCCCGCCCGCAAGCACCGACTCGACCGTGATCGCCGGGCCGACGGTGCGCCGAATCAGCTCCTCCATCGAGGCGACGAGCTTGTTGAAATTGGCAGGCTTGGGATCGAGGGCCTGCCGGCGGGCAAAGGCGAGCAGACGATGGGTGAGCGCGGCGGCGCGCGTGGTCGAGGTCATCGCGGCATTGACATAGCGGGAGATCTCGCCGACGCGCCCCTGTTCGGATCGCAGGCGCAACAACTCCAAGCTGCCGGAGATACCGGTGAGCAAATTGTTGAAGTCGTGCGCGATGCCGCCGGTGAGCTGACCGATCGCCTCCATCTTCTGCGATTGGCGGAGCTGTTCCTCCAACTGCTTGCGCGAGGTCACGTCGCGTCCGGCGGCGTAGAAAATTCGCTCATCGGGAACGCAGTTCCAACTGAACCACCGGTAACTGCCGTCCTTGGCGCGCAGGCGGATGTCGAAATCGCGAATGATCGTGCCGCGGATCACCCGTTGGAACTCGGCGCGCATCGCCGGCAGGTCCTCGGGATGAACAAGCGAGTCGTTATCGAGCACCAATCAGCTCCTCGCGCAAATAGCCGAGCTGATCGGTCCAAGCCTGGCTGACCTTGCGGTAATACCCGTCGAAATCGCAGAGCACCAAGAGGTCGCGGGAGGCCCGCCAGGCCATGTCGCGTTCGCGAGTGCGTTCGGCGACTTCGATTGCGAGTTTGTCGTTTAGCTCGCGTAACTCGGCCTCCGCCGCCTTGCGCGCGGTGATGTCGCGGGCGATGGCGGAGAGGAATGGCTTACCCTCGTCGAAGATGATGCTGATAGTCATCTCGACCGGGAAGATGCTGCCGTCCTTGCGCCGATGCAGCGATTCGAACGGCGGCAGCGGATCGGGTGGAATGTCCGCCACCAGCTTGCGAAACCGCTCCACCGACCACAGCGGATCGAAATCGGCGATCCCGAGCGACAGCAATTCCTGCGGGCAATAGCCCAGTCGTCGCGCCGCCGCCGGGTTGGCGTAGATCAGTCGCCCGTCGCTATCGAGCACATAATGGGCTTCATTGGAATGATCGCTGAATGCCTTGAAGCGAGCGATCCGGCGCTCGTCCTGCTTGCGCGCGGTGATGTCCAACGCCGCGGCGACCGCGCCGCCGCCGTCGGGCAACGAAGTTGCATGCAGCAACATGACAAGGCTCGTGCCGTCATCGAAGCGGGCCTCAAGCTCCTCGCTTGACACCGTCTCGCCGCGCGCGGCGCGCTGGATCGGCAGCGTCTCCGGCGCTGCCTCCCTGCCGTCCCGAAACATCCGGTAGTGCGAGGGTCTCTCCCCCTCGGGCGCGCTCAATGAGGCGTTCTGGCCCGGCTGCAGGCGCAACATTTGCATCGCCTGTGAGTTGCATTGGATGTCGCGCCCCCGCCGGTCATGGGTGAACCACACGCCCGCCGGCACGGTCGCCAGCACCGTCTCCAGTTCCGCCGAGCGCCCGCGCAGCGCCTCGGCGGCTTCCCGACGCACGCGCGCCATCGCCAGATTGGCGCCGATTTGCGCCAGCATCTCGCGCGCGGAGAAGGGCTTCGTCAGATAGTCGTCGGCGCCGGCATCCAATCCTTCCGACCGCGCCTCCTCCCCGGCGCGCGCCGAGAGCAGGATCACCGACAAATCGCGGGTCGCCGGATCGTCGCGCAGTCGGCGCAGCAGGCCGAAGCCGTCCAGTCCCGGCATCATCACGTCGGACAACAGCAGATCGGGCCGGCGGCGACCGACCGCCGCCAATGCGGCGTTGCCGTCGGCGACCGTCTCCACCTCGTAGCGATCCTCCAGCAGCCGGCGCAGATAGTGGCGCATATCGGCGTTGTCTTCGGCGATCATGATGAACGGGCGCGGGCCTTCCGCCGCCTGCGGCGGCGGCATCGGGATCGGGAAGGCGCCGTTGGTGTCGGGAAGCCAGTGCAGCGCCTCCTCCACATACGCCTCGACGCGCATGACGGGAGAGATCGGAGACCCGGGTTCGGCGATCTGTTGGGGCGGCAGATGCGCGATGCCGAGAGGGATCGCGACGCTAAACGTCGTGCCGGCACCCACCCGGCTCTCGACGTCGATCGAGCCGCCATGCAGGCGCACCAGCTCGTGGACCAGGGCCAAGCCGATGCCGCTGCCTTCGAAGCTGCGGCTCCTCTGACCCTCGACGCGATGGAAGCGCTCGAACAAATGAGGCAGCTCGTGTGCGGGCACGCCCACGCCGCTATCGGCGACGCGCAGCAGGACGCAATCGCCCTCGGCGCGCAGCGTCACTGCGATGCCGCCTTCAAAGGTGAATTTGAAAGCGTTGGAAAGCAGGTTGAGGACGATCTTCTCCCACATTTCGCGATCCACATGGACCGGTTGCGGAAGCCGCGGACAAGCGACCTTGAGCGCGAGCCCGGCGCGCTCGGTCGCGGAGCGGAAGTTGGACGCGAGTTCGGCGGTCAGCGCCGCCAAATCGACCGGTTCATAGCGCGCCGTGGTCCGTCCGGCCTCGATGCGCGAGAAGTCCAGAAGCGCGTTCACCAGCTTGAGCAATCGCAGGCTGTTGCGATGCGCGACATCGAGCAGCGCGCGAGCAGGCGGCGCCACGTCGTCCTGCGCCAGCACCTCCTCCAACGGGCTTAGCATCAGCGTAAGGGGAGTGCGGAACTCGTGGCTGACATTGGAGAAGAAGGTGGTTTTGGCGCGATCGATCTCGGCCAACGCCTCGGCACGTCGTCGCTCCTCCTCATAGGCGTCGGCGGTGGCGATACCCGACGCGATTTGGCCCGCGACCAAGTCGAGGAAGCCTTGGTAAAGGTCGTCCAGCAGCCGGTACGGATTGAGGCCGGCAACCAGAATGCCGGCCCGTCCGGTCTGGCCTTGCGGGGCGATCGGCAAGGCGATCGCGCGCAGCTCCGCATTCTCGGGTTGCTTCGGCAGACCGGGAAACGCGCGGCCGGGGTTCGCAATCAGCGCCGGGCGCAGGGTGCGGATGACCTCCGCGAACGGCCATCTGGCATCGCCGGGGCCGATCACCTCGGGGGCGGCGCTCGGCGAAACCCCCACGCTCCCGGCCAGCCGGGCGACTTGGCCGTCACCGTCGAACAGGTAGATCAGCGCGAACGGCAGGTCCTGCGGGTTGGTCGCCAGAGCCCGCGCAGCGCATTCGCAGGCATCGGCAATCGTGCGCGCCTCGGCCATGCCGGTCGCCAGCTCCCGCAGAAGCACGAGCTGGCGGGCGCCGATGATGCGCTGAGTGTCGTCGGTGTTGGCGCAGATGATGCCGCCCGGCCCGCCCTCGTCGTTCGGCACCGGACTGTAGGAGAACGTGTAATAGGTCTCCTCGGGATAGCCGTTGCGCTCCATGACGAGCCGCAGGGCCTCATCATACGTGCCCTCGTTCAGCCGCATCGCCTGCTCGGCGCGCGGTCCGATCTGGTCCCAGATTTCGCGCCAGACCACCGCGGCGGGCTGGCCCAACGCCTCGGGATGTTTGCCGCCGACGATCGCCCTGTAGGGGTCGTTGTAGAGGTTGATCAGTTCCGGCCCCCACCAGACAAACATCGGCTGGCGGGAGGTGAGCACGATGCGCACCGCGGTCTTGAGGCTCTGCGGCCAGAGATCGGGCAGGCCCAGCGGCGAGGACGCCCAATCCATTGCGCGCATCATGGCGCCGGTTTCGCCACCCCCGGCGAGGACGTCCACCGCGATATTCGGCTCTTTCAGCATCGCGCCCGCTATGCCATCTCGGGTTGCGAAATGGTAGCTGGTTCGCAACCGGCAAGGGTGCCCGTTACCCGCCACAAGGCATGCCCGGACTCGGCCTGCGTCGCCAGCGTGGCGGCACGCACCAAGATTGCACGGCCGGCGGCGGCCAATTCGCGGCACAAACGCGGGTGGCGGATCAGGCGATCGAGCGCGTTCATCCAAGCCGCCGCTTCGGTATTGGCGACCAGCAGCCCGCCTTGCCCGTCGGCCAGCGAGCCGCGGTTAGGCGGCCACATCCTAGACCAGGATTGCGCATCCCAGGGCGGCATAGTGGAGTCCCTTGATCGCTGATTTGGTGCGGTTAAAGGCCGAGCCCGTCAGCGGCGCAATGGCATGTCCCACTTTTGACGCGTGATCCGGTCCACGAAGCCGGGATAGGACTGGCCGGAGACGCCTTATGGGCGCCAGCCGGCGCGTCCGGCCGCCAGGGAAGCGTGAAGGCGGATTGCTCAGCCGATCGTCTGCGTCGCCTTCAGCAGATCCGCCGACAGCAGCCCGCCCGGACCGGCGCTCCCGCTGGCCGGCGACGCGGCACCCGGACCCGCCTTGGCGGCCGCTTCAAGCTCGTGGCCGAAGGACCGGGCGGCATTGGCCGGCGCTTGCGGGTGGGTGGCGTTGCGGTGCGTCAGGCCGTGGATGGCGTGCGCGAGGCTGGTCGGCGAGATGGCCATGATGGCGCTCCTCAGATGGCCGCGCCTGCCGAGCATGGAGCATGCCAATGTTTGCGGAGGCTACCGGGAGGCCTTTTGCTTCCGGGCCGTTCCCGGAGCGGCACCTTCCGCCCGGCACATCCTGCCGCCCTACGCTGCCGGCCACAGCCGAGCGGCGCCACGCACGCCCGACGAATCGCCGTGCCGGTTAGGCACGATCAGGGTCTCCACGGTGTCGCTGAAAACGTAGCGACGCAGCAGCTTCGGCACCTTGGCGTAGAGGTGCCGCATATTCGACAGCCCGCCGCCCAGCACCACGACGTCGGGGTCGAGGATGTTGACCACGACCGCCAGCCCGCGCGCCAGCCGGTCGGCGTGGCGGGCCAGCGCCTGCTGGGCCGCCGCCTCACCCGCCGCGGCCCGGGCGGGCAAAGAGCTGGCGTCATGCGCGCCCTCGCCGTCGCAATCGCGGGCGAGAGACGGCCCGGCGATGTAGGTCTCCAGGCACAGCCTGTGTCCGCACCAGCAGCGATGACCGGGCAATTCCTCGGTACGCGGCCAGGGCAGCGGCGTGTGGCCCCACTCACCGGCGATCCGATGCGGGCCGCCATGCACGGTGCCATGCACCACCAGGCCACCGCCGACGCCGGTGCCCAAGATGACCCCGAACACCACCCCGAAACCCGCGCCGGCACCGTCGCTCGCCTCGCTCAGCGCGAAGCAGTTGGCATCGTTTTCGACTCGCACCTCCCGGCCCAGCCGGGTGCTGATGTCGCGGTCGAATTCGTGACCGTTGAGCGCGATCGAATTGGCGTTCTTCACCCGCCCGGTCGCGGGGCTGATGACGCCGGGAATGCCGATCCCGACGCTCGCGGGCCCGCCGAGCGCCGCCTCGGCGTCCGTTACCAGTCGCGCGATCGCCTCCAAGGTGGCGTCATAGCCCGAAGGCGTCGCGATCCGGCGCCGGTGACGCTCCGTGCCGTCGGTTCCGAGAGCCGCGATCTCGATTTTGGTACCGCCGAGATCGATGCCGATTCGCCACCGTGCCATGCCGATACAATGCCGCGCCCGCTTGCCCGTTCCAAGCATCCCGGCTCATGGTGGGCGATGACCGACCGGCTGCTCGACGTGAAGGAACTGAAGTGCCCGCTGCCGGTGCTGCGGGCCAATCGCGAGCTGCGCGGCATGGCGCCGGGCGAGCGGCTGCGCGTGCTCGCCACCGATCGCGCGGCCATCGCCGATTTCCAGTCCTACTGCCGCGAGACCGGGCACGCGCTGCTGGCGTGGAGCGAGGAGGCGGGCGTGTTCAGCTTCCTTATCCGCCGCCGCGCCGAGACATCGCCGTGACCGTCGCCTTGATCACGCATCCGAAGCCTGCCTCGGCCACGATGTCGGCGCTTGGCATCCGGAATGCCCCGACCGGCTGCGCGCGGTGCTCGCAGCACTGGACGCGGCGCCGTTCGCGGCGTTGCGGCGCGAAACGGCACCGGCGGCGAGGCCGGAACAGCTCGCCCGGGCCCACCCCGAGACCTATGTCCGGGCGATCCTCGCGATCCGCCCCGAGCCGGGCGCGCTGGTTCGGCTCGATGCCGACACCGCGATGTGTTCCGCCAGCGTCGCGGCGGCGTTACGGGCGGCGGGCGCTGCGGTGCGCGCCGTGGACGCGGTACTCGACGGCGAGGCGCGGGCGGTCTTCGCCGCTGTCCGCCCGCCGGGCCATCACGCCGAGCCGGCGCGAGCGATGGGCTTTTGCCTGTTCAACAACGTTGCCATCGCCGCCCATCATGCCCGCGCCCGGGGGCTGTCGCGGGTCGCGGTGGTGGATTTCGACGTCCATCACGGCAACGGGACGCAGGCGATGTTCGCGGCCGACCCGACGCTGTTCTACGCCTCCTCCCACCAGAGCCCGTGCTATCCCGGAACCGGCGCGGCATCGGAGCGCGGGGTCGGCAATATCGTCAACGTCCCGCTGCGCCCCGGCACCGACGGCGCCGCCTTTCACGCGGCGTGGCAAACGGCGATTCTGCCCGCCCTTGATGCCTTCGCGCCCGAGCTGCTCCTCATCTCCGCCGGCTTCGACGCACACCGCGCCGACCCGTTGGCGCAATTGTGCCTGGAGACCGAGGATTTCGCCCGGATCACGCGCGCGCTGCTGGCGGTGGCCGATCGCCATGCCGGCGGCAGGGTCGTCTCGGTGCTGGAAGGCGGCTATGACCTCGACGCGCTCGCGGCGGCGGCGGCGGCGCATGTGCGGGAATTGATGCGGAGCGACGGTTAGGAATGTCGGAGACGGACGTCGGCAGCCTCTCGTTCGAGGACGCGCTCAGCGAGCTGGAACAGATCGTGCGGGGGCTGGAGAGCGGCCAGCAGAGATTGGAGGACGCGATCAAGTCCTATGAGCGCGGCGCCGCCTTGCGCCGCCACTGCGAGGCCAAACTCGCCGAGGCCGAGGCCCGCGTCGCGGCGATCGTCGAGCGCGCCGACGGCAGCCTCGACACCCGTCCGATGGCTTGAGATCAAGCTTCCGGCTCGGTGCCGATCACCAGCTTGGTGGTGAGCAGACGGCCGCGGCGAAGCAGGGTCGCCTCGACGGCGTGCCCGACCGGGGCGGCGGCAAGGAAGCCGCGAAGATTGCCTTGGCCCGTCAGTCGGCTCCCGTCGAGCGCAAGCAGCATGTCGCCCGCGCGCAACCCGGCGGCCGCCGCCGGCCCGCCGGGAGCAATGCGGACCACCAGCCGCGCCAATTCCTGGGCCGCGTCGGCGCGCAGATGCGCCGGAATCACGGCCGGCTGCAACGACGCGCCCAGCCACGCGGCGCGGCTGATGGTGGCCAGAATTCGGGTCATCTCCGCGATCGGCAGCAACGCGGCTGCGCCGTCCGGTGTGATGATCGACATCCCGAGAAGCCGGCCCGCCGCATCGAGGACCGGTCCGCCCTCGGCGGCGGCATCGAAGGCAATGTCGAGCCGCACCCCGGCCCCGACCGCGCGCACCATGCCGAGCCGCGCCGTCGGTGCGGCATCGTTCTCGGTGCCTAAGGCGAGCACCAGGGCGCCGATGCGAGGCGGCTTCTCGGCGGCGCGGATCGGATCACGATGCACGCCCGGCAGCCGGAAGCTCGCAAAGCCCTGATGTTCAATCGCCTTGATGGGGGCAGAGAATCCGAGCGCCGCGGCGGTTGCTCGCGCGGCGCCGGCGGCATGAGAGCAGGTAACGCACAGATCACGCCGCCACACGAAGCCGCTCAGGTTCTGGTCGGCACCGACCCGTAACGCTACCAAGCAGTCGGACGCTCTCTGCGCCATGGAGGCGATTTCGGCCGACAGCCGGCCCAATTCTCCGAGTTCCGAGCCCAGCATTCCGGTTCCGACAATGGAGGAACCCGGAACATGGCAGGCGAAAGCTTCCAAGAAGATAACGGCGGAGTCTCCCTCCCCCTCACCGGGACCGGCATGTTCCGGGTTTGGACACGAAGCCGCGAGGGGTGGCGGAGATTGTTGACTATCCAGATCGAATGTCCTTAGGTTAACGGAACGTTTAGACGCGCGGGCAAGCCCCAGGACGGGGCGAGGGATGCACCCTTTGAGACCGGGCTAGACGGCAATCCCGATCTTCAGCTCGACAAAGGAATCCCCGATGCTTGAGACCATCAAACGCTTGCCCGCGCGCGCGGCGCCATGCCGCCGAACGCGCCGGATAGGATTGCTGGCGGCGAGCTTGCTCGCAGCGCCGCTCGTTTTCGCCGCCTCGGCGCACGCCGCGCCGTCGCTCGGCCTCACGGTGACGGATAACGGGGTGACGGTGGCGGGAACCACGACCATGACCGCCCCGGGAACGCTGGTCTTCACCGGCAATGACGCGTTCTTCTCCTTGTTCAGCGTCAGCGTCACCGGGTTCCCGGCGCTTCCCAGCCCGGATTTCGGCACGATCACCGCCCAGCTCTCGACCGCGACGGGTTTCACCGGCAGCCACACGATCGATATCCTGGCGACGCAATCAGGGCTCAGCGACTTCGCCGGCGGCACCGGGACAACCACCATGACCTATAACGCGCTGAACGGAGCGGTGAGCCCGGTCGTCGAAACCATGACTTTCAACGGCAACACGATGGCGACGAAGACCTTCCTCATCGGCGATGGCCCGTCGCAATCCAGCGCCACGAGCACGGGACTGGACCCGATCGCCGGCTCCTTCAGCGAATTGCAGGAGTTCACGGCAACCTTCACGACCGGCAGTCAGGAGTTGTTCGCCTCGCAGCAGTTCGATGTGCCGGAACCGGCCAGCTTCGGGCTGCTCGGGGCCGGGCTGCTCGGGATGCTGGCCATGGCTCCGCGCCGCCGGAGCCACTGATCAGGACCCGCGGGTCGCCGCCGGCATAACGCCGGCGGCTGCTCGGCTTCAGGCGGCCCGCCGGTGCAGCGCCCGCCATACCGTCTCCGGCGTCGCCGGCATGTCGAGCCTTGTCACGCCGTCCTCGGACAAAGCGTCCAGAACCGCGTTCATCACCGCCGGGGGACTGCCGACGGCACCGGCCTCGCCCGCGCCCTTGACGCCAAGCGGATTGCTCAGACACGGAATTTCCAACAACTCCACCTCGATGTCGGGCAGGTCGGCGGCGCGCGGCAGCGCGTAGTCCATGAAGGTGCCGGACAGGAGCTGACCCGAATCGGGATCGTAGGCGGTGCGCTCCAGCACCGCCTGGCCGAACCCCTGCGCCACCCCGCCCTGCACCTGACCGCGCACGATCATCGGATTGACCGCTTTTCCGAAGTCGTCGCAGACGAGATAGCGGACCACCTGCACATGCCCCGTATCGGGGTCCACCTCGACCTCGGCCATGTGGCAGCCGTTGGGGAAGGTGTGCGCCTTGATCTCCGCCACCTCGGCCGCGTCCAGCGTCACCGCCGGCTCGTTGCGCGCCGCCCTCAGCCGCTGCGTCTCGGCCAGTTGCAGGATATCCACCCCGCGATCGGTGCCGACGATCGAGAAGCGGCCGTCGGCGAAGCCGATATCGGCAGCGGCGGCCTCCAGCATGTCGGCCGCCGCGCGTCTGCCCTTCTCGATCACGCTGTCAGCGGTGACATAGATCGCCTGACCCTCGGAGTAGAGGCTGCGGGCGCCCCCGGTGCCGCCGCCGACCGGGATGGTGTCGGTGTCGCCCTGGCGAATGCGGATGCGCTCGGCATCGATACCGAGCCGGGTCGAGACGAGCTGGACATAGGCGGTCTCGTGCCCCTGCCCGGTGCTCTGGGTTCCCACATAGACGTCCACGAAATTGCCCTCGGCGAAGCGGATCTCCGCCCGTTCGGTGGGATCGCCCCCGGTTGCTTCCAGATAATAGGAGAGCCCGAGCCCCCGCCGCTTCCCGCGCCGCGCGGCTTCGACGCGCCTTGCGGGGAAGCCCGCCCAGTCCATGCGTGCGAGCGCCGCATCCAGGACCGTGCGGAAGTCGCCGCTGTCGTAGATTTTGCCGACCGGCGTCGCGTGCGGCATCGTCGCCGGTGACACCATGTTGCGCCGGCGCAGCTCCGCCCGATCAAGTTTCAGCTCCCGCGCCGCCGCGTCGATCAGACGCTCGACCAGATAATTGCTCTCCGGCCGCCCGGCGCCGCGATAAGCATCGACCGGAACGGTGTTGGTGAACACCCCGATCACGTTCGCATAGACGGCCTGGAAACCATAGACGCTGGCGAGCACGCCGGTCCCGGCCACGGTCGGGATGAAGGGGCCGAAGGTGGAGAGATAGGCGCCCATATTGGCGACGTTGCGCGTACGCAGAGCCAGGAACCGTCCGTCGGCGTCGATCGCCAATTCGCCGAGGGTAACGTTGTCGCGGCCCTGGGTGTCGCACAGGAACGCCTCGCCGCGATCGGCCGCCCACTTCACCGGCCGGCCGAGCTTGCGCGCCGCGAAGCAGGTCAGGATGTGCTCGGCGTAAAGGAACAGCTTCATGCCGAAGCCGCCGCCGACATCGGGGGTGATGATCCGGAACGCCTCCGCCGGGACGCCGAAGACGCCGTTGATGAAGGCCTTGAGCAGCCAGCCCCCTTGCGTGTTGGCGTAGAGCGTCCACCTTTGCGCGCCGGCGTCGTACTCGGCGATCGCGGCGCGCGCTTCCATCGAGGAGACGACGATGCGGTTGTTGACCACCGTGAGCCGGGTGATGTGCGCGGCCTCTGCGAAGTGGCCTTCGGCCGCCGCCTTGTCGCCGATCTCCCAGTCGAACACGCGGTTGTGCGCGACCTCGGGCCAGACCAGCGGCGCACCCTTGTCGAGCGCGCCCGCCGTATCGGTGATCGCCGCCAGCACGTCGTAATCGACGGCGATCGCTTCGGCGGCGTCGCGCCCCGCTTGCAAGGTGTCGGCGACGATAAAGGCCACCGGATCGCCGACATGGCGGACCGCGCCCTCGGCGAGCACCGGATGCGGCGGCATGGCCATGGCGGAGCCGTCGCGATTGGTGAGCGGGACCGCGCAGGGCAGCGGCGAAATGCGGTCGGCTCGCATATCGGCTGCGGTGAAGACGGCGCGCACGCCCGGCAACGCCGCCGCCGCCGCGGTGTCCACCCGGCCCAGCCGCGCCGCCGCGTGCGGGCTGCGCAGCACGTAGCCGTGCAGCATCCCCGGCAGTTGGATGTCGTCGGTGTAGCGCCCGCGGCCGAGCAGCAGGCGCGGATCTTCCACCCGCCGGACGGACTGGGCGAGGCCGAACTTGGTCATGCGTTGCCTCCGATGCGGAGGCACACCTTAGCCGGCCGGACCGCCGGCGGCCACCCGGGGGAGCCGGCGGCATCTCGCGCTCGTGAGATGCTGCCGTGCGCCCGGCCTCCGCCTGTGAAATGGGTTACATCGTAAGGTCCGGAGCGGTTGCTAGTGTCACCAAATGGAGGGTGACACTATGAGCGGACACAACACGACCAAGCGGGCGATGATCTCAACAGCAACCGAACGCCCTTCCTCTATCGCCGTTTGGCGGCGATGGGTTCACATGCTGGCCATGGTTCGGTCCGGCCAGCCGGGTGAGAGTGCTCTGGCCATCTACGGACGGGCTTTAGCCGACCTGACGCCGACGCCACGCGATGATCCGACCGTGCAGGAAGATACCTGCTAGTCCGTCGCCGAGTTCTACTGCGCGGCCCCCGGGGGTTGGTATTCGAGCCCGCGCGCCTGCCATGCCTTCAGCACGTCCCTCGCACGGGCGGCGAATTCCTCGGCGGCGCCCGCCTTCTCGGTGCGGGCGGTCATCTCCAGCCGATGGCCGGAGGGGTCGAAGAAATAGATCGACTTGCAGAAGCCGTGGTCGATCGGCCCGATGCTGGAAACGCCCGCCTGCTCGAGCCGGCGCTTGCCCTCGGCGAGCGCGTCCTCGTCCTTCACCTCGAGCGCCAAATGCTGCACCCATGACGGGGTGTTCGGGTCCGGCTGCGCGGGCGGCGCGAGCGGCACCTCGAAGAACGCAATGTTGCTCCCGTCCGCCATCTCGAAGAAAACGTGGATGTGCGGATTATGCTGCTTCACCGAGGGAACTTCCTCGGCGGTCAGCGCGTGGGAAAATTTGAGGCCGAGCACGTTGGTGTAGAAATCAACGGTCTTGCCGGCATCAGCGCAGCGATAGGCGACGTGATGGAGCTTCTGCAGCAACATGGGGTTCCTCCTGTAACGCAAAATCTGGACATCGCGGCCGAGCTTGGCAAGCGCCGGTCAGCCGATCCGCGCATCTACCGCTCCCCAGGCGCGCTCCGTGCGAAGATGGTGCGCGAACGGCTTGCGCTCCTCGGCGAAGCGCGGGGAAGCCGGGCCATCGAAATAGCGCTGCAGCGCATCGCGCAAGTCCACCGCGTAGATCATCATGTAGGAGTGCCAGCCATCCTCGGCATCCTGCTCCAGCCGCACGCGCCGCATCCAGCGGAAGCCCGGCTCGGCAACGACGTCCCGCATGTGATGGCTGTCGAGCCAGTGCAACACCGCGGCGGCGCCGTCGGGACTGACCCAGAAGCGGACGATGTAGAGGTACGCGGCGTCCATGATGCATGCTCCTTTCAGCGGCCCGGATAGGCCGAGCGCACGGCATCGTTCGCGGGAGCGCCTCGACTTCGCCCGTCGCCGCAACATGCCCGTTCGTCACGCTTGATACCAGACGCTTTTTGCGTCGCGCTTGGCCTTCCTCCGCGCTTGCGGGCCGGGGAAGGAGTTGGCGGTCCGCGCCGGGCCGCTCAGGATTGCGATGCGGGCGAGATCACCAGGCAGTCGGCATGGCCGTGCGCCAGTTTGCTGCACGCATGGATCGCCAATTCCCGGGTCAGGCCGGTGAGCCGAGCGCGCCACACCAGACCGTGCCCCTGACGAACGCTGGCGATCGCCGGGTGCGATTCGCCGAGCGCGCCATGCGCCCCCGCGCGCGCCACGCCCAACGCGTGCTGTGCACGGGTCTCGGTGGCGTAGGCGCCGATCTGGATGCCCCAATCGCCGGCGGTGGAGGCGTGCGGCATGGTCGCGGCCTCGGCGCGCGCAATCAAGTGGAAGCCCCTTCCATGCCGAGGCTCCGGCACCGTCATGGCGACGCGGGTAACCGCCGAATCGTGCCCGGGTTTTTGCGACGGCGCCAACCGGGCAACCTCCACCGCCTGGTGCTTTGATCCGTGTCGCGACGGCGCGGAGCGGCGGGCCACCAGGATTGTCCGGCCGCCGTAGCGAAGGCCCGACCGTATCTCCAACGGCAGGTCGTTCATCGCGTACACTTCGGCGGGCGAGCGGCGCTGCGGCCAAGTCCCCGTAAGCGACGGACCGATCAGCGCCACATAGCGCCGGGTCTCCTCGGGCAGCGGGCGGAGATTGCTGAGGTAGTCGTCGAGCCGGTTCGGGCCTCCGTTATAAGCGGCGAGGAACGCCGGCGAGCCGTAGATATCATAAAGCTCGCGCATATAGGCGACGCCGGCGGTGATGTTGTCGTGCGGATCGAAGGGATCGCCGCCGAGGCCATAGCGGTCGCGCAACTCCTCATAGGTGGCCGGCATCACCTGCATCAGCCCCATGGCGCCCTTCCAGGAGGTAATGAGCTGCCCGTCCCGATATTCCTGGCCTCCCGATTCGACCCGCATCAGCGCGCGGATCCAAGCTTCCGGCACGTCGAAGCGGGCGGCACTTTCGCGGATATACGGGCCCCACGGGTCTTCCGGCGGGCCGGGCGGGATGTAATTGCCCGACGCACGCGCAGCGTAAGCCGCCGCCGCCGCTTGCTGCGGCGCGTCGGCCACCGGCGGCGCCTGGGTGGCGCACGCGCCCAGGAGGCCGAGAAGGGCCGCGCATCCGACGGCGCGCAAAGAGGAGCGGAATGCCGCGGGGGATTGAGCACATCCGCTGGTGGACCTCCGTCGTGGCGCGGCCGCAAAGGCCGGAGGGCACGACGGCCGGGGGGCCGCCGCTCAGGGACTCGATCAGGATTCGCGCGCTAAGTGCTTAGCCCGGATCGACTCCCTTGGCAAGATCGTGTCGGCAGAAGTTTATTGGCACGGGAAACCACGCCCCGATGCGCTCACACCATGAGCCGAATGCGCCGCTCTTCGATCGCGTCCAGCAGCGCCTGCGCGCCGAGCCCGGGAATGCGGCGCAAAAGGCCGCGGGGGCGGGGACGGAAGACGCGGGGTTTCGCCTTTTCGCCGGCGATCTCGCGCACCACCCCGGCGACATCGCCGAAGCCGTCGATCAAGCCGAGGCCCATGGCGCGGTCGCCCAGCATGAAGCTGCCGTCGAACACCGCCGCCTCGTCGCCGATCAGCCGGCTGCCCCGGCGCCCGCGTACCCAGCTCTTGAAGCGCGCGTGCAGGTCGTCGAGCAGGTCCTGCGTGAAGGCGACATCCTCGGGCTGCTCCGGCAGGAACGGGTCGAGCCGCGCCTTGTGCGATCCGGCGATATAAAGCCGGCGTTCGATGCCCAGGCGGGCCAGCAATTCGGGAAATCCGAAGCCGCCGCCGCGCACCCCGATCGAGCCGACGATGCTCATTGGATTGGCGTGGATGCGGTCGGCGGCGCAGGCAATCCAATATCCGCCGGAGGCGCCGACATCGGCGATCACGGCATGAACCACCGCACCCGCCTTCTCGGCGCGGCGGCGGATATGGGCGGCAATCAAATCGGACTGCACCGGCGAGCCGCCCGGGCTGTCGATGTCGAGCAGCACCGCCTCGCCGCGACGGGCGGTGCCGAAGGCGCTGTCGATCGCCGAGGCGACGCCGGCGAGGTTCAGCAGTCCGGGCCGGCCGGCGATCAGGCCGTGTAGCTCGATCACCGGAATCCGGGGGGCTCGGAACGGCAGGCGCATCAGGCGGCGATCGCTTGCAGGATGGCGGAGGCGGCGGATTCGCCCGAGAGCCAGGCACCCCCCACCGTGCCGGCGAGCCCGTCGTGACAGGCCTCGCCGGCAAAGATCAGGCGGCCGTCGAGCAGCGGCTCGGCCAGCGCCGCGCGCGCGCCGGCATGTCCCGGCAAGGCGTAGGCATAGGCGCCCCGAATCCAGGGATCGGCGTCCCAGTGCGTCACCAGCCGCGCGCCATCAGCGAACAACCGCCGACCCGTCCGCCGAACACCCGGCGCAGCTCCGAGAGCGCAAAATCGGTGACCGCGGCGTCGCCCGCGGTGGCAAGGGCGCGGGCGGGCGAGCCGCCGATCCAGCCCTGCACGTAATCGCGGCCATAAGGCCAGCATTGGAAGACCATGAAGGCGCGCCGGCACGCTCGAGGCGGCGGTTGAGCGAACAATGCCTTGGTAGATCCAGCCGATCCGGTCCGCTCGCGCGCAGAACCACCTTCACCGCGAGCCCCATCGGCAAGCCGTCAGCGCTTCCCGCACGCGGACCGGCAGCGGCGGATCGAAGCCGATGCGCCGCGCCGGCGAGCACGCCGTCGAGGCGGTGACGATGACGGCGCCCGCGCGGATCGTGCCGGAGGGCGTCTCGATCGCATCCCGCCACCGTCGCGGGCAATGCGTTCGGCGGGGGTGTGCAGCCGGATGTCGAGACCGTCGCCGAGCCGCGCGACGAAGGCGCCGATGCCGCCCTCGGGAACCAGATTGATGCCCGCAGAGCGCGTTGGCACGCCAGTCGCGCAGGCTGAACACCTCGGCGTCGGCGGCGCCGATCACCGGACCTTCCCAAGCCTCCACCGTCGCCGCCCAAGGATCGCCGGGGAGAGCGCGCGCGACCGCGGCGAGCGGCGGGTCGACGCCGTCGGCCAGCAGCTCGCCCGCCTTGCGATCGAAGCGTCCCCATGCGGCGTGATAGTCGGCGGCCTCGGCCGGGGTCGCCGGCCGGTCGCCCACGAAGGTGCGCTCGCAGCGCAGCTCGGCGGCGTCCAGAAGCCGTTCGCCCGGGCGCGCGCGATCGAGACCAGCGGGTTGCGCTCGGCGGCGTGAAGCCAGATCGCGCCCATGTCGAACCAGGCGCCCTCGAGTTCCGGCGGATACGCGGTCCAGGCCCTACCGCCGATGCGCCCGCTCGCCTCGAGCACGAGAACCCGCCGCTTGCCGGCCCGCAAAGCATGCCCTGCCGCCAGCCCCGCCGCCCCGGCGCCCATCACCACGACGTCGGCATCATTCATAGGCCGAGGGGGGAGGGGGCGCGTTCAGTTCCAGAGCACATTCGCCGGATCGGGCGCCAGAGCCCCGCGTTCCACCGCGGTCACCACCTCGGTCAGCCGCGCGTGAGTCGGCGCCGGAATGCCTGCCTCGGCGCCCTTGGCGGCGATCAGGCCGTTGATGTGTCCGATCTCGGTGCGGCGGCCCTTTGCCATATCCTGCGCCATCGACGGACGCTGAAGATCACTGCGGGTCGTCGATCGTGTTCCCTCCAGCATCAGCGCCTCGACCTCCGCCAGCGCCTCGGCGTCGCCCTCGCCGGCGCGGGCCAGGGGCTCGGGGTCGAGCGCGCCGACTTTGCCGAGCCGGTATCCGAGCGCCTGGCCGACGCGCACCGACTTGGCGCCGAGCCGGATGCAGACGCGACGGATCGCGTCATGGCCGTCGCGGGCGTTGCCGCCGAGCCCGGTGGCGGCGGAGACGCCATTGCGCATACCGTTGACGCAGAGCTTGGTCCAGCGTTCGCCCCAAAGATTATCCGTCGTCCGGGTGGTATCGACGTCGCCCAGCATCCGCGCCAGCGGCCTCGAGCGCGGCGTGATGACGCCGTGCGGCTCGCCGACGTAGAGGGAGGCGAGGTCGGCACGCCGCGCCATCGTGCGCCTGATGTGGCCGGGCGCGTAAAGGTCGAGCGCGAGCCCGCCGCTGACGACGACCCCGACCGTGCGACCCCAGCCGACGATGCCGGCGATCCGCTCCTCGTTGATCGAGTTCTGAACCGAGGCGACGAAGCCCTCGGGCGACAAATAGGGCGCGATCAATGCCGTCGCCCACTCCGTGTCGTAGGATTTGACGGCCACCAGGGCGATGTCGATCGGCGATTGCCTCGGCCAGGCTCTGCACCTCGGTCAGATGGAGGGCGGGGACCGCCACCACGCGCGGACTCCGCCTCGGTCATGCCGGAGAGCCGCATTCCGCCGTTTCGGATCGCCGCGACATGGGCGGGCCAGGGGTCGATCAGGAGCACGTCATGGCCGGCGGCGGCGAGACCGCTGCCGACATATCCCCCCACCGCACCGGCGCCGATCACGGCGATCCGTGGACGCATCCTCTTCTCCCGTCCGCTCTGCGCACGAATGTGGGGCACGGCGGTCCTGCGGGCAAATTCAGCGGCTCGGGATGGCCGGATTGCGAAGCCGCCGTCTCTATGATTGAGTCCTCGGGACGCCGGTGTCGCATCGCGACGACGGTCTGACGAGCCGCCCAGCGCGCTATGGCCTGGCCGTGGAACTGCGGTGTAGGAGGAGCAAGCATGCCCATTCGCAATCCGGTCGAGTGGGGGTGGGACCAGATCAAAGGTGCGGCACACGTCGCCGAAGAGGCCGCGCGCGAACGGCGGGAGGACCGGCTGGCGCCGATCGCGGTCCGCCGCATCGAATTGAGCCGATTTCCGCGCGGCGCTTGCCGACGGCAGTTCGCGATTTCGGCGCCAGCCGCCTCGATGTCGATCGTGCTCTGCGTGATCTATCCGGTGATCGGCCTGGTGCTGGGCCGGTGGTGTTCGGCTACGGGCTGGTGCACCTGCTATTTCCCGATGGCCGCCGGCTTCGCCCTGGTCGGCCCGTTCGCGGCGCTCGGCCTCTATGAGATCAGCCGTCGCCGCGAGCAGGGCCTGACGGCGGGACGCGCCGACGCGATCGCGGTGCATCGGGCGCCGGCAATCGGCGCCATCGTGCGACTCGGGTTGCTGCTGACCGCGATCTTCCTGGTCTGGATGCTCATTGCGCAGGTGCTCTACGTCGTGACCGTGGGCGTGCAATCCGCCCGCCGACGCCGGCGGTTTCGTGCATGCGGTGTTCGAAACCTGGCGGGGTTGGATCCTGATCGTCGCCGGAATCGGGATCGGCTTCCTGTTCGCGCTGTTGGTGCTGGCGATCAGCGTGATCTCGTTTCCGATGCTGCTCGACCGCCCCGATGCGGGTGCGGAGACGGCGATCGCGACCTCGGTCCGGGCGTTCCGCACCAATCCCGGCCCGATCTGCGCCTGGGGATTATCGTCGCGGCGGGACTGGTGATCGGCTCGATCCCGTTCCTGGTCGGTCTGGCGATCACCTTGCCGGTCCTCGGGCACGGCACCTGGCACCTCTATCGGCGGGTGGTGATCGCCAACGAGCTCGGCGATTTGCGCGGCGGTCGAAGCGGCTGACACCGATTCGCGGTTCTCGCGGTGGGGGAGAGGACCGGGTGAGGTGGGGGCCCCGCGAGCGTGACCCCTTGCGCCCGTCTCGGCGCCGCCATCGACCTGCTGACCGCCATCGACGCGGGGCCAGAGCGCCCGGCTGACGGGGTCGCCAACGACTTCTTTCGCAGCCGCCGCTTCATCGGCGCGGGCGATCGACGCGCGGTGTCGGAGCGGGTCTGGCGCGTGCTGCGCGGGATGGCGACGGCTGGGTTGGTGGCTGGCGCGGGTCGGCGCCGAGCCGACGCCGCGACTATTGGTCGGCGCCTCGCTGCTGACCGAGGCCCGGGCGCTGGCGGAGGTCGCCCGGGCGTTCTCGGGTGGCCGGTTCGCCCCGGCCGCGCTTTCGGCGGGTGAGCATGCCGCGTTGGCCGGCATCGAGGGCCATACGCTCGAACACCCCGAAATGCCCGGCCCGGTGCGGCTTGAATTGCCGGATTGGATCGCCGTCCGGCTGGCGGCCCGGTTCGGTGCCGCGCTGCCTGCCGAAGCCGCGGCGCTGACGGCGCCGGCGCCGCTCGATCTGCGCGCGAACCTGCTGAAAACCACCCGCAACGCCGCCCGCGCGGCGCTTAAGGCCGAGGGCATCGACGCCACCCCGACGCCGCTCTCGCCTTGGGGATTGCGGATCGCCGCCCGCCGCTCGGTCAGCACCGGACCGGCCTTCCAATCGGGTCTGGTCGAGATCCAGGACGAGGGGAGCCAGATCGTCGCGGCGCTGGCCGACGCCCGTCCCGGCCTGCGGGTCGCCGACCTGTGCGCCGGCGCCGGCGGCAAGACGTTGGCGATGGCGATGACGATGCAAAACCGCGGCTTCCTGCTCGCCTGCGACGTCTCCGCTAAGCGGCTGGAAGCCGCCACACGAAGGCTGCGGCGCGCCGGCGTGTCGAACGTGGAGCGCCACCTGATCGCGCCCGGCGACAAGCTGCTCAAGCGCCGTGCCGGCGGGTTCGACCGCGTGCTGGTGGACGCGCCCTGCACCGGAACCGGAACCTGGCGCCGCAATCCTGACGCAAGGCTGCGGTTGACCGAGCAAGACCTGGAAGAGCTGCGGGCGAAGCAGGCGGCGATCCTGGAAAACGGCGGCAAACTTGTTCGCGCCGGCGGTAAGCTCATCTACGCTACCTGCTCCCTGCTTCCCGAGGAGAACGAGGTCCAAGTGTCCGCCTTCCTCGCCCGGTATCCCGAATTCGTCCCGGTCCCGCCCGCGCGGGCCTGGACGCTTCCCGGAGAGGTTCCCGCCTGCGGCCAGTTCCTCGCCCTGACCCCTGCCCGACATGGCACCGACGGCTTCTTCGCCGCCGTGCTGGAGCGGCGCCCGTGATTGCGGTCCGGCGGGCCCGTCCGGGCGACGCCGCTGCCATCGGGGCCGTGCATGTGGCCGCCTGGCGCAGCACCTATCCGGGCCTCCTGCCCGGAGACTATCTCGCCGGCCTCTCGGTGGCGCGCCAGGCGGCGCACTATGAGCGGGCGATCGACCGGCGGGCGGCGGTGTTCGTCGCCACCGACACCGAGGTGCCGGGTTCTCGGCCCCGCGTCGTCGGCTTCGCGACCGCCGGCCGCACCCGGAGCGGCCGGTCCCATGAGGGCGAGATCGAGACCCTCTATGTTCTTGACGATTGGCGCGACCGCGGCCTCGGCCGCCGGCTGATCCGTGCCGCCGCCACCGAGCTGGCGGAGGTCGGCTGCCGCAGCGTCCTCGTCTGGGTGCTCCGCGAAAACCCGAGCCGCTGGTTCTATGAGCGGCTCGGCGGCCGGCTGGCGGCGGAGACCCCGATCCGCTTCGCCGGCGTCGGCGTGGTGCAGGCGGCGTTCGTCTGGGACCCGATCGAGCGCTTGCTGGAGGCGAGCGCGCCGGCAGAGGGAGACTAGCGGAAAGGCGTCGAGGTGTTGCAACAGGATACGACCGGCTACAGACGCTTGAGCCGGATCAAGACCGCGCCGGGCGCCCGAACATCACTTTTTGTACCTGAACTTGATCGACTGTTCGTCGCGGCTCGCGCAGGCTCCCTTGGGTTCGGCTCAAGTGCGACGATCCTGGTCTCCCGACCGCTGCCCTAGGATCATTAGGCGACCGACCAATCGCCCGGCAACAGCAAGAAGATTGTCGCCGACGCTACGCGCCGTACCGTAGCCCGCAAGCGGGGCAGGTCGGCGCCCGGAGGGCGCCCGGGTGAGGGTCACACCTGCGCCACCACGCCTCCCCGGAAGCAGCGCAAAACCAAGATGCCCGCGAAAGCCGGCAATCGGGGTTCGCCATGAAGCTCGCCATCATCGGTGCCGGCGCGGTCGGCCAGGCTTGCCTGCTCGCCACCGTCCTGCGCGGTCCGGCGCATGAGATCGTCATCGTCGATCGCACGCGCGAGCGGGCCGAGGGGATGGTCACAGACATCACTTACGGCGCCGTGCTCTCGCCCTCGGTCGCGCTGCGCGCTGGCGATTATGCGGACATCGGCGGCGCCGCGCTGGTGATGCTCACCGTCGGGGTGAACGAGAAGGCGGGCGGCGCCACTGATCGCAGCGACAAGGAGGGCCGGCTCAAGCTGCTGGCCGAAAAACGCCGAGATCTTCCGCGACCTCATGCCGCGCATCGCCAATGCCGCGCCCGATGCGCTGCTGCTGGTGGTGACCGATCCGCCGGACGCGCTCGCCGATATCGCGCGCCGGGCCGCGCCAGGACTGAAAGTGCTCTCCACCGGCACCTTCCTCGACAGCCTGCGCTTCCGGGTCCACCTCGCCCGCAAGCTCGACGTCAACCCGCGCGCGGTGGAGGCGCAGGTGCTCGGCGAGCACGGAACGTCGTCGGTCTTTCTCTGGTCCTCGGCGCGCGTCGGCGGGCTGCTCGGCTCCTCGATGCGCTCGGAGGCCGGGAGCCGGACAAGCTGCGCCAGCAGGTGGAGAAAGAGGTGCGCGAGGCCAACATCACCATCATCGAGGGCACCGGCGCGAGCCAGCTCGGCATCGGCATGGTCTGCGCGCGAATCGCCGAGACCGTCGGACGCGACGAGCATGCGGTGCTGCCGATCGGCAGCTTCAGTGCCGACTACGGCGTTACCCTGTCGCTGCCTTCGGTGCTCGGCCGCAGCCGGCATGCTGCGCGTGCTGAAGCCGGAGATGACCGGGCAGGAGCAGGCCGATCTGCAAGCGAAGCGCCGAGCAAATCCGCGAGGCGTTGGAGAAGGCCGCTCAGTGAAGCGCCTCGCCTCGCTGGTGCTGGCGGCGGTTCTGCGGCGCGTGCGCCGCACCCGGCCCGCCGCCATCTGCCCGGGCCGTATGACGGGACCTATGTCGGCAGCACCCGTCTGGTCGGCTTCAGCTCGCCCGACTGGCACTGTTACTGGGATGCGCCGCCGATCACGGTTGTCGGCGGCCGGTTTTCCGCCGACATCGACGGCGCGCCGATGACGGTGCGCATCGCGCGCGACGGCAGCTTCGATCACTACGCCGCGCGGCCCGTCTATGCGCAGACGAAGTACGAAACGCCGGTCCACATCTTCGGCCGCATCGCCGGCGGCGTGATGGACGCCACGGTCCATCAGCCGCGCTGCATGTTCAAGCTGGATCTGGCGCGGCGCTAGAGGGCAGTCTTCCGCCGACGCTCGTGCCACGCCTCCATCAATTGCAGAACCGTCGCCGCCGTCTCCTCGATGGAGCGGCGGGTGACGTCGATCACCGGCCAGCCCCGACGATTGCAGAGACGCCGCGCCCAAAGCAACTCGCCCTTCACCGCCTCCTCGTCGACATAGTCGGTGCTGTTCTGGCGGACCACGGCCTGGTTGCCGCCGCCGGCTGGCGATCAGCCGCAGGCGGTGGCGGCGAATTTCGATCAGCGCCGCCGCTTCCAGCGTCAGGCCGATCGCCGGGACGCCGACCGCCGCCAGCGCATGCCGGCTCCGGCAAGCCCGGCACCAGCGGAATGTTGGCCGCCTTGACACCGCGATTGGCGAGATAGAAGCAGGTCGGCGTCTTGGAGCTGCGCGAGACGCCGACCAGCAGCACGTCGGCCTCCGCGAGCCCCGCCTGGGCCTGGCCGTCATCATGCGCGAGCACGTAGTGCATGGCATCGATCCGCTGGAAATAGTCAGCGTTCAGCACGTATTGTCGGCCCGGCCGTGCCGTCGCCTGCTCGCCGACATAATCCTGCAGCAGGTTCATCACCGGATCGAGCACGTTGACGATCGGCACCCGACGACGCTGGCAGGTCGTCTCCAGATCGGCGCGCAACCCGCGGTCGATCAGCGTCGAGAGGACCGGACCCGGTTCGGCCTCGATGCCCTCCAGCACGCGATGGAGCTGGAAACCGGGTGCGGATCAGGCTCCAGCGATGGTGGACCATGTGGACATGCTCGAACTGCACCGTGGTCGCGCGGGCGATCGCGTTCAGCGTCTCGCCGGTGGCGTCGGAGACCAAATGCAGGTTCATTCGATCGCGGGGCATGGCCCAGCATGGGACGGGGCCGTTGCCGGGCAAGCGAGCCGCTGCTAGCCGTTGCGGGTTCCGTCAAGTCGGGAGAGAAACGTCATGAACAATCATGCGCGGGCCGCCGTATTCGCCGGCGGGATGGCCTTCACTGCCGCGCCGGCCATGGCGCAGGACCTGAAGGCGAGCATCGAGCAGGCCACCCACACGTTCGAGGCGAACTTCAATCGAGGCGACGCGCACGCCCTGGCGGAGCTTTATACACCGGAAGCCACCATCCTGCCGCCCGGTGCCGAGGCGATCACCGGGCGGGAAGGCATTCAAGGCTTTTGGGAAAAAGCCGGTCAGCAAATGAAAAAACTGCGGCTGCGCCCGATCAGCGTGGTCGGCCTTGGTCCGACCGCCGCCCGCGAAATCGGCAGCTTTTCCGGGGATGGCCAACGGTAAGCCGGTCGCGGGCAAATACGTCGGGATTTGGCGCCGCGAGGGCCGCGCCTGGAAGCTCGATACCGACATCTGGAACGAGAATTGAATCGTTGATCCCGGGGAAAACGGGGATAATGCCGCACCGGCTCGCGCAAATGTGAGAAACCCGGGGGAAACTCACACCAACGCGAGCGAGGGGGATGAAACCGGCATGCCCCGCGGCGGATGCGAGCAACCGTGATTGCCCTCCGATTCCGGTTCGCTGCCGAGAGATCCTGCTGTGGATGGTCTTGGGCTTTGCGCCGCGACAGCAGGTACCCCGTTGTCCCCGGGGCTCATCTACCCCTCCTTTCAGAGTTTTTCTTTTCTCTTCTTCTCTGGTAAGCGGAGCCATGGCGAGTTCCGGGCTGCTGCGCGCGTTGGCGGGAGAAGCGGTATGGCCGCCGCCGGTGTGGCTCATGAGGCAGGCGGGCCGGTATCTGCCGGAGTATCAGGAGTGTGCGGGCTAAGGCGGGTGACTTTCTCTCCCTCGCCACCACGCCGGAGTTGGCAGCTGGGTGACGCTCCAACCGGTACGCCGGTTCGGCTTCGACGCGCGCGATCCTGTTCAGCGACATCCTGATCCTGCCGTGGGCGCTGGGCCACGGGTTGGACTACAAGGAGGGCGAGGGGCCGGTGCTGCCGAAGCTGGTGACGCAAGCGGCCTGGCGGCGCTCCATCCGGCGCGGCTTGGGCGCTGCCATCGCCCCGGTGCTGGAGACGGTGCGCCGGGCGCGCGCCGGGATCGCGGCCGAAGGCCTTCGGACGGCGCTGATCGGCTTTGCGGGGGCGCCGTTTACCGTTGCGTGCTACATGATCGAAGGCGGCGGCTCGAAAGACTTCGCCGCGACGCGACGGATGGCCTATCGCGATCCGGCGCTGTTCGGGGCGCTTATCGAACTGCTGACCCGGCAACCATCGAATACCTGGTGGCACAGGCCGAGGCGGGAGCCGAGGTGCTGATGCTCTTCGATTCCTGGGCCGGCGTGCTGGCGCCATCGCTGTTCCGCGTATCGTCATCGCTCCCGCAGCCCGGATCGGGGCGGCGTTGAGGGCGCGAGTAGCCGGACGATTCCGCTAATCGGCTTCCCTCGCCTCGCCGGTTCGATGCTGGGCGCCTATGCCGACCGAGAGCGGGGTGGATTGCGTCGGGATGGATACCGTGACCGACCCCGGCCGGGCCGGCAACGACGTGCCGGCGGGCTGTCGCTTTGCAAGGCAATCTCGATCCGGTGGCCCTGCTGGCCGGCGGCGCGGCGCTGCACGCGGAGACCGCGGCCATCCTGGCCGCCATGCGAGGTCGTCCGTTCGTGTTCAATCTCGGTCACGGCGTACTGCCGGAGACCGCACCCGAGCACGTCGCAGAGCTGGTGGAGCAGGTGCGTGCCGGCTGAGCGGCCGCGGCCACGTGTGGCCGTGGTGCTGTTCAACCTGGGCGGTCCGGACGATCCGGCCGCGATCCGTCCGTTTCTGCTGAACCTGTTCCGTGATCCGGCAATTTTGCGCGTGCCCTTCTTCCTGCGTCCATTCCTCGCCCGGATGATCGCGCGCGCAAGGCTGAAACCGGCGCGGGCCGCCTATGCGTTGCTCGGCGGGCGCTCGCCTCTGCTGGACCTCACGCGCCAGCAGGCGGCCGCCCTGGAAAGAGCGCTCTCGGAATGGGAGACGCGGTGTTTCATCGCCATGCGCTATTGGAAGCCGTTCAGTTACGAAACGGCGTGCGAGGTACAGGCGTTCGCGCCGGACGAGGTCATCCTGCTGCCGCTCTATCCGCAGTCCTCCACCACGACCACTGCAAGTTCGCTGCACGCCTGGCGCGAGGCGGCGGCACGCGCGGGTCTGGTGGCGCCGGTCACGACGCTCTGCTGCTGGCCGGACGACGCCGCCTATGCCGCCGCTACCGCCGCGCTGGTCCGTCGAGCCTGGCGGAACGCCGCCTCCGAGCTTGGCGAGACGCCGTTGCGCCTGCTGTTCTCCGCCCACGGGCTGCCGGAAGCCATCATTCGCGCGGGCGATCCTTATGCGTGGCAGGTCGCGCGCACGGCGCGCGCCGTGCTCGCCGCCTTCGGGCCGGGTGCTCCGGCGGACTGGACCATCTGCTACCAGTCCCGCGCGACCCCGCAAAAATGGCTGGAGCCGAGCACCGAGCAGGAGATCGCGCGGGCGGCGCGCGATAAGGTGGCAGTCGTGGTCGTGCCGATCGCCTTCGTCTCCGAGCATAGCGAGACGCTGGTGGAGCTCGATGTCGACTACCGCGAGCAGGCGCACCGTTTGGGCATTCCGGGCTACTTCCGCGTTCCCGCGCAGAACGCCGACCCGGCCTTCATCGATGCGCTCGCAGAGCTGGTTCGCCGCGCCGGGGCAGCCGGTCCGGGCCTGTGCAGCCACCGGGGCGGCCGCATCTGCCCGGCGGACCTGCGAGGTTGCCCGTTCATGGTTCGCGCTTGACCGACCGTCATTGAATATCCATCGCACCATGATTGTCTAGCGTAAGCAAATGGGGAAACAGCCTCGGGGTTCGGATTCCGGAGGATGTCGCAGCCCGAGCCTCATCTTGGCTTCCGGTTTGGCGGTCCCGGGCGAAGTACTGATTTCACATCTGCGCAGCATCGATACCCTGGCCCGGCCCATGGTTTATGCGGGAGCCGTTCCCTTCGAGGTATTGCAAGAGGCCCGAGACCGGCTCGCGCCGCTGTTGGGCATCGAACAGTGACCGCCTTGGCGCCTGGTCATTTTCGACTGCGACGGGGTATTGATCGACAGCGAGCCGGTTTGTAACCGAGTCGTGGCGGAGGTGCTCACCGAGCCTCGGCTGGCCCATGAGCGCCGAGACTTGCGAGCGGCAGTTCACGGGCATGTCGTTCTACGACATGCACCCGATCGTCGAGGAGCGACTTGGATGTGCGTTGCCGCCGGCTTGGGTGAATGACCTCACCGCGCTCGTCGCGAGAGTGATGGCGGTGGAGGCGGTGGTCGTTCCGGGCGCCGAGGACGCAATCCGCGCGGTGATCGAACTGGGTCTCGATTGGCGGGTCGCGTCCAACTCATCGCATCAGGAGATGGCGGCCAAATTCGAATGTACGGGCCTGGCCCGGCTTGTTGCCGGGCGTCTGCATAGCTCTGAGGATGCGATCGCCGAGGGCGGTCGCGGCAAACCGGCGCCCGATGTGTTCCTGCGCGCCGCGCGTTCGGCCGGGATGGAGCCGGCGGCGTGCGTGGTCATCGAGGACTCGGTGCACGGCGCACGGGCCGCGGCCGCTGCCGGGATGGGCTGTCTCGGGTTCTGTCCCGATGGCGGCGATGGCGCCGCGTTGGCAGCCGCGGGCGCCATCCTGTTCCACAACCTGCGCGAACTTCCGGCGCTGCTGCGGGCGCGCCTCGGATGATCCTTCTCCGCCTCTATCCCTGGATCAAGGCCTTCCATGTCATTTCACTCATCGCCTGGATGGCGGGCATGTTCTATCTGCCGCGCCTCTACGTTTATCACTGCGAGACGCGCCCCGGCTCGATCGAGAGCGAGCGGTTCAAGGTGATGGAGAGGCGGCTGCTGAAGCAGATCGTGAACCCGGCGATGATCGCCACCTGGGCTTTCGGCATCCTGTTGGTCCTGACGCCGGGCGTGATCGACTGGTCATGGGGCTGGTGGCACGTCAAGTTCGCGGCGGTGATCGCGATGTCGGCGCTGCACGGCGAGTTCGCCCGCTGGGGCAAGGATTTCCGCCACGACCGCAACCGCCGGGGCCAGCGGTTCTATCGGATTGCCAACGAGTTGCCCACGCTCCTGGTGATGCTGATCGTGATCATGGTGTTCGTGCGCCCATTCTGACCTTGACGCCGAGGCGGTCCGGGGCCACGTTGATGCTGGATCGACGGCGGCGTTAGGGTTATGAGGGTCGCCGAAGGGCTGCTGACCCTCCCACCCTCCCGGGCGGTATCCAACCGCCGGCCCTCCGGGCTTCCCGATTCGACGATCCGATCCGCCACTTCCTTCCAAAAAAAGACCGCCGAGGCGTCCCCGATGCATCTTGCCGAACTCAAGGCAAAATCCCCCGCGGATTTGCTGAGCTTCGCCGAATCCCTTCAAGTCGAGAACGCTTCAAGCCTGCGCAAGCAGGACATGATGTTTGCGATTCTCAAGAACCTTGCCGAGGCCGACCAGGCCATCAACGGCGAGGGCACGCTTGAAATCTTGCCCGACGGCTTCGGGTTTTTGCGCAGCCCCGAGGCGAATTATCTCCCCGGCCCGGACGATATCTATGTGAGCCCGACCCAGGTGCGCCGCTTCGGCCTGCGCACCGGCGATACCGTCGAGGGGCAAATCAGGGCGCCCAAGGACGGCGAGCGTTATTTCGCGCTGCTCAAGGTCAACACCATCAACTTCGAGCCGCCGGACGCGGTGCGCCATCGCATCAACTTCGACAACCTAACGCCGCTCTATCCCAACGAACGGCTGCGCATGGAGACGGAGAATTTCCAATCCGTCGCCAAAGGGCCGGGCAAGGACTACACGCCGCGCGTCATCGATCTGATTGCGCCGATCGGCAAGGGCCAGCGAGCGCTAATCGTGGCGCCGCCGCGGACCGGCAAGACGGTGATGCTGCAAAACATCGCCACCGCCATCGCCGCCAACCATCCCGACACCTTCCTGATCGTGTTGCTGATCGACGAGCGGCCGGAAGAAGTCACCGACATGGCCCGCAGCGTGAAGGGCGAGGTCATCAGCTCCACCTTCGACGAGCCGGCGACGCGCCATGTACAGGTGACGGAGATGGTGCTGGAGAAGGCCAAGCGGCTGGTCGAACACAAGCGCGACGTGGTGATCCTGCTCGACTCCATCACCCGCTTGGCGCGCGCCTACAACACTGTGGTGCCGTCATCGGGGAAGGTGCTGACCGGCGGCGTCGATGCCAACGCGCTGCAGCGGCCGAAGCGGTTCTTCGGGGCGGCGCGCAATATCGAGGAGGGCGGCAGCCTCACCATCATCGCCACCGCGCTGGTCGATACCGGCAGCCGCATGGACGAGGTGATCTTTGAGGAATTCAAGGGCACCGGCAATTCCGAGCTGATCCTCGATCGCAAGATCTCCGACAAGCGCAGCTTTCCCGCCATCGACATCACCAAGTCGGGCACCCGCAAGGAAGAGCTGCTGGTTGATCGGCCGACGCTCTCGAAGATGTGGGTGCTGCGCCGCATCCTGACACCCATGGGCACGGTGGACGCGATGGAGTTCCTGCTCGACAAACTGAAATACAGCAAGACCAACGCCGACTTCTTCGACGCGATGAACACCTGACGGGAGCGTCCCGGCGCCGCTTCGGCGCCGGGGCTTCCGGGTTCCGTTAGATCCGTCTTCCCGCCGCGATCCCCATCACCAGGAAGATCACGAAGATCACCAGGAAGATGAAGAACAGGATCTTGGCGATTCCCGCCGCGGTGGCCGCGATGCCGCCAAACCCGAAGATCGCGGCAACGATGGCGATGAGAAAGAAGATCGCCGCCCATTTCAGCATGGAGAGCTCCATTGCGAGTGTGCGTGACGGAAGCGATGCAAACCGCCAACGGTTCGCCAGTGCACCGTCATGTGAAGCTCGATTCGCCGCTTGATCGCATCTCTACCGGGCCGTAATACGACGCGACCCGCCCGCGGGGCCATAGCTCAGTTGGGAGAGCGCCTGAATGGCATTCAGGAGGTCAGGGGTTCGACTCCCCTTGGCTCCACCATGCGTGATCCGCCCGGAGCCCATCCGAGATGCCGTCCCGGGTAGCTGATTTGCCGATTCCCCGAGCGAAAGCAAGGTCGGCCGGCGCCCCGGCCGAACGGCCGCTACCGGGGTGGATCGTGGCCGCGTGCCTGGGTTTGATCGCCTGCGCGTTGGCCGTTCGCATTCTATTCTTCGTCGACCGGGAGGTCGGCGCGGATGAAATGACGTTTGCGCTGGTCGGGCAGGCGGTTCTGTCGGGCCATTTGCCTTACTCGCTGGCCTTCGACAATAAGCCGGCTGGACTCTACTACGTCTTCAGCGCCAGCGAGCTGCTGTTCGGCCAGGGATATTTTGCGGTGCAGGTGGTGTCGATCATCGCGGCACTGACGACTGCGGCGGTGATCGCCCGAACCGCGCGAGTGCTTTCGGCCACACCGGGGTTCATGGTGGCGGCAGTCGCGATTTACCTCGGGCTGTCGCTGACGAACGGCGGCACTCTGTCAACCTCGGAGATCGTCGCCTCCCCCGCCGTTGCACTGGGTTTGCTCCTGGCGGTGCGCCGGGCGACGAACGCCATCTCCTCTCCCCGTTTCTGGTTGCTGTCGGGGGTGGTTCTCGGCCTGGGATCGCAGCTGAGCTATTTGGTCGCGCCGATTGGCGGCCTAATCGGCCTGGTGTGCCTCGGCATCGAGATCAGAGACCGTGTCGGTGTACCGGCGCTGCTGAAGTATGTGGGATTCGCAGCCATCGGGTTCGGTTTGAGCTTCGGAGCAGTTTTGCTACCGCAGATAATCACCGGCGATGTGACCGACTACTTCAGGATGCAGTTCCGCTATCACGAATCCTATGCCGCCACGACGACCTGGATCGGCCTTGTCTCCGGGTTTTCGAAGCTGCGGATGATCGTCCTGCCGCTTTTGGCGGCGGGGGCGCTGCGCTTCGTTGCGCTCGCCCGGTCGAAATCAACGCAGAACTCACTTCGGGTCGAGGCGGTGCTGGCGGCGGGGTTGGTCGGCGCATTGATTGCGGTATGGGTGTCGCACCGATTTTACGAACACTACTTCATTCTGGTCGTCCCGACCCTGGTCGGGCTGACCCTGGCGTTGACGGCGACGCTTCCGCGCCGATCCGAGGTGCTGGCGATCGCCGTGGCATTGGCGGTCGGCTTCGCGCTGAGTGCGCGCGATGGTCATCTGGCGCTGGCTTGGTACATACCGCAAAATCTGGACGCCAGGGTAGCCGATTATATCCGGGCCAACACTACTCCCGACCAGAGGATTTTCGTCTTTGATGAAAGTCCGTCGTTATATTACCTGTCGCGACGCGAACCGGCCAGCCGCTTCGTTTTTCCGACCCATTACCTCGAACGGGCGGAGGCGAATTCGCTGGGAATAGATGTTCCTTCCCTTGTCGGCGCGACGCTGCGCAGCCGGCCGGCGCTGGTAGCCGTGGGCACGCTCTGGCCCGACGCGACCGGGTTCGACATTCGCGGATTGTTGCAATCGATGGGGTATAAGCGCAGCGCCGAATTTGCCCAGCGGCAACCCGAGTTTTCGAACCGCAATCGCTCGATCGAGATTTACCGCCTGCAGCCCGGCTCCGCCGGCGCGGGTCGAACTTAAGCGGCTTGCAACTCCACCGTTGACGAAGCGGTGGTCTGACGGTCCGCATTTTTCCATATCGATACCGGCATTTTCCAGACGACCTCGAAGGGTACCGAAAATCCGTCGATGCGCGTCAGCCACCCGCAATCGGCGAGGACGTCATCCTTTACCGGGTTGGCGTAGATGATGCGGATGGTCCGCGGCGCTTCGCTCAAGGATCGGCGAAGCTGGGCCAGCCAGCGCTTCATGCTCGCGGCGCCGAAGGGATTGTAGAGAAAATAGACCGTCCCGTCGTCGAACCGGCCGTTCGTGGCATCGGCCTCATGAATCAGGATCGGGGTGCGTCGTCCGCGCAAGCGGGCCGCGTTGCGCCGCGCCCTCGATGCCAGAATAGGGTCCAGCTCGATGCCGATGCAGGCGCGAAGCGGCGAGCGGGCGAACATGCACAGCGCCCTCCCCATGCCGCATCCGAGATCGTAGACCACGTCATCCGAGGTCAGGGCAACTTTCCGACCGATGATCTTCAGCGCGCCGTAGCTCACCGGATAATAGCCGACCTGATCTTCCTCCAGGGCCGGCGCCAGAACGCCGGGTCGGGTATAGGTGTTGATACCATAACGAATATCCCGAGCCCGACACGCAATCTCGACGGCCATCGTTCGCACGGGTGTTGATCGGGCGATGCGGCGCAGCATCGAAAGGGGCCGATTCAGCGACCGGCGGCACCAATGCGGGTCCAGCGCTCCAAACATTCGGAGATGCAGTCCGTGAGATTTCTAACTTCCGGGCGCCGCATCAGCGCCAGGTGATCGCCGGGGAGCCAATGAACCTCGAGTTGGCGCACGTAGCGGCGCCACAGGCGTTCCGGGCTTGCCAGCGCCGCTTCGCCTTCCCGGGACAGGAACAGCGCGACCTTGCCCGAGAAAAATTGCATCCGATAATCTTCGGAAACCGCCACCTCGGCGCGCCAAACCTCGTCGATGATGTCGGGCAAGCCCTCCTGGTCATACGGATTCCAGCCGAGCGGACGCTCAATCCCGAATTTGCGCGCGAACCGTCCTACCAGGGGCAGCGCACGTTTGAACGCGTAACCGGCAAGTTCTTCAAGCGGCAACCCGCGCATCCGCCGCAAATGATGGCGTAGACGGCGGCCGGCATAGCCGAGCCAGATGGTGAACGGCCAATGAGGCTCGGTCAGTTGCGGATCGATTGCGCCGAGGAAGTCGACCGTCTCGCCTTCCGCTTGCAGCGCTCGCGCCACCTCGATCGCGACCTGCCCGCCCCAGGAATATCCCAAAATCAAGTAGGGCCCGGCTGCCTGAACGCGGCGAAGCATCGCCAACTGATCGGCGATGGTGTCGGTAAATGTCGTGAGCGGCCTCTCCCGGCGATCGACGCCGGAGGATACGTTCAGGTAGATCGGACCGGGAAACCGTAACTCCTCGATGACCTCCAGCATGTCGAGCCCCATGCCGCCGATGCCCGGGATGACGAACAGCGGTCGTCCGATGCCCGCCCGCATGAGGAACGGCCTTCGGATGGCCGGAACCGCGCGAGCGCGCACCACCGCGCTCAGTTTTCGCGGAGTGTCGGCGGCGAACACGGTGGTGAGCGGAAGCTCCAATCCGGTTGCGGCGTTCACTGCGTTGACGAACTGATTCAGGTGTACTGCGCGGAATACTCCCCGGTCGGGCAACACCGTCTCGAACAGGCTGCGATCCGCCTCGAGAGGTTCGCTGAATGCACCCTCCCAAGCAGCGCGCACCGAAGCCTCGATGGCGTCACTGTCGAGCATCTGGTCCATGATCCGCTCGCCCCTGATCCCCTGACCGTCAGTCGGCGCCTTGTCGAACCAGTCGCGGCAGGTCGCTTGCCGTTCGGGCGCTGATGCTCGCCAACACCGGCAGGCCGAGTTCATTCTCGATTTCCGATGATGTGAGGTAGTAGGGACGGAAGTAGTTGGACAGCAATGCCGTCAGGACACCGCCGACCAGTGCAAGGACAATTCCGGCACTCGACGATCAGTCGACGCGAACCGCCGGGACGAATCGGCACCGCCGCCGGCTCCAGGATCCGGACCGATGTCTGCTTTTGCCCATCCACCAAGTCGACCAGCTTGCGTTGCTCGAATTCCTTCATCCCGGCCGCGTAGGAGTCATCGGCGAGCTTGCGCTGCTGTTCGAGCTGCGTGAGCTGCGCATCCAGCACCGTCGTGCCCTGCAATTGACTCGCGATCTGTGCCAGATAATCGAGCAGCTTTACCCGATATGCCTGCGCGGCGGTGAGGTCGTTGGTCGCCTGCAACAAATCCACATTCACCTTAGTCCACACCGGGTTTTCATCATATTGAAGAGAAGAGGCCATGCCGTCGTGCTGCACGCGCCGAAGATCGCGCTCTCGAGCATTCAGTTGTTCCCGCAACCGCTGCACGACGGGACTGCTCGACCGGTACGTCGATTCCAACTGAGCGAGGCTCTGGCGAAGCGTATCGACGGATTTGTGCTCCGGGTCGGAGTGGGTGTCCGTCGCCATGTCCCGCCTCGCCAGTACGGTCGGCGGGACACGCTGGAGTTCCGAGGTCAGCGACGCGATGCGGGCCGAGTCCTGCGCGATCAGCCCGGTGACTTCGGTAAGCTTATCCTCGGCCGCGCCCTTGTTCTTTTCCAGCACCAGCTGGCGCTCGTGGAAGTCGCCGATGCCATGCGTCGCCTTGTAGGCATTGAGACGCGCATTGGCGGCCGCAACATCCTGCCCCAGCTTGGCGACCCGCGCTTCCACGATCGCCGACTGCGGGCTTGTGTAGAGCTCCCGTCGCATCCGCAGATAGGTGTCCATGACGACGTTCAGGACTCGCGCCGCCATCGCCGGATCGGGATGCGAGAAGCTGAGCGTGATGGCGGTGCTGTCCTTGGCGGCCTCGGTCGCGGAAATCCGCATCGAACAACGGCAGCGCCGCCTCCACCGGATCGACCGCGGCCTTGCCGCCGGCGGGCCCGGAACCGGTCCACTGCGCGATCTTGCTCGGAAGGTCGTTCACCGCGGCGATCAGCCACGCCAATCCGAGCGGGCCGGCTCGGATAGATGTTCGCGGGGCCGATCTCGCGCAGCACCGCCCGGTGCAGCTGATCATTGCCGAGGATATCGCGCTCGGTGCGTACGATCTCCTCTTGGGTGAGCGATCCGGACGGATTTCCCGGAGATCCGGCATCCGGGCGCACGCCGTAGTCGGCGCTCATCGTCGCCAGCATCGCGCTCTTCGCGACGTAGTCCTTGCGCGACATCAGCGCCAGGCCGATGGCCAGCAGCACGATAATCGCCATGCAGACCAGGATGCGGCGGCGGAATTTGAAGATCGCGACGGTGAGGCCGATGACCGCCGAGGCGGAGCCGTCGAATTCGGGAGTGGCCGGATAAGGTCCGCGGTCGAACTCGCCGGTATCGGCAAGCCGCGGTGGTTGGTGTTCTTGCTCGAAAGCTCGGCGCATCGAAGGCTTCCTCACAGAGCTGGAACTCGGGGCCTGTTGCAAACTGGGCTCGCTCCGCGCGCCACGATCGGGGATGAGGCTTCGGAACAGATCGAGGTAAGCCTCCACGCTGGCGTCCACGGAAAACGTTTCTGCGCGCGATTGCAGAACCTCGCGCGGCCACGCTGCACGAAGGTCCTCCTTCAGCGCCGTTGCGAGTGCCGCCGGATCGCCGACCGGCACCAGCCGGCCGAAACGCCCATGACCGAGGATCTCCGCGGGACCGCCGGGACAGTCGGTCGCGATCACCGGCGTGCCGCAAGCCAGCAACTCGACTATGGCAACGCCGAACCCCTCGAAGCGCGATGCCGATACCAGCGCCGCCGCGTTGCGAATGAAGGGCAGCGGGTTGGCCACGAAGCCGGCAAAGCAGACATCGGCCTCGATGCCGAGTGTGCGCGCCAACGCCATCAGGTTCGCTTGCTCACTTCCGACGCCCATGATGAACAGCCGCGCCTGGTGTCGTCGACGATGGCGAGCGAAACCATGCAGCAGAGTCGGGTAATCCTTCACCGGCTCCAGACGGGCGGCCGAGACGAACACCGGGATCGGCTCATCGAACCACGGATGGGTCGCCACCTCCGCGGCTCGGGACGTGAATTCCGCATCCAGAACGGGATTGTAGATGCGCGTCACGCGCGCGCGCGGAATCGCGCATACCCGCGCGAAATCATCGGCGGCGCCGTCCGAGACGGCGACGATGGCGCCGATGCGCGGCAGTAGCAGCCGATACGCATGCGGCAGGATGCGATATTTCCAGGAAGCGTCCGGCGCGGTTTCGCGGGAGAGGACGGCGTGTTGGCAAATCACCACGCGCGCGCGCGAACCCGGCGAGGGAATTGGCGAGCACCGCCACCAGATTGTCGTGATGAAGGTTTGAAACCAGAATGTCGAAGCGCTCCCGGCGCAGCAGCCGCGCGAGCGGCACCAGGTCGGCGAAGGTGCGCGAGGTGCTTAATCGATGGCGGCGCACGCCCTTCGGGCACCAGCCGGCGTAACGCGCCGGTATCGGCATGAAGAACGAGGCTAACGGCGACGCCGCGCTGGAGGAAGTTGGCGCATCAGCGCCAGCGCGACGCGTTCCGCGCCGCCGCCGCCGAGATCGTGCATGTAGAAATCCGACCCGCAGCGGGCGATCGGGCGAGGGCGCGGCCGCCGGGCTCATATGCGCGCTCCACGGGCGGCACGCGCCAACCGCCAATGCGTTGATTTCGTTGCGGATTTCGAGGATGTCGAGGCCGACATAGAGGCCGGCGTAGGCGGCGGCGCCGACGCGCGATGTGGCCCAGCAGCCCGGCCCAGCCCGGCGGCGCCTGGAACACCCGCACGATGACGGCCATGGCGGCGGTCGCGCACAGGATCTTCGCCAGATCGCCGCCGTCGATCGGCAACGGGAACACCCGCTGAATGGCGCGCCACTCAAGGGCGAGGAGCAGCATGCCGCAGAGCAGCGCGGCGGCGAGCGTGCCGTACACGCCATAACTCCACGCGCCGAGGGCGGCGCCGATGACGCTTAAGCAGGCCGACCGGAGCATAGATCCGAAGCATCAGATGCGGTCGGCGCGTCAGGTAGAAGGCGTGGTCGAGGCAGTGCGTCGCCATGCTGCGGCAGAGCACGACCACCGCCACGAACGGGATCAGCGCCGCGGCGCCGTCGCGGAAGGTCTCGCCGACCAGCACCTCGGCGATCGGCTGCGGCGAGCAGCGCCAGACCGGCGGCGGCCGGCAGGGCGAGGCCGAGCAGAGCCAGGACATTGCGTCCGAGCTGCGCCCGCCCGGCGAGCGTCGCCCCGATAACCGAGCTCGCGCACGGCCAGCGGATAGAGGGCATTCATCGCCGTCGTGCAGAGCATCGACAGCGGACGCTCGACCAGCGCCGCCGCCACCGCATAGAGCCCGAGTTGCCGCGCCGTGCTCAGCAGACCCAGAGCGAAGCGGTCGGTGTAGACCAGCAGAGCGCCGCCGATGCAGATCACCGTCAGCGGGACGCGGCCAGATAGCAAGATCTCCCGCATGCTGTCCGCGTTCGAACGCGGCGCGGCTGAACACCGACCGGCTCACCCTGGTGTCGATCAGGACGCCGGCACAGAGAGCGAGCGTGAAGCCGAGCATCAGGTTGACGGCGGTCGGTCCCGACCCACAGCACCAGCGCCGCCGCAAGCGCGAAACCGAAGACGGCTCTGCGCGCACTCGACGGCGCTGTACATCAGCACTCGCCCATCGAGCTGATTGATCGCCTGGTTGATGGCGATGATGCCGCGCAAGCCGCCCAGCGGCATGGCCAGCCAGAACGCCGCCGGCACCGCCCGTCGCACCGATCCGACGGCCAGCCCCGCCAACCCGGCGACCATGAGCACCGCGAGACCCGGTCGCAACCATCCGATAGGCGGTCTTCAGCACGCCGCTCGCCGGCCCGCGAGTCTCCGCCGCCGGCACCATCTGCACGGTGATCGTCGGCAGCGCATAGAAAAGCGTGATGGTGGCCAGCAGCGAGGCGCTCAAGGCGAACGGTGTAATCGCCGAACTCCGCCGGCGTCAGATGCCGGGTGAACACATAGACGGCGACAAACCCCATGATCGCGGGGATCAGGTTCGCCGGAATGTAGCGATGATGAGCAGCAGCACGGGTTCAGAATCGTTTGCTGAGGAAGCGCGGCAAGTGGTTTTGCGTCCGGTTGAAGACCACGCCCAGGACCTGGCCGCCCTGATCCTCGATCCGCTGGCGCGCCGCCTTCACCTGCTCGTGCGAGGTCGATCTCCGCCTGCACCACCAGGATGGTGCCGTCGCACAGCCGTGCCATCGTCGCCGATAGCGGCCAGTCGAGCACCGGCGGACAGTCGAGCATGGTCAGAGCGAATTCGCGCCGGGCGGCGTCGAGGAAGCTTGCCATGGCGGCGCCGCCGCGGCCGAGCAGCGTCACGGCGCGATGCGCGAGCGGTGCCCACAGCAGATTCTCGTGGCCGGTCACGCGGTCGCTGATCGAGGTGATGTCGGTGACGCCATTGCGGAACGCCTCGAAGGCACCCAGCATGTTGCCGCTCGACCGCCCGCCGTCGGGGGCGGCCAGTATGGCGCAATCGAGCAACAGCACCGGGTCACGCCGTTCGATCGAGGCGCGCGAGGCCATGCCCGCCGCGACCGTGGACACGCCCTCGCCGGCGCGTGCCGAGACCAGTTGCAGAACGCCGCCGCCGGCGTCGGCCATCGCATCGCCCGGCACTCGCAGAGCCTCCACGGCATGCACCAATTGCTGAAACTCCGAGGCCGGGCCGGCCCGCCGCCGGGCGGTGCTCGGATAGGGGTCCTGCGTGACCGGGAGGTCGGGCGCGCCGCGTGCGGCGGCGACGGCCTTGGCGCCGGAGCACGCCGGGGTCGGCCTCGCGGCCGAGCAAGAGCCCGGATGCGCGAACGTCCGCACGCCTCATCTTCGCGGCCCTGACGAGTTTCACGGGGGGCGCGTCCGCATCCGCGTCCGGGACCGATTCAGAAGACATCAGGATCGCCGCCCAGGCAAACCACGGACCGGAAGATGATCTTCAAGTCGAGGGCGAGAGACCAGTTTTCGATATAGTAAAGGTCGTGCTCGACCCGCTGCTCCACCTGCTCGCGCGTGCACAGCGGGCCGCGCCAGCCATTGATCTGCGCCCAGCCGCTGATCCCGGGGCGCACCCGGTAACGCGCCAAGTACGTCGGGATGCACCTCGGCCGGCGTGCGACCGTCGTCTATTCTGCAGCCGAGCGGGTGCGGGCGCGGCCCGATCAGCGACATCTCGCCGCGCAGCACGTTCAGGAGCTGTGGCAGCTCATCGAGGCTGCGCCGGCGCAGGAAGCCACCGACGCGGGTCACCCGGGCGTCCGCGCGCGAGGACTGCACGCACGGCGTCGGGGTCGGCACGCTCGGTGAACATGGTGCGAAATTTAAGCACCCGAAACATGCGACCGTCGCGGCCACGCCGGATTTGCCTGAAAAAGACCGGACCGCGGGTCTCCAGCCGGATCGCGCAGGCGATCAAGGCCATCAGCGGCAGCAGCGCGACCAGCAACACGCCGCCAGCAACAGATCCTCGGCCCGCTTCACCGGGCCGAAAATGCCCCGTAATGGGCCGCGCATCCTTGCCGGCGATTTGCGGGTCATACTGGAATATCAAGCGCCGCTCGTGCCGCTCCGCGGGCGGCGGCAGAGCGAACCCTTCCGGCGCAAATTCCTGCATTCGTTCTTTCCGTCTTTTGCACTCACCATCCGGCGCGCGCCATCCGGCACCAGCATCCGGCGACGCGGATGGTCGAGGAAACCGACCGCGGCATGCTCGCCCGGACCAGGCGCCGCCGAAGGGCTCAACCAGGTGACAATCCCGAACGCCCGGCAAAACGATGTCCAAAAAGCGGAGACTTTTCGGCGTCGATGTTCCATTAAGCGACAGATTACTCCATTGCGCCGACGCTCCAAGGTCGCTCGGGTAACGACCGCGCGACCGACCGGCCCGCGGGCTGCCGTGGCTGAGCTGCCCATAGTTCATCCCGAAACTCGTCCGCTCGATCACCGCGACAGTCGCCGCTCAGCGACTCGTGCGCAGATGGCGGCCGGCGCCTTCAGCCGGCGCCGGTCGCGCTCGCCCGGGTATTGCCGGCGTCGGGGTTTCCGGCGTGCCGGCATGCGCCGGCATCTCGACCTCTCGGCGGCGAAATGGTCCTGCGGGCGAAATACTGGATCGTCTGCTGCAACCGCGGTCGAGCGGCACCATCGGTTCCCACCCCAGTAATGAGCGCGCGAGCGAGATGTCGGGACAGCGTTGGGTTGGGTCGTCAATCGGCAACGGGCGAGAACATCAATTTCGCGCGTCGAGCCGGTCAGTCGGATGATGCGGGTCGCCAGATCGCGAATCGAGATCTCATGCGGGTTGCCGAGATTGATCGGTCCGGTGACATCATTTGCCGTCGCCATCACGCTCAGCAATCCCTCGATCAGATCCTCGATATAGCAGAACGCGCGTGTTTGCTCGCCCGTTGCCGTAGATGGTGATGTCCTGCCCGCGCAGCGCCTGGACGATGAAGTTCGACACCACGCGGCCGTCATCGGGCAGCATCCGCGGGCCGAACGTATTGAAGATGCGCACCAGCTTGATCCGCGTCGCATGCTGGCGATGGTAGTCGAGGAATAACGTCTCCGCGCAGCGTTTGCCCTCGTCGTAGCAGGCGCGCGGCCCCAGGCTGCTGACGTTGCCGCGGTAGGATTCCGGCTGCGGGTGCACCGTCGGCTCGCCATAAACCTCGCTGGTCGAGGCCTGCAGCACTTTGGCCCCGGTGCGCTTGGCCAGCCCGAGCATGTTGATGGAGCCGATCACGCTGGTCTTGGTCGTCTGCACGGGATCGAACTGGTAATGGATGGGCGAAGCCGGACACGCGAGGTTATAGATCTGATCGATCTCGACGAACAGCGGGAAGGTGATGTCGTGACGCATCGCCTCGAAGCGCGGATGGCCAGCAAATGCGCGATGTTTTCCCGGCGGCCGGTGAAGTAATTGTCAACGCAAAGCACGTCGCAGCCATCCACCAGCAGTCGCTCGCAGAGATGAGAGCCGATGAAACCCGGCTCCGCCGGTCACCAGCACGCGCCTCGATGCCGTGCGCATCAGATCGGCCTTCTGTTCCTGAATGGCTCGGAACCGATCAAATGACACCCATTCCGAAGCGCCACAAGTCGTTCGGCGCGCGTCGCCACAGGAAGGTGAACCACGGTCCCGTTGCGCACGCCAAGATGAACTCGGCAGGATGCGGGTCAGGGAAATGGGAGCCGCCGTCATGGACGCGGTGAGTCGGAGCCGGCGCGAATGGGCGCCGTGGCCGGGGACGGGTGCGGAGCGGGTCGTCTATGCCTTTTGCGCCGGCGGACGCAAGCAGCCGGGCGGAATGTGTCGCATGGTCGACCACGTCCTGACCGAATGGGACGCCGCGGGGCGACGGCCGCCGATGATCTGCCTCGACACCACCGGGCCGTTCGTCAAGTGGCGCGAGCCGTTCTATTTTGCCGGCGCGCTGGGCCGGCTTGCGGTCGGCGTTTGGCGTGGGGATGTCGCGGCGCTGCATCTGCATATGGCCGACGGCGGTAGCGTGCTGCGCAAGATGGTGCTGATCCAGGTCGCTCGCGCGATCCGCCGCCCGGTGATCATTCACATGCATGGCGGTCCCTTCACCGAGCAGTATCTGAAGCTATGCCGGTCCGGAGTTCGGCAGCTGATCCGCCATCAGCTTCGAAAGGCCGACCGCTTCATCGTCCTTGGCCCCGAGTTCCACAGTTTCTTCCGCGACCGCGTCGGTCTGGAGCCGGATCGGCTGCTGGTCATGCGGAACGCCGTCGCCGGACCGGAGGAGAGTGCGGCGACACCGTTACGGGATGATTGTCGACTGCTGTTCGCAGGCGCGTTGATCGAGCGCAAGGGGATGCGCGAGCTGTTCGAGGCGCTGTCGCGGCTTCGTCATCTGCCGTGGCAGCTCACCGTGGCCGGAAACGGAGATGCCGAGCCGTGGCGTCGGCTGCGCTCACGCGCAAGGAATCGCCGATCGGACCCGCTTCGCCGGCTGGGTGCCGCCGTCGGATATCGGCTGCCTGCTTGCGCGATTGCGACCTGCTGGTGCTGCCGTCGCATATCGAGGCGCTGCCGATGGTCGTTCTCGAAGCCATGTCACACCAGCGCGCCGTGCTGGCGACCTCGGTGGGCTCGGTCGCCGACGCGGTGGAGGACGGCGTGACCGGTTTGCTGGTCCCTCCGCGCGAGGTGCCGGCGCTGACCGGCGCGCTCGAGCGGCTGATCCGCGATCCCGCGCTGCGCCGCGAATTCGGCGCCGCCGGCCGTCGGCGGTACGAGCGCGATTTCACCATCAGCGTGATGAACGCCGCGCTGGCCGATTTGTTTGCCGAGGTCATCACGGCGCGGCGAGACTGATTCGGTAACGCCGTCCTTGCTTGCGTACCCGGTCCCGCGCGGCTTCATGCATTCGTCGCAGGCGAAAACAATTCCCACAGTCAATCCGAAACGCCTGAAGCCGGACCCCGGATCGCGCGGATTGCCGCTCTTGACACCGAATTAGCGTTTCGACATCAGAATTCTTGTTAGAGTGCATCGACGTGATGCATTCTCGAGGCGGCGTGTCGTGATCCGGAACCACCTTTTGTGCGCCGTCGAGCGCACCGCGCCGCGATCCGTCTCGGCGAACCATCAGGCGATGTCGCGAACGAAAACCGAGTCGATGGCTCGCAGTCCCGCCTGAGCCGGGTGCCGGTCTCCGCCGGCAACCGCTCTTAAACCTCAACCGAACCTCGCCGGAGCGCGTGTTCGCGCCGGAGTGCGGGGAAGACATTAGGCATATTTTCCTATGACAACTTACAGGACCCCTTGGCAGCAGCCCTATTCCGCCACCAGCCCGTGGAACATCGGCATCGGCTCGAACGCCCAGTGGGGCAGCTTCGGCGATGCGGATGTGCAGACGCTCGAATTCGCTGAACGGCGTCATCAACACTACTGCCTGGAGCATTGCGACGTTCGTCGGCACGGCTTCCGACCCTCTGGTGACGGTCACGGCCGGGAGCAACATCCCTGCCGAGCAAATCCACATCCCGCTGAATGCGGCCCCGACCGCCGGCGACGATCGCACCATGGTCTTCTATGATCAGACGCAGCCGGGAAAGGTCTTTTGCTATTGGGACGTGAACTTCAATAACGGCACGAATGTCGCCGGCGGTCTGAACGCGGGCTTCGGGGCGACCTTCGATACCACCGGCGACGGTTTCAGCGCGCCGTCCTGGAACCCCGGGCAGATGGACTATGACTATAACGCCGGTGTCATCAACAACTATGATCTCGCCAACGGCGCGATCGACCACGCGTTGCGCATCACTTTGTCCGATGAGGCCGAGAAGATGCCGCCGGGAAGCAACTACTTCACCACCAACATTCCCTGGCCCGATGACCATGTCGACTATAATGGTCCGACGGCTTACACCGGCAACATCGTGGCGGGTTCCACGTTTGGCATCCCCAAGAGCGTCAACATCAACAATCTGGGGCTGTCGGCGGGCGGATTGATGCTCGCCAAGGCGCTGCAGAATTACGGCGCGATCTGGAAGGACAGCGGCGGGTCGGATCAGTTCACGGTGTTTGCCGACCCGACGACCGCCAACAATCCGCTGATGCAGGAAATGGCGGGGGACATCAGCAAGATCATGCCGGTCCTCAGCGTCATGCGGAACCAGGGTCCGAACTCGGTCAACGGCGGTGGCACCTATCCGGCCCCGCCGCCGCCGTTCGATCCCTCGCTCGGGATCGGCAGCGGCGAGGCGCCGGGCTACACCGGCAGCGGCGGTTCGACCGGAACCAGCGGCGGCGGTTCGACCGGAGCCGCGACCCCGTCACCAAACGACACGGTGATCAAGCCCGGTCAGGGAACGCTCACCGATGCCTCGGGAAACGTCTGGGCGATCACCAATGCCGGCAGCATCACCGAGAACGGGACCATTGACGCCTACAGCTACGGCGTGGCCGAGATGGCGTACATCAACAACACCGTCTACCAGGAGACCGGCTCGGGCGCTTGGTATTCGGAGCCGGCTTCGCCGGGATGGTGGACCTCCGCGACCGACCCGTTGCCCGCCACCTCACCCAACGACACGGTGATCAAGCCGGCGCAGGGCACCATCACCGATGCCTCCGGGAATGTCTGGGCGATCACCAATGCCGGCAGCATCACCGAGAACGGCACCATTGACGCCTACAGCTACAACGTGGCCGAGATGGCGTATGTCAACAACACCGTCTACGAGGAGACCAGCTCGGGCACTTGGTATTCCGAACCGTCGACGCCGGGATGGTGGACCCCGGCAACCGACCCGCTGCCCGCCGCGCCGACGCTGGGCGTCACCGCACCCTCCGCATCGATGACCTCGTATCAGGGCCTTCCCGCCAAAGTCACCGGAGTGACCTTGTCGGACAGCGCTCCGAGCGAAACCGCGACGCTCAGCATCAAGGCAAGCTCCGGCGTGCTGAAGATGACGGCCGCCACCGGAGCCAATGCGGTATCCGGCTCGGGGACCGCGGCGATCTCGGTCTCCGACAAGGTGGCGAACCTGACTGCCGACTTGGCGAGCCTCACCTACAGCGGAACTGCCGTCGGTTCGGCGACGCTCTCGTTCGGGCTAACCGACGCCGCGGGCGCTGCCGCCTCCGCCACCGCGACCGATGTCGTCAGCGCGGATACGATCAAGCTCACGCTCTCCGAAGACGCCTATCTCGGCAACGCCAACTTCATCGCCAAAGTGGATGGCGTGCAGGTCGGTGGTCCGACCGCGGTCACCGCATCGCACGGCGCCGGCGCCACCCAGAGCTTTACCTACAGCGGCAACTGGGGCAGCGGGGTGCATTCGGTCGAGGTGGACTTCACCAACGACGCGTATGGCGGTTCGGCGACGAAGGATCGCAACCTCTACGTCAACCAGGTCGCCTATAACGGCGCCAATGCGATGACCAGCAGCCACGCGCTCTACGGGAACGGCGCATTCGTGGTCCACGTCGGCAGCTAGACCGGACCGGCCCGCTCCGGGGGGCGTGCGCGCCCTCCGGAGCGGATCTTCTCACAGCACTTGGCCGAGGAACTCCCGCGTGCGGGGGTCCTTCGCGTTGGCGAAGAACTCTTCCGGCGGGCCGTGCTCGACGATCACGCCGCGATCGGTGAAGTAGATGTGATCCGCCACCTCGCGGGCGAAGCGCATCTCGTGAGTGACCAGTATGCAGGTCATGCCCTCGTCGGCGAGCTGCTTGATGGTGAGCAGGACCTCCTTCACCGTCTCCGGATCGAGCGCCGAGGTCACCTCGTCGAACAGCATCACCGCCGGGTTCATCGCCAGCGAGCGGGCGATCGCCACCCGCTGCTGCTGGCCGCCCGACATCTCTCCGGGATAGGCCTGCTCGCGCCCCTGCAGGCGCACCTTCGCCATCAGCCTGACGGCCCGCTCCTCCACCTCCCGGCGCGGTTGCTTCAGCACCTGGATCGGCGCCATCATTACGTTCTCCAACGCCGTCCGATGCGGAAACAGATTGAATTGCTGGAACACCATGCCGACGCGGCGCCGCAGCTCCCGCTTGTCCAGCGCCGTATCGTTGACCTCGATCCCCATCACCCGGATCGAGCCCCGCTCGAACGGCGCCAATGCGTTGATGCAGCGGATCAGCGTCGATTTGCCCGATCCCGAGGGACCGATGATGCAGATCACCTCGCCCTTGCGAACGTCCAGCGAGACGCCCTTCAGCACCTCGATCGCGCCGTACGACTTGTGCACGTCGGCCACGGCGACGATCGGCTGCTCGGCGCTCCAGCTCATATCCGCACCGCGTAGCGTCGCTCGAGCCGCCGTGTCAGCCGCGCGATCGGGTAGGAATAGAGGAAGAACCAGAGCAGAATCCAGGCATAAAGCGGGGTCAGCAGATCGGTGCGTCCACCCTCGGCGGCCTCTACCTGCCCGGCCAAGGTCATCACCTCACTAACGCCGACGATGGAGGCGAGCACGGTGGACATCGTCAGGATGGCGTAGAGATTCATCCACGGCGGCAGCATCCGCTTGATGCATTGCGGCAGGATGATCGAGAACACTTGCTGGCGGCGCGAGAACGCGAGCGACTCCGCCGCCTCCCACTGGCCGGCCGGGATCGAGGCGACGGCGCCGCGCACGATCTCGCTCACATTCGCCATCACCGGCAGCGCCAGCCCGATCACCGCCTTCACCCAATCGGGAAACGGAATTGCGATCGGGCCGAGATCGATGCGGAACGGCAGCATGAACATGGCGAAGAACAGCAGCACCAGCCAGGGCGCGTTGCGGAAGAACTCCATCACCAGCCGAGAGGCGCTTCGCACCGGCGTGAGCAGCGAAATCAGGCCGAGACCGAGCACCAGCCCGGCGATGGTGCCGAGAGCCATCGAGAAGAAGCTGATCAACAGATTGAACGCGAAGCCGCGCAGCAGCAGCGGCGTCCACTTGGCGAGCGCGGCGAACACGCTCGAATGCGCGCCCGGCGCAGCCTGTGCATCGGCGATGCCGGCGGCGAGCAGCACCACCAGGGCCAGCGCCGCGCCGTGCCAGGCGCGCGGTTGCAGCGTCGGCGTCTTCGCCGGCGGGGCTGCCGGCAGCAGGACGGGGAATGCCGACTCGCCCGCCATCTCAGACCGGCCGATAATAGCCGGGCAAGCGGAGTCGGCGCTCCAGCTGCTGCATGAACAGCACCAGCAGGCCGACCAGGCCGACATAGATGATCAGTAGCACCACCATCATCTCCGGCACGTTGGTGTCGTCGGACCAAATCTGCGCCGAGACGTACAGCAGCTCCGGGACCGCGACCGCGTAAGCGAGCGTCGTCGTCTTCACCAGATTGACCAGATTGTTGTTGAGCGCGGGCAGGCAGACCCGGATCGCCAGCGGCAAAACGATCCGCCGGTAGGCTTGCAGCCGCGTGTATCCAAGCGCTTCGGCGGCCTCGATCGTCGCCCGCGGCACCGCCTCGATGCCGGAGCGGAAAATCTCCACGTTGAAGGCGCCGGCGAAGAAGCTGAGCGAGATGCAGACCCAGGTAAAGCCGCCGATCAGGGGCGCGGTGTTGCCGAACCCCGTGTGCAGCACCGGCAGCAGGGAACTCAGTCCGAAGTAGAAGAAGTAGAGCTGGACCAGCGGCGGGGTGTTGCGGAACAGCTGGATATATCCGGCCACGATCCGCCGCGTCCAAACCAGGCGAGAGCCCTGCAGCCAGGCGCCGACGACACCGATCACGATCGATGCCGCGATGGTGATCACCGACAGCTCGACCGTCACCAGCAGCCCGTGCAGGAAGCGCGCGCGGTCGAACGGATCGTACACGATCGGCAGGTTGATCCCGGTCGTGACGTAGAGCTGTTTGAACCAGGCGGCGATCGTCTCCACCGGCGCGGGCCCTTACCTCACTTGCTGTACTTGGCGTGCAGTTCCTCGGCGTATTTGGAATGGCTGATGTGGTACTCGTCCTCCAGCTTCTGCACCGTGCCGTCCTTGGCCCATTGCGTCACCACTTTGGACATGTAGGCCGCCCAATCCGGCTCCCCCTTGCGCACCGCGACGCCCCAGGGGATCGCGTCCTGGCTCTCCAGCGGCATCGCATAGGCGCTCCACTCGGGATTGAGCAGCTCGCCCTGGATCGCCGTATCGTCGAAGAGGAAGCCGATGCAGCGACCCTGCTTGAGCGCCGTCAGCGCCTCCGCGGTGCCGGTGAAGGCGATCACCTGGGCGCCGTCCTTCTCGGCCACCTGCTTGTTGTAGTAGGCGCCCTGGATGGCACAGATCGGCTTGCCCTTCAGATCGGACCATGAGGTGACGTGCATCGCCTTCGGCAGCATCAGGTTGTAGCCGGAGGCGTAGTAGTCGGGCTGGATGATATCGACCACGCGCCGCCGCTCCGGGGTGTCGCTCATGGTCGCGATCATGAGGTCGATCTTGCCTTGTTCGAGAAACTGCATGCGGTTGGCCGCCGTGACCGGCACCAGATCGAGCTTCACGCCCAACCCCTTGGCGACGTCGGCGGCCAGCGATGGCTCGATGCCCTCGATCTGCCCCGAGGGCGCGCGAAACCCGAAGGGCGGATAATCCGCCTTGACGCCAACGATCAGCGTTCCGCGGCTCTTGATGGTGCTTAGCTCGTCGGCGCGCGCCGGCGCTCCGGACGCGAGCAAGCCGAGCCCGGTCAGGGCGCCGGCCAGGATTGAGATGAGCGAGCGGCGTGCGATCATGCGTTCCTCCGGTTCAGACCGGCATCGTGCCGGTTTCGCGGGCGTTGTCCAGTCAGGCCGCACCCGCCCGCCGCGCCCACAAGTCCCAGGCGCGATCGATCTGGGTATCGATCGAGGCCGCGGCGGTGCGGGCCTCCTCCGCCGTGAGATAAATGACCGGGCCGAGGCGGAGCGCCGCTGCCTGCAAATGGGCGTTCGTCTCCGTGTAGATCGCGCGATAGACGGCCTGACGCACATCGGCACCGACCACCGTCGATCCGTGGCCGCGCATCAGCACCACCGCGCCGTCTGCGAGCGAGGCGGCGAGCGCCGCCGCCAGCGCGCGGTTGGTGATCAGGAGATCGGTGGCGGGGCCGGCAGTATCGCGGATCTCGAAGATCGGCGTTCCCGTGCCGATGAAGCCGCCCATGTGACACATCGCCCGCAAGCTCACGCCGGGAACGACGCTGAACGGCAGGACGGCGGGTGAGTGGCTGTGCACGACGCTCATCACGTCCGGCCGCGCGCGGTAGATCTCGCCGTGGATGAAGCGCTCCAGATAGACGCGTCGCCCGGCAGCCGTGAGCGCGGTTCCCTCGAGATCGAATTCGATGATGTCGTCCGCCGTGACCAGCCCGGGCGCCATGTTGCGCGCCAGCAGGAAATGGTCCGGACGCTGATCGTGGCGGGCGCTGATATGGCCGAAACCATCGACCACGCCCTGCGCGAACAGGATGCGATTGGCCGTCACCAAATCCGCGATCAGCGCCGGATCCGCCCGGGTTTCGGCCATGTCAGTGCCGCGCCCGCAGCGCCTTCAGGCTGCCGCCGGTCTTCACCGACCCCGGCAGCTTGTGCCCCACGATCTCCTCGGCCAAGCGCGCCGCCTCAATCAGCGCCTCGAGATCGATCCCGGTCTCGATGCCCATCTCGTCCAGCATGAACACCAGATCCTCGGTGCAGACATTACCCGCCGCGCCCCGATGCGCGGCGAACGGGCAGCCGCCGAGGCCACCGACCGTGGCATCGAAGATGGCGATTCCCATCTCCAGCCCGGCGTAGGCATTGGCGATGCCGAGCCCGCGCGTGTCGTGCAGATGCAACGCGAGCGTCATGTCAGGCCAGCGTTCGCGCACTTTGCCGACCAGTGCGCGGACCGATTTCGGCGTCGCCCAGGCCATGGTGTCGGATAACGAAACGACGCGCGGGCCGACGTCGTGCTCGGCGCAGATGTCGAGCAACTGCCCGATCAGGTCCAGAACGCGCGCGTGCGGCACCTCGCCTTCAAAGTTGCAGCCGAACGCCGCCATGATCCCTGCCCGCTCGAACGGGATGCCGAGGCGGCGATACATGGCGATCGTATCATGCGCGGCGCGGAGGTTATCCGCCGGCGAGCGCTGCTGGTTTCGAGCGAGGAACGTCGGCGAGGCGGTGAGCGAGAAGCCGCCTTTGATGTCGAGCCGGCCGGTCGCGATCGCCCGCTCCAATCCCTTCAGGTTCAGCCAGAGCGCGGTGTATTCGACATCCGGGCGGCGGCGGAAACCCGCGACCACCGCCTCGGCGTCGGCCCAACCGGGAACGCGCACCGGGTTCACGAAACTCGCGACCTGGATGTGATTGAGGCCGGTGTCCGAGAGCGCGTCGATCAACGCGATCTTGCGCGCCGTCGGGATCGGTGCCTTTTCGAACTGGAAGCCTTCGCGCGGGCCTTCCTCGTTGATCTGCACGCGCGCCGGGATATCGGACATGGCGTTCTCCCGTCCTTCGCCGCACCGCTAGCTTATTCCGACCCGGGGGAGCAACCGGGGCCGAGGCGGTGCTGAAAGTGGCGGCCTGACCCGGACCGATCAGTTGCCCGAATGCGGCCGTCGAAGGTTTCACATCGCCGGATAAACCATTGAGCCGGTTTCATAACGCGAAGGAACGGACGTGAGCACCCGCGCCGTCCGAACGTCGATTCGCTGACGCCGGCGGAAGCTTATCCCCAGCCGGTAGGACCATAGTCGGAGGCGGCGGGCTTATGCACAGCCGCTTACCGGCAAAATGCAGGCTCTCAGCGCATTTTGGCCGGTCCGCCGGTTGTCAGTCACGCAAGCCAAAGGGTAACGCCGCTCGGAGCAGTCGGGATCGAGACCACACGGGGGGCGATGCGATGCACGCACGGGCAACCGGCGGCAAATTCCTGATTCTGTGCGCTCTCATTCTATTGGGCGCAACTAACACGCCCAGCCTGGCGGACACCCCCGCGGGTTCCATCGCTGCGGGTTCGGATCATACCGCCAACCGCGGCGGGACGCACGAGAAATTCTCAGACCTCGCGCAAAAGTTGCGCGCCGGGCGCGGCCGGGCCAAATCCATCTCCTGCGTGCCGTTCGCTCGCGCCGACTCCGTGATCGACGTGTTCGGCAACGCTTGGCAGTGGTGGGAACACGCCGCCGGCATCTACGCCCGCGGCCGGGCGCCGGAGGTGGGGAGCGTGCTGTCGTTTCGCTCCATCCGCCACATGCGGCTCGGTCATGTTGCCGTGGTCAGCCGCATCATGGGACCGCGCGAGATCGAGGTTGACCAGGCCAACTGGCCGAGGGGCAGCGGCGTCAAGCGCGGCGTCTCCGTGATCGACGTCTCGGCGGGCAATGATTGGACGGCGGTTCGCGTCGAGATCGGCGACAGCGGCCATTACGGCAGCACCTACCCGACCAACGGCTTCATCTACGGCCGCGCCGACAGCGGCCGAATGCTGATGATCGCCGGGCTGCGGCACTAGACTCTTCGGGCGGCATCAGCCGCCCCGCCCGGGCCCACCACCCGGGGCGACTGACAGCCCGCGCCGCCGCTGATGCGGCGGCTTGGGTCGGGAACAAGCCGAAGCAGGTCGCCCCCGAGCCGCTCATCCGCGCCAGCAGACACCCGCTCGCGCGCAGCGTCGCCAAAGCGGTTGCCACCGCCGGGCAGAGCGTGATCGCGGCCGGCTCGAGGTCGTTGCGCAGCCTCTCCAGATCGGCCGCCATCGCCGCCACGTCCGGCCAGCTCGCGGGCAGCCGGGCCGGCGCCGAGAACGCCCCGGTGCGAGCGGCGAAGACTTCGGCGGTGGCGAGTGCCAAGCCCGGGTTGAGCAGGACGATCCCGCATCGGGGCAATGCCGGGGCCGGCGACAACACCTCCCCCGACCCCGCCATCCGAGCGGCTCGGCCGAGAAGGCAGACCGGCACGTCGGCGCCGAGACCGGCGGCGAGCGCCGGCAGGTCGGCCGCCAACCCCCATAGCCGTGCCAGAGCCCGCAGCGCCGCCGCCGCATCCGCCGAGCCGCCACCAATCCCGGCGGCGACCGGCAGGTTCTTCTCCAATACCAGATGCGCGCGCGGCGCGACCCCGCCGGCTGCGGCCAGGGCGCGAGCGGCGCGCAGCACCAGATTGTCGGACACCGCGCCAAGCGCGCCCGCGAAAGGTCCTGCAAGCTCAAGACTGAGGGTCTCGGCCGGGGCGGCGTGCAGCACATCCGCCACATCTGCAAACACCGCCAGGCTGTCGAGCAGGTGATAGCCGTCGGGCCGCCGCCCGGTCACGAGCAGGAACAGATTGATCTTGGCCGGGGCATGTTCGACGACGGCCGGCGCCGCGCCGGGCTCAGGCATACGCCGCCACCACCTCCTCCAGCCGTCGCAGCGCGTCGCCAAGCGCCGCGCGCTGGCCCGCCACCACGCCGTCCGGCGTCGGCGCCGGCATCGGCGCGATCCCGGTGATGGCACGCTGCGTCAGGATGCGGGGGGGAACGGCGCGCTGGTTCAGCAGCGTGATCGAGAATGCCGCCCGCCCCCGCAGCGCGCGCGGGTCGGCGATGAACGCCGTCACCTCCGCCTCCAGCACCAGGTCGGCCGGAACGCCGCTGTCGGGTCCGATGACCGCGGCGAACCGGCCGGAGGCGACGAGCCAGCGCCGCGCATCATCGGCCGCCGCCTGCGCCGGCGTCACCTCCCACACATTGTAGAAATCAACGTGCACGCTGCCGTCGGCGTTGCGCCACTGCACGCCGCGCTCATCGAGCCCGGGCGCCGCCTGGAAGTCGCGCACCAGCAGAACCTTGCCCCCCCTCCGCGGCTGGCGCTGCTCCGGCGGCGCGAGTGAGAGCGGCCAGGTGGTGCGCTGCACATAAGCCGGGCGCGACAGCAGGGCGCAGCCGCCGAGCGCCGCCGCGCCCGCCGCCAGAGCCAGCCGGCGCCCGATCATCGCAGCGTTCCCCGCACCGGCGGCGGTGGCCCGCTCAGCACCTGCCCCGGATATTGCCGCAATGATCCGGTCAGCTCGCGCAAATTCTGCGAGGCCACCTGGAAGTTGCGGACCAGCGGCGCCAGCCCGATCTGCAGCTGCGAGGTGGCGGTGGCGACCTCGTGCACCGTCTGATCGAGGGCCGTCACCAGCGACGACATCCGCCCCGTCAGCTTGGCCAGGTTCTCGGTGGACACGGCGCCGTTCGCCAGCAAGGCCTTCAGCTCGGGGCTGTTGGCGACCGCCGCCAGCTGGTCCGAAGTCTTGCGCAAGTCGGCGGTCAACCCGGGAAGATCCGCCCCCTTCACCGCCGCGTCGGCGGTCTTGAACAGCCCGGTCGCGGCCGAGAGGGTGTTGTGAACCTCGCCGCTCGTCAGCTCGGCGCTGAGCGTGGTGGCGAGCGTCGTGAGCGAGCCGGCGAGCTTGCCGACATCCACCTTATCCATCTTGGCGAGCAATTGCTGACCGGCATTCTGCACCTGCGCGAAGGTGCTCGGAATTGAGGGCACGTAGGCGGCCTCCGGCGTCCACGGCAGGGTGGGCGCTGGATAGAAGACGGGATTGACGAAATCGAGATCGATGTAGCTCAGACCGGTGATGAGCTGGGTGTTCAGCTTCGCCCGCAGGCCCGATTTCACGGCATCATCGACGCTCGGGAAATGGCCGATACGGGCGGTGTCCACGATGTAGGTGACATACACCTGCCGATAGAGCGGATCGTGAACATCCTCGCTCTCGGTGCCGTGGATGGCGCTGACCACACCCAGTTGGATCACGCGCCCGACCGTCACGCCGCGGTATTCGACCTTCGAACCCGGCTCCAGCCCCTGCACCGACTCCGAAAAATAGGTAACGAACGTCGTGCCGTTGCTGATCTGCCCGCCGCGCAGGAACCAGATCAGCGCGAGCAGGATCGCGATCCCGAACAGGATCAGCAGTCCGACCCTGAGCGGCGCCGCGCGGCCCATCAGCCGGCGGCCTCGGCCAGCGGTTCGCGGTTGAAGAACGCGTGCACGCGCCGATCGTCACTCGACTCGGCCAAGCGGTGCGGGTCGCCGATGGCGATCACACCCCCGGCGTCGGGAAAGGCATGGGCGTCGAGCATAAGGCACCGGTCCGCAATGGCGAGAATGGAGGCGAGTTCGTGCGTTACCACCACGAACGTGGCGCCGAGGGAAGCGCGCAAATCGAGGATCAGCCGGTCGAGCTCGGCCGAGGTGATCGGATCGAGCCCCGCCGAGGGTTCGTCGAGGAGCAACAACGGCGGGTCGAGCGCCATGGCCCGCGCCAGCGCCGCCCGCTTGGCCATGCCGCCGGATATCTCCGCCGGGTAGAATGCGGCCGCGTCGGCCAGCCCGACCAGTCCCAGCTTGACCCGTGCGACCGCGGCCCGCGCCTCCGCCGGCAGGTCGGTGAACATCTCGAGCGGCAGCATGACATTTTCCGCCAACGTCATGGAGCCGAACAGCGCCCCCGACTGGAAGGTGACGCCGAAGCGGCGTTGCGCGGCGCGGCGTGCCTCGCTCGCACGGGCGCCGCTCACGCGCATGCCGTCGATTTCGACCCACCCCGCGGTGGGCGGGAGCAGGCCGATCAACTGACGCAGCAGCGTCGATTTGCCGCAGCCTGACCCGCCGAGGATCACGAACACCTCACCGGGAGCGACCGTGAAGCTCACGTCGCGAAAGATGGTGCGGCGACCGAACCGCTGCACCAGCCGCTCGGCCCGGATGATCGGCGGATTCACAGGCCGAGCCGGTTGAAGAACACGGCGAACACGCCGTCCAGCGCGATCGTGAAGACGATGCCGCCGACCACGGCGGCGGTTGCGGACAGGCCTACGGCGCGCGGCCCGACTCCGGTGCCGAGGCCGGCGCGACAGGCGACAGCCCCGATCACCGCGCCGAAGATCGCCGCCTTCACCAAACCGCCCACCAGATCGGCGGTGGTGGTCCAATACTGCACCTGCGCGCTCACCACCGCCGGGTCGAAGCCGAAGGTCTTCATCACCACCGCCATCCCGACCAGCCCGGCGATCTCCAGCGCCAGGGTCAGGAACGGCATCACCAGCAACGCCGCCGCCATGCGCGGCAGCACCAGCATCGTCACCGGATCGAGACCCATGCTCACCAGGGCGTCGATTTCCTGGTTGACCTTCATCGTGCCGATCTCGGCGGCGAAAGCGGATGCGGTGCGTCCCGCCAGGATGACGGCGGCCAGGAGCGGCCCCAGTTCGCGGAACAGGCTCACCGAGACCAGATTGGCGACGTAGAGGACGGCACCGAAGCGGCGCATCGGCACCGCCGACTGGAATGCCAGGATCAGCCCCATCAGAAAGCCGAGGCCCATGACCAGCGGCAGCGCGCGCACCCCCGCGTGGTCGGCTTGGCGCAGCAGTTCGGCCCCGCGCCACATGCGCCGCCGCCAGGGCAGCGCCACGGTGGCGATCGCCACCTCGCCGAGGAACGCCGCGCCGTTTCCGGCGGCGCGGAAGCCCAAAAACAAGTCGCGCCAGCTGAACGGGACGCGCTCCGACGTCCGTGCCGGCGCGGCGCGCACGGCGCGCGCATGTTCGATCAGGCTGAGAACGCGGGAATCCGCCCCCTCGATTCCGGCGGTGCCGCCTTGCGCCGCCTCGGCGGCGGCGAGCAGCACCGCCCCGGTCATGTCGAATGCCGCCACGCCCGCGAGATCGAACACGAGCGTCCGCCCGCGCGCTCGCGCCGCCGCCGCCAGCGTCGGCCGCCACACGGCGCCGGCGCCGGTGGCGTCGAGTGGACCGGTGAAGGCGAGGCGTTCGGCCGACCCTTCACGGCGGATTCGAAGCGCGGGGGTGTTCTTCTTCCCCTCCCGCGAGGGGAGAGGAGCCGTGTGAGGAACCATAAAGCGATCAGTGCCCCAACCAGGCGTCGAAGCGCTGACGCAACTTGGTGAGATTCGCCTGCCAAAAGGCCAAGTCGAGGCGCAGCGCCGATTGCAGGTTGGCGGGAGCGGTCGGCGACTGCGCCGCCGCCTCCGGGGCCAGCCCGTCATTGGCGCCCTTGGCCAATCCGCCCTCGGCGGCGGCCGACACGAGCCGCGCCTCGATGGCCGGGGTGCCGGAGAAGTACAGGAACTGCACGGCGGCGTGCATCTCCGCGCTGCCCTTGACGATCGCCCAGCTTAAAACGTCGTACAGGCTGTCGGTCCATTGAATCGCGAAGTCGCGGTGCTCCGTCCGCCCGGCCTCGATGATCGCGGCGCTCGGCGCGCTGGTCATCAGCACGTCGCCCGACCCCAGGATGCGGGCGGCATCGGCCGGCGTGCGCCACCAGACGAGGTAAGGTCGGAGCTGGTCGAGCTTGCGGAAGGCGCGATCAACCCCGTCATTGGTGGCCAACACTTTGTACACATCCCCGGGGGCGACACCGTCGGCCATCAAGGCGATCTCCAGATTTCCGCGGACACCGTCGCGCAGCCCGCGCTTGCCGGGGTATTTGGTGACGTCCCAGAAATCCGCCCAGGTTGCGGTGCCGGAAAGCTTTTCGCGATCCCAGGCGAGCACGACGTTGTCGACCGTCGCGCCCACCCCGCAGTCGGATACGGCGACCGGTAGATAGTGATCGCGGCCGCCGATCTGCGGCCAATCCAGCTTTTCGAACAAGTTGCCGGCGCAGCCGGCCGCCAGGTCCTCGGAGTCGACCATGACCAGATCGAACGGATCATCGGGCGTCTTCGCCTGTTGTTGCAGCTCCGCGAGCCCGCCGGCGCGCAGGCCGGCGGTGGCCTGTATGGCGGTGGCGGCGGTGAACGGGCCGATGAAGACCGCCTGCCAAGGTGCGACCAGCGAAGGAGCGTCCAGCATCAGCGACAACGCCCGCGCTCCCGCCGATGCCGGCATCAATGCGGTCAGCAGGACGGCGAGGCCGATCAGCGCGCGCATGTTCAGCCCGTTTGCCATTCGGCCGGACGCTACAATCCGGAGGCGCCATGGGCAACGTACCGGGTTCGGACTTAGCGCCGATGACGGGCGAACGAGGGTGACGCGGATGCACCGACGCAAAACCGGCCCCGGGTGTTGCCACCCGGGGCCGGAGCTGTGGAGCGGCGGCGCCGATCAGCGATGTTCCGCCAACTCCGCCAGCATGGCGCCGGCATCAGCCGTTGGTGCCGCCACCGCCGCCGGCCTCGTAATTGACAAAGCCGGCCGCCGAAGCCGGGGCCAAGGTGGCGCTGCCCGCCGCGACTCCGAGCAGGACCGCGAGGGCGAGAAGAGCTGATTTCATGGTCTATCCCCTTTCATCGTTGGTTCAGCGGGACCCGCGTTTTGCTCTGGCCCGCTGATGAGCGAAGATGCCGCCGCCGGCCGCGCCGCGCTGTGATGACGGTCACATTCGGAAGCGTTTCTTCCGCCGTTGATGACCGATGGATCGGGCGGAAATTCCGGATCGGACCGGCCGGGTGCGAGCGGATTGAGGAGATCGGGAATGCAGGACGCGAGCGTGATCGCGGTGGTGGACGAGCGGATCGGACGCATCCGGATGAACCGGCCGCGGGCGCTGAACGCGCTCGATCTCGCGATGATCCGCCTCATCACCGCAGCGCTGGAGGAATGGCGCGCGCGCCCGCGCATCCATGCCGTCGTCATCACCGGCGAGGGCGAGCGCGCCTTCTGCGCCGGCGGCGACATCCGCGCCATCAGGCAAATGCAACTCGACGGCCGCAAGGCCGAGGTGGAGGCGTTCTTCAGCGAGGAATACGCGCTCAACCTGATGATCGCGACCTATCCCAAGCCGTACGTGGCGTTGATCGACGGCATCTGCATGGGCGGCGGGATCGGGGTGTCGGTCCATGGCACCGCCCGGGTGGCAAGCGAGAACGCCGTGTTTGCGATGCCGGAGACGGCGATCGGCTTTCTGCCCGATATCGGCGCCACCTTCGTGTTGCCGCGGCTGCCCGGGTTTCTCGGCACCTATCTCGCGCTGACCGGCGCGCGATTACAGGGCGCCGACGCGGTGCACGCCGGCATGGCCACGCATTTCGTGCCGCGCCCGCGGCTGGCGGACTTGTCTGCCGCACTCGCCCGCGACGGGATGGCCGTGTTGGCGGAATTTGCGCAGCCCCTGCCGGGGTTCTCTCTGGCGCCGCATCGGGCGCTGATCGATCATGCCTTCGCCGCCGAGACGGTGCCCGACATTATCGTTCGCCTGGAAGCCGACGGCAGCGCCTTCGCGCGCGAGACCCTAGCCACCTTGCGCGCGATGTCACCGGCTTCGCTCGTCTGGTCGCTCGCGCTGTTGCGCGCCGGCGCCGGGCGCACGCTCGCGCAATGCCTCGATGCCGAGCTCCGCGCCACCCGGCGGGTGACCGCCGGCCCCGAGTTCATCGAGGGAGTCCGGGCGATGGTCGTGGACAAGGACCGCGCGCCACGCTGGGGAGACCCGAGCGTAGAAGCGGTTGACCGCGCGCGCGCGGAGGCGATGCTGGACTGAGCACCGAGAAAACGATGGACCGCAGCGTCGAAACCCGCACCTCCTGGTTGGTGGCCTGCGCCGTGCTGGCGATCCTCGCCACCTCGTACGGCGCGCCGCTGATCACCATGGTCGGCCTGAAGCCGATGGCGGCCGATCTCGGCACCGCGCGGCAGGCACCGGCGCTGGCGGGCTCGCTCGTCTATGTCGGCTCCGGCTTCGGCGGCATTCTGATGGGTTGGATCGCCGAGCGGATCGGCGTGCGGCTGGTGGTGAGCTTCGGGGCGACGATGATCGCGGCGGGGCTCGCCATCTCGGCCTCCGGCGGCCTCGGCCGGCTGTACGCGGGGCAGGGTTTGCTGGTCGGGCTGTTCGGCGCCTCCTGCATGTTCTCGCCGCTCGTCACCTATGTCAGCCGCTGGTTCGACCGCCGCCGCGGCTCGGCCCTGGCGCTGATTTCGTCCGGCCAGTATGTCGCCGGCGCGGTGTGGCCGGCCCTGTTTACGCTGTCCATCGAGCGCTGGGGCTGGCGGGCCACCATGACCGGCTTCGGTTTGCTGCTGGCGCTCACGATCCTGCCGATCGCCTGCCTGTTTCTTCGCACCCCCCCGGCGGCACCGGCGACGTACGCGCATACCGGTCCACCGGCCGGGGCGTCGGTGCTCGGTCTGGCGCCCAACCTCGTGCTCGGGATGCTGTCGGCGGCGATCTTCTGCTGCTGCGTCACCATGTCGATGCCGATGGGACATCTGGTGGCGCTGTGCAGCGATCTCGGCATCGGCGCCGAGCGCGGCGCCGAGATGCTCTCGGTGCTGCTCGGCACTGCGTTCTTCGCGCGTCAATTCTGGGGCTGGCTGTCGGACCGCGTCGGCGGATTGCGCACTATCATCTTCGCCTCCGCCGCCCAGGCCACCGCCATGTGCGGTTTTCTGATGACCCAGAGCGAGACCGGGTTGTTCACCGTCTCCGCCTTGTTCGGGCTGGGCTTTGCCGGCGTGGCGCCGGCCTATGTGCTGGCGATCCGCGACCTGTTTCCCGCCAAGGAAGCGGGCTGGCGCGTCCCGGTGGTGATGTTCGCGGGACTGCTCGGCATGGCGGCCGGCGGCTGGCTGGCCGGGGTGATCTACGACCGATACGGTTTTTACGCGCCGGCGTTCACCGTCGGCATCGCCTTCAACCTGCTCAATCTCGCCATCATCGGCGCCTTGCTCGGCCGCCGTCCGGCGCGCTGGATGCCGGCGATGGGATGACCATGGACGCGTTCATCTGCACCACCTGCGGCACCCAGTATCCGCCCGCGGCGGCGCCGCCCGCCGCCTGCGCGATCTGCACCGAGGAGCGGCAGTATGTGAACCCTTCGGGCCAGTCCTGGACCACGCCCGACCGCATGCGCCGCACGCATCGCAACGCCTTTGGTCAGCTGGAGCCCGGGCTGTTCGGCATCGGCACGGAGCCGTCCTTCGCCATCGGCCAGCGCGCATTGCTGCTGCGCCTTCCCGGCGGCAATATCCTGTGGGATTGCATCAGCCTGATCGATGAGGCGACGATCGAGATCGTCCGTGCGCTCGGCGGGCTGGCGGCGATCGCCATCTCGCATCCGCACTACTATGCGGCGATGATCGACTGGTCCGCCGCATTCAAGGCGCCGGTGTACCTGCACGAGGCCGATCGGCAATGGGTCATGCGCCCCGATGCGTCAATACGGTTCTGGTCGGGCGATACGCGGGAGCTTGCCGCCGGCGTGATGTTGATCCGCTGCGGCGGGCATTTCGCGGGCGGGACAGTGCTGCACTGGGCGGACGGCGCGAACGGCGCCGGCGCGCTGCTGTCGGGCGACATCGTGCAGGTCGGGCCGGACAAGAAGGTAAGCTTCATGCGGAGCTACCCCGACCTCATTCCGCTGGATGCCGCGAGCGTGCGCCACATCGCCGACACGCTGGCGCCGTACGCCTTCCAGCCGATCTACGGAGCGTGGTGGGAGCGGGTGATCGAGGCGGACGGCAAGGCCGTGCTGGCGTTTTCGGCCAGGCGCTACATCGAGGCCGTGAGCCGTCCGCCCGCCGATCAGTGATTGTTGGTGTATTTGAACGCCGGCTGCTGGTTCAGCGCCTGCTGATTCTCGCCCTGAAGAATGACCTTGTTATGGCTGTTCAGCTTGGCGTCGCCGAACGTCAACTTGTTCCACGGCACCTGCACCATCTTATCGTTGGTCGAGAGAATGACGTCCGGCTGCCCGCCGGAGGACATCAGCACGTCGTCCACACTCCCGACCTTCTGGTTCTGCTGGTCATAGACATCGGTGCCGATGAGCTTGCTCATGCGCACCTCGCCATTGTCGGCGAGCAGCGGGTTGCGCTGCGAGGGGGCACCGGCGGTGTCGCTGACGGTAGCCGTTCCGACCGCCGGGGCCGACGGGTTGGCGGCGGGCGCCGTTCCGGGGGGGGGGTTGGTGGTGGATTGCGCCAGCACCGGACCGGCGGCAAAGCTCAGCGCCAGCGCGATCACGGCCGGGAGAGGTCTCGGCATTTCAGGGCTCCTTCTTACCCTGGTAACAAGGGCCCCGTCGCCGGCCCGGTTTCAAAGTCCACGTTTCGGAAGGCTCACGATAGCGGGAGCCCCCGGCCCGCTCTTCCGGGCGGCGTTTCGACTTGGCGCCAAATCGGCGCTCGCCCATTCGAGGAGTCGGACGGCGTTGGCGTGCCAGGTGAAATCGCGCCGGGTGATCTCGGAACGCGCCGCCGCGCTTAGCCGGAAACGCAGCTGCGGGTCCTCGATCAGTCGCCGGATCGCCTGCCAAAGGGCATCCTCACCGCCGGGATCGAAGAGCAGCGCCGTCTCTTCGTGGCGCAGGATCTCGCGGATGTTCGCCTGATCCGGGGCAACGATGGCGCGGCCGGCGGCCATGTATTCGAAAATTTTGAGCGGCGAGGCATAGGCGACGACCTTCGGCTGCACGGCGATGTCCATCTCGGACAGCAACCCCGGCACGGCATCAGGCGCGGCGAGCCCGGTGAATCGCACCCGTTCGGCGAGGCCGAGCCGCTCCGCTCGGGCCCGCAGATCGGCCTGCGCCGGACCGTCGCCGGCGATCAGCAGCCGCACCCGGGCATTGCTCCTCATTGCGGCCGCGTCGAGCAGCGCGTCCAGCCCGTGCCACGCGCGCATGAAGCCGACGAAACCGACGGTCACAATGTCCCGGTGTTCGGAAGCAAGCGAACCGGGCGAAAACCGGTCGATGTCGATCCCGTTCGGCACCACCGCGATTCGCTCCCGCGGCGCGCCCTGCTCGGCGATGAGGTCGCGCAGAACACCGGTCACGGCGACTATGCGGGTGGCCGATCGCCAGACGAACCGCTCCATCATCCGGGCCGAAGCCAGCAAGCGGACCCCACCATTGCGGGCGCGCTCGTCGGCCAGCGGCGCATTCACCTCGACATAGAACGGCACTGATCGCAACCGGGCGAGCAGGGCGCCGGCGACGAAGAACAGATTGTATCTTTCGTAGATGATGTCCGGACGAAACCGCCGGCAGGCGCGCCATAGCCGGAGCGCGGCGGGAAAATTGTAGACGATCTCGGCCATTTCACCGGCGCCGTTGGGGAGCCATCGGCGGAACAGCGCGACCAGCGCGGGCTCGCCGCCGAACTCCCCGGCCGCGTAAATCCCGGGGCCGACGATGATGACCTCGTGGCCGGCCCGACGCAGGGCGTCGACCAACGCTTCCAAATGCACGCTCTGTCCGTCGCGCGACTGTATGCGATGGCTGTATAAGATGCGCATTCGCACTTATTGCAATCCAGCGCCAAATGGACCAGTTACAGGTGCGCAAGATGGCAGCGGCCACGGCGGCGAATGCAGTTGTCTTCAGCGTCCGGCGAGCACGATCAACAGCACCCCGAATATCACCAGCAGCAGGCCCGGCGCGTCGCCGGGCTTCAGCCGTTCGTGCAAATAGAAGCGGCCGAACAACAGCGTCAGCACCACCTCGATCTGACCCAGCGAGCGCACCAGCGCCACATCGGTCAGCGCGAAGCCGGTGAACCAGCAGGCCGAACCCGCCGCCGACAGCAGCCCGACATCGATCGCGCGGCGCCAGATCGCGAACGACCTCCGCAGCTCCGCCCGGTCGCGGAGCAGCAGGTAGGCGCCCTGCATCAGCGTTTGCAGGATCGTGGTGGTGAGCAGCACCAGCAGTGCCCGCTCGAATACCGGCGCTCCGGTGACGGCGCGGCTCGCCAGCTTGATGAAGATGGCGGTGATGGCGAAGAAGAAACCGGCGGTGAGCCCGCTCAGCGCCGCCGGCTGGATGGTGGCCGCGAGCAGCTGGCGCGGGCGCATCCCCCGCCCGGCGAACGACAGCGTGAGCACGCCGCAGAGTCCGACCACGATGCCCGCCCAGGCGAGAGCGCGCAGCGTCTCGTGCAGCCACACCAGCGCGATGATCGCCGCCTGCGCCGCCTCGGTCTTGGCGTACGCCGTTCCGACGGCGAAGTTGCGAAAGCCGAACGCCATGATCAGCAGGTTGGTGGCGAGGATCTGGCTTAGCCCGCCGGCGGCGGCGTAGCCGAGCATCGCCCACGAAGCCGATGGCAACCGCCCTCCCGACGCCACGAGCGCGATCAGCAGGAACGCCAACGCGGGCGGGGCGCCGTAGAGGAAGCGGATGAAGGTCGCGCCATTGACCGAGAGGACGCCGCGCAGCTTCGCCTGTTTGGCGGTGCGCCAGCACTGAAACAGCGCGGCGGCGAGGGTGACGGGGATCCACAGCGGCATCGGCCGAGGGGAATGGAAAGACGGCGCTTTGTCCATCTCCCCGGGCTTCTGCTAGGCTGGTCACGCCAGCCCGGAGGAGGAGCGCATGACCGACGAGCTTGTCTTCTACACCAACCCGATGTCGCGCGGGCGGATCGTGCGCTGGATGCTGGAGGAGGTCGGCCGGCCCTATCGCACCGAGCTGCTGGAATATGCGACCACATTGAAGGCGCCCGCCTATCTCGCCGTCAATCCGATGGGCAAGGTGCCGGCGCTCCGGCACGGCGATGCCGTGGTGACGGAAACCGCGGCGATCTGCGCCTATCTCGCCGATGCGTTCCCCGATGCCGGGCTGGCGCCGCCGCCCGGCGATCGGAGGCGCGCGCCGTATTATCGCTGGCTGTTCTTCGGCGCCGGCCCGGTCGAGGCGGCGGCGAGCAACAAGGCGATGGGCTTCGTGGTGCCGGAAGGCCAGGAACGCATGGCCGGGTATGGCAGTCTCGACGCGGTTCTGAACACGCTGGAAGCGGCCGTCTCCGGCGACGACTACCTCGTCGGCGATAGCTTCTCCGCGGCCGATGTCTATCTCGGCGCGCACATCGGCTGGGGGATGATGTTCGGCACGATCGAGAAGCGCCCCGCCTTCGAGCGCTACTGGGCGCGCATCAGCGAGCGTCCGGCGGCGCGACGGGCGCGGGAGATCGATGACGCGCTGTTGAAGGACAAGCCGGCGGCGTCCGGCTAGCTGATGCTATCTCGGGGTGGGGGGTCGCGCGAATACGCAACGGCAGCAGCAGGACGAGCGCCATGGCCGCCAACCCGCCGGCCAGCAGCAATACGTGCAAGGGGCTGAGCGCGGCGACCACGGGCGCCGCCAGGGTCGGCGCGGCCGCTTGCGCCAGGAGGACGGGAACCGCCAACCAGCCGATCAGCGCGGCGTAGCCGGCCGGGCCGAAGATCGCCATCGGCAGGGTGCCGCGATTGATCGTGAGAATACCGTTGCTCATCCCATACAGCAGTGCGAACGCATAGGCGGCCGTCGAGCCGCCGAAACCGAGCGCCGCGGCGGCCAAGGGGAATAGGGCCGCGCCCATACGCGCCCTGGCGAGAATGCCCAACCGCGCACTGAGCGCCCAATCGACGATCCGGCCGGCAACCTGGCCGGGTCCGATCAGCGCCGCCGCGAGGACGGCGTTGCTCGCGCTCAGCCCGATGCCCCGAAACAGCACGAGAATGTACACCGCGATCGCCGAGGTGATCAGCCAGCGCAGCGTGAAGAAGCCGGCCAAGAACGAAAGCGTCCGCGCGCGAACCCGTCCGGAGTCCGTCGGCACCGCCGCCGATTTCGACCGGTGATTGCGGACCGGCTCGCGGCACCAGCACAAGTACGAGCGGCAGGTTGACCGCGAGTTGCAGCCCGGCATAGGCCAACAGCGTCGCGCGCCAGCCCAGCAGGTCGACAAGCGCCACACCGGACGGCCAACCGACGGTGCTGGCGAACCCGGCGATCAAGGTAACGCCGGTGATGACCGGCCCGGCCTCGGCGCCGAGCAGCCGGCCGATGGTGGCGAACGCGGCGTCGTAGAGCCCGAATGTCATGCCGACGCCGAGCACGGTCCATCCCGCGTACCACATTGTCGGCCCGGGCGCCGAGGCGAGCAGCACCAATCCGAGGGCGATGACGGCCGTGCTGGTCGCCAGCACTCCGCGGCCGCCGCTGCGGTCGATCCAACGGCCCATGCGCGGCGCGCAGAGGCCCGAGATGAGCAGCGACCAGGAGAAGGCGCCGACCACCGCGACCCGCGAGACCCCGAGCCCTCCTGCTGCGGGACCGGCGATCACCGCCGGCAAGTAGAACGTGGTTGCCCAGGACAGGAGCTGATTGAAGCCGATCACCAGCGCCAGGCGATGACCAGGTTTCATTCCGCCTTCCGGGGCGGCGCGCGGTCGCCCGATCCCAGCTCGCGCTGGAGCAATACACTGTCGAGCCGACGCCCGTGCTTATAGCCGACCGAGCGCAGCACGCCGACCCGGCGAAAACCGAGGCGTTCATGCAGGCGGATCGACGCCATATCGCCGCTGTCGCCGACCACCGCCAGCATCTGCCGAAAGCCGCGCGCTTCGCACGCCCCGATGAGTGCTTCCAGCAATCTGCGGCCGATGCCGTGCCCGATCATATCGGGCCGCACATGATGCGTGTAGATCGCCGCGATATCGGTCTCGACGCTCGGACGAATACCGGCAATGCAGGTTGCCGGAGACACCATTTTTCATGCCCCAAGTCGCGAACTGATCCAAGCACGCCCATGTAGCTCCGCTCGCGGCCTTCATCAAAGGATAATTCCATAATATCACGCATTAGAATAAGTTATGCTTATGGCGACCCTCGCCGCGATACGTTGGTGTGATGCCAGAACCGACTCTCCGTCAGCTGCGGACCTTCCTGGAAGCGGTCGAAACCGGCAGCGTGTCGGCTGCGGCCAGATCGCTCAATCTCACGCAGCCCGCCGCGAGCCAGCAATTGCGAGAACTGGAGCGCCTGCTCGGCGTACGGCTGCTTGAGCGCGCGAGGAGCCGAATGACCCCGACGGCGGCGGGTCATGCCCTGCTCGGTCCCGCTCGACGCGCCCGGGCGGCCATTGAAGACGCCGTTGCCGCGATTGCCGCGCATCGTATCGGTGAGATCGGGCGCGTCCGCCTGGGAACCGGTGCCACCGCGTGCATCTACCTTCTGCCGCCGGTGCTCGCCGCGGTGAAGCGGCGGATGCCGCGGCTCGAAATCATCATCGCGACGGGGAACACGCCCGACATTCTGCGGCGGTTGGAGGCCGGCGATCTCGACCTGGCGCTCGTGACCCTGCCGAAGACGGCGAGCCGGTCACTCACTGCGACGCGGCTGCGATCGGACCCGCTGGTCGCGCTCATTCCCAAGGGAGCGGTCCCGGCCGCCGCCGCCGTTAACGCGGCGCAGCTCGCGCGCCTGCCGCTGATTCTCTATGAGGCCGATGGAAATACCAGGAGCATCGTGGATGCCTGGTTTCAGCGGGCCGGCATAAGGCCACGGCCGATCATGGAACTCGGGAACGTCGAAGCGATCAAGGTGCTGGTCGCCAGCGGGCTCGGCGCCTCGATTCTCCCGCAACTGGCTTTGAGCGAGGGGGTTTCGGGGGCGCTGCGGCGGCCGCTCCGTCCAGCCGTGCAGCGCCATCTCGGCCTCGTCATGCGTCGGGAAAAGATCTTGGACCGCGGGTTGCGACTGTTCATCGACGAGATCAAGCGGACGGGCGAGGCTTAGACACGGCCGGTCGTCTTGCAGGCGGTCGGATTTCCTGATTGCCTTCGGTGATGGACCCGGTCGAGGCCGAGCTGTTCCGCAACGCGCTCGCCGCCATCGGCGACGAGATGGTGCTGACCATCTACCGCACCGCCTATTCCGGCGTGCTCAAGAACATTATGGACTACAGCGCCGCGCGTCTGCGATGCGCGCGGGCGTCTGGTGGCGCAGGGGCTGAGCCTGCCCGGGCATCTGTGCAGCATTCCGGTGGCGCTCAAGGCCGCGCTCGCCCGCTTCGGCGACGACATCGCGCCGGGCGACATCCTGGTGATGAACGACCCCTACGAGGGCGGGATGCACCTGCCCGACATCTTCGTCTTCCGCCCGGTGTTCGCCGACGGGACCATTCTGGCCTGGGCGGCGACGATCTGCCATCACACCGATGTCGGCGGCCGCGTGCCCGGCTCGAACGCCTCCGACAGCACCGAGATCTTCGCCGAAGGTTTGTGCATTCCGCCGCTCAAACTGTATGAGCGCGGCCGTCCGAACACGACCCTGTTCCGCATCATCGAGCGCAATGTCCGACTTCCCGGCCGGGTGTTCGGCGATCTGCGCAGCCAGTTGGCGGCCTGCGAGATCGCAGCGCGCGGCGTGGGCGAGCTGGTCGCGCGCCACGGCGCGGCTGGCGTGGCGCGCATGATGGACGCCGCACTCGATTACAGCGAACGCCTGACCCGCCGATGCCTGGCGGAATTGCCGGATGGCGAGGCGAGCTTCACCGACTGGATCGACGACGACCAGATCGACCCGGGGATTCCGATCAAGCTCGTTTGCACGGTACGCAAGCGGGGCGAGCGGATGGATTTCGACTGGACGGGCAGCGCCGCGCAGGTGAAGGGCGCGATCAACAACACCTGGAGCTATACGGCGGCGGCCAGCTACACCGCCGCCAAGTCGGTGTTGTCGCAGAACATGCCCAACAACGACGGCGTGTTTCGCGCGATCGGCGTCACGGCGCCGCCGGGGACGATCACCAACGCCCTGCCGCCCGCCGCCTGCGCCGCGCGCGGCCTCACCGGGTTTCGCTGCGCCGATGCGGCGTTCGGGGCGCTGGCGATGCTCTACCCCGATCTGGTGTTCGCGGCCGGCGACGGCGGCAACACCGGCGTCACGGTGGGCGGCTACGAGCGGGGTCGGCCGTTCATCTATGTCGATTTCCTCTCCGCCGCCTGGGGCGCGCGACCCCGGGCCGACGGGTTGGAGGGCAACACGTCGATGTTCGCCAACATGGCGAGTTTCAGCGTTGAAGTGATCGAGGCGGAAAATCCGCTGGAAGTTCTGGACAACGAATACGTCCCCGACAGCGGCGGCGCCGGGCGCTTTCGCGGCGGCGCGGCGCTGCGCCGCACCTGGCGGATGCTGGCCGAGGAGGGGCTGCTGCAAGTTCGCGCCGACCGCCAGACGCACCGGCCCTGGGGCTTGCAGGGCGGCGGGCCGGGCGCCGCCGGGCGCAGCCTGCTCAACCCCGGGCAGCCGAGCGAGCGCGTGCTGCACGCCAAGATCACCATGCCGTTCCGGCGGGGCGAGGTCTTCCGCCACGATCTGCCCGGCGGCGGCGGCCACGGCCCGGCGCTGGCGCGCGACCTCGAAGCGGTGGCGAAGGACCTGCGCGACGGGCTGGTGAGCATCGAGGGCGCCCGCGACTACGGCGTGGTGGCGCGGGGCGATCCGCCGGTGATCGACCTCGCGGCCACAGAAGCGCTGCGCACCCGCGCGACGTCGCAGCGATGACGCTGCGCATCGGCATCGACATCGGCGGCACCTTCACCGACCTCGTCGCCATCGATGATGCGGGCCGGGTGCGGGTCCGTAAATTTGCCATCGACGCCGCACGACTATGCCGAGGGCATCGTCGCCGGGCTGCGCGAGCTGCTGGAAGCGGAGGAGCCGGTCGCCGAGGTGCTGCACGCCTCCACCATCGGCTCGAACACCATCCTGGAGGGCAAGGGCGCGCGCACCGGCTTGATCACCACGCGCGGATTTCGCGACACGCTGGACATCCGCGACCTGCGGATGCCGCGCCTCTACGACATGCACTGGCAGAAGCCGCCGGCCCTGGTGGAGCGCCGGCTGCGGCTGGAAGTGACCGAGAAGATGCGCCCCGACGGCAGCGTGTCGGTGCCGCTCGATGCAGCCAGCGTGGCGGCGGCGATCGCGACCTTGCGCGCCGAGCGCGTCGATGCCGTCGCCGTCTGTCTGCTGCACGGCTACGCCAACCCGGCGCACGAGCAGGCGGTCGCGGACGCCGTTCGTGCCGCCCTGCCCGGCGTCGCGCTCTCGGTAAGCCACGCGATCCTGCCCGAGATCAAGGAATACCCGCGCACCAGCACCACCGTCATCAACGCCTATATTCAGCCGGTGCTGCGCGCCTATCTCACGGCGTTGCAGGCGCGGCTGGCCGCGCTCGGCCTCGGCGCGCAGCTGCGGCTGATGCAATCCAACGGCGGGCTCGCCACGGCCGCGTTCGCCGCCGCGCAGCCGGCGCGCATCGTCGATAGCGGCCCGGCCGCCGGCGTGGTCGGCGCCGCCGCGCTGGCGGCGCGGTTGGGCGAGGCGCGGGTCGTCACCTTCGACATGGGCGGCACGACGGCCAAGGCCGGGCTGGTCGAGAACGGCGAGGCGGCGCGCACCGAGGCGATGGAGGTGGGGGCGGGCGTCATGTCCGGCTCGCGCCTGCTGGTCGGTGCCGGATACATGCTGAAACTGCCGGCGATCGATCTTGCCGAAGTGGGCGCCGGCGGCGGCTCCTTGTGCAGGATCGACGCCGCCGGTGCGCCGAAGGTGGGGCCGGAGAGCGCCGGCGCCGATCCGGGTCCGGTCGCCTACGGGCGCGGCGGATCGGCGGTGACGATCACCGACTGCAACCTCGCCCTCGGCTATCTCGATGCGACCGGGCTCGCCGGCGGCTTGCGCCTGGATGCGGCGGCGGCGCGCGACGCCATCGCCCGCGACCTCGCCGGCCCGATGGGTTGCAGCGTCGAGCAGGCGGCGGCGGGAATGCTGCGGATCGCCACCGCCAACATGATGCGCGCGATCCGTGCGGTTTCGGTCGAGCGCGGGCGCGATCCGCGCGACGCGGCGCTGCTCGCCTTCGGCGGCAACGGCCCGCTGTTTGCCGCCGCGATCGCCGCCGAGCTGGGCATGAGGCGCATCATCGTGCCGCCGTTTCCGGGCGTATTCAGCGCCTTCGGTCTGCTGGTGGCGGAGGCGGAGCATCACGCGACCGCCAGCCTGCGGGCGCGCCTCGATGCGGCCAATCCGGCGCGGCTCGACGCGGCGCTCACGGCCCTGGCCGCCGAAGGCGCGGCGCGGCTCGCCGAATACGGATTTTCGCCCGCGCATCGCCGGTTTCGCCGCTTCGCGATGGCCCGTTATGTCGGCCAGTCGAGCGAGATTGCCGTCGCGCTCCCGGCGGGCGACGGGGCGGCATTGCTGCGCGACTTGCCGGGGCTGTTCGGCGCCGAACACGAACGCAGTTACGGGTTCCGCGCCCCGCCCGAGGAGCCGGTGGAGATCGTGGCGCTGTCGGTGATCGCGCGCGGCATCTCCGACCGACCGCGCCTGCCGGCGCACGTTCCGCCCGCTCGCTCCGAGGTGCCGCCGAGCCGCCGCGCCTGGTTCGCCGATCGGGGCTGGGTGGAAATCAGGGTGACGGACCGCGCCGGTCTGACGACCGAGGCGCGCGGTCCGCTGATCGTGCACGAATACGACGCGACGTGTCTGGTGCCGGAGGGGGCGAGCGTCCGGCTCGACGAGTTCGGGAATTTGGTGATACGCCCGGGGTGACGGCGAGCGAGTATCGGGAAGCCATTACTCACCTGGCGGATGGACGCCATCACCGCCCGTCAGCCCTCGCGGGCGCAATGGGCTTCGATCCGATAACCCTCGGGATCGAAGACGAAGGCGGCATAGTAGTTCGGGTCGTACTCGGGGCGAAGTCCCGGCGCTCCGTTGTCCCGCCCGCCGCCGGCGAGTGCGGCGGTGTGGAAGGCATCCACGCTGGCGCGGGTCGGGGCGGTGAAGGAGATGTGCAGGCCCGAGCGGTCGTCGGGCGGAACCGGGTGCGCCGACACGCTGACCCAGAACGCGGCCTTCGCGCCGCCATAACCGAGCGAGTCCGCGCTGCGGGCGCGGCAGGTGTAGCCCAGCGGCGCCAGCACGGCGTCGTAGAAGCGGCGGGCGGCGTCGATGTCGCGCACGCCGATCGAGACATGGTCGAGCATTCGGATCCTCCTCACTTCGGCCGCGGCCCTTAACCGCCTTGGCGGTTAGACAAAAACGCAACCGGCGGCGATTGTCAACCCGCATGAGGGTTAGTAGGTAGCGAGGGTGGAAGCCTCTTCCGCCGTTGTCGGCGCCATTGCCGCCCCTGGCGAACATCTCTGCCTCGATTTTGTGAACACGTGCTGCTGGCGGGGGCGCGCGCAGCCGAGCGAGAGCCTGCACGGCTTAGCGGATGTGCTCGCCCTGGCGGCCTCTGGCGGGGTCGATCCGGCGATCGTCGCGGCGTTTGATAAGCGGTGGCGAGGTCGCGAACAGGCGGGGTTGTTCGCGGCCGCGATTGCCCTGCGAGAGGCGCTGTATCGGCTGCTCGCAGCGCTGGCTGCGGACGAGGCGGCGAACGCCGCCGATCTCCGGCGGCTGAATGCGGCGTTGGCGGTTGCGGCCCCGCGCGTGATCATGACGCAGCGCGACGGCGGGCTGGCCTGGTCGGTGGCCCTGCGGCCCGAAATCGAGGCGCTGCTGTCGCCAATCCTGTGGTCGGCGGCGGATTTGCTGGCCGGTCCGCGGCGCGGGCGCGTGCGTCTCTGCGCCAATCCGGAATGCCGATGGGTGTTTCTCGACGACAGCAAGAGCGGCAATCGACGCTGGTGCTCGATGGCCGCCTGCGGCAACCGGGCGAAGGCACATCGACACTATCTCAAGACGCGGGGGGCGAAGCCGCACACCGCGCGACGCTGATCACGGCTCGGCCGCACCCGGACGCCTCATCCGGAGGTCACGATCCCCCGGGCGTCGATGACCGGTATCAGCATCGCCTGGTGCTCGGGGCTCTCGCTGAAGCCGATCAGCACGCTGGCGCGTGTCGCACCCGCATTCAAGGCTCCCGTCCATCCATTCAGTCCTGCCGCATCCGGCGAGCGACCGAGGACGTTGTTGTACAGCAGGCTTACGAAATCGCCGTTCGAGAGGCTTCCGTATTTGCTCTGGAATTCCGGGCTGGCCATGAAGCCGTTGGCTTCGTCGGTCAGGCTTTGGCCGCCGAATTCGAGTGCGTTGGTCCAGCTGGTCAGACCCGCCGCATCCGGCGCCCGTCCCAGGGCGCTGTAATAGAGGCGCGCCACCTCCGCAGCGGATTCGTTCGGCGTCCAGATGCCCGCGGCCACGGTCGCCGAAGTGTTGGACTCATTCTCGGCGCTTTCCGAGAACCCGAGCACGACTTGCGCTTGGCTCTGCGATCCCGAATTCAGGGCCGCGGTCCAGTTGCTCAGCCCGGTCGGGTCCGGCGCGCGGTGGAGAACATTTTGGTAGAGCTGCGTCACGAACGCGGTGTTATCGGTGCCGGCGGCGGGAAAGCGCGACCGGAATTCGGGGCTGCCGATGAAGCCGGCGGCGATGCTGACGAGCGACGTGCCGTTGTTTAACGCCGTCACCCAGTTTGCCAACCCGATCGGATCGGGCGCTCGGCCCAAGGCGGCCTGATACAGGCGCATGATCTGGGCGGCGGGCGTGCCGGGGTCGGTGGACAAGCTCCCGTCGAAGAAGCTCATCACCTCAACGGACACGAGGGTGTCGGTGAAGCCGGGGCCGGACACCACACCGTTTGGCCCGAGACTGGTCTCGCGAAACAGCGCCGGGATGAAAGCGGTATCGATCCCCGGCCCGCCGTCGATGTAGTTGTTGCCGAACAGCGTGAATATCTTGTCGTTGCCGCCATAGCCGTAAAGCGTGGCATTGCCTTGCAGGTCGCTGATCACGTCGTCGCCCGACAGCAGCGTGCTGGCGGCACCGGCGTTGTTTCCGGTGGTGATCCAGGCGTTCAGCGTCGAGAGCGGGACGTTGATGCCACTCAGATCGACGACGGTGACGCCGTTGCTCACCTCCTTGTATTCGGTGATCGTCCCGCCCGTCGGCAGGTACCCGCTGTAGGTGAACCCGTAGCCGAAAAACTCGTCGACCACGCCGGGCTCACCGAGCACGCGATAGTCACCCGCCATATAGGTGGACATCTCGGCATCGGGATACCAATAGCGGAGGTTCCCGATCGAGAAGCCGGACGGCGAGTCGGTTCCCGATACCGAAGCGGAGCCGTAGGTGAGGATTGCCATGTCGTCCAGCCCGAAAGGTGAGAACGGGAACGTATCGAGTTCACGTGTTCTTTTCCAGTACGGAAATGTTCTCATTTTGTCACGAATCCGCGAACTCCTCTCCATCGGGATGAGGAATGCCTCACGCCAGCTCTGCGGCAACCGGGCGGATGCGCACCGACGCTATCTGAAGACGCGGGAGCGAAGGCGGAGTAAGCTCCGCGAAACGAGGAGTGCGGCATGGACCGCCTGCAGGGTAAGATCGCCGTCGTCACCGGCGGCGCGTCGGGGATCGGGCTCGCGACGGTGGAGCGGTTCGCGGCCGAAGGGGCGCGTGTGCTGGTGGCGGACGTGCAGGAGGAGGCCGGAAGAGCGGTCGCGCAGAGGCTGGGCGATGCCATCCGCTTCCGGCGCTGCGATGTGACGCAAGAGCCCGACATCGCCGCGACGATGGAGGCGGCGGCGGCATGGGGCGGGCTCGACATCGTCTTCAACAACGCCGGCGCCGGCGGGGCCCGGGCGCCGATCGACGAGATCACCGGCGAGGAGTGGGACCGGACGCAGGCGCTGCTGCTGCGCTCGGTGGCGCTCGGCATCCGCCACGCGGCGACGCACATGAAGCGGCGCGGCGGCGGGGCGATCGTCAACACCGCCTCGATCGCCGGACTGCAAGCCGGGTTCTCGCCGATCGCCTACGCCGTCGCCAAGGCCGGCGTGATCCACCTGACCCGGGTCGCGGCGGCGGAGCTGGCGCGACACCGAATCCGCGTCAACGCCATCTGCCCCGGCTACATCATGACCAACATCTTCACCGCCAGCAGCGGCATCAGCGGCAATGTCGCCGGGCAGGTGAACGAGGCGTTGGCGGCCATGGCACCGCGCGTGCAGCCGGTGAATGCCGCCGGGGCGCCACGCCACATCGCTGATGCCTGCGTGTTCCTGGCCAGCGACGAATCGGCGTTCGTCACCGGCACGCATCTGGTGGTCGATGGCGGGCTGACGATCGGGCCGCGCAATGCCTGGGATCCGGGAACGCCCTCGCCAATTCGCGAAATCATCGCCAAGGCCGCACGCGGCTGAACGGACGAGCCTTCATGAGCGACGAACAAAACGACGATCTGCCGACCGGACTGGCGCTGACGCCGCTCGATCCGGTGTTCCGCGAGACCCCGCACGTCTATCTCGACCGCTTGCGCGAAGCGGCCCCGGTGCATCGCGACACGGCGCTCAATCGGGTGTTCCTCACCCGCTTCGGCGACGCCAAGGCGGTGGTCTCGAACCGCGCGCTGGCGGTCGATCCGCGCAAGGCGCCGCCCGGCTCCTATCACCGGCGCATCGTGCTGGGCGACGGCGATCCGGCGATGTTCCAGCCGTCAATGCTGCATCTCGACGATCCCGACCACCGGCGCATCCGCAACCTGGTCTCGCAGGCGTTCAATCAACGCGCTGTCGATGCGTTCCGGCCGCGCATCCAGGCCATCGCCGATCACCTGCTCGACGCCGTGTCCGGACAGGGGTTCGACGTGATCGGCGATTTCGCGGCGCCCTTCCCGACCATCGTGATCGCCGAGATGCTGGGCGTCGATCCCGCCGATCAGGGCAGTTTCAAAACCTGGTCGGATGCGCTCGTGCACAGCTTCAATCCGCGTCGCACGCCGGCGCAGGACGAAGAGCTGATGCAGGCGCAGATCGGGCTGATCGAGTATTTCCAGCGGATCGTCGATCTCCGCCGGCGGGTGCGCGGCGAGGATCTGGTGAGCGCGCTGGTCTCCGCCGAGGAGGCGGGCGAGCGGCTGAGCGAGCGCGAGATCATCTCCACCTGCAACCTGCTGCTGGTGGCCGGCAACGTCACCACCACCGACCTGATCGGCAACGGCGTCTTGGCGCTGCTGCGCCATCCCGACCAGCTCGCGGCGCTGCGCGCCGATCCGGGCCTGATCCGCAACGCCGTGGAGGAAGTCTTGCGCTTCGATCCGCCGGTGGCGCAGACGAGCCGGCTCGTGCTGACGCCGATCGAGGTGGGCGGGGTGCGGCTGCAGGCGGGCGAGTCGGTCAATGCCTCGCTGCTCGCCGCCGGCCACGACCCGGCGGCGCACGCCGACCCGCACCGGTTCGACATCAGCCGGGCCGATACCAGTCACATGGCCTTCGGCGGCGGCGCCCATTTCTGCCTCGGCGCGCCGCTCGCCCGCGCCGAGGCGCAGATCGCCATCTCCAGCATGCTCGCCCGCTTCCCGGCGTTGCGCCTCGATCCGACGGCCGCGATCGAGCACAAGCGGGCGCCGGTATTCAACGGCGTGGCGGCGCTGCGCGTGCTCGTGCGCTAGCGGCGGTCAGTGCCCGCGCCGTTCAGGCGAAGCGCAGGCGGCGGGGCATCAGCAGCGGCGCGATGATGCCCACGCCGATGCCCCAGAAGCCGTTGATCAGCAGCGAGCGCCCCCAGTTGGTGAGCTGCCAGCCGCCCCCGACCGGGTTCCCCTTCAACGGTGCGACGACGAAAAACCCGACCAGCACGGCGATGATCCCGAGCGCCAGCCCATCGAGCCAGAGCGGTGGGGGGAGCCGCGGCAGCGCCAGGCCGAAGACGATCCCGTAGAGCCCGCCCCAAAAGGCCAGATCGGCGATGCGCGGCACGCCCCAGGGCGGGGTCGGTCCGATCGGGTAGGCGGGCGGCATGCCGAGCCCGGGCAGCTGCAGAACGTGGAGCGCCGCCCACATCGCCTGATGGAACGTGAGGACCGAGATCGCGGCGGCGGCGAAGCCGATGGCGGCCCGAGTTCCCGCACCACCCATCGCCAATCTCCTTTCATGTCGCCGGTTACGCCAGCACCGCCCCATGCTGGCGCAGGAACCCGAGCAGCGCCAGCATCGGCAATCCGAGGATCGCCGCGTGCTCGCCTTCGATACGCTCGAACAGATGCACGCCCGGGCCCTCCAGCCGATACCCGCCGACGCTCGCCAGTGCCGCCTCGCCCTCGGCGGCGAGATAGGCGTCCAGGAACCGATCAGAGAACGCCCGCATGGTCAGGCGCGGGCGGGCGACGTGCTGCCACACGCGGCTCTCGTCCCGGTAGCATACGACCGCGGTCACGAGCTCATGCGTTCGGCCCCGCAACGCCTGCAAATGGCGACGCGCCTCGTTGATGTCGGTTGGTTTGTCGAACCATTCCCCCTCGCAGACCAGCATCTGGTCGGCGCCGATCACCAGCGCCTGCGGCTCGTGGCGGGCGGTTCGCTCGGCCTTCATGGCGGCGAGCAGCACCGTGGTCGGATCGGCGCCGGCGCCCTCGGCGCGGGCTGCGCGTTTGATCTCCGCCTCGTCGATCGCCGCCGGGCGCGCCGCGAAGGACAGCCCCGCCGCCGCCAGCAAACCGCGCCGCGCTCCGGAGGAGCTGGCCAGAATGATCGGCGTGGTCGTTTGGAACATGGCCGACTCCTTTCGCCGCGTGCCCGGGAACCGGGAGCGATCTCGCGCGTCCTATCCGGTATGGCGCACGATGAAGAGGCAGACGCGTGGCGTCGATAGACGACACGAGCGGGGAGACGGTCATTCCGGTGCTGGAGGAACGTGTCGTCATCGGCACGCGAAGCGCTGAGACCGACCGCGTCCTGATCCGCACCCGCACCGAGACCCGCAATGAGCCGATCGAACGTTTGCTGCGCACCGGCCAGGTGGACGTAGAGCGCGTTCCCGTCGGACGCGAAGTGGAGACGGCGCCGGAGATGCGCGAAGAGGACGGCATTCTGATCGTGCCCGTCATCGAGGAGGAGTTGGTGCTGCGGACGCGGCTCATTCTGAAGGAGGAGATTCGCATCCGCCGCACCGAGGCGACCCGGCCGGTCCGCCGCGAAGTACGGCTTCGCCGTCAAGTGGTGAGCATCGAACGCCTGCCGATCGCGAAGACCGAAACAGAGGAGCATGAAGACAATGGCAATACCGAGTGATCCGAGACTGCCGGAAACCGATCCGACGATCGATCCGGCCGCCAGCGACGTGGCGGGACGTGATTATCAGGTTGTCGCCGTGTTCGAGAACTGGGAGCGAGCGCGTGCCGCGCGTGACCGGCTGGCCGAGGAGGGCATCCCGACCTCCGCCATGGACATTATCAACCGCGAGGCCGAGCCCGGCTACTCCAACGTCGAGTACGAGCGCTCGGAGGAGGGGTTCTGGGGCGCGATCAAGCGCTTCTTCGTCCCCGGCGAGCATGAGGCCGGATATTACGAGGCGGTCCGCCGGGGCCAGGCGGTGCTGGTGGTGCGGCCGAACTACGATCAGCACGATCGGGTGGTGCAGATCCTCGAAGGCTATGACCCGATCGACTTCGACCGCCAGGAGGAGACTTGGCGCCAGACCGGCTGGACCGGAACCTCGCCGGTAGCGGCGGGGATGTCCGAGGCGGGCCATGGCGCGCTGGGGCGCAGCGGCCTCGATCGCCCGGCAAGCGAGCCGGCCGACGTTGCCGCCTCGGCGGCGAGCCTCAAGGCTGCCGATCGCGTCGGTGCCACGCCGGCGGCTCCGGTCGCCGGCCGGACCGTGCCGGCGGGCGTCGGCGCCCGCGACGAGGCGATCCCGGTCGTCGAGGAGACGGTCCGCGTGGGCAAGCGCCTGGTGGATCGCGGCGGCGTGCGGGTGCGCAGCTATGTCACCGAGCGCCCGGTCGAGGAGAACGTCACTCTGCACGAGGAGCGGGTGGACGTCGAGCGCCGCCCGGTGGACCGCGCCGCCGGAACGCTGCCCGAGGACGCCTTCCGCGAGCGCACGATCGAGGTGTCCGCGACCGGCGAAGAGGCGGTGGTGCAGAAGGACGCGCGGGTCGTCGAGGAGGTGGTGGTGCGTAAGGACGCCGCCGACCGCACCGAGACGGTCCGCGACACCACGCGCAAGACTGAGGTCGAAGTCGAGGACACCCGCACCGGCGAGAAGAAGGGCCCGGCGCGCTAAGCCCGACCGGCGCCCCCCGTGGTCCGGGGGCGCCGGTTCAGGCGGTCGCCGCCGCGATCCGGATCACAGAATCGAGTTCTCGCCGGAGCGTGATCGCCTCACCCGGCGTCAATTCGACAAACATGCGGCGCGCCGATCCGTCGGCGCGTTCATGCTTGAGGCGCAGAAATACCGCGCCCGGCACCGCCTGAAGGGAGAGGGCGGTGGCCTCGGTGGCGAGGTCGAGAACCGGGTCGGACATGCGGGAACCTGCTGCTCACCTAAGCGTGAACATGCCATGGATCGACTCGCGAAACAACCGGAAATCGGAGAGCGGCGATGGGATTTCTCGACCACCTGATGGGCGCGGCGCGGGATGCGATGCAGGGCCACGAGGCGACGCTCGCGCCGATGCTGCTGTCGGCGCTCGGCGGCGGTGAAAGCCAGGCGGCGCAGGCCAACGGGCTGGGCGCGCTTGTCGGGCAGTTCCAGAAAGCCGGGCTCGGCGGCATCGCGCAGAGCTGGGTCAGCAACCAGGAGCCGAATCAGCCGGTATCGCCCGATCAGGTGCAGCAGGCGCTGGGCGATGATCACCTCTCCGCGCTGGCGGCCAAGACCGGATTGCCGATGGCGACGCTGTTGCCGACACTCGCCGCCTTGCTGCCCAAGCTCGTGAGCGGGCTGACGCCCAACGGCCAGATCCCGACCACCGCGGAGAGCCTGACGCCCGGAAACCCGGTCGCCGGCGGCCAGAACATGGAAGTCTAGCCGGCGCTCCGGCGTCAGCGTAGGCTCGCGCCTCCTGAACACGGGGGAGCGTCATGGCGCTCGATGCCGCCACACTGCGTCGGATCGCGCCGCAGCCGCGCAGCTTCGCCGACCAGACGCGCATCCTGGACGCGATCGTCCCGGTCATGGACGCCACCTTTTCGGCCGCCGATATCGGCATTCGCCGATGCGACAGGCGCATTTCCTGGCTCAGGTCGGCCATGAATCCTGGGGGTTCTCGACTTCTGGTCGAGCAGGGAGACGGCTGGCAATACGAAGGCAACGCCAATCTCGGCAACACGCAAGACGGTGACGGGCCGCGCTATTTGGGACGCGGGCTGATTCAGCTCACCGGCCGCTACAACTACACGCATTTCTCCCGCCCCGACCTCGACATCGTCGATCATCCCGAGCTGGCGGCGGAGCCGGTGAACTCGCTTCGTCTGGCCTGCGCGTTCTGGAACGACCGGCAACTGAGCCCGCTCGCCGACTGCGACGACGTGCTGGCGATCACCGCCCGCGTCAATGGCGCCTTTAACGGCTACGAGTTGCGCTGCGGTTATCTGGCGCGAGCGCGGATTGGCGTTCGGGCTGCCGGCGCACTCGGCGACCGGGCCCGCCGATGCCCGACACTCCGCCAAGGCGACAGCGGAACGGCGGTGATGCGGATGCAGGCGCGGCTGCGCGGCTCGGCTATGCGGTGGGCGTTGACGGCCGGTTCGGGCCGCACACCGGGTCTGAGTTGGCGCGCTTTCAGGCCGATAGCGGCCTGGAGGCGGACGGCGTGGCGGGGCCGGCGGCCTGGGCGCGGCTGATGGCGGTGGAGTGAGGGCTGACCGATCGCCGCGCTGGTGCTGTGGCGTGAGCGCTGGCGGGCCGGCACGGGCCGATTGCGGGCGTCCGGTGCACGGTGCGGCTGGCGCCCGGCGAGACCGCGCGAGCTTCACGGCGCGGTCCCGCGCGGCTTGCGCGATTGCTATGCGATCGCGCTGCCCGGCGCGGGCGAGGTGCTGTCCGTCTCGACAGCCTGCCGGACTCGGCCGAAAACGTCGTGTTGCAGATCTATCGCCCGCCTTGGCGCATTCAGCCGAGCGCCGACGGTCCGGCCGTCGGCGGCCGCACCCTGCCGGGCGCCGGCTCGGCATGGACGCGCGTTCGTTCACTGGCCGCCTGCCGACGCCGCGGCACCTATCTCCTGGTCCTCGGCACCACGCGCGGCGGCGGAGAATACCGGGTGCGGCTAGGGTGGCGTTGGGAATTGGAACGGAGCCGACGATGAGCGAGCATATCATCACCGACGAGGCGGCGCTGGAGGTGCTTTACGGCACGCCGTCGGAGGCCTCGTTGCGCAAGGAGGTGGACCATGTCCACCCGCATTATCGCGCCTTCATCGAGGCGCGCGCCCTTCGTCGCCGTCGCGACCTCGGGGCCGGAGCGGGCTCGACGTCTCACCGCGCGGCGATCCGCCCGGATTCGTGGTGGTGGAAGATGCGCGTACCCTGCTGCTGCCCGACCGGCGCGGCAACAACCGGATCGACAGCCTGCGCAACCTGGTCCACGACCCGCGCATTACGCTGCTTGTTTCTGATCCCCGGAATTGGCGAGACGCTGCGGGTGAACGGCCGCGCGGTCATCTCGGTCGATCCCGCTCTGCTGGCGCGCTTCCCGGCGCAGGGCAAGCTGCCGCGTGCGGTGATGGTGATCGACGTCGAGCGGGTTTATTTCCAGTGTCCGAAGGCGATGGTGCGCTCCGAGCTGTGGAACCCCGACCGCCGCATACCCCGCTCGCGCCTGCCCAGCACCGGAACGATCCTCGCCGACCTGACGAGCAACGCGATCAACGGCACGGCTTACGACGCGGCGTATCCCGAACGGCTGCGCTCGACGCTGTATTGAGCGCAGCCGCACATCGGCGACCACATCACGGGCAATGTCCGCCGACTCACCCCGGCCCTCTCCGCCCCCGAGGGCGGAGAGGCAGACGAGCGCGCTTACGGTATCGCCCGGCGGCTGGGTTAGCAGGCGTAAAAAGTCGCCGTCGGGGCTGAGCACCAACCGGGCCTTGCCGGTGTCGAAGGCGGCGCGGTACGCCTCCAGCGTGCGCCAGGTGGCGTAGAAGCCGGGGTCCTTGCCGTAGGCGTCGGCATAGAGCTTGGTCGCCGACGCCTCGCCCTCGCCGCGCAGCTTGTCGGCCTGCGCGCGGGCCTCGGCGAGCAGCACCGTGCGGTCGCGCTCGGCATCGGCGCGGATGCGCGCCGAGGTCGCCGCACCCTCGGCGCGCGCCTGCGCCGCGATCCGCTCGCGCTCGCTCTGCATCCGCGACAGGATCGCCTCGGTGTTCTCGCGCGGCAGATCGGCGCGGCGGATGCGCACGTCCTCCACCGTCACCCCGAAGCCGCGCATCTCGCCGTCCACCTGCTGGCGAATGCTGGTCATGATGCGGTCGCGGTCGGCCGAGAGCACGTCGGGCAGCGTGCGCGTGCCCAGCACGCGGCGGATGGCGGAGGAGACGATGGCGTTGAGCCTGCCCTCGACCGCCTCCCCGGAGGCGCCGGCGGCCTGGTAAAAGCGCAAGGCGTCGCTGATGCGATACATGGTGAAGCTATCGACGATCAGCCGGCGCTGATCGCCCAGGATCACCTCCTCGGGCGGCGTCGTCAGCGCCAGCAGCCGGCGATCGAAGCCGATCACGCTCTGCACGAACGGGGTGCGCGCGTGCAATCCCGCCTGCTCGACCACGCGCACCGGCCGGCCGAACTCCGTCACCAGCGCCTGTTCGGTCTGGCCGACGGTGAACAGCGTCGCCGCCGCGAACACGATGGCGACCAGCAGCGCCGCGACAGCGCCGATCGCGGTGCGGTTCATTTCGCGCCTCCGGGCTTCGCGCTAGCCGTCTCCGGCGTCAGCGGCAGCAGCGGCAACAAGCCGCGCAGCCGGTCATCGAGCACCACGCTTTCGGCGTGGCTCAGCACGTCCTGCATGGTGTCGAGATAGAGCCGCTTCATGGTCACGTCCTTGGCCGCCTGGTAGGCGGTCAGCACGCTGGCGAAGCGCTGCGACTCGCCGGTCGCGCGGGCCACCGTCGCCGCTCGCTCGCCCTCGGCCTGGGCGACGATCCGTGCCGCGTCGCCGCGCGCCCGCGGCACGATGTCGTTGCGGTAGGACTCGGCCTGGTTGCGCATCCGCTCGGCGTCGGTGTTGGCGCGCTGCACGTCGCGGAAGCTCTCGATCACCGCCGCCGGCGGATCGACCCGCTGCGGCAGCACTTGCACGATCTGCACGCCCGCCTTGTAGCCGTCCAGGATACGCTGCGTCTGGCGCATCACGTCATCGGCGATCTGCGCGCGCAGCGGCCCCAACGCCGGCTGGATCGGCGAGCGGCCCATCACCTCGCGCAGCACGCTCTCCGTCACCGCCTTGATGGTGACGTTGGGATTGCGGGTGTTGAACAGATAGGCCACCGGATCGGCGATCCGCCACAGCACCGCGATGTTGACATCGACGATGTTCTCGTCGCCGGTCAGCATCAGTCCTTCCTGGGCGACATCGTGTCCGGTCTCGTGCTCCGCACTCGGCTCGGTCTCGCTCTCGCCCGAACGGTATCCGATCTCGATGCGGTTGACGCGGGTGACGGCCGGCGTCTCGACACCCTCCACCGGCCAGGGCAGGTGGTAATTGAGCCCCGGCGCGGTGAGGCGGGTGAAGGCGCCGAAGCGCATCACCACCCCCTCCTGGTCCGGCTGCACGCGATAGAGGCCGCTGAACAGCCACAGCACCACGGCGGCGAGGCCGAGATAGGCCAGATAGCGGCCGTTCAGTCCGCCCCCGGGACCGCCGAGCCGGCGGCGCCCGCCGAGGAACCGCCGCACCGCTTCCTGGGCGCCGGCGATGATGCGGTCGAGGTCCGGCAACGGGCCCCCGCCCGGGCGGCGACCACCCGGGCGCGAACCTTCCGGCTTCTCCTCCCAGTCGCCCGAGCCCCAAGGCGATCCGGGACGCGGATCGTGGTCGTCGTCGTCGGGGCCACCGGTGTTGGCCATTTCGCGGCTCCGATACCGACATCGCGTGGCGAAGGCGTTGGCGAAGTTGCCGGCGCACGCCACATGGAAACTCGAGCAAGGCGGGCTCACGGCTTCGTGCCCGCTGGCGCCACATAGAGGGTTTCCCCGCAAATGAGCAAGGCATCCGGCCAGATCTCGTCCGAATCGCTGCGCGCGGCGCTGCGCGGGATCAAGGACCCGAGCGGACGCGAGCTTATCGAGTCCGGGTTGATCGAGGCGATCGAGGCGCGCGACGGCTTGGTGCAGGTGGCGCTGCTCACCGATCGGGCCAATGCGCCGAAGATGGAGCCGGTGCGGCGGGCGGTGGAGCAGGCGCTGGCGCGTCAGCCGGGGGTGCTGAACGCGACCGCCGTTCTCACCGCGCACAAGCCAACGCCGCCGGCGCCGGCGCATCCGCGCCGCCGGCCCGGCCCAAGGCGGCAAGCCGGCGCTGCTGTTGCCCGAGGTGAAGGCGATCGTCGCCGTCGCCTCCGGCAAGGGCGGGGTCGGAAAATCCACGGTGGCGGTCAATCTCGCGGTCGCGCTCGCCCGGCAGGGCGTGACCACGGGGCTGCTCGACGCCGACATCTACGGCCCGAGCTTGCCGCGCATGCTGGGCGTGGCGCGCAAGCCCGAAGTGCGGGGCGAGAAGATGCTGCCGATCGAGGCCTGGGGTCTCAAATGCATGTCGATCGGATTTCTGGTCGAGGAGGAGACGCCGATGATCTGGCGCGGCCCGATGGTGATGGGGGCGCTGGAGCAGATGATGGGCCAGGTGACGTGGGGCGCCCTCGACATCCTGGTCGTGGACATGCCGCCGGGGACCGGCGACGCGCAGCTCACGATGGCGCAGCGCGTGGCGCTGACCGGCGCGGTGATCGTCTCCACGCCGCAGGATATCGCGCTGATCGACGCGAGGCGCGGCATGCGGATGTTCGAGCGCGTGCGCGTGCCCGTGCTGGGGCTGGTCGAGAACATGAGCGCCTTCCGCTGCCCCCATTGCGGGACGGTGTCGGAGATTTTCGGCCATGGCGGCGCGCGTCGCGAGGCCGAGCGGCAGAACACCGAGTTCCTGGGCGAGATTCCGCTGCTGCTCGACATCCGCACGGCGGGCGATGCCGGCGCGCCGATCGTCGCCACCGCCCCCGACGGCGACGCCGCCCGCGCGTTCGGCGCGCTCGCCGCGCGCGTGCGGGCGAAGGCTTCGGCCGCCCGCGCGGCGGCGCCGAAGATCGTGGTGTGACCCTCACCCGGCGCGGCTTCAGCCGCGCCGGGTGAGGGTGCGGGCGCCGAAGATGGCGGTGCCGACGCGGATCCAGGGTGGCGCCGTACGCGATCGCCGTCTCGAAATCGGCCGACATGCCCATCGATAGCTCGGCGAGCCCATGGCGAGCCGGCGCAATCGGCGAGCCAGGCGAAATGCGGCGCCGGATCATCCTCTTGCGGCGGCAGGCACATCAGCCCGACCAGCTGCGCGCCGAAGCGGGATTTGCAATCGCCGATGAACGCATCGGCCGCGGCGCGCGGCACGCCCGATTTCTGCGGCTCCGTGCCGGTGTTGACTTCGATCAGCAGACGCGGGGCGCGGTCTTCGCGGGCCATGGCGTCGGACAGCGCATCCGCCAGTCGCGGCCGATCGAGGGTCTGGATCACGTCGGCGATGCGCACCGCCTCGCGCGCCTTGTTGGTCTGCAAACCGCCGATCAGATGCAGCTCAAGCGCGGTCGCCTCGGCGCGCAGCGGCGGGAATTTGGCCATCGCCTCCTGCACGCGGTTCTCGCCGAATTCCGTCTGCCCCGCCGCCAGCGCCGCGCGCACCGCGGCCGCCGGCATGGTCTTGGAGACGGCGATCAGGCGTCACATCCTCGGGGCGGCGATTGGCCCGCAGCGCCGCCTCCGCCATCCGGGCGCGAACGCGCCGCAGGTTCTCGGCAATCTCCCGGGCAGCGTCGGGCTGTGACATGATCGGGCTTTCCCGGCCAGCGTGGGATGGATCGAAAGCTTCTCGCCCGGGCGCGCGCCGTCAAGGCGGCGCGGCGATCGTCGGTGCCGCTGTGGCTGTTCACCGACGCGCGGCGGCTGCCCGACCCGCTGGCGGCGGCGGCGCGGCTGCCGCGCGGGCTTGCCGGGGTGGTGCTGCGCCATGACGGCGAGCCGGGACGGGCGGCATTGGGGCGAGCCCTGGCGCGGCTGTGCCGGCGCCGCCGCCTGGCGCTCGTTGTCGCGGGCGACGTTCGGCTGGCGGCCGCGCTCGGCGCCGGCGTGCATCTGCGAAACGGAATGTTGGCCCGGCGTTGCGCGCCCGCCGCGCCGGATCGGGACTTTCCGCACCAGCTCGGCGCATGATCGCGTAACATTGACTCGAGCGGCCAGGGCCGGCGTTGATCTGGTCTTCCTCTCGCCGGCCTTCGCCACCGCCAGCCATCCCGGCGCACCGGCTTTGGGTCCGCTGCGATGGAACCGCCTCGCCCGCACCAACGGCGCGATCGGCGCGCTGGGCGGGATCGACGGCGCGCGAATGAAACGATTGCCTCGCTGTGCCGCCGTCGGGGCGATCGAAGCCTTGTCCTGAACGGCTCTGTTGCGACGATGCCACAGTGTTTCGTGATTGCCATGCGAGACGGGGGCGGACCGTTGCGGCGGCGGGCATCGCCCCGCAATATGGCCGTCGAAGGTCGCGCGGTCGCCGGAACGCACCGTGACGTCCCCGCCCAACGAGGAGGATTTGGATGCGTAAACTCTTGCTGGCGAGCGCGGCGGTGATCGGCGGATTCGCGGGCGGCCAAGCGATGGCGCAGGTGCCGGTGACCACCCGGCCAGCCCGGCCCGCTGCCCCCGACCTGGACGGAAGCGCCGCAACCGACCGCGCCCAGCGGCATCGCGTCGGCCAACACCAACCTGAGCGCGCAGGGCTATTACACCAAGGGTCCGCTGCCGGCTCCGACCCCGGGCAGCATCGTGGTGCGCTTCAACGGCCGCGTGGTGTTCTACGGCTTCGCCGAGAACTCGACTTCCGATCCGGGTCGGCGGCCGCAAAGTGCAGCCCTACGGCACCATCGGCTACGCTCGGTTCTATCAGGGCGTCGACGGCCTGACGGCGGGCGGGCTGCGATATGGCGCGGCGGCGGAAATCCGGGTTCAGGGCTCATTCGCCAATGCCTCGGCGACCAGCGGCGGCGCATCGGGGGCCACCATCGGATCGGGCAATACGGCGGTGGCGGCGGGCGGTTCACTTCACCTACGTGCCGGGCAACTACCTCTATGTCCGCCGCGCCTTCGCCTATATCGGCGGCGAGTGGGGCGCCATCCATTTCGGCAGCGACGACGGCCCGCTCGGCTTGTTGGACGCCGGCGTGACCACCTTCCAGACCTACAACGACGGCGGCTGGAACGACGACCTGAACGACATCGGCCAGCCCGACACGCCGTTGTTCCCGTTCCCCTCCGGCATCGGCAACGAGTACACCACCTCGAAGGTGGTCTATCTGTCGCCGCAGATCGCCGGCTTCGACTTCGCGGCGAGCTTCGAGCCGGACGACAACCCGCTCAGCGACAGCATCAACGGCGCCACGTGCGTTCAGCCCGCAGCTCTCGACCGGGGTGCTGCCGGGCGAGATCGCGCGCCGGCGGAACACCTACGAAGGCGCGGTGCGCTACCAGGGCGACTTCGGCCCGGCCGGGATCTACGCGATGGCCGGCTACATGGGTTCCGCCACCGTGACCCGCGGCGTCGGCGCTCCGATCGGCGCACGTTACGACAATCTCGGCCTGTTCATGGGCGGTGTGGCGGTGAATTTCGGCGGCCTGCGCGTCGGCGGCTCGATCGTGACCGGGCAGGGCAATGATCAGGTGGCGCTGAAGGTGGATGGCGCGAAGAACATGCTCGGCTACATGGGCGGTGTTCAATACACGCTCGGCCCGGCGACCATCGGTGCTTCCTACATGAACGTCCTCAGCGCCGGCGCCACCAGCGCCACCGGCTTCGCGCTCGGCTCGCAGCGCCGCGAGGGCGGCCTCAACGTGGGCGGCACCTACGTCCTTGCCCCCGGCCTGCTCGGCTGGATGTCGGCCACCTACGGCCAGCGTTATCAGGGCGGCTTCAACTTCGACACCGGTGCCCTCGGCGCGGACCGCAACAACGTGAAGTTTCAGGCGATCGCCCTCGGCGGCATGGTCCGCTGGTAAGCGCAAGCTTCTCGGCGTGAACAAGCGGCGGGGCTGGTCCCCGCCGTTTTCTTTTGGCGCCAGCGCGCCCATTGCTCTGACCGCTTGTCGAAGGCGCCGTCATTGCGAGCCGAAGGCGAAGCAATCCAGGACGCCCGCTCCGTGCTGCACGCCTGGATCGCCACGCCGCCGCAAGCGGCGGCTCGCGATGACGAAAGAGTCGGGGCATCCGCCGCTTGGTATTATCCGCCGCGGCCGTCAGTTCCGCGGCAGGCGCGCGGCGCCGGGGGCGTCGGGATTCTGGGCCCGGTGCCGCAGCAGGTGGTCGGCCAGCACGCAGGCCATCATCGCCTCGCCCACCGGCACCGCGCGAATGCCGACGCACGGGTCGTGCCGGCCCCGGGTGACGATCTCGGTCTCCTTCCCCGCTCGGTTCACGGTGCGGCGCGGCGTCAGGATCGAGCTGGTGGGCTTCACCGCGAAGCGGGCGATGATCGGCTGCCCGGTCGAGATGCCGCCCAGAATGCCGCCGGCGCGGTTCGAGTTGAACGCGACCACGCCCGCCGCCATCCGCATCTCGTCGGCGTTCGCCTCGCCGCTGAGGGCGGCGGCGGCGAATCCGTCGCCGATCTCCACCCCCTTCACGGCGTTGATCGACATCAGCGCGCCGGCAATGTCGGCGTCGAGCTTGCCATAGACCGGCGCGCCCAGGCCCGGCGGGGCGCCTTCGGCGCGCACCTCGATCACCGCGCCGAGCGAGGAGCCCTGCTTGCGCACCGCGGACAGCAGTTGCTCCCACTCGGCGGCGGCGGCCGCGTCCGGGCAGAAGAACGGGTTGCGCTCCACCTCGTCCCAATCCCAGCGCGCCGGGTCGATGCGATGCGCACCGATCTGCACCAGGGCGCCGCGAATGCGCACATCGTCCAGCACCTTGCGCGCCACCGCGCCGGCGGCGACGCGCATCGCCGTCTCCCGCGCCGAGCTGCGCCCGCCGCCGCGATAGTCGCGAATGCCGTATTTGAGGTGGTAGGTGAGGTCGGCGTGCCCGGGACGGAACCGTTCGGCGATCTCGCCGTAGTCGCGCGAACGCTGGTCCACGTTGTCGATCACCATGGCGATCGGCGTTCCCGTGGTGCGTCCCTCGAACACGCCCGACAGGATGCGCACCTGATCGGGCTCCCGGCGCTGGGTGGTGAAGCGCGATTGGCCCGGGCGGCGGCGATCGAGCCAGGGCTGGATGTCCTCCTCGGAGAGCGCCAGGAGCGGCGGGCAGCCGTCCACGACACAGCCGATCGCCGGCCCGTGGCTCTCGCCCCAGGTGGTGACGCGGAACAGATGGCCGAAGGTGTTGTGGCTCATCCCGGAGTCTTATTCCACAGCCGCAATATCCGGCGCCGACGGGTTCTTCATGCCGACGAGATGATAGCCGCAATCGACATGGTGCACCTCCCCGGTCACGCCCGACGACAGATCGGAGAGCAGATACACGCCCGCCCCGCCGACGTCGCCGATGGTGACGTTGCGCTGCAACGGGCTGTTCAGCTCGTTCCAGCGCAGGATATAGCGGAAATCGCCGATCCCCGATGACGCGAGCGTGCGGATCGGCCCGGCGCTGATCGCGTTCACGCGGATGCCGTCGCCGCCCAGATCGGCGGCCATGTAGCGGACCGAGGCCTCCAGCGCCGCCTTGGCGACGCCCATGACGTTGTAGTGGGGCATCCAGCGCTCGGCGCCGAGATAGGTGAGGGTGAGCAGGCTGCCGCCGCGGCGCATCATCGGCACCGCCCGGCGAGACACGGCGACGAAGGAATAGCACGAGATGTCGAGCGCTTGGGCGAACGCCGCGCGCGGGGTGTCGAGATAGCGACCGCGCAGATACGCCTTGTCGGCGAAGCCGATCGCGTGGACCAGGAAGTCCAGATGTTCCCAAGCGCCTCGCACCGCCTCGAAGGCGGCGTCGATGCTCGGCTCATCGCCGACGTCGCAACCCACCACCAGCCGTGCGCCGACCAATTCGGCGAGCGGGCGGACGCGCTTCTCCAACGCTTCGCCCTGGAAGGTGAACGCCAGTTCGGCACCCCGGGCGGCACAGGCGGCGGCGATGCCCCAAGCCAGCGAGCGCTCGTTGGCCACCCCCATGATGAGCCCGCGCCGGCCCCGCATCAGGGCACCTGTTTCGGGTTCCGCCATGCTGATCCTCGGGGGTTGTGCAATCCGTCTCGGTGGTGGCACAGGGCCGCAGGAGCGCCAAGAGGCGCCGGATAGGAGCGCGCATGGAGTCCGACCCGTTCGCCTGGTTCGCTCGCTGGATGGCGGAGGCGGAGGCGGCCGAGCCGGCGGACGCCAACGCGATGACGCTCGCCACCGCCACGCCCGACGGTCGGCCATCGGCGCGCATCGTGCTGCTCAAGGGCGTCGATCGGCGCGGCTTCGTCTTTTACACCAACGCCGAGAGCCGCAAGGGCGAGGAACTGGCCGCGACGGGACGCGCGGCGCTGCTGTTTCACTGGAAATCGCTGCAACGCCAAATCCGCATCGAGGGCGCGGTCGAGAAGGTGACGCCGGCCGAGGCCGACGCCTATTTCGCCACCCGCGCCCGCATCTCGCGCCTCGGTGCCCGTGCCTCCGACCAGTCGCGCCCGCTTTCGTCACGCGCCGAGCTGGAGCGGCGGCTGGCCGAGGAGGAGGCGCTATATCCGGGCGAGGTGCCGCGCCCGCCGCACTGGTCGGGCTATCGGCTGCTTCCCGAGCGGGTCGAGTTTTGGCAGAATATGCCGTTCCGGCTGCACGATCGGACGATTTTCATCGGCTCGGCCGAAGCTGGTTGGGAGATCGGAAAGCTGTTTCCCTGACGGATTGCGTGCTAAAATCGCAAGGCAGATCTGCGCAAAGGACAACCGTCATGTCCATCCGAAAGCTGCTCCTGCCGCTGACCGGCACCGCGGCCGGCGAGGCGGCATTGCTCACCGCGCTCGGGATCGCGCGCATGTGGGAAGCCCACGTGCTCGCCCTGCACGTGCGCATCGATAGCCGCGACGTGGCGCCGCTGGCCGGGGAGGGCCTGTCGGGCGCCATGATCGAGGAGATGATGTCGGCCACCGAGAAGGAGAGCGGGCATCGGGCGCGGGCCGTCGAGACGATGTTCGATCGCTTCGTGCTCGCTAACGAAGTCGCGTTGGCCGAGCCGCACGCGCATGTCTCCGGCCCCACCGCGAGCTTCGCCGCCGTCACCGGTCGGGAGGAGGACATCGTCGCCCAGCAGGCGCGGCTGGCCGACCTGACCGTGGTGCCGCATCCGGAAGCCGGTGAGGATGTCTCCTCGTCGGATGCGCTGCACGCGGTGCTGTTCGAACTCGGGCCGGCCGGTGCTGGTCGCGCCGCAGACTCCCTTGCCGACGATCGGCACCAGGATTTGTCTTGGCTGGAACGGCACCGCCGAGTCGGCCTCGGCGGTCGCTGCGGCCCTGCCATGGCTGAAACGGGCCGAGGCGGTCCGCATTCTCTCGGCCGATACCTATCAGCGGCGCGGCCCCGCCGCACCCGAACTCGCCGCCTATCTGGCGATGCACGGGGTCGAGGCTGAGCAGGAGGTATTCCGCCCGCGCCAGGGCGGGGTCGGCGCGGCGCTGCTCGGAGCCGCCAAGGACTTCGGCTGCGATCTGCTCGCCATGGGCGCCTACTCGCATTCCCGCCTGCGCCAGCTCATTCTCGGCGGCGTCACCCGCCATGTGCTCGAAAGCGCCGATCTGCCGGTGATGATGAGCCGCTGAACTTGCAGATCTGACCCGCGGTTGCTGCGCCGCCGGTCCGGCCCATCTCGGGTTTGACATCAAGCAACGGAGATGCGGCGTGATCGACATTCGTCCCTTCGCCTCCTTGGGGGCGTTCCGCAACGATTGGCTCAATGCGCGCCATCACTTCAGTTTCGGCTCGTATCATGATCCCGATCGCGCCGGCTTCGGGCGGCTGCTGGTGTGGAACGACGACGAGATCGCGCCCGATGCCGGCTTCGAGCCGCACCCGCACCGGGAGATGGAGATCGTCACTTTCGTTCGCGATGGCGCCATTACTCATCGCGACAACCTCGGAAATGAGGGCCGGACGAAAGCCGGTGACGTGCAGGTGATGCACGCCGGCACCGGGATCGTGCATGCCGAGTACAATCGGGAGCCGACGCCGACGCGGCTGTTCCAGATCTGGATTCGCCCCGACCGGCACGGCGCGGCTCCCGGCTGGGCGGCGCGACAATTCCCGCGCGGCGAGGGTTTGCAGGTGCTGGCGAGCGGGCGCACGGCCGATGCGGGGTCGGACGCGCTGGCGCTCAACGCCGATGCCGCCGTGCTGGCGGGCACGCTTCGCCCCGGAGAGACCGTGCGGCTGGCGCTGGATCCGGGCCGTGCTGCTTACCTGGTGCCGGCGACGGGACGGGTCAGCGTCAACGGACGCAGCCTCGCCGCCCGCGACGGCGCGGCGATCCGCGACGAACGGGAGCTGACGATTACCGTGACGGAGGAGGCGGAGTTGGTGGTGGTGGATGTCGCGGGCTAGCCAAGCGGACTTTTCTTCGACTCGCGCGTTCCCTCTACTCCGGTGCCCGGCTATTTCGGGCGCCATTGCCGCAGGAATTCCGATGCCTCTCGTCGACTGGCAACCCGATCGCGCCGCCGCCTCCGCGCCTGCCCCGCTACTGACCGCTATCGGGCGCGGGTTGACGGGCCGCTGCCCCGCTTGCGGCGAGGGCCACGCCTTCGCCGGCTACCTTAAGGTGGCGACCGCCTGCGCCGTTTGCGGCGCCCCGCTCGGCCGCGCGCGCGCCGACGACGCGCCGCCCTATTTCACGATCCTGATCGTCGGGCACATCGTGGTGCCGCTGATGCTGCTGATGGAGCGTGTCGGCCATCCTCCCGATTGGGAGGTGGGGGCGATCTTTCTGCCGCTGACGGCGATCTTGTGTCTGGCGCTGCTCCGCCCGGTGAAGGGCGCGGTGCTCGGCGCCATGGTCAGTCTGGGGATGCTGAAGCAGCCCGAGGGCGGATGAGCCAGGTGCCGGCTGCCACCGGCGACGCCCGGCTCGATCGCGTGGTTCTGGACGGCGAGGCGCTTTCGCTGCTGTCGCCGATTCAGGAGGCCGACCGGGCGCAAGCGGTCGCCGACCTGGCCGCCGAGAACAGCTTCGCGCCGCTCAAGCACGGCACCTGGCCGGGCCCTTATGCGCTGCATCTGTCGATCCAGCAGGGACGGCTGGTGTTCGACATCCGCCGCGCCGATGACCATCCGCTGGTGGTGGTCGCGCTCGCCCTCGGCCCCTTCCGGGGGCTCGTGAAGGACTATCAGATCCTGGTGGACAGCCATTTGCAGGCGGTGGAGGAGGGGCGCGAGCAGCGCATCCAGGCGATCGACATGGGCCGGCGGGCGTTGCACAACGAGGGCGCGGCGCTGTTGCGCGAGCGCCTCGACGGCAAGATCGTCATCGACTTCGAAACCGCGCGTCGGCTGTTCACTTTGGTCTGCGTGCTGCATCAGCGTATCCGAGGCACCGCATGAGGATCGACGGCGTCCCGCAGCGTACCATTCGGGTCGATCCCGGCGACGGGTGGTCGATCGAGATCATCGAGCAGACGAAATTGCCGTGGGCGCTCGAATTCGTGCGCCTGCGCTCGCTGGAACAGGCGGCGCACGCGATCCGCGCCATGCAGGTGCGCGGCGCGCCGCTGATCGGCGCCACGGCCGCCTACGGGCTCTGCCTGGCGCTGCGCGTCGATGCCTCCACCGAGGCCATGGAGGCAGCTGCGGCGATGCTCGCCGCAACCCGGCCGACGGCGGTCAATCTGCGTTGGGCGCTCGAACGGATGCTGACGCGGCTGCGCAACACCCGGATCGAGGACCGCCCGGCGGCGGCCTACGCCGAAGCCGGGGCGATCGCCGAGGAGGACGTGGCGCAGAACGCCGCCATTGGCGCGCACGGCTTGCCGCTGATCGCCGAGATCGCCGCCCGCAGGCCGGGGCCGGTGAATATCCTTACGCATTGCAACGCCGGCTGGCTCGCGACCGTCGACTGGGGCACCGCGCTGGCGCCGGTCTATAAGGCGCACGATGCGGGCGTGCCGCTGCATGTGTGGGTGGACGAGACCCGCCCGCGCAATCAGGGCGCCGCGCTCACCGCCTATGAGCTTGGCCATCACGGTGTCGGCCACACCGTCATCGCCGACAACGCCGGCGGGCATCTGATGCAACGCGGCCGGGTTGATCTCGCGATCGTCGGCGCCGACCGGGTGAGCCGTTCGGGCGATGTCGCCAACAAGATCGGGACCTATCTGAAGGCCCTGGCCGCGCGCGACTGCGCGGTTCCGTTCTGGGTGGCGGCGCCGTCTTCGACGATCGACTGGAATTTGCGCGACGGGCGCGACATCCCGATCGAGGAGCGGGCGGCGGAGGAGGTAACGGACATGACCGGCCTCGGCGACGCGGGGGTGGTGCGGGTGCGCGTCGTCGCACCCGGCAGCGCCGCCGCCAACCCCGCGTTCGACGTCACCCCGGGGCGGCTGCTTTCCGGGTTGATCACCGAACGCGGGCGCTGCACGGCGGACGAGGCCGGCTTGCTCCGGCTATTTCCGGAGCGCGGCTGAGTTACGCCGCGCGGATCGACCAGGCGACGTCGTAGTTGGAGTTGCCGCCGCAACCATCCGGTGAGTTGGTCCCCGGGTGGTGGTCGCTGGCGCCGACATGACGACCTTGCGTGGTTTCGACACGGAGCTGCGCGCCGGTGAAGGTGTGCACGGCGGCGGCAACGGCGCCGTCGCAATTGGCGAAGATCAGCTTGCCGGCCGACGAGACGACCCAGCCGGCCAACGCACCGAGCGCGGTGCCGAGAAGCGGCACCACCGCGGTCCCGATCGACGCCCCGAGGGCGGCGCCGACCGCGCCGCCGGCGGCCGTCGCCGCCGCCTGGGCGCCCTTTTCGGCCAACGTCGAGACCGCCTGCTGCAGCGTCTTCTCGGCGGTGGTCGGGTCGCTGTGTCCGCTGTTGACGATGGCGTAGGTGAACACCGCCGTCTCGTTGTCGGCAACCTCCACGCCGCGGAAGTCCATCGCCGTTTTGAAGGTGCCGTTGTTGAGGTTGCCGAGCTTCTGGCTCGCCTTCAAGGTCGGTTTCCCGACGATGGCGACGCTCGCCGAGATGTAGTCGGTGTCCTCGTGACGAGATCGCGTATCGTGGATGGTAAACGAATTTACCGCGAAACTGTATTTCTGCGCATTCATGGGCTTTCTCCCGTTTCGGTCAACCGGGCCGGGCGCGTCGCGGTTGTCCGAGTTTAGGAGCTGAGTTCGGCCCCGGCGGGCGTGTATCGCCGCTGGCGGACGCAGCGTGTGTGAGCGGGGTCACACCGGGGGCACTCATTTTTCGGCGACCACCGGCACTGTTGCGATCGTAACCATAATGCCGCGATCTAAGCGCGCGCTCGGATCAGATGAAAGCGGATCGGCGCCGCGGCGTGCCCCACCTCACCCCGCACCCTCTCCGCCCCGGAGGGGCGGAGAGGGAGGACGGGGGCGGCCGTCGCCTCATGTCGTCACACCGTGCCGTGCGCTTCCATCGCCGCCTCCAGGCGCAGACTTTCGTGGTCGCGGTCCACCGTCGCCACCGCGAGCACGCTGCCGGCGCGACGGTAGCGCAGCACCGCCCGCTTCGCGGCGACGTCGCCCTCCACGCTGATGTCGTCCCACTGCGCGGCGTGGCCGATATAGTCGATGTTGAGATCGTGGTAGTGGCGGCTCCAGAAGAACGGCACGGCGTCGAACGCCAGCCGGCCTCCGAGCATGTTCAGCGCCGCCGCCTGCCCCATGCGCTCGGCGACCACCCAGTGCTCGACGCGGATGCGCTCGCCGGTGTGCGGGTCGGGCCAGCGCGCGACATCGCCGGCGGCGAAGATGCCGGGCGCGCTCGTCTCCAGTTGCTCGTTCACCAGCACGCCGTTCTCCACCTTGAGCCCGGCCGCTTCGGCGAGCGCCGTGCGCGGCTTCACGCCGGTGCCGAGGACGACGAGATCGGCCGCTAGCGTGGCGCCGCTCTTCAGCGCCACCTGCCCCGGCGCGATCGAGGCCACCTGCTCGTCGAGATGGAAGGTGACGCCCTGCCCCTCGTGCTCGCGGCGCACGAGGTCGCCGAGCTCCGGTCCCAAAACCTTCTCCAGAGGCCGTCGCTCCGGTGCGACCACATCGACGGCGAGCCCGCGCTGGCGCAGCGCCGCCGCGACTTCGAGCCCGATGAAGCTGGCGCCGATCACCACCGCGCGACGCGCCGTACCGGCACGCGCGATGATGTCGCGGCAATCGGCGAGCGATCGCAGCGTGCGCACCGCCTCCGCCTCGGCGCCGGGAATGGGCGGGCGGACCGGCTCGGCGCCGGTCGCGATCAGCAAGCGATCGAACGCGACCTCGCCGCCATCGGCCAGCACCACGCGCCGCTCGCGCGTATCGATGCGGCGCACCGGCGTCGCCAGGCGGATTTCGATGCCCGAATCGGCGTAGAATTCCGGCGGGCGGAGCGGAATCCACTCCTCCGGCGCCTCGCCGGCCAGATAGTCCTTGGACAGATTCGGCCGATCGCAGGGCGCATCCGCATCGTCGCTGAGCATGGTCAGCGCCCCCGCGTAGCCCTCCCGCCGCAAGCGTTCGGCGGCGGCGAACCCGGCGGCGCCCGCCGCCCACGATCACCATGCGCGCCGGTGCACCGGCGGGCGCGGTGCGGCGGGGCGCCGGATCGAGCTTCTCCCGCACCACGATCCGATCGCCGGCGCGCTCGACTTTCCAGCACGCGACGGGGTCGAAGGCCGGCGCGTGCATCGCCTCACCGGTGCGCAGACTGAAACAGGCGTGATGCCAGGGGCAGCGCACGGTCTCGCCCACCAGCAGGCCCTCCGCCAGTGGGCCGCTATAGTGCGTGCAGGTGGCGCCGATGGCGAAGATGTCGTCCCCGCGCCGGGCGAGCAGCACCGCCTCGTCGCCCACGCGCCCTCCCAGCAGGGCGCCGTCCGCCAAATCCGAGAGCGCGACGCCGAGGCTCAGGTCCGGGCCTTCGGGCTTCTTGTCGTCCGCCATGGTGTCCTCCTCGCGGCTGCGGCAGCCTAGCAGCCCGCTCGCGATCGCTACAGGCGGGAACGACCGTGCGGCGGGCGCGCTGCCCGACGGCAACGATGCTTCCCCGATCCTCGAAAGCGACCGCAAAGGTCGGCGCCGTAGTGGCGATCCCGGCGCGTGACGAAGCGGCGCGCTTGCCCGCTTGCCTGGCCGCGCTGGCGGCGCAGGTGGGCGCCGGGGAACGGAAGCTGGATTTTCGCCGGTTGGCGGTGCTGGTTCTGGCCAACAATTGCATCGACCGCACGGCGGCGCTGGCCCGTGCGCTCGCGCCTTCGCTGCCGTTCCGGCTGGTCGTGCGGGAGATCACGCTGCCACCGTCCCGCGCCCATGCTGGCGCGGCGCGTCGCGCGGCATGGACGCGGCGGCGACGCTGTTCGGCGATCCCGCGCCGTGCGGGGCGGTTCTGCTCAGCACCGATGCCGACGGAAGAGTCGCCCCGGAATGGCTCGCCGCAAACCTGGCGGCCTTGGCCGAGGGCGCGGACGCGGTCGCCGGCGCGATCGAGATCGACGCCCGGGGCGGCGAAGCGTCCGCCGCCTCGCTCCGCGCGCGCGAGGCGCAGAGGCACGGCTACGGGGCGCTGCTCGACGAGATGGCGGCGCTGGTCGATCCGATCCCGACGACCCCTGGCCGCGCCACAACGTCCACTCGGGCGCCTCGATCGCCCTCACGCTCGCCGCCTACCGGCGCGTCGGCGGATTGCCCGAGGTAAAGGTGGGCGAGGACCGGGCGCTGTTCGAGGCGGTGTTGCGCGCCGACATGCGGGTGCGCCACTGCCCGCATGCGCGCGTCACCGTCCCGTGCCGCCTCGAGCGCCGAGGGCGGCATGGCAGACACCATGCGTCGGCGGCTGGCGGATGCGGATGCCGCTTTGGACCCGCGGCTGGAGCCGGCGTTCGACGCCCTGCACCGGCTGCGCTGCCGCCGCGCGCTGCGCCGGCTGCGCGCCGGCGTTTCGGCGCCGGCCGAGGCGCGCCAGCTCGCGCGGGCGCTGCGGCTGCGACCGCCGGCGCTCCGCGCAATCGCCGGGCTGCCGCGCTTCCTACTGAGATCGCGGCAGAGCGGCGAGTGTGGCGGCGCATTTCTCCCGTTGATAGGCGCTGTCTGCGAACCGCCACGGATCGGCGTCGCGGGCATAGAGCGCGTCGAAATAGCCCGCATCGAGCGAATGCGGGGGGCGGGCCGTCAAACCGGCTCCTCCAGGAACAGCTCGAAGGGCCGGTCGGCCAGGGCCAGCATCTCCGGCGGGATTCGGAAGCCGCCGGGGACGTCGGCGATCAATCCGGTGGTCTGCGATCGATGCGCCGCGATGGCCCGGCGCTTGGCCGGCAAGTGGCGCGCAATGTCGAGCCGGATGGCGCGTAGCGGCGCCGCATCAGGTTCCGCCGGCAACGGAAATCCGGGGACCGGATGCGCGAACGCCTGGCCCCACACGGGATAGGCGAAGAGCCGGACGCCCGATGGCAACGCGCGGGCGACCGCAGCGGCGATGGCGAAGCTCGCGCGGTGATCGGCGTGCGGATCGTGGCGCCAGGTGGCGAACACCGCGGCCGGCCCCGGCCCCATGTTGAGGATGGCGGCGGCGGCGGCCGAGAAGTTCTCGCCCCAGGCGGGAACGGAGCCATCCGGCAGTCCGAGGAAATCCACATTTCGCGGATCGAGGCCCAGTGCGGCCACCGCGCGCAGCACCTCTCGCCGGCGCAGCGACGCCAGGCGCTCCGGCGGCCAGGCCCGCGATCCGGGATGCGAGCCGGCGCCGTCGCTCACCACCACCACCCGCACCCTGCGCCCATCCGCAACCAGGGCGGCGATCAGGCCGCCGCAGCCCAGGCTCTCGTCATCCGGATGCGGGGCGAGGATCAGCATCTCGCCGGCTCCCGGGAACGCCTCGAGTCCGCACATCGGTTCCCGCTCGGCCGCACGCAGCCACTCGCCGGCGCGCATCCGCGCCTCAGCCCCAGAGGTCGCCGGGCTCGGCATCGGCGCCCAGCACATGCGCTCCGGCCGCCGTCAAAGCCCGATCCGGCGCCGGCTGACGGAGATAGGTCGCGAGGTCGCGCGCGATCCGCTCCAGCGGGTGCGGGCGTAGAAACGCGGCGAGCCCCACCGAGCGCTGCGCCAGCTCCAGAGATCGAGCGCCGCCCGCTCCACCGCCAGCCGCGCCAGGTTGACGAACGCGACCGCCGCCTCGCCCGGCGCCGCCGCCTCGGCGCGCGCGGCCGCGGCCTCCACCCAGAGCCGCGCCGCGGAGGCCGCCATCGCCGCTTGGCCGAGCCGCGCCGCCTGGTGCGGATCGCCGCCGCGCTCGGTGGCGCGGAGATGCGCGCGCAGTGCACCGAGCAGCGCCTCGGCACCGCCGCATTGCACGGCGGCGAAGCGCCATGCGCCGGCCGAGAAGTCCGGCTGGCGGGTGTAGTCGCCCGGTTGGCCGATCAGCGCATCGGGGCCGACAACCATCCCGGTGAAGTCCACCGTGCCGCTGGCGGAGGCGCGCATACCCTGCGCCCGCCATCCCGAGAGGTCGGCCCGCTCGCCCGGGGCGAGCGCGACCAGCACCATTCGCGGATTCTCCGCTCCCGCCTCCCGCGCCGTCACCAGCGCGCGGGCGACGTATCCGGCGCCGGAACAGAGTATTTTGCCGCCGAGGAGCGTGCCGCCGGGGCGCAGACGAAGCGGCACCCCCGGCTGCTCGGTATTCCAGACGCCGAACAGCCGCCCAACGCGCGCGTCGGCCGCCGCCCGCCGCGTCTGCGCCGGGGCGCCGTAGCGCTGTATCAGCCGGATCGTGTTCACGTGCCCTTCATAGAGGCGCCCCAGCGACAGGTCGGCGCGGCCGATCAGCTCGTCCGGGGGATCGGGAAACGGACGGATGGGGACGAGCTGAGGCGCAGATATGGCGATCACCTCGGGCAGGTTGTTCCTTACAAACATCCGGGCCGGCAACACGTTGCCAGCGCCACGCGGTCCGCCTACCGTCCGCGCCGTTTTGCGCAGAGGTGCAAATGGGCAAACCCCGAGTGTTCATCGACGGCGAGGCCGGGACGACCGGGCTCGGCATCCGCGATCGGCTGCGCGCGCTGCCGGCGATCGAATTGCGCAGCCTGCCGGACGACCGACGAAAGGACCCCGAGGCAAGGCGGGCGATCATGTCCGAGGTCGATCTGGTCATCCTCTGTTTGCCCGACGCGGCGGCGCGGGAATCGGCGGCGCTCGCCGCCGGGCTCGGAGACCGGGCGCCGAAGCTCCTGGACGCCAGCACCGCCCACCGCGTCGATCCTGAATGGACCTACGGATTTCCGGAGCTCGCGCCGGGCCAGGCGCAGCGGATCGCAGCGGCGCGCCGCGTGGCCAATCCCGGTTGCTATCCAACCGGCGCCATCGCGCTGCTGCGGCCCCTGGTCGATGCCGGGCTGCTGCCGCCCGACTATCCGATCAGCATCAACGCGATCAGCGGCTATTCCGGCGGTGGCAAGGCGCTGATCGAGATGCATGAGCGCGACGGCGGCCCCGCCTTCGAGCTCTACGGGCTCGATTTCGAACACAAGCACGTGCCGGAAACGCAAGCCTATGGCGGGCTCACGCGGCGGCCGGTTTTCGTGCCCTCGGTCGGGCATTTCCGGCAGGGGATGCTGGTCTCGATCCCGCTGCATCTGGAGACGCTGCCCGGCAAACCCGCCGCCGCCGAGCTGCGCGCCGCGCTGGAGGCCCGCTATGCCGGGACGGACACCGTGCGTGTCGCCTTGCCCGACCGCGCCGGGCGATTGCGGCCGGAGGCGCTGAACGGCACTGATCGCATGGAGCTGTTCGTCCATGAAAACGCGACCTACCGGCAGGCGCTGCTGGTGGCGCGCTTGGATAACCTGGGCAAGGGCGCATCCGGCGCCGCGGTGCAGAATCTTCGTCTGATGCTGGGAGTGCCGGAGACCGACCATGCCTGACGTGCAATCGATCGGCCGGGGTCCGCTGTACACGCTGGACGGCATCGCGCCGCGCGTCCATCCGACCGCCTTCATCGCCCCCAATGCCGCGGTGATCGGCGATGTCGAGATCGGACCCGAATCGGGCGTGTGGTTCGGCTGCGTCATCCGCGGCGACACCAACACCATCCGCATCGGCGCCCGCAGCAACATCCAGGACGGCACCATCATACACGTCGATGACGCCTCGCCGACCACGATCGGCGATGACGTGACGGTGGGCCACGCCGTGATCATCCACGCCTGCACGCTGCGTGACCGCGCCTTCGTCGGGATGGGCTCGACCGTCCTCGATCTGGCGGTGATCGAGGAGGAGGGAATGCTGGGCGCCGGCGGGCTGCTCACGCCGGGGAAGGTGATCGGCGCGCGCGAACTGTGGACCGGCAGCCCGGCCAAGCTGCGCCGGCTGATGGACGCCGAGGAGCGTCGCGGCTTCGACCGCAACGCCGAGGTCTATCGCAAGCTGGCGGCGCGCTACCGCCAGGGCCTGCGGGTCTAGGGCGGTTTTCTGCTGACCGTAACCGGCCTCTGTTTTTCGTCATGTATGGACGGCCCCCTCCTGGCAAGAAGCTTTTGGCTGAACGGCGCACGATCTGGAGCGGTCATGTATCCGGCCTGTTGATGCGGTCGTTTGCGTGACCGCTGGCCCCGATGGGTTGCGCGGACCGGCTTCCATGCATTGCGGCGCGCTCGGCGGCGCGATGACGAAACGGAGTATGCCGATCCAGAGCCTGCCCCCGCGGAGGCGGGGGTCCTGACCATTGTGCCGTCGCTGCCTCCGGCTTTGCGTCGTGCGGGTCGCGGCCGGACTAATACCAGCTGCCCGTTGCTCCGACCGCTTGTCGAGGCACCGTCATTGCGAGCCGAAGGCGAAGCAATCCAGGCCCACCGCACGGTCCTGCCCGCCTGGATCGCCACGCCGCCGCAAGCGGCGGCTCGCGATGACGAAGGAGCGAGGCATCCGCCGCTTGGTATAAGCCGCCGGCGCGACCCGATAGCTTTTGCGTGGGCGGAGCATCGCGCCGGCGATCCGCGCGGTCTTCGCGGCCTGCGCCCCCACCGCGACCTTCATCGGTCGGCGTGCCATCGTGCGCCGGACCCGGGCCGTGCCGCGCACCGGCTTGGCGCGCACCTGTCGCAGCACCGCGCTGGCGCCGAGTACCAGCAGTCGCCGCACGCGCGGATCGCCTTGGCGGCTGATCCGGCGATGACGGGTTGCGAGCTACCCGCTGCTGTTGCGCTCCGCCTTCTTCTTCTCGTGGTGTCCCACGCCGGCGCCGACGGCGGCGCCGGCTGCGGCATGGCCGCTGCCCAGCTCGTGTCCGGCGACGGCTCCGACCGCGGCGCCCTTGGCGGTGTCGTGCTTGCCCGGCTCCTGATCGCTGGCGGCGAAGGCCGGCGCCGCCAGCAGGGCGGCGGAGAAGACGGCGGCGAAGACCAGTCGAGTCCTGCTCATCGAAACCTCTCGGAGTTTGCGGAACGATGAACGCCGCCACCTCCGTTCCATCCCCGGAGTTAACCGACACGACTGCGTGATCTCAGGCCGGCAAGGTCGCGGTGGCGCGCAGTCCGCCTCCCGGGCGATTGGCGAGCACGATGTCGCCGCCATGGGCGCGCAGGATGTCGCGCGCGATCGGCAATCCAAGCCCCACCCCGCCGGTCTCGCGGTTGCGGCTGGGCTCACCGCGATAGAACGGCTCGAAGACGCGATCGAGGTCGGCGGGCGGGATGCCCGGCCCGTCATCCTCCAGTTCGACGCGCAGCATCCCGGCTTCCGCCACCATCAAGCGCACTCTTGCGCCGGCGCCGTAGTTGACCGCGTTGGCGACCAGGTTGGCGAAGGCGCGCTTGAGGCTGAGCGGGCGCGCGCGCACGATGAGGTGCGCCGGCCCGTCGAAGGCCGACCCGTTCGGCCAGCTCGGGGCGCGCGTCGGCCGCCTCGTCGAGCACGGTGCGCAGCAGTTCGGGCAAATCGAGGGCGGAGACGGGTTCGGCGGCGCGCACATCGCGGCCGAATGTCAGGGTGGCGGAGACCATCGCCTCCAGCTCCTCGAGATCGGCGAGCATCTTTCGCCGCTGCTCGTCGTCCTCCATGAACTCGGCGCGGAGCTTCAGGCGGGTGATCGGCGTGCGCAGGTCGTGGCCGATCGCGGTCAGCATCTCGGTCCGGTCCTGCACGAAGCGGCGGATGCGCACGGCCATCGTATTGAAGGCGGCGGCCGCGGTTGCGACTTCCAACGGCCCGTCCTCCGGCAACGGCGGCGCATTCACGTCGCGCCCGAGCGCCTCCGCCGCCGCCGCCAGCGTGCGCACCGGTGCGGTCAGCCGCCGCACCGCCCACAAGATCAGGGCGGCGGCAACCGCGGTCATCAGCAGGAAGGCGATCAAAAAGGTCGGCGAGGCCCAGGGACGCAGCGGCGGCTCCGGCGTGGTGACGATCAGCCAGCTCTCGTCGTCGGGCAGTCGAAGCCCGATCGCCAGTCCGGGCGCCGCGCTCTCGACCTGAATGCCGCGCGGGCGCAGGCCGGGCGGCAACGGCACCAGATTCATGCTGATCCGAAGCAGCCGCTGTTCGGGTTGCTGCACCGCCGGCCCGAGGCGCGGGGGGCTGGCGGCCAGGCGAGCCGAGACGCCCGGCGGAAGCGGGAAATCCTTGAGCACCGCCGCGCGCTGATCGGACGCGGTCATCACCACGGTCCGGTAAAGCCCCATCACGCGCTCGGCGGTGGTCCGCGCGCGTGCCAGCCGCTGCACGTCGATGCGGTCGAGCGCGTGGATCGTGAGACCCGCCGCCTGGACCAGCGCCAGCCCGATCAGCACCGCCATCGCGGTGCGCGCGGCGAGGCTGCACGGCCACAGCCGCAATTTCATGCCCCTCCGGCTCCCTCCGAAGCACCCATCTCAGAGCCGCTCGACCGCGGCGGCCAGCACGTAGCCGCCGCCGCGCACCGTCTTGATGAGCTGGGCGTTGCGGCCGTCGTCCTCGAGCTTGCGGCGCAGCCGGCTGATGGCGACGTCGATCGCGCGGTCGAACGGTCCCGCCTGGCGCCCGCGCAGCAGATCGAGCAGCATGTCGCGGGTGAGCACCCGATGCGGGCGCTCCAGGAGCGCCAGCAGCAAATCGTATTCGCCCCCCGTCAGCGCCACCTCGGCGCCGTCGGGATTGAGCAGCCGGCGGCGCCCGGGCTCCAGCGTCCAGCCGGCGAAGCGCAGGCCGCGGCCGGCGGGGTCGGCACGCCGATCGGGCTGATCGCCGGCGCGGCGCAACACGGCGCGGATGCGCGCCAGCAGTTCGCGCGGGTTGAACGGCTTCGGCACGTAGTCGTCGGCGCCCAGCTCGAGGCCGATGATGCGATCGGTCTCCTCGCCCATCGCCGTCAGCATCACGATCGGCACGTCGGACTGCCCGCGCAGCCAGCGCGCGATCGAAAGCCCGTTCTCCCCGGGCAGCATCAGGTCGAGCACGACGAGATGATAATGGCCGCCGCCCCAGGCACGCCGCGCCTCCCGCCCGTCACGGGCCGCCGTGACCCGCATCTGGTTCCGTTCCAGGAAGCGCGCCAGCAACTCGCGGATCTCGCGATCGTCGTCCACCACCAGAATGTGCGGCGTCGGCTCCATCGTGGAAAAAATAGGCGTTCCGGGCCGACCGCGTCAGGGCGTGTTGCATTCCGTTGCATTTCGGCGCCGCATCCGGTGTGCATCCGCCGCCACGGATGCGATAAGCCGGCCGTGAGCTTCCCGCACCCCCCGCCGGCGGCGCGCGCCGCGCTCGACGCGTTGCACGCACGCCATCCCGAGCTGGCGGCGATCGAGGGCCGGGCCGGACCGCTGCCCTGGCGGACACGTCCGCCGGGCTTTCCCGGCCTGTTGCAGGCGATCGTCGCCCAGCAGATCAGCAATCAGGCGGCGGCGGCGATCTGGCGGCGGCTGTCGGCACTGCCCGGCGCGCTCGATCCGGCGTCGCTGTTGCGGATGTCGGACGAGGCGTTGCGCGCGCCCGGACTGTCGCGCCCCAAGGTCGCGCACGCCCGCGCGCTCGCCCAAGCCTTCGTCGACGGCCGGTTGACCACGGCGGCGCTGGCGGCGCTCGACGACGAGGCGGCGATCGAACGCATCGCCGCCATCCGCGGGATGGGCCGCTGGAGCGCCGAGATCTATCTGCTGTTCGCGCTCGGGCGCGATGACGTGTTTCCCGCCGGCGACCTCGCGCTGGCCGCCGCCGCCGCGCATCTGCGGAGCCTGCCGGGGCGACCCTCGCCGAAGGCGCTGCTGGCGGTGGCGGAGTGCTGGCGCCCGGCGCGCGGCTTGGCGGCGCGGCTCTTGTGGCACCATTGGCGCCACGTCACCGGCCGGCCGGCGCTCGACGATCTCGCCGGTGGTGTTATCTCGGTCTGAACCGAGCCGCTGCTGCAGCGAGCGCTTCGCTATCGCGCCTTCGTCAGCCTCATGCCGGTGGCATCGAAGGCGTCGAACAGCGCCGCCCGTTGCGCCGCGTTCAACGGCAGATGCGGCGGGCGGATGTTGGTCCAGCGGTCATCGTCGGTGTTGCGCGCCACCAGCGCCTTGAGGCCGGGGATCAGCGGCGCCGAGATCACCGCCTTGCGGGTCGCCGTCAGCATGGCTTGCGCCGTCTCCGCTTCCGGCTTGCCGGCGGCGGCGAACACCCGGGCGCCGACCGCACAGTTCACGTTGGCGGCGGCGGTGATGCATCCCGCCCCGCCGGCGGCGAGCATCGCCGACAGCAGGCTGTCGTCGCCCGCATAGACCTCGAACCCGTCCTTGGCGAAGTGATCCGCGTAGGCGCGGCTGTTGGCGAGATCGCCGCTGCTGTCCTTGATCCCCTTCACCACGCCGGGAAACGCCGCGAGCAGGCGACCGAGCAAGGCCAATCCGAACCCCACCACCGCCTGTTGCGGGAAATGGTAGAGGTAAATCCGAATGTCGCCGCCGGTGCGCCCGATCACCTCGCTGAAATAGGCGAACAGCCCGTCATCGGACGGGTTCTTGTAGTAGAACGGCGGCAGCAGCAGCGCGCCGCGACACCCGAGTTCGGCGGCCCGGCGGGTCAGCGTCACGGTATCGGTCAGCGCCGTGGTCCCGGTCCCGGGCAGCATCCGGGCGGCGGGAACGCCGCGTTCGACCAGCCCCTCCAGCACCGCCAGGCGTTCGTCTATTCCGAGGCTGTTCGCCTCCCCGGTGGTGCCCAGCACGCCAAGTCCGTTGCAGCCATTGGCGAGCAGCCAGCGGCAATGCGCCGCCATACGGTCGAGATCGACCGAGAGATCATCGTGCATCGGCGTCAGCACGGCGGCGTTCACGCCGCCGAACAGGGCATCGTTCATCCCGGGGTTCCCTTCGACCGGCGCGGGCGCGGCATGCGACCCGGCCAAACTGCGACATGTTGCTCGATCGGGCCGGCCCGGCGTTCCGAGACCGCGCGCCCGCGCACCGATATGCCCGCCTGATGCACGGTCTGCGGATCGCCCGAGACCAGCGGGTGCCACCAGGCGAGACCCTTCCCCTCCAACACGCGACGATAGCCGCAGGAGGGTGGCAGCCAGTCCACCTTCCGCACCAGCGCCGGCGTGAGCTGCACGCAGTCGGGGACGCGCCGCTTACGGTTCGGGTAGTCGGTGCAGCGGCAGGCTTCGAGATCGAGCAGATGGCAGGCGACATTGGTGAACGACAGCGAGTCGTCGTCCTCGTGGCGGAGCTTGTGCAGACAGCACCGTCCGCAGCCGTCGCAGAGCGACTCCCACTCCTCTCGGGTCATCTCCTCGAGCTGCTTGGTTTCCCAGAAGCGCGCCATGCCCCAGTCTAGGGCGGATTACGCGCGGCGGAAATCGGCGGCCTCAGCGCACCGGCGGCAGGTTCTCCTGTTCGACCTGGCTACCGCCGGGCGGACCCTGGTAGCCGGTCATCGGACGTTGCCGCGGGCGCGCCGTAACCCGGCGGGGCGGCGGGCGCATAGGCCGGTGGCGGCGCATAGGCAGACGGGGGGGCGTAGCCCGACGGGGCCGAATAGGCCGAGGGGGGCGGATAGGCCGGCGCATACCCCGGAGCCCGGGTCCGATAGCCCGGCGGGTAGACCGGATTGCCGAGCCGGGTCAGCACGCCGCGCAGCGGGTCGGCGCCGGGATTGGCGCCCTGCATGGCGATCACGATCTGGCGGGTGTCCAGCGGCTGACCGTAATAGGCGCGTCCATGTCGATGCGCGAGTTCAGCACGCTGCCCTCGATCGAAATGCCGGCGAAGGCGCCGCGCGAGGACTGGAAGGCCACGATATCGGCGGTAATTCCGGTGGTCAGCGCGCCCTGGACGCCGCCGCCCACCGTCGCGATCGCCACCGAGGCGTCGCCGCCGAGCTTGAAGTGGCTGTTCATCAGTGCGTTCAGCCCGCGATTGGTCAGGATCGTCAGCAACAGTGCGCTGTCCTGAAGCCCGATTTGCAGACCGAAGCTGGCGCTGCCGATGGTGAAGAACGCCGGATAGGACCAGGTGCCGTTGCCGGCGCGGGCGAGCAGTACGCAATCGCCGCCCGACCCGCCGAAGAAGAATCCGGCCTTGAAGATGCGCGGACAGATCAGGACCGCGCGGGAGCGATCCACCATCTTGCGCGGCGTTTCCGAGATCCTCTGCGTCAGGATTTCCTGCACGGCCAGCGTCGAGCGATCGACCAAAGCCTGTTCTTGGCTTTGCGCGCGGGCGAGGGCGGGATATAGCAACAGGGCCGCTAGCAGAAGATATCGCATCGCCGGGTCTCCTGAGCCACCGCTAGCACCAGCAGCCGATTCGGCGAAACCGGGGCAAGCTCAATAACCCGGCATCTCGTTCACGCACAGGACGCGCCATCCCTTTGCGCTCCGTTCCAGCCGGGTGAGCGAGAGGTTCTGGATCGCCAGATGCAGCGCATTATCGGCGCCGATGCGCAGTGCGTGCGCCACCGCGGCGCGGATGGCGCCGCCATGCCCCGCGATCACGACGTCCTCGCCGGCCCGGGTTTCGGCCAGGCGGTCCATGGTGCGGCCGACGCGGGCGATGACGTCGGCGATCGAACTCGCCGCCCGGCGGGCGCTCCTCGCCGCCCAGCGGCCAGAACGCATGAGCGGGAAGGGATAACCGGGCCGGCAACTCGGCATGCGGCAGACCATGCCATTCGCCCAGCGATTGCTCGGTCAATCCGGGCTCCACCGCGAGCGACGTTGCCGGATATCCGGCGGCGAAGATCGCCTCGGCGGTGCGGCGCGTGCGCGATAGCGGCGAGACGATCCAGCGCGCCGGGCGCGGCAGGCGGGCCGCCAGCGCGCGGTACATCGGCGCCTGCTCGACGAGGCTGGTCGGGCAGAGCGGCGACGTCCAGCGTTCCGTAAAGGATCGCGCGCGCGTTCTCGTCCACGATGGCGTGGCGAATGAGCCAGAAGCCAGTCACTCGGGATAAACCAGCCGCGGCTTGGAGCGGAATTCGAGGCCGGCATACAACGTCGACAACGGCAGCGTCGGACCAAGATCGGCAAGCTCGATGGATGCCTCAAGGCCCGCAATCCTCTCGGACCCCCAGCCGGTCGCCGCGTCACGTCGCCAATGAGTGACATCGGGGGCATCGAGATCGACGAAGAGGATGTGCGTCAATGTGGGGACTGTCTTGTACTCTTCGAGTTTGCGCGTGAAGTCGTACAGCCGGGTGGATTCGGACAGCACTTCGATCACCAGAGCCGGCGCGTCGGCCAAAGTGGCCTCATCATCGAAGCGCCCGCAATCGATGCCCGCGTCGGCATAGCGGATATTCCCGGCAGGAACGCGGATCGCGGTGTCGGCGGTAAAGGGAAGGCACGACCCCGAGCGTGGCATTGCGGCAAGCGCGGCGATGGCGTTGACCACCACGCGGTCATGCCGCCTTTTTCCGCCGGCCATCGCGATCGCCACGCCGTCCACCAACTCGTACTTCCCTCCTGCCGCAAATGCCATTCCAGAAACTCGTCCGGTCCCATCCGACCGGCTGCATGCTCCGACATCAGCAGTCTCCCGATGCAGCCTTCAACATAGCACAACTACTCCCCGATGCTGAGCAGCGCGCCGTGCAGCCGCGCCTGGCGGAGCTGGCGGGCGAAGAGCAGGGCGCCGAGCACCGACCAGGCGGCATTCAGCAGAATGGCGGCGATCAACTCATCCCACCGGACCACGCCCTGCAGCAGGATCGACCGCATCCCCTCGAAGACATGCGAGGCCGGGACCACGAAGGCGACCGCCTGCATCACCCTCGGCAGCACGGATACGGGGTAGAACACCGCCGCGAACGGCGTGATCGCGAACAGCAGCGACCAGGCCAGCTGCTCCGCCCCGGCGCCGTGGCGCAGCATCAGGGAGACCACGCCGAGCGCCACCCACCAGCCCATCACCATCAGATTGGCGAAGAACAGCACCAGAATCGGGCCAAGCGCGAACAGGTTGAACGCATAGAGCAGCCAGGCGAAGCCGATCGCCGGCAGCACCCCGGCGAGCATCCGCACCATCGAGATGCCGAGCAGCGCCGCCACCAGCTCGCGCGGGCGCAGCGGCGTGACGAAGAGGCTGCCGAGATTGCGCGACCAGATCTCCTCCATGAACGAGATGGCGACGCCCATCTGGCTGCGCAGCGCCACCTCCCACAGCAGCACGCCGCCCAGCAGCACCGCGGCGGCGACCGTCCCGGCGCTGCTGCCCATCCGCCGCGCGACGAAGCTTGCGGTGAAGCCCCAGATCAGCATTTGCAGCACCGGCCAGTACATCAGCTCGAGCAGCCGCGGCCAGGAGCTGCGGTAAAGCACGAGATGCCGATACACGAGCGCCCAGATGCGGCGTGCGATGTCGCTCATGCGGCAACCGCCCGCTTACGTCCGCGGTCGCGCGCGATGTCCAGAAACACCTCCTCCAAATCCTCCCGTCCGTAGCGAGCGAGCAGGTCGGCGGGACTGCCGCGATCGACGGCGCGACCCTCCTTGAGCATCAGCACGTCGGAACAGAGCCGCTCGACCTCCGCCATGTTGTGCGAGGCGAGCAGGATCGTGCAGCCGCTCTGCTGGCGGTAGCGTTCGAGCCAGCTGCGGACGCGATCGCCGGTGTCCGGATCGAGGCTCGCCGTCGGCTCGTCGAGCAGCAGCACCTCCGGGCGATTGATCAGCGCCTTGGCCAATGCCACCCGGGTCTTTTGCCCGGCCGAGAGCTGCCCGGCGCGGCGGTCCATGATCTCCGTCAGATCAAGCTCACCGGCCAGCTCGTCGAGGCGGCGGCGGAGTTGACGGACACCGTAGAGATGCCCGTAGACGCGCAGATTCTGCGCCACCGTCAGCCGCTGCGGCAGCGCCACATAGGGCGAGGAGAAGTTCATCCGCGCCAGCGCCGCGAAGCGGTCGCGGGCCATGTCATGACCCAAAATCTCGATCCGGCCGGCGCTCGGGATCAGCAGCCCGAGCAGCATGGCGATGGTGGTGGTCTTGCCGGCGCCGTTGCCGCCGAGCAGGCCGAGGGTCGAACCGGCCGGCACCGCGAACTCGAGCGCATCGACGGCGAGCACGTCGCCGTAGCGTTTGGTGAGGCCGTTTACCCGGATCGCGTGCATGGCGGGCGGAGATAGGCCGCCCGGGCGGGCGGCGCCAGGGGTGGGTTTATTTGACACCACCCGACATCAAAACCATATGCAGGGTTGAAGGCCGGGAGACGAACATGGCGATGTCCGCCAGCGAGATCGAGGCGCTGATCCGCGCGGCGCTGCCCGATGCTCGGGTGTCGGTCGAGGATCTCGCCGGCGACGGCGACCATTATGCCGCGACCGTGGTCTCGGCCCAGTTCAAGGGCCTGCCGCGGGTGCGCCAGCACCAGATCATCTATGCCGCGCTGCGCGGGCGCATGGGCGCCGAGCTGCACGCGCTGGCCCTGCAAACCTCCGCCCCCGAGTAGGAGCACCAAATGTCCGACAATCCCACCATCGACCGCATCCAGGCGGAGATCACCGGAAATCCCGTGATGCTCTACATGAAGGGCACGGCGACGTTCCCGCAATGCGGCTTTTCCGCCCGCGTGGTGCAAATTCTCTCGCATCTCGGCGTCGGCTTTCAGACCGCCAATGTCCTGGAAGACCCGGCTTTGCGCGAGGGCGTCAAGCAGTTCTCCAACTGGCCGACCATCCCGCAGCTCTACGTGAAGGGCGAGTTCGTCGGCGGCTGCGACATCGTCACCGAGATGTATCAGTCGGGCGAGCTGGAGACCTTGCTCAAGGATAACGGAATCCCGCCCAAGGCGGCGGCTTAAGGGCGCGCCCACCTCACCCCGACCCCCGGATCAAGTCCGGGGTAGGCTCTCTCCGCCCCCCGGCGGCGGAGAGGGCGGCGGAGAGGGAGTCTGCGGGCGGCACGCTCCTCGTTCTCATCCTCCTCGCCGCGCTGATCCGTATCGGCTTCGCCGCCTCGCTCGGGCTCGGGGTGGACGAAAGCTACATGGTCGCCGCCGGGCGGACGCTCCACCTCGGCTATTTCGACCACCCGCCGGCGGCCTGGTGGTTGCAGTGGGCGGCGGCGCACCTGTTCGCCACCGAGGCGCCGCTCGCCGTCCGCGCTCCCTTCATCGCCCTGTTCGCGCTCTCCACCTGGCTGATGTACCGCCTCGGCGTGCCGTCATCGGCGGGCCGCGCGCGGGACTGTGGGCGGCATTGGCCTTCAATCTCTCGCCGGTGTTCGGCGTCACCACGGCAAGCTGGGTGCTGCCGGACGGGCCGCTCGACTGCGCGCTTTTGGGGGCCGCGCTCTGCCTGCTGCACGCGCTGGCGGCACGGCACGCGGCGTGGCGCTGGTGGGCGGGGGCGGGGCTGTGCGCGGGGCTCGCGCTGTTCTCCAAATACACCGCCGTGCTGACCATCCTCGGCGCCATCGCGTATCTGCTGGCGAGCCCGCACCGGCGCTGGCTCGTCCGTCCGCAACCCTATCTGGCCGGGCTGATCGCGCTCGCCGTGTTCGCGCCGGTGATCGCCTGGAACGCCGCCCATCACTGGGCCTCGTTCGCCTTCCAGGGCGACCGCGCGGCGGGCCTCGATTTTCGTCCCGGCCAACCCTTCGTCGTGCTGGCCGGCGAGGCGCTGTTCGTGCTGCCGTGGATCTGGCTGGGGATGCTGGCGGCGGTGGCATCCCTCACCCGCCGTGGACTCTCGTCGGGTGAGGGCCTGCTGTGCGCGCTCGCGGCGCCGCCGATCGTGGCGTTCGCCCTGGTGGCGCTGTGGTCGAGCCACCGCGTGCTGTTCCACTGGGCGGCGCCCGGCTACCTGATGCTGTTTCCGCTGCTCGGCGCGTGGCTGGCGGCCCGCCCGCGCCTCGCCGTGCGCGGTCTGGCGGCGACCGCGGCGATCGTGCTGGCGGGCGTTCTGACGGTCGCGACCGATGTCCGCTTCGATTGGCTGCACGCGGCGTTCGCACGCGATCCGATCATCGAGGCGATCGACTGGACCTCGGTGCGCGACGAGCTGCACGCACGGGGGCTGCTGCCACCCGGCACCGTGGTCGGCGTTCCCGACTGGCGCGACGCCGGCAAGATCGCGTACGCGCTCGGTCCCGACAATTCCGGTCACGGTGCTGAACGAGGACGCCCGCCAGTTTGGTTTCGTGGCGCCGGCCGCCGCCTTTATCGGCCGCCCGATGCTGCTGCTGGCCACGACGCACGCCGACCGTGCGGCAATGCGGCTCGGTCCGTTATTCGCAAGCCTGACTCCCCTCCCGCCCGCACCGATCCGCGATGCGGGCCGCACGCTGGGCGAAGTGGCGACGTTCCAGACCGGCCCAATGCGCCTATGGCCGAGTATCCGGCATTGAGATGCGTGCGTCAATGACGTATATGCCGTGACGGCGTTTGAGTGGGATTCGGTCAAGAGCGAGCGCAACCGAGTCCAGCGGGGCTTGCCGTTCGAGTTGGCGGCAGCACTGTTCGACGGCCCGGTGCTCGAGGAGGCGGATGCTCGGCGAAACTATGGTGAGGTCCGGATGCGGGCAATCGGAATCGTCGGAGCCGACGTGGTCACGTGCGTGTACACCGACCGTGGCGACGCTCGGCGGATCATAAGTCTTCGCTACGCGAACAGGAGAGAGCGGGATGCCTATCGTGCGGCGCAAGTCCGCTGACATCGATCGCGCGGCACTGCTGGCGGAATTGGCGGCCCGGCAGAAGCCCGGCGAGGCGGAAATCGAAGCGCAAGCGGCGGAGGATGGCGACGCTTGGACCGATGAGGACTTGGCGCGCGCCACTCTCGTCCATCCCCCGCCCGGGCCCGAGCAGATCCGAGCGTTGCGGACGCGGCTGGGTCTGAGCCAGTCGCAATTCGCCCGCCGCTTCGGGTTTACTATCGATGCCGTGCAACAATACGAGCAAGGCCGGCGGGTGCCCTCCGGGCCGGCCACCACTCTGCTTCGAGTGATCGCGGCCGACCCGGAGGCGGTGGGTCGCGCCCTCGATCCGCGCCGCGCTTGATTCCCGGATGCCGCCCCCCGTATCCGCTTAGCTCACCCGCAGGCGAGCGCATACGCATCCCCTGCGCCCATCGGCAGGGCCATCGTCTCCCAGCTCTCGCCACCGTCGCTGGTGCCGAATACCGAACCGGTCTTTGCGGTGAAGTAGACCTGACGCGGGTCGGAGGGGTGCGCCGCCACCGCCATCGCGGTGTTCGCGGGTTTCGTCTTATCGAAGCGCGTCCAGTTCCGCCCGGCGTCGATGCTGCGCCAAAGCGAGCCCGTCGCCGAGGTGAACGCCGGGCTGAGGCAGGCGTACATCGTCTTCGGATCGTGCGGAGACACCCGGATGTCGCGCCCGTAGGTGTGCGGCGAGACCTTGTCCACCTCGAGATTCTGCCAGCTGCGGCCGGCATCGTCGCTGCCGAACAGCCCCATCCGCACCGCCAGATAGACGCGCCCGGGTGCGGCAGGCGTGGTGGCGATGGCGTGGCCGTCGAGCATTCCTTCAGCCTCGCTGTCGCTCACGATCCGGCTCTTGAGATGCGGCTGCTCCGCCATCCGGGCGAGCCCTTCGCCGCAATCCTCCCAATGTTCGCCGCCATCGCGCGAGTGCATGGCGCCGCCCGCCTCCAACGCCGCATAAAGCTCGCCCGACCCGGGCGAGGCGATCCGCATCACCCGACAGGCGAAGCTCATGTGCACGCGCTCGGGCAACCCCGGATCGGGCAGGCGGCGGAAGTTCTCGCCGCCGTCATCGCTGCGATGCACGCCGACCGGCGAGACGCCGGCATAGACGGTGCGCGCATCGGCCGGATCGAAGGCGATCGACCAGACCTGGACGCCGTCGAGCATTCCCGCGCGGCGCCAGGAACGTCCGCGATCGGTGCTGCGATAGACGCCATTGACGGTGCCGGCGAGCAGCGTATCGCCATTGCGCGGGTCGGGCGTGATCGCCTGCGTGTCCTGATCGAGCGTGCGTTCCCAGGTGCCGGAATTGCGCCGGAACAGTCCGCCGGCGCCGCTCTTGGACGAGCGCAAACCCGCATAGATGGTGGTCATGGCCTCCTCCTCTCAGCTCGGCTCGGCCCCGTTCAGCAGGAAGGCCCGGGTGCGCGCCGAGCGCAGCCGGAGCTTCATCACCTCCTGATATTGCTGTCGAGTGATACCACTCGCGCGAACGCGCGGGGCTGTCGAACTCCAGCACCACGAAGCGATGGAACGGCCCCTCGCCCTCCAGCCGCTCCGGATCGCCGCCGCGGACCAGAAAGTGCCCGCCGAACGCCGCGATGGTGGCGGGGACGAGCTGCCGATACTCGTCGTACACCGCCTGGTCGGTGACTTCGACCTCGGCGAACACATATCCCTTGGGCATCGCTTCCTCCCCTGCCAATGGTGCAGGCTAGAGCATTTTCGTATGAAGTTGAAGCGTGCGCGCGATGGCGAAAGGGTAAGGACGGGTTTCGGTTTCGTTCGACCCTAATGGGCTAGGCCGCGCCGGGTTGCCCGGGAAGCCGCCCGGCCCGACACTCCGAAGAGCAGAGGAGATCGCCATGCCCGTTATCCAACCGGACCGCCTGCGCGACATCGCCACCGCGCTGCTGATCGGCGCCGGTGCGCCCGAGCCGGAAGCCGCGACAGTCGCGCGGCTGTCGATCGCCGCCAACCTCGCCGGCCACGACAGCCACGGCATCATCATGATCCCGAGCTATATCGAGCGCATGAAGGTCGGACATATCGTCGCCGGCGCACCTTGGACGATCGTGCGGGAGACGCCGACGACCACCGTCATCGACGGCAATTGGGGCTTCGGCTACGTCGTCACCGAGCGCGCCATGCAGCTCACGATCGACAAGGCGCGTTCGCAGAACGTCGCCGCCGCCACCGTGTTCCGGCAGGGCCACATCGGCCGGCTCGCCAGCTATCCGCTGATGGCGATCGAGCACGGCATGATCGCCATGATCACCGCCGAATTCGGGCCGCGCCCCGAAGCACGTCGCCCCGTTCGGCGGCGCCAAGGCGCGGCTTGGGCACGAACCCGATCTGCTTCGCGGTGCCGTCGGATCTCGACGGCCCGCTGTTCTTCGACATGGCGACCTCGGCCGCCGCGGCCGGCAAGATCGCGCTGGCGGTGGCGCGCGGCAAGGAGGTGCCGCCGGGTTGGGTCATCGACGCCGCGGGCAAGCCCACCACCGATCCGCGCAAATTCCGCCAGGGCGGCGCGCTGCTGCCGCTGGGCGGCACCGAGGGCTACAAGGGCTACGGATTGGCCGCGATCGTCGAGATCTTCTCCGGCCTGCTGACCGGGCTCGGGTTTCGGCATCGACCCGCAGGGCCGGCACAACGACGGCTGCTTCATCGCGGTCTTCAACGTCGCCGCCTTCCGCGATCTTGCCGACGTTCAAGCGCGAGGTCGCCGAGTTCGCCGCCTATCTGAAGGACACGCCACCCGCCGAGGGATCCGAGCGCGTTTATTACCCCGGCGAGATCGAGCATCTGAGCGAGCAGGCGCGCGCCCGCGACGGCATCCCGATCGAGGACGCCACCTGGGCGGTTCTGCGCAAGCTGGCGGTCGAATACGGCGTTGCCGATCGGCTCGGCTTCTGAGATGCCCGACTCGCCGCTCGGGCGCGATCTGCGACGGCTCGAGGATGCGCGCCTGCTCACCGGCGCCGGCCGCTTCATCGCCGACATCGCTTCCGACGGCGGGCTGCATGGGGTTGTCGATTCGCTCGCCGCACGCGCACGCGATGATCGACGCCATCGAGGCGGATACGGCACGGGCGCTCCCCGGCGTGCGCGGCGTGTTCACGGCGGCCGATCTCGACGCCGACGGTATCGGAGCGATCCCTTGCACGGTCCAGGTCGCGACCGTGGCGCCGATGATCGTGCCGCCGCGCCCGGCGCTGGCGCGCGGGCGCGTGCGCCATGTGGGCGATCCCGTGGCCTTCATCGTCGCCGACACCGAACATCAAGCCCGCGATGCAGCCGAGGCGGTGGCGGTGCGCTACCGCCCGCTGCCGGCCGTCACCGATGCCCGCGCCGCGCTGGCCCCGAATGCGCCATTGCTGTGGGAACAGGCACCGGGCAATCTCTCTTTCCTGTTCCGCCGGGGTGATCGCAAAGCGGTCGATGCGGCATTCGCCGGCGCCGCGCATATCGTCGAGCTGGACCTGGTCAACAACCGGCTGACGGTCGCGGCGTTGGAAACGCGCGGCGCCATCGGCGATTGCGACGCGGACACCGGCCGTCTGCACCTGATGCTGAGCGGCGCCGGCGTGCACGGCATCCGCGACGGGCTGGCCGACATCTTCCGCCTGCCGCGGTCGATGGTGCGGGTCAGCGCCCCCGACGTTGGCGGCGGTTTCGGCATCAAGAACGCCGTCTATCCCGAGCACATCCTGCTGTTGTGGGCGGCCCGCCGGCTCGGCCGGCCGGTCAGGTGGATCGCCGATCGAGCCGAGGATTTCGCCTCCTCGGCGCAGGCGCGAGACAATCTGACGCGCGCCCGGCTGGCGCTGGATGCGGACGGACGATTTCGCGCGCTCGACGTGGCGACGCTCGCCAATCTCGGCGCTTACGTCGCCGGGTTCGGGCCGGGCACCTCCACCAACGCGCCGTCAACCGCGATGGGCGGGGTCTATGATGTCCCGGCCGTGTGCATGGAAGTGCGCGGCGTGCTGACCAACACCATTCCGATCGACGCCTATCGCGGCGCCGGCAAGCCGGAGGCGAACTACATCATCGAGCGGCTTGTCGATGCGGCCGCGCGGCGACTTAGTCTCGATCCGTTCGATCTGCGTCGGCGCAACATGATCGCCCGCTTGCCGCACCGGACCGCGTTGGGAAGCCTGATCGACGGCGGCCGGTTCGCGGCCAATCTGGACATCGCCCGGCAGGCGAGCGCCGGGTTTGCCGAACGGCGGGCCGCGACCGAGCGCGGCGGGCGTCTGCGCGGTCTGGGGATCGGCTGCTTTTTGGAGACCGCTCGCGGGCCGCCGCAGGAGGCCGCCGAGATCCGCTTCGAGGCGGAGCATGTGGCGCTGCTGGTCGGCACGCAATCGAACGGCCAGGGGCATGAGACCGCGTATCCGCAGATCGGCGCCGAGATGCTCGGGCTGCCGGTCGAGATGTTCCGCTACGTGCAGGCGGACACCGATAAGGTGGCGACCGGCGGCGGCCATGGCGGCGCGCGCTCGATGCATATGGGCGGGGCGGCGATGGTGCGCGCGATCGAGGGGGCCATCGAAAAGGGCCGCGCGGCGGCGGCGCGGCTGCTGCAAGCGAGCCCGGACGCCATCGCGTTCGATGGCGGGCGATTCGTGACCGCGGACGGGCGCGAGCTTGGACTGATGGAGGTGGCGCGGGCCGCCGCCGATCTCGACATGAGCCTCGATTCGCGGGCCGAGATAGCCGACGCGCCCCTCACGTTCCCCAATGGCTGCCATGTCGCCGAGGTCGAGGTGGATGCGCAGACGGGCGCGGTGACGTTGGCGCGGTATCTCGGCGTCGATGACTTCGGGCGGCTGATCAATCCGCTGCTCACCGCCGGACAGGTGCAGGGCGGCGTCGCCCAGGGGATCGGGCAGGCGCTGCTGGAGCACACCGTCTATGATGCGGACAGCGGGCAGTTGCTGAGCGGCAGTCTGATGGACTACGCGCTGCCGCGCGCCGACGTTCTGCCGCCGCTGGAAGTCACCCTCGCAGGTACTCCGACCGAGGCCAATCCGCTTGGCGTGAAGGGGTCGGGACAGGCCGGCGCGATGGCGGCGCCGCAAACCGTCATCAACGCCATCCTGGACGCGCTGGCGCCGCTCGGCGTGACGGCGATCGACATGCCGGCGACGGCGGAGACGGTGTGGCGGGCGATCCGGCGGGCGGCGCTATCCGGTGCGCAGCAGCCGTGAACCGTCGCTGTGCAGCCACGCCATCGCCGGCTCGGCGTGCGGCGTGAGGCGTTCGACCAGCGCCCAGAATCGCTTGCCGTGATTCATGTGACGCAAATGCGCAACCTCGTGCGCGGCCACGTAGTCCTGCACGAAGGGGGGCGCCATCACCAGCCGCCAGGAGAATGCGAGCGAGCCGTCCGCAGCGCAGCTCCCCCAGCGACTGCGCGTGTCCTTCACGGCGAGGCGGCGCGGAACCGCGCCGATGTGCGCCGCCTTCACGCCCACCAGCGCGAGCAGCCGCCGCCGCGCCTCGCGGCGCAGGAAATCGAGGATCCGCCGGCGCATGAACTCGGGTGCGCCGCTCACGCGCAGCTCGTCACCTTCGATCCACGCCCCGCCGCGTCCACTTGGCATGTGGCGGATGCGGTACGGCTCGCCGTCGATCGGCACCACCGAGCCGTCGGCGAACGGCACCGCATCGGGGAGTTGCGCGAGACGATTCGTCACCCAATCGGCGTTGCTCATCAGCAGCGCGACGCCGGCGCCGCGCGCCGCGCGCTCGGGCAGAATGACCACCACCGCACCGCCGCACGGATCGATGCGCAGGCTGACCCGCCGCGCCCGCGAGCTACGCCGCCACTCGATCCGCGCCGGCCCGCCGGGCAGCGGGATCGTCTCCGGAGCCAACTCCATTGCGGCATGTGTTCGGATGTGGTCCCGATTCGTCAATGATCGTTTGGTCTGGCCGGAGCGCGCTTCGCGGGGTTCTTCGGACGCAGCTTAACGCGCGCTTTCAATACCGCCGCAGCAGCGCCACCAGCTTGCCCTGCACGCGCACGCGGTCGGCCGGGAAGATGCGGGTTTCGTGGCGCGCGTTCGCCGGCTCCAGCGCCACCGAGTTGCCGCGCCGGCGCAGCCGCTTCAGCGTCACCTCCTCCTCGTCCACCAGCGCCACCACCACCTGGCCGTTCTCGGCGATCTCGCCCTTGCGGATAATAACCGTGTCGCCGTCGAGAATCCCGGCCTCGATCATCGAATCGCCCGCCACTTCCAAAGCGTAGTGCTCGCCGGTCCCGAGCATCGCCATCGGCACCTCGATCTGCGCGCTGCTGTCGCGCAGCGCCTCGATCGGCAGGCCGGCGGCAATCCGCCCATACAGCGGCAACTGGATCGCCGCCGCCTCCTCGGCCGCGCGTACGCCGGGGAGCCGGGCGGTGAAGTCGCCGCGAATGACGTTGGGGGCGAAGTCGCCGCCCGCCGGCTCAGCCGGCGCGCTCGCCTGCCCGTCCGGCAAGCCGCAGCACTTCGAGCGCCCGCGCCCGGTGATGGCGACGTTGCAGAAACCCGCGCTCCTCCAAGGCCGAGATCAGGCGATGGATGCCCGACTTCGAGCGGAGTTGCAGCGCCTCCTTCATCTCTTCGAAGGAGGGGGAAAAGCCGGTCTGCTTCAGGTGGCGATCGATGAAGACGAGCAGCTCGTGCTGCTTGCGGGTCAGCATGACGACGATTTCCCTTTCGGGCCGAACAAACCGGCAACCCGAAACGTTCTAGATTGGTTCACGGCGCGCCGTCAAGCGATGCCTGTCAAATTCCGAGCGAATCCAGGGGAATCACCTCTACCTCGCTGCCCGCTGCGGCGGCCGGGGCGTGCGGCGGGCGCAGGACCAGCCCGTCGGCAGCGGCCAGACGACGCAGCATCGAAGAATCCTGCACCGGGAAGGGCGTCGCGATCCAGCCGTCCGAGCCCCGGGCCAGTGTCGCGCGCAGATGATCGGCGCGGGCATCGTTGGCGGCGACGGCGGCGCCGAGCCGGGCCCGCATCGTCGTCGGCGGATCGCCGGGAAGGCCGGACAGACGCGCCAGGGCGGGCACCAGAAACAGGATCGCGCACACCAGCGCGGAGACCGGATTGCCCGGCAATCCGAGCACGGGCACCGGACCGAGCCGGCCGAACACCAGCGGCTTGCCCGGCCGCATCGCGATTTTCCAGAAATCGACCTTGAGGCCCCGCCGCTCCAATCCCGCCACCACCAGGTCGTGATCGCCCACGCTGGCCCCGCCCGTCGTCACCAGCATGTCCATGCCGATCGTCGCATCGGCCACGGCGGCGATCGCCTCCGGATCGTCGAGCGCCACCGGCAGGATGCTCGCGCTCACCGCCGGCGGCACCGACCAGCGCCGCCAGCGCGTGCGAGTTTGAACTGACAATGCCGCCCGGCGGGATCGGCTCGCCCGGCATGGCGATCTCGTCGCCGGTCGCCAGAATGCCGATTCGCGGGCGGCGATGCACGGCCAGCCACGGATGGTTGGCGGCGGCGGCCAGGCCGATGTCGCGCGCGCCCAGACGCCGGCCGGGCGCGATGACCGCATCGCCCGCCGCGAAATCCTGTCCGGCGCGGCGGATGTGCCGACCGGCGCGAACCGCCTCATTCACGCGCACCCGCGCGACCCTCGCGGAGTTGCGTCCTCCTGCAACAGGATGGTGTCGGCGCCGGCTCGGGGACGACGCTGCCGGTGAACAGCCGCACCGCTTGGCCGCGCCCGACCGCGCCCGCGAAGGGGTGCCCCGCCGGCGCCTCGCCGATCACGTCCAGAGAGGCGCCCGCGCCCCGTCGGCGGCGCGAAGCGCGTAGCCGTCCATCGCCGAGACGTCGGCCGGCGGTTGCGTCAGCCGCGCCCGGACCGGTGCTGCGCTCACCCGCCATGCGCCTCGGCGAGCGCGACGATCTCCGTCGGGGACCGGGCGGAGCCCGCCAGAATGCGCCCGCGCGCTTCCTCGACGCTGATCATTTGCTAATCCTGCCGGAACTCGCCGGATTTGCCGCCATCCTTGTGCGTCACCCGCAGCGCCTCGATCCGCATCCCGCGATCGACGGCCTTGCACATGTCATAGACCGTCAGCGCGGCGACCGCGGCGGCCGTCAGCGCCTCCATCTCCACCCCGGTGGCCCGGTGGTGCGCACCGTCGCCGCGATCTCGACCGCGGTGCCCGCCGCGTCGGCCGACAGCTCCAGGCTGACGGCCGAGATCGGCAGCGGGTGGCACAGCGGGATCAGCGCGGCGGTGCGCTTCGCGGCCATGATGCCGGCGAGCCGCGCGACGCCGAGCACGTCGCCCTTGCTCGCCCGCCCTTCGCGCGATCAGCGCCAGCGTCGCCGGCTGCATGAGCACTCGCGCCCGGGCGGTGGCGCTGCGCGCCGTCGCCGGCTTGGCGGAGACGTCCACCATCGCGGCGTGTCCCGGCGGCGTCGAAATGGGTGAGGCTCACGCGGCGGAGGCCTGGAAGCTGTCGCCGTCCAGCAGCGCCCGGACGGCGGCGGCGACGTCGTGCTGGCGCATCAATCCCTCGCCCACCAGGAAGCAGAGCGAGCCCGCCTTCGCCAGCCGCTTGAGGTCGTCGTTGTGCCGCACCCCGCTTTCGGTGATCAGGAAGCGGTCCGGCGGCACCAGCGGCGCCAGCCGTTCGGTGGTCGCGAGGTCGGTCTTCAGCGTCTTGAGGTCGCGGTTGTTGATGCCGATCAATTGCGTCTGCAGCCCAGCGCGCGCTCGAGCTCACGCTCGTCATGCGCTTCGGCAAGCACGTCCATGTCGAGGGTGCGCGCCGCCTCCTCGAGCGCGCGCGACTCCTCGTCCGACAGCGCCGCCATGATCAGCAGGATGCAGTCCGCGCCCATGGCGCGGCTCTCGTAAATCTGCCACGGCTCGAGGATGAAGTCCTTGCGCATGCACCGGCAGGTTCACCGCGTGGCGTGCGGCGATCAGGTCGCGGTCGCTGCCCTGGAAATGCGGCTCCTCGGTCAGCACCGAAAGGCACGTGGCGCCGCCTGCCTCGTAGGCGCGGGCGATCGCGCCGGGATCGAAATCGGGGCGGATCAGGCCGCCGGAGGGCGAGGCCTTCTTGATCTCGGTAATCAACGCGAACCGGCCGCCGGCCGGTGCGCTCCTTCAGCGCGTTGCCGAAGCCGCGGGGCGGGTCGGCCTGTGCGGCGATGCCCTGGCGCAGGGTCTCGATACTCGTTCCGCGCGCCGCCGCGCCACTTCGGCGCGGGTTTGCGCGCAGATGCGCGCGAGCACGTCGGACGGTTTGCTCGCCGGCCTCGGCTGTGCGAATCTCGTCGGACATCGCTTCTCTCCTTCCGCCGGCGCCGCGTCAGGCTCGCGACCGTCTCCGCGGCGCAACCGCTCCAGCGCTGCCAGCGCGGCACCGGAGTCGAGCGTGCGATCGGCCCGGGCGGCACCCGTCGCGCAGGTCGTCGGCCTCTCCGGCAACGATCAGCGCGGCGGCGGCGTTCAGGACCACGGTGTCGCGATACGGGTCGCGAGCTCCCTCCAACAACGCACGGAGCGCACCGGCGTTGAGCGCGGCGTCGCCACCCCGGATCGCCTCGACCGGTGCGCGCGAAAGCCCGGCGTCTTCCGGCACCACGGTGAAAGCACGCACGCCGCCGTCGCGCAGCTCGACCACCTGGCTCTCGCCGGCGACGGTCAATTCGTCGAGACCCTGCCCATGCACGATCCAGGCATGCACGGCGCCGAGCCGCCCCAAGGTCTCGGCCATGACGCGCGCGCGCGCCGGGTCGAACAACCCGATGAGCTGGCGGCGCACTCGGGCCGGATTGGCGAGCGGGCCGAGCAGGTTGAAAATCGTGCGCGTCCCCAGTTCCACCCGCGGGCCGGCGGCATGGCGCATCGACGGGTGATGGCGCGGCGCGAACAGGAAGGCGCAGTTCGCGGCGCGCAGGATCGCCGGCAGCCGTTCCAGCGCCACGTCGACATTCACCCCTAGCGCCGCCAGCACGTCGGCCCCGCCGGTGCGCGACGACAGCGCGCGATTGCCGTGCTTGGCGACGGGGACGCCCGCGCCGGCCAGCACGAAGGTGACGGCGGTGGAGACATTGAGCGTGCCGGCGTCGTCGCCCCCGGTGCCGCACACGTCGATGGCGTCCGCCGGCGCCTCTACCGCGCTCATGCGCGCGCGCATCGCCCGCACGGCGCCGGTGATTTCGGCGACCGTCTCGCCGCGCACCCGCATCGCCATCAGCAACGCGCCGATTTGCGCCGGCGTCGCTTCGCCCGACATGATGATTTCGAACGCCGCCTCCGCTTCGTCCTCGGAGAGCGTAGCGCCGCCGGCGAGCCGGGCCAGCACGGGCTTCAGATTGCTGGACATCGATCGCTCAGGCCGCTGCGCGGTCCGGCTCGCCGCGCGCGAGGCGCAGGAAGTTGCGCAGCAGGTCGTGGCCGTGCTCGCTGGCGATGCTCTCGGGATGGAACTGCACGCCGAACACCGGCAGCGAGCGGTGGCGCAGGGCCATCACCAACCCGTCCTCGGTCCAGGCGGTCGCCGCGAGGCAAGCGGGCAGGCTGGCACGATCGACGATCAGGCTGTGGTAGCGGGTGGCGGCGAACGGCGAGGGCAGCCCCGCGAAGAGGTCGGTGCCGGCATGGAAGACGCGGCTGACCTTGCCGTGCATCGGCGCCGGGGCGCGCACCACCCGGCCGCCGAACGCCTGCCCGATCGCCTGATGGCCGAGACAGACGCCGAGCAGCGGAATGCCGGCCGCCGCCGCGATCAGGTCGAGGCAGACGCCGGCCTCGTTCGGCGTGCAGGGGCCCGGCGAGAGGACGATCGCGTCGGGCCGGCGATCCAGCGCCTCGGGGACGGTGATCCGGTCGTTGCGCACCACCTCGCACGCGGCGCCGAGATCGCCCAGGAAGTGAACCAGGTTGAAGGTGAAGCTGTCGTAGTTGTCGATCAGCAGGATCATGGAAGATATCTGGCCACGGGCGCCCCGCGGGCGCAAGCGGCGGGCGAGCGGGCAAAGCAAGGAAGTCGCGAACGCCGGATATCAGCCCGTCTCGGCGGCGGGGAAGTTGAACTCGATATTGATCCCGTCCGGGTCGTTGAAGAACAGTTGCGTCATATTGAGGCGCGGCAATACGCGCTCCTGGAACTTGACGCCGTTGGCCGCCAGCCGCGCTTTCATCAATTTGAGGTTCTCGGCGGTGAAGGCGATGTGATCGAGCCGGCCGGTCGCCGGCACGTCCGCCATCGGCCCGTCGTTCGTCGCGGCGGCCGACCAGGTGCACCGTCGGGACATCGCCGCAATAGAGCCAGTAGCCCGGAAACGCGAGCGGCGGTCGATCGCCGGCCTTGAGCCCGACGATGTCCTCATAGAAGGATTTGGTCGCCTCCAGGTCGCGGGTGAGAATGGTGAAGTGATTAAGCGAGGTGGCGGGCATCGCGATTTCTCCCGGCTGACGGCGCAGCAGGCCACCGCCCGGCGGCTTCGTCAATCCGTCGCGTCGGCGTCACTTGCCCTTCGCCGGCGCCGATGTATTCAACCCTCGCCGAGACCTCGGGAGAGGATGTGATGCGCGGCGAGACGCTGACCTATCAGGCCGACAATCTCACTATGCGGAGCCGGCTTTTCTTCGAGCCGTCGTCGCGACCCCGGGCCGGCGTGCTGGTGTTCCCGGAGGCGTTCGGCCTCGGCGAGCATGCGATCTCGCGCGCCGAACGGTTGGCCGCACTCGGCTATGTCGCCTTGGCGTGCGACCTGCACGGCGAGGCCCGCGTCGTCGATGATCTGCAGGAGGCGATCGGCCTGATCGGGCCATTGTCGGCCGATCCGGCGCGCACCCGCGCCCGCGCGGCCGCGGCCTTGCACGCGCTGACGGGCCGGCCGGAGGTCGAATTCGGCGCGTGTCGCCTCGATCGGCTTTTGCTTCGGCGGCACCATGTCGCTCGAACTGGCGCGCTCGGGTGCCAATCTCAGGGCGGTGGTCGGCTTCCACAGCGGGCTCGCGACCGGCGCGCCGAAGTCCGACGCCAAGAATATCCGGGCGCGCATCCTGGTCTGCATCGGCGCCGACGACCCGATGATCCCGCCCGACCAGCGGGCGGCGTTCGAGACCGAGATGCGCGAGGCGGGCGTCGATTGGCAGATGCATCTCTACGGCGACACCGTGCACAGCTTCACCAACCCGGAGGCGGCGAGACGCAACATGCCGGAAGCGATCCGCTACAGCGCCGAGGCCGACGCCCGCTCCTGGGCGGCGCTACAGCAGCTGTTTTCCGAGACGCTGATGTAGGACGAGCCCGAACCTCTCCCGGGAAACTGTTGCGGAGCGGCTTATGGCGTTTCATCCGCTCTATTCCTTGTCCGGCTTTTTCGTGGGCCTGCTGGTCGGGCAGACCGGCGTGGGCGGCGGCTCGCTGATGACGCCGCTCCTGGTGCTGCTGTTCGGCGTCCACCCGGCGACCGCCGTCGGCACCGATCTGCTGTTCGCCGCCATCACCAAGTCCACCGGCACATTGGTGCACGGCCTCAACAAGACGGTGAGCTGGCCGATCGTCGGAATGCTCGCCTGCGGCAGCGTGCCCGCCACCGGGGCGACGCTGTTCCTGATGTCGCAGCTGGATGTGCCGCGGGCGAACGGATCGATTTTGCTCTCGACGGTGCTCGGGGCCTCGCTGATCCTCACCGCGGTTTCGCTCGCGCTCCGCAAGCAGGTTCTGGCGCTGAGCGCGGACCGGATCGGCCCCGGAAGCGCCGCGCGGACGCCGTTGCTGACAGTTCTCACCGGCGCCATTCTCGGCATCCTGGTCTCGCTCTCTTCCGTCGGCGCCGGTGCGCTGGGCGTGACCGCGCTGATCTTTCTCTATCCGCGCACCCCGTTGGCGCGGATTATCGGCTCGGACATCGCCCATGCGGTGCCGTTGACGCTCTGCGCCGGGGTCGGTCATTGGTTCATGGGTTCGGTCGATCTGCCGCTGCTCGGCTCGCTGCTGGTCGGTTCGATTCCGGGGATCATCATCGGCAGCGAGCTGGCGGCGCACGTGCCGGAATGGGTGCTGCGGCCGGTGCTGGCGCTGATGCTGGCGATCGTCGGCGGGGCATTGGTGTTTTAGCGGCGGTTCGTTTGCTCCGCGTCGGCTTCAGATCTCCACCTCCAACCCCACCTCCACCACCTGCGCGGTCGGCACGCCGAACGAGGCGGCCGGGAGATTGGCGTTGAGGTGCATGGTGGCGAACAGCCCCTTGCGCCACATCGCCATGCCCGGCGCCGCGCCGCGCGGAACCACCATCACCCGGCGGAAATAGTAGGTGATCTGTTCGGGATTGATGCCGCTCAGTGCGGGCTCGCGGCAGGCCCGGTGCAGCGCCTCCATGACGTTGGGTTCCTCCATGAACCCGTAATGCAGCAGCACCCGCGTCATGCCGGCGCCGAGCGGCACCAGCTTGATTCGCCGCTCCTGCGCGACGCGCGGGGTGTCGGTGATGTGGGTGGATACCAGCAGCACGCGCTCGTGCAGCACCCGATTGTGGCGGAGATGATGCGTGAGCGCGAGCGGGATTCCCGAGCTGGCGGCGGTGAAGATCGCCGCCGCCCCGGGCAGGCGCAGCGGCGGGTTGCGCAGCACCCACTCCACGAACTCGTCCTCGCGCTGGCGCATCCCCGACCGCTCTTGCTCGAGCAGCCGCCAGCCGGTGCGCCAGGTGAGCATCAGGAAGGCGATGATGCAGGCGAGCAGCAGCGGGAACCACCCGCCCTCCACCAGCTTGGTCGCATTGGCGGCGACGAAGATCAGGTCGATCAGCAGGAACGCGCCATTGAGCGCCGCGACGGCCAGCGGATTGTAGCCCCATTGCAGCGCCACCAGCGCCGCCAGCACCGTGGTGATGGCCATCAGCATCGATACCGCAATGCCGTAGGCGCCGCCGAGCGCGTCGGAAGAGCCGAAGGCGAACACCGCCGCGAGCGTGCCCGCCGCCAGCAGCCAGTTCACGAGGGGAATGTAGATTTGCCCCTTCTCGTGGCTCGCGGTGTGCAGCACCCGCATCCGCGGCAGGAAGCCAAGCTGGATCGCCTGCTGGGTGAGCGAATAGGCGCCGGAGATGATGGCCTGCGAGGCGATGATGGTGGCGAGGGTGGCGAACACCACCATCGGATAATGCGCCCAGCCCGGCGCCAGCAGATAAAACGGGTTCTCGATGGCCGCGGGATCGGCGAGCAGCAGCCCGCCCTGGCCGAAATAGTTGAGCACCAGCGCCGGCAGCGCGACCACGAACCAGCCGAGGCGGATCGGCAGGCGCCCGAAATGGCCCATATCGGCATACATCGCCTCGCCGCCGGTCACTGCGAGGAAGGCGGCGCCGAGCACGGCGAAGCCGATTCCCGGACCCGCATGAAGCAGGAACGCCACCGCATGATGCGGGCTGAGGGCACCCAGGATCCGCGGCGCGCGTACGATGCCGCGCACCCCGAGCACGCCGATGGCGATGAACCAGGCCAGCATCACCGGCCCGAAGATGCGGCCGATGAACTGCGTGCCCCGGTGCTGGACCAGGAACAGGGCGAGGAGGATGGCGACGCTGATCGGCACCACCAGCCGGGTCAGTTGCGGCGCATCGAGTTTGAGGCCCTCGACGGCGCTGAGCACCGAGATCGCCGGCGTGATGACGCCGTCGCCGTAAAGCAGCGCCGCCCCGATCAGGCCCGATGACGAGCAGGAAGGCACGCCAGCTTCCGGCCGGCGCGCGGCGGGCATCGAGCAGCGCCAGCAGCGCCACGATGCCGCCCTCGCCATGGTTGTCGGCCCGCATGATCAGGGTCGCGTATTTGAGGGAGACGATCAGAATGAGCGACCACAGGATCAGCGAGTCGACGCCGATGACGGTTGCCGGTGTAACCGCCCCGCCCGCCATCGCCGCTTGCTTCAGCGCGTAGAGCGGGCTGGTGCCGATGTCGCCATAGACGATGCCGAGGGCGGCCAGCGCCGCGGCGGCCGGCAGCCGCGCAGCGCCCGGCCGCGGCGATGCCGTCAGCGTCATGGTACGCACGATCGGCGCCTCCCTTCGGTCACCCCGGCGGCCACCCTGGACCGGAACCGGACGGCGTGGAAGAGTGAGTGTCTGGTTGGCGGACGCCGCGCCCGCGCCGGGCGGCGCGGTCCGACGTTCGCCGATGCGGCCTCTCGCGGCCGGGGGAAGCGATAGAAACGTTCTCGTTCTGGCAATCGGCGCTGACTGATTTCGACCGGCTCGAGCAACACGTGCTCGGCGATCTCCTGATATTCGCCAATCTGATCCAGGTGCCCGCGGTCATCCTCACCGGCGCCGTCGCCTGGGTGGTCTGCCGGCCGGTTCAGCATTGGCTGGCGGCCCGGGTGGACCGGCTTCCCGAGGGTCATCACCTCGATTGGATCGCCCTCCATCGGTCGTGGATCACTCGTCGCGTGGTGCCGTTGATAACGCCGGTCGCCTGGGTGATCGGGTTGTGGGCCTCGGTCGGCATCGCCGAGCATACGGGCTGGCCCAACCTCGTGCCCCGGACCGCCGTCAGCCTGCTGCTGGCGTGGCTGGCGATCCGATTGGCCGCCGACTTCGTTCCGTATCCGGCGCTGGCGCGGCTGATCGCGGTGCTCGCCTGGCTGGTGGCGGCGCTCAACATCGTCCATCTGCTCGACCCCGCGCTCGACCTGCTCGACAGCGTGGCGATCACGTTGGGCGGGCTGCGGGTCTCGATCCTCACCGTCGTCAAGGGCGTGCTCTCGCTGGCGCTGTTGCTGTGGGTCGCCACCATCGGGTCGAACCTGTTCGAGCGCCGCATCACCCGCGTCGGCGAGCTGACGCCGCGCGCGCGCGTGCTGCTCGGCAAGCTGCTGAAGGCCACCCTGATCACGCTGGCGGTGGTGCTGTCGCTCACCAGCGTCGGCATCGATCTGTCCACCTTCGCGCTGTTCACCGGCGCCCTCGGCGTCGGCGTCGGGCTCGGGTTGCAGCGCACGGTTTCGAATCTGTTCAGCGGCATCGTGCTGCTGCTGGATAGATCGATCAAGCCGGGCGACGTCATCGAGGTCGGCGGCACCTATGGTTGGGTATCGTCGCTCGGCGCGCGCTACGTCTCGGTGGAGACGCGCGACGGCACCGAATTCCTGATCCCGAACGAGGACATCATCACCCAGCAGGTGCTCAACTGGTCGCACAAGAGCGAGCGCGTGCGCCTGAAGACGGCGGTTCGCGTCCCGCACAACTCCGATCTCGACCAGGTGCTCGCCCTGATGCTGGAGGCGGCGAGCCGGCCGCCGCGCATCCTGCCGACGCCGGCACCGACCGCGCTGATAATGGCGTTCGGCGAAAGCGCGATCGAGCTGGAGCTGCGGTTCTGGATCGAAGACGCGCAGAACGGCGTCCACAACGTGAAAAGCCAGGTGCTCTACGAGATTTGGCGGCTGTTCCAGCAGCAGGGCATCCGTATCCCCTACCCGAAGCGCGATCTCTATATGCGCTCCGACGCCGAGCGATGATGCCGCACCGATTGGCAGCACCGAAACCAGGCGCTAGCCTGCGCGCATGACCGACGCGCGCGATCTCGTCCATTTCGTCGGCAGCGTGCCGCTGCGCGACAGCGAAGAAGTGTTCCGGCTTCTGAGCCGGGAGCTGGGCCGGTTCGTCCGCCGCCTTCCGGATGGCGAGACGGCGGAGCGATCGCGCTGGATCTGGTTCCAGCGCCAGATGCTCGAGGCGCATCCGGCCATGGAACTCGACCCGACCGCCGCGCCGCTGCGGCTGACGCAATGGGACGGCAAGCTGCTGCGCGAAACCCAGTTGCTGCGATTGAGGCCCGGGATCGACCCCGCCACGGTGACGTTCGAGACCGGATATGAGGGCGCGGCCTCGCACTGGTACGAGGTTTTCCGCAAATTGCGCGCGGAGGGCATGGTCCCCGCCGGCTTGCGCTTTCAGGTGGCGCTGCCGACGCCGATGTCGCCGGCCTATATGTATGTGAGCCCGGCCGGGCGGGCGGATTTTCTCGCCGCTTATGAGCGCGCCTTGGTGGCCGCGCTCTGTCGCATCGTCACCGCAATTGCCGAGTGCCGATCTCGCCGTCCAGTTCGATGTCTGCCAGGAGATCCTGGTGTTCGAGGACTACTTCCCCCAGCGCCCGTCCGACTACAAGGAGGTGATGTTCGCCACGCTCGGCCGGCTGGGCGACGCCGTCCCGGGTGCCGTCGAGCTGGGCTTTCACCTCTGCTACGGCTCGCCCGCCGACGAGCATCTGGTGCAACCGCGCGATGCCGCAATTCTGGTCGAGATGATGAACGGCATCGGCGCCGCGGTGCGCCGGCGCATCGACTACATGCACATCCCGGTGCCGAAGGTCCGGACCGACGACGCCTATTTCGCCCCGCTGCGCCGATGGGCGCGGCCGGCGCATCTCTATCTGGGCCTGATCCACTTCGACGACGAGGCGGGCGACCGGCGGCGCATTGATGCGGCACGGCGGGTGGTGCCGCAATTCGGCATCGCCAGCGAGTGCGGCTGGGGCCGCAGCGACCCCGCCCGCCTGCCCGGCCTGCTGCGCAGCCACCGCATCGCGGCCGAGAGTTTGCAGGCCGACTCGAACCTCGGGGCGTAGGGCGGGAGGAGCGCAGCGTATCCCGCCGTGCGGAGCAAAGCGGCGAAAGCGGCGGAATGCGCTCCGCTTTTCCGCCCTACAAGGCTAGATGTTAAACTCCCGCCCACGATGCGCATCGAAAGAGAGCCACCCATGAGGCGTTTTGCCGCGACGTTGGCCGCCGCTTTGCTCACGACGCTCGCGCCCGGCACGGTGTCGGCGCAAAACTCGGATAAGCCGGTCAAGATCGGGGTGCTGACCGATTTATCGGGGCCGGCCTTCGATGCGACCGGGGAGGGCTCGGTGGTCGCCGCCCGAATGGCGGTTGCCGATTACGGCGGCAAGGTTCTGGGCCGGCCGATCGAGGTGATCTCCGGCAATGAGCAGATGAAGCCCGACATCGGCGCCGCGATCGCCCGCGAATGGTATGCGCGCGAAGGCGTCGATCTGATCGAGGATGTGCCGGTCTCTTCGGTCGGCCTCGCCGTGCAGCAGGTGGCGCGCGAGCAGCACAAGCTGTTCATCACGCAATCGACGCTCACCTCCGATTTCACCGGCAAATTATGCAACCCCTACACGATGCAATGGTCGTTCGACGCCTATGCGCTCGCCGCCGGCACCGCGGGCGCGGTGACGCGGCGCGGCGGCAAGAGCTGGTTCCTGCTCACCGCCGATTACGCCTTCGGCTATTCGCTCGCGCATGACGCGACCGAGTTCATCGAAAAGAACGGCGGCTCGGTGATCGGCTCGGTGCGCTTCCCGCTGGCGGCGAGCGACCTCACCGCCTTCCTGCTGCAAGCGCAGGCATCGCACGCGCAGATCCTCGGCATTGCCGGCGGCCCGCCCGATAACGTCAACTTCATCAAGCTCGGCAGCGAGTTCGGCATCTACCGGCGCGGTCAGCAATTCGCCGGCCTGCTGATGCTGATTACCGACATCCACGCCCTCGGGCTGGAGGCGGCGCAGGGATTGCTGCTGACCGCAGGCTTCTACTGGGACATGGACGAGCAAACGCGGGCGTGGTCGAAGCGATTCTTCGAACAGCGCCACGCCATGCCGACCGCCTGGCAGGCGGGCGTCTATTCCTCCGTCATCCACTATCTGAAGGCGGTCGCCGCCGTCGGCAGCGACGACCCGCTCAAGGTCGCCGCCAAGATGCGCGAGATGCCGATCGAGGACTTCTTCGCCCATCACGGCCATCTGCGCGCCGACGGGCTGATGGTGCATGATCTTTATCTGGCGCAGGTGAAGACACCGGAGGAGTTGAAATATCCCTGGGACTACTACCGGATCCTCGACACCATTCCCGGCCAGACCGCGTTCCCGCCGCCGAATGGCGCGGTCTGTCCGTTGGACAAGTCGTAGAATGGGCGGCTTCGGGATGGGATGCGATGGAACCGCGCGGGCCGTCATTGCGAAGACCCTCGCGAAAGCGAGGGGACGAAGCAATCCAGGCGGGCAGCGCCGTGCGCCGGGCCTGGATTGCTTCGCCTTCGGCTCGCAATGACGGGCGGCGAAGCCGGGAAAAGAGGAAACGTCACGATGACCCTTGATCGCCGCCGGTTCCTCGCCGCCGGAATGGCGCTGGTCGCGTCGCGCGCCCGGGCCGAAGGCAAGCCGTCGCTGTCGCTCGGGATGCTGCATACGCTATCGCCGGCGCCCTTCTATATCGCCCAAGGACGCGGCTACTTCCGCGCTCGCGGCCTCGATGTGCGTTTCGTGTTCTTCCAGGCCGCGCAGCCGATCGCGGCGGCGGTGGTGGCGGGCGATGTCGATGTGGGGCTGACGGCGCTCACCGGCGGTTTCTTCAACCTCGCCGAGAAGGGCGCACTCAGGGTGATCGGCGGCGGGCTGCACGAGGGCAAGGGCGAGCAGGGAACGGCGCTGCTGGTCTCCGATAAGGCTTACGCCGCCGGCCTCACCAGCCCGGCCAAGCTCGCCGGGCATAGCGTCGCCATTACTCAATACGGATCGTCGTTCCACTACATGCTGGGTCGGATCGCGCAGCTTGAGGGCTTCGATCTCAAATCGGTGGCGCTGCGCCCGGTGCAGACGGTGCAGAACATGCTCGCCGCCGTCGGCACCGGACAGGTCGATGCGACCTTCGCCGTGGCCTCGATGGCCAAGCCCGCGGCGGCGGCGGGCAAGGCCCACATCATCGCCTGGATCGGCGATCTGCTGCCGTATCAGCTCACCGCGCTGTTCACCACCGAGCGCATGATCCGCGACCGCGCCGACGCGCTGCGCGATCTCGCGGCGGGCTACAAGCAAGGGATCGCCGATTACGATGCCGCGTTCTTCAGCGGGCCGCCCGGCGCGGCCGCCAACGCCGCCATCCCGCTGATCGAGAACTACGTATTCACCGGCGATCCCGACGCGCGGGCGAAGATTCTCGCCGGCGTCGGCGCCTATTCGCCGGGCGGGGCGCTCGACGTGAAGGACGTGCTCAACCAGCTCGCCTGGTTCCGATCGCAAGGCCTGGTGAAGGGCGGCGCCGATCCGAAGTCGCTCATCGACACGCAGTTCCTGCCCCCGTTGTGAGCCCGGGCCTGCGCCTGATCGTCGATCGCGTTTCGCACGCCTATCGCGATCTGCCGGTGCTGGATGACGTCTCGCTCTGCGCCGAGCCCGGGCAAGTCCTGATGATCGTCGGGCCATCCGGTTGCGGCAAATCCACCTTGCTCGGGATCATGGGCGGGCTGATCCGGCCCTCAAAGGGCACGTTACGCACCGAAGGCGCGGTGGCGCCCGATTGCCTCAATCCGCTCACCTACGTGTTTCAGGATTTCGCGCTGCTGCCCTGGCGCAGCGTCGCCGGCAATGTCGCCCTGGTGCTCGAAGGCAAATTGCCGCGCGCCCTCCGCCGCGAACGGGTCGCCGAGATGCTGCGTCTGACCGGGCTTGCGGATTTCGCGCGCGCCTGGCCGCGCCAGCTCTCGGGCGGGATGCGCCAGCGCGTCGGCATCGCGCGGGCGCTGGCGGTGCGCCCGGCCTGCCTCTTGATGGACGAGCCGTTGTCGGCGCTCGATGCGCAGACGCGCGACCTGTTGCTTGAGGAATTCGGGGCGCTGATCGAGCGCGCCGCCACCACCACCGTCTATGTCACCCACAACCTCGCCGAAGCGGTGCGGCTCGGCCATCAGATCGCCGTACTGTCGCGCCGACCGGGACGGGTGCGCGAGGTGGTGCGCATCGATCGGCCGATCGTCGGGCGCGTGCTCGGCGATCCGGAGATGGGAAGGATCGAGCGCGAACTCTGGGCGCTGATCCGCGATGACGCGGCGGCGGCGGAACGGGAGATCGATGATGCGACGGGCTGAGAGTGCGGTCGGCTTCCGCGGCGGCGGCTTCGCGCCGCGCGACTATCCGCCGGCCGGCGATCGCCACCTTGCTGGCGCTGATCGGGCTCTGGCAGGCGGGCAGCTCGGCGGGGCTGATACCCGCGTTGTTTCTGCCATCGCCGGCCGGGATCGCGCGCGCCCTGGTCGCGCTCGGCATCAGCGGCGAGCTGTGGCGGCACCTGGCGGCCTCGCTCTACCGGCTCGCCGTCGGCTGGACGATCGGCACGGTGGCGGGGGTCGCGCTCGGGCTCGGCGTCGGCCTGTTCAGTGCCTTGCGCTCGCCGGGCATGGCGGTGGTCTCGGCGCTGTTTCCGATCCCGAAGATCGCGCTGGTGCCGCTGTTCATCATCTGGTTCGGCATCGGCGAGGGCTCGAAGATCGCCACCCTGGCGTTCGGCGTCTTCTTCCCGGCGGTGATCGGGACGGCCGGCGGCGTCGATAACGTCGCTCGCAACCTGATCCGCATGGGCCAGAGCTTCGGCCTCTCGCGCACCGCCATCATCGCCAAGATCGTGCTGCCGGGAGCGCTGCCGGCGATTCTCAGCAACATGCGGATCACCGCCTCGATCGCCATCGTGCTGCTGGTTGCGGCGGAAATGATCGGCGCCCAGCGTGGCATCGGCGCGTTCGTGCTGGAGGAGGGCAATCTCTACGACATGAACGGGCTGCTCGCCGGGATCGTGGTGCTGTCGGTGCTGGGGCTTGCGGTGTCGTGGCTGATCGGCGCGGCGGAGCGGGCGCTGCTCGGCTGGCGGTGAGGCGGCGCCCGGTCCGCTTACCGCCGACACCCGGCTCAGAGCGGGCGGAGGGGCTCTCCGCCCCCCGGGGCCAGACTCCGATTTTGTACACGCTTTCGCAGTGCGGCATGGGCGTTGCGTACGCGCTTCGGGAGCAAAGGACTCCGGATTATGTACAGGAGTTTGAGGCGACTGCAACACGGGTATTGTGTCACGCGGTTTGGGGGCGCGGAACCCGGTTGTGTACGCGGTTTCCGGCTCACACGGGAGGCGGAACCCGGGGATCGGCCTCGGCGAGCGGGTGGACGGAGGCATAGTCCGGGGCGACGGGCGGCGGCACGTAACGGCGCAGCGCCAGGCCGAACTCGAACCAGGCGGCGCCGTGCAGGATCAGCTCGACCGCGATCAGCGTCCCCAAGACCCACAGCCCCGACCACGGCAGCAGCAGCCACAGCGCCACGCCGACGCCGATGCTGACCAGCCCGCCGATGAGCAGCATCCCGGACCCGCCGAGATGCCAGTGCGACAGCGCGATCATGACCCGCACCAGCCCGCCCACGATCAGCAACGCCGCGATGGCGATGGTGAGCGCGATGGCGCCCGAGACCGGCTCGGCCATGATCAGCAGGCCGCCGACAAGATAGAGCAGGCCGCTCAGCACATGCAGCGCGAACACCCGCCACCCGCGATCGAGAAATGCGTGCACGACTTGCAGGAAACCGCCGACCGCGAGCGCCGCGCCGATCAGCAAGGTGCCGGCCAACGTCGCCATCATGACATCGAGCCAGCAGAAGGCGCCGAGCAGGATCTGCAGCACGCCCATGGCCACGAACCAGAACCATCCGGTGCGCGGCCGATGCGCCAGGTGGGGCCGGGGTCGGACGGTGGTGCTCATGCGCCTCCCAATGCCGCGATCAGCGGGGCGAGCAGGACAGCCAGGCGCTCGCACCCGTCCTGGTCGCGGCGAGTAAAGCGCGCGCGCCGAGGGCTGTCGAGATCGAGAACGCCGACCACGCGGCCCCCCGCGATCAGCGGCACCACCAATTCCGAGCGCGAGGCGAGGTCGCAGGCGATGTGGCCGGGAAACGCGGCCACATCGTCAACCAGAATGGAACGCCCGGCCGCGGCGGCGGTGCCGCAGACGCCCCGCCCGAGCGGGATGCGCACGCAGGCCGGGCGGCCCTGGAACGGGCCGAGCACCAGCGCGTCACCGCGCAACAGATAAAAGCCGGCCCAGTTCAGCTCCGGCAGGCTGTGGTAGATGGCCGCCACCGCGTTCGCCGCGTTGGCCAGCGCATCGGGCTCGCCGTCCAGCAAGCCCGCGATCGCCGCCGCCAGGTCGCCATAGGACCCGGCACCGGCGTCCGCAGTCCACGCCCGGGGTCGCGCCGGGTCCTCCATCGGGGAGCCCGGCGCCGCCGCTCAGTGTGTTGCCCGAGCCGGCTCCGGCGTGCGCGCGCGTTGCCCGGCGGCTTCCGCAGGCACACGCAGATCAGCGCCGGCGGCGGCTTCACGCAGGATGCCGCGCATCTCGCGCAGGAAGCCCATGCCGGCCGGGGTCCGCTGCACCAGCACGCTGCGCCGGTCCAGCGGGTCGGTCTTGCGCTTGACCAGGTCGAATTCCGTCAGCCGGTCGAGCGCCCGGGTGATCGCCGGCTTGGAGACCCCGAGCTTGGCCGCCAAGCCGCGCACGGTCTGCGCCTCGGCCTCCAGATAGCAGGTCAAGAACACGCCCAGTTGGCGCGCCGAAAGATCGGGTCCGTCGCGCCGAACCAATTCCACGATCGTCGACCGCAGAACGCCCGCCAGACCATCCCCTAATTCGTTTGTGGTGCCGCTCATTTTTTGTACCCTTCCTGAACCCTCGGCCGTTGGGGCGGCCCGGCATCGCAACGCCGACGTGTTCCCGGGACGTCGCCCTTGCGGCGCATCGTCGCCCGCGCACGAGGCGCGTCGAAGGATGCGAGGGCCGCATGTGATCCTGTCCCCGGGGATGCCGTCCGCGCGAACCGCGCTGGTCGCCGCCCGTTATCCCCAACGGCGCCAATGCCATTTTGGTTCCGTCGCCGCGTGAACGCCACCGCATTCACATTACGATTGCGTCACTGTCCCGCCCGGTACTCGCCGAGTCGCCGCTCCGCCATCACGCGCCAGGGCGCATCGGGCGGCGCGTCGGCCAGGGCGCGATGGAACAGGGCGACGGCCTCGTCGGTGACGCGCCCGCTCGCCTCCACGCTCGCCTCCGCCGCCTCGGCCGCGAGGGTCGGATCGAAGCCGGCGGCCAGCGCGGTTTTCCACGCCGCCGCCGCGCCCGCCATGTCGCCGATTCGGGCCTCGGCGCCGCCCAGCAGCACGTAGCCCTCGCGCGCCTTCTCCGAGCGCGGATCAAGCTGCGCCAGCACCGTGCGCAGTTCCTCGATGATTCCCATCTCGGCACGCGCCTGCTGTTCGGCGGAGGCGATCCGCGCTCGGAGCGGGGCGGCGGGAAGGCCCGGCGAGCCGCCGGTCACGTACAGCGCCACCGCCGCCGTCGGAACCAGCCCCAGCGCCACCCAGATGGGCGCCCGCGGGGCGGCACCCCAACCCGGCTCAGCTGGCGCCGGCCGCGCCGAGCAGCCGCCGCTCTACTTCGAGCACGGCGCCCGCGTGCTCGGCGGCGGCGATTCGGCCCTCGGCGAAGTCGCGGTCCAGCTCGGCGAGTTGCGCGCGGTGCAGCGCCAGCGCAGCGTCGCGGCGGCCGTGCGCCACCAGGCGCGGCCGCAGCACCATCACCAGCGGCGCCAGGGCGATCCCGGCCAGCAGCATGGCGGCGAGCCAGATCATTTCAGCAGCTCGGCCAAGCGTCGGCGCTCGGCCTCCGACAAGGGGCGCGGCGGATCGCGCCGACGCCGGCCCAGCAGCACCAGGAAGGCGCCGGTCGCGATGGCGATCCCGGGCGCCCCCCAGAGCAACAGCGTGATCGGCTCGAACGGCGGCGAGAGGCGGACGAAATCGCCGTAGCGGGCCACCATCCAGCCGACCACCTGGCGGTCGCTGTCGCCGGCCGTGATCCGCTGGCGAATGATGCGCCGCAAATCCTTCGCCAGATCGGCGTCGGACTGCTCGATGCTCTCGTTCTGGCAGACCAGGCAGCGGAGCTGCTCACCCACGGCCTCCGCCCGCCGCTCCAGGCGCGGATCGGGCAGCATCTCCCCCGGATCGCTGACCGCGCGCGCTGCCGGCGCCGCCGCCATGAGCAGCACCAGCACGACCAAAAGCCGCCTCATGCCAGCGCCTGCAAGCCGGGGCAGCAGCTCCCCGCGGAGCGTGTCGGCCGACATCCCGCCCGCCCAGCGCCAGCGCACGACGCCGGAGCCGTCCACGAGGTAGGTCTCCGGCACGCCGTAGAGGCCGAAATCGATCCCCGTCGTTCCCGCAGCGTCCCGGCCGACGCGCCGATAGGGGTCGCCGTAACGATCAAGGAAACGCGACGTGGCCGCGGGCTGGTCCTTGTATGCGATGCCGAACAGCCGCGCCTTCCGGCCCAGCTCGGCGAGCGCCGGCGCCTCCTGGACGCAGGGCAGGCACCAGGAGGCGAAAAAGTTGATGATGCCCGGCCGGCCGGCCGCCGTGATGTCGGCGCTGGTCAGCCCCGCTCCGTTCTGGCCCGGCAGATCGAATTCCGGCAGCTTCTTGCCGACCAGCACCGAGGGCAGCGCGTGCGGATCGTAGCGCCCCTCCTGCATCCGCCAGAGCAGCGCGGTCGAGGCCCCGCCCGCCGCGGCGGCAATCGCCAGCGGACCCGTCAGCAACAGCCGGCGGCGGGTGAGGCTCGTCATGCCCGCAACTCCCCTCACTCCGCCGGAATCGCCGCCGGGCGGCGGCGGCGGGCCGGGGCGCCGACGCGCCAGCGCCGGTCGGCCAGCGACAACGCCCCGCCGGCCGCCATGACCAGAGCGCCGAACCAGATCCACGGCGCCAGCAGATTGACGTGCAGCCGCAGCACCACCGCGCCATCGCGCTCCTCGCCCAGCACCGCGTAAAGGTCGCGCAAGCCGTTGGTGGCGATGGCGGTGTCGCTCACGGTCTGATGCTGGATGGTGAAGTTGCGCCGCGACGGGTGCAGCAAGGCGATCTCGCGGCCCTCGCGGCCGACCCGCAGATCGGCCTCGCGGGCGGTGTAGTCCGATCCGGGCGCGTCGTGCAGGCCGACGAGCGTCCAGTCATAGCCGCCGACCGCGACCGTCTGCCCCGGCTTGACCGCCACCACCGAACTGGCGGCCAGGGACATGCCGGCGATGCCGGCGATGGTGACGCCGAGGCCCGCATGGGCCACCGCCGCGCCCCAAACCGCTGCCGGCTGCGCCGTAAGGCGCGCCCGCGTGGTGCGCCAGGGTGCGCGGAACAGGCGGATGCGCTGCACCAGATCGGCGAAGGCGCCGAGGATCAGCCAGGCGGCGGCGGCGAAACCGGCGGCGGTGAAAGCCTGCCGCACGCCGATCGCGGCGACGATGCCGACGGCGGCGGCGGCCAGCGCCGCCCACCACAGCTTCATCAACGCCGCCCCCAGATCGGCGCGCTTCCAGGGCAGAACGGGCCCGAGGCTCATCGCCGCAAACAGCGGGATCGCCAGCGGCAGCACGGTGTCGTGGAAGTAGGGCGGCCCGACGCTCAGCTTGGCGCCGAAGACCAGCTCGGCCATCGGCGGATACATGGTCCCGGTCAGAACAACCGCGGCGATCGAGCAGAGCAGGATGTTGTTCAGCACCAGCGCGCCCTCGCGCGAGACCGGCGCGAACAGCCCGGCCGGCGACAGCACCGGCGCGCGCAGCGCGAACAGCAGCAGGCTGCCGCCGATCACAATTGCGAGAAGCGTGAGGATGAACACCCCGCGCGTCGGATCGTTGGCGAAACTGTGGACGGAATTGAGCAGGCCCGAGCGGACCATGAAGGTGCCCGACAGGCTGAGCGAAAAGGTGCCGATCGCCAGCAGGATGGTCCAGATCTTCAGCGCCTCGCGCTTCTCGACCACGATCGCCGAGTGCAGCAGCGCGGTCCCGGTGAGCCACGGCAACAGCGAGGCGTTCTCAACCGGGTCCCAGAACCAGTAGCCGCCCCAGCCCAGCTCGTAATAGCTCCACCACGAGCCGAGGGCGATGCCGCCGGTGAGCAGGCACCACGAGGCGAGGGTCCAGGGCCGCACCCAGCGGCCCCAGGCGGCATCGACCCGCCCCTCCAAAAGGGCGGCGACGGCGAAGGCGAACGGAATCGCGAAACCGACATAGCCGGCGTAGAGCACCGGCGGGTGGATCGCCAAACCGGGATCTTGCAGCAGCGGGTTGATGTTCTGCCCTTCGATCGGCGGCGGCCAGATGCGGGCGAAGGGGTTGGAGACGGTCAGCGCGAACAGCAGAAAGCCGGCCGAAGTGAAACCGAGAACCCCGATCACCCGGGCCCGCAGCGCCGAGGGAAGCGGGCGCCCGAACAGCCCGACCACGGCGCCGCACAGGGCGAGGATCAGGCACCAGAGCAGAATCGAGCCCTCGTGGTTTCCCCAGGTCCCGGTGACCTTGTAGAAGAGCGGCTCGATGCTGCTCGAATACTGCGCCACCCCGAGCACCGAAAAATCGTCCGACACCGCGCTCGCCACCAGACAGCCGAAGGCGGTCGCCAGCGCCAGCAGCTGGCCGAACGCCAGCGCCGGGGCGGTCGCCATGAGCCGCGGATCGCGCCGATGCGCCCCCCACAGCGGCAGCACGGCTTGCGTCGCCGCAATGGCGACCGCGAGCGCGAGCGCGAAATGGCCCAGCTCGGGGGTCAGCGGGCCACCCCATCCCAGCTGGCCGCCGTTGGTGGCGGGCCGGCGGCGGGGTTCCAGCGGCCGCTCTTCTTCAGCGCCTCCACCACCTCTTTCGGCATGTAATTCTCGTCGTGCTTGGCCAGCACTTCGGAGGCGCGGAAGCTGCCGTCGGCGGCGATGGCGCCGAGGGCGACCACGCCCTGCCCCTCGCGGAACAGGTCGGGCAGCACCCCCGCATAGTCCACGCGCACGCTCGATCGCCCGTCCGATACCCGGAAGACGGCTACCGGATGATCGCCCATCACCCGCTGCACGCTGCCCGCCTCCACCAGCCCGCCCAGGCGGAACACGCGCCCGGGCGGCGGCGCCTTGTCGGCGATCTGCGACGGCGAGATGAAGAACACCAGATTGTCGCTGAACGCCGACAGCGCCAGCGCGCTGGCCGAGCCCACCCCCAGCCCGCAAGCGAGCATGACATAGAGGCGCCGGCGCTTGCGCGTCATGCCGGCCGCCGCGCCCGCCGGTCGAGCGCCGCCAGCCGCCGCCCCGCCCGCCGCATCCGCACGCCGGCCGCCAACCCCAGCCATCCCGGGATCAGCAGGCCGAGCGCGTACGCACCGGCGATGAAGGGCAGGTGCGTCATGGCCCGGCCGCCGCCGTCTCCGCGCGCGCCATCAGAATCGCGCGGACCCGCCGCTCCATCACCGAAGCGCGCAGCCGCGCCAGCACGATGGCGGCAAACCCGGCCGTATAGCCGAGGGTCGTGAACAGCAGCGGCCATAGCATCCGCATATCCATCGTGGGCGCGCCGGTTAGCGTGATGGTCGCCGGCTGATGCAGCGTGTTCCACCAATCGACGCTGAACTTGATGATCGGCAGGTTGACCACGCCTACCAGCGCCAGGATGGCGCCGGCGCGATAGCCGCGCTCGGGCGTGTCGAAGGCGCGCACCAGGGCGATGTGGCCGAGATAGAGGAAGAACAGCACCAGGACGGAAGTCAGCCGGGCGTCCCACACCCACCAGGCGCCCCACATCGGCTTGCCCCACAAGCTGCCGGAGGCGAGGCAGAGCGCGGTGAACCCCGCGCCCACGGGGCCGATCTCCACCGCCGCCAGATCGGCGAGCGGATGGCGCCACACCAGCGACGCGGCCGAGCAGAGCGCAAGCGTAAGATAGCCGGCGGATGCGAGCCAGGCGGCGGGCACGTGGACGTACATGATCCTGACCGCATCGCCCTGCTGCCAGTCGGCGGGCGAGAAGAACAGCCCCCAGACGATGCCGATCGCGGTCAGGATCAGCGCGGCGATGGTGAGCGGTGCCAACGCCCGCCCGGACAGGCGCAAAAATCGCCCCGGGTTGGCGAAGCGGTGCAACAGGCGCGGCTGCCGGGCGAGGCTTGCGGACATCTTGTCTCCGCTCGCTTCCTAACCCGAAACCCGATCGCGATGAAGGGCCCGGGGATTGCTTCCCGTTCACGGCCGGCGGCGAGCGCGCTTGTGGATTACTTTCTGACCGGGAGCCTGCGCACTATATGCGCATGAACGTGCGGGATGTGATCCGGATTCTGGAAGCGGATGGATGGCGCGAAGTACCGGTCGAAGGGATCGCATCGACATTTCCGGCATCCGAGCAAGCCCGGTCTGGTCACGGTTCCGGTGCATGGCGGCGACATTCGTCCCAAAACGCTGCGGACGATCGAACGCCAGTCCGGCCTGCGCCTTCGGGCGAGGAGATGACAATGGTTCTGCGTTTCTACACCGCCTGCATCGAAGGCGACGACAAACCCGGCTTCAGCGTGTTTTTCCCGGATCTTCCCGGCTGCATAAGCGGCGGGGACACCGTCCAGGAAGCCGCGAATCAGGCTGCCGAGGCGTTGTCGCTGCACATCGAAGGCATGGTCGCGGACGGCCAACCCCTTCCCGATCCGTCGGGGCCCGACGCGCCCTTGCCCGACTGGCTGGACGTCAACGATCCCGACGATCCGCCGAGCCGGATCGTTGCCCGCGTGCTGGTCCCGGTGGAAATGCCGGGAAGGGCAGTGCGTGCCAATATCACCATGGACGAAGGCTTGCTTGCCCGGCTGGACGCGGCGGCGTCGGCGCGGGGCACCTCGCGCTCAAGCTATATCGCGCAAGCGGTGCGCGCGCAGCTGCGTGCCGACGCGCCCGGGTAGGCGCTGCTACCCCCGTCCGACGAACGGCATCTTCGTCGCCATGATGGTGATGAACTGGACGTTGGTCTCCAATGGCAGGTTGGCCATGAACAGGATCGACTGCGCCACGTGCTCGACATCCATCGTGGGCTCGGTCCGGGTCGAACCGTCGGCCTGCGGCACGCCCCCCGCCATCCGCCGCGTCATCGGCGTCGCCGCATTGCCGATGTCGATCTGCGAGCAGGCGATGTCGAAGCGCCGCCCGTCCAGCGCGATGGTCTTGGTGAGGCCGGTGACGGCGTGCTTGGTGGCGGTGTAGGCGACCGCGCCGGGGCGCGGCACATGCGCCGAGATCGAGCCGTTATTGATGATCCGCCCGCCGCGCGGCGACTGGTCGCGCATGACGCGGAACGCCGCATTGGCGCACAGGAACATGCCGTTCAGGTTCACCGCGACCACCGAGGTCCACTGTTCCCAGGTGAAGTCGCCGAAATTGGTCGCCGGCACGTTGCCGCCGGCGTTGTTGAACAGCACGTCGAGATGCCCAAGCTCCTGCTTCGCGCGGGCGAACAGGGCGGCGACGGAGTCGGGTTCGCGTACGTCGGTCGGCGCCACCAGCGAACGTCCGGCCTTCGCCATGCCGGCCGTCTCCTCAAGCGCCTCGGCCCGGCGGCCGGCCAGCGCCACATGATAGCCGTCGTTCAGGAGGGCCAAGGCCGAGGCGCGTCCGACGCCGCTGCCCGCCCCCGTGACCACCGCGACCCGTTCGGCCATGATCCATCCCTCCTTGAACGATGGCAGTCTGGCGCGCCTCGGCGGGGCGGCCAAGTCCGGGGAGATGGCATTGACGAGCGACTCGGCCGAGCTGGAGGAGCACTGGGATGGGGCCGGTGAGCCCCTGACCATCCGCCCCGTCCGCCCGGAAGACGCCGAGCGCCACCGCGCCTTCTTCGAGCGGCTCAGCCCCGAGGACGTCCGGCTGCGCTTCTTCGCCACCATGCGCGAACTGACGCCGGCGCAGCTCGATCGGTTCACCCGCCTCGACGACCCCCGCGACATGGCGCTGATCGCGGTCCGCGAGACGACCGGCGAGACGGTCGGCGTCGCCCGCCTCACGCATGGCGATGCGCCGGGGATCGACGAGTTCGCGGTGATCGTGGAATCCGCCATGAAGGGCAAGGGCCTGGGCCGGCATCTCATGCGTCGGCTGATCGGCTGGGCACGGGCGCATGGTCTGGCGGAGATAAGGGGCGAAATCCTGGCCGAGAACACCCCGATGCTGACCTTCGCCCGCCATCTCGGGTTCACCCTGCACTACTCGGCGGGCAGCGCGGAGATCGTGGAGGCTCGGCTCGTGCTCGATCAGATCGCCAATCCGCCGGAGAGTTGACTACCCCTGCTCGCTCAAAAACGGAAACGGGCCCGGGTAATTCTCCACATATGCCGTATGCGTCAAGAACCCCGCGCCGGTCCACAGGTGCAGGTGGTAGCAGGGTGGCTCCAAAACGAAGGCCGGCGGTGCGTCGGGGCGCAGGTCCAGCTCCACCTGGTTGGCCACCGAGGGCGCAATCGAGATCGGGACTTGGCCCAATACCGTCGTAATCGGCCGGTGGACATGCCCGCAGATGACCCGCCGCACCTGCGGATGGCGCCCCAGCACGGCGGCGAACGCTTCGGGGTCGTGCAGCGCGATGCGGTCCATATGTGCGATCCCGGTGGCGAAGGGCGGGTGGTGCATGCCGATCAGCGTCGGCCTGCCGGGCTCGGCGGCAAGCGTGCGGTCGAGCCACTGCAGCCGCTTCGCACACAGCTCGCCGTGCCCGAAGCCCGGCACCAAGGTGTCGAGCATCACCAATCGAACCGGATAATCCTCGACCGCGTATTGCACGAATCCCTCCGACTGGCGAACGCCGGGGAGGTTCGCGAGCATCGGCTCGCGCTGGTCGTGGTTGCCGGGAATAGCGAACACCGGAAGCGATAGATTGCGCGCAAGAATATCGGCGAGCACCGCGTATTCCGCCGCCAGCCCGGCCTCGGTCAGATCGCCGGTCAGCAGCACCGCGTCGGGCTGCGGCGTGCGCGCCATCACGGCGCGGCAAGCGCGTTCCAGCAGCATGTTGGTCTCGACGACGCGACTGGATGCGCGCCCCGGAGGGCGGACGTGCAAATCGGTCAGTTGCGCGATCAGCATCGGCATCACGACGGCAGCTTGAGGGCGGTCTTTTCCAGATACGGCCGCAACAGCGCCTCGGCGTCGCGCTGCGCCTGCGCCGCCCCCGCCTCCGGCTTCACCCGCCCGTTCACCACAGCCTGCACCTGATCCTCCATCGCCTTGCGCACCGGCACCGTGCGGTAGGTGGCGAACCAGCCGCGCCCGGCCTGGTTGAGCTGCTCCAGCGCCACCGCGGCTTCCGGGTGCTCGGCCATATACTGCTTCATCTCCGGGAGATCATAGGCGGCGCGGTTGGGAGCGAAATAGCCGGTAAAGCGGCTCCAGCTCCCGGCGATTTCGGGGCCGGTCAGCCATTTGATAAGTGTCCAGGCGGCTTGCTCACGCTCCGGCGAGTTGCCGGCCGGGATGATCAGGCTGCCGCCGCCCACGGGTGCCGCGTTCAGCACGTTGCGCGGCACATAGGCGGCCTTGAAAGGCTGCTTCATGCCCTCGCGCACGAAGCCGAGCGCGCCGGTCGAGAGCAGCATCATGGCGGCTCGGCCGGAGAAGAACGCCGCCGTGGTGCCGTTCGGATCGAGCACGCCGGGCGCCATGACCTTATGGCGATGCACGAGTTCATCGACGAAGCCGAGCGCGGCCACGGTGGCCGGCTCAGTGTAATAGACCTGCCCGCCATAACTGGTGTCGTAATACTGCCCGCCATTGGCCATCGCCAAGGTCGAGAACAGCCAACCGCAATAGTCATAGCTGTTTGGCCAGGCGATGCCGAAGCGGCTGCCGTCCGGCCTGGTGAGCTTGCGCGCGGCATCGACCCAGTCCTGCCAGGTCGCCGGCGGATGGTCGGGATCGAGGCCCGCCTCCTTGAATGCCGCCACATTGTAATAGAGCAGCGGCGTCGAGTTCTGGAACGGCACGCCATAGACCCGCCCGCGATCGGTCGCGTTCAGCGCCAAGGCCGGCCAGAACTTATCCATGAAAGCGTTCGGCGTCGTGTTGTCGCGCGCGATCAGCGGATCGAGCGGGATCGCCGCGTCGTCGATGACGTATTCGCGGACGAAATTCGCCGACATGATCGCGCAGGCGGGCGATCGGCCGGCGGCGATCGCGGCGCGCGTCTTCACGTTGGTGTCGTCGTAGCTGCCGGTATAGACGGGTGTGGCCTTGATGTCGGGGTGTGCGGCGTTGAACGCGGCAATCAGGCGCTGCATCTCGGTCGCGAGCTTGCCCTGCACCGGGACCGGAAAGAACATGTCGATCTCGACCGGGGCGGCGACGGCGGGGCGGGAAACGACGGCGGCGGAGACGGCAGCGGCGGCGCCCAGCGCGGCCCGGCGGGTGATCGGCATCGGATTCTCCTGTTATCCCTTGAGGCCCGAGAACACGAAGGACGCCGTGAAGCGGCGCTGAAAGATCAAGAACGCGACCAGCAACGGCCCCGCCACCAGCACCGTCCCGGCCGCGACCACACCCCATTCGCCGCCCGCTTCCGAGCCGGAGGCGAACGACGCCAGTCCCACCGTCAGCACCTGCTTATCCGGCGAGGAGACCGCCATCAGCGGCCACAGGAACTCGTTCCAATGGAAGGTGACGGAGACGATGGCGAAGGCGACCAGGCTCGGCCGCGCCAGCGGCAGCAGCACGTGCCATACCAGCGCCAACACGCCCGCCCCGTCCAGCATCGCCGCTTCCTCGAAGTCGCGCGGAATGGCGCGGAACGCCTGGCGCATGAGGAAGGTGCCGAAGGCGGAGGCGAAATAGGGCGCCATGATGCCGGGCAGGCGGTCGTAAAGTCGGAGGCCGACGATGGTCGCAAGATTGGGCGCGATCAGCAGCGTCGGGACCAGCATCAGTTGCAGCAGAAACGCCGCGAACAGCACGTCGCGTCCGGGGAAGGCGAGCCGCGCGAACGCATAGCCGGCCATCGCCGCGCCGGCGATCTGCATTATCAGGATGCCACCGCAGACGATCGCGGTGTTGATATACCAGGTCGGGAAGGCGCCGCTGCTCCACGCCTCGGCGTAATTGGCGAAGCCGAGACCGCGCGGCAACAAGCTGGCGGGGTCGGCCGGTAATCCGGGACGCAGCGAGGCCACCGCCATCCAGGCGAACGGCACCGCCCAAAGCAGCGCCGCCGCCGCGACCAGGACCAACGAAAGGGCGCGGCTAGGACGCACGATGCAGCCCGCGGTCGGTGGCGCGCAGCGATCCCGCCGTGAGCGCCAGCAGCGCCGCCACGCTCAGCACGGTGGCGGCGGCGGCGAGCCCGGGATCGTGGTTCTGCTCAGCCTGTTGATAGATGTAGTAGAGCACGAGGTTGGTCGAATCCGACGGCCCGCCCTGCGTGAGCGTCACCACATGGTCGATCTGAGTGAGCGCGTTCAGCGCCGCGATCGGCAGCACGAAGCCGAAGGTCGGCCCGAGCATCGGCAGCGTAACGTGCCGGAAGCGCGCCAGCGCCCCGGCGCCGTCGATGTGCGCCGCGTCCAGCAATTCGCGCGGCACGCCGGCCAGCCCGGCGAGGAAGAACAGCATGTAATAGCCGGTGTTCTTCCAGACCGTGATGGCGATCACCGCGGGCAGCGCTAGCGCCGGATCACCGAGCCAGTTCGCGGCGCCGAGGCCGAGGGGGGCGAGCCAGGTGTCGAGCAGCCCCTCGCCCGGCAGCAAGATGAAGCTGAACAGCGCCGCGGCGCCGACCAGCGGCAGCATCATCGGCAGCACGAACAGAGTGCGCAGGAGCAACACGACCGGCGTCGCCTCGCTCAACACCACCGCGAAGCCGAGGCCCAGCGCCAGGGCCGGAACGATGGTGCCGCCCGCATACTCCAGGTTGTTGATCACCGCCCGGGTGAAATGCGCATCGGCGAACAGGCGGGCGAAATTCTCGCCGCCGGCGCCGAGCGAGCGAACCAGCACCTGCACCAGCGGCCAATAGGTGAAGGCCGCGAGCCAGATCAGCGAAGGCGCGAGCAGGGCAAGCGGAAGCAGCGCCCGGCGTCGGCGCCGCGAGCGCGCCATCGGCCGACCTGCGAAACGCGGCACCGCAACCGCCAGCGACAAGGTGCGCGCGAGTCCCGGTTGCGAGCGGGTCATAGCTGCACCCGCTCGGTCGTTTCGTAAACGGATGATGACGTTTCGATGGCGGCCAGCCGTTTGCCCGATACATTCGCGGCGTCTCATAGCATGGGGCGACCGTTCCGAAAGCTCCCCGGTCGCGGCGTTGCCGCCGGGGGTTGCTTCCCCTACTGACCGCGAGATGCCCGCCTCCGCCTTCGGGATCGTCCTCTTCGCCGCCCTCCTGCACGCGACTTGGAACGCGATTGTCAGGGCCTCTCATGACAAACTCCTGACCACCATCATGGTGGCGGGGCTGGCCGGGCTGTTGGCCGCCGCAGCGCTCCCGTGGTTGGGCCAGCCCGGGCAAGCGAGTTGGCCCTTCATGGCGGCCTCCCCGCTCCTCCAGGTTGCCTATTTCGTGTTGCTTGCCCGCACCTACCATGTGGCGGAGATGAGCCGGACCTATCCGGTGATGCGAGGAACCGCGCCGCTACTGGTTGCTGTCGCGGGCCTGCTCTGGGTCGGTGAGAGGCTCTCGATCGCGGCATGGATCGGCGTGGGCGTCATCTGCACCGGCATATTCGCCATGGCGTCAGTGAACAGGGCCGGAAACGCCAGGGGCTTCGTCCTCGCGCTCCTCAACGCGGTGATCATCGCGGCCTATACGGTGATCGACGGGATGGGCGTGCGGCGGTCCGGCGCGCCGATCGCCTATACGCTGTGGCTATTCCTGCTGACCGCCCTTCCGCTCGCCTGGTGGGCGATCACGGCGAGGCGGACGGCGTTCACGCACTGCCTCGCCCGTCAGGCCCATGTCGGGCTGCTCGGCGGTATCTGCTCGATCGGGTCGTACGGGGCGGCGCTGTGGGCAATGACGCTTGCCCCGGTGGCGGTTGTCGCGGCACTGCGCGAAACTTCGATCCTGTTCGGTGTGGCCATTGCGGGCCTGCTGCTGAACGAACGCGTAGGCGCGGCAGCGATCGTTGCCGCCGGGCTGATCGCGATTGGAGCGGCTGTGCTGCATTTGGCCTGAGCGGTCGATGCGCGCCCGCCCGCCGTTCCATTTCGGCTTCCGTATCTCACATCTGATTAGAAGCAATGGAGTTGGCGCTTCGGCTCGGCTAAGCTCGTCGGTCTCGTTCGCGAGCGACGGTCTCTATGACGAAAACGAGGCTGCGGAGCCAGATCGCAGCCAAGCTTCGGGGCCGCTGAAACCCGTCTGGCAACGGATCAGGTGTTTGTCGATCGTCGGCAACCGGCGCTTATCAAGAGAGCAAGCGCCACCTGCGTTCGCGCAAAACCTCGGCCATTCCATACCAGATGCGTTTTGACGAAGGGAACCGCCATGGTTGAGCAGACCGAAGGAATGAGCCTCGGCCGCGTCACGGATGGCCAGCAACGCGCCGCCGGCGCCGAGCACGCCGCGCGCACGTTTGCCGAGGCGATGCGCACACCCGCCGCCGAGCCCGCAAGCGAGCGGAAGCGTCCGCACGCCGATGCCGCCGATAGCAAGCGATTCGAGCGGGCGGCCGACATCATCGCCGATACGATCCAAGCGGGCGGCCGCGATGTGCGGGATTTGTTGACATTGTCGGATGTGTCCGGTGCGGGCCTGGCGGATTTGCAGCAAACCTTGCAACGATTGACGGAGGCGGTCGTGCAGGCGAATTTGCGTTCGGCGCAGGCGCTGTTCGAGCTTGCCGACCCGACCGACTACATCGCTCTTCAGCGGCGTTTCGTGCACGACTATCTGCGCACGCTGGCCGAGGGCAGCGCGATGATCCTGCGGGCGGCACTTCAGGTTGCCGAGGAGAAGGCGCACGCACTCGGGACCCCGGAGCCGGCGGGCGATCGCGTCCGCGAGGGCGATGGCCGCGACGAGCGGCCCTGCGATCCGGCGGGTTCCGCTCACAAGCTTCAGCCGCAAATGCCACCCCGGGCCCGCAGCGAGTTGCCCGCGCAGGCGGCCATCGAGTAGAGCCGTGGCGCCCGTGTTGACGAAGCCGCCGCCGGCCCGCACCGTGGTGGGGCAGCGGGAGCGTCGCATGGACCTGAACTTCACCGATGAGGAGCTGGCGTTTCGCGCCGAGGCGCGCCGGTTCTTTCGCACCGAAATCCCCGAGCGCATCCGCGCCAAGCTGCGCGATGGCGAGCACCTGACCAAAGACGACATGGTGAGCACCCAGCGCATCCTGAACGGGCGCGGCTGGGCCACCGTGAACTGGCCGGTCGCCTGGGGCGGGCAGGACTGGAGCCCGGTGCAGGTCTATATGTACCAGGACGAGATGCAGCTTGCCTACGTGCCGCCGCCGATCGGCTTCAACGTTACCATGGTCGGTCCGGTAATCGCGCAATTCGGCAGCGACGAGCAGAAGCGCCGTTTCCTGCCGCGCTGCGCCAATGCCGACGATTTCTGGTGCCAGGGCTTCTCCGAGCCGGGCGCCGGATCGGACCTCGCGAGTTTGCGCACGCGCGCCGAGCGCAAGGGCGACAAATACGTCATCAACGGCCAGAAGATGTGGACCACGCTCGCGCAGTATGCCGATTGGATCTTCGTCCTCGCCCGCACCGATCCCTCGGCCAAGAAGCAGGAGGGCATTTCGTTCATTCTGGTGGACATGAAGACGCCGGGGCTCACCGTGCGCCCGATCGTTACCATCGACGGCGGACGCGAGGTAAACGAGGTGTTCTTCGACGATGTTGCGGTTCCAGCGGAGAACCTGGTCGGGCAGGAGAATAAGGGCTGGGACTACGCCAAGTTCCTGCTCGGCAACGAGCGCACCGGGATCGCCCGCGTCGGCGCCTCCAAGGCCAAGGTCGCGCGCATCAAGCAGCTCGCGACAATGGAGCGCGAAGGCGAAGTGCCGCTGAGCGAGGAGCCGAAATTCCGCGAGAAGCTGGCCGCCGTGGAGGTGGAGCTGAAGGCGCTGGAGATGACGCAGCTGCGGGTGGTCTCGGACGAGCGCAGGCGCGAGAAGGGGCGGCCGAACCCGGCGAGCTCCATCCTCAAGCTCAGCGGCTCGGTGATCCAGCAGCGCCTGACCGAGCTGATGATGGAGGTCGTGGGTCCGTACGTGATGCCGTATCATCCGCCGGAGGCGGGCGCGAACGAACCCGGCTTCGGACCGGACTATGCCGCCGCCGCCGGACCGCAGTATTTCAATTACCGCAAGGTGTCGATCTACGGCGGCTCGAACGAGATCCAGCGCAACATCATCGCCAAGGCGATCTTGGGATTGTAGGGATGGACTTCGACCTCACCGAGGAGCAGCGCCTGCTCAAGGAAAGCGTCGAGCGGCTGGTCGCCGACCAATACGATTTCGAGCAGCGGCGGAAATACCTCGCCGAGCCGGCCGGCTTCAGTGCCGGCCTGTGGTCGCAATATGCCGAACTCGGGCTGCTCGGCCTGCCCTTCGAGGAACGGTTCGGCGGCTTCGGCGGCGGTGGCGTCGAGATGGCGATCGTGATGGAGGCGTTCGGGCGCGGCCTGATCCTGGAGCCGTTCTTCGCCACCGTGGTGCTTGGCGGCGGTCTGCTCAACCGCGCCGGATCGGAGGCGCAGCGCGGCGCGTTGTTGCCGCTGGTGACACAGGGCAAACTGAAGCTCGGCTTCGCGCACCTGGAGCGCCACTCGCGCTGGAACCTCGCCGATGTGGCGACCAAGGCGCGGCGCGACGGTGACGGTTGGATTCTGGACGGCGCCAAGGGCGTGGTCCTGCACGGCGATGCCGCCGACAAGCTGCTGGTGACGGCGCGCGTCGCCGGCGGACAACGCGACCGGGATGGCATCGGCCTGTTTCTGGTGGACGGCAATGCGCCGGGCGTTGCGCGGCGCGGAGTGCCGACGCAGGACGGGCTGCGCGCCGCCGAGGTAACGCTTTCCGGCGCGCGCGCCGAGATCGTCGCCGAGGATGCGCTGGGGGTGATCGAGCGGGTGATTGATGAGGCGACGGCCGCGCTCTGCGCCGAAGCGGTCGGCGTGATGGCGTCGATGCAGGAGATTACCCTCGATTACCTGAAGACCCGCCAGCAATTCGGCCGCCCGATCGGCAGCTTTCAGGCCCTGCAGTTCCGCGCCGTCGATATGCTAACGGCGGTGGAGCAGGCGCGCAGCATGGCGCTGTTCGCCACCGTGATGGCCGGCGAGGCCGACGCCACCGAACGCCGCCGCGCGCTATCGGCGGCCAAGGTGCAGATCGGCCGCTCCGGCAAGCATGTCGGCCAGGAGGCGATCCAGCTCCACGGCGGCATCGGCATGACCATGGAGTACAAGGTCGGGCACTACTTCAAGCGCATGACCATGATCGACCAGATGTTCGGCGACGCCGACCATCATCTGACGGCGCTCGCGCGGTTAGGCGGGCTGTTCGGAGAAAAGGCGGGCTGATTCCCGTGGTCCCGGCAGCCGCCCCGGCCCCTGGACAAACGTTTTCAATTTCATAATACTGTCGTATTGTCGCGAGGAAGCGGTCACTTCAGAGCGAGTACCGCCCATCAACTTCGGGAGGGCGCCATGCCGACGTCTTCGGACAACTCCAAGGGCATCGCCCCGGATCCCGGCCTCGTCCGCCAGGAATCCGACAGCCTCGGCGAGGTGAATGTCCCCTCCGACAAACTGTGGGGGGCGCAGACGCAACGCTCGCTGGAACATTTCAGCATCGGCAAAGATCTCATTCCGCGGGAGATGATTACCGCCTATGCCACGTTGAAGAAGGCCGCTGCCATCGCCAACCATGACGGCGGGCGATTGGAGGAACAACCGTACAAGCTGATCGTTCAGGTGTGCGACGAAATCCTCGCCGGCCGGCATCATGACATGTTTCCGCTGCACGTGTGGATGACCGGCAGCGGCACCCAGTTCAACATGAACGTGAACGAGGTGATTTCCAACCGCTGCTGCCAGCTCGCCGGTACGGCGCTCGGCTCCAAGACCCCGGTCCATCCGAACGACCACGTCAACATGGCGCAGTCGTCCAACGACACCTTTCCATCGGCCATGTATATCGCCGCCGCCGTAAACGTCCGCCAGCGTCTGCTGCCTGCGGTTCGGGCGCTGCGCGACGCAATCGCGAAGAAGGCCGACGAATGGCGGGACGTCATCAAGATCGGCCGCACCCACATGCAGGACGCGACGCCCCTCACGCTCGGGCAGGAATGGTCCGGCTATGTCGGCATGCTCACCGACAATCTCGAGCGGATCGAGGCGGCGCTCGGCGGCGTCTATCGTCTGGCGCTGGGCGGCACCGCGGTCGGCACCGGCATCAACTCGGCACCCGGCTTCGCCGAGGCGGCCGCGGCCGAGATCGCCAAGATTGAGCGGCCTGCCCTTCATCACCGCGCCGAACAAGTTCACCGTGCAAGGTGCGCATGACGCGCTGGTGCAGCTGTCCGGCACGCTGCGCACGCTCGCCGTCTCGCTCTACAAGATCGCCAACGACATCCGACTGATGTCCTGCGGCCCGCGCGCCGGTTTCGCGGAGCTGCAAATCCCGGAGAACGAGCCCGGCTCGTCGATCATGCCGGGCAAGGTCAACCCGACCCAGGCCGAGGCGCTGACCATGATCGCCGTGCAGGTCATGGCCAACGATGTCGCGGTCGGCTTCGGCGGTGCCGGCGGCTATCTCGAAATGAACGTCTATAAGCCGCTGCTCATCTTCAACATCATCCATTCGATCACGATCATGGCCGACGGCTGCACCAATTTCCGCCGCTTCCTGGTCGAAGGCACGGAGCCGAATCGCAAGAAGATCGGCGAGTATGTCGAGCGGTCGTTGATGCTGGTGACAGCGCTCTCGCCGGTGATCGGCTACGACAAGGCTTCCACGATCGCGCATTATGCGATGGACCACGATCTGACGCTGAAGGCCGCGGCGCTGAAGCTCGGCTTCGTCACCGAGGAGGAGTTCGACCGCGTGGTCGATCCGGCCAAGATGGTCCAACCCCATGTGGCAGCGAACTGACGACCCCGCCGCCGACCGCGAGTGCCCGCGTGAGCCGGACCCGTCAACCCGCTTTATTCGGTCGCGAGGCGCTGGCGGCGCAGGTCGGCGATCGGTTCTCCGCCGATTGGAAAAGCAACGATCACCGCGCCCGCAGGTTAGTTTCGGAACTGATCGGCACCTCCGGCCTGACTTTTGTCTTGTCGGGCGGCGCCGCGATTCTGGTTGGCTTCGGCGGCGCTGCGTTGGCACCATTCCAGTTCGCCTTCATTCTGTCCGCGGTGTCGGCGCTCTGGCTGGTCGCGGCGGTGTATTTTCTCGGCGACATATCGGCGCATTTCAATCCGGCGATGACGCTCGCCTTCACCTTACGCGGAGACATGGGTTGGGCGATGGCGTTCGCCTACTTCGCCGTGCAATTTGCCGCCGCGGCCTTGGGCTCATCCACGGCGGCCGCCCTGTTCGGTCATGGCGGCCATCTCGCGGCGACCATCCCGCAGCCCGGGCAGCTTTGGCAGGCCGTCGGCTTTGAGGCGATCCTGACCTTCGGCATGGTGCTGCTGGTGTTGAGCATGGCCAACGGTCCCAAGCTGAATGGCAGCTTCGTGCCGATCGCCGTCGGCGCTTACGTAATGGCGATGGGCACGATGGGCGGCCCGTACGACGGCGCGGCGTTCAATCCGGCCCGAGCCTTCGGCCCCGATTTCGCACGTGGCGATTTGTCGACCTATTGGGTCTACCCGCTCGGCTCGTTGGTCGGGGTCATGGTCGCGGTAGCGACCGAGCGGTTCCTGCGTGGACCGGCACGGGCGCAGGAATCCCGGGCAGCGATGGGCACGCCGCTCGAACCGGGGCCGTGACGGCGCTCGGAGTCGGGTGCGCAGGCGGGCGCGATGATCAAGCGGACTGCCGCCGCAGCCAGGCGGCGAGCGTGTCGAGCATCTCGGCGAGGATTTGGCGGTCGGTCTTGCCGCTTCTCGCCGGCACGTGAAATGAATGATCAGCATTGGCGATCGGCACCACCAGTGCGCCCGCTCCGAGCTGCGCAATGGCCGGCACGAGCAGCTCGGGAGCTGCCAGCGAGTCACGCGTCCCTTGGAGAAACAGCATCGGAATATGCACGCGCGACAGGTGCAGGGCGCGCTCTGTCGAGGGCTTGCCGGCCGGATGGAGGGGAAAGCCCAGGAACACGAGGCCGAGCACGCCGGCCAGCGGCTTATCCGCCTGTGCTTCGGAGCTCATGCGACCGCCGAACGACTTGCCTCCTGCAAACAGCGCCAGCGTCGGCGCCAGCCGGGCCGCGGCGATGACGGCGGCACGCACGGTGGCTTGCGCCAGTGCCGGCGCATCGGGTCGCTTCAATCCTCGTTCCATATTGGGAAATTGGTAGCGGAGCGTGGCCACGCCGCGTTCGCCAAGGCCGTCGGCGACCGCTTCCATGAACGGGTGCGTCATTCCCGCTCCGGCGCCATGCGCCATCACCAAGCCGAGGCTTGCACCAATCGGAACTTGCAGCAGGCCGGCGACCGAGAGCCGATCGCTCACGTCGATGCGTATCGGCTGCGGGGCGACGGCGATCACCCGAGCGCCGCCGCGACCCATTGCGCCGCCGCCAGCGTGGCGCCGTCCTCGCCACGACGTCCGACAATCTGAATCCCGAGCGGCAGCCCGCTTGGACCCGTGCCGGCGGGCACCGTCACGCAGGGAACCCCCAGGCTGGTCCAGATGAAATTGAACGCCGGATCGCCCGTCCACGCACGCCCGGCCGGCGCCTCGCCGGGTGCGGCCGGCGTGAGCAGGATGTCCAGCCCGGACAATGCCTCGGCAAAGCCGGCTTGCGTGCGGCGGAAGACCTCCCTTGCGTCGTCCAGCGCCGACGGCGGCTGACGCAAGCCGGCTTCCAGCCGCTCGAGAAGTTCGCCGCTGATCCGATCGCGCGCGTTGTTCAATTCCCAGGACAGAGCGGCGGCGCTCTCCGCGTGCATGACGATCGGATGCGCGTCGAGCAACCGGCGGTAATAGTCCGGCAGCTCGCGCGCAGCCACGACGGCGCCGGCACGCCCGACCGCAGTGGCAGCACGCTCGAGCAGGGCTCGGGTCTCCGGCGCCGCTACCTCCCACACCGGCGAGCGGCAGATGCCGATGCGCGGCGTAGTCCGACGATCGGGATCGCCCAGGTCGCGCCCCGCCACCGCGCCGGCGAACAACGCGCAATCGGCGACCGAGCGCGCCAAGACGCCGATCGTATCGAGGCTCTCGGCTAGAATTTTCAAGCCGCTCCGATTGATCATGCCGAAGCTCGGCTTATAGCCGACGACGCCGCAAAAGGCCGCCGGACGGATCACGCTGCCCGCGGTCTGGGTGCCGAAGGCGAGCGGAAAAAAGCCGGCTGCGACCCCCGCCGCCGAGCCTGACGAGGAGCCGCCCGGCGTGTGCGCCGGGTTGTGGGGATTGGTGGTCGGCCCCGGGTGACGGTTGGCGAATTCCGTGGTGACTGTCTTGCCGATCACGACCGCGCCGGCCTGCCGCGCTAGAGCAACCGCGGCGGCGTCGGCGCGGGGCCGCCATCCGCGCCAAATCGGCGAGCCGTATTCGGTTGGCATATCGGCGGTGTCGAGCACGTCCTTGACCCCGATCGGCAGACCCTGGAGCGGTCCGGGACGCGTCGCGGCCGCAGCGCGCGCAGCCGCGGCCGCATCGAAAGCGGCGAAGGCACGCACGGTCGGTTCGCGCGCTGCGATGCGATCGAGGCAGGCTAAGATCAAGCTTTCGGCCCGCAGCTTGCCGTCACGAATCGACCGGGCGGCTTCGGTGGCGCTCAGAGTGGCGGGATCGCGCATCGACTGAATCTCCCTTTGCGGCGGAGTCAAGACTGGCGCCCGGAAAATCCGCGGTCCACCCTCCTTCCGATGAGTCTATCCAACCCCGTTCGCGTGGGCCACGGCCCGGACGGCGCCCTCACCTACCTCGTGGACCTCGCGCCCGAGGAGTTGCCGCGCGTGCGCGGGCGCGATCTCGAGCGCGCGTGGTATGCGGCGCGCGAGGCGGCGATCGCCGCCGCCTGGGGCTCGGTGCGCGGCTTCCGGTTCCGCCGTCGCGACGGCAGCATGGTGGACCTTGCCCTGGCCGATCGCGACGCCGCCTGCTGGGCCGGCGCGGTGGACGGCACGGTCGGTTTGGGCAGCTCCTACGGGCTTTCGGTGTGCCTGCGGCTGCTGGCCTTGGTCGATCTGCTGGCTCGCGCCGAGTGGGCGGCGGCGTTCTACCGGCTGGCGCGCGACGGGGCGGAGCTCGACGGCGCGCTGCTGCGCGCGGCGGCGACAGCGCCGCTCGACGCCGATCTGCGCTTCGAGGAAGCGGGCTTCCGCGCCCGACTCGCGCGGCCGGCGCTGGCGCCCGGCGGGATGGCGCTCGGCGGTGCTCCGGCATGAAGCGCGCCATCGCCCTGCTGCTCGCGCTCGGTGCTTGCGCGCAACACGCGCCGAATCTGTCCGTGACCGAGCGCGAGACCGTCAACGCTTGCCGAATCCACGCCGATCAGGTGTACGATCGACTGAACCGGGGCAGCCATTTACAGCATCGGCGCCAACGGCGCGCCCAATTCCAGCACCGGGCTGATCGGCGATCCCACGGCGGCGCTGTCGGACCGCTACGCCCGTGACCGGATGATCGAACGCTGCGTGCGCGGCACCGGGGCAAGCCCCGGCGGTGCCGTCGCCCCGGCCTTCTCGCCGCCCGGGGCGCAGTTGGGGCGTTGAGGTGGACGCCAATTACCGCCGCTCGGCATCAGTCGGGGTGATCGTACTGACACCGCTGGTGTTCATGCTGTTAGAGCGGTCTCACGCTGACCGTCCGTAGCCTGAGTGGGCGAGATAGTTGCCGCACTCTGCCGGGCTGAAGCGATCGAGCATGGCGCCGATGCCGGTCCATAGTGCCTCGGGTGTTCGTGGCACGGCGGTGCGGATCAGCGCCTTGAGTTTGGCGAACACCTGCTCAATCGGATTGAGGTCGGGCGAGTAGGCTGGCAGGAACATCATGCTGGCCTGCCGCGCCTCGATGGCCTGGCGGACGCCGGCGACCTTGTGGCTGGCGAGGTTGTCGGCGACCACGATGTCGCCCGGCTTCAGTGTCGGCGCCAGGAACTGCTCGACCCAGGCCAGGAAGGCGCGGCCGTTGATCGCGCCATCGAGCACCAGGGGCGCGACGATGCGATCCTGACGCAGGCCGGCGAGAAAGGTGGTGGTTTTCCAATGGCCGTATGGGGCACTCCCGATCAGGCGCGCGCCACGGCGACTACGCCCGCGCAGCCGGGTCATGTTCGTCTTGGTCCAGGTCTCGTCGAGAAAGATCAGCCGCGCCGGATCGAGACCGGGCTGGCGCTCGGCCCATAAGCGACGCGCTTCGGCGACATCGGCACGCGCCTGCTCGGCGGCGCGGAGCGTCTTTTTTTAAGCGTCAGGCCGAGCCGGTGCAGGGTATTCCACATCAAACCCATGCTGGCAGACACGCGGTGTTCGCGCTGGAGCCACTCCCGCAACTCGGCCACCGTCGCATCGGCGTGCGCCTCGACATGCGCCAGGATCGCGTCGTGCAGGCCGGCCAGCAGTCGGGGCGTGTGGGAGCACTGCGGGCGCGCCGATATCCCACCGTGCTCGCGTTGCCGCTGCCGCGCCTTCACGACGTACGACACGCTGACCCCGAACCGCGCCGCCACCACCCGCGCACTACCCGCTGCCGCCAGAACCCGATCCCGCAAGTCCTGCGCGTATGCCTGTCCGCTCCGCCACCCCATGTCTGCCTCCGGCCAATGCCGGAGGCCTACGAATCACATCTCGGGGGCGCGCCGGAATTCCCTATTTGAAGATTCCGGTTCGCGTGAGACCGCTCTAGCTTTGCGGGCGTATACGTGACCGAAGCAGACGCCGAATACGGCGGCTCAGCATCAGCGGGATTTACGGCTGGATTGTCGAACCAGAGAATATCGCCCGGCTGTGGATCATGGCCGAGATAGTCCCATTCCCTTTGGATACGCGCAACGACTTCAGCCGGCGCAATTTCCGGCCACGGGATGTATCGATCGGCTTCAGGTGAGTACTGGACGGGACGAAGCCCGTTCTTCAACAATGCCCGAACGGCATCGAAGACCAAACCTCTTCTCCGGTCAGAATTTTCAGGCTGGAATATGTCATCAACGTATCCGCAAATCTGCCAAAGTCCCACGATGTCTATTTCGGACTCGTCAAGCGCATACTGGACAATTTTTTCGATTCCGGACACGATTCGACCTTCGCTCAATTTCTGCAAATCTTCAGAGGCGCAACCCAGATTCCACCCAGGATGTGGGCTGGCGGCTCTTATGGAAAATGCAGCTTGATATTGCCAATCCCAGGGATGTTGATGTCACTTGCCGGCAAGCCGCTGGTGCTCTTCGGACGATAGCCCACGAACCCGCCTCCGGGCAGGTCGACGCCCCTGCCCTTGTACATCGGTTGTCGGCGTACCGCCTTTCGAAAGCCTCTCGAACAACTCCTCGGCGGCCTCGATGCCCGCCCGGCAAGTTGCGAACCTTCTCGCTTCCTTTGTTGGGCGTCCCGATCACGACCCCACCCGGCGCCAGCACGTCCTGGGGGCTACGCGGCTCTTCGTCCGCCTTCTCATTCGCGAGTATTCCTCGCACGCCGCGGGTGACCGCGTTCGACAGCGTGCGGGCCGCTTCGTCGATCGAACCGTCGGGGGCGTCGCCCGGAACCGGCGGGGGAGCGGGAAGCGGTAGCGGGAGAACTTGCGCCAGTCGTCGCTCACCGTCGGGTCCATCTGACGCGGGGGTCGGCGGCGCGCGCGGCGCGTCGAGATTGCGCGTGACCACGTTGGCGCGCAGCAGCGCAACCGGGTCGTCCAGCATTTTGCAGGAGGTTCGGAAGGCGCTGACGGCGCCCCACCAATCGGTGCCGTCGCTCGCGCCTGACGGCGGCCGCACCGAGGGACGCAGCCGGGACGGCAGATGCGGGTGCTCCGAGCACAGAACAGGTGCGGAATGCCCGGGGTCTTCTGCCGCGAACGTCTCTGGGGGTGGTGGTGTCGGTTCGGACGACTGGGGAGGAGAATTGGGGACGAAAGTCGCCGGAATCTTGATCCAGCCCGGATGGCGCGCCTTGAAGACGGCGACCTCGGGACCTTCCGCCTCGCCGTGTGGGACGAAGATGAAGGGCAGCACGAGATCGTCGAAACCGCGCTGCCGTTGGATCACGTCGCCCGTCCTTGCCCAAATTTCTAACTAACACATCTTCGGTCGAATGTCAAGGACCGCGCCCGCGAGGCGCCCCGCACGGAGGCGGAGGGGCTCACCCGAAATGCCAGAGCGACGAAGCAGTCATTCTCCACACTGGCCTTTAATTGGAGGAAATTTCTTTTCCGCCGCTGCTATTGCACTTTCAGGGAAAAACGATCTCTTCTACGGGCGCTCCCGAAGCCCGGAACCCGATGCCCCCTCTCTCGCCTTCCCTGGCTCGCCGATGATCGCCGTGGCCCTCGACCCGGCCCGGGTCGGCGTGGCCGTTGCCGGGCGCGGCGCGCCGGCGTTGCGGCGCGCGCGGCTGCTCGCTGCCGGAGCCGAGCAAGTCCTGCTGTTCTGGATGGGGTCCGATGCGCCGGGCGCGCTGCCCGCAAACGTCACCATTCGACCCGAACCCGCGCCGGAGGCGCTGGCCGGTATCGGTGCCCTCTGGATCACCGGCATCGATGATGCCGCCGCCGCTTGCGCGGCGATGGCGCGCAGTGTCGGGGTACTGGTGAACGTGGAGGACCGGCGTGAGCTGTGCGACTTCCACAGCGTCGCCGAGCTGCGCCGCGGCGATCTGCTCCTGACCGTCTCGACGGGCGGGCGGAGCCCGGGCCTCGCCGCCCGCATCCGGGCACGGCTCGCCGAGCTGTTCGGCCCGGAATGGGCGACGCGCACGGAAGCGCTCGGCGCCCGCCGCCTGGACTGGCGGACGCGCGGCCTGTCGCTCGAGGAGCTGGCGCGGCAAACCGATCACGCCATCACGGCCGCCGGATGGATGCCATGAACCCGGCGCTGCACCTCGCCGCCACACGATTGGCGGCGCCCGAATTCGCCCCCGGGTCGGTATGGCTCGCCGGGGCCGGGCCGGGCGATCCGGGATTGCTCACCCTGCACGCCGCGCACGCGCTGGCGATGGCCGACGTGGTGCTGCACGACGCGCTGGTCGCGCCCGACATCCTGGCGTTGGCCGCGCATCGGCTGGAGCAGGTGGGCAAGCGCGCCGGATGCGTGCAAACGCCGCAGCTGCGCATCAACCAACGCCTGATCGCGCTTGGCGCCGACGGCTTGCGCGTGCTGCGGCTGAAGGGCGGCGATCCGCTGATCTTCGGCCGCGGCGGGGAGGAGGCGCTGGCGCTCGCCGCCGCCGGCATTCCGTTTCGCATCATCCCCGGCATCACCGCCGGCGATCGGCGGCATGGCCGTCGGCCGCGATCCCGCTCACGCATCGCGGGCCTCGCGCGCAGCGTCGCCTTCATCACCGGCCACGACGCGCATGCCGATCTTGGCGGCAAGCTCGCCGACGTCGCTGGTGTTCTACATGGCGCGCCGCCAGGCCGCGCCGATGGCGGCGGCGCTGATCGCGGCGGGGCGCCCGGCCACGGAGGCGGTCGCCTTCGTCGCCGATGCCAGCACACCGGCGCAGCGCGTCACCATGGCGACGCTGGCGACGGCCGGAGAAGTCGCCACCCGCCTTCCCGCCCGGCCGACCCTGATCGTCGTCGGCCCGGTGCTTGCTCTGCGCGACGTTCTCGCGCCCTTGCAACAGACGCAACCGATGGCGGCGGCCGCACCCGCTCTCGCCCGCGCTTCCTAGGAGACGCCATGCCCGCCCTCGCGCCCGCGCCGTTTGCCGAAGACCAGCTGAGCGTGATCCGTCGGCTGCTGTCCGAGGCCAGCCCCGAGCAGGTCCAGTGGCTGCAGGGCTACATCGCCGGCTGGACCGCCGCGAAAGGCGAGCGCATTCCCGCCGCCCCGCCGGCGGCACGCACGCCGCTGACGATCCTCTACGCCACCGAATCCGGCAACGCCGAGGCGCTCGCCGGGGCGGCGCGCAAGGCCGCCGCCAAGCTCGGCTTCGCCGCCCGCACGCTCGATATGGCGGACGCGACGCCCGAACAGGCCGCCAAGTCCGGCAATCTGCTGCTGATCGCCAGCACCTGGGGCGAGGGCGATCCGCCGCAACGGGCGGAGCCGTTCCTCGCCGCCCTGATGTCGCAGCAGGCGCCGCGGTTCGAGGGCGTGCGCTACGCCACCCTGGCGCTGGGCGATCGCGCCTATGCCAAATTCTGCGAGACCGGGCGCGTGCTCGATGAGCGCCTGGCCGCACTCGGCGCCGAGCGCATCGCCGAGCGGCTCGATTGCGATCTCGACTATGCGGCGCCGGCGAAAACCTGGATCGACACCAGCCTGCGCGCGCTGGAGCCGGGCTCGGTCATTCATGTCGATTTCGCGCGCGCCGAACCCGACCCGGAACCCGAACGCGCCCGTCGCGGGGAGGCCGAGGTGACGGCGATGGTCAACCTCAACAGCAGCCGCTCGACCACCGAGACGGTGCATCTTGAGCTGTCGCTGCAGGGGCTGGCCTACGAGCCGGGCGATTCACTCGGTTTCGTGCCGACCAACGACGCGGCACTGGTATCCGAGGTGCTGAAAGCGGCGGGGCTCGGCGACGATCCGGCGCTCAGCGCGGAACTGCGCGACAAGTTCGACATCACGACATTGACGCGGACGCAGATCGGCGCCCATGCGCGGCTCAGCGATGATGCGGAGCTGGCGGCAATCGCTGCCGACCCCCAACGCGCGGCCGAGTTCGTGCGCGACCGCCAGTTCGTCGATCTGCTCGAAGCCGCCCCGGCCCGCCTAACGGCAGCGCAGCTCACCGGACTGCTGCGCCCGCTGCCGCCGCGCTACTACTCGGTGGCATCGAGCCGTGCGCTGGTGGGCGACGAGGCGCATCTGCTGGTGGGCGCGGTGCGCTGGGCGAGCCATGGCCGCGCCCGCAAGGGCGTCGCCTCCTGCGACATCGCCGAGCGCCGGCGCGTCGGCGAGCGGCTGAACCTCATGCTGAAGCCGAACCCGCATTTCCGCCTACCCGCCGACCCCGATCGGCCGATCATCATGATCGGCCCCGGAACCGGCGTCGCGCCGTTCCGCGCCTTCATGCAGGAACGCGAGGCCAACGGGCAGAGCCGGCCGAGCTGGCTTTTTTTCGGCGCCCGCAACTTCACTCATGACTTTCTGTACCAGCTTGAATGGCAGGACTGGCTGAAGTCCGGCGTGCTCGGCCGCATGGACGTCGCCTTCTCGCGCGATCAGCGGGAGAAGATCTATGTCCAGCACCGGATGTGGGCGGCGCGGCGCGAGCTGTACGGGTGGCTCGCCGACGGCGCGGTTCTCTATGTCTGCGGCGATGCGACCGCGATGGCCAGGGACGTGCACGCCACCTTGCTGCGGATCGGCGCCGATCAAGGCGGCCTGAGCGACGAGGCCGCCGCCGAGTGGCTGCGCCGTCTGCAACGCGACGGTCGCTACAAGCGCGACACCTACTGAAGGCCCGCTGCCATGAAATCGTCGGTAAACGAGACCATCAAGGCCGAGAGCAACTTCCTGCGCGGCACCATCGCCACGGGATTGGCGGATCGCATCAGCGGGTCCGTCTCCGACGACGACGCGCAGCTCACGAAGTTTCACGGCATCTACCAGCAGGACGATCGCGACCTGCGTCCCGAACGCGCCAAGAAGAAGATGGAGAAGGCATTCATCTTCATGGCCAGGCTGCGCGTGCCCGGCGGCGTGCTGACGGCGCCGCAATGGATCGCGCTGCATGACATGGCGACCGAGCGCGGCAACGGAACCCTGCGCCTCACCACCCGCCAGACGATCCAGTTCCACGGCCTCATCAAGTCAAACCTGAAGCCGGCCATCCAGGCGATCCACGCAGCGATGCTGGACACCATCGCCGCCTGCGGCGACGTCAACCGCAACGTCATCTGCACGCCGAACCCGTACCGCGCTTCGGTCCACGCCGAGGCGCTGGCGACGGCGCGCGCGCTCAGCGAGCATTTGCGTCCGCGCTCGCGCGCCTGGCACGACATTTTCATCGACGGTGAGCGCGTCGCCGGGGGCGAGGCGGAGGACGAGCCGATCCTCGGCCGCACCTATCTGCCGCGCAAGTTCAAGATCGCCATCGCCATTCCGCCGCTGAACGACGTTGATGCCTTCGCCCACGAAATCGGGCTGATCGCCATCGTCGAGAACGGCGCCATTGCCGGCTACAACGTCGCCGTCGGCGGCGGCATGGGGATGACGCATGGCGAACCCGACACCTTCCCGCGCACCGGCGATCTGATCGGGTTCTGCGGCCCGGAGCAGGTGTTGTCGGTGTGCGAGCAGGTGGTGACGGTGCAGCGCGACTGGGGCGACCGCGCCGATCGCAAGCACGCGCGGCTGAAATACACGATCGAGCGGCACGGGCTGGCGGCATTCGTGGCGGAACTGGAAAAGCGCCTCGGATTCGCGCTGGAGGAAGCACGCCCCTACGCCTTCGATCGCTCCGGCGATCCGACCGGATGGCTCGAAGGCGATGACGGACATTGGCATTTCTGCCTGTTCGTGGAGAACGGTCGGGTGCGGGGCGAGATGCTGCGCGGCTTGCGCACGGTGGCCGAAGCGCATTCGGGGCGCTTCATCATCACGCCCAACCAGAATCTCATCATCGCCGACATCGCCGCCGACCGGAAGCCGGCGATGACGGCGTTGCTGGCCGCGCACGGTCTGGATGCGCCGATCTCGGCGCTGCGGCGCAACGCCATGGCTTGCGTCGCGCTGCCGACCTGCGGGCTGGCGCTGGCCGAAAGCGAGCGCTACCTGCCCGACCTGATCACGGCGCTGGAGGCGGAGGTCGAGCGGACCGGGCTCGGCGAAGACGAGATCACGATCCGCATGACCGGCTGTCCGAACGGCTGCGCGCGGCCGTATCTGAGCGAGATCGGGTTAGTCGGGACGGGACCGGGTGCCTACAACCTCTATCTCGCCGGCGCTTTCGACGGTACCCGCCTTTCGAAGCTGTACCGCAAGCAGATCGGCCACGATGCGATCATCGCCGCCTTGCGCCCGCTCTTCGCCGACTACGCTGCGCAGCGGCAAGCCGGCGAGCGGTTCTCCGATTACGTGATCCGCGTCGGCGTGGTTCGCGCCACCACCGCCGGAAACCGGTTCCACGCCGACCTCGCCCCCGATTTGTGAGGAGACCCTCCATGGGCCTCGGGTTCGCCGTGATCTACAGCCTCGCCGTCCGGGCTTGGGGAGGCGCTGCGGCGCGGTTGGTTCGCGCCTCCCGATAGCCGCGCGCGGTCGGACATGCGACATTCTCCTCAATCGAGAGGGGAGATGTTCATGGCCGAAGCGCCCACCCGCGATCTGTCCACCATGCTGCGACCGCGATCGGTGGCGCTGATCGGCGCCACCGATCGCTCACGCTGGTCGATCGGCACGTTCGAGAACCTGGTGCGACGGAACTACGCGGGCGCCGTGCATCTGATCAGCCGGCGCGGCGGCGTGGTGCACGGGCGCAACGCCGCCACCTCCTGCGTCGCCGTGGGCGAGCCGATTGATCTCGGCCTCATCATGGTGCCGCTGTCCGGGATCGAGGAGGCGCTCGCCGACCTCGCCGCCGCCGGCGGACGCAGCGCCATCATGCTCACCTCGGGGTTCGCCGAGACCGGCGAGGAAGGCCGAGGCTTGCAGGAGAAGTTGGCCTTGCTGGTGCGCCGGCACGGCATCGCGCTGCTCGGGCCGAACTGCCTGGGGTTGGTGAACTTCCTCGATAACGTGCCGCTCTGGACGGGTCTCGTCCGCGGGCCGCGCCGGCCCGGGGGGATCGCCGTGGTGGCGCAGAGCGGGGCCACCGGCGGCTTCATCACCGCGCTGGCGCAGCAGCACGAGATCGGGCTCAGTCACCTGATCTCCACCGGCAATGAAGCCGATCTCGACGCCACCACCTTCATCGACCACCTGCTCGACCACCCGGAGGTGCGGGCCATCGCGCTGTTCGCCGAGACAATCCGCGACCCTGCGCATTTCGTCGCCGTGGCGCGCAAGGCGCTGGCGGCGCGCAAGCCGATCGTGGCGTTGAAGATCGGACTGTCGGAGATCACCGCGAAATCGGCCCGGGCACACACCGGCGCGCTGGTGGGCGACGACCGCCTGTTCGACGGCGTCTGCCGTCAGCTTGGCGTGGTGCGCGTGGAATCGGTGGAGGATCTGCTGTTCACCGCCGAGATCATCACCCGAACGGGCGTCGTGCGGGAGGGCGGCATCGGGCTGGTCTCCGTCTCGGGAGGCGCGTGCGAAATCTTCGCCGACCGCTCTTCGGTGAACAAGCTCGCCATTCCGCCGCTGTCGGACGATGCGACCGCCGAGTTGCGCGCCGCGTTGCCGGCCTTCGGCACGCCGCACAACCCGCTCGACATTACCGGCGGCGCGGTGTTGCAGCCGGAGCTGTTCGAGCAGGGCTTGCGCATCATGGGGGCACAGCCCGAATTCGCCGCGCTCGCCTGCCTGTTCGACGTGCCGACGGCGGAGGAATTGGCGAGCGACTTCGTGCTGGCGGCGTTGCAGCATATCGGCACCGGACTGAAGGCGGCGCCGATCCCGGCGCTCATGATCAGCCACACGGTCAAGCCGGTGACGGAAACCTCATGGCGCATCCTGGAGGACACCGGCCTGCCCTATGTCGGCGCTGGTCTCCATCACGGCGCCAGCGCACTGGCGCACGCCTTCCGGTGGTCGGACGCGGTGCGCCGCGGCCCCGCGCCCGTCGGCACCCCTCCGGCGCCCTCCGCCGAGCGGCCGACCTCGGAGCAGGCGGCGCTCGCCTACCTCGCCGGCCGGGGCGTTCCGGTGATCCCGACCGAACTCGCGACCAGTGCCGAGCAGGCGGTGGCGGCGGCGCAACGGATCGGCGGGAAGGTGGTGCTGAAGATCGCCTCCGACGACATCACCCATAAGAGCGACATCGGCGGCGTGGCGCTCAACCTCGAGGGCGACCGGGCGGTGTCCGAGGCCTACGCGCGGGTTCGCGCCGCCGCGCCGGAAGGGGCGCGGGTGGACGGGGTGCTGGTGGCGCCGATGCGATCGGGCGGCATCGAGCTGTTCGTCGGATGCACGCGCGATCCGCAATGGGGTCCGGTGGTCGCGGTCGGCCTCGGCGGCGTCTGGGTGGAGGTGTTGCAGGACGTCGCACTTCGCCCGCTACCCATGGACCCCGCCGAGGTCCGGCGAATGTTGGAAGAGTTGCGTGGCGCCAAGCTGCTGGCCGGGGCGCGGGGCGTTCCGGCGGCCGATCTCGATAAGCTGGCCGAGACGATCTCCGCCATCGGCACGGCGGCGCTGGCACTGGGCGAGGAGTTGGAGGCGCTGGAAGTGAACCCGCTTTGGGTGCGCGGCGACCGGATCGAGGCGCTCGACGCATTGGCGACCTGGCGCCGCGATTGACAATTGCGCCGCCGACGTCGTTTCATGGCCGCATCCAGGGAGGGATCAAATGGCGGCTGACGCAACGCTCTCGCGGCGCAACTTTATCCGATCCGCCGCCGCGACGACCATCGGCGCCGGCCTTGCCGCCCCCGCCATCGCCGCCGGCAACCGCGTGTTCACCTTCGCCCATGACGAACCGCACGACACCGGCTATGGCTTCCTCGCCGACACCTTCGGCGCCAAACTGAAGCAGGTCAGCGGCGGGCGGTTCTCGATCCACGAATTCCCAGGTGCGCAGCTCGGCCAGGAGCCGGAATTGGCGCAGAAGGTGCGCAGCGGCGACATCGATTTCGTCATCAACTCCACCGCCAACACCTCGACGGTAGTGCCGCAGGCCGGCGTCTTCTCGATGCATTTCGTGTTCCGCGACGAGAGCCATCTCGCGAAGTCCATGCTCGATCCGGCGGTGAACGCGCTGTTTCTGGAGATGATCGCCGCCAACACCACCGGTGCCAAGTCATTGGGCCTCGGCACGCTGGGCTTTCGCAAGTTCTACGCCAAGTTCGAGATCAAGGGCGTCGGCGACGTGAAGGGCCGCAAGATTCGCGTCCAGGCGACCAAGACCGAGGACCGTTTCTTCGGCGCGTACGGCGCGATTCCGGTCCACATGCCGATCGGCCAAGTCTACACCTCGCTCGAAACCGGGCTGGTGGAAATCGCCGAGAACGGCGCCGACATCTACCGGGCACAGAAGCACTACGAGGTGGCGCCCATACTGTCGTTCTCCGATCACGAGGCGAACAACAACCATCTTTGGGTCAGCGACAAGGCTTGGAACAGCCTCAACCCCGAGGAGCAGGGCTGGGTCAGACAGACCTTCGCCTATTCGCAAGCGTTGTTCGTGCCGAAATCGCTCGGCTACGACCATGCTGCCGAGGACTCGCTGCAAAAGATGGGCGTGGAGCTGTTCACCGGCGTTGACCGCGCCGGTTTCATCGAGATCGCGACGCCGATCCAGGATGAGCAGGCGCATGCTCTCGGCCCCTACGCGGTGAGGCTGCTGGAGCTGGTCCGCAAAGTTCCGGCCTGAGACGGTGGCCTACACGGACCTCGCCGGCGCGGTGCTGTCGCGCAAGCGTCCGCAGCTCAAATGGCGGGCGCTCGATCCGTTGGAATTCGCGCTGGTGGCGTTGTGCGCGCTGCTGCTGTTCGGCTTCCTGGTCAGCGAACTCGGCGACGTCGCCTTTCGCATCCTGCGCCATCCTTGGCTGGAGGCGCAGGAATTCTCGCTCGGCTTCTTCGTCTGGGGCGTGTTCATGGGCGGCGCGGTCGGGGTCCGCCGCAATGACCATTTCCGCCTCGCCGCCAGCGCCGAGGCGTTCACCGGCGGCGTTCGCGCGGCAATTGAGACCTTCCAACAACTCGTCATGATCGGCGTTGCCGCGGCGATGATCTGGTACGGCTATCGGAATTTCCTCACCGGCTTCGGCAGCTTTCTGATGCCCTCGCTCACGCCGGTCGCCGTGCTGTACGCCGCGATCCCGGTGTGCGGAGCGCTGATCGGGCTGTTCTCGATCGAGAAGCTGGTCAATGGTTGGCGCCGAGGATTTGCCGATCCGATGCCCGAGCTGCCGCCCGGGGTGGACCTGGCCGCCATCGCCGAAGCGCGCCGATGAGCACCAACCAAGTCGCCATCGTCGTCATGTGCGTGCTGTTTCTGACGCTCGGCTATGCCGGGCTGCCGGTCGCCTTCGCGCTGATCGCCGCCGTGGTGGTGGTCGCCTCGATCTTCACCGACCTCACCATCGGTTCGCTGATGGGCCAGTTGTTTAACGGCATTAACGAACTGGCGTTGCTCGCCATTCCGTTTTTCCTGTTGGTCGGCGAGCTGATGACCTCGGCGCGCATCACCGCGCGGCTGATCGCGCTGACGCAGGCGATGGTCGGACATTTGCGCAGCGGGCTTGCGCATGTGGTCGCCGTCTCCTGCATGATCTTCGGCGGCATCTCCGGCTCGTCGACCGCCGACACCGTTGCGATCGGCACCATCTTGATGCCGGCGATGCGTGAAGAAGGCTATACTCCGGCTTTCTCGGCGGCGCTGATCGCCGCCGGCGCATCGATCGCCTCGATGGTGCCGCCGTCGATCATGGCGATCGTCTATGGCGCGGTGGGCGACGCCTCGGTGGGCGGGCTGTTCCTCGGCGGCGCCGTGCCAGGCCTGATGGTATGTATCGGGCTGATGATCTACAGCTATTTCTTCGGCTTTCCGGGGCGGCGCAAGCGGCGGGCCAACCTGGTCGAGTTCGGAACGGCGCTGCGCGGCGCCGTCTTGCCGCTGATGATACCGATCATCATTATCGGCAGCATCCTGGGCGGCATCATTACGCCCGCCGAGGCCGGAATGGCGGCGGTGGTCTATGCCATCGGCGTTCTGCTGCCGGTGATGAATTGGGGCCACTTCCGTCGGCTGCCCAAGGACTTCGCCATGGCGGCGGTAATGTACGCGATCCCGCTGACGGCGGTGGCCGGGGCCTCGGCGTTCGGATGGATGCTCGCCTATCTGGGCGGGGCCGACATCATCATGGGCTGGGTGGCAATGATGGGCACCACCGACGCCCGCGCCATCCTGTTTTTCGTGGCGCTGCTGTTCCTGATCGTGGGCGACTTCCTCGACGGCCTGCCGGCGATCATCATCCTGATGCCGGTGATCCTCTCGCTCGAGAAGCTCGGCCACATCAACGCCGTGCATATGGGCGTGGTGGTCATCGTGACGCTCGCCTTCGGCCTGATCACCCCACCCTGCGGGATCATCCTGCTGCTGTCGTCCTCTCTCGCCGGGGTGCCGTTCTCGCGCGCGCTGCGTCAGTCGATGCCGATCTACGTGGTGTTCGTGGTGGTGATCTCGGTCATCATCCTGCTGCCCGACACCGTGCTGTTCCTGCCGCGCTACTTTTTGCCGCGCGCCGTCGGCTGTTTTCCGCGCCCGCACGGGGGTGGCTGGATTTGCCCGTAGCGGCTCAGCCCCGGAGAAGCCGTCCCGTAAGCACAACCGCTTACGCTGCCAACCCCTCGACCGGCGCCAATGCCTCGCGGCCCCGGATCATGTCGGAGGCCTTCTCCGCAATCATCATCGTCGAAGCATAGGTGTTCGCCGAGGGCATCGACGGCATGATCGACGCATCGACAATTCGCAAATTCTCCAGCCCGTGCACCCGTAACTCATCGTCCACCACCGACATCGGATCGCTCGCCGGTCCCATCCGCGCGGTTCCGATCAGGTGATAGGCGGTGGAACCGTAATGGCGCGCGAAATCCAGCAATTCGTCGTCGCTGCCGACGCGATCGCCGGGCAGCGTCTCATGGTCGAAATATTCGGCGAGCTCCGGCGTGCGCAGCAGCCCGCGCGCGAGCTTCATGCCGGCGAGCAGCACCTGCCGATCCATCGGGTCGGCCAGATAGTTCGGCTGGATCGCCGGGTCCTCGAACGGATCGCGCGAGCGGGCGCGAACATAGCCCGTGCTCTCCGGCCGATGCTGCCAAACCCCGCAGGTCATGCCGGGAAAGTCATCGAGCAGGCCGACGAAGCCCTCCTTGTAGCTCGCCGGGCTGAACACGCCCTGCAAATCGGCGAAGTCGAGGCTGTTGTGCGACTTCCAGAACCAGTGCACCAATGACGGGCTGAGCGCCAGTATGGAGGGGCGCCCGCTCGCCCAGCGCGCGATTTGCCCCACCAGCCCCAACCCGCGCGAAAGCTCGTTCATGGTGATGCTGTTGCGGACCCGGGCGACGAACCGGACCGCGAAGTGATCGCGGAAATTTTCGCCAACGCCGGGCAATTCATGCACCGGCGCCACGCCCAGTTCGCGCCCGATCCACGCCGGCCCGACGCCCGAGATTTGCAACAGCTTGGCGGTGTTCGCGGTACCCGCGGAGACGATCACCTCACGCCGTGCGCGCACCATCCGCCGCTCGCTCCGATCGCGATCGTTCACGTATTCCACGCCGACCGCGCGCTTGCCCTGAAAGATGATCTGCGCGGCGCGGGCGCCGGTGCGCACCTCCAGCCCGCGCCGGCGCGCCGGTCGCAGGAAGACGCGCGCCGCGCTATGTCGGTAGCCCTTGTGGATGGCGCGCTGGAAATACCCGACGCCCTCCTGGCTTTGCGCATTGTAATCGATGGTGCGCGGCAGGCCCGCCCCGACCGCGCCGGCGATGAACGCCTCGCAGATCGGGTGAATCCAGTCGATGTCCGTGACCGGCAGCGCGCCCTCGGCGCCGTGATAGCGCGGGTCGTGCACGCCGAGGCGGCGCTCGGTGCGCTTGAAGTAGGGCAGCACGTCGGCGTAGCCCCAGCCGCGATTGCCGCGCTGCGCCCAGGTGTCGAAATCGGCCCGCTGGCCGCGATTATAGACCATCCCGTTGATGGAGCTGGAGCCGCCCAGCGTGCGCCCTTGCGTCGTTGGAATGCGGCGCCCTGCCGTGCCCTCGCCGGGCTCGGTCTTGAACTGAAACGTGTACTCCGGGTTGAACAACATCTTGATGAAGCCGCCCGGCACATGAATGAAGGGATGGCGGTCGGGCGGCCCCGCCTCCAGCACGCAGACGCGCACGCCCGCATCCTCGTTCAGCCGCGCGGCGAGCACCGATCCGGCGGCGCCGCTGCCGACGATTACATAGTCGAATTCCTCGCCGGCGCCCTCGGCCATCCAACCCTCCCGCGTTCGGGAGTTTGCTCCCGCCACGCTTCATCCTAGTCTGTGCTTTGAGTTCCAACCAAGCTGGCGGGAGGAGACGCATGGATTACGTATGCGACGCGCCGGAGAACATGACCTGGTTCCGGATCACCACCGACGGCGAGGCGGCGGCGGAATTGCGGGAGTTGGGGCACGCGGTCGAGAAATACTGGCGCCGCGAGCGTGAGCGTGCGGCCGAAACCTTCGTGCCGGTGTCCACCGTGCTGTTCGAGCAGGCGATCGGGCTGGAGGCGCATATCAGGCGCGAGATGCCGCTGTTCCTGACCCTCCGCGACGAGGACGGAGTAGGCCGCGCCACCGCGATGCTGCCGGCCGGCGGGCGTCCGGATCGCGGCTTCGCGCCGATCCTCGTGGGGCCGGCCAACGCCGACCCGTACCCGCGCCATGGGCCGGCGATCCGGGCACTGGCCGATCATTTCGGGCTGACGCTGGACCGCGCCCGCTGCTACCCCTATCGGCGCTGAGGGATTGGAGGGATCGCCATGACCACGCTAAGCGAGTTTGCCGCCGATTGCCGCAATCTGTTGCGCGATCATCCCGGCACCGAGGGACGCCGGAAGGTCTGCGAACGGGTCGCCGAGGTGCTGAAGGATCCGGCCTTCGTCACCGCCAATATCCTGCCATATGACGAAGAGCGGCACGTCCTGTACGAAGACCCCGAGCTCGGATTCACCATCCTGGCCCATGCCTACCGGGGGGCGAAGAACAGCGCCCCGCACGATCACGGGCCGACCTGGGCGATCTATGGCCAGGCGGAAGGCGAGACGGTAATGACCGACTGGGAGTGCTTGGCGCGGGCCACCCCGACCACACCCGGCAAGGCGCGGCGGGTGCGCGACTACACGCTCACGCCCGGCATGGCCTACCTCTACGAGCCGGGCGTGCTGCACTCGCCGCGTCGCGACGGCTCGACGCGGCTGCTGCGCATCGAAGGCGTGAACGCCGACAAGACCCGCCGCTACCCCTATCAGCCGGTCGAAGACCAGGTCAGGGCGGCGGAATGATCGACTGCTCGTCGATCACGCAGGTCTTGATACGGCCGATGAAGAGCGCGCCGTCGGCGTAGAGGCGCTTGGCTTCGGGCGTGGCGGCGGATTGACGCAACGCGTCCTCGTCGTCGTACCAAAGCTCGGCGATGCCGTCGATTTCGACGTCGATTTCCGGGATATCGGCGCGCGTGCGAAAGCCCCTGATGTGCGATTGCACATAACGCCGGATGCCCGGCACCTCGAGCGCGAGCGGCGCATGAATATCGCGCCAGTGGCGGACAAACTCCTCGGTCGAAAGGCCGGGCTTGCGGGTCAGCAACGACACCACCTTGATCATGGCTGAAACTCCTGTGGACGCGTCATTCCAGCCCGACTCGGCGGCGCTGTCACGCGCGGCGCTGCGCTTTCACGTCCAAACCGAACTGAGCGCCGCCGATCTGGGGCTGCTGTGGCGCGACCTGGAGGCGCGCGCCGACATTACGTTCTTCCTGAGCTGGGACTGGATGGGCGCGTGGATCGCCGAGCTGGATCGGATGCCGATGGTGCTGATCGGCGAGGCGGGCGGGGCGCTGGTGCTGCTCGGGTTGCTGATGCCCCGGCTTCGCCGTGAAGCGGCGGGCGCCATTCGCGTACCCGGATTGCATCTGCACGCAACGGGCCGCGCCGACATCGACGTGATCGCGCAGGAATATAACGGCTTTCTGGTCGATCGCGCTCGCGCCGGTCGGGACGCCGAGGCGGCGGCTTGCGCCTGGCTGCTCGGGCGGACGATCGACGGCCAGCGCTACGACGAGCTGCACATAAAGGATGTCGCCGCCGATCGTTCAAGCGGCCTGGCGCCGGCGGATGCGCTGGTGCGCGAGTTGTCGCGCAAACCGTCCTGGCGGGTGGACCTCGACGCGGTCCGGGGGGCGGGCGGGCGCTATCTCGACACCCTGAGCGCCAACACCCGCCAGCAGGTGCGACGCGCCATGCGCCTCTATGCGCAGCGCGGCCCGCTCGTCGCGACCGCGGCGCCGGATGCGGCGACGGCATCGGCCTGGCTCGATGAACTCGCGGCACTGCATCAGCGCCAATGGGAGGGGCGCGGCAGCCCGGGCGGCTTCGCATTCCCGTTCTTCACCCGCTTTCAACGGCGACTGGTGTCGGCGTGCGTACCGCGCGAGGCGGCGGAGATCGTGCGCGTGGCGGCCGGCGATATGGTAATCGGTTACGTCTATAACCTGATCCTGCGCGGCCACGTCCTCGCCTTCGTTTCCGGCTTGCGGTTCGAAGACGATGCGCGCCTCAAGCCCGGGCTGGTGAGCCACGCACTGACCATCCAGCGCCATGTCGAAGCCGGCGCGCACCTCTACGACTTCATGGCCGGTGCCTATCGCTACAAGGCCAATCTCGGCCGACCGGGGCCGGAGCTGGTTTACCTGCAAATGCAACGGCGCACGCCGATGACACTGCTGGAGCACGGCCTCCGCGCGATGTGGCAACGCGTACGCCGATGAAATGATCAGCTCTTCACCAGCGGGCAGCCGCCCTCGTTCATCGGCCGGAACGCCTCTTCGGCCGGGGTGGTGCCGATGAGCTTATATTGATCCCACTCCTGCGTGCTCTCGGCCGGCGTCTTCACCTCGAACAAGTAGCTCGGGTGGATCTTGCGGCCGTCCTCGCGGATGCGCCCGACCCCGAAGCAATCGTCGTCGGTCGGCATCGCCTTCATGCGCGCCACCACCGCGCGCCCGTCTTTGGCCGCCGCCGGCCCGCCCATCGCGGAGACGGCCTTCAGGTAATGCAGCGTGCCCGAGTAGTTTCCGGCCTGGGTGGAGGCCGGCCAGATGGTCACCTTCGGCTTGATGCGCTGCTGAAAGGCGCGGGTGCGCGGGTTAAGGTCCCAGTAGTAGGACTCGGTCAATCGCAGACCTTGCGCGATCGGCAACCCGAGCGAATGCACATCGCAGGTGTAGCAGGTGAGCGCCGCCGGCTTCATCGTCTGATTGATGCCGAATTCGCGCACCTGCTTGATGCAGTTGATGAGGTCGGTGCCGGCGCTGCAAAAGCCGAGAATTTTCGCCCCCGAGGCCTGCGCCTGCACCAGCATCGAGGAGAAATCCGTGGTGTCGGGGAAGGGATAGAGCCGCCCGCCCAGCACCTTGCCGCCCGCGGCCTCGATGAAATGCGTGGTGTCGCGCTGCAAGGCCTGACCGAAGGCGTAATTGGGGGTGATGAAATACCAGGAATCGCCGCCCGCCCTGACCATAGCGCCGCCGGTCGATTTGGCGTCCATGTAGGTGTCGTAGACCCAGTGGATGGTGTTCGGCGAGCAGGCCTTGCCGGTGAGGTCGGAGGTCGCGGTGCTGGTCGGAATCAGCACCGTGTTGGCGTCGCGGCACACGCCCACCAGCGCCAGCGCGCAGGACGAGGCGGTGATGTCGGTGATCATGGTCACGCCGCGCTGGTCGAACCACTGCTTGGCGACGGAGACGGCAATATCGGGCTTGTTCTGATGGTCGGCGTTCAGCACCTCGACATCGAAGCCGCCGGCGTTGAACTCCTGCACCGCCTGGCGCGTGCAGGCGAGGCCGGTGGGGCCGGCGATGTCGCGATAGGTGCCCGACATGTCGCAGAGCACACCGATCCGCAGCACCGGCTTCGATTGCGCGCGCGCGCCGGATGCGACGGCGGTCGCGGCGGTGCCGGCGAGCAGCGCACGGCGGGTGATGGTCATGGCAGCCTCCCTAGGGTCGTTTTGCCGCCAACATAGCGGACGCGGACGGCGGGCGGCAACCGATGAGGCCGCGAGATAGTCCTGAATAAAAAGTCCCTTTGCATCCGATGATGCAACCCGGGCCGGCCACCGCCATATTTGGGGCATGGCAAGCACTCTTTATCGTGTGATCCGCCAGGAGGATCATGACTACCGGGTCGAGCTCGCCGAGGCGAATTCCCTGCCCCGCACGGCAACTGGCTTCGCAACCGAAGCTGAAGCGAACGATTGGGTGGCACAGGACAAAAGGTTCGCGGATGCTGATGATCGGTGGCAGCAACGAACCGCGCACAAGTGGCGGCGAGACTGATGGCAATCAAACCTCTCCCCCGCCCCAGCGGCCCAAATCAGGCCCGCATCAAGCCCGACATCGGCCGCACCCCGGCGCTGCCGGGGAAGATCGCCGTATCCAGAAGCCGCGTCGGCACATGCAGGTGCTCGCCGAGCACCGCCTTGAACAGCGCCCGCATGTCGGACGTCGGCGCCAGATCGCGCCCCTGATAGAGCGCCGCCGGCGCGAGACCCGGCCAGTCGGCGATCACCCGTCCGCCGGCCACGGGGCCACCGACGACGAAGGCGGCCGAGGCCGTGCCGTGGTCGGTGCCGTCGGTGCCGTTAGGCCGCGCCGTGCGGCCGAACTCGGTGACGGCGACGACGACGGTGCGCGCCCAGGCCGGGCCGAGCGCAGCCCGCATGTCGGCGATCCCCCCCGCGAATTGCCGGAGCGCCAGCGCCAGCCGGCCCTTGGCGGCACCTTGGCCGACATGCGTATCCCAGCCGAACACCTCCATCACCGCAAGATTGGGGCCGTCGTCGGCGGCGAGCAGCGACCCGGCGCGGGCGGCGATGGCCGCGAATTCGGGCTGCTTCTTCGGCGCCGGCGCCGAAGGTGCCGTACCGGCAACCATCGCCGCCGTCTCAATCCCGGCGCGCAATGCGCTCGCGAGCGCCGGGTCGGCGGCATACATCGCCGACACCGCCCGCATGACATCCTCGCCCGCTTCGGGGCCGCCGCCCGGGCGCCAGTTTCCGACCGGCGCCTTGCCGCGGAGCGCCATCGGGATGTCGTCGCCGATCGCGAGCGCCTCCCAGCGCGTGGCGCCGAGCGCGCTTAGTGTCCGGTTCACCCAGCCGTCGGCGGCACCGCCCGGCCGCGCCGTGCCGTTCTCCAGCAGGTCCTGCGCGTCGAAATGGCTGCGCTGCCGATAGGGGCTGGCGAGCGCATGCAAGCAAAGCATCTCACCCGACGCGTAGAGCGGCGCGACTGGCGCCAGCGCCGGATGCAGTCCGAAGCGGTCGTCCAAGCGCAGCGCCCCGCCCTCCTGGCCCGAAGCCGGGATCGCCAGCAATCCGTGCGTCGCCGCATAGTCGGGGTCGCCGATCGGCGGCACCGCCGCCAGCCCGTCCATGGCGCCGCGCAGGATCACCAGCACGAAGCGCTGATCGGGCCGCCCGGGGAGCGTGGCGAAGGCGATCCGCGGCGAGGCCGACACCGCACCGAGGAAGGCCGGGCAGCTCAGAAGAAAGCGGCGGGTGAGCATCGATTACCTCCGCTGAAACTCGGGCGAGGCGAGAAGGAGCGTGAACGCGGTGCGCGGACCGCGGGCCGACGCCACCGCATCCACGCTCGGCGAGGCCGGCGACAGCGACACGACCGAGGCCAGCAGCGCCACCGGGTCCTGGTCCGGGCGCGCGTGCGCGGCGAGCGTGGCGGCGACCGAGATTCGCTGCACGACGGCCGCCGGGTTGAGCCACTCCGCATCGGCGAGGCTGAACCCGGTCGGCGCCTCGGCGGTGAACGGCACTTGCGAGAGGTCGTGCATCGCCTTCAGCAGCACCGGCGCCTGATCGCCGAGGCCGAGCGCGCGGCCGGCGGAGATCACGAACTCCTCCGGCGTCTTGTATTTGCGCGGCCCCGGCGCCCGGGCCTCGCGCGCGTTCAGCAGCACGCGATAGACCGGCGGCAGCGCGCTATGTCCGGCTTGCCAGGCGTGCGCCATCGCCGCCACCAACGCCGGGGGCGGGTTGTCGCCGCAGAACTGCGCCGCGAGTTTCGCCGAGAGGCGCCGGGCGGTGGCCGGATGCAGCGCCAGCATCTCCAGCGCGTCGTGCATCTGGTCGGTGTCGGCGGCAAACCGGTGCCCGAGGATGGTGCGCTCACCCGGCTGGTGCCAGTGCGGCCGCCAGGTCGCCGTTCCGGCTTCGCGGTCGATGCCGAGGCCGGTCAGGGCCAGCGCCAGCTCGACGACGTCGGGTTGCGAATAGGCGCCGACGCCGACCGTGTGCAGCTCCATCACCTCGCGCGCGTAATTTTCGTTATAGGTGCGCTTGCCGCGCTGGCCGGCGAAGCTGTCGGGACCGATCGAGCCGGCCGAGTCGAGATAGAGCATCATCGCCGGATGGCCGGCGCTGGCGATCAGCATGTCGGCAAAGCGGCCGCACACATGCGGGCGGATCGCCTCGTTTTCGTAGGGCACGCAGAGCGGGGCGATGTAGCGGCCCTTTCGTGCCGAGACGGCGAGGTGGTTCGACCAGAACATCGCCAGCCGCTCGGTGAACGTCGCCTCGGTCGCGACCGCGTTACTGATGCGCGCCTCGAGATCGGCGATGATCTGCGCGCGGGGGCGGTCCGCCGCCGGCACGGCATCGCGCATCCCCTTTGCGGCATCGGTCGCGGTGGCGGATTTTTCGGCCTCGGCGCGCATCGCTTGCGCGCGCTTCTCCTCGTCGCGGAAGCGGGCGAAGACGTGCAGCCGCTCGGCGGTGGAGGGGATGCCCGGAATCGGCGCCGCCTCGTGATCCGCCTGCGCCCGCAGCCAGGCGCCGGGGTCGGCGAGGCCGGCCGCCTCTCCCGGCCGTGCGCCGAGGCCGAAGCGGTTGAGCGCGATCAGCGCCGCAGCGGTGCTCATGGCGGCATTTTCCCGTGAACGCGGAAATCCTAATGGACCGGGCTTCCGGTTGCACCGGGGATTGTGTAACGAAGCTTTTCCTATTGTGAGTCGGGCCGAGATGCGCGTGATCGTGACCAGCAACGACCCGGTGCGGCTATCCTTCCTCTCGGCCCTGCTCGCCGATGCCGGCATCGCCTCGCTGCTGCTCGATCAGCACGCCTCAGTGATGGAGGGCAGCGGCAACGCCATTCAGCGCCGGCTGGCCGTCGCCGAGGAAGACGCCCCGCGCGCGCGGCGGATCCTCGCCGAGGCGGGGGAGATGTGAGGGTGCGACCTTCGCCAATCCATTCCGGCCAATCGGTCAGCGGCCCGGAATGCGTTCCAGCTTCCGATCGTGGCCGACCAGGACGATGATGATTCCCGAAACCAGCGGGCCAACGGCCAAGCCGAGCAAGGCGATATTGGTGCTGCCGGTCGCGTCCTTGACCAGGCCGTAGACCGACGGCCCGAGCCAGCCGCCCAGATTTCCGAACGAGTTGATCATCGCGAGACCTCCGGCCGCGGCGGCCCCCGTCAGCATGGCGCTGGGGATCGACCAAAAGCACGGCGCGAACGACTGATTGCCCATCACGGTGACGCACAGCACGACCATCATCGCGACCGGGTGATTGCGACCGAACAGCAGGCAGGCGACCAGGCCGGCGGTGACAAGGAAGCAGGTGCCGGCGGTGTGCCAAACCCGTTCACCGGTCAGGTCGGAGTGATATCCCCAGGCGATCATGGCGACGAAGCCGCACGCATAGGGCAGCGCGGAAACCAAGCCGACCCATCCGGTGGCGACGCCGAGCCCGCGGACGATCAGCGGCATGAAGAACACCAAGCCGTAATCGATCATCTGGTGGCCAATCTGTGCGGTGGTAAGCGCCCATAGCTTCGGGTTGCGGAGTGCCTCCCGCAGCGAGTACTCGCGGACCGCCTCACGCTGCGCCTGTTCGGATGACAAGCGGTCCACCAGCCAGGATTGCTGCGCCGGATCGAGCCATCTTGCCTCCGAGGGGCGGTCGGTCAGCAGCATCCAGGTCGCGAGAGCAACCGCGAAGGTGGGCAGGGCTTCGATGATGAACAGCCATTGCCATCCGGCCAGGCCGAACCTGCCATGCAGGCGCAGCAGAAGCCCGCCCACCGGTTGACCGATGACTTGCGAGAGCACCCCGGAGGCCATGAACACCGCGACCACCCGGCTCCGGTAAGATGATGGGAGCCACCAGGTCATATAGAGCAGCACGCCCGGGAAGAACCCCGCCTCGGCGATGCCCAACAGGAACCGGATTCCGTAAAAGCTCCACGAGTTCCACACAAAGGCGGTCAGCGCGGAAACCACACCCCAGGTCACCACGATGCGCGATATCCAGAGCCGGGCACCGACCCGGTCCATGATCAGATTGCTCGGTATCTCCGCGAGAAAGTAGCCGAAGAAGAAGACGCCGGCTCCGAATCCGAATTGCGCGTTCGAGAACCCGAGAGCGCGGTTCATGGTCGTCGCGGCCATGCCGATGTTCGACCTATCGAGGCCGGCACAGAAATAGCCGAGCATGAGGACGGGAAGAAAGTGCCGAATGACGCGGCGCATGGTGTCGCGTTCAATCGGCTTGATTTGGTGCGTCGCCGCGCGATCCGCGATCAGCGGGACGCCCGCGGTCATGACCCGCTCCTCGGCCCTTCACCGGAGCTCTCTCCGGAGGCCGGAATCCGTCTCCGATCCAGCTCGTGCTCGATGAAAGCGAGGCCAAGCCCAGGAGCGGTCGGCAAATGAAACAGCCCGTCCTTCGGCTTCGGTGGATTGTCGAACACGACGTGGCGGCGTGATGACGGGTCGTCCCACTCGCACGGTTTGGTCGCGTGCATCTGCGCAGCGCAGACGTGCAGATTGGCCATGTGGCCAATGGTCGGCTGCGTCTGATGCGGCACCAGTTCCACGCCATGCGCCCTGGCAGACGGCCGCGCAGCGCAGCAGGCCGGAAATCCCGCCCATCTTGACGATATCGGGCTGTACCATCCGAACGCCGGCGTTGATCAGGTCTACGACGCCGGCCGTCGTGTACGTCTGCTCGCCTGCGGAAACGGTAATGTCGAGAGCGCCGGCCACCTCGCCCGTCCGCGCGACGTGATAGTGCTGGACCGGCTCCTCGAACCACCAGTAGCCGAGTTCTTCGAGGGCGCGCCCGACGCGGATGGCGCCCCCGACCGAGTACCCGTTGTTGGCATCGAAGGCGAGCGGGAAATCGTCGCCGACCAACCGGCGCACGGCGCGTGCCTTGGCGATGTCGCCCTTGATGTCGAGGTCCGGTGTGACGCGGTCGCTGTCGAACCGGATCTTAACCGCCGCCGGCCCGTCCTTCAGCCGCCGTTCAACCACACGGCAGACCTCGTCAACGTCGCGTTCCCCGGCGCCGTTGTGGCCGATGGAGGCATAGAACGGCAGCGTGGTGCGCCAAGCGCCTCCCAAAAGCTTATAGATGGGTTGTCCCAAAAGCTTGCCCTTCAGGTCCCAAAGCGCGATGTCGATCGCGGCGAGGGCTCCCGACAACGCTCCTTCCGGTCCGAGTTTCACCAACCCGTGCAGGAGCCGGTCATGCAGCACCGCATGATCGAGCGGGTCAGCGCCGATCAGCGATGGACCGATGTCGCGTTCGATGATGCCGAGCGATGCGGCCCCGCCCCGCATCGGCGACGCCTCGCCTATTCCCGAAAGCTCGTTGTCCGCATGAATGCGAACAAACGCGCTCCGGCGGGCGGGGTCGTCGTTCCCATCCCATCGTATCTGGAAAGCCTCGACGCGGATGATCTCCATGGTGACAGGTCTCCTCACCCCTCGCCGGCTTCCGCCGACTGACCCTTGCGCCGCAGTCGACGGGCCTCGATCATCTGCCAGGACACCAGCGCCGGCGCGCCGATGACGATGTCGCGGGCGCGGCGCAGGAACGACAGCCCGATCGACAGCGCCGCCGGCATTCCGAAGGCGCGCCCGATCAGCACGTACGACACCTCTTGGACCCCGATTCCGCCCGGCACCAGGAAGGCGACGGCGAGCGCCGCCGATAGCAGCCCCTCGATCGCCATCGCCGAAACCACCTCAATCTGCCCGCCCAGCAGCCGATAAGCGATCCAGACGGTCAGCCCGCCGGCGATCCAGCCGCCCAGATGGATGGCGGCGGCAGCGCCGATCCGGCGCGGCTGCGTGAACAGATGCTCGAAATCGTGCTGGATGTTCACCGCTTGGCTCTCCGCCCGCTTGGCCCAGCGCGCGGCGATGCGCCGGCCGATGGCATGGAACAGCCGCTCGGAGTGGCGTTCGGCCCAAATCAGGGCTCCCCCGCCCACGATCACCAGCGCCAGCCCGATCCCGATCGGCAGCAGCAGCGATGAGCCGGGGCTGTGCGCGATCAGCATCGCGAAGCCGAACAGGATGAAGGGGATTTCGCCGATGAACTCAGCCGCCACGTCGGCGATGGAGGAGGCGACCGCCCGCTCGAACCGCACCCCTTCCAGGGTAAGGACGCGGGCGCCGAAGGCGAGCCCGCCGATTTCGGAGAAGGGCAGGATATTGGCCCCGCCCTCGCGCACCAGCCGGCCGAAGATCAGGAGGCGGATCGAGACTCCGGGGCAAACCCGGCGCCAAGCGAAGGCGAGCCAGACGAAGGTGAGGAGCTGCCAGAGGACGAGGATGGCGAATCCGCCCCAGCCGACGGCGGCGATCGCGTTGACGATCTTCCCGGCACCGAGCCACACCACCAGCACGATCGCCAGGGCCACCCCGAGAATGGCGAGCAGGAGCGCGGTTTTCTTCACCCTAGGTGCCCCGCTGCAATCGTCGGACCCGGGCGTGACGCGCGGCCGGGGCGGTCCGTTCGCCGCCGCCGGATGCCTGTTGTTTGGTCAAGCATTGTCGCATCTTTGGGCTGTAACTCCCGATTGCGCCGGAGAATGCCGGATTTTGGTTGGCGAAATGCGGCACGGATTTTGTAGTGGTTTGCCCTAAGCAAAACCAGGAAGCCGCGCCGATGCCTCGTCACCTTCTCCGGATTGCCGCCTTTTTGCCATGGCTGCTTGCCGCTCCGGCATTCGCTGCCGATCCGGCGCCGCACCTCGACAGTGGCGACACGGCCTGGATGCTCGCCAGCACCGCTTTGGTGCTGATGATGACCATTCCCGGGCTCGCAATGTTCTACGGCGGCATGGTGCGGCGGAAGAACATGCTGGCCACCATGATGCAATCCTTCACGGTCTGCTGCCTGGTGACGATCGTCTGGATGGTCATCGGCTACAGCCTCGCCTTCACCAACGGCACCCCGTATATCGGCGACCTGTCGCGGTTCTTTCTGCAGGGGTTCGGCGCCAACTGGGACAAGCCGTTCCTGCTCGGGGCGGGGGTCGATTCGGCCACCCAGACGACGATCCCCGAGACCGTGTACATGATGTTCCAGATGACCTTCGCGATCATCACCCCGGCGCTGATCGCCGGCGCGTTCGCCGACCGTCTGAAATTCAGCGCGCTTTGCGTGTTCATGACGTTGTGGTCGATCCTGGTCTACGCGCCGATCGCGCATTGGGTCTGGAGTGCGACCGGCTGGCTCGGCGCCGGCGTGTTCGGGTTGCCCGGCGCGGCCGACTTCGCCGGCGGCACCGTGGTCCACATCAACGCCGGCGTCGCCGGCCTGGTCTGCGCCCTCGTGCTCGGCAAGCGCATCGGCTACGGCCAGGACAACATGGCGCCCTATAACGTGTCCTTTGCGCTGATCGGCGCCTCCCTGCTCTGGGTCGGCTGGTTCGGCTTCAACGCCGGATCGGCGGTGGGCGCCAACGGACGGGCCGGGATGGCGATGGCGGTTACGCAGATCGCCACCGCCGCCGCGGCCTTGGCTTGGGCCTTCGCGGAATGGGCGACCAAGGGCAAACCCTCGGTGCTCGGCATCGCATCGGGCGCCGTCGCCGGGCTGGTCGCGATCACCCCGGCATCGGGCTTCGTGCTGCCGGGACCGGCGATCCTGATCGGCGTCGCGGCCGGGCTCGGCTGCTACTGGGCGTCGACCAGTCTCAAGCACATGCTGGGCTACGATGACAGTCTGGACGCCTTCGGCGTGCACGGCATCGGCGGCATGATCGGCGCGCTTCTGACCGGCGTGTTCGCCTTCGGCCCGCTGACCGCCACCACGGCGGCGCCGCAGGGGGTCAATATCGGCGGCGTCGCCCAGTTCGAGAGCCAGGTGATCGCGGTCGTCACCACCGTCATCTACAGCGGCGTGATGACTTGGTTCATCCTGATGGTCACCAACGCCCTGGTCGGGCTCCGGGTGGAGCGCGATGACGAGCGCGAGGGCCTCGATATCGTGCTGCACGGCGAGCAGATCTTCCAATAGCGGCAGCGCCTCGCATCGGGGCGCAACCCCCTCCCTCGGAGCCGACCATGTCCTGCATCTCGCCCATTCGGGCGACCACATTCGCGCTTTGCCTGCTCGCCGGCCCGGCATGGGCGCAGACGCCCGCCGCGTCCCCTCAAGCCACCGCGGCCCCGCCGCCGAGTTGGTTCAGCGCCATCAAATTCTCCGCCCAATCCGAGGCGGGCGTCACCTTCAACCCGGAAGCGCCGTCCGACGGGCTGAATTTCGGCCACCTGTTCACCGACCGCGCCAATCAACTGGTGCTCAACCAACTCCTGCTCACGGCACAGCGCCCGCTGGACCCGAAGGACTCCGGCTTCCAGATCGGCTTCGATCTGCAACTGCTGTACGGCACCGATGCCCGCTACACCCATTTTCTCGGCGAGCTGAATTATCTGACCAACAGCCGCTATCAGCTCACCATCCTCAACGCCAACGTGCAGGCGCATCTGCCCTGGCTCACCTCGGGCGGGATCGACCTCAAGGTCGGCCAATACCCGACACCGCTCGGTTACGAGGTCATCGACCCGTCGGCCAATCCGTTCTATTCGCATTCCTACATCTTCAACTTCGGCGTGCCGTTCGAGCACACCGGCGGCGCTGGCGATCGCTCATGTGAGCAGCGTCGTGGACGTCTATGCCGGCGTCGATTCGGGCACCAACACCTCGCTCGGCAACGGTGACAACAACTCCGCCGCCGCCGCGCTCGGCGGCTTCAATCTCACTTTGCTGGGCGGCAATCTCACGATTCTGGCGTTGACCCATATCGGACCGGAGAACCCGACCCGCACCGTGCCCGGCGCCGACGGCTTCATGCGGAGCTACAACGACGTGGTGGTGACGTGGAAGACCACGCCCAAACTGACGCTGACCACCGAGGCCGACTTCGACCGCGACGCCTTCTTCAAGGCGAATGCGTTCGGTCTGGCCCAGTACGCCTCCTATGCGCTGAATGATCATCTGGCGCTGAATGGCCGCGCCGAGGTGTTCCGCGACGATAACGGCTTCTTCGTCGCCGACTTTCCCGGCGTATTCGACGCGGTCAACGCGCTCGCCGGCAAGCCGAACACCGCCAGGAGCTTCGGGCCGAACACGTACACCGAGTTGACGCTCGGCGTGACCGTGAAGCCCGCCGTTCCGGCCGTGATCTCGACGCTGCTGTTGCGCCCGGAAGTGCGCTGGGACCACGCCTTCCAGCGGCCCCCCTTCAACGCCGGGCGCGACCACAACGCGGTGACGATCGCCGCCGACGCGGTGCTCGGGTTCTGAGACTTGACCGCACGCGACGCTTCGGCGATACAGCGCGGCTCCCGATCACGATGCGTTCGAGGTTTCCGCAATGTCGCGTCGCTGCCAGATCACCGGCAAAGGCGTGCTGACGGGCAACAACGTCAGTCATGCGAATAACAAGACCCGCCGGCGGTTCCTGCCGAATCTGCAGCAGGCGTCGCTGCTGTCCGACATTCTCGATGCGCCGGTTCATCTCAGACTATCGACGCGGGCGATTCGCACCGTGGAGGCGAAGGGCGGCATCGACGCCTTCCTGCTGAATACGCCCGATCGGCGGCTGGGCGCGGATGTGCTGATCATCAAGCGGCGCCTGCAACGCGCCAAGGCCAAGCGCGCGCCGGCCACCTGACGTCGCAAACAACCGGAATTTCACCCGGCCGGCCGGGGATCGGCGCGCAACCGCGGCTGTCGCGCTTCGCTAATTCCATAGTGGTTCAACCGCAGAGGAGTGTTCGCGATGCGTACCCTGATTCTGGCTTCGGCGCTGGCGTTCGCCGCCGCGCCGGCCTTCGCCGCTTACAATAACACCGGCGCCGGTCCGCAGATGAACAATGACGGGCAAGGCTCCGGGTTCGCCAACAACGAGAACTCAATCGGGCGGACCGCACAACATGGTCCTGCGACAACAAATTCAGCGAGAGCTCTCGCAGGCCGGCTTCACCGATATCCGGGTGATGCCGGAATCGTTCCTTGTGCGTGCCAAGGATTCTGCCGGTAACCCGGTGATGATGGTCATCAATCCCAACTCGATCACCGCCGTGACCGGGATTCCCGGCCAACAGAACCGGACGGCGCAAAATAGCGGCTATAACGGCGTGCAGAACGGCCGCAACGGACCCATGGGCAGCAGCGCCATGGGCAACTCGGGCCAGTCAGGCAATGCCATCAACTCGCCGAACGGCAACGGAACTATGGTGAGATAGGCCCCTCGCTCTCCGGGCTGACACCGGCATGGAGCGGCGACGGTGACGCGTTCGCGCTGCGAGCTAGCGAAGTCCCACCTCACCCCGGCTCTCTCCGCCCGTACGGGCGGAGAGGAGGCCACGACCGCCGGCACCCTGCTCGGCGGGCGGGTTGAGTATTCTCAAGCGGCGCACGGCTTCCGGAGCGGTATCGAGCCGGTGTTTCTCGCGGCCGCAGTGCCCGCCCGGGCGGGTGAGACAATACTGGAGGGCGGGAGCGGTGCCGGGGCGGCGCTGCTTTGTCTCGCCGCGCGCGTCCGGGGGATCTCCGGCCTCGGGCTCGAACGTGATCCCGCGTTGGCACGGCTGGCTCGAACGAACGCACAGGCGAATGCGGCCGCGTTCGGATTCGTGGTCGGCGATGTGCTCGGCCCGCCGCTGCGCGGCGACTTCGACCATGTCCTCGCCAATCCGCCATACCATTTCGGGGATGGCACCCAGGGCGATCCGGCGCGCACGCTCGCCAAGCGGGCGGATCCGGGGCTGGTCGCGGCCTGGGCGGCATCGCTGGGGACGATGCTGCGCCACGGCGGCAGCCTGTCGCTGATCCTCTCGCCGGCGCGGCTCGCCGAGGCACTGGAAGGGGTGGCGAGCGCCGGGTGCGGCGGCGTTCTTCTGCTACCGCTATGGCCGCGCGCCGGAGTGCCCGCCAAACTGCTGATCCTGCGCGCCGTGCGCGGCGGACGGGCCGCGCTATCGCTGTCGGCCGGCCTGGTCCTGCACCGCGATGACGGTGCCTTCACCGATGAAGCCGAGGCGATCCTGCGCGGCGGCGCTGAATTGCGCCTCTGAAGACGGGCTCACGCGGTCGTTCGCGGCCGCCGGCGCACATCGGCGCGTACGTGGCGGAAGTTGAGCGTCGCCGGATCGGCAACCACCGGGCCGGGGGCGATGGCAACGATGATGCGCGAGGCGATCGGGGCGAAGTCGGCGCGGAAATGCACCGACGATTTCAGCGCCAGGATCGGCACCGATTCGGGCGCGATCCCGACATGGCGGAGGATCGCGCGATCGAGCGCCTGCACTTTGCGGCTCGTTACCATTACCCGCACGCCTTCGACCTCGATTAACGCGGTGGGACCGAGATTGGCCGGGTTCCCGGCGCTCATCGGCCCGGTCATCGTGAAGCGGCCGTCAGTGAGGCGTCGACACAGCGCCGCGCACGCGAACGGCGCCCCGTCGGACTTACCGCCCAGGGAGAGCGACAGTGTCGCGCCCTCGCCCGCCGCGTGGCAGGCGGCGGCGCTTTCGGCGTCGTTGATCAGGCAAACGACGGCGCCGCGCGCGCCTTGACCGACCAGTTCGCGCAGCAAGCCGGTCGTGTCGCCGTGGCCGCCGCCGCCGGGATTGTCCTGGGTGTCGGCGAGAACAACCGGGCCGCTGGCGCCGGCGGAAGCGCGCAACGCCTCCGCCACCGCCTCGGCGGCGGGCAAGGTGTCCTGCACGAACGCGGACTCCTGCGCCGCGACCCTGGCGATCAAGGCGGAGACGGCAGCCTCCGCCGCCGCCCCGCTCTCCGCCCAGGCCGCGATCGCGGGGCCGCAATCGGGAAAATCGGCGTAGGGAAAGCCGAAGCAGAAGGCCAGCTCGGCGACATCGCCCGCCAGCTCGGCGCGCGCCGCCATCAGGCTTTGCATCGGCTCCATCAGCGTGCACTGGCTGCCGACCGGCATCCAGAAATCGAGCTGGCGGAAGGCCCGCGCCCATGGCGCCCCGTGCGCGATGCGCGCGAGCAAGAGCCGCGCCGCACGCCCGCCGGCATCCTTCATGTCCACGTGCGGATAGGTTCGAAACGGCGCCGCGGCATCCGCGAGCGCCACCATCGCCGGGGTGAGATTGGCGTGCGGATCAAGGCTGATCGTCAGCGGCACTTCTCCGATGATCGCGCGCACGCGGCGCAGCAACTCGCCCTCAGCGTCGCCGAAGCTCTCGGCCAAAGCGGCGCCGTGCAGGTCGAGATAGACGCCATCCAGCGGTCCTGCGTCCAGCGCCGCCGACAGCCGGGCGCACAGCATCGCGGCGACGCGTTCGAAGGCTGCGTCTTCGATCGGGCCGGCGGGGCTGGCGAAGCACCAGGTGAGCGGCACCAGACTGGCGCCCTCGGCCGAAAGCGCAGCGATTGCACCGGCGGCCGGGACCGAGGTGTTGCGGAGCGTTTCGATCAAACCCGGCCCGTCCTGAAACGGCGAAAACCCGCCCGGCATTCGAAAATCGGCATAGGTCGTGGGGCGCGGGGCGAAAGAGTGCGTCTCGTGCAGGAAGCCGCCGAGGGCGATGCGCAGGCTCATGTCAGCTCCGGCTCAGGTCCACAGCGGGTCGATTGCGGCCCGCCCGCTCACCACATTGGCGATGTTGTCGAGGGCCCGAAACCCCATGGCGTTGCGGGTTTCCACCGACGCGCTGCCGACATGCGGCGTCAGGACGACATTGGGCAGGGCGGCGAGGCGGGTATCGTAATCGGGTTCCGAGCGGAACACGTCGAGCCCGGCGGCGAACAGCCTGCCGGAGCGGAGCGCCGCGATCAGCGCCTCCTCATCGATCAAACCGCCGCGGGCAACATTCACCAGCACCGCCCCGCGCGGCAGCAGCTTCAGCGTCTCGGCGTTGATGATGCGGTCCGTCTCCGGCGTCGCCGGTGCGTGCAGCGACAGAAAATTGCATTCTCCCAGCATCGCGCGGAAATCCTCGAAATAAACGGCGCTCCGTTCCAGCGCCGCCGGCAGGCGCCGGCGCGAGTGGTACAGCACGCGCATGTCGAACCCGCGGGCCCGCTGCGCCACCGCCCGGCCGATGCGGCCCATGCCGAGAATGCCCAGCGTCTTGCCGGTGACGCGAACGCCCAGGAGCTCGCCCTGCCCGATCCGGCGCCGCCAGCCGGCTTGCATAACCGCGCCATACGCGCGCGCGCGCCGCGCCGCCGACAGCAGCAGCATGATCGCGAAGTCGGCGGTGCATTCGGTGAGCACGTCCGGCGTGTTCGTGACCATGATGCCGCGTGCCTTGGCCGCCGCCGCGTCGATATGGTCGTGGCCGACGCTGCTGGTGGCGCCGATCCGCAAGCTGGCGGGCAGATGAGAGATCAGCGCGGCGTCAAACCGCAGGGTGTTGACGAACAGGATGCCCTGCGCCCGATGTCGCACCGACGCCGCGATCACCTCTTCGGGATTCATATCGTCGGCGCCCTCGTGCACCAGCGCATCAAACTCAACTCGCGCACGGTCGATCACGTCGCGCGTGTGCAGGGCGGCGACGAGCAGGCGCGGCTTCATGCTTCTCTCCGGATTGCGCGGTGGTTATGGGGCGACGCGCGCCGGGGCGAAAGCCGCGAATGCGGCGCCAGCCCGGCGGGGCTCAGGGTGCCGCTCGACCGGGCGCCGACTTGCTGCCGCCCCCGGGCCGGCCTAGGTGTCCCCCGGGTAACGGGGAACGGCCATGGCGCAGGCCACGGAAAAGAGCAAACGCAGGCCGCGGCCCGAAGCCGTATCCGACAAGGAGGCGCTGCTCGCCGCCTATCACGACATGGTGCTGATCCGCCGCTTCGAGGAGCGCGCCGGACAGCTTTACGGGATGGGTCTGATCGGCGGCTTCTGTCATCTCTACATCGGCCAGGAGGCGGTGGTCGTCGGCATGCAGATGGCGATCGGGCCGGGAGATGAGGTCATCACCTCCTATCGCGACCACGGCCACATGCTGGCCTGCGGCATGGATCCGAAAGGCGTCATGGCCGAGCTCACCGGTCGCCGCGACGGCTACTCGCACGGCAAGGGCGGCTCGATGCACATGTTCAGCAAGGAGCGGAATTTCTTCGGCGGGCACGGCATCGTCGGCGCGCAGGTGAGTCTCGGCACCGGTCTCGCGTTCAGCAATCAATATCGTGGCAACGACCGCGTGTGCCTCACCTATTTCGGCGAGGGCGCGTCGAGCCAGGGCCAAGTATTCGAGAGCCTGAATATTGCCGCGTTGATGAAATTGCCGGTTGTCTTCGTGATCGAGAACAATCGCTACGGCATGGGCACCAGCATCGAGCGCGCCTCGGCGTCGCGCGATCTGTCGCAAAACGGCGCGCCGTGGGGGATCCCGGGAAAGCAGGCGGACGGGATGGACGTGCTGGCGGTGAAGGCGGCCGGGGAACAGGCGGTGGCGCATTGCCGCGCCGGCAACGGGCCATTCCTGCTGGAGCTGCGGACCTATCGTTACCGCGGCCACTCGATGTCCGACCCGGCCCGCTATCGCACCCGCGAGGAGATCAACCAGGTGCGTGAGCAGCATGACTGCATCGACGGCGCGCGCAAGGCGCTGCTGGGGATGGGCGTCGAGGAGGCCGAGTTGAAGGCCATCGATGACGCCGTGCGCGCGCGCATTCAGGAGACGGCGGCGTTCGCGCAGGCGAGCCCCGAACCGGACCCGCCGGAGCTGTGGACCGACGTGCTGCTGGAGGCCTGAGCGATGGCGACCGAAATCCTGATGCCGGCGCTCAGCCCGACCATGACCGAGGGCAAGCTCGCCCGCTGGCTCAAGAAGCCGGGCGAGGAGGTGAAGGCCGGCGACGTCATCGCCGAGATCGAAACCGACAAGGCGACGATGGAGGTGGAGGCGGTCGATGAGGGTCGGCTGGCACGCATCCTGATCGACGAGGGCACCGAGGGCGTGGCCGTCAACACGCCGATCGCGGTGCTGTCGGCGAACGGCGAGGACGTCGGGGCTCCCGCCCCTAAGGAGGCGCCGGCACTGCCCAAGGTGGCGGCCGAGGGTGAGGACGAGCGCGCCATCGCCAAGCGCGGCGCCGAGGGCGTGCGCGCCCCCGAGGCGCAAGCCTTGCCGGCGCCGGAGCCGGAGCGCGACTGGGGCCCGACCAAGTCCATAAGCGTGCGCGAGGCGTTGCGCGACGCGATGTCGGCGGAGATGCGTCGCGACGAGAGCGTGTTCCTGCTTGGCGAGGAGGTCGCGCAATATCAGGGCGCCTATAAGGTCAGCCAGGGGATGCTCGATGAGTTCGGCGCCCGCCGCGTGATCGACACCCCGATCACCGAGCATGGCTTCACCGGAATGGCGGTTGGCGCGGCGCTGAACGGGCTGCGTCCGATCGTCGAGTTCATGACCTTCAATTTCGCCATGCAGGCGATCGACCAGATCATCAACTCGGCGGCCAAGACGCTCTACATGTCGGGCGGGCAGATGGGCTGCCCGATCGTGTTCCGCGGCCCGAACGGCGCCGCCTCGCGGGTCGCCGCACAGCACTCGCAGTGTTACGCCAGCTGGTATGCGCACGTGCCGGGCCTCAAGGTGGTGGCGCCGTGGTCCTCTGCCGATGCGCGCGGGCTGCTGCGGGCCGCCATCCGCGACCCGAACCCGGTGATCGTGCTGGAGAACGAGCTCTTGTACGGGCACAGCTTCGAGTGCCCGGTAGCCGAGGATTTCATCCTGCCGCTCGGGCGGGCGAAGGTCGAGCGCCCCGGCGATCGCGTCACCATCGTCGCCTTCGGCATCGTGGTGGGCGTTGCCATGAAGGCGGCCGAGACGCTGGCCGGCGAGGGGATCGAGGCGGAGGTGATCAATCTTCGCAGCCTGCGCCCGCTCGACACCGCCGCGATCATCGAGAGCGTGAAGAAGACCAATCGGGTGGTTTCGGTCGAGGAGGGTTGGCCGTTCGCCGGCATCGGCGCCGAGATCGCGATGCAAGTCATCGAGAACGCCTTCGATTGGCTGGACGCGCCCCCGGTTCGCGTGCACGGCCTCGACATCCCGCTGCCCTATGCCGCCAATCTCGAGCGGATGGCGCTGCCACAGCCGGAATGGGTGGCGGAAGCAGTCAAGAAGATACTCTGAGGAAGGGCGCGCGATGGCGACCAATATCCTGATGCCGGCGCTGAGCCCGACCATGACCGAGGGCACGCTGTCGCGCTGGCTCAAAAAGGAAGGCGATGCGGTCCACTCCGGCGACGTGATCGCCGAAATCGAGACTGACAAGGCGACGATGGAGGTGGAGGCGGTCGATGAGGGCGTGCTGGGAAAGATCCTGGTCGGCGACGGCACGCAAGGCGTGAAGGTGAATGATCCGATCGGCGTGCTGGTGGAGCCGGGCGAGAGCGTCGCCGCCGCCGCCCCGCCCGCCGCCCCCGCTTCCTCTCCGCCGCCCGCCCCGCCTTCTTCCGCGTCGGCCCCCGCACCGGTCACCCCGGCCGCGCCCGCCCGTTCGGCGAAGGGCAACGGCCACGACGCGGGGGAGCGCCAGTTCGTCTCGCCCCTGGCGCGGCGGATGGCGTTGCAAGCCGGGCTCGATCTGCGCGGCCTGACCGGGAGCGGGCCTAGCGGGCGGATCGTCAAGGCCGATATCGAAGCGGCCTTGCAGCGCCCGGCCGCGCCGCAGCCGAGCGCATCGCAGCCCACCGCGGCGCCTACTCCCGCTCCGGCGGCCCGGCCGCCCGCGCCTTCGCCATCACCGCCCCGCATCGCGCGGTTCCCAACAGCACCATGCGCAAGGTCATCGCCCGGCGGCTCGCCGAGGCGAAGCAGACCATCCCGCATTTCTACGTCTCGATCGACATCGAGATCGACGCCTTGCTGAAGCTGCGTTCCGATCTCAACGCTCGCTCGCCGAAGGACGGCCCCGGCGCCTTCCGCCTCTCGGTGAACGATCTGCTCATCAAGGCCGCCGCGATCACGCTGCGCCGCATCCCGACGGTGAACGCGAGCTTCACCGACGAGGCGATCATCCTCTACGACGATGTGGATATCAGCGTCGCCGTCTCGATCCCGGACGGGCTCATCACGCCGATCGTGCGCCGGGCCGACCAGAAGGGTCTTGCCGCGCTGTCCAACGAGATGAAGGGTCTGATCGAGCGCGCCAAGACCGGCAAGCTGAAGCCGGAGGAGTTCCAGGGCGGCGGCTTCTCGATCTCGAACATGGGCATGTACGGGGTCTCGGAATTCGCCGCCGTCATCAACCCGCCGCAGGCCGCGATCCTCGCCGTGGCGGCCGGCCAGCAACGCCCGGTGGTGAAGGACGGGCATCTGGCGGTCGCCACGATGATGACCTGCACCTTGTCAGTGGACCACCGCGCCGTGGATGGAGCGCTCGGCGCCGAGTGGCTGTCGGTGTTCAAGTCCATCGTCGAAGACCCGCTCGGCCTGATGCTCTAGCGGGGCGCGGAACATGGTCCACACCGGCGGTGCGTCCCGAAATGGTCGCGCCTGCTCGCGGATTTCGTAGCCGAGGCGGCGATAGAAGCCGTGATTGCGCGGATTCGGCGTCTCCAGGTAGCACGGCGTGCGCCTCGCGTCGGCAAGCGCGTGGACCGGTTGCAGAAGCGATTGGCCGATCCCTCGGCCGCGCAGTTTCTCCTTGACCGCGACGAACAACAGATACCAGTGCGGCTCGAGCGGGTGCAGAGCGCCGGCGGCGGTGAAGCCTCGCCACATCCCCTGCTCGGCGTCGGCCGAGATGTTGCGGATGCGTCTTCGAGTGAGCCGCCAGCGCAGCCGATCGGCGAGCCCGGGCGTAAACTCCCCGGGGGGCGCCCAAATGGCAGCGCCGAGAATGTCGTCGCCGTCCAATGCCAGCCACGCGCCGCCACGCCGAACGGCGCCTCTCAGTGCGTCATCCATGCATATGTCCAGCGCCCGCACGCGATCCGCTTGGTTCGGGAAGAAGTGGCGAAAGATCGGATCATCGTCGAAGGCTCGCCGGAGCAGCCCCACCGCGCCCGCTCGCTGCGCACGACACACCTCAGCAGTGATCAGCGGCTCCATTTTGAGCCTCGCCGGGATAGTGACATTCTCTAAAGAGAGCGTATGCAACCGGGTTAAACGAATCAATAAATTGTAAGGCTATTCCTCACAAAAAGGCTGGGATCCATGGCGGAACAGCAACGCTTTGATCTGATCGTGTTGGGGGGTGGCCCCGGCGGCTACGTGGCGGCAATTCGCGCTGCCCAATTGGGAATGAAAACCGCCGTGGTGGAGCGGGAACATCTGGGCGGCATCTGCCTGAACTGGGGCTGCATCCCGACCAAGGCGCTGCTGCGCACGTCGGAGATCAACCATCTGCTGCATCATCTCCCCGAATATGGTTTCGCAGCCGACAATCCTCGGTTCGAGCTCGGCAAGGTGGTGAAGCGCTCCCGGGCGGTGGCCAAGCAGCTCTCCTCGGGGGTCGGACACCTGCTGCGCAAGAACAAGGTTACGGTCATCGACGGCGCCGGCCGGCTCGATGGCGGACAAACTCTCGCCGTCGAGAAGGACGGCAAGCAAGCGGCAAACCTGCGGGCGCCGCATATCGTGCTCGCGACCGGCGCGCGAGCGCGCCAGATCCCGGGCCTGGAGGCGGACGGCAAGCTGATCTGGTCCTATAAGGAGGCGATGGTCCCGCCGACATTGCCGAAATCGTTGCTGGTGGTGGGATCGGGCGCGATCGGCATCGAGTTCGCGAGCTTCTACCGCAACATGGGCGCCGAAGTGACGGTCGTGGAGGTGCTCGATCGCATCTTGCCGGCCGAGGATGAGGAGATCGGCGCTTTCGCGCGCAAGGCGTTCGAGCGCCAGGGAATGCGCATCTTCACCGGCGCCTTGGTGAAGGCCGGGCAAAAGGCCGCCGACAGCGTCACCGCCCGCGTCGAAACCGACGGCAAGGAGCACGAGATCACCGTCGAGCGGGTCATCTCGGCGGTCGGCATCGTCGGCAATGTCGAGGGGATCGGCATCGAAGGCACCGGGGTCGCGGTGGAGCGCACCCACGTCGTCGCCGACGGCTTCGGGCGCACCGGCGAGCCCGGCGTCTACGCCATCGGCGACCTCGCCGGACCGCCCTGGCTCGCCCACAAGGCGAGCCACGAGGGCGTCGTCTGCGTCGAGGCGATCGCCGGGCTGAACGACGTCCATCCGCTGGACATGACCAATGTCCCCGGCTGCACCTATTGCCGCCCGCAGATCGCTTCGGTCGGACTGACCGAGCAGCGCGCCCGCGAGGCCGGTCACGAGCTGCGCGTCGGCCGCTTCCCGTTCATCGGCAACGGCAAGGCGATCGCCATGGGCGAGCCCGAGGGCATGGTGAAGACGGTGTTCGACGCCAAGACGGGCGAACTCCTGGGCGCCCACATGATCGGCGCCGAAGTGACCGAGATGATCCAGGGCTATGTCGTCGCCCGCACCTTGGAGAGCACGGAGGCGGAGCTGATGCACAGCGTGTTTCCGCACCCGACGATCTCGGAGACCATGCACGAGGCGGTGCTGGCCGCCTACGGGCGGGCAATTCATTACTGAGTGCGCTCGGGTGGCACTCCGCCGGCCGAGAAAGCCGGCCGACTACAACGCCAGATCCACCGCCACCGGCACATGATCCGACCCTTGCGGCCAGTCACGTGCGTCGCGCAGGACGACGTGGCCGCACACAGCCGGCAGCAGGTCGGGGGTGATCCAGACATGATCGAGCCGCCGGCCGCGGTCGGAGGCGCGCCAGTCGCGGTTGCGGTAGGACCACCAGGTGAACAGCTTGCCCGCGGGCTGGCGGTGGCGGATGGCATCGACGAACCCCGTCGCCTGCCAGGCGAGCAGCCCCGCCGTCTCCTCCGGCGTGTGGCTGACCACCTTCAAAAGCTGCCGATGGCTCCAGACATCGTGCTCCAACGGCGCAATATTGAGATCGCCGGCGAGCACCGCGCGCCGCGGCGGCCGGGCGGCGAACCACGCCCGTGCCTCGGCCACGAAGTCGAGCTTATGGGCGAATTTGGGGTTTTCCCGCCGGTCGGGGATATCGCCGCCGGCGGGGACATAGAAATCGTGCAGCTCGATCGCGCCGTCGGCGGCGGCGAGGCGCACCGCCAGATGGCGGCAGTCGCCGCGGGCGCACCAGTCCGGCGCCTCCAGCACCTCGATCGGCCGGCGCGACAGGATCGCCACCCCGTTATACCCCTTCATGCCGCGAAACACGGCGTGGGGAAGGCCTAGCGCCGCCGGCGCCTCGGCCGGAAACAGCGCGTCCGGCACCTTGGTCTCCTGCAGGCAGAGAACGTCGGGCGCGAGCGCCGCCACCAGCGCGCGGACCAGCGGCAGGCGCAGGCGCAGCGAGTTGATGTTCCAGGTCGCGATCCGCAGCGCCAACGCGCGGTCAGGCCGCGGCGGCGGTGAGGCCGAGACGGAGGCGAACGGCGTCGGCGAAGGCCGCGAAGATGCGGCGCGACACCGCGTCGGTCTGGAAGTCGTATTCCGGATGCCACTGCACGCCGACCGCGAAGCCCGGCGCATTGGCGACCCGCACCGCCTCGATGAGCCCGTCGGGCGCCATGCCCTCGGCCACCAGACCGGGTGCCAGGCGATCAATACCCTGATTGTGCAGTGAGTTAACCGCGATCTCGCTCGCCCCCGCCAGTCGGTGCAGCCAGGTACCGGGAACCACGCGGATGGCGTGCGCCTTGCCGATCCGCACCTTGCTGCTGGCTTGCAGCGGCGTCGAATGGTCGAGCCGGCCGGGCAGCTCCTGGATGCGCTGATGGAGGCTGCCGCCGAGCGCCACGTTCAGCTCCTGCAAGCCGCGGCAGATCGCCAGCACGGGCACGCCGGCGGCGATCGCCGCCCGGATCAGCGGCAGGGTGGCGGCGTCACGCGCCGGGTCCTCGTGCACGCCCTCGGGATGCGGCGGGCCGCCATAGAGGCTCGGCTGCACGTTCGACCGGCTGCCGGTCAGTATAATGCCGTCCAGGCGACCGAGCAGCGTCTCGGTGCAAGCGGCACTGCCGCTGGCCGGGATCAGGACGGGGACCGCCCCGATGACCTGCTCGGTGGCGCGGATGTAAGTATCCGAAGCCGCATGGTTCGGCATGCCGAACACGCCGAACTGCTTGGTGCAGCAACTGATGCCGATCAGCGGTTTCACCGTCTTCCGAGTCCCTGAAGCCGGAACAATCTATCATAAATGAGGCGGAAAAGGGTCACAACCATTTACCCTGACCCGCCGCCTTGCTGCGGGTTCACCATCGGGGCATTCGGCTCGAACAGCCCCGGATCGAAATGCCCGCCGAGATGAACATCGGTCAGCGACACCGTGGTGCGCTGCCCTTGGGCGTCGGTGACGGTCCATTGCCGCAGGCTGAGCGGATCGGTGGCCAGGGTAAGCGTCAGGCTGCCTTCACCGGGATTGGCGCGCCGGACCAGGGTGAGTTGCACCTCGCCGGGCAGGCGCCGGACGCCGGACACCTCCAACCCGCCCCCGGTAAGATCGATATGCGGGGCCAGCAAAATGCCGAGCGGGGTCTGCCCGATCGGGATATTACTGGTCTGGCCGAGCTTGCTGTCGCTGAACAGCACGAAGCCGTGCCCGGCGACCAGCAGCAGCGGGGTCGGCGGATCATACTGGAAGCGCATCCGCCCGGGGCGTTCCAGCCACGCCGTGCCGCTCGTAACCGCACCATTGGGTGCGACCTGGAGAAACCGCGCCTTCAGGCTGTGCAGCGCGTTCAGATAGTCCTGGACGCGGGCGATCACGGCGGCGTCCGCGGGCTGTTCGGCGACCGGCCCGGCCGACGCGGCGAGACAGGCGACCGGCGCGAACGCCAGCAGACACAGCAGGGCGAGGCGTTTCATGCAAAGTGATGTGGCATCCGGGCCGGCGGTTTGCAGCCCGGACAACGGCGAGGAGCCATGCCCGGGGCGCGGCGCCGGAGCGGGAGGGCTCCGTCCGGCCCGGCGCACCTGGAACTCGCGCGCCAGAGGGCCAGGTTGACCCGAGACAATCCGTTCTCTTTCCAGAACGGCGTGCCCCATCTCCGTGCCCCGCTCCAGGGGTGCAGTCCAGGTTCCCGGCCCGGGGCAAGCGCGTACACAACCGGGATGGCAACCTCAAAACCGCGTACACAATCGGCTTGCGCAACCCCAAACCGCGTACACAATCGGTCTGCGGCACCCGAAAGCGTGTACACAACGTGGCCTGCCGCACCGCGAGAACGTGTACACAACGCGCCGGCCTGCCTGGGCGGCCTCGGCGGCGTGGAAACGGCTTGCCCCGCATCAGGCGGGTCGCTTGCGACCGTCCATCGGCGAGCGGCCGCGTTTCGCCGTTCAAAGATTCCGGACACCGTCGCGCCGTCCCGCTCCCGCGCTTCCACCGGTGACGATCGTCGCTGCATGCGCGGGCATCTGCGTGATGCTGTCCACCACCGCCTCGACATCATCAAGCGAGGTACCGGCGTGGGTGATGCACGCGCGGATCACATCGCGGCCCTCGAAGCGCGCGGCCGAGACCCAGGCGCGGCCGGCGCGAAGGACGCGCTGAACGATATCGGCGACCGCACCGCCGTCCGGCGGCGGCGCCAGACAGACCACGGCCAGTTTGGGTTCGTTCGCAACCGCCCAGCCGCGCGTCTTCGCCATCTCGGCGAGGCTCTCGCCGAGCGCGACGGCACGCTCCACCTGCGCGCCGTGCCCGGCCCAGCCGGCCGCCGCGAGCGACAGAAACAGACGCAGGCCGAGAAAGCGCCGCGACCACTGGGCGGTGGTCAGGTACGGATCCACGGCCTCGGCCCGTGACGGCATATAGCTTGCCGCCACCGCGAAGGCGCGCGAGAGCGCCTGCGGACGGGCGGTCAGAAAAATTCCGCAACCCATCGTGGCGGCAAACCATTTATGGGCATCGATGGTGACCGAATCCGCCGCTTCGATACCCGCAAGCAATCCGCGCCAACGCTCCGAGGCGATCAGTCCACCGCCCCAGGCCGCATCGACATGATACCAGAGACGATGTCGTCGCGCGCTGTCGCCACATGCCGCGAGCGGATCGATCATACCGGCATTGGTGGTTCCGGCGGTCGCCGCGAGCATCACCGGAACGCAGCCCCGCCGACGGTCGGCCACGATCGCCGCATTCAGTTCGCCGGCATCCATCCGACCGGTTCCGTCGGTCGCCACGAGCCGGACCGCGTCCCGGCCGATCCCGGCCATATGGGCGAACTTGATCCAGCCGAGATGGCTGTCGCGGGAGATGTAGATCGTCGGCTGACCGCTGAACGCGCGGCTTCCGGTGGCGGCGAAACCCGGGACGGCCTCGGTCAGCGCGCAGATCAGCGCCGTGTAGTTCGCCTCGGAACCGCCGGAGGTGAAATGCCCCGTCGCATCGGCCGGCAGCCCGACCCGGCCGCACAGCACCTTCGACAGATGCGCCTCGATCGCGACCGCGGCGGGCGAGGTCGTCGCGCTGGCGAGCTGCGGATTGAGCGCGGCGGCGATCCGGTCGGCGCATTGCGCCGGGTAATTCGGTGCCGGATTGAACAAGCCGAGATACCGCGGGTGATTGACATGGACCACGCCGGTTTCGAGCTGCCGCAGCGTCCAGCCCAGCAAATCTCCGAAGGGCATCGGCCGGGCGAAATCGAATTGCGCCAGCTCGGTCGCGAAGATGTCGCGGTCGAATGCCGGCGTCACCGGGCCTTGCCCGATGCGCCGCTCGGATTCCAGCAAACGCGCGGACAGATGGTGATCCCATCCGAGACGCTCGTCCGCCGACGGGAACAGCGATCCCGTCATGACGCGACCCGCCACGCCGTCGCGCCGGACGCCGCCGCATGCCGCCCGGCCCCCTGACGGGCGAGATAGCTAAGCCAATTCGCGTACAGGCGCGCCGCGGCGTCTCGCCAGACCGGCCGCCGCGAAACCGTGATTTCCCCCTCGACAAGGGCGAGCGCCTCGAGACTTCGCGCGCGGCCATCGCGCTCCTGCATGGCCGCCAGCGCGTCGGCGACGGCGGGCTCGAAACAGCCCTCCGGCGGGTCCGGAAAGCGATCCTGCCGACCCGCGGCGAAGCGCTTGATGTCGCGCCGGAACTCCCGGAGCAGCGTGTCCGAGCCGTATTCCGGATGGCCCTGCATCAGCAGAAACAGGCTGCGGCCGGCCCGCTTGGCGACGCTGTCCACGCCGAAGCCCGACACGCGGGAGAGGATCGTGTAGCCCAAGCCGCGCAAGGCGGACTCGTCGAGTGTATTGTGCCGCGAATGCGGGGTGCTCCAAGAGGATGGTCCGCCGGCGAGCAGCGGATGATCGTCGGCCCGCCGGCAGGTGAACACGCCGGACAGCTTCCCCGGCAGTCTGATGCGGTCGAGCCCATCCAGCCGGAGCGCCGCCGCATGGGCGGCGAGGCACGACCAGATGCAGGAACTCGTGTGATCGGCCGCCCAGTCGACCAGCCGGGCGAGGGCGGGCCATAGCGGTTCCTCCCGCACCGTCTCGCCCGCCGGCTCGGCGCCGGTGACGATGACGGCGTCCGGCCGCGCATCCCGCAAGATCGCGGGAACGTCGTCCCCGAGCGGTCCGGCGGCCACCAGTTCCACCTCGAGCCGGGAGATCGCCGCCGCTTCGGCCAACAGGCCGAAAAACTGCAGCTCGGTCGCGTGTCTCGCCGCCTCCGGCATGTTGTTGACCAGACCGATCACGAGGCCGGCGGGAGCTTTCCGCTGCGACGGGTTCATCGAGCGCTGCTTCTGTTCGGATGGGGCTGGCCGCCGTGGCTTGCGCCGGCGTTCGCCGCGGCCAGCGCCTGGTCGATATCGGCCAGGATGTCGTCGACATGCTCGATCCCGACGCTGAGCCGGATCATCTCCGGAGTGATGCCGGCTCGGGCCTGCTCCTCGGCGGTCATTTGCCGGTGTGTCGTCGAAGCGGGATGGCATGCGAGCGACTTGGCGTCGCCCAGATTGACCAGCCGCTTAATCAGGCGCAGCGCGTCGTAGAACCGCATCCCGGTCCGCAGGTCGCCGCGGACGCCGAAGGTCAGCAGGGAACAGGCCCGTCCGCCGAGATATTTCCGCACCAGCTCCCGGGCGGGATGGTCGGCGAAGCCGGGGTAGTTGACCCAGGCAATCCGGTCATCCTTGCGCAGCGTCTCGGCGACGGTGCGCGCATTCTGCACATGCCGATCGACACGAAGCGCCACCGTCTCGATCCCTTGCAGGAGCAGGAAGGCGCTGAGCGGCGCGAGCGCGGCGCCGGTGGTGCGCAAGGCGAAATTGCGGCATCGCTCGATATACGCAGTCGGGCCGAAATGCGCGGCATACGCCAGCCCGTGATAGGACGGATCGGGGTCGTTCAGCATCGGAAACCGGGCGGGGAAGCGGTCCCAAGCGAAACGTCCGCCGTCGACGATGGCGCCGCCGAGCGTGGTGCCGTGGCCGCCCAGGAACTTGGTAAGCGAGTGAATGACGATGTCGGCGCCGAAGGCGATCGGCTGCAAGAGCACGGGAGACGCCACCGTGTTGTCGACCAGCAGCGGCACGCCATGGGCGTGCGCGGCCTCGGCGAGCGCTGCGATGTCGCAGATATTGCCCGCAGGATTGCCGACGCTCTCGCAATAGAGACCGATCGTCGCGTCGTCGATCAGTCGCGCCATGTCCGCCGGATCATCGGAGTGGGCAAATCGCACCGTGATGCCGAGGCGCGGCAGCACGTGCGCGAACATCGTGTGCGTGGTTCCGTAGAGTTGCGGAACGGAGACGATGTTGCGGCCGGGCGCGGCGATACTGAGGATGGCCGCGTGCAGAGCCGCCTGTCCGGACCCGAGACACAGCGCGCCCACCCCGCCCTCGAGCGCGGCGATCCGGCGCTCCAGCACCGCCGTGGTCGGGTTGCTGATCCGGCTGTAGCGGAACCCCTCGGCTTCGAGGTTGAACAGTGCGGCCGCGTGCTCCGCGCTTTCGAATTCATAGGCCACGGTCTGATAGATCGGAACCGCAACCGACCGGACCGGGGCATCGGACGCGTAGCCCGCATGGACCGCGGCGGTCTCGGTTCGCATTTCGAAAGCTCCTTGATGACCGGTGCAACTGCGGCAGGGTTGCACATCTTTGCCCCGACCGGAAACGTTATTTCAGAGCAATGTCGTCTCTGTGTTTGAGCACACTTGGGTATTCTTGAGAATACTCCTGCGTTTTTTTGCCCGGAGCAATATCGGGGATTGAAATACGCTACCGGAATGGTCTAGATCGAGGAGCACACCGCATTCCCGCAGCAGCTTGGGGCGCATCGTCATGCAGACAGTCGTTGAGTTCGCGTTCGAGCAGGCGATCGGCGAGATATGTTCGCTCGATTGGCCGCGCCTTGACGAACAGGAAATGATCGGCGCCGCGTGGGCTTACTACTTCTTCTCGATCCAGTTCCGGGAAAACCTCCAAATCGCCCGCGCGCTTCGCCCGAGCGATGCCAGTCTCGAGCTTCTCGAGCGCGAGGAGTGCGAGACCGACAATCTGTCTCCGTGGCCGGGAGTCGCCGGTCCCGGCGAGCGGATGGACCACGATGAGTTCATGCGTCGCGTGCTGGCTTTAAGCCCGGTGCCGATCGCTGCGCGCCGTCACTACGAGCTGAGCGGTCAGGGTTATCTCAGCGCGGTGCGCGACATGGATCTCACCACCCGGGCAATGAGCATCGCCAGCTACGAGGATGGCGGTCTCGAGCGGCTATTCCGCGCCATGCTGACGGCGCCCGAGTACAGACGTGCCGCTGCTGCGCGGCTTCCGGCATTTCTTGTCGGAGCATATCAGGTTCGACAGCGACCCGGCGCAGGGACACGGCGCGCTGGCCAGGCATCTGCGCCCCGATGACCGCATCCTGCCGTTGTGGCGCGCATTCCGTGACCTCCTGATTGCGTGCGTACCGACGATGGCGCGCCCGGAGCGGCAACAGGCCGCGGAAACCGCATTCAAGAAGCCGGCCCCGGGCGGGGCGGCGATGTCGGTCCGCGAGATGATCATGACCGAAATTAGGGCGGTGGCAGAACAGCAGAAGAAGCGGCTTGCGCCGCTGGCGGACGCCCTTCCGCTGATCGAGTCCGGCCTCGATTCGCTCTGCATCGCCATTCTGGTCGCCACCCTCGATGATCGGCTCGGGCTGGACCCGTTCGCGAGCGAGCACGCCCCGCTGCCTGTCACGCTCGGCGAATTCATTTCCCTCTACGAGCATGAAGCGGCTTGATCTCCCGTCGTTATGGGAGCTGACCGCGCGGGCGGGCCTGACGCCCGCACGCGTCCTTGCCGACAGCGGCGAGCAGATAAGTCTCGCCGTTCTGGCCCGGGGTCGCACGCTCGGCGAGCCGGCGGCGCGGCTCGAAGGCCGGTCGGGTACTGATCTCGACCAGCCGGCAGCTCACCTGCGCCCTGGCGGCTCTGCAACTCGACGGAATCGCCGCCCGGATTATCCTCCGGCCGCCAGATGTGTCCCCGGACCATCTGCCGCAGGTGATCGAAGATGGACAGGTTGAAACCATCCTCGGCGACAACGACGCCGCCGCTGCCCCGGTCGCCCTTCCGGTCGTGGCCTGCGCGGCCGGACCGGGGTCCGCCCTCAATTGGCCGCGGCATCCCGAACGCCGGCGGGATACCGAATGGGTGCTCCTCACATCCGGGACCACCGGCCGCCCGAAGCTGGTCGCCCATACTCTCGGCAGTCTGATCGGGCCCGTTCCCGACCGGCCCGGCACGGCGGCGGACGCGGTTTGGAGCACATTCTACGACGTCCGCCGCTATGGCGGCCTCCAGATTCTGCTGCGCGCCCTGCTCGGCGGCGGCTCGATGGTCTTTTCCGATCCCGCCGAGAGCGTGGCGGCCTTCCTGCGCCGCGTCGCCGCGGCCGGGGTCACCCACATTTCGGGAACCCCGTCGCATTGGCGGCGGGCGCTGATGAGTTCGGCGGTGCGGGAGATCGCGCCGCGCTACATCCGCCTTTCGGGCGAGATGGCCGACCAGGCGATCCTCAATCGTCTTGCCGCGGCGTTCCCCGACGCCAAGATCGGGCACGCCTTCGCCTCCACCGAAGCCGGGGTGGCGTTCGAGGTCAATGACGGCCTGGCCGGCTTTCCGGCCGAATTCGTGGGCCGCGCCGATGCCCCGGCGGAGCTGCGCGTCCGGAACAACGTGCTGAGCGTGCGGTCCCCCCGGGTCGCGCATCGCTATCTCGGTGGGCATCGAATGCCTGCCGATGCCGACGGCTTCGTCGAAACGGGCGATGTGGTCGTGTTGCGCGGGGATCGCTACCATTTCGCCGGCCGGCGCGAGGGCGTCATCAATGTCGGCGGCCAGAAGGTCTACCCGGAGGAGGTGGAGGCGATCATCGCCCGCCATCCGGAGGTGCGCGTCGCGCGGGTGCGCTCCCGAGCGAATCCCGTCACCGGGGCCCTGGTGACGGCCGAGGTCGTTGTCGCGCCTTCCGCCGCTCACGAACGCCGGGATGCGATTAAAGCCGAAATCCTCGGTCTCTGCCGTGCCGCACTGCCGGCCCACAAAGTGCCGGCCCTGCTGCAAATGGTCAGCGCGATCGAGCTGACGAACTCAGGCAAGGTGGCGCGGCGGGATGCGTAGCATACTGGTAACGGGCGGCAGCCGGGGCCTGGGTCTCGGCATCGGACACGCGCTGGCGTCTGCGGGTTTTCGGGTGATCGCCGTCGCCCGGCGCGAGGGCGAAGAATTGGCGGCAACGCGCGCCGCAATCGAACGGGAAGGGCGCGGTGCGTTGCATTTCCGCGCCTTCGATCTGGCGGACATCGACGGGATCGCCGACTTCGTCAAGTTGCTGACCGGCGAATTCGGTGCCCTCTACGGTCTGGTGAACAACGCCGGCCTCGGCACCAGCGGTATCCTGGCGACGCTGCCGGAAAGCGCGATCGCGCGGCTGATCATGCTCAACGTGACCTCGCCGATCATGCTCACGAAATACGCCGTGCGCTCGATGATGCCGAGGCGGGAAGGGCGGATCGTCAATATCTCGTCGATTGTCAGCACGACCGGCTATAGCGGCCTGACCGTCTACAGCGCCACCAAGGCGTCGCTCGTCGGCTTCACCCGATCGCTCGCGCGCGAGGTGGGATCGCTCGGCATCAGCGTCAACGCCGTCGCGCCCGGCTTCGTGGATACCGAGATGACGCACGGACTGACCGCCGCGCATCGGGGGCAGATCATCCGCCGCAGCGCCCTGCAGCGGATGGCGGAGACTGCCGACATCGCCGATGCGGTCAAGTTCCTGCTCAGCGATGCGGCGCGCAACATTACCGGCACCACGCTGACGGTGGATGCGGGGAGTACCGCCTGAAGCGCGTCACAGCCGCGTTTCGCCGTCCGCGATCGCGCGCACCAGCGCCGGGTCGCAAGTCACGAAGCAACCCGCCGCGCGGTCGTTGAACCAGACCTGGTCCGAGGCAGCCGCGAAGCCTTCCGCGATCAGCCGGGACTTCGCCAGCTTGAAAGTGCCGGTCACATCCAGCGCCGGGCAGATGCGGACGAACAACGGCCGCGCGTAGTCCGGCAGTCGTTCCGTGATATGGCGCCGCAGCGTATCGAGATTCAACCAACCGTCGGCGGTGATCGCGGCCATGCCCGCCCGGCCTTCGTGCCCCGGCACCGCCACGCCGTAGACGACGGCATCGGTCACGGCGGGGCATGCGCGCAGCACGGCGGCGACTTCGGTGCTCGCGACATTCTCGCCCTTCCATCGGAACGTATCGCCCATGCGATCGACGAAATAGAAGAAGCCGGCGGTATCGCGGCGCATGAGATCGCCGGTTCGGAACCAGCAATCGCCGGCGGCGAAGGCATCGTGCAGCAGCTTGCGCGCCGAGGCGGCCCGGTCCGTGTAGCCGTCGAACCGTCTTGCGGGGGACCGCGTCGCATCAAGAACCTGCCCGACCGCCTCGCCCACCTCGTCGGGTCCGCAGACGACACAGCGACCGTCGGCATCGCGCACCGCCACGCCGGTCTCCGGATCGCACCGGATGAGCCGCACCGGGAACTGCCGCGCCAGGAACGGCGGCACCCGGCCGATCGCGCCCGGTTTTTCCTCGCAATTATAGAGCGAGACGTTGCCTTCGGTGGCGGCATAGAATTCCAGTATGCGCGGCACTTCGAAGCGGCGTGCGAAAGCGGCCCAGATGTCACCCTGAAGCCCGTTGCCGCAGGCAAGGCGCAGACGGTGCTCGCGCTCGCGCGGATGCGGGGCGGCGTTCACGAGATAGCGGCACAGCTCGCCGATATATTGAAAGATCGTGCACTCGCCCTCAACGACGTCGTCCCAGAACCGGCGGGCGGAAAAACGCCGGCGGATCAACACCGAGCCGCCGCTGACCAGCATCGCCCCGATGGCGACGACACCCCCCGTGCTGTGATAAAGCGGCAGGCAGTCGTAAAGGCGATCGGCGGGCGTCGCGTCCATCATTCCGGCGAACCAGAAGCTCCATTCCAGCACCCGACCATGGGTGACCCGCGCCGCCTTCGGCAGGCCGGTCGTTCCGGAGGTATAGATCAGCAATGCCGGATCGTCGGGCCGCGGAAACGCCCGCTCCTCCGCTGACAGAACGGCGCCGCACGCGGGTTCGAAGCACTCCCGATCGCCCGCCGGCGCCGGTCCGTGCACCCAGACCCGCGTGCCGGGCGAAAGCCGCTCCAGCACGGCGGCGAGCGTCGGCAGCAGGTCGGCGCCGACGATGATGTTCGTTGATCCGGCCGCTTGGACACTATGGATCAGCGAATCCGAGGTCAAGTTCGTGTTGATCAGCGCCGACACGCATCCGATACGGCTCAGGCCGAGCCAAGTGGTGACGTAATCAGCGCAATTGGGCATGAGAAGGCAGATCACGTCCTTGCGGGCGAAACCTTGCCTCATGCCCCATCGGGCGACGCCATTCACCCGCGCCGCCAGCGCGCGATAGCTGAGCCGGTCCTCCTCGTCGAGCAGCGCCAACCGGTCTTCGTGTGTGTCGGCCAGGCTGCCGATCAGCGAGGGGAGCGTCGCCTCGGGAGACTCGGCCAGGATTTTGACCGCCTCCAAAGCCCGGACCCACGCGGCCAACGCCGCTCCGCGGGTCGGTTCGGCGCGCGCTGAGACCTCGTGGCGGCTGTCAAGCACCGTTCATTCCGTCCTTTCGATCCCGGGCAATGCCGCTCAGCGGCGCATCGCCGATCAGAGCAGTTTGCCTTATACGTTCCGTACATGCAATATAGACCCGGCATGGACGGTGTCGAAATCAAAGCGCGATCGGAAGCGGGGCTTTGGCCCGGCTTGGCCTTCGGCGCCGCGTGCGTCCTCGCGGCTGCTTCGTTCCTCTTGTTCGGGGCCGGAGAGCGGGGCACCGTCCTGGCGCTTCAGCTCACCGCGCGACTGGCCTTCGTACCGTTCTGGGCGGCCTATGCCGGCAGCTCGCTGGCCAACTTGTTCGGCTCGCTGTTCCGACCGTGGCAGCGGAACGCGCGCACGCTCGGATTGGCTTTCGCCGCCGTCATGGCGGTTCACCTCGGCCTGGTCGCCCGGCTCTGCCGTCTCGGTCACGCCCCGTCGGCAAGAACGTTCCTCATCTTCGGCATTGCCGCGCTATGGACGTGCTTGCTCGTGCTGTTCTCGGTCGGTCGCGTGCGTTCCCGCGTCCCGCCCCGCACGCTCCGGCTGCTATCGGTGATCGCGATGACCTGGGTGACGTATGCGTTCGCGACGGATTTCCTTCGCAATCCGCAGGCGGGCGGACTAGTGCGCGCCGCATTCTACTGGCCCTTCGCCGGACTGGCCTTGCTCGGCCCCTGCTTGCGGCTTCCGCCGCGTTCGGCACGGTGCGGCGCAACGCGCTGCTCGCCCGCGGCAATCGCGCCTGAAGCGCCGGCGCGGAGGCCGGGGTCGGCGATGCTCGAATCCGCCCGGGCGATCCGCATTCGCAGATCCGCGGCGAGCGGTCGGACATTGCTCGCGCGAAGGATGCTGAGATGCGTCCCCGGGACGTCGACGACCGTCGCCGCGGGAGCGATTCTGCGCCACACGCGCCCGACCTGGGGCAATCGCAGCAGTGGTCTGATCCGGGCCTCGTAAGCGACCACGGCGCCGGCATACGGCTTCGGCGTATACTCCAGCAGCGCATTATAGAGGCGCTTCATGAACGCCTGCTGGTCGGCCGGGTATCGGGACAGATCCATGAAGCCCTCAACCAGGAGACCGTTGGCGATGCACCGCTCCGCCGGGCTGCTTGAGCCGCGCCCGAAGCGCGCGAGAAGCTTTTTGCCGGCTCGCCCGGCCAAGGCCAACGCCGCACCGGCACGCCCCAGCTCCTCGCCCCGCAGCCAGCCCGCAACATTGCCGATGACCTCGAGCAGATAGACCGGATGCCAGCCGCGATAGGCTGCGCTTGAGTTCTCCGGTGCGGCGTCCATCGCCACGAACAGTCCGACATCGCGTCCACGGGCGCGCAGCTGCTGCGCGATCTCAAGACCAATGATCGCACCGGCCGACCATCCGCCGAGCAGGAACCGGCCGCTCGGCTGAAATCTCATGAGCGCCTCGGCATAATAGCCGGCAATCGTCTCCACCGACCGGCCGAACGCCTGCTCCGACATTCGCGTTCGCGGCGCCTGAATGCCGTAGAACCGCACCTCGGGCAGCAACGCCGCCAAATGCTGAAAGTCCGTCCCGCCCGCACCGGACAGCGAGTGAACGCAATAGAAGGCGGGACCGCGCAGGCTGGTGTCGCCGACAGCCTCGTTGATCGGAAATACGATCGTTTCGGCGTTCCTGGAGGTTCTCGCAAACAACGCGGTCAGCGCGGCGCGGTCACGGGGGAGGTCCGGCGGGATCTCCATGCATCCACCATTGTATGTTTCGGAACAGCAATTATGTAGCTGATCGCGCGTCGGGTCAATCCCGACTTCACCTCGGGCCGCGGATTACCTCTAGCGGTCGTAAGCGACCAGCGCCTCGCAGTGCACGTCGAGCCGCGCCCGCCCGCCGAGGAAACTCAGCTCGATCAGCGCCGCCGCCGCCGGCACCACCGCCCCGACCCGGCGCAGCAGCGCGATGCCCGCCGCCATGGTGCCGCCGGTCGCGAGCAGATCGTCCACCACCACCACGCGCTGACCGGGGGCGATGGCGTCGGCCTGGATCTCGATCCGATCCGATCCGTATTCCAGCGCATAGTCGAGCCCGATGGTCTCGCCCGGCAGCTTGCCGCGCTTGCGCAGCATCACGAAGCCGCAGCCGAGCTTGAGCGCGAGCGGCGCCGCGATCAGGAAGCCCCGGCTTTCCACCCCCGCCAGCAGATCGGGCTGGTACGCCCGCACCGCCTTCGCCATCCGCCCCATCGCCACCTGCCATGCGTCGGCATCGCGCAGCAGGGTCGAGATGTCGTAAAACAGGATGCCCGGCTTGGGAAAGTCCGGGATGCCGCGAATGTGGTCCTTCAGGTCCATGCCGGCCGCCCCCGGATGCGTGCCGCTGCTTTAGGGCCGGAACGGCGGGGCGGCAACCGGCCGCGCCCCCGAATGGAGATGACGGTCCCGATCGGCGTCAAGATCCGTCGTCCGGGGTTTGCGGGATGCCGGTGAAGGCCTCCTTCCACGTCCCGAGCTTGGCCTCGGCGTCGCGCCATTCGAGCACGTTCTCGCTGCCGCGATAGATCGCGAACGCCCGCAGCTCGCGGAGAAAATACGCGATCTGTGCGTCCGGTCGGTGCTGGGAGGGTTGATAGCGGTTCCAGTGCACGAGCTGCTTCAGCGGCCGGCGGTAACGTTCGCATCACTTGTTTCTCGGGATAGCCCACCGGGATGGTGGCGATCGCTTCCATATACCCGGGATAGCCCAGCAGTGCCCGCAGCTCCTCGTTGGTGGTCCGCTCGCCGCCGCCCGACAGCCAGGCGGAGGTGAGGCCGGATGCGGTCACGCCGAGCTGAAGGTTCTGCACCACCGCGCCTAGCGAGGCGAGATAGATGCGCTCGTTGTTCGCGGCGTATTCGGATTCGTATTCCGGCATCGAGGCTTGCGGGAAGCAGCACTTCCAGCGCGGATCGCCGAGCACGACGAAGATGGCGACGGTATTGGCGAGATAGGTCTTCTTGACCGCCGGGAAGCCCTTGGCGTGGTCGACCAACCGCTGCGACTGGCGAACGAAAACGTCGCGCACCCGCCGGCGCATCTCCGGCTCATCCACGATCACGATATCGAAGCACTGCGCGTTCGCTCCGGTCGGCGCCCAGCGTCCGCACTCGGCGATCCGCAACAGCATCTCGCGCGGCACGCTGCGGCCCTTCTCGAACCGGCGCACGCTGCGCCGGCGCCGAATGACGGTCAGTAGTTCGTCCGAATGAAGCGGAGGCGTTGCTTCCAATGAATTGGACATCGCTGTTACCTCCGGGCCGCCCTCAGGCGGCGCCCAGGCTGCCGGCACTCGGTTTGTGGGTCAACGCGACGAATCCGAGTCGCGCCGGTTCCTATGCGCGGCGCCGGCGTGATAGGATCGGATCAAGGGGGCTGTCATGGACGGGTCACGGGGCAACGCCGATGTCGATGCCGCGCTGGCGGAGGCGAAGCAGGCCTATACGTCGCGCAATCCGAAAAGCCTGGCGCGGCACGTCGAAGCCACCGCCGTCATGCCCGGCGGCAACACCCGCACGGTCCTGCACTACGAGCCGTTCCCGATCGCCGTCGCCAACGCCGAGGGCTGCCGGCTGCGCGACCTCGACGGGGCCGAGTATGTCGATTTCCTGGGCGAGTACACCGCCGGCATCTACGGCCACTCGCATCCGGTGATCCGCGCGGCGGTGGAGCGGGCGCTCGCCGACGGCATCAACTACGGCGCGCACAATCTGCTCGAGGCGCGGTTCGCGCGCGCCGTCGCCGACCGCTTCGGGCTGCAACGTCTGCGCTTCACCAATTCCGGAACCGAGGCCAATCTGATGGCGCTGTCGCTCGCCCGCGCCTTCACCGGACGGGCGAAGATCATGGCCTTCGGCGGCGGCTATCACGGCGCGGTCTTCACCTTCGCCGGCGGCGGCAATCGCATCAACGCGCCGTTCGACTTCGTGCTCGCGCCGTACAACGACACCGACGCGACGGTGGCGCTGATCGAGAACCATGGGAGCGATCTGGCGGCGGTGATCCTGGAGCCGATGCTGGGCGGCGGCGGCTGCATCGCCGCCGATTCCGATTTTCTGCACGCGATCCGCGCGGCGAGCGCGCGCACCGGCGCGCTCATGGTGCTCGACGAGGTGATGACCTCGCGCCTGGCACCGCACGGGCTGGGGCGCGCGCGCGGCATCACGCCCGATCTGATGACGCTCGGCAAATATGTGGGCGGCGGGATGTCGTTCGGCGCCTTCGGCGGACGCGCCGACATTCTGGACCTGTTCGACCCGCGCCGAGCCGACGCGCTGCCGCACGCCGGCACCTTCAACAACAACGTGCTGACGATGTCGGCGGGGCTCGCCGGCATCACCGAGGTGTACACGCCCGAAGCCTGCGCGGCCCTGAACGCGCGCGGCGAGGCGCTGCGCGCGCGGCTGAATGCGCTCTGCGCGGGCGCGCCGATCCAGTTCACCGGCATCGGCTCGATGCTCGCCATCCACACCGCAAGCGGCCCGATCCGCTCGCCCGCCGACGCCGCGCAGCGAGGACGCCAAGCTGAAGGAGCTGTTCTTCTTCGACATGCTGGCCGCCGGCATCTGGCTCGCCCGGCGCGGCATGATCGACGCTCAGCCTGCCGATCGGCGATGCCGAATGCGATCAGCTGGCGGGCGCCGTCGAGGAGTTCCTCTCGGGCCGCCGATCGCTGCTGCGCTACCGCCGCCGCCAGCCGTTGCCTGAAGACCCACCACCCGGGAGCAACCGAAGATGAAGCGCCGCACCCTTCTGGCCGGCACCGCCGCGCTGAGCGCCGGGACGCTGTTGCACGCCGCCCGTGCGCAAGGGAACAAAACCCGGATCGTGTTCTGGCACGCGATGACCAGCGCGCTCGGCGAGCAGCTCGGCAAGTTGGTCGCGGGCTTCAACGCCAGCCAGAACGCGGTGGAGGTGGAGGCGGTCTATAAGGGCGGCTATTCGGACGTGCTGACGACCGTCATCGCCGCCTACCGGGCCGGCCAGGCACCGCATCTGGCGCAAATCTTCGAGGTCGGGACGGAGACCATGATCGCCGCCGGCAAGGCGGTCCGCTACGCCGCCGAGCTGATCGCCAAGGACGGCGCGCCGATCGACCCGAGCGCGTTCATCCCCGCCGTGCGCGGCTATTACGCGCTGCCGGACGGGCGCATGGCCTCGCAGCCCTTCAACTCGTCGACCGCGATCCTCTGGTACAGCAAGGACGCGTTCCGCACCTGCCGGGCTCGACCCGGAAAAGCCGCCCGCCACCTGGAACGAGCTGCAAAGCGGCGGCGCGCGCCATCCGCGACAAGAAGGCGGCCGAGATCCCGGTCATCAGCTCCTGGTTCTCCTGGATTCAGTTGGAGCAGTTCAGCGCCATCCACAACATCCCGTTTGCGTCCGAAGGCGACGGCTTCGACGGGCTGGGGGCGGAGCTGCGCATCAACACCGAACCGCACGTGGCGCACATCCAGCGGCTGCTCGACATGGGCAAGGAGGGCACCTTCAAATACACCGGCCGCGACAACGTGCCCGATCCGATCCTGCTCGGCGGCAAGGCGGGAATGGCGTTCAACTCGTCGGGGATGCGGGGCGACTTGGTCAAGAGCGCCAAATTCGATTGGGCGCCGGCGTATCTCCCGTACGACCCGGCGCTCATCAAGTCGCCGATCAACTCCATCATCGGCGGCGCCAGCATCTGGACCCTGACGGCGCCGAACCGGACCGAGAATGAATACAAGGCCGCCGGGCAATTCCTCGGCTATCTGTCGCGGCCGGAGAATGTCGCCGCCTGGGCGGAGGCGACCGGCTATGTGCCGGTCACGGTGCCCGGTCAGCAGATGATGGAAAAGGATGGTTTCTTCCGGAAGAATCCCGGCGCCGACCTGCCGATAAAGCAGCTGGAGCGCGGCGAGGTGACGCAATATTCGCGCGGCATCCGGCTGGGGCGACTGGTTGAGATTCGCAACATCATCTACGAGGAGGTGGAGAAGGCGTTCCAGGGCCAGCAGGACGCCAAGGCGGCGATGGACGCCGCGACCCGGCGGGGCAACGTGGTGCTGCGGCAATTCCAGCGGGCGGAAAAGGCGTGAACCCCGCGCCCATGGCGGGCGTGAACTGCGCGTTTAAGGCGCGACGTGGAGCCGAATTCGCACGATCCGTGCCGGTCGGTCCGGCTCCCACTGCCGGGCGAGCCGGGCGGTGATTACATAATCACCGGCGGCCCCGGCCTCGACCTGCAAATGGGCTCCGGTGCCGGCGCCGATCGCCGCCTTCGGGTCGACCGGCCGGGGCGGCCCGTCGGCCACTTGGCGTATGCCGGCCGGCAGCTCGAGCCGCCACACATAGCCGGTTGCGGGTCCGCGCGCGATCGGCAGCTCGATCGGCGCGCCGGGCTTGCCGTCCACGTGCAATTCCTCGACGGGAACCGATTGCGACATTTCCGCCACCCGAGCTGATTGCGCGATGCAGACCGCCACGACCGGCGGCGGAGAGCAGATGATCATATTTCATCTCCGATGATAAGAATTAGGTTGCAAATTTTGCCGTTCCCGGCTTAGCTTTTGCCAAGCCCGATTGGGGAGGCGAACATGGCGCTCGATCCGGTGGTGCTGCAAAAGGCCATTCACGACGCCGGATTTACCTGGACGGTGCGCACGCCGAGCGCGAACGAACGCCACGGTCTCGGCCGATTGCCGCCCGATCCGCAGCATGTCCAGCAGGCGATCACGGTTGCGCAAGGCCTGTTGCAATCGGGGAAGATGCTGCGTTCTCTCGATCAGACACAGCGCGGGCCGGAGGCGGCCGCCGCGGCTGCGCCCGCGACGACGACTTTGCCCAAGGATATGGATTGGCGAACGCACGGCATCATCGGCCCGGTGCTCGATCAGGGCTGGTGCGGCTCCTGCGTGTCGTTCTGCACCACCGGCCTCGCCTCGGCGATGGGGTGGCTGGAGCTGGGCGTGCGCAACCTCACCCTCTCGCCTGCGGATCAGCATTTCTGCTCCTCCCACGGCGCCAATTGCGGCGGCTGGAACGAGGCGGACGCGCTCGGCCAGATCAAGTCGCGCGGCGTCGTCACCGAGGACGTGTTCCCCTACATGTCGGCGTTCGACAATCCGCCGAAGGGCAATCCGAGCCCTGATGATCCGGAACATCTCTGGCTCGCCTATTGTCGGGGCGAGGTGAACCGCAAGGAGCGCCGTTACCGGATCGCGGACTACAGCGCCTGGCCGTCGAAAATGTCCGGCTTGTCGGTCGATGCCCGCAAATACTATCTCGCCAATTTCGGGCCGATGGCGATGGCCTTCACGGTCTATGACGATTTCTACAGTTACGGCGGCGGCCTGTACAAGCACGTCATGGGAAATGCGGATGGCGGGCACTGCGTGCTGGTGGTCGGCTACTCGGACACCAATCAAGCCTGGATATGCCGTAACTCCTGGGGGACCAATTTCGGCGGCTCCGTGCACCCGGACGGCACCGGCGGCGGCTATTTCATGATCGCCTACGGCGACAGCAACATCGACGACACCTTCTACGGCTGCCACGGCATCCTGGTGCCGCCGCAGTCGCGGCTCGCGCAGCGCGTCGGCGACCTGGACGGCGACGGCGAGACCGAGGTCCTTGTCACCAGCCCTTGGGGGATCGGCATCCTCAAGCAGGCGGGGGCGACCATGGCGGCGCCGATGATGGCGCCGAACGGCACCCGCTTCGGCGGCTGGCTGCTCAACACCGGCGACAACACGATCGGCCCGCTCGCCGATTTCGACCGCGACGGCCGCGACGAGATTTTCGTCAGCAGCCCCTGGGGCATCGGCATCCTCAAGCTCGCCGGCAATACGCTCGGCGCACTGACGATGGCGGCCAACGGCACCAAGCTCGGCGGCTGGACGCTGAACACCGCGACCGATCAATTCGGGCCGGTCGGCGATTTCGACGGCGACGGGCATTGCGAAATCCTGGTCCGCAACCGGCGCCAGCCTCGGCATCCTCAAATTGGCCGGGGCATCGCTCGGCGCGCTCTTGGTCGCCAGCAACGGCACGACGGTTCGGCGACTGGCTGCTCGATCTCTCGAACAACGATTTCGGGCCGGCCGCCGATCTGGACGGCGATCGCCGGGACGAGATCTTCGTCGCGAGCCCCTGGGGTGTCGGCATGCTGAAACTCGCCGGCAATGCGATGACCTGCCCGATGCTGCACCCGAACGGCACGCGGTTCGGGGCCTGGAACCTGAACACCGCCGACAACAGCTTCGGCGAGGCGGGCGACTATGACGGCGACGGGCGGGCGGAGATTCTCGTCACCAGCCCGTGGGGCGTCGGCACCCTGAAACTCGCCGGCAACACCATGACCTGCCCGATGATGCAGCCGAACGGCACCCGCTTCGGCGGCTGGAACCTGAACACCGCGGATAATCAGTTCGGCCCGGCCGCCGACTTCGACGGCGATGGCGTGGTGGAGCTGGCGGTCACGAGCCCCTGGGGTGTCGGCATTCTCAAATGCGCAGGCGCGACCATGTCCTGCCCGATGCTGCAACCGAACGGCACCCGCTTCGGCGGCTGGCTGCTGAACACAGCCGACAACCAGATCGGGCTCGCCGGCCGCTACGACGGCGGACGCCCGGCCGAGCTGTTCGTGACCAGCCCGTGGGGCGTCGGCATCCTGAAACTGTCGGGAAACAGCATGGCCTGCCCGATGCTGCAACCGAACGGCACGCGTTTCGGCCAATGGTTACTGAACACCGCCGATAACGAGTTTTAGACTCATACCAAGCGGCGGATGCTCCGATTCTTTCGTCATCGCGAGCAGCCGCTTGCGGCGGCGTGGCGATCCAGGCGAGCAGCACCGTGCGGTGGGCCTGGATTGCTTCGCCTCCGGCTCGCAATGACGGCGCCCCGGCAAACGGCCAGAGCAACGGGCGGCTGGTATCAGACGAACCGCGCGAGCCGCACCGCGGTGTGGCCGCGGCTCGGGCGCAGGCTCGGCATCACCAGCAGGCAGTCGTCATGCGGGGTGCGGATCTCGGCGGCGCCGTCCAGCGCGATCAAGGTGTTGCGCCTAGGAATGACGTCGCCGCCGCGCCAGGGCTGGACGAAGGCGAAGCTGCCGGTGCTCGCCGTCACCGCCCTGGTCACCTCGGCCACCATTTGGCGGGGGCGGCGCGCGCGCAGCGGCAGCGCCGGATGTTCGGCGATCATCTCCAGATGGCGCAACAGCCCGGCGATGGTGGCGAGCGCGCAGTCCACCGTCGTCGGCTCCCAGTGCTGGCCCGCCTCCACCAGATTCGCCGCATAAGGGGTAGCGGGGTCGCTGAAGCGCGGGTAGTCGATGATGCGCGGGCCGCCGGCATGGCCGCGATCGGAAACCACGAGACGCGGAATGCCGATGCCGCGCGCCAGCAGCCGGCCCTTGTCGGTGCCGCCGCTCAGCATCAGCGGATCCGATGCCCACAGCATCGAATGCAGATCGAGCAGCACGTCCACGCTGTCGATCAGGGGCCGGATTTCGCGCGCGCGCGCGAGTTCGCTCGATCGGCGCGGCCCGTCCAGCACCACCGGATCCCAGACCCGGTTCATATCCTCGTCGAAGAACCGCGACAACGTCGGCTGGCGCGGATCGAAGCGTGCGAACGCGTCGAGATTGACGAAGCCGAAGGTGATCTTGCCCGCGCGCGGGAGCAAGTCCCGCGCGCAACAGCCGATCGAGCGCGATGGCGCCGGCGATCTCGTTGCCGTGCGACAGCGCAAGCAGCGCCACATGCGGGCCCGGCAGCTTGCCCGGACGCGTCGTGAAACCCCGGATTCCGGTATTGCCCGACCGCCATTCGCCGATATCGGGCGCGGCGAGCCGGACATCGAAGCGCGGCAGCAGCGTAGCGATCTCCGACATGCTACGCCGCCAGCCGGTCGGCAAGCTTGCGGATGAAGGCGTCGCAGGCGGCAAGCTCGCTCTCGGCGATCCATTCGTCCGGCTGATGCGCCTGCGCGACGTCGCCGGGACCGCAAACGATGGTCGGAATGCCGGCCGCCTGATAGAACCCGCCCTCGGTGCCGTAGCTCACCTTGCCGGTGCTGTTGGCGCCGGTGAGCTGGCGCACCAGCGCCGCCAGCTCATGATCGGGCGGCAGCGACATGCCCAGCATCTCGGCCCGCACCTCGTAGGTGAAGCCGCATTCGGGGCCGATCGCGCGCATCGGCGGCTCGATCTGCGCGCCGATGTGGGCGCGCAGGCGGTCCAGCTCGCCGGCGGCATCGTCGCCGGGTATGGCCCGCCACTCCACCATGAACTCGGCATGTTCGGGGATCATGTTGAGAACCGTGCCGCCGTGCACGGTTCCGACATGGATGGTGGTGTGCGGCGGATCAAAGCCGTCCTCGAACGGGCCATGCGCGGCGAAGCGTCGCGCCTCGGCAACGACATGGGCGATTGCCTCGGCCGCGGCCTGCACCGCGTTCACGCCCTTGGCCGGCTGGCTCGAATGCCCCGCCTTGCCGCGCACCCGCACCGCCACGTCGAGCTTGCCCTTATGCGCCAGGATCGGCTGCATTCCCGACGGCTCGCCGACGATGCAGAACGAAGGTGCAAGCCCCGATTCTGCCGAGATCGGCGATCAGCCGCTGCGCGCCCGCACAGGTCACCTCCTCGTCGTAGGTGATGAACAGATGCAGCGGTCTGGCGAGCCCGCGCGCCCGCAAGCTCGGCACCGCCGCCAGGCAGGCGGCGACGAAGCCCTTCATGTCGCAGGCGCCGCGCGCATAGAGCTTGCTCTGCGCACGGCGGAGCGCGAACGGATCGGCGCTCCAGGTCTGGCCGTCCACCGGCACCGTGTCCACATGACCCGACAGCGCGATGCCGCCCCGCTCCGGCGGGCCGATGATCGCGTGCAGATTGGCCTTGTTGCCGGCATCATCGGTGCTGACGCGATAGGGCACGCCGTGGCGGTCCAGCAGCTCGCGCACGAAGCCGATCAGCGGCAGGTTGGAGTTGCGGCTCGTGGTGTCGAACCCCACCAGGCGCGCCAGGATTTCGGCGGTGGTCGGTGTAACGCCAGCGGCTTGTTCCTGCATGGGCACAGTCTATACCGCTCGCGCGCAGCGGCAACCGCTGCTCCCGGAGGGCGGCCGGTTGCCGGATGGCGAAAAGGAAAGATGTCGCGCAGTGTTATTGAAACTTCCGCTGCTGCATCGCGCCTGGCGCGCCTTGCCCGCCGGACCGCGTCGGCGCGTGCTGACCCGTACCGCGGCGGTGCTGGCACCGCGCATCGCGCGTCCGGCGCCGACGGCGCGCGGCGTCATCGTCGCCGGCGAACTGACCCGCGCCTCGGGCCTCGGCGAGTGCGCGCGGCTGATGCTGCGGGCGTTGCAGATTTCGGGCGTGCCGACCGGGGCGCTCGACATCGGCGCCAAGCTGCCGGCGCATGCGGACGATCTGCCGCCGTGGCCCGAGACCATTCTTGCCGATGCGGCGCTGGTGCTGCACGTGAACGCGCCGCTGTTGCCGCTGGTGCTGGCGCGGTTGCCGCGCGGCCTGACGCGCGGACGGCGCATCGTCGGCTTCTGGGCTTGGGAGCTGCCGTGCGTGAGCGCGGAATGGCGCGTCGGCGCGCGCTTCGTGCACGACGTCTGGGCGCCGTCGCAGTTCACCGCCGACGCCCTGGCCCGGCTCGGGCCGAGCGTGCGGACGGTGCCGCCGCCGCTGGCGGTGGCGCCGCCGCGGCCGGCGCCACTCGATCGCGCCGCCTTCGGCCTGCCGGCGGATGCGGTCGTCACGCTGGTCGGCTTCAATCTCGCCTCATCGTTCGTGCGCAAGAATCCGCTCGGAGCGGTCGCCGCGTTCCGCGCGGCGTTCGGTGATCGACGAGATCGGCTGCTGCTGCTCAAGGTGGGCAATCCGTCGCACGCGCCGCGCGATATGGCGATACTTGCCGCCGCCATCGACGGCGCACCGAACATCCGCGTGGAGACGCGCACCATGCCGCCGGCGGAGGCGCATGCGCTCACCGCCGCCGCCGACATCATCCTGTCGCTGCATCGAAGCGAGGGGTTCGGCCTCGTGCCGGCCGAGGCGATGCTGCTCGGCCGGCCGGTGATCGCCACCGGCTGGTCGGGCAACATGACCTTCATGGATCAGGATTGCGCGGCCCTGGTCGGCTATAGGCTGGTGCCCGCACGCGATCGGCGCGGCGTTTATGCAATCGCCGGCGCCGAGTGGGCGGAGCCGGACTTGGACCAGGCGAGCGCGTCGCTGCGGCGATTGGCCGATGCGCCGGAATTGCGCGATCCGGCTCGGCGAGGCGGGGCGTGCGGCGGCGCTGTCGCGGCTCGGCGCGGCGCCTCTCGCCGAGGCGGTACGCGCGCTCGGCGTAGCGATCCCGGCATGAGGGTTCTGGTCTGGCAATGGGGCCGTCGCGGCGCCGGGCCGCGTATCGCCGCCGCCCTCGCGCGCGGGCTCGACGGCTTGCCGGACACCGAGGCGCTGCTCGCGTTGTCGGCCGGGGCGGAGATTCTGTGCGCCCCGGACGCGCCGCGCTGCGATCTGCCGCTGCCGCTCTATCGCGGCCTCGTCGGGCTCGCGGGACGGGCGCTGCAAGCGCCCCGATTCGTCGGCGCCGCCGCACGATGGCTGCGCGCCACACGCCCCGTCCTCGCCATCTGCGCCATGCCCGGCCCGCTCGATCTGCTGATGGTAGCGGCGCTGCGACGGGCGGAGATTCCGTTCGTGGTGGTGGCGCACGATGCCCGATCGCATCCGGGCGATCGCGTGCCGGGACTGGCGGCTCCTTAACCGCGCCTTGCTGCGCCGCGCCGATGGCGTGGTCGCCTTGACCGAGCATGTCGCGGCGGGCCTGCGGGCGCGCGGCGTGCCGCGGCGCGGGCGGCTGATCCGGATCGGGCTGCCGCCGCTCGGGGTCGGCGCCATGCCGTCAGGCGTCCCGCATGGCGGTCCGGTTCGCGTGCTCAGCTTCGGGCGGCTTGCTGGCCTACAAGGGGCTTGACCTGCTCGCCGATGCGCTCGGCGGCTTCGGGCCGTGGCCGGAGATGGAAATGCGGATCGTCGGACATGGACCCGAGAGCGCGGCGCTCGATGCGTTGCGCGCGCTGCCGAGCGTGCAGGTCGAGAATCGCTGGGTCGCCGAGGCCGATCTCGGCGCCCTGATCGGCTGGGCCGACCTGGTCGTGCTGCCCTATCGCGAAGCCAGTCAGAGCGGCGTCGCGGCGGTCGCGCTGGCGGCCGGGCGGCCGGTTCTGGCGACGCGCGTCGGCGGCCTGGTCGAACAGCTCGGCGCCGAGCCGCTGGCGCGGCTGTGCGACGCCGATCCCGCCAGCATCGCCGCCGCCCTGCACACGCTGCTGCGCGAACAACCTAGCGGCGCCGGCCGGGATGCGGATACGGCATGGCGGGAATTTGCGGCGCGTGTGATGGAGGCATTTCAGGAAACGTGAGCGTTGCTGTGACCGCCATGGTTTGTTATACGCTTATATAACTTCGGAGACCGATCATGCACATGACTAAGCTCCGCAAGGTCGGCGGCTCGGTCATGTTGGCCGTGCCGCCTGCCCTTCTCGATATTCTCCACCTGACTCCCGGCGCGAAGGTTGGCTTGGCGGTCGATCATGGCCGTCTGGTGGTCGAACCGCAGGGCCGCCCGCGCTTCACGCTTGAGGAGCTGCTGGCCCAATGCGATGACTCGGCCGATCTGACCGACGAAGATCGCAAATGGCTCGATAGCAAGCCGGTCGGCGATGAGCTGATTTGATGGAGCGAGGCGACATCTATCTCGTGTCGCTCGATCCGACGTCCGGCCACGAGCAGCGGGGCACGCGCCCCGTCCTGATAGTATCGCCGGGTGCGTTCAATCGCCTGACAAAAGTTCCCGTAGTGCTGCCCATCACGACCGGCGGCAATTTCACCCGTACCGCCGGATTTACGGTGTCCCTCATGGGAGCCGGGATGAAAATCACCGGGGTGGTCCGATGCGATCAGCCGCGCGCGCTGGACCTCGGTTCGCGTAACGCCAGGAAGCTTGAACGCGTGCCGCAGGCGATCATCGATGAAGCGTTGGCGAAGCTGGCCGCGATCCTCGAATGAGGACACTCGCTTGACTGGCCACCACACCCGGAACAAGGTTCAACCGGTTTGCCGGGAGCCGATCATGACCACCGTGCTGACGGATACTGACGAGTTTGCGGTTGAAACAACGGACGGACTTCGGCTGCCGCCGGACGAAATTGCGCGCGTCACCGGATGGGAGCACAAGCCGGAGGGCATGTGTCGCGGCCCGGTCTGCGTGCCGCTCAGCGGCGCCATGTCCGCGGGCGGGCGCATCGATCTCGCCGCCTTCTGGCGCCATCTCGGCAACCCGGTGTTGGCGAGCGAGGATGGCGATGTGTGGGTGCTCGGCACCGGCGCGGAGGAGCGCAACGCCGCCCTGGTCGGACTCCAGGGCGCCGGACATCACCTTGCCGGACCTAGTCGGCGTGCCACACACGCTCTCGGCGTTGCGCGGCAACAAGGTCTTCCTCACCACCTGGGCGTCCTGGTGAGGCTGTCGATTTGACCTGTCCGTGTGGCAGGACTTGTTCGACAGCCTCAAGGCCGAGAAATTCATGGTGGTCGCGGTCGCCGAGGAGAGCCGGGGTGCGGAGGCGGCGCGTCCGTGGATCGAGCAGGCCGCGCCCGCCTACTGGTGCCTGATCGACACCGACCATCGCCTGTCGGCGCTCTACGGCATGGTGAACGTGCCGCAGTCGGTGTGGATCGACGCCGCCGGGCGCATCGTGCGCGGGCCGGAGAACGCCGGATCGACCGATCACTTCCGGCAGATGGACCTCCAGACCCGCACGCTGGCGCCGGAGCTTGCATCGGCGCGCAATGCGGCCCGCGCGCGCTATCTCGACGCCGTGCGCGATTGGGTGCGGACGGACAGTTACGCACTCGATCAGGATGCCGCGCGGGCGGCGCTGCCGCTCATAACGCCCGAGATCGCGCAAGCGCACGCGCATTTCCGCCTCGGCGTCCGGCTGCGGCGGCACGCCAAGACGGCGGAGGCGGCGCGACATCTCGCCGAGGCCAGCCGGCTGCATCCGGATTCGTGGAACATGTTCCGCCAGGCGGCCGATCTCGAAGCCCCGGGCAACGCCAGTGGCGAGGCGTTCTGGGCGCGGGTGCGTGCGCTCGGCGACCGACCCTATTATCCGCCGCCCGATCTGCCGGGCTTCTGAACATGGCGGAGACGGTGCCGCAGAATTTGATCGAACTCGCTTCCCTTCGCGCGCATGCTCGGCATCCGGGTGATCGAAGCGGGGCCGGAAATGGTGCGCGCCGAGATGCTGGTGCGCGAAGAACTCTGCACCCGCCCCGCGGTGCTGCACGGCGGGGCGGCGATGGCGCTTGCCGACACGCTGGGCGCGCTCGCCACCATGCTGAATTTGCCGCCGGGCGCCACCGGCACCACCACCCTCGAGAGCAAGACCAATTTCGTCGCCCCGGCGCCGGCCGGGGAGACCGTCAACGCCGAGTGCACGCCGGTCCATCGCGGCCGGCGCACGCAGGTTTGGCAAACCCGCATCACCGTCGCGAGCGGCCGGCTGGTGGCGCTGGTGACGCAAACGCAACTGGTGTTGTGAACCCGGGTGTCAGCGACGCTCGGCCAACACCTCGAACACGTCGCCGCCGGTGTCCATGCCGACGATGTGGCGCTGATGCCAAAGCGCGTAGAACAGCAGCGTCCACACCGCCTGCGCTTGCCGCCGTCCGGCGACCCGGAACAGCGCCACCACGCGCTCCGGCTCGGCGATCTCGGCAACGCCGGCCTGCGCCGCCACCAGCGGCCCGAGGCGGGCGCCGCGCGCATTGATCCACTCGCCCACCGGCACCGTGAAGCCGCGCTTCGGCGCGAACGGACGCGCCTCGGGCAGATGCTGCTCCAGCCAGCGGCGCAGCAGCCACTTGCCCAGGCCCTTGCGCAGCTTGAGCGAGTCCGGCAGCCGGAATGCGGCGGCGGCGACGGCGGGATCGAGAAACGGCGTGCGCCCCTCGACGCTATGCGCCATCAGGCATCGGTCGAGCTTCAACAGCAGATCGTGCGGCAGCCAATCGGCGATATCGGCCGCCTGCGCGGCGCCGAGCCGTGTGCCGCCACCCTCGGCGGCCCGCTGCTCGCTTGCGGCGAAGCCGTCGCGCCAGCCGTCCGGGCGCGCGCGCAGCACCTCGAGCCCATCGAAGACGCCGCGTCCGCGCATCAGCCGCCCGCCCAGCCACCACGGGCGCATGGCGCGGCGATAGCGGCCGTAGCCGGCGAACAGCTCGTCGCCCCCCTCGCCGCTAAGAACGACTTTGACGTCCGCCCGCGCGCGGCGGGCCAAAAACCAGGTCGGGATGATCGCGTAGTCGGCCGCCGGGTCGTCCATGCAGGCGACGATTTCGGGCAGGTGGCGCCAGACCATCGCCTCGGTGATCTCGATCCCCTCGTGCTGCGCGCCGACGGCGGCGGCGACTGCTGCGGCATGCGCCCGCTCGTCGGCGGCGCCGGGGACGTCCCAGCCGGCGGTGAAGGCCAGCACGGGGGCACTGTTCAGCCGCGCCATGATCGCCAGCAACGCCGCGCTGTCGATGCCGCCGGAGAGAAACATCCCGTACGGAACGTCGCTCCGCTGGTGCAGCAGCACGCTGCTCTCCAGCGCCCCGTCGAGCCGTTCCAGCGCGTCCGCCTCGGCGATGTCCTCCGGCCCACCCACGGGAAGTGCGGCGATGCGGCGGCGATCGACGACATGGCCTTCGAGGCAGGTCAGCGTCTCGCCCGGCAGCACGCGGTCGATGCCGGCGAAAATCGTCTCCGCGCCGGTGGTGAATTGCATCTGCAACAGCTCATCGCGCGGGCCGCGGGCGCAGGCCCGGCGCGACCAGCCCGGCGGCGTGCAACGCCTGCGGCTCGGACGCGAAGGCGAGCCCGCGCGGCACCTGCGCCACGTAAAGCGGTTTCATGCCGAACGGGTCGCGCGAGAGAGTGACGGTGCGCGCGGCGCGGTCGTGGATCGCGATCGCGTACATACCGCGCAGCTCGCGGGCGAAATCGGCGCCCTCGCGACGGAACAGGTGCAGCGGCGGCTCGCAGTCGCTCTCGGTGTGGAAGGCCTGATCGGCGAGTTGCACGCGCAGCTCGCGGTAGTTGTAGATTTCCGCGTTGGCCACCAGCGTCGCCGGGCCGAGAAAGATCGGCTGGTCCCCGGTCGCCAGATCGATGATCGCCAGCCGATTTTGCGCCAGGGCGATGCGCCCGACGACGGCATGTCCGCTGCCGTCCGGCCCGCGATGCGACATGGCGCCGATCAGCCGCGCCAGGGTCGCCGCATCCGGCGGCGGCGCGCCGGAGGCGAGGATCAGCCCGGCGATGCCGCACATCAGGGCTTCTCCACGCCGGCGAGGAAGCCGCGCCAGCGTGCCACGACGGGGGCTTCCGCGAACTCGGTGTCGAACCGGGCGCGGGCCGCCGCCGCCAATTCGCGCGCGCCCGCCGCGTCCCGCAGCAGTGACGCCAGCGCCTCGGCGAGCGCGGGTGGATCGTCCGGGGGCACCAGCAGCCCGTCCCGGCCGCTGCGGATCAGTTCGGCCGGGCCGTCGACTCCGGCGGCGATCACCGGCAGACCCGCCGACCAGCCTTCGATCACCACGTTGCCCAGCGGTTCGCGGCGCGACGGACACACCAGGAGGCTGGAGGCCGCCAGCAGCGACGCCTGATCCTCGCACCAGCCCGGCATATGCACCCGCGCGGCCACGCCCTCGGCGCGCGCCAGGGCCGCCAGGGCGGCACGTTCGGTCCCCTCGCCGGCGATCACCGCGTGTGCCGCCGGCAGCCGGGTGAGCGCGCGGATCAGCACGTCGAACGCCTTGTTCCGGTGCAACCGCCCGAGCGCGACGATGAGCGGCGCATCGTCCGGCACGCCGAGCGCGGACCGCCGCGTCGGCACCGCGCCCGCCATGTCCGGCACGAAGTTGGGCAGGAGATGGACGCGCGAGTCCGGCCAGCCGCGCGCGCGAATCCAATCGACGACACAGCGCGTATTGCCGATCAGGTGATCGCAGCGGCGAAAATTGCCGAGATCGTAGAAGCCGCCGAGCCGACCCGCGAGCACCCATGGCCCGCGCGGGGCGAAGCGGGCGGCGCGGCTCATCCACGCCACCGCGACCCGGGGTGCGAAGCGGCGGAGCGCGCGGGCGAGGCGCGGCGCGGTCAGGAGATCAAGCGGGCCGCCGAAGCCGAGCTGCACCGGCGCCATGCCGCACGTCGCGAGCCGCCGCGCTCGCTCGGAGTGGCGACGGATCACCGGCAGCACGACATCGCCCGCGCGCACCAGCGCCGCGCTTAGTCGCTCGAAGAACAGCTCCGCCCCGCCGACCGGAGCCCCGGCCATCACCTGCGCCACCCTCATCGCCTCCTGTATCCCTTCTTGCCGCGCCGTGCGCCAGGGGCCAATTTCCGGCCATGACACGACTGGCTCACCTGCCGGCGCGAAGCGTGATCGAAATCACCGGCGAGGATCGGCTGGCATTTCTGCAAGGTCTGGTCTCCAACGACGTGGCCGAGGCGGCGCCGGGGCGCTGCGTGTGGGCGGCCCTGCTGACCCCGCAGGGCAAGTGGCTGGCCGACTTCTTCATCTTCGCCGAGGACGCGCGGTTGCTGCTCGACGTGGAGGCGGCGCAATCGGCGATGCTGGCGGCGCGGCTGTCGCGGTTCCGCTTGCGCTCGCGGGCGACGATCGCGCCGCTCGGATGGGCGGTCCACGCCGCCTGGGGCGAGGCGGCCCCCGACACGCCCCCCGACCAGGCGCGCGACACGGCGGCCATCACCGCGCCCGATCCGCGGCTGCCGACGGCCGGGTGGCGGCTGCTCGCCCCGGCGCCGCTGGCGGCCAACGCCGCGGCCGACGATTACGATCGGCACCGTCTGGCGTTGGGGCTGCCCGATGGATCGGCTGATCTGGAGGCGGAGAAGACGGTGTTGCTGGAGGCCGGCTTCGACGAGCTGCACGGCGTCTCCTGGGGCAAGGGCTGCTACATGGGCCAGGAGCTGACGGCGCGGACCAAGTATCGCGGCCTGGTCAAGCGCCGGCTGGTGCCGGTCGGCGTCACCGGCGCGCTGCCGGCGCCGGGCACACCCGTCCTGCGCGACGGCGCGGAGGTGGGGACGATGCGTTCGGGCGCGGGTGATCGGGGGATGGCGGTGCTGCGGCTGAGCGCGCTCGGCGAGCGCCTCGACTGCGGCGAGGCGAGCCTGGAGCCGCGCATTCCGACCTGGATGCGCCTGGAGTAGCCTCGGGCGCCAGCCCGCAAGGGAAACCGACCGCTCACCCCCTCAGCAATGGGCGCGCATCTTACCCTGGCCTGGCGGTCGGCCGGCCGTCGAACCAGACGCAATTGCGCGCCGCGTCGGCGACCTCCACCGGGGAATGGTCCATCGCGGGCAGGAGCCGGCCGTCGATTGCGAACTGATAGTCAACGCTCAGGTCATCGCCGCCGGACTCGCGATAGTAGCAGTATTGACGCACGGGAGCCGGATTGTCGCTGCTGTCGTAATTCCATCCGGTGACGACCTCTCCCTTGCCATACGCGGTGCTCTTGAACACCGTGTAATTTGTGACCACCGGCGCCCCGGACCGCGGCATGCCGGTCATCCCCAACTGCGCCGCCGACGGGCGGACACCGGCTCCGGCCAGCGCCGTGGCGAACGCCCGCGCCATTTCCGCCACCGTCGGCCGGCGGTCCAGCAGGTAGGAGTAGCCGATCAAGGCGACGCCGGCGCCCAGTCCGAACATCAGCGACAGGGCGCCGAGACCGATCAGAATCTCGCGGACCATCTGCGCGCGCAACCAGTGCTTCTCGGCGCCGATCCGCGAACGCACCGACCGCCAGAGCGTGCGCGTCTCAGGCGTGTTGGGCAAAAGCACTGCTGGCTCCCGGTTGACGCGGGATGGTCTGCAAGGCCGCGTCGATCGCCGCGCGCGTGGCTTCCTCGACCGTGAAGCGCGTGAACGCCGGCGAGATGCAGGCGGTCACTTGATCCGGGATGTAGATCGTCGCTCGCTCGACGCGCTCAACGGCGGTGAGCGCCAGGAAGGTGGAGGCGAGCGAGACGAAGATTGCCGGAAGAAAGACGAAGATGCGTAGAAAGAGCTGGATTTCGGCATCCGTCACTTGATCGGGCGCCTTGCCGAAGACCATCGACGTGAACGAATGGAGCTGCGAGTTGAGCACCGCTTCGCGATGCGCGGTCTCGGCGGCGCTCAGCGCGCGCTCGGCGGGGGCGCGGTCGAGGCCGTCCCGCTCGCGCCGGGCCGCGTCCAGTTTGTCCGACGCCTCCGCCCGCGCCGCCGACGAGGTCTTGGCGGCGAGGGACAATGCGCCGATGCGCGGATCGGCGGCGCAGCGGAAGTTACGATACGCATGACCATGGCGATCCACCCCGGCAACGGGCAGGCATTTCTGCTCCGGCAGCCCACCGAGCTGCCTGGCATCGCTGATCGCCCTCGCCTCGGCGTCCTTCAGCTCCCCGGCGCGCTGCGCGACCACGGCATCGGCGGCGGCGATGCGCTGATCGACGGCGGCGAGCGCGTTTCGGGCATCGCGCAGGCGCTCTCCGGCGTGCACCACGTCGTAGAGCCTGGGGCGAAACATCATCTCCCCGAGCTGCGACATCGACTTGACGGTGACGCCGGCGGCACAGAGCACGCCAACCGCTGCCAGACAGCGCACCGCGAGCGAACGCTGCGTGCGCACCGACAGTGCCAGCGGCACCCGGCAAAGCTCGATCACCGCATAGCCGACCGGCGCCAGCATCATCATGATCTGCTGGTTCCGCTCCCCGTGACCGTACGCAATCGCGAACAGCCAAGCGCCGTAGAGCATCGCGGAGACGATGACGATCTCGGCCGCATACGCCATCACCACCCGTTTGCGGTCGATCGCGTAGCCGCGCTTCTCGTCGCGCTGCTGCCTTCGGCTCGGCGTTCCGGGCGAGGCGAGCGAGTCCATTGCGGACGTTCCCGTTAAGATTCGATTAAGATACGGCAGAATTTCGTAATGGCAATAATCAACTCCGCGCGTGCGCGGTGCGCGACAAAGCCGCTATCCGGCGTCGTCGAGCCCGATCGCGCGCAGACGGGCGCGTTCCTCGTCCCAGCCCGGGCGCTCCTTCACATTGAGAAAGAGATGCGCCGGCCTGCCGAGCGCCTTCGTAAGCTCGGCCCTGGCGCGGGCGCCGAGCTGGCGGATGCGCGCGCCGCCGGCACCGATCAGGATCGCCTTGTGGCCGGGCCGAGCGACGTAGATCGTGACCTCTACGCGCGGGCTTCCATCATCGCGCTCCTGCCAGCTCTCGGTCTCCACCGTCGCCGCGTACGGCACCTCCTCGCGGGTCTGCAAAAACACCTGCTCGCGCACGATCTCGGCGGCGAGCAGGCGGTCGGGCAAGTCGGTGAGGTCGTCCGGCGGATAGAGGAACGGACCCTCGGGCATCGCCGCCGCCAGCATCGCCGTCAGGCGATCGAGCCCGTCGCCGGTGACGGCGCTCACCATGAACGTCTCCTCGAACGCAGCGATCCCGGTAAGCACGGCGGTGAGCGGCAGCAGGCGGGCGGGCGGCGATCAGATCGATCTTGTTGAGCACCAGCCAGCTGCGGCGCCGGCTGCGTCCCAATTGCGCGGCGATACCGCGCACCGGCTCGGTGGCGCCCGCCCTGGCGTCCACCAGCAGCAGCGCGAGGTCGGCGTCGCGCGCCCCGGTCCAGGCGGCCGCCACCATCGCGCGATCGAGCCGCCGGCGCGGGCGGAAGATGCCGGGCGTATCCACCAGCAGGATCTGGCTGTCGTCGTGCATCAGGATGCCGAGGATGCGGGTGCGCGTGGTCTGCGCCTTCGGAGTGACGATCGAGAGCTTGGCGCCGGTCAGCCGGTTGAGCAGCGTCGATTTGCCGGCATTGGGCGCGCCCAGGATGGCGACGAACCCGCAGCGCGTGCTCACTGCCCGGCAGCCCGCAACAACGCCTCCGCCGCCAGTTGCTCGGCCGCGCGTTTGCTGCCGGCGCTGCCGGTGGCGAGCAAGCCGCCGGCGCTCACGGCGACGGTAAAGGCCGGCGCATGGGGCGGGCCGGAGCGTTCGAGCACGCTGTAGGCGGGAAGCCCGTCGCCGCGCGCCAGCGCCCATTGCTGCAGCGCGGTCTTGGCGTCCTTGGGCGGTGCCCCCTGAGTCTCCGAGCGCGCCGGCCCAGGCGCGGCGGACGAAGGCCCGCGCAGGCTCTAACCCGGCGTCGAGGAACAGCGCGCCGAGCGCCGCCTCGAGCGCATCGGCCAGAACCGTCGCGCGCTTCGTCACGCCAGCGCGTGCCTCGCCCGGCGAGACCGAGAGCGCCGCTTCGAGACCGATCGCTTCGGCCACCGCCGCCAGCACCGGCTGGGAGACGAGATGGGCGAGCCGGCGCCCGAGATGGCCCTCCGGCTCGGCCGGGAAGCGCTCGACCAGCCATTCCGCGATCAGCAGGCCGAGCACGCGGTCGCCGACGAATTCCAGCCGTTCGTTCGAGGCCCTGCCCGCTTGCCCGCGCCCTCCGGCAGCGGCGGAGCGGTGCGTCATCGCCTCGCGCAGCAGGTCGGGCCGGGTGAATTGGTGGCCGAGAATCTCCTCGATCGTCACCCGCTGGCGCCGGGCGTCAGGGAATGAGGTAGCCGATGCGGCTCCAGCGAATCTCCACCGGCCACATCCACACCTCCCACCAGGGCGCGCGGGCATCGATCGAGAAGAACAGAATCTCGGCCTTGCCGACCAGATTTTCCATCGGCACGAAGCCCCAGAAGCGGCTGTCGGCGCTGTTGTCGCGGTTATCGCCCATGACGAACAACTGCCCCGCCGGCACCGTGAACGGCGGGGTGTTGTTGGCTTCGCCCATCTCGGTCGCCTTCAGGATGTCGTGGCGAACGCCGCCGGGAAGATCCTCCTGGAACAAGCGGAGGACTTGCTGCACGCCGTCCTCGTCCACCTGGTAGTCGCCTTCGGGCCGGCGCGGCACCAGCTTGCCGTTGATCAGCAGCTGCCCCTCCGTCACCTGCACGGTGTCGCCGGGCAAGCCGATCACCCGCTTGATGTAATCGACCGAGGTGTCGCGCGGGTATTTGAAAACGACGACATCGCCGCGCTGCGGGACCGCGCCGAGAATCCGCCCCGAGAACAGGTCGGGCGCGAACGGCAGTGAGTAATGGGAATAGCCGTAGCTGTATTTCTCGACGAAAAGATAATCGCCGATCAGCAGCGTGGGGATCATGCTGCCGGAAGGAATGTTGAATGGTTCGAACAGAAAAGTACGAATGATGACCGCGATCAGGCCCGCATAGACGATTGTCTTGGCGTTGTCGAAGAGGCTGCTTGACTTACGCTTTGTCTTTGTCGTCGTCACAGCCATACGGGGCGGGTATCCGGTCATGCGCCGGGCGGTTGAAGCCCGAAGGGCGCGACGGTGTCAAGGAACGTGGCGCCCAGCGGGTGAAAGCCAAACCATCAGCGTAGGAGCGTAATCGCCGCCAGCCCGCCGGCGTAGGCGGCGGCGGTCGCGGTCAATAACACGCCCAGCACCGACCACATATACGCCTTGGTGGGAAGTCCGGCGAGGATGATCCGGATGGCGGCCGCTTCAGCCCGGGCTTCGGCGCTCACGCTGCCGATCTTGCCGTCCAATTCGGAGCGCACGCCGCCGATCTGTTCCGTCAGGTCGGTGCCGACTGCCGCGATCTCCTCCGTCAGCTCGGTGCGGACCGCCGCGATCTCCTCCTTCAGCTCGGTGCGGACCGCCGCGATCTCCTCCTTCAGCTCGGTGCGGACCGCCGTGATCTCCAATTTCAGCTCGGTGCGGACCGCCGTGATCTCCTCCTTCAGCTCGGTGCGGACCGCCGTGATCTCCAATTTCAGCTCGCTGCGGAGTTCCGACATCTCGGCCTTGGTGGCCAGGTGCGGCAAGGTGCTTGTCAGCATGGCTTCGATGCGGACGAGGCTCGAGGCCATGGTCGCGAGGGTTCCCTTTACCTCGCGCATATCCTCTTCCAGACGAGAAACCCGCGCCTCCATTAACGGATCGTAGGGGGCGTCGGCCGGCTCATCAATCGGGTTGTCCTCCATCAGAGCAGCCCCTGCTGGCGGAAGCTGAGCCAGCGCCCGTTTCCGATGATGACGTGGTCGTGCAGCGTCACCCCGAGCGCGGTCGCCGCGGTCTTCACCTCCGCCGTCATCGCCACGTCTTCCGGCGACGGCTGGGGATCGCCGCTCGGGTGGTTGTGGACCAGGATCAGCGCGGTGGCGTGCAGATCGAGCGCGCGTTTCACCACCTCGCGCGGATAGACCGGCGTGTGGTTCACGGTGCCGCGGCTCTGCGCCTCGTCGGCGAGCAGCCGGTTGCGGGTGTCGAGGAACAGCACGCGGAACTGTTCGATGCGCTCACGCGCCAGGACCGCGTTGAGATACTCCAGCAGCCGGTCCCAGTTGCCGAGCACCGGGCGATCGATCACCTCGGCGCGCAAAAGTCGCAGCGCCGCCCCCTGCACCAGCTTGAGCGCCGCCATCCCGGCCTCGCCGAGCCCTTCGACCGCGCCCAGCTCCCTGGCCGGCGCGGCGATCGCGCCCGCAAGGCTGCCGAACCTTCCGAGCAGCGCGCGCGCGATCGGCTTGGTGTCGCGTCGCGGCAGCGCCAAGAACAGCACCATCTCCAGCATCTCGTGATCGGCCAGGGCGTCGGGGCCGGCGGCGAGCAGCTTGGTCCGCATTCGCGCCCGGTGTCCGTCGGTGCCGGCCGGCAAAGCCGGCACCGGGGCGAGCAAGTCGGTCTGGTAGGCGAGCCCGGCGCAGGCGCGTCTTGTCATAGTTCGTTATGCTCCGGCACCGGACGAGGCTCGGCGGATCAATCGACCCGATAAGGCGGCTTCTCGTAACCTGCCGGAGAGAGGGTAAATATTTCGACACCATCGGCGGTGATGCCGACCATATGCTCGAATTGCATCGAGAGGCTGCGGTCGCGGGTGACGGCGGTCCAGCCGTCGTCGAGCACCTTCACCTCCGGCCGGCCGGCGTTCACCATCGGCTCGATGGTTAAGAACATGCCCGGACGCAGCAGCGGGCCATCGCCCGGGTTGCCGTAATGCAGCACGTTGGGCGCCTCGTGGAACTCGCGCCCGATGCCGTGGCCGCAGAAGTCGCGCACCACGCTGCAGCGGCGGCTCTCGACATAGGTCTGGATCGCGTGCCCGACATCGCCGAGCGTCGCCCCGGGGCGCACCGCCGCCACCCCGCGCATCAGCGCCTCGTAGGTGATGTCGATCAGGTTGCGGGCCTTGGTGGAGGGGGTTCCGGCCACATACATGCGCGAGGAATCGCCGTGCCAGCCGTCCAGGATGACGGTAATGTCGATATTGAGCACGTCGCCGTCGGCGAGCCGCCGCTCGCCGGGAATGCCGTGGCAGACTACGTGGTTGATGGAGGTGCAGATCGACTTCGGAAAGCCGCGATAATTCAGCGGCGCCGGGATGGCGCCGCGGGCGACGATGAAGTCGTGGCAGCGCCGGTCCAGCTCCGCCGTGGTGACGCCGGGGCGCACATGCGGGGTGATCATGTCGAGGGTCTCGGCGGCCAATCGCCCGGCCGCCCGCATCGGCGCAAAGTGCTCGGGCGAATAGAGGATTATTCGCCGTGTATCGACCGCGCCGTCCATCACCCTGCCCGCTCCCGCCATCGCCTCCCGCCGAGGCGAAGATGCGCAAGCCGTCGGGCCGGCGCAAGGGCGTGGCGGGATGGCGGCGCACCCGCTATGACGCTGGCTTATGGCAGGCGAGACGGAGGCCGGCCGCGACGCCTGGAAGCGCGCGGCGGCGGAGGCGGCGGCGGCGCTGGTCGAGGACGGGATGGCGGTCGGCCTCGGGACCGGCTCGACCGCTGCGTTCGCCATCGCGGCGCTGGCCTCGCGGGTGCGGGCGGGCTTGCGCCTGCGCGCCATTCCGACCTCGGAACGCACGGCCGAGCAGGCGCGCGCCGGCGCCATCCCGCTGGTGTCGTTCGCCGAGTGCCCCCGGCTCGATCTCACGATCGACGGTGCCGACGAGGTGGCGCGCGGCTCGCTCGATCTTATCAAGGGGCTGGGCGGGGCGCTGCTGCGCGAGAAGATCGTCGCCGCCGCCTCCGACCGGCTGGTGATCGTGGCCGACGCATCGAAGCTGGTAGACCGGCTGGGCGCCCGGGCGCCGGTGCCGGTTGAGGTGGTGGCGTTCGGATGGGAGACGACCGCCGCCCGGCTGGCGGAGTTGGGCGCGCAGCCCCGGCTGCGGCCTGACGGTGAGGGGGCGTTCCGCACCGATGGCGGCAACCTGATCCTCGATTGCGCGATCGGGCTGATCGACGATGCGGCGGCGCTGGACCGGACGATGCGCGCGGTGATCGGCGTCGTCGAGACCGGATTGTTCGTCGGCATGGCCGAGCGGGTGCTGATCGCAGGGGCCGAGGGGGTGCGGACGCTGGTCCGGCCGGCATGATCGATCGCCCCGCCCGCGGTCACCGGATCTTATTGCGCTTCGGGATCTAGCCGTCCAGCTTCAGCACCTCGCCCGCGAGGTAAAGGCTGCCGCAGATCAGCACGCGCCCCGGCCCGCCCTCGCGGGCGAGCGCGTGCAACGCGTCCTCGACGCGCGGGCCGATGCGGGCGCGGCCGTCCGCGGCGGCGGCGATCGCGTCCACCGGCAAGGCGAGGTGCTGGCCCGGCTCGCTCACCGCGAAGACCGAGGCGGCGCGCGCCAGCAGCGGGCGCAAGAAGGCGGCCGCATCCTTCGACTGCTTCATGCCGACCACCAGGTGGGTCTCGCCGCCCCAGGCGTCGAGTTGTGCGGCGAGCACCCGTCCGGCGCCGGGATTGTGCCCGCCGTCGAGCCAGAGATCGCGCCCGGGAACCAATCCCGCCAGCCGCCCGCGAAGGCGTTGCAATCGCGCCGGCCACTCGGCCGCGGCGAGGCCGCTTGTGAAGGCCGGCTCGGGGATCGCCAGACCCGACAGGCGCAAGGCGGCGACCGCGATGGCGGCGTTGTCGTGCTGGTGCGCGCCGACCAGCGCGGGTAGCGGCAGGTTGAGCGAACCCGCCGCGTCGTCATACCGCAGGCCGCCGGCGTGCGGGCGAATGCTCCAATCGCGGCCGCGCAGCCCGACCGGCGTGCCGCGCCGAAGCGCCTCCGCAAGCAACACCTGCTCGACGTCCGGCGGTTGCTCGCCGATGGCGACGGCGGCGCCGGCTTTCATGATGCCCGCCTTCTCCGACGCGATCGCGGCGATGGTGTCGCCCAGCAGATCGCGGTGATCGAACGAGATCGAGGTGATCGCGGAGGCGACCGGCCGCTCGATCACATTGGTCGCGTCGCCTCGACCGCCGAGCCCGACCTCGAGCACGCAAAGCTCGGCCGGGGTTTGCGCGAACAGCACGAACGCCGCGGCGGTGATTACCTCGAACACGGTGATCGGCGCGCCGGCGTTGACGCGCTCGACCTCCTCCAGCGTGGCGGCGAGGGTCGCGTCGTCGATCAGTCGGCCGGCGATGCGGATGCGCTCATTGAAATGCACGAGATGCGGCGAGGTATAGACATGCACACGCCAGCCGGCCGCCTCGCCGATGGCGCGCAAAAACGCGCACGTGCTGCCTTTGCCGTTGGTGCCGGCGACATGAACGACCGGCGGCAGCCGCCGTTCCGGCCCGCCCAGCTTGGCGAGCAGAACGCGCAGTCGGTCGAGACTGAGGTCGATCAGACGCGGATGCAGGCCGTGCAGCCGGGCGATCACGCCTTCGATGCGAGCGCTCATGGGCGCGGGCTACTCCGCCACCGGCTCCAAGGCGGTCTCCATCACGGGTACGCGCAGCAAGCGGATCAGTCGCGCCAGAGTGGCGCGCAGTTCGGTCCGCCGCACCACCATATCGACGATGCCGTGGGCGTGCAGATACTCGGCGCGCTGGAACCCCTCCGGCAGCTTCTCGCGCACGGTCTGCTCGATCACGCGCGCACCGGCGAAGCCGATCAGCGCACCGGGCTCGGCAAGCTGGATGTCGCCCAGCATGGCGAAACTGGCGGAGACGCCGCCGGTGGTGGGATCAGTCAACACCACGATGAAGGGAAGGCCGGCCTCCTTCACCAACTCGGTCGCGATCACGGTGCGCGGCATCTGCATCAGGCTGACCGCACCCTCCTGCATGCGCGCTCCGCCGGACGCGGTGAAGGCGATCAGCGGCGCCTCCTGCAACACCGCCAGCCGTGCGGCGGCGACGATGCCCTCGCCCACGGCGGCGCCCATGGAGCCGCCCAGAAAGCCGAATTCCATCGCCGCGACCACCGCAGGCTGGCCCTCGATCGTGCCATGCGCGACCGCGAGCGCGTCGTCCATGCGGGTCGTCTCCCGCGCCTCGCGCAGCCGGTCGATGTAACGTTTCGAGTCGCGGAAGCGCAGCGGGTCGGCAGGCACCTTCGGCAGATCGATACGGGTGTAACCGTCGGGGTCGAAGGTCCAGGTCAACCGTTCGGCGGCGCCGGCGCGCATGTGAAAACCGCAATGCGGACACACCTTGAGATTGGCTTCCAGGTCGCGGCTGAAGATCATCTGCTGGCAGTTCGCGCACTGATGCCAGAGATGATCCGGCACCTCGCTGCGGGTGAACAGTGTGCGGATCTTCGGGCGCACGTATTCGCTGAGCCAACTCATGCCGTGCTGCATCCCCGAGCGCGGCATGATTGAAGAGCCGTGAAACGCATCATGGGCGGGATTTATACCGGCGGATCGAATCGTTCAATCCGGCGCGAGTAGGTAACTTGTCCTTAATGCCGGTTTCGGAAAAGCTGCATCCGGAGAAACACACGCCGTCGCGTCTATTCCACAATTCGGTGCGATACAGGGTCACGTCCGGGTGATAATCGGCGTGCCGGGCACGCAAATTCGCTGTGCCGCACGCCCGATTTCGCAGCATCGCCGCACCGATCGAGGAGACCGGACTTGAACCCTTGGGATCAACCCTTTTCCGCCAGCAGCCCTTGGAATATCGGCATCGGATCGAATGCCCAATGGGGAAGTAAAAGCGACGCCGACGTCGCGCAACTGGATTCCGCGCGCGGCTTCATCAACGGCGGCGACTATTCGATGCCCATTTATGTCGGCACCGCGAGCGATCCGCTGGTCACCATCACCGATGACGACGGCTCGGTGCCGCCGCAGACGCTGCATGTGCCGCTCGACGCGGTGCCGGCCCCCGGAAGCGACGCCAACATGGCATTCTACGACTCCACGCAGCCGGGAAAGGTGTGGTCCTATTGGGACGTGACCTTCAACAACGGTCATGACCCAAGCGGCGGCCTCACCGCCGGATTGGGTTCCGTCTATGACACGGGCGGCGATGGATTCACCCCGATCTCCTACGGCCCCAACCAACAAGACTTCGATTACGTCGGCGGCGTGATCAACAGCTACGATCTCGCCAACGGATCGATCAATCACATGGTGCGGCTCGCGCTCTCCGACGATTTGGAAAAGATGGCGGCGGGAAGCACGTGGGATACCGGCGTGCCCTGGCCGGACACGCATGTCGATTACAACGCTCCCTCGGCCTATTCCGGCGACATCGTCGCCGGGTCCACGTTCGGCATCCCGGCCTCCGTCGATCTGAACAGCCTCGGACTTTCGCAGGGCGGGATGATGCTCGCCAAGGCGTTGCAGCAATACGGGGCGATCTGGAAGGACAGCAGCGGCGGCCCCGACCAGGTGACGCTTTACGCGCAGTATGGCCAAGGCGGTAATCCGCTGCTGGCGCAGATGCAGCAGGATATGGGGAAGATCATCCCCGAACTCAGCATTCTGCGCAATCAGGGACCGAATTCGGTCAATGGCGGCGGCACGTCGATTGCCTCCGGACAGTCCTCCGGGCAGTCGGGGGGCGCATCCGAAAACACCGGGTCGGCGAGCGGGTCGGGAACGACGAAGACGACAACCAATCCCTCAAACACGACAACCAAATCATCAAATACGACAACCAATTCGTCAAACACGACAACCAACTCGTCGGCCCCTTCGGCGCAATCGGCCGCGAGCGACTCGGGCTCCTCGTCCACCGTGGGTTCGGACACCATCACCCTCAATCTGTCCGAAGATCGCTATCTCGGTGATGCCCAGTTCATCGCCAAGATCGATGGTGTGCAGATCGCCGGGCCGACCGCGGTGACGGCGCTCAACAGCAACGGCGACACTCAGACCTTCACCTACAACGGCAACTGGGGCGCCGGTCCGCACTCAATCGAGGTGGACTTCATCAACGATGCGGATGGCGGGACGCCGCAGACGGATCGGAACCTCTACGTCAACAACATCACCTATGACGGCTCCGCCGCGCTATCCGGTCCGCAACCGCTCTACAGCAACGGCAGCTTCGTCGTTCAGGTCGGCCAATCGCATTAGCGGGCGGCTTCGATGCCGAATGTCATCGGTCCGCCGCCACGCGGCCGATGGCGTTCGGTTGGCGCTGCCGCACTGCGGGCAGCACTTGCGAACCGTAGAACTCGATCACCCGATTCTGATCCGACTGCCCGGAGTGGATGTTGACGATGCTGACGCCGGTGGCGAACAGCTCCTCGATCTTGCGGATATGGACCGCGGGATCGGGGCTGACCGCCCAATCGGCGATCACCTGCTCGATCGGAAGTTCGATATCCGCGCGCCGCTCGATCACCGCAGGGCTGGGAATATTGTAGTATTCCTTGAAAGCTTTCGGGCCGAAGCGCCATAGCTCCGCCGGCCGGCGCGCGGCGCCGCGGTCGCCGACGACGACGTATTGCTCGACCAGAACCGGCATTTCGGCCGGGTCCTTGCCGGCGTCGCGGGCGCCGGCGTGCCATTCCTGCTTATGCTGCTTCCAGGTCTTCGGATCAGTCACCAGACCGTCGCCGTAGTACCCGGCGAGACGCATCGATTTGCGGCCGTTGGCCGCGGTGAACAACGGGATTGGTTGGACTGGCGGATCATAGAGCCGGGCATCAACGCTGTAATGTCTGCCACGATGCGAGACCGGGCTTCCGGTCCACAGGGCGCGAATGATGCCGATCGCCTCGATGAGCCGCTCCCACCGCTCCGGCCAAAGGGGCCAATAGCCGGTGGCCGCTTGCTCGTTCAAAGCTTCGCCCGATCCGACGGTCAGGAAGACCCGACCGGGATGCAGCAGGCTGAGCGAGGCGAATGCCTCGGCAACCACGGCGGGGTTATAGCGAAAGGTCGGGCAGGTGACGGTGGTGCCCATCCAGCTGTTCACGCGTCCGGTCAGCGCGCCCAGCGTGACCCAGGCCTGACCGGCATGGCCCTCGCTCGGCTCCCACGGCTGGAGATGGTCGCTCGTCGCCAGCAGGTCGAAGCCGGCGCGCGAGGCAGCGGTGCCGATCTGCACCAGTTGCGGCACCGCGAATTGTTCGTGCGCCAGCATGTAGCCCACCATTCGCGGCGGCCTGTCAACGGCAGTCCCCGGTTGCGCACCGGCGGCGGTCGGACCGGCCATGGCAGCAGCGGCGGCGGCGGTGGTCCATTTCAGCAAACCACGCCGGTCGAGGGGCGCTTGCATCGACGCGCGACCATCGGACATGCGACACTCCCGGGGTTTCCCCGAGAACCCCGAGCGCGGCGGGACGTTCCGGCGCGCCGGTTCAAGTGACCGGCGCCCGGCGGCATCATGTCCTACACCCCGAGATGCGTCTTCATGATCGCCTTGTCCGCTTCCAGCTCCGCCGGGGTCCCCTGCCAGACGACATGGCCGTTGTTCAGCACATAGACGCGATGGGCGAAGCTGAGCGCGGCGACGACGTTCTGCTCGATCACCAGGATGGTGCGCCCCTGCGCCGCCAGCTCGCGCGAGATGCGTACCAGATCGCGCACGATCAGCGGCGCTAGACCCTCGAAGGGCTCGTCGAGCAGAACGATGCGCGCGTCGCGGATCAGCGCGCGAGCGATCGCCAGCATCTGCTGCTCGCCGCCCGAGAGCTGCCGGCCGCCGGATTTCCGCCGCTCCTTCAGCCGCGGAAAGAACTCGTAGATGCGGTCCAGTGTCCACGGCTTCTCGGCGGTGAGGGCGGCGAGACGCAGATTCTCCTCGACCGTGAGCTGGCCGAAGATCGCCCGTTCCTCCGGCACCAGTTGCAACCCCATGCGCGCGATCGCGTAGGGCGGCAGGCCGGCGATGTCGCGCCCGTCCAGGCGGATCTTCCCGGCTTTGCGGCGCCATCACGCCCATGATGGTGCGCATGGTCGTGGTCTTGCCGGCGCCATTGCGACCGAGCAGCGCCACCACCTCGTTCTTCGCCACCTCGAGCGAGACGTCGAACAGGATGTGGCTGTCGCCGTAGTAGGAGTTGATCCGTTCGACCTCAAGCAGGCTCATGGGCGTGCATCCCTCCGAGATAGGCGTCCTGCACGCGCTGATCGCTCTGGATCTCCTCGGGCGTGCCCTCGGCGAGCAGGCGGCCCTCGTAGAGCACGGTGATCCGCTCGGCCAACTCGAAGATCGCGTCCATGTCGTGCTCGACGATCACCAGCGTACGGCTCTTGCCGATCTCGCGGATCAGCGCGCGCGTTGCGATCCGTTCGGCCGGGCTCATGCCGGCCAGCGGCTCGTCCAGCAGCAGCACGTTCGGCCCGGTGGCGAGCGCCAAGCCGATCTCGACGCGGCGCTTCTCGCCATAGGGCAGGACGTGGACCGGGGACGTCGGCGCGGTGCGCCAGCCCGACGGTCTGCATCGCCGCCGCGACTTGGCGCTCGACGACCGCGATCGAGGCGGCGCTGCGCAGCACGTCGGCGCGGAAGACGCCGCGCCGGCGGGCCAGCGCGCCCACGCGCAAGTTCTCCTCCACCGTCAGGTCGAGGAAGAGCTGGTTGAACTGGTTGCTCTTGCCGATACCGAGCTGGGCGGTGCGGGTCGCGCCGAGGCCGGTGATGCGGCGGCCGAACAGCAGCACCTCGCCCGCTGGTGGGCATGATCTCGTCGAGCAGCATCTTGAACAACGTGCTCTTGCCGGCGCCGTTCGGCCCGATGACGGCATGGATCGAGCCGGTGCGCACGGTGAACGACACCCCGTCATTGGCCCGCAGGCCGCCATAGTATTTGGCGAGGTTGATCGCCTGCAGCGCCGGGGCGTCGGTATCGGCGCGCAGCAGCGGCGCGATCAGCGGCAATTCGAGGCGCCGGCGGCGGCGCGTCGGCCGCCTCCTCGGGCGCCAGTTCGACCATTTCGGGCTGGCGGCGGCGGGTGAGGAACCACGCGACCTCGCCGACGATGCCGCGCCTGAAGGCGACCACCAGGACTACGAACACGATGCCCAGAATCAGCTTCCAGAACCCGCCGACCCCGGGAATCAGCTGGAGGTTGTCGCGCAGATAGAGCCAGATGGTGGCGCCGACGAGCGGCCCGACCAGGGTGCCGACGCCGCCGATCACCGTCTGCACGACGAGATCGCCCGAGGTATCGAGCGAGAAGGCGTCGGGCGGCATATAGCTCTGGAACACGCCGAGCAGACCGCCGGCGAGCCCGGCGTACAATGCCGCGATCACGAATACCGCGAGCTTATAGGCTGGACACCGAATGCCCCACCATCGCGGCGCGCGCGGTGTTCTCCTTGATCGCGCGCAGCACCAGGCCGAACGGCGAATGGAGGGTGCGGCGGGCGAGCAGATAGCCGGCGAAGAACAGAATAGCCAGCAGCGCAGTACATCGGCTGGCCGGCGACGATGCGATAGCCGCCGATCCGGGGGAATGGCACCCCCGGCAATCCGTTCTCGCCGCCCGTATAGGCCGACAGCGGCGAGAACGAGAGGAAGTAGGCCATCTGGCCGAACGCTAGGGTGATCATGGCGAAATAGATGCCGATCCGCCGGACCGCCAACCAGCCGACGAGCAGACCGAGCAGCCCGCCCATCAGCGTGCCGACCACCAGCGCCAGCCAGACGCTGCCGACGACATTGTTGACCAGCAGGTAGGCGGAGACCATGCCGCCGGTGCCGAAGAACGCCGCCTGGCCGAACGACAGCAGCCCGGCGGCGCCGAACAGCAGATCGAAGCCCAGGCCAGGATGCCGATCACCAGCACCCGCTGCATCAGGTCGAACGAGGCGCCGATGCGCGGCAGCACGAATGGCGCGGCCGCAAGCACCACGGCGAGCGCCACGATAGGACCGAACGCCGGGGGCGCGGCCGTGCGGCTCATACCCGGCCCTCCGACCCGAACAAGCCCTGCGGGCGGAGCACCAGCAGGAGCGCCATGACGAAGTAGAGCATCACCTCCGAATAGGCCGAGTTGAAGGCGCTGGTGATGCTGATGATCTCGCCGGCGATGATGCCGCCGACCACCGCGCCGGGATACGACCCGAGGCCGCCGATCACGATCACCACGAACGACTCCACGAGGAACGTCGCCCCCATGTCGGGCGTGACCGCGACCACCGGCGCGTAGAGCATCCCCGAGACGCCGGCGGCGACGACGCCGATCGCGAACACCAGCAGGAAGGCGCGGCGGACATTGATGCCGAGGATGCCGACCATGCGCGCATCCTCGATCCCGGCGCGCACCACCAGACCGATCGAGGTGCGATAGAGGATCACATAGAGCCCGAACAGCATGGCGGCGACGATGCCGATCAGCTCCAGCCGATACGTGGGATAGATCAAAAAGCCGATCTGCGTCGCCCCCTGGCCCCAGCCGGGCGTATCCACATGCTGGCTCTCGGGGCCGAAGACGGCGCGCACCGCCTCCACCAGGATGATCGCGGCGCCGAACGTCACCAGGATCTGGTCCTCGGGCGGGCGGGCGTAGAAGAAGCGGATCAGCCCGCGCTCCAGGATGACGCCGACGATCAGCATGAAGGCGGCGCCGGCGAACAAGCCCGCCAGGAATGATCCGGTATGGGCGGTCACGACATAGATGGCGTACGCGCCCACCATGAACAGCGCGCCGTGGGCGAAGTTCAGCACCCCGAGGGTGCCGAGAATGATGGTCAGCCCGCTGCTGACCAGCGCCAGCAGGGTTCCCAAGGCGAGGCCGTTGAAGGCCTGCGAGAGCAGGAGAGGCGCGCTGGGCATTGCAGTCCTTATCGAGCCGTCAGACGGAAGCGCGCGATCGGACCCGTATTGGTGCCAAAACGCAAATGCTGCGATGCAGCGGGACCAAAATCCGGTTAAGCACAATCTTTTGTGGCCCGCTAGAGCAAGACAACCGGGCCGCGCAAGGGGCAGTCTCTCGTGCGTAACGGCCCGCCATGATAGGCCGCGTCGGCGGGTGCTCAAGGGGGCGCCGGGCCATCAAACAGGAGAGGACCGCATGGAATTCGATACACCGGCGGCGTTCGGGCGCCGGAAATTGCTGCGATCGGGTACTGCGATGGCCGGTGCGGTCGCTCTCGGCGGCTTGTCCCGGCAAGCGGCGCTGGCCGCCGATGAGGCGCCGATCGGCACCTGGCCGGCCGGGGTCTCGGGCAACACCGCCTTCATCGGCATCAGCGTGCCCCGGACCGGCACCTACGCGGTGCCCGGCGAGGACGAACTCAAGGGCTATCTGCTGGCGATCGAGCACGTCAACAACGGCGACGAGCTGATGCGCAAGATGGCGCCCAAAGTGACCAAGGGCCTGCTCGGCAAGCAGGTGATCTATGGCGTCGCCGACTCCGAGGCCAAGCCGAATGTCGCGGTGCAGAACCTGGCCAAGTTCGTCTCCGACAACAAGGCGATCCTCACCACCGGCAGTTGTTCGAGCGCGGAGGCGGTTGCCGACAACAAATTCGGCCAGCGCGAGAAGGTGATTTACCTGCCGGGGGTGAGCGGCTCGAACGACACCACCGGCAAGGATTGCGTGCGGTATTCGTTCCGCACCTGCTTCTACGGCCAGACCTCCTCGGCGGCGCTGAGCCCGGTGCTGCTCAAGCATTTCGGCAACAACAAGAAGATCGCGTTCCTGACGCCGGACTACACCTATGGTCATACGGTCCGCGCCTCGATGCAGGAATATCTCGCCAAGGGCGGCTGGACGGTGGCGACCAACCAGGTCTGCCCGCTCGGCGCGCCCGACTACAGCAGCTACCTGCTCAATATTGCCAACAGCGGCGCCGACGTCTTCATCAACATCAACTGGGGCAACGACGCCGTGCAATCGATCAAGCAGGCGAACGGCTTCGGAATCCTCAAGAAGATGCCGCTGGTGGTCGCCTATTCGGTGCCGTTCCTGGCGCGCGAAGTGGGACCGGAGCTGACCGCCGGCGTCTTCACCGCCACCGACTGGTGGTGGACGCTCGGCGACAAGTATCCGCTCTCGAAGCTGTTCACCGACGCGTTCCAGAAGAAGTACAACTACATCCCCGACTGGAGTGCCGAAGCCGCCTACATGCAGATCGGCTGCTGGGCGCGCATGGTCTCCGAGGCCGGCACCTTCTATCCGCCGGCCGTGATCAAGCAATACGAGAAGGGCGACAAGTTCGACAGCCTGGTGGGCGAGGTATGGTTCCGTCCCGAGGATCATCAACTGGTGCGCCCGGTGATCGTGCAGCAGGGCAAGAAGCCCGCGGACATGAAGTCCAAGGACGACTACTGGGAGACCATCGAAATCCTGCCCGGCGAGCCGCTGATGCAGGCGCCCGGCGCCTTCGGATGCAATCTGGGGTCGTACGTGCTGGACGCGCGGCCCTCTCCCGCCAGCGGGAGAGGTGAGGTTGCGCGCCGTTCCGAGGCTCACCTCTCCCGCTCTCGGCGGGAGAGATCGCCGCGCGGCAGCGCGGCCGGTGAGGGCCTTACGGCCGGATGATGGTCCCCGGACCCGCCTCGGTGAACAGCTCCAACAGGCAGGCGTGCGGGATGCGGCCGTCCAGGATGACCGCGCCCTTGGCGCCCCGGCGCACGGCGTCGGCGCAATTCTCCACCTTCGGAATCATGCCGCCGGTGATCATGCCGCAAGCGATGCCGCGCTCCACTTCGGCAAGGCTCATCTCGGGGATCAGGTGCCCCGCTTGGTCCAGCACGCCGGCGACGTCGGTGAGCATCAGCAGCCGCGTCGCGCCCAGCGCGCCGGCGACCGCGCCGGCCACCGTGTCGGCATTGATATTGTAGGTCTGCCCGTCGGCATCGGAACCAACGGGCGCGATCACCGGGATCAGCCCTGCGCCGGTGAGCGCGTGGATCACGCGCGGATCAACCGCTTCCGGCTCGCCGACGAACCCCAGATCGAGCGCCTGCTCGATGCGGCTGCCGGGATCGGAGCGCGTGCGCACCAGCTTGCGGGCGCGGATCAGATTTCCGTCCTTGCCGCAGATGCCCACCGCCATCGCGCCGGCCCGCTCGATCAGGCCGGCGACTTGTTTGTTCACGGTGCCGGCGAGCACCATCTCCACCACTTCCACCATCGCCGCATCGGTCACGCGCAGCCCGTCGACGAAGGTCGATTGGATGGCGAGCCGCTTCAGCATGGCGTTGATCTGCGGCCCGCCGCCATGCACCACCACGGGATTGATGCCGACCTGCTTCAGCAGCGCGATATCGGCGCCGAATTGCCGCGCCAGCGTCTCCTCGCCCATCGCATGTCCGCCGTATTTCACCACCACGGTGGCGCCGGCGTAGCGGCGCAGATAAGGGAGCGCGAGGGCGAGCGTGCGCGCCTGCTCGGCGGCGGCGGCGTGGTCGGCGGCGGTGCTCATGGCGGGGGTGCTAGGGCGCACCCCGGTCCGGGTCAAGCAAGCCCGGCGATGGCGGCCCGCAGCTCGGCGATGCCGCGGCCATCGACGCTGGAGGCCGCGATCACCGCATGCAGGGCGGCGGGATGGGTGCGCGCGAGATCCGCCGCCTCCGCCTGCTTGCGCGCGAGCGCCGGGGGCTTCAACTGGTCGGCCTTGGTCAGCACGATCTGAAACGCCGCCGCCGCCCGATCGAGAAGCGCCATCACCGCAAGATCGGCGGCTTTCACCTCGATGCGCGCGTCCAGCAGCAGCAGGATGCGGCGCAGGCTCGGCCGGCCGCGCAGGTAGTCGAACATCAGGCCCTGCCAATCCTCCTTCACCTCCTTTGGCGCCTGCGCATAGCCGTATCCGGGCATGTCCACGAGCGTGAGGCGGCCGCCGAGATCGAAGAAGTTGAGTTGGCGCGTCCGTCCCGGCTGGTTCGACACCCGCGCCAGCGCATTGCGGCCGGCGAGTGCGTTCAACAGCGAGGATTTCCCCACGTTGGAGCGCCCGGCGAAAGCGACTTCCGGCAGCGCGACCGGCGGCAGCGCGTCGAGGCGTTGCGCGGCGTGGATGAACCGGCAGGGGCGGGCGAACAGCAGCCGGCCGGCCTCGGTGCCGTCATCAGTCAGGTGGTCCGCGCCAGGCCCGGGCGGCTCAGCCGGGTGCGGCGCATGATCAGCCATTGCTGGAGGATCGAGAGGGTATTGTTGCAGCTCCAGTAGATCACCAGCCCGGCCGGGAAGCGCGCCAGCATGAAGGTGAAGATGATCGGCATGAACTGAAACAGCTTCGCCTGCATGGGGTCGGGCGGCGGCGGGTTCAGCTTCTGCTGGCACCACATCGTGATGCCCATGATCAGCGGCCAGGCGCCGACATGCAAAAGCGGCGAGATCAGCGTCGGGTCCACCGGCAGCAGGCCGAACAAATTGAAGATGTTGGTCGGATCAATTTGCGACAGATCGTGAATCCAGCCGTAGAACGGCGCTTGCCGCATCTCGATGGTGACGAAGATCACCTTGTAGAGCGAGAAGAACACCGGAATCTGCACCACCATCGGCAGGCAGCCGCTGGCCGGGTTTACCTTCTCGCTCTTGTAAAGCGCCATCATCTCCTGCTGCATCTTCTGCGGCTCGTCCTTGAGCCGCTCGCGCAGCGCCGTCACCTTCGGGCTGAGCAGGCGCATCTTGCTCATGGAGCGATAGGAGTAATTGGCGAGCGGGAAGAACAGCGCCTTGACGAATACGGTGAAGACGATGATCGCCAATCCGAAATTGCCGAGCAGTCCGTTAAGGAAGTCGAGGCAGTAGAAGATCGGCTTGGTGATGAAGTAGAACCAGCCGAAATCCACCGCCTTGTCGAAATGCGGCAGGCCCAGACTTTGCCCGTACTGGTCGAGCAGCGTCACCACCTTGGCGCCGGCAAAGAGATGCGTGGGCAACATCGCCTCGGCCCCGGGAGCGACCGTCTGCGGCTGCGCGGGCACATAGTCCACCTGGTAGTGGCCGTCGCCACCGGGAATGTAGCGGAAGCGCACGGTCTCGGCGGTCGCCTGATCGGGGATTAACGCCGTCAGCCAGTATTTGTCGGTGATCCCGGCCCAGCCGCCGGTCGAGGTCGCGTCATACGCGATGTCGCTGCCGGCCTTCTTGGCGTCGGATTTGGTCTGGTCGTATTTGTATTCCTGCAACGTCCCGTTGGTGACGCCGAGCAGGCCCTCGAACAGGATGTAGTATCCGGCCGTCTCGGGCGTGTAGTCGCGCCGCACCCGCGCCCACGGAAACAGCTTCACCGCCTGCCCGGTGCCGTTCTTCACCTCCTGGCGGACCGCGAGCATGTAGTGGTCGTCGATCGCGAGCACGATGCGGAAATCGAGCCCGGCGCCGTTGTTCCAGGAGAGCGTAACCGGATGGGCGACCGACAGTTCCGGCGCCGAGGCGGACCAGATGGTGTCCTCGCCGGGCAGCTTGGCGGTCTCGCCGGCCGGGGCCGACCACCCGGTACTGGACGAAGTAGGGGTCCTTCGACGACGGCGGTTCCAGCAATTTCACATCCGGCGAGTTGGGGGCGACGGTCTGGCGATAGTCGTTCAGCACCACATCGTCGATGCGCGCGCCGAGCAGGCTGATGGAGCCGCGCACTGCGGGCGCCGCAATCTTCACCCGCGGGGCATTGGGCGCCGGCACCACCGCCGACGCGGCGGGGGCGGCGCCGCCCGGAGTGACGGCCGCACTCGGTCCCACCGTCGGCGCGGCGGCGGCCGGACCGCCCTCGGGCGGCGTCGCGGTCTTGTTCAGCGCCGATTGCTGCGACTGCGCGGTCGGCTGCGGCGGTTGCGGCAAGAAGCGCCGCGCGACCAATTGGTAGCCGAGCAGGATGGCAATCGAGATCAGGATCGCGGTGAACAGGCGCTTCTGATCCATCAGTGCATCTCGCACCGGCAGGCCCGGCGATCCCGGACCGGCACCGGATCATACCCGCCCGCATTCCACGGATTGCAGCGCAACACGCGCCAGGCGGCGAGGCCGGCGCCGCGCAGCGCGCCGTGGCCGCGCACCGCCTCGATCGCATATTCGCTGCAACTCGGCGCGAACCGGCAATGGGCGCCGATAAACGGGCGCAACGTCCATTGATAGACGCGGATGGCGGCAACGATCGCCCGGCTCATGACGCGCCCACGCCTGCCTTGAGCAGCGCCCGGCGGAGATCGTCCTGCAAGGCGACGAACGGCCGAGCGCGGGTGGTGTCGCGTCCGATCAGCACCAGATCGACCCCGGCCGGCGGCGCCGGCGCGAGCAGCAGACGCGCCGCCTCCTTGAGACGGCGGCGAGTCCGGTTGCGCACCACGGCATTGCCAACCTTGCGGGTGACGGTGAAGCCGAGCCGGGTCGGTCCGGTATCCTCGCGGGCCAGCGCCTGCAAAACCAGACCGCGCATGGCGACCTTCCGCCCTCGGGCCGCGACCCGCAGGAATTCGGCGCGCCGCCTCAGGCGCCGGCAAGGCGGGGTCGGCGAGATCGTGGCGGGCAAGACACCTTCCAACCGATCAGGCGGACAGCCGCTTGCGGCCCTTGGCGCGCCGATTGGCGAGCACCTTGCGGCCGCCGACCGTCGCCATTCTGGCCCGGAACCCGTGCCGGCGCTTGCGGACCAGCTTCGAGGGTTGATAGGTGCGCTTCACGACCTCTCTCCGTAAAACCCGCCCCGCAACGCGGGGCTGGGCCGCGCCCGCATCGGCGGGGGGCCCGTCGGTCGCGGCGGCTTATACGGACGCCCGTGTCGCGGGTCAATTGCTCCGGCTCGACGTCGGCCCGGTCCGGCTATGACCTTGCGGTGCCGGGCGCCGCCATCCCGCGATGCAACTCGGCGGTCACGCCGGCGGGCAGGACGTTGGCAATCGCCGACTGCAGCTTGTTGTGCCAGCCCGTCACCACGTCGCCCTCGCCGTTCATCATCGCCTTGAAGCCTTTTTCGGCGACCATGGCCGGATCGTCCTTCTTCTGCGTGCCGACCTTGGTGTCCATCATGTCGGCGCGTTCGAAGAAATCGGTCTCGGTCGCCCCCGGCATCAGGCAGGTGACGGTCACTCCCGCGTCCTTCAGCTCGTGACGGACGGCGAACGAGAAGCTATCCAGGAATGCCTTGGTGCCGTTGTACACCGCCTGATACGTGCCCGGCATGAAGCCGGCGATCGATCCGGTGATGAGAATGCGTCCGGACCGCGCCGTGCGCATGTCGCGGCCGATTTTTTGGAGCAGCAGCAGCGTGCCGGTGATATTGGTGTCCACCACCCGCCGCCAGTCCGCCGGGTTCTGATCCAGGAAGGCGCGCCCCAGCCCGCGCCCGGCATTGGCGAGCAGCGCGTCCACCTTGCGCCCGCCGATGGCGGCATGGAGCTTATCGACCCCTTCCGGCGCCGACAGATCGGCCTGCACGGCTTCCACCGCGGCGCCGTTCCCGCGCAGGTCGGCGGCGACCCGCTCGATCTCGGGCTCGTCGGCGGCGATCAGCAGGTCGAAGCCGTTATCCCGGCACTGTTTGGCCAACTCGTAGCCGATGCCGGAGGAGGCGCCGGTCACGACGGCGAGGGGACGGGAATTGGAAGCCATCTTCATAACTCCAGGGTTGAGTGCCGCCGGTCCAACGCATCGCGGCGGCCGCCGCCACGTGAAAGCTCGGCCAGCCGGTCGCCTGCGGCGCCACAAACGCGTGAGCGCCGCCTCCGGGCCCGGGGGCGGCCCAAGCGGTTTCAAGTGTGTAAAAATTTACCCCGGGGTTGCGGGCCCGCGGCCGGCACCTCACAACAGACGTTGTCCCGCCTTCGACCTGCCCTGTACTCGGGCGCCTGTGCCGTCCGCCGCGGAGCCCGAACCTGAGTCGCCTCAAACCGCTCCTGATCGTGCTGGTGGTTGCCGTCGTGGCCTTCGTCGCCTGGCGAAGCGGATGGGCGCATGAGCTGAGCTGGGGGCAGTTGGCGCGCCGCCAGGCTTGGCTTCACGCCATGGTGGGCGGACACCCGGTGCTCGCGCCGCTCCTCTATCTGGCGCTCTACACGGTCTGGGTGGCGGTCTCGATCCCGGAGGCGTCGCTGCTCACGGTGGCCGGCGGGCTGCTGTTCGGCCCCTGGCTGGGCGGCGGCGCAGCGGTGCTCGGGGCGACGCTCGGGGCGGTGATCGTATTCCTTTTGGCGCGCTCGGCGTTCGCGGCTACGCTCGGCCGGCGCTCCGGCTCGCTGCTCGACCGCATCCGTCCGCGGCTACATCGCGATGGCTTCAGCTATTTGCTGGCCCTGCGGCTCATTCCGACGCCGTTCTGGCTGGTGAACCTCGCCGCCGCCTTCTGCGGGATGCGGCTGGCTCCCTACGCCGCGGCGACGCTGATCGGCGTCATCCCGATTACCTTCCTGTTGACCTGGATCGGCGCCGGGCTCGGTGCCGTGCTCGCGGCCGGCCGCTCACCCGACCTCACGATCCTCTACGCGCCGCGCGTGCTGGGGCCGCTGGTGGCGCTGGCCATCCTGGCGCTGGCCCCGGTGGTCTGGCGAGCGATGCGGGGGCGGTGAGGACGCCGAAGATCAGGTACGCGCCAAGCCGGTGCGCGGCACGGCCCGGGTGCGCCGTTCAGTCAAAAGCTTCTTGCCAGGAGGGGGCCGTCCATACATGACGAAAAACAGAGGCCGATTACGCTCAGCAGGAAACCGCTTGTCTGATGATGTCCCCGCCGTTTCCGGCAAAGATGGGTGCGGCCGACGAGGTGCGAACTCGTCGGCCGCGGGAGGGGACGGGTCGAGAAACCGCCGGCCGTGATGGGCCGAGTTAGAGTTTGACCGCCCCTCTCTTTTCCGCGCGACCTGAACGTATACCCGGGCGCCATGGCCCGGATGACAAGCAAAGGACCGGGAAAAGATGACCGCCACCATAGCCCGGACTGTCGGCATCGACATCTGCAAGAATACCCTCGAGGTCCATATCCACCCCCAAGCCATCGCCCGGTCGTTCCCCAACGCCGCCGGCAAACGCTTCATCCGCGGCGGCCGCGCCCACCTGCGCCAAGCCCTCTACATGCAGGCCCTGGTCGCCATCCGCTTCAACGCAGACATGAAGGCCAAATATCAGGCCCTCATCGCCGCCGGAAAACCACCGAAAGTCGCCATCACCGCCGCCATGCGAAAGCTCGCGATCCTCGCCAACGCTCTGCTCCGTGACCAGCGAAACTGGATGCCAAAAACCGCTTGATCAAAACGCATACTTTAGGCCTGGCTCACACGATCGAATGCGCCAGCAGGCCGGTGAGCGTGAGGCCGGCCTCTCCTTCCAGCCGCATGACCGGGGCGGGCGCCGCCCCGGGGCGCATGATCGAGACCACGGCCGCGCCGGTGCTGGAACCGACCTGGATAATCTGACCCAAGCTGGATCGGCTGCCCGACCATTTGGCGGCGCTTAGCACCGTGCGGAAGTCGAGCAGGGTGTCGCTGAGCGGGCCGAAGACGTCGAGAAAGCCCTGGCCGCCGGCGGGTACGGCGATGGTGCTGCCGGTGGCGCCGATGACCACCGTATGCGTGCCGGCATTTTGGATCGGCGCGTTGATGGCCGCTAACCGCGCGAAAGCCGCGAGCGGAGGAGGCAGCGGGGTAACGGCGGCGGTGAAGTCGCCGAGGGTGTGACTGCCCGCGACTTGCAGCGTGACCGACTGACCGCCGCCGGTAATCTGCAAGCTGCCGCTGGCCGCATTCCATGATTCGCTGAGCGGCCCCGAGAGCCCGACGACGATGCGATCGCCGGGCGCGAACCCGATGATCGGTCCCGCGAATGCCCCCGGCGCGGCGACGGTGAGGGTGCCGCCGCCGGCCAGGAAGTCGATCGTCTGACCGCTGCCGACCGCTCCGGTGAGCTGGAGGTTCGCTCCGCCCGCTACGTCCAGCGTGCCGCTCCCCGAAACGTCGTTCGTCGTCAGCGTGCCGCCTTGTGCAATGATCGTCCCGGAGTTGACGGTGGAGGCGGCAAGCGTGCCGCTGCCGCTGATCTGGCCGGCATTGAGGAGCTGGCCCGCGACGACACTCCCCGATTTCAGAGTAAGCGTTCCGGTGGCGCCGATCTGCACGGCTTGCGCGGCCAGTGTCGCCCCGCTGGCGATTTGGATGGTGCCGGATCCGGCGCCCGTGGTGATCGTCTGCGCGCCGAGTTGCGTGCCGGCGCCGGAGAGACTGAGCTGCCCTGCGCTCCCGACCGAGCCGCTCACCAGCACCGTATTGGCGCCGATCACCGCGCCGCCCGATGCTTGCAACGTGCCCGACCCGGCCTGCCCGACGGCCAGCGTGCCGGCAACCAGCAGCTGCGTTCCCGGATCGGTGAGCGTCGCCGTTCCGGTGCCGCCGGCGGCGAGGGTCAGTCCCGGTGTGGTCATCGTGCCGGCGCCGGCGATGGCGAGATTACCCGCCCCGCCGCCGCCCACCACGACCCCGGTGCTGTCGGCCCAGTTGCCGCCGGCGATCGTCACCGACCCGGCGGCGTGCAGCGCGCCGCCCAGCGTGACGCCGGTCGTAACCACGCTGCCGGCGTCGGCCACCGAACCCGCCCCGGCTTGGCCGATCACCACCGGCCCCGTGTTCGACCACTGCGAGCCGGCGGCGATCGTCAGGGTCCCGGACTGCGTGGACGCGGCGCCGATGACCGCCCCTGCGTTGCTGAGGCTGGAGGCGTTGAGCAGGGCAACCTTGACGCCGCCATACACGCCGATGAGGGTGCTCCCGGAAGCGGTGATGGTGGCACCCGACATCGTCAGGCCGGCCCCGATGTTCAGCGCCGGAGCGGCGTTGGGATTGCCCGCCAGGATCAGCGAGGCCTTCGACAGCGTCCATGGCGTCAGACCGCCGAAGGTGGCGTCGAGCGCGGTCAAGGTGCCGGTCAGGGTGCCGCCGGAGTAGAATAGCGCCTCGGTGCCCGCATTCGGAACGGTCGCGGCGGGCCCGCCGGTCTGCAAGCTGAGCCACCCGCCGGTGCGTCCGATGTCGCCCGAACCGATCCAGGCCTCCTGCGGCGCCGTCATCTGGATTCCCCAGAAGCCGGTCGCCGGGTCCTTCCCCCAGGTGAACGCCCGGGTCGCGCCGGGGGCGAAGGTGACGTTCGTCAGTGCGATGGTGCCGCTTCGCGTCTGGATCAGCAGACCATGGGCGCCGACGACCTGAACGCCGGTGATCTGCGCCCACTGGCTCGACTCGATCTCGTCGCTGGTGCCGAACCCGACCAGCGGGTTGCTGAAATTGCTGCCCGTCGGGCCCAGCGCGAGCACGCCGCCGGGGCTGAAGGTGATCGTCTGCCCGGCGCTGATACCATTATCGAACTGGGCGATCCCCCCGCCGGCGATGGCGATCGTGCCGGTCCCGGAGACGCTGCCGGTGACTTCGAGCGTGCCTCCGCCCGCCGCCAGCACCGTACCGTTGTTCACCAGATTGGCGGCGAGCAGACCGGCGCCGGTCAGCGTGGAGCCCGTCTCGACCAGCACCGACCCGGCGATGAGGCTGCCGGAAGCGCCGATGTCGATGCCGCCGAGCGAATCGACGCTGGCGGTCGCGCCCGGGCTGAGCAGCATCCCGCCCGCCTCGGCGAAACCGCCGCTGACCGAGAGCGTGCCTGCCGCCGTCAGCAGGCCCGGCGTAAGGAGACTCGCCTGATTGTTCACCGCGCTGGTGCCGGATGCGGAGATCGACCCGGCTGAGGTCAGCACTGATCCGGGGTCGCTCACCAGAAGCCCGCCGCTTGATCCGGTCGCCACTCCGCCGGGGCCCACGTTGAGCGTCCCGCCCTGCGTAACCGAGAGGCCAGTCGCAGTCAGCCCGCCCGCCCCCGCTAAGCCGCCGCTCACCGACAGGGAACCCGCCGTCAGGAGACCGCTGGCGGCAAGGCTCGCCTGATTGCTCACCGCGATCGTGCCGGAGGCGGTAATCGACCCGGCGGCGACCAGGGACGACCCGGCGCCGCTCACCTGAAACGTGCCACCCGTGAGGCCGCTCGCGCCGACTGTCACGGTGCTGCCCTGCGTAACCGAAAGGCCCGCCGCCGTCAGTCCGCCCGCCCCGGCTAAGCCGCCGCTCACCGACAGGGAACCCGCCGTCATGAGACCGCTGGCGGCAAGGCTCGCCTGATTGCTCACCGCGATCGTGCCGGAGGCGATAATCGACCCGGCGGAGACCAGGGACGACCCGGCGCCGTTCACCTGAAACGTGCCGCCCGTGAGGCCGCTCGCGCCAACCGTGACAGAGCCGCCCTGCGTAACCGAAAGGCCCGCCGCCGTCAGTCCGCCCGCGCCGGCGGAGCTGCCGCTGACCGCGAGCGAACCCGCCGTCAGGAGACCGCTGGTGGCGAGGCTCGCCTGGTTGTTCACCGTGATGGTGCCGGATGCGGTGATCGACCCGGCGGAGGTCAGCACTGATCCGGGATCGCTCAGCAGAAGCGTGCCGCCTGCCGTGATGCCGCCGGCGCCCACATTGACGGTGCTGCCCTGCGTAACCGAAAGGCCCGCCGCCGTCAGTCCGCCCGCGCCGGCGGAGCTGCCGCTGACCGCGAGCGAACCCGCCGTCAGGAGACCGCTGGTGGCGAGGCTCGCCTGGTTGTTCACCGTGATGGTGCCGGACGCGGTGATCGACCCGGCGGAGGTCAGCACTGATCCGGGATCGCTCAGCAGAAGCGTGCCGCCTGCCGTGATGCCGCCGGCGCCCACATTGACGGTGCTGCCCTGCGTAACCGAAAGGCCCGCCGCCGTCAGTCCGCCCGCGCCGGCGGAGCTGCCGCTCACCGAGAGCGAACCCGCCGTCAGCAGCCCGCTGGCGACCAGGCTCGCCTGATTGCTCACCGCGATCGTACCCGTCGCGGTAATCGACCCGGCGGCGACCAGGGACGACCCGGCGCCGCTCACCTGAAACGTGCCGCCCGTGAGGCCGCTCGCGCCGACGGTCACGGTGCTGCCCTGCGTGACCGAAAGGCCCGTCGCCGTCAGTCCGCCCGCGCCGGCGGAGCTGCCGCTGACCGCGAGCGAACCCGCCGTCAGGAGACCGCTGGCGACCAGGCTCGCCTGATTGCTCAGCGCGATGGTTCCGGAATCGGTGATCGACCCGGCGGAGATCAGCGCCGATCCGCCGCCGCTCACCTGAATTGCGGCGCTGCCAGCCGCAATGCCGGCCGCTCCCACGCTGACCGTGCCCGCCTGCGTGACCGAGACGCCGGCCGCCGACGTTAATCCGCCCGCCCTGACGAACCCGCCGCCGACCGACAGCAAGCCTCCCGGGTTCAGCAAGCCTTGACTAAGGAGGCTCGCCTGGTTGCTCACCGCGATTGTGCCCGAGCCGACGGTGATCGCGCCGGCGGAGACCAATGTTGCTCCGGCGCCGCTCACCTGGATCGCGGCACTCCCGCCCGAGGTGCCCGCGGTTATGCCGCCGGCGCCCACGCTGACCGTGCCGCCCTGCAGCACCGACAGGCTCCCCGCCGCGCCGGCGCCGATCTGCAACGCGCCGCCGGTATTCCAGCTTGCGCCCTTGACGGTGGCCACGCCGGGAGCGCCGGCGCCGATGGCGGCGCGGATCGCCTCGGACACGCTGCCGCCGCCGCTCACGGTGAGCGATGCCGGCGTCGATGCGGCCCCGGCGGCGGCGTCGATTCCGGGTGCTCCCACGATCATCGCGCCCGAGGCCGCCTGCCCCGGGGTCGGGTCCGCGATGTCGTTCCAGCTGCCGCCGTTCACGACCAGCGTCGCCGAGGAGACCGGGCCGGCGGCGAGCACGGCGCCGGTGTCGAAGACCCGACCGCCGGCCTGCACGGTGACGGAGGCTGCCACCGTCCCGTCGCCGTAACCGATCGCGATCGGGCCGCCATTGGCCGTCTTGGCCGCCTGTCCGGGACCGGCGGCGACGATGCCGCCGCGGTCGACCAACAGAGTCCCCTCGACTGCCACCGCCGGCAAGCCGGGGCGGCCGCCCACCACGATCGCGCCGTCGGCACGGGTCAGCGCGGCCGGTCCGAGCTGGACCAGGGCGCTCGATTGCAGCGCCGCGCCGGGTTCGATCTCGATGGTTCCGGCGAGCTGCATCGCTGCTTGCGGCCCGGACACCAGACTGGCGTCGATCTCCAATGTCGCCTGCGGCCCGGTGACGAGCAGCGCGCCCACCGTCCGCGCGACCGTCCCGGTGGCGAGGACATAGGCCGCGGTCGCGGGGCCGAGCAGCACCGCGCTGCCCGAGGCGGGTACCCCGCCCGACCAGGTGCTGGCGGAAGTCCAGGCGCCGCTCTGCCCGCTGGCCGCCGTCGGCGCCTGGGTGGTGGTGAGGCGCGTATGCCCATCCGCGCCGACGGTGACGCCGAAGCCGCCGGCACGGCCGCCGACGACGTTCCAGCTGCCCACCGTGTAAGCGCCGCCGGCCAGCGCGATCCGGGCGGTGACGGTGCCGGTGCTTCGCAACACGAGCACCCCGTCATAACCGAAGGTCAGGCCGAGGACGGGAAAGGCTCCGAGATCGATCGTGTCGCCGGCGGCGAAGTTGAAAACGGTGCCGCTGAACGCGCCCGGGTGGTCGAGCCGCAGCAGATCGCCCGCGCGGTCCTGGAACGCGACTGATGTCGCATTGCCGGCGAGCTCGATCGTGCCGCCGTTGGCGAGGCTGAGCGGGCCGGCGCCGGAAATGGCGGCGCCGACGAGGATGGTGCCGCCGTTCGCCCGGATTTGCCCGGCATTGAGAAACGTCGCCCCGGGTTGGGCGGTGATGGTCAGGCTGTTGCCGGCGAGCGCGTCGATCTCGCCCGCATTGATGAACAGCCCGGGCTGATTCCCTGAGCGGCTGCGCCTTTATCGTCATGGCGCCATGCACCGCATTGGCGGCGATGGTTCCCCGATTGACGAACCGCCCGCTGGCCTGAAGCAGTGCGTTCTCGGCCGCCGCTTGCCCGAGCAACAGCGTCTCGATCTCGCTGCCGCCGTCGAGGCTCGGCGCGAGCCCCGAGATGGCGGCATCGCCCGCGAAGCCGAGCGTCGTGGTGCCGCCGAGCGTGATGGTCTGCCCGGTCAGGCGATAGTCCAGGGGCAGGACGGTCGTGCCGTTATTGATCACGCTACTCGGCATCACACTGCGATCGTTGTTCGGTCGCAGGCTGCGTCGGCGAGTGTTAGCGAAGTCTTAAATCTGACGTGGTTTTGAGACGCCGAGACGGTCGGCCCTCCGGACTTAGGGCCGCCGGCCGAATTTCCCGACCGATCATAAAGCGCTTGTTAACCAATTTGCCGTCTTACTGCGTGAGCGGCAAGCAACGAAAGGAGTCATGACATGCTTGAATACGCGAAGACCTGGCTTTCCCTGCGCACCGACCGGAAGGGCGTGACGGCTCTGGAGTACGGGCTGATCGCGGCGCTGATCGCTGTGGTGATCATCACCGCGGTGACCACCGTCGGCACCAACCTGACCGCCACCTTCAACACGATCGCCTCCAAGATCTGACGCTCGGCGACAAAACAAGTCGCCGCCGCGGCGCTTCGCCGCGGCGAAATTCGGGAACCGCGATCATGCCCTGGCTTGCCCAGCCGGCCCTCGTGCTCGGCGGTTCGCTGCTGTTTGCGGCGGCGCTGCACGATCTGGCGACCCGGACGATCCCGGACTGGATCCCGCTGGCTTTGGCCGGCGGGGCCAGCCTGGTTTCGTTCTGCCAAGGCCGCGCGTTGGCCTCGGCGGGCGTGGCGCTGCTCGTGTTCCTGCTTGCCGCGCTGTGCTGGCGGCGCGGCTGGATGGGCGGCGGCGACGTGAAGCTGCTCGGCGCGGCCGCTCTCTTGATCCCGCCCGCGCTCGTGCCGTCGCTGATCCTGGGGACGGCGCTCTGCGGCGGCGTGCTAGCGGGAATTTATCTGTCGCTCAATCGCCTCATGCGGCGATCGGGCAACTCGACGCGGCGCGCGGCTTCGACGCTCACCCGCGCCTGGCGCGCCGAGTGTTGGCGCATCCGCCGTCGCGGTCCGCTGCCTTACGCCTGCGCGATCTTCGGCGGCTCACTGTTCGCCCTGCTGGGATATTAGCCCGATGGTAATCAGAATCTTCCTGTTCGCGCTTATGGCGCTGGGCCTGGCCGGCTTCGGCAGCATCGCCTGGATTGCGACGCACCCGCAGGCGACGCCGGAGAAGGTGGCCGCAGCGCCGGCACCGCCGCCGCCGCCGGCGACCACGCATATTCTCGTCGCCGCGCATCAGCTCAAAGCCGGCGGGCTGATGAAGCTCGACGATCTGACCGACAAGGAAGTGCCGGTCAGCGAGGTGCCGACCGGCGCGCCCCCGGCTGCCGCGCGCAACGATCTGGCCGGCGGCATGATCCGCCGCAGCCTCGCCCCGGGCGATGCGGTGCTGGCCGATGACGTGCTCCGCCCCGGCGATCACGGCTTCCTCGCCGCCGTGCTCGGCAAGGGGATGCGCGCCACCACCGTCGGCGTGGACGCCGTCACCGGAACCGCCGGGCTGATCTGGCCGGGCGACCGGGTGGACCTCATTCTCACGCAGGCGCTGGACGACAACACGATCCCGCTCGGGCGGCGGGTGTCGGCCGAGACGGTGCTGGCGGACGTGCGGGTGATCGCCATCGACCAGCAGCTCATGCAGGGTTCCGCGCCGGGGCTCATCGACGCGCCCACCGCGCGCACCGTCACCCTGGAGGTTACGCCCGAGCAGGCCGAGCGGGTCGCGGTCGCCGTCCGTCTGGGCAAGCTGTCGCTCGCCGTGCGCTCCGCCGCGCCGGTCGCCGCGGCGCCGCCGGTCTCACCCAACGCGACCGAGACCACCTGGGGCAGCGACGTCTCGCCGGCGCTGCGCACCACCCCGGCCGGGGTCAGCAATACGCTGCACGTCTTCAGCGGCACCAGCGAAGGCAAGGAGTTCCACTTCTGATGCGAACCCGCGAAAACCGGATCGGATTGCTGGCGCTTGGCTTGCTGTCGGGAGCGGCGGTGCTGTCCAGCGCGGCGGCGCGCGAGCCGATCGAAATGCCGCCGTTCCCCGACTCCCAGCCGGCCTTCACGGTGCAAGCGCCGAAGCCGGCGAACTCGGTCACCGGTTCGGCGCTGGCGGTCAAGACGCTGACCATCGAAGCCGGATCCGGGCGGGTCATCTCGCTTCCCGTCGCCGCTTCCAGCGTGTTCGCCGCCGATCCCAAGGTGGTCGAAGTGCGGCCGGCGAGCCCCACCACCTTGTTCGCCTTCGGCGTGGCGCCGGGGCGCACCACCATCGCGGCGATCAGCGCGAGCGGGGCGCCGATCGCGCAATACGACATCACCGTGCGCCCCTCCAGCTACGGCGTCGGCGAAACGCGGACCGCTCTCGCACACGCGCTGCCGCGCCGTGCCGTCAATGTCGAGGAACTGCCGAACGGCCTTGCGATCAGCGGCAACGTGCGCACCCCGGAGGAGGCCGACCGGGCGATGCAGCTCGCGCGCGGCTATGTCGGCAACGGGCAGGAGGTGGAGAACCGCCTCTCGGTGCAATCCGGCGTGCAAGTCAATCTGCGGGTGCGCATCGCCGAGATGAGCCGCAACCTGACCCGCGAGCTCGGCATCAACTGGGCGTCGCTCGCCAATCTCGGCAAATACGCGGCGATCGGCTTCGCGACGAACAACGTGCTCGCCGACACCACGATCGCGCCGGCCGCGCTCGCCGGCGCCTATGTCTTCCCCACGCCCGGACATGTCGTGGACATCAACGGGGTGATCGATGCGCTGTCGCAGGATCAGCTGGTGCATGTGCTCGCCGAGCCGAACCTCACGGCCATCAGCGGAGAAACGGCGAGCTTCCTGGTCGGCGGCGAATTCCCGATCCCGGTGGCGCAGCAGAACGACGAAGTCACCATCGAATTCAAGCAGTACGGCGTGAGCCTCGCCTTCATTCCCACGGTCGGCTCCGACGGGCGCATCAGCCTCAAGGTCCGGCCCGAGGTGAGCCAGCTCACCGATCAGGGCGCGGTGACGCTCCGGGCCGGCAATTCGACCATCCAGATCCCGGCGCTCACGGTGCGGCGGGCGGAGACGACGGTCGAGCTCGGCAGCGGCCAGAGCTTCGCCATCGCCGGCCTGCTCCAGGACGCCACCAAGCTCACCGGCACCAGCGTGCCCTTCCTCGGCGATCTGCCGATCCTGGGCGCGCTGTTTCGTTCCGACAGCTTCCAGCGCAACGAGACCGAGCTGGTGATCGTGGTGACGCCGTATATCGTGCGCCCGGTCGCCGACCCGTCGCGGCTCGCGCTGCCGACCGACGGCTGGCACGCGCCTTCGGACCTCGAGCGCATCCTGATGCTGCGCCAGAGCGGGCGCGGCGGTCCCCGGGTGACGCCGGCGACGGCGCGCATCCCCGGCGATGCCGGGTTCATCATCCAATGAGAAGGCGATCCGCGATGCGCAATGCGCTGCCGGCGATGGCGCTCCTGCTGCTGGCCACCGGGTGCGATGCGACCGACCCCTATCGGCGCGCAGAACTCTGGCGGCCGAACCAGGCCAACGACACCAATCTGCGCGCCATGGTCGCGGTGCCGGCCGATCTCGCGCTCGGCGTCCCGGAGACGGACGGCGACGGCCAGCAGGCGGCGCGCGCGCTCGACCGCGAGCGGCATGACAAGACCAAACCGCTGCCGGACAGCTTCATCGCCAAGGTGGTTCCGGTCTCCGGGGGCAACGTGGCATCGGGGGCGGGAAACTGATGTCGGAGGATGTTGCCCTCGCCAAACCGCGGGCGAGCAGGAGCCGACGCGTCCGGATCGCCCGGCCGTCGTCGGCTTCGTCACCGACGCCGAAACCGAAAGCGTGCTGCGCGAGGCGCTGATCGAGATCGCCCCCAGGGGCATCGATCTTCGCCGCGGCGGCATTCGCGCCGCCATCACCACGCTGCAGAAGACGCCCACGCCGCGCACCCTGATCGTTGACGTGACCGGCGAGGATGCGCTGAGCGCGCTCGAAGACCTGTCGCACGTGGTCGAGCCCGATGTCCGGGTGCTGGTAGTGGGCGATCGGGAGGAGATGAGCTTCTATCGCCGACTGACCCGCGACCTCGGCGTGCTGGAATATCTGTTCAAGCCGCTGACGCCCGACATGGTGGCCCGCCATTTCGGGCCGCTGCTCGGCCGGCAGAATGCGACGCAGACCGCGGTGCGCGGCGGCCGAGTGATCACCGTGACGGGCGTGCGCGGCGGCGTCGGCGCGACCACGCTGGCGGCCAACCTCGCCTGGCATTTCGGCGTTGTCGGCCCAGCGCCACACCGTGCTGGTGGACGGCGATCTGCATCGCGGCAGTTGCGCCATGCTGCTGGGCGCGCAGACCGGCCCCGGCCTTCGGGCCGCGCTGGAGGCGCCGCAGCGCATCGACGAGCTGTTCGTCGAACGAGCCGCCCAGCCGGTCAATGGTCGCTTGCATGTGCTGGCCGCCGAGGAGCGGCTGACCGAGCAGCCGGCCTATACCGCGGGCGCCGCCGCAGCGGCTGCTCGACGTGCTGCGCCGGCGCTACAACTTCGTGGTCGTCGACGCGCCGTTCTCGTCGCTGCCGCTGCATCGCGATCTGCTCGAACTCGCCGATCAGCGCGTGCTGGTGATGGAGCCGAGCCTGGCGGCGGTGCGCGACGCACTGCGGCTGCTGGCGCTGCCCAACGGCGCACGGCAGCCGCGCCGCGCGGTGGTGGTGCTGAACCGCCTCAACCTGGCGGGCGGCATGACCCGTCGGCAGGTCGAGGAGGCGCTGAAGCTGGTGCCCGACGTGCTGGTGCCGGATCAGCCGAAGGTGATCGGCAACGCGGCCACCATGGGCGAGCCCGCGGTGGCGGTGCGCGGCGGCTTCCGCAACGCCGTTGTCGGACTGGCGCGCGAGGTGGGCCTGTTCCGGACGCGAGGAGGAGAGCGCCCCCAAATCGGCGAAACCGCCGGCCCTGAAGGGGTTGTTCGGCGCGCCGGCGGGGGCGGGCGACATGAGCGGCGCCGGTTTCGGGCGCCGCCGCGTCGAACCCGCGCCGGCCGCGGCCGCTGCCGGCGGTCGTCGTACCCGGCCGACCAGCCGGCCCGGTCGCCGATTGCCGAGCTGCGCGCCGAGTGCCTGGTCCAGCTCGACCCGGCCGCGGTCGCGTCGATGTCGGCGGAGCGTCTGGCGATGGAGGTCGAGCGGGTGCTCGCCGAGATCGCCACCGAGCGCCGGATGCAGCTCAACGGGCGCGAGCAGCGCCAGCTCGCCGGCGAGCTGGTCAACGACATGCTCGGCCTCGGCCCGCTGGAGCCGCTGCTGGACGACGACAGCATCACCGATATCATGGTCAACGGACCCGAGCGGGTGTTCGTCGAGCGGTCCGGCAAGACGGTCCGCTCCAGCGCGCGGTTCCGCGACGCCGCGCACGTCGCCAATGTCAGCCAGCGCATCGCGGCCGCGATCGGCCGGCGCATCGACGAGAGCAGTCCGATGGTCGATGCGCGCCTGCTCGACGGCTCGCGCGTCAACATCGTGTTCCCGCCGCTGGCGCTCGACGGCCCTTACATCTCGATCCGAAAATTCTCCAAGCGTTCGATCGATTTCGCCAAGCTGATCGGCTTCGGCTCGCTGACCGCAGCCGGTGGCGCGCATTCTCGAGATCGCCGGGCGGGCGCGGCTCAACGTCATCATCTCCGGCGGCACCGGCTCCGGCAAGACGACGATGATGAACGCCATGTCGCGCATGATCGACGAGAGCGAGCGCATCGTCACCATCGAGGACGCCGCCGAGCTGCAATTGCAGCAGCCGCACGTCGTGCGCATGGAAACCCGGCCCGCCAGCCTGGAGGGTCGCGGCGAGATCACGCAGCGCGATCTGATCCGCAACGCGCTTCGCATGCGTCCCGACCGCATCATCGTGGGCGAGGTCCGCGGCGGCGAGGCGTTCGACATGCTGCAGGCGATGAACACCGGCCATGACGGCAGCATGTCCACCATCCACGCCAACACCACCCGCGACGCGCTGACGCGCATCGAGAACATGGTGCAGATGGGCAATATGGGCCTGCCGGCGCATTCGATCCGCACGCAGATCGTCGGCGCCGTGGACATGATCATCCAGGTCGAACGCCAGCGCGACGGGGTGCGTCGGGTGACGCAGGTCACCGAGGTCGGCGGGCTGGAGGGCGAGATCGTCATCCTCAACGACGTGTTCGCTTTCGAACTCGGCGGCGAGACCTTCGACGGCAAGCTCACGGGCCGTTACAGGTCAGCCGGTCGCGCCCGAGCTTTCACCAGCGGCTCGTCTATTTCGGCCTTGATCGTGCCTGGATGACGGCGCTGGACCAGGCCGAGCAATGACGCCCTGGCTCGGCCAACTGCTGTCGATTTCCTGCGTGCTGCTGGTGCTGCTTTGCCTCACCTGCTTCGCCTCGATGCGCGCGCAGGCTCGGGTTCGCGGGTTCCGCCAGCGGGTGGCGGTCATCGCGGCGCCGCACGCGCGCGCCAATCCGACCGGGGCGGCGCCGCAGCCGGCGTCGCCTCGATCTCGCGTTGCCGGCTTCGGCGCTGATGCGCCGGCTCGCCGGTTGGTTCGGCTTCGATCCGGCGTTGGGCGACCGCTATCTGCTGAGGTGGTGGATCGTGCTGCCGCTGGCCCTGATCGTCTCCCGCGTCGGTTGCGGGATGCTCGCGCTCATTGCCGGTCGCTTCGCCATGTTGCTGATCCCGGCCGGCTGGGATTCTCGTCAGCAGGCGCTTCTTCGGTTGGTGCGAGACTCGCGCATTCCACCCGGCTCTATCTGCAATTTCCCGATGCGCTGGCAATGATCGTGCGCTCGGTGCGGGTCGGCATTCCGGTGACCGAGGGCATCCGCACGGTGGCCCGCGAGGCGCCGCGGCCGACGGCGCAGGAATTCAGCCTGCTCGCCGACCAGATCCGCATCGGCATGCCGATCGAGGAGGCCCTGCGCGAACTCGCCACCCGCAACCAGCTTCCCGAATACCGGTTCTTCGCCACCGCGCTGGCGTTGCAGAACCAGACCGGCGGCGGCTTGGCGGAGACGCTGGAAAATCTGGGCGACGTGATCCGCAAGCGCGTGGCGCTCAAGGGGCGGGCGCATGCGCTGGCCTCGGAGGCGCGCACCAGCATCATACATCCTCGGCTCGCTCCCGTTGGTCGCCGGCGGCGCACTGCTGGCCATCAACCCCGCTTACATCATGCCGCTGTTCCGCGAAGGCGGCGGCCAGAAGGTGCTGGCCGCGGCGGTGTTCTCGCTCTCCATGGGCGTCGTGGTGATGCGCACCATGATCAAGCGGAGCCTGTCGTGAACGCCGGCCTGCTATGGTTCATCGGCGGCGCCAATGCGGTGTTCATCGCCGTCGGCGTCGTGCTGTCGCGTCGGCTAAGCCGTGATGGCCGGCGCCTGACCCGCGTGCGCGCCGTGCAGCGCGCCGCCGGAATCGACGCCGCAGCGGCACCGCCTCCCGCGGTGCGGGCGGCGCCGCCGCCGGCTTCGCCGGCATGCTGAAGCCGGTGCGCTGGGTGGGCGAGGCGATCATCTATACCGGCGTATTGTCGAACAAGACGCTCGGCCGATCTGCGCCAGACACTGCGCGCCGGCGGGTTGGGCGAACCCTATGGTCTTGGCGTGTTCGTCGGCGCCAAGCTGCTGCTGCTGGTCGGCCTGCCGACCTTCGTCTGGTTGCTGCCGCGGCTCGTCCACTGGCGGCCGCCGATGTTTCGGCGCTGTGGATCGGCGCCGCCTGCGTCATCGGCCTGCTCGGCCCGGACTATGCGGTGCGCACGCAGCGCAAGCGCTATCTGCGGGCGCCTGGAGCGCGGGCTGCCGGATGCGCTCGACATGCTGGTGATCTGCGCCGAGGCGGGGCTGGGGCTGGAGGCGGGCATCGACCGCGTGGGCGCGGAGATCGGCGCCGCCGCATGCCTCCGTCGCCGAGGAATTCATGCAGACCGCGCGCGATCTGCGCATCAACTCCGACCGCCGCGTCGCGCTGCTCAACCTCGGCGGCCGCACCGGGCTGGAGACGCTGCGCCGGCTCGGCGGGACGCTGGTGCAGTCGATGCAGTACGGCACGCCGCTCGAGCCAGGCGCTGCGCACGCTGTCGGCGGAAATGCGCGGCGAGATGCTGACGCGCTTCGAAGCCAAGGCCGCGCGAATGCCGGTGCTGCTCACCTTGCCGATGATCCTGTTCATCCTGCCTTGCGTGTTCATGGTCGTTGCCGGTCCGGCGATGCTGCAAGTGATCCGACACCTTCGTTAGCGGGGAAAATACCGTGCGACGCCTCATCATGCTCGCTCCGTTGCTCGGTGCTCGCCGCCTGCGCGCACCGCTCGCCCTATGCGCTGAAATCGGAGCCGCCGCCGCTGCGCTCGGGGCCGCCCGAGCCTGAACGTCGCCGACGCCGCGCTCATCAGCGGGATGCCGAGTACGGCGCTCAACGTGACGCGCAGCATCCTGCAGACCGACCCGCACAACACGGCGGCGCTGATGGAGCAGGCCAAGGCGCTGTCGGCGATGGGCCGGCCCGACGCCGCCGAGGAGTGCTACCGTCGCATTCTGGCGTCGTCCCCGGCATCGGCCGAGGCGCTGCTCGGGCTTGGCCGGGTGCTGCTGGCGCAGGGCAAGGCGGGCGAGGCGGAAGCGCCGCTGCGCAAGGCGGCGGCCGCCGAGCCCGCAAACATCCCGGCGCTCAACGATCTCGGCATCGCGCTCGATCTGCAGGACCGACATGCCGAGGCTCAGGCCGCCTACCGCCAGGCCCTGGCTGCGCAGCCGGGCCAGCAGGCCGCCGAGGTCAATCTCGGCCTGTCGCTGGCCCTCGGCGGCGACGCCGGGCGGGCAGTTTCCGTCTTGAGCCCGGTTGCCGGTCCGGAGGCGCCGCGCCGGGTTCGCCACGACTACGCCGCGGCGCTCGCGCTGGCCGGCGATCGCGGGCAGGCCGCGCGGGTGCTGCGACCGGATCTGCCGGAGGACCAGGTCTCCGATGCGCTGGCCGGCTACGCCAGCCTGCAAGCCACCACACCGCTTCCCGCAACGAAGCAATAGGCAAACATGCGGTGGCTTCGATTTCCCGGCCGGCGCCTTCGACGCGACCGACGCGGCGCGACCGCCGTCGAGTTCGCGATCGTCGGCATGGTGTTTCTCACCGCCGTGCTGCTGCTGATGGAGACTTGCTGGCAGGCGGCGATCGGCGCCGCGCTCGACTATGGCGCGCGCACCGCGAGCCGCTTCGGCAGCACCGGCGCGACCGCGCTCCCCGGCCAGCCGTCGCCGCCGACGGGTCGGGCCGGCGCCATCATGCAACTGGTGCTGCAAAGCAGCGGCGGCCTGCTGTCGGCCAGCAATCTAACGCTCTCGGAGGCCAGCTATTCGAGCTACGCCGCGGCCGCGGGCGGCACCGGAGGGACGAGCGGCGCCGGCAACGCCGGCCAGGTGGTGCAGTACACGCTGAGCTACACCCAGGCCTTCCTGACCCCGCTGGCACCGCTGATCACCGGCAAAGCCGCCATCATCCACCAATCCGTCGTCACCGTGCTGAATGAACCGTTTCCGCCATCTTCGTAGCGCCCGGCGCGGCGTCGCCGCCGTCGAGTTCGCGCTGGTGCTGCCGTTCATCCTGCTCGCGATGCTGGGGACGGCGGATCTGGTGATCTTTCTGCGCACCAAGATCAAACTGGACGAGACCGCGGTGGAGCTGGGATTCACCGTCACCCAATACACGCAGCTTTACGACAGCGATTTTCCGGTGCTGTTCAACGCCTCGCAGGTGATCGCCGGCACCACGCCGGTCACCGGCACGTTCGGCGCCACCATCATCAGTTGCGTTTACAACGCGGGAAGCGGGCCGGTCATCGCCTGGCAGCAGCGTACCGGAGCGCCGGGCTTCAAGAGCCAGATCGGCAGTGCCGGGGGCACGCCGAAGCTGCCGGACGCCTACACCGTGGTCGCCAATCAGATGCTCATCGTGACCGAGATCTATACCTCCGCCACCGCGTTCGTGTTCAGCGTCGGCTTCATGGGCACGAGCGGGCCGGGCGCGCTCTACGCCTATTCGCTGCAGGTGCCGCGCACCACGGCGCCCATCTACAACATCACCAGCGGCAACCGGCCATCATGAGCTTTCGTCGGCGCCGATCACGGGGTTCGGTGGCGCTGCTGGCGGGGCTGCTCGCCATTCCGCTGGTCGCCTTCGCCGGTTTCGCCATCGACGCCGGGCGGATGTGGCTGGTGCAGTCGCGGCTGCAAGCCTCGATCGACGCCGCGGTGCTGCTGGCGGCGCGGCTACCCGGCGCGTCCGGCACCGCCAATGCGGTGGCGCTGTTCTGGGCGGATTTCGGCCGCACCTCGGATCTGCCGGTCAGCGGCAACGGCTATCTCGCCTATCTCGGCGCGGTCGCCCTCACGCCGGTGGTGACCCAGCTCGACAGCAGCACCGTGCAGATGACCGGGCAGGCGACGGTGGCGACGCCGCTGATCGGCATCGTCGGCCCGGCGCAGGTCACCGTGCACGGCACCGCCGTCGCGAAGCGACAAAGCACCGGCCTGGAGGTCGCGCTGGTGCTCGACAACACCGGCTCGATGGCGGGCTGGCCGATCCAGTCCGTCATCACCTCGGCGACCAGCCTGGTGAACATCCTCTATGGCGGCGGCGCGCAGGACACGCTCCCCAATCTCTGGATTTCGGTGGTGCCGTTCACCGCCGAGGTGAACATCGGCCCGACCAACATCAACTGGCTGGCGGCCGGCAGCCTCAATCCCAACGCCTACCTGAACACCACCTGGACGGGCTGCGTGATGGCGCGGGTCGCCACCGGCGACGACTTCACCGACGCCACGCCGTCGCAGGCGCCGTTCACGCCGTTTCTCTATCCCTCGACGCTCGGCAAATACACAGTCACAACCAAGGGCAAGACGCAGGCGATCACCGGCGACAACGACTGGTCGCCCACCAACATCACCGAAGGCCAGCAGGACTCGCTCGGCGACGGCTCGGTCGGCCCGAATCTCGGCTGCTCGCCGCTTCCCGTCTTGCCGGAAACGGCCAGCCGCACCACCGTGCTCAATACCATCTCGAAGATGGACGCGATCCATCGGGGCGGCACGTTCATCAATCTCGGGCTGCAGGCGGGTTGGTGGACACTGAGCCCGAAGTGGCGCGGTCTTTGGGGCAACCCGACGCTGCCGCTCGATTACAACACCCCGTTCATGCAGAAGGTGATGGTGTTGATGACCGACGGCAACAACGAATGGTACGACTGGCCGGGCGGCGCCCCCGGCGTCGGCCCGAGCCCCTGGGCGGACGACGGCGACACCGATTTCAGCGCCTATGGCCGGGTGAACCAGAACCTGATGGGGCTGCCGCCGCCGAACAACTGGCGCGCCAACGCGACGACCAACATCAACACCAAGATGACGACCATGTGCAACGACCATCAAGCAGGCCGGAATTACGATCTACACCATCATCTTCAACCACGACGGCAGCGTGGACCCGTCCACCATCACCCTGTTTCAGAACTGTGCCAGCCAGCCCGCGAACTTCTTCCTGACGCCGACCGACGCGCAGTTGCAAGCCGCGTTCTCGCAGATCGGCGGCCAGCTCGCCAATCTCCGACTGAGCCAATAGCCGGCCCGGGATGACCCGCGTCTTGCGGTCGCTGCTTCTCGCCGCGCTGCTGATCGCTTGCCTCGCCGCCGGCAGCCCGCGCCGATGACTGCGTGGCCGCGGCGGCGCGCGCGGAGGCGGCCGAGGGGCTGCCCGCCGGCCTGCTGCTCGCGATCGGACGCACCGAGAGCGGCCGCTACGATCCGGGGAGAAACCGGATCGTGCCATGGCCCTGGAGCGTCGATGAGAGTGGCGTCGGCCGGTTCTTCGCCACCCGGGAGGAAGCCGTCGCCCGGGTGGCCGAACGCCTCGCCGCCGGTGTTCGCTCGATCGATGTCGGCTGCTTTCAGGTCAACCTGATGTATCATCCAAGCGCCTTCGCGAGCCTTGCGGAGGCCTTCGAGCCGGACGCCAACGCCCGCTATGCCGCCGGCTTCCTGGCGCGGCTCTATCGGGAGAGCGGCGACTGGACCGAGGCGGTGCGGCTCTATCACTCCGCCAATCCGGCGCTCGGTGTTCCCTACGGCCAGGCGGTGCTGGCGAGCTGGCGCGGCGGCGCGTTCGGCTTCCCGGCGGCGTTCCAGGGTGTGCGGCCGGTCCGGGCCCCCGCCGGCCCGGTGCTGATCTTGATCCCCGGCCAGGATTCCCGGGTCAGGTGGCTGCCGCGCGTCTTCTACCCGACCGTTCATTGAGGCCGCGAAGGGTTGCCGGGCCGCGCCGCCGCCGGTAAAGCGCGAAGGCAAAGGGGGAGACGCGGATGATCATCACCGACGTCACGCTGACGATCTTCACCTGGGACGGCATTCCGCCGACGCGCTATCATCAGGGTGCGCTCGCTTCGACCAGCTCGAATCTCGGCCTGCTCACCATCCGCACCGATTCCGGCGTCGAGGGCCATGCCTTCCTCGGTTCGGCGAGCAATCCGGCGTCGATGGACGGCGGGCAACTGATCCGCAGCCTCAAGCCGCTGCTGATGGGGCGCGATCCGCTGGAGCGCGAGCGCATCCACCAATCCATGCGGCTGGTCTCGCGCGTCGCCAGCTACCGCACCATCGGCGCGGTGGACACCGCGTTGTGGGATCTCGCCGGCAAGGCCGCCGGGCTGGCGGTCCATGCGCTGATGGGCACCTGCCGCACCGCGATCACCGCCTACGCCAGCTCGCAAGTCCTGCCCGATCCGGCCGCCTATGTCGATCAGGCGCAGGCGTTCAAGGCCAAGGGCTGGCGAGCCTACAAGATCCATCCGCCGCGCGAGCCCGACGCCGACATCGCGGTGTGCGCCGCCGTGCGCCGGGCGGTGGGCGACGACTTTCGGCTGATGCTCGATTCGACCTGGAGCTACGCCTACCCCGAGGCGCTCCGCGTGGGACGCGCCATCGAGGAGATGGGGTTCTACTGGTACGAGGACCCGCTCGCCGACGAGGATATCTACAACTACGTCAAGTTGCGCCAGAAGCTCGACATCCCGATCATGGCGACGGAGTTCCCGGCGGGCGGGCTGGACACCTATCCGATCTGGCTCACCGAGCGGGCGACCGATTATCTGCGCGGCGACATCCCCAACAAGGGCGGGCTCACGACGATGCTCAAGACCGCGCATCTCGCCGAGGCGTTCGGGCTGCGCTACGAGGTCCATCACAGCGGCAATTCGCTCAATAACTTGGCCAACCTGCATCTCTGCATGGCCGTCGCCAACACCACCATGTTCGAGGTGCTGCTGCCGGACGGTGCGCATAAATACGGCATGGCGCGCGAGCTCGAGATCGACGCCGGCGGCATGTTGGCGGCCCCGGGCGCGCCCGGTCTCGGCGCCGAGATCGATTTCGGGCTGATCGAGCGCAAGACCGAAGCCGTGCTGCGCTGAGCGCGGGGTGAAACCGGGGCGTGTATCTTGCGACGCCATTACCCCTCTGCTACAGGGCGGCGGTCGCGGATTTGCCGGATTTAAGGGACGCTTATGGCCGTACCGAAGCGAAAGACCTCGCCGTCGCGGCGGGGAATGCGTCGCAGCCACCACGCGCTGCCGCACGAGGCCTATTCCGAGTGCCCCAATTGCGGCGAGCTGAAGCGGCCGCACCATATATGCAGCCATTGCGGCCATTATCGCGGGCGCGAGGTGATCGCCGCGGGGAAGGCGCTGAAAGGGGCGGTCCGCGCCTGACCCGGGTCGGCGCGCGGGCCTGACTGCTTGGCGAGCAAGCATTTCACGCTGGCAGTGGACGCGATGGGCGGCGACCACGCGCCGCAATCGGTTATTGACGGTCTGGAATTGGCGGCCATCCGCCATCCGGGTGCCCGCTTCCTGGTGGTGGGCGACGAGGCGGTGGTGGCCCCGTTGTTGCGCGCGCACCGGCGTGCCGGCGCCGTGTGCACCGTCCGCCACGCTCCCGAGACCATCCGCAATGAGATGAAGCCGACCGCCGCGCTCCGTCTGCGCGGGGCGTCGATGCGCGTGGCGATCGACGCCGTGGCGGCCGATGAGGCCGCCGGCGTGGTCAGCGCCGGCAACACCGGCGCCTTGCTGGCGCTCACCAAGATCGTCCTCAAGACACTGCCCGGCATCGACCGGCCGGCGATGGCGGCGATCGCGCCCTCGGCGCGCGGCGACATCGTGATGCTCGATCTCGGCGCCAACGTGCTGTGCGATTCGCGCAATCTGGTGGAATTCGCGGTCATGGGCGAGGTGTTCGCACGCACCGTGCTCGGCCTGACCGCGCCCAGCATCGGCCTGCTGAACGTGGGCTCGGAGGAGCAGAAGGGCGACGAGCGCGTGCGCGAGGCCGCCGAGGTGCTGCGACAGAGCCCGATCGCGCGGCAATTCCATGGTTTCGTGGAGGGGCACGACATCGCCCGCGGCACCACCGACGTGACCGTCACCGACGGCTTCACCGGCAACATCGCGCTGAAGACCGGGGAGGGCGCGCTGAAGCTCATCCTCGATCTGTTGCGCCAGGTGTTCACCGGCAGCGTGGCGGGGCGGCTCGCCTATCTGCTGGTGCGCCCGGGGCTGCTGCGCTTGCGCGAGTGGCTCGACCCGCGCCGCTATAACGGTGCCGTCATGCTCGGGCTCAACGGCGTGGTGGTGAAGTCGCATGGGGCCGCCGACGCCGAGACGTTCGCGCACGCCGTCGATGTCGCGATGGATATGGTCACGCATCGCTTCAACGATCAGATCCGTGCCGGGCTCGGCCGGGTCGTCGGTCCCGCCGCCACCGCAGCGCCGGCGCCCGATTCCGGCAAGTCGGAAGCCGGCGGGTCGCGCCTTGCCGCCGCCTCATGGGACACCTGATGCCGCTTCGCTCCATCCTCGCCGGCGTGGGCGGCTACTTGCCGAACCGGGTGGTCGGCAATGACGAGCTGGCCGAGCGGATCGAGACCTCGGATGCATGGATCCGCGAGCGCACCGGCATCCGCCAGCGCCATATCGCCGGCGCCGACGAGACCTGCGCGTTCATGGGCACGGCGGCGGCGCGCGCGGCGCTGGCGGATGCCGAGACGGGGCCGGAGGAGGTGGATGCGATCATCCTCGCCACCAGCACGCCCGACCAGGCGTTTCCGGCGACCGCCTTGCGCGTGCAACAGGCGCTGGGCGTGGCGCACGGCTTCGGCTTCGATCTGGCCGCCGCCTGCGCCGGGTTCATCTACGCGCTCTCGGTCGCCGACGGCATGATCCGCTCGGGCCAGGCGCGCGGCATCCTGGTGATCGGCAGCGAGGTCTATTCGCGCATCCTGAACTGGCAGGATCGCGGCACCTGCGTGCTGTTCGGCGACGGCGCCGGGGCAGTGTTTCTGCGCGCCGGCGAGGGGCGGGGCAGCATCGATCGCGGCATCCTGTCGACGCATCTGCACGCCGAGGGCAAGCACGGCGATATCCTCTACGTCGATGGCGCGGTCGGGCTGCCCGACCGTCCCGGGCATCTGGTGATGAACGGGCGCGAGGTGTTCCGCCATGCCGTGACCAGGCTGGCCGAGACGGTGGACGAGGCGCTGGCGGCGAATGCGCTGAGCCGGCGCGACATCGATTGGCTGGTGCCGCACCAGGCCAATCTGCGCATCATCGAGGCGATGGGGCGCCGGCTTGGCCTGCCGTCCGAGCGCGTGGTGGTGACGGTCGATCGCCACGCCAACACCTCGGCCGCCTCGGTTCCGCTGGCTTTGGCCGAAGCCTGCACCGACGGCCGCATCCGCCGCGGCGATCTGGTGCTGCTGGAGGCGCTCGGCGGCGGGCTGACTTGGGGTTCGGCGTTGGTGCGGATGTGAGGGCGGCGGCGCACGGTGCATCGGGTTGCGATGCTGGTGTTCACCATGCGCGGCAATGTGCTGCGCGCGATCTCACTGCGAAAGGCCAGCCCGCGAGAGGTAATACCAGCCGCCTGACGTTCTGACTCAAACGTGAGTTGGTGCGGCTCGACGATGTTCGATTCGCTGCCGGGGTTGGCAGGGGACGGGACATGGCGGTTGCGGTCACGCGGACGGAGTTTGGACGCGGCGGAACTGCGGGCGGCGGCGGCGCGCAGCAAGGATGCGGCCGCAGCGCGACGGATGCTCGCGATTGCCTCTGGTGCTGGAAGGGGCAACCGGACCGAGGCGGCCGGCGCGCCGGCATGGACCGACAGACGCTGCGCGACTGGGTGCATCGCTACAACGCACGGCGGCCTGGCCGGGCTGGCGAACCGAGCCGAACGCCGGCGCGCCGCCGCGCAAGCTGACGCCGGAGCAGGAGGCCGCGGTCGCCGCGTGGGTGCGCGCACGGGCCCGAGGCTGGAGAGCACAAGGTGGTGCGCTGGCGGCTGGTCGACTTGCGCGAGAGATCGGCCGGCGGTTCGGCGTGCAGCTGCACGAGCGCACGGTTGGCAAGCTGATGGCGCGACTGAACTTCTCTCGCGTGTCGGTCCGCCCGCGCCATCCGCGCAGGATCGAAGCGGCCCAGGAGGCGCATAAAAAACGTATGGCCCGCCCCGTCCGCAAGCGATTTCTGCGATCCGATCCAGCAGTCTGCGTCAACGTATCCGGCCTGTGGGCATAGCCCCGGCCAAGATGGAGATCCGCGCGTCCTGGTCCCCATAAACTTCACGGCGTCGAGCGCCATTTTTTATGCCAGGTGTCCGGAACGCCGATCGACTGTCAGGCCATCTCGCTTTCACCACCAGCAGACATCAGCGGCCGAGCGGCGCACTCTCGCCGCAGCCGGCCGATCTCGATCAAGCCGTCAGCGCTTGCCGCCGTGGCGTCGAACGCCTCGCCTTGCCGCAGCACGGCCCACACGATCCGCGCCAGCTTGTTGGCCAGGGCGACCACGGCGGCGTTCTTGTGCATGCGCTTCAACAGCCCCCGCAGCCAGCCGCCGAGCGGCGTAGCACTGGCCGCCAGCACCGGCAGGGCGGACCGGGCGCCGTGGATGAGCAGCTTGCGCAGGTATTTGTTGCCGCGCTTGGTGATCCCGACCAGTCGGGGTTTGCCGCCGGTCGTGATCTGGCGCGGCACCAGCCCGAGCCAGGCGGCGAGATCGCGCCCACGCGCAAAGCGTCTGGGCGTTGCCGACGGCGGCCACCAGCGCCGTCGCATTCAGCACGCCGATGCCGGGGATCGTCGCGAGCCGCCGCGCGTCGGCGTCGCTACGGGCGCACGCGGCGAACTCATTATCGAACGCGGCGATCCGTCGGTCGAGCTCGAGCCACTCGGCGCGCATCACTCGCATTTGGAGCGCGCGAGCCGACACGCGCGCTTGACACCTCGGGGTGCCGGACCACTACCTGACAGGAAGAATTGACCCGGGAGCGGCAAGGGGTGCTCGCATGAAGCGTGCTGTTGCATTCCTGGCGCTGATCGCCGCCGCGGGCGTTCTGGCTGCCGCTGTCGTGCCACCAGGCCTGGATGCGGCGCCGCTCGGCGTAGCGGCGGAGTCGCCTTCCGCCTATCGCGGCCTCGCCGCTAAGAGGCCTTGCGCGGAGAAATGCCCGCGCCGATGGTGCTCGCGCAAATCGCCGGACCCGCGCCCGGTGCTCCGCCGGATCAATCACAAGCCGCGCAAACAGCCTCTCCTCCGGATCAGGCGGTCGCTGAAGGACGGCTCGTCTATCGCTACTGCCAAGCCTGCCATTCGCTCGAACCGGGCCGAACCTTGATCGGCCCGAGCCTCGCCGGCCTCTTTGGCCGCCATTCCGGCAGCGTCGCCAACTTCAATTACTCTCCGGCGATGCGGCAGGCCAACATCGTCTGGGACGAGAAGACGCTCGATGAGTACCTGACCGCGCCCCAGAAGCTGGTTCCCGGGAAACCGAATGCCCTTCCCCGGCCTGCGTTCGGCAACCGATCGCCACGACGTCATCGCCTTCCTGCGCGCGCGCTCCGGGGCGCCCTCCGCAACGGCGACAGTAATCGCGCAAGCGGCCACTCCTCCGGCCGCCTCCCGCTCGGATATGTCTCCGGGACCTGCGCTCCCGCCCGCCGCCCAGTGCCGAGCGGGGCCGGCGGCGAACGCCATGACGCCGGAGCTGAAATATACCTTGCGTTCCGGAATTGTCGATGGACGCATGGTCTTTATCGGCGTCGGCGGAGCGATCGACGGCGAGACCAACCCGATGCTCACCGCCGCGGTCGGCGAAACCGTCCAGGTCACGCTTCTCAACGGCGAGGGCGCGGAGCACGACATCGACTTTCCCTCCCAGAACGCCGCTCCGGGCGCGTCACCGGCCGGGGTTCCAGCACGACCATCGCCTTTACCGCGACGTCCCTCGGCGAGTTCCAATATTATTGCGACCTGCCGGGTCACCGCGAAGCGGGCATGGAAGGGCGCTTCACGGTCACTCGCGAACCGCCGACGCCGACGCTTCTCCAGGCCGACATTTCGCATGATCCGGCGAATGTCCCGCCGGCGATCGGCAATCGTCCGCCGGAGACGGTGCGCATCGATCTTGAAGCGGTCGAGCAGTTGGCCCGGCTCGCCGACGGCACGAGCTTTACGTTCTGGACCTTCAACGGCACCGTGCCGGGTCCGTTCTTGCGCGTGCGCGTCGGCGATACGGTCGAAGTGCACATGAAAAACGCGCCGAACAGCGCCATGATGCACTCCGTCGATTTCCACGCGGCGACGGGTCCGGGCGGCGGCTCGGCGGGACTTCAAGCGGCTCCCGGAGAGGAGAAGGTGCTCACCTTCAAGGCGCTGGTGCCCGGCCTGTTCGTCTATCACTGCGCCACCCCGATGGTAGCGGAGCATATCGCCAACGGGATGTACGGCATGATCCTGGTCGAGCCGGAGGGCGGATTGCCGCGCGTCGATCACGAGTTCTACGTGATGCAGGGCGAAGTCTATACGGAAGGCGCCTTCGGCCAGCAGGGAGTCAACAGTTCAGCGTCGAGAAGCTGCTGGACGAGCGGCCGGAATACTTCGTCTTCAACGGCGCGGTCGGCGCATTGAGCAAGCTGCACCCGCTGCGCGCGAAAGTGGGTGAGACCGTCCGTATATACTTCGGCGACGGCGGCCCCAACTTCACGTCCTCGTTCCACGTGATCGGCGAGATTTTCGAGAGCGTTTATCAGAGCGGCTCGTTCGCCAACCCGCCCATCCACGGCGTGCAGACCGTGACCGTGCCGCCGGGCGGTTCGACGGTCGTGGAGTTCAAGCCCGAGATTCCCGGCCAATACGTGGTGGTCGACCACGCCCTGGCGCGGATGGAACGCGGCCTGGTCGGATTGCTGCAGGTGGAGGGTCCGCAGAACCCGAGCGTGTACCATCCCGTGGCGCAAAATAAGAAATAACCCGCGCCTGCCGCCGTCCGGGAAACTCAAAGCTATGCTTTCAAGAATCAGCCGATTCAATGAGGCGATTGCGGTCTCGCTCACCAAAGCATTTGGAACCATGTGGGTTTGTTATGCCTTCATGGTGTATGGGCTGCTTCCCGCGTTTGCCGTTTTCCATCCTCATCAGGACTTTTTCTGTATTGGTCCAACTGGGTTCAACTCTGGTCATTGCCTTTGATACTGGTAGGCACTAACATCCTGGGGAGAGAAGCGGAGAAACGCTCCAAGCTCGACCACCAAAGATTGGCCGATTTGACGAGGAGCAGCAACGAACCTACAATCAGGTCATTGAGATGTTAGAGACGCAGAAAGAGATGATGGCGGAAATGCTGAAGCAGGATGTCGTATTACGGGCGCAGGACATGGTATTAGCCGAACAAACCGGAATGCTCAAGGAACAGCTGCTGCTGTTGAGAACCAGCAGGGCGTGACCGCAAGCACGATCCGACATGACGCCACTGGACGCCGCCAAGCGCCAGGCCACGCCGTTCAAGTGGTCGGGAGGGCTATGGGGCGGCTGCTCGGTGGGGTCTCCCTCTTGCCTAATAAAAGACGCTATGACCAAGGTTAGTCCGCCGGCCGATTTCGACGAGAATCCGGAATGGACCGAGGAGGATTTCGCGCGGGCGCGGCCCTTCAAGGAGGGGTTTCCGGAGCAACACGAGGCCTGGAAAAATCGCGGCGGGCGCCCGCCCGTCGAGCAGCCGAAGGTGCATATCGGATTCCAACTCGCGGCCGATGTGGTGAAGGGCGTTCGGGCGACCGGCCCGGGCTACAATGCGCGCGTCGAGAGGCTGCTGCGCGAGGCGCTGGCGAAGGGCGACTTGTAACCGCCCGATCCTCCCCTCTTCCGCACCGCTTCGCCGCCCCCTGCACGAGCGCCCCTGCCGCGCATTCCGGCCGGGCGGTGATGTCACCGGCCCGCGGGTGCCGTTCCGGGCGTCGATGACCAGCGGCGCGACCCGGCCGCGCGCGATTCGGCGCCGGCGCGTGAGGAGCGGGGCGTCCCAGGCTGACATCGGCGCCGGTTTTCCCTATGTGTGGAACCTACCCCGAATTCCGGACCATGACCGACACGCCCGTCGACCGCATCCGCAACTTCGCCATCATCGCCCATATCGATCATGGGAAGTCCACGCTGGCCGACCGGCTGATTCAGGCGACCGGCGCGCTGTCGGACCGCGAGATGACGCATCAGGTGCTCGACAATATGGAGCTCGAGCGCGAGCGCGGGATCACCATCAAGGCGCAGACCGTTCGCCTCACCTACAAGGCCAAGGACGGCCGCACCTACGAGCTGAACCTGATGGACACGCCCGGCCATGTCGATTTCGCCTACGAGGTGAGCCGCAGCCTCGCCGCCTGCGAGGGCTCGCTGCTGGTGGTGGATGCGAGCCAGGGGGTCGAGGCGCAGACGCTCGCCAACGTCTATCAGGCGATCGACGCCGGGCATGAGATCGTGCCCGTTCTCAACAAGATCGACCTGCCGGCGGCCGAGCCCGAGCGGGTGCGCCAGCAGATCGAGGACGTGATCGGGCTCGACGCCGCCGACGCCGTCGAGATCAGCGCCAAGACCGGCCTCAACATCGAGGGCGTGCTGGAGGCGCTGGTGGCGCGGCTGCCGCCGCCGAAAGGCGACGGGGCGGCGCCGCTGAAGGCGTTGCTGGTCGATAGCTGGTACGACCCCTATCTCGGCGTGGTGATCCTGGTGCGGGTGAAGGACGGCCGGCTCAAGCGCGGCCAGCGCATCCGCATGATGTCCACCGGCGCCGTGCATTCGGTGGAGCAGGTGGGCGTGTTCAGCCCGAAGATGATCCCGACCGACGATCTGGGGCCCGGGCGAAATCGGCTATATCACCGCCGCCATCAAGACCGTTGCCGACTGCCGGGTGGGCGATACGCTCACCGACGACAGGTGCCGGCGAAGCAGGCGCTGCCCGGCTTCAAGCCGTCGGTTCCGGTGGTGTGGTGCGGTCTCTATCCGGTGGATGCCGACGATTTCGAGAAGCTGCGCGACAGCCTGGCCAAGCTCAGGCTGAACGACGCGAGCTTTCACTACGAGCCGGAGACCTCGGCCGCGCTCGGCTTCGGCTTTCGCTGCGGCTTCCTGGGGTTGTTGCATCTGGAGATCATCCAGGAACGGCTGGCGCGCGAATTCGCCCTCGACCTGATCGCCACCGCGCCATCGGTGGTCTATCGCCTCCATCGCACCAACGGGCAGACGCAGGAGTTGCACAATCCGGCCGATATGCCCGACGGCAGCGTGATCGACCACATCGAGGAGCCGTGGATTCGGGCGACGATCATGGTGCCGGACGACTATCTCGGCGCGGTTCTGGGCCTCTGCAACGATCGCCGCGGCGAGCAGGTTGACCTGACCTATGTCGGCAATCGTGCGATGGCGGTCTATCGACTGCCGCTGAACGAGGTGGTGTTCGACTTCTACGATCGGCTGAAGTCGGTTAGCCGCGGTTACGCCAGCTTCGACTACCAGATGGACGGCTACGCGCCGGGCGAATTGGTGCGCATCTCCATCCTCGTCAACGCCGAGCCGGTGGACGCGCTGAGCTTCATCGCCCATCGGGCGGCGGCGGAGGCGCGCGGGCGCGCCATCTGCGGCAAGCTGAAGGAGCTGATTCCGCGCCAGTTGTTCAAGATCGCCATTCAGGCGGCGATCGGCGGACGGGTGATCGCGCGCGAGACGATCAGCGCGCTTTCCAAGGACGTCACCGCCAAATGCTACGGCGGCGACGTCACCCGCAAGCGCAAGCTCCTGGAGAAGCAAAAGGAGGGCAAGAAGCGGATGCGCCAGTTCGGCCGGGTGGAAATCCCGCAATCGGCCTTCCTGGCGGCGCTGAAGATGGATGCATAAATCCCCGAGCGGCCTTCGAAGCAAAGGCCGCTCGGGCCGCGGTTTCCCTACCGATCAGAGTTCATTCCGCCCCATCGCCCCGGCGATGTGATCGGCCTGACGGGTTGCCAGAGCGACGATCGTGAGCGTCGGGTTGCAGGCGGCGGAGGTGGTGAACTGGCTGCCGTCGGAGATGAACAAATTCGGAATGTCGTGGGTTTGACCGAAATTGTTCACCACGCCGTCGAGCGGCTTCTCGCTCATCCGGTTGGTGCCCATGTTGTGCGTGCTCGGATAGGGCGGCGTCGGGAAGGTGCGGATCGCGCCCACCGCGTCGTAGATCGCCGCGCCCTGCCGGTACGCGTGCTCGCGCATCGCATTGTCGTTCGGGGTGGTCGTCGAAATGCACGCTGGCGACCGGCAATCCGTGCGCGTCCTTGGTGGTCGGGTCCAGGGTGACGCGATTGGTCTCCTGCGGCAGGTCCTCGCCCACGATCCACATCCCGGCGGTGTTCGGGTAGTCGTCGATGGCGCTGGTGAAGTTCCGCCCCCAGGCGCCCGGATTGAGAAAGGCGGCGTAGAAGGCGAGGCCGAGCGAGAGGGTTTCCAGCTCATAGCCGCCGACGAAGCCGCGTGCGGGGTCGTTGCGCGCCTCGTCGCGCACGATGCCGGCCATGGTGGTGCCGCGATACATGTGCACCGGCCGCTCGAACGACGCATAGACGCTGCCGGTCATGTGCCGCATGTAGTTGCGCCCGACCTGGCCCGAGCTGTTGGCGAGCCCGTCGGGGAACATCGACGAGATGCTGTTCAGCAGCAGCCTCGGGCTTTCGAGCGAATTGCCGGCGACCGCGACCACGCGCGCCTTCTGGCGCTGATGCGCCCCCGTCGCGTCGGCATAGACGACACCCGTCACCTTGCCGGACGGGTCATGCGAGCCGCGCGTGCTCGGTCTCCAGATCGTCCACCGCCACCGCGATGTGACCGTAGCCGTCGCCTTGGGTGTAGGGAGTTCTGGCGGTCGTTGTTCACCGTCAGCTCCAGCTCGAACGGCGAGCTTGGGTGGCGCAGATAGATCAGCGTAAAAGTCTCGAAGGCGAAGCGATCAACCGCCTCCAGCCCGAACGCCCGGTGATAGAAATCGACCGCTCGGCCCTCGTCGAGCACCCGGATCATCGAATGGATGGGCGTTGCCATTCAGTGCTGCTCCCTCAGGTAGCCGATGATCTTGCCGCGGACCTCGGGATTTAGTTGGGCGTAGGGCATGATGGCGCCCGGAATCACCGCCTGAGGGCGGGTCAGCCACGCGTCGAGGTGCTGCGGATCCCAAATGAATTTCGCATTCGCAAAACCGGGCGAGTAGTGAAATCCCGGAACGCTCCCGGCCGGGCGGCCGACGACACCGCGCAACAGCGGTCCCTGACGCACCGGCTCGGCGGGGTCGAGCGTATGGCAGGTCGCGCACTGGTTGACGAACAGCGTCTTGCCGTCCTGCGGCGGGAGCGCGGTCGGCAGCGGCATCCGGGCGCGGGCGACGGGGGCGGTCAGCAGAGAGACGAATGCCGTTATGGTCAACGCCTCGGAAGCAAGCCAATCGCGCATTAGGCATTGAACCTTTGCTGCGCGTCATTGGCCAGTTAAGCAATTTCACGTTGGCGTGAGCTTGCGGGCGACAACCTTCCCTTCGTGCAGTGTCACCACGCGGTCCATGCGCGCCGCGAGCTCCGGGTTGTGCGTCGCAATCAGCGCCGCCAGCCCTTGCCCGCGCACCATCGCCAGCAGCTCCTCGAACACCACCGACGCGGTATCGACATCGAGATTGCCGGTGGGCTCATCGGCCAGCAGCACCGCCGGACGATTCGCCAGCGCGCGCGCAATCGCCACCCGCTGCTGCTCGCCGCCGGAGAGCTTGCCCGGCAGATGTCCCGCCCGCGGCGCCAGCCCGAAGCCGCGCAACAGCTCCATCGCCCGCTCGCCCGCCCGCCGGCGCGCGACGCCGGCGATCATCTGCGGCAGCACGACGTTTTCCAGCGCCGAGAACTCGCCCAGCAGATGATGGAACTGGTAGACGAAGCCGATGCGATCGCGGCGGATCGCGGTGCGCTCCTTGTCGGGCAGCGCGCCGGCATCGCGCCCATCGACGAACACCGTGCCGCCGTCGGGGCGCTCCAGCAATCCGGCCAGATGCAGCAGCGTCGATTTGCCCGCCCCCGACGGCGCCGCCAACGCCACGATCTCGCCGGCGCGAAGCGCCAGATCGGCGCCGCGCAGCACCGCGAGCGCCCCGGCGTCGCTGCGGTAGATACGCTGCACCGCCCGCAACTCCAGCGGACTACTCATGCCGCAGCGCCTCCACCGGATCGGTGCGCGCCGCCCGCCAACTGGGATAGAGCGTCGCCAGCAGCGACAGAACAAGCGCCATGATGATCACCTTGGCGACCTCGGCGCCGTCGAGCCGCGCCGGCAGATGCGTGAGGTAATAGATTTCGGAATTGAAGACGTTCACCCCGGTCAGGCTCTGCACCGCATCCTGAATGCGGTCGATGTTGAGGGTGAACACGATGCCGAGCACGGCGCCGATCGCCGTCCCCAGCACGCCGACGGAGGCGCCGCACATCAGGAAGATCCGCATCACCGCGCCGCGCCCGGCACCGATCGTGCGCAGCACCGCGATATCGCCCGTCTTGTCCTTCACCATCATGATGAGTGAAGAGATCACGTTGAACGCCGCCACCAGAATGATCAGCGCCAGGATGATGAACATCACGTTCTGCTCGACCTGGACGGCGGTGAAGAAGCTGTTGTTGCTCTGCTGCCAATCCAGAACGGTGATCGGGATGCCGGCCAGCGCGCGACTGATCTCGGCGGCGACGGTTCCGACCCGCTCGGGATCGCGCACCGTCACCTCGATCTGCGTCGCCGCGTCGGGCTTCTGGAAATACACCTGCGCGGCGGCCAGCGGCATGAACACATAGCTGCTGTCATAGGCATACTCGCCGACATTGAAGACCGCCACCACGAGGTAGGACTTCACCCGCGGCACGGTGCCGAACGGCGTCGCCGCGCCCTGCGGGGATACCAGCGTGATCCGGCCGCCGAGGCCGGTCGCGAACTGGCGCGCAAGCCCGCTGCCGATCGCCACCACGTCCTCGCCCGCGAACGTATCGAGCGAGCCGGCGACGAGATGATCGGCGACGAGCTGCGTCGCCTGCAACTGCGCCGGTTCGATGCCGCGCACGAAGCCGCCGGCGGCGGCACCCTGCGGATTGGTGATGAGCACCTGGCCGTCCAGCACCGGGGTCGCCGAAACGACGCCCGGCAGCGCCCGGATGCGCCCGGCCAGCGCGTCGTAGTCGGTGAGCTTGCCGCCGGCGCCGTAGACGCCGAGATCGCCGTTGAAGCCGAGAATGCGGTTGAGCAGGTCGATCTTGAACCCGCCCATCACGCTCATGACGATAATCAGCGTCGCCACGCCGAGCGCGATGCCGATCAGCGAAAAGGCGGCGATCACCGAGACGAAGCGCTCGCCCCGACGCGCCCGCAGATAGCGCGCGGCGACCGCACGCTCGAAGGCGTTGAACATCAGCTCAGGCCAGCCGCGCCAGCGCGTCCTCGACCGAGACCTCCGCTCGCTCGCCGCCGGCGCGGCGCTTGAGCTCGACGCGGTCGTTGGCGGCGCCGCGCGGGCCGACCACGATCTGCCAGGGATGTCCCATCAGATCGGCGTCGGCGAATTTCACCCCCGCCCTGTCGTCGCGATCGTCATAAAGCGCGCTGCCGCCGAGCCGCGCGTAGAGATCCTCGCAGATGCGCTCGCAGCCGGGATCGCCGCGCTTGAGGTTGAGGATCGCCGCCTTGAACGGCGCCACCTGGTCCGGCCAGATGATGCCCGCCTCGTCATGGCTCGCCTCGATCACCGCGCCGACCAGTCGGCTCACGCCGATGCCGTAGCTCCCCATCTCGGGATTGACCGCGCGTCCGTCCGGCGCCGCCACCACGAAGCCCATCGCGCGCGAGTAGTTGGTGCCGAAATAGAAAATATGCCCGACCTCGATCCCTCGCCCCTCGCGCCGCCGCCCCGGCGCGACCTGCTCCCATGCCTCGGTGTCGTGCTTGTCGTCGGTCGCCGCGTAATGGCGCGTCATCTCGCCGAAGAACCGCTCCAGATCGTCGGCCCGCGTCGGATCGAAGCCGCCGGCGCCAGCCGCCAGATAATCGATCTCCTCGTAGGAGGCATCGAACCAGACCCGGCTTTCGCCGGTCGGCGCCAGGATGATGAACTCGTGTGAGAGATCGCCGCCGATCGGTCCCGACTCCGCCACCATCGGGATCGCCTTCAGCCCCAGACGCTGGAAGGTGCGCATATAGGCCAGCATCATCCGCCGATAGCTGACCACGGCGCCGGCATAGTCGAGGTCGAAGCTGTAGGCGTCCTTCATCAGAAACTCGCGCCCGCGCATCACGCCGAAGCGCGGGCGCACCTCGTCGCGGAACTTCCATTGAATGTGGTAAAGAATCTGCGGCAGCTCGCGATAGCTATGGACCGACTGGCGCATGAGGTCGGTGATCATCTCCTCGTTGGTCGGCCCGTAGAGCAGATCGCGCGCGTGGCGGTCGGTGATGCGCAGCATCTCCTTGCCGTAATCGTCGTAGCGGCCGCTTTCGCGCCACAACTCCGCCGGCTGGATGGTGGGCATCAGGCATTCCTGCGCGCCGGCGCGATCCTGCTCCTCGCGAACAATCCGCTCGATGTTGCGCAGCACGCGCAATCCCAGCGGCAGCCACGCGTAGATGCCGGCCGAGGTCTGGCGCACCAGTCCGGCGCGCAGCATCAACCGGTGCGAGGCGATCTGCGCCTCCGACGGCGTTTCCCTGAGCGTCGGGATCAGGCTGTGCGAGAGGCGCATCTTGCGGTCCATGCAGGGGTGGCGGAACCTAACCGCGCCGGCCGGCGATGCCAAACCCGGACATTCTTGTGCGCCGCACAACGGGCGGCTGAAAGAAAATCACGCTGGATTTGCGTTTTTCGAACGATAAAGCGTGACAAGGTGTGCAAAACGCGAGTAACAAAAGTCCGGGTCCGCGGGTCCTCCGTCGCCCAAGTTTAGGGAAGAAACGCTAAGTCCACGGCGGGTTGGGGGATGCGCCTCACCCTGACCGTGAGATTTGTGTCGTCAATGCGGCCGCATTGCGAGCCAACCGTCGCGCAAGTTCAAATACGGGGTGCTGACCAGCCAATACGCGCCCAGCCACACCACCCCGGCCACCAGCGTGGTCGCGATCACGGTGCGCCACAGATGCGGATGCTCGGGGGCGCCGCGCCAGCCACTCATGGGGTCGGGCTGAGCCTGGGGGCGAACGCCCCAAGGCAGCACCGCGAACAGGCACACCCACCAGAGCAGCACATAGAGAACGCAGCCGTCGAACACGGTCATCCCGATACTCGCAGCAGATGCACATCAACGAGCGGCCGCTTCTGCAACCGCCGTCCCACCGCCCGACGCAGCGCCGCCCTCGCCGCCTCGGTCAGATCCTGGTCATCGCGCCGCAGCGCCGCCGGCAACTCGGCGATGGCGGCGGCAAACTCCTCGCCGATGCGGCGCGCCTCGGGATCGTCGGGTTCGAACAATCCGGGGGCGCTCACGCGCGGCGCGCCGCTGACCCGGCCTTGCCCATCCACGGCGACGCTCGCCAGCACCACGCCGTTGAACAGCATCCGCCGCCGCGCCGCCAGCACGCCGCCGGTCATCGGCACCAGCCGCGTGCCGTCCAGCACCAACCGGCCCACCGGGGCGCTGTCCACCACCTCCACCCGCCCGGGCGCGAGGTTCAGAAGATCGCCGTCCTCCAGCAGCACCGGCTCGGCGCCGGCCTCGCGCGCCAGCGCCGCATGGGCCGAGAGATGCCGCCATTCGCCATGCACCGGAACCGCGTGGCGCGGCCGCACCAGCCGATACATCCGCCGCAATTCGTCGCGTGCCGGATGACCGGAGACATGCACCAGATGATCGCCCTCGGTCATCAGCTCGACGCCGCGGCGGACCAGATTGTCCTGCACGGTGCCGATCGCGCGCTCATTGCCGGGGATCACGCGGCTGGAAAAGATCGCGGTGTCGCCCTCGCCCAGCACGATGCGCGGGTGCGCGTCCATCGCCACTCGGGCGAGCGCGCTGCGCGGCTCGCCCTGACTGCCGGTGATCAGAATCAGCAGATTGTCGTCCGGAATCGAGCCGGCCTCGTCCTCGCTCACGAACGCCGGCAGGCCCTTCAGATAGCCGGTCTCGCGCGCCGCGGCGACCAGGTTGCGCAGGCTGCGCCCGACCAGCGCCACGGTCCGGCCGGCGTCGCGCGCCGCCACGGCGATGCTCTCGATGCGGGTGACGTTTGAGGAGAAGCAGGTGACGGCGATGCGGCCCGAAAGCCCGTCGATCAGCGCCGTCAGGCTGCGCCGGACCTCCTGTTCGCTTCCTGAATGGCCCTCGACCATCGCGTTGGTGGAATCGCAGACCAGCGCCAGCACGCCGGCATCGCCCAGCGCCGCGAGCGCCGCCTCGTCGGTGCGCGGTCCGATCAACGGCTCGGGATCGAGCTTCCAGTCGCCGGTGTGCAGCACCACCCCGGCCGGCGTGGTAATCACCAGCGCCTGCGCTTCCGGCACCGAATGCGCCACGCGAATGAAGCGCAACCCGAAAGGAGGCAACTCGAATGCCCCACCGGCGGGAATCACGTTCAGCTTCACCTGGCCCAGCAGCTGCGCCTCCAAGAGCTTGCGGCGCAGCACCGCGGCGGCGAACGCGGTGGCATAGACCGGGCAGCGAAGTTGCGGCCACAGCCAGGCGACGGCGCCGATGTGGTCCTCGTGCGCGTGCGTGATCACCAGCCCGACAAGCCGGTCGCGCCGCTCGGCGATGTAGCTCGGATCGGGCATCATCACATCCGCCTCGGGATGCGCGGCGCCGCCGAAGCCGATGCCGCAATCGACGGCGAGGAATCGCTCGTTGCAGCGATAGAGGTTCAGATTCATGCCGATCTCGCCGGTCCCGCCCAGCGGCAGGAAGGCCAGATCGCCGGAAGCTCCGCTCATTCGATGTCGCTCAGGCGTACTCGGTCTCTGGACAATGTGGGCGCGGGATTGCGTTCAGCCAACATCCGCAGCCCGTCGAGGGTCAGATCGGGCTCGATCTTCTCGATCACCAGCGTGCCCTCCGCAAACAGCGGCGCCAAACCGCCGGTCGCGATCACCTTCATCGGCCGTCCGAACTCCCCCTTGATGCGCGCCACGATGCCTTCGATCAGGCCGACATAACCCCAATAGACGCCCGACTGCATGGCCGGCACGGTCGAGCGGGCGATCACCGATTGCGGGCGGCTGATGCCGATGCGCGGCAGCCGCGCCGCGGCGTCGTGCAGCGCCTCGATCGAGAGATTCACCCCCGGCGCGATGACGCCGCCGAGATAGGCGCCGTCGGCATCCACCACATCGAACGTCGTCGCGGTGCCGAAATCGACGATGATCAACGGCCCGCCGCAGCGCACGTGTCCGGCGAGACTGTTGAGCAGCCGGTCGGCGCCGACCTCGTCGGGATTGTCAACCTTGATCTGAAAGCCCCAGTCGAGCGCGGCGCGGGCGATCAGCGGCTCGATCGAAAACCAATCCCGACACAGCCGGCGCAAATGATAGAGCGCGGCCGGAACCACGGTCCCGATCACGGCGGCGCTGATGTGGCCTCGGTCGATGCCGGCGCGATCGAGCAAGCTCAGCAGCCACACCGCGTATTCGTCCGAGGTGCGCTGCGCGGCGGTGCGGATGCGCCAGACGCCCGACCAGCGGGCGCCGTCGTGGACCGCCATCACGACATTGGTGTTGCCGGCATCGACGACCAGCAGCACGGGGCTAGCCGAACAGGGCGGCGGCCGCGGAGTCGGCGGCGGCGACGAACGGACCCGGAAACAGGAAGAACAGCAGCGTATAGAGCGCCGTCACCGTGGCGACGAAGGCGACTCCGGTCGGCTTGCGGTCGAAGGCCGGCGCCGGCGCGTCGAAATACATGATCTTGACGATGCGCATGTAGTAATACGAGCCGACCACGCTGGTCAGCACGCCGATGATGGCCAAGGTCCACATATGCGCGTCCACCGCCGCCAGGAACACGTAGAGCTTGGCGAAGAACCCCGATAGCGGCGGGATGCCGGCCAGGCTGAACATGAACACCGCGAACGCCAGCGCCAGCGCCGGGTCGGTGCTGGCGAGCCCGCTCAGATCCTCGATCCTCTCGACCGCGAGGCCGCGCCGGCGCATCGCCAGGATGCAGGCGAAGGTGCCGCCGCTCATGAAGATGTAGACGATCAGATAGACCAGCACGCCGCGAAGCCCGATCGGCCCGCCAACCGCTAATCCGATCAGCGCATAACCCATATGGCCGATCGCCGAGTAGGCCATCAGCCGCTTGATATTGGTCTGACCGATCGCCGCCAGCGCGCCCAGCACCATCGAGGTGACGGAGATGATCTCGATGATCAGCCGCCAGGAGGCGAGCAGGTGCCCGAACGGCTCCGCCATCACCCGCAGAAACAGGCCCATGGCGGCGATCTTGGGGGCGGTGGCGAAGAATGTCGTCACCGCCGTCGGCGAGCCCTCATAGACGTCGGGCGTCCACATGTGAAAGGGCGCCGCCGAAACCTTGAAGGCGAGGCCGACAATGACGAACACCACGCCCACGACCATCCCCGGCGAGGCGTCGGCGGGGCCGGCAAGGACGCGCGCAAGGGTCGCATAGTCCATGCTGCCCGAGAACCCGTAAACCAGCGAGATGCCGTAGAGCAGCAGCCCCGAGGCCAGCGCGCCGAGCACGAAATATTTGAGCCCGGCCTCGGCCGAGCGCAGATCGTCGCGCGCGAACGCCGCCAGCACATAGGAGGCGAGCGACATCAGCTCCAGCGACAGATAGAGCGTAATCAGGTTCGACGCCGAAGCCATTCCCATCATGCCGACAGTTGCGAACAGGATCAGGATGGGAAACTCGAAGCGCGCGATGCCCTGCCGCCGATTGGCGTCGAGCGAGACGATCAACGTGAAGGCCGCGCTCACCAGCACCAGTGCCTTGACCAGCACGGCGAAGCGATCGACGACGAACTGGTCGTGAAATCCGGTGCCGCCGGCGCGCGTCGCCATCAGGAAGCCGGCGACCAGCATCGCGCCCAACACCATCATCGTCACGATCTGGGTCTGGTCGGTCTTGCGCAGCACGCCCCAGATCAGGATCATCATGCCGACGACGGCGAGCACGATCTCCGGCAGCGCCACCTGCCAGTTCATGGCGCGACCCGCACGGCTGCGGGGATCACCGAGGGTGCCGGGTAGGCCGCCGTCATCACGCCGCTATCCGCCATCGCCTGCTGCTGGCGGCTCACCATGTTCGTCACCGTCGCCTCCCAGAACCGGGTGAAGCTGGTCGGGTAGGCCCCCATCCAGATCGCCAGCACCAGCAACGGCGCGAACACCGCGATCTCGCGCGCCGACAGATCGGCCATGCCGCGCAGATCGATCTTGGTCAGCCGACCGAAGATCACCCGACGGTACAGATACAGCGTGTACATCGGCCCGAGGATCAGCCCGGTGGTGCCCAGGATCGCCAGCCAGAAATTCACGTGCAACGCGCCGATGGTGACCAGGAACTCGCCCACGAACCCCGAGGTACCGGGCAATCCGACCGAGGCCAGGACAAACACCATGAACACCAGCGAGTAGGTCGGCATGCGGTCCGCAAGGCCGCCGTAGCGCGAAATCTCGCGCGTGTGCAGCCGGTCGTAGACGACGCCCACGATCAGGAACAGCGCCGCCGAAACGATCCCGTGCGAGAGCATCAGGAACAGCGCACCCTGGATGCCCTGCACGTTGAAGGTGAAGATGCCGATCGTCACCACGCCCATATGCGCGACCGACGAATAGGCGATCAGCTTCTTCATATCCTCCTGCGCCAGCGCCACATAGGCGGTGTAGATCACCGCCACCACCGAGAGCGTGTACATCAGCGGCGCGAGCTGGACCGAGGCGATCGGCAGCATCGGCACCGAGAAGCGCAGGAAACCGTAAGCACCCATCTTCAGCAGCACGCCCGCCAGCATCACCGAGCCCGCGGTCGGCGCCTCCACATGCGCATCCGGCAACCAGGTGTGCACCGGCCACATCGGCACCTTCACCGCGAACGAGGCCATCAGCGCCAGGAACAGCCAGGTCTGCATTCCCGCCGGGAAGGCGGTGCGCATCAGGGTCGGGATGTCGGTGCTGCCGGCGACGCCCCACATCGCCAGCAGGGCGATCAGCATCAGCACCGAGCCGGTCAGCGTGTAGAGGAAGAATTTGAACGCCGAATACACCCGCCGCGGCCCGCCCCAGACGCCGATGATGAGGAACATCGGGATCAGCACGCCCTCGAAGAAGATGTAGAAGATGATGAAGTCGAGCGCGCAGAACATGCCGACCATCATCGTTTCCAGGATCAGGAAGGCGATCATGTATTCGCGCACGTAGCGGGTGATCGTCTCCCAGCTCGCCAGGATGCAGATCGGCGTGAGCAGGGTCGAGAGCAGCACGAACAGCACCGAGATGCCGTCCACGCCCATCTTGTAGGAGACCCCGTAGCCGGGCAGCCACGGCACCTGCTCGACGAACTGGAAACCCGGATCGCGCGGGTTCCAATCGGCCCACAGCACCAGGCTGAGCGCCAGCACGATCAGGCTGGTCCACAGCGCCGTCCAGCGCGCGTTGGAGGCGACCGTCTCCGCGTCGCCGCGCACCGCCAGGATCACCGCGCAGCCGACCAGCGGCAGCCAGGTGATGATCGACAGCACCGGAAAGCCGATGGTGTTCCCGAGCGAATTCATCGCCTCACCGCCAGATCAGCAGCACGCCGACCAGCGCCACCAGGCCGATCAGCATCGTGAAGGCATAGACCGCGATCGATCCGGTTTGCATCCGGGTCGCGCCCTTGGAGCCGTCCACCGCCATCGCCGCGAGCCCGTTCGGCACGCCGTCGATGATGGTGGCGTCGCCGGTCTGCCAGAGCAGCCGCGCCAGCCGGAAGGCGGGGCGGACGAACAGGAAATCGTAGATTTCGTCGAAGTAGTATTTGTTCAGCAGCAGCAGATAGACCGGACGGAACCGATGCGCGAGGCGCACCGGCAGCATCGGGCTCCACCAGTAGAACCAATAGCCGACGGCGATGCCGGCGAGGCCGCACAGCAGCGGCACGTAGCGCACGCCGCCCGGCAAATCCTCCATCCGCTCCATCACGTGGTTGTCGGGCGCGATGACGATGGCTCGGCGCCAATACGCGTCCCAGTGCGGGCCCAGCAGCAGCCCGTGCAGCAGGAAGCCGGCGACGATGGCGCCGATCGCCAGCGCGATCAGCGCCACCAGCATCACCGGCGGGCTCTCATGGACATGCGCGCGCACATGCGGCTCGGCGCGCGACTTGCCGTGAAAGGTCATCAGCAGCACCCGCCAGGAGTAGAAGGCGGTGCAGAACGCCGCCAGACAACCGGCGACGAAGCCCCACATGGCGGCCGGCGAGCCATAGGCGAACGCCGCCTCCAGGATGGCGTCCTTCGACCAGTAGCCGGCGAACGGCCAGATGCCGGCAAGCGCCAGGCTGCCGATCCACATCGTCACATAGGTGACGGGGATCTTGTTCCACAGCGCGCCCATCCGCCGCATGTCCTGCTCGTCGGACATCGCATGGATGACCGAGCCGGCGCAGAGAAACAGCAGCGCCTTGAAGAAGGCGTGGGTCAGCAGGTGAAAGATCGACGCCGGATAGGCCATCACCCCGGCGGAGACGAACATGTAGCCGAGCTGCGAACAGGTGGAGTAGGCGATCACCTTCTTGATGTCGTTCTGCACGCAGCCGATGGTGGCGGCGAACAGGCAGGTGGTGGCGCCGATCACCTCGACCAGATCGAGCGTCGCCGGCGCCAGATCGAGCAGCGGCGACATCCGCGCCATCAGGAACACGCCCGCCGTCACCATGGTCGCCGCATGGATCAGCGCCGAGACCGGGGTCGGCCCCTCCATCGCGTCGGGCAGCCAGACGTGCAGAAACAGCTGCGCCGACTTGCCCATGGCGCCGATGAACAGCAGCGTGCCGATCAGCTCATAGACGCGGAGGTGCCGCCGAACAGGCCGTAGAGCTCGGTTCGCGTGCGCCGGCAGGGCGGCGAAGACGGTGTCGAAATCCAGGCTGCCGAAGGTCAGGAAGATCAGCGCCAGCCCGACCGCGAAAAAGAGATCGGCGATGCGGTTGACGATGAACGCCTTGATGGCGGCGGCGCAGGCGGACGGGCGATCGTACCAGTAGCCGATCAGCAGATAGGAGCAGAGCCCGACCCCCTCCCAGCCGAAGAACAGTTGCAGGAGATCGTTCGCCGTCACCAGCATCAGCATGGCGAAGGTGAACAGGCTCAGATAGGCGAAGAAGCGGTAGCGCGGGTACTGGTCGTGGCCCATATAGCCGATGCTGTAAACATGGATCAGCATCGACACGAACGTGACCATCGCCACCATCGTCACCGACAGCGCGTCGTAGCGCAGCGCCCATTCGGTGTGGAAGTCGCCGGCGACGATCCAATCGCCGAGCGGGATCGGCGCCGCCACGCCGCCGCCCCACTCGAAGGCGACCCACGCATAGGGGCCGCAGGCGGCGGCCAGCAGCATGCACAGGATCGAGACCGCGGTTGCCGCGCGGTCGCCGATGAAGCGGCCGAACAGCCCGGCCACCATCGACCCGAACAGGGGTGCGAAGACCGCCGTGATGTAGGTCATCGGGCGTTCAGCCTTTCATCAGGTTGACGTCTTCGACCTGGATGGAGCCGCGGTTGCGCGAATAGATCACCACGATGGCGAGCCCGATCGCCGCCTCGGCGGCGGCGACGGTGAGCACGAACATCGCCAGGACTTGCCCCGTCATGTCGCCGAGCGCGGCCGAGAACGCCACCAGGTTGAGCGTCACCGACAACAGGATCAGCTCGATCGCCATCAGGATGATGATGACGTTCTTGCGGTTGAGAAAGATGCCGAACACGCCCAGCATCAGCAGCACCGCACTGAGCACCAGGTAGTGCGCCAGCCCGACCGACTGCAAGCCGGCCATCAGTGCGGCTCCGCCGGCTGCGCGTCCGCCGGGTGATCCCCCGGCGCGTCGGCGACCGGCTCCGCCACCTTGGGTCGGCGGATATCGGCCGCGTCCACGCCGGCGCCGATCGCCGGACGCGTCAGCACCAGCGTGTCGCGCACGGTGCGCGCGTTCTGCACCGCGATCACCTGATGGCGCGAACGCTTGCGATCGCGCAGGGTCAGCACGATGGCGCCGATCATCGCCACCAGCAGGATCAGCCCCGCCGCCTGGAACGGCAACACGTAGTCGGTGTAGAGCAGCCGGCCGAGGGCGTCGGTGTTGGAGATCGCCGTCGTCGCCGGGGCGAAACGGGACTGCGCGAGCCCGCCGGAGACCGGCCAGCCGATCATCACGATCACCAGCTCGGCCAGCAGCAGCGCGCCGAGCGCCGCGCCGACCGGCAGATAGCGTTGGAAGCCGCCGCGCAATTGCTCGAAATCCACGTCGAGCATCATCACCACGAACAGGAACAGCACGGCGACGGCGCCGACATAGACGATGACCAGGATGAAGGCCAGGAACTCCGCCCCGGCGATCAGGAACAGGACGGCGGCGTTGAAGAACGCGGCGATCAGGAACAGCACCGAATGCACGGGATTGCGGGCCGTCACCACCATCGCCGCGCACAGCACCAGGATCACCGAGAAAATGTAGAAGCAGACCGTCGGATAGGTCATTGCCGGCCTACCGATACGGGGCGTCGAGCTCAAGGCGGCGGGCGATCTCCGCCTCCCACTGATCGCCGTTCGCCAGCAGCTTGTCCTTGTTGTACATCAGCTCCTCGCGGGTCTCGGTGGCGAATTCGAAATTCGGCCCCTCGACGATGGCGTCCACCGGGCAGGCCTCCTCGCACAACCCGCAATAGATGCACTTGGTCATGTCGATGTCGTAGCGGGTGGTCCGGCGCGAGCCGTCGGCGCGCGGCTCGGCCTCGATGGTGATCGCCTGCGCCGGGCAGATCGCCTCGCAGAGCTTGCAGGCGATACACCGCTCCTCGCCGTTGGGGTATCGTCGCAGCGCGTGCTCGCCCTTGAAGCGCGGACTGAGCGGGCCCTTCTCGTAAGGATAGTTGATGGTGGCCTTGGGGCGGAACATGTAGCGCAAAGTGAGCCACATGCCTTCCAGCAGCTCGGTCAGCAGCAGGCTGCGCGCGGTGCGGTCGAGAGCGGGCATCGATCCCCCAAGGCGACGCGCGGGCTTATTCCCCTTGCGCGCGCCGATCAAGCGTGTGTCGGCACGAACCCCGTGGCGAGCAGCCCGCCGGCGGTGATCACCAGCCACGCGAGGCTCGCCGGCAGGAAGACCTTCCAGCCCAGCCGCATCAACTGGTCGTAACGAAAGCGCGGGAAGGTGCCGCGCACCCAGATGAAGACGAACAGGCAGAACAGAATCTTCAGCAGAAACCAGAGCGGTCCGAAGCGCGGCCCCAGTCCGAACGGCCCCAGCCAGCCGCCCAGGAACAGGATCGAGGTCATGCCGCTCATCAGGATCATGTTCGCGTATTCGCCGAGGAAGAACAGCCCGAAGCTGAGCGAGCTGTACTCGACGAAGAACCCGGCGACGATCTCGCTCTCGCCCTCCGGCAGGTCGAACGGGTTGCGATTGGTCTCCGCCAGCGCCGAGATGAAGAAGACGATGAACATCGGAAACAGCGGGATGAAGAACCACACGGTCCGCTGCGCCTCGACGATCGCCGAGAGATTGAGGCTGCCGGCGCACAGCAGCACCGAGACCAGCACGAAGCCGATCGAGACCTCGTAGCTCACCATCTGCGCGGCGCTGCGCATCGCACCCATGAAGGCGTATTTGGAGTTGCTGGCCCAGCCGGCGATGATGATGCCGTAGACGCCCATCGAGCTGATCGCGAACAGATACAAGACGCCCACGTTGATGTCGGCCAGCACCCAGCCGGCGTTCACCGGGATCACCGCCCAGGCGATCATCGCCAGCCCGAAGGTCAGCATCGGCGCCATCAGGAACAGCAGCCGATTCGACCCCGAGGGGATGATGGTCTCCTTCATCAGCATCTTCAGCGCATCGGCGAAGGGCTGCAACAGGCCGAACGGCCCGACCACGTTCGGTCCCTTGCGCACCTGGATCGCCGCCAGGATCTTGCGCTCGGCGTAGGTCAGATACGCGACGATGATGAGCAGCGGGATCACCAGCGCCAGCGTCTCGCCGAACACCAGGCCCAAATGTCCGAGCGGGGTCTGCCAGACGCTCGGGTTGCTCACGCCCATCCGGCCTACTCCGCGCGCCAGGCGCCGGGCGCCGATGCTCACCACGCATTCGGCCATGGTGGGGCTGGCGCGGCTGATCGGAATCGGTTTGATGGTAATTGGCGAAGGCCGGACGGAACGGCTCGGCGATCAGCCGGCTCGCCTCTCCCGCCGGGCCGGACGTATCGGAGGCGCCGAAGCGCGGCAGGAAGCCCTCGCGTCCGAACACCGGGTTGGCCTCCTCCATCCGCCGGCGCAGCGCCGACAGATCGTCATAGGGCAGCGGCCGGCCCATGATCTCGCTCAGCGCGCGGATGATGCGCCAATCCTCGCGCGCCTCGCCGGGCGGATGCACGGCCTGCGCCCCGCGCTGCACGCGCCCCTCGGTGTTCACATAGGTGCCGGGCTTCTCGGTATAGGCGGCGCCCGGCAGAATCAGGTCGGCGCGCGCCGCGCCGCGATCGCCATGATGTCCCTGATAGATGACGAAGGTCTCGCGGCCGATGCGATCGGTGTTGAACTCGTCGGCGCCGAGCAGCCACATGACGTCGACGCCGCCGCCCATCATCTGCGCGAAGCCCTTCGCTCCCGGTCCCGGCACGAAGCCGAGATCGAGTGCGCCGACCCGCGCGGCGGCGGTGTGCAGCACGTTGAAGCCATGCCACTCGGCGCCGAGCGCCCCGACTTCGCGCGCCAGCGCCCAGGCGGCGGCGAGCACCGCCGCGCCGTCCGGACGCGCCACCGCCGCCGCGCCGAGAATGACCATCGGCCGCTTGGCCGCGTGCAGCGCCCGGGCAATTTCGCCGGCCGGATCGAGCAGCACCCCCGGCAGATGCGGGCCGTCGCCCGCGTGCTGCACGTCGTAGGTGAGGTCCGCGGCGGCGCCGATCAGCCCGATCGGCATCCCGGTATGGAGCCAGCGCCGGCGGATGCGCGCGTTCAGAACCGGCGCCTCGCGGCGCGGGTTGGTGCCGATCAGCAGCACCGCGTCGGCCTCGTCGATGCCCGTGATGGCGCTGTTGAAGATGTAGAAATCGCGCCGCGAAGGATCGAGCAGACCGCCGTCCTGGCGGCAATCGAGATTGGCCGAACCCCGGCTCGCCAGCAGGTCCTTGAGCGCCATCATGCTCTCGACGTCGCACAGATCGCCGGCGACGGCGCTGATCCGCTCGCCCGGCACCGCGCCGAGGCGTTCGGCCAGCACGGCGAAGGCATCCGGCCAGGTCGCCGGCACCAGCCGGCCGTCGCGCCGCACCCACGGCCGGTCCAGCCGCCGCCGCTTCAACCCGTCGAGCGCGAAGCGCGACTTGTCGCCCAGCCACTCCTCGTTCACGTCATCGTTCAGTCGCGGCAGGATGCGCAGCACTTCGGGGCCGCGCGAATCGATGCGGATGTTGCAGCCCTGCGCATCGAGCACATCGATGCCGTCGGTCTTCTGCAACTCCCAGGAGCGGGCGACGAAGGCATAGGGCTTCGAGGTCAGCGCCCCCACCGGGCAAAGATCGATGATGTTGGCCGAAAGCTCGCTCCCCAGCGCCTTCTCGATATAGGTGCCGACCTCCATGTCCTCGCCGCGCGAGGTGGCGCCGAGATCGGGCACGCCCGCCACCTCGGCGACAAAGCGGATGCAGCGCGTGCAGTGGATGCAACGCGTCATCACCGTCTTCACCAGCGGGCCCAGGTTCTTGTCCTTCACCGCGCGCTTGTTTTCCTCGTAGCGCGAGTGGTCCATCCCGTAACCGAGCGCCTGGTCCTGCAAGTCGCACTCGCCGCCCTGGTCGCAGATCGGGCAGTCGAGCGGGTGGTTGATGAGCAGGAACTCCATCACCCCGCGGCGGGCGTTGCGCACCATCTCGGTGTTGGTGTGCACCACCATGCCCTCGGCGACCGGCCAGGCGCAGGAGGCGATCGGCTTCGGCGGCGCCTTCTCGATCTGCACCAGGCACATGCGGCAATTGCCGGCAATCGACAGCCGGTCGTGATAGCAGAACCGCGGCACCTCGACGCCCGCCGCCTCGCAGGCCTGCAGGACCGAGGATCCGGTGGCGACTTCGACCTCGATGCCGTCGATGGTGAGCTTGGGCATCGTGCTCCCTACTCCGCCGCCAGCGGCATGCGCGGCACGCCCATCCGCATCTTATAGTCGGCGATGCGCGCCTCCATCTCGGGGCGGAAGTGGCGGATCAGCCCCTGGATCGGCCAGGCCGCGGCGTCGCCCAGAGCGCAGATCGTGTGGCCCTCCACCTGCCGCGTCACCTGGTCGAGCGTATCGATCTCCTCGCTGTCGGCCTTGCCCTGCACCATGCGATACATGACCCGCATCATCCAGCCGGTGCCCTCGCGGCAGGGCGTGCACTGACCGCAGCTCTCGTGCTTGTAGAATTTCGAGAGGCGCGCGATGGCGCGGATGACGTCGGTCGATTTGTCCATGACGATCACCGCCGCCGTGCCGAGGCCGCTCTGCACCGCGCGCAGACTGTCGAAATCCATCAGCACGTCGTCGCAGATCGATCGCGGGATTAGCGGCACCGAAGCGCCGCCGGGGATCACCGCGAGCAGATTGTCCCAGCCGCCGCGCACGCCCCCTGCGTAGGTCTCGATCAGCTCGCGCATCGGAATGCCGAGCGCCTCCTCGACATTGCACGGCTTGTTCACGTGCCCGGAGATGCAGTAGATCTTCGGCCCGGTGTTGCCCTTGCGGCCGATGCCGGAGAACCACGCGGCGCCGCGCCGCAGGATGGTCGGCGCGACGGCGATGCTTTCGACGTTGTTGACCGTGGTCGGGCAGCCATAGAGGCCGACCGCGGCGGGGAAGGGCGGCTTCATCCGCGGCATGCCCTTCTTGCCTTCGAGGCTTTCCAGCAGCGCCGTCTCCTCGCCGCAGATATAGGCGCCGGCGCCGCGATGGACGAACATGTCGCAGTCCCAGCCCGAGCCGCAGGCGTTCCTGCCGACCAGCCCCGCCGCGTAGGCTTCGGCGATGGCGGCCTCCAGCACCTTCGCCTCCCGGGTGAACTCGCCGCGGATGTAGATATAGGCCGCAACCGCGCCCATCGCGAAACAGGCGATCAGCGCACCCTCGACCAGCTTGTGCGGATCGTGGCGCATGATGTCGCGATCCTTGCACGTGCCGGGCTCGGATTCGTCGGCGTTCACCGTGAGATAGGCGGGTCGGCCGTCCGACTGTTTCGGCATGAACGACCACTTGACCCCGGTCGGGAACCCGGCGCCGCCGCGCCCGCGCAGGCCCGAGGCCTTGATCTCCTCGATGATGGCGTCGCGCCCGCGCGCGAGAATGTCCCTGGTCCCGTCCCAGTCGCCGCGCGCGCGCGCCGCCTTCAGGCGCCAGTCATGCACGCCGTAGAGATTGGTGAAGATGCGATCCCGATCGTCGAGCATCGCTCAGGCCTCCGGCTCTTGGAAGGTCGGCTCCGCCGACGGGCGCGAAATCGAGCGTGGTCAGGGTGGTCGGCCCGCCCGCCGGTGCCGAGGTCTGCCGGCCGGACATCGAGCCGGGCGGCGGCGGCTCGCCCCGGCGCAATGCCGCGAGCAACTCGGTCGTGCGCGCGGCGTCGAGGTCCTCGTAAAAATCGTCGTTCACCTGCATCATCGGCGCATTCACGCAAGCGCCCAGGCATTCGACCTCGGACATCGTAAACACGCCGTCGGCGCTGGTCTCGCCCCATTCGCCGATGCCGGTCGCCTCCCGGCAAGCGCGCACCACCTCGTCGGAGCCGCGCAGCCAGCACGGCGTGGTGGTGCAGATTTGCAGATGCCAGGTCCCGATCGGATGCAGATTGAACATCAGATAGAAGGTCGCGACCTCATAGACGCGGATCGGCGCCATGTTGAGGCGTCGCGCCACCGTATCCATCGCCGCCCGCGGCACCCAGGCGCTGCCGGTCACGCGGCGCATCTGCTGCTTGCACGATCCAGAGCAGCGGCAGCACGGCACTCGCCTGCCGGCCGGGCGGATATTTGGCGATGTGGCGCGCGACCTCGGCCTCGCTCTCGGGGTCGAAGGCGAAGCTCGCCGGCTGGAACGCCTCGCTTCCCGGCGCCTCATTTCCCGCTGCCTGCACCATCGCTAGCGATCGATCTCGCCGAAGACGATGTCCAGCGATCCGATGATCGCCACCGCGTCGGCCAGCATGTGCCGCTTCGCCAGATGGTCCATCGCCTGCAGGAAGGCGAAGCCGGTCGGGCGGATCTTGCAGCGATACGGGCGGTTGGTGCCGTCGGCGACCAGATAGACGCCGAACTCGCCCTTCGGGCTTTCGGTCGCCGTGTAGGTGGCGCCCGCCGGGACGTGAAAACCCTCGGTATAGAGCTTGAAGTGATGGATCAGCGCCTCCATCGAGCGCTTCATCTCGCCGCGGCGCGGCGCGGTGAACTTCACATCCTGCACGCGCACCGGTCCCGGCTGCATCTGCCGCAGGCATTGGCGGACGATGCGCACGCTTTCCCGCATCTCCCAACACCGCACCAGATAACGATCGAAGCAGTCGCCGTTGCGCCCCACCGGCACTTCGAACTCGACCTCGGCGTATTTGTCGTACGGCCGGGCGCGGCGCAAATCCCACGGCACGCCGGAGGCGCGCAGGCACGGTCCGCTCCAGCCCCAGGCCAGCGCGTCCTCGGGCGTCATGATGCCGATATCGACCGTGCGCTGCTTCCAGATGCGGTTGGCCGACAGCAGCTCTTCGATCTCATCGACGAATTTCGGAAACCGCTCCGACCATGCCTCGATCTGATCGGTCAGCCCCGCCGGCAGGTCGCGGTTGACGCCGCCGGGGCGGAAGTAATTGGCATGGAACCGCGCGCCCGGAGGCGGCCTCGTGGAACTCCAGCAGCTTCTCGCGCTCCTCGAAGCCCCACAGGCTCGGCGTGATGGCGCCGACATCGAGCGCGTAGGTGGTCACGTTGAGCAGATGGTTGAGAACGCGCGTGATCTCGGCGAACAGCGTGCGAATCCACTGCGCGCGCTCGGGCGCGGTGATGCCGAGCAGCTTCTCGACCGCGAGCGCGAAGGTGTGCTCCTCGCACATCGGCGAGACGTAATCGAGGCGGTCGAAATACGGCACGTTCTGGATATACGTGCGATACTCCATCAGCTTTTCGGTGCCGCGATGGAGGAACCCGATATGCGGGTCGGCGCGCTCCACCACCTCGCCGTCCAACTCCAGGATCAATCGCAGCACGCCGTGCGCCGCCGGATGCTGCGGGCCGAAATTGATGGCGTGGCTGTCGATCTCGACGACGCGCTGCTTCTTCTCGGTGCTTTCCGGCAGCAATTCGCTCATGGTGCGGCCTTGGGTGCGGCCTTGGGTGCGGCCTCGGGCGCCGGCTGCGGCGGCTCGCGGGTGATCTGCGCCCGCTCCTGGTGCACCTTCTCGTCGCCCGGCAAGGTGGTCACGCCCTCCCACGGCGAGATGAAATCGAAATGCCGCCAGTCCTGGGTGAGCTTCACCGGCTCATAGACGACCTGCTTGCGCTCCTCGTCGTAACGGACTTCCACATAGCCGGTCATCGGGAAGTCCTTGCGCATCGGAAAGCCCTCGAAGCCGTAATCGGTCAGAATACGGCGCAGATCGGGCTGGCCGGCGAACACGATGCCATACATGTCCCAGGCCTCGCGCTCCCACCAGGTCGCCGCCGGCCAGATGCCGCACACCGACGGCACCGGGCTCGCCTCGTCGGTGCGCACGATCACCCGCAGGCGCTGGTTCAGCGCCACCGAAAGCAGGTTGTAGACGACATCGAAACGCTCGTGCGCGGTCGGGAAAGTCGACGCCGCACAGATCCATCATCTGCGCGAAGGCGAAGCGCGGGTCGTCGCGCAACGCCGTCATCAGCCCGATCAGGTGGTCGCGCTCGGCCTCGATTACCGCCTCGCCCAGCTCGACCCGATGCGCGGTCACTCCCGGCAAGCCGGCGGCGGCACGGGCCAACGACATCTCGGCCGGTTCGGCGGTGGCGGCCGGCGAGGCTTCGTTGCTCTCACCCACGCAGGATGGTTCCGGTGCGACGGATGCGCTTTTGCAACTGCATGATGCCGTAAACCAGCGCCTCGGCGGTCGGCGGACAGCCGGGCACGTACACGTCGACCGGCACCACGCGGTCACAGCCGCGCACCACCGAATAGGAGAAATGGTAATAGCCGCCGCCGTTGGCGCAGCTTCCCATGCTGATCACCCAGCGCGGCTCCGGCATCTGGTCGTACACCTTGCGTAACGCCGGCGCCATCTTGTTGGTCAGCGTGCCGGCGACGATCATCACATCGCTCTGCCGGGGCGAGGCGCGCGGGATGATCCCCAGACGATCGAGGTCGTAGCGCGGCATGTAGGCGTGGATCATCTCCACCGCGCAACAGGCGAGGCCGAAGGTCATCGGCCACAAACTGCCGGTGCGCGCCCAGTTCACCACCTTGTCGAGATTGGCGACGATGAAGCCCTTGTCGGCAATCTCGCCGGTGATGCCCTTCACCACGGCATCCTGCTCCGGCCCCGGCGGCAGCGCGGTGCGGTTCCAGGCGATAGCGGTGCTCATGCTATTCCCACTCCAGCGCGCCCTTGCACCATTCATAGATGAAGCCGACCGTCAAAACCGCAAGGAAGCCGAGCATGGAAAGAAAGCCGAACAGCCGGATGCTGCCGTAGGCGACCGCCCAGGGGAACAGGAAGGCCACTTCGAGGTCGAAGATGATGAACAGGATGGCGACCAGATAGTAACGGACGTCGAAACGTCGGCGGGCGTCGTCGAAGGCGTCGAACCCGCACTCGTAGGCCGCGAGCTTTTCCGCGTACGGCTTCTGGCGGGCCGCCAACAGCGAGCCGCCGACCATGGCGGCGGCGATCAGCCCGGCGATCAGCATGAACACCAGCACCGGCAGATAGTCGGGCAATACGTACGGCAACTCCATCCTCCCGCAGTCGCATTTGAGGCTTGCCGGCAACCCGCGACGGCCCGAGGGGGGCGCCGTTCCAGCCCGGATCGCGGAACGGCTTCGCTGGCGCGAGTGACGGGGCTCGAACCCGCGACCTCCGGCGTGACAGGCCGGCGCTCTAACCAACTGAGCTACACCCGCAAGCGGCAGGGCGCGATCTAGGCCGCCGCGCGAATCACGTCAAGCAGCGGACGGACGCATCGGGCCTGCCGGGAGGCACGCCGGTGGTGGGCGGTGACGGGATCGAACCGCCGGCCCTCTCGGTGTAAACGAGACGCTCTACCGCTGAGCTAACCGCCCATTATTGCACCGAATCCTTCAATGCCTTTCCGGCCTTGAAGCGAACCGTGGTGGAGGCGGCGATCTTCATGGTTTCGCCGGTGCGCGGGTTGCGTCCGGTGCCTTCCTTGCGCATGGCGGTGGCGAAGGTGCCGAATCCGACCAGCCGAACCTCCTCGTTGCGCTTCAGCGCGCCCTCGATGGCCTCGAACACCGCATCGATCACCTCGGTCGCCTTGGCGCGCGAGATGTCAGTCTGATCGGCAACTGACGAAATTAATTCCATCTTGTTCAAGGAAATCCCCCGTGTGCTGTTGGCAACGCAGTTAGGCCGCGAATCGCGGGGCGACAGTAAAGGCGGGATTTCGGCCGCGTCAACGCAACATCCGGGCGAACGCCCGCCGATTTTCGTCCGTCGCGTCTCAGATATGAACAATCGGTCTCAGCGCTTGACGACGGGCCGGGAGCGGCGCCCGATGCGAGCGCGAGCGCGAGCGGGAGCGACGGTATGCGAGCGGGAGCGACGGTATGAAGGTGACGATCCTCGGCGGTGCTGGTTTCCTGGGCCGCAAGGTGGCCGGGCAACTCGCCGCCGCTGGCCGGATCGGAGAGCGAACGATCACCGAGCTCACGCTGTTCGACCTGACGCCGCCGCCCGCACCCCCTGCTGCGGATGTTTCGGTGCGCTGCCTGCAGGGCGACATTGCCGATCCCGCCGCCGCCATCACGCCCGAGACGGCGGTTGTGATCCATCTGGCGGCGGTGGTCTCGGCGCAGGCCGAGTCCGACTACGACCTCGGACTTAGCGTCAATCTGCACGGCGCGCTGGCCGTCATCGATGCCTGCCGGCGCGCCGGCTCGCGCCCGCGCCTCGTCTTCACCTCCTCGGTCGCGAGTTTCGGCGGCGGTCAGGACGCGGTGCTCGCCGACGACGCCCGCCAGCTGCCGGCGAACAGCTACGGCGCCCAGAAGGCGGCCGCCGAGCTGCTGCTGGCCGACGCCTCGCGCCGCGGCTTTCTCGACCTGGTGTCGTTGCGGCTGCCGACCATCGTCGTGCGGCCGGGACGGCCGAACCGCGCCGCCTCCGGTTTCCTGTCGGCGATCATCCGCGAGCCGCTGCTCGGCGTGCCCGCGGAGCTGCCGGTCGGGGAGGATTTCGCCGCCTGGCTTGCAAGTCCGCGCCGGGCGGTGGACTGGCTGATCCATGCGGCGGCGATGCCGACCGCGCCGATGGGGCTTGATCGCGGCGTTAATCCGCCCGGCCTTAGCGTCACCGTCGCCCACATGCTGCAGGCGCTGGACCAGGTTCGCCCCGGCGCCCGCGCCCTCGTTCGCCGCGTCGCCGATCCCGAGATCGCCGCCATCGTCGACGGCTGGCCGGCCGCATTCGAGCCGCTGCGCGCCCGTGCGCTCGGCTTCACCGCGCACGAGCCGTTCATCGACGTGGTGCGCGCCTTCGTCGCCGACGATCTCGAGACCACCAGCCGCGAGCGACGCGGCGGCTAAACGCCGGGCGCAAGGCTGATCTGCAACTGTTGCCGAGAGTGGCCCCGATCCTGTATCTTTTCGGTCACTAAACAAAACTTTCGCCCAAATCCGGCCGCAAAGCGAAGTTTCTTTCGTTGATCCCTGCGTTAGGGAATTGGACAATGGCGGCGTGGACCGGGGGCCGAAGTGACCCGCGGATGGCCACCATTTGGCTGTTTGCTTTATTTCCTGGACGTTGCTCATGTCCGCTGCCTCCGATGCCCCGCCTTTTGCGGCCGTCGCCCGGGCCGCCGGGGCCAACAAGATCGGCGCCAAGCTGCCGCCCGTGCCGCGCGCGCGCGGCAAGAAACTGCGCCGCGACAACCCGCGCCGCCGCCGCCCTCTCGGCCTTGTGCTGCACGCGCCGCAGACGCTGCGCGCGCTGGTTCGCGCCGAACGAGTTGTGGCTGGTCGTGCTGGCGGCGCTGGTCGGCGCGATCGCCGGCCTGGTCGTGTTCGTGATGACCGCGGCGGCGCAGCTCATGCATGTGCTGCTGTTCGACATTGGCATGGACCAGCATCTGAGCGCGATGGACCGCGTCGATTGGCGGCGCTCGCTGGTGGTGCCAATTCTCGGCGGCGGTGCGCTCGGCCTGTTCGGCCTGCTGGCCGCCTGGCTCTGGCCGCGGCGCGCGATCGACCCGATCGAGGCCAATGCCCTCTACGGCGGGCGGATGTCGCTCAACGACAGCATCATCGTGATGCTGCAAACCATCATCTCTAACGGCGTCGGCGCCTCGATCGGACTGGAGGCGGGCTACACCCAAATGGGATCCGGCCTCGCCTCACGGCTCGGGCGCAGCTTTCGGGTGCGACGAAGCGATCTGCGGCTGCTGGTCGGTTGCGGCGCCGCCGGCGCCATCTCGGCCGCCTTCAACGCCCCCCTCACGGGCTCCTTCTACGGCTTCGAGCTGGTCATCGGCACCTACACCCTGGGAACCTTCGCCCCGGTCGCGGCGGCGGCGCTGGTCGCCGTCTCCGTTCTGCACCTGATCGGGCACTCGCCGTTCGATCTGCAAATCGCCATCCCGCCCCTGGCGCCGCAGGCCTACCCGTCGATCTTCGTCCTCGGCGTCATCTGCGCCCTGGTCGGCATCGCGCTGATGCGCGGCGTGACCTTGACCGAGGAGCTGTTTCGTCGGTCGCGGCTGCCCGCCAATCTGCGCCCGATGATCGGCGGTGTCGTCGTCGGCCTGCTGGCGCTGGTCACGCCCGCGGTGCTGTCGTCGGGACATGGCGCCATCGGCACGGTGATCGCCGCCGCCTACCCGGTTTGGTGGGTCGCCCTGCTGGTGCTGATGAAGTCGATCGCCTCGGCGGTGTCGATCGGCTCGGGCTTCCGCGGCGGTCTCTTCTTCGCCTCGCTGTTCCTCGGCTCGCTGGTCGGCAAGCTGTTCGCCGGCATCGAGTTCCTGGTGATCCCGACGCACGCCGCGCCGGAGGTGGTGAGCGCCGTGGTCGGCATGAGCGCGCTCGCGGTCGCCATTATCGGCGCGCCGCTGACGATGGGCTTTCTGGCTCTGGAGGCTACCGGCAGCCTGCCGCTCACCATTGCCGTGCTCGGCGCCTGCGTGGTTTCGGCGCTCACCGTCCGCCGCCTGTTCGGCTACTCCTTCGCCACCTGGCGCTTCCATTTGCGCGGCGAGGCGATCCGCAGCGCCGTCGATGTCGAGCTGGATGCGCAATCTCACGGTCGGACGGATGATGCGGCGCGATCTGCGCACCGTGCGCGCGGAGACACCGCTTGCCACCTTCCGCCGCGACTTCCCGCTCGGCTCCACGCAGCGCGTGGTGGCGCTCGACCAGGAGGACCGTTACGCCGGCATCGTCTATGTCGCCGAGGCGCACGCCGACGACGCCGATGGCCACAAGGTCGGCGACGTGCTGCACCACGCCGACGAGATGCTGCTGCCGCAGATGACGATCAAGGATGCGATTGGCGCCTTCGAGCGGGCCGAGGGCGACGCACTGGTGGTGGTCGATGGGCCGGACACCGCCCACGTCATCGGCCTGTTGACCGAGCAGCACGCGCTGCGCCGGTACAGCGACGAGCTGGACCGTTCCCGGCGGGAGCTGTCGGGGGAGTAGGCCCTCTCCCGCGCGCGGGGCCGCCGGGGCGCTACGCGGCTTCCAGCAGCGCCGCCAGCAGCGCCGCCCGGGGCGCGAGGTGGCGCCAGAGGATGTGCTCCGAGGCGACATGGGCGCCGCCACCGGGGCAGCCGAGACCGTCCAGGGTCGGAATGCCCATCGCGGCGGTGAAGTTGCCGTCCGACCCGCCGCCCCGGCTCTGCTTCGGCAGCTCGAAGCCGAGCCCCCGGGCCAGGCCGCGCGCATGCTCGTGCAGGGCGGCGATGTCCGCCGATCTCGGCGAAGGGCGGGCGGTTCATCCCGCCCTCCACCGTCACCGTGCAGCCCGGTGTCTCGGCCGCGAGTGCGCACAGCCGCTCGGTCAGCGCCAAGCCGTCGGCTTCGGTGCCGACCCGAAGATCGACTTCGCAACCGGCGTCGGGCGGGATGACATTGGGCCGCGAGCCGCCCCAGATCGGCGCCGCGTTGAGGGTGACGCCACGCTCGATATCGACCATCGCGTGGACCTTGCCGATCTGACGCGCCAGCTCCACCACCGCCGAGGCGCCCTCCTGGAAGGCGCCGCCGGCGTGGGCGCCGCGCCCCTCCACCCGCAGCACGAACCGTCCGACGCCCTTGCGCGCGGTCACGCAGGCGCCGCCCGGGCCGGCCGGCTCCATGATGAAGACACGCGCCGCGCCGGCGGCCTCGCGCTCGATCAGCGCGCGCGAGGTCGGGCTGCCGACCTCCTCGTCGGGGGTGAGCAGCAGCACGACCGGGCGCGGCATCGGGATGCGCTGGCGCAGGATGGCGCGCACCACATGCAGCGCGATGAGGCTGCCCGCCTTCATGTCATAGATGCCCGGACCGTACGCCTTGTCGCCGTCCACCCGGGCCGGCATTCCGTCCAGCGTGCCGAGCGACCAGACGGTGTCGAGATGGCCCGCGACCACCACCGGGCGTCCATCGCCCGGGGTGCGGGCGATCAGGTTGTCGGCATAGCCGTCGCGGCCGGGAATGCGGGTGAGCGCCGCCCCGGCACCGCCCAGTTCGGCGGCGGCGACATCGAGCAGCCGGTTCACCGCGCGGGCGTCGGTGGTCGGGGTCTCGATCCGCACCCAATCCATCAGCTCCGCAAGCAGGTTCTCGGAGCGGCCCGGATCGGTCTGCGGCATCGAAATCCTCGCGGCTTTGGCTTGCCTGTCTGCGCCGGATGCGCCGGATTGTCGAATTAGTCGGTTTGATATCGCAAGAAACTCCCCGCCGCGGCGCCGTGTTGCGTTGACGGCTGCGCGAGGAGAGCAAGATGGACCGGCCGCTGGAGATCGCCTTCCACAATATGAGCACCTCGGATTCGCTGGAGGCGATGATCCGCCAGCATGTGGATAAGCTCGATCGCCGCCATGGCCATCTGATCGGCTGCCGGGTCTCGGTGGAGGCGCTGCATCGGCAGCACCAGACCGGCAATGTCTATGAGTGCCACATCACGCTGTCGCTGCCCGGCCGCGACCTTGCGGTGAGCCACGGGCCGCACAAGCCGAAGCTCAACCGCGCGCGTCCGGACGTGCGCGCCTCCATCCGCGAGGCGTTCGAGGCGGCCGAACGCCAACTCGTGGAATACAAGCGGCAGGGGCGGGTGGACACCACCCCACCCTCGGGCTCGGCGCTCACCGGCCAAGTGACGCTGATCGAGCCGGGGGCCGATCACGGCTTCATCCTCAACAGCATCGGCAGCCAACTCTATTTCCACCGCGACAGCCTGACCAACGGCCGCTTCGAGGACCTCGCGCCGGGGCAGACGGTGCACTATGTCGAGGCGGCGGGCGATGCCGGGCCGGTGGCGACCAAGGTGCGGCTGGCCGAGCGCAAACCCGACTGACGGCCCAACTGACGGCCCGACTGACGGAACGCAGGGCGGCGGGAGACGTTGAGCCCAGGTCATGCGACCCTTCATTCGAAGCCTCGCCGCGCTCGCGGTGGCGTCGCCGAGCTTCGCCGCCACCGGCACCCTCGATACCGGCGCCCTGCTGCCGCAGACCTATTCCAGCCGCACCGCGCAGGAGGTGCAGAATACCGGCGCCGGCGCGCGGCGGGGCCATGAGGTGGTCGCCGTGCCGTCGTCCGCCGCCGCCGAGGTGCCGCGCACCGCCGGCCACGTCGCGCAGGGCGCCGCCGGACGGCCGAGGCCGGGCGAATGAGCGGCCGGGCGTCGAACCGGGTCGCACCGGGCGCGCGCGAGCCGGGGCCGCACGGCGTCGGGGCGGTGCCGCAACCGCTCAGCACCGCCCGCGACCCGGTGCGCACGATCGCCCATATCCTGCGCGCGACGGTCATCATCGTCGGCCTGTGCGCGCTGCTGTGGGTGCTTTCCAGCGCCTTCGTGACCATCATCCTCGCGGTGCTGCTGGCGGTGCTGCTGCGCGGCATCGGGCGATGGCTGCACCGGACTACGCATCTGCCGATCTCGGCCTCGGTGATGCTCGTGTTCCTCGGTTTGGTGGTGGCGATCTGCGGGCTCGGCTACTGGGCCGGGCCGCGCTTCGCGACCGAGGGCCAGCAACTCTACGACAAGGTCTCCGGCGGGCTGGGCAACCTCTCCGACCTGTTCGGCAGCCATGGCGGGGTCGGCGGCAACGGAAGCGGGGGCGCGGGCGGCGCGGCGGCGATCGTCAGCGGGCACTCCGGCATGGTCACCTCGCTGATCCGGCTGGTGGCCACCTCCACCATCGGCCTGTTGGCGGCGATCCTGGTGATCGTCGCCACCGGCGTCTATCTCGCCCTGTCACCCGAGACCTACGTCAACGGCGTCTCGCACATGACCCCGGTCTGGTATCAGCAGCGCACGCGCGACGTCATGAACGAGATGGGCCTCGCCATGCAGGGCTGGATGCTGGGCCAGCTCATCGACATGCTGGTGGTGTTCGTGGTCGTCGTCATCGGGCTCTGGCTGGTCGGAACGCCGCTGTTCTTCATTCTGGCCGTCGTCGCCGGCGTCTGCACCTTCATCCCGTATTTCGGCACCATCATCTCCGCCGTTCCCGCCATCATCGTGGCGCTGACGGTCGGCTTGACCGAGGTGGTCTGGGTGATCGGCGTGTTCGTGGTCGCCCATGTGATCGAGGGCTACATCACCGCCCCGTTCGTGCAGCGCCGCACGGTGCACCTGCCGCCGGCGCTGACCCTGCTCTCCTTCGTGGTGCTGGTCGCCATCTTTAACATCTTCGGCGTGCTGATCGCGACGCCGCTGGTCGCCTGCATCATGGTCGGCGTGGCGCGGGTCTATGTGGAGGACATCCTGGGCGATCCGGCCGGCGGGCAGCTCAAGGTGAACGCCCGCTGGTACTGGTTCACGCCCCCCTCCGATTCTTAAGTCCCGCGGCGAAACCAAGCCGCCAGGTCGGTCGGGCTGAATTTCAGCACCGTCGGGCGGCCGTGGCTGCAGGTGGCGGCGCGCGGGGTCGCCTCCATCTGCCGAAGCAGCGCGTCCATCTCGTCGCGGTTGAGCCGCCGCCCGGCGCGCACCGAGCCGTGGCAGGCGAGGCGCGCGAGCACGGCGTCGAGCCGCGCGGCGAGGCTCGCCGCCTCGCCGAGCTCGGCCAGCTCGTCGGCGAGGTCGCGCAACAACGGCGCCGGGTCGGGCGCGCCGAGCGCCGCCGGCAGCGCGCGCACCAGCACCGCCCCCGTCCCGAACGCCTCGATCTCCAGCCCGAGGCCGGCGAGGCTCGGCGCATGCGCCGCCAGCCGCCGGGCCTCGGCCGGGGCCAGCTCCACCACCGCGGGCACCAACAGCGGCTGCGCGCGCACCCCGCCATTCTGCATCTGCGCGCGCAGCGCCTCATGCGTCAGACGCTCATGCGCGGCGTGCTGATCGACGACCACCAGCGCGCCGTCGGCGGCGATCGCGAGGATGTAGGTGTCCAGCACCTGGCCGAGCGGGGCGCCGAGCGGAAAGCTCACCGGTTCCGCCGCCGTTTCTTGCCGCGCCGCCGGCGGCAGCGCGATCGGCAATGGCGCCTCGGCGAAGCCCGTCCGCGGTACCGACGGGCGGGGTGGGGCGAGCGCCAGCGCCGGCCGCGCCGGCGGCACGGCGGGGCCGGCGGCGCCGCCGATCGCGCGGCCGATCGCACCCACCACCAGCGCGCGCACCGCGGCGGGATCGCGGAAGCGCAATTCGGCCTTGGTCGGATGCACGTTCACATCGACCGCGTCGCCCGGCAGCTCGAGCCAGAGGGCGAGCACCGGATGGCGGCCGGCGGCGATCACCCCCCGGTACGCGCCGCGCACCGCGCCCGCGAGCAGCCGGTCGGCCACCGGGCGGCCGTTCACCGTAAAGGCCTGGTGCGCCGGGCTCGCCCGGGTGAGCGCCGGCGAGCCGACGAAGCCGGCCAAGGTCATGCCGTCGCGCGTGACCGCGAGCGGCACCAGCGCCGCCGCCGCCGCGGCGCCGAGCAGCGCGGCGACGCGCCCGCCGCGGTCCTGCCCCGGCAGGTCGAACACCCCGCGGCCGTCGAGCTCGAGCCGGAAGGCCACCCCGGGCGCGGCAAGGGCGAGGCGGCGAACCGCCTGCTCCACCTGCTCGGCCTCGGTGCGCGGGTGCTTGAGGAACTTGCGCCGCGCCGGGGTGGCGAAAAACAGATCGCGCACCACCACGCGGGTTCCCGGCGCGCCGGGCGCGGGGGCGGGCGGCGCGACCCGGCCGGCCGCGACGGTTATCCGGTGCGCGGTGTCCGTGCCCGGCGGGCGCGAGGTGATCGTGAGCCGCGCGGCGGCGCCGATCGCCGCCAGCGCCTCGCCGCGAAAGCCCAAGGTGGCGATGGCGTCGAGCCGCTCGCCCGGCAGCTTGGAGGTGGCGTGGCGGCATACCGCCAGCGCCAGATCCTGTTCCGTCATGCCGGCGCCGTCATCGGCGATCTCGATCCGTTCGACGCCGCCGCCGGCGACCGCGACCACGATCCTCCGCGCGCCGGCATCGAGCGCGTTCTCCACCAGTTCCTTGACCGCCGCCGCCGGCCGCTCGATCACCTCGCCAGCGGCGATGCGGTTGATGACCGCCTCCGGCAGCACGCGAATCTGCGCCATCCGCGCAGGATCGCGCGCCGCCGCGGCGGCGGCAAGCTCAGCCGCGGCGGCGGCGGCGGATCATGCCGAGGCCGAGCAGTCCGGTGCCGAGCAGCGCCATCGAGGCCGGCTCCGGCGCCGGCGTCGGGTCGTCGAGCGAGACCGTGTTGATGGCGAAGCCGCCCTGGGTGGTGGTGATCACGATCCGGGTGATGTCGGCGGTGGTGTCGGCGATGCCGGCGAACGGCGCCGAATTGTCCCCGTTTGCGGTGGAATCGCCGGTGACGGTGACGGCGCCGAGCAAGGTCGCGCCGTCATAGGCCGAGAGCGTCGCCGAGTAGGAGCCATAAGAATCGGCCTGGATCTGGGTGCCGAAGCCGGCGATCGGCGTCGAGCCGAAATCCATCTCGTCGGTGGCGTCCTTATTCCACAGCAGGTGATCGCCGGGGGCGAAATTACCGGCCCAGCCGTTGCCCTGATCGAGCCGCTCGAACCCGGCGTTCCCCGGCTGCGTGATGGTGAACGTCACCCCGCCGGTCGAGGTCGCGGCGAACGGCGCCGCGATGGTCGTGTAGCTCGGCCCGAGTTGGCCCCAGTCGAGGCTATCGGTGCCGCCGAAGGCGGTGCGGTCGGTGTAGGTGGTGATGGTGCCGGCGCGGGCGGCGGTGGCGGTGAGGCCGCCGATCGCGACCGCGGCGGCGAGGAGGGCGAGGGGGAGTTTGCGCATCGGGATTGCTCTCAAAATTGGTGGTTCCGCATCCGCTCATTTCGACAGCGGATATGTTTCGAGATACCACCAACCGTGCCGACGCGCAAAAATAAGATTTCGTGAGGTAAATGAAATCCGCCGCCTCACCCCTCGCCGTCTCAACCCTCGCCGCGCAGCTTCCGGAAGCGCGCGATCGCCGCCGTCGTCGCGAGGTCCGCTTCGACCGGCTCGCCCGCGAGCGCCGGCAGGATGGCGCCGGCGAGCTGCTTGCCCAGCTCCACCCCCCACTGGTCGAAGCTGTCGATGTCCCACAGGCACCCCTGCACCGCGACCTTGTGCTCGTAGAGGGCGATCAGCCGGCCGAGGCTCGCGGCATCGAGCCGGCGGAACAGGATCAGCGTCGACGGCCGCTCGCCGGGACAGACGCGATGCGGCGCCACGCGGTCGATCTCCGCTGCCGGCACGCCCTTTTTCGCCATCTCGGCGCGCACCGCCGCCTCGCTGCGGCCTTCCATCAGCGCCGCCGCCTGGGCGAAGGCGTTGGCGGCGAGCGCGCGATGCGCCGCCGCGTCGGAGTGATCGGGAAGCGCCGCGAGAATGAAATCGACCGGAATCACCGCCGGCCCCTGGTGGACGAGCTGCATGAAGCTGTGCTGGGCGGAGGTGCCGGGCTCGCCGAACACCACCGGGCAGGTGGCGTAATCGACCACCGCGCCTTCGAGCGTCACCCGCTTGCCGTTGCTCTCCATCTCCAGTTGCTGCAGATGCGCCGGCAGCCGCCGCAGCCGCTCGTCATAGGCGAGCACGCATTGCGTGGCGCAGCCCAGCGCGTTGACGTGCCAGATGCCGGCTAGTCCCAGCAGCACCGGCAAACAGTGCTCGAGCGGCGAGTTGCGGAAATGGCGGTCCATCGCCCAAGCCCCGTCGAGCATGGCCTGGAACGCCGCCCAGCCGGCGGCGAGCGCGATCACCAGCCCGACCGGCGACCACAGCGAATACCGCCCGCCGACCCAGTCGCGGAAGCCGAACGTCCGCGCCGGCGGGATGCCGAAGGCGCCGACCGCTTCGAGATTGGTCGAGAGCGCGACGAAATGCGCAGCCACCGCCGCCTCCCCGAGCGCGCCGGAGAGCCAGGCCCGCAAGGCGGCGGCGTTCATCGCCGTCTCCTGCGTGGTCCAGGATTTGGACGCGATCAGAATGAGCGTGGTCGCCGGATCGAGATCATGCGTCGCCGCGAGCAAAGCGTGGCCGTCCACATTGGCGAGGAAGCGCGCCGCCATCGGCGGATCGTCGGCCGCCAGGGTCAGCGCCTCGGTGGCGACGCGCGGGCCGAGATCGGAGCCGCCCATGCCGACGTTCAGCACATGCGTGAAGCGCCGCCCGGTGGCGCCGGTGATGCGCCCGGCATGGACCGCGTCGACGAAATCGCGCATCCGCGCCCGCTCGGCGGCGGCGAGCTCGGCGGCGTCATCGACGCCGCCCGGCAGGGTGGCGCGCAGCCCGGAGTCGGCGGGGGCGCGGAGCGCCATGTGCATCGCCGCGCGATGCTCGGTCACGTTGACCGGCTCGCCCGCGAACAGCCGCCGGCGGAAGCCTTCGAGATCGGCGGCGCGGGCGAGGTCGAACAGCGCCGCGCGCGCGTCGTCGTCGATCGCGGTGCGCGAGAGGTCGAGCGAGAGGTCGTCGAGGGCGAAGGTGAACCGCGCCGCCCGTTCGGGGTCGGCGGCGAAGCGCGGCGTGATGCGTCGCCCGTCGGGGCGCGCGGCGAGTGCGGCGAGGCGGGCGAAGGCGGCGCGGCGGGGATCGGGCATGGCGGGAGGCTAGCAGCAAGTGCGCGCGGGCGGGAGGGTCAGCCGGTGGCCCGCGCCACGTGCACGGTCTCCGGCATCCACCCCCACACCGCGGCCAGCCCGAGCGCGGCCACCACCGCCAGCGCGCCGAAGCCCACCGTGTAGCCCATCATCTGGGTGAGGAAGCCGATGGCGGTGGTGCTGATGGTGGCGCCGATGCCGGCGACCATGCCGGTGGTGCCGAGCGCGGTGTTGTAGCGCCCGCTCCCCTGCGTCACGTCGGCGACGATCAGCGGCGTCAGAATGCCGATCACCGCCGCCGTCAACCCGCCGAGGACCTGCACGCCGACCAGGAACCACGGCCCGAAGGCGAGGGCGAACAACACGGTGCGCGCGAGCAGGGCGACGAAAGCGGCGGCGAGCAGCCATTTACGCCCCCATTCGTCGGCCTTGCGGGCGATCCAGGCGGCGATCAGCGCGGTCGTGAGCTGCGGCACCACCACCAGCGCCGCCACCACGATCTCGGATTCGAACTTGTAGTCCGCCGCCAGGCGTTCGCCCGCCAGCGGCAGCATCGAGGCGTTGGCGAACTGGAACAGGAACAGGCAGAGCGAGAAGATCAGTAGTGGACGGTTGCGGACCAGTGCGTGCCAGCGCGCGTGCGGCGACCCGCGGCCGCGCCGGTGGCCGTCGGGTTTGGTCTCGGCGCCGCGGGCGCGGGCGTAGTCGATCTCCTTGCCGTTGATGAACCACAACGCCGCGAAGGCGGGGATGCACAGCCCGGCGGCGGCGAAGAACGGCGCGCCGGCGGAGAAGAAGCTGCCGAGCACGCCCATCCCCGCCGCGGTGGCGGCGTTGCCGAACGAATCGTAGCGGTGGTTGCGCCCGACCCTGGTGTGATAGGCGCGGTGGCCGACCAGGCCGAGCCCGATCGCGGCGATCGCCGTGCGCACCGCGCCGCCGGTGATGCCGTGCATGAACTCGCCGGCGAGCACCGGCAGGTAGCTCGGGAAGAAGGCGATCAGCAGCGACCCGCCGGCGATCAGCCCCAGGCAGACGGCGATCACCAGCCGCTTCATGCGGATCCAGTCCACCAGCGCCCCGGCCGGCGCTTGGGTCGCCAGAGCGACGGCGCTGTTGACGGTGAGAACGCTGCCGATCGTGCCCTGATTCCAGCCGTATTGGGCGAGATAGACCGAGACGAACGGGCCGAACGCCGTCTCCACGTCGGCGATGCAGAAATTCAGCCAGTCGAGGCCGCGCTGGCTGGCCAGGGACGGACGCGCGGGCGGACGCTTGGCGGCGACGGCGGGGGCGTCGGGCATGAAGGGTGAAACGGCCGGCGACGGCTCGGGTTGGGCGTGGCCTAGACCCGGGCGGTGACGACGAACACCAGCGCCGGCACCGCCACGCCCTCCGCGGTGGCGAAGCGCGCCAATGCCGCCGTCAGCTCGGCCTCGATCGCCCGCACGGTGGCCTCGTCGGCGCCGCGGTCGCGGATCAGCGCGCTCGCCGGCCCCATTGAGGTCATGAATCGCGCCTCGGCGGCCGGTTCCTCCGTGTGCAGCATCGGGTGCGCCTCCGCGATGTCGATGTTCCGGTATCCGGCGGCGGTCAGCACGTTCCCGAGATGCGTCCGGTCGCTGAGCGACATCGGGCCGGGCGCGCCGGGCGGCGGCGGATCGGGCGGGCCGAGATGGCGGGCGACGACGCCGAGCGGGATATGCCAGTGCGGATTGTCGGCGAGCGGTCCCCAGCAGACGAAGCTGAGCCGCCCGTTCGCCGTACCGGCGCGACGCAGATTGGCGAAGGCGGCTGCGGGATCGGCGAAGAACATCACGCCGAAGCGCGAGAACAGCAGATCGAACGGGCCTTCGGGCAGGGGATCGGCCTGGGCGTCGGCGAGGCGGAAGCTCGAGATTCGTGCGCCCCGAGCGGCGCCGTCGCGCCTCCGCCTCGGCGATCATCGGATCGGCGATGTCGATGCCGAGCACCGTGCCGCTCGGTCCCACCTGCTCGGCCAGCAGCAGCGCCAGCGCGCCCGGCCCGCAGCCGATCTCCAGCACCCGCTCCCCCGGCTGCGCCGCCGCCGCCTTCAGCGCGAGTTCGCCGACCTCGCGCAACTGGGCATCCATCTTGGCGCCGAACGCCACCCAGCGCGGTCCGACGATTGAGTTCCAGTAGTCGCGCTGAGCGTCGTTGGCTTCCGGCATCATCGACTCCTCAGCGCCGGCCGCGGCCGAGCCAGGTGATTACCAGATCCGAGCGCGGCTGCGCCCGGCAGGCGAGGGTCTGCCCGGCGCGCGCCTGCTCGGCGCTGAGCGCGGCGTCGCCGCGCGCCAGCAGCGCCACCTCGCCGCTCTCCAGCCTGGAGATGCAGGTGCCGCAATTGCCGGTGGCGCCGGTATAGGGGAAATCGAGCCCCGCGGCGACCGCCGCCTGCAGCACCGTCTGATCCGCCCGGCAGGCGATCGCGGCGTCGGCGTTGCGGATGCGGACCGTGAACGCGGCGCCACTCATGCGCGTCAGGCCGCGTAGCGGCGCGACTGGCCGGCTCGCACCGAGCCGAATTGCGGATGATACCAGATGACCGAAGGAAAGCGCGCCAGCGCGTAGCCGTAGAGCGCGATCGCGATCGCCGGCTCGTCGCCGAGCACCACCGTCGCGTGGATGTCGTGATCGGACATGGCCATGCCGCTGCCCGGCGCGACCGTCACCTCGCCCACCTTGATCACCTCGGCGCGGCCCGGCTCCGCACCGCCATCGACGCGGCGGTAGAACTCATGGCGTTCGCGCCCCGAGATCGCGGCGTTGGCGCACCAGATGCCGTGGTCGTGCGGCGCCGCTTCCTTCCCCGGCATCCCGATCTTGAGATAGAGGCCATGGCCGTCATTCTCCTCGACCAGCAGCGGATGGTTGCGGCCCTCGGCCTCGGGCATCGGAAAATCGGCGGCGGGAAACAACTCGGCGCGGCGGGCGAGCTTCACCAGCTCGTTCTTGATGGCGTGCAGCGCCGAAGGAGTCGGGCCTTCCCTCTCCGCGATGGCATGCACCCGGCGCATCAGATTGGCGCAGGCACGGGCGCGACGGACGGCGACGATCGTGCTCATGGCCGACTGCTAACGCCGACCCCGACGCGGCGCAACTATCGTCCCGGCGTCGGCATCGCGAACTCGGCGCCGGCGCGGCTGCCGGCGGGCCAGCGCTGGGTGATCGCCTTGTAGCGGGTGTAGAAGCGCACGCCTTCGGGCCCGTAGATGTGGTGATCGCCGAACAGGCTGTTCTTCCAGCCGCCGAAGCTGTGGAAGGCCATCGGGACGGGGATCGGGATGTTGATGCCGACCATGCCGATCTGCACCTGCTGGGCAAATTCGCGCGCGCTGCCGCCATCGGCGGTGTAGATCGAGACCCCGTTGCCGAACGGGTGCGCGTTCACCATCGCCAGCGCCGCGCCGACATCGGCGGCGCGCGTCACGTCGAGCACGGGGCCGAAGATTTCCTCCTGATAGATGCGCATGTTCGGCTTCACGCGGTCGAACAACGAGCCGCCGAGGAAGAATCCGCTCTCGTGGCCCTGCAGCTTGAGGCCGCGTCCGTCGACGACGAGATCGGCGCCCTCGCCCAATCCGGTCTCGACATAGCCCGCCACCTTCGCACGGTGCTCGCGCGTCACCAGCGGCCCCATTTCGGCGTCCGGATCGGTTCCCGGACCGATCTTGAGCGCGCGCACGCGCGGCTCCAACCGCTCCATCAGCCCGTCGCCGGCTCGGCCGACGGCGACGGCGACGGACACCGCCATGCAGCGCTCGCCGGCGGCGCCGTACGCCGATCCCATCAGCGCGTCGGCCGCGTCGTCGAGATCGGCGTCCGGCAGCACCACCAGATGGTTCTTCGCCCCGCCCAGCGCCTGCACGCGCTTGCCGGCGGTGCTCCCCGCCTGATGGATGAGCCGTGCGATCGGCGTCGAGCCGACGAAGCTGATGGCGCTGATTCCGGGATGGGCGATGATCGCCTCCACCGCCTCGCGCGCGCCCTGCACGACGCCAAACACGCCGTCGGGGAGCCCCGCCTCGGCCAGCAGTTCGGCCAGCAACAGCGACGCCGAAGGATCCTTCTCCGATGGCTTCAAAAGAAAACAGTTGCCGGCGGCGAGTGCTACCGGGATCATCCACAGCGGCACCATCAGCGGGAAATTGAACGGGGTGATGCCGGCGACCACGCCGAGCGGCTGGCGGACCGACCAGGCGTCGATGCCTGTGCCGACTTGCTCGGTGTATTCGCCCTTCAGGAGATGCGGGATGCCGCAGGCGAATTCCACCACCTCCAAGCCGCGCTGCACCTCGCCATCGGCGTCCGAGAGCACCTTGCCGTGCTCGGCGGTGATGGCGGCCGCGAGCTTGGCGCGGTCGCGTTCGAGCAAATCCTTGAGGCGGAACATCACCCGCGCGCGCCGCAGCGGCGGCGTCGCCGCCCATCCGGGAAAGGCGCGCATGGCGGCCCGGACCGCCGCATCGACCTCGCTGGCGTCGGCCAGCGCGACCTTGGCCGCGACCTCGCCGGCGGCGGGGTTATAAACGTCGCCGAACCGGCCGCTGGTTCCGGACCGGGGCTTGCCGTCGATGAAGTGACCGATCTCGCGCATCACCGCCTCCGTCGTTTTTGCGGGCGCCGCGGGGAGAAATCCGCAGCCGCGCTTTATAGCATGACCGCGGCCTTGTCCGCCCGGCGGCGCTCCGGGCTCGGCAAACCGGCCGCGGATGTGGGCGCCGCGCCCGGTGCAACCCTACTCTGCTTGCCGCCGTTTCCCGGCCACGCTAAGGGGCGGCGCGGCATCGCGGCAAGCGGGAGCACGGCAATGGGGTACAGGGTCGCGGTCGTCGGCGCCACCGGGGCGGTCGGGCGCGAGATGCTGAAGACGCTCGCCGAGCGGCGGTTTCCGGCAGATGAGGTGGCGGCGGTCGCCTCCGGCCGGTCGGCCGGCGGGGAAGTCTCGTTTGGCGAGCGCAAGGTGCTCAAGGTGCGCGCGCTCGACAGCTTTGATTTCCGCGGCTGGGATATCGCGCTGTTCAGCCCGGGCGGCGCGGTCTCGGCCGTGCACGCACCGCGCGCCGCCGCCGCCGGGTGCGTGGTCATCGACAACACCAGCCGGTTCCGCATGGAACCCGACGTTCCGCTGGTGGTGCCGGAGGTCAATCCCGGCGCGCTGGCGAAATTCGCCCGCCGCAACATCATCGCCAACCCGAACTGCAGCACCATCCAGATGGTGGTGGCGCTGAAGCCGCTGCACGACCGCTTCCGGGTCAAGCGGGTGGTGGTCGCCACCTATCAATCCGTCTCCGGCGCCGGCAAGGAGGGCATGGACGAACTCTATGCCCATAGCAAGGCGGTGTTCGTCCATGATCCCTCGACGCCGCAGCAATTCACCAAGGAGATCGCCTTCAACTGCATCCCCCATATCGGCCGCTTCACGGACGACGGCTCGACCGAGGAGGAGTGGAAGATGGTGGTGGAGACCCGCAAGATTATCGATCCCGATATCGAGGTCCATGCCACCTGCGTTCGCGTGCCGGTGTTCATCGGCCACGGCGAGGCGGTGGTCGTCGAGTGCGAGCAGCCGGTCACGGTCGCCGATGCCCGGGCGGCCTGGCGCGAGGCACCGGGGATCGAGGTCTTCGATCATCGCGACGACGGCGGCTACGTGACGCCGCTGGAGGCGGCCGGCGAGGACACGGTCTATGTCAGCCGCCTGCGCAAGGACCCGACGGTCGCGAACGGGCTGTCGTTCTGGTGCGTGGCCGACAATCTGCGCAAGGGCGCGGCGTTGAACGCGGTGCAGATCGCCGAGATGTTGATCGCTCAGGGATTACTCGCGCGCAACGCGGCCTGAATCGGAAACCGCCGGCCCGACGCCACGTTCCCCTGCCGACGCCCGCCATCGGGGGCAGGAGGGGGAAGCCATGTATCATCATGTCAAGAAGCTCATGTACACCGTCAGGATCGGGGCGCCGGAGCCGCGGTTCGGACGCATGCTGCTCGAGCAATTCGGCGGCGCCAACGGCGAGCTGGCGGCGGCCATGCAGTACACGGTCCAAGGTCTCAACACCGATGATCCGGGGCTCAAGGATTTGCTGATGGATATCGGCACCGAGGAGATCAGCCATCTCGAAGTCATCGGCACGCTGGCGCGGATGCACCTCAAGCCGATCAAGACCGACCGCGAGGCGGCGCTGGCCGACCCGATGCTGGCCGTCGCCGGCGGCGGCGGCGTCAATCTCTACAATTCCCTCGGCGCCGCGTGGACGGCGGACTACCTGAAGATCAGCGGCCAGCCGGAAGTGGACTTCCGCAACAATATCGCTGCCGAAGCTCGGGCCAAGATCGTCTACGAGCGGCTGATTAACTTCTGCGACGATCAGGGCAGCAAGGATGCGCTACAGTTTCTGATGACGCGCGAAATCACCCACATGAAGTCGTTCATGCTGGCGCTCGACAGCCTGGGCAAGGGCAAGCTGCAAGTCGGAGCGATCGAGCCGACGCCGGGGCTGGTGGACCAGTATTTCAACGATTCGACCGGCGAGGGCGAGAACGGCGCGCGGGACATGGTCGGGCCGTATAATGACGACAAGGCGTTCCAGCGCGTGGACAACCCGGCCTTCAACCCGCAGCAGATGAACCTTGAGGGTCCGCGGGGCGCGGGTGCGGCGCGGCAGCAGGCGACCCACGCGGCGGAGAAGAAGTAGCGCCTTCCGATCAAGCCGGCGGCGAAGCGGCAGCGGCCGGGCCGGTCGCGGGTCAGACGCCCTTCCACACCGGCTTGGCGACCGCCATGTCCTCGGGCGAGATCGTCACCGGCCGCCCGCCTTGCCATTGCACCACCACCAGCTCGGCGCCGATCCGATGTCCGGCGCTGTCGAACTGCAGGCGATGGCCGGGGAATAGCAGCGCCGGCCCGGTGGTCAGATCCATCTTGCGGATAGCGTCGGCCACCTTGTTGCGGTCGGCCGAGCCCGCCGTCTCGATCGCCGCCGCCAGCGCCATGACGTGCCCGTAGGCGAAGATCGAGTTGTGGCCGAACCACAGCTCGCCGGTGCGGGCGACGAAGCGCTTCGACAGCTCCGCCTGGTCCTTTCCCGGCCAGTTCGCCAGCCCGACGATGACGCCCTCCAGCACCCCGGCGCCGGTGGTCTTCAGCAGCTCGGGCGTCGCCCAGTGGCCGCCATTGCCCACCAACGGCAGCTTCGATGCCGGCATCCCGTATTGGGCGAAGGTGTCGGCCAGCATCTTGTCGTCGCCGGCGTTGGTCGACAGCAGCAGCACGAAGTCGGGCCGCGCGCCGCGCGCCGGCTGGACCAGCGTCGTCGCGTCCGACAGCGGCGGCGTGTAGGTCTTATCGAGCACGAGGCTCAGGTGATCGTCCTTGATGATCTCATCCAAGGGCTTGCGGAAGCTGACGCTGGCGGCGGTGTTGTCGCCGATGATGGCGAGCTTGGTCGGTCGTTTCCCGGTCGCCGACTGCGCCACCTTCATGATCAGCGGCAGCGTGTCGCGGGCCTGCTGCACCGCCGTCGGCGAGGTCTGGAACACGTAATGAAACCCGCGCCCGGTGATGGCGTCCGAATAGGAGAGGGTGAACCACGGCAGTTGCGCGCGCTCCGTCACCTCGGTCGCCGCCAGCGTGAAGGTCGAGAGCCAGCAGCCGAAGCCGCCCGCCAGATCGGGATGCTCGGCCACCATGCGCTGCGCGCCGTCCTTGGCCTTCTCGGCGGTGTCCTGGGTATCGTATTCGATCAGCCGCAGCTTCGCCCCGCCCAGCGCCTTGATGCCGCCCGCCTGGTTGACATCCTCGACCGCCAGCTCGGCGCCCATCTTCTCGAGGATGCCGGAGCGCGCCCATGGCCCCGACAGCGGCACCAGCATGGCGATCTTGACCTCCGCCAGCGCCTGCGCGCGCGCGCGCGCCGAGGCGAACGCCGCGCCGCCCAACGCCAGCGCCGCGCGCCGGCCGATCCGTGCCGTCATGGCTTGTTCCTCAATACGAGAGTTGCTGGTTCTCCACCGCGACCCAGCGGCCGTTCTTGACCACCGTCAGGAACGACGCCGTCTCGGCGTGGTGCTGGTCGGGGCCGAGGCTCAGCTTGGTGCCGAAGATATCCGTGTAGTCGCGGATGCTCTCCATGCCCTTGATGAAGCTGTCGGTGGTGAGCTCGCGCCCGGCCCGCTGCAACGCCATGATCGTCATCTGCGCCGCCGTATATCCGACTTCGCCGTGGAAATTGGGCTCGATGCCGTAGCGCGCCTTGAACGACTTGGCGAACGCCTGCACCGCCGGGCGCGGATCATCGGGATAGGCGTAGATCGCCGGCGTCATCGAGTAGAAGCCCTCGGCGGCGCCGCCGGGCAGCGAGGCGACGGCGGTATCGTAGGAAGCGAACTGGCCGACCAGGTCGGGATTCCAGCCGAGCTTATGGACGGTGGAGATGATGATGTTGGTGTCGCGCACGATCGTCCCCATGCCGATCCAGTCGCAGCCGGCGTCGTGCAGCTTCTGCACCGCGGCGTCGAACTGCACGTCGGTGAATTTATGCGCGGTGGTGGCGACCACCGGGAGATTGAGCGCCTTCGCCTCGGCGGTGATGCCGGCGAGCACGTCGCGGCCGAAATCGGAATCCTGGTACATCGCGCACAGCTTGCTGCGATGGCGCTGCTCGACGAAGTATTTCACCGCCGCCCGCATCTCGTCGTAATAGGAGGCGAACTGCGCGAACTTGAGCCGATTGAACGGCTCGTACATCGACCGCGCGGCAGTCAGCGGAAACACGTTCGGCACGCCCTTGGCGAACTGCATCGGCATCTCGGCATCGTTCATCGGCGTGCCGCCGTCGTCCTGGGCGAGGAAGATATGATCCTGGTTGAGCAGCTTGTTCATGCCCTGCACGGCGCGCGGCACGGTGTATTGCGTGTCCTCGACGACGTAGCGGATCTTGCGGCCGTTGATGCCGCCCTTGGCGTTCACCTCGTCGAAGGCCATGCGGATGGCATCGGAGTTGTTGACGCCCTGGATGGCGGTGACGCCGGAGAGGTCGGTGGTGGTGCCGATGACGATCTCGGTGTCGCTGACGCCCTGCGTCGGAGCGGCGGCGGCCGGAGCGACGCCCGCCAGCAGGGCGAGGGTGGCGAACAGCGCGCGCTTGGACATCGGACCTCCCGGGCGAAACCGCCGTGTTTCGTTGGTCGCGGAGCCTAGCGGCATTCTCGGCGCCACGCTACCGGCGGCGGATTGCGCGCCGCTGATTCGCCATACGGGTGGAGGGCGGAAAAGCGCAGCGCATTCCGCCCGGTCAGAGCCCTCGCGCCGCCGCCGCCACCCGATCGACGAACTCGCCGGCGGCGCCGAGATACCCGGTCGGGTCGGTCAGCCGATCGATCGCCGCCCGATCCAGCCGCGCGCTCACCTGCGGGATGCAGGCCAGCGCCGCCGCCAGCGGGATCGTCTCCGCCAGCGCCGCCGCGCAGGCGTCGGCCACCACGTGATGCGCCTCGCCGCGGCCGAGATGCGGCGCCAATCCCATCATTACCGCCTCGGCGACGATCAGCCCGCCGGTCATGTCGAGATTGCGCCGCATCCGCGCCGCGTCCACCACCAGCCCCTCGGCGATCACCCGCGCATGGCCGAGCGCGCCATGCGCCAGCACGAAGGCTTGCGGCAGCGCCAGCATCTCCGCCTGCCAGGGGCCGGTGGCGCGCTCGTGGTCCTGCGCCATCGCGCCCTGCATCAGCGGCACCAGCGCCTGCACCGCGCGCGCCGCCGCGAGGACGAATTCCGCGGCGATCGGGTTGCGCTTCTGCGGCATGGTGGACGACGATCCGCGACCGGCGATGTGCGGCTCCGCGACTTCGGCCACCTCGGTCTGCGCCAGCAGCACGACATCGGTCGCGATCTTCGCCAAGCTGCCGCAGATCAGCCCGAGCAGCGAGACCGCCTCGGCCAGCGCGTCGCGGGCGACGTGCCAGGGCGCGAGCGGCGCCGCCAGTCCCAGCTCGGCGGCCAGCTCCTCCATCACCGCGATCCCGCGATCCCCGAGCGAGGCGAGCGTGCCGGCGGCGCCGGCGAAGCTCACCCGCGCGAGGCGCGGATGCAGCTCGTCGATGCGCGTCCGGTGCAGGATCAGCGGCTGCGCCCAGACCGCGCATTTCAACCCGAAGGTGGTCGGCAGCGCCTGTTGCAGATGCGTCCGCCCGGCCATCACCGTATCCCGATGGCGCTCCGCAAGCGCCACCAGAGCCGTCAGTACCGCAATCAGCTCGCCGCGTATCAGCGCCATGCCCGCGAGCGCCTGCAACACGGTCGCCGTGTCCATGATGTCCTGCGTCGTGGCGCCCCAATGCGTCCACCGCCCGGCTTCGCCGGCGGCACGCGACAACTCGCGCACCAGCCCGACCACGGGATATCCGACATTGCGCGCGCTGTCGGCGAGCACGGCGGGATCGAGATTGTCGAACCGCGCCGCCGCGGTGATCGCGCGGGCCGCCTCCGCCGGGATGATGCCGAGCTTCGCCTCCGCGCGCGCCAGCGCCGCCTCGACGTCCAGCATGCGCTGAAAATACACGGCCTCGTCGAACACCGCGCGCATTGCGTCGCTGCCGTATAGCGTGCCCAGGATCGGCCCGTCGGCCGGATTGATCGGCATCGTCAGACGTCGAGAAAGAGGGTCTCGCCGTCGCCCTGAAGGCGGATGTCCAGCCGCCACGTGCCCGCGCCGTCGGGTTGCGCGATCAGGCTCGCACGCCGGCGCTCGTCCTCGATGGAGGTGAGCAGCGGATCGGTCTCGTTCAGCTTCTCGCCGGCGAAATAGGCGCGCGTCGCGAGCCCGCGCATCAGCCCGCGCGCCAGGATCCAGATCGCGATGTGCGGCGCCTGCTGCGCATTGCCGCGCCCGGCGACGGGGCCGGGTTTCAGCGTCACGAAGCGGAACCGGCCGGCCTCGTCGGTGGCGGAGCGGCCGAAGCCCGGAAAGCGATCCGAGGCGAGCGGGCTCGACTGCCAGATTTCGATGCAGGCGTCGGCGAACGGTTCGCCGGTCCCGTCGGTCAGGACGCCGGTCAGCACCATGCGCTCGCCGTCGGCGCCGAAGCGCGTGAGGTCAGCCCAATCCTTTTCTTCCAGCAGATGCCAATAGGGCCCGATGGTCTGGCTGGCGGTCGCGGGGGTCATGCTAGTGCTCCACCGGCCTAGTGCTCCACCGGCGTCGCGCCGCGCCCGCGCAGCACGATATCGAACCGGTAGCCGAGCGCCCAATTTTCGACGCCGAGATCGGGCGCGAACCCTGCGATCAGCCGCGCCCGCGCGCGTTGGTCCGGAACGCCGTGAAAGATCGGGTCGGTCGCGAGCAGCGGGTCGCCGGGAAAATACATCTGCGTCACCAGGCGGGTGGCGAAGGCGGGGCCGAACAGCGAGAAATGAATATGCGTCGCCCGCCAGGCGTTCGGCCCGTTCGGCCACGGATAGGCGCCGGGGCGGATGGTCACGAAGCGATAAAAACCCTCGGCGTCGGTGAACACGCGCCCGGTGCCGTGGAAATTGGGATCAAGCGGCGCGTCATGGTTATCGGCCTCGTGATCGTAGCGCCCGGCGCCGTTCGCTTGCCAAATCTCGATCATCGAATGCGGAACGGCCCGCCCGTCCTCGTCGGTGACACACCCGCCGACGACAATCCGCTCGCCGATCGGTGCGCCCTTGGCTTGCGTCGTCATGTCCTGCATGGCGGGAAATCGCTCGCGCGCAAACACCGGCCCGGTGGTCTCGGTGGCGCCATGCGGTATGGGATGCAATGGCAGACTTGGCCGCCGCTTGCGGGTGCCTTGATACGCGGGCACGTCGAGCGGCGGCTGGGTGCCGGGCGCGTGCGGACGAAACGGCACCGGATCGGACATGGCGATCTCTCCAACGAGGGCCGGAGGATTCCACAGCCGCCGACTGCGAGCAACGGTCCCCTCCCGCCAGGAAGGGGACCGGCAAGCCGAACTCAGTGCGTCGTGTTCGTCGGCACCGGCTGCTCCGGCGGGACCGTCGTGGACGCGGTGTTGGAGGGTTGCCCATAGCCCTGCTGTTGCTGGGCCTTCTCCTTGGCGAGCCGCTTCTGATGCTTGTTGTACTCATGACCGGCCACGCAGCCGCCCACCGCACCCAAGACACCATGGTGAACCGCATGGCCGGCGACCGCACCCGCGGCGCCGCCGGTGATGCAGCCGATGGCATTCGCCGGGGCGCTGTAGCCGAAGCCGGCAAGCCCGATCACTGCGCTGGCGGCCACGAGTGACAATCGCATCGCTAAACCCTCCGTAATTAGTTTTCGCAACGTGGTGTCGCGCTCCGGCTGCGCAACCCTTCTTCAACCATTCACGCATCGGTTGTGGCAATCGCGGGTCCGCACGCTGGAGCGAGGGCGTCATTCGTGCTTCGCTTCTCCTCCTTTCGATCGGAGGCGCAGCGGTGAACCTGTTCAGGCAGCATGCGGTGCGCGATCACGCCGAAGCGAGGCGCAAGATCCCCGTCATCGACTACGGCCCGAGCTTCGCCGGCGAACCGGGCGCGCTCGCGGTGGTGGCCGAAGCGGTGCGCGCCGCCTGCGAGAATGTCGGCTTCTTCTATGCGCTCAACCACGGCGTCTCGGCCGACGTGATCGATCGCGCCTTCGCCGCCTCGCGCCGCTTTCACGCGCTGCCGCTCGACCGCAAGCTCGCGCTGCGTCTGAATGAGAATAACATCGGGTATCTGCCGATGGACGCCTCGGTCCAGGGCGCATCGATGGTCCACAAGGCGACCAGACCCAACCGCAACGAGAGCTTCTTCATCAGCCACGACCGCGCCGCCGACCACCCCGACGTACGCGCCGCCAAGCCGTTGCGCGGGTGTAACCAGTGGCCCGGGGATCGGGGTTTGCGCGCCGACATGACGGCCTATTTCGACGCGCTGTACGCGATGTGCCAGCGGATGCTGCCGGCCTTCGCGGTCGCGCTCGGCATGTCCTCGGACTTCTTCTCCCCCTATTTCGCCGACGAGGCGCACGCCACTTTGCGGTTCCTGCACTATCCGCCGCAGGATGCCGACGAGGACAATCTGTTCGGCCAGGCGCCGCACACCGACAACAGCTTCATGACCGCGCTGGCGCGCACCGACGTGCCCGGCCTCGCGGTGCGCCTGCCGTCGGGCGAGTGGTTCCCGCCGCCGGTGATTCCGGGGACGTTCCTGATCAATCTCGGCAACATCATGCGCCGCTGGTCGAACGATCGGTTCCTGTCCACGCCGCACGGCGTGCTGAACGACAGCGGACAAGATCGCTACTCGATCGCCTATTTCCACTCTCCGAACCCCAATTCGGTGCTGGAGCCGCTGCCATCCTGCGTCGATGCCGACAACCCGCCGCGCTATCCCCGCGCCGTTTATCGCGATCTGATCCGGGAATTCTACCGCGCCAACTACTTCCACCAGAGCGGACATAGCTCGGAGGCGGCGAAGTTGGCCGCGGCAGGTTCGTAGGGCTGAAACCGTCATCGCGAGGCGCGCAGCGCCGTGGCGATCCAGGCCCGCCACCCGAGCCGTCCGCCTGGATCGCCACGCCGCCAACAGGCGGCTCGCGATGACGGCCTTGACGATGTATGTCATCGTTCAACGAGTTCCGCGTACCCGGCGAGCCGGCCGGTTTACCCGGCCAGCTTCCACCATCCCCGCGCCGGTCGCGGCAGTCCCAGGTTCTCCCGCAATGTCGCGCCCCGGTACTCGGTCTGAAACAGCTTGCGTCGCTGCAGCTCCGGCACCACCAGGCGCACGAAGTCCTCGTAGGTTCCCGGCGTGTGCGTACCGCCGACCACGAAGCCGTCGCAGGCGGGTTCCACGAACCACTGCTCTAGCCGGTCCGCGATCTCCTTCGGGCCGCCGACGAGCGCATCGTGCGGGCGACCCCGGCGCGTGATCTCCAGGAAGTCGCGCGCGGTGGGCGCGCGGTCGCCGCAGACGCGCACCACGCGGTCGCGCATCGCCTGCATGCCCGAGATCGACGCCAGTTCCTCGGCGGTGAACGGCTCATCCATGCGCTTGCGCGCGAAATCGAAATTCAGCGCCTCCGACAGCAGCGAGAGCCCGTCCACCTGGTGATACAGACGCTCGATCACCGCCATCTTGTCCTCGGCTTCGGCGCGCGTTTCGCCGATCACCGGATAGGCGACGGTGTTGAGGCTCACATGGTCGGGGTTGCGGCCGAGGCGGGCGATCTCGGCCCTGGCCTCGGCATATTGACGCTTGCCCTCGGCGAGATTCGGGTAGGCGACGAACACCGTTTCCGCCCAGCGCGCCGCGAATTGCTTGCCGCGCCCGCTCGATCCGGCCTGGATGAGCACCGGATGGCCTTGCGGCGAGCGCGGCACGGTGAATGGCCCGCGCGAGCGGAAGAACCGCCCCCGATGGTCCAGCCGATGCACCTTGGCGGGATCGGCGAAGCGACCGCTGCGCTTGTCCACCACCAGCGCGTCGTCCTCCCACCCGTCCCAGTGCCCGAGCACGACCTCCATGAACTCGTCGGCGCGGTCGTAGCGCAAGTCGTGCTCGAGGTGCTCGGCGAGACCCATGTTCATCGCCTCGCCGTCGTTGACCGAGGTGACGACATTCCAGGCGGCGCGGCCATCGGTCATCAGATCGACGGTCTGAAACAGCCGCGCGATGTGGAACGGCTCGTAGTAGGTGGTCGAGCCGGTGGCGCCGACGCCCAGCCGCTCGGTCTTCGCCGCCATCGCCATCAGCACGACCACCGGATCGAGCTTCACGCAGCGGATACCGTGCGCGACCGTGTCCCGGTGATCGGCGCCCAGTTCCGGCATCGCCAGCCGGTCGTCGAAGAAGGCGAGCTGGAATTTCCCCGCCTCCAGGATCTCGCCGATGCGCTGGAAATAGGCGGCGGTGGTGAAGTCGGTGCGGCTCGCGGGATGACGCCAGGAGAGCGCGAAGGTGGTGCAGTTCTGCGCTTGCAGAAAGCCGATGAGGATCATCTGGCGCATGGCGTGCTCCTCCGAGGCTGCGCGCGGTGCATCCGCCTCAGAACTGATAGCGCCGCAGCCCGCCATCGACCGGGATCACCGCCCCGGTGATGTAGCGGGCGCGCGGCGAGGCCAGGAACACCGCCAGCAAGGCCAAATCCTCCGGCTCGCCCCAATACCCCACCGGGATTTCGGTCTCGGCGAAATGCCGACGATAGTCCTCCGGATAGTTGCGCCTTATCTGCTCGCTCATGATGCGCCCCGGCGGGATCGAGTTCACCGTGATGCCGTGCCGCCCCACCTCGCGCGACAGCCCCTTGGCCCAGGCATGCATCGCCGCCTTGGCGGCGAAGGCGGCGTTCAGTCCCTCGGGCTCGCTCTTGCCGGTGATGTTGATGATCCGGCCCCAGCGCCGCTCGATCATTTGCGGCAACAGCGCGTGCGTGAGCTGGCGCTGGCGGGTGAAGTTGAGCGTGATCGCCTCCGTCCATGCCGCCTCCGGCGCATCGACCGCGAGCCGGCGGCTGCCGCCGGCGCAATTGACCAGGATGTCCACCCGGCCGAGCCCGCTCATGGCGGCGTCGCGCAGGCGCTCGGCAACATCCTCGGCCATGATGTCCTGCACGATCAAAACCGGGCGCTGATGACCGTCGGCGACGATTTCCCCGGCCAGGCTCTGCAACAGCTCCGCCCGCCGCGCCACGGCGGCCACGAGAACGCCCTCCGCCGCCAGTTCCTTGGCGATCGCCCGGCCGATCCCCATCGATGCGCCGGTGACCAGCGCCGTCTTATCGCGAAGCTGCAAATCCATTCTCTTGGTCCTGTTGACTGTCGGAGGACGCCATGAGAACCGCCGACACCAAAATCCGCGTGCCGCCGATTTGGCGGCAACCAAGGATCACTTGCGACCTGAACAGTGGACGAGGAACAACGGCGGCGCTCTCTCCCTGTGGGCTGTACCGGTGTCTTGGTTCGGTGCAGCAGCCGAAGACTGTCACACGCCCGTCCGTTGTTGTTCTTGGTAGCGATTCCAAGCGTCGGCTACTCGCTGACTTCTCATTTTGAAGACCTGAAACCCCCTGGACGCTTTGCGCGGGTGGGACCGGCGGCTGACCAAGAACGTTGGGATTCCAGTCGACCCAAGCAACGGGAAAGCCCACCGTTTGAGCATATTCGTATGCTTCCGGCGAATGATATTGATAACTCTCGCACCCTTTTTTTGTAATTCGCAAATACCCTTTACGCGGGTTCCCTCAATGCCCACCACAAGGTCGCCAGCCTTCATATTCAGCAAATCCCACATGACTCTGTGCGCATGGGTAACCTGTCCGTGTCCGACACGCTCTAGCGCGGCAACTGTGTCAAGGAATGGGCGGTGCTCGCCCGCCCCGACCAGAGTGCAAAGGGTAAGGAGGTTCCCAAGACCCGACCAACCTTGGGCAACGACTTTGCGATGCTTTAGTTCATCGTAGGACGTATACTGTCGGTCGATTGCAAGCCACCACGTTCCCATTGCTCTCATCCCTTTGTCCGAAGCCTTCGTCGTTGCGAACGATCTCCGTCGCTAGCGCCGTCTTGTCGCCGAGTTGCAAATCCATTCTCTTGGTCCCGCCGCCGCGATCCCGGCGACGCTAGGGGCGGACCACGCAAATGTCGATCTACGAGACCAACCTCGATCGCTGCCCGGCCAACTACGTCCCGCTGTCGCCGGTCTCGTTCCTCGCGCGCGCCGCCCGGGTCTATCCCGACCGCGTCGCCGTCATCGACGGGACGCGGCGCCATACCTATGCGCAGTTTCTCGACCGCGCGCGCCGGCTCGCCTCGGCGCTGGCGCGCGCCGGTATCGGCAAGGGCGACACGGTCGCGATCATGGCGCCGAACATCCCGGAGATGCTGGAGGCGCACAACGCCGTGCCGATGCTCGGTGCCGTGCTCTGCCCGATCAACACCAGGCTTGATGCCGCCGCCGTCGCCTTCATCCTGCGGCACGGTGAGGCCAAAGTGCTGCTCGCCGACCGCGAGCACGCCGACATCGTGTCTCGTGCCGTCGCCGAGCTCGAACCCGGGCCGATGGTGATCAAGATCGGCGGCGGTGAAGCGGCGAGCGACGCCGATTATGAGCGGTTCATCGCCGACGGCGATCTGCAACATCCGATCGCGCTTCCCGACGATGAATGGCAGCCGATCGCCCTCAGCTACACCTCGGGCACCACCGGCAATCCGAAGGGCGTGGTGCTGCACCATCGCGGCGCTTATCTCAACGCCTGCGCCAACGCGCTGGCCTTCCAGCTGTCGCCGCGCAGCGTCTATCTGTGGACGCTGCCGATGTTTCACTGCAACGGCTGGACCTATACCTGGGCGGTGACGTTGGCGGGCGGCGTGCATGTGTGTCTGCGTCGCATCGAGGCGGCAGCGATCTTCGCCGCCATCGCCGAGCACGAGGTGACGCATCTCTGCGGCGCGCCGGTCGTGCTGAGCATGCTGATCCACGCCCCCGAGGAGGTGCGGCGCGCCTTCCCGCAGACGGTGCAGGTCGCAACCGGCGGCGCCGCGCCCCCCTCCGCCGTCATCGCCGGCATGGAGCGCATGGGCTTCGCGGTGACGCATCTCTACGGCCTGACCGAATTCTACGGCCCGGCCGCGATCTGCGCCTGGCAGCCGGAATTGGACGCCATGGATTTGTCGGCGAAGTCGGCCTTCATGGCCCGCCAGGGCGTCGGCCATCCGCTGCTCGAGGAAGCCGCCGTGCTCGATCCGGAGACGATGCGCCCGGTCGCGCCGGACGGCGCGCAGATGGGCGAGCTGATGCTGCGCTCCAACACCGTGATGATGGGCTATCTCAAGAACCCGGCGGCGACGGCGGAGGCGTTCGCCGGCGGATGGTTCCACACCGGCGACCTCGCGGTGATGCACGCCGACAATTACGTGGAGATCAAGGATCGCGCCAAGGACGTAATCATCTCCGGCGGCGAGAACATCTCCAGCCTGGAGGTGGAGGAGACGCTCTATCGGCATCCGTCGGTGATGGAGGCGGCGGTGGTCGCGGCGCCCGATCCGAAATGGGGCGAGACGCCGCACGCCTTCATCGCGCTGAAGCCCGGCGCGGCGGCCGATGCGGCGGCGATCATCGGTTGGTGCCGCGAGCGGCTGGCGCACTACAAATGCCCGTCCCGGGTGACGTTCGGGGCGCTGCCGAAGACCTCGACCGGCAAGATCCAGAAGTTCGAGTTGCGCCGGGCGGCGCGCTCGGCGAGCGCATGAGGGAGATGGGCGCGAGGCTTGCTCGCGTCCCGAAAACCAGGAGCGAGCGTTGCCATGCCCCGCATTCCCGCCAGCATCGACGACATCCTGACGGCGCCGACGCGGCGCGGCCTGCCGCGACCGATCGAGCATCCGCGATCGGACCTCGGCGCCTACATGCGCGGCGCCGATAATTTCTGCCGCGTGATGGCGATCCGCCCCGGCGATCACGTGGTCATGCTGACCGACCCGTTGCTCGATCCGCGCGCGATCCAGGCCGTTCAGGGCCTCGCCCGCGGGCGGGGCGCGAGCTTCGTGAGCTACATGGGCGACTCCACCCGCCACACCACGATCCCCGACGAGGCGAAGGCGCTGCTGGAGCGGGCAAGCTTCGTCGTTTCCACCTGGTTCGCCTCGGTGCTGGACCCGTTCTGCATCGGGCTGCGGCGGGAGAAGGGACAGCGCTGGGTCAAGATCACCTTCTTCCGCGACCTCGATCTGCTGCATACGCCGCAAGCGCAGTTTCCGATCGAGTTGCTGGGCGAGATCATTCGCGCCACCTGCCGATTGTTCCCGGAAACCGGCGACTTCAGCCTCGGCTTCAGCGACCCTCGCGGCACCGACTTCCGGATCGACTACACCGACCGCATGTTGCAGCATTTGCGCCGGCACAACCGCTGGCGCGGCAAGAACTTCGCCGATGAGGACGGTTGCTACGTCCACTATCTGCCGACCCACGGGCCCAACCTGTTCGAGCCGGCCATGGTGGGGCTGGCGCCGGAGGAGAAATTCGCGGCCGACGGCATCGTCTGGCCGCAATGGGCGATCGGGTTCGAGCTGCCGTTCCGCTCGCCGGTCGGGGTCGAGTTCCGCGACGGTCGCGTGCGCGCGGTCCATGGCGACGGCGTGGAGGCGGAGGTGCTGCGGGATTACCTGATCGGCGGCACCTTGGAGGAGGTCGGCTGCGGTCACCACCCGAAGGCGCCGCGCTTCGACATCTACCCCGCCGGCTCGAACTCGCCCGGCGCTCTGCACTTCGGCATCAATGCGCCCCGGGCCCTCGGCAGTATCTGCGTCGGGTCATGCCCAACTGGGAGGAGCCGTACATCCACATGGACCTGGTGGCCTTCGACGGCACGGTGACGGCGGCCAATCGCACGCTGATCGACGGCGGCTATCTGGCGTCCTTGCGCGATCCGGCGGTGCTTGCTTGGCGGCCGGCGGCCCCGAGCCCTTCGGCGACCCGGTCGAGATTGCCCTGGAGAGCTTCCCGGTCTGACCTAGAAATCCGCGGGCTCGCAGCCAGTCGCGCGCGAGCGTGACCGCCTGTTGCAGTTGCTCGGGCTGGCCGGCGTAATAGTGGGTGCCGCCCTTGATGACGTGCATGGTTTTGTCGGCGCTGGCGGCGGCGGCGTGGATCAGGCCGGTGTGCGGCTGCGGCACCGCGTCGTCGGCGCCGTTCTCGATCGCGAGCAGCGGGGCGGAGACGCGCGCCGCGCAGGCGAGGCCGTCGGCGCGCGAGTCGTCGATCGACCACTGCGACAGCCATGCGCGCAGCATCGAGAAGCGCGCCAAGCCGACCGGGCCGGTGTTCACCGTCTCCGGATTGCCGAGATAGCACCAGCCGGGCCGGCGATCGTTCGGATCGAGCGAAGGATCGAGAAAGCGCGGGTCCGCCAAGGTGCGATGGGTGATGAACCCGCGCTCCACCTCGCCGGTGCCGCGTCGGCGCAGCATGTTCAGGGTTTCCTTGACGCGGGCGGTGATCGCGCGCACCCGCCGCAACTGCGCCGCGCGATAGGCCGCGATCCAGTCGCGTTCATACGGAGGCCGATGCGGACCGCCATAGAGGTCGAGCGCCGGGTCGCGATGGTCCGGATCGAGTTCATCGCGCACCGACGGGTCGATCACCTCGACCAGCATGCGCGCGCGCGAGATGTGCGCCGCCTGGAAGATCAGCGCGTCCGCCGGGATCAGCCGCGCGCCCCGCACATCGACCGGATCGCCGGCGGGGGTGTCGGTGATCGACGGGCGTTCGGCTTCGGACTGGTAGAACAACGCCAGCGATCCGCCGCCGCTCCAGCCCACCAGGACCACCTTCTCGTAGCCGAGGCGCTCCTTCGCGTGGCGCACATAAGCGCCGAGATCGAGCAGCACCTTCTCCATGATCAGCGCGGTGTCATTGCGGGCGTAACGGCTTCCCGCGCACAGCACATGGGCGCCGAGCTCGGCCGTCCGCCGCGGCACCGGCAGCAATTGCAGCGTCGAGGCCGGGTGCATGTACACCAGCAGGGTTTTCGACGGGTGGCCCTTCGGGCGCATCAGCAGGCCCTCGAGATTGACCTCGCCCCGGCTGCCCGAGAAGCCGTAGGTTTCGACGAAGCCGCCGGGCTCGGCGTAGTGGACGTGAATCCATCGGTGTTCGATTTCGTGCGGAGTTGGCATCCGGCGGCCTTCCTGCTCAAACACTCTGACGCTTCAGCCCCGCCGCTCGGTCAGCACCACCCCGCTCGCCCGCAAGCGGTCGATCTCCTCGGTGCCGAAGCCGTGACGGCGGAGAATCTCCTCGCCGTGCTCGCCGAATTTCGGCGGCCGGGTGCGGGTTCCGCCGGGGGTGCGGGAGAGCTTGATCGGCGTGCCGAGGCCCTTGTACGCGCCCAGCTCCGTCACCATCTCGCGGTGCGCCGTGTGCGGCGCCGCCGCCACCTCGTCGGTCCATAGCACCGGGCCGGCGGGCACGCCCGCACGGATCAGCCGGTCCGCGATCGCCTTGCCGTCCTGCTCGGCGAAGGCCGCTGCAAGCTCCGCCGTCAGCGCCGCGCGATTGACGTTACGCTCGCCGTTGGAGGCGAACCGCGGATCGTCGGCCAGATGCGGGCGGCCGATGATCGCGCACAGTTTGCGAAACTGCGCGTTATTGCCGCTGGCGATGAAGATCTCGCCGGTGCGCGTCGGGAATTTGTCGTATGGCACCAGATTGGGATGCGGATTGCCGGTGCCGACGGGTCGCTTGCCGTTCAGGAAATAGTTCGCCGCCTGCGGATGCAAGAGCGCCAGCCCGCAATCATAGAGCGCCATGTCGAGATACTGGCCGCGCCCCGACCGCGCGCGTTCCTGCAACGCCATCAGGATGCCGACCGCCGAGTAGAGCCCGGTCCCCATATCGACGATCGCCGCACCGAGCCGCATCGGCCCGGTCGTGGCGTCGCCGTTCGCGCTCATCAACCCGGTCATGGCTTGCAGAATGGCGTCGTAGCCCGGCAGCCCTCCGAGCGGGCCGTCGGCGCCGAAGCCGGAGATGCGGCAATGGATCAGGCCGGGGAAGCGCGGCGCTAGGTCGCGGTCGTATCCGAGGCCCCATTTTTCCATGCTGCCCGGCTTGAAATTCTCCACCAGCACGTCGGCGCCGTCGAGCAGCCGCAGCAGCACCTCCCGCCCCGCCGCATTCCCGAGATCGAGGCCGAGGGAACGCTTGTTGCGGTTGATGCCGATGAAATAGCTGGCGTCGCCGTCGAAAAAGGGCGGCCCCCAGTCGCGCACCTCGTCGCCCTGCGGCGGCTCGATCTTGATGACCTCGGCGCCGTGATCGGCGAGGATCATGGTGCAGTACGGCCCGCCGAGAACGCGGGTAAGATCGATCACCTTGAGCCCGGCGAGGGCGCCCGGCGAGCGGGCCAGGCCCTTGCCCTTCGGTGCGGTTGCGTCGTTCATCAGGCGGCGGTCTCCCGTTCGCGTCCCCAGACCCGGCGGCAGAATTCCGGGTAGGTCTCAAGCATCTCGGCGCAGACCGGGCCGCGCAGCAAATCAAGCTCGTCCGCGGTCGGTTCCGCCGTGACCGGCACGCGATCGGGCGCGTCGTACTCGAAGCCGGTTGCGGCGCGCACGCTCTCGGCGTCGTCGCCGGGATGCACCGAGGCGAGGATAAAGCGGGCGCGCAGCGGATCGAAGCGGAAGACACAGCGTCCGGTCAGCAGCGCCTGCGCATGGCCGCGCCGGAACACGCCCGGCGCCGAGATGCCGGGGGCGGAGACGATATCGACGCGCGGGACCAGCACGCGTCGCGAATGCTCCTCGCGGAACAGGATGGTGCGCGCCGTCATCATGTACATGAACGCCGAGCCGAAGCTGCCGGGAAAGCGCGCGCCCGTCCCGGGCCACTCGCCGGTCCCGACCAGGTTGATGTTGGCCCGGCCGTCGATCTGCCCGCCGCCCAGGAAAAACAAATCGATCCGGCCTTGCCCGGCGAGATCGAACAATTCTCGGGTTCCGGCGGTGAACGGATTGCCGGTCGGGCGGTGCAGCAGCGACAGGCGCACCGGATGTCCAAGCTTCTTCACCAGCCAGCAGGCGGCGGCGGGGATCGGGCTCGCCGCGCCCACGGCGATATGAAGCGCCGGCGGCGCCGCGGGGTCGAGGATCAGCCGCGCCAGGGCCGCGGCCATGAGTTCCTCGCGTCCCGCCCGTTTCATCCCGTCCCGCCCGCCGTTTCGCGCAATTGTCTTAGCCGGACGCCCGTCCAGCGCCAAGGCGGACCGGCGGCGGCGGCCGGTTGACCGTATCGCGATAAACTGGTGGGATCAAAAATCGGTGCTATGAGCCGCCATTAAGGCGGCCGCCGAACGTTCAGGGAAGGGCAACGGCCATGGGAAACTTAAGCCGGCGCGGGCTTATCGCATCCTCGCTCGGCCTCGCCGCGAGCGCCGGGCTGGGGCGGCCCTATATTGCCAACGCGGCGGCGAAGACGGCGACCGTCTGGGTCAATCAGGGCTTCGTCCCGGCCGAGGACGCGGCATTTAAGGCGCTCGCCAACGATTACATGAAGATGAGCGGCAACAAGCTCGACTACAGCATCATGCCGTTCATGGCGCAGAACCAGAAGACGATCTCGGCGCTCACCAGCGGCGACGTACCCGATCTGATCTTCATGGACGCGCCGGCCACAATCATCGCGCAGAACGCCTGGGACGATAAGTTCATCGATGTGACCGACGTCGTAACTCCTTACGAGAGTCAAGCTCAGCGACACCGCGAAGCTCGGCTCGACCTTCTACAACAGGGTGGCGAAAAAGCGCGGTTACTATCTATGCCCGGTCAAGCAGGGCGGCACGCCATTCCATATCTGGGGAAACCTCGTCGAGAAGGCCGGCGCCAAGATTTCCGATATCCCGGACACCTGGGATGCGCGCTGGGACTTCTTCAAGCCGATGCAGAAGGAGCTGCGCGGCAAGGGGATGCGCCGCATCTATGCGCTCGGCCTCCAGGTCACCACCGTCGGCCCCAACGACGGCAACGCCCTCTATCAGCATTTCCTGATCGCCAACGGCGCGCAAGGGCATCGTCACGCCGGACGGCAAGCTGCACACCGATGACCCCAAGGTGCGCGAGGCGGCGATCAAGTCCACGACCTTCCTGGCCGACTCCTATAAGGGCGGTTTCGTGCCGCCGGAGGCGCTGAGCTGGAACGATGCGGACGACAACAACGGCTACCACGAGAAGCTCTTTATTGCCGACTTCGACGGCACGCTCTCGACCGAGCTGGCGATGATCAACAACAAGGAAGACTTCCTGGCGGCCGTCACCCTCGGCATGCCCAAATATGCCGATGGAACGCTGATCCCGTGCCAGGTCGGCGTCGGCGGCGGCTTCATCCCGAAGGGAGCCAAAAGCGCCGAAGTCGCCAAGGACCTAATGAAATACTGGATGCAACCGAAGGTCATGGACGAGAACCTGAAGGCCGGGCTGGGCCGCTGGGTGCCGGCCATCCCGCAGGCGGTGAAGGACGATCCGTTCTGGTTGCATTCGTCCGATCCGCACCTCAAGCCTTACGTTGAGGAGGCGGTCCTCAATCCGACTCTGCCGCCGTTCGAGGGCTTCACGCCCGCCTGGGGCCAGGTCGCCGCCGAACAGCTCCAGCAGGGCACCGTCGCCGACGTCGTCAAAAACGGCATGACCCCCCAACAGGCGGTGGACAAGGCGTTCAAGCGCATGGACCAGATCTTCGCGAGATTCTCATACGAGTAGGTCCGATGGGGCAAACATGAGCACGACGCAGCGCGTTGCGCCGATCGTCCCGGCTCTCGGGGCAACCCGGCTGCGGCATCAGAAATGGCACGGCGGTTTGCGGGGGCACGATTACGCCTGGGCACTCGCGTTCGCAGTGCCCTATGCCGTCCTCTTCGTCTTGTTCGTCATTTATCCGGTCGTCTACGGTCTGTGGCTGGGCAGCGCTCCGGCGCTGTTCGACCAGTTGTTCGCCGATCCCCGCTACGCGACCGCGGTCGTCAACACGTTGCTGTATGTCGGCATCGGCGTGAACCTGCACATTCTCGGCGCCTTCCTGCTGTCCGGCTTTTTCATGCGCAAGGGCTGGTGGGTCAAGACGCTGTTGGTCTTCTATATCCTGCCCTGGGCGACGCCGGCGCTGCCGGCCTTCATGTCGATCCACTGGTTCTTCGACGGCCAGTACGGGTTGCTCAACAACCTGCTTTACTGGGCGTTCGGAATCGACGGCCCGGTTTACCTCAATTCGCGCTGGCTCGGGCTGGGTTGCGATATCGCTGCCTACGTGTGGAAGAACATGCCGTTCTGGACGATCATCTTCCTTGCCGGGCGAATGGCGATCCCGACCGAGCTTTACGAGGCCGCCGCCGTGGACGGCGCGACCGGCTTCCGGCGGTTCGCTAACGTGACCGTGCCCTTGATGGCGAACCTGTATCTCGTCTGCACCCTGCTTTCGACGATCTTCACGCTCGGCGATTTCAACGCCGTGTACTTCGTCTCCGGCGGCGGGCCGAACATGTCCACCGAAGTCCTCGCCACGCTCGGCATCAAATACGCCTTCACGTTGGCGTTGCCGCGCGTCGGCGTCGCCGAGGTCATGACCGCCCTGCCGGTGATGATCCCGCTGGTGTACCTGCTCATGCGCAAGCTCAGCATGTCGGAGCGGCAGCTATGAGCGCCAGCGCCGCCGGCGGGCGCGCGGGATCGGCGCGCCATTACCGTATGCGGCGGTATCTGACCGAGGGAGTGTGCCTGACGTTCGGGGTGGCGCTGCTGGTGTGGTCGGTGCTGCCGATTTACAACATCATTGCGATCGCCCTCTCAGCCCATGACGACCTGTTCAGCGGCGCCATCTGGCCGCAGCAACCGTCCTTGCACAGCTTCGTCATCGTGTTCACGCAAGGCTTCTGGTACCTGGAGAATTTCTGGCGCCAGTTCGGCAACAGCTTCTACGTCGCGCTGATGACGACTTTCCTGACCTTGCTGATCGGCTCGCTGGCAAGTTTCACGGTGGGGCGGATGCATTTGCGCCAGGGCTGGCTGCTGAGCAACGCCGCGTTGATGACCTATGTCATCCCGGCGTCGTTTCTCGCCATCCCGTTCTACCGGATCATGCAGATATACGGGCTCCAGAACAACCTCTGGTCGGTCATCGCCGCGATGGTGACCTTCGCCACGCCCTATGCGATCTTCATCTTCTCCCAATACGGCAAGTCGATCCCGATGGAGCTCGATGAGTCCGCGCGCATAGACGGCGCCAACCCGATGCAGATCTATTTGCGCATCTACCTGCCGCTGATGGCGCCGGCCCTGGTCGCGGTCGGCACCTATGCGCTGCTGCTGGCGTGGAACGAGTATCTGTATAATTTCCTGCTGCTGTCCACGCCGCAGAGCATGACCGTGGCGGTCGCCCTGGCGCAGTTCCTCAACAGCGACGAATCGCCCTGGAACTACATGATGGCCACCGCGGTCATCTATGCGCTGCCGCCGATCATTCTGTATTACGGGTTCCGTCGCTATATGGCCGCCGGTCTGACCATGGGCGGCGTCAAGGGCTAGCGCCATCGCCGCGCCCGCGCCGCGGGTCCTCGCGATCCGGCGGCCGGTCGGTGCCGGGCGGTTGCGGCGGCCGCATCGGCGAGTGCGCCTGCAAGGTTCCGAAACCAGCTGGGCGATCGCCTTTATCGTCCCCTACGCGGCCGTGTTCGTCGCGTTCGTCATCTACCCCATTGGTGACGGGCTGTGGCTGGGCGGCGGGCCGGGCCTTTATTCGCTGCTGTTTTCCGATCCGCTGTATCTGACCACACTTGCCAACACGCTGCTGTTCATCGGCATCGGTGTGAACGTGAAGCTGTTCCTGGCCTTCCTGTTGTCCGGCTTCTTCATGAGCCGGAGCCGGTGGGTCCGATCGCTGCTGGCGATCTACCTGCTGCCCTGGGCGCTGCCGGCGGTGGTCGCCTTCACCTCGATTCACTTCATGCTGGTCACTCAATGGGGACTGCTCGACAGTTTGTGGCGCGCGGTCACCGGTGCTGATGGACCGCTGTTCCTGACAACGCGATGGATCGCGCTGGGCGCCGACATCGTCGCCTATATCTGGAAATGGATGCCGTTCTGGACACTGGTCTTTCTCGCCGCCCGGATGGCGATCCCCCGAGAAATCTACGAGGCCGCCGAGATCGACGGCGCCACCGGCGTCAAATGCCTGATCCACGTCACCTTCCCCTTGCTGGCGAACGTCTATCTCGTCTCCACGCTGCTCTCGACGATCTGGACGCTCGGCGACTTCCCGACCGTCTATTTCGTCTCCAGCGGCGCGCCGGCGAGATTGACCGACGTGCTGGCCACCTACGGTTTTCGCGAGGCGTTCGATTTCGGCTACCCCAAACTCGGCATGGCGGCAATGATCTCGGCGCTGCCGGTGCTGATCCCGCTGGTGATCCTGCTGATGCGCCGGGTCCGGACGAGGGGGGTGCAATTGTGAGCGGCCGGCGAAGCTTCCGCTCGCGGCGGCTATTGGCCAAGGCTGCGGCGGTGATCCTCGGCGTCGGACTGCTGATCTGGACGCTGTTGCCCGTCTATAACATGCTGCTGATCGCGCTGGACGCGGACGCCGCGGAGTTTTCCGGCGCTCTCTGGCCGCAAGATCCTGATCTCGCCAGCTTCCGCTCGGTCTGGACCGAAGATTACTGGTTGCTGGACCATTTCTGGGGCCGGTTCGCCAACAGCGTCTACATGGGTCTGGCGACGATGTTTCTGACGGTGCTGATCGGCTCGCTTGCCAGCTTCGCGCTGGGGAGAATGCGAATGCGCGCGGGATGGATCCTGAGCGATCTCGCGCTCCTGACATATGCGTTGCCGGCCGCGTTTCTGGCCATCCCGTTCGTCCACGTCATGCACCGGTACGGGATGTCGGACAGCCTCTGGGCGGTGGTGGCGGCCGAAGTGACCTTCGCCTCTCCGTACGCGATCCTGATCCTGCACCAATATAGCAAGCTGATCCCGATGGAGCTCGACGAGGCGGCGAAGATCGACGGCGCATCGCCGCTGCAGGTGTATCTGCGCATCTATCTGCCGCTGATGGCGCCGGCGCTGGTCGCCGTCGGCATGTTCGCCCTGCTGCTGGCCTGGAACGAGTATCTCTACCAGTTGCTGCTGCTGTCCTCGCCGCGCAGCATGACGGTGGCGGTGATGCTCGATCAGTTCTTCGACAGCGACGAGGCGCCGTGGAACTACATGATGGCGATCGCCATCGTGTATGCGCTACCGCCAATCGCGATCTATTACGGGTTCCGCCGCTACATGACGGCGGCGCTTACCGTGGGGGCGTGAACGAAGGCGTCCAGATACGCCGCGAACCCCGCATCCGTCCTCGCCAGCCGTGCATACTCCGCCAGATGCGGCGCGTCGGCCGCATATTCGTCGAGCAGCCCGAGCGGCCAGGCGCCGCGTTCGGCCACCGCCACCGCCTCGACATACACCGAGGAGATGGTGCCTGCGGCCAGGCGCTCGTTCTCCAGCAGGCTGGAGTCGCTGATGCGCTCCACCGTCACCAGGCTGCGCCGGGCGGCGTGCGCCATGGTCGCCAACTCATGCCGGCGGCCCACGTACACGTTGCCCTCGCGGTCGGCCATGATCGCATGGAAACACGCAAAGTCGGGCGACAGCGCCGGCACCAGCAGAATCGGATCGCCAGCATCATCGCCAGCACCGGCGAACGGATTGCCGATCACCCGCCAGTCGGGCCGGTGCGCGAGGATGTCGCTGCCGAGCACCCCGCGCAGCGGCATGAACGGCACGCCCTTCTCGGCGGCCTGCAACATCGTGTGGATGGCCGGGCAGGTGGCGTCGATCACGACGATCCGCCCCGCCTTCAACGCCGCCGCGAAGCGCGGCGCCAGCCCGGATTCGCCGAGCGAGACACCGGAGCTCTGCACCGAGGCGACGCAGCCGGCGCCGATCAGCAGGTCGGTCGCATAGCCCGAGACGGGAACGCCGAGCAGCCGCAACTCGCGCCGTCCGGCACGCACCAGGGCGCGCGCGAACGCGGCTGGAGTGAGCGAGTTGTCCGGCGGCAGCGCAATCAGCGCGCCGTCGGGAACCCGACCCGCCAGCTCATCGAGATCGAGCAACATGGCATCGGCGTAGCACGGCTTTTATTCGGCGGCGAGCCGCGGCGTCTCCGCCATTCTCTCGGCCGCCGCCAGATCGACCGACAGCAGCCGCGAGATGCCGCGCTCGGCCATTGTCACACCATAGAGCCGGTCCATGCGCGCCATGGTGAGCGGATGGTGCGTCACCACCAGGAACCGCGTCTCGGTCTCGCGCACCATGTCGTCCAGCAGCGCGCAGAAGCGCTCCACGTTGACGTCGTCGAGCGGCGCGTCCACCTCGTCGAGCACGCAGATCGGCGCCGGATTGCAGCGGAACACGGCGAAGATCAGCGACAGCGCGGTGAGCGCCTGCTCGCCGCCCGACAGCAGCGACAAGGTAGCGAGCTTCTTGCCGGGCGGCTGGGCGTAGATTTCCAGTCCGGCCGCCAGCGGGTCGTCCGATCCCACCATCGCCAGATGCGCGCGTCCGCCGTTGAACATGCGCGCGAACAGCGCCTGGAACTGCTTGTCCACCTGCTCGAACACCGAAGCAAGCCGCTCGCGGCCCTCGCGGTTGAGATGCCCGATGGAGCCGCGCAGCTTGGCGATCGCGGTGCCGATCTCGGTGCGGTCGGTCTCGATCTCGGCAATGCGGCGCTCGATCGCCTCGGCTTCGATGTCGGCGCGGAGGTTCACCGGCCCCATCTCATCGCGCTCCTTCAGCAGGCGCTCGAGGCGCTTGCGGGCCTTCTCCTCGGCCTCCGCGTCGCACGGCTCGGGCGGCCCGGGGAGTGCCGGATCGGCGCCGAGCCGCTCCAGGATGCGCTCGGCAACGGTGCCCCAAGCGTGGTTCGCCTGCTGCGTCTCGGCTTCGGCCCGCACCGCCGCTTCGCGGGCGGCGGCGGACGCCGCCTCGGCGACGCGCGCGGCGCGCTCGGCCTCGGCGGTTCGGCGGCTTGCTTCGGCGAACGTCGAATGCGCGCGCTGATGCGCCGCTTCGGCTGCTTGCAGGGCTTGCGCGGCTGCGTGCCGAGCTTCGGCGGCAATGGCGGGCGAGGCCGCCAGCTCCTCCCGTGCGGTCTCGGCCTCGGCCGCACGGGCGCGCAGATCGATCACCCGCCCCTCGGCGTCGGCGGCACGCTCGCGCCAGTCGGCGCGCTCGCGCGCGATCACCTCGAGTCGCGCCGTCCGCGCCGCCCCCTCGCGGGTTAGCGCCTCATGGGCGCCCCGTGCCGCCTGATCGGCCGCGCGGGCGGTGGCGAGCGCGGTGCGCGCCTGCTCCACGGCGGCGCGCAGCCCGGCGACATCGGGCAATCCGGCGTGCGCCGCGCGCGCATCCGCAAGCGCCGTTTCCGCCGCTTCCTGCTCGGGCGACAGCGAGGCGACCTGCTGCTCGGCGGCTGCGAGGCGGCCGGCTGCGGCTTCAGCTTGCGTGCGGAGTTGGGCGCCGGCAGCGCGGGCGCGGTCGAGCCGCTGTTCGGCGTCGCGCTGCGCCTGCCGCGCGCGCTGCTCCTCGCCGACGGCGTCGCGATCGCGCGCCTCTGCGTCGGCGCGGCCGGCGGCAGCCTCGGCGGCCCGCGTTTCGGCCCGCGCGAGTTCGCCGCGCAGCGCGCTCAGCCGATTGCGCTGGCGCAGCCGCACGGCGGCGGCGGTCGGCGCTCCGGCACGGATCGTGTAGCCGTCCCAGCGCCAGACCGCGCCCTCGCGCGAGACCAGCGTCTGCCCGGGCGCAAGGCAGGCCTGTGCGGCGTCACCCTGCTCATCCTCGGCCACGAGACCGATTCGCGAAAGCGCACGGGTGAGGACCGCAAACCCTTCACCCGCCGCGCCGACAAGCAAACCCAGGCTTTCGCTTCCCTCGGGCAGCGCGATCGGATCGAGCGGCGGCAGTTCGCGCCAATGCCGCGCCGCCTGCGGATCGGCGGCGGAGGTCAGCTCCTCGCCGAGTGCCGCACCCAGCGCCGCCTCCAGTCCAGGCGGGACGGCGAGCGCATCGACCATCGGCGGCCAGCGCTCGTTGTCGCCGACCGCCAGCACTTCGGACAGTGCGCGCGCTTCGGCTGACAACTCGGCGCGGCCGGCTTCCGCGGTGGCGAGCCGCGCCCGCGCTTCGGCCAGTGCGGTCTGCGCAAAACTGCGCGCCCGTTCGGCGGTTTCCCGGGCCGCGCGAGCGGTCGCCAGCGCCGCCGCCTCGATTTCCTGCTCGGAGAGAGCCGCCGCGATCCGCGCCGGATCGACGGCGCGGGCGCGCGCCTCGTCGCGCTCGCGGACCGCGCGGGCAAGCTGTTCGCGCGACCGCTGCGCGCGCGCTTCCGCTTCGCGCAGGATATGGCCGGCGGCTTGCGCGCGCGCGGATGCCTCGGCGGCGGCCTCGGTGGTTCGCATGGCCTCGGCGTCGGCCTCGCTCGCGGCCCGGGCCGCCTCCGCCATTGCCTGCCCGGCGGCTTGCAGACGCGCCGGTTGCCCGGTCTCGGTTTCGGCGAGCCGGGCGGCCTCGGCGGCGAGCCGCTCCTCGGCGGCGGCGGCATCACGCCGGCCCTGCTCGGCGTGCTCGATGTCGCGGGCGAGCTGCTCCGCGCGCCGCTCCGCCTCCGCCAGCGCCGCCCGCGCGCGCGCCTCCTCGGCGGCGATGCGCTCGCCTTCCATTCGCGCCCGTTCAAGCTGCGTCCGCGCCTCGGATTCGATCTCGCGCAGGCCGGGGAGTGCGGCGGCGGCGTTATCGGCGTCGTCGCGCGCGGCGCGGGCGGCGCTCGCCGTCGCCGCGACCGCCGCACGCGCCGCCTCCAGCGCCGCGGCGGCGGCGACGCGGGCGTGCTCCACCAATGCCCGCTGCAGCGCCAAAAGCATGGCCTCCGCCTCGCGGATGGCGCCGGAGATGTTGCGGTAGCGGCTGGCCTGCCGGGCCTGCCGCTTGAGCGCGGCCAACTGCGCCTCGACCTGCGTCTTCAGGTCATCGGCGCGCCCGAGATTCGCCTCCGCCTGGCGCAGCTTCAGCTCGGCCTCGTGGCGGCGCGCGTGCAGCCCGGTGATGCCGGCCGCCTCCTCCAGCACCGCCCGCCGCTCCTCCGGCCGCGCCGCCACCAGCGCGCCGACGCGGCCCTGGCTCACCATGGCCGACGCGCGGGCGCCCGAGGCGAGATCGGCGAACAAGGTCTGCACGTCGCGCGCGCGCACCTCCTTGCCGTTCACCCGGTACTGGCTGCCGGCGCCGCGTTCGATACGGCGCACGATCTCGATCTCGCCCAGCTCGTCGAAGGGCGGCGGCGCCTGGCCGGCGGCGTCGTGCAGCACCAACCCCACCTCGGCGATGTTGCGCGACGGCCGCCCGGCGGTGCCGGCGAAGATCACGTCCTCCATCTCGCCGCCGCGCAGGTTGCGCGCGCTCGATTCGCCCATCGCCCAGCGTAGCGCCTCGACGACATTGGATTTGCCGCAGCCGTTGGGGCCGACGATGCCGGTCAGACCGGGCAGAATTTCCACATTGGCCGGCTCGGCGAAGCTCTTGAAGCCGAGCAGCCGCAGGCGGGAAAAGCTGACCGGCACGTTCAGGCGGTCGGGAGGTGCTTGACGAACTCGTCGTAGCTCATTTCGCCGGGCACCTTCTTGCCGTTGATGAGGAAGGTCGGGGTCGAGTCGATGTCGTGTTTCTTCTGGTCGCCGGCCTGCTGCACCAGGATCCAGTCACGCAGCGCGGCATCATTCCAGGCGGCGTCGAACACTGCGGGGCCCATGCCGGCCAGCGCCGCCATTTTGCGGATTTCGTCCTCGGCATCGACGCCTTGCGCGAAGGCCCAACGGTCCTGGCTCGCGAACATCGCCAGCAGGAACGGGGCATAGCGTTCCGGCGGCAGCGCGCGGGCGACCATCTCGGCTTGCAGGGCCACGCGGTCGAGGGGGAAATCGCGAAACACCCAGCGCACCTTGCCGGTGTCGATCAGGTTCTTCTGCACTTGAGGAAACGTCTCATGCGCGAACGCGGCGCAATGCGTGCAGGTGAGCGAGAAGAACTCCTGCACCTCGACCTTGGCATCGGCGCTGCCGAGCGTGCGCGGGCTCTCCCAGGCGGCGGTCTGCACCGCCGTCGCGGGGACCGGCGGCGTCTGGAGCCTGACCTTGGGCGCGCGCCAGCGCCGGCGCGGCGAGGCCGAGGGCGGTGAGGCGGAGCACGGTTCGGCGGCGGACGGTCATGGCGGCCTCGCGGGTCTTGAGGAAGTCTTATCGACCGCCGCCGCGTCGCGTCGAGCCCGGGCGCGAGTCGGGGCGGCAATCGCGCGCCCGAGTGCGGCCAAGGCGTCACGCAGCGGCCCGGCGGGCAGCGTCGCGCAGCGCGGGATCGGGAATATGCGCCGCCGCGGGATCGGAGGGCGGGCGGAGAGGCGATCGACGCCGGGCGCACCAGCGCTTGCACGAAACGAAGGCGATGCACCGCCTCGGCGCCCAGCTGGGCGTTGATGCGGGCGATCAGGACCGGCCCGAGATGCTGCAATTCGAGCGCTACCGGCCCCGAGCAGGCGATCGTCAGCGTGCCCGCCGCGAGGCGCCGCGGCTCGGTGCCGCCGCCAGTCCGGGGCCGACGATCGCTTCCCAGTCGGCGATCAGCCGGGCCGCGGCGGGGCCCAGGCGCCGGAAGGCGGGGCGGGTCAGCGCCGGGATCAGCGTGCCGACCGCTCGCGGGCCATAGACGTTGCGCGACCCGGGTGGCACAGGGGCCTTCGTGTCGGACACCGCCATCGCCCCCGTCCTGCTCGAATGGTACGACCGCAACCGGCGAACCCTGCCGTGGCGCGCGGCGCCAGGGGATGCCGATCCGTACCGCGTCTGGCTCAGCGAGATCATGCTGCAACAGACCACGGTGGCGGCGGTGATACCGTATTTCCAGCGCTTCGTCAGCCGCTTCCCCGATGTTTTTAAGCTCGCCGCGGCGCCGCTGGAGGAGGTGCTCGCCGCCTGGGCGGGGCTCGGATATTACGCCCGGGCGCGCAACCTGCACGCTTGCGCGCGCGCGATCGCGGCCGGCGGGTTTCCGCGCGATCCGGCGGCGCTGGCTCGGCTGCCGGGCATCGGCCCCTATACGGCAACGGCGATCGCGGCCATCGCCTTCGGTGTGCCGGGCGTGCCGGTGGACGGCAACGTCGAGCGGGTGGCGGCGCGGCTGTTCGCCATCGAGGCGCCGCTGCCGGGGGCGAAGCCCGCCATCCGCGCGGCGGCCGAGGGCCTCGGGACGGCGCCGCCGGCGCGGGCGCGGCCGAGCGACTTCGCGCAGGCGCTGTTTGATCTCGGCGCCACCGTCTGCACGCCCGCGCGGCCCGATTGCGGCCTCTGTCCGTGCGCACGTTCCTGCGCCGCCCGCCTTCGCGGCATTGCCGCCGATCTGCCGCGCCGGGCGCCGAAGGCCGCGCGACCGCTGCGCCACGGCGTCCATTTCTGGCTCATCGACGCCGCCGGACGCGTGCTGCTGCGCCGACGCCCGCCCTCCGGGCTGCTCGGCGGCATGGCGGAACTGCCGGGAACGCCTTGGCGCGCTGAAGAATGGACCGAGGCCGAGATGCTGGCCCGGGCGCCGATGTCGGCGGATTGGCGCATGGTTGGCGAGGTGCGGCATGGGCTGACGCACATGGAGCTGCGGCTGATCGTGCGCGCGGCGCGGGTCGAGGTGATCGCCGCCGAGGGGTTCCTGCATCCTCATGCGGATTTGGGAACCGCCGGGCTGCCATCGGTGATGCGGAAATGCGCGCAGTTGGCCAACGGCGCCGCTCGTCGTTAGCGTGAGAGCTTTGCGGAAAGTAACCCCGCTCCTCGCTCTTGCGCCTCGCCCCCCGCCTCGCTATTTAGCATCCCGGTATTTCTCCACTGCCTGAATGGGGGGTGGCCTGCGGGCCGCCTTTTTCGTTTCTTGGGATACGGACGCGCGACCGAGACGGTGCTGGAGGCGAGGATCGGCGCCGCCATCGCGCCGGCGCTCGCCGATATGGGCTATGAGCTGGTGCGCGTCGCCGTCGTGGGCCGCGAGCGGCCGACCGTGCAGATCATGGCCGATCGCGCCGACGAGGCGCCGATGGCGGTGGAGGATTGCGAGGCCATCAGCCGCGCCGCCGGTACCATCCTCGACGTGGAGGACCCGCTGCCGGGGGCCTGGACGCTGGAGGTCAGCTCGCCCGGGATCGACCGACCGCTGACCCGGGTCAAGGACTGGAACCGCTTCGCCGGACACTTGGCGCGCGCCGAGCTGATCGAGCCGATCGACGGGCGCAAGCGCTTTTCCGGCGTCGTGCTGGGCGCCGACGAGCAGGCGGCGCGGCTGCGGCTCGACGACGGCACCCCGATCGCGCTACCGCTCGCCGGGCTGCGCCGCGCCAAGCTGGTGTTGACCGAGGCCTTGATCGCCGCCACCGCCCGCCCCGCGCGGCCCCACTGAACGAACCGACGCCGAGAACATGAGGCCAGAAATGGATACCGCGATCGCCCGCCCCGAGCTGCTGCTGGTCGCCGATGCCGTGGCGCGGGAGAAGAACATCGACCGCGACGAGGTGATCGAGGCGATGGAGCAAGCCATCCAGAAGGCCGGGCGCGCCAAATACGGTCACGAGAAGGACATCCGCGCCACCATCGATCGCCGCACCGGCGACGTGCGGCTGTCGCGCTGGACCGAGGTGGTGGAGGCGATGGAGAACGAGGAAACGCAGATTCCCGTCAACATCGCCCGCAAATTTAAGCCCGAGATCAATGTCGGCGAGTTTCTCGTCGATCCGCTGCCGCCGATCGATTTCGGCCGCATCGCCGCGCAGACCGCCAAGCAGGTGATCGTGCAGCGGGTGCGCGAGTATGAGCGTAAGAAGCAGTACGACGAATTCAAGGACCGCGTGGGCGAGATCGTCAATGGCGTGGTCAAGCGCACCGAGTACGGCAATCTGATGGTGGAGCTGGGCCGCGCCGAGGCGCTGCTGCGACGCGACGAGCTGATCGCGCGCGAAAGCTTCCGCAACGGCGACCGTGTGCGCGCCTATATCTACGACGTGCGCGAGGAGCAGCGCGGGCCGCAAATCTTCCTTTCGCGCACGCATCCGGGCTTCCTCGCCAAGCTGTTCGCCCAGGAGGTGCCGGAGATCTACGACGGCATCATTGAGATCAAGGCGGTCGCGCGTGATCCCGGTTCGCGCGCCAAGATGGCGGTCATCAGCCGCGACAGCTCGATCGATCCGGTGGGTGCGTGCGTCGGGATGCGCGGCTCGCGGGTGCAGGCGGTGGTGGCCGAATTGCAGGGCGAGAAGATCGACATCATTCCTTGGTCGCCCAATCCCGCCACCTTCGTCGTCAACGCACTGGCGCCAGCCGAGGTGAGCAAGGTGGTGATGGACGAGGAGGCCGGGCGGGTTGAAGTGGTCGTCCCCGACGACCAACTCAGCCTCGCCATCGGGCGCCGCGGGCAGAATGTCCGGCTGGGCTCGCAACTCACCCGCTGGGATATCGATATCCTCACCGAGGCCGAGGAGAGCGAGCGTCGGCAGGAGGAATTCCGCCGTCGCAGCGGTCAATTCGTCGAGGCGCTGGACGTGGACGACGTGATCGCCGGGCTGCTGGTGACCGAGGGCTTCGGCTCGGTCGAGGAACTGGCGTTCACCCCGCCCGAGGAACTGGCCGAGATTGAAGGTTTCGACGAGAACGTGGCGGCCGAGCTGATTCGTCGCGCCGAGGCCTGGATAACCCGGCGCGACACCGAACTGAACGACCGCCGGCTCGAGCTGGGCGTTACCGACGAGGTGGCCGACATCGAACCGCTGACGCCGGCGATGCTGGTCGCGCTCGGCGAGAAGGGGGTGAAGACCCTTGACGATCTGGCCGATTTGGCATCCGACGAGCTGATCGAGATCGTCGGCGCGGCGGCGCTGGACGAGGAGGCCGCAAACGCCGTCATCATGGCGGCGCGCGCGCATTGGTTCGGCGAGGACGCCGTTGCCGAGGAGGGGCGGGCGAGGCGCCGGCGGGCGAGGAGGCGGCGGGCGAGGAGGTTGATCACGACTGACGCGAGATGCCTCCGGTTCCCGGCGCCCCGCTCCCGGAGGATCGAGGAGTTGGAGAAGGGGCCACTTCGTCGCTGCATCGTGACCCGCGAACGCGCGCCGAAGGAGACGATGATCCGCTTCGTCGTGGCGCCTGATCGGACGCTGGTCGCCGATTTGGCCGGCCGCCTTCCGGGCCGGGGAATGTGGTTGAGCGCGCGGGCCGATGTGCTAGATACGGCGCTCGCGCGCGGCGGCTTTGCGCGGGCCGCACGCGGGCCGCTGAAGCTGCCGGCGGATTGTCGGCGCGGTTGCGGGCCGGGTTGGCGGAGCGGATCGCCGAGTTGCTGGGCCTCGCGCGGCGCGCCGGGCAAGCGGTCGCCGGGTTCGAGAAGGCGCGCGAATGGGTGCGCTCCCGGCGTGCGGCGCTGCTGCTGCAAGCGCACGACGGCAGCCCCGATGAGCGGGAGCGGTGCCGCTCCGGTGCCGCCGGCCTGGTGGTGCGGACGCCGTTGCCGGCGGCGGCGCTGGGCGCGTGTGTTCGGCCGTGAGCGCGCGGTGCATGTCGCGGTGGCGGCGGGTAGGCTGGCGGATCTGCTGGCGCATGAATGTGATCGTCTGGAGGGGCTTTCCGTTCCGCGGCGATTTGGAACGACCGGGATCTTTCCGGCGGGCGGGGTAATGAGCGAAGGCAACGATCAGGACGCAAGCAAGGGCCGGCTGTCACTGCGGCCCGCGGGACGGCTTGAGCTGGGACGCACGGTGGACGCCGGATCGGTTCGGCAGAGTTTTAGCCATGGGCGATCCAAGGTAGTGCAGGTGGAGGTGCGCAAGAAGCGCGCGCCGGGCACCCCGCCGGCTGGCGGGACGCCGGCACCGACCGCGCGCGGCGCCTCGGCGGGCCGCGGCGCGTCCGCGCGCGCGCTGACCGCGACCGAATTGGCGGCGCGCCAGCGCGCGCTGGTGGAGCAGCAACGCGACGCCGCGCGTCGCGAAGCCGAACGACGCGAGCAGGAGACGATCTCCATCCTCTCCGCCGCCGAGGAGGCGCGTCGGCGTGAGGAAGAGGCCCGCCGCGCCGCCGAGGAGGCGGCGGAGCGTGCCGAGCACGAGCGCGCCGACGCCGAGGCGCGAGTGCGGGCCGAAGAGGCGGCCCAGCTCGTGGCCGCGCGGCAGGCCGCCGCGCCGATCGGCGAGCCGACCCGCGGGGCGCCCCGCGAGCGGCACGGATCGCCGGTGCGCCCGCCATGCGGGCCGGCGTCGAGGCCCGTCGTCCGGCCGGTGCGCCCGCCGCGCCGGCGACGCCGGCGACCACGCTGCGTCTGCGCACCCGCGAGGAAGAGGACGAGCAACGCACCATCCGCCGTCCCGGCGGCGCCTTGCCGCCGCGCAAGCCCGGCGTGCCGGTGGCGAAGAAGGGCACCGACCATCGCCGCCCCGGCCGCATCGACGTGCAGGCCGCGATCGAGGGCGAGGACGATCGGGTGCGCAGCCTCGCCTCGGTGCGTCGCCAGCGCGAGCGCGAGCGGCGTCAGGCGGAGCTCGAGATGCTGCGCTCCGACCAGATGAAGGTGGTGCGCGACGTCGTGCTGCCCGAGCAGATCACCGTGCAGGAATTGGCCAATCGCATGGCCGCCCGCGCGCCCGACGTGATCAAGGCGCTGATGAAGATGGGCGTGATGGCGACCATCACGCAGACCCTGGACGCCGACACCGCCGAGCTGGTGGTGCAGGAATTCGGCCATCGCGCCCGTCGGGTCTCGGAGGACGACGTCGAGCTCGGGCTCGAAGGCGCGGCCGACACCGACGAGGACATGCTGCCGCGACCGCCGGTCGTCACCGTGATGGGCCATGTCGATCACGGCAAGACGTCGCTGCTGGATGCGCTGCGCTCGGCCGATGTCGCCGCCGGCGAGGCGGGCGGCATCACCCAGCATATCGGCGCCTATCAGGTGGAGCTGGAAAACGGCCAGCGCGTCACCTTCATCGACACGCCCGGTCATGAGGCGTTCACCGCCATGCGCGCCCGCGGCGCCGGCGTGACCGATGTCGTGGTGCTGGTGGTGGCGGCCGACGACGGCGTAATGCCGCAAACGATCGAGGCGATCCGTCATGCCAAGGCGGCCGGCGCGCCGATCATCGTCGCCATCAACAAGATGGACAAGCCGGATGCCAATCCCGATCGTGTTCGAAATGAGCTGCTGAGCCACGAGATCGTGGTCGAAGAGCTGGGCGGCGAGACCCAGGACGTCGAGGTCTCGGCGCTGAAGAAGACCGGCCTTGATACGCTGGTGGAGGCGATCGCCTTGCAGGCGGAGATCCTCGATCTGCGCGCCAATCCGGGCCGCGCCGCCGAGGGCACCGTGATCGAAAGCCGGCTCGACCGCGGGCGCGGGCCGGTGGCGACGGTGCTGGTGCAACGGGGCACGCTGGAGCAGGGCGACATCATCGTCGCCGGGTCGGAGTCGGGCCGCGTGCGAGCCATGCTCGACGACAAGGGGCGGGCGCTCAAAGAGGCCGGGCCGTCGATGCCGGTGGAGATCCTCGGCCTGTCCGCCGCGCCGGCTGCCGGCGAGCCGTTCGTGGTGGTGGAGGACGAGGGCAGGGCGCGCGAGATCAGCGAGTTCCGCGCCCGTCGCCAGCGCGACAAGACCGCCGCGTCGAACGTCGCCGCGCGCGGCACCATGGACGAGATGCTGGCCCGCATCCAGGCCGGCCAGCAAAAGGAGGTGGCGGCCGTCATCAAGGCCGACGTGCAGGGCAGCGCCGAGGCGATCGCCGCGACGGTGCTGAAACAGGGCACCGAGGAGGTGCGGGTGAGGGTGCTGCACGCCGCCGTCGGGCAGATCACCGAAAGCGACGTGCAACTCGCAAAGGCTTCGGGGGCCATCCTGCTGGCCTTCAACGTGCGCGCCACCGCGCAGGCGCGCGAGCTTGCCACGCGCGACGGCGTGGACATCCGCTACTACTCGATCATCTACGACGTCGCCGACGACGTGGCCGAGCTGGTGCGCGGCAAGACCGCCCCGAAGGCGCGCGAGAAGTTCCTGGGCTATGCCGAGATCCGCAAGGTCTTCACCATCACCAAGACCGGCAAGGTCGCCGGCTGCATGGTGACGGACGGGCTGGTCAAGCGCGGCGCCGGCGTGCGGCTGCTGCGCGACAACGTGGTGATCCACACCGGCGAATTGAGCCAGCTCAGACGGTTTAAGGACGACGTGCGCGAGGTCGCGCGCGGCTACGAATGCGGACTAAGCTTCGCCGGCTTCCAGGACTTGCAGGAAGGCGACGTCGTCGAGTGCTACGAGACGGAGATGGTGCCGGCGTGAGCCCGCGGGCGTGACGGGCGCGCCCGGCCAGCGGCAGTTGCGGGTGGCGGAGGAGATTCGTCATGTGCTGGCCGGCGTTTTTGCCCGCCGCGAGTTCCGCGATCCGGAACTCGCGGACGCCGAGATTACCGTGACCGAGGTGCGGATCGGCCCGGACCTCAAGCACGCGACCGCCTACGTCGCCCGCCTGGGCCGGTCCGACATCGACGCGCTGTTGCCGGCGCTGCGCCGGGCGACCGGCTTCCTGCGCAGCCAACTCGCCCGCGCGCTGCAGTTGCGCCAGGTTCCCGATCTGACCTTCGAGGCCGATGCGGCGTTGGAGCACGCGCGCACGATCGAGCGGCTGCTGCACTCGCCCGAGGTGGCGCGCGATCTCGGCGCGGCGGCAGCCGCGCCGAGTGAGGGTGTCAGTAGGAAATCGCCTCCTTCGCGACCGGCACCCATTCGCCGTCCTTGACCACACACAGGAACGACTGGTTGGAGCCGAGATGCTTGTTCGGCCCGAAGCTGAAGGTGGGCGAGCCGAAGATGTCGTGATAGTCCTTGATCTGCTCTATCCCCTTGATAAAGCCCTCCGTGGTCAAATCCTTGCCGGCGTTCTGCAACGCCAGCACGGTGAGCTGCGCGCCGGTGTAGCCGATCTGCGCGGCGAAGTTCGGATCGCGGCCGAAGCGCTGCTTGTACTCGGTGATGAACGCATGGATCTTCGGATCGGGGTCGTTGGCGTTGACGAACAACATCGGCGTCACCGAGTAGAAGCCGTCGTTCGCGTTGCCCGGCACGTGCGCCACGTTGTTGTCGTAGCTCGCCGCCTGGCCCATCATGTCGACCTTCCAGCCGCTCTTGCGCACCGCGCCGATGATCTGGTTGGTGTCGCGCACGATGCCGCCGACCACGATCAGATCGCAATTGGCGTCGTGCAGCTTGGCGACCGCGGCGGTGAAGTCCACGTCCGTGGGCTTATGCAGCGTCTCCGCCGCCAAGGGCATCTTCAGCGCCTTCAGTTCGTCCTTCGCCCCGTCCATCACGTCGCGGCCGAAATCGGTGTCCTCCGACATCGCGCAGACGGTCTTCTTGTTGCGCTGCTCGACGAAATACTTCACCCCCGAGCGGACCTGATCGTAATAGGACGCCCCGAGGGCGAACTTAAACGGGCTGAACGGCTCGTACATCGACCGCGCCGAGGTCAGCGGGAACACGTTCACCACGCCGGCCTTGATCTGCATCGGCATGGTGGCGTTGTTCATCGGCGTGCCCGCATTCGCCACCTGGATAAAGACGCGATCCTGGTTGAGCAGCTTGTTTTCGGCCTGGATCGAGCGCGGAACCTGGTACTGGTTGTCCTCGACGATATAGTCGATCTTGCGTCCGTTGATGCCGCCCGCCTTGTTCACCTCGTCGAACACCATGCGCCAGGCATTGGAGTTGTTCACCCCCCACATGGCGGTGACGCCGGAAAGATCGGTGTAGGTGCCGATCTTGACGGAACCGGGCGTCACGCCCTGATTTTCCGCCGCGCCGGCGGCGACGGGAACGGTGACGCCAAGCACGAGCGTGGCGGCGAGCAGCCTGCGCATTCCAGTATCCTCCTGCCGGCGGGTGCGACGGCGGCGCTCGCCGGCATCAGGCGCCGCTGTACATCTCCTCGATCAGAGCGCCGTATTTCTCGGCGACGACGCCGCGCCGCAGCTTCATGACCGGCGTCAACTCGGCGTCGTCCGGTTCCAGCTTCCGATCGATCAGCCGGAAGGCGCGGATGCAACCGGGCGAGCCCAGCCGCTCGGCGGCGCGCGCGATCTCCTCGCCGATCCGCGCGCGCACCGGCTCCGCCCGGGCCAAGCCGGCGAAGCTCGAGAAGGCGATGTTGCCGGCTCGCGCCCAGCGCTCGACCGCATCGTGGTCGATCATCACCACGCACGACAGAAAGGCGCGCTCTTCTCCGAACACCAGGGCGTCGGCGATGAACGGCGAGGCCTTCAACTCCTTTTCCATCGCCGCCGTCGAAACGGCGTGCCGGGCCGAGACGTCCCGCAGCCGGCCGGTGACGCGAAGATAGCCGTCGGACATCGCCCCGATGTCGCCGGTGCGCAGCCAGCCATCGGCATCCAGCGTGCGCGCGGTCTCGTCGGGCTGGTTCCAGTAGCCCGTGAACAGATGCGGGCCGCGCAACTTGATCTCGCCATCGGGCGCGATCGCCACCTCGGTCGAGGGCACCGGCTTGCCGACGGCGTCGGCCCGCGGCGCCGCTGCCGGCATCGCTGCGGCGAGGCCCGCGCACTCGGTCTGGCCGTAGATCTCGATGAGATCGATCCCGAACGCCCTGAACCAGGCAATCAGCGAAGCGGAGACAGGGGCGCCGCCGATCAGCGCCACCCGCAACCGATCGAGCCCCAGGTCGCGATGCGCGTTGCCGAGCACGAGCCGGCGGAGCAACCCGGCTTCCAGTGCGGTCCAGGGCGGCACGGCGCGGCCCGTCAGGCGACGGTTGGCGCGGCGTCGCCCGGCGGCCATGGCCCAGGCGAACAGGCCGCGCTGGATGGCGGTCGCCTCGCCGGTGGCGACCGCCACGCGGGCGTGGAAGCGTTCCCATACATGCGGCGCAGCGGCCAGCACCGAGGGGCGGACTTCGCGAAGGTTCTCGGCCACGGTGTCGGCGCTCTCGACGTAATTGCCGATGACGCCGGCATGGAGCGAGAGATGCAGCCCGAGAACGCGCTCGATCACATGCCCCATCGGCATGAAGGCCAGTCGCTCGTCGCCGGCGCGGAGGCCGAACAGTTCGGCGGCACGCTCGATCTGAGCCAGCACGGCGCGATGGCTCAAGACCACGCCCTTCGGCGCCCCCGTGGTGCCGGCGGTGTAGAGCAGCATGGCGGGCTGGTCGGGGCGAATCTCCGCCAGGCCGTTTTCCCAAGCCCGGCCCTCGCGCGCGTCATGCGCCTCGCCGCGCCGGATGAAGGCTTCAAGGCTTTCGCACATCGGGTCGGCGAGGTCGCGCAGGCCCTTCATGTCGAGGATGACGATGCGCTCCAGCGCCGGGCAAGCGGCGCGAGCGTGCAGGGCCTTATCGAGTTGCTCTTCGTTCTCCACGAACAGAACCCGTGCGCTGCAATCGCGCACGGTCGCGGCGAGCAGTTCGGCATCGGCGCCCGGATGGATGCCGGCGGCGATGCCGCCGGCGCCCTGGATGCCGAGATCGGCGTAGACCCACTCGGGCCGGGTTGCGGCGAGCACGCAGGCGACCTCGCCGGGCTCGAAGCCGGTGGCGCGCAGCCCCTGACCGATCGCGCGCATCCGCCCGCCCAGTTCCGCCGCGCTGACGGCGCACCAGATGCCGCGCTGCTTTTCGCGCAGGATCGGCCGCGCGCCGTCGGCGAGCACGCGCGCCCACACCATCGCCGGGAGATTGCGCGGCGGCGTGCTCATCGCCACAGTTTCTTCCGCTTCCAGCGGCGCTGGCCGCGCACCCCGGCCTCCTTCTGGCCCAGGTAAAATTCCTTGATGTCCTCCTTCTCCATCAGCCGCGCGCAATCGTCCTGCATGACGATCCGCCCGACCTCGATGACGTAGCCGTAGTCGGCGGTCTTCAGCGCCACATGCGCATTCTGCTCCACCAGCAGGATCGCCACCCCCTGCTCCTGGTTGATGCGGCGGATGATGTCGAAGATCTGCGTGACCAGAATGGGCGAAAGCCCGAGCGAGGGCTCGTCCAGCAGCAACAGCTTCGGCCGCCCCATCAGTGCGCGGCTGATCGCCAGCATCTGCTGCTGGCCGCCCGATAGCAGGCCGGCGCGCTGATGGTCGCGTTCGCGCAGAATGGGGAAGTAGTCGAAGCACATCTCGAGATCGCGGGAAATCTCGCGATCGTGGCGCGAATAGGCGCCCATCATCAGATTTTCCCGCACCGTCAGCAGCGCGAACACCTCGCGTCCTTCCGGCACGTGGCAAATGCCGAGACGCATCACCCGGTCGGGCGACAGCCCCCGCAATTCGCGGCCGTCGAAGCGGATCTGCCCGCGCTCGGGATTGAGCACGCCCGAGATGGTGCGCAGCACCGTCGTCTTGCCGGCGCCGTTGGCGCCGAGCACGGTGACGATCTGGCCGCGGGCGACATCGAGACTGATGCCGCGAATCGCCTGGATCGGCCCGTAATAGGTCTCGATCCCGCCGACGCTGAGCAGGTGGTCGCTCACGCGCCCCGCACCCGGCTTGCCCTCACCCGGCGCGCCAGGGCGCGCCGACCTCTCCCGCAAGCGGGAGAGGTGAGGAGTAGCAGCGCGTGGTGTTTCACCTCTCCCGCATCGCGGGAGAGGTCGCCGTGCGAAGCCCGGCGGGTGAGGGTCACGCCTCGCCCCCGATATAGGCGCGCACCACCTCGGGGTGCGTCTGCACCTCGCGCGGGCTGCCGATCGCCATCGTCTTCCCGTAGTTCAGCGCCATCACGCGGTCGGAGACGGCGCTCACCAGGCTCATGTCGTGCTCGACCATGATGACGGTGATGCCGAGGTCCTTCTTGATGTCCTCGATCCAATATCCCATGCCCTCGGTCTCCTCGACATTGAGGCCGGAGGAGGGTTCGTCCAGCAGCAGCAGCTTGGGCTCGGTGCAGAGCGCGCGTCCCAGCTCGACCACCTTGCGCACGCCGTAGGGCAGGCCGCCGATCAGCGTGTGGCGGTAGCGTTGCAGGCCGAGGAAGGCGATCACGTCCTCGGCGCGTTCGCGATGCACGAGCTCATCGCGCTGCGCCGCGGGCAGGAACACCAGCTGCGAGAAGATGCTCGCCCGCACATGGCAGTGGCAGCCGATCAGCAGGTTTTGCAGCACGCTGGCGTTGGCGAACAATTCGATGTTCTGGAAGGTGCGCGCGATGCCCAAGCCCGCGATCCGGTGCGGAGCGACGGCGGTGATGTCGCGGTCGCGGAACATCAGCCGCCCGGAGGTGGGTTGATAGATGCGGCTGATGAGGTTGAAGATGGTGGTCTTGCCGGCGCCGTTCGGGCCGATGATGGAGAACACCTCGCCCGGCCGCACCTCGAAGCTCACCGCATCGACGGCGCGGATGCCGCCGAACTGCACCGACAGCTCCTCGGCGCGAAAGAAGACGCTCACCGCACCCGCTCCGAGCGCGTGTAGCTGCGCTGGCGGCGGAAGGCGGCGCGCCGGTGCATCGGGAAGGCCTGGAAATAGGCCTTGGTCTTCAGCCAGCGGCCATAGATGCCGGCCGGCTCGAACAGGATCACCAGCACCAGGATCAGCCCGAAGATCGACGGCTCCAGGCCCGGCATGTGGGCGATCTTGCCGGGCAGGTAGTCGCGCGCGATGGCGATCCCCTGCGGCAGCAGGCGCACGAACAGGGTGCCGAAGATCACGCCGTGCAGGCTGCCGATGCCGCCGACGAAGATGATGGTCAGGAACTGGATCGACAGCAGGATGTCGAACGAATCCGGGGCCAGGAAATTGACGTAGTGGGCGAACAGGGCGCCGGCGAGCCCGGTCAGCCCGGCGGAGACGGCGAAGGCGATGGTCTTGTACACCGCCAGGTTGATGCCCATGCTCTGCGCCGAAATCTCGGAATCGCGGATCGCCACCATGGCCCGGCCGAGCGGCGTGCGCAGGATGTTGCAGGCGATCCAGAGCGCGAAGATCAGAACCACCAAGGCCAGATAATAGGTGCCGGTGGCGCCTTGGATTTGCAGCCCCAGGATGCTCGGGATCGGCACCGGCATGCCGTCGAAACCGTGCGTGACGCTGTCCCACTTCTCCAGCACGGTGGCGACGATCTGCCCGAACGCCAAGGTGGCGATGGCCAGATAGAGGCCGCTCATGCGCAAGGTCGGGATGCCGATGATGATGCCGGCGAGGGCGGCGAAGATGCCCGACAGCGGCAGCGTCACCATGAACGGCCAGCCGGCGGTCAGCAGTATGGCTTCGGTGTAGGCGCCGATGCCGAGGAAGGCGGCGTGGCCCAGATTGACCAGCCCGGTATAGCCGGTCAGCAGCATCAGCCCGACGCCGCCGATGGCGAAGATGAACACGGCGCCGAGTTCGCCGACATAGAATGTGCCGAGCACGAACGGCAACGCCGCCATCACGATCGCCAGCAGCCCGTACCAGAACAGGTCGCCCGGGTGGCGCCACACCGTCAGGTCCTGGCGGTAGCTGGTCCTGAACAGATACCGCATCAGACCCGCTTCACCATCTTCTCGGCGAACAGGCCCTGCGGCAGCAGGATCAGGGTCGCGAGCAGGACCACGTTGGCGGTCACGTCCTGAAAGCCGGCCGGGAGATAGAAGCCGGCGAGCTGTTCGGCAATGCCGATGATGACGCCGCCCACCAGCGCGCCGGGGATCGAGCCGAAGCCGCCCAGCACGGCGGCGGCGAAGGCCTTGATGCCCAAAAAGCCCATGTTCACGTCCACCATCGAGATCGGCGTGAGCAGGATCGCCGCCAGCGCCGAGACGCCGGCCGCGATCGCCCAGATCAGCGAAAACACCGTGCGGACCGGAATTCCCATATAGTAAGCGGCCAGTTGGTTCTGCGAGGCCGCTTGCATGGCGATCCCCAATCTCGTCCGGCTGAAGAACAGATACAGCACGACGCAGAGCAGAACCGTGCCGCCGAGCACCGAAAGACTGTCGGCGCCGAGGATCATGCCGCCTATTTTGACCGTCCTGTTGGTGAACGGGGTCGTGTATCCGACCAAATCATAGCCCCAGACGATGCCGGCGGCGGCGCGGAAGATGAAACCGAGGCCGAGCGTGAGCATCACCACCGCGAATTGCGGCTGGCCCATCACGCGGCGGATCACGATCACGTCGAGCAGGAAGCCGAAGGCGGCGGTGACGAGCACCGCCAGCACCGCGCCCAACCAGTAGTTCAGGCCGAACCACGAGATCAGGGTGAAGGCGGCGAAGCCGCCCAGCATCATGATCTCGCCCTGGGCGAAATTCACCAGCTCGGTCGCCTTGTAGATCAGCACGAAGCCGAGGGCGATGATGCCGTAGATGCAGCCGGAAGCGGCGCCGTTGACGATCAACTGGACCAGACGCGCGGCATCGACCAAAGACGTGAAACTCCCTAAATCCGGGCGGCGATCCCGCCTCTCGCATGGTTGGTATGCGGCCGACGATTAGCTGGGGCGATGTCGGGCGTCAATCGCCGCTCATCCGCCGGAAGGCGCCAGCAGCGACGCGATCAGCCCGCTCCAGCCGGTCTGATGCGACGCGCCGAGGCCGGCGCCCGTCTCGCCGTGATAGTACTCGTGGAACATCAGGTGATCGCGGAATTGCGCATCCAGTTGCAGCAACCCGCTCGGACCGAGGCATGGGCGGCGGCCGTCGCGTCCCCTCAGGAACAGCGCCGCCAGCCGTTCGCGCAGTCCGTCGGCGACCGCCGCCAGCGTCGCCCGGCAACCCGATCCCTTCGGAAACTCCACCAGGAAATCGTCGCCGTAGTAGCGGTGAAACTCGTAAAGCAAGTCGATCAGCAGATAGTTGATCGGCATCCACACCGGACCGCGCCAGTTCGAATTGCCGCCGAACAGCACCGAACGCAACTCCGCCGGCTCGTAGTCGACGCGATATTCGGTGCCGCGATGGCTGAACACGAACGGATGCTCGGCATGGTATTTGGAAACCGACCGGATACCATGGTCCGAAAGGAACTCGGCTTCATCGAGCATGCGGCGCAGCAGGCATTTCATGCGGTGGCCGCGCAGCAGCGAGAGCAGGAGCCGGTCGCCCTTGCCCGGTTCCTGCCAGCGCGAAATCAGCCGGGCGAGATCGGGCCGGTGCTCGACGAACCAGCGGGCGCGGCGGGTGAACTCCGGCAGCGCATCATCCATTTCCGGCTGCAGGACCTCCACCGCGAACAGCGGGATCAGCCCCACCACCGAGCGCACCCGCAACGGCACATGCTGGCCGTCGGGAAGATTGAGGACGTCGTAGTAGAACTCATCGACCTCGTCCCAGAGGCCGGCACCCGCCGCGCAGACATTCTCCATGGCGTCGGCGATATAAAGGAAATGCTCGAAGAACTTGGTTGCGATATCCTCATAGACGTGATCGTGCAGCGCCAGCTCCAGGGCGATCCGCAGCAGGTTGAGCGTGTACATCGCCATCCAGGCGGTGCCGTCCGACTGACTGATGTAACCTCCGGTCGGCAGCGGCCGGGAGCGGTCGAACACACCGATGTTGTCGAGGCCGAGAAAGCCGCCTTCGAAGATGTTGCGATCGGCGGCATCCTTCCGGTTCACCCACCAGGTGAAATTCAGCATCAGCTTGTGGAAGACGCGCTCCAGGAAGTCCCGATCGCCGCGCCCTCGCAACCGTTTGTCGATCTGGTAAATGCGCCAGGCCGCGCGCGCGTGGACCGGAGGATTGACATCGCCGAAGGCCCATTCGTAAGCGGGAAGTTGACCGTTCGGGTGCATGTACCACTCGCGCGCCAGCAGCACGAGTTGCGCCTTCGCGAAATCCGGATCGATGGCGGCCAGGGTAATGCAGTGGAACGCAAGATCCCAGGACGCGTACCACGGGAACTCCCAGGTGTCCGGCATCGACAGAACGTCGTAGTTGTTGACATGCTGCCAGCCTGCGTTGCGGCCGGAAGCACGCTCCGGCGGCGGTGGCGGTTGCGCCGGATCGCCGTCCAGCCACTGCGGCACGTCGTAATAGTAGAACTGCTTGGACCATAGCATGCCGGCGAACGCGGCGCGCTGCACGGCCCGCCGCTCGGCGTCGGTGATCTCGTGCTGGACCGCTTCATGGAACGCGTCGGCTTCGGTGCGACGCTGACGAACGATCGCGTCGAACCCGGACAACGGATCGGACGCGTCGGCAGCGTCGGCGGAGCGCAGCCGCAGCCGCACGATGGCCCGCCCGCCGGCCGCCAGCGGCAGCCGGTAGAGCAGCGCACACTTGCTGCCCTCGGCATCCGGACTGACGGCATTTCGGTCGTCGTGAACGACATAGTCGTTGATCGCATCCTTGAAGAAGCCGCCGACCTCCATGCCGTAGAGACGCCGGGCGTTGGTCTCGTTCTCGCAGAACAGCAGCTCCGGAGAGCCGTCGAAGTGCAGCCGCATCGGTTCAAAGCGCGGGTGATTCGTCTGCAATCCACCATCCGGCGCCGGCCGGATGCGCGGCGCGCGGAATGTCAGTCGCCCAGCTCCACATATTTCGCGCCCAGAACTGGGGCAGCAAATACAGCACCGCGTCCGGCCCGCGATTCTCGACGGTGACGCACATCAGCGTATCGTCGGGCGATGCCTTGGCGTACTCGACCGTGACATCGAAGTAGCGGCCATCGTCAAATACGCCGGTATCAAAAATCTCAAACTCCGGGTCATCGTGGCCGCGGGTGCGATTCTCCGCGATCAGTCGCGTATAGGGAAACTCCGCCTGCGGATACTTGTACAGCATCCGCATATACGAATGCGTTGGCGTGCCGTCCTCGAAATACCAGAGCTCCTTGACGTCTTCGCCGTGGTTGCCCTCGGTGTTCGTCAAACCGAACAGACGTTCCTTCAGGATCGGGTCGCGGCCGTTCCACAGCGCGAGTCCGAGGCACCAGCGCAGATGGTCGTCGCCCCAGCCGGCGATACCGTCCTCGCCCCAGCGATAGGCGCGGCTGCGCGCGTGGTCGTGCGGCAAGTAGTCCCAGGCGGTGCCGCCGGCGCTGTAGTCCTCGCGCACCGTGCCCCACTGGCGTTCACTCAAATACGGACCCCAGCGCCGCCAGTTGATGCCGTCGTTGATGGCGCTCAGACGGCGACCCTCCGCCGTCTCCCACATTGGGTGTCGGGGCGTTGTCGGGTCGGGCATGACGGTCAATCCAGGACCACGCCGGGAGCTACGCCCAGCATTTGTTGCACGCGGATCAGCTCGCCCAGCGACCAGGCCTGGAACGGGCATCCGCCCGGCGCGTGCGGCGGATCGCCGTCGGCGATCTCGGACACGTGGCCGAGGCCCGCGGTTTCCAGATGTGCCGAGAGCGGCGGCAGGAATCGGGCGCGCGCCTCGTCTCGCGCCGATCGGGTCGCTCCGCGCACCCGCAGCCAGGCCTCGACAAAGGGGCCGATGAGCCAGGGCCACACGGTCCCCTGGTGATACGCCAAATCGCGCTCGGCGGGACCGCCGCGATAATGCGCCGCGTAGCCGGGCTCGTCCGCTGCCAGGGAGCGCAGGCCGAGCGGCGTCAGCAGCTTTCGCTCGACCAGATCGACGACCCCGCGTGCGGTCGGCCCCTCGATAGCCGCATACGGCAACCCGCCGACGGCGAAGATCTGATTCGGGCGCACGCGCGCGTCGCGGACGCCCGACTGGTGGTCGGCATCGACGACGTCGAAGAGGCCCCCATTATCGGGGTTCGGGAATTTGGCGGCGAAGCTCGCGCGCGCCGCTCGCTCCGCCTCCCGCCAACGTTCCGACCAACGGCTGGCGATGCGCAGCGCGTTGATCCAAAGCGCCTGCACCTCGACCGGCTTGCCGACGCGGGGTGTCACCACCCGGTCGCCGATCTTGGCGTCCATCCAGGTCAGCTGAACACCTGGTTCGCCGGCGCGGATCAGACCGTCGGCATCGACACCGATCCGATAGCGCGTCCCGTGCGTGTAGCCGGCGAGGATCGCGTTCACCGCCCGCGCCAGCTCCGGCTCGCCGCATACCTGTCGGCCGACCTCGCCTGCCGCCCGCAGGAACTCCTCGACGGCGATCACGAACCACAGGGATGCATCGACCGTGTTATATTCCGCCCGGCCTTCGGCTTCGGTGAATCGGTTCGGCAGCATTCCTTGATCGACCCGGCCGGCCCAAGACGCGAGGATCGCCTCGGCGCTCGCGAGCCGCCCGGCGGGGAGCGTCAATCCGCGCAAGGCGATGAAGGTGTCGCGGCCCCAGTCGGTAAACCAGGGAAACCCGGCCAGAATCGTCTCGCCGTGCTGCCCCTCGGCCAAATAGGCGGTGGCGGCGGCGGCAAGCCGGTCCGGCCCGGAGCCGCGTAGCCGGCGTTCGCGGTCGGCGAGAGCATCCGCATCGTCGGGATCCGCTTCGCACGCGCGGCAACGGAAAATCAGGACCGCGGCCTGCGCGGCCAGGTCAAATTCAAACCGACCGGGCGAGGCCAGGTCTTCTACGCAATCAAGGCCGCGGTCGCGCTCGGCCGTATAGAGGAAGTTCCGATACCATTGAGGCTCGGCGACATAGGTGCCATTGCTGAACGCGCCGATCGCCGGCACCGAGCCGTAAGGCTGCCAGACCGTGCGGTCGTTGCCTGAAACGCCGGCCAGCGAGCAGGCGGTGTTTTCCCGATGCAGGGCGTGGTAGTCGCGCCCCGACAACAGCGGCCGAACCTGCAGCCGGCATAATCCGGTGCCGGCCAGCCGCCGCCAGCGCAACACGGTCTGCGTCGTGTCATGCGCAACGAAGATTTCGTGCTGAAGCCTGGTGCCGTCCGGCAGCGTAAACTCCCAGCTCGGCCAGGGATCACGCGAGAAGCCCGAGATGTGCGTGTGCCCATCCGGATAGACGACGTCCGGCAGGTAGCGTTGCGTGCTGAGCGGGGTACGGCCCGAGGCGGAATCCACCCATGCCTCGATGCCATTGACGAGGACGAACCGTCCGCCCGGTGGATGCGTGGCGACCAGCAGCAGCGCGTGATAGCGGCGCGTCCGTTCCAGCCCGACCGTGCCGGACGCAAAGCCGCCTCGGTGATCGGGTTCGAGCCACTCTGCCGTCAGGTCCACCGCTCAGTTCTCCGGCCCGGCGACGAAGCGGCGACGGTTCTCATCCGTTCACCGCCCCCGCCACCAGCCCGCGCACCAGGTAGCGCTGGACACAGAGCGCCAGCGCCAGGACGGGCAGCGTGATGAAGGTCGCGGCCGCCATCAGGGTGCCCCACTGGATCGAGTTGTAGCCGATGTAGCCCAGCACGGCGACCGGCAGCGTCTTGGTGCGGTCGTTCGAGAGTACCGAGGGCGAACAGGAAGTTGTTCCACGACGCGATGAAGGCCAGAACAGAGGTCGCCGCGATCCCCTGGGTGGTCAGCGGCACCACGATGCGGGCCAGCACGCCGGCCAAGGAGCAGCCGTCGATCATCGCCGCCTGCTCGACCTCGGCCGGGATCGCCTCGATGAAGCCGACCATCATCCAAACCGTCAGCGGCAGCGTGAAGATCAGATGGCTGGCGATCAAACTGATGTAGCTGCCCACCAGACGCAGATTGAGAAACATGACGAAGAGCGGGATCAGGAATGCGATCCCCGGCGCCATCCGCGCGCTCAGCAGCAGCACGCCAATCGCGGTGCGGCGGAACCGCGCCAGTGCGTACGCGGCGGGAATGCCCAGCATCAATCCGATCAGGGTGGCGCCGGCGGCCACCACCGTGCTGTTCAGCACGTAGCGCGGGAAGGCATTGTCGGCGAACACCTGGCGGTAATTGGCAAGCGTCGGGCGGAACGCGAACACCGGCGGATAGGCGAGGAAATCGACGGTGTTCTTGAACGAGCCGAGCACCATCCAGGCGAGCGGGGCAAGAAACGCGCCGACCACGATCCAGGCGGCAACCGTCAGCGCTCCCGTTTGCAGGTGACGCCGCTTCACGCGACCGCCCGCCGCAGCCGGATCAGTCCCACCGTGCAGACCAGAACCAGCGCGAACAGCACCAGCGCCACCGCCGAACCGTAGCCGATCCGGTCGTAGGAGAGCGCCACCAGATAGTTGTAGAGATTCATCGTCTCCGAGGCGTGCCCGGGACCGCCGCCGGTCATCACATAGATGATGTCGATCACCTTCAGCAGATCCATCACCCGCAGCATCGCTGCCACCAGCAAGGTCGGCATCAGCAGCGGCAGGGTGATGAAGCGAAAGCGCTGCCAGGCCGAGGCGCCGTCCACGCGGGCGGCCTCGAACGGCTCCGGCGGCAGCGCCGCCAGCCCGGCGAGGCAGATCAGCGCCACCATCGGCGTCCACATCCAGCCATCGACCATCGCCAGGGTGGGGACGACCCAAGCCGGGTTGGCGAGCCAGAGCGGCGGGCTGGCGATGCCGACGCCGCCGAGCAGCCAGCGCACGATGCCGAGCGACGGATCGAGCATCACCACCCACACCAGTCCCATCGCCGCCGGGGTCGCCACCATCGGCAGAATAAGCAGTGCGCGCAGCAGATTGCGGCCGGGGAAACGCCGGTCGAGCAGCAGCGCAATCGCGAGCCCGGCGGGCAGATTGGAGAACACGCCGATCGCGGTGAAGTAGAGCGTGCGGCCGAGCGAGCCGGTGAAGCGCGGATCGTCGGCAAGTGCGGTGAAGTTGCGCGCACCGATGAAGGCCGGCGGCGCAAACCCCACCAGCGACCAGCGATGCAGGCTCATGTAGACGAGATACAGCAGCGGAAAGCCCATCACGAACGCCATGACAAGCAACGCCGGCGAGGTCAGAAGCTCCGGGGTGAAGGATCGTCGTCGTCGTCGCGGCGCCGTGGCGCGCGGCAGGACCAGCCGCGCCGTCGCTTCAGCCATTCAGAACCTGAATCACCTGCTTCTGCATGGCGTTCGCGGCCTTGGCGGCATCGCCGCCCTGCAGCACCGCCGTGATCGCCTCGCCGATCGCGGCGCGCACCTCGGCCACCGGGATCACCAGCGGATTGGCGCCGTTCGGAACGGCATTCGGGATTTCCTCGCGCGTGGCCTTTATCATGTCGGGAGGCACCGAGTTGGTGTAGGTGTCGCTCTCGTAGATCGAGCGGCGCGGCGGCGGCAGATGCGTCGCCGTGGTGGCGGCCGCCATGCTCGCCTTCGAGGTGAGCCATTGAAGCGCGAGCCAGGTCGCCTGCTGTTGCTTCGATGACGCGGCGATCGCCGGACCCCAGGAAATCACCGTGCTGTGGCTGCCGGCCGGCCCGGCGGGCAAGGTCGTGACGCCCACCTGATCGACGATGCGCGATTGCGCCGGGTCCTTGAAATAGGCGAGGAAGTTGGTGGCATCGATGAACATCGCGGCGTGCGCCTGCTGAAACAGCGGATAGGTGGTCTTCCACTGCATGCCGAGGATGTTCGCCGGCCCCGCCGTGCGCAGCAATTCCCCATAGTAGCGCAGCGCGTTGACCATCGCCGGCGAGGCCAGCTCGGGATTGCCCTTCTCGTCCTGCCAGCGCCCGCCATAGGCGAACAGGATCGGGGCGAAGGTGTAGCAGGCCTGCACGCCGTCGCCGCGGGTGACGATTCCGGAGACGTCGTCCTTCGGGTCGTTGAGCGCCTTGGCCGCGCTCATCAGCGCATCGAGCGTGCCGGGGGCGGCGACCTGCTTGGCCGCCAGCATCGCCTTGTTGAAGAACAGCGCCTGCAACTCGATGGTGATCGGTACGCCGATCTGCTCGCCGCGCACTTGCTGTATCTTAAGAATATTGGGGAAGAAGTCGGGGAAATCCCAGTCGGGCGCGGTCAGGTCCGAATGGATCAGCTTGTCGAGCGGCAGATACCACCCGGCGCGGGAGAAGGCGGCGGCATCCCACGACGGCAGGGTAAAGAACCCGTCCACCGCCCCTGGATCGGAGCGCAAGGTCAGCGGCAGCTTCTGCCGCAGTTGGTCCTGGTACAGGATTTCCCAGTTGAGCTTGAGGCCGGTGTCGCGCTCGAGCGTCGGAAGCTGGCTTTGCGCCCATTGCGTCCAGGGATGGACCGAGACCATGAAGCGCAGCGAGGCGCCGTTGAACCGGCGCCAGTCGAAGTCGGCCGCTCGCGCCGCCGGCGCCAGCGCCGCCGCACCGAGCAGGCCCAGCATCCCCCGGCGGTGAATAATCGCGCCCACAGCTTTCCCCCGTCTTGCTTGGCACGACTTTGGCGAGCCGCCCGGGGAGGCGTCAACCGCGGTGGTTCAGTGGAAGCTCTGCACCAAACTCCCGGCCACCAGCCGCCAGCCGTCGATCAGCACGAAGAAGATCAGCTTGAACGGCAACGACACCACGCTCGGCGGCAGCATCATCATCCCCAGGCTCATCAGCACGCTCGCCACCACCATGTCGATCACCAGGAACGGCAGGAACAGCAGGAAGCCGATCTCGAACGCGCGGCGCAACTCGCCGACCAGGAACGCCGGAACCAGGGCGCGCCACGGCGCCTGATCGGCATCGGCGGGCGAGGGCAGATTGGCGACATCGAGAAACAGTTTGAGGTCGGCGCCGCGCACATTCCCGGTCATGAACCGATGAAAGGGTGCGGCGGCCAGGCGCAGCCCCTCCATCTCCGGAATCCGCCCCTCGCTCATCGGCAGCAGACCGGCGTTCCATGCCTGATCCAGCACCGGCTGCATGACGAAGTAGGTGAGAAACAGCGCCAGCCCGATGAGCACCACGTTGGGCGGCGTGCTTTGCGTGCTGAGCGCGCTGCGCAGCAAGGACAGCACGATGACGATACGGGTGAACGCCGTCACCATCACCAGCAGGCTCGGCGCCAGCGACAGCACCGAGATGAGCGCGGTGATCTGCACCAGCCGGCTGGTCGCGCCGGCCTGGCCGGCGGCGCCGAGATCGAGGCTGAGCGACTGCGCCGCCGCGGCCAGCGGGGCAAGGGCCAGCAACGCCACTGCGCCGGCAAGCAGGAAGGCGGGATCGGGTCATGGCTCGTGGCCCGCAGTTTCGGGAAGCCAGCCCACCACCAGATCGGTGCCGCCCGTCAGCAGCAGAAAACGCCCGCGCTCGCAGCGCACCAGCAGCAGGCGCCGACGTTGATCGAGCGCCAGCGTCTCCTCGATGGCGAGCGTTCGCCCGCCGGCCGCGCGGCGCCACGCCCGGGCGGGGCCGACGATGCGGGCAACGCGTCCGGCCGCCCAGATCAGCGCGAGCACCGCCGCCAGGGCGGCGGCGGCGGTCAGGAGGGGGGCGGTTTCGGTCCACATCCGCGGCATTTTGCCGGGCTGTCGGAGCGTTTAGCCGGACGCGAGGGAAAGCCGCATCGCCGCCGCCAGCGCGTCCACCTCGTCGAGCAGGCCCTGCAGTTCGACCCGCATCGCCCGCCCCTCGTCCGGCGGCAGGTCGAGCGCGCGGGCACAGACCAGCCCCACTTGTCCGTCGAGACCGGCGAGATCGATCGGCCGTCCGGCATCGGCGAGCGCGCGCGCGAGCGCGGTCGTGCGCCGCAGCGCGGCGACGCCGGCGCGGGTGCGCTGGATCGGCGTATCGGGGAAGGCCGGCGTCTCCGCCAGGCCGTGATGGGTCTCCACCCGGAAGGGTGCGAACGGGGCGTCGCTCATGACCTCCATTGAAGCGCGTTCTGGTTAACGAAGCGTTGAACCCGGCTTCCGCGCGAATATTAACCGGCCGCTAACCGTCCCGGGCGCAGGCTGCGCCCATGGACCCGACTCGCATCGCCCTGTTCGACTTGGCCGAGCGGCGGATGCAATGGGCCGATCGCCGGCAGACCGTGCTCGCCGAGAACATCGCCAACGCCGATACGCCCGGCTATCGCCCGCGCGATGTCGCGCCGTTCACCGTCCCGGTCGGCGCCGCGCTGGTCGCCGCCGCCTCCGGTCTCGACCGCACCGATCCCGGCCATCTCGCCGGAACCGTCGATCCGGCGGGCGCCGGCGCGCGCCCCGTCCGCCCCACCGGGACCGAGCCGGACGGCAACGCGGTCTCGCTCGAGCAGGAACTCACCAAGGTCGCCGACACCGACACCACCCAGGCGACGGTCGCGGCGATTTATCGCACCTATCTCGGCCTGTTCCGTACCGCGCTGGGCCAGAGTGGTGCGAGTGGCTGAAGGAGCCGCTCATGGACCTTGAAAAGTCGCTGGCGATCTCCGCGAAGGGAATGCAGGCGCAGACCTCGCGCCTGACGGTGATCGCAGCAGAACCTCGCCAATCAGGACAGCACCGGCGCCGCGCCGGGCGCCGATCCGTATCGGCGCAAGACCGTGAGCTTCACCGACAAGATGGACCGCGCACTCGGTGCCGAGGTGGTGGGCGTGCGGGCGATCGAGGCCGACAAGACGGCGTTCCCGCGCCGCTACGACCCCGCCAATCCGGCCGCCGACGCGCAAGGCTACGTCAAGCTGCCGAACGTCAACGCGCTGGTGGAGATGGCGGATATGCGGGCGGCCGAGCGGTCGTATCAGGCGAATCTTTCGGTGATGCAGACCACGCGCGGCATGTTGACGCGCACCATCGGGATGTTGCGATGAACCCGCTCGGCGCCGGGCCGGACGGGATCGCGACGCTCACCGTCACCCCGCGCGCCGCCGCCGACGCGTACCAGCGCACCGACACCGCCGCCGGTGCGGCCGGCGAGGGCGACAGCTTCGGCGCGACGCTCGCGCAGATGGTGAATGACGCGGTGGCGCAGGGACATGCCGCCGATGCGCAATCGGCGGCCGCGATCTCGGGGCAGGGCAATCTCACCGAGGTCGTGACCTCGCTCGCGCGCGCGGAGCTGGCGTTGCAGTCGGCAACCGCGATCCGCGATCGCGTGGTGCAGGCCTATCAGCAGATCATGCAGATGCCGATATGAACCCCGCCGAAGTCGGCGGGGTGTTGCGGGAATCGCTGCTGATGGTGCTGAGCCTCGCCGGCCCGCCGTTGGGGGCGGCGCTGGTGGTGGGCGCGCTGATCTCGCTGCTGCAAGCGGTGACGCAAATCCAGGAGGCGACGCTCGCCTTCGTGCCGAAGGCGGTCGCCCTCGGCGTCACCCTGGCGCTGACCGCGCCGTTCATGCACGCCGCATTGTCCGGCTACACGCACCGGCTGTTCGATCGCATCATCGCCATCGGCGGTTCATGACCGGGGATGCGGCGCTGCTCGCGGGTTTGCCCGATCTCGCCTTCGCCTTCGTGCTGGTGCTCGCCCGTGCCGGCGGACTGGTGATCCTGCTGCCGGGCCTGGCTGAGACCGGGGTGCCGAAGATGGTGCGCGCCGCCATCGCCGGGCGCGCTGGCGCTGCTGCTGACCCCCGCCGTGGCGCCGCTGGTGCCGGCGGTGCCCGCCGCCCCGGCGACCGCGGCGGCGATGGTGATTGCGGAGTTGCTGGCCGGTCTCTGGCTCGGCTTCCTCGCCCGCATCCTGGCCCTGGCGCTGCCGATGGCGGGGCAGGTACTGGCGCTGCTGATGGGGATTTCCAGCGTGCTCCAGCCCGACCCCGAGCTGGGACCGCAGTCGAGCGCGCTGGGGCGGCTATTCGCACTGGCGGCGCCGGTGCTGGTGCTCGCCTCCGGGCTCTACGCGCTGCCGATCGCCGCGCTGGCGCACAGCTACAAGCTGATCGCGCCCGGCGCGGTGTTGCCCGCCGGCGCCGGGGCGGAGGCGGCGGCGCGCGCGGTCGGGGTCGGCTTCAGCCTGGCGCTGCGTCTCTGCGCGCCGGCGCTGCTGGCGAGCGTCGTCTGGAGCGTCGCGACCGGCCTGCTGGCCCGCCTGGCGCCGCGCATCCAGGTGCATTTCCTCGCCGCGCCGGCGCAGATTCTCGGCGGCCTGGCGCTGCTGGCGGTGCTTTCGGGGGCGATCCTCGCCGCCTGGGGGGAGGCGGTGCGCACCGGCTTCGGCGCCCTGCCGGGGCTGAACTGAGTGGCCGAATCGTCCGAAACCGCGGAGAGCCGGACCGAGGCGGCGACCCCGCGACGACTGCAGCGCGCGCGCGAGGCGGGGCAGGTCGCGGTCTCGCGCGAGCTGGTGATGTTCGCGAATGCTGGGCGCGGCCACGCTGGCGCTGGTTTGGCAGGCGCCCGATCGGGGCGCATTCTGCTGGTCGCGTTTCGCGCCCTGATCGGGCACGCCGCCGCCGGCGATACCACGCCGCAGCCAGCCGTCCGATTCGCGGTGATGAGCGGGCTGCGGGCGGCGGTGCCGATTGTCGCGTTGGTGCTGCTTGCCGCCGATTGCGCGGCGTGCTGCTGCAAACCGGGTTTCTGCTGAGCCCGGCGGCGATCGCGCCGCGCCTTTCGCGCATCAGCCCGATGGCGGGGCTGCGACGGCTGTGGAGCCTCGATCGCCTGGCCGAGACCGGGCTCTCGGCGCTGAAGCTCGGCGCCGTCGGCTTTGCCGTCTGGCGGCTGCTGGCGGCGGAGCTGCCGCGCCTCGCCGGCGCGCCGTTCCGCGATCCGGCGACGCTGCCGGCGGCGTTGTCGACGGCGGTGTTGCGGTTGCTGCTGACGGTGCTGCTGGTGCAGGGGGCGATCGCGATTCTCGACGTGTTGCGCGTGCGGCTGCACCACGCGCGCGGCCTGCGCATGAGCCGCCAGGAGATGCGCGACGAGCAGAAGGAGACCGACGGCGACCCGCGGGTGAAGCAGCGGCTGCGCCGGCTGCGCATGCAGCGGGCGCGTCGGCGGATGCTGGCGGCGGTGCCGAAGGCGACGGTGGTGATTACCAACCCGACCCACTACGCTGTCGCCCTGGCCTATGAGCGCGGGCGCGGCGCGGCGCCGCGCATCGTCGCCAAGGGCGTGGATGCGATGGCCGAGCGGATTCGCGAGGTCGCGCGCGCGCACGGCGTGCCGCTGGTGCCCAACCCGCCGCTCGCGCGGGCGCTGCACGGACTGGAACTCGACACCGAAATTCCCGCTGAGCACTACAAGGCGGTGGCCGAGATCATCGCCTTCGTCTGGCGGTTGGGAAGGCGGTCATGAGCCGCGGCTCCGCGCGGCTGCGCGCCGCGCACGACCTGCAACAACCTGCTGGCCGCGATCATCGCGCGCGCCGAGGCCGGACTGGCGGCCCGCCGACCGGCCGAGGCGCGGGCCGAACTGGCGGAAATTCGCCGCCGCGCCACCGAGGGCGCCGCGCTGGTGCGCGCGCTGCTGGGCGCGGCGCGACCGGTCGTCACGGGCGACGCCGCTGGCGCTCGCGCCGTTCCTGACGGGAGCGCAGCGATGAACTGGCGCGCATTCTCGGCGCCCGATCGGCGGTTGGTACTGCGGCCGGGGTCCGAGCGCGACGGCGCTGGCCGACAAGGAGCGCGCTGGGCCGGGTGCTGCGCGACCTGGCGCTGAACGCCCGCGATGCCGATGGACCCGGGCGGCACGCTGAGCTTGCGCGCGCTCGTCGACGGAGGCGGGCGCGGTGATCGAGGTCGGCGACGACGGCGCCGGGATCGCGCCCGAGCTGCTGGCGCGGGTCTTCGAGCCATTCTTTACCACCAAGAGCCGAGGGCAGCGGCATCGGCCTCGATTCGGTGCGCGCGGCGATGCGGGCCATGGGCGGCAGCGGTGACGATCGACAGCGCGCCGGGGCGCGGGACCACGGTGCGGCTGTTCCTGCCCGCGCCGGCACTGCGCGGGCACGATCCTGCTGGTCGAGGACGAGGCGGCGCAGCGCCGACTCGCCGCCACGGTTGCTTCGCGCGCGAGGGCTGGCGCGTGCTCGCCTCGGGATCGGCGGAGGCGGCGCTGCGTCGGCCTGTCGGCGATCCGGCCCGGATCTGCTGATCGCAGACGTGACGCTGCCGGGGATCGATGGCCCGACGCTGCTGCGCGACGCTGCGCCGCCGCTGGCCCGAAATGCCCGGCGATCCTGCTATCCGGCTATCGGCCGACTGCTGCCGCCGCGCACGATGTTCCTCGCCAAGCCCTACATCGGCGCCGATCTGGTGGCGCTCGTCGCGCGCCCGGGAGAACAGGTTGCGAACGGATGGTTAATATCGTATGCGGGGGTTGCTGTTCGTCGAACGTTCGCTTGCGGAACGGCACGCGCCGACGTGCAATCATAGGCGGCGCAATCTGTGATACGAAAGCGACGGGACGCCGTAACTCAGGGTTGTGAGGGGTTCTGATGGAAAAGGGCAAGGCGCTCGACGCGGCGGTGGCGCAGATCGAGCGGGCGTTCGGCAAGGGCTCGATCATGCGCCTGGGCGCGCGCGGCGGCGAGGAGGGGATCGAGGTGATCCCCTCGGGCTCGCTCGGCCTCGACCTGGCGCTCGGCATCGGCGGCCTGCCGCGCGGGCGCATCATCGAGATCTACGGCCCGGAAAGCTCCGGCAAGACCACGCTGGCGCTGCACGCCATCGCCGAGGCGCAGAAGCGCGGCGGCACCTGCGCCTTCATCGATGCCGAACACGCGCTCGACCCGATCTACGCGCGCAAGCTGGGCGTCGATGTGGACAATCTGCTGATCAGCCAGCCCGATGCCGGGGAGCAGGCGCTGGAGATCGCCGACACGCTGGTCCGCTCGGGCGCGGTCGATGTGCTGGTGGTGGACAGCGTCGCCGCGCTGGTGCCGCGGGCGGAGCTGGAAGGCGAGATGGGCGACAGCCACATGGGGCTGCACGCGCGGCTGATGAGCCAGGCGCTGCGCAAGATCACCGGCAGCGTGTCGCGCTCCAACACCATGCTGATCTTCCTCAACCAGATCCGCATGAAGATCGGCGTGATGTTCGGCAACCCGGAGACCACCACCGGTGGCAACGCGCTGAAATTCTACGCCTCGATCCGCATGGAGATTCGCCGCATCGGCCAGATCAAGGAGCGCGACGAGGTGACGGGCAACCAGACCCGGGTGAAGGTGGTCAAGAACAAGCTGGCGCCGCCGTTCCGCCAGGTCGAGTTCGACATCATGTACGGCGAGGGCATCAGCAAGGTGGGCGAGCTGATCGACCTCGGCGTGAAGGCCGGCGTGGTGGAGAAGTCCGGCGCCTGGTTCAGCCACGACAGCCAGCGGATCGGCCAGGGGCGGGAGAACGCCAAGCAGTTCCTGCGCGACCATAAGGAGGTGGCCGAGGCGATCGAGCGGCGCGTGCGCGAGCAGTCCGGCGTGGTGGCGAACGCGATGATGGCCGACGACGGAGGAAGGCGAGGAGGCCGAGGCGGCTGAGTAGCCCGGAGCTGCCGCTCGACGCCGCCGACCACGCGCTGATTGCGGCCGCCAACGCGGTTCTGGCGCGCCACTATCGCCCGTTCTGGCACATGGTCGGCGGCCGCGGTGCGCGGCCGCGACGGGCGCGTCTGGACCGGCATTCATCTGGGCGCCACGGTGGGGCGGATGTCGGTCTGCGCCGAGCCGATCGCGCTCGGCCGCGCGCTGCTGGAGGGCGACGGCACCGCCGAGGTGATCGTCGCCGTCCGCCACCCGAAGCCCGACGAGACCGATCGCGAGCTGGCGGTGGTCTCGCCCTGCGGGGCGTGCCGCGAGCTGATCCTCGACCACTGCCCCGAGGCGATGGTGATCCTGCGCAACGGCGACGCCGGTGCGGGCTCGTGAAGGTGCCGGCGCGGGCGCTGCTGGTGCTCCCGTACCGGCGCTAGAGGCGGGCGGACGAGAGCGACACCGGCGCCGGTTTGCCGTTGGCCCCCGGGGCGCATATCGTTGCCGCGCGCAACGGAGGAAGATCATGGCCTCGCTCAAGGACGAACTGGCGGCGATCCGCCGCGCGGCGGAGGGAGAAGACGGCAAGCCCGGCCGCATCCCCGCCGACTTGCTGCCGATCATGCACCGGGTCACGGCCGATCAGCGGGCCTCGGGTTTTCGCGCCCGGATGCCCGCCGTCGGCCAGGCGGCGCCGCGCTTCGCATTGCCCGATCAGGACGGCGCCATCGTCGCGTCCGCCGATTTGCTGGCGCGCGGGCCGCTGATCGTGTCGTTCTTTCGCGGCACCTGGTGACCGTACTGCCGAGCAGAGCTGTATGCTTTGAACGCAGTGCTTCCTGAGGTGCGGGCGAACGGCGCAGCGATCGTGGTGATCTCGCCGCAACTGCCGAAATATCTGCGAGAACTGAAGGCGGCATCGAAGCTCGGCTTCGACCTGCTGCATGATGCCGACAGCAAGGTGGCCGAGGCATTCGGTCTCGCCATGGCGCTGCCGGACGATCTGATTGCCGTCTACCGCAAGCTGGGCAACGATCTGGCGGAGCGGAACGGCGATCCGAACTGGCGGCTGCCCATCCCGGCGCGCTTCCTGCTGGACCCGGGTGGCATCGTTCGCTGGGCGGAGGGCGATCCCGATTACACCACCCGCCCGGAACCGGAGGAAACTCTGGCCGCACTCCGGGCCTTGCCCTGATTTGAGGGCCTTGCCCTGAGCTGAGCGCCGCCGTGCCGGCCGGCACGGGCGCGCTCGCCAGCAGGAGAGAGCTACATCTTCTAAGAGAATTGCTTGTGGGACGGTGAACCAAAGGTTGCGCGCTGCGGGGAATTTCCATCGATGACGAATTCTTGAACCGGGTTGGGGAAGAAGCCGTGCCCTTTTCTCTTTAAAGGAGCGAGCACTCACGTTTTGCTACCGGGGAAGTAGTTTCGAACCGAAAGACTCTGATCGGCAGTTGCAGGGTTGCCGAAAGCCGGACTTGCGTGTCTTCGTGCGGCTAATACGACGTTGGGGAAACGAATACTTGCGGGACTTCATGAGAGCTGTTGAATTTGAGAACTCAATCGGGTGGCTGCACCTGCCGGCTCCCGTAGTTTCCGGTCAACCGAGCGGTGATGGTCATGCCCTCGGTAAGTCGCGCGCCGTGCTGCTGTGCGGCTCCATCGGTCGCGAGGCGAGTTCGCTGCACCGGCCTTGGGTTTTGCTTGCCGAGCAAGTTGCCGCCGCCGGCATGCCGGCACTGCGCTTCGATTACCCCGGGGCCGGCAATTCGTCGCTCGAAGAGGAAGAAGCGCTGTCGCTTACCGCATGGACCGACAGCATCATGCGCGCCGCCGCCTGGCTGAAGCAGCGGACCGGCGTGGCCGAAGTCGCGCTCTGCGCGATCCGCTTCGGCGCCATCCTGGCAATGCATGCCGCTCGCTCCAACCGAGGGTTCGCGGCGACGGCGCTGCTGCAACCGGTGATTTCAGGACGATTGTTTCTACGTGAGCAGGAGGCGCTCGCCAGGCTCTCCGACACGCTGTGGATGGTGCGACACCCCTTCGCGACCAACCATCACTGGGAAGCGTTCGGCTTGCGGTTGAGCCGAACCATGCATCGGCAACTGCAGACGATCGAACTGACGGATCTTGATTGCGGCGGATTGGGCAACACGTTGATCCTGTCCTCCAACGATGACCCCCAATCGCGACTGCTTGCGGAACGCTTGCACGCGCTCCATGCCGAGGCCGTGGTGGAGCCGTTTCCGGAATGCGTCGCGCTGATGCGCGACGACCTGCTGAATTCGGTTCCTGCGCGGGCGTTCGATCGCGTGACCGAATGGCTCGGAAAGGATGCGCCGGAGGGCTGCCGATGCGGCCTCGAACCGTCACCGCCCGCCGTCATCACATGGCCGGATTTTCGCGAAACCGCGGTGCAATTCGGACCGCGGGGGCGGCTGTTCGGCATCTATTGCGCTCCGGCCGTGCGCGCGCCGTCGGCGGCGGTGGCGATCTATCCGACCGGCGCGATGCCGCAATACGGGCAATCGCGGATGGGCGTGACCTTCGCTCGACGGCTCGCCAGGCACGGCATCGCCTCGCTGCGCTTCGATCTGTCGGGGATGGGCGATTCCTGTCCCTCCAGCGGCCATGATCGTCCGCTGTTTTCAAGCGCGTGGCTGGAGGAGGCCCGGGCACCGATCGAATGGCTCCAGCGGGAGACGTCTGCGCCCGTGATCGTGTTCGGAAATTGCTCCGGCGCCTATGCGGCGTTTCAGGTGGCCCGCAGCCATCGCGCGGTGCGCGGCGCGGTGATCGTCAACCTTCAGCATTTCAACCAGCACGCGCTGAAGCCGCTGCAGGTGCAGCAGCGTACGCCGCGAACGCTGCGCCATTATGCCCGCAGGCTGCGCAGCGGCGTGATCTGGTATCGGCTGCTGACCGGCGGAGTGCCGATCGCCAATATATCCCGCTCGATCTGGCGAACCGGACGACAATTGTTGGGCTCACCCGAAATCGATGCGGAGCGGAAGATCGTCCGGCAATGGTTCGAGGATCTGCAGGCGCGTCGGGTCGAGATGCTGATGGTCTACGGCAATTTCGACGGTGGGCTGGATGAGCTGGAACTCCATTTCGGGCCGGCCGGCAGGGGACTGAAGGCGTTCCGCAACACGCGCATCGCCATCGTTCGGGGCGCCGACCACGCCTTCAGTCACCATCCGAGCCGCGAGCAGTTGTTTGAGTCATTGCTGGAGATGGCGCGCAATCGCGTCTCCGCTCCGGCGATCACGGAATTGGCCGCGTAGGTCGGCTTCGGACGGCCGCAGGGTTGCGCCCGATCGGGTTTCGCATCAAGCCGCTTCGGGTGCGCCGGCGCGCCCGCTCGGCAGCGCCCGGCTCACTCAACGGGCGGTGAGGACCGGCATTCATTTTCCCGTAACGATCTCCATCGAGCGGCAATAATTCCCATCATCGCCACGACGATACAGAAAAGTCATAGTCCAGATCAGTGGATATTACAATTCCGATCTGCGATCCGAGGGGGCGACGGGTGTGATTCAAACCGCCTACGAAGATGTGAATCGACTTCAGGCGCCTCCCGCTCGTTGATCCCTTCCGAATCGGAAGAGCCTGAGGCTTTTTGATTCCAAAGTAGTTCCCAAGCCGCAAGGCATTGATTCGGGCGAGGTTCGGCGCATGCCGAAGTTGCCCGGGCGGGCCGTTTCGCGGGTTTCAGAGACGACACAGTAATGAATCGCAACAACTGTGAAAGCCGATCGTGCTATCGATAAACTTTGACAATTCATTCGGATGGCTGCACCTGCCGCCCGCAACGCCGGAATTGACCCGCCGCCGACCCGGAAAATCTCGCGCCGTGGTCATGTGCGGCGCCGTCGGCCGCGAGGCCGCCGCACTGCACCGGCCGTGGCTGTTGCTTGCCGAGCAGCTGGCCGCCGCCGGATTGCCGGCGCTGCGGTTCGACTATCCCGGGACCGGTGACTCACCGCTCGACGAGGGCCGGCCGCTTACGCTCGCCGATTGGACCGCGAGCGTGGTGTGCGCCGCCGCTTGGCTCAGGGAGCGCACCGGAGTGGCCGAGATTGCGCTCTGCGGCATCCGCCTGGGCGGCGCGCTGGCGATGCGTGCCGCCCCGCGGATCGAGGGCGTCGCCGCCGCCGCATTGCTGCAGCCGGTCATATCGGGCCGCATGTTTCTGCGCGAGCAGGAGGTACTGGCGACGCTCTCGGACACGTTGTGGATGGTGAAACATCCCTTCGAGGCGGACGGCTGGTGGGAGGCTTACGGTCTGCGGCTGAGCCGGGCGATGCACCGTGAATTGCAGGCGATCGAGCCGGCGGACCTGGATCGCCGGCCGTTCGACAACGCCCTCATCCTGACCTCGCATGAGCCGCGACAGGCGCACCTGCTCGCGGACCGTCTTCGTCGCCTTGGTGGCGGGGTGCATTTCGAGTCCTTTCCGGAACGCGCCGCGCTGATGCGCGACGATCTCGCCAACGAAATCCCGCAACAGGCATTCGATCGGCTCGTCGGCTGGTTGGCGAAGGACGCGCCGGAGCGACCGGGGCCAACCGATCGACCGCTGCCGGAAGCCGTCATTACGATGCCGGAGTTTCGCGAGATTGCGGTGCAATTCGGGCCTCGCCGGCGATTGTTCGGGATTTACTGCGCGCCCGCCGACCGCACTCCGTCGGCGGCGGTGGTCATCTACAACACCGGCGCGATCCCGCATTACGGGCAGTCGCGGATGGGCGTGACGTTTGCGCGTCGGCTGGCTCGACGCGGCATCGCCTCGCTGCGCGTTGATTTGTCGGGGGTGGGAGATTCCAGCCCGGTGAGCGGGCACGACCGTCTGCTGTTCTCACCCGCTTGGCAGGAGGAAGCGCACGAGGCCGCCGAGTGGGTGCAGGATCACGTCGGGACGCCGGTCATCCTGTTCGGGGTTTGCTCAGGCGCCTATGCGGCGCTGCAAGTCGCGCGCGGCAATCTCGCGATAGGCGGTCTGGTGCTCGCGAACATGCAGCACTTCATACAGGACGCCAAGATGCCGCTGCAGGCGCAGCACCGAAGTCCGCGGACACCGCGCCAGTATCTGCGTCGGCTCCGTAGCCCGGCGATCTGGCGACGTTTGCTCTCGGGCGGCATTCCGGTCCGCAACCTGTCACGATCGGCGTTCCGCTCCGCCAACCGCCTGATGCGCTCGGCCGAGATCGACGCCAAACGGCGAATGGTCAGGCGATGGTTCGCCAATCTGAACGCGCGGCAAGTCGAGGTGCAGGTGGTCTACGGGAAGTACGACGGCGGGCTGGACGATCTGGAGCTGTACTTCGGGCCTGGAGGCAAACATCTGAAAGCGCTCCGCAATACGAGATTGGCCGTACTCGAGGGCGCCGATCATTCGTTCAGCCACTACGCGGACCGCGAGCAGCTCTTCGCGCTCCTGCTCGAAATGGCGGTCCGTCGAATTAGCGCATCGACGCTGACCGGAGGCACCGACGCCGCGGGAGGTCCACTCGACGGCGACGACTTCGGCAGGATCTCGTCTCCGTGATGACGGAGATCCGTCATCGCGACACCGCAGAACAAGGCTGACGGGAAACCCCCGCGCCCAGCCTCCCCGTCCGCCATGCCGGCTACCGAGCGCCCCTGCCGGCGACCTTTACGGCAAATCCAGCCGGGGGCATGGTTTCTCCGTTTCGAACGGAGGAGAGTGGTATGATCCTCGCCGATATCCTGCGCCACAAGGGAACCGAGACCGTTGCCGTCTCGCCCGCCGATACGATCATCACCGTGCTCGAGGTGCTGGCGGACAAGGGCATCGGCGCCGTCCTGGTGCTCGACGCCGGCCGCCGGCTGGTGGGGATCGTGAGCGAGCGCGACATCGTCCGTGCGTTGCGCCATCACGGCGCGCAGACGCTGACCATGACCGCCCGGCAGCTCATGACCGCCGAGCTGACCACCGCCACGCCGCGCACCAGTGTCGCCGAAACCCGGGAGCTGATGACGGCGGGTCGGTTCCGGCACGTCCCCGTCTTGGAGAACGGCGTCCTGGCGGGTCTGGTCAGCATCGGCGACGTGGTGAAGGCGAGTTTGCGCGAGCAGGAGGAGGACATCGGCAGCCTGCGGGCGTTCATCGCCGGCGAGGCATAGCCGCGCGCCCTCGGCCGGCGCGCCCTCACCCGCCGGGCTGACGCCCGGCGGGTGAGGGCCCTACCGTCCGCGCCGGGCCAGCGGCTCGACGAACCGTGGCTCGGTGTCGGTGTCCCAGGGGAACAGGATCCAGGTGTCCTGGGAGACCTCGGTGATGAAGCTGTCCACCGCTTCACGCGCCGCCGGCTTGGCATAGATGCAGGCGAAATGAGCGTGCGGCAGCAGATGCCGCACGACGCGCGCGGTGGCGCCGGTGTCCACCAGGTCGTCGATGATCAGGAAACCCGATCCGTCGCCGGCCGCCGTTGGCGGCTTGATCACCACCGGCGGCCCGCGCAGCGCCTCCGATTCGCCGGCGTAGCTCGTCACCGACACGCTTTCGATCAGCCGCACCTCCAGCTCGCGGGCGATGATCGCGGCCGGGATCAGCCCGCCGCGCGTCACCGCGACGATGCCGAGGAACGGCCCGCGCCCCATCAGCCGCCAGGCCAGCGCGCGGGCGTCGCGGTGCAATTGATCCCAGGTCACGGTGTAGTAATGGGCGGGCATCAGAACAGTCGCCCGCCATCCGGCACCTTGAAGTCGGGCCGCATCAGCACCACCGCGCCATCCTCGTCCGGAAAGCCCAACGTAAGCACCTCGCTCATGAACGGGCCGATCCGGCGTGGCGGTAAATTCACCACCGCCGCCACCTGCCGCCCGATCAGCCGATCGGGCTTGTAGTGGACCGTGATCTGGGCGGCGGATCGGCGGATGCCGATTTCCGGCCCGAAGTCGATGGTGAGCTTGAGCGCCGGCTTGCGCGCCTCGGGAAACGGATGCGCCTCGATCACCGTGCCCGCCCGGATGTCCACGCGCTCGAACTCGGCGATGCCGATCGTCTCCATGCCGCCTCCCGCTGTCATGCGCGAATGGGACGACCCCGCCGGGTTGCCAGTGGCGGCGTGCGTCCCCAAGCTTCGCCGATCCTAGCGGAGTTTGCCGTCCGAATGCGCGACTTTCATCTGCCCGGGCGCTCCCCGGTGTTCGCCGCCAGCGCCATGGCGGCGACCTCGATGCCGGCGGCGACGCTGACCGCGCTGGACGTGCTGCGCGCCGGCGGCAACGCGCTCGATGCGGCGGTCGCCGCCTGCGCGGTGCTGTGCGTGATCGAGCCGCAAGCGACCGGGATCGGCGGCGACTGCTTCTGCCTTTACGTGCCGGCCGCCACCGGCGAGGTGATCGCGCTCAACGGTTCGGGCCGCGCGCCCGCCGCCGCCACCGTCGATTGGTATGAGAGCCGGGGCATTACGGCGCTGGAGAACACCTCGGCGCACGCGGTCACGGTTCCCGGCGCGTTGTCGGCTTGGGAGACGCTGCTGGCCGCGCACGGGCGCAAGGGATTGGACGAGCTGCTGCGCCCGGCCATCCGCTTCGCCGACGAGGGATGGCCGGTCCATCCGCGCGTCGCCTTCGACTGGGCGATCTTCGCCGACAAGCTGCGCCGCAACGGCGCGCACGCGTTCCTGCCGAACGGCGAGGCGCCGCGCGCCGGCGATCGGTTCCGCCAGCCGCGCCTGGCGGAGACGTTGCGCGCCGTTGCCAAAAGCGGCGCGCGCGCCTTCTACACCGGCGCCATCGCCGCCGACATGGTCGCCGGCCTGCGCGCCCGCGGCGGACTGCACACCGAGGCGGATTTCGCCGAAGGGCTGAATGCCGCCGAGTTCGTCGCACCGATCCGGACGAGCTGGCGCGGGCATGAGGTCCATCAATGCCCACCGAACGGCCAGGGGCTGATGACGCTGATGATCCTCGGCATCCTGGAGGGATTCGGTGCGGCGTCCGACGGCGCGATGGGCGCCTGTCGGTTCCACCGCCATATCGAGGCCGCGCGTCTCGCCTATCGCGACCGCGACGCGTTCCTCGCCGATCCGGCGCAAGTCGAGGTGCCGGTCGGGCGGCTGCTCGATCCGGCGTATCTCACGAGGTTGCGCGCTTTGATCGACGATGATCGCGCGATGCCGGAGCTTTCGATGGCGGAGGCGGGGGCGCCGCCGCACCGCGATACGGTTTATCTTTGCGTCGTCGATGCCGACGGCAACGCGTGCAGCTTCATCAACTCCCTCTTCGAGGGGTTCGGCTCGGCGATCCTGGCCGAGCAGTCCGGCGTCATGCTGCAAAATCGCGGCTTCGGCTTTCGGCTGGAACGCGGCCATCCGAACTGCATCGCGCCCGGCAAGCGGCCGATGCACACGATCATCCCGGGAATGCTGATGCGGGACGGCCGATCGGTGATGCCGTTCGGCGTGATGGGCGGGCACTTTCAGCCGATGGGGCAATCGCTGCTGCTGACCAATCTCTTCGACTACGGGCTCGACCTTCAGGAGGCGATCGATCTCCCGCGATTGTTTCCGACCGGGGGGAAGCTGCAGGTCGAGCGCGGAATCACGGCGGAACTCTGCGGGCGCCTGTCGCGCTTGGGCCACGAACCGGAGCCGGTGGTGCGACCGCATGGCGGCGGGCAGGCGATCCGCATCGACCGCGCCCGAGGCTGCCTGATCGGCGCCTCCGACCCGCGCAAGGACGGGCTGGCGCTGGGTTACTGATCCCCGTTCCGCCGCCGCAAATTGCGATACCGCGCGAGCGCGAGCAGGGGGAAATACAGAGCGTAGCCGTGATAGCGGAGATAGAAGGCGCGCGGAAAGCCGACCGCCGTATAGGCCCGTTCGGTCCATTCGCCGTCTTCGCGCTGCGTGCGCAGCAGATGGGCGACGCCGCGCGCCACCGCCGGATGCGCCGCTTCGCCCGCCGCCATCAGGCCGAGCAGCGCCCAGGCGGTCTGGCTCGCGGTGCTCTCCTTGTACCGACCGGGCGCGGCATCGGCGTAGCTCTCCTCGTCCTCGCCCCAGCCGCCGTCGGCGCGCTGCGTCGTCACCAGAAATTCCACCGCGCGCCGGATCGCCGGATCGTCATGCGGAACGCCGGCGGCATTCAGACCCGCCAGCACCGACCAGGTGCCATAGATGTAGTTGGTGCCCCAGCGGCCGAACCAGCTGCCGTTTTGCTCCTGCTCGCGGCGCAGGAAGGCGAGTGCGCGCGCGAGCGTCGGATCGTCGGCGGCCATACCGGCTTGTGCCAGAAACGCCACGCACCGGGCGGTCACGTCCGCGGTCGGCGGATCGAGCAGCGCGCCATGATCGGCGAACGGGATGTGATTGAGATAAAGCTGCGTGTTCTCCGGCTCGAAGGCGCCCCAGCCGCCGTCGAATCGGCCGCCGCCGCGTGATTGCATTCCGACGATCCACGCCCGGGCTCGCCGCAGCGCCCGGGTATGGACCGGATCCGCCTGTCTGTGCAGCAGCATCCCGACGACGGCGGTGTCGTCCACGTCGGGATAGAACCCGTTTTGGTATTGAAAGGCCCAGCCGCCGGGGGGCAGGCCGGGGCGGCGCACCACCCAGTCGCCGCTGATGTCGTTGATCTGACGCGGGCCGAGCCACGCGCACGCCGCATCGGCCGCCCGGCACGGGCCTTGAGCCTCCATGATGGCATGGGCGGCCAGCCCGGTGTCCCAGACCGGAGAGAGGCACGGCTGGCAATAGGCGCGCTCGGCCTCGACCACGAGCAGCTTGCGAAGCGCCGCCCGCGCGGTGGCGGCCGGCGGCGCTTCGGCGTTGTATCCGAGGGCGTCGTACATCATCACGCTGTTGGCGATCGCCGGATAGATCGCCCCCGGGCCATCGTCGCCGTTCAGCCGCTCGGTGACGAAGGAAACCGCGCGCGCGATCGCGCGGCGCCGTCCGGCCGCGGGAAACAGCGGCTCGGTCGCCCGCAGGGTTGCGTCGAGCGCCTTGAAGGCGCGTCCCAGGGGCGAGCTGAAGGGGCCGCGAATCCAGTCGCGCACCTGCTCGGGCGGCGTGCGGAACAGCTCGGCGATGCGGATGCCGCGCGGGTTGCGCGCGCGCGGACGCAGCGCCATCAGCACCAGCAGCGGGACCAGCACCGTGCGCGACCAGTAGGATACTTTGCTCAGGTGAAACGGAAACCATCGCGGCAGATGCATGATTTCGACCGGCATCACCGGCACCGCCCGCCATGGCACCTCTCCGAACAGCGCCAGCTGCATGCGGGTGAACACGTTCGATCGCTCCGCCCCGCCGGCGGCGAGGATGGCGTCGCACGCACGCCGCATGTGTGCCGCGTCAGGTGGATCGCCGATGCAACGCAATGCGAAGTAGGCCTTGACGCTGCATGAGAGATCGAGCGCGCCGTCGTGAAACAGCGGCCAACCGCCATGCGCGCCTTGATGCTCGCGCAGATAGACGCCGATCTTGCGCTCCAACGCGGGGTCGATGCGGTCGAGGTAGTGTTCCAGCAGCACGTATTCGGCCGGTATGGTGGCATCGGCTTCCAGCTCGAACAGCCAATGTCCATCCTCATGCTGACGGCCGATCAGCGCGGCGGCGGCGTTCGCGACCGCGTCGTTCAGAGCGTCGTTGATCGAAACGGGACCGAAATCCATAGCTGGCCGAGCGAGGGGTTAAGCGGCGAGAATCGTCTGCGCCGCGTGGCGACCGGACCTGATGGCACCTTCGATGGTTGCGGGCAAGCCGGTGGCGGTCCAGTCGCCGGCCAGTGCGAGGTTGGCGATGCCGATGCGGGCTCCCGGGCGGCGACGCTCCTGCGCCGCCGTCGCCGCGAAGGTTGCGCGTCGTTCCTTCACCACCCGCCATGGTGGCGCCAGCGCATCCGGCAGCGCCAGAGCGGTGCGTACCTCCGGCCAGATGACGGCCGCCAAATCTTCGGGCGAGCGCTCGATCAGCCGATTGGCGGCGCTGACGGTGACGGAGACATGGTCCCGCTTGACGAACACCCATTCCGCGGTACCGCCAAGCAGGCCGATGAAGCCCGCCTCTCCGAGGTCGGCGCGCAAGGCGAAATGCACGTTCAGAATCGATTCGAACGCATCCGGGGTCGAAAGGCCCGGCAACAGGTCGGATGCAACCATGGGCGGTACCGCGAGAACCACGCCATCGCCGGGGGCGAGCTTCACGGTCCCTTCCGGCGTGCGCAGCGCGGCGATGCGCTCCGCTTCGACCGCGAGCCCGGCGACCCGTCGGCTGAGCCGCAAGTCGGCGCCCGACGCGCGCAGCCGCGCCAATGCCGGATCGACGAAGGCCGCCGAGAGCCCCGCGCGCGGGTAGCGCGGCAGACAAGCATCGCCGCCCGCCATCAGCGTCTCCCGCACCACCGCACCGAGCAGCCGCGCCAACCCGATCTCGGGACGGGTGTTGAGCGCCGCGATCGCCAGCGGTGCGATCAGCCGATCGTAAAGGAGGCCGGGGGGCGCCGCCTCGGCGACACTGCGATCATCGGTGATGGTGCGCAAGGTCCAGCAGGCGGAGATAGTCGCCGGTGCGCGTCCCCGGCACCCGGCGTCGTCGCGACAGCACCCACCAGGGCAGCCGCCCGGCATTCGGCCGCACCGTCCACCGCGCGCCGGTTGCGAGATCGAGAAACGGAAACAACGGCGCGCGGGGACCGGCCAGCGCGCCGGTCCCGCCGATCGCGTCGAGATAGGCGAAGGCGGCGCGGTTGCCGCTCAGCAACAGGTGATTGCCGTTGTCGATGGTCAGACCCAACTCGCGATCGACATAGGACCGGCACCGTCCGCCGGCCGCCGGCCCCGCTTCGTGCAGCGTGACCGCGCGGCCGGCGTCGACGAGGCTGAGCGCGGCGGCCAGCCCGGCGAGGCCGGCGCCGATCACATGCACACGCCCGCTCACGCGGGGCTCGGGAGGCGGGACATGGCGGCCGCCTAGCGCCGGCCTCCCGGTCCGGTCAACCCGCCCGGATGCCGGCCGGCGGGCGTCAGCGGCGTTGAATTCACTCATCCAGCCGGGAAGAACTCCAGCATGGATATGCTCCTCGCCCTCGGCGCCTTCGTGCGGGTCAGCGAAACCGGGTCATTCTCCGCCGTCGCGCACGAGCGCGGCAGCACGCAATCGGCGGTTTCCCGGCAAGTAACGGCGCTGGAGGAGCAACTCGGGGTGCGGCTGTTTCAGCGCACCACGCGTCATCTGGCGCTGACCGAGGACGGCGAGGCGGTGCTCGCGCACGCGCGCGAGGTGCTGGATGCGGTCGAGGCGACGCGCGATGCCGCCGGTCGGCGTCGCGGCTCGCCTTCCGGCCATGTCCGCCTGGCGCTGCCGGTGTTCGCCGCCGATGTGCTGTCCGCACGCATCCCGGAGCTGCTGGCCCGACACCCCGAGCTGACGGTTGAGCTCGTGACCGGCGATCACCGGCACGACATGATCGAGGAGCGGCTCGATCTCTGGGTGCGGCTCGGCGACGCTCCGGATGCGAGTCTGGTCACGCGCCGCATCGGCATGATGCGCCCGCTCCTGGTCGCCTCGCCCGCGTACTTGGCGGAGCGCGGCGAGCCCGGCGCACTCGATGACTTGCGCGCGCACGACTGCATCGTCCAGCACCGCTACGGCGCGGACCATCTGTGGCGGTTCCGAGGTCCGGAGGGCGAGGTGACGGTGCCCGTCTCCGGCCGGTTCAGCGCCGATAACAGCGTGGCGGTGCGGCGGGCGGCGCTGGCCGGGGCCGGGATCGCGCGGCTTACCGACCTGCTCGCCGCCGCCGACCTCGCGTCGGGAAGGCTCCGTGTGGTGCTGGCGGACGCGACCCCGATCGGGCAGCCGATCACGGTCGTCTATCCGTCACGGCGGAACCTCGCACCTCGGGTGCGGGTGATGATCGATTTCCTGGTGGCGGGCCTGACCCCGCGGGCGAGTCGGGGCATCGCATCGGTCACGACGCTGTGACGGATTAGCGATCCGCCGGCACAAGTCTTATGCACGCGCCGGCGTTTCGCAGCGCAGCATGAACCACCACTTCCCGCCCGTGCCGCTAAAACGACACGGGAAAAGAAGAAGACAGGAGCTTGTTATGAAGACCATTCTTGCAGCGTTCATGGCCCTCGGCATGGTTGTCTCGACCGGCCTGATCGCCAGCGGCAGCGCGCATGCGGCGCCGGGCTTTACCGACCGCACCACGGTGAGCGGCAACGCCGCCGGCTAAGCGCGGACGAAGGCTGATCCGAGGGGCGACCGGCAACGGCCGCCCCTCGGCACGTACGGGCCGCGGAACCTGCTTGCCCGGCGGGGGCCTTCCGCGCATGTAGCGGCATGGATCGCCGCGCCCTCTTCGACGGTCGCCTGCTCCCCGCCGCGCTCGTCATCCCGCAGCTCGCGATTTCCTTCGTCTTCTTTTATTGGCCGGCCGGGGCGGCGCTGTGGTCGAGCCTTACCACCAGGGACGCGTTCGGCGAGGGCTCGGTGTTCGTTGGGCTCGCGAATTTCGCCGATTTGTTCGCCGATCCGCTCTATATCGCCGCCATTCTCCGCACACTCGCGTTCTGCGCCGCCGTCGCCGCCCTCTCGATCGGGGTGGCGCTTTGCCTGGCGGTATTCGCGGACCGGGAGATACGGGGCCGCACCCTCTATCGGACGCTGCTGATCTGGCCGTACGCGGTCGCCCCGGCGATCTCGGCGCTGCTCTGGGTGTTTCTGCTCAATCCGCAGGTGGGGCTGATCGGCAAGCTGCTGACCGCGCGGGGGATCGACTGGAACTACGCGCTCAACGGCGGGCAGGCGATGCTGCTGGTGATTCTGGCCAGCGCCTGGAAGCAAGTCAGCTATAACTTCATCTTCTTCCTGGCCGGCCTGCAGTCGATCCCGCGCGCGGTGATCGAGGCGGCGCGGATGGATGGCGCCCGCGGCGCGCGGCGGTTCCGCACCATCACCTTCCCCCTGCTCGCGCCGACGACGTTCTTCCTGCTGATCGTCAACCTGACCTACGCCGCCTTCGACACGTTCGGGACCATCTGGGCGATCACCCAGGGCGGACCGGGTCAGGCGACGCAGACGCTGGTGGTCAAGGTCTATCGCGACGGCGTGGTGAATCTCGACCTCGGCTCGTCGTCGGCGCAGTCGGTGCTGCTGATGGCCGGCATCGTCGCCCTCACCGCCATCCAATTCCGCTTCCTCGGTCGGCGCGCGGCGTGAGCACCTCGCTCCGCATCGCCGCACCGATCACGGAGGCGCCGACACGCGAGCGCCCCGACTGGCTTGCCCATGGCGTGCTCGGCCTGGGCGTCGTGCTGTTCGTGCTGCCGCTGTGGCTGGCATTCGTCGGATCGACCCAGGACTCCGGCGCCATCCGCCGCGGCGCGCTGTCGCTGCTGCCGGGTGATCAGGGCTTCGCCGCCTACGCGCGGGTGCTGCTGCACGGCGCGACCGGCGCCCCGCCGGTTGCGCACATGCTGGCGGTCTCGGCCGGAATGGCGCTGGTGATCGCACTCGGCAAGATCGTGGTCTCGCTGCTGTCGGCCTTCGCCGTGGTGTTCTTTCGGTTTCCCTTCCGCCGCATCGCCTTCTGGGCGATCTTCGTCACCCTGATGTTGCCGGTGGAGGTACGGATCATCCCCACCTATTCGGTGATGGCCGGGCTCGGCCTGATCAACACCTTTCCCGGCCTCACCATCCCGCTGATCGCCTCGGCCACCGCTACGCTGCTGTTCCGGCAGGTGTTCGCGGCGATTCCGGATGAGCTGGTGGAGGCCGCGCGCATGGACGGGGCGGGGCCGCTCAGGTTCCTCAAGGACATCCTGATGCCGGTCTCGGCCGCCAATCTGGCGGCGTTGTTCGTGATCCTGTTCGTCTATGGCTGGAACCAGTATCTCTGGCCGCTGCTGGTCGCCACCAACCCGCGTCTCGATCCGATCGTGATCGGCATCGTGCAGATGATCGGGGTGGAGTCGACGACCGATTGGGCGGGGGTGATGGCGACCGCCGTGCTGGCGCGTTCTGCCGCCGGTGATCGTCGTGGTGGCGATGCAACGCTGGTTCGTCGCCGGGCTGACCGAGGGCGAAAAGTAGTGGCCACACTCGAACTGCACGGGTTGCGCAAGAGCTTCGGCGCCGTCGCCGGTTCTGCACGGCATCGATCTGGCGATGCCCGAGGGCGAGATGCTGGTGATCGTCGGCGCCTCGGGCTGCGGCAAATCGACGCTGCTGCGGCTGGTCGCCGGGCTGGAGCGGCCGAGCGGCGGGCGCATCCTGCTCGCCGGGCGCGACGTCTCCGGGCTCGACCCGGCGGCGCGCGACATCGCCATGGTATTCCAGAATTACGCGCTCTACCCGCATATGAGCGTGTTCGACAACATGGCCTACGGGCTGCGCATCCGCGGCCTGTCGCGAGCCGAGATCCGCCGCCGGGTGGAGCAGACGGCGGGTCTGCTGGGGCTGGAGGCGCTGCTCGCGCGCAAGCCGCGCCAGCTCTCGGGCGGGCAGCGCCAGCGCGTCGCCATGGGCCGCGCCATCGTGCGCGAGCCGGCGCTGTTCCTTTTCGACGAGCCGTTATCCAATCTCGACGCCAAGCTGCGGGTGCAGATGCGGGCCGAGATTCGCCGCCTGCAACGCCGGCTGGGGGTGACGAGCCTCTACGTGACCCACGATCAGACCGAGGCGATGACGCTCGGCGATCGGCTGCTGGTTCTGGATCAGGGGCGGATGGCGCAGCTCGCGACGCCGATGGAGATTTTCGCCCGTCCCGCCGATCTGTTCGTGGCCGGCTTCATCGGCGCCCCGGCGATGAACATGCTCCCGGCGCGGCTGGCGGCTGGCGGGCATGCGGCCGAGGCCGGGGGCTTGCGCCTGGGCTTTGCCGACGGCCGACGCGCCGGGAGAGGACGGGCGCAAGCTGGTGGTGGGAGTCCGGCCCGAGCATCTGCTGCCCGGCGAGGGGCTCGACCTGGCGATCGATCTGATCGAACCGCTGGGCTCGGAAACGCTCGATGCATGGCCGGGCGGCGGAGACGCCGATCGTCGTCAAGCTCCAGGGTCCGCCGCCCGCCGGCGAGCGCCTGTCGGTGCATCCCGACCCGGCGCATCTGCACGTGTTCGACGCCGAGACCGGGCGGCGGCTGGAAGCCCTGGCGTAGGCGTTTACCACCCGTTTACCTCCGCGACCCATTCTCGGGTCATGCAGGACATCACCGGCGCCTTGATCGAGGCCGTGCGGCATCAGCAAGCCGGGCGGTGCGCCGAGGCCGAGGCGGCTTGCCGAGCGGTGCTGGAGCACGCCCCCGGCAACCAGCGCGCCTTGTTCCTGTCGGGTTTGCTGCACATGGACCGGGGCCGGCTGGAGGCGGCGGCGACGTCGTTCGCGGCAGTGGCGGCGCGCGACCCGGCGCATCGGGGCGCGCACACCAACCTCGCCCGCACGCTGTTGGGCGCGAGGCGAATGCCGGAGGCGCTGGCGGCGGCGGAGACCGGACTTGCGGCCTTCCCCGAAGCGGCCGAGCTGCACTTCACGCGCGGCACCGCGCTCAACGCGCTCGGCCAACCGGAGGCGGCCGAGGCGGCGCTGGCGCGCGCCGTCGCGCTCGATCCCGCGCACGCCGCCGCCCGGCTCCATCTCGGCAATGTCTGCGTCGATCTGGACCGGTTGGAGGAGGCGGAAGGCCACATGCGCCGGGCTATCGACCTGGATCCCGAGTTGCTGGAGGCGCGGGCCAGTCTCGGCTTCGTGCTCACGTCATCGGGCCGGCTGGATGAGGCGCGGTCCGCCTGCGAAGTCGCCATCGCCCGGGCGCCGGATTTCGCCCAAGCGCACTGGAACCTCGCCACGGCGGCGCTGCTGGCGGGCGATTTCGCGACCGGATTCGCCGAATACGAATGGCGCAAGCGCCACGACCGCTTCCGCCGCGATTTCATCGACCTGCCCGGCCGGGCCTGGAACGGCGAGCGGATCGCAAATCTGGACATCCTGGTGCAGGCCGAGCAGGGGCTCGGCGACACCATCCAGCTCAGCCGCTACATCCCGCACCTGGCGGTGCGCGGGGCGCGCGTGATCCTCGCCTGCGATCATCGCCTGCTGCCGCTGCTGCGCCGCACGCCCGGCCTTTATGCGGCGGTGGACCGGACATCGCCGCTGCCCGCCTATAATTTCTGGATCGATCAGATGAGCCTGCCGCGCGTCTTCGCGACCGTGCCGGAGACGATCCCGACCCCAGGGGGATGGCTGACGCCGGACCCCGAGGCGGTGCGGCGGATGCGCGCGGTGCTGCCCGAGACCTGCCGCGTCGGCATCGTCTGGGCCGGCAATCCGGCGCATACCAACGACCGCCGGCGTTCGCTGCCGGCGCCCCTCGTCGCCACGCTGGCCGCCCGAGATCGGGCCGATGGCGAGCCTGCAAGTGGGACCGCGCGCGGACGAGGCCCGGGAGTTCGGCTTCGTCGATCTCTCGCCGCACCTCACCGACTTCGCCGCGACCGCGGCGGCGGTGTCGCTGCTCGATCGGATCGTCTGTGTCGATACCTCGGTTGCCCACGTCGCCGGCGCGCTCGGCAAGCCGGCGCTGGTGATGCTGCCCTTCGCTCCCGATTGGCGGTGGATGCTCGGGCGCGACGACAGCCCGTGGTATCGCTCGCTGCGCCTGTTCCGCCAGCCCCGGCCGGGTGACTGGGAGGACGTGGTGGCGCGCGTCGGCCGGGCGCTGGCGTCGGCTGCCGCCGCGGATTGACACGCACCCGGGGAACGCCGCTCATCGGCGCCGACATTCGCCCGGTGGCGCCATGGACCAGATTGTTCCCGTCGAGCCGCTGGATCGCGCCCGCGCGCTGGGACCCGACATTGCGGCCGCCGCCGATGCGATCGAGCGCGATCAGCGCATCCCCGAAACCGTCATGGCCGGCCTGCACGCCGCGCGCCTCTATCGGTTGCTGCTGCCGCGCTCCTGTGGTGGGGAAGAGGTGGAACCCGACGTGTATTTCCGCGCCGTCGAGGAGATCGCGCGCCATGACGGCTCGGTCGCCTGGTGCATGTTCGTCGCCAACAGCTCGGCGCTGCTCGCCGCCTATATGGAACCGGCGACGGCGCGCGACATCTTCGCCGATCCGCACGCCGCGATCGCCTGGGGTCCGCCCGGCGCCGATCGGGCGATGGCGGTGCCGGGCGGCTATCGCGTCTCGGGGCGCTGGGGGTTCGCCAGCGGCTGCCGTCAGGCCACCTGGATGGGCGCGCACTGCCAGGTGGTGGAACCGGATGGCAGCCTGCGCCTGAACGCCGCCGGGCGGCCGACACTGCGCACCTTGCTGTTCCCGGCGCGCGCGGCGCGGCTGCTCGACGACTGGGACGTGATCGGGCTGCGCGGCACCGCAAGCGTCTCCTACACGGTGGCGAATTTGTTCGTGCCGGAAGCCCACAGCTCGACCCGCGACGATCCGACGCTCGCGCGCGAGGAGGGCCGGCTCTATGCCTTTCCGCAGCAGACCCTCTATCCGGTCGGCGCGGCGGCGGTGGCGATCGGGCTGGCGCGGGCGATGCTGGACGCGTTCCGCGACCTGGCGGGACGCAAATCGCCCCGGACGCTCGGCCTGCTCGCCCGCGATGGGCGGGTGCAGGCTGAGCTGGCGCGGGCCGAGGCCCGCCTGGGCGCGGCGCGGGCGTTCGTGCTGAGCACGTTGGCGGAAATCTGGTCGGACCCGATGCAAGCCCGCCCGATCACCATCCCCCAACGTGCATGCCTGCGCCTGGCGGCGACGCATGGCTTGGAGGCGGCGACCGAGACCGCCGAGTGGGTCTGGCGTGCCGCCGGCACCGACGCCATTCCCGCCGACAGTCCCTTCAACCGGCGCTTCCGCGACATCCACACCGTCTCCCAGCAGATCCAGGCGCGGGCGGCCAATTTCGAGGCGGTCGGGAAGGTGCTGATGGGAATCGCGCCCGAAGGGGCCTTTTTCTGAGTGCAAATTTTGAGTGCAAGTGGGCTCACGGAAACGTGTGTTTGGGCCTCGGGCGGCCTTCCCATCTGACAGATTGTGCGCTGCACCATTTCGTTTAGCGCATCGATTTCAAAAGGATAGGAAGATGCCCGATACGAGAACGCAAGATGTGAAGATGGCCGCCGATCAGGCGGCGCAGGCGAGCGCTTCGGCGGCTCAGCAGAATGGTAAGGTGCTGAGCAACTCCGTGCGCCGGACCGGCGAGGCGAGCGCCGACGCGATGGAGCGGGTGAGCGGCGCCGCCCGCGAGACCATGAGCCGCGGCACCACGGCGGTGGCCGAGGGGCAGCGGAAGATGGTCCAGGAGGCCGCCGATCGGTTCGAGGACGTCAGCCGCAAGGTGGCCGACGCCGTGCAGGGCACGACCGCCGACATGCGGACGCTGCTGACGCTGCCGAACGCCGCCGAGAGCGGGCTGCAGGACTTCCAGAAGAGCCTGGCCGGCCTGATCGAGGGCGTGGTGCGGACCAACATGCGGGCCACGCAGGAGCTGTTCCGGCTGACCAATCCGGGCGGCTTCATCCAGCTCCAGCAGCGCTTCGTGACCGAGTACATGGACGCGCTGATGCAGGGCAGCACGACCATGGTTCGGGCCATCCGCCAGACCGCCGACCAGACGCTGCCGCGCTTGGAGCAGCACCTGGCGAAGCGCCAGCAGAGCCAGAACGTCGCGGCGGAGTAAACCGCAGCCCGCGAAGAGGACGGCCGGTGGCGGAAATCCGTTGCCGGCCGTTTGATTCATTCAGTGAACTGATTGTGAATAGATAATGATTCAGACACAGAATCATTCCTAAGCTATGGATTGCAAACCGTTTTCCGTCTGAAAGCTCGGGCTTCGATCGCCGCTCGCAAAAATTAAACATTTGCCAATCATTCGGACATGCCGCAATTTCGAGACGCGGACGCAATCAAGTGTCCTGCGTCCTGGAAAGGATCACCGCGGATGTCTCGTCTTCTCCCCGCCGCCGTCGCGGCGCTCGCCCTGACCCTGGCGAGCGGTGCGGCCATGGCCGACCCCATCACCTACGCCGGCACGTTCTCGATCACCGATACGTCGAACCCGACCAACAATACGCTGCTGGTCACGTCACCGGGCGGCGGGTTCTCGGTCCCGCTCTCCCTCAACCACGAGGTCGATGACATCACGTTGGCGAACTACACCACCACCGACCCCAACCACTCCTTCCTCAGCATCAGCACCGATACCATCGAGGGAACGTTCACCTTCACCAAGCCCGTCAGCAACACGTATTCCGTCAATGGAAACGTGACGGAAACAACGCTCGACCTGTTCGGTCATATCTCGTCCAACGGTACTCTCACTTGGGACAACAACGACCTTAGCGTCGGTTTCTCGGACGGCTCGACGCTGGACATCGGTATGGGTCCGTCGACCTTCGGCAACGGCAACGGCACCAGTGACGCCGGCACCGTGTCCGCGAACTTCACCCTGACCAAGGAGCCGGTGCCGGAGCCGGCGTCGATGGCCATGCTCGGCGCCGGCCTGCTCGGTCTCGGCATGCTCCGGATGCGCCGCCGCGGCCTCTGATCGTCTTCGCCGGGGAGCCCCAAAATGGGGCATCTCACGGGATCACGCTGCTCGCCGCACCGCCTCCACGCCCGCCCGAAACGCTGCCAGCACTTGCGCCACGTCGGCATCCGTGTGGCAGAGGCCGACATAGCATTTGCTGTCGCTCTTGAGCACGCCGTTGGCCCGCACCGCCTGGTTGAACTGCCGCATCCGAGCGGCGTCGCCGCGCAGCGTAGCGCGATAATCCGATACCTCGCCGGCGGCGAAGATCACGTCGAACATCACCGGCGCGCCGATCACCCGGGCCGGCAGGTCGGCATCAAGCAACAGGCCCGCGAGCCCCTCCATCATCGCCCCGCCGATCCGGAACACCTGCTCGTAGGCGCCCGGCCGACGCAGAATCTCCAGACTTTTCAGGCCGGCGGCGGCGGCAACCGGATTGCCGGAGAGGGTGCCGACCTGGAACAAATAGCGGTCTTCGCCCACCGCGCCCTTATCGAACAGGCGCATGATGTCGGCGCGGCCGGCGATCGCGGCGAGCGGAAAGCCGCCGCCGATGACCTTGCCGAGCGTGCAGATATCGGGTGTCACCCCGAAATACTCCTGCGCGCCGCCATAGGCGAAGCGGAAGCCGCAGACGACCTCGTCGAAGATCAGCGGAATGCCGGCCGCCTCGGTGGCCCGCCGCAGTGCCTGCAGGAAGCCGGGCTTCGGCGCCAGCAGCCGCTGGAACGGCTCCACGATCACCCCGCCCAGCTCGTCCCGGTGCGCCTCAATCAGCGCCACCGCCGCCTCGGCGTCGTTGAACGGCGCGATCAGCATGTCGTCGGCGACGCTGCGCGGAATCCCCGGGCTGTCGGGGATGGCGCGCGGGAAGTTGCCCGGCCGCTTGGGCGCCAGCGACATCAGGCTGTGATCGCCCATGCCGTGATAGCCGCCCTCAAACTTCAAAATCTTGTCGCGGCCGCGCCAGGCGCGCGCCAGGCGCATCGCATAGGCGTCGGCTTCGGTCCCGGAGCTGACGAAGCGCACCATCTCGGCACACGGCACCGCGTCCACGATGGCGGCGGCGAGGCGAATGCCGGGCTCGCTGTTGGCGAAGAACGTGGTGCCGCGGCCGAGCTGCTCGCGTACCACCTCCGTCACCTCGGGATGCGCGTGGCCGAGGAAGGCCGGCCCCGATCCCAGCAGCAAATCCACGTATTCATTGCCGCTGGCGTCCCACACATGGCCGCCGCGTCCCTCGGCGATCACCATCTCGAACGCCACATTGCCGAAGCTGCCGGCCGGCAGCACGCGCCGCGCGGTCTCCATCAGGGTGGTTTCGCGAGCGGAGCGGGTATGGGCGTTCATGGTGCCTCCGGTACCTTCGTAGGGTGGAAAAGCGTAGCGCATTCCGCCTTTGACGGAGAGCAGCCCCGGCCATCGACAGGCCGTTCGGCCCTGAAGGGTGGCGGAATGCGCTGCGCTTTTCCGCCCTACTCGCCCCGTTTCACTCGTCTCTCCGTCGACGGATCATCGCACGGCGTCGGCAGCCGGAACAGCAGCTTCCGAATTCCCGGCCTATCCGGATGCGGCGCCGTGCCGTCCGGAATGCCGCCGTTGCGTTCGATCACGCGGCGCGAGGCGAGATTGTCCTCGTCGCAGGTGATGAGCAGACGCGCCAGCCCGAGATCTCGCGCGATCGGCAGCAGCAGCGCGAGCGCCCGCGTCGCGTGACCTTGCCGTTGCTTCCGGGGCACCACGGCGTAACCGACATGGCCGGAGACGTGCGGCGGCAATTCCTCCGTCCCCGGCTGGTAGCGCAGATTGATCGCGCCGCAGAAACCGTCATCCCAAATCCACAACACCCGCCCCGGCAGGCGCGCCACCTCGCGCCCGTCCGGCAGCCGGATCATGCCGGGGATCTCGCCCCGCAGCCGCGCCAGATGCGCCGAGGCGTCGGCGGTGATGGCGGCAAGCTCCTCCGTCGTCACGTCGCGGGTCGTGTTCGGCGACCAGCCGGCCCGCAGCGCGGCGACGTATTCGCCCACGCGGTCGAGTGCGGGGGAAACCAGCTCGGTCACGCGCCGAGCCGCGCGAGATACGCCTCGCGCAGCGCCTGCTTGTAGAGCTTCCCCGTCGGCAGACGCGGCAGCGCTTCGGCGAACTCGATCGTCTTCGGCAGCTTGTAGCGCGCGAGATGCCGCGCCGCGTGATCCAGCAACTCGGCGGCCAGCGTCGCCCCGGGCTCGGCGCCCTCGGGCTCGATCACCGCCATCACCCGCTCACCCATCTCCGCATCCGGCAATCCGAACACCGCGACATCGCGGACCTCGGGATGCAGAATGAAAACGTCCTCGATCTCTTGCGGGTAGATGTTCACCCCGCCGGAGATGATCATGAACGCCTTGCGGTCGGTCAGATACAGATAGCCCTCCGGCGTCCACATACCCGACATCGCCGAGCGTGCTCCATGTCGGGTGATCGGGGTGCTGCGCGGCGCGGGTGCGCTCGGGGTCCTTGTGATAGGCGAACGGCATCTCGTCGCGCTCGAAATAGACCAGCCCCGGCGTTCCCGCCGGAATCTCGGCGCCCCGCTCGTCGCAAATGCGCAGCGTGCCGAGGCGAGCGCGGCCGACCGAGCCCGGATGCGCGAGCCACTCGGCGGCGGAGAGCGCGGTCCGCCCGTTGCCCTCGGTGCCGCCGTAATATTCGTAGATAATCGGACCCCACCATTCGATCATCGCCCGCTTCACCTCGACCGCACAGGGCGCGGCGGCATGGATCGCGCAGCGCAGGCTGGAGAGATCGAAGCGCGTCCGTTCGGCCGGATCGAGCTTCAGCATCCGCACGAACATCGTCGGCACGAACTGGGCGTGCGTCACCCGATAGCGCTCGATCAGCGCCAGCGCCGCCGTCGCATCGAAGCGCGGCATCATCACCACGGTGCCGCCGCAGCGCTGCACGATCAGCGAATAGGCGAGCGGGGCGGCGTGATACATCGGCGCCGGCGACAGATAGACGGTGTCCGCTCCGAAGCCGTAATCGCCGATCAGCGCGGCGATCGGATCGTCCCCCGGCGGCGCTTCGCGCAGCTTCCGCTTCACCCCCTTCGGCCGGCCGGTGGTGCCGGAGCTGTACAGCATCAGCTCGCCCGCCCATTCCTGCTCCAGCCTCTGCGGGGCGAACGCCGACACCGCCGGTTCGTACGCCTCCCAGCCGGCGATGGCGCCGTCGGTCATCAGATAGCGCCGACACGAGGTCAGCGCGGGCAGGGCGGCCGCGGCCTCCGCCATCGCCGCCGACGACACCAGCGCGCGGGCATCGCAATCGTTGATGATGTAGGCCGCCTCGCCGGCGGTGAGATAGCGGTTCACCGCCGTCAGGTAGAGGCCCGAGCGCAGCGCCGCCCACGCCACCTCCAGAAAGCGGAGGTTGTTTTCCATGAACAGCGCCAGCGTGTCGCCGCGTCGCAATCCTTGCGCGCGCAACAGCCGTGCCAGCCGGTTGGATCGCGCATCCAGCTCCGCATAGCTCAGCGCCTCGCCGGTCCCGGCATGGATGACCGCCGGATGATCGGGTCGCTGGCGCGCATGGTCGCCGATATACATGCCGGACCTTGCTTCCGCCGCCGAAGCGGCCAGTATCGGGCGTCGGCCGAAACCGGCAAGGGGAGCCGAGCGATGACGGACGCCGTCGAGCCGCTGATCCGCGACCTCCTGGCATGGATTGCCGCGGGCGAGCGCAGTCATGCCGAGGTGATGGACGCCTGGCGCACGTCCTGCCCCCGCCTCCCGGTCTGGGAGGAGGCGACGGATCGCGGGCTGGTTACACTCGGCCATGGAGGCGGGCGCCGCACGGTGCGGATCACCGCCACCGGCCGCGCGCTGCTGGCGCAAGCGCCCGGGGATTTGCGGCCATGAACTTCGAATTCAGCGACGATAGCCGGCTGCTGCGCGATCAGGCACGCCGGTTCCTCGCCGAGCGTTGCACCGGCAAGCAGGTGCGCGAGGTGCTGGAGGGCCGCAGCCCCTATTTGCGCGAGCTGTGGCGGGAGATGGCGGCGATGGGCTGGCTCGGCGCCGCCATCCCGGAAGCCTACGGCGGCGCCGGATTAGGCTACGAGGCGCTGTGCGTGCTGGCCGAAGAGCTGGGCCGCGCGCTGGCGCCGGTCCCGTTCACCTCCTCCGTTGTGCTCGCCGCCGAGGCGGTTCTGGCGGCGGGCGACGAGAAGCAGAAGCGCGACCTGCTGCCGCAGATTGCCAGCGGTGAGATGATCGCGACGCTGGCGCTCGGCGCTGGGCCCGGCGAACCCGGGCAGAGTATCCGGGCAAGCCTGCGCGACGGGCGGATCAACGGCGAAGCGTGGCCGGTATCGGATGGCGGCATCGCCGATCTCGCCGTGGTGGCGGTCGAGGGCGGGATGGCGCTCGTGGACCTGACCGGGCCGGGCGTGCGCCGCACCGCGCTGCAAACGCTGGACCCGACGCGGCCGCAGGCGCGGCTCGAATTCGAAGACGCGCCGGCAACCAAGCTGACGACCGATCGGAATACACTGCGCGGCGTTCTCGACCGCGCGGCGATCATGGTCGCGTTCGAGCAGGTGGGCGGCGCCGATGCGTGCTTGCAGATGGCGATCGCCTACGCCAAGGAGCGGCATGCCTTCGGTCGCCCGATCGGCGGCTTCCAGGCGATCAAGCACAAGCTGGCGGACGTGTACGTGGCAACGGAACTCGCGCGTTCCAACGCCTGGTATGGCGTCTGGGCGTTGTCGGCGGGCGCTGAGCTGCCGCTGGCGGCGGCGACGGCGCGCGTCTCGGCCACCGAAGCCGGGTTCCTCGCCGCCGCCGAGAACATCCAGGTGCATGGCGGCATCGGCTTCACCTGGGAGATGGACTGCCATCTCTTTTACCGCCGCGCCAAGCATCTCGGGCTGCTGCTCGGCAGCGCACGCTATTGGAAGGATCGCGTGGTGCGCGAGTTGGAGATGCGCAACGCGGCCTGACGGAGGAGACGCGGATGGACTTCGAAGACACAAGGGAAGAAGCCGCGTTTCGCGCCGAGGCGCGCGCGTTTCTCGATGCCAACATGACGCGCAAGCAGCCCGGCGCGCGCGCCGCGCGCTACGGCGATACCGACGACGCCGACATCGAAGCCGCGAAGGCGTGGCAGGCAAAAAAGGCGCAGGCGCGGTTCGCCTGCATCACCTGGCCGGAGCAAATGGGCGGGCGCGGCGGCTCGCCGATGCAGCAGGTCATCTGGAATCAGGAGGAGGCCAAATACGAGGTGCCGCAGAACGTCTTTCTGATCGGCCTCGGCATGTGCGTCCCCACCATGATCGCCTACGCCAAGCCCGAGCAGTTGCAGCGTTTCGTGCCGCCGGCGGTGCGCGGCGATGAAATCTGGTGCCAGTTGTTCTCCGAACCCGCCGCCGGGTCGGACGTCGCGGGCCTGCGCACGCGGGCCGAGAAGCAGGGCGACGAATGGGTCGTCAACGGCCAGAAGATCTGGACCTCCGGCGCACACTATTCCGATTACGGCCTGCTGCTGACGCGGACCGATCCCGAACGTGCCCAAGCACGCCGGGCTGACCGCGTTCTTCATCGACATGAAGTCGCCGGGGATCGAAATTCGCCCGATCCACCAGATGTCGGGCGGTTCGAATTTCAACGAGGTGTTCTTCACTGATCTGCGCGTTCCCGATGCGCAGCGCCTCGGCGCCGTCGGTCAGGGCTGGAAGGTCGGGATCACCACCTTGATGAACGAGCGGCTGGCGGTCGGCGAGACTCGCCGGCCCGATGCCGCCGACTTGTTGGAATTGGCGCGGGGCGTCGGCGCGCTTTCCGACAGCGCGGTTCGCGAGCGCATCGCCGAGTGGCACGCCCGCGGCGCCGGGCTCAAGAACACGCGGCTGCGCATCATCACCGCGCTGTCGCGCGGCGAGACGCCGGGGCCGGAGAATTCCATCGCCAAGGTGGTGAACGCCTCGATGCAGCAGGGCATCGCGTCGTTTGGCATGGACCTGCTCGGCATGGCCGGCGGCGTCATGGACGAAGAGCTTGCGCCGATGCAGGCGCTGTTCCAGGACGCGCTGCTGTCTTCGCCGGGGATGCGCATCGCCGGCGGCAGCGACGAGATTCTGCGCAACATCATCGCCGAGCGGGTGCTGGGGCTGCCGGGTGACGTGCGCGTGGATAAGGACCAACCGTTTAATCAACAGAAGGCCGATTTGTAGGGCGGACAAGCGAAGCGCCGTCCGCCGGACCGAATGGCGGAATGCGCTGCGCTTTTACGCCCTACTCAGGAGCAGGAATGACCGAACGCACCCTGCGCGGCAAGGCCGCGATCGTCGGCATCGGCGAGACGCCGGACCACCGGCACGGAAAGTCGCCCGATTTCGGAGTTCAAGCTGGCGCTGATGGCGGTGGTCGCGGCGTGCAAGGATGCCGGAATAAGCCCGCATGACGTGGACGGGTTCGCCTCTTACGGCAACGACCGCAGCGACGCCGGCAGGCTCGCCTCGGCGCTCGGCTGCCGCGAATTCCGCTTCTCCAACATGTTCTGGGGCGGCGGCGGTGGCGGCGTGTGCGGCGCGGTCGCCAACGCCGCGGCGGCGGTCGCCACCGGCATGGCCGATTGCGTGATTGCGTTCCGCTCGCTCGCGCAAGGCCAGTACGCCCGCTACGGACGTGGCGCGCCGGTGACGAGCGTGGGCGGTGACGACGCCTTCCTGTTCCCCTATGGCGTGATGTCGCCGGCGCAGCGGTTCGCGATGAAGATCACCCGCTTCATGCACGAGCACGGAATAAGACAAGAGGCGCTGCGCGCGATCTCGCTCGCCTGCTATCATCACGCGCAGAGCAACCCGCGCGCGGTGATGCACGGCAAGCCGCTCGACGAAGCGAAATACGACCATTCGCGCTGGATCATCGAGCCGTTCTTTCACCTCTACGATTGCTGCCTGGAGAACGACGGCGCGGCGGCGGTGCTCGTCGTCGCCGCCGATCGCGCCAAGGACTTTCCCCGCAAGCCGGCCTACCTGCTCGGCGCGGTGCAAGGCTGCGATCATCGCAGCGCCGCGCCGGTGCACAACATGCCCGGCTATCCCAGCTCGCATTTCCGCAGCCTGGCGCCGCATCTCTATGACATGGCCAAGCTCGGCCCGGCCGATATCGACGTGGTGCAATGCTATGAGAATTTCACCGGCGGGGTGCTGATGAGCCTCATCGAGCACCGGCTGGTCAGGGCCGAGGAGGCGAACGAGTTTCTGGTGAAGGACAATCTGATCGCGCCGGACGGCAAGATGCCGCTCAACACCAGCGGCGGCAATCTCGCCGAATGCTACATGCACGGGCTGGAACTGGTGATCGAGGCGGTGCACCAGATCAGGGGCGACGCCGTCAACCAGCTCCGTCGCAACCACACCGCGATCGTCATCGGCGGCCCGATGGTGACGCCGGTCAGTTCGCTGATCCTGGGATCGGAGGCGACGCTGTGAGCGATTTCTATCTGCCGGAGGGACTGCCCGCGCCGTCCGCCGCCCCCGACGGCTTGGCGCAACCCTATTGGGACGGCTCGCGCGAGGGCAAACTTCGCATCCAGAAATGCGGCGGCTGCGGCGCCTGGCAGTGGGGGCCGGAATGGGTCTGCCATCGCTGCCACTCCTTCGATCTCGGCTGGGAAGACGTCACCGGGCGCGGGCGCATCTACTCCTATCAGCGTCCGCACCACGCGGTACATCCGGCGCTCGCCGGGCACGGTCCGTATATCGCCGTGCTGGTGGAGTTGCCGGAGTACGGGGTCCGGATGGTGGGAAATCTGCTCGGCGATCCGCGGCAGGACGTGCGCATCGGCGCCCCCGTGGAGGCGGTGTTCGAGCACCACGCGGCGTTCACGCTGGTGCAGTGGCGGATCGCCGGCGGGGATGCCGCAAAGGGCACGTAGCGGTCATCGCGAGCCGCCGCGCAGCGGCGGCGCGGTCAGTCCTCCTCCTGCTCCAGCCGCGCCCGCGCCGTCTGCAGCGCGGCGGTTTGCCCGGAGTCGGGCTCGGGCGGGCGCAGATCGAGCTTTTCCAGGGTCTCGATCAGCGCCTCCACCACCACCAGATGCGCGAACCACTTGTGGTCGGCGGGGACGACGAACCACGGCGCGTGCGGCGCCGCGGTGGCGCTGATGGCCTCCTCATAGGCGTCCTGGTAGGCATCCCATCGGGCGCGCTCGGTCAGATCGGCCTCGCTGAACTTCCACAGCTTTTCGGGCGTGCGCAGGCGGGCGAGGAAGCGGCGGCGCTGCTCGGACCGGGACAGGTGCAGGAACAACTTCACCACCGTCGTGCCCTGCCGCGCCAGGTAGTGCTCGAAGCCGGCGATCGCCTCCAGCCGTCGCTCCCATAGATGCTTGCCCATCACCGCGGGCGGCAGGCGCTGGCGGGTCAGCAGCTCGGGGTGCACGCGCACCACCAGAACCTCCTCGTAGTGGCTGCGGTTATGAATGCCGATGCGTCCGCGTTCGGGCAGTGAGCGGACCGCGCGCCAGAGGAAATCATGCGCGAGTTCCTCCGGCCCCGGCGTCTTGAAGCTCGTCACCTGCACGCCTTGCGGATTAACTCCGGTCATCACGTGTTTGATGGTGCCGTCCTTGCCGCCGGCGTCCATCGCCTGAAAGATGCACAGGCAAGCCCACTGATTGGCGGCGTAGAGCCGTTCCTGCAACTCCGACAATCGACGCACGCCGGCGGCGAGCAGCGCCGCCGCATCGTGTTTCTCCAGGAGGTCGGCGGCGGTGTCGGCGGGGTCGTGATCCTTCAGCCGAAACGCCTTGCCCGAGGTGATCCGATAGGGATCGAGCAGCTTGCGTGCCTGCTTCGGCGCCAGCGCCGCGTCAGCGTCGTCCGTCATGCCCCGTGCTCCCGAAGCCGCCCTCGGCGCGCGCCGTCGGATCAAGCTCCGCCACCTCGCGCCAACCGAGGCGCACGACCGGCGCCAACACCGCCTGGGCGATGCGCATCCCGCGCTCGATGACGAATGCCTCGGCGCCGGCATTGAGGACGATGACCCGGATCTCGCCCCGATAGTCCTCGTCGATGGTGCCGGGGCTGTTCGGCAGCACGATGCCGTGCCGCAGCGCCAGGCCCGAGCGCGGACGGATTTGCAGCTCGAAGCCCGCCGGCAGCGCGATCGCGAGCCCGGTCGGGATGAGCGCGCGTTCGCCGGGCGCGACCACCAGGGGCGAATTGACGGCCGCCAGCAAATCCATCCCGGCGGCACCCGAAGTGGCATAGGCGGGCAGCGGCAGATCGCGCCCGTGCGGGAGGCGGCGGACCGCGACTTCGATCATCGCAGCGCCTCGGCGATCCGGCGCGCCAGCCGCGCGGCGACTTCGGACTTCGCCATGCGCGGCCAATCCTCGCTGCCCTCGGCGGTTATCAGATGCACGGCATTCTCCTCGCCCCCCATGATACCCGAAGCCGGCGAGACGTCGTTGGCGACGATCCAGTCGCAGCCCTTGCGCGCGCGCTTCGAAACCGCGTTCTCGACCAGCGCCTCGGTCTCGGCGGCGAAGCCGATCACCAGGCGCGGCCGGCGCGGACCGGGGGCGGCGAGCGTTGCCAGAATGTCGGGGTTCGGCACCAGCTCCAATAGCGGCGGCGCCTTGTCGGGCTGCTTCTTGAGCTTGCCCGGAACCGGCCGCGCCGGACGCCAATCGGCGACCGCCGCCGCGCACACCGCGACATCGGCCGGCAGCGCCGCCTCGCAGGCGGCGAGCATCTGCGCCGCCGTCTCCACCGCGCGCAGTTCCGACGCCTGGCGGGCGGCGGATGGGCGACCGGCCCGCAAACCAGCGTGACCCGGGCGCCGAGTGCCGCCAGCGCGTCGGCGATGGCGTGGCCCTGCCGGCCGCTGCTGTGGTTGGCGATGTAACGAACGGGATCGATCGGCTCGCGCGTCGGCCCGCTGGTGACTAGCGCGTGCCGGCCCGCCAGCGGCCGGTCGGGTTCCAGGAGCTGCGCGATCGCGGCCAGGATGGCGGGCGGCTCGGCGAGGCGCCCGGGGCCGAATTCGCCGCACGCCATCGCGCCCTCGTCGGGTCCCACGACATGCACGCCCCGCGCGCGCAAGCGTCGCCATGTTGGCGATGGTCGCCGGATGCTGCCACATCCGCACGTTCATCGCCGGCGCCACCAGGACCGGCTTGTCGGTCGCCAGCAGCAGCGTGCGCCGCGAGATCGGCCGCGAGCCCGCCGGCCATGCGCGCCAGGATGTCGGCCGAGGCGGGCGCGACCACCACCAGATCGGCCGCGCGCGAAAGCTGGATGTGTCCCATCTCGCTCTCGTCGGTGAGCGAAAAGAGTTCCGAATAGACGCGGTTTTCGCTGAGCGCCTGCAGCGACAGCGGGGTGACGAACTGCGCCCCCGCCGCGGTCAGCACGCAGACCACCCCGCAATCGCGGCGCCCGCAGCAGCCGGATCAGCTCCAGCGACTTGTAGGCGGCGATGCCGCCGGAGACGATCAGCAGGATGCGCTTGCCCCTCACAGCCGCTCTCCCGCCAGCCCCTGCGGGCGGAACAGCATGAAGGCGATCAGCAGCAGACCGTAGATCAACTGCCGGAACGCCGCCGCGATCGCGGTCGGCAGCGCCACCACGGCGAGTATTTGCGGCAGCGCCAGCAGCAGGAACGGCCCGACGATGGAGCCGGCGAGCGTCCGCGCGCCGCCGAGGACCACCATGCTGAGCAGCAGGATCGAGGCGTCGAGGTCGAACGCCGAGGGGTCGATGAAGCTCATGAAGGTGGCGTAGAGCCCGCCCGCGACCCCGGCATAGGCGCCCGACAGCGCCGCCGCCGAGACCTTGGCGCCGAGCACGCCCTTGCCGGCGGCGGCGACCGCCAGCTCGTCCTCGCGGATCGCCTTCAGCAGCCGCCCGAACGGCGCCCGCATCACCAGCTGGAAGCAGAGGCAGCCGAGCAGCGCCGCCCCGGTGGTGAGCGCCAGATATTGCGCGGTGGTGGCGATCTGGATGCCGAAGATGTCGGCCGGCGGGATGCCGGGCAGGCCGTTGGCGCCGCCCGTCCCGGCGGTCCAGTTGGTGTATCCGGCGGTGGCGAGAAGCTGGATCCCGAACGAGGTGACGACGAAGTAGTCGCCGGCGACCCGCAGGCTGGGCAGGGTTATCAGCACGTTGAGCGCGATGCAGCAGACGATGGCGATGACGATCGCCGGCAGGAAGCCGAGCGTTCCCGTCAGCAGCAGGTCGCCCACGATATAGGCGCCGATGCCGAACACCGCGGCCTGGCTCACCGAGAAGATGCCGGCGACGCCCACCAGCAGGTTGGTGGAGAGGCCGAGCAGGACGTAGATCTCGGCCAGCACGACATAGGAGATGAAGAAGTCCATCGGCTGCGCCTCAGTTCGCGACCGTCTGTCTCGCCATTGCGGCTTGCCCCACCTCACCCCGGCTCTCTCCGCCCTGAGGGGCGGAGAGGGAGACGAACTCCACCATCTACCCGAAGCGCGCGAAAGGGGGAATCCGGGCAAGCTTCTTTCGGATAGCGTGGACCCATGCTAGACGCAGCCAGCGCGGAAACCGGATCCCGCGGAGAGTGTGATGCGGCAATCGAGCGGCATTCGGGGTCCGCGGTGAAGCCGCCGCAGTTCCGCTATGTCGCCGCGCGCTGCCTCGATGAAGCACTGGCGGTGCTGCGCGACGAGGGCGACGCCAAGCTGCTGGCCGGCGGCCAGAGCCTGATGCCGATGCTCAATTTCCGGCTGGTGCGGCCGTCGGTGCTGGTGGACATCAATCGCATCCCCGACCCCGGCGTGCAGGAGATGCCGGGCGGGTTGCGCCTCGGTGCACTGACCCGGCACGCGGCGCTGCAATCGTCGCCGCTCGTGCGCGCGCGCTTTCCCGTGCTCGCCGCGGCGATGGCGCATGTCGCGCATGTCGCCGTCCGCAATCGCGGAACCCTCGGCGGCAGCCTCGCGCATGCCGACCCGGCGGCGGAGCTGCCGATGCTCGCCCGGCTGCTCGGCGCGCGCATCCACGCCCGGTCGGCGGCAGGCCCGCACAGCTTCGATGCCGACGGCTTCTTCGTCTCCGCCCTTACCACCGCGCTCCGCCCCGACGAGATGCTGACCGCGATCGAATTGCCCTTCCTGCCCGACGGCACCGGCTGGGGCTTCGAGGAACATGCGCGCCGGCACGGCGATTTCGCGCTGGCCGCCGTCGCCGTCACCTTGGGCGCCACCGAGGGGCGGATGCGGAATGTGCGGATCGCGATGATGGGCGTGGGCGACACGCCGCTGCGCGCCGCGGCGGCGGAGGCGGAGCTGGAAGGCGCGGCCTTCGGCCCGGCGGCGCTGACGGCGGCGGCCCGAGCGGTGCGCGAGGCGTCGGCGCCGAACTCCGATCTGCACGCCTCGGCCGACTACCGCCGTCATCTGGTCGGCGTGCTCGCCGAGCGCGCCCTGGCCGCGGCCTGGCGACGCGCCGGCGGGACATGACCGACATCGCGATCCGCGTCACCGTGAACGGGCGGGCTTACGAACGCGCCGTGCCGGCCCGCCTGCTGCTGTCGGACTTCCTGCGCGACACGCTGGGCCTCACCGGAACCCATGTCGGCTGCGAGCACGGCGTCTGCGGCGCCTGCACCATCCTGCTCGATGGCGTCAGCGCGCGCGCCTGCCTGCTGCTCGCGGTGCAAACCGACGGCGCGACGGTCGAGACGGTGGAAAGCCTCGGCGCCGTCACCCGACTCTCGCCGCTTGCAGGAGGCGTTTCGCGAGCACAATGCGCTGCAATGCGGCTTCTGCACCGCGGGTATCCTGATGACCTGCGAGGACCTGCTGCGCAATCACCGATTGCAATCGGACGCCGACATCCGCGCCGCGCTCTCGGGCAATCTCTGCCGCTGCACCGGCTATGATCATATCATCCGCGCGATGCGCGCGGCCATCGATGCCCGCCCACCGCGGCCGGAGGCGTCTCGCCCCGGGCTGATCGGCGCCCGCATTCGGCGGCTGGAAGACCCGCGCCTGCTGACCGGGCGAGGGCGCTTCGCCGCCGACATCAACCCGCCCGGCCTGCTGCACGTCGCACTCCGCCGCAGCGATCACCCCCATGCGCGCATTGTGGCGACGCGGCTCGGCGCCGCCGCCGCCATGCCGGGGGTTGTCGGCGTTTTCGATGCGGCGGCGCTCGACGATGTGAGGCCGCTGCGCGCGACCTCGCGCATGACCGACTATCACGCGACCGAGCTTACCCCGCTGGCCCGCGACAAGGTCCGCCATGTCGGCGAGCCGGTGGTCGCCGTGGTTGCCGAGAACCGCTATCTCGCCGAGGACGCGCTGGAGCTGATCGAGATCGACTACGAACCGCTGCCGGTCGCCGTCGAGGCCGAGGCCGCCGCGACCGAGGGCGCGCCGTTGCTGCACGAGACGGCCGGCACCAATGTCCTGGTGCGGCGCGAATTCGCGCGCGGCGACGTGGACGACGCCTTCGCCCGCGCGGCATCGGTGGTCGGAGCCAGGTTCCGGATGCACCGCAAGGCGCCGACGGCGATCGAGCCGCGCGCCTCTGTTGCCGTGTGGGACGCGGCGCGGCAGGCGCTGACATTGCACACCACGACGCAAATCCCCGGCATCATCCGCGATGCCTTGTCCGACTGTCTCGATCTGCCGGGGCAACGCGTGCGCGTCGTCTGCGCCGATGTCGGCGGCGGGTTCGGGGCGAAGGCGTCGCTCTATCCCGAGGAGATCCTCGTCGCCGCCCTGGCGCGACGGCTGGAGCAGCCGGTGATGTGGTGCGGCGATCGGCTGGAGGACCTGACCGCCACCAGCCAGGCGTTCGGCGAGATCGTGGATGCCGAGCTTGCGGTGGACGACCGGGGAAATCTGCTCGGCACTCAAGGCCGAGGTGCTGGGCGATGTCGGTGCCGGGTCGATCTATCCCTGGACGGCCGCGCTCGAGCCGGTGCAGGTCGCGAGCTTTCTGTCCGGACCATACCGCGTTCCCGCCTATCGGGCGCGAGCGCGCGCCGTCGCCACGCCGAAACCGCACACCGGGCCGTATCGCGGCGTCGGCCGGCCGATGGCCGCCTTCGTCATGGAGCGGCTGCTCGACATGGCGGCCCGGCGCGCCGGGATTGATGCGGTGGAGATGCGCCGGCGCAATCTGGTCGCCGGAGACGAATTTCCCTACCGCACCGGCTCCGGCCTGATCTGGGACCGCTCGGCCTTTCGCGAATGTCTGGACGCGGCGGTGGCGTCGGCGGACTACCCCGGTTTGCGTCGACGCCAGGCGACGGCGCGCGGCGTGCTGTTCGGCATCGGCGTCGCCTGCTATGCCGAGTTGACCGGCATCGGCTCGCGCATCTCCGCCGCGCCGGGCATGCCCATCAACACCGGGACCGAGACCGCCAGCGTGCGCATCGATTCGAGCGGCGGCGTCACCGCCTCGTTCGGGATCGCCGCCACCGGTCAAGGACTGGAAACCACGCTGGCGCAGGTGATCGCGCAGGAATTGGGCTGCCGCATCGAGGACATCCACGTGATTCAGGGCGACAGCGATGCGGTCGCCAGCGCCACCGGCTCCTATGCGAGCCGCAGCGCCGTGCTGGCCGGCGGGGCCGGCATGCTCGCCGCCCGCGAGGTGGGCGCGCGGCTCCGGCGCGCGGCGGCGCAGTTGTTGGAAGCGGCCGAGCCGGACCTGGAGATCGCCGACGGGCTGATCCGGATCGGCGGAACCGACCGCGCGCTGACCTTCCGCGAGGTGGCGCGCGCGGTCTATTCCGAGATGGGCCGCATCCCGCGCGACCGGCGCCAGGAGCTGGAAGCGAGCCGAACCTACGATCCCTATTTCGGAACCGCGTCCTCGGCGACCCATCTCGCGACCGTGGAGATCGACCCCGAGATTTGCGACATCCGGGTCACAAGCTACGTGGTCGCCGAGGATTGCGGTCGGGTGATCAATCCGCTGATCGTCGAAGGCCAGGTGCATGGCGGCGTGGCGCAGGGCATCGGCGCCGCGCTGCTGGAAGAAATCATCTACGACGCGAACGGCCAGCCCAACGCGGCGAGCCTCGCCGACTATCTCATCCCCGCGGCCGACAACGTGCCGCCGATCGAGGTCGTGCATGTGGAGGCGGAATTGCCGGCAACGCTCGGCGGCTTTCGCGGCATGGGCGAAGGCGGCACGATCGGCGCCCCCGCTGCGATCGCCAACGCGATCGCCGATGCGCTGGCCCCTCGGGGGATCGAAGTCACCGAACTGCCGGTGACGCCCGATCGGTTGTTTCGCATGATCGAAGCGGCGCGCGCGCGAGGCGCGGAGAGATGATCGCCGATCCGAGCGGAAACGTAGTCTAAAGAGGGCGGAATGCGCTTCGCTTTTCCGCCCTACGCGTCGCCGACCCCCCGACCATCGCCACATCGCCGCTCGCCGGCTCAGCTCGTCAGCCCGAACAGCGCCCGCGCATTGCCGCCGGCGATCGCCATCACCTGCTCTTCGTTCAGGCCGGGCGTGTCGAGCAGATGGCCGAGCGGGTCGTACTCGCCCATGTCATACGGGTAGTCGGTCCCCATCAGCACGTGATCGACACCCATCACCGCGATCAGCGCGGCGAGCTGATGCGGGGTGAACACGACCGCATCGACGAACACGCGCTTGAGGTAACTCGACGGCGGATCGGGCAATTCGCCGGCGGCGTCGCTGCGCGCGCCCCGGGCATGGTCGATCCGCCCCGAATAGGCCGGCAGGAAGCCGCCGCCATGCGCCGCCAGCAGCTTCAGCCGGGGATGGCGTTCCAATACCCCGTCGAGGATCAGATAATGCAGCGCCACCGCGGTCTCGAGCGGATTGCCGATGACGTTGTTGAGGTAGAACCGCCCGAACCGCTCGGGTTGCGTGAAGCCGCCCGGATGGATCATCACCACCGCGTCCAGCTCCGCCGCCTTGGCCCAGAACGGCGCGTGCGCCGGATCGGACAACTCCCGTCCGGCGATGTTGGTCAGAATCTCAATCCCCTTGAAGCCGAGCCGGCGGACGCAGCGCGCCAGTTCCTCGACCGCCGCATCGGGCGCTTGCATCGGCACCGTTCCGAGTCCGGTCAGCCGATCGGGCCGGCGGGCGACGAACTGCGCCATGCCGTCGTTCACCGCGCGCGCCGCGGTCACGGCGATGTCCGGGGCCAGCGTGTGATAGCACTGGCCGGGGGCGGGCGAGACGATCTGCCGATCGACGCCCATCGCGTCCATATCGGCAAGCCGCGTCTCAAGTTCGGTCAGCTGCGGCCGGCGATCTTCGTCCTGCCGGCGCGTGAGGATGCGCGTTTCCTCGGTGTAGAGGGCGGCGCGTGGGTCGGGCGGCAGATGCGCACGGGCGATCTCCGCCGCCGCCGGCACGAACAGATGCGCGTGGATGTCGATGGTCGCCGTCCCCGGGCGTCGTGACGCTCCCGGCGCGCCATGCGAGCGTGCAGCGGTGGGGCCGTAGCAATTCCAGGGCTCGGCCACCCTCAGCCGCGCTGGATCAGCTCGATCGAGACATTCTCCGGCCCGCGCAGGAAGGCGATCCGCACGCCGGGGCGGACGGTTGTCGGGTCCATGGTGAAGCGCACGCCCTTGGCCTTCAGCTCCGCCGTCGCGGCGTCGATATCGGCGACCGTGAGCCCGATATGCTCGAGGCCCATATAAGGTGCGTCCGGCGCCGGCGCGGTGGTCAGCGCCGGATTGGCGGGGGCGATGAACACCGGCTGCCCGCCGCCCAGTCGCAGATCGATGCGAGCCGGCCCGTCCGGCGGCTGCGAGCGAAGCACCTCCGCGCCCAGCATCGCCTCGTACCATCGCGCCGTCGCCTCCGGATCGGGGCTGCGCAGGTGGATGTGTTCCCATGTGAAGCGGGCCATGGTGTTCCTCCGCCGGTTATCGGTCCATTAGTTCACCCATCCGGGAAGCCGGCAAGCGTCATGACGGCTTTTCAACGCGCGCAAGCGGCGTCACAATCGTCCGATGTCGCGCCGGCTCGTTGAGATCACCCCGGACTTGATGCTCCGGGCGTATCGTCACGGCCTGTTTCCGATGGCCGAGACCCGGCGCGGCGATCGGCTGTATTGGCTCGACCCCGAGCGGCGCGGCGTGCTGCCGCTCGAGAGCTTCCACCTGCCGCGCCGGCTCTCGCGCACCGTGCTGGCGGGCGGCTTCGAGGTGGCGGCTGACCGCGACTTCGCCGCCACCATCGCCGCCTGCGCCGCCGCCGCGCCGGGACGGGAGGACACCTGGATCAACCCGCAGATCGAGGCGCTGTTCACCGAGCTGCATCGGATCGGCGCCGCGCATTCGGTGGAGTGCCGGCAGGACGGGCGCATGGTCGGCGGCCTGTATGGGGTCGCTCTCGGCGGCGTGTTCTTCGGCGAGAGCATGTTCAGCATCGTCCGCGACGCCTCCAAGGTGGCGCTCGTGCATCTGGTGGCGCGGCTCCGGGTGTTCGGCTTCCGCCTGCTCGACACGCAGTTCGTCACCGCGCACCTGACGCAATTCGGCGCCATCGAGATTCCGCGCGAGCAATATCGGGCGCTACTCGCCGCCGCGCTTGACGCGCCGACGCGCTGGATCGCCAATCCCGATCCGGCGCGCCTGGCGGATGAGAATTCGCGCGCTGGCGGCGAAGGACTGAAACATGCCTCCGATCCGCTCCCTTCCGGCCCTGATGGCTCTCGTGCTGCTGGCCCCGACGCCGGGGGGCGCTGCGAGCGATGTCCCGTTGCTGCGCCCGACCCGTGATGTGGCGGTGACCTATCATATCGAGGGCACGCCCTCCGCCGGCGCCGCGTCGCAGGTGCGCACCGTCCGCATGATCTGGGGCGAGGGCGGGCAGGAACTCCGGGTGGAGCTTGAGGGCCAGCCGACGGTGGCGTTGATCGACTTCCGCCGGCAACGGATGGAAATGCTGGTCCCGCAGGCGCGCGTGGTGATGGAAGCGAAGCTCGACCCGAACCTCGTGCCCGGGTTCGCCCTGCCGCCCGGCGCGAGCGCGACCCGGGCCGGACACCGACAAAGTGGCGGGGCTGGATTGCACGGTCTGGAACCTTACCGGCAAGCAGGGCACCGGGTCGGCCTGCATCACCGCCGATGGCGTGGTGCTGCGCGCCGACGGCCAGGCCAGGCGCGAGGGCTCGGGGCGGCTGGAGGCGACTTCCGTCGCCTACGGCCCGCAACCCGCGGCGTTGTTCGAGCCGCCGCCCGGATTTCAGCGGATGGACCTCGCCGGGCGCCGGCGGTAGCGTTCGCCGGCCAGCGACGGAGTTCTCATGCTGAAGCTCGGCTATAAGGCGTCGGCGGAGCAGTTCGCCCCGCGCTCGCTGCTGGATTTCGCGGTCCGCGCCGAGGACTCCGGCTTCGATTCGGTATTCGTGAGCGACCATTTCCAGCCCTGGAAGCACACCGACGGGCACGCACCGTATGCACCGGCGTGGCTCGGCGCGCTCGGCACACGCACCAGCCGCGTGGTCATGGGAACCAGCGTGCTGACGCCGACCTTCCGCTATCATCCGTCGGTGGTGGCGCAAGCCTTCGGCACGCTGGGCGCGATGTTCCCCGATCGGCTGATCCTCGGCGTCGGCACCGGCAAATCGCTCAACGAGGTGCCATCCACCGGGATGGATTGGCCGGAGTTCAAGGAACGCTTCGCCCGGCTGCGCGAGGCGGTGCAGATGATCCGCCGCCTGTGGACCGAGGAGCGGGTCACGTTCGACGGCCAGTACTACAAGACCCGCGACGCCACGATCTATGACCGGCCGCCGCAGCCGATCCCGATCTACATCGCCGCCGCCGGCGCGCTGGTCGCCAAATACGCCGGCCGGCAAGGAGATGGTTTCATCTGCACCAGTGGCAAGGCCCGCGAGCTTTACACCGACACGCTGCTGCCCGCCGTCGCCGAGGGAATGCAGGCGGCGGGCAAGGGGTCCGGCTACGACCGGATGATCGAGATGAAGGTTTCGTTCGACACCGATCCCGCGCGGGCGCTGGAGGACACCCGGCAATGGGCGGCGCTGGCGCTGACCCCGGAGGAGAAGGTCTCGATCCACAGCCCGCTGGAGATGGAGCGCCGCGCCGCCGAGCTGCCGGCGGAGCGGGCGGCCAGCCGGTGGATCGTTTCCACCGACCCCGACGAGCACGTGGAGAAGATCCGCCCGTATGCGGAGCTTGGTTTCAATCATCTCGTCTTCCACGCGCCGGGGCCGGATCAGATGCGCTTCCTGAGGCTCTACGGCGCGCAAGTGCTGCCGAAGCTGCGCCGGGCGTTCGGGTGAGCGAGGGGCTGCAACTCCGCGCTCTCACCGATTTTCCCCTGGTGCGCGCGGGAGACGACCTCGCCGCGCTGATCGCCGCAAGCCCTGGCGCGCTCCGGGCTCGCGCTCGCCGCCGGCGACGTGCTCGCGGTGGCGCAGAAGGTGGTATCCAAGGCCGAGGGGCGGAGCGTGCGGCTGGATGCCGTCACGCCGTCGCCGCGCGCGGTGGCGCTGGCGAACGAGGTTCGCAAGGACCCGCGTCTGGTGGAAGTGATTCTGGGCGAATCGGTGCGCGTGGTGCGGTCGCGGCCGAACTTGCTCATCATGGAGCACAAGCGCGGCTGGGTGATGGCGAATGCCGGGATCGACCACTCCAATGTGGCCGCGCCGGGCACGCCGGAACAGCTACTGTTGCTGCCCGCCGACCCCGATGCGTCGGCGGAGCGGCTGCGCGACGGCCTGGCGGCGCGCTGCGGGGTGTCGCCCGGCGTGGTCATTACCGACAGCTTCGGCCGCGCGTGGCGGCGCGGCACGCTGGGCGTCGCCATCGGCGCGGCGGGAATTGCATCGATAATCGATCTGCGCGGGACGCCCGATCTGTTCGGCCGCACCCTGGAGGTGACGGTGGTGGGCCATGCCGACGAGATCGCCGCCGCCGCCGGACTGGTGCAGGGCCAGGGACGCGAGGGCCGCCCGGTGGTGCTGGTGCGCGGATTGGCGCGCACCGCGCCCGCCAACCCCGCCGCCGCGCTGATCCGCCCGCCGGCCGAGGACCTGTTCCGGTGATCGTCGCGCTCTCGGGCGGCATCGGCGGCGCAAAACTGGTGCTCGGCCTGAGCCGCGTGCTGCCGCCGGGGGCGCTGACGGTGATCGCCAATCCGGGCGATGATTTCGAGCATCTGGGTCTGGCGATCTCGCCCGACCTCGACACGCTCGCCTATACCTTGGCCGGGCTCGACAACAAGGAGACGGGCTGGGGGCGGCGCGACGAGACCTGGAGCTTCATGGAGGCGCTCGCCGAATTGGGCGGCGAGACCTGGTTTCGGCTCGGCGATCGCGACCTCGCGCTGCATGTGGAGCGGACGCGCCGGCTGCGCGCGGGCGAGCCGCTCTCGGCGATCACCGCCGATGTGTGTCGGCGCTGGGGAATCGCTACCCGCCTGCTGCCGGCGACCGACGATCCGGTGCGCACGCGGCTCGACACCGACCTGGGTTGGATGGACTTCCAGCCGTGGTTCGTCGGCCGGCGGGCCGAGCCGGCGGTGCGCGCGGTGGCCTTCGCGGGGGCGGCGGAGGCGCGGCCGCTCGATGCCGCGCTCGCCGCCATCGCCGCTGCGAGCGCGGTGGTGATCTGCCCGTCCAATCCGCTCATCAGCATCGAGCCGATCCTGGCGATCCCGGCGTTTGAGACCATGCTGCGGACCGCTAAGCCGGTGATCGCCGTCTCGCCCATCATCGCCGGTCGCGCGGTGAAGGGGCCGACGGCGAAGATGATGGCGGATCTGGGAATGCGGCCGGGCGCGCGCGCGGTTGCCGAACTCTATGGCGAGCTTCTCGACGTGTTCGTGGCCGATCCCGCCGACGCCGGCGAATTGGCGGGCCTCGGCGTGCCGCGTCGTGACCGCGCCGACGTTGATGGGCACGCTGGCGGAGAAGGAGGCGTTGGCGCGGGTGGTGCTCGCCGCGGCGCAGCCATGACGAGCAATGTGTGGGCGGCGGTGCCGGTGAAGGCGCTCGCCGAGGCCAAACAGCGCCTCGCGCCATTGCTCGCGGCCGATCAGCGGGCGGCGCTGGCGCGCGCGATGGTCGAGGACGTGCTGGAGACGCTGGCGGCGGCGCCACTTGCCGGCATCATGGTGTCCACGCTCGACGCCGATGCCGCGATGCTGGCCCGCCGTTACGGCGCGCGCGTCGTCACCGAGGGCGCGGGCGACGGCCAGACCGGCGCGGTGACGGCGATGGCGCGCATCCTGGCCGCCGAGGGATGCGCCATGCTCACCTGCCCCGGCGACATCCCGCGCATCTCGGTCGAGGAAGTGGCGGCGCTGCTGGCCGCGCATCGTCGCGCACCGGCCGCGACCATGGCGCCCGCGCATGACCGGCGCGGCTCCAATGCCATCCTGCTGTCGCCGGCCGACGTCATGCCGCTCCGCTTCGGCGACGACAGCTTCTTGCCGCATCTGGCGACGGCGCGCCGGCACGGTCTCGATCCGGTGGTTCTGGAGCTGCCCGGGATCGGCCTCGACATCGACAATCCGGCCGACGCGCTGGCGCTTCTGCGCGCCATGCCGCCGCGCCCGACACGGGCAGTGGCGGTGCTGCGGGGCTTCATGGCCGGGGCGGGCGGGTAGGCCGCTTCAGCGCCTGCTCGTAAACCGGGACGTAGTGGCCGGCGCTGACCGGCCAGGTTCGCTCGCGTTCCACGAACCGCCGCCCGGCGTCGCGGATCGCCGCGTGTCCGGCGGCATCGCCGATGGCCTCCAGAACCCGGCGCGCCAGTGCCGCCTCGTCGTCGGCCGTGAACAGATATCCGGTCACGTTATTGGTGATCAGTTCGCGATGGCCGCCGACATCGGAGGCGATGACCAGCCGCCCCTCCGCCATCGCCTCCACCGGCTTGAGCGGTGTCACCAGTTCGGTCAGACGCATCCGCTTGCGCGGGAACACCAGGAAGTCGATCAGGTCGTAGTAACGGCCGACCTCGCCATGCGGCACCCGCCCGGTGAACCGCACGGCGTCGCGCAGGCCGCGCGCGGCGACGGTGTCGCGCAGTGCCCCCGCCATCGGGCCGCCGCCCACCAGCAGGACCACCACGGTCGGGTCTTGGGCGCGGATCTCGGGCAGCGCCGCCAGCAGCAGATCGAGACCTTCGTAATGATAGAACGAACCGACGAAGCCGAGGACGGTGCGCCCGGCCAAGCCCAGCCCCTCGACCAGCGCCGTGTCCTTCCGGCGTCTGGCGCCGAGCATGGCCGGATCGACCGCGTTCGGGACCACCGTGATCCGCTGCTCCGGGATGCCGCGCCGGGCCAGCTCGGTGCGCATCGCGCGGCAGAGCGTCACCACATGATCGGCGCGCCGCAGCACGTGGCCCTCGAAGGCGCGGGCGGCGCGATAGCGCAATCCGCCCTCGCGGGCGTGGCCGAGATCGACCGCCGCATCCTCCCACAATGCGCGCACCTCGTAGATGAGCGACAGCCCGGCGCGCCGCGCCGCCCGCAGGGCGGGCCAGCCGACCAGCACCGGCGAATGGGCATGGACGATGTCGGGGCGGGTCTCGGCGATCACCTGGCTCAGTCGCGCCTCGAGCGCCCGCATCTCCGACGCTTCGCGACCGACCGGGAGATTGTTGAGCGCACCGCTCGGCTTGCGCGTGCGATGGAAGGTCCAACCGTCCACCGTCTCGCTGGCTGCGCTCCATTCATTGTGGCGCGGCCCGGTGAGCTGCACCGTCTCCCACCCGAAGCCGCGCTGCGCACCGAGGATGCCGAGGGATCGGAACACATAGCCGGTTTGCAGCGGCAGCGAGTGATCGAACACGTGCAGAATACGCATTTCGCTCCTTATCGCCTCGTCCCGGGGGGCTCAACACGCGGGCGGCGATGCAGCGGCGGCACCCAGGGCCGAGCGCCGCGCAGGGTTCGGTCGAGCATGATGCGCGCGCCCCCGGGCTGCAGCCAGATCGCGACCGCGCCCTGCATCCGCGCCGTCACCCGGTCCACCAGCGCCGGACCGGGGCAGCGCCCGCGCGCGGCGTCGAGCGAGACGATCACCGCCGCGCGCGCGCAATCGGCCGGCGCCACGCGTCCGCGCAGCAGCAGCGCCGCCGAGGCGTCCGGACGCGGGCGGATCAGGCAGGCATCGGGTGCGCAAGCAATGGCGCCGCCCGCGACCTCCCCGTTCAGCGGCAGCCGCTCCGGCGGCGAGGCCGCCCAGAATTGCTGCCAGGAGTCGCGGGTGAAGCGTGAGGCCCCGGCGGTGCGCTCGATCCACATCGCGCCCGCGGCGCGCACGCCGAAGAGCTTGCCGTCGGCGGCCATCAGGAGATCGGGCGGGCGCACGATCCAGGGCGAGGCCAGGCCGAGCAGCAGGGGCGCCAAGCCAAGCAATTTCAGCCGATTGGTGCGCCAAAGCCCCAGCCAGGCGAGCCCCAGCGCCACCGCCGCCAGTCCCCAAGCCGGCATGTGCGGCACCGCGATCACCGAGAGCGGCCAGGCGGTGACGTTGCGGGCGATGGCGACGATGACGCGCACGCCCCAGCCCAGCGCGTCGAGCACCGGCCCCTCGATCCCGAGCGGCATCAGCGCCATCGACAGCAGCCCGAGCGGCATCACCCAGAGCGCCGTGATCGGCACGGCGAGCATGTTCGCGGCGACGAAATAGAGCTGCAAGCGGCCGAAATGATAAGCCCCGAACGGCGCCGAGGCGCCGCCGGCGAGCAGGCTGGTCAACGCCAGCGCCACCACGTGCCCGGCGAGCCGGCGTCCGAAATCCACCATGGCCGTGCAGCGCTCCGCAACCATGGCCGCAACGCCTCGTAGCCGGCGATCAGCGCCAGAACGGCCGAGAAGCTCATCTGAAACGAGGCGCCGGGCACCTGCTGCGGCTCCAGCGTCATCAGGGCGACCGCGGCGAGGCCGAGGCCGCGCAGCGATACCGCCCGCCGGCCGAGCAGGGCGGCCAGCGTCACCAGCGCGGCCATGGCGAAGCTGCGCACTATCGGCACGTGCATCCCGGTCAGCACCATGTAGAAGCCGCCCATGGCCAGCGCCGCGCCGGCGGCCAGCTGCTTGGTGGGCCAATAGAGCGCCGCGCGCTCGCTGAGGGCGAGCAGCGCCCGGGTCAGGCCGAAGGCGAGCCCCATCACGGCGCCGATATGCAGCCCGGCGACCGCCAGGAGGTGCGCGAGGCCCGAGGCGCGGAAGGCCTCGCGGTCCTGCTCGGGGATCGCCGAGGGCACGCCGGTCAGCACGGTGGCGGCGACGGCGCCCTCGGTGCCGGGCAGGCGTGCCTGCATCCGCGCCGCGATCGCCTCGCGCGCCCGCTGCACCCATCCGCCGGCGCCGGCCGGCGGGGCCGCCGCCAGGCGCTCGGCGCGGCCGATGGCGAACCCGTAGCCGGCGAAACCCGCGAAGAAGGCGTCGCGCTGCAAATCCCAGCCGCCCGGATAGGCCGGCGAGGAGGGCGGGCGGAGGAGCGCGCGGATGCGAAGCGTGTCGCCGGCGGCAAGCGGTGTCGGGTCTTCGGCGCGCAGGCGAACGCGGATGCGCCGGCGCATCGGCGCGGCCTCGTCGAGCCGCGCCTCCGCCACCGTGACCCGCCGCCCCTCCGGCAGGATCTCCACGCCGGCGACGCTTCCGGTCACGATCACCGCATGAAGGGGCAGCGGCTCCGGCGGCGGGGCGCGCAAGGTGGCGAACTGGGCGGAGGCGAAGCCCGCCGCGAGCGCTGCGACCGGCAGCAGCGCCATCCGCGCCCATCCGCGCGCGAGCCAGGCCGCGAGCGCCGCCGGGCCGGCGAGCGCGGCGCCGGCCCAAACCGGGGGTTCGCCGAGCAGGGCGAAATAGATGAGCACGCCGGTGCCCATGAACACCGGCAGCCACAGCACCATCCGGCCCTGCTCGGCCTCGACGAAGGCGGCCGCCCGCGCCGACAACTTGCCGGGCCAGGAGGCGGGCGGACGGAGGGCGAGGGCGAGGCTCACCGCCGCAGCTTGCGCCCGCCATCCTCAACAGAGCGTCAACGCCGTGCTAGCCGTCGCCGCATGGCCGTCCGCACCCGCTTCGCCCCCAGCCCGACCGGGCCGCTGCATATCGGCAGCGCCCGCACGGCGTTGTTCAACTACCTGTTCGCCCGCCACCACGGCGGGGTTTATCTGCTGCGGATGGAGGACACCGATAAGGCGCGCAGCACCGAGGCGTTCACGCGCCTGATCCTCGACAGTCTGGCCTGGCTCGGCTTGTCGCCCGACGAGCCGCCGGTGTTTCAATCCACCCGCGCCGCGCGCCACGCGGAGGTGGCGCACGCCATGCTGGCGCAGGGCCACGCCTATCGCTGCTGGTGCACGGCGGAGGAGTTGCAGCAGATGCGTGCGCGCGCGATCGCCGAGGGCCGGACGCCCCGCTATGACGGGCGCTGGCGCGACCGCGATCCGGCCGAGGCCCCCGCCGGCATCGCGCCGGCGATCCGGCTGCGGGCGCCGCGCGAGGGCGAGACGGTGGTGGACGATCTGGTGCAAGGGCGGGTGCGCGTCGCCAACGCCGAGCTGGACGACATGATCATCCTCCGCGCCGACGGCACGCCCACCTACCTGCATGCGGTGGTCGTGGACGACCATGACATGGCGATCACCCATGTCATCCGCGGCGACGACCACCTGACCAACACCTTCCGCCAGGTGCAGATCTATCAGGCGATGGGGTGGGCACTGCCGCGCTTCGCGCACATTCCGCTGATCCACGGCCAGGACGGCGCCAAGCTGTCGAAGCGTCACGGTGCGGTGTCGGTGCTCGAATTCCGCGAGCAGGGGTACTTGCCCGAGGCGCTCTGCAACTACCTGCTCCGCCTCGGCTGGGGGCACGGCGACGCCGAGCTGATCGACCGGGCGGAGGCGATCGCGCTGTTTGATCTCGACGGCGTCGGCCGGGCGGCGAGCCGGATGGACTACGCCAAGCTCACGCATCTGAACGGCGTCTATCTGCGCCGGGCCGATGATGCGCGGTTGACCGCGGACGTGCTCGCGCGGCTTGCGGGGCGTGAAGATTTGTCCGTGGGCGAGGTAGCCGGGGCGCGGATTCGCACGCTGATGCCCGGTCTGAAGGAGCGGGCGAAGACCCTGGTGGAGCTGGCCGACGCCGCCGCCTTCCTCGCCCGCACGCCGCCGCTGCCGCTCGACGCCAAGGCGGCGGCGCTGCTGACGCCGCCGGCGCGCACCATGCTGGCCGAGTTGGTCCCGACGCTGGACGCGACCGATTTCTCCGCCGCCGCTATCGACGCAGCACTTCGCCGCTTCGCCGAAGCGACGGGCCGCAAGCTCGGCCAGGTGGCGCAACCGCTGCGCGCGGCGATCTCCGGCGCCACCTCCAGCCCGCCGATCGACGCCACGCTGGCGGCGCTCGGCCGGGCGGAGGCGTTGGCGCGGATCGGCGCGGTGGTGTGAGCCCTACCCCAACTCAGATTGGCGCCGAGCTTCACCAGGTTGGCCCGCCACGGCTCCGCCCCATACTCCGTGACGCCGCGGCCGATCACCTCCAGAATCGGGCGGGCGCGCTGGAGTGCGTCCGGCGCGCCGGCGGCGGCGATCCAGAGCTGCCCGGAGGCGGCCACGTCGGGACGGCCGAACACCGGCGCGGCGACATAGCCGACGTTGCGCGCCGCGTGCGCGGCGGCCAGCCGCTTGGCGGCGGCGACGCTCAGCGTGCTCGTGCAGACATGGACGGCGCCCGCGCCGGGCGCGTCCAGCAATCCGCCGGCCACGACGCCCTCCACCGCCGCGTCGTCGGCGAGCATGGAGATGACCAGCTCGGTGCCCCGCGCCGCCTCCGCCGGGTTCGGCGCGACGCGCGGTTGGTCGGCGAACGCCTCAAGCGACCGCGCCGAGCGGTTCCACACGGTAAGCAGATGGCCTGCGTTGGCGATGTTGACCGCCATCGGCAGGCCCATCGACCCCAGCCCGATAAATCCGATTTTCATCCGCGCTCCTCCCATACCGATGCCGTCAACTCGAGGCATCTTGGCCGGTTGCCGGCCGCGGCTTGACGGCACGGACGCGCGGCAGGCGCGTTTCAACCATGAGCTTTCATCGAGGATGCCTTGAACCAGCTCGCCGTCGTGACCGGCTCTCCCGCCGCGGGCTGTGAGTAGGGCGCCATCCGGCATCGCGCGTTTCGACAGCGCCGCCGGAATGGCGCGGGCGCTCGGCGCCTTTCTTAACGGGAAGGATTTCGCCAGCCTGACCGGCTCGCCGGCGTTGGACCGCTTGCTGCCGTCGGTCAACCTGCTGCCGCGTCGAGCGCGCGAGTGGTTCTATGCGTTTTCGGGGATGGTGGAGGCGATCGGCCGCGGGCGGGTCGATCGGCTTGATCTCGGGCGCATCGCCGCCTGGCTCGTCGGGCTCTACCCCGACCGAATTTACCCGGCTGCCTTCATCGGCTCCTCGAACGGCGCGCTGGTCCATTTGGCGGCGGCCTTGGGGGCGCCCTTCCTGCCGCAGACCTTCCTGTGCCCGGTGCGCCGGCTCGGCGCCGATCCGGACGACGCGCGCGCCGGATTAGCGGCCGGGCTCTCGGTTGCGGCAGCGCTCGCGGCGGCGCATCCGGGTATTGCCGTGCATCACATGCACGATCCCAACCAGGACCGGTTGATGCTGCGGACGATGAGCTACTTTCGGCTCAAGCACCGGCGGTTGCCGACAGCATGGCGGGCGGCGCTGATACGGTGGCTACCCACGGGCGCGACGCTTTACATGGCCGAGTGCACGCAAGCCTGGCCGGTGCTGCGGACCGGCCCGCGTTCGGTTTTCCAGTTCGGTGCCGTCGGCGGCATGGAGGCGGAGGAGTATTATCGCGGCAGCGCGCGGGTGCGCGCCTATCTCGCCCGCTACGGCGTGGACCGTGACGGCTGGGATCCGCCGACGCCGGACGACACCGCTCCCGAGGCCGAATGGGGCTTCGACCCGGCGCTCCGCCCCGAGCTGGAGGCGCTGGCGCGGGAGCGTGGCTGGCGCCTGGTCGCGCTCCGCTTCGCCTTGCCCGAGGCGTTGAGCGAAGTCGCCGCGCGCCTCCATATCGCCTGGTACCGCGACTTGGGCAGCGCATCCCTGCGCCTCATCGCCGACAGTTTCGTGCTGATGGCGCCGCGACGGGCGCAGCTGCTGCGCGCGGTTCCCTTCTGGCTGCTGTTCGGCGTCGAGCCGTCGGCGGAACGGTTGGCGCGCTTTCTCGACGCGCATCCGATCGATCGCGCCGACCTGTTCCTGTTCTCGCATGGCACCGAGGGCGTCGGACTGGCGCCGGCCGACACCTGGCGGCGGCTAGCGTATCGCGGCCGCCTGCTCGGCGTCGATCCCGAACGCTTTCCGCGTGATTTCGCGACCTTCGCGCGCTTTCATCGGGCGGTCGCGGCGCTCAGTCCCGTGCATGAAGCGCCGCCGCTTTTGCCGCCGGCACGCTTCGAGGCGATGCTGCGCGCCGCCAACGAGGGTACCGGCGTCGAGATAGCCGAGATTCGCTGATGGGATTCCGCGATACGTGGACCGAGGTGCGCGGGCTGCCGATGCTCTCCAAAATGTCCGACGCCGCGGGCCCCGACTTTGTCCTCGTGCACGGGCTCGGGCTGTCCCACCGCTATATGATGCCGGTCGCCGCGTGCCTTGCGACCGCCTTCCGCGTGCATGTCCCCGATCTGCCCGGATTCGGCGATAGCGCCCACCCGCGCACGATTCTCGACGTGGACGGGCTGGCGGACGGGCTGGCGGGCTGGATGGCCGCAGCCGGGATCGCGCGCGCCGCCCTGCTCGGCAATTCCTTCGGCTGTCAGGTAATCCTGGCGCTCGCCGAGCGCCACCCGTCGCGCGTGACGTGCTGCGTCCTGCAAGGACCGACGGCGCCGCCCGAAGAGCGCACCTGGTTTTGGCAGGCGGTGCGTTGGCGGCAGAACAACCGTTTCAATCCCCCGGAGCTGGGACCTGTCAGCTATGGGGACTACCGGCGTGCGGGCTATCTGCGGACGCTGCGCACGTTCCAATTCTCGCTCCGGGACCGTCCGGAGGAGCGCCTGCCCCGCGTCGCTGCGCCCGCGCTGGTGGTGCGCGGCCAGTGCGACCCGATTTGCCGCGAGGACTGGGCGCAGCGCGTCGCCCGCGATCTGGTCAACGGCAGTCTGGCGGTGATCCCCGGCGTGGCGCACACGCTCGTGTTCACCGCGCCGGAGGCGCTGGCGGCGGTCGCGTCGGCGTTCGCGCACGGCATCATCGGTTTTCGCCCTTAGCTCATCATTCAGGGCGTTGCCCTTCTCGCGGTCACGTAGGCATTAAGCCGGTCCCAAACGGCGCGCAGCCGGGTCAGTCGCGGATCACGTCCGTTCTCGAGCGCACGCCAGATCGCGTCGGCGTGGTTGCCAAGCGCCGCGCGGTTCAGGATTTCCAAATTCAGGCGCCCGCTCAGCGCCGCGTCGGCGAGTCGCTCATGCCAATTGGCGACTTTGACGATGTTGATCAATTCGGCATCGGTAATCGCGTTTCCTTCGAGTGATGCAATCGCGTCGGCGTGCAGCAGCTCGAGCTTGTCCCATTCGGCCAAGTACTCCTCGGCGCGTCCGGTTCTGATGAGAAACCGGGCGTCCTCCCCGGCCTGCTCGGCAATCGCGAGGGCATCGGCTCGCGCTCTCCGGCCGATCACCAACGATGCGGCGAGCGAAGCCAGTCCGAGGCCGAGGGAGAGGATGACGGCACAAGCCGCAACAATGATCGCAGTGCGTGGCGAGGCTGCCGGCTTTCCGGCCTCCAACGCCATGATCCGGTCGTCAAAATTGCCGCGCAACTGCTGTTCGCGCGCTTTCGTTTCGTCATCGAGTTTCGAGATTGCCGCGTCGAGGTCCGATCGCGTGGCGCCCTGTTGCGGGATCATGCTCCGAAGACTGCCCAACTCCTTGTCCACGTCGGTCTTCGAATAGACGTTGTTCAGTTCGTTCTGCAGCGCCTGCATCGTCGCCACCTGCGTCAGCAGGTCTTGCCGGAGCTGATTCATCTGCTGATCGACTTCCGCCCTCGAATACGGCGGCGAGGCTTTGCGCGCCGTCCTCTGCTGTGCGGTGCTCGCCGGGGCTAAGGCCACGGCGAAGCAGCCGACTGCGAACATGGCCAGGACTAGCTTCGCGGCGCGCATGTCGCCCCCCGGAGGTTGTTTATGCGGGCATCAACCGGCAGCCTGGTAGGCGAGCGACTCGCTTCAAGGCAACGGGATTTATTCGGCCTCGCCTCAATTCCCGCACCGGACCATGCCCTTGCGCTGGGAAGGTGGCGGGAGGTATTCGCGATTGACCCCGTCCTCCCGGCGACTACCTTCCGAGGCCGGGAGAACAGCATGCAATTCGGCCTGTTCGGCGGCGCGCGGACCAAGCGCACGGATACCGGGAGCGGCGACAGCCACGGCTATCGCGGCTTCATCGACTACGTGGTGGAGGCCGAGCGGCTCGGGTTCGACAGCGTGTTCCTGGTCGAGCACCACTTCACCGGCCAGGGACAGATCTCCGCCTCGTTGGCGCTGCTCGCCTATCTTGCGGCGCGGACCACCCGCATCCGCCTCGGCACCGCCGTCGTCGTGCTGCCGTGGCACAACCCGGTGCTGATCGCCGAACAGGCGGCGACCATCGACGTGCTCTCGGGCGGGCGGCTCGATCTCGGCGTCGGCAAAGGCTACCGGCAAGCCGAGTTCGACGGCTTCCGCATCCCCGCCAGGGAAGCCGGCGCGCGGTTCGATGAGGCGATCGCGGTGATCCGCAAGGCATGGACCGAAGCGGGGCGTTTCTCCCATCGCGGCGCGTGCTGGAGCTTCGACGATATCGTGGTCGAGCCGGCGCCGGTGCAGCGCCCGCACCCGCCGCTCTGGCTCGCCGCCGGCAGTCCCGAGAGCATCCGCAAGGCGGCGCGCGATGGCTTCAATTTGCTGCTGGATCAGCTCGGCTCGGTGCGCCTGACCATCGAGCGCGTGGCGATCTTCCGCGACGAATGCGAGCGCGTCGGGCGCCGCTATCATCCCGCCATGATCGCGGTCGCGCGGGCGTTGCAGATGGTGCGCACCGAGGCCGAGCGCGAAGCGGCGTTCGAGACCCGCCGGCGCGTGCTCGGCGTGATCGGCGACCTCGCGCGCGGCGAGCGCCCGCCCGAGGACGTGCGCGCCGACGACGCGCCGCTGCTCGGCACCGCCGAGGAGATCACGGCGCGCATCGGCCGATTGCGCGCCGGCGGGGTGGCGCGCATCCTGCTGGTCGATCCGGGCGCCTCGGTCGGGCGCCTGCGCGACTTCGCCGCGCATGTGATGCCGCAATCGCGGCCCCGCGCCGCCGCTGAATAGGGGAGAAGATGCAAGACCTTACACCCGACACCATCACCGATGTCGCGCTCGCGCAGATGGCGGCGACCGCCGATCCGCGGATGCGCGAGGTGATGGCGAGCCTGGTTCGTCATCTGCACGATTTCGCCCGCGAGGTGCGGCTGACGCCGGAGGAGTGGCTGAAGGGGATCGGCTTCCTCACCCGCGTCGGCCACGCGTGCACGCCGACCCGCCAGGAGTTCATCCTGTTGTCCGATGTGCTCGGCTTGTCGGCGCTGGTGCACCTGATGCACGACCAGGCGGCGGCGGAGACCGGGACCGAGAGCAGCCTGCTCGGCCCGTTCTATCGCGAGGACGCGCCGGAAATTCCGCTCGGCGGCAGCCTCGCTCGCCACGCCACCGGGCCGGAATTGGTGTTCTACGGCCGCGTCACCGACAACGCCGGCAGGCCGATCCCCGGCGCGCTCATGCGGCTCTGGCAGACCGACGCGGAGGGGCTTTACGACCTGCAAGCGCCTGACGCCGCGATCGACATGCGCGCCAACGTGCGCTGCGACGCGGATGGCCGGTTCCGGGTGCGCACCTTGAAGCCGGTCGGCTACGGGATTCCGATGGACGGGCCGGTAGGCGAGATGGTGCGCCGCCAGGGCCGCCACGGCTGCCGCCCGGCGCACATCCATGTGCTGATCGAGGCGGCCGGCTTCCGCGAACTGGTGACGGCCCTCTACTTCGCCGACGACCCGCATATCGACAGCGACACCGTGTTCGGCGTCTCCAGCCCGCTGGTGGTAAGCGCGCGCGACGACGATCCGGAGGCGCCGGTCAAGGGCGTGCCGTCGGTGCGTTACGAGTTCCGGCTGGCGCGCGAAACCGGCGAGGGGTCGGGGCGGGTGGGCGCCGATCCGAAGCAGGTGATGGCGGCGGATTAGCACACATTCGGATCAACTGGAACTGTTTCCCTCTTCGTCATGCTCGGCCCGCGGGTCCGGCCGAATGACCGAAACAAAACGCCCGATCTATTTCCATATGATCCGAAGCCGCCCCGGGCCGCTGCGCCGGAGCGTTCAGCTCGTCGGCTTGCGCCCCGAATACGCCCGGAACAGGCCCAACGACGTCCGGCACTCCGCCGTCGAAGCCCGCGCAGGCGAGCGCGTCCAGGATGACCGAGGGCGCAACGCAGGCTTCGATCGTGTCCCAGTAATACTGCATGAGCCGGCCGGCTTCGGTGCCGGAGCCGCGCACGCGGCAGAGCGCCGGCACGATCCGGCCGAGATAAAGGCGGGCGAGCGCCCGAACGGGAGCACCCGGCGGACGGCCGATCTCGAGGATCAGGAGCGTGCCGCCGGGCCGCAGCACCCGATGAAACTCGGCGAAGGCGCGGCCGAGATCGGCCATGTGGCGCAGAGCGTAGCCCATGCTGACGAAATCCATGCTCTCCGAAGCGATCGGCAATTCCTCGCCGCGAGCGCGAACGGTCCCGATCCCGAGAGCACGGCGCGCGATCGCCAGCATGTTCTCGCTGAGGTCGAGGCCGATGACGCAGCCCCGGTCCCCGCAGATCCGGATCGCTTCCCGGGCCATCAGTCCGGTTCCGATCGCGACATCCAGAAGCTGCGCCCGCGGCCGTAATCCGGCGCGGCGCAGCGCATCCCGCCGATACCAGCCCCCCGACCCGAGCGAGAGAATGCGATTGATGCGATCGTATTCGGCGGCCGTGCGATTGAACAGCTCCCTGACGAAGCCGTCCCGCGCGTCGAGCGACGGAGAAGTACTTCGGCAGCACCGGATGCGGGCGGATATGCTCTTGTGTCACGATCGATTCACGCGGCTCGGACATGATCTCCGGCGAGTACCGCATCGGCGCTTTACCGCCAAGCCCGTCAGGCGCTATCTGGCAATGACTTCACGGGCAAGCCGAGTTCGCGGGGGCGCGGGTTTGCGAACCTTTTCGGCCGATAAACCGGCACGACCCGGCGGCGCGTTTCCTTACCATGCCGGACCACGCCGTCTCGGTGATTATGTCCTCTTCTACGTCGGGCTCGCCGTGTTCGGCATCAGCAGCCTGCTCGTGGAGCCTGCCCGCCGGGGTGCTCCATCGGCTGTTGCCGCGCCGATGGCGGGCGCCGCTCGGGCAATTCATGATCATGGCCGGGTTTCGCTACTTCATCGCCGTGATGGAGGCGATGGGCCTGTTCCGCTGCGATCTGCGAGCGCTGGACGCGCTGCGGCGGGACGGCGGCGCTGATCATCGCGCCGAACCATCCCTCGCTGCTCGATGCCGTGCTGGTGATCTCGCGCCTGCCGCGCGTGGTATGCATCACCAAGGCGAGCTGTGGGACAACTGGTTCCTCGGCGGCGGCATCCGCCTCGCCTCCTACATCCGCAACGACACGCCGGTAAAGCTGGTCAAGCTCGCGCTCGCCGAGCTGCGGGCGGGCAACCAGATGCTGATCTTTCCCGAGGGCACGCGCACGCGTCGCGCCGCCGGTGAACGCGTTCAAGGGCGGCTTCGCACTGATGGCGCAGAGGGCCGGGGTTCCGGTGCAGACGGTGTTCATCGAAAGCCCGTCGCGCTACTTGGCGAAGGGCTGGCCGCTGTTCCGCAAGCCGCAATTCCCCCTGGTTTACCGCGCGCGCCTCGGCCGGCGCTTCGAGGTGGCGGCCGACGTCCACGCGTTCGTCGCCGAGCTTGAGCAATATTTCCGTCGGGAGCTGGATGCGGTCCGCGCGCGTCGCGAACCGGCATGACCCCTCCATCGGCATCGCATCTGGTTCTCATTCCCACCTACAACACCGGCGCCCGGCTCGTCGAAACCGTGCGCGCGGCGCGCTCGTCTGGGAGCCGGTCTGGGTGGTGGTGGATGGCAGCACCGACGGCAGCGCTCGCGGCGCTGAGCGGCTGGCGCAACACGACGCGGGCTTGCGCGTGCTGCGACTGCCGAGCAACCGCGGGCAAGGGGGCGGCCGTGCTGCACGGGCTGCTGCGGGGCGGATGCCAAGGGCTTCACGCACGCGCTGACGATGGATGCGGATGGCCAGCATCCGGCCGGCTGCATCCCGCAATTCATGGCGGCCTCCATGGCCGCGCCGGACGCGATGATCCTCGGCCGCCCGGTGTTCGACGCCAGCGCGCCCGCGCTGCGCGTGCGCGGGCGGCGCATCTCCAATGCTGGGCCGATTTGGAGACGCTGCGGGCGCGGGGTTGGCGGATTCGCTGTGCGGCTTTCGCGTCTATCCGATCGCGGCGCTGCGTGCGGTGATGGAGCCGACGCGCTGGATGCGGCGCTTCGACTTCGACCCCGAGGCGGCGGTGCGGCTGTGCTGGCGCGGCGTGCGGCCCGATCAATCTGCCGGCGCCGATGCGCTATTTCCGCCCCGAGGAGGGCGGCGTGTCGCATTTCCGCTATCTGCGGGACAATGCGCTGCTGACGCTGGATGCACACGCGCCTGATGGCTGGGGTTGCTCTGCCGCACTGCCTGCCCGTGCTGCTGTCGCGCCGCGGGCGCCGGCGCTCACGGCAGCGCGGCGTGTAGCGGGACCGATCGCAGCCCGGCCGCCGCCATCCGGTCGAGCAGCGCCGGCAGCACCTCAAGCACGACGGGGCGCCCGCGCCGCGGTGCGCGCAATTGCCGTCGTGCAGCAGCAGCACATCCCCGGCGGCGAGGCCGCGGCCGAGAGCCGGCGCAGCACGGCGTGCGGGGTCGCCGTAGCCGTGTCGTAGCCGCGCCGGGTCCAGGTCACGTGGCGCAGCCGCAACCGGCTGGGCACGGGATCGAGCAACGGGCTGCGCAACCCCATCGGCGGCACGGAAGAAGGCAGGAGCGCGGCCGGTAATCCCGCCGATCGTCTCCTGCGCCGGAGCAGCTCGCGGTGCAGCGCGCCGGGCGGGTAGCAGGCAAACGCGTTGGCATGGGTGTGGCTGTGGTTCTCGACGCCGTGCCCGCGCGCCACGATCTCGCGGACGAGGTCGGGATGGCCGGCGGCGCGGCGCCGATGCAGAAGAAGCTCGCCCTTGGCGCCGCGCCGGTCCAGCAGGTCGAGCACGGCGGGCGTGACGCGCGGGTCCGGGCCGTCGTCGAAGGTCAGCGCCATCTCGCCGCGCCGGGGCGTCGCATCGGCCAGCCGCACCAGGTTCGGCCCGAGCAACCCGCTCCGGGGCCACAATCCGAAACCCGCGAGCAGCAGATGATTGACGGCCACGCCGCCCGGCAGCCACTGCCAGCCCGCCGGCGAGGCGATCGCGCCGGCCGCGGCCGCCGCATGCAAGCCGACCGAGAGCGCCACGGCCGGTGCGGGCGACCACACCGCTTCCGGGTGAGAAATCGCCGTGAACCGAGCCATCCGTGCGTCCGCCCTTGTTCGCCCGCGAGGTGCCGGTTCCCTTGGGCGACCAAGTTAGCCCGGACAACATGGGAACGCAAGCGAAATGTCCGCCTCGTCTCGGTCGCAAATCGCTAACAAGTGCGCCGAGCGACCACCTATGATAAGGTCCGCAAGGGAAAGGAACCATGAGCAGCCACTCGGACGATCCGCAATCGCTAACACCGCGACGGAATCTCGAACAGGAGGTGGCGCGGCTGATCGTTGAGGTGCTGCAGCTCGAGATCGAGGCGCGCGGAGATACAGCCCGAGGCGCCGCTGTTCAACGAAGGGCTCGGGCTCAATTCGATCGACGCGCTGGAGCTGGCGCTGGCGATCTCGCGCCAATACGGGTTCGAGCTGAAATCGGACGATGAGCGGAACGGCCAGATCTTCGCCTCGCTGCGCAGCCTGGCCCGGCATATCGAGACCAACCGCACGCGATGACCGCCCCGGCGGTGCCGCTGGTTGCGCGCCGGATGAGGAGGTCCTGTTCCGGGCCTCGGGCGAGACTTCACGGCGGCGGACTTCCTCGCCGACGCCGCCCGGATGGCGGCCGAGCTGCCCGCGGCGGACATACGTCTTCAATCTGTGCCAGGATCGCTACTGGTTCACGGTCGCCCTCGCCGCCGGCCTGCTGCGCGGGCAGGCGAGCCTGCTGACCAGCGATCCGTCGCCCGAGCGGCTGCGTGGCTCTGGCGCGACGATTCGGCGAGGTTGTCGCGGTGGCGGACGAGGCGGCGATCAGCAGCCCGCTGCGCCACTTCTGGATCGGCCCCGGCTCGCTGGCCGACCGGCGGGGCCGATGCGCAGTCCCGATGCTCGCCGCCGATCAGCTGGCGGCGATCGTGTTCACCTCGGGCAGCACCGGCGAGCCGGTCGGCAACCGCGAAGACCTGGGGCACGCTGGCCGCCCGCAGCATCGCCGGCGGGCGGCGCTTCGGCATGCGCGGCCGAAGCCCGGTCTCGATCGTGGGCACCGTGCCGCCGCGGCACATGTACGGGTTCGAGACGACGGTCCTGCTGCCGCTCCATGCCGCGTGCGCCAGCTGGTGCGCGCCGCTCTTCTACCCGTCCGACATGCGGGCGGCGCTGCCGCGGTGCCGGCGCCGCGCGTGCTGGTGACGACGCCGCTGCAGCTGCGCGCCCTGCTGCCGGCGCCGCGCTGCCCGCCGCTCGCCCGCGTCATTTCGGCGACCGCGCCGCTCGATCCGGCGCTGGCCGCCGAGGCCGAGCGGCGCTGGGGAACCCGAGGTGTTCGAGATTTTCGGCGCGACCGAGGTCGGCTCGATCGCCAGCCGCCGCACCGTCGCCGAGGCCGACTGGACGACCTATGACGGCGTGCGCTTGCAAGCGGCGCCGGGCGGCGTGCGGGTGATGGCGCCGCCGGCGCGCCCGGGACGCTGAACGACGTGGTCGAGCGTGCTCGGAGCCGACCCGCTTCCGGCTGATCGGGCGCGCCGATGACGTGGTCAAGCTCGGCGGCCGGCGCGCCTCGCTCGCCGGGCTCAACCGCATCCTCACCGGGATCCCCGGCGTCGCCGACGGCGTGTTCGTGCCGCCCGGACGATCTCGACGAGCGGCCGACCGCGCGGATGCAGGCCTTCGTCATCGCGCCGGAGCGTTCGGCCGAGGACATCCTGGCCGAACTGCGCGGACGGATCGACCCGGTGTTCCTGCCGCGCCGCGTGGTGCGGGTCGAGGCGCTGCCGCGCAACGAGCTGGGCAAGCTGCCGCGCAGCGCGCTGCGCGCCTGCAGGCGCAGCGGGAGCCGGGCGACTGACCCGGCGTCGATGCACTGCGTCGGATGCTTTCGCATCCCGGCCGACCACCCTGCCTTGCCGGGCCATTTCCCGGGCCGGCCGCTGGTGCCGGGCGTGCTGGTGCTGGATGCGGCGCTGGCGCTCATCGATCGCCGAGACTGCCGGGCGGGCGCTCGCCGGCTTCGCGCGCGTGAAGTTCCTCGCCCCGGTCCTGGCCGGAGCAGGAGATGGAGATCCGCTGCGCGCGCGCCGGCGACGGCGGCGTCGGCTTCGCCTGTCGCTGCGACGGCGATCGATGTCGCGTTGCAGCGGCACGGCGAGCGGCTCGCGATGACGGCTCGCACCGGCGTCGCGGCGCGCGAGCGCGGCAGCCGTCGATGCTGCTGCGGCTGATGATCTGGATCGCGCTCCATCTCGGCTGGCCGGTCGCGCGCGCGATGCTGGTCGGCATCGCGGCCTATTTCTTCCTCACCTCCGCCGCGCGCGCGCGCCGCCTCGCGCGAGTTCCTCGCCCGCGCCCGCGGGCGCCCGCCGCCCTCCGCGGCACGTGTTCCGCCACATCCACGCCTTCGCCTCGGTCATCCTGGAGAGCGTCTTCCTGGTCGCCGGCCGGACGCGGCGCTTCCGGATCGAGATCGAAGGGCTCGAGGCGCTGCGGCGGCGCTGGCGCGGCGGGCGCGGCTGCGTGCTGCTCGGCGCGCATTTCGGCAGTTTCGAGGTGCTGCGCGCGGTCGGCCGCGATGCGCCGGTGCCGGTCCGGCCGGTGATGTTCCGCCGCAACGCCGGCACGACGACGCAGCGTTCTGGAGGCGCTCGACCCCGGGCTCGCCGACGCGGTGATCGAGCTCGGCGCGCCGGAGGCGATGCTGCGGGTGCGCGAGGCGGTGATGCGGGGCGAGATCGTCGGCATGCTCGCCGATCGCGCCTCGGCGAGCAGAAGCGGTGCGGGTGCCCTTCCTCGGCAGCCCGGCCGCCTTTCCCGCCGGGCCGCTGATCGTGGCGGCGAGCCTCGACGCGCCGGTGCTGCTGTTCTTCGGCATCCGCACCGGTCCGCGCCGATACACGCGTGCAGTTCGAGCCGTTCGCCGAGCGCATCGTGCTGCGCCGCGCGGCGCGGCCGCCGCGCTGCGGCACTGGGTCGCCGCTACGTCGCGAGCCTCGAGGCGCGGTGCCGGGCGCATCCGTTCAACTGGTTCAACTTCTACCCGTTCTGGGGCGACGCCGTGACGCTGCGCCGGCGGACGCCTGCTGCGCGGCCGCCTCCTGTCGCTGCCGGCGTTCGCGCCCGGCCGCCGCCCAGACCCGCGACCTGGCTCGACGAGCTGATGCGGCGCCTCGCCGCGATCCCCGCGCGACAGCGCGAGCTTCACCGAGGAGAAGCAGATCGCCGCGCTCGACCCGCCGCTCGTCAGCCGCGGGCGGCTGATCTACGTCCGGCCCGACCATCTCGAGAAGATCACCACCGATCCGCAGCCCGAGACGCTGATCGTCGATGGCGACCGGCTCAGCATCGCAGCCGGCGGCCAGCCGCCGCAGGTGTTCGTCGCTCGGCGAGCGCAGCCCGCGATCGCCGGGCTGGTGGACAGCGTGCGCGCCGCGCTGGCGGGCGACCTGCCGGGGCTGCGAGCGCTTCTACCGCATCGAGGCGCGGGGCGGCCTGACGCGCTGGCGACTGATCGCTCACCCCCGCCGGCCCGCCGCTCGCCCGGGTGCTGCGCGCCGTCACGCTCGACGGGCGCCGGCACCGAGATCACGCGCGCATCGCGGATCGTGCAGGCCAATGGCGACGAGCAGAGCATGACGATCACCGACCTCGCCGTGAGCCTGCCGGCGTCCGCTTCGCCGCGCCCTGCCGATCGCCGTCGCCCTGCTGGCGGCGGCGCTCGTCGCCGTCGCTCTGCTTCCGCTTCGTCGTGACTGTGCGCAGCGACATGGCGGATTTCCTGCCCGCGGGCGGCACGCCGGCCGCCCGGCTGATGCTGGACGAGCTGCGCTCGGGCCCGGCGACCAGCCTGATCCTGATCGGCATCGAGGGCGCCCCGCCGGCCGAGCTCGCGCGCATCAGCCGCGACGATGGCGGCGCGCTCGGCGCAGTCCGGGCAGTTCGCCTTCGTCGATGAACGGCGCAGCAGGCGACTGGACGGGGCGGACGAGCAGTTCCTGTTCGCGCACCGCTATCTGCTCTCCGCCGTCGACCACGCCGGCGGCGTTCGACGCGCCGGCGCTGCGCGACCGATTTCCAGCGCCTGCTCGCCGGGCTCGCCTCCTCGGCCGCGCCGCTGGTCGAGCAGTTCGGCCTGCCGACCCGCCCGGCGCCTTCTCCGATGCTCGCCCGGGTCTGGACGGCGGACAGCCGCGTGCGCGCGGTCGACGGCGTGTGGTTCGCGCCGCGACCGCGACCGCGCGCTGATCCTGTGCCGCACCGCGCGCGAACGGCCTCGACCTGGTCGGCGCAGGACGCGCGCGATCGCGGCGATCCGCGCCGGCGTTCGCAGGCGCGCCGAGCCCGGGACGGCGCGGCTGCTGGTCTCCGGGCCCGGCGGTGTTCGCGCGCGACGCGGCGCAGGCGATCCGGCACGACGTGCGGCTGCTCTCGATCGTCTCGACCCTGCTGGTCGCTGGCGCTGCTGATCTGGCGGTTCCGCTCGCCGCTGGTGATCGCGGCGATCGCGGTGCCGATCCTGCTCAGCATGAGCGCCGCCGCGCTCGCGGTGCAGCTCGTCTTCGGCTTCGTGCACGGCGTCGCCTTCGGCTTCGGCATGACCATGCTCGGCGTGACGGTCGATTATCCGGTGCTGCTGATCGGCCATCGCAAGCGCGCCGAGGCGGCCGCCGGCACGCTGCGGCGGATCGGGGCGGCCTTCAACCTGGCGGTCGCGACCGCGGCGCTGGGGCTGACGGGGATGGTCTTCTCGCGGCTTTCCCGGGCTGTCGCAGCTCGGCCTGTTCTCGGTCGTCGGCGTGCTCGCCGCCGCCGCGGCGACGCGCTTGCTGCTGCCGCCGCTGATCGTGGCGGCCGATCTCGCGCCGGTCTCGGCCGGCGATCCGGCGCGGCTGCTGCGGATCGAGCGGCTGCGCGCGTCGGCGGCTGTGGGGCCTGCTGCCGGTCGGCGCTCGCCGGCGCCTATCTGCTCGCCGATCGGCGGCCCGCGCTTCGAGACCGATCTGGCCAATCTGAGCCCGGTGCCGGCCGCGCGCCCGGGCGCTGGACGCGGCGCTGCGGGCCGAGCTCGGCGCGCCGGACGTGGGCCAGGTGGTCGTGCTGCGCGGCGCCGAGCGCCGAGGCGGTGCTGCGGCGGGAGGAGGCGCTGCTGCCCGTGCTCGACCGGCTGCGCGCCGAGGGCGTGATCGGCGGCGCCGAGATCGCCGCCCGCTAGCTGCCGAGCGCCGCGACCCAGCTCGCCCGCCGGGCCGCCCTGCCGACCCGCCGACGTCCTCGCCCGCGGCGTGGCGCGGGCGCAGGCGGGCCTGCCGTTCCGCGCCGACGCGTTCCGCCGCTTCGTCGCCGACGTGCGGCCAGCCGGAGCATGGCGCCCGTGACGCTCGCCGACAGTGACCGCGCCGCTCATCGCCGCCCGGCTTGCAGCCGCTGCTGTTCCGCGCGCGGGGATGCCTGGTTCGGGCTGGTCGTGCCGCGCGGCGTGACCGATCCCGGCCGGTTCGCCGCCGCCTTCGCGGGACATGCCGGGCGCCACCTATGTCGATGTCGGGCGCGAGACCAACGCGATCGTCGCGCGCTACACCGCCGCGCGCCGGGCGCTGGCTGGCGATCGGCGCGTGCGGCCGCGCTCGCGTCCTCGCGCTCGGGCTGCGCGATCCGCGGCCGCTTGCGCGCGTGCTCGGCGCCGATCGCGGCGGCCGGGCTCGTCACGCTCGCCGTCCTCACCGCGGCGGGCGAGCGGCTGTCGCTGATCCACATCGTCTCGCTGCAATTCGTGGCCGGGGTCGGGCTCGACTACGCGCTGTTCTTCGCCCGCCGCCAGCTCGATGCCGAGGAGCGGGCGCGCACGCTGCGCACGCTCGTCACCTGCAACGCGATGACGCTGCTCACCTTCGGCCTGCTGGCCTTCTGCCGCACGCCGCTGCTGCGCCAGATGGGCGCGACGGTCGCGATCGGCGCTGTCGCGGCGATGGTGTTCGGCTTCCTTTTCGCCGGCGCGTCCGATACAGGCCCGCAAGCCGACCGTCGGGGCTGATGCGACCGCTGTTCCTGACCGGACTCGGCGTGGTCAGCGCGATGGGGCGCGGCGCCGAGGCCACGCTTCGCCGCGCTGCGCGAGCCGCCGCAGCGGGCTTCGGCCCTGCGATTTCGCCGACGTGCCGCTGGCCGGCCATATCGGCCGCGTCGCCGGCGTGGAGGAGCACGCGCTGCCGCCCGGCCTCGCCCGCTTCGATTGCCGCAACAACCGCCTCGCCGACATGGCGCTGCCGCAGCGACGGCTTCGCCGATGCGGTCGCGGCGGCGCGGGCGCGCCACGGCGCCGGGCGGATCGCCGTCGTGGTCGGCACCAGCACGTCGGGCATCCTGTCGAGCGAGGACGCCTATCGCCGCCGCGACCCCGCGACCGGCGCGCTGCCGCCGGATTTCGACTACGCCAGCACCCACGACCTGTTCTCGCTCGCGCGCTTCGTGCGCGCCGCGCTCGGGCTGCGCGGGCCGGCGCTGACGCTCTCCACCGCCTGCGCCTCCAGCGCCCGGAGCTTCATGGATGCCGCGGCACCTGATCGAGAGCGGCGTCTGCGATGCGGCCGTGGTGGGCGGCGCGGACAGCCTCTGCCGCATGACGCTGCACGGCTTCGCCGCGCTCGAGCTGATCTCGCCCGACCCGTGCCGGCCGTGCGATGCCGCGCGCAGCGGCATCTCGATCGGCGAGGCGGCCGGCTTCGCGCTGCTGGAACGGCGCCGGTCGCCGGCGGCACGGGCATCGCCCTGCTCGGCTGCGGCGCGACGCAGCGACGGCTATCACATGTCGGCCCCCGACCCGCGCGGCGCGCGGCGCCGTCGGCGCCGATGCGCGAGGCGCTGGCGCAGCGCCGGCCTGCCGCCGGAGGCGATCGACTACGTCAACCTGCACGGCACCGGCACGCGCGCGAACGACGCGATGGAGGATGTCGCCGTCGCCGACGTGTTCGGCACCGCGACGCCGTGCAGCTCGACCAAGGGCTGGTCCGGCCACACGCTCGGCGCCTCCGGCATCCTGGAGGCGGCGATCGCGGTGCTGTGCCTCCGCCACGGCTTGCTGCCCGGCTGCCTCGGCGTGACCGAGCTCGGACCCGTCCTTCCGCGCGCGCGTCTTGCGTCGAGAACGAGGCGGCGCCGGTGCGCCGGGTGATGAGCAACGCGTTCGGCTTCGGCGGCATCAATTGCAGCCTGGTGTTCGGCCGCGCCGAGGATGCGCTGCGCGTGAGCGAGGTCTTCGTCGCCGGCATCGGCCTCTGCGGGCCGGGCCTGGCGGGCTGGGAGGCAGGGCTGGCGGTGCTCGCCGGCCGCGGGACTCGTGCCCGGAGCCGCCGCCGCCTGCCGCCGCCCGCGCTGCTCGCGCCCAACGAGCGCCGCCGCGCCGGCACCGTGGTGCGCCTCGCGCTCGCCGTCGCCGCAGGAGGCCGCCGAGATGGCCGGCCTGCCGCCGGCCGCGATGCGCAGCGTGTTCGCCAGCGCGAACGGCGACGGCGCGGTGATCCACGCCATCCTGGAGGCGCTGGCGCGGCGCCGACCGGCAGGTCTCGCCCACGCAGTTCCACAACTCGGTCCACAACGCGCCGGCCGGCTACTGGTCGATCGGCACCGGCGCCGACGCGCGCGGCGACCTGCCTCGGCTGCCACGACGCGACCGTCGCCGCCGCGCTGCTGCAAGGCGGCGGCGGAGGCGCAGGTGGAGCGACAGCCGGTGCTGCTCTGCCTCTACGACGCGCCGCTGCCGGAGCCGCTGGCCCGCGTCCGGTCCGGACGAGCGTCGTTCGGCGCCGCCCTCGTGCTGCTGCCCGCGCCCGGGCCCGGCGCGCTCGCCCGGCTCGGCTCGCCTGGCGCTCCGGACCCGACGCGAGGCGGCGAGCCCGCCGCGGCTCGCCGGCGCTGCGGCGCGCTGCATGCGCAGCAACCCGGCGGCCCGCATCCTGCCGCTGCTGGAGGCGCTGGCGCGCGAGGACGGCTCGTCGCTCGCGCTTCCCGCTGCTGGACGGGCAGGTCGTCGTCGATGTGCACGCCATGCTCGACCGGCACGCGCATCCGCCGCGCTGATCCCGCACCAGGGCGCGATGTGCCTGCTCGACGCGCGTGCTGCGCCTGGGACGCGGCGGAGATCGTCTGCGCGGCGCGCTCGCATCTCGACCCCGCCAACCCGCTGCGCCAGCGCGGGCCGGCTGGGCGCGGTCGTGCGGCATCGAATACGGCCTGCAGGCGGCGGCGCTGCACGGCGCGCTGCTCGGCCGGCGGCGCGCCGCAGCCGGCCCGGCTTCCTCGCCGCGCTTGCGCGGCGTCGCCCTGCACGTCGCCGCGGCTCGACGATCCCGGCTTTCGGCGTGCTGCAAGTCACCGCCCGGATGCGAGGGGCGCGATGCCGGCCGGGCTGGCCTATCGCTTCCGCCTGCCGCCGGCGGGCGGGGAATGCCTGGTGGAGGGCCGCGGCCTGATCGCGCTCCCGCGCGGGCCGGATGCGAGGCGACTGAACGGCGTGAGCGAGCCTGCGACGTGCTGATCATCGGCGGCGGCCCGGCCGGGCTCCACCGCCGCCGCGCTGCTCGCCGAGCGCGGCACGGATGTGGTGCTGCTGGAGAAGGAGGCGCATCCGCGCTTCCATATCGGCGAATCGCTGCTGCCGCGGAACCTCGGCCGTGCTCGAACGGCTCGGCATGGCGGAGGAGGTCGCCGCGATGGGCGTGCTCAAGCCCGGCGCCGAGTTCGTCTCCGACGAGACCGGGCGAAGCGTCGCCTTCCCGTTCGCGCATTCGCTCGACCGCGCGCGACACGCACGCCTACCAGGTGCGCCGCTCCGAGTTCGACGCCGCGCTCTTCGCCAATGCGCGGCGCAACGGGCGCGCGCGCGATGGAGCGCATGCGCGTCGCCGATGTCGCCTTCGCGCCGGGCGGCCGCGCCCGCGTCGACGGCGCGCGGACGCGGACGGCGGACGTCGCGCAGCTTCGCGCCGCGCTTCGTGCTCGACGCCTCCGGGCGCGACACCTTCATGGCCGGCCGGCTGCGCACCAAGCGCGCGAACAAGCACAACAACACCGCCGCGGTGTTCGCGCATTTCCGCGGCGTCGCGGCGCGCAGCGGCGAGACCGCGGGCTATATCAGCATCCATCTCGCCGAGGACGGCTGGTTCTGGATGATCCCGCTGCCCGGCGAGGTGATGAGCGTCGGCTTCGTCGGCAACCAGGCCGCCTTCAAGGCACGCGGCACGGCACGCCGGAGGATGTTCTCAGCGAGCGCCTGCAGGTCGAGCCCGACCGTGCGCGCGCGCATGGTCGGCGCCGAGCGGGTCTCGGAGGTCCACAGCGCGGGCAATTACTCCTACCGCGCCGACGCGGCCTGGGGCGAGGGCTGGATGATGATCGGCGATGCCTTCGCCTTCATCGATCCGGTCTTCTCGAGCGGCGTGCTGCTGGCGATGACCGCGGGCGAGCGCGGCGCGGATGTCGCCTGCGCCTGGCTCGACGAACCCGCGAGCCGGGCGCGCGGCGGCGCGGCGCGCCGAGGCCGAGCAGCGCGCGATGATGGACGGCATCTCCTGGCTGATCTACCGCATCAACGATCCGGTGATGCGCTCGATGTTCATGTCGCCGCGCAACACGGCTGCGGATGCGCGACGGCATCGTCACGCTGCTCGCCGGCAATCTCGCGGTCCGACTGGCGCTCGCGCCTGCCGATCCTGGCGCTGAAGGGCACGTTCCACCTGCTGTCGCTCGCGCACCGGCTGGGATGGCGACTTGAACACCCGGCGGATTCTCCGGACCCGACGCAACGAGAGCAGGCATGGCATCAAACCCGGACGTTCTAGTGATAGGCGCCGGTCCGGCAGGGCTGAGCGCGGCGCGAGAAGTCGCCGCCGCCGGGTTGGTATGCGTGTGCATCGATCGGCTCGGGCCGGGCGGCGAGCTGATCAACATCGGGGTGCTGCATGACTGTCCCGATCTGCCCATGGCGACCGGCGCCGAGCTGCTGGCGGAGCTTGCCGACACGGCGACCGCGAGCGGGGTCGAGCTGGCGATCGGGGAGGTGCGCGAGCTGCGAGCGGAGGCCGATCGGCTGCTGGCGGTGTCCGACGAAATTCATGCGGCCCGGGCGGTGATCCTCGCGACCGGGCTGATGCCCGGCACGCTCGGGGTCGAAGGCGAAGAAGACTACGAGGGCAACGGCTTGTCGCATTGCGCGTCCTGCGACGGCCCGCTCTACGCGGGCGAGCGCGTCATCGTCGCCGGCGGCGACGAGTGGGCGCTCCGCGAAGCGCTCGACTTGGCGACGACGGCCGCGCATGTCGGCGTGATCGGGCCGGAGGATGCGGTGGCGTCGGGAGAGCGCGCCGCCCGGCTGGCGGCGCTGCCCAATGTAACGCTGATGGCGGGCCGAATCGTCGGCCTGCGAGGTGCGAACGGACTCGAGGCGGTGATCGTCGAGCACGGCACGATCCGCGAGGCGTTATCGGCGCGCGCGGTGTTCGTGCAGACCGACCGCCGCGCCGCGACGAGCTTCGCCGCGTCCCTGCTGGCGGTGGATGCGGATGGCCGCGTCCGGGTGGACGCGGATGGCCGGACCAGTCATCCCCACATCTACGCCGCCGGCAATGTCGGCGCCGGGGCGATCGATCGCGTCTCGGCGGCGATCGCCGACGGGCGACGGGTCGGATTGGCGGTCGCCCGAATGCTCGGGGACCGGACGAACGGATGATCGGGACGCATCCGCGAATGCATGGTCTACAAGGCGTTCGACGGGCGCCGGGTGCGTCGCGCGATCGCCGCCCATAAGCGGCTTGCTACCCCTCCGCCAAAATCCGCAACACCGGCGGCGACGCCGTCGGGTCGAGTTCCACCAGCACGCCGTCCGGCACCGCGCGGGTGATGTCGACGTCGAATCCCGACATCATGGTGGTGCCCGCCAGTGCGGCGCCCTGCACCATGATCGGGTTGACTGCGTTGAACACCAGCGCCGCCGGCATCATGCCGCGCGCGGCCATCTCGTGCAGCATCCAGGCGGTCGCCACACCGCCCTTGGCGCGGTCCAGAATCAAAATCCGCCCGACATAGGATTGCGCCGCCAGCTTGTGATCCGGGCGCGAGAACACGCCGCCGGTGCGATCGAGATCGTAGCGTGCCGAGAACCCGTCGGTGGCGACCAGCGCGCGGCCACGCACCTTCGGTCCCATTGCGCCGGCGGCGGCGAATTCGCGTCATCGGATATCGTCCCCGTGCAGGCCGCCTCCACGCAGGCCGCCATCGACAGCAGCACCGGCCGGTAGCCGTAGCCGCCGAGGATGTTGGTAAGCTTGGCGGAGTTGGTGGCGAGCCGGCGCCAGCCGTTCGCCTCGGCCAGTTCGCGGGCGTAGCTCTGGTAGAAGCACATGCCCGAAAGCACCATGCCGCCGGCCGCTTCGATGCGCGCGGTCAGTCCCATGCGGTCGGCGTCCGGCTTCACCTGCGGGCTGGTCACGGCCAGCAGCGGCACCTTCGCCCGCCGTCCGTCCAGCAGCCCGGCCAACGCCTGCAGCTCGATCAGCGCTGAGCTGCGGCGCCGAGAACACGACCACGTCGACGCGCCGCCGCATCCGCATAGCTCGCCAGCAGCGCCGCGACTCGGCCGCACCCACGCGCTGCGGCGCCGGGGCGCCGCGCGGGGAACACATCGGCGAGCCGCGCCGCCTCCGGCGTCACGCCCTCGATGTGGAACATCGCCACCGAGCCGAAGCTCGCCATCGCGGCGCCGAAATGCTTGAGCTCGTCGGACCTCGGCACGAGGTCGAATCCGGTGAGCACCGGCACGCGCCAGTAATCGCCGGCCAGCCGGCCGACAACGCCGCCCAGCGCGCCCCATTCGTGCAGCGCGCGCGGCGTCTAGGTGAGTTCGATCAGCAGCGAGCCGCGGCGATGTTCGTCGAGGTGATAGCCGTAACGTGGCGTGCGCCCGGTCAGCGCCGCCGCCAACGCCGACGGGCCGCCCTCGAAATTGGAGCGCGCGCCGAGCACGCTGTTGCAATAGATGACCACGCCGGTATCGCCATAGGCGACGTGCTCGCCGCTTACCGGCGGCATGATCGTCTGGTAGTTGATGCAGGTGTCGGTCATCAGGATGCCGAGCGCTTCGAAGGCGGCGATCGTGCGCCGCTCCAGCGCCAGCATCCAGTCCTGCTGGCTCAGGCGGGCGGCGGCGGCGAAATCGGTGCCGCGCGGGTCGGTGATGGTGGGAACGCGCACGCGTCGTTCGCGGCTCGGGAAGCGCCGCGAAGCGCTCCAGCCAAGCCGACGCCCGCCTCGCCGAGCGATTCGGTGTCGGCCATGATGTGCGCCTGGCTGACCGGCACGAGATCGCGCGCTCCGAGATAGGCGCCGACGCGCATCTGGTGTTCGATCGCCCATTGTCGCGCGCGGCCGCCGCGCACCGGCGCGCATCGCCTCGGTCTCCTGATCGAGCTTCAGCATGGCGATCCCGTCTCGCGTCCCGATCGACCTCGAACTGCTCAGCCGGCGCCGGGTTTCAGCATATAGCCCCGCCCGCGAACCGTGAGCAGAAAGCGCGGCTCGCGCGGATCGGGCTCGATCTTGCGGCGCAGGCGCGTCACCTGCACGTCGATGGCGCGCTCGCTCGCCTCCTCCATTCCGAGCACGGCGGCGAGTTCCTCGCGCGTCAGCACCTCATGCGGGCGCTGGGCCAAGGCGCCCAGCAAGCCCGCCTCGCCGGCGGTCAGACTGATCGCGCCCGGAGAGGCCGCGCAACTCGCCGCGTTCGGGGTCGAACACCGCGGCGCCGATCGGAATCGGCCCCGGCGGCGCTCCGGCATCGGCGGGCTCGCGCGGCGCAGCATGGCGCGAATGCGCAGCACCAGCTCCAACGGTGCGAACGGCTTCGGCAGGTAGTCGTCGGCACCCGCCTCGAAACCCGCGATCCGATCTTCCGGCGCGGCGCGCGCGGTCAGCATCAGGACCGGCAGCCCGTTGGCGTCGCGGCGGAGTTGCTCGGTCAGGGCCAGTCCGCTCTCGCCCGGCATCATGAGGTCGAGCACCATCAGGTCGGGCGCGAAGGATCGCAACCGGGCGCGCGCCTCGGCGGCGCTCTCGGCGGTGGTGACGCGGAACCCGTTCTCGGCGAGATAACGCGACAGCAGCGCGCGCAACCTGGCATCGTCATCGACCACCAGGATATGCGCGCTGTCCGACATGCCGCTCAGCCGCCGGGCGCGCGCGTACGCCGGCGCGCCGCCTCCGCGCCGTCCACATAAGCGCGTGCCGCCTCGTCCATGATCCCGCGCATGACGCGGCGGAAGCCGTCGACGGCGCCGCGCCGGCTTCGCGATAGGCGGCGGTGAGCCGTTGGCGCTGGCGCTCGAACAGCCGGCGCTCGAGCGCCTGCCCGGAGGCGTCAGCGACAGCAGGCGTTGGCGCCGGTCGTCGATTCCGGGCGTCTGCGTCACGTAGCCGCTCTCGATCAGCCCCGACAGCACGCGCGCCAGGCTCTGCTTGGTGATGCGCAGGATCGCCAGCAGGTCGGAGACGTTGATTCCCGGATTGCGGCCGATGAAGTGCAGCGCGCGGTGATGCGCCCGCCCCAGTCCCAGTTCGTCGAGGATCACGTCGGCGGCGTCGGTGAAGTCGCGATAGGCGAAGAACAACAGATCCTGCGCCAGCCGGATCTCCTCCTCGCGCAGAAACAACAGGCCGGCCCCCGGAGTCTGCGGTTTGGGCTCAGCCCGCGCGCGGCGTATCGGCGCTGGCGGCGCTCATGCGCTAAGCTCCCGTCGGCATGGCAGGTATACGGTGCGCTTCTGGCAGCTTTGTTGACGTATCTGGAAGAGCATTCTACCATCCGAAGGTCATGACGAAACAAGATTACGTGGAGAGACGGCAATGGCGCTGGTTCCTTTCGACGACCGCGACGGCATGATCTGGTGGGACGGCGCCCTGGTGCCCTGGCGCGATGCCAAGCTGCACGTTCTCTCGCATGGGCTGCATTATGCCAGCGGCGTCTTCGAAGGCGAACGGGCCTACGGCGGGCACATCTTCCGTCTTCGCGATCACACCGAGCGGCTGATCAACTCCGCCCGCATCCTGGGCTTCACGATTCCCTGGAGTGCCGAACAGATCGATGCCGCGTGCTACGAGACGCTGCGCGCCAATGAGCTGACCGACGCCTATGTGCGCCCGATCGCCTGGCGCGGCAGCGAGCAGCTCGCGGTCTCGGCGCAGCAGACGACCATCCATTTGGCGATCGCCACCTGGGAGTGGCCGAGCTATTTCGGCGCCGACCGCATGAAGGGCATCCGTTTCGGCATGGCGCCCTACAAGCGTCCGTCGCCGGAGACCGCGCCGACCGCCTCGAAGGCGACCGGGCTCTACATGATCGGGACCCTTTCCAAGCACCAGGCGGAGGCCGAGGGCTTCGACGACGCGCTGATGCTGGACTGGCGGGGGCAGGTGGCGGAGGCGACCGGTGCCAACATCTTCTTCGTCATTGACGGCGACATCCATACGCCGACGCCGGATTGCTTCCTGGACGGCATCACCCGCCGCAGCGTGATGGCGCTCGCGAAGAACCGACAAATGACGGTGATCGAGCGTCCGATCCGGCCCGAGGAGATGGCCGGCGCCTCCGAGGCGTTCCTCGCCGGCACCGCCGCCGAGGTGACGCCGATCCGCGAAATCGCCGGCAGCGGCTTCACCCCGGGCCGGATCAGCGAGACGCTGATGAAGGACTACGCGGCGCTGGTGCAGCGAACGCCGGAAGAAGTGGCGAAGACGCTGCGGAGTTAGGCTCGCCCGCCTCGGCTCAGCGGACGGCGAGCCCGAGGGCGGCGTAAACCCGCCGGCTCGGCGGCCATGCGTGCGCCACATCGCCGCGCCAGGCCACGGCGGTGCCGGCGCCGAGCGCCAGCACGACAAGGCTCGCCGCCCAGCCGGCGCGCAGCGCCGCATCGCGCCGGCGGAGCAAGGGAGGGCGGACGCGCAAACCGGGATCCGCGAGGCGGCATCGCCATGCCGCCGGCGGCGGCGTCGGCATCGGCGGCGGCGGGTTCCGAGGTCTCGATCCAGCGGCCGTTGCAGCGCGCGCAATGCATCGTCCGCCCCGCCCGCAGCATGGTCGGCGGCACTTCATAGACGGCGGCGCAGTGGGGGCAGACCAGTCGCATCGGCAGATGAGGAGTTTGGGATCGGTCCGGCCCGGTGCAAGTATTTCCGGCTCTTTCGTCGTTCCGCCGCCGATGGCAAAAGGCGCCGGAGGCCGAAGATGGTGCGATTCGAGGACGTGGGGCTGAGCTATCCCGGCGTTCCCGGCCGGCCCGCGCACGAGGTGCTGCACGATCTGTCGCTGGCGGTGCCGGCGGGCGTCTTCCGGTGGCTCATCGGCCCGTCGGGCGCCGGCAAAACCAGCCTGTTGCGGATGATGTATCTGGCGGCCCGTCCGAGCCGGGGACGGCTGTCGATCCTGGAGACCGATGTCGCGCGCGCCTCGCGCCACGCGCGGGCGGCTCTGCGACGGCGAATCGGCGTGGTGTTTCAGGATTTCCGGCTGCTCGCGCATCTGTCGGCGTACGACAACGTCGCCCTGCCGCTGCGGATCGCCGGCCGCGGCGAGGGCCAGATCCGGGCCGACGCCGGGGAGATGCTCCGCTGGGTCGGGCTGTCGAAGCGCCTCGATGCGCGCCCGGCCGAGCTTTCCGGCGGCGAGCAGCAGCGGGTGGCGATCGCGCGCGCCGTGGTCGGCCGGCCGGCGCTGTTGCTCGCCGACGAGCCGACCGGCAATCTGGACGAGCTGCAGGCGGCGCGGCTGATGCAGCTGTTCGCGGAGATGAACTGCCTCGGCACGACGGTGGTGGTGGCGACCCATAACGAAGCGCTGGCCGCTCGTCACCCGGCGCCGGCGCTGCTTCTGGATGCGGGGCGGCTGGTGGGCGCCGCATGATGCGGCGTCTGCGTCCGGCGGGCTTCGATGAATTGGGCCTGCGTCGCGCCTTCGCCGACCGGCTGCTGCCTTTCCTGGTCGCCGCCATGGTGTTCCTGGCGGCGCTCGGACTCGCCGCTTGGGTCGGCGCCGCGGCGTTGGCCAGGCACTGGCAGCTCGGTCCCGCGGCGGCGCTGACCGTGCAGGTTCCCCGCGCCGGCGAGCCGAGCCGAGGGAGGGACTCGGCTCACCCGCGTAGTGGCGGTGCTCCGGACCGCGCCGGGCATTGCCGGCGCGCGTCCGTTGTCGGGCCCGGAACTGGCGGATTTGCTCCGCCCCTGGCTCGGCGGCGCCGAGACTGTCGCTCGATTTGCCGGGAGTGATTGCCGTGCGGCTCGACTCCGACCGTCGATACCGGCCGCTCGCGGCGCGGCTCGAAGCCGCCGTTCCCGGAACGATGGTGGAGAACCCCGACGCGTTGGTCGGGCGGCTCACGATTCTGGCGCGGAGCTTGCAGGCCTGCGCCGGTCTCGTGCTTCTGGTGCTGGCGGCGGTCGCGGCGGCGGTGATCGCGGTGGCGACGCGGGCCGGCTTGTCGTCGCGGCGCGAGGCGATCGAGATCGTGCACGGGTTGGGCGCCGGCGACGGCTACATCGCCCACCGTTTTGCCGGCCGCGCGACCGCGCTGGCGACGGCCGGCGCGCTGTTCGGCGCCGTCCTCGCGACCCCGGCGCTGATCGGCCTGACTTGGCTCGCCGCGCCATTTGCGCGGGATCGCGGGATGCGCGCCGTGTTGGCGCCGGCATTGTGGATGCTGTTGCCCGCGCTGCCACTGGCGGCGGCGGCCATCGGCTTCGTGACGGCGCAGACGACGGTGCGGCGCTGGCTGCGGCGGCTGCCTTGAGGACGAGCGCATGATCCGCCGTCGCATCCGGCCCGCCGCATAGCCCGCAAATGATCGTGGCGCGTTCAACCCTGTTCAACCTCTACTTCTTTGCCGTCACCGCGCTGCTCTGCGTCGCCAGCCTTGGATGGCGCCTGTTCGCGCCGCGTCGGATCCTGATCATCCCGATTTGGTGGAGTCGGCTGGTTCTCGCCGGATTGCGCGTGATCTGCGGCATCCGCATCAAGGTTGTGGGAGCCGAGCGGTTGCCGCGCCGCGGGGCGGCACTCATCGCCTCGCGCCATCAATCGGCGTTCGACACCCTGGTTTGGCTGATGCTGTTGCCGCGTTGCTGCTATGTGATCAAACGGGAGCTGAGTTGCATCCCGTTGTTCGGCGCCATGATGGAACCGGCGGGGATGATCGTGGTTGACCGCGCTGCCGGCGCCGGGGCCATGCGGCGTCTGATGCGCGAGGCCGCCCGGGCAGCGGCGGAGGAGCGGCAGATCGTCATCTTTCCCGAAGGCACGCGCGCCGATCCGGGGGCGATGGGTCGGCTGCAACCCGGAATTGCGGCCATGGCCGCCACGACCGGGCTCCCGGTGATCCCGGTCGTGACCAATTCGGGTCTGTTCTGGGGCCGGCGCGCCTTCCGCAAGGTTCCGGGCACCATCCGCATCGCCGTGCTCGAGCCGATTCCCGCCGGATTGGAGCGGAAGGCCCTGATGGCGGCCTTGACGGCATCGCTATCCCGGGATTTGCCCGACCCTGGGGACAACTCTGTGCATTGACCCGCGAAGGCGGTTCGCAATCTAAGACAAACCGTTGGCATAACCCTTTCTACGAGATTAGGTGTTTCACCAGAAATCGGTCTGTGGCCGGCCCCGCTTTGCGCATGGGGATCAATTTCGCTGGCTCGCGCAGCGGTTGTATCAAGAAACTGAGAGGTTGTGAATGCGCCGTCGGCTCGGGCTGCTCCTGATCGTGTTCATGATCCTGTTTGCGGGCGGGTATTCGACGTGGTGGTACGTGCTCGTTCGCCAGCTGCAATCCGGCGTTGCCGCGTGGGCCGTGGCCCGCCGTGCCGAAGGCTGGACGGTGAGCATCGGCACGTCGCATGTCGGCGGTTGGCCGCGGGCCGCGCGCGTGGAATTGGCGGACGTGGCGCTGCGCGGCGGCGCCCCGGAGCTGCCCTTCGACTTTACCTGGACCGCGTCGACGCTCGACTTGCAACTGGCCCCGTTCGATCCCCGAACACTGCTGCTGCTGCCGAAGGGCGAACAGCAAGTCGGATTGGCGACGGCCCGGACCTTGTCGCTAATGGCCCCGGTTTGGCGCATCTCGTTGCGCCCCGACCGACGCGAGCCGCCCTGGCCGATCGGCATCCGGGCCGAGGACCTGCGCGTGCGCTCAGCCGCCGCGGAATCGGTGCTTGTGGGGCGGCTGTCGGCGCGGCTGAGGATTAATCCCGCGGCGGTCGCGAGCGATCCCGCGCTCGCCGCCCGGGTTGAAGCCGAGCGGATCGAAGTGCCCGCCAATTCGCGCGCCCTCGGCGAGCGCATCGAAGCGCTCAGCGCCGACGCGACGGTGAGCGGCCCGGTGCCGCCGGCCGGCTCCCCGGCGGCGCGTGCACGCAGTTGGCGTGATGGCGGCGGTGCCGCGTCGCTGGAGCAAGGTCGGCTGCACTGGGGACCGCTGCGGGCGGAAATGACCGCCCGGGTCACACTCGACACGGCATTGCAGCCGCTTGGCGGGGGGCGCGCGCAGATTGGCGGCTGGGCGCCGGCGCTCGATCTGCTGGCGGCGCACGGCGTCATCACCGACCATGCGGCGGTGGCGGCCAAAGCCGTGATCTCATTGTTGGCCGAGGCGCCGCCGGGTGGCGGGCGCCTCGGTCCTTACACTGCCTTTCACCTTGCGCGAAGATACGTTGGCGGCGAACGGCATTCCGCTCGCGCGGATGCCGCCGTTGCGCTGGGCCGGTGCGCTTGATCCCTCGTCGGGCCTGCGCTAAGGCGAGCGTGGCGAACCGGGGCCCGGGTAGCTCAGTTGGTAGAGCATGCGACTGAAAATCGCAGTGTCGGTGGTTCGATTCCGCCCCCGGGCACCACCCTCGTCCCGTTCGTCTAGAGGCCCAGGACTCCAGCCTTTCACGTTGGCAACACGGGTTCGAATCCCGTACGGGACGCCACTCCCGAACAAAACTGGGCACCAAGCTGCCGGCTGGCGGGAGAGCGGCGGCCGAGCATTGCCTTCCGCGAGGGCGGCGGTTGGCCCGCGCAGGCGAATTTCGGCATCACCGACGATCACCTGATCGACAAACAGCCGCAGGTAGGCCTTCCGGAACGCCGGATCGTCGCTCTGCAGTGCCTGCCGGAGCGAGTCGGCGAGGCGGGCGATGTTCTCCGGCGGTGATCGGCGCCCGCGGCCCGCCTGCGCACTCTCAAGCAGCCGCACGCCTCTCGTCGCGGCCTGCCGGGCGAGCTTGGCCGTTTCGAGCCGTTCCTTCAGGCTCGGGGTCGTTCACGTCCATCAGCCCTTGCTCGACCAGTTCGAGCAGCCGACTGACCCGGCCCTGGGCCTCGGTAAGCGCGCGCCGTGCCTGCGCTAGCTGCTCGCGCCGATGACTGTCGGCCTCGACGGAGCGCGCGATGTACGCCTGCAGGATGACCTGCAGGCGATCCGGGGTGAACAGCCGGTCGGCCAGATGCTCCAGGACCATGCCGTCGAGCGCGGGCATTGAGATGCTGCGTCCGGGACAGAGCGTCTTGCCCTTCTGGGCGCAGCCGGCGCAGGTGTAATAGCGATAGCGCCCGCTCTTGCCGGTACGCAGCGTCATCCCCGAGCTGCAGGTGCCGCAGCGCGCGATGCCGGTGAGCAGCGTCGGGTTACCGACGATCCGCGGCGGCACGCGCTTCGGGCTGCGCGATCGCAAGCTGGTCTGGACCTGCTCGAAATCCTCCGTCGGCGATGATCTGGGGCACCGTGAGCGCGATCCATTGCTCCGCCGCTTTGCTGCGCCCGGTGCGCGCCTCGCGGCGGTTGAAGTGGTGCGCCCCGGTATAGGTTGTCGCGGTCAGAATGCGATGGACACTGGAGATGTGGAACGGCTTGCCGCGGTGGCGGCAGCCTACTGCGTTCAGCCGGTTGACGATCGCCTTGACCCCGAGCGGCATGCCGGCCCGGCCGAGCGCGAGATCGAAGATGCGGCGCACCACGGTGGCCTCTTCCTCGTCGATCGGCGAGCACCTTCTTGACCTTCTGGCCGCGCTTCTCCGCGCCATCGGTCCGGTAGCCGAAGGGCGGCTGGGAGCCGTTCCAGAAGCCCTGCCGGGCGTTCTCCTGCATGGCCCGCAAGGTGTGCTTGGCGTTCTCGCGGCTCTGGTATTCGTCGAAGCTGCCGAGGATCTGGCGGATCAGGTTGCCGGTCGGTGTCGTCGCCGAACTCCTGGGTGATCGAGACCAGGTCGACACCCGCCTTGCGGAGCTTGCGGATGTACATCTCGCTGAGGAACTGCTCGCGGAAGAACCGAGACATCGAGTGGACCAGGACGAGGTCGAATGGGTGCGCCGCGCGAAGTGGCCGCGTCGATCATGCGCTGGAACTCGGGGCGGCGGTCGTCGGTGGCGGAAGCGCCCGGCTCGACGAAGGTCTCGACCAGTTCAGACTGCGTGCGGCGCAGAAATCCTGGCCCTGCTTGATCTGGTCGGGGATGGAGAGCTCGCCCTCGGCCTGCCGTGTCGTCGAGACGCGGACGTAAAGGGCTACCCGTCGGTGGGAGTGGCTATTGCTGGGCATGGCGTCCGCGTGGGTTCGAGGATCTCGCGCATGCCGTCGCCGAGCGCCGCCAGGACGAGTTGGATTTCTGCGTCGGTGACCGGCTCATGCCGGTCGATATCGGAGATGAGCGAGTAAGAGCCGGCGGCGTGCAGCCGCCGGCCGTGGCCTGAGCTTGCGCGACGCTCATTCGGTTCAGCGGAGGCCTGAGACCGCCAGTGGGGTTGAGCGGATGGATTGAATCCATCCCTGCACAAAGCTGTCACGACCACGCCGAGGCCAGAAATCAGTAACCGTGAGGCCTGCCCTTCGGTCCCTGCACGCCGGCTCGCGCCGCAGCTTCGGCGACGGTGAAACCGCACGCCTCACGCGCGAGCCTGAGGTGTCGCGACAGGCTCTTGGTTCGTGCCATCAGCCTATTTGTATATCCCATCGAACAAGTCGCCTAGGGCGTAGCGGCGACGATAGTTATCCGCCTCCGCGCCAGATGGTGCGGCTTGTCGTGGATCAAATGACATCGCTGGCAAAGGCTGCGGAGGTTGCGCACGCGGCAGTTGCTTGGGTCATGGTCGAGATGCGCCGCCGCCAATCGCACTATCCAGTTCCGCATCGCGACAGCTTCGAGCAGATCGGGCCATCGCGTAGGGCGACCCTGGGCGGTGCGCCACGTGTTCGCCGCATGGTCAAACCATCGCCCATCGGGAAGGCAGCGGATGGCTTCACCACGCGGGCGCTTGCAGCCTTGGCATTTCCCGCCAGCGCGAATGAAGCGCACGCGCCGGCTAATCTCACGCCAGTTGGAAGGATAGAGGCAGCGCAGTTCGCGGCGGATCGGCATGACCGATTCTCATACACTGAGGGCAAGGTTTTGAAGACCCTGTTTAAAGAGAAACCCCTCGATCTTTCGGGCGGAGAGGTGGTGCCCCCGACGCTCACCGTCGCGGTCGTGACCTCCGCTCGCGAGGTGCTGGAAATATCGCTTCCGTCGTTACCGCACTGCCCGCTTGCGACGCGCATGAGCTGCGGCTGACTTTCGCACAGGTGGCGGGGAGGCGAGGCCCCAATTAAATAAAACCCCGCCTTTGTGGGGGCGGCGTCCGCCCGCCCAGGTTTGGCCGCGAAGAGGGGACATGGAGGAGATGATCAGCGAGGCGCGTGCGCACGTAGACTGTTCCAGCCAGTGCTTGGCGCAGGCGAACCGGGCTGGGAGATTTTGCATCGCCGTAATAAACTAAACATGAACAAAGGCTCGCTCCGAGGTGATCAGAAACGTCGAATGAGATTAGGCATTCGCCCCGGCTCTGGGCTCGCTGGTTGCTTTCATCGACGGGGACTAGCCGGGCATGCAGCCGTTACGGACGAGGTTCCACCGGGATGCGCCCGAGCGGGCTCACGGGTATCAATTGACGAGAAAACTCGGCCACCGAGTTTGCTGTGGCTGTCGTCCGTGGCGGAGGGTGGCGAAGATTGGCTACGCGCGGATTAGACTGAGACGAACGAGTTGTTAGGCGAGTCCGAGCACCCCGCGGGAAGTTCAGCACCGATGATGGCCTGCACCTTGGCCGCGAGCGCGTCCACCGCGAAGGGCTTGGTCATGACCTGCATGCCCTGGTCCAGCAGGCCGTCGCCGATCGCCGCGGCCTCGGCGTAGCCGGTAATGAACAGCACTTTGAGGCCGGGCCGCCGCTGCCGCGCTGCGTCCGCGAGCTGCCGACCGTTCATGCCTCCGGGCAGGCCGACATCGGTCAGCAGAAGGTCGATGCGGGTGCCGGACTCCACGACATGCAGCCGGACGCGGCCGTCAACGGCTTCCAGCACCGTGTAGCCGAGGTCCGAGAGCACATCGACGATGACCATGTGCACGGCCGGCTCGTCCTCGACCACCAGCACGACGGCGCTCGCTGCCGCCGCGGCGGACTGGCCGCTGCGCGCTCCTCTTCGCCCTCTACCGCCCCGAGATGCCGGGGGAGATAGATCATCACTGTCGTGCCCTGCCCCTCGCTGCGCAGGCGCACATGCCCGCCCGATTGCCGGACAAAGCCGTAGATCATGGACAGGCCGAGGCCGGTGCCCTGGCCGATCGGCTTGGTCGTGAAGAAGGGATCGAAGGCGCGCGCCAGCACGTCCGGGCGGCATGCCCGTTCCGGTATCGGTGACGGACATGGCCACGTATTCGCCGGGCGGCACGTTCGTCGGGGGCGCGTCCTGGGCACCTCGCGCCGGTCAGGCGAGGACGGTGTTCGCGGTCTCGATGAGCAGGTGTCCGCCGTCGGGCATGGCGTCGCGCGCGTTGATGACAAGGTTGAGCAGCGCGCTCTCGAGCTGGTTCGGGTCGCACAAGGTCGGCCACAGCTCGCCCGCCAGCCATCTCGACGCGGATGGCCGGGCCCACCGTGCGGCGGAACAGGTCCTCCATGCCGGCGACCAGCCGGTTCACATCGGTGGGCTTGGGGTCGAGCGTCTGGCGGCGCGAGAAGGCGAGCAGGCGGTGGGTCAGCGCCGCCGCGCGGTTGGCCGACGCCAGCGCCGCCTCGATGTAGCGCTCCGAGCTCGGCCGTGCGGCCATGGGCGGCGCGGCTGCGCATCAGCTCCAGGCTGCCGGAGATGCCGGCCAGCAGGTTGTTGAAGTCGTGCGCCAGCCCGCCCGTGAGCTGGCCGACCGCCTCCATCTTCTGCGACTGGCGCAGCGCCTCCTCGACCCGCTCGCGCTCCTCGGCCTCGGTCCGCAGCTTGTCGTTCGCCTCGGTCAGCTCACGCGTGCGCTCGGCCACCTTCGCCTCCAGCACCTCGTTAGCGCGCCGCAGCGCCTCCTCGGCTGCCTTTAGATGGGGTGACATCGACGGCGGTGCCGGTGTAGCGGAGCGGACGCCCCAACCTCGTGCTCGTAGCAGTGGCCGCGCACGAGGATCCAACGAACCTCACCGCCCGGATGCACGAGGCGAAACTCCTTCGTATAATTCGACAGCGTGGCAAGCGCATCCCTGAGCATCGTCCGGACCGCCGCGCGGTCCTCGGGATGGATGAGGCCGAGCACTGTGCCGAGTGGCACACCGGCTGCAACGGGCCCGGGGTCAAGGCCGTAGAAGCTAGCGAAGGATCTGGCGGTGATTGTGTCGGTGGGCACGTCCCACTCGAAGAAGCCGATGAGGCCGGTCCCGACGCGGCCTCCTGCCGGTCTATGCTCGCGCGCAGCCGCGCCTCCCGGTCGCGCAGCTCCCCCATAACGCGGAGGCGGTCCACGGCCGCCGCGATCAGGTTGGCGTAGCTGCGCAGGAAAGCGGTGTCGTCCTCGGTGAACTGGCGGGGCTCGCGGCTGTCGATCTGCAGGATGCCGAACGGCGGCCGGTCCTTGCCGCCGATGATAACGACGTTGGCGACCGCCTTGACGCCGTTGTCGATCAGGAAGGGCGGGTACCTGAACCGCGTCTCCTTCGCGATGTCGGGAGAGATCATCGGCTCGCCCGTCTTCAGGGCGTGGCCCTCCGAGGTGTCGTCCGCAACCTTGATGGTCACCTCGCCCACGACGCCCGGCTTCCAGCCCACGCCGGCGCGCACAAGCAGGGTCTCGCCCGTCCTCCTGCAACTCCATGACCTTGGCGAGGTCGGTGCCGAGCGCCTCGCCCACCAGGCGGCAGGCCTCGGTCAAAATCTCGTCCAGGTCGTCGGACCTGAGCGCGAGTTCCCCGAACCTGGCCAGGGCGGTCTGTTGGCGCAGCAGTGCGTGGTGGTCACTCTTCTCCGCGCCGCTCAAGAAGCACTCTCCTTTTAGTGCCGCTCGGCGCGCTGGAGCAATGCGCGCCTCGACGAAGCCGCCGATCCCAGGAAACCGCCGACGCTGAGAACGCCATAATGTGAGTGCGGGTGCCCAAAGCGCCCACACTCATTGGATCAAGCGGCCTTCTGCTCGATCCGTTCTGGCCGTTGTGTGTTGCCGCCGGTCTGAATTTGGCGCGGCCGCATGGCCTCGGGAATCTCACGAACAAGGTCAATCGTGAATAACCCGTTCACGAGATTGGCGGCGGCCACCTTGACGTAATTGGGGAACAATATCGTAGTTCCTCATAGGCCACACCCTTTTTCAAGCAACGTGGATACATGCGAATGCTGGACACCATATCCGGAGCCCATCTGCCGCCCCGGGAAGGCGCTGACGGCATCGTAATTAGTCCACTCGGAACGTCGTTCAAGGGAGTGATGTGGCGACGTTGAGTTTCGCGGTCCCGAGGCCCACGGGATCAGGTCGGGCCTTGGCGGCGATAGCTCCGAGATCCTCGCAGGCCGATCTGAAGCCATCCCCAATCGAACCGTTGCTGTCGTCAACGCGATTGATGACCGGTTCGGCGAGATCCATAGAACCGCCACATCAAATCCAACACCAGGTCGGCGCGGGTCCAGGGCGACCCGCTCCACGATCATCGCCCGCTGCGCCGCAGCCACCACCCGCTCCCTGGATCAGATGGTCGGCCTGGGCGCCGACGCCGGCAGTGCCGCGGCGCTTCGGCGAGGCGCCAGAGCGCATCCACGAGCGCCTGTCGCGCCTCCTTCTCGGCTTGCAGCAGGAAGGTCGGAGGATGTGCTTGATGGGTCGCATGAGCGGCAATGCCACGACTTCTGTGGCATCCGCAGTGGATTGATGTAGAGGGGAGATCAGCCTTGGGCCTTGCCGACAAGCGCGTGACAGCCGGCGAGCTGATGGAACTGACGCCGGCGGGCTGCCGAAATCGCCGGCAAGCAGTGCGAGACCTTCGAGGCGCACGAAATTCTGGACTGCCCGGCACTGAAGACCGGGTGCGTGGTCCTGGCGTAATGCGATCCGCCACTCCGTAGCCTATGCTATGCATCAACGGAGGGCTCGACCAGGACCGCCGCCTCTCGACCCAAGTCGGTCGCCAGAGCAGCGCACCGATGACCCCGAAAGCGGTCATTCGCGGCGGCGAGGCAGCGGCGTCTACGCGCCCTTCTTGGTCATTCAGGCGCAATGGTGTCGTCCCCGTGAGCAGACATGGTGCCGGCCTTTGCAGCGGTTTCTCAGCCTTCATCCAGTATCGCGACGACCCCATCGTTCTGCGCCTTCGCTCCTGTAGCCGAAGCTGCGGTTCCGGGCGCCGCTCGCCGGGACGCGGCGACGTCTGCTAGCGCTAGACGGCGACGCCGGGCCAAGAACCTAGCGTCCCTTCTTTGTAGGTTACGCCCACCGACCGAACGAACACTAAGGGTCGCGCGCCCGCTACTTCACGTCCTTCAGCTTGCGCGAGTAGCGGGTGAGCAGATCGTCCACCGCCAGACCGTGCGCGTTGACCAACTTCTGGATGTGCTTGGTGGAGAGGTCCTTCAGGTCCTGCCCCTCGAACGACTTGAAGAACTCCCGGCAGGCCTTCACCAACCTCTTCAGGTCGGCCTCTCGCATCCCCTCGACCTCATGCGTGAACGCCGCCGCGCTCTCGATCTTACCCGCCGGGTGAATGATGATGCGCTTCGCCGTCATGCCGACGTAATGCTTGTCGAACCAGGCGCTCGAGCGGTTCATCTGCTCGGCCTCGCGCTTGTTGACCTCGGCGCGCGTGACGTCGACCTCGCTCTTGCACTCGAGCAGCAGGTAGCGGCGGTCGTCGAGCGCCCACAGGTTGTCGGGCCCCTCCTTCCATTCCGCGTCCGGGGCGCTCGCCGGCGAAGCCGAGCGCGCGGGTGCCGAGTTCGTCCAACGCCTGCTCGAACTTGTCCGCCTTGGTGCCGAACGCGAGGCGGCCCAGGATGTCGGACACGGTGATGTCGAGTTCGGCGTAGCCGGCGAAGCCGCCGACCCACTGCGCGATCCGCTCGATGCGGCCTTGGCTGACGACCGTCAGCTTAGCCACCGTCACGCCGCTCGGGCGGCCTCAGCAGCAGGCGATTGCTCTTGTGCGCGGCCACCTGCAGCTTCTGCGACTTGGCGCGGTCGGACAGATAGTGATAGCGGGCGCGTTCCTGCAGGTACCACCCCTTGTCGTCAGCATCGACGGCCTTGCCGTCGAGAAGCTTCTGGAGCGTCTCGCTCGCCGCCGCGTAGTCGCCCGCGGCGTAAGCCTGCTCGGCGGCGAGTTCGGCGGCGTAGACCTTGAGCACCGCCGCGTTCGCGCCGCTCGGCGCCACTTTTTCCATCTGCTCCGCGTAGAATGCCTTCCAATCGGGGTCGCGCCTGAGGCATTGCCGCAGGAGGCCGTTGAGCGCCTCCTCGGGCGTCTTGCCGTCCTCGATGTTCTGCTTCGCCATGTCGGCGATCTCGAGGCCGAGCTCGATCTGCGTCGCCATCTGCGACGACAAGAACCGGCGCGACGCCTTCTCCCGGATCAGGCGCACGAGGTCGGCACCCACCACGATGATCGCCGAATAGTCCTTCTCGCCGCGCACGCTGCGCCCCATGCCCTGCTCGACCGAGCGGATCGTGCGCATCAGCGTCGCCTCGCTGTTGGGGCGGCAGTGCTCCTGCAGAAGGTCGGTCAAGGTCTCGGGAAGGGTTTCGAGTTGAACACCAGGATGCGACACGTCTCGTCGGGCAGGTCGATGCCGTCGTAGCGGTTGACGAGCACGACTGCCGCCGCGAACTCCCTGTTCTTCAGCGCCTCGACGGCGTCCCGCACCGTGTCCTTGTCGGCGATGACTGCTCCGGGCGGGTCGCCCAGTCCTGGGTGCGGTTGAAGCTCGGCGCCAGCGCCACCACGCCGTAGGTTCGCTTGGGGAGCGGGGTGCCGAAGCGCTTCACCAGCCACTCGCGGTCGAGGTCCTCGTGGATGAGCGACGGCAGCAGCACCATCTTCTCGCCCGACCACGTCTCCTTGCTGTAGGTCAGCGGGTTCGTAATGGTCTCCGGCTTCAGCTGCAGGCCCTTGATGAGGAACGCGTCGTCGGTGACCGTCGCCGACATGAAGATGCGGTGCTGGGCTCGCGCGTAGGAGCCGAACGCCGCCAGCGGCGCTACATAGGGCTCTATCTCAAGCGCAGCGCCGGAGAAGATGCACATGCAGTGCGCCAGCATGTCCTTCAGCAGCGGCCACGCGGACCCTACGGACTTGCGGTCGGCGTGGGTCGACAGGATGGCAGCGACCTCGCTCTCGCGCGCGATCCAAGCCCAGGACGGCACCGGGAGGAGCACGTCGCGCTTGCCGTTGCAGATGTCCGCGTAGGTCCCCGCTCCCTGCTGCTCGAGGTCGACCGCGAACAGCGCCCGAAGCGCATGATACGCGGGCTCGTCGCTCGGGATGCGGATCCGGCACGCCTGCCGAATGCGGCCGGCGCAGGCGTGCGGCGTCGTCCATCAGGACTGTGTCGACCGCGACCGCGTGGCGGTTTAGGCCAAACTTCGTCAAGCCGTTGAACAGCTTCTGGACGGACGTGATCAGGAGTCGCTGCCGTTGGAGAATTCTCTGGCAGTTCGTCGTCGGCCGTGCAGGCTGACCCCGAATTGCTGGCCTGCTCGGCGGTCTGCGCGACCAGGAGGTGGTCGGGACGTAGTAGACGGCCGGCCCTCGCCCGGGTTCAGCTGTGACTGGAGCATGAGCAGGCCAATGAGGGTCTTGCCTTGACCAGTGTGCAGCTTCACGATGACGTCGCGCGTAGACTCCCAGTTGGCGAACCATTCGCCCGATACCGCCGTCTGCGCGGGACGCAGGGGTCCCTTGTCGTGCGCCCGGTCCAAGGTGTCGTATAGCTCGACCGGATTGACCGGCTTCGTCGTCTTCTTGCCCGCCAGCCGTTGCTCGAGCCTCGACTAAGACGCCACCCGGCGGTGCCGGAACGGGCTCGACGTTCAGGCGATAATTGGATTGCCGATTTGAGCCCGGCACGAGGACTGGTTCGTCAGTTTGTGCGCGACGGCCGATGAGAAATGGCTGCAAGCGATAGCCAGTGGCCAAGCCCTTACCAACCCGTGTGCCCGAGGTTCAAGCCGGGTCAAGCGAGGCCCGGCCGTAAAGAGGTCATGAGCCGCCGGACGACCGGCGTGACCGTCGTCACGGTCGTTGCGGAGGTCTACTTTTGACCAGCTTCTTTCGCAACGAGACGGACCCGCTGTCAGCCGACAGCCGTCGTGAAAACGATGTCCGCTTCGGATCCACCCCACCCGAAGCCGACAGGCAGAAAACCACCCCACCCGGTCATCGATGTGTAGCGGCTTCCTGGTTGAATTCCGATCTGGCACACGATCAGCCACGCTCCCTCATTCCGGCACTCCTCGCCGCCGGTGAGCAGCGGCGGTCCGGATCGACATGATCTGATCGTGATATTGCGCCAGGGCCACCCGAGCGTCGGCGAGGATGTAATGTCGCTCGGTCGTCGCGAGGTTTGCGTGGCCGAGCACGGACGGCGGAAATGCGGACATGCTCGGGATCCTCGGTCGCAACGGTAGTCGCTGCGCAATCGCGAAAAAGATGCGCGTTCACATAGCACCCGAATCGCGGGGGGGGTTTTTTTTTTTTTTGGGGGGGGGGGGTTTTTTTTTTTTTTTTTTTTTTTTTTTTTTTTTTTTTTTTTTTTTTTTTTTTTTTTTTTTTTTTTTTTTTTTTTTTTTTTTTTTTTTTTTTTTTTTTTAAAAAAAAAAAAAAAAAAAAAAAAAAAAAAAAAAAAAAAAAAAAAAAAAAAAAAAATTTTTTTTTTTTTTTTTTTTTTTTTTTTTTTTTTTTTTTTTTTTTTTTTTTTTTTTTTTTTAAAAAAATGCTTTATGCAGGAGGCCGCTGCGGCGCTTTTCGCGGAGCCGGTAGCTGTCGCCGCGGATCGTCAGCACGTGGCTGTGGTGCAGCAGCCGGTCGAGGATCGCGGTGGCGACCACCGGGTCGCCGAACACCGTCCCCCATTCGCCCGAATTCGCGGTTCGAGGTGATCAGCATGGCTCCCCTTTCGTAGCGGCGGCTGACCAGCTGGAAGAACAGATGCGCCGCGTCCGGCTCGAGCGGCAGATAGCCCAGCTCGTCGACGATCAGCAGCTTCGGCTTGCAGCAACACCGCGAGCAGCTTCTCGAGCCGCCCCTCGCCATGCGCCTTGGCCAGCCTCGCGACCAGCGCCGTCGCCGCGATGAACTGCACCGTGTAACCGGCCAGGATCGCCTCGCGGCCGAGTGCGATCGACAAGATGCGTCTTGCCCACGCCCGGCGGCCCGAGCAGCAACACATTCTCGCCGTTGGCGATCCAACGGACGCTGGCCAGATCGCGGATCTGGGCGCGGATCGAGCGACGGCTGCGCCGCTGAAGTCGAAACCTGCGAGCTCCTTCACGGCCGGGAAGTGTGCGAGTCTGATCGCCATCTCGATGCGCCGAATGTCCTTGCGCGCGATCTCCCGCTCGCACAGCAGCATCAGCGTCTCGCGCCCCGAAAGTTCTGCGCGCGCCGCCTCGTCGAACAGGTTGTCGAGCTGGTCGCGGATGCCGCCGGAGCTGCAGCCGCGCCAGCATGGCATCAGCCGATCGGGCTCGTTTTTCGCCTGCATCATCAGGCTCCTCCGATCACCGCCTCGTAGTCGGCGAGCGGCCGTAGCAGCGCGGGTTTCGGCACCGCCTTCGCCGGCAGCTCCGGCGACGGCGCCCGCACCTTCGCGCGGCAGCCCGCCACGCCGGCAAGATGGGCCCGATCGACGATCCGCTGGCGGCGGCCCCTTCGCTGCAGGTGCGCCGCCACCCGACGGCCCCCATGCCGATCCGCACCACGCCGCCGGACGATGCGTCACCGCCACCCGTTCGCCGATCAGCCGCCACGGACCGAGTAGCTGTTGGTGTCGATCTCGATCGCGCAGTCCGACTGCACCCTCCGGGTCAGCTCCGCGCAACCATCCGAACGGCGGCCGGCCGCCGAGCGGCTTAAGCGCCTCCGCCTCTCTCGCGCGGAAGCGCACGATCGGCGCCTCCCCGGTCGTGCCGTGCACGCGCACGTTCGCCACCTCGCGCTCCCACCGCGAGATGCGCCTCGAACGCCTTCCCAGCTCGCGAACGAACGACCCGCCATCGCGTTCTTCTTCACGTAGCCGACGCCGTTCTCGTCCTTGCCCTTCGTGCGCGCCCGATAGGGCGCGCAGGCGCGCGGCCGGAAGCCCCAATGTCGCGCGAAGGCCAGCAGCTTGTCGTTGAACACCACCTCGCTCGTCGCCGCGTCGTGCCGCACGACGAGCGCCCGCGCGTTATCCATCAGCACTTCCTCCGGCACACCGCCGAACGTCGCGAATGCGCTCTCGAGCCCGGCAAACCAGTTCTCTTGCCCCTCGCTGCCGGAACGCCCGGACATGGAGCCGTCGCGAATAGCCCAGCGTCGCCACGAACACGATATGCCTTGACCGCCACGCCGCCGATCATCACCAGGCGCTCCCCGAAATCGATCTGCAGCTGCCGCCCCGGCGGCGTCTCGAACCGCATCGTCGCCAGCGCCTCCGCCCGCAAGCCCCGCCGATGCGGCAAACACGCCCGCTCCACCGTGCGCAGGCTCGCCGCCATGCCCTTCTCGGCCGCCAATTCCTGGCGCACCACGTCTGCGTTGCCGCGATGCCGGATCAGGCGCTCGGGGGGGGGGGGAAAAAAAAAAAAAAAAAAAAAAAAAAAAAAAAAAAAAAAAAAAAAAAAAAAAAAAAAAAAAAAAAAAAAAAAAAAAAAAAAAAAAAAAAAAAAAAAAAAAAAAAAAAAAAAAAAAAAAAAAAAAAAAAAAAAAAAAAAAAAAAAAAAAAAAAAAAAAAAAAAAAAAAAAAAAAAAAAAAAAAAAAAAAAAAAAAAAAAAAAAAAAAAAAAAAAAAAAAAAAAAAAAAAAAAAAAAAAAAAAAAAAAAAAAAAAAAAAAAAAAAAAAAAAAAAAAAAAAAAAAAAAAAAAAAAAAAAAAAAAAAAAAAAAAGGGGCTTCGGTATGCCGCCTCAGCAGCTTGTCGAGTGCGGCGCCGAGGGGGGCCCCATACTGGTTGATCCAGAGCAACCTTCCCCGCATCCGGCAAAGTTGCCTGGCGGCTTTGCCCGCGCTTGGACGCAAGCTCAGCAGGTACGGTCGGTAGACGCTCAGGTACTCTGACAGGGCGGGCAGCAGGATGGCGGGGAAAGAGAACTCCAAATTGCGCCCGGCCTTGGTCTCTTCGGCTGTGAAGCAGAGTTTGTAACCGCCGCCGTTCGGGACGAGATGCCGGCCGAGGTGGACGCCCACGAAGTTGCTTCGTCGCAGCAACCGCAAGGCGAGCAACGCGATCGCCAGGCCATCGCGGAAGGTCAGCGCCGACTGGAGCGATGGCTTCGCCTGCGCCTCGACCTGCGCCATCAGATCCTGCCCGAGCGCCAGGAGTTCCTGCACCGGGACCATCCGGCCGCGCTTATCTCGGCTCGGAACGGCGCGACGCTGCAGGCGAGCCTGCACCCGGCGCAGCCAATGCCAATCACCACCGGGCGCCAACGCCTGTATCATCATGCTCAAAATGCCGATGTAGCTGGCGATCGTCGTCGATGCGCGCCCGTTCTGCAGAAAGGTGATGTAGCTTGCGATCCTCGCCGCGCTCGCCCTGTCAGCGGGCCCGAGAGCCGGGTCCAGCATGCCGTGGCGGGCGAGATAGGCGAGCCAGCGTCCATACTCGCCGATCGCGGCTTTGCGGGTTGCGGGCCGCCACTCCGCGCGGCCGTCCTCATCGAGGAAATCGCCCGGGCGGGTCGCCGCCTCCCACGCCGCGCGATCGCACGCCGGCCAGTCCTCGACCGGCAGCGCGACCCGACGGGAGTTGACGCCCACCTGGTCGGGTGGGGTGGATACGCTCATGGGCGCCGACGCGGCTGGCCGGCCGGCTTGGCATCCTGATCGTCGCGCAGCGCGATCACCAGCTCGTCGTAGTGCTCGATCGCCGCCTTGCTCTCCATGCCGGTATAATACTGGACGGACGTGTTGATCGACTTATGCCCGAGCACACGCTTGGTACTTGCCCATGTGCCCCCGGGTTCTTGTCCAGGATCAGCTTCGCCGCGGCGTGGCGGTACAGGTGCGGATGGAATTCGAGGCCGCAGCGCGTCCGCACGCATTTATTGATCTGCTGGCGCAGACCTTCGAACTCTTTATGACCCATCGTGCGGCCCGGAAACAGCCAGTTTGAATTCGCTTCCGGCAACAGCGGGCGGTAGTGCGAGAGATACAGGCCCATCAACTCGGCGGTGCAGCTCGGTAGCCGGGTCTCCAAAGGCACCTTATTCTTGACCTCGTGTTCGGCGAGGGCGAGCACCAGCTCGCCGCCGCGGCCCTGCAGGACGTGCACGCCGACCTGCAACTCCGAAAGGTTCTTGATTTGCATCGGCGCCATGATCAGCAATTCGATCGCCAGGGCGGTCTGCAGTTCCTGCGCGAGCCGGAGCGTCGGCGGGCCGGCCCGGACGACCTCGTCCCGGATCCGCCCCGGCACACTCAGAAACCCCTGGTGGCGCTCCTGATCATCCAAAGGACGCAACCGCACGCGATTGCGCTTCGCCATCCCGCTCGACCGAGGCTTGAGGCGGCGCGCCATCTTCTTGAGATCATCGATCTCCTGCGTGCTGGCGCCCACCCAGTGGCGGGCCACCGAGAGCAGCCCGCCCGCGATCTGGAAAGCGTGGAGCGACGGCCGTCTTGCCGGCGCGCTCCCAGAACCAGCGCAGTCCCTCGGCGGCCCGCGCCGGCAGGACGACGTCGGCGAATGTCCGGAGGTCTGCCGGGTCCAGGCCGCGCAGCACCAGCGCCGAGAGGAAGAGGTGCATTTGCTTGCGGCGGGTCCGCAGCGAGGCCGGCCGCAGCGGTCGGAAATCCCACTCGGCCGTCGGGTCCTTGCCGGCCAGCCGATCGAGCCAGGCGTCCACGTCCGCCTTCAACGACACGGGGAAACGATCCCACGCAACGGCGAAGCTGTTCCGGTTGTCTGCGACCAGCAGTTGGCGCGGTGGCCACTTGGGGCGGGACCCGGCGTTGCGGTTCCAGATGATGACGACATCGCGCTGCACCCGCTCGGGTTGGGCCACCAGGCTGTGCGCGCGGAGATCGGCGCAGAAAACTGGCCAGCACCGCGTCGTCCACCGCCTCCGGCTCGATGCCGTTCGAGGTGCAGTAGCGGGCGAGGCGGCCGAGCTTGTATCGATCGCCATACTGCTCGGGGTGCGCCGCGAGGGCCGACCAACTCGGGGAGGGCGCTATCTTGGAGCGGCCCGGGATATTGGTGAGGCCGGCGCGCTCCAGAGCGAACTGGAGGTGGCTCCGGATGTTGCGCCAGCGCCCGGCCGAGACCCCGGCCATCGCCGGGGTATAGTTCGCCAGCAGCTTGCGGAGGGCTTCGGGCTCGGGTGGGGACGATCTCAACCGGCTGCCGCAGCGCCTTTGCGAGGCCGCGCAGAGCGGAGGCGACGTCCTGTCGGCGGCGCACGTCGAGATCGGCGTCGGCGAGGATCAGCGCGAGGAGGTGCGCCAAGTTGAGCGGCAGTTCTGGGGAGCCGTTCGGGGCGATCTTGGTGGACATGGGAACCCTTCTTGGGACAGGAGTGGAATAGAGGGGACATTCGTGCATACGGATGAAGTATGACGTATCTCATAACGGAATTACCGTTTGCACGATTGCTGGTTTGACTGTGGTCTTGTGTGGACCGGACCCGCCTTGAGTGCCCTATCCGCGGCGCTGGATCAGGAAGATCTTGAGGTCGTCTTCGGCGACGCGCACGGCGCGGCGGATGCGGCAGGCGACGAGTTCACCGGACGCGATCAGCCGGCGGACGGTCTTGGTGGAGAGCCCGAGGTGTTCGGCAATCGCATCGAGGTCAGCAGGCGTACGGCCTCGCGGCGCGGGGCCGGGGTCGAAGCATTCATTGTCGGATTGCCTTTGCGATTGGGATGAATTGCTGATGCCCAGCCGCCCGGCGTCGCTCTCGGAGCGGCCGGATTGTCTCATGCAGCGCGGTCTTGGACTGGGCCAGCATGCGGGAATGCTGCCGTCACGACCCGGCGGCCACGCCCCTCTCAGCGCGAAAAATCGTCCCGGGCCGCGCGGCCATTGTTGGCCGCGAGCTTGCGTGGGCACCGGTTGGGCTCACTGAGCGATCCGGGGTTCCTCGGGGCTGTTGGTCAGTGTCCAAACCCCAACTTCACCCGTTCGCCCCGGATGAACAACCTTCCTAAAGCTGGTGTGTCACCAACTTCAACGGCTTCGCGGACGCGCCTAGAGCGGTCTCACGCGAACCGGAATTTTCAAATAGGGGATTCCGGCGCGCCCCCGAGATGTGATTTTGTAGGCCTCCGGCATTGGCCGGAGGCAGACATGGGGTGGCGGAGCGGACAGGCATACGCGCAGGACTTGCGGGATCGGGTTTGCGGGCAGTGGGTAGTGCGCGGGTGGTGGCGGCGCGGTTCGGGGTCAGCGTGTCGTACGTCGTGAAGGCGCGGGCAGCGGCAACGCGAGCACGGTGGGATATCGGTGCGCCCGCAGCGCTCCCACACGCCCCGACTGCTGGCCGGCCTGCACGACGCGATCCTGGCGCATGTCGAGGCGCACGCCGATGCGACGGTGGCCGAGTTGCGGGAGTCGCTCCAGCGCGAACACCGCGTGTCTGCCAGCATGGGTTTGATGTGGAATACCCTGCACCGGCTCGGCCTGACGCTTCAAAAAAGACGCTCCGCGCCGCCGAGCAGGCGCGTGCCGATGTCGCCGAAGCGCGTCGCTTATGGGCCGAGCGCCAGCCCGGTCTCGATCCGGCGCGGCTGATCTTTCTCGACGAGACCTGGACCAAGACGAACATGACCCGGCTGCGCGCGGCGTAGTCGCCGTGGCGCGCGCCTGATCGGGAGTGCCCCATACGGCCATTGGAAAACCACCACCTTTCTCGCCGGCCTGCGTCAGGATCGCATCGTCGCGCCCCGGGGCGTCGATGGCGCGATCAACGGCCGCGCCTTCCTGGCCTGGGTCGAGCAGTTCCTGGTGCCAACACTGAAGCCGGGCGACATCGTGGTCGCCGACAACCTCGCCAGCCACAAGGTCGCCGGCGTCCGCCAGGCCATCGAGGCGCGGCAGGCCAGCATGATGTTCCTGCCAGCCTACTCGCCCGACCTCAATCCGATTGAGCAGGTGTTCGCCAAACTCAAGGCGCTGATCCGCACCGCCGTGCCACGAACACCCGAGGCACGATGGACCGGCATTGGCGCCATGCTCGATCGCTTCAGCCCGCAGAGTGCGGCAACTATCTCGCCCACTCAGGCTACGGACGGTCAGCGTGAGACCGCTCTAAACACTTCCGTTTCGACGAATACACGACTTCTCCCTGGGTGCTACCGGGCGACTTGGCGGCCTCCCACTGTTTGAGTGGTTCGCATCCATCGACCCGAAACCTTTAAATCTGATCTTGGGAGACGTTCCCTGCAGCGAAGCTTAGCTTGCAAAGCGAGCCTGGCGCAAACGACGCGAATTGCGGCATAGCGCCCACCTCAGCCGCCATGCGCAACCGGAAGAGGCGCCATGGAGCGACTGGTTGCGCTCCGATATAGTGCAAGCACCAATCATGACCGCGACGGAGGCCGCATCAGTGACCGACGGATCGCCGATCCGAATCTACCCGTCCCATCGCGCGCCGCCCTCACCGAGTTTGAGGCATGGATGCAGGGCGAGCTGCTGGCAGACCAGGCCCGCAGCACGCCCAAGGCTCCGCTCTACCACTATACCGGCGAGGCCGCATTGCGCGGCATCCTTGAGCATCGCAAGCCATGGTGCTTCAGCCACAGCCAGCAATCCCACCACACTGAGGTCAGATATTCATTCGAGATAGCGCGCAAGATAATCCGGGATGAAGCGGCGCGCGGCAATCCGGCCGTCAAATCCATTCTGACCGGGCTGGACGGCATTCTCGCCAGCAACCCCATGGGCGAGACATTCGACTTCTACTTCTTCAGCCTCAGCAGACACCGCGACCATGCGACGCAATGGACAGAATACGGCGATTGTCGACGGGGATTCGCCCTAGGCTTCGCTCCGATGCTGTTTCAGCCTGACCGAACCGGAGTCGCGTCAGTGCCCAACGAGAACGTCTTTGTCGAGTCAGGTCATCTACGGGAATGACGCGACAGCCGCCCGGCATCGCCGCGGCATTCGCAGGCTGGCCGAGATCGTCGCGCGCGTGCAGAAGGCGAACCCGCACCTTGTCCGTGGCCAGAACCTGCAAACGTGGTTCGATGAGATGAACAAGGCATTCATAGCCATGTTGCTGATATGGAACTGCCTGACAGCCAAGTCCGAAGGCTACCGGGACGAGCAGGAAACCCGATACATCATCATGGGCGTATGTGCGCTGTTCGACGGCATTCGGAAGCAGCACAACGGACGCAATTACGTTGGAACCTCACTGCCTCTGTCGGAGCCTGGGAATATCACCGAGATTATCGTCGGGCCGGGCGCCCCCGTTGACGCAGAGGTAATGGTGACGGGATTGCTGCACAGACTCGGCTATCCGTCTGGCATTCCGGTTACGCGCTCAACGAACCCAACGATGCCGGGCTAAGCTTCGCAAGGATTACGGGGTCTATTACACCCCCGCGAAGTGGTGGAATTGCAGGTCCGGCTTGCCAGCGAACTCCTGGAAAAGCGCTTCGGCAAGAAGCTCGGCTTTGCCGACGACGGGGTAGTGTTCCTCGACCCTGCTGTGGGCACGGGCACATATCCGGTGGCGGCGGTCAAGAACGGACTTGAAAAGGTCGTCAAACGTTCGGGCAAGCCTGCGGTGCCTGCGCGCGCGAGGCAGATGGCCGAAAACATGTACGGATTTGAGGTACTGGTCGGTCCCTATGCTGTTGCGCATCTGCGGCTGACGCAGGCGCTGGAAGGCGCGATCAACGACTCGAAGGCGGCTGGCGCGCCAGAGGAGAAACTGGGCAAGCGGCTGAACATTTATTTGGCCGACACACTGGAAAGCCCAAACTCGGCACCGCCCGGCGGTCTTGACCTCACTCATAGGGCGCTGACGCAAGAACACGAAGCCGCGCGGAAGGTAAAGAACGAGGGCGACATACTCGTGTGCCTCGGCAACCCGCCATATGACCGCCAGACCATGGAGGAAGGAGATACCACGACCCAGCGCAAGGGCGGCTGGGTACGGTTCGGCGATCAGGTGAAGGGCGGCGCGAAGCAGGAGGACCAGGGTGGCCGCGCGATTTTCAAGGACTTTATCGAGCCCGCGACGAAGGCCGGGGCGGGGGTGCACCTCAAGAACTCTACAACGATTATATCTATTTCTGGCGTTGGGCGCTCTGGCGGCTGTTCGAGCAACAGAAATGCGGCGGGATTGTCACCTTCATCACCGCTTCAAGTTACCTTGCTGGGCCGGGGTTTGTTGGTGTTCGCGAGTTCATGCGGCGGACCTTCGATGATCTCTGGATCATCGACCTCGGCGGCGACAACCTCGGCACCCGCAAGACGCCAAACGTGTTCAACATCCAGACGCCTGTTGCCATCGCCATCGGGGTCCGGGCACCGAACCCCTCGGCCGCCAAGCCCGCGAAGGTGCGCTACGCCAAGATCGAGGGGGCGACCCGGGAGAACAAATTGGCGCAACTTGGAAACCATCGCCGGTTTCGGCAAGATCGTTTGGCGCGACTGCCCCGATGATTGGCACAAGCCGTTCTTGCCGAAGGGAGGGGGGATTTTGCTGCTTGGCCGAAGATCGAGGACATGTTTCCGTGGTCGCATTCAGGTGCGCAATTCAAGAGATCTTGGCCGATTGGTGAGACACAGGTGAGTCCTTACGGAGCGTGGGATTCAAAGCTAATCGCCGCAAGCCAAAAGATCAAAAGCTATTCAAGGAAACCGCGACAGAAAAGATTACGAAGTCGTGGCGACCCGGGACAAGTCATTGCCTTCCATCTACGAGTTGACCCCTTCAAGCTCGCTGCCGCCGATCAGCCGTTATGCTTTTCGCTCGCTTGATCGCCAGTATGGCATCGTATGATCCTCGCTTTGGCGATTACCTCCGACGGAGGAACTACAGGACACGCTCGGGGCACAATGCTATTTCACCACCTTGGTAACCACACCACTTGGATTTGGCCCTGCTTTGACCGCATGCAGCGACCTCCCTGACCTGCACCACTTCCGAGGTTCCTTCGGCGGCAAGGACGTGATCCTCCTCTATCGTGACACCGCCGGGACCAAACCGAACGTCACTGGCGGCCTGCTGTACGCGGTCGGCAAGGAATACGGCGACACCCCCACCGCAGAGGAACTTGCGGCTTATGTCTATGCCGTCCTCGGCGGCCAGTCCTACACGCGGCGCTTCTGGAACGAGCTCGAAACGCCCGGGCCGCGCGTACCGCTGACGAAGGACGGTAAAGCCTTTGCCGAGGCCGCCAAACTCGGCCGTAAGCTGATCTGGTTGCACACCTACGCTGAGCGCTTCCGGGGGGAGGACCGCGGAGAGGAGGTGCCGCAGGGCAAGCCGACAACGGTCAAGGGTGTCTCTTCTGACCCGGCGCACTATCCCGCCGAATATGGCTACGACGCCGCCAAGCAGGAAATCGCTGTGGGCGATGGCCGTTTCGGCCCAGTGGCGCCCGATGTTTGGGAGTATGAGGTTCGGGCCTCAAGGTCGTGCAGTCATGGCTCGGCTACCGGATGAAGAAGCGCTCGGGCAAGAAATCGTCGCCGCTTGACGACATCCGGCCCGAACGCTGGACGGCGCGGATGAGTGACGAGTTTCTGGAACTGCTGTGGGTTCTCGAGGCAACGCTTGCAATGGAGCCGGACCTGGAAAAGGCACTCGACAAAGTCGTGGCCGATCCCTGCTTCACTGCCGCTGAATTACGGACACCTAAGCCGGAGGAGCGCAAGGCTCCTGGATCGGTCAGCGCCACAGGGGTGTTGCTGGAATTGATGGGCATCGAAGAAGACGACGACTGACCATGAGTCGTGATAAGTTACGGACTTGAACGCGATGACAGCGGTAGCCACTCGAACGCGTCAGAGAGCTATGGCGTAGACATAGTGCTCATCATCGTCGGCCCCGGCACGCCGCTTCCGCTTGCAGCGTGGCTGAGCTTTGCACGACTTCGCGTCCGCCGGCGCCGTTGCTGCCAAGCGATTTTGCGGCGCCGGTTGATCTACGGGCCCAAACACATCATGACCGAACGCGGCGAGGGATGGTGGTTGCCCATGGTCAGGATTCCTGCGCAGCTCTTCGGGTTTGTGTGCCGCCGCCTTGCCGGACTTGTCGCTCCGCACGATGAACTGCGGTTTCTCCTTGGACGCGGCGACCTTGTGCCGGTTGATGAAGGTCTCGCGCGTCTGTCGCTTGACCACCGTGCCCCGGGTGACGCCCTGGCTGATGTCCCACTCGATGGCGTCGCCGCTTTCAACGACTTCATCTTCAACTTGAATGTCGTTGCGATTCCGAATCTGTCGGGCCAGACGCATACAGCGGGCCAGCTCATCGAGATAACGCAAGAACTCGTCAGCGCGTCCAAGCCGAAGCTGGGCTGGCCGGACGCTTCGGCTCCACTCAGGCAGGGCTTAGGGTCAGGGATGAGCAGCGCGGGCTTGGTTCACCCGCTTTCGGTACGATGGTGTGAGACCATACGAATAGCGGTAGGCCAGGAAACCGTTCTTTAGACTGCAACTCACGAGCGTGAGTGGCCGTGTGGCCCGTGCTCGCCATCGACCAAGGCAAAGATCGGCCCAAGGCAAATCACTGGGGGAAGCGCGCCATGTCCTGCACCACGACTTTCACCTACACCGGCAGCAGCATCGTCACCTACGTGCCCGCCACCGGCCTCTACGACATCAAGGCGTTCGGCGCCAAAGGGGTAATGTCCCAAACGCCCCGGGAAATCGGGCGGGCGAGGCAGGCGGCCCCGGGGCCGAGGTCGGTGGCGATGTGATGCTCACCAAGGCGAGACGCTCAGCATCGCCGTTGGTGGCGCGGGTCAAAGCCCCGGCGGGATCCTCACCGGCCCCGGCGGGGCAGTTTCGCCGTCGGGCAACTCTTGGCTGCGCCCTGAACCGAGGCTCGCGCATATTCCGAAAGTCCTGCGGCTCGACTGGAGCCGCTCCGTCGACGGCGAACCTCCCGCCGGCTTGCACTGAAGGGATCGGCGGGATCGGGCGGTTTGCGAAGCGCCCGGGCGGCGCTAGGTTTTCGGATCGGTCGCCGGCGGGTGGCGCTGCCGACGGAGGCCCGAGATGCCCTATCGAGACCCCAAATCGATCGCCGGAAAGCCGCTCGCACTCGCCGAGACGACGCAGCTCCTGGTGATCGGCGGCGGACCCGCCGGCCTCGCCGCCGCCATTGAAGGTGCGCGGAGCGGGCGCGCGGTGGTGCTGGTGGACGAGAATCCGGTGCCGCCGGAGACGATGGGGCTCGACGTGCCGTGGCATTTCGGCGGCCGCGCGAGCGGTGCGGCGCGCAACCCGGGTGCGATGACGGAGGCGATCGTCGCCGCCGAGCCGTTGATCGCCGAAGCGTTCGATGCCGGCGTCGATGTCCGTCTCGGAACCGTCGCCTGGGGGCTCTACGCGAATGTCGCCAATGCCGGCTGGCTGCCGGGCATCGTCGCCGGGCTCGCCGCCGAGGGAAAGTCATGGATGATCGGCGCCGAGAGGGTGGTGGTCGCCGCCGGGCGGCGCGACATGGGCCTCGCCTTTCCCGGCTGGGAATTGCCGGGCGTGATGGGGATCACCGCCGCCTGGCAGCTCGCGCATCGGTACCGGGCGCTGGATGCGCGGCGGGCGGTGGTGTTGGGCAGCAGCGCCGAGACGCTGCTCGCCGCCGCGGCGCTGCAAGCTTCGGGCGTGCGGATCGCGGCGATCGTGGAACAGGCGGCGGCGCCGCTGGCGGTGGGGAACGTCTCACGGCGCCGAGTTGCTGGCCGGGCACGCCGTCGCCCGCGCCGAGGGCGGCGCCGGCGTGGAGGCGGTGGTGGTGCATCGGGTCGGGCCGGACTCGCGTCCGATCGCGGGCACCGAGCGGCGGATCGAATGCGACACCGTGCTGCTGGGCATCGGCACGATTCCGGTGGTCGAGCTGCTCGACGCGCTGGGCTGCCGGATGGCGTTCCGCACCGAGCGCGGCGGCTACGTCCCGGTGCTGGACGAGCACCAGCAGACCACCGTGGAGGGCGTGTTCGCGGCCGGCGACTGCGCCGGCATCTGGCCGGCGAAATCGCGCTCGCGCGAAATCGCCGAGGCCGAGGGTCGCCGGGCCGCCGGCGGCGGCGGCGCGCTCGCGTTGCCGGATGCCGCCACCGATCTCGGCGCCTATCGCCTGGGCTGGGTGCGCGCCAGCGTGATCGGCGCCGACGGCGCGCCGTTCGTCTGCCAGTGCGAGGAGGTGACGGCGCGCGAGATCCTGGAGGTGCGGCCGCCGCGTTATCTCGGCTGGCCCGAGGACCGGCGCAACACGCGCGCGCTGTCGATGCTGCTGGGCACCAGCGCGCCCGACCCCGATCAGGTCAAGCGCCTGACCCGCGCCGGCATGGGAATTTGCCAGGGGCGGCGCTGCCGCGAGCAGATCGCCGCGCTGCTGGCGCTGGGCGGAAATGTTCCGCTAGAAACTATCGCGCTCGCCACCCACCGCGCGCCGGTGCGCCCGCTGCCGCTCGCGGTCGCCGCGGCGGCGGCCGAGCCGGCGGCAATGACCGAGCATTGGGACACCTGGTTCGGGATGCCGTCGCAGTATGTGCCCTATTGGGAGGCGCCCGCGTTCTACACCGCCGCCGACGCCGATCGCGAGGGCGAGGTGGCGAGCGAATGAGCGACACGGAGGCCCCACGCGGCGCCGCCGTGGTGATCGTCGGCGCCGGCGCCACCGGACTGAGCGCCGGCTGGTGGCTGGCGCGCGATGGCGTCGATGTGCTGGTGATCGATCGCGGTCTCGTCGCCTGGGAGGCGTCGGGGCGCAACGGCGGCGGCTGCACGCATCATTTCAGCCCGCTGTTCGCCGAGGAGCAGCGGCTGTGGCCGCAGATGGACGCACTGCTCGGCTACCCGACCGAGTTCCGGCCGCACCGCATCCGCATCGCCGCCGACGCGCATCAGTTGGAACTCTACGGCCGCGCCGTGCGCAACGCCGAGCGTCAGGGCTTCGTCTCCGAGGTGCTGGACGCGGCGCGAGTGCGCGAATTGGTGCCGCTCGCCGGCGCCGACCAGGCGGGCGGGTATTTCTACCACTTCGGCGGTCACGCCAATCCGCAGCGCACGGTGCAGGCCTATGCCTGGGCGATGCAGGATCATGGCGGGCGGGTGTCGCAGCAAACCACGGTGCTGGGGTTCGAGGCGGCGAACGGACGGGTGCGCGCCGTCCGCACCGATCGCGGCGTCGTCGGCTGCGAGCACCTGGTGCTGGCGGCGGGACCGGGGGGCGGGCGGCTCGCGGCGATGCTGGGGGTGCATGTTCCGATGGTGGCCGCGCGCGCCGAGATGATCGTCACCGAGCCGCTGCCGCTGATGCCGATCGGCGGCGTCGACGGCAACGGCCTGTACGGCCGGCAAACCCTGCGCGGCAACCTCGCTTACGGCGGCGGCCCGCACGAGTGGCTGGAGGACGGCGACGGCGTTCCGGCGAAGCCGAGCACGCCGCTGATGCGCAATATCGCCGCCCGGCTGGCGCAGCTTCTGCCCGGCGCGGCGCACGCCCATATCCTGCGCAGCTGGGCCGGCGTGATCGAGAACACGCCGGACGGCAGGCCGGTGATGGAGCGGCTCGCCGATCCCGCCAATGTCACCGTCGCCAGCTTGTCGAGCATCGGTTTCGGACTGTCGCCGGCGAGCGGCCACGCCATCCGCGACCTGGTGATCGACGGCGTGTGCGGCTTCGCCGATCTCTCAAGCTTCGCCCTGTCGCGCTTCGCGCGTCTGGAGCCGGACTGGATCGACATTCAGGGCTGGCGGGCGCCATGAGCATCGGCCTCGCCGATCATACGGTCGGACCCGACATGGCGCGGATGCGAGGCTATCGCCTGGGCCGGTTGCAGGCGGAACTGCGGCGCCGCGATTACGCCGCGGCGGTGCTGTACGATCCCATCAACATCCGCTACGCGACCGGCAGCCGGAACATGGCGGTGTGGACGCTGCACAACCCGGCCCGCTATGCCTTCGTGCCCGCCGAGGGCCGCGCCATCCTGTTCGATTTTCACGGCTGCGCGCACCTGTCCGACGGCCTCGAGACGATCGCCGAGGTGCGCCCGGCGCGGTCGTGGTTCTTCTACGCCTCCGGCAACCGGCTGGCCGAAAAGGCCGCGCTGTGGGCTGCCGAAATCGCCGATCTGCTGCGCCAGCATGGTGGCGGCAATCGGCGCCTCGCGTTCGACCGGCTGGACCCGCTCGGGGCCAAGCTCCTGGAAGCGGCGGGGGTCGAGATCCACGACGCGCAGGAGCCGTGCGAGCGGGCGCGCGCCGTCAAGTCGCAAGACGAGCTGGCCTGCATGAGCCATGCGATCGCCGTGTGCGAGGCGGGGATGGCGCGGATGCAGGCGGCGCTGTGGCCGGGCCTCTCCGAGATCGAGCTGTTCGCGATGCTGAGCGATACCAACATGCGCATGGGCGGCGAGTGGATGGAGTGCCGGCTGCTGGCCTCCGGCGGGCGCACCAATCCGTGGTTCCGGGAGGCGAGCGAGCGCATCGTGCGCCCCGGCGATCTGGTCAGCTTCGATACCGACATGATCGGCCCGTTCGGGTACTGCGCCGACCTCTCGCGCACCTTCCTGTGCGGGCCGGGCCGGGCCTCGCCGCAGCAGCGCACCCTCTACGGCCTGGCGATGGAGCAGGTGCACGCGAACGTCGAGCTGGTGAAGCCGGGAATAAGCCTCGCCGAGTTCTCGGAGCAGGCGTGGCGCATTCCCGACGCCTACGCCGCGTCGCGATATTCATGCGTCGCGCACGGGATCGGCATGTGCGACGAGTGGCCCCGGGTGGCGCACATCCAGGACCTTGAGCGTGCCGGCTATGACGGCGTGCTGGAAGCGAACATGACGCTCTGCGTGGAGAGCTACATCGGCGAGGTCGGCGGCAGCGAGGGGGTGAAGCTGGAACAGCAGGTGCTGGTGACGGACAAGGGGTGCCGGCTGTTGTCGGCCTATCCGTTCGAGGAGTTGCTTTGCGGCTGACCTCGTGCGGGGGACCGTAGGCGCGCCGACATGAGCGGCTACATCGTCCGGCGCCTGGCGCAGCTTTTCCTGGTCCTGGTCGGGGTCAGCATCGTCGTCTTCATCACCATGCACGTGCTGCCCGGGGATGTCGCGCAACTGCTGCTGGGCGATCACGCGACCGCGGCGTCGCTGGCGCGGCTGCGCGCGCAGCTCGGGCTCGACCGGCCGATCGGGGTGCAATACCTCCGCTTCGCCGCTGCCGCGATCCGCGGCGATTTCGGCATCTCCTTGCAGACCAACCGGCCGGCCTTGTCCGATGTGCTGGCCGCCTTTCCGGTGACGTTGCAGCTCTCGCTGGCGGCGCTTCTCATCGCCACGCTGCTCGGCATCCCGTTCGGCATCGCCGCGGCGCTGCGGCCGAACTCGGCGCTGGATGCCGCGGTTCTGACCGGTAGCCTGGTCGGCGTTTCGATGCCGATCTTCTGGCTTGGCTTGATGCTGCTGCTGGTGTTCGGAGCCTTTCTCGGCTGGCTGCCCATCGGCGGGCAGATGCCGGTCGGATACGCTATTCCGGCGGTGACGGGCATGAGCGTGATCGATGCCGCGCTGACCGCAAGCCCGGCCGCCGTCGGCGCCGCGTTGCGCCATCTGGTGCTGCCCGCCTGCACCTTGGCGACGGTGCCGCTGGCGATCATCACCCGCATTACCCGCTCGGAGATGCTGGGCATGCTGACCCGCGACCATGTGCGCACGGCGCACGCGAAGGGGCTGCCCGGCCGGCGGGTGGTGCTGCATCACGTGCTGCGCAACGCGCTGATCCCGGTGGTGACGGTGATCGGCCTGCAACTCGGATTGCTGCTTTCCGGGGCGGTGTTGACGGAAACCATCTTCTCGCTGCCGGGGCTCGGCCGGCTGATGGTCGATTCCATTCTCTCGCGCGACTACCCGGTAGTGCAGGCCGGGGCGCTGTTCACCGCCTTCGTCTTCGTCACCGTCAACCTGCTGGTCGATCTCAGCTACACGGTGCTCGACCCGGCGATCAGACACGCATGAGGGCGCGCCGGTCGGACCCGACGCGCGCGGCCGTCCGGGCGCTGCTCCGCCGCAACGGCGTGCGCATCGGCGCCGCCATCGTGCTGGTGTTTCTGCTGCTGACCTTATTGGCGCCGCTGGTAGCGCCCTATGATCCGGCCGACCAGGACCTTTCCAGCGCGCTGTCGCCGCCGGCCGCCGCGCATCCGTTCGGCGCCGATCAGTACGGCCGCGACATGCTCAGCCGGGTGATGTTCGGGACCCGCTATGCGCTGCTGGCGATCGCCGTCGCCGACGGGCTGGCGCTGGTGTCGGGCACCACCCTCGGGCTGGTCGCCGGGTTCATCGGCGGCGCCGCGGACGCCTTCATCATGCGCACGATGGACGTGCTGATGGCGTTTCCCTACCTGCTGCTGGCGCTGATCATCGTCGCCGCCCTGGGGCCGAGCCTCACCAACGCGCTGATCGCCATCGGCATCGTCTATACGCCGCAATACGCTCGGCTGATCCGCGGCCAGGTGCTGTCGGTGCGCGCCACCGAGTACGTGGAGGCGGCGCGCGCGGTCGGCGGCGGGCGGACGCGGGTGATGCTGCGCCATGTGCTGCCGAATTGCGTGACGCCGGTGGTGGTGATGGGGACCTTGCAAGCCGGCGCCGTGGTGGTCGAGACCGCCGGCCTCGCCTTCCTCGGCCTCGGCGCGCAGCCGCCGTCGCCGGATTGGGGCGCGCTGCTGGCGGACGGGCACGACTATTTTCTCTCCGCCTGGTGGATCGCCACCTTCCCCGGCCTCGCCATCTTCGTCACCGTGCTCGGCTTCAACCTGATCGGCGACGCGCTGCGCGACTACACCGATCCGCGCCGGCGCCTGTAGCCTTGAGAATTGGCAACAGAACCGTTCCATAGGGCACTTGCTTGCGGTTCAAACGAAGAACTGCCACGTCGTGCTGCCAAGATCGCACGTTACAAGGTGCGTCTCGCCGTTGCGCAGCCCGGCGCAGAACAGTGTGCTCGCAGTTGCCGAGGGCGAACGAAACAGAGCGAGGTCACCGTACGGATTGATGCGAAACCCCTGCGCCGCCTGCACCACAGCGCCACGCGGAACCGGCGGAGGATTTCCTGCCAGCGCCGGCGGGTCTGCAACGACCGTCCGCGGGTGCGGTGTCCATGTGTCACCGGTCCGCTGAAAAACATACGTGGCTGCCTGTCCTGAGTCGGTCAGCGCCGCGACCTCCAGCGTCGAATTGTTGATCTTGTTGACCGCCAACCGCGTATGCGGCGTCAGCAAGTCCTGCGGCTGGCCGGTGCGGAGAACGCCGCCGAAACCCTGGCCCTGCACAAAGGCGCCGTAGGCAAGCCGCCAATCAAGCCCCACGGCGAAAAACAGAACCGTGTCGGCCGAGGGTGCTGCTATCGCGAGCGGTCCATCCGGAATCAGCGATGGCGCAGTTTCGACGGCCCCACTTTGGAAGGCCGGCCACGTGCTCGTTCCGCCAACGATGAAGAAGGCATTGTTCAGCAAGCCCGCCTGATCGATGAAGTAGACCTCGTACACCGATCCGCGCGCACAGGCCGCGATCCGGCTGAACGGGTGCAGCCCTGTCGCGCAAATGGCGGCTGCGTCTTCCCAGGCCGAGGTACCCTGCTTACGCTTGACGTAGAGCTGGTGGTCCGCGCCCACGAAGAACACGGTCGACTCGCTCGCGCTTCGGCTGAAGGCCGCGAGCGAACGGATGCGCCGCATCTGCGGCACGGTGCCGCCCATCGCGTCGATGGAAGTCCATGTCCCGGAGGCACTCAGTTCGCCGACGCCGAGGCGGTTGCCGGCGAGGACGGTGCACACCCGCGCGGCAGGTCCAGCGTCGAACAGCAGGAGAGGCGAATCTGGTTCCACCGTGATGCCGGTCGCGAGCGGGATTTCGGCGTTTCCTGTCGCGGACTGCGCGCCGATCCGCGACATCGGCGGCGTGGCCGGCGGTCCAGCAGCGCGCGCCGCAAACGTGCCGGCCACCGTGAGCGCCTGTCCGGCGCGCGGCAGGACCGCGAAGCGCGGCTCGGCCTCGGGAAAGGCGGGGTTGCGCACGAACGACGTGTTGTAATCCCAGCCGCTGACGGCCGGCCAACGGGCGATTGCCCGCGGCGGCGTCACAGTCTGCTTCGGCATGTTACCGGTGTAGGACCGGAACTGCCGGCCAATCGACCAGGCTATCGATGCCTGCACCCCAGCGGGCGACGCAACGTACGCCTTCAGGGCGCGGCTGACCGGATCGATCGTGACCGGAAGCGTATCACCAAAGGGTGCATCGGGAGTCGTAGTGGTGCTGGTGTCGTAATCGACATCCCAGATGTAGAGCTCCGGCCGCACCGCCAGGAGATCGCGAACGGGCTGGCCGTGCCCGTAGAGGCCCGGCCGGCAAGCTGCCAGGGTCGGGTCGGGACGGATCATCTCCGCGAAGAGGCCGCGATAGTAATCCACCAGAGTCGCCGGCAGCGACACGCTGACACTGTCCTCGTTGTCGAGGAAGATGACCGCGCCGGCGAAACCCGCGCCGAGCGTGGTGATCGCCGTGCGCAGATGCTTGCCATGCAGCTGTCCCCGCGCCGCGTCGACGCCGGCGGCCGGAGCCGGTTCGTTGCCGCCCACGCTGTAGCTGAGATAGAAGAACGCAGCGCCCCAGCCCTGATCCGTCAGGGCCTGGATCCGCGTCATCCAGCCGCGGTTGGCGTCTTTGGAGCTGTTGGTGAAATTCGACGGGCTGATGCCCGGGCCGGTCAGCGCGGGCGCAGTGACGTAAACCCCGGTGAAGCGCAGATTCGAAGTGTCGATCAGGGTCCCCATCCAGCCCGGGTCGATGACGGGCGGATTGCCGAAGCGCGGCATGTCCTTCTTATCCACACCGGTCCAGCGGGTGGCGATCCGCTTCGGGAGGGCCGGCGCGGCGGTGGGAGTCGGCGTCGGCAGCGCCTGCTGTTGCCGGGGTTGATTCTGCGGCCGCTGCGGGCGGTGAGTGCGCTGTCGCCGCTGCGCCACCGGGCCACGCTGGGCATAGATCGACCGCTGCGGCGTGGGCGCAATGTGGGGATCCTGATCGAGCTGGGGAAGCTGATCGTCCGACATCCAACGTCTCCGACGAGATCAGTTGGCGGCTACCCAATCGCCCGAGGCATCCTTTTGCCAGATCGGCAGGCTGTCGGCCATGCGCAGCTTGACGAGCGTTGTCGGCACGCGGACATCCCACGGATCGCCCTGCGGAACCTGCCCTTGCGGCGCGTTCTCCTGCGCCTTGATCTCGTCGACGATGCTGACATAGGTCGGATCGGAGATCGTCGGCGGGTCGCCGCCGTTCCAGATCTGGCCGGTCTCCATGAAGTGCGCCACGGCCAGCTCGAATCCGGGCCGGACGGAGACCACCACCCGCGCCGCCCCCGCTTTCAGGAAAGCCTGGAACTGCGGATCGTTGTCGGTGAACAGCACCCTCTGGGACCATGAGGCTTTCCGGGCCCAGAAGTACGGGTAGAAGACATACATCATCTCCTGCCACTCGAACGCCTCCTCGAAGAAGCGCACATAGGCGCCTTGCGCCTCGCCCGCCGGAATGTCCATTTGCGGATAGCCGTACGGACCGGTCTGAATCGCGCCGAACACGTCGAATTGCTGGGCGGTGAACAGTGTGATCATCAGCCGCTTGATTTCGTCGCGCATGAGCTGGGCATTGGCATCCGGATTGCTCCCCTGCGGCTGCGCGGCGGCCTGGTTCTGCGCGGCGGCGAGGGCATCATTGTAGTCGCGGAGTTGCTTGTCATAGGCTTGCTGGATAGCGCCGTGCGTGGCGAGTTTCCAGGCCGCAAGCGCGGTGTCGGTGCGCGTGCACTGGATCTCCACGGTGCAGGTGAACATGGCAACCCGGAACGTCTCCGCCGCGAATGAGACGGTGGTCGTCTCGTTGCTCATCGTCGTGTTCCAGAATCCGTAGCCGCCCGCGTAGGACCAGATGTTGAAGTGCGTGCCGAGCATCACCGCGACCCGGGCCGCCGCCTGGTCCCACCAGCTGAACACGACGCCCAAGCTGGCCGCCGAGGCCGCGTAGCCGTCCGGGATGGGAATTTCCGCGGTCTTCGTGATCTCCCCGCGATCGGTCCGATCGTCCGAACCGTCGAACGTCTTGGCGACATAGGCAAAGGGCGTCGGCGGCGCCGTCACGCCGCTCGCGTCGTATTTCTCGACATAGAACCCGTAATTGCCCTCGGTGATGTCGTCCGGCGTCAGGGTGAACGGATCCGGCTTGATGAGATTGCTTCCGATCGGCGGCACCGCGGTCATGGCGTAGTAGAGGAACGCCGCGGGTTCCGGAACGGTCGTATCGAACATCAGGCGCTTCCCGTAGTTGTAGACCTGAGCTTCATAAATCTTGTCGAGGTACTGATACATGCCAACGATGTGCTCGGCGCCTCCGACGTTGTTCCATTCATGAACGTTGTCGTCGGAGTAGGTCTGAACATAAGTGGTGGATTGGAGCTGGCGGACGGTCTGAGTGATCTTGCTCGATGCCTTTTCGGTGATTTCCTTGCTGTAGTTCGTTGCGACCTTGCTGGACTGCTCCTTGGAGTCGTTGAGGCCGTAATCCGCGCTCGCCTTGAAGGTCACCGTGGGCCCATAGGACGCCGAGATGGAGGAGCCGAGCTTCAGGGACTCATCGCTCTTCTGGGTGTTGCTCGCCTCCGTCTGCATTTCGAACCGTTCCGTCGTCTGATGGTCGCGCTCCTGCTCGGTTGTCGTGGTGATCTCTGTTGTCGTGGTGGTGGTTTCCGACTGGGTTCGCTTGGTCTCGTTCGAGCGATGTTCGCCCTTCATGACGTTGACGACATCCGAGAGATCATACGCCTCGTATCGCTTGAGATTCTGATTGACGACCAGGAGATCGCCGATGCCGACCGGGGTGAGATCGCCGTGCGTCGTGGGCACGATGGCGGGTGCGACCCTGCCGAAGACATTCGCCTGCATGGGGACAGGCGACGCCTCCATGAGCGTTCCGCCAAACTGGATGAGCCGCGTGGGTGTCGTCGCAGCCCTGTCGAGAGCGACAAGCTGCGAACTGACCTCCTTCAGTTTGCGCGTCAGCAGCGCGATTGCTTCGGGTACGCTGCTGGTCTCTAATGAAACCTTGTACCTGTTGCAGCGTACCGGTGGTGGTGTCCGACAGCGACCTGACCGCCGCGGCGGAGGCCACCGGGCGCAAGGCGGCGTCCGCACCGACCATGGTTGCGGCGGGGAACCCGCTCAGCGTGCCGCCAGCCGCTCCCGGCCTGGCGGCACGCTGTTGCGCAGTCCGAGCCTTCGCCGGCGGGGGCGCCGGAGGAGGTGCCGTGGTCATGGCGGCAGGCGCGGGCGTGGCGACGGTGAGCAGGGTCGGCGGAACCGCGATGAGATCGCCGATGGCGCTTTGCAGATTGGCGATGCTCGCACGCATTGTCGTGCGCGGGTCCGGCACGGCGGCCGGTTCCTGATCGATCGGTGCGGGCGATACGACGGACGGGCGTGTCACTCCGGCGAGCACCAGGGTGCGGGAGAAATACGCCGGGGGAGGCGGCACCTTGGCATCGTCGGGGGTTGTCGAAAGGATCTTCGCGAAGGCGAGTACGCGATAGGCGGACGCAAGTTCCTCGGTCCGCGCGTCGGTGTTCCCCAGATACTTCAGGGCCACCAGGGTATCCGACAGGCGTCGCGAAATGGTCGCGTAGTCGGGATCCGAGACCACCTGATCCGGGCTGGCGGCGAAGGCGGTCTGAAAGCTCGTCCGGGCTTGCGTAGCGGTGGTCTGATCGGTGATTTGCTGCGCGTACGTCGCCGCCTTCTGCGCGAGCGGATCGGCTGCTGCGTTCGCGACGCCTTCCGGCGAAGAAAGGATACGGTTGCTCAGAGCCCGCAGATTCGCGGCACTGGCAGAGCCGGACGCCAGTGCGGCCGCTACCGCCTCGATGACACCGGGAGAAGCATCGAGCAGGACAGCCCCGGTCGCCGGATCGACCGCCTCGGGTGGGCGGACCATGATGAACTTGAACAGGCTTTCCATGGCGTTTCCTTTTCGTTGCGCGGACTGGCGCGTAAAAAGCATGAGGCAAGGAAAGCGACAACAGATACTGATAAATTTAGCCTACCCGCCGAGCGAGACCTTCTCCATGTCGAAGAACATCTGCGTCGGGTTCAGCTCATAGCCGTGGACGTCGTTGCGGACGGCACGGAACTGCTGGACCGAGTTGATGAATGCCCACGGGGCGTCCCGCCAGATCAGCTGCTGCACCTGCTGATAAAGGGCGACGCGCTTGTCGTGATCGCTCTCCTTGAGCGCCTGCGCCAGGAGGTCATCGACCTGCTTGTTGCTGTAGCGCGCACCATCGCCCACCGGGATGTTCTTCGAAGAGAAGAGATAGCCGAGGAAGTTGTCGGGATCGCCGTTATCGCCGGTGAAGCCGACCATGAACATGCCGTGGTAATTGCCGCTGCGGACCGTGGACAGATAGGCGCCGATGTCCATCTTCCGCACGTCGGCATCGATGCCGACCTTCTTGAGATAGCCCTGCATCGCCACCGCAAGATCGGCCCCGGCCGGGTTGTAGCCGCGCGGCGAGTTGTAGGTGAGCAGCTCCGCCCTGGTGCCCGGCGCCACGCCGGCCACGTCGAGCATCTTTCGCGCCAGCGACGGATCATAAGTGTAGGGCGGCTGCGCGGCGTAGCTCCACTCCGATTCGGGGATCGGCGAGCGCATCGGGTCGGCGAGGCCCTTGAACAGCACCTTATCGATGGCGTCGCGGTCGATGGCGTGGCTGAGCGCCTGGCGTACTTGCACGTTGTTGAAGGGCGGCGTGTCGTTGGTCATCGCCATGCCGCTGATGGCAAGCCCGGGCTGAGTCAATAGCTTCAAGCTGCGGTCTGCCCGGATCGCCGGCACGACCTGGGTGCTGACATCGCCGAGGATCTGAATCTCGCCACGCTTCAGCGCCAGAAGCGCCGATTGCGCGTCGGGGTATTCCTTGAAGATCAGATGATCGACCTTCGGCTTGCCGTTCCAGTAGGACGGATTGGCATCGAGGGTGATCGAATCGCGCGATTTCCAGTCGCGGAAGATGAACGCGCCGGTGCCGACCGGATGGCTGCGGTAGTCCTTGCCGTATTTCGCCACCGCCGCCGGGCTGACGACGCCGTTCCACACCATCGCCAGACTGTTGATGAACGGCGCCGAGGGCTGTTTGAGCTTGAACTGCACGATGTCGTCGGCGGTCGCGGCGTAGGACGCGACGGCTTCGTAGGTGAAGTCGATATAGCCCTCCACCGGGCCGGTGTTGTAGATGTAGTGCGGATTGCTCTTGTTGAGCAGGCGATCGATGCCCTCGATGAAGGTATGGGCGTCGAACGGCGTGCCGTCCTGGAATTTCACGCCGTGGCGGAGCTTGAACGTGTAGGTCAGGCCATCCGGCGAAACCGTCCAGCTTTCGGCGAGACCGGGCGCGGGCTCCACCGTACCGGGCTTGTACTTCACCAGGCTGTCGTAGATCGTCGCCATGACGAAGCCGGAGGTGTTGTTGAGCACCGCCTCGGGATCGAAGCCGGTGGGATCGGCGGCGATGCCGATGACCAGCGTCTGCTCGGCACGCGCGCCGGCAGCCGAGAGGGCGAGGGTCAGACAGGCGGCGGCGAGCGCGCGTTTCATGGCGGTTCCTCCCGATGCTGTTCCCGATGTTGCCGCTCCGTCCGGAGCGTTGCAATCGCCTCAGAGCGCGTCCAGCATTCGGTAGCCGACGCCGGGCTCGGTCGCGATCAGCCGCGCCGCGGGGCCGAGCTTTTGGCGAAGCTGGCCGACATAGACGCGCAGATATTGCACGTCGTCGACATGCGCCGGCCCCCAGACCGCCGTCAGCAGCTGTCGATGCGTCATCACCCGACCGGCGTTGCGCGCCAGCAGCGCGAGCAGCGCCCACTCGCGCGGGCTCAGCGCCAGCGCCATGCGGTCGGCACACGCCCGGCGCTTGGCGAAATCCACCTCCAATCCCGGCCATCGCGCCACTTCCGGAATGCCGTCGCGGAGGCGCCGATGGCGCAGCGCCGTGCGGATGCGCGCGAGCAGCTCGCCGGGGCCGAACGGCTTCTCCAGGTAATCATCGGCGCCGCCGTCGAGCGCCGCAATCTTGTCGGCCTCGCGATCACGCGCCGAGAGCACGATGACCGGCACCTCGCTGAAACTTCGCAGCCGGGCGAGCGCATCCTGCCCGTCGAGATCGGGCAGGCCGAGATCGAGCAGCACCGCGTCGGGCGCGCGGCTCGCCGCGAGGCGCAGCCCTTCGGCCGCGGTGTCGGCGCGCTCGACGGTGTAACCAGCAGCCTCCAGCGCCGGCCGGAGAAAGCGATGGATCTGCGGCTCGTCGTCGATCACCAGGATGCGCGCCCCGGTGGTCACGGTTCCCGGCCCGCCTGCGGCAAGCGAATGGTTATCAACGTGCCCGGCCGTTCGCCCATCGACGCTTCGGGGTTCGGACTGCGCGCCTCGATCCGCCCGCCCATGGCCTCCACCAGTCCCCGCGCGATGGCGAGGCCGAGGCCGGTGCCGGGCGCCGTGCGGTCGCCGCGGTGAACGCGAGAGAAGCTGTCGAACACGCGCGGCAGATCGTCCGCCGGAATCCCCAATCCCTCGTCGATCACCGCGAGCGCGACCTGTCCCGCATCCGCCGTCGCGCGGACGCGCACGAGCGAGCCTTGCGGCGAGTATTTCAGCGCATTGTCGAGCACGTTCAGCAGCGCCTGCTCCAACAGCGCCGCATCCGCGAGCACCTGCATGCCGTCGGGGATGCGAACCGCGATGAACAGCGCTTCGGGCACGCGCGCGAGCGCGGCATCCACCACCTCGCTCAGGCCGACGCGGGCGAGACGCGGGCGGATTTCGCCGCTCTCCAGGCGCGTCAGGTCGGTGATGTTGGCGAGAAAGCGGGTCATCCGCCCCACGTCCTCCTCGATGCTGGCGAGCAGGTCGGCGCGCGTCTCCGCGGTCAGGCCGTCCCAAGCCGCGCGCAGGGTTCCGGCGGCGCCCCGGATGGCGGCGAGCGGGGTGCGCAGATCGTGACCGAGGGAGGCGAGCAGCGCGGTGCGCAGCCGCTGCGTGTCCTCCAGCGCCGCCGTGCGCGCCGATTCGGCCACAAGACGCACCCGCTCCAGCGCCACGGCGGCCTGGTCGGCGAGGGCTTCCAGGGCTTGAAGCTGCGGCTCGTCCAGCTCCTCCCGGGGGCGCACGCCCAACACGCCCGGGCGGGCGCGCAGGGTGCTCATCGGCAGAAAACGCCAGCTCGCCGAAGGCAGCGTCGCCGTGCCTTTTCCGGCCGGCTCGCCGCGGAGCCACGCCCACCGCGCCGCCGCCAGCGCCCCCTCGTCCAAGACTTCGTCCGCCGGCTCGGTTAGGCGGACATCAAGCTCGTCGCCGCGCGCGATCAGGACCGCGGCGCGATCGGCCAGACCCGCTGCTTGACGTGCGATCTCCGCGAGCAGGTCCGGCTCGGTGGTCGGCTCGCCCAGTCGGCGGCTGAACGCGCCGATGCGGCGCAGCCCCTCGATCCGCGCCACCGCCGCCCGCGCCTCGGCCCGTACGCGGCCGGCGAGACCGCCGGTGAGAACCGCCACCCCGGCGAAGACGAGCGCGGTGACGAGGTCGCGTGGGCTGTCGATGGTCACGGTGTAGAGCGGCGGAATGAAGAAGAAATCCCAGGCGAACACACCGAGCGCCACCGCGAGCAGCGCCGGCCGGAGGCCCCAGAGCACCGCGGAAGTCACCACGACGGCCAGGTAAATCATATCCGCCGCCTCGGTCGGCAGCACGTCCCGGAGCGCCACGCCGGCGCCGGTGACGGCGGCGACCAGGGCCACCGTCCCGGCCCAGGGCAGCAGGCCCGGCCGCGTTGCCGGAAGCGCGCGCGGCCGCCCCGGCGCATCGCTCGGCGCGGGCACTATGTGCAGTACGAAATCCGGCGCCCGCCGCAGGAGCTGATAGCCGAGCGTACGGCCCGACAGCCGACGCCAGAGCGGCGCACGGGCGCGCCCGATGACGAGATGGGTGGCGTTTCGCGTGCTCGCCGCGTCCAGCATCGTCGCGATCAGATCGCCGCTCGCCGGCGCGCGCACCTCGACATCGGCGCCGAGCTTTGCGGCCAGCGCGAGCGGCGCACGCGCCGCTCGCGCCGAGTTCGCTGCATCCCCGGCGCGCTCGATGTGCAGGGCGATCCAGGGCGCGTGCAAGGCGTCCGCCAGGCGTTTGGCCTGGCGCACCACCGCCTCGGCGGCGGCGTCGGGTCCCACCAGCGCCAGCACGCGCTCGGCCGTCGGCCACTGCCCGACGATGCCGCTGCGCCGCCGCCAGTCCTGCACGTCGCCGTCCACATGCGCGGCCGCCCTTCGCAGCGCGATCTCGCGCAGCGCCGCCAGGTTGCCTTCCTTGAAGAAACCCTCCAACGCACGGCTTGCGATGTCGGGGCGATAGATCTTCCCCTCGCGCAATCGTTGTCGCAGCTCGGCGGGCGGGGCGTCGATCAGCTCGATTTCGTCGGCCATCTCCAGAACGCGGTCCGGCAGGGTCTCGGTGGGCCGGATGCCGGTGATGCGCGCCACGTCGTCGTTCAGGCTTTCCAGATGCTGGACGTTGAGCGTGGCCCAGACCGAGATGCCGGTTTCCAGAAGCTCGGCAACATCCTCCCAGCGCTTGGCGTGACGGCTGCCGGGCGCGTTGGTATGGGCCAGCTCGTCCACCAGGAGCAGGGCCGGGCGCCGGACCAATGCCGCATCCAGGTCGAACTCCTCAAGTTGCTGGCCACGGTAAGCGATCCGGCGGCGCGGCAGCACCGGAAGGTCGCCGAGCTGCGCTTGCGTTTCCACCCTTCCATGCGTCTCGATGACGCCGGCCAGCACGTCCTCGCCGACGGTGCGGCGGAGCCGGGCTCGGGCGAGCATCTCCCAGGTTTTGCCGACGCCCGGCGCGGCGCCGAGAAAGATCTTCAGCCGGCCGCGCGGCTCCTCGGCCGCGAGCGCGGCGAGCAGGGCATCGGGATCGGGGCGGCCTTCCTCAGCCGGCATGGTCCCGGGATCTTAGCGCGTTTGCGCGTCGTCGAGAGCCAGGTTCAGCTTCAAGACGTTGACTCGCGGCTCGCCGAGGAAGCCGAGCACCCTTCCCCTCGTCTGCGCCGCCGCCAGGGCGCGTACTCGATCTTGGGGCAGTCCGCGTGCGGCGGCGACGCGGGCGACCTGGCGCCGGGCGTTGGCGGGCGAGATGTCGGGGTCGAGGCCGCTTGCGGAACTCGTCACCATGTCACCCGGGACCGGCGCCGGGCCGCTCGTCGCGATGGCGGCCTTCACCCGGTCGAGCAGCGCCTTGCTCGTCGGCGCGAGATTGGAACCGCCCGAGCTGCTGGCGTCATAGGGCACCGGGATGGTCTTGCCGGGATCGCGCGGATCGGTCTCGGTGGTGGCGCTGGGACGGGGATGAAAATAACGATCGGCGGTGAAGTTCTGGCCCATCAGGGCCGAACCGACGACCCTGCCGTTCGCAACGATCAGCGAGCCGTTCGCGCGCTCCGGGATCAGCGCCGTGGCCGCGCCGGTGAAGGCCAGCGGCAGCGCGAGGCCGCTCAGCAGCGTGAACAGCAGCACGAGCACGAGAGCGGGACGGAGATGGACCATGACTCAGGCGAGCCCCACGGCATTGAGGAGGAGGTCGATCAGCTTGATTCCCGCAAACGGCGCGGCCAGTCCGCCGAGGCCGTAGATCAGCAGGTTGCGCCTGAGCAGCGCCGCCGCACCGATCGGCGCGAAGCGCACGCCGCGCAGCGCCAGCGGCACCAGTGCCACGATGATCAGCGCGTTGAAGATCACCGCCGACAGGATCGCGCTCTGCGGCGTCGCCAGCCCCATGACGTTGAGCGCGCCCAGCTCCGGATAGGTGGCCACGAAGATCGCGGGCAGAATGGCGAAATACTTGGACACGTCGTTGGCGATGCTGAACGTGGTCAGGCTGCCTCGCGTGATCAGAAGCTGTTTGCCGATCTCCACCACCTCGATGAGCTTGGTCGGGTCGCTGTCGAGGTCCACCATGTTGCCGGCCTCGCGCGCCGCCCGGGTCCCGGTCTGCATGGCCACCCCGACATCCGCCTGCGCGAGCGCGGGCGCGTCGTTGGTGCCGTCGCCGCACATGGCGACCAGCCGCCCCTCGGCCTGCACCTTGCGGATGTAGTCGAGCTTGTCCTGCGGCTTGGCTTCGGCGATGAAATCGTCAACGCCGCTCTCGGTGGCGATGGCCGCCGCCGTCACCCGGTTGTCGCCGGTGACCATGACCGTGCGGATGCCCATGCGGCGGAGCGCGTCGAAGCGCGCGCGAATGCCGGGCTTGACGATGTCCTTGAGCTCAAGGGCGCCGAGCAGGCGGCCATCCATGCTGACCGCCAGCGGCGTTCCGCCGGCGCGCGCAATGCGGTCCACCGCCGCCGTGAGCGCGGCCGGCGCCAGGGCGCCGCTAGCTTTCACGATGCTGTCCACCGCGCCCTTGCGCCAGCGGTGCTCGCGCGCATCGAGGCCGGAAATGCGCGTGTTGGCGCTGAACGCCACGACGTCGGCGCCGGGCGGAAGCTCGGCGGTGAAACCGAAGCGATCGCGCACGAACGCGAGGATCGACCGGCCTTCCGGCGTTTCGTCGCCAAGCGATGACAGCACGGCGGCCTCGGCCAGGTCGCGCTCGGCCACGCCGGGGACCGGATACAGCGCGGCGCAGGCGCGATTGCCGAAGGTGATCGTGCCGGTCTTGTCGAGCAGCAGGATGTCCACATCGCCCGCCGCCTCGACGGCGCGGCCGGAGGTCGCGACCACGTTGAACCGCACCAGCCGGTCCATGCCGGCGATGCCGATCGCCGACAGCAGGCCGCCGATCGTGGTCGGGATCAGAGTGACCAGCAGCGCCGCCAACACTGGAACGCTTAGTGTCGTGCCGCTGTAGCGGGCGAGGCCGACCAGCGTCACCACCGCGATCAGGAAGATGATGGTGAGGCCGGCGAGCAGGATGTCGAGCGCGATCTCGTTCGGGGTCTTGCGTCGCGACGCGCCCTCGACCAGCGCGATCATGCGGTCGAGGAAGGTGCCGCCGGGAGCGGCGGTGATGCGGACCACCAGCCAATCGCTGACGAGCTGCGTGCCGCCGGTCACCGCCGAGCGGTCGCCGCCCGCCTCGCGGATCACCGGCGCGCTTTCGCCCGTCACCGCGCTCTCGTTCACGCTGGCGACGCCCTCGACGACATCGCCGTCGCTCGGGATCAGGTCGCCGGCCTCGACCAGCACGAGATCGCCCGGCCGCAGATCCGGCGCCGGTTTCGGCTGGAACAGGGCGCGATCGTCCGGGCGCAGGAGCACCTTGGCCAAGGTGTCGCTTCGCGCCCGGCGCAAGCTCTCGGCGCGGGCGCGGCCGCGTCCCTCCGCCACCGCTTCGGCGAACGTCGCGAACAGCACCGTGAGCCAAAGCCAGGCGGCGATCGCGAGCGCGAAATGCCAGGGCTCGCCGGTCGCGAGATTGCGCAGACCGAGGACCGTCACCAGCGCGGCCACGACTTCGGTGACGAAAATCACCGGGTTGCGCATGAGGGTTGCCGGGTTAAGCTTGAGCGCGGCATCGCGCGCCGCCCGGACGACGATGCGCCCGTCGAACAGCGATAGCGGGTCGGCTTTGACGGCCATGAATCGCTCCTACCAGGTCTTGCCAGCGAGCATGGTGAAGTGCTCGGCCAGCGGCCCGAGCGAGAGCGCGGGCAGATATTGCAGCCCGCCGAGGATCAGGATCACGCCGATCAGCAAGCCGATGAACAGCGGCCCGTGCGTCGGAAACGTGCCCGCGCTTTCCGCCAGCTTCGGCTTCGCCGCGAGCGAGCCCGCGATGGCGAGCACGGGCACCAGGAAGGCGAACCGCCCGAGCAGCATGGCCGCGCCCAGCCCGTAATCCAGCAGCGGCGTATCCGCGCTGAGGCCGGCGAACGCGCTGCCGTTGTTGCCGGTCGCGCTCGTCCAGGCATAGAGCATCTCCGAGAGCCCGTGCGGCCCGGCATTGGCGAGCGAGCCGGTCCCGCTCGCGGTGCTGATCGCGAAGGCGGTGCCGCCCAGGATGCAGAACGGCAGGATCAGGACGGCGAGCATCGCCAGCTTGACCTCGCGCGCCTGCAACTTCTTGCCGAGGTATTCCGGGGTGCGGCCGACCATCAGCCCGGCGACGAACATGGCGAGGATGGCGAACACCAGGATGCCGTAGAGGCCCGATCCGACGCCGCCCGGCACGATCTCGCCGAGCTGAATCAGGAACATCGGGATGGCGCCGCCGAGCGGGGTGAAGCTGTCATGCATGGCGATCACCGCGCCATCCGAGGTCGATGTCGTGGTGACGGCGAACAGGGCCGAGAGCGGCGTGCCGAACCGAACCTCCTTGCCCTCCATGTTGCCGAGACCGGGGTCCACGCCGAGCGCAGTCAGCAGCGGATTGCCGCCCGCCTCGGCCCGGTAGACCAGGACGACGCAGGCGACCATGATGATGGCCATGACCCAAAACAGGGCGAAGCCCTGGCGGCGGTCGCGCACGATCGCGCCGAAGGTGACGGCGAGCGCGAACGGGATGACGATCTCGCACCAGGTCTCGATCAGGTCGGAGAGCGCGGTCGGGTTCTCGAACGGATGCGCCGAATTGGCGTTGAAGAAGCCGCCGCCGTTGGTGCCGAGCAGCTTGATCGCCTCCTGGAACGCCACCGGGCCGCGAGCGATCGTCTGCTTGACGCCTTCCAGCGTGGTCGCCTCCACGCTGGCGCCAAGGGTCTGCGGCACGCCGCAGAAGATCAGCGCGACGGCGACCACGATCGCAAGCGGCAGCAGCACGTAGAGCGTGATCCGGGTCAGGTCCACCCAGAAATTGCCGAGACTCTTCAGCCCGCCGGCGACGAAGGCGCGGGCGACGGCGACCGCAGCCGCAATGCCGGTTGCGGCGGAAAGGAAATTGTGGACGGTCAGCCCCCACATCTGGCTGCCGTAGGAGAGCGCCTGTTCACCCGCGTAGGCCTGCCAGTTGGTGTTGGTGACGAAGCTGATCGCAGTGTTGAAGGCAAGGCGCGGCGCCATGCCCGCAATGCCTTGCGGATTGAGCGGCAGATACCATTGCAACCGCAACATCAGGTAGAGGAGTGCGAAGTGGGCCGCGTTGAGCGCGATCAGCGCGAAAGCGTATTCCTTCCACGTCATGCCGCGCGTCGGGTCCACACCGGCGAGCCTGTAAAAGCCGCGCTCGAGCGCGTCGAACCGGGCGATGCGCCCTTGCACGACGGCGGCGATGTAGCCGCCGAGCGGCACCGCGGCGAGGAAGACGAGGGCGAGGATGAGGCTGATTTGCAGCCAGCCAATGGCGGTCACGATCGGGCTCCGGGGCTAGAAATCCTCGGGACGCACCAGCGCCCGGAGGAGATAGACCAGCAGGCCGAGCGAGACGGCGCCGCCGAGGGCGAGATCGAGCATGGCGATCAGATGCGTTCGCAAAGGACGGCGTAGCCGGCCATCAGCAGAATGCCGCCGGTGCCGATGACGATGACGATCAAATCGAACACGGAGATGCCTCCCGCAACACGACGCCGCTGATTAGGGCGGCTCGGCATAAGGTTTCGATACGGATCGGAACCAGCGATATAAGGGTTGCGTAAAATTCGCCGCGCGGTCGCGTCCCCCATCTCACCCCGGCCCTCTCCGCCCCCGGGGGGCGGAGAGGGAGGAGGGGGAGAGGGTCAGGCGACCCGCACCGCCGCCGCGCCGGTGATGCGCGCGAGCTCGGCGGCGGTGGTGCGGAAGACGTGGCGAGGCGAGCCGGCCGCCGCCCAGATCGGGTCGAGCGCGAGCAAATCCGTGTCCAGCAGCATCAAGGGCGGGCTCAGATGGCCCACCGGCGCGACGCCGCCGATCGCGAATCCTGTGGTCTCGCGCACCCAGTCGGCGTCGGCGCGCGCGAGGCGAACGCCCAGCGCCGCCTCGGCGCGGGCCGGATCGACGCGATTGGCGCCCGAGGTGATGACGACCGCGGCCCGCGACCCGGCGCGGAAGACGATCGACTTGGCGATCTGCGCCACCGTGCATCCCACGGCCGCCGCCGCATCGGCGGCGGTGCGGGTGCCGGCGCGGAAAACCGTCACCGTATCTTCGTGCCCGGCGGCGAGCAGCGCCGCGCGCACCCGCTCGACCGAGCCCTCGCCGTCGGCTGCCGCCATTCCCATCTCCCGTTCGTGGACGACCTCGCGCTCTATATCCACTGGCCGTTCTGCCTCTCCAAGTGCCCGTATTGCGACTTCAACAGCCATGTGCGCGAGCGGATCGATCAGCCGCGTTTCGCCGCCGCGTTGCGGCGGGAGCTGGCGAGCGAGGCGGCGCGTCTCGGACGGCGGCGGCTCGCTTCGATCTTCTTCGGCGGCGGCACGCCGAGCCTCATGCGGCCGGACACGGTCGGCGCGCTGATCGACGACGCCATCCGCCTGTTCGATGCGGCGCCCGATCTGGAGATCACGCTGGAAGCCAACCCGACCAGCGCCGAGGCGGCGGCGCTGGCAGGGTTCCGCGCGGGCGGCGTCAACCGCATCTCGATCGGCGTGCAGAGCCTCGACGACGCGGCCCTGCATCGGCTGGGACGTCGGCACACCGCGGCCGAGGCGATCGGGGCGCTGGAAATGGCGCGCGGTCTGTTTCCCCGGGTGAGCTTCGATCTGATCTATGCCCGACCCGGGCAGAGCTTGGCGGATTGGCGGGCGGAGCTGCGGCGCGCGCTGGGCCTCGCCGCCGATCATCTGTCACTCTACCAGCTCACGATCGAGCCCGGCACGCAGTTCGAGACGCTGCACCGGCGCGGCGCGCTGGTGTTGCCCGACGATGACCTCGCCGCCGCGCTCTATAAAGCGACCGCGGAGGAGGCGGCGCGCTTCGGCCTCCATCCCTACGAGGTCTCCAACTATGCGCGACCCGGGTCCGAGAGCCGGCACAACTTGGCCTATTGGCGCTACGGCGATTACGCCGGCATCGGTCCGGGGGCGCATGGCCGCCTCACTTCGGACGGCGAGCTGCTGGCGACGCGGCGGCATCGCGCGCCCGAGGCGTGGGCGGATCTCGTCGAACGGCAGGGAAGCGGGAGCACGTACGAGGGCGCCGTCACGCCGCGCGAGCGGGCGCGCGAGATGCTGCTGATGGGACTGCGGCTGACCGAGGGGATCAAGCCCGGGCGCTTTCACCGGCGCACCGGGATGAAGCTCGACGACGCGCTCGATCCGGACATCCTCGCGCGCGCCATCGAGGCGGGATATCTCACGCGCGATGCCGGCGGGCTGCGCGCGACCAGCGAGGGCCGGCTCCGTCTCGACGCGCTGCTCGCGCAACTCGTGCTCTGAGCGGGCCTTGGCGCAGCGCAGCCCGGCGCCCTAACGTGCGATGGAACCCTCTCGAGGACAACATGCGCCGGATCGCCAGCCGACTGATCGCCGCCGTGATCCTCGCCACTGCGCTGGCATCCGGGGTGCGCGCCCAACCGGCGCCGCCGCACAGCTTCCTGTTCGGCTCCTGGACCGGCGGCCTGTTTCCGCCACCCTCCAGCCTGCCCGCCGAGGCCTGTTTCGCGACGCCCTCGGTGATCTTCACCCGCGATGTGGTGTTGCGGGCGTCGCTGGTGAGTGTCCTTTATATCCAGCGGGCAATCGAGACCGCGCGCGGCACCGGAAGCGGCATCGACATCCACCTGCTCGGGACCGGGGAGGGCTTCGGCTGCGAGGACGCCGACACGCTGCACGTGCGGCGCATCTCAAATGACGAGATTACCTTTCCCGGCTGCAAGGAGTTTCCGTTTCCGCTGGTGCGCTGTTCGGCGAGCGGATGAGCAGGCCGTTCGCGGGTCCGCAACCGAGGGGTGGTGGAATACGTTCATGCCGGGCCGGAGTGATGCGCCCGGGACACAGACCCGTGCCGTGCGGGCACGGTCGGCACAGTTCGCGCGGCTGTGATTGTGAGTTGCCGTTACGGGTCCTCACAATCCAACCGCGGCCGCAACCCGCCCGTCAGTCACACGCTACTGCAATCACACCCGCGAGCGGTCTGCCGATCCCTCCGGTCCCGAGCGGGACAGATGTCTGCGCGAATTGGGAACGACAACAGGAGACAATGACGTGATGAAGGTTCGCAACTTCGCCGCCATCGTGGCGATCAGCTCTCTCGCCGCCCTGCCGGGCTGTTCCTTGTTCGGCGGCGGCGGCAATGAATCCCAGACCGCTGCCGCGACGGCCCCGCCGCCCGCTCCGGCGCCCGCCCCGGCGCCTGCGCCGACGGCGAGCAACCCCGAACAGAACGCGCTCTCGCCCGGCCTGGTCCGCCAAGTGCAGACCGAGCTTAAGCAGGGCCACATGTATCGCGGCCGGGTGGACGGCAAATGGGGGCCGATGACGCGCCGCGGCGTGATGCAGTTCCAGCAGGCCAATAACCTCAACGCCAACGGCGAGCTGGATGATCAGACCCTGTCGGCGATGCATCTTACCGCGAGCGCGGGGGCGGCGGCGGCATGAACGACAATAGCGGCGCCATGAACGACAACGGCACGAGCGGCAACATGGGCAGCTCGGGCAATATGAACGGCAACACGGGCGCCTCCGACAACATGAACGGCGCCAATGCCGGAACCGGCGCCTCTTCGATGGGCACCCCGAACACTCCGGGCGGCCCCAACTCGGGCAATGCGGGTGCTCCGGGCGGTGCGGGCCCCGGCGCCGGCACCGGCGGCCAGGCCGCCCACTGAGAACGGCGCGGCTTTAACGCCGCGCGCCTGACCTCGCCGACGCTCCGGTTGCCACGCGGCGACCGGAGCGAGCCTTGTCGGCCCCGATCCCCCGCCGCAGACTGCCGGCCTTGGCATCGGAGGGCGCCATGGATTTCGGCATCGGCATCGCGACGGCGCATGATTTGTGGCGGCTGGCGCAGCGCGCCGAGGAACTCGGCTTTTCCCATGCCTGGTTCTTCGACACCCAGCTGATTACCGCCGACCCGTTCGTGGCGATGGGCGCCGCGGCGCTGAAGACCTCGCGCATCCGCCTCGGAACCGGCGTTCTGGTCCCCTCCAACCGCATCGCCGCCGTCACCGCCAGCGCCTTCGCCACGCTGAACGCGATGGCGCCGGGGCGCATCGATTTCGGCGTCGGCACCGGGTTTTCGGCACGACGCGCGATGGGGCTCGGCGCCATGCGGCTGGCCGAGATGGAGGAGTATATCCGCGTCGTCTATGGCCTGCTGGCCGAGGACACCGTCGAAACCAGCGTCGAGGGCAAGCGCCGCAAGATCCGTCTGCTGAACCCCGATGCCGGCCTGATCCGCACCGCCGATCCGCCGCGTCTGCATGTCTCGGCCTACGGGCCGAAATCGCGCGCCCTGGCCGCCCGCCTGGGCGCCGGTTGGATGGGCTTCATCGCCGACGTGCCCGGCGCGCGAATCGATGCTCGCCGACATGGCGGCAAGCTGGCGCGAGGCGGGCAACACCGCCGAACTTTACGCGACCGCCTGGACCTGCGGCTGCGTGCTGGAGCCGGGCGAGGCCGCCGACAGTCCGCGCGCGGTGGCGCAGGCCGGCCCGCGCGCGGCCGTGCTGCTGCACCGCGCCGCCGATCTCGACATGGAGGGCTGGCAAAACACCGCCGAGGTGCCGGCGGCGGTCGCCGCCGAGGTGGCAGGCTATGTCGAGATGGCGCGCGGCTACGAGCCGGCGGATGCCCGGTATCTGATGAACCACCGCGGGCATTTCCTGTTCGTCAAGCCCGAGGAGCGGCGGTTCGTCACCGCCGAGCTGATCCGGCGCACGACCTTCACCGCCACCGAAGCGGAACTGAAGGGGCGGATCGAGGCGTTGCGCGACCACGGTTGGTCGCAGCTCGTGTTCTGCATCACCCCCGGCGAGGAGCGCGCGATCGAGGACTTCGCGCGGCTGCGGCGGGCGTTCGCATAGTCTTCGGCCGCGGCGGGAGCGTCTTGTCGGGATAGCGGCACCATTTCGCGCCGACGCAGCGCCAGCATTCGGGAGCGCGCGCCTTGCACACGTAGCGCCCGTGCAGGATCAGCAGATGATGCGCCGCGCGCAGCATGGCGTTCGGAATGCGGGCAACCAGCGCGTCCTCGACCGCGCGCGGCGTCGCGCCGGGTGCGATGCCGGTGCGATTGCCGAGGCGAAACACATGCGTATCGACCGCCATCGTCGGCTCGCCGAAGGCGACGTTCAGCACCACGTTCGCGGTCTTGCGCCCCACTCCCGGCAGCGCCTCCAGGGCTTCGCGGTCGCGCGGCACCGCGCCGCCATGGCGTTCCAGCAGCAGCCGCGACAAGTCGACGACGTTGCGCGCCTTGCCCTGCCAGAGCCCGAGCGTGCGGATGTGCCGCCCGACGCCGTCGGCGCCGAGTGCCACCATCGCCGCCGCATCGGGCGCTTCCTCGAACAGGGCCGGGGTCACGCGGTTGACGCCGGCATCGGTGGTCTGCGCCGACAGCACCACGGCGATCAGCAGCGTGAACGGGTTGACGTAGTCGAGCTCGCTCCGCGGATCGGGGATGGCGCCGGCGAGCGCTTGCAGAAACGCCCGCACGTCGGCGAGCGGCATGGGGTCGCTCATGGCGGGCCGAGCTTAGCGCGTGTTCGGGCCATATGGAAACCGACCACCCGCATTCATCTCGTCATGCTTGCGCTCGCACGCGCGAGCATGACCGGAAAATGCGGGTGCCTCGGGACACTAGCCGGCAATCCGCTCGATGTCCGCGCCGCAGCCGGCGAGCTTGCGTTCCACCGCCTCGTAGCCGCGGTCGAGGTGATAGACGCGGTTGATCATGGTCTCGCCCCGGGCCGCCAGCCCGGCCAGCACCAGCGAGACCGAGGCGCGCAGATCGGTCGCCATCACCGGGGCGCCGGAGAGCGCCGGCACGCCGCGCACGATCGCCGAGGCGCCGTGCACGTTGATGCGCGCGCCCATGCGGTTCAGCTCGGGCACGTGCATGAAGCGGTTCTCGAAGATGGTTTCCGTCACCATGGCCGCGCCCTCGGCGACCGCCATCAGCGCCATGAATTGCGCCTGCATGTCGGTCGGAAAGCCCGGATAGGGTTCGGTCATCGCATCGGTGCCGCGCAGCCCGTTGAGGCGACGCACGAGCAAGGCCTCGTCCTCCTCGGCCACGTCCACGCCCGCCTCGCGCAAGGTGCGCGCGACCGCGCCCAGATGCTCCAGCCGGCCGCCGAGCAGGCGAACCCAGCCGCCGGTGATGGCGGCGGCGCAAGCGAAGGTGCCGGTCTCGATGCGGTCGCCGACGATGCGATGGCGGAAGCCGTGCAGATGCGCCACGCCGTCGATCGTCAGGCGGTCGGTTCCGATGCCGTCGATGCGCGCGCCCATGCCGACCAGGCAGGCGGCGAGATCGGCGATCTCGGGCTCGCGGGCGGCATTGGCGAGCACCGTGCGTCCGGCGGCGAGTGCGGCCGCCATCAGCAGGTTCTCGGTGGCGCCCACGGAGACGAACGGGAAGACGATGGTGGCGCCGCGCAGTCGCCCGGCCACGCGCGCGTCCACGTAGCCCGAATCGAGGCGAATCTCGGCGCCCATCTGTTCGAGACCCTTCAGATGGAGATCGATCGGGCGGGTGCCGATGGCGCAGCCGCCCGGCAGCGACACCCGGGCCTCACCCACCCGCGCCAGCAGCGGCCCCAGCACGAGAACCGAGGCGCGCATCTTGCGGACGATGTCGTACGGCGCCTCGGTCGAGGTGATGGCGCCGCCGAGGGCGAGCGTGCGACCATCCCCGGCCGCCTCGACGCCGATGCCGTGCCCGGCCAGCAGCTCGGCCATGGTGGCGATGTCGGCGAGGCGCGGCACGTTGTCGAGCACCAGCCGCTCCTCGGTCAGCAGCCCGGCGGCCATCAGCGGCAGCGCCGCGTTCTTGGCGCCGCCGATCACGATGTCCCCGCCGAGCGGGCGTCCGCCACGGATGCGGATGCGGTCCATTCCCGTTCCTTGCGTATGAGGTGCGCGGCGGCGATGCGCTTAGAGCACGCGCCGGCGCCGACGCAAACGTTGCTTTAGACGATGTTGCTTCAATCAGCCGCCGGGCCGATCGGCCAGCGCCGCCGCGACGCGTTCGATCACCGCCGGCCAGGTGCCGTCGGCGGCTTGGCGGAACAGCCGCGCCGTCGGATACCACGGCGTGTCTTCGCGATGCAGCAGCCAGCGCCAATCGGCGTTGCGGCGGAGCAGGATCCAGGTCGGCAGGCCCAGCGCGCCGGCGAGATGGGCGAGCGCGGTGTCAATGCTGATGACCAGGTCCATCCACGACAGCAGCGCCGCCGTGTCGGCGAAGTCGGACAGTGCCGGACCGTGATCGACCACGCCGTGTGCGGCGAGCAGGGCGCGATCCGATTCCGCGCCGACCTGCACCGCGTGAAAGGCAACCCCCGGCACCGCGAGGAGCGGTGCGAGCAGCGAGAGCGGGATCGAGCGCTCCGGGATATGCTGCGAGCCGCGCCAGCAGAGGCCGATGCGGGGGAACTTTCGCCTCGACCCCTCCCCCAGCCCCCTCCCGCAAGGGGAGGGGGAAGGAAGTCCCAGCCGTTCGCCCCAGGCCGCGCGCAGCGCCGGATCGGGCGCGAGATAGGGACAGGCCGCCGGGATGGAGCCGAGTTCGGTGCCGAACGCCAGCGGCAGGCTCAACAGTGACGCCTCGGCGTCGTGCGCCGGCGGCTCCGCGTCGTCGGCAATCGCGTTCACGCCCGCCAGGCTCTGCATGAGGCGCACCAGATCGGGGAACACCGCCAATGTCACCCCGGCGGCACATCGCGCCAGCAAGGGCGCATAGCGGGCGAACTGGATCACGTCGCCTCGCCCCTGCTCGCCGCGCAGCAGCACGCGCTTGCCCGCCAGCGCATCCGGAAGAGGCACCGCCGGCGGCGGCTTGTCGGCCTCCGCGCCCTCCCGAAAGCCGGGCAGCTCCCAGCGCCGTTCGTATTTCGGCCACGCCTCGGCGAATCGCCCGAGGCGCAGCAGCATCAGGCTCTCGTTCCACTCGGCGAGCGGCTGCGCCGGATTGATGCGAAGCCCCGTGCGGGTTTCCGCCAAGGCTTCGAGGTCGCGCCCCTGCTCGATCAGCACCGCCGCCAGGCTGTCATGGACCTCGGCGAGCCGGTGCCGCTCGGCCGGGCGCACCGGTCCGGCGATGGCTGCGCGCAAGCTGCTCTCGGCCTCCTCCAGCCGGCCGAGCCGGGCCAGCGAGCGGCCGAGATTGTAAAGCGACGGCACATGATCCGGCGCGTGCTCCAGCACCGCGCGAAAGCACGCGATGGCTTCCTCGTCGCGCCCGAGCGAACGCAGCGTGTTGCCGAGATTGTTGAGCGCATTGCCGAATCCCGGCGCGCGCGCGAGCGCGGCGCGATAGCAGCCCTCCGCCTCCTGGTGGCGGTCGAGGCGTTGGAGAGCGTTGCCCAGATGATACTGCGCGCGCGCCGAATCGGGTGCGAGCGCGACGGCGCGTTGCAGCGCCGCCAGCGCCGCCTGGTTCCGGTCGAGGTCGAGATGGATCACGCCCGACAAATGATGTGCCTCGGCGTGCCCCGGCCAACGCGCCAGGATCGCTACACACCGCGCCGCCGCGTCGTGCAATCGGCCACTCTCGTAAAGCCGCCCGGCTTCGGCGATGTCGGGGTCGTGCGCGGGAAGCCGGAATCGCGCGGCGAGCCGATACCCCAATGCTCAGCCGCGTTTGCCGCCGGACTTCGCGCGCGCCGCGGCGGCGGCGACTCGCTTCGGCTTGGCGGCCGGGCGGGTCGCACCCGCACGCAGGCCGGCAATGGTCGTGCGCGTGGTGATCTGCTCGGGGTCGGTGTTCAGCTCGATCAGCGCCGGCCGGCCGCTTTCGGCCGCGCGGCGAAACGCCGGAGCGAAGCCGGCGGTGTCGTTCACCACCTCGCCATGGCCGCCGAAGGCTTCCATGAGTTTGGCGAAATCCGGGTTGGTGAGCCCGGTGCCGGAGACGCGACCGGGGAAGGCACGCTCCTGGTGCATGCGAATCGTGCCGTACATCCGGTTGTTGAATAACAGGATGATCGGCGCCACGCCATGATGAAACGCGGTCGCGATCTCCTGCCCGGTCATCAGAAAGCCGCCGTCGCCCACCAGCGCCACCACCATCCGGTCGGGGAAGGTGATCTTGGCGCCGACCGCCGCCGGCACGCTGTAGCCCATGGCGCCGCTGGTCGGGCCGATGTAGCGCTGATGCTCGCGGAAGTTGATGAAGCGGGTCGCCCAGCCGGCGAAATTCCCGGCATCGGTGGTGACGATGGCGTCGCGCGACAGCAGCTTCTCCAGCTCCCGCATCGTCTGACCGAGATTGAGCGGCCCGTCATACGCCGGCGGCTCGCGCCCGGCCTCGCGCAGCTCCCGCAGCTCCGCCCGCCAGTCGTCCCACTGCACGTGCACCGGCTCGGTGCCGGCGGCGGCCAGCGCAAAAGCGTTGAGATCGGCGACGATGCCGAGCGCGGGGCGGAATACGCGGCCAATTTCGGCGCCGTCGGGATGCACCTGCACGATCGTCGCGCCGCCGACGGCATCGAGCAGCGTATAGCCTTGCGTCACAGCATCGCCCAGTCGCGAGCCGATGGCCAGGATGAGATCGGCTTCCTTTGCCTTGGCGATCAGCGCCGGGTCCGAGCCCACGCCCAGATCGCCGACGAAGCTTTCCAGATTGCCGTCGTAGAGCGCTTGGCGGCGGAAGCCGACCGCGACCGGCAGATCATGCCCGTGCAGGAAGTCGCGGATCGCGCGCCTGCCGGCATCGGACCAGGAGGAGCCGCCGAGAACCGCGAGCGGACGGCGGGCGCGGCCGATCAGCTCGCGCAATTCGGCCATCGCCGCCGGATCGGGATAGGCGCCGGCGACCGGGGCGCGCGGGATGTCCGCGACCTCGGCCAATTCGCGCTGCATCTCCTCCGACAGCGCGACCACCACCGGGCCGGGCCGCCCGGAGGTCGCCACATCGACCGCGTGCGCCACCACCTCGGGAATGCGGCCGGCCTGATCGATCTGCGTCACCCACTTCGCGAGCGAGCTGAACATCCGCCGGTAGTCCACCTCCTGAAAGGCGTCGCGGCCGGCATCCTCGAGCGGGATTTGGCCCACGAACAGCAGCAGCGGCGTGCTGTCCTGCATCGCCGTGTGCACGCCGATGGCGCCGTGACAGGCGCCGGGGCCGCGCGTCACGAACGCCGCCGCCGGACGGCCGGTGAGCTTGCCGTAAGCCTCCGCCATGTTGGCCGCACCCGCCTCGAAGCGGCAGGTGACCAGCTTGAGCTTCGGGCCCACGTCGTAGAAGCCGTCGAGCACCGGGAGGAAGCTCTCCCCGGGCACCGAGAACACGTGGTCGATCCCCTGCGCCACGAGCGCATCCGCGAGAATGCGCCCGCCCATGCGCGCCACCCCGCGCGCCTTACGCGCCTCCGACAATTCCATCGGTACACCTTCCCGCCCGCCCGGCGCATGATCAGTTGCGCGAACGGCGATATAACGCGATTTTAACGGCGAGCCAAAATCACATCACGGGGCGGAACGGGTTCCGCATCGCCCTCGTCGCCCTCCTCTCGCGGCGCCCGCCGGGAGAGGTGAGGGCTACACCACGCGGCCGGTATCCGCCTCGATCAGGTGCATCTGGTTGAGATCGGCGGTGAGCGGCAGCATCTCGCCGGGGGCGGCGGGCGTGGTCGGCTCGCAGCGGGCGCAGAGCGGCGTGCCGTCGATGAAGAAGTGCACCATGGTCTCGTTGCCCATCGGCTCCACCACATCGACCGGCGCATCCATCCGCGCCCAGCCGGGGCGACCGGCCTCGCGGTAGTCGAACAGATGCTCGGGGCGCAGGCCGAGCACCATCGGGCGCCCCTTATAGGCGCCGTACCGATCCACCCGGGCCGGCGGGATCGCCAATGCGACGCGGTCATTCAGCCGCAGCTCCAGCCCGGCGCCGCCATTCTCCAGCCGGCAGTCGAGGAAATTCATCGCCGGACTGCCGATGAAGCCGGCGACGAAGCGGGTCGTGGGCTGATGATACAGCTCTTGCGGCGTTCCGACCTGTTCGATGACGCCCTGGTTCATGACCACCACGCGGTCGGCGAGCGTCATCGCCTCCACCTGGTCATGCGTGACATAGACGGTGGTGGTGCGCACCGTCTGGTGCACCTTCTTGATCTCGGTGCGCATCTGCACGCGCAGCTTGGCGTCGAGATTGGAGAGCGGCTCGTCGAACAGGAACACCTTGGGGTTGCGGACGATGGCGCGGCCCATCGCGACCCGCTGGCGCTGGCCGCCCGACAGCGCCTTGGGCTTGCGCTCCAGCAGCTGCGAGATGTCGAGGATGCGCGCCGCCTCATCCACCCGGCGCTTGATCTCGTCCTTCGGGAATTTGCGCAGCTTGAGCCCGAAGGCCATGTTGTCGAACACGCTCATATGCGGGTAGAGCGCGTAGTTCTGGAACACCATGGCGATGTCGCGGTCGCGCGGCGGCACGTCGTTGACCACATCGCCGCCGATCCAGATCTCGCCGTCGCTGATGTCCTCGAGGCCGGCGATCATCCGCAAGGTGGTGGACTTGCCGCACCCGGAGGGGCCGACCAGGACCACGAACTCCTGGTCGGCGATCTCGAGGTCGATGCCCTTCACCGCCTGCACGCCGCCCTCGTAGGTCTTCACCACCTTGCGCACCGACACTTCGGACATGGATTCTCAGCCCTTCGTAGCGCCGGCGGTCAGGCCGGCAATGTAGTAGTCCATCAGGAAGGCGTAGATCAGGATCGGCGGCAACGAGGCGAGCAGGTTCGCCGCCATGATCTTGCCCCACTCGAACACGTCGCCGCGGATCAGGTCGGAGACGATGCCGACGGTCAGCACCATCTGGTTCGAGGTGTAGAGATAGGCCAGCGGATAGATGAAATTGCCCCAGCTGATGGTGAACGCGAAGATGGTCGCGGCGATCAGTCCGGGCATCGCCACCGGGATGAAGATGCGCCACAGCATTTGCAGATAACCCGCCCCGTCGATCAGCGCCGCCTCGTCCAGCTCCTTCGGGATCGAGGCGAAATAGCCGATCATGATCCAGGTGCAGAACGGCACGCTGAGCGTGGGATAGACCAGCACCAGGCACCAGTAGCTGTTGATCAGGCCGAGCCAGCCGACCACCTGGAACAGCGGGATGAACAGCAGCGAGGCGGGGATCAGGTAGGTGAGAAACACCCCCGTCGCCAGCGTCTTGCTGCCCCAGAATCCCATCCGCGCCAGGCTGAATGCCGCCAGCACGGAGATCACCATGGTGATCGCCACCACCAGCACGGTGACGATCACCGTGTTGAGGTAGTACATCTGAAAGTTGTGATAGGTAATCAGGTACCAGAAATTCGCGAGCGTCGGGTGATGGGCGTACCAGGGACTTCCGATCTGGGAGGAGATTTCGCCCGACGTCTTCAGGCTGGTCATCACCGTATAGAACGGCGGGACCAGGAACAGGATGGCGAACACCGTGAGCGCCGCGTAGCTCGCCCACAGCGCCCAGCGGCGACTATCGGCCACGCCGCCCCGACGCCGACGACGGACGCGAACCGCCCCGGCGGTGGTGGCGCTCATGCGCCCACCTCCTGCGAGCGCCGATTGACGCCGCGGAGGATGAAGAACGCCGAGATGGCGAGGATCGGCAGCATGAACAGGCTGACTGCGGCGCCCATCGGGATGTTGCCCGACTGAATGCCGACCTGGAAGGCGTAGGTGGCGAACACGTGGGTCTTATCCTCGGGGCCGCCGGCGGTGAGGATGCGCACGATGTCGAAGTCGGCGAAGGTGGTGATCAGGCTGAACAGCACGGTGATCGAGATGATGTTGCGCATCATCGGCAGGGTGACGTGGAAGAACTTCTGCACCGCCGTCGCGCCGTCGATCGAGGCCGCCTCGTAGAGCTGGTCGGGCACCGATTTCAGCGCCGCCAGATACATGATCATGAAGAACGGCGTGCCGTACCAGACATTGACCAGGATGGTGCAGAATCGCGCGATCCAGCCGACGCCGAGCCAGGGGACGGGAGCGAAGCCCAGTTGCTCCAGCACCCAGTTGAAGGCCGAGTAGCTGGGGTCGAACATCCACCACCAGGTGAGCGTGCCGAGCGCCAGCGGAATCACCCACGAGACCAGCAGCAGGCCGCGCCACAGCCGCTGATAGCGGCCGCCGATATTGTGCATGAGGTGGGCGAGAAACAGGCCGATCAGCGACTTGAAGATCACCGAGGTGATGGCGAACAGGCAGCTCTGGAAGATGACCAGCTGGAACGTCGTCCGGTGCACAGGAAAATGTACTGGCCCAGGCCGACGAACGCGCTCATCTTCTTGTTCATCAGGCTGAGATAGATCGCGTAGAAGGCCGGGTAGATGACCAGTCCCGCGACCAGCAGGATCAGCGGCAGCGCCATGGCCAAGGCGATGCTGCTGCGCCGGCGCGCGAACCGCCGCAGGCCGTCACCCGATCGGCGTCCCGCCGCCGCCCGCCTTCCGATCAGATCGGCCGCAACCGAGGTGCCGTCAGCCATGCAACTCTCCCGTCGGAGCGATCGGGAAATCTCGGAATAGGCGGATAAGGCGCTCGCCGCGCCTTGCCCTGAGCCGGCCGCTCATGAACGCATCCCCGAAACCCACTCCTTTTCGCGGCCCGCCAAGCGGGACGCGCCGCGTGTTCATCGCCGACCCTAGCGGCTCCCCCGAGCGCGCGCAATGCGGCGCCCGGCGTTAGCCCTCGCCGGGCTTGGACGCCGCCTTCTTGGCGAGATAGGCATCCGCGGCGCGCCCTCGACCGCGCCGAGTTCCGGCCAGCAGCCGCTCACGGGGCGTCAGTTGTTGCCGAGCGACTGCACCGCGCCGAAGCCCACGCCGAGCGCGCCGAGCTGCAACTGCATGCCGTTCGCGGTGGTGGCTTTGCGTGCCGGTCACGGTGCCGCCCACGGTGAACGGCACCGCGCTCGCGGTGCCGCTCGAACCGGTGCCGTCCACGGCGATGTTGTAGGCGCCGTCCGGCAGTTGGGCGCCGGAATCGCTCGTGCCCGTTCCAGCTCCAGGTGTTGAGGCCGGCGGTGGCGTCGATGCTCGCCGTTCGGACCACATTGCCGCTGGAATCGGCGATGGCGACCGCCACCGGCTCGGCCGTAGGCGCCGTGAACTGCACGCTGCCGCTGCCGTTCTGCAGCGGGATCTGGTTCGACTGCACCTGCACCTGCTTGCCGTTAGCGACGCGCCCTGCATCAACTCGCCGGCCTGGGTGAGCTGGATCAGGCTGGTCAGGCTGTTATTGGTGTTGATCTGCTGCTCGACGCCGGAGAACGAGACCAGCTCCTGGGTGAACTGGTTGCTGTCCATCGGGCTGCTCGGGTCCTGGTTCTGAAGCTGCGTCATCAGCATGTTCAGGAAGTCGCCGAAATTGCTCGATAGCGCGGTGAGCGCCGTCTGGCCGGTCTGCGCCGAGGTGCTGGCCGATGCGGTAGTGCCGGAGGTGGAGGTGCTGGAGGCGGTGGCGGCTTGCGCCGCGGCTTGTTGGGCGGCGGCGGCGAGCGCGCTCTGCTGGGCGGCGACGGAGGCGATGCTCACTGTGTTCTCCTGTCAGGCGGTGATGTCGAGCCCGACGCGGCGGGATGACCGCGCCGGCAGGGTGGTGCGTCGTCGGTTGGCGTCGGGCCGGCGTCGAAGCCGGGGGCGGCGCGGGTTCCGCCTTGGCTGCCCGAATGGCCGCCCGGTTGGCCGGCTCCATTGGCCGCCTTCGAAGCCGCCGCCGGGCTGGCCCAATTGCATGGTCAGCGCGCGCCCGTCGGCGGGCACGCCGGCCTCGTTCAGGGCGCGGTGCAGCGCCGGCTCGTCCTGGCGCAAGCAGCGCGAGCGTCGCTGGCCGTTCGGCGGTGACATCGACGCGCACCGCGGCGTCGGCCGCATGGACGATGCGGACTTCCACCTGCCCGAGCTCCGGCGGGTCGAGCCGCAGCGGTCAATCGCCGGTGTGACCCGCCATTGGCGGCGAGAGAGACGAGGACGGGGGCGACCTGCGCGGCCGGCGGGTGCGCGAAGGGCGTACGGGGGCGGCGGTCGGCGGCGTGCCGGCGAGGCGGGCGGGGGGGGCCGATGAGCGGCGGCGGGGCCGCGGCGCACGGGACGGTTTGGGGGGTCGGGCGATGCCGGCCAGGCGGCGGTGCGGGCGGCGGCAGCGGCTTCCCGCAGCGGCGCCGAAGCCACCCGGCGGCTTGCGCGTTCGGGCTTTGAAACTCGGCCGGTTCGGCTTCGCGCATGCGCCGGCCGTGGCCGTGCGGTCTCGGCGTCGGCGCCGATGGCCGGGCGCATCGCGCGTTTGCCGGGGTCGCCGGTCCGGCGGGTCGGCCTGCTCCGTTGTTCGGCTGTTGCATCGGCGGCGATCGGCGGCGCAGGGCGGCGGGCGGAATGGCCGCCGGCGTGGCGGGGCGTGGTACGGGGCGTCGGTTTCGGCGCATTTCGCTCGGGGCGGTTGCCGGCCTTCGCCGCCGATGGTTTCCGGTGACGCTCCCCTTCGGCGGATTCGGCAGGTGCCGCGCCAGGGATGACGGTGATCGGCCTCGATCGGCCGTCGGTTCGACTGGCATTGCTCCCGGCGTCGGTCCGACCATCGGTTCCACCGGCGCCGGTCCGCGCCGGCGTCGATCCGGCCGGCCGCGGTTTGCGACTTCGACCCGACGGCTGCGGATTTAACCGGCGTCGAGCCGAGCTCGGCGAGCCCTCCGGCGCTGCTTCGGTGCCGGCTGGCGACCGGCTCGGGGTCAGATCCCGCGGGAAGCAGTGGCGCCGCTCCCTTCCCGTCTTCACGCGGGGAGGGATTGGTGACGGGAGAGCGGGGCACGGGTGGCCGCCGACGACGTCGGCGAGCGCGTGGACAAAGTCCGCGCCGGGCAGGACCGGGTGGGCCGACGCGGCGGGCGGGCGCCCGCCCGCCGGTGCGATGGGCGGCGATTTCCATGGCGAGGCTGGTAGCAACAATCGGACCAGAACCGGCGCCGCTCCCGGATCGGCAGGGCAGGCGCAACTCCGTCCGCCACCTCGGCAGATTGTGCCGGGCGCTTCCTACCGGGAGGCGTCTCGGAGCAAGCGCGTGATCGGCCATCACTGCCGCGTGCGGGGTTGGCACGCTTCCTGCGAACCCGAGCGCGAGAATTGATTGCGGCCGGAGTCCCCATGTCCCTGTTCAGCGCCCTCGACACCTCAGTCAGCGGCCTCTCCGCCCAGTCGGCGGCGTTCGGCAACATCAGCGACAACGTCGCCAATAGCCAAACGGTCGGCTTCAAGGGCGTGGACACCAGCTTCATCGACTATCTCACGACGAGCACCAGCGCAGGTGAACGAGCCGGGCGCGGTGGCGACGCGGCCCGACTACACGAACACCGTCCAGGGAACGATCTCGCAGAGCAGCGATCCGCTGGCGCTCGCCATCGCCGGTCAGGGCTTCTTCGCCGCCTCGGAGGCCGACGGCGTTCGTCAGCGGCACCACATCGCCGAGCTTCAACCCGCAGACCGTCTACACCCGGGCCGGCGACTTCCAGCTCGACAAGAACGGCTATCTGGTCAACAGCGCCGGCGATTATCTTGCAGGGCTGGACGCGTCGATCCGAAGACCGGCGTCGCCAATCAGTCGACCCTGGCGCCGATCCAGATCAGCCAGGCGTCGGACAATCCGGTTCCCACCTCCAATGTCGGGCTGCTCCGCCAACCTGCCGACCACCGGCGGCACCGCCCCGGTCGCCTCGCAGGTGCCGTCTACGACTTCGCTCGGCAACCAGCACACGGTCGCGCTCACCTGGACGCCGACCGGCAGCAATCGTGGTCGCTCGCCCTCAGTTCGCCCGACGTCGCCGGCAACACGATCGGCAGCGCGACGGTGAATTTCGGTGCCAACGGCGTGCCGTCAGGAACCATCGGCTCGCTGACCGCGCCGAGCGGCGGCGTGACCGCCTCCGCGCTATGCCGCCAATGCGTCCGGCCAGCCTGACCTTCACCGCCGATTTCGGGAGCGGACCCGCAGACGATCAACGCTCGGCCTGGGCAGTTTCGGTCAGGCCGACGGCGTGACCCAGTTCGCCGCCAGCACCTACAGCCAGGGCAACGTCACCCAGGACGGCGTGCCGCCCGGCAGCTTCACCGGGATCACCATGGCCAGCAGCGGCAACGTGGTCGCCAACTACAACAACGGTCAGTCGCGGGTGGTGGCGCAAATCCCGGTCATCACCTTCGCCAACCCCGACGCGCTGCAACGCCAGAACGGCCAAGCGTTCACCGCCACCACGCTGTCCGGCGCCGCCGTCGCGCAATCGCAGGCGAACCAACGGCGCGGGCAGCTCGTCACCGGCTCCACCGAGAGTTCCAACGTCGATATCGCCACCGAATTCAGCAAGCTGATCGTCGCCCAGGAGGCGTACGGCGCCAACGCCAAGCTGATCACCAGCGCCGACTCGATGCTCCAGGTCACGATCAACATGAAGACCTGATGAATGAGCCTCGACGCCGCCCTCTCGATCGCCGGCAGCGGCCTCGCCGCCATCAACGCGCAGCTCGGCCTAGTCTCGCACAACGTCGCCAATGCGAGCACGCCCGGCTATGCCGCCGAGACGGCGCCGCTGGCAGAGCGTCACCGCCGCCGGCGAGGGCATGGGCGTGGTCGCCGGCCCGGCGCAGCGCGATATCGACCAGGCGCTGCAGACCGCGCTGCTTGCAGCAGAACGCCAGCACGGCGGCGCTAACCACCACCACCGGCGCGATGAGCGCGATCGACGCGGCCCAAGGGCACGCCGGGCCAGGGCCAGGACATCGCCAGCTTGCTCGGCCAGCTGCAGGACCAGTTCTCGACTCTGCTCAACGACCCCTCGAACGCCACGCAGCAAGCAGGCCGTCGTCGGCGCCGCCGCGACGCTCGACCGGCGGCCTCAACCGGCTGAGCGATGCGACTACACGGCGCAGCGCCAGGCGGCGCAGGACGCGATCGTCTCCGAGGTCGGGCAGGTCAACACCACGCTCGGGACGATCGGCGAGCTTGTCGGACAAGATCATGGCGGCCAAGGCGGCGGGGCAGAGCACCGCCGATCTCGATAATCAGCGCGACGCGCAGATCGGCGAATCTGTCGCAGCTGGTCGGCGATCACCGCCTTCCGCAAGCCAACGGCGACGTGCTGCTGACCACGCCGAGCGGGCGTGCTGCTGCCAACCACGGGGTCCCGAATCCGCTTTGCACCAGCGGCGGCAACGCGCAGCCGGGCGCCACCTATCCGGGCGGCGGCCTCGCCGGCATCACGATCGGCGGGCGTGGACGTGACCGCCGGGCTGCAGGGCGGCGCAACTCGGCGCCAACCTGCGATTGCGCGACACCACGCTGCCGACCTGGCAGGCGGAGCTTGACGAGTTCGCGCAGAACACCGCCGCCGGCTTTGCCGCGCAGGGACTGCCGCTGTTCACCGACGCCGCCGACGGTGCCGTCGGGCGGCGGCGTGCCGGTACAGTCGGGTTATGTCGGCTTTCGCCGCTTCGATCCAGGTCAACCCGCCGTCACCGCCAATCCGGCGGCGGTGCGCGACGGCCTGCCGTCCTCCAATTCCAGACAACCTCGCCGGCTACGGCACGGTGATCTCGAACGTGCTCGACAACGTGCTCGGCGATGCGCCCGTTGAGCGGCACGCACGTCACCGGCCTTGGCGCCACCGGCACGCTGAGCGCGCCCTATGCTGCCGCCGACCACGCTCGCCGGCTCTCGCCGCCGCCGTGGTCGGCGCGCAGGCCTCCGACAGCGCCACCGCCACCGCGCAGCTCGGCACCGAGCAGGCGGTGCAGACGAGCGTTGCAATCGAAGCTCACCGCCGAGACCGGGGTAAACATGGATACCGAGATGTCCGACATGATCGCGCTGCAGAACGCCTATGGCGCGAATGCCAAGGTGATCGGCACGGTGCAGAGCATGTTCACGGCGCTGCTCGGGATGGTCAATCCATGAGCGGGCTGGCCGGCATTCCGGCGCGCGGGCGAATACGGCCTGCTCACGGCGCTGGTCGGCGACAGCGCGACGGTGCGCCAGCGCCTCGATCAGCTCACGCAGCAGGCGAGCACCGGGCTGGTCGCCACCACCTACGCCGGTCTCGGCGACGGCGCGCCGGTCGCGCTCGATCTCAGCCCGCAGATCGCCGGCCTGCAAACTTTCCAGAACAACATCGATGCCGCCACCGGGCCGATGGGGGTGACACAGGCGACGATGACGCAGATTCAGCAGATCGCGGCGAAGCTTCTACGCAAAAATTCCCAATCTGAACGGCCTCAACGCCTCCGAGGTGGACAGCATCGCCGACCGCGGCGCGCGACGCGCTGCAACAGGTGGCCGGGCTGCTCGATGCCAAGGACGGGTAACGTGTTCGTCTTCGCCGGCGCCGACACGGCAAATCCGCCGGTGCCGAACCCGAGCGGCATCCTGTCCTCGGGCTTCTTTACGCAAATCGCGAGCGCGGTGGGAAATCTGGGCAGCGCCGGCGCCTCCGCGACCGCCGCGGCGACGCTCGGCATCGCCGGGTCGAATGCCGCCGGCACCTCGCCCTTCTCCGCCTATCTGTCGCAGCCGGCGACGACGCTGCAGGCACAGATCCCGGTGGTGCAGACCGGCCCCGGCCAGACCACGCAAATCGGCCTGCTCGCCAGCGCCAATACCGCCGTCACCTCGCCCGCCGGCTCGACCACCGGCTCGTACATGCGCGACCTGATGCGCTCGCTGGCCACACTCGGCTCGCTCTCCAGCTCGCAGATCAATCTGCCCGGCTTCGCCGGACTGGTTCAGGACACCGGAACCAGCTTGCAAGGCGCCATTACCGCGATGGCGGGCGATGTCGGCGTGCTGGGCAACCGGCAGGCCGCGCTGACCGCCACTCAGACCCAGCTGGCCGCCACGCAGACCGCGCTGACGACGCAGCTCGGCGTCGGCGCAGGACGTGGACATGGCGAAGACGCTGTCGGACCTGACGCAGACGCAGACCCAGCTTCAGGCGTCGTACCAGGTGATCGCCGGGCTGAGCAGCCTGTCGCTCGCAAAACTTCTTCCGGCCGGGGCATGAGGCTTCACCGGATGTTAACCCCAGTGCCTCAAAATGAGGTCCTGCCCGCAAAAAGCGGGGTTATCCGCAACTTTGTGGGCGAAAGGTAAAACCGATGTCCCTGAACTCCGTACACACCAATATCGACGCGCAGATCGCGTTGCAATCGCTGAACGTCACCAGCTCGCAGCTCGCCGCGACGCAGAAGCAGATCTCGACCGGCTATCGCGTCGCCGACGCCACCGACGACGGCGCCGCCTACGCGGTTGCGCAGGGGGTCCGCGCCACGGTCGGCGCGCTCACCAGCGCCAACCAGCAGCTCGGCAACGTCAAGGGCCTGGTGACGACGACGGTGGCCGGCCTCAACGCCACGTCCAACGACATCAACTCGTTGAACGCGGTGGTGATCAAGCTGGCGGACGGCAACACGCAGGGCAACCAGCGCACGCAGTACCAAACCCAGTACACCACCCTGGTGGCGCAGATCAAGAACGATCTCAACGGCGCCAACTACAGCGGCAAGACGCTGATCGGCAACGTCGGCGGCACGCCGAGCGGGCGTGACGTTCGGGCGCACCGCGGTGGTGCAGGACCAGATCGGCACCACCTACGGCATCGCCACCTTCAGCGGCAACACGCTCTATACGTCGCTGAACGTGGCCAGCTTCACCTCCACCCACGCGCAGGCGTTCCTGACCGGCACCTTCGCCAATGCGCTCAACACCATCGCCAACCAGCTCAACAACTACGGCGAGGCGTCCAACTACATCAACGCGCAGACCAGCTATAACAGCGACAAGATCGACGCGCTGAACGCCGGTCTGGGAGCGCTGATCGACGCCAACCTGGCGCAGGAGTCGGCGCAGTTGCAGGCGCTGCAAATCCAGCAGCAGCTCGGCACCCAGGCGCTCAGCCTGGCCAATCAGGCGCCGCAGACCCTGCTCAGCCTGTTCAAGTAACCGCCGACGGGCGGGCAAAACGCCCGCCCGCCCGCGTCCGCGATGATCCTTCAGCCCCAGGCCCTTCGGGAAGACCGCATGTCCACCCTGGTTCTCGAACTGCGTCAGGGCGAGCTCATGATCGTCAACGGCGCGCCGATCCGGTTCCGCACCAAATCCCGCATCGAGCTCACCGCCAAGGCGCGGTTCCTGTTCGGCAAGCAGATCATGCCGCCCGAGCAGGCCGACAGCCCGGCGCGGCGCATCTATTTCGCGCTGCAATCGGCCTATATCGGCAACGAACACGAACGTGCCACCGGCCTCGAACTGGCGCGCGGTCTGATCGCCGAGTTCAGCGCCGCCACCACCTCGGACATCGCGCGCGACATGCTCCGCCGCGCGCTGCTCGCCGCCGAGGCGGACGATTGCTACCAGGCCCTCAAACTTGCCCGACGCATCATCCAGCACGAGGACGCGGTGCTGGGGCGGGCGCCGGGTCCCAACCCCCAGCACAGCAACGAGCGAGCATCATGCAGACCATGACCGGCGCGGCGAGCGCCTATCAGCGCGCGGCCACGCACCGCACCCTGCGCGAGCAGGAGGCCGACATCTTCCGCCAGGCCACCGGGGCGCTGCGCGCCGCCCGCGGCGCGGGGGCACTCGAGCGCGCGCGCGCCATCGCCGACAACCGCCGGCTCTGGCTCACCGTGCACGACCTGATGGGCGATCCCGCCAACGCGCTGCCGCTCGAGCTGCGCGCCTCGATCACCTCGGTCGGCCTCGCGGTCCGTCGCGAGATGGACGTCGGCAACCCGAATTTCGACTTCCTGATCTCAATAAACGAGAACATCGTCGCCGGCCTGAGCGGCGCCGGCTGATGAGCCTCAGCCTCAGCGCCGTCTCCACCCTCTTCAACACCGGCACCGCGCAGTCGGGCACGGCTAGTCTGCTGCAAATCATTTACGGCGGCGGCCAATCGAGCGCGGCGCCGAACCCCGATCCCTTGCAGGCGCTGAGCCAGGCCGAGGCGAACCAGACGGCCGATATCCAGACCACGGCGCAGCAGCCGGAAGTGGCGCGCGCCATCAGTCGAGTTCACCACCGCCGTTCAGGGCGCGACCAGCGTGCAGCAGCTGCTGCAAAACCCGGCCGTGTTGCAGGTTCTGCTGACGGCGAACGGCCTGGGCGATCAGGCGCAATACCCGGCGCTGGCGCAGAAGGCGCTGACCTCCGACCCCTCGGATCCGAATTCGCTGGTCAACCAGCTGTCCAACACCGCGTGGCTGTCGGCGGCGCAGACCTATCAATTCGCCACCAAGGGCCTGGCCATCATCCAGCAGCCGCAGGTGATCGCCACCATCACCAATGCCTATGCCGAGGAGACCTGGCGGCAGTCGCTCGACGCCACCACGCCGGGATTGTCCAACGCGCTGAGCTTTCGCCAGGAAGCGTCCGGCATCACCTCGGTCGATCAGATCCTCGGCGATCCGGTGCTGCGCACCGTCGTCACCACCGCGCTCGGCATCCCCGAGCAGATCGCCTTCCAGCCGCTGGAAGCGCAGGAGCGGGCAATCAGCAGCCAGGTCGACATCACGCGCTTCAAGGACCCGCATTTCGTCGAAAGCTTCGTGCAGCAATACCTGCTCGCCGCCAACCAGACGAACGCCGCCGGCAGCACCCCGAACCTCACCAGCCTCGCGGTGCAAGCGTCCGGCCTCGTGGTCTGACCGCCGCGGCTCAAAAGGAGCCACCCGAATGGACGGCATGATCGCCTCCCCCGATATCGACCGCCTGATGCGGCGCGCCGCCGAGTTCATCGATGCCGGGCGCCTCAACGCCGCGCGCCCGCTGCTTGCCGCCATCGGCCGGCTGACGCCGCCGAACGCACGGCTGAGCGAGCTACACGCGATCGTGGCGCTGAAGGAAGGGCGCCTCGCCGAGTCCGCCGACGATCTCGATCGCGCCGTCGCCGCCTGGCCCGAGGACGCGGGTCTTCGCAAATGCCGCGCCGATCTGCGCCGCCGATCGGGCGACGCGGCCGGTGCCGCCGCCGATGCCGCCGAGGCGGTGATCCTCAATCCACGCGATCCGGAGGCCAAGGCGATCCTGGGCGTCGCCCAGCTCGATCGCGGCGCGGCGTCCGACGCGCGCGCCTGCCTCGCCGAGGCGTGGCGGCGCGACCGCGAAACACGCTGTTCCGCACCGCGCTCTCGGATGCCGAATGGCCTGCGGCGATCCCGATGCCGCCGTCGCCACCCTGGCGGAAGGGGTCGCGCTGGCGCCGGGCGAGGTGGCGTTACGAAATGCCGCCGTGCTGCTGCGGTGCGCCTGCACGGTTCGAGGCGGCGGTCGCCGCGGCCGCGGCGGCGCGGGGCGAGGGCGCCGTGGATGCCTGCCTGCTCGGGCTGCATGGGCCACGCGCTCTCCAGCCTCGGCCGCCACGCCGAGGCCGGCGATGCCTATGCGGAGGCGCGCAAGCTCGGCCCCGACGATCCCTATGTGCGCCACCTGGTCGCCGCCGCCGGCGTGCTGCCGCAAGCGGATCGCGCGCCCGCCGATTATGTTCGCGCCGTCTTCGACGGCTACGCGGATCGGTTCGAGGCGCATCTGATCGCGCTCGGCTATCGCGTCCCCGGCCTGCTGCACGCCGCCTTGCTGCGCCAGCATGCCCGATCGCGCCCGGCCCCGTGCTCGATCTCGGCTGCGGCACCGGGTTGATGGCGGTGGCGCTGCTCGCACGCCGCGGTCGGGCCGATCACCGGGATCGACCTCTCGCCGCGGATGCTGGCCGGCGGCGGCGGCCAAGCACCTCTATGCCGCGCTGCACGAAGGCGATGCGGTGGGCTATCTCGCCGCAAGATGGCCGCGAATGGGGGCTGATCTTCGCCGCCGACCTGCTTTGCTACTTCGGCGCGCTGGAGCCGATGCTGCGGGCCGTCCGCCGCCGGCTGGGGTCGGGCGGGCTGTTTCTGTTCAGCGTCGAGACCGGAGGGCGATGCGGCGAACCCGCGCGGCTGGCGGCTCGAGCGGCTGGGCCGCTATGCGCACACCGCGTCCTATGTCCGCGAGACCGCGCGAGGCCGCGGGCCTGGTCGTGCGCGAGCTGACCGACGCCGTGCTCCGCGAGGAGGCCGGGGCGCCGGTCCCGGGCCTGATCGGCGTGCTCGCCGCCCCATGAGCGCCGCCATCGACGCCGCTGCGCCGGCGCGCGATCTGCTGGCGCGCGGGACCGCGCTGATCCTGTCCGGCCGGGACCGCGAGGCGACCGAGAGCTCTGCTGCGCTGCTGCGGCCTCGCGCCGGAGGAGCCCGAGGCGTGGCACGCGCTTGGCGTGGCGCTGGCGCGCGAAGGCGCGCATCTGCGCGCGCTCGGCGCGCTCGGACGCGCACACCGGCTGGCGCCGCACGCCCTGCCCTATGCCCTGCGCCGCGCCGAAGTCGCGCATATGGCCGGCGCCGCCGATGCCGAACTGGCGCGGCTCGCCGAGGATCAGGCGCATGACCCGCTCAACCCGACGCCGCTCGCCGCCGCCGGCCTGCTGCTGCATCGGCTCGGCCGCAACGCCGAGGCCGTCGATGCGCTGGAGGTCGCCGTCGAGCTGGCGCCCGAAGATGCCGCCCTGCACGCGCTGTTCGGCGGCGTGCTGGCGCGCAGCCACCAACTCGTGCGCGCCGAGGCGGCGATGCGCCGCGCGCTCGCCGGCGCGCCCGCCGATGTCGCCCTGCGCCACGATCTGGGCGTCGTGCTGATGCGGATGCATCGCTTCGGCGAGGCCCGGGCGGAACTGGCTGCTGTGCATGCGAAGCCGCCCGGCGCCCGATCCGACCCTGATGTGCAATCTCGCCAATGCGACGCTCTGCCTCGGCCGCCAGCAGGAGGCGCTGGCGATCGCCCTCGACGCGGTGCGGGTGGCGCCCGACAATTCGCTGCCCCACCGGACGCTCGCCAACACGCTGCCCTACACGGCGGGCGTCACCGGCGCCCGACTGCTGGCGAGCGCGCGCGCCTGCGCCGCGACCCTGCCGCGCGGGCCGGCACCGGTGTTTCGCAATGCGCCCGACCCCGACCGCAGGCTCCGCGTCGGATTGCTGTCGGGGATGCTGAAGACGCATCCCGTGGCATGGCTTACCATCGCCGGCTTCGAGGCTCTCGACCCGGCCCGGTTCACGCTGGTCGGGCTGGCCGATACGATGCCGGGCGACGCCCTCTCGCGCCGCTTCCGCGCAGTCGCCGCCGAATGGGTGGAGATCGGCGCCCTGGATGACGCGGCGCTGGCGACGGCGGCGCGTGCGGCCGCAATCGATGTGGTGATCGATCTCGGCGGCTATGGCGATCTCGGCCGCATGGCCGCCTGCGCATACCGGCTCGCGCCGGTGCAGGTGAAGTGGGTCGGCATGCAGAACCACACCACCGGCCTGCCGGAGATGGACTGGTTCATCACCGACCCTCGCGAGACCCCGCCCGCGCTCGCGCACACTTACACCGAGCGTCTGCTCGCCTTGCCCGACGGCTATGTGTGCTACAGCCCACCGGCCGACGCCCCCGGAGTCGCGGCGCTGCCGGCGCACCGCAGCGGGCACGTGAGCTTCGGCTGCTTCACCAATCTGGCGAAGGTGACGCCGATCGTCGTCGCGACCTGGGCGGCGGTGCTCTCCCGCGTGCCCGGGTCGCGATTGGTGGTCAAGAGCCACGCGTTCGCCGATGCCGTGACGGCCGCCGGCCTGCCGCCGCCTTCGCCGCGCAAGGTATCGGCGCCCGAGCGCCTGGAGCTGCGCGGCCCCTCGCCGCACCGCGCCCTGCTGGCGGAATACGGCGACATCGACATCGTGCTCGACCCGTTTCCCTATTCCGGCGGCCTCACGACATGCGAGGCGCTGTGGATGGGCGTGCCGACGGTCACGTTGCCGGGCGAGACCTTCGCCTCCCGGCATTCATTCAGCCATCTCGGCAATGTCGGCCTGGCCGATTGGGCGGCGGGCGGACGTTTCCGGCTATATCGATCTGGCGGCGGCGAAGGCGCCGATCTGATGCCTTGGCGGCGTTGCGCGCCGGACTGCGCGCGCGGATGCGCGCCAGCCCGCTTTGCGACGCGCCCCGCTTCGGCACCCATCTGGGCGCCGCGCTGCGCCACGCCTGGCGGCAATGGTGCGCGGCGCGGGGCTGAGCAAGCGGCGCCTCGGTGGGCGCCGGATGGACGCAGCTATCCCCCGCTGATCGCGGTCAGGATGAACACCTCGGCGCCGGGCGCCAGCGCGGTTTGCAGGGTCGCGCGTTCGCCGGCGACGAAGATATTGATGTGGCGGCGAATGCGGGGCGTGGTGTCGCAGAGCCGGTCGCGCATTCCGGGCCAGCTTGCGTCGAGCGCCTCGATGGCGTCGGCAATCGTTGCGGCGGATAGCTGAGCTGCATTCGGACAGCCGGGAAACAGCGCGACCAGCGCGGCGGGCAGCGTGACCGTGACCGGCACGCCTACGTCCCGAGAACCAGCGTCTCCACCGAATAGATCGGCGGCAGATGCTCGGCGATCGTGGTCCAACTGTCGCCCTCGTCGGCGCTTGCGAACAGCGTGCCGGTGTTGGTGCCGGCGTAGATGCCCGCCGGTTCCAGCTCGTCGGCGCTCATCGCCTGGCGCAGCACGCCGAAGAACGCGTTCCGCTGCGGCAACCCGTCGCGGAGCGCCTGCCAGTGCGCGCCGCCGTCGCGCGTGCGCCACACCGCGGCCTCGCCCGCGGGCACATAACGGCCGGCGGTATCGCCGTTCAGCGGCAGCAGGAACAGGGTGGACGCATCGCGCGGATGCGCGACCGCCGGGAATCCGAAGCTCGACGGCAGCCCCTGTTCGATGCTCTCCCAGTGCCGACCGCCGTCCTCGCTGCGGTACATCCCGCAATGGTTCTGCTGATAGAGCCGCTCGGGCGTGCCGGGCGCCATTACCAGGCAATGCACGCACTGCCCGAACTCCGGATAACGCTGATCTTCGGGCAGGAAGTCGCAGCGCGTGCCGTGGTTGCGCGCCTCCCAGCTCCGCCCGCCGTCTTCGGTGTAGAACACCCCGGCGGCCGAGATCGCGACCCATATTCGGTTCTCGTCGGACGGATGCGGACAGAGCGAGTGCAGAATCAGGCCGCCGGCGCCCGGCTGCCAGTGCGGGCGCGAGGGGTGCTCGCGCAGCCCCGACACGTGCGCCCACGATTCTCCGCCATCGGCGCTTTGAAACAGCCCGGCCGGCTGCACGCCGGCATGGAGCCGCCCGTGCGCCGGCGCCAGACTCCAGACCGACTTGATCGGCTCCTCGCCCTTTCCATAGGTGAGGCCGGCGCTGGAATGCGTCCAGGTCGCGCCGAGATCATTCGATTTCCACACCGCCGGGCCGAACCATTCATTGCCGCCGCCGGCCCAGATGGTGCCGGTCGTCCGATCGGCGACGACATGGTTGATCGGCCACGCCTCGCAGAACGGCCCGCGCTGCGTCCAGCGCCGGCGGCGCGCGTCGCTTTCCAGGATGAACGCGCCCTTCTTGGTGCCCAGCAGAATGACAACGCGCGCCACCGACTTCTCCTACCGGCTCAACTCGCGCGTCATCTCGGCGATTCCGTCCGGTGTCAACGGAAACATGCGCCGGCCCATCAACTGCCTCGTGATGCCGATCGACTGCACGAAGCCCCAGGTCGCTTCCGGTGTCGGATTGAGCCAGGCGGCGCGGCGATAGTGCGCGGTCAGCCGATCGAGCCAGGCGCGGCCCGACTCGTCGTTCCAGTGCTCGACGCTGCCGCCGGGCGTGGTGATCTCATAGGGGCTCATGGCGGCGTCGCCCACAAACACCAGCCGGTAGTCGGCGCCGTAGGTGCGCAGCACTTCCAGCGTCGGAACCGTCTTCTCGCGGCGGCGGCGGTTGTCCTTCCACACCCGCTCATAAGGGAAATTGTGAAAGTAGAAGTATTCGAGGTGCTTGAACTCGGTCCGGCAGGCCGAGAACAGCTCCTCGCAGATCTTCACATGCTCGTCCATCGAGCCGCCGACATCGAGAAACAACAGCACCTTCACGGTGTTGTGCCGCTCGGGCACCAGCTTGAGATCCAGCATCCCGGCGTTGTTGGCGGTGGCGCGAATCGTATCGGCGATGTCGAGCTCGGTCGCCTCGCCCTGGCGGGCGAAGCGGCGCAGCCGGCGGAGCGCGACGCGGAAGTTGCGCGTGCCCAGCTCCACGTCGCCGTCGAGATCGCGGAAGTCGCGCCGATCCCACACCTTCACCGCGCGCCGATGGCGGCTGCGGTCCTGGCCGATGCGCACGCCTTCGGGGTTGTAGCCGTAGGCGCCGAACGGCGAGGTTCCGGCCGTGCCGATCCATTTCGATCCGCCCTGATGGCGTTCCTTCTGTTCGGCGAGCAACTGGCGCAGGCGCTCCATGATGGCGTCGAAGCCGCCGAGCGCGTTGATCTTCTCCATCTCCTCCGGCGGGAGCAGCTTTTCGGCGAGCTTGCGCAGCCATTCCTCGGGCAGCGCGCGCGCCTCCACGCCTTCGGTCGCTCTCGAGCCCCTTGAAGCACTCCCCGAACACGCGGTCGAAGCGGTCGAGATGTCGCTCGTCCTTCACCAGGGTGGCGCGCGCGAGGTAGTAGAAGTCCTCGACGCTGTACTCGGCGATGCCGGCCTTCATGGCGCCCATCAGGGTCAGGTATTCCGTCACCGAGACCGGCAGCGCGGCCTGCTTCAGCGCCAGCAGGAAATCGGCGAACACGCCAATCTCCCCTGGCGGCGGGCGAGGAAGGCGATGCGCTCGAACAGGTGCACGTCCTGCTCGTTCTTCAGCAGCGCCCCGTGCAGCGGCGGGATGACCAGGTGGGTATCCTTGGTGCGCAGCGCTTCGGCCGGCATGTCCTCCACCATCAACAGCTTGAGCCAGTCGAGCAGCTCCGACGTCGCGGGCTTCTTCTTCAGCCCGGGCACCTCGCGGATGCGGAAGAACACCTCCATCGCCTCGCGGGCGAGGTCGTGCTTGAGGTCGGGATAATGCGCGGCGAGGATGCGCTGCATCGTCTCGTGGTCGGGGAAGCGGATGTAGTGGAAGAAGCAGCGGCGCAAAAAGGCGTCGGGCAGCTCCTTCTCGTTGTTCGACGTGATGATGACGATCGGACGCCGCTTCGCCACCACCGTTTGACGGGTCTCATAGACGAAGAAGCGCATCCGATCGAGTTCGAGCAACAAATCGTTGGGGAATTCGATGTCGGCCTTGTCGATCTCGTCGATCAGCACCACCACCGGCTCGTCGGCCTCGAAGGCGTCCCACAGCTTGCCGCGCACGATGTAGTTGGCGATGTCGTGCACGCGCGCATCGCCCAACTGCCCGTCGCGCAGGCGGGAGACGGCGTCGTATTCGTAGAGCCCCTGCTGCGCCTTGGTGGTGGATTTGATGTGCCATTCGATCAGTGGATGTCCGAGTGCGCCGGCGACCTCGTGGGCCAGCATGGTCTTGCCGGTCCCCGGCTCGCCCTTCACCAGCAGCGGCCGCTCCAGCGTGACGGCGGCGTTGACCGCGATCTCGAGGTCGCGGGTGGCGATGTAGGTTTCGGTGCTGCGGAATGCGGGCACTGGGGTCTCCGGCGCATGTGTCCGCGCATTTCCTCATGGCGGGGCGTCGGCTGCAACGCCTCTACGGGAAATACCGGCGCCCGGCTGGCTCGCAGTCAATGTTCCCCGTAGTCTTGGTGGTCGCCGAACAAGGAGACGAAATGCCGCCCGTTGCCGGTCTTCGCACGCGCGCGTTCGCGCGAGTCATCTGGTCCTCGCGCTGCTCTGCGCGATGTATTTCCTGTTCTACGTCGATCGGGTGAACATCTCGACGGCGGCGCTATCCATTCAGCGCGACTTGCATCTGTCGAATGTCGAACTCGGTTTCGCGTTCTCGGCCTTCGCCTATCCGTACGCCTTCTTCCAAATCTTCGGCGGCTGGATCGCCGACCGGCTGGGGCCGCGGCGGACATTGCTCTGGGGCGGGCTGCTGGTGGCGATCACCACCATGGCGACCGGGCTGGTCGGTGGCCTGGGCAGCTTGTTCGTCGTCCGCCTGCTGCTCGGCTTCGGCGAGGGCGCGGCTTTCCCGACCGCGACGCGGGCGATGGCGACCTGGGTCCCGGCGAGCGCCCGGGGCTGGGCGCAGGGCGTCACGCATTCCGCCTCGCGCCTCGGCAACGCGATCACGCCGCCGCTGGTCTCGGCGTTGATCCTGGCGGCGTCCTGGCGCGTCTCGTTCGCCGTCGTCGGGCGCGATCAGCCTGCGTTTGGGTCGCGCTCTGGGCGTGGTTCTTCCGCGACGATCCGCGCGACCATCCGCGCATCACGCGCGGCGGAACTCGCCGGACTGCACGCCGCGCCAGCCGCGAGCCGTGCGCCAGCCGACGCCCTGGCGCGCGCTGATCCGCCGCATCGCGCCGGTGACGATGGTCGATTTCTGCTACGGCTGGATGCTGTGGATGTTCCTGAACTGGCTGCCGGCGCTGTTTCAGTCCTCGTTCGGGCTCGAACCTGAAGAGCTCGGCGCTGTTCGCCTCCGCGGTGTTCCTCGCCGGCGTCATCGGCGACACCCTCGGCGGCTTGCTGAGCGATGCGGTGCTGCGCCGCACCGGGCGGCTGGCGCTGGCGCGCAGCGGCTTGATCGCGGCGGGCCTGCTGGGCGCCGCCATCTTCCTGCTGCCGCTGCTGGTGCTGCGCGACCTCACCTGGATCACGGTCTGCCTCGGGCTCGCGTTCTTCTTGCTGGAATTGGTGGTGGCGCCGATCTGGGCCGTTCCGATGGACATCGCGCCGGAACATGCCGGCAAGGCGAGCGGGATGATGAATCTCGGCTTCGGCATCGCCGGCATCGTCTCGCCGGCCGTGGTGGGCGCGATCATCGACGCGACCGGCAGCCGCACCTTGCCGTTCGCCGCCTCGGTCGCTGCTGCTGGTGGTCGGTGCGGCGCTGACGCTGCGCATCCACCCCGAACGCCGGCTGGGTGAGGCGGTGTAAGCCCGCTGCCTTGCGGGCAGGGCCGCACGGAGCGGGAATGCGCGCGCGATCAGTCCATCAAGCGGGTCAGCCGCGCGATTTGCGATTGATGGACGAGGGGTACGTCATTCCGCTGCTCTCCCGGGCGCGGCATGTGCAGCGACTTACCGTTCGTGTAGAAGGGATGATAACCGAGGTCATACAGTCCACGCAGCCACGGCGAGCCGGGCAACGCTTCCAGATAGAGCATCGGCAGGGCGCGCGTGATCGTATCCATCCCGCCGCGCACGACGCGCTCCTCGGCGCCTTCCGTGTCAACCTTCAGAAAGTCGAGGCGGGCGATCTCATGCGCCGAGACGAAGGCGTCGATGGTGTTGGTGAAGACCTGCTCGACGTTGTAGGTGACATTGGAATGAGATCGCTTGCTGCCCTCGAGCACCGCGAGCGCGCCATCCGCATAGGTGCTGAAAACCGGTACGTGCATTGCTTCCACGCCGACCTTGTCGCACATCGCCTCGTTGAAGACCTGAACATTATCCAGCTTCAACCAGCCGAGTACTCGGCGCAAACCCCTCGCGCTGGTCCTGATCGGCTCAAAACTGTAGATCCGGCCCCCGGGGAACTGGCGCGCGATGCGCGAGGCGAACTGCCCCATATTGGCTCCGACATCGACGATGATCGGATCGGGTCTGCCGATAGCCTCGGGAAGCATTCGGAATATCGGATCGTAAGGTCGGTCGAGGTACAAGTCGAAGGCAATCTTCGCGGATTTCAGGAACCAAACGAGATTATCGTTTCTCAGCAGCCATTTGGTCGCAACTTTGAGCGCATGATGCTGGGTGCGAAGAGGCGTGCCGCCAATCGCGCCATTCCGGAGCGCGGCGTCCGGTCCCTCGGGCATCCCGATTGTCGGCGCACGGGTCCGATCAGCCACGGCGTTGTCTTCGGAATCGGCATGCCTCCCGCGGTCGGCTGAATCCATCTCGCCCCCCGGTTTTGATGCGTGGCGCTCTTTTAAAGATGCTCCGCATCGAGCCGTAAGGGGGGCTAGCCGGCTTTATCGGGCGGAGGCGTCAATTTTGTTCAGAAAATCCCCAAAATTGGCGGCTTGCCGGGACGCCGCCCCACGATTGAGCGGAGTAACAATACCGCGAAAGCGAGGGAAAGCCTGCGGGCGCGCCCGCTCCGGCCTGCACCCGCGGATCGCGAGCCGCCGCCGGGCCGCGGGCTCGCGATGACCATGGGAGGGGGCGCCCGCCGGGACTACACGAATCCTTCCAATTCGTTTTTCGCCCAGGCGATCGCCTGCGCCGGCGTCTGCCCGCTGACCAGTTTGGCGACCATGGTCGGGACGGTGCCGCGGTTCCACATCTGCACCGCGATCTCGGCCGGCGCGGCGGAGCCGGGCACGTAATATTCGGCCTGGTGCCACGGACGGATCGGGTAGTTGAACACCGTGCCCGCGGCGGCTCCACCTCCGACCAGATCTTGAAGTCGGCGAACGACTTGAACGGCGGGATGTCGTAGCCGTCCACGGCCGCGGTCAGCTCCTCGGCTTGCGGGCGCTGCATCAGCCAGTGGATCAGCTCCTTCGCCGGCTGCTTGTCGCGGGCGAACTTCCAGATGCCCCAGAAATACGGACGATGCGGCACCAGGCGCACGCCCTTGGGGCCGATCGGGTTGGGGAAGGTCCAGCAATCGGCGGCCACTTGCGGAGCGTCGCGCTTGGCCACCGCCCACGCCGATGGCGGATTCCAGATCAACGCCGACTTCCCGGAAATCAGCGCCCGGTTGTTGGAAGCGTCGTCGTAGCTCACGGTGTCGGGCGGCAGGAACGGTATCATCTTCTTCGCGTATTCCAGGACCGCGTGCACGTTGTCCGACTCGACGGTGATCTTGCCTTCGCCGTCCACCAGATCGGCGCCGAACGCTCCGAACGTGTTGCCCCAGGTCTGCACCGAGTCGGTGGTGGCTCCACAGCCGAGGCCGAACGGGAAGCCGCCCTTGTGGCACGCCTCGGCGGCCTTCAGCATGGCCTCGTAAGTCCAGTCCGGCGCCTCGGGCGGCGTGACCTCGTGCGCCGGGTACATCGCCTGCACGTCCAGCCCGGCGAACTTCTTCATCATGCTCATGCGCGCGCACACGGTCAGCGGGGCGCTCCCCGGTCCGCACGGCACCGCCATCCAGCGGCCCTTGATCTTCGCCAGGTACTCGGCCGGCTTGATGACCGGTCCGTTTTCGGCCAGCAGCGAGGCCATCACGTCGTCCACCGGCTCCAACTCATCGGCCCATTGATGCACCGTCCACTGATCGAAGGCGAAGATGTCATGCCCGGTCTTCGCCATCGCTTCGGCGCCCATCGTCAGGTCGATCTTGTTGCCGATGGCGCTGAGGAAATCGATCTGCACGTCCACGTGGTTCTTCTCCGCCCAGCGGGCGACCATTTGCGCATGGCATCGTTGCCGGCCGGCACCCAATGATCCCAGAAGGCGCAGGTCACTCGCCCGGCCGAGTCAGCGGTATGGATGTTGACCAGCGGCAGGGTGGTGGCGGCGGCGGTTAGTTGCAGCGCGCGTCGGCGCGACAGATGAGGCATGGCGTGACTCCCCTGGCTCGCCCGTCGGGAGCGCGGGCATGGGCGAAAGATCGCTCCGCCGGCCCGCATCCGCAATATCTACCTTGCGACCGGGCCGGGCCGCTCGATGATGCGGGTGAAGCTGACCAGCGCTGCCAACGCCGAGATGCCGGTGGCCGCGGTCAATACGACGATGCTACCGCCGGTCGCGAGCAACCCGAATACCAGGGCGACCAGTGCCGCGCCGATGGTCTGGCCGAGCAGCCGCGCGGTCGCCTGCATCCCGCTGGCGCCGCCCGCGCGCAGGCGCGGCGCGGCGGTCAGCATGGCGCGGTTGTTCGGCGTGTTGAAGAAGCCGAAGCCGATGCCGCAAATGCCCATCCGCCAGGCGATGTTGAACGCCCCCGGATGCGCCGGCAGCGCCGCCAGCAGGCCGAGGCCGGCGGCCATGACGGCGAGCCCGCAGCCGCCGAGCAGGCCCGCCGGGTAGCGGTCGGAGAGCCGCCCGGACCACGGCGCGATCAGGGCCACGGCGAACGGCCACGGGGTCATCAGCAAGCCGGTGGTGACGGCATCGAAGCCAATCGCATTCTCGAACAGAAAGGGCAGCGCCACCACTGACATGCCTTGCGCGGTAAAGGAGCAGACCGAGGTGGCCACCGAGAGCGCGAACAGCGGGATGCGCATCAGATCGACCGGCAGCAGCGGCGCCGAGCGGGTCATCTGCCGCGCGCACCAGATAGGCGCCGACGACGGCTGCGACCAGCAACTGCATCACCACTACGCCGGCATGCTCGCCATGTCCCAGTCCGTCGATGCCGGTGATCAGGGTCCCGAACACCACGGCGCTGAGCAGCGCCGACGCGACATCGAAGGGCATTCCGGAACGCGGCGTCGCCGGCAGCGCCCGCCAGGCCATGGCGATCGCGGCGGCGCCGATCGGCAGATTGACCGCGAATAACCAGGGCCAATTGGCGACCGAGAGAATGGCGGCGGCGACCGTCGGCCCGACGGCGGCGGAGATCGATCCGACGGTCGCGTTGAGTCCGAAGCCGCGCCCGATCATGCGGCGCGGATAGATGAAACGGACCAGGGCGCCGTTGACGCTCATGATGCCGGCGGCGCCGAAGCCCTGCACGACGCGTGCCATCGTCAGCGACAACAGCGATCCCGATAGCGCGCAGCCGAGCGAGGCCAGGGTGAACACCACCAGGCCGAAGCGATAGATACGCCTATATCCGATGATCTCGCCGAGCGAGGCGAACGGCAGCAGCGAGATCGTGATGGTGAGCTGGTAGGCGTTGACCACCCAGATCGAATCCGACGGCGAGGCGTGCACGTCGGCGGCGATCGTCGGCAGCGCCACGTTGGCGATCGCGCCGTCCAGCACCGCCAAGGCGAGCCCGAGCAGGATCGTCGTGACCGCCCAGTAGCGCTGCGGGGTCGGAACGCCATCCGCGACCTCGCGAACGACCGGACGGGCGGGCGCCTCCGGCGCCATCAGACGCGGGCCAAGGCGAGCAGGTCGCGCGCCGCGTCAATCACCGGCGCGAGCTTCAGCTCGGCGAGCGAGCGCCGCCCGAGCACCACGACGCGGCGGCCGCGGGGCGCGCATAAGGCCGGATCGGAGTTGGCGGAGAACAGCACCACCGAGGGAACGCCGATGGCGGCCAAGAGGTGCATCGGCCCGGTGTCGTTACCGATCGCCACCAGCGCGCGGCGGGCCAAGCTGGCGAGATCGCCGAAGCTGGTCCGACCGGTGAGGTCCAGTATTGGTGCCGCGCGGCCGATCGCCGCAGCGAGCGGCGCCTGTTCCGCCGTGCCGAGGACAACAGGGCTGAGCCCCGCCTCAACCAGCGCAGGCGCCAAATCGGCAAAGCGCGGCCAGCGCTTCGCCGGCCGATGCGGCGAGCTTCCCGGCACCAGCAACGCCATTCGCGCCGGCAGCGCGAAGCGCGACAGATCGCCCCGGCACCAGTCGAGATCGGGCGGCGGCACCGGGGCGATGCCGGCGCGCGCGAGCTGTCGCGCCTGACGCTCATGGTCGTGGCGGAGGTTGCGGCCCGGATCGTCGTCGGGGTGCGAGCAGCCGCGGGCGATTCCCGACCATTCGGGGCGGGGCCGTGCAAGCAGGCGAAAATAGCGGCTGCTCCGCCCGGAGGTCTGCAGATCATAGACGCGATCGAAGCGGACATCGTTCAGGGTTCGGCGCAACCGCAGCAGGCCCGGCAGGTCCCACCAGGCGGGCCGCTCATCCACCCGGACCTCGTCGAACCAGGGAGATGCGCGCATCCAATCCGCATAGGGCGCGGTCGTGAGCAAGGTGATCCGCGCCCCCTCGTGGTGATGGCGAATGGCCGCGAACGGCCCGAACGACTGCACCAGATTGCCGAGCGCGCCGAGCCGGATGACGAGGATGCGGGCGGTTATGCTGCCCTCACCGCGGTTCAGGCCGGAACGCCGATCGCCGCCGCGCGCACGTCCTCGCCGACCGCGCCCTCGAAGGCGGCGAAGTTCGCCTCGAACCGCGCCGCCAAGTCGCTCGCGGCGCGGCGATAGGCGGCGGCATCGGGCCAGCCGTGCGCCGGGTCCAGAACGTCGGCGGGCACACCGGCGACCGCCTCCGGCACCGCGAGGCCGAAGATCGGGTCGGTGCGGAAGCGCCCGCGGGCGAGCGAGCCGTCGAGCGCCGCCCGCAGCAATGCCCGGGTATGGGCAATGCTCATCCGCCGGCCGGTGCCATGGGCGCCGCCCACCCAGCCGGTATTGACCAGCCAGCAATCGGCTTGGTGGCGGCGAATCAGCGCTTCGAGCATCCGCCCGTATACCTCCGGTCGGCGCGGCAGGAAGGGCGCGGCGAAGCAGGTGCTGAAGGTCGCCTGCGGCGCCGATCCGAGCCCCTTCTCGGTGCCGGCGACGCGCGCCGTATAGCCCGAGAGGAAATGATACATCGCCTGCGCGGGGGTGAGGCGCGCGATCGGCGGCAGCACGCCGAAGGCATCGGCGGTCAGCATCACCACGTTTCGCGGATGCCCGGCCCGGCCGGGGATGACCACATTCGGGACATACTCGACCGGATAGCAGGCGCGGGTGTTCTCGGTCAGCGACTTGTCGGCGAGGTCCGGATTGCCGTCGGCGTCGGCGACCACGTTCTCGAGCACGGTGCCGAAGCGGTGCGAGGCGGCCCAGATCTCCGGCTCCGCCCGCTGCGAGAGGTTGATTACCTTAGCGTAACAGCCGCCCTCGAAGTTGAACACGCCGGAAGCGCCCCAACCGTGCTCGTCGTCGCCGATGAGCTTGCGATGCGGATCGGAGGAGAGCGTGGTCTTGCCGGTGCCGGAGAGGCCGAAGAACAGCGCCACGTCGCCGGCCGCGCCGATATTGGCGCTGCAATGCATCGGCAGCACGCCTTGTTCCGGCGCGAGCCAGTTCATCACCCCGAAGATCGATTTCTTGATCTCGCCGGCGTATTCGGTGCCGGCGATCACGATCACGCGCGTCGCCAGGGACACAGCGATGGCGGTCGGGCTGCGCACGCCGTCGATCGCCGGGTCGGCCTGAAAGTGCGGCGCGTGCAGGATTACGTAGTCGGGCCGGAAACCGGCAAGCTCCTCCGCCGGCGGGCGGATGAAGACGTTGCGCGCGAACAGCGCCTGCCAGGCCCCGGTGGTGACGAGGCGCACGCACACCCGGTGCGCCGGGTCGGCACCGGCGTACAAATCCTGGGTGAACAGCTCCCGCCCTTGCAGATACGCCTGCACGCGACCCTTCAGGATGGCGAAATGTTCGGCTGAGAGCTTTTGGTTGATGCGGCCCCACCACACGTCATCGCGGATCGCGGGCTCGTCCACCACGAATTTGTCGCGCACCGAGCGTCCGGTGTGGACCCCCGTCTCGACCATCAGCGCCCCGTGGGCGGACAGCCGCCCCTCCCCAAGCCTGAGCGAGGCCGCGATCAGGCCGGGCGCGGTCAGGTTGGCGTGAACCGAGCGATCCGTCCGCACGCCGGTGCCGCGCAACGGGTCGAGATCGAGCAAGGGACGGCTCCTCTACGGATGTTCTTGGCGCAAACGTATTGAGCGCCCTTCCTACCCGCATCCGAGGAGAGAGGCGAAGGCACACGCGCGTGAGGGGACCAGGCGGGTCAAAGCCGAGCGCGGCCGCGATCACACCAATCGGGCCTGCCGCACCGCCGCCCCGATAAAGCCGGCGAACAGCGGGTGGGGGGCGAACGGCTTCGAGGTCAGCTCGGGGTGATATTGCACGCCCACGAACCATGGATGGTCCGCGCGCTCCACGATCTCCGGCAGCACCCCGTCGGGCGACATGCCGGAAAAGCGGAGGCCGGTCGCCTCCAGCGTCTCCCGGTAGTGCACGTTCACCTCATAGCGGTGCCGATGGCGCTCGACGATGCGCCCCGCGCCGCCATAGAGCGCGCGCACCAGGCTCGCCTCGCCCAGCACCGCCGGATAGGCGCCGAGGCGCATCGTGCCCCCGAGATCGCCGCCGGCGAGGCGCCGCTCCATCTCGTTGCCGCGCGCCCATTCGGTGAGCAGCCCGACCACCGGATGCGCGCACGGCCCGAACTCGGTCGACGAGGCGTCGGCGAGGCCGGCCAAATTCTGCGCCGCCTCGATGACCGCCATCTGCATCCCGAAGCAGATGCCGAAGAACGGCACCCGCCGCTCGCGAGCGAAGCGCACCGCCTCGATCTTGCCTCGGGTCCCGCGCTCGCCGAAGCCGCCGGCGACCAGGATGGCGTTGACGCCCTCCAGCTTGTGCACCGGGTTCGCCTTTTCGAACGCCTCGCTGTCCACCCAATCGACGTCCACCCGCACGCGGTTGGCGATGCCGCCGTGCGAGAGTGCCTCGGCAAGCGACTTGTAGCTGTCCTGGAGGTTCGTGTACTTGCCCACTACGGCGATCCGCACCTCGCCCTCGGGCGCGCGCACCGCCGCCACGATCCGGCGCCAGCGGCCGAGATCGGGCGGCTGGTCGGCCGGCAGCCCGAAATGGCGCAGCACCTCGCGGTCCATCCCCTGCTCGTGATAGCGCAGCGGAACGGCGTAGATCGTCTCCACGTCGAGCGCCGGGATCACCGCCTCGGGGCGGACATTGCAGAACAGCGCGATCTTCCGCCGCTCGGCATCCGGGATCTGCCGGTCGCAGCGGCACAGCAGCATTTGCGGCTGGATGCCCACGTTCAGCAACTCCTTCACCGAATGCTGCGTGGGCTTGGTCTTGAGCTCGCCGGCCGACGGGATGAACGGCACCAGGGTCAGATGGACGAACATCGCCGCCGGCCCCAGCTCATTGCCGAGCTGGCGGATCGCCTCCAGGAAGGGCAGGCTCTCGATGTCGCCCACCGTGCCGCCGATCTCCACCAGCACGAAATCGAATGCGTCCGCCTCGTGCAGCACCACCGCCTTGATGGCGTCGGTGATGTGCGGGATTACCTGAACGGTCGCCCCCAGGTAGTCGCCGCGCCGCTCACGGGCGATCACCTCGGCGTAGATGCGCCCCGTTGTGGCGTTGTCGGCCTTGCTCGCATGCGACGCCGGTGAAGCGTTCGTAGTGACCGAGATCGAGGTCGGTCTCGGCGCCGTCGTCGGTGACGAACACCTCGCCGTGCTGATAGGGGCTCATCGTCCCCGGATCGACGTTGAGATAGGGGTCGAGCTTGCGCAGCCGCACCGAGAAGCCGCGCGCCTGCAACAGCGCCCCCAGCGCCGCCGCGGCGATGCCCTTGCCCAATGAGGAGACCACGCCGCCGGTGATGAACACATACCGCGTCATGGACGCCCGTCATAACCCCCCGAATTGGGGACGGGAAGGGGTTAATGCGCGCCGGCGGCGGCGAAGTCCGGTGCCGGCAGACCCGACGCCTCCAGATGGCGGACCAAATCCGCCTTCAGCCGCTCCAACCCGGCCGCGGAGAGCGCCTCGGCGCGCGCCACCAGCACCGCCTGCGTGTTGGAGGCGCGCAGGAGCCACCAGCCATCCTTGGTCAGGACCCGCACGCCGTCGATCTCGGAGACCCGAGCCCGCTCCGCCCGCAACCGCGCGGCGACCTCCTCCACCACCGCGAATTTGCGGCTCTCGTCGCAATCGAAGCGCAGCTCCGGGGTGTTCACCACCGCGGGCAGGGCGGCGCGCACCGCCGACAGCGGCCCGTCGAGGCGGGCGACGATCCCGAGCGTGCGGATCGCCGCATACAGCGCATCGTCGAAGCCGTACCAGCGGTCGGCGAAGAAGATATGCCCGGACATCTCGCCGGCGAGCGGGGCGCCAATCTCGGCCATCTTGGCTTTGATCAGGCTGTGTCCGGTCTTGTACATCAGCGGAGTGCCGCCCGCCTTCGCGATCTCGTCGAACAGCACCTGGCTTGCCTTGACGTCGGCGATGATGGTCGATCCGGGATGACGCCTCAGCACGTCGCGCGACAGCAGCACCAGCAAATGGTCGCCGAACATGATCTCGCCGGCGTCGTCCACCAGGCCGATGCGGTCGGCGTCGCCGTCGAAGGCCACCCCGGCATCGGCGCCGTGTTTGCGTACCTCGGCCACCAGCTGGCGAAGATTTGCGGGCACGGTCGGATCGGGGTGGTGAGCCGGAAAGCGGCCGTCGATCTCGCCGTTCAGCACGATATGCTCGCCCGGCAGCGCCGCCACCAGCCGCGTCAGCACCTCGCCGGCGGCGCCGTTGCCGTTGTCCCACACCACGCGCAGCTTGCGGTCGCCGCCGTCCCAGTCCGACAACAGCCGCGCCACGTAGTCGCCCGCGACATCGACCGGATGCTCGGTCCCGTCGGCATCCGCCACCACCTCGCCCGCCGCCGCCAGCGCGCCCAATTCAACGATCTGCGCCCCATAGAAGGGCTTGCGGCCGATCATCATCTTGAAGCCGTTGTAGTCGGGCGGGTTATGGCTTCCCGTCACCATCACCGCGCCGTCGGCGGGGAGTGTGGTCGCCGCATAGTAGAGCATCGGCGTCGGCCCGCGTCCGATGCGCGCGACCTCGGCCCCGCTCGCCATCAACCCGTTCACCAGCGCCGATTCCAGCGCCGGGCTCGACAGCCGCCCATCCCGGCCGACCGCGATCACCCGCCCGCCGCTACGGCGGACGATGCTCGCGAAGCTGCGTCCGATCGCGAAGGCGTCGGCTTCGTGCAGCGTTTTCCCGACGATGCCGCGAATGTCGTATTCGCGGAGCACGCTGGGATCGAAATCGTGCGAGAATGCCATTGGTCAGCCTTGCGCGTAGTTCTTGAGGAACGCCTGCACCGCCGGCGCGAGATCGGGGCGCTTGAGCGCAAACGCGATCTGCGCCTCCAGAAAGCCCGCCTTGTCGCCGCAATCGAAGCGCCGCCCCTCATAGCGCAGGCCGTGAAAGGGCTGGCGGCCGATCAGCCGCGCCATGGCGTCGGTCAACTGCACCTCGTTGCCGGCGCCGCGCTCCATGCGCGACAGCTCGCAGATCACCTCCGGCATCAGCACATAGCGGCCGATGATCGAAAGATTGGACGGCGCCACTTCGGGCTTCGGCTTCTCGACCAGGCCCTCGACTTCGACCAGGCGTCCGTCATCATGGCCGATGCGCAGGATGCCATAGCGATTCGTCTGCGCGCGCGGCACCTCCGTCACCGCGACGACATTGCCGCCGGTGTCGCGATAGACTTGCGCGAGCTGTTGCAGGCAAGGCGTCTCCGACAGCACCAGATCGTCCGGCAGCAGGATCGCGAACGGATCGTTGCCGATGAAGGCGCGCGCGCACCAGATCGCGTGACCAAGCCCGAGCGGCACTTGCTGGCGCACCGTGACCATCGATCCGGGCTCGACCTGGGTCGCCTTCAGCGCCGCCATCGCGTCCTCCTTGCCGCGATCGCGGAGGGTCGCTTCCAACTCGAACGCATAGTCGAAATGCTCGACCAGCGCCGTCTTGCCGCGCCCGGTAACCATGCAGAATTGTTCGATCCCGGCCGCCCGCGCCTCCTCGATCGCGTACTGGATCAGCGGCTTGTCCACTACCGGCAGCATCTCCTTGGCGATCGCCTTGGTGGCCGGCAAAAACCGGGTGCCGAGGCCCGCGACGGGCAACACGGCCTTGCGCAACGGCTTCATCAAACGGGAACTCCTGTGGAAGCGCCGTCAGCCAGCATCGGGCGCCGGCGGAAATATGGCACGATAGCAGCGCAAGGCGGGCGGCGCTTTAACGCCGACGGCCGAGCAGGGTGTCGCGCGCCTGATTGATGCGCGAAGCGAGCCAGTCCGACCCGCCGCCGTCGGGATGCGCGCCGCGCATCAGCCGCCGATGTGCGTCCCGGATGGCGGTGGCGCTGGCGCCGGGCGCGAGGCCGAGAATCGCATAGGCCTCCGCCTGCGACATCGGCCCGGTTGACGACCGGGCCTCGCCGGCGGCGCGGGCGCGGGCGTTGAAGGACGCCCCGATCGGCGAGGCTCGCCATTTCTCCAGCACCAACGGCCCGATCAGCGTCGCGGCGCCGATCGCCGCCCCCTCGCGCCCGGTCAGTACCAGCAGCACCGCCAGGCTGAGCCCCGCCAGCGCGGCGATCCAGGCCAGCAGCAGCTTGATGCTGTGCACCGAAGCGCGCTCGAACAGGCGCAGTCCGCCCAGGAGGGCGAAGATCACGAGGCCGCAGATGGCGATTGCGAGCATCCAAGCAGGATAGGCCGCCGCCGCGGCTTCCTCAATCTTTCCCGCGCGGGTTGCGTCAGAGCCGAATCGAAGGCGTCAGAACGGCGCGTCGCCGCACACCGTGACGCGGTGCATGATCCGAGTTCTCGGCCGGATAGTCGTTGACCGCGAAATGCTGCGTGCAGCGATTGTCCCAGAAGGCGAGCGAACCCGTCTGCCATCGGAACCGGCAGGTGAATTCGGGCCGGGTCGAGTGCTCCATCAGGAAGCCGATCAGCGGCGCGCTCTCCTCGTCGGTCATGCCGTCGAAGGCCTGCACGTGGCCGCCGATATAGAGCGCCTTGCGGCCGGTCTCGGGATGGGTGCGCACGAGCGGGTGGATGCTGTCGGTCTGCTCGTCGCCCGGGTCCTTGCCGCGCATCGACGCCATCTGCCCGGTGAGCAGCTCCTTGCGTCCCGGCCCGCCCCGGCGCTTGGAGCGGTCGCCGACGCAGAGCGTGCGCAGCTTATCGAGCATGGCGCGCATCGCCGGCGACAGGCTTTCGTAGGCGAGATACTGGTTGGTGAACATGGTATCGCCGCCGGCCGAGGGAACCTCGAGCGCGTACAGCATGGTGCCCATCGCCGGACGCGGGGCGAACATCTGGTCGGTGTGCCAAGCGCCGCCGAAATTGCGTTTGTCGGTCGGCCGCTTCACGATTTCCAGAACCTCCGGATAGTCCGCCATGCCCTCGACGAACGGATGCAGGTGGATCTCGCCCCAGCGGCGGGCGAACGCCAGTTGGCGGTCCGGCGTCAGCTGCTGGTCGCGGAAGAAGATCACCAGATGCGCCAGCAGGGCGGCGCGAATTTCGCCGAGCACCTCGTCGGAGAAGTCGGTGGCGAGATCGACACCGGCGATCTCGGCGCCCGCGGCGCCCGCGATCGGCCTCACCTCCAGATGACGGTAACTGCCGGTGCAGACTTGGTTCATGGTGTCTCTCCCATGCAAGCCCGCAGCATCCTCCCGCGGCACGCGCTTGACAACGCCGGCGCGAGGGATACCACCCGCCGGATCACCGAGGCGGGGAGAGCAGGCATGTACCGGGACGTGAACTTGTTCATCGACGGCAACTGGACGCCGGCGCAAGGCGGCAAGACGATTGCCGTAATCAATCCGGCGACCGGCGAGGAAATCGGCAAAATCGCGCATGCCGAGCGGGCCGATCTGGATCGCGCGCTCGCCGCCGCCGAGAAGGGTTTCGCCGCCTGGCGCAAGGTCTCCGCCTATGAGCGCGCCAAGATCATGCGCAAGGCCGCCGACCTGCTGCGCGAGCGCGCCGACGCCATCGCCCGGCTGATGACGATGGAACAGGGCAAGCCGCTGGCCGAGGCGAAGGGCGAGACCTTGGCCGCCGCCGACGTCATCGACTGGTTCGCCGAGGAGGCGCGCCGCGCTTACGGGCGGGTGGTGCCGGCGCGGGCCGAGGGCATCTATCAGCTGGTGCTGAAGGAGCCGGTCGGGCCGGTGGCGGCGTTCACGCCATGGAATTTCCCGATCAATCAGGTGGTGCGCAAGCTGTCGGGCGCGCTCGCCGCCGGCTGCTCGATCATCGTCAAGGCGCCGGAGGAGACGCCGGCCTCGCCGGCCGAGCTGATCCGCGCCTTCGCCGATGCCGGCGTGCCGGCCGGCGTGATCGGCCTGGTCTACGGGGTGCCGTCGGAGATTTCCGAATATCTCATTCCGCATCCGACGATCCGCAAGATCTCGTTCACCGGCTCGACTGCGGTCGGCAAGCAGCTTGCCGCACTCGCGGGCGCGCACATGAAGCGCGCAACCATGGAGCTGGGCGGGCACGCGCCGGCGATCGTCTTCGACGACGCCGATGTCGATCAGGCGAGCCGGATGCTGGCGGCGAGCAAGCTGCGCAACGCCGGCCAGGTGTGCATCTCGCCGACCCGGCTGCTGGTGCAGGAGAAGGTGTACGATCATTTCGTCGATAGCTTCGTCGCCAACGTGAAGAAGGCGAAGGTGGGCGACGGGCTGGAATCCGGCACCACCATGGGGCCGCTCGCCAACACCCGCCGCCTGAGCGCCATGGACGCCTTCATCGGCGATGCCTCGAAGCACGGCGCGACCGTGCGCACCGGCGGCAACCGCATCGGCAACAAGGGCAATTTCTACGAGCCGACGGTGCTGACCGACGTGCCGCGCGAGGCGCGGATCATGAACGAGGAGCCGTTCGGCCCGGTCGCCGTGATTTCGCCGTTCCGCGGGCTCGACGACGTGGTGGCGGAGGCGAACCGCCTGCCCTACGGCCTCGCCTCCTATGCCTTCACCCGTTCGACGCGAACCGCGACGGCGCTCGCCACCTCGGTGGAGGCCGGCATGATGACGATCAACCATATCGGCCTGGCGCTGCCGGAGGTGCCGTTCGGCGGCGTCAAGGACTTCGGGCTACGGCTCGGAAGGCGGATCGGAGGCGATCGAGGCTTATCTGGTTACGAAATTCGTCACGCAAGCGGGAATCTAGGGCGGCTTCGAACCGGGTAGAACCGTCTCGGTTTCCGTCGTGCTCGGCGTTCGCAGCATTCGCCGAGCATGACGAGAACCACGGCGGCGCTTGGACGCGCCCGCCGGTGCAGATCAGCCATGCTCACGCTCAGAGCCGCAGCGCGGCGAGGGCGCACAGCAGCGCCACCGGCATCACCACCGCGCCGATGCGCAGAAATCGCCCGAAGCTCACATCCACGCCGTCGCGGCGCAGCGCCGTCAGCCAAAGAATGGTTGCCAGCGAGCCGGTAATCGACAGATTGGGGCCGAGATCGACGCCGATCAGCAGCGCGTCCGTTACCTGTCGGGGCACCTGCGCCGCCGCCACCGCGGACCCGGCGATCAGACCGGCCGGCAGGTTGTTCATGACGTTGCAGACCAGCGCCAGCGCGATCCCGGCGATCCAGGCGGTCGTTTGCGCCGATGCTTGCGCCCCGCGTTGCAAGAGGGCGGCGAGCTGCGCCAGAACGGCGGTCCGGCCGAGGCCGGCGACCAGCACGAACAGTCCGCCGACCAAAGGCAGAACCGCCCAGGACACGCCCCGCACCACGCCCCAGGGTGCCTCGCGCTTCAAGAGCAGCACGACCGCAACGGTGGCGGCGCCGCAGACCGCGGTCGGCAAGCCGAGCTGGATGTCGAGCGTGGAAGCGGCCAATAGCACCGAAGCGGTGAAGCCGATTCCGATCGCCGCCGTTTTGCCGCCACGCGACAGCGCCGGCTGCGTGCAATCGGTGGCGATCCCGCGCCGCAGCGATTTCCGCTCCAGCAGCCGCAAGGCGATGAAGGTGGTCGCGATCGACAGGATCGAGGGCAGGATGAAGCGCCCGATCCACACCGGCAACGGCGGCAAATGGCTTTGGTAGAGGACGAGATTGGCCGGGTTCGAGATCGGCAACACGAAGCTCGCGGCATTGGCGATCAGGGCGCAAATAAAGAGGTACGGCAACGGCTCGGCCCGCGCCGCCTTGGCGGCGGCGAACACGGCCGGCGTCAGCACCACCGCCGTCGCATCGTTCGACATCAGCGCGGTGACGACGATGCCGACGGCATAGATCAGCAGAAACAGCCGTGACGCCGATCCGTTCGCCCGCCGCACCGCGAAGGCGGCCAGCCAGTCGAACAGACCCTCGCGCCGCGCCACCTCGGAGAGCAGCATCATGCCGGCGAGGAACAGGTAAACGTCGAGGCCGCGCAGCACGGCGCGAACGAACTCGGTCCACGGCAGCAGCCCCAGCGCGCCCAGCAACACCGCGCCGGCAACCGCCCACACCGCCTCCGGCCACCGCCACGGTCGGACGACGACCCCGGCGGTGGCGATGACGGCGATGATCCAGATCAGGATGTCGCCGCTCAAATCGCCGCTCCGGCGCGCACCGCATCCCGCGCCTCGTCGAAGGCCCGGCCCATCGGCGCCTCGCTGATTTGTGGGATGTCACGCTGCGCCGGGGCAACGTCGGCGGTCCGGGTCGGTTGCGCGCGATCGAACTTCCGGGCGGGCGCCGCGAGCGCCCGCCCGGCGAAATCAGCTATGGGACGGGCCGGCTTCGTTGGCCGCGCGGCGAAGGCGGTCGGCCGCGTGGACCATGCGGGGGCACCGCCACCGTCGTGAGCTGGCTCTTGCTCGGCCCGATCTGCTGCGCGGCGATCGAGGTTCCGAAATCGCCCTTCACGCCGTTGCCCATCGCGTAGAGGGTCGTGCCGGGCGCCAGATCGGCCGACAGGCGCTGCGCCTCGGGAGGCGGCAGGTGGATCATCGTGCCGTCGTCGAGCAAAGCGCCGTTCAGCTCGCCGCGCGGGCCGTGCAAATCCATCTTCACCACGCCCTGCGCCTCAAGCTGCTGGCCGGCGCCGGCCGCAGCCGGGGGCGGCGGCGGCCGATGGCCGCGCGGGCCGCGGCCGGGGCCATGCGGACCGGTATCGACCACGGTTTGTCCGGAGGCGTCGTTGGTGACGGACATCGCCTGCACCAGCGGCAGCGCGCGCGCGTGCAGCCCGTGGATGGTGACGGCGTCGCCGGGCTTCACCGCGCCGGCGAGCGCGGCCGAGAGATGCGGCGGCATATGCACCTCGGTGCCGTCGTTCAGGATCAGGCCGTCCACATCACCGCGCGGGGTCACGTCATACTGCGCGACGGTGCCCTTGATGGTCGGCAGTTGCGCAGGGTCATAGGTGGGCGCGGCTTGCGCCGTCGCCGACGTGACGGGCGCCGTGTTCGCGGCGTTTTGGGCGAAGGCGGCGCCGCCCAACATGCCGATGGCCGCCGTTGCCAGCAGCGCCGTCCTGAGTTTGCTCATCCGAGTGTCCTTTCCGAAGAACCGCCCCACACAGCGGGGCTCGGCGGATGCAGCGCAACCGGCGTGCCAACCGCAGAATGGTGAAAACTCCGGGCTGCCTGTTGGACTCTCGCGCCGAGATGTCCGTTTTCCCGACAAATGGCGTCGGCTTTCCAGACCGCCTCCCGCCCACGTTGAAGTCAATGGGGCCCCCACGACGACAGCGCCGCCGTGTTCGTTCAGGCCGAGACGGGCCAGCCCGGGATGCGCAGCGTGCGGATCATGCTTCCCTTCTCGTTAAGCGGGTCGAGCGCGGCCTTCGGTGAGGAAGGTGTGCGTGCGTGGTCCCTGTAGCTGCGAATTGGCGAGCGCATCGAGGCGGAAGCCGCATCGCCAGGTGCAGCCGGCGCGGCAGGACGTGGCGCTGATAGAAATTCATTCTGATATCGGTCCGGACGTTGCCGGGCCGGCCCGGCGGAAGGCGTCCATCACCGCCTCCGCCGTCAGCAGCTCGGGCAGTGCGATGCCTTCGGGGGCGCCGGGGCCGTACACCACATCCATCGGCACGCCGTAACGGCCGAAGCTCTGCAAATAGGCGGTGACGGCGGGGGCGGGACGGGTCCAGTCGGCCCGCATCGCGATCATGCCCGGCGCGCGCAGCCGCTCGGCGACCGGCGCCCGGTCGAGCACGGTCAACTCGTTCACCTTGCAGGTCAGACACCAGGCGGCGGTCACGTTCACGAACACCACCTGGCCTTGCGTCACCGCCGCCCGCAGCACCGCCTCGTCGAATGGCCGCCATAGCTCGGCGGCGGGATGGGCCGGCGCCGCGATCGGCCCCGCCTGGCCGCGCAAGGCCGGGGCCAGCACCGCGACGGCGGCAAGCGCCAGGGCCGCGATCGTCGCCCCCGGACGGCGGGCAGGCCGGCGATGGCGCCAGGCGAGCACGGACAGCAGTGCCGCGAGCATCGCGCCGGCCAGCAGGGCAGCGCCGGTGTCGGCCTCGAGCGCCAGAACCGACAGCAGCCACCCCGCGGTTCCGAGCAGGGCGAACCCCAGCACGCGCCGCAGCCAGACCATCCACCGCCCCGGCCGCGGCAGCCACCCGACCGCGCCGGGCACCGCCGCGACGGCGAGGAAGGGTGCCGCCATGCCGAGGCCGAACGCCGCGAACACGAGCGCGATGTCGGCGGGTCCGCGGGCCAGGGCGAAGCCGATCGCGGTGCCCAGGAAGGGCGCCGAGCAGGACGCCGCCAGCAGCGTCGCGAAGGCTCCCAGCAGGAAGGCGTCGGCGATCCGTCCGCGGCCGCGGACCGCGCCGACCGCGCCCGCCATTCCGCCCGGCAGGGCGAGCGGGAGCCAGTCCCACAGGCTCGCAGCAAACAGGGTTGTCAGCAGCGCCATGCCGCTGAGGAACCAGGGCTGCTGGAACTGGATACCCCAGCCGATTGCCGCCCCGGCTGCCTGCAGGCTGATAAGCACCGCCGCAAGCACGGCGAACGAGGCCAGGATTCCGGCGGCCGTGGCCAGCAGGCCGAGGCGCGCGGTGCGCCGTTCGCCACCGCTGTAGCCGACCAGGGCGAGCAGCTTCAGCGACAGCACCGGCAGCACGCAGGGCATCAGGTTCAGGATCAGCCCGCCGAGCAGCGCCAGGCCGACGATGCCGATGCGCCCCGCTTGCCGCGGCAGCCCCGGCAGCGCACCGAAGAGCGGGATCGCGTCCGCTGCCGCCGCCCGGGCGCCGTCAACCGCGGTCAGATGCAGCGTCGTCCCGGCCAGCGAGGCGGCGGAGGCGCCCCGGACCGGAACCCGCAGCATGGCCAAACGGCCGCCCTCCAACAGCGTAACCTCGGGGCGGCCGGGCGAGATGCCTGCCGCGCCCTCAACGAACAGGTCGGGGGCGTGGAGCGGCCGGCCGGGGCTCCCCACCAGCACCGAGAGCAGCACGGCGTTGCCGTCCGCGGCCACCTCGGTTCCGCGCAGAGACAGGCCGGCGGCGGCAAAATCGTCCGGCACCCGGCCCCGGGCCTCGGCAATCAGGGGGGCCTCCGGTCCGGGTTGCGCCAGGCCCGCCGGAAGGTGCAGGTCGAGGCTGGCGTGATAGGGGATGCAGACCTCCCGGCAGGAGGCGTAATCAACCTCGGCATGCAGGTGCAGCGGCGCGCCGCGGATGGGCGAGCGTGACCGTGATCGGCAATACGACGCCGCCGACGTAGCCGGCCGTCTCCAGCCCGCCGAGCGGCGGCAGGCGTTGGGGCGCGGGCCAGGCGATCGCGGCGCCCGCGACGTTCTCCGACCCCTTCCAGTCGAGCGTCGTCGCGAAGCCGGCATCACCGGGCGTGCGCCAGTAGGTGTGCCAGCCCGTGGGCAGAAGGAGCTGTAATCCGGCGTCGAGCCGAGTGCCCGATCCGGTCGCCTCGGTGGCCGTAATCAGTCGTGCCGCGCCATCGGCATGACTGTCCCACGCGCTCGCCGCTGCCCGCGCCGGGCCGGTCGGCGCCAGCGCGAGCGTCGTCGCGACAAGGGCGACAATGAAGGCGATCAACACACCGACGAGCCGCCCGGGCATCAAACAGAGCTAATCCCGGCCCTCTTCCCACGCAAGCAGGCTTGCGACAGGGCCAGCGCGAAGTCGCTCGGCTTCAGCACGTCTTTGGTCGTTGGTGTTTCATCTTTTCGAACGTCCGTTTGCCGGCGTGGAACGCTCCGGATAGGCTCGCGGCGGGATCCATGAGCGAACACTACGACCTGCTGATCAGGGGTGGCGTCTGCGTGCTGCCGTGGGGCATGGAGGCGACCGATGTGGGGGTGCGGGACGGCCGCATCGCCGGCGCTCGGCGTGGCCGCTTCGGCGACCGCCGAGCGGACCATCGATGCGCACGGTCTGCATGTGCTGCCGGGGCTGATCGACAGCCATGTGCATCTGCGCGATCCGGGCGATGCGGCGGTCGAGACCATCCCGACCGGAACCCGCGCCGCCGTGCTCGGCGGCCTGGCGGCGGTGTTCGACATGCCGAATACGGCGCCCGCCATCGTCGATGCCGAGCGACTGAGGTGGAAGCAGGAGTACGCGGAGAGGGTCGCCTGGTGCGACATCGGCCTCTATGTCGGCGGCACCAAGTCGAACATCGCCGAGCTGGCGGCGCTGGAGACCGGGCGCGGCGTGTGCGCGATCAAGATTTTCGCCGCCAGCTCCACCGGCGATCTGCTGGTCGAGGACGATGCGAGTCTGGAGCGGGTGATGCGCGCCGGTCGCCGTCGCATCGCCTATCACAGCGAGGACGAGTATCGCTTGCAGGCCCGACGCGCCCTGTTCGCGCGCGGCGAACCCCATGCTCGGCACATGGAGTGGCGCGACGAGGAGACGGCATTTCTCGGCACGCGGCGGCTGATGGCGCTGGCGCTCAAGACCGGGCGGCCGGCGCACATCCTGCACGTGTCCACCGAGGAGGAGCTGGAATATCTCGCGGGCTTCCGCGACCTCGCCACCATCGAAGTGCTGGTCAATCACCTGACGCAGGTGGCGCCCGAGGTCTACGAGACTCTGGGCGGCCTCGGCGTGATGAACCCGCCGATCCGCGGCCGGCGGCATTTGCAGGCGGCGCGGGCGGCGGTGGCGAACGGCACGGTCGATACCATCGGCTCGGATCATGCCCCGCACGCGCGCGCCAAGAAGACCTTGCCCTGGCCGGATTGCGCGGCCGGTCTCACCGGCGTGCAGACGATCGTGCCGATGATGCTCGACCAGGTGAATGCCGGCTGGCTCAGCCTGCCGCGCCTGGTCGATCTGATGTGCGCCGGCCCGGCGCGGGTCTATGGCGTGCTTGGAAAGGGACGCTTGGCCGCCGGCTACGACGCCGATTTCACCCTGGTCGATCTTAAGCGCCGCCGCCGGATCGAGGAGTCGTGGATCGTCTCGCCCTGCGGCTGGACGCCGTTCGCCGGAACCATCGTGACCGGCTGGCCGACGGCGACGATCGTGCGCGGGGCGGCGGTGATGCGGGACGACGAAATCATCGGCGAGCCGCGGGGCAAGCTGGTCCGGTTTCGGTGAGGAAGAGATGGCATCTCTCCCGCTTGCGCCGGCGGGAGAGGGGAGAAGTCATCCTCACGCGCCGCTGTTCGCGATCTGCAGGGCGATCCACTCCGGTCCCGGGGTCACTTGCTTTTGCGGCAGCAGCAGCACGACGATGAAATCCCGGTGCTGCTGGCGCGCGTCGGCGATCGCCGCATAGAACGCCGCCGCCGAGGCGGTCACTTGCGACTGCACGCGCAGAATGGCGTCGCCGGCCTTGACGCCGCGCTGCGCGGCGTCGGTGCCGGGCTGGACCGAGGTGACCAGCACCGCGGGCGAGGCGGCGTCGAGATGCAGCATGACGCGCTGCGTCGCCGGCAGCGCGGCGACCTTGATCCCGAGATCGGGCGGGATCATGGGCACCGGCCTGGCCTGCTGCACCGGCGCATCGAACGTCTCCCACTGCCGGCGCGGCCATTCGGCGATGGTCGCCGGCACTCTCAGCTTGGTGGCGCCTCGGAGAACGGTGATCGGGACGGTCGTCCCCGGCTCGGTGATGGCAATGTCGGCCAGCAATTCGCGCTCGTTCGGCGGCATCCGATTGTTGTAGTCGAGCACGATGTCGCCCACTTCGAGCCCGGCCTTTGCGGCCGGCGAATCCGTCATCACCTCGGCCACGATCGAGCCCTGCGGCTCACCCATGCCGAGCGCCTGCGCCATGTCGGGCGTGATCTGCTGCACCTTGATCCCCAGCCATCCCGGATGCAGCCAGCCGTATTTCTGCAACTGACCGATGACGAAGCGGGCGTCGTTGGCGGGGATCGCGAAGCCGATGCCGGCGGAGCCGGCGGTGGGCGAGATGATCGCCGTGTTGATGCCGACCACCTGGCCGTGCAGATTGAACAGCGGCCCGCCCGAGTTGCCGTGATTGATCGGCGCATCGGTCTGGATGTAGTCGTCGTACGGGGTCTCCATGATATTGCGATGGAGCGCGCTGACGATGCCGCCGGTGACGGAGAGCCCGACACCGAGCGGATTGCCGATCGCGAGCACCGGGTCGCCGATATGGACGCTTCTGCTGTCGGCCCATTTTGCGGTCGGCAGCTTCGCCCTCGTCGAGACCTTGAGCAGGGCGATGTCGGACAGCCGATCAGCCTCGAGCACGTTCGCCGTCGTCTGCGTGCCGTCGGAAAAGGTCACGATGAGCTCGTAGGCGCCATCGACGACATGGTAGTTGGTAACGATGACGCCGCTCGGGTCGATGATGAAGCCCGATCCGAGCTGACGCTTTTCCGGGGACGCGGCTAACCCGGGATCGCCCATCGCGCCGGCGCTCTGCGGCGCGGGTATGCTGGCGGCGACGACGGCGGTAATGTTGACAACCATCGGTAGCAGGCTTTGCACGAGCGCCGATTGATCGAATTGCATCTCCTGCGCGTGCGCGGCCGGCGCCGCGATGAGGATGGCGGCGAGGAACGCAACCGCGCTGCGCGCCCGCCGAAACCGGTTTTTAAGCAGGTCAGCCTCCCGTTTGCGGAATGGTTCTTTCACTAGTCTGTGAAATCAAACTTGTCTTCATCCCATTCGCGCCACATAGCGGACGGGCGTGAGGAAGCCGTCGGGCGAAGCGGTCCATCGCTCCATCAACCACCGCTCGCCGCATTCACTGTAACAAAGGTATCGAACCATGACCACGAAGATGATTTCGCGGGCGCTCGGGACCGCCGCTCTGGGCCTGAGCTTGTCATTGGCGGCGGCGCCGTTGGCGCTGGCGGCCGGAAACGGCGCCTGCGCGCAGAGGGCGGACCAGGAGCAGCTCGGACAGAATGTCGGTCACGCGCAAAAGACCGACCAGGAGCAGCTGGGGCAGTATGTCGGCCGTCCGCAGCGCGCCGATCAGGAGCAGCTCGGCCAGAATACCGTCCGACGCGCCGACCAGGAGCAGCTCGGGCAGAAGTCGGCGCCGGACCAGGAGCAGCTCGGGCAGAATGTCGGGCGTCCGCAACGGGCCGACCAGGAGCAGCTCGGGCAGAACGTCGGGCGTCCGCAGCGCGCCGACCAGGAGCAGCTCGGCCAGAATATCGGCCGTCCGCAACGCGCCAGCCAGCAGCAGCTCGCACGCAACTGCTGATTGCTGATAGCGGCCGGTTCCCGTCAGCGCGGGAACCGGCCGTCCGGCCGCGAGGCATCGCCGGGACCCGGGGGCCGGGAGCTAGCGGGATTGTTATGGGCGGCCGGCGTGCGCCCGAATATAATCCTCTATGTTCCTTTCGCGGTTCCGGAGGCTGGTCGTGAGTGGTTGTCAGAGGCAGACGAGCGAGGCGCTCGACCCCGAAGCCTCATCTCTATTGCGGTCGGTGCTGGCCGCAATCTTGGAAAATCCCCTGCTGATCGCTCGTTCGAGCGATCTCCGGGCCTCCCTCGAAACCATGCTCGTGCCACCGGAGGCATCGTCGCTCGCCCCGGCGGCGTGAAGTCAGGTCAGAGTTTCCCGCCGCTCCAGACGACCCGCCCCACCACCGTCACGCCGGAGGCTCGCTCGGACGGAATGCGCTCCGGCTCATAGATCGCGTTGTCGCTGATCAGCAACAATCCGCCATCAAGCTTACGCTGAACGCGCTTGACCAGGCGCTCGCCGTGGTATTCCAGCACGTAAACGCCAAACTCACGGAATTGGCGGTCGGTGCTGTCGATCAGGATGATGTCGCCGTCCCGAATGGTCGGCTGCATCGATTTACCGATGGCGGTCTCCAACATCAGTTCCTCGGGTTCGATCGCGAAGCTGCGGCGAACCCAGTCGTGCCCGAAGGCGATATGAACGCTGGCCCGCGGATCGGGGGGCGGCGTGCCGGAGCCGGCCGCCGCCTCAGCCGACTCCGCCGTCTTCGGCAGCAACAGGAACTGGCTCTTGTCCAGGCTGCCACTGAAGGCGGCGTTCGGGGTGACGCCGTCGAACCGCGGCGAGGGTCCTTCGCCGGTGGCCAGCCAGGCGACGCCAACCCCCGCAGCATCGGCGAGCGCGATCAGCCGTTCCCGGCTCGGCTCGGCCTCGCCCTTCAGCCATTTGCGGAAAGCCGAGGGCGAAACACCCATCGTGCGGGCCAGTCGCTCAGCACTGCGCCAATGCCGCACAATTCGCTGCAATCGGGCGACGAACGCCTCCCGATCGGCGCGGGGTGCGTTCGCGGAGCTTTCATTTTCCCGCTCAGGCGACATTCTTCTCTCTTGGCGTGACATTCTTCGGCCGGGCGTCCAAACTCTCGAACACTTTCCGAGGGTGATTCCATGTCGCGTCCCTCGGCTGAGTCGAACCGGAAGGCACTTTTCGACGGCCCTTCTCTAAAGAGAATTTTGCCCGCACGATGAACGATCCGGCAAGCACCCCCGTTCCCGATCCCGACTGGCATCCGGCGGACGTGCAGGCGGCGTTGAAAAAGCGAGGGTTGACGCTGGCCGGGCTTTCGGTTGCGAATGGATACCATCCGACGGCCGCCGGCAAGGCGCTGAAACGGCCCTGGCCGGCGATGGAGGCGATCATCGCGCGGGCAATCGGGGTGACGCCCCGTCGGATATGGCCCAGCCGCTACGGGGCCGCGGACGAACCGCGCGGGCGCCGCCGCCGCTGAGGCGGCCTCGAGACATGGCTTCGCGCTCCCTCTGCGTTCGATGCGCTGCCGCCGAATCTCGTCGATCGAAGTTTCGGGCGCCTCAGGAACATTTCTCTGATCGCCCGGTTGCATGCGGGCGCCGCGAATTGCACGGATACGACCGCGTCTTCCGCCTCATCCCGTCCCTCTCCGCCCGGAGGTCCCGGGGCGGAGAGGGGATTGGAGGTTGTCGGTGATCTTCAGCCGGCGCGGCGACGGGCGAAGGCGAAGCCGACCAGGCCGGCGCTTAGCAGGGCGATTGAGGCGGGCTCGGGGACCACCCCCGTAAATGAGGTCAGCGTGACCGTGCCATTGACGAAGGATTGGCTGTCGAAATTGTCGGCATGGGCCTGGACATCCACGGTATCGCCGGCGGCGACGGGCAGGGAGGCGGTGCCATTGGCGGTGAAGACGCCGTTGTTGGTGTTGAGCAGGTCGGTGGCGCCGCTCGTGGTGTCGATCAAGGTCAGCGAGCCGCTGGTATGGAAATAGGCATAGTTCGCAGATTGCGCCCAGGCGAAGCCCAAGGTTCCGGTGCTCGACGCCGTGGTGGTGAAATCCCAGGTCGGGCCGCTGCAGCCGCCGCAGAAACCAGGGGCGTAGTCGTAGGACAGCGTGACCTGGCCGGGGGAGGCGACGACCCCGCTGCTGCCGGGTCCGCTCGACGACCAATCGGCGGTGTTGAAGTAATCCGCCCGTGCAGCCGGAGCCAGCAACAGGCTGGTCGCGGCGGCCAGACCGATAGCGGTGAGCCGGGTGGCGTTGGCCCGCGCTGCGGGCGCATGAAGACGAACTGGCATGGGTTTCTCCTCGATGGCGTTACTCGCCTTGCGCGCGACGATCGGCGCGGGAACGCAAGCTATGAGATGACGTAGCGATGACACAATGGAAATACGATGGTAGGGCAAAATATTTCTGCTTCCGCACAAGCCGCGAAGCCGGAACCTGAATGGCTCGTTCTCCGCTCTCGCGACGGCAGCGGTTTGATCGCAATCTGATCGTCATCGGCGCCGGAACCGCCGGGCTGGTAAGTGCGCTGGTCGCCGCCAAGGCCGGTGCGGCGGTGACGCTGGCCGAGGCCGGCGCGATGGGCGGCGACTGCCTCAATACGGGTTGCGTGCCGTCGAAGGCGCTGATCCACGCCGCGCGTCTGGTAGCGGCGGCGCGGACGGCGGCGAGCATGGGACTGTTCGGCGACCCCGGCGCCGTTGATGCAACCGCGGCGCTGCGCCACGTGCGCGCCGCGATCGCCGAAGTGGCCCCGAACGATTCGGCCGAACGCTACCGACAAATGGGCGTCGATGTGCGCCGGCAACGGGCGCGGCTCATCTCGGCAAGCGAGGTCGCCATGGGTGATGCCGTGCTCCGCACGCGCGCGATCATCCTGGCAACCGGGGCCGAGCCCATCGAGCCGCCGATCCCCGGGCTTGCCGAGAGCGGCTTCGTGACCTCGGAAACGCTGTGGCGCTTGCCGGCGGTGCCGCGGCGGCTGCTCATCCTGGGCGGCGGACCGATCGGCTGCGAGCTGGCGCAGGCCTTCGCGCGATTGGGTGCGGAGGTGACGCTGGCGCAAAAACGGCGAGCGCCTGCTGGCGCGCGAGGACGACGACGTTTCGGCGTTCGTGGCCGCGCGCCTGCGGCGCGACGGCGTGCGCGTGCTGACCGCACACGCGGCGAGCCGGGCCGACGGGGGGGCGATGCTGTTCACGCATGCCGGCGCGGAGACGCGCGTTGCGTTCGACGGGCTCCTGGTTGCGGTCGGGCGCCGGCCGCGGACGCGCGGCTTCGGGCTGGAGGAGCTCGGCGTCAGGGTGGACGAGAAGGGAAGGGTCGAGACCGACGCCCATCTGCGAACCAGCGTGCCCGGCATCTACGCCTGCGGCGACGTCGCCGGACCGTTCCAGTACACCCATGCGGCGGCCGATCAGGCCTGGACGGCGGCCCTCAACGCCCTGTTCGGCTCACTGCATCGGGTGCGCTGGGACGCCGCGGTGATGCCCAACGTCACCTTCACCGCGCCGGAAGTGGCCCGCGTCGGGCTGAATGCGCGCGCGGCGCGATCGCAGAACATCGCCCATGAGGTGACGCGCCGCGAGCTGCACGAGCTCGATCGCGCGATCGTCGATGGGGCGCGCGAGGGATTCGTCACCATCCTGACCGCGCCCGGGCGCGACCGCATCCTGGGCGCGACGATCGTCGCCCCGCGCGCCGGCGAGATGCTGGCCGAGCTGGTGGTGGCGATGCGCCACGGCGTCGGCCTGAAGAAGCTGTTCGCCACCATCCACGCCTACCCCACATATGCGGAGGCCATCCGGGATGCTGCCGGCGAGTGGCGCCGGGCGCACGCCCCGACGCGGCTGCTGCCGGTGTTGCGGGGCTACCACGCCTGGCGGCGCCGGTGATGCCGCTAGATGATGCCGCTAGATCGGGTACGCGAGCAATGTCTGCACGCGCAGCGTGTCGTAGATCGCGCGCTTCGACTTGAAGCGCCATCCCTCCGGCGTGCGCACCACCCGGTCCTGGTAACGGCCGGCCTGGTAGATGGCGGAACTGCCCTCTTGCGAGGTGTTGACCACCACGTAGTTGCACGCCATCGCCACCGTCTCGGCGTCGAGCGGTTCGATCGCGAAGCCCGACACCAGGTGCCGATAGGCCGGCTTCTCGTAGATATTGGCGTGCCGCAGCGAAATCACCCGGTCGCGCAGCATCGCCGCGCCGGTAAGATGCAGCAGCGGCGCCGGCAGCCCGAGCTCCTCGTTCTCGCGCGGGATGATCTCGTAGAGGCAGTCCGCCATGAACAGCGCCGGCCAATCCTCCAGCCGGTCGTCGTCGATGGTGGCGATGTAGCGGTCCTGCAATTCCCGCATCTCCAGCCGCAGCATCGGATCGGCTGCGATCATGGCGCCGCCGGGGCGTAGCCCATCAGGCGCTGGTAGCCGACCCAGAATTTGCGGATCAGGCCTTCGCTGATTACCGTGTCCGTCTCCTCCGGCGCGGCGCGCGACATCTCGAGCACCGAGGCGCCGGCGGCGTCGCGGCCGGTGATGCCGCGCTGAACCAGCTCGGTCGCCTCGGTGTCCTCCATCGAGATATAGCCGGCGGGGCCGACCAGGTTCGCCTGCTTGATGCGCAGCGCCCGCAACTCGGGCGTATCGTCCGGCGTAGCCGAAGAAATGAAACACCAGCTCGAAGGCATCGGGTCCCTTGGGCAGCAGCTGGCGCGCGACCAGCGTGTTGTGGATCTGCTGGATCACCAGTTGCGGGAAGATCGGCTGGATATGGTTGGTCGCGACCTCGGCGTATTCCTGCACGAGCGCCAGGATCGAGGGTGTCCTCCAGCGCGGAAGCCTGTCGTCGTAGGAGCGGATGTTCTGGCCCTTGTACGCCGAGGCGTCGTTGGTTTCGTTCCTGAACGACAGAAAGGTGCTGTGCAGCCCGTGGCGTCGGCGGCGGCATGGGCGCGCCTTCATGCCGACGCGCAGGATGTTGAAGGTGGTGTGAAACAGATGCAGCAGGCTGGCGTGATACGGGTCCTTGACGTTCTCGAGGTAGAGCTTCCAGTTGGAGCTGGAGTACTGCCGGGTGCAGCCCAGATAGTCGATCGGCTTGCGGAAGATGCGATCCACGAAGGGGCGCATCGCCGGGCCGATATAGTCGGCGAGCCCGGCCACCGCGTCGCTGAAAGTCGCGAACACCAGGCCCGCGGTAGCTGTCCACCCGCAACTGCCGCAAATTGTGTTGCGCGATGTCGAAATCCGGCGGCATTCCGGTCATGTCCTTCTGGCCCGCGCCGGAACGGCACGCCCTGCAAGTTGCCCTTCGCGCCGTAGCTCCACTGGTGATAGACGCAGGTGTGCGACAGCGCGTTGCCGCGGGGCAGCCGGCAGACGGCGGCGCCGCGATGCGCGCAGCGGTTGACCCAGGCGGCGAGGCTGCCGTCATCGGCGCGGGTCATCACCACCGGCGTTTCGCCGAGAAGGTGCTCTTGAAGTCGCCCGGATTCGGGATCTCCGCCTCCAGGCCGAGGAAACTCCAGGTGGGGCCGCGAAAGATGCGCTCCTGCTCGCGCGCATGGACGGCCGCCGAATTGAACACGGCGAAGGGCACGCGCGAGCCGTCGTCGCGCGGGAAGCGGATCCCGGAACCGTCCGATACGTTGGCAACGTGATCCATCCGGCCCTCCGCGGTCACGGCGTTCAGGCTATCCGCTCGGCGTCCGATTGGCGATAGGCTGGCGCGATGGACGTGCACCGATTGACCGGCGGGCGGACGCTGCTGGTGCTCGCCGCCGCGCCCGGCGACGAAAGCGCGGGGTTCGGCTTGCTGATCGGCGCCGCCTGCGCCGTCGGCCGGCCGCCGCTGGTCGCCGTCCTGACCGACGGCGCGGCGCTCGGCGCGTCCGGACCGTCGGCCGCGGCGCACGCGGCGCGGCACGCGCGCGAGACGCGGGCGGCGGTGCGCGCCCTGAAACTGCCGCCGGAGCGACTGCTGCTGCTCGGCCTCGATGCCGGCGCGGTTCCGGTGGCCGGCCCGTTCTTCGAGCGGATCGTCGATGCGATCGCATTTCTGACCTGGCGGCACGACTTGAACGTGGTTTGCGGTCCGCCATCGGGCGCCGCGGGAGCGATTGCGGCGGCGGTCGCCCGAGCGGCCGAAATCGGGCGGCTCGCCTGCGGCGAGGCCGCGGGCGCGGTGGCGCTGGACGCCGCGTGCCACGCCGCCTCGAAGGCTCGCGCCGTCGCCGCCCACGTCTCGCGCCCCCGGATGGAGGCGCCGGCGTCGGAATGCTACGTGCGCTCTGTAAGCCTGCGTGCGCCTGTAAGCCTACGTGCGCTTGTAAGCCTTCCGCCGGTATGATCGCATCCGCCCGACAAGGCGAGGGAGGCGTCCATGTTCACCCGGGAAAACCTGAACGAATTGCGCCGCACCGTGCGCGGTCTGCAAACCGGCGATGGCGACGAGCGCGCGATCGCGGTCATCGACCGGCTGCTCGATGCCGTCTATCCGGTGCTCTACGAGATGAAGGTGACGCCGGCCGAGTGGGAGGCGGCGCTGCGCTTCCTCGGCGAGACCGACACCGTGATGATGCGCGGCGTCGCCTGGATGCTCGGGCTCAGCCAGATCGTGCAGGAGAACAACTCGAAGATCGGCGCCGCGGCGACGGCGGAGTGCATCGAGGGGCCGTTCCATCGCCCGGACGCGCCGATCGTGGCCAACGGCGCGCCGCTGCATCAGGTCGATGACGGGGCCGAGGACCCGTTCATCGAGGGCAAGGTGCTCGACACCGACGGGCGCAGCGTCGCCGATGCCGAGCTCGATGTCTGGGCGGCCAACGGGGCGGGCAATTACTCGTTCTTCGATCCCTCGCAGCCGGAGCAGAATTGCCGCGGCCGTCTGCGCAGCGGGGCGGATGGCCGGTATCGCGTGTTCGCGCCGCTTCCGGCCGGCTATCACATCAATGTCGGGCCGATGGGAACCGTGCTGAAGCTGATGGGCCATCAGGTCTGGCGGCCGGCGCATGTGCACTTCATCCTGACGGCGCCCGGCCACGAGACGCTGACGACGCAGCTCTACTTCGCCGAAGACCCGCATCTCGAGGACGATCCGGCGATCGCGGTGAAGGATCAGCTCATCGTGCCGCTGACCCGCCACGCCTCGCCGGAGGAGATCGCCGCGCGCGGCGTGGATCGGCCGTTTCATCTCGCGCGCTTCGACTTCCGCTTGCAGCCGTCATGAGATGCGCGACCGCGGGCAGCCCGGGAGCGTCCGTAATCGTCTTCGAAGCGTTCGATTTTCAGCGATAGGGCCGGGTCGTGCAACCGGCGCCGACGACGCACGAGATCAGGATCGGGCCGCCGGGGTTGACCACCGGCGGGCCGTCGGCTCGCAATGACGGTGCCTCGACAAGCGGTCGGAGCAACGGGCGGCTGGTATTATACCGGCTGGCCGGTGCTGAAACTCTTTCGTCATCGCGAGCCGCCGCTTGCGGCGGCGTGGCGATCCAGGCGTGCAGCACGGAGCGGGCGTCTTGGATTGCTTCGCCTTCGGCTCGCGCACGCCGCCAAGGGGCGGCTCGCGATGACGGCGGAGGCGGATGCGTTTCGACCGGCGGCGTCCGGGAGCGAATTGGGGGCGGTTACGCCGGAGCGGCTGTCTTTTCGCCCGGGCCGCGGCTCAGCACCACGATCTGCGTGCGGTTACTGGCGCGCAGCTTCTTCATGATGTTACGAACGTGGATTTTCACCGTGCTCTCGGCGATCTTCAGGTCCGCGGCGATGATTTTGTTCGGCTTGCCTTGCTGCAGGGCGAGCAGCACCTCGTCCTCGCGGGTGGTGAGGTTCACCGGCGGGCGCACCGGCGCCTTCAGGACGACGTCGCGGGCGCCGACATGCCTCGTCAGCGATTCGGGAGAAAGAAACAGGCCGCCCGCCATCATCAGCAAAATGGCGGCGATCATCATATTCACCGGCAGGCTGCCGGGCACGTAGCCGCAGAGGCCTTCGCGCAGCGCGCGCAGCGCCAGTTCGGGATCATCGCGATCGGCGATCACCGCGATTGCGGTTCCCGGCGCGAGATGTTTTCGTGCCTCGGCGATGCGGGCGGCGGTCTCGGCGTCGTCAAGCAGTGTAGAGCCGATATGGAGCAACACCAGCGTCGCCGCCGACGGCCGGCTCAGTCGGCTTACCGCATCGGTCAACAGCCCGTTCGCGGCGAGACTCTCATTCAGCGCCTTGCGGCGCTCGGTCACCGGATCGATCAGGGTGATCGGGCAGGACGGCAGAACGATCGGCCGCGTCCCCCGAATTGACTTAGGGTCCCCCGAGAAGACGTCGGATCCGTCCACTTAATCCCCCCATTTCAATTTTTTGACTTCCCTCCGGTCCGCCCGGTTTCGGCGAACACGGTTTGGCACCCCCGGGGAAATACCAGCGTCCCGAATGGATTATTAACACAGGTGTACGAAACATGCCACTTTTTTTAACCGGAGTATTATCAACTATTTAGGATCAAAAGTGAGACAAGGCGTGCACTCTTCGATTTCCGGCAAAAAAAGGGATCGCACATGGCGATCCCCCGGGAAGTGTCGATCGAGAGCCTTCGCAGCAACCGTCACCCGCCGCTGTCGGTGGAACATCCAGGCGCCGAAGAACCCGTTCCCGAGCCCGCGTCCGGCGCCGGGGCCGTTGCCGTTGCCACGGAAGCCGTTGCCGTTGCCGTTGGTGCCGAAGCCGTTGCCGTTGACGGCGATAGTCGTGAGAAGTACACGCTTCATACTTTTTCCTCCACTGAGAGACAGCGCCCCGACCCTGGCTACGCCGGCTGATGTATTTGGATCGGCCACCGCCCGCCGTTTCAGGCGTAACGGTGGCTTGATGGAAAATTGGAAACCGCCTGCAATTAGACTTAAGGTGGATCGCACTTAAGTAGTAGGCGAAAGGCATCGGCGGCATCGTCGCGGGCAGCTTTCAAGTGAACATGATCTGACGCGCGATCGGCGCCGGGACGATAGTTCCGAACGCATGCAAATCCGCCGCTCGCGGGTCGGGGCGAACCGGCGGGCGGCGGCTTCGGTTCACCGGCAGCGGTTGCCGCGATTAGTCGGACGGATCGTGTTCGCCGCCCGCCCGGGCCGAGTTCGATCGCCGTCAAACACCGAGCCCACCGGCCTGCGTTAGCCAGCTCTACCCAAATGCGTACACGCCCTCGGGGTGCGGACCCCCAATTGTGTACACGTTGCTGCAGTGCACAACAGGAGTTGTGTACACGGTTTCGGGGTTGCGGCGCCCGTTGTGTACGCGCTTGCCCCGCGCCGGATCCCCTTTCGGTTCAGGGCAAGATCATCCCGCTCGCAAACCCAGCAGCGCCGCCGCCGGTTCCAGCAGCGCCGGGTCGCCGACCGCGAGAACTCGCCCGTCGCCGTCACGCCGCGGCGGGCGGCCCTGCCAGTCGGTGAGCCGGCCGCCGGCGCCTTCGACAACCGGCAGCAGCGCCGCCCAGTCCCACATCTTCATGGCCGCCTCGGCGATGGCGTCGATGCGGCCGAGCGCCAGCAGCCCGTAGGCGTAGCAATCGCCGCCGAAGGACACCCGGCGGACGGCGCCGGCCAGACGCCGCCAGGCCGGCAGGTGCGGGCCGAACATCTCGGGCGAGGTGCAGGAGAGCTCGGCGGCGGCCAGCGCCGGGCAAGGTCGGCACCCGGCAACGCCGCCCAAGGGTCCGCGAAAGACCGTCGGCCGGCCGGCGACGCCCAGCCAGCGTTCCCCCGTCACCGGCTGGTCGATCAGCCCGAGGATCGGCCGATCCTCCTCGAGCAGCGCGATCAGGGTCCCGAAAATCGGCCGCCCGGTGATGAAGGCGCGGGTGCCGTCGATCGGGTCGAGCACCCAGCGCCGCGCCGCGCCCGCGCGGTCGATGCCGTATTCCTCGCCTTCGATGCCGTGATCGGGGAAACGCTCGGCGAGAACCGCGCGCATCGCCTGCTCGGCGCTGCGGTCGGCGATCGTCACCGGGCTGCGATCGGCCTTGGCCGCAACTTCGATCCCGGCCCGGAACAGCGGCCGGATGACGGCGCCGGCGACATCGGCGGCGGCCTCAGCGGCGGCGATCAGGCGGTCCGTGTCCAGCCGCCCGGCCGGGGTCACTTCCCCGCCGCCGGACCCGCCGCGGCGCGGCGCCGGCGCCGCCGGCCTCGGTTCCGGCATTCGGCGTCTGCGCGTTCGGATTATACGAACTGCCCGGCGCGCCGGTGGTCTTGGGCGAGGACGCCGGGGCGCTGTTGGGCGCGGCGGCATTGGCGAGCGCGCTATGATTGCCGGCCGGCGCGGCGGTGCCGGGGGCCGGGGCCGTCTCGGCGGCGGCGGTCGGCTGTTTGGCGCCGGAAGCGGCCCCGCCGCCGGCGGCGCTCGGCGCGTTCGGGCCGGCCGCGGCTTTGGCGCCGGGCAGCGGCTCCGGGTTCGGCGCCAGCGTGCGCAGATAGGCGATGACGTCGGCGCGCTGGTTCGTGCTCTTGACGCCCGTGTAGGTCATCTTCGTGCCTGGCGCGTAGGTCTGCGGGTCATAGAGCCACTTGTTCAGCGCCTCGTAAGTCCAGGGCTGGCCCTTGTACTTCTCCATCGCCGCCGAATAATCGAAGCCGGCCATGTGATCGTGCGGAGCGCCGACGATGCCGTAGAGATTCGGCCCGATGATCGCTTTGCCGCCCTGATTGAAGGTATGGCAAACGGCGCAGACCGTGCTCGCGACGTCCTTGCCCTTCTCGACATTCGCCGAGGCCAGCAGCGGGTCGATGGGTGCCGGCCCGGCGCCCGGCGCCGCGGCGCCGGCCGGCTGCTCGCCGCCGGCGTTGGCGGCGGGCGCCGGCGGCGGGGCGGCGGGAATCGGCTCGGGATGCGGCGACAGCGTGCGCAGATAGGCGATGACGTCGGCGCGCTGGTTCGTGCTCTTGATGCCCGTATAGGTCATGCGCGTGCCGGGCGCATAGGTCTGCGGGTCGTAGAGCCACTTGTTCAGCGCCTCGAAGGTCCAGGGCTGGCCCTTGTACTTCTCCAGCGCCGCCGAGTAATCAAAGCCGGCCATGTGGTCGTGCGGGTCGCCGACGATGCCGTAGAGATTCGGCCCGACGATCGCCTTGCCGCCCTGATTGAAGCTGTGACAGGCGGCGCAGACCTGATCGACGAAGGTCTTGCCCTTCTCCACATTGGCCGAAGCCAGCAACGGAATGACCGGCGCCGGCCCGGCGGGCTGCTGCGCGCCGCCCGCGCCGGCTGCGGGCGCGGCCGGAATCGGGATGGTCGGCTTCGCGGGCACCTGCTCATGCACCAGGTTGTCGCCGAGCAGCCCGGTGATGAAGAAGGCGATGCCGGCGACCAGCACCGCCGCCACTGCCTTGTTGACGTCCAGACTGTCCATGCGAACTCCGCCGCGCTGCCGTGGGAGAACGCGGCCCGCCCGATTGCGCGGGTAAGCCGGCGTCCATAAGCTATCCGCACCTTAGGGAACCGTCATGCGCCCCGCAATCCGGCCTGTCGCGCCTTCACGGCTTTGGCGTCGCATGTGAATCCGATCATCGTCATTCCCGCCCGCATGGCTTCGGCGCGCCTTCCCGGCAAGCCGCTCGCCGATATCGGCGGCCGGCCGATGATCGTGCATGTGCTGGATCGCGCCCGCGAGGCCGATATCGGGCCGGTCGCCGTGGCCTGCGGCGAGGCCGCGATCGCCGATGCGGTGCGCAGCGCCGGCGGCGTCGCGGTGCTCACCCGCCCCGATCTGCCGTCGGGCTCCGATCGCGTCCATGCCGCGCTGCGCGAGCTTGATCCCGAGCATCGGCACGATGTCGCGCTCAACCTGCAGGGCGACACGCCGACGGTGACGCCCGAGCAGATCCGGGCTGCGTTGCGTCCGCTCGCCGAGGGCGAAATCGATATCGGGACGGTGGTCGCCCCGATCCGCTCGGCCGAGGAGGCGGCAACCGCATCCTTCGTCAAGGTGGCCTGCGCCTTCGCCGCCGACGCCGCGACCGCGACGGCACTCTATTTCTGCCGCGCGCCAATCCCCTGGGGCGAGGGGCCGCGGTGGCACCATGTCGGCATCTACGCCTGGCGCCGCGCGGCGCTGGCGCGCTTCGTCTCGCTGCCGCCGAGCCCCTTGGAACAGCGTGAGAATCTGGAGCAATTGCGGGCCTTGGAGGCGGGAATGCGGATCGGCTGCGCGCGGGTGGCGCATGGGTTGTTCGGGGTGGATACGCCGGCCGATTTGGCACGCGCGCGGGCCATTCTGGCGGCCCGGGCATGAGCGGGAGCATCGCCTTCCAGGGCCTGCCCGGGGCGTACTCCGACCTCGCCTGCCGCACCGCCTTCCCCGACATGCGCACGCTGCCGCGCGACTCCTTCGAGGCGGCGATCGAGGCGGTGCGCGAGGGCGCCGCCGAGCTGGCGATGCTGCCCTGCGAGAACACGCTGGCCGGGCGGGTGCCCGATATTCACCACCTGCTGCCCGATTCGGGGCTGTTCGTCGTCGGCGAGCATTTTCACCGCGTCGAGCACTGCCTGCTGGCCCCGCCCGGGGCGACCCTCGAAGGCCTGCGGCGGGCGCATTCGCATCCGGTGGCGCTCGGCCAGGTGCGGCATTTCCTGCGCCGGCTTGGCCTGACGCCGGTGGTCGAGGCGGACACGGCGGGGGCGGCGGAGATCGTGGCCGCGCGCGGCGGCACCGAGGACGCCGCGATCGCCTCGGCCCTGGCGGCCGAGATCCACGGCCTGGCGATCCTGGCCGCGAACGTGGAGGACGCCCTGCACAACACCACGCGGTTCTACGTCATGGCCCGCCGCCCGCGCGCGCCCGACCCGGCGACGCCGGGGCTGATGACGACGTTCGTCTTCCGCGTCCGCAACGTGCCCGCGGCGCTCTACAAGGCCCTCGGCGGCTTCGCCACCAACGGCGTCAACATGACCAAGCTGGAGAGCTACATGCTCGCCGGCCAGTTCGTCGCTACCCAGTTCCTCTGCGACTGCGACGGCCACCCCGAGCAGCCGCCGCTGCGGCGGGCGCTGGAAGAGCTGGCGTTCTTCTCCTCCGAAGTCCGCATCCTGGGCGTCTATCCGGCGGCGCCGGTGCGCGGTCCCCGGGCGGCCGGCGAGGGCTGATTTCGGCGGCGCTTTGCGCAGTGGCGCAGTCCCGGCCGGCGACAAAACCCTTGGGAAGCGATCGAGCATCGTGTTAGTTAGTGCAACGCACGGCGAGGGTTGAATGTGACCAGACGATATCGCGGCTTCGACGACCTTACCCTTCCCTTCATCTTTGTCCCCCATGGCGAGGAGGGGTCGCCGGCGGTCGCCGAATTCAAGGCCAGGCATCCGGGCTGGTTCAGCATCCCGGCGAGGTTCGTTCCCGAACCTGCGCCGGAACCGGCACCGGATACTGTGTCGCCGACCCTGCACGACATGCTGATTCCGAGCGAAGGCCCGCTCGTCCCGACAGGAGATCGGGAGGAGCCCGCGCGGCCGGCGGCTCGCACCGGCAAGACATTCCCGGTGCGCCAGCGAGCCGACGCTCCGCACAGCGTTCCGATCGCCCCGCCGCAGGCGGTGCGGGATGCGCCGGGGGCGTTCGCCACTTCTTCGCCCGTGATCGACCCGAGCGAAGGCTATGTCGACCAACGGCCGCAAAGCTGGATCGGCCACCCCTCGGTCGGGACCGGCGAGTGCGTGCCCTTGGTGCAGCAGGCAACCGGTGCGCCGCACACCTCGCAATGGCGACGCGGCGCCTTGGTGAAGGGCGATCCAAATCTCCGACCCGGCACCGCCATCGCCACCTTCGACGAGGACGGCCATTACGGCAATCACACTGATGGCCGGAGCCATGCAGCGATCTATTTGTGGCAGGATGCGAACGGAATTGTGGTCATCGATCAATGGGTGCTGTATAATCACGGAAAGCGGTTCGGCTTGCATTCCCCTCGCCAGCGAACAATTTCTTTCAACGATCATAAGACTGCAATCAATAATGGCAACTTGTTTTACGTGGTCAAGTAGAGCGGCGGTTGGCGCTCTGCTCTGGCATAGCATGTGCGCTTGCGGTCGGCAATAACGTCTCTGCGACGGATATCCTCGAAAGTATCCACGGTTCGTCGCTGCGGCAAAGGCTCATGTATTTTCGCTGATTTGGATTGAGCCCGCCCTCCAGGCGGAAGTTCTGAATTGCGAACTTCGAGACGAGCGGATGGTTGATTCATAAACTACCGCTACTTAAAGCCCAATTTGGTGTACTTTCACTTATTTGCCGATAGTAAATACAATAAAGATGACAAACGACCGCGAGGAATTGTGCTTACATGGTTAAGTCGGGCGGGGATAGGCCGCCAAGACGTGTTCGTTTCACGTCGGTCCAAAAGTTTCATGCCCGTGAGCCGGAGCGCGCGAACGACCGGTGCGCGTATAGTCAATCCCCGATCGCCGGCGTACACCAGATCGCGGAACAGCACCCGGTAGTATTCGCGCTGGCCCGGTGCCTGGATCATCAAGGTCGCGATCAGCCGCTCGCGCGGATCGACCCAGAACGTCGTTCCCGCCGCGCCGCCCCAGAAATAGGTCCCGATGGAGCCGGGGAACGGCGCCATGCCGGCGAGCAGCCGCACGGCGAAGCCGAGGCCGAAGCCGTGGCCCGGCGGTAGCAGGTCGGCGTTCCCGAGGATGCCGCCGAGATGGTCGGCGGTCATCAGTTCGATCGTCTTGCGGCCCAGCAGGCGCTGATCGCCCGCCCGCCCGTCGTCGAGCAGCATTTGCAGGAAGCGCGCATAGTCCATCGCGGTCGCCACCATCCCGCCGCCGCCGGACTCGAACTCGGGCTTCTCGCGCACCTCCAGCAGCGGCACGCCGGCGCCGGTCTCGGGGTCCTTGGCGAAGCCGCCGGCGAGGCGCCCATAGTCGGCCTCGGGGACGAAGAAGCCGCAATCGGCCATGCCCAGCGGGCCGGTGATGCGGTCGCGCAGAAACGCCCCGAGGCTTTGGCCGGAGATCACTTCGATCAGCCGCCCCAGCACGTCGGTCGCGCGGCTGTACTCCCACCGCGTCCCCGGCTGAAAGGCCAGCGGCAGTTGGGCGAGCGTCGCCGCCTGGTCGGCGTTGCTCTGACGACGACGCTGAATTTTGGCGTCCTGATAGGCGCGCTGCACCGGGCCGTCGCCCAGAAACTCGTAAGTCAGGCCCGAGGTATGGCGCAGCAGGTCCTGGATGGTGATCGGGCGCTCGGCGGCGACGAGCTTGCCATCGGCGCCCATCACCCGGGGTGCGCCGAACGCGGGGATGAAGCGCGCGATCGGATCGCCGAGCAATAACCGCCCCTCCTCCCACAGCATCATGATCCCGACCGAGACCAGCGGCTTGGTCATCGAATAGATGCGAAAGATCGCATCGACCGGCATCAGATCGCGGGCGAAAGGATCGCGGACACCGAACGCCTCATGGAGGGCGATGCGGCCATGGCGGGCGATGAGGGCGACCGCGCCGGGGATATGACCCTCGGCAATGCGGGCGTTGAGCGCGGCCCGCAGGCGCTCGATCCCGGCGGAGGAGAAGCCGAGGTCTTCGGCGCGGCCGGCTGCGAGTGCGCTCATGCTGGTCCCTTCATGTCGTCAAGCGAGAGAAAGCCCAGCCGGTCCTGCTCCAGCACCGCGCAGGTGAGGCGCCCGCCCGAGCCGGCCCCGGTGTCGATCCCGATGCGGTTGGCAGCCACGACGGGTTCGGGCGCGACGCTGTGACCATGCACCACGATGGCGCCGAACCGGCGCTCCGACGAGAGAAAGACTTGCCGGATGCCGCGCAGATCGTCGGGCGACTGCCGGTTCAGCGCGATCCCCGGCCGCACGCCGGCATGAGCGAAGAAATACCCGCCGGCGCGATGATAGTCGGGAAGAGCGCGCAGGAATGCGACATGCGCCGGCGGGATGTGCGCGAACCAACGGCGCGGCCGGCCAGGGTCGAGGCCCCAGCTCGCGAGCATCGCCCGGCTTTCGGCCAGCAGATCGGTCGCCGCCGCGGACTTGCCGTCGAGCGCATCCAACAGCATCTGCTCGTGATCGCCGCGCAACGTCAGCATCTCGGACGAACCGGCGAGCAGCGCAACCACGCCGGCGCTGTTCTCGCCCGGTCCGATGACGTCGCCCAGGTGCAGCACCATCGCCGGGGCCACCGGTCGGGCGGCGAGATCGGCCCGGATCGCCGCGTGCATGGCGCGGAGCGCCGTCAGGCGGCCGCGCACGTCGCCGATCGCGTAAACGCGCCGCCCCGGCGGCAGCCATCCGGGCGCCCGCGAGAACACCAGCGCGGCGGCATCTGCGGCCAGCGCGCGGGCGCTCCAGGTCGGGACGTCGGCATCGAAGGCGGCGCGCATGGCGCGTCGGTTCAGGTGTCGCATGGCGAAGGGGTGCGGAGTCCGATCGAGGTGCGACTATGCCGGGCGTCGCGCACCCGGGCAACCGCTTGCCGAAGCTGCGCCGCTGTGCTCGGCTGGCGCGATACGCAGCGGAGCAAACCGATGGCGAAGACGATCCGCTTTCCCGTCGAGGCGTCGCACATCATGATGTTCGCGCGCGCCGTCGGCGACACCAACCCGGCGCATCTCGACGGCACGGCGGCGCCGCCCACCTTTCCGCAAGCGGTATCGCAGTTCGATCCCGAATACCATTTGCGGCCGAAGCCCGGCGAAGCTTGGTTCGGATCGGGCAAGACGCCATCTGGCGTCGAGGGCAAGCCGAAGTCGCTCGGCGGCTTGCACGCCGAACAGCACTTCGAATACCGCCGCCCGTTGCGCGCCGGCGACGTGCTGACGGTGGAATACAAGGACGGCAAGACCTGGGAGAAGGAGAGCAAGCGCGCCGGCAAGCTGAGCTTCCGCGAACGCATCGCCGAATACCGTGACCAGTCGGGCGAGCTGGTCGCCATCGGGCGCAGCGTCGGCGTGACCACCGAGCGTCCCGTGGACCAGGGTTGAGGAGGCGGCGATGGCACTCCAGGCGAGCCGGATCAAGATCGGCGACACCCACAAGGAGCGGGTGGCGGAGAATCTCTCCGCACCCAGATCGTGATGTACGCGGGCGCTTCCGGCGACTACAACCCGCTGCACTCCGACGAGCCCTACACAGTCAGCGTCGCCGGCTATCCGAGCGTGTTCGCGCACGGGATGCTGACCATGGGGCTCACCGGCAAGATGCTGACCAATTATGTCGGCGCCGGGCGGGTGACGAAGTTCGGCGTCCGCTTCACCAACCAGGTCTGGCCCGGCGACACCCTCGACGCCACCGCGACCGTCACCGGCATCAAGCAGGAGAACGGGCAGCGACTGGTCGAACTCGACGTCGCTACCGTGAACCAGGAAGGCAAGGAGGTGGTGCGCGGCACCGCCGAGGCGCGGATCGATCCGTAGGCGCCCCAAAATCCCCCCGGCCTCCTCGTAGCGGCGCGGCCTTGCGCGGTTCCCATGCTTTCATTTCCTCTCAACCGGACTATTCTCGCCACGTTCTTCTGAGGGGCGCGAGACCCTGTCGGGCATGAGTGTGGAGCATTGGCTGCGGAGCCTGGGATTACCCCAGTATACTCAGAAGTCACACGGCGCTCGAGCGGATGAGTGACCTGTCGGCCCGCGCGATGCAGGCGCATATCGGCATCGCCAGCGGAGAAGTGGTCGCCGGGAGCATGAGCCGTATGGATGCGCAGGACTATACGGTGTTGGGAGACAGCGTGAATTTGGCGGCGCGGCTGGTCGCGCTTGCCGAGCCGGGACAGACCTTGCTGTCCGACGGCGTTTACCGCGCGCTTGCCGACCGCGGCATATGCGACGCGCTCGGCGAGACGGCACTGAAGGGGCACGACGTCCCCGTTCGCATCTGGCGGCTGCGCGGGCTATCGAGCGAGCCGGGATCGGCGCGTCGCGCCGCATTTGTCGGACGCGTCGCCGAGCTTGAACAGTTCAAGGGAATTCTCACGTCAACCATGGCGCGACAAAGCGGCCAAATCATCCATGTACGCGGCGACGCGGGAATCGGAAAGACCCGCCTCGTCGAAGAAATGCGGCGCGTGGCGGAAGCCAGCGGTTTCGTTTCCCACCGCAGCCTGGTGCTTGATTTCGGGGTGGGTCGAGGACAGGACGCAATTCGTGCCTTGCTGCTGAGCCTGTTGGGGCTTTCATCCGCCGTGCCCGGAAGCGGGGCAAGGGAGCGAAAGGTCGAACAGCTGGTCGCAGAGAAAATCGTCACCCCCGAGCAGGTCGTATTTCTCCGCGATCTCCTCGATCTGCCGCAAACAGGCGAGTGGCGTACTCTCTACGATGCCATGAATAACGCCGCACGGAACCGCGGTAAGCGCGCAATAATGGCCGCCCTCCTCGCCCGGGCCTGCGGCACGCAACCGACGATTGCGATCATCGAGGATCTCCATTGGGCGGACCCGCAGCTGCTCGGGCATCTGGCGGCATGCGCATCAGTAGTGGCGGACGGGGCGGGATTGCTAATCATGACCTCGCGGATCGAGGGCGATCCCATTGACGCGGCGTGGCGTGCCGGTTGCCGAGGGACCCCGTTCGCGACGATCGACCTCGGCCCGTTGCGCCGGGAGGAGGCGTTAAGCTTTGCGGCGAGCTTCATCGACGCGACGCAACGCGTCGCACGCGCTTGCATCGAACGCGCCGAGGGCAAGCCATTATTTTTGGAGCAACTGTTGCGCAATGCCGAGGAAGGAACCGCCGACACCGTTCCTCCCTCCATTCAAAGTCTGGTACTGGCCCGCATGGATCGCTTGACGGCTTCCGACCGGCACGCTTTTCAAGCCGCTTCCGTAATCGGTCAACGTTTCGATCTCAGGCTTCTGCGTCACCTCATCAACGCTCCGGGGTACGTATGCGGGACCCTCATCAACAGTGCTCTGGTGCTTCCCGAAGGCGATGATTTACTGTTCGCACACGCACTGATCCAGGAAGGCGCATACTCATCTCTGCTCCGATCCACTCGACGGGACCTGCATCGCCGAGCGGCGGAATGGTTTGCCGACCAGGACCCGGTGCTGCACGCGCAGCACCTGGCCCGCGCCGAGGATGACCGAGCGGCAGCGGCATTTCTGCGGGCGGCGACGGCGCAACGGGCCATCTATCATACAGATGCGGCCTTGCGGTTGGTCGGTCGCGGGCTGGAAGTCGCGCGCTCGGCCGCCGATCACCACGCCCTCATTTGCCTGCGCGGCGAACTGCAGCGCGATCTCGGTGATATCTCCTCTTCGGTTACGAGCTATCGATCGGCGATCGCCGCCACCTCGGATGAAGTGGAGCTCTGTCGGGCGCGGCTCGGACTAGCCGAGGGCCTTCGCGTCAACGAGGGGCTGACCGAGGCTCTGCAACTGCTTGATGACGCGCAGCGTGTCGCCGAGCGCAACGAGATGGTGAGCGAGCTCGCTCGTCTTCATCATCTCCGAGGCAATATCCTTTTCCCGATGGGGAATATCGACGGTTGTCGGGAAGAGCACGGGCGAGGTCTCGAATTCGCAAAGCGCTCCGGCTCTCCCGAGGCAGAGGCCCGTGCTCTCGGCGGCTTGGCGGATGCCGCATATGCCCAGGGCAGGATGCGAACAGCTTTTGAACACTTCAGCCGTTGCGTTGCATTGAGCCGGGAGCACGGCTTCGGTCGCATCGAAGTGGCCAACCGATCAATGGTCGGATTCAGCCGCGTCTATTTGAATGAGGCCCGGCAAGGGCGCGAGGACGGGGAGGCGGGTGCTCTGGAGGACTACACGCGCGCCGAGCCGCTGCCGTGGGCGCACTCGTTTGCCGCGCGCGGTCGCGCTCTTGCCGCAGCGCGGCGTGATGGCCTCAGCGATGCCCTGAGAGCCGAGCTTGTCCGCATTCGGGCAGCACTTCAGGGTGCGGGGCTTGCGGCGTACCTGCCGGCGGTCGAGGAAGCTCTTGCGGCGCAATGTCGTTGCACCATGCCCGCGCAACGATACGGGCAACTGGTTCTCGGCTAGCTCGGCTTTGCGCGGTGGGGAGATAGGGCGTACACACGGGGCATGATCGATCAAAGACTTGCCGATACCCTGACCGGCTGGCGCCGCCATCTGCACGCGCATCCGGAGCTGTCCAATCGGGAGACCGAGACCGCCGCCTTCGTCGCCGCGCGGCTGCGCGAACTCGGCATCCCGTTCACCCCCGGCGTCGGCGGAAACGGGGTGGTCGCGACCATCAGCCGCGGCCGGTCCAACCGCGCGGTGGGGCTGCGTGCCGACATGGACGCGCTGCCGATCACCGAAACCACGGGCCTGCCGCACGCCTCCACCAATCCCGGCGTCATGCACGCCTGCGGCCATGACGGGCACACCACGTCGTTGCTCGGCGCCGCGGCTCTGCTGGCGCGCGACCCGGATTGGACGGGCACCGTGCACCTGGTGTTCCAGCCCGCCGAGGAGGGCGGCGGCGGCGCCAAGGCGATGCTCGCCGACGGCCTGTTCGCGCGCTTTCCGATGGAGCGCATCTTCGGCTATCACAATTGGCCGGGGCTTGGGGCGGGCACGGTGCAAGTCCACCACGGGCCGGTGATGGCGGCCGGCGGGCGGCTGGAGTTTCGCATTCGCGGCAAGTCGGGGCACGCGGCGCTTCCGCAGCAGGCGCGCGATCCGATGGTGGCGGCGGCGCATCTGCTGATCGCGCTGCAATCCATCGTCTCGCGCGAGACCAGCCCGCTCGATGCCGCCGTCATCTCCATCTGCACCATGGAAGCCGGCAGCGCCGCCAACCAGATCCCCGACGAGGCGGTGATGCGCGGCACCATGCGCAGCCTGCGGCCGGAGGTGCGCGAGGCCACCGACGCGGCGCTGCAACGGGTCGCCAACGGCATCGGCGAGACCTTCGGCGTGAAGGTCGAGGTCGCCATCCGCCACGGCAATATCGTCACCGCCAACACACCGGCCGAAGGCGATCTGGCGGCCGAGGCCTGCGCCGCCGCCGGCCTTACGGTGCGCCGCGACCTGGCGCCGGCGATGACCGGCGAGGATTTCAGCTGGTATTTGGCCGAGAAGCCGGGCGCCTTCGTCTGGATCGGCAACGGCGACACCGCCGGGCTGCACAATGCCGGCTATGACTACAACGACACCATTCTGCCGTTCGCGGCGACCTATCTCGCGAGCGTGGCGAAACGGGCGCTGGGATAGGCCTGATGCCCGACGCCGGGATCGAAGCCATTCGCGAGCTGCTGCGTGCCAGCCCGCGCCCGGTCGGCATTTCGGAACGGCGCGCTCGGCTCGACGCGCTCGGCGCGCGCTACGCGCTGCCCCCGGACGTGCAAACCGAACGGGTGGATGCCAACGGCGTGCCGGCCGAGTGGACCCGCACGCCGGAGGCCGAAGCGGATCGGGTGATCCTGTTCCTGCATGGCGGCGGCTACATCTCCGGCTCGATCGACAGCCATCGGCATATGATCGCCGAAGCGGGACGGCAGGCGCGGGCGCGCACGCTCGCACTGGATTACCGGCTGGCACCCGAGCACCCGTTCCCGGCGGCGCTCGAGGATGCCTTGTCCGGCTATCGTTTCCTGCTCTCCAGCGGGATCGACCCCGCGCGCATCGCACTGGCCGGCGAAAGCGCGGGCGGCGGGCTTGCCGTCGCCACGCTGGTCTCGCTGCGCGACGAGGCGGCGCCCCTGCCGGGATGCGTGTGGTGCAGCTCGCCATGGGTCGATCTCGAGATGCGCGGCGAGACGATGGCGAGCAAGGCCGAGGTCGATCCGCTGATTAGCAAATCCTATTTGACGGAATTGGCGAGCGCCTACCTGCACGGCGCCGATCCGCGCAACCCGCTGGTGTCGCCGATTCATGCGTCGCTGCATGGGCTGCCGCGGATGCTGATCCAGGTCGGCGCCGCCGAAACCCTGCTCAGCGATGCGGTCCGCCTCGCCGCCGTCGCCGGGGCGGCGGACGTGCGCGTGAGCTTGCAGATCTGGCCGGAGATGATCCACGCCTGGGATCTGTTCCACCCGCAGCTGGCGGCGGGGCGGGCGGCGCTGGCCGAGGTCGGCGCGTTCCTGCGCGCCGCGCCGTGAGCGCGCCCGCGGCCCTCGTCCCGGCCGGGCGAGCAACGCTGCGCGCCAGTTGCCTCGGCATGCTCGTCCTCGGCGCCAACGGAACGGCGATCATGGCGGCGCTGCCCACCATGCGCGACCAGCTCGGGCTTAGCGCGACGGAGCTGGGTTGGGCGATCAACGCCTACCTGATCGCCTCCGCCGCCTGCATCATCCCGGGCGGCAAGGCCGCGGACAGCGCGGGCGCGCGGCGCGTCTCGATACTCGGCCTGGCGTTGTTTGCGGTCGCCTCGCTGGTGGTCGCCGCGGCACCGTCGGCCGCTCTGCTGTTGTGCGGGCGCGCCTTGCAGGGCTTGGCGGCGGCGCTGGCCGTCCCCGGCACGTTGGCCGCGATCGGCGAGGCGAGCGCGCCCGTTGACCGCGCCGACGCGATCGGCGCCTGGGCCGGGTTCCTGATGCTGGGGTTCAGTGTCGGTCCGCTGATCGGCGGCGCGCTGACCCGCTATGCCGATTGGCGCGTGATCTTTCTCGCGAGCGGGGCGGCGATGCTTGCCGCCGCCGCCGGCCTTCTGCGTGCGGCGGATACGGGATCACACAACGGCCATCTTGCCCGTTTCGACCTGTCCGGTTTCGCGCTGCTTGCGCTGTCCATGGTCGCACTGATCTCGGCGTTGCATGCGCTGCCGTCACTGCCGGAGGCGCCGCTCGGTTTCACGGCATTCGCTTTGCTTGCGGTGGCAGCGGGCGCGGCCTTGTCCCGGGTCGAGCGCCGAAGCGCCGATCCGATCATCGATGGCCGCCTGTTCACCGCCGGCTTCATGCGCGCCGTGATCGCCGGCTCGGTTGCGATGTGCTGCATCCTGATGCTGCTGCTCTATTACAATCTGGAGGCGCAGGCGCCGCGCGGACTGGCTCTGACGGCGGTCGGCGCGGGTCTGTCATTGCTGCCGATGAGCGCCGGGTTGCTGGTCTTCGCCTTCTTCGCGCCCCGCCTGATCCAGCATTTCGGACCCCGGCGCGTGCTCACCGTCGGCATGGTGGTGATCGCAGCCTCCGCCGCCGTGATCGCAGTCGCGATGGCGGCCGATATGTGGATAGCGTTGTTGATCGGGCTGTTCGCGATCGGGGCCGGCCTCGCCCTGCCCTACGCGACGGCGCCTCGCCTCGCCCTTGCGGCTTTGCCGGCGCAGCAGGCCGGTGCCGGATCGGGCATCATCAACGCCTGCACGTTCCTGGGTGGCAGCGTCGGCGTGGCCGCGGGCGCCATCGCCTTCGCCGCGCACGGGCTGACGGCGACCATGGGGCTGATCGCGGCGTTGGCGCTGATCGGCGCCGGGGTCTGCCGCGGATTGCCGGTCGAATGAATGCAGGAGAACTCGACGCATCCCGTTACCGAGCATGAGGCCATGTTGACGACGAACCTGGTTGAGACGGCGGCGGAACTATTGGCCGCCTGCCGCGCCCGCGGCGTCTTGCTGGCGACCGCCGAGAGCTGCACGGGCGGACTGATCGCCGCCGCGCTCACCGCCATCGCGGGCTCATCCGACGTGGTCGATCGCGGCTTCGTCACCTATTCGAATGCGGCGAAACAGGAGATGGTCGGCGTTCCGCCGGCGCTGATCGAAGCGCATGGCGCGGTCAGCGAGCCGGTCGCGCGCGCCATGGCGGAAGGGGCGCTCGCTCGCTCCGGGGCAGCCATCGCCATCGCCGTTACCGGCGTCGCCGGTCCGGGCGGCGGCAGCGCTGCGAAGCCGGTCGGGCTGGTGTGGTTCGGCTTCGCGCGGCGAGGCGCTTCCACCCGATCCGAGAGCCAAATCTTCCCCGGCGACCGCACGGCGGTTCGAGAGGCGACCGTGCTGCGCGCGCTGGCGATGATCGCAGAAGCGCTGCAAGCCTGCCGTTAAGTGTTGCGGGTTTCCCGCCATGGTGCGCCGGCTATACTTGCCCGATGCCGTTCGACCCGATCGACTTTCCGCTGCCGCGTCGCCCCGATCCCGCCAAGCGGTCCGGGAGTGCGGCCAATCGGCGGCTGGTCGCATCCTGGCTGTTCGGCCTCTGCGCGATGCTATGGGTGATGGTGGTTCTGGGCGGCCTCACGAGGCTCACCGGATCAGGGCTTTCGATCATGGAATGGGCGCCGCTGTCCGGCGCGCTGCCGCCGATCGGGCAGGCCGCCTGGCAAAAACTGTTCGATCTTTATCGGACCATTCCGCAATACCACCTGCTGCACGAGGGTATGGGGCTCGCCGGCTTCCGCGGCCTGTTCTGGCTGGAATGGACGCACCGCCTCTGGGGCCGGCTGATCGGTCTGGTGGTGTTCGCCCCACTTGCCTGGCTGGCGGTGTCCGGACGGATCGAGCCCCGGCTGGTGCCCCGGCTTCTGGTGATCTTCGTCATCGGCGGACTTCAGGGCGCGGTCGGCTGGTTCATGGTCGCTTCGGGCTTCCTTCCCGACAGCAGCGCCGTTGCGCCGGCACGGCTGGTCGTGCATCTGGTTCTCGCGCTTGCGCTCTTCGTCGCTATCCTGTGGACCGGGCTCGACGTGCTGCATCCCCGCCCGGCGCGAGAGCGGACGCGCATGTTGCGCGCGCTGGCATGGTCCGTGCTTGCCGCGCTTGCTCTCGCCATAGTCGCCGGCGGCTTCACGGCGGGGACCCGCGCGGGGATGGCCTACAACACCTTCCCGCTGATGGAGGGGCGGCTGGTGCCCGCCAATTACGCGGCGCTGCACCCGTTCCGGGCCAATCTCACGCAGAATATCGCCGCCGTGCAGTTCGACCATCGCGCGCTCGCGACCGTCACCGCCCTCCTCACCGTGGCCACGCTGCTGACGGTGCTGCTCCGCCCCGTTCCGGCCGGAGCCCGGGCGGCCGCCCTTGCGCTGGGCGGGTTCGTGGCGTTGCAATATGCGCTCGGTGTCGCCACCCTGCTGCTGGTTAGTCCGCTGCCGCTGGCGGCGGCGCACCAGGCCAACGCCGTCCTGGCGCTCGCCGCCGCGACCATCCTGCTGCACCGGCTGCGGTGAGTTGTGGCCGGGGCATCGACGACACATCTGCACACCGATCCATGAGGCCCGCATGAGCGCGTTGGCGACCACCGACAAATTGTTCTTCGAGCGCGCCGATGCGGCGCTGGAGCGGCACGTCGCCGAGCGGCTGGTGGGGGAGGCGCTCGTCCGTGGCGATGACGGGGAGCTGTTCCTGGAATACCGCGAGAGCGAGCAGCTCAGCCTCGATGACGGCCATATTCGCAGCGCCGGCTTCGACACCTCGCTCGGCTTCGGGCTGCGCGCCGTCGCCGGCGAGGCGACCGGCTATGCCCATGCCGGCGAGCTCTCCGAGGCGGCGCTGAAGCGCGCGGCCGAAAGCGTCGCCGCCGTCGCCGCCGGCCATTCGGGCGTTCATGCCGAGCCGCCGCGCGCCACCAATGCACAACTCTACACCGACGCCAATCCTTTGTCCGACATGGCGTTCTCGGCCCGCACCGCGCTGTTGGGCGAGATCGACGCTTATGCGCGCGGCAAGGATTCCCGCGTCCGGCAGGTGATGGCCTCCCTCGGCGGCGAGTGGCGGGCGGTGCAAATCCTGCGCGCCGACGGTGCCAGGGTCGCCGATCTGCGCCCGCTGGTGCGCCTCAATGTGTCGATCGTGGTGGAGCAGGACGGCCGGCTCGAAACCGGCAGCTACGGCACCGGCGGGCGCACCGGGTATGCCGGCTTCACCAGCCCCGAGACGTGGCGCGGCGCCGTTGATGAGGCGCTCCGGCAGGCGCTCGTCAATCTCGAGAGCCGCCCGGCGCCAGCCGGCGAGATGGAGGTCGTGCTGGGCGCCGGCTGGCCCGGCATCATGCTGCACGAGGCGATCGGACACGGACTGGAGGGCGACTTCAACCGCAAGCAGACCTCGGCCTTCGCCGGCCTGCTCGGGCAGAGGGTCGGCGCCGCCGGCGTAACGGTGGTCGATGACGGCACGATGTCGGACCGGCGGGGCAGCCTGACGGTGGACGACGAGGGCACGCCGACGGGCCGCACCGTGCTGATCGAGGACGGGATCCTGGTCGGCTTCATGCAGGACCGGCTGAATGCGCGGCTGATGGGGATGCGCGCCACCGGCAACGGCCGCCGGCAGTCCTACGCCCACGCGCCGATGCCGCGCATGACCAACACCGTCATGCTGGGCGGGAAGCACCCCAGGGAGGAGATGATCCGCTCGGTCAAGCGCGGCCTCTATGCGGTGAATTTCGGCGGCGGGCAGGTGGACATCACCTCCGGCAAGTTCGTCTTCTCGGCGTCCGAGGCCTACCTGATCGAAGACGGCAAGGTGACGGCGCCGGTGAAGGGGGCGACCCTGATCGGCAATGGTCCGGATGCGCTCACCAAGGTGTCGATGATCGGCGATGACATGGCGCTTGATCCCGGCATCGGGACCTGCGGCAAAAACGGCCAGGGCGTGCCGGTCGGCGTGGGCCAGCCGACGCTCAAGATCGCCGGGCTGACGGTCGGGGGCACGGCGAAGTAGGCGAATACCGGGCGCCCGTTTTTGCAGTGCGGGCGGGCCTACCGCAGCAGCAGCACCGCCAGGCTCCCGGCCCCGGCGGCGAAGCAGTAGTAGGCGAACGGGTTAAGCGCCCAGTTCTCGTGGCCGCGAAAGTAGCGCATCAGGAATGCCGTGCTGGCGTAGGCGGTGATCCCGGCCACCACCGCCGCCAACACCGAGAGCCCGATCACGTCGCCGCCGAGCGCCATTCCGGCGTGGCGCAGCTTCGGCACCTCCAGGACGGTCGCACCCAGGATAATCGGTGTCGCGATCAGGAAAGAGAAATGCGCCGCCCCCTCGTGGTCGATGCCGCGCAGGATGGCGCCGACGATAGTCGCGCCCGAGCGCGAGATACCGGGGACCAGCGCCGTGCATTGCCAGCAGCCGATGGCGAGCGCGTCGGTCGCGGTCAGCGTCGAGAGCGACCTTGTGCCGCTCCCGCGCACCTGTTCACCGAACAACAGCAGAAATCCGTTCACGATCAGCACCGCGGCCACCAGGACCGCATTGCCGAACAGCGCGCGGAAGAAGTGCTCCAGCAGGAAGCCCACGATCACCGCGGGGATGGTGGCGATGACGATCAGCCACAGCACGCGCCGGCTCTCGCCTACCTGATGGCGCTCGCCCAAGCCCAGGACGCCGGTGCCGAGTGCCCACCAGTCGCGCCAGAAATAGAGCAGCAGCGCCGCCGCCGTGCCGAGATGCAGCATCACCAGGAACGGCAGGAAGGCGGGCGCCTGCTGGTCGATGTGCCAGTTAAGAAGCGCCGGCAGGATGACGGCGTGACCGAGGCTGCTGACCGGGAACAGCTCGGTGGCGCCCTGCAGCAGCGCAAGGCCGATGGCTTGGATCAGGGTCATGGCGCTTCCTCGCGCAGAACGGGGGTGCGCCGCAATCGTCGCGTGAGGTCAATCGTGCGCGGGATAGCTGCCGAGCAGCCGCCGTTGCATGCGCCACAGCCGCAGCAGCTCCAGAGGGCGGGTGGGGCGGGCGCCGCGCGCGCGGTTGGCGGCGCCGATGCGATAGGCGAGGCCATAGTGGAAGAATTGCGCGCGCCACGCTTCGCGCAGAGTGGTGCGCGGATCCCAGATGTGCGTCGCCTCCGAGCCGGCGCCGTTCACCTCGATCACCCGGAATCCCTCCCCGCGTCCGAGCGCGGCCAGCGAGGCGAAGCGCACGTCGATGCGACCGAAATGGAAGTCAGGCAGCGCGCGCGCCAGCCGCTCGATGCGCGCGGTGAGGGCCGGCGTGATGTGTCCGGCGCCGTCGCGGAAGATGGCGCCCTTGCAGTGATTGCCCACGAAAAGCAGGGGAACGCGCTCGCCCTGGGCCGGAACTTCGTCGAGGCGTGCGGCGAGGCGCGGCAAGTAGAAATGGGCTACGCGTCCGGCGCGAGAATCGGCGAGGATCAACGCCCGCAAGGTGGAACGGCCGTTGCCGACCACGAACGGCGTCTCCTTCAAAGTGAGCGAGGTGATCCGCCCGGCCGCCTCGTCGGGGTGGCGAACGTAGAAGATGCCGGCCTCGTTCGGATAGGCGATGAAGGCTTGCAGGACCACTATCTCGCCGGCGGGAAAGCCGGCGAGATAGTTCGCGAGCTCGGCCGGGGTGCGCGCCAGGCGAACGCCGGTGCCGTTGCAGCCGATATCGGGCTTGACGACAAGCGGAAACTCGAGACCGGCCGCCGTCATCGCCCGGAGCGCGGGGGCGAAGTCGGAGCCGGCGCGGAATGTGACATAGGGCGCCAGCACGGTGCGCTCCGACGTCTCTACCTGATCGAGGATCGAGGTCTTGAACTCGCCGCAGAGCCCGCCCGAGGTGATGCCCGGATTGGCGGCGGTGAGCAGCGCCGGCGATCCGTAACGCAGCCCGAGGGCGATGCAGTGCGCGACCACCGGCGTATAGAACAGCCAGCCGGGCCAGAACTCGAAGAACGAGACGGGCGGCTCGGATTGTGGGCGATCAACGCGGGTCAGTGCCTCGCTGCTCATCGTTGGTGGGCATCCTCGTAGTGCTTGCGGTGGCGTTTCTTGTCCCGTCCGCGTGTGCGGCGGCTCTGCCGCGCCGCCAATCGCCCGGCGATGACCATGAACACCACCAGACAAGCCGCGCCGGCCCAGCGCCAGACGCCGAAGTGATCCATCAGGAACTGGCCCGCGCGCATCGACAGCGCGAACAGGCCGGAGGTCCAGAACAGGGTCGCGACCATGGTGGCGGCGGTGAACCGGCGCAGGTTCGCGCCGAGGAACCCGCAGGTGGTGTAGGTCGGCAAGCGAACGCCGGGCAGGAAACGGCTGATCAGGACCACGCGAAAGACACGCCCGCTGAGCCAGGCGCGCACCGTCTCGGTGCGTTGCGGCGGTAGCCAGCGCCGCACGCGTGGAATATGCGCCGCCAGTCGCCCGAGCCCGTAAAGCCCGAGATCGCCGGCGACAATTCCGACATAGAGGGCGCCGAGCGCGACCGGGATCGACAGGCTGCCGTCGGCGGCTTGCATCCCGGCCAGCACCGTCGCCGCGTCTTCAAGGATGAAGGTGGCGAAGATGATGGCGAAGGCCTGGAATGCCGGATGCGCCTGGGCAAAGGCGAACACTTCGGAGATCGACAAGCCGAACATTCCGTACTGACCGCCGATCCCCGGGAGCCCCGCGCCGCGGCGGGTATAGCGAAAGATAAGGCTTGCCTTCGCGCCGCCACTTCACCGATGCGTGAAACAACGTCCACTCGCCAAAGCGTTCCCCCTAATTGGACAATCGACGCTACCGATGAGTAAGGTTTCGGCGAAGAAGCAGGAGGAGCCGATGGCGTCAAGCGTGTCGTGGACGCAGGCGACGTCCGAGGTCGCCGGCCTCAGGCTGCATCTCGAGCGTGCCGGCAACGGTCCCGCGGTGCTGGTGCTGCATCACGACATCGGCAGCCCGGGACGTCTGCGCTTCTACGACATGCTGGCGGAACGCTTCACCGTGCTGGTCCCGCATCACCCGGGCTGGGGACGCTCGGAGCGGGCGGGCTGGATGCGGAGCGTCCGCGACATCGCCGCCGTGCATCAATGGCTGCTGACCGAGCTTGGCGTAGCCGACGTGTCGCTGGTGGGACTGGGCTTCGGCGGCTGGATCGCGGCCGAGATGGCGAGCCTGGCGCCGCGCGACTTCCGCCGCCTGGTTCTGGTCGGCCCGATGGGCATCAAGCCGCCGGAGGGCGACATTCTGGATCAGGCGATCATCTCCTACATCGCCTATCCGCAGGCCGGCTTCCACGATCAGGAGCAGTTTCGCCGCGTTTACGGCGAGGTCAGCACCGATCAGCTCGAGGCCTGGGACATCGCTCGCGAGATGTGCTTCCGCCTCGCGTGGAAGCCTTACATGTATAGCCAGACCTTGCCCCATCTCCTGGGCGGCGTGCGCGCGCCGGCGCTGGTGGTTTGGGGCGACGACGACAAAATCGTGCCGCGCGGCACCGCCGATCCGTGGCTGCGGGCGCTACCCGAGGCGCGGCTGGAGATCGTCGCGGGCTGCGGCCATTTCGTCGATATGGAACAACCGGAGGTGCTGGCGCGCCTCGTCACCGACTTTGTCGGCACCGCCGACTGATTTGCGATCGAGGAGAGCGTTGCCATGCATCTGATGTATTTCACCGAGCAGCCGATGGCGGCCTATGACGCCGGCGAAGGGCTGGAATATGGCGCCACCGCGCTGACCTTCTCCAACCGCCATTATGATCCGGTCGCCGCCAGCCGGCTTTATAACGAATATCTTGAGGAGTATGTGCTGGCCGAGGAGGCCGGCGCCGAGGGAATCATGCTGAACGAGCACCACAACGCGCCGTTCTGCATGCAATCGAAGTGCAACGTGTTCGCCTCGATCCTGGCGGCGATGACCAAGCGGGTGAAGATCGTGCTGCTCGGCAACCCGCTGCCACTGGCCGAGAACCCGATCCGCCTCGCCGAAGAGTTGGCGATGATCGACATGATCTCCAACGGTCGGCTGGTATCGGGCTTCGTGCGCGGCGGCGGGCAGGAGCAGCTGGCCGCCGGCGTCAACCCCGCCTTCAACCGCGAGCGATTCGAGGAGGCGCACGATCTGATCGTGAAGACCTGGACCCGGCACGGGCCGTTCCGCTGGGAGGGGACGCATTATCAGCACCGGGTCGTGAACCCCTGGGCGGTGCCGTTGCAGAAGCCCTATCCCCGGGTGTGGATTCCGGGCGTGCTGTCGAAGGAGACCATCATCTGGGCGGCGCGGCAACGCTATCCGTATGTCGCGCTCAACACCGCCGTCGATGCGACCAGGAATATCTGGAACTTGTACTCGAGTACCGCGCGCGAGGCGGGGTACGAGGCCGGGCCGGAGAATTTCGGCTACCTCATTCGCGTGCACGTGCAGGAAAGCGAGGAAAAGGCGCTCAAGAACGCGCGCCAGTTCATGTGGATGCAGGGTGAGTTCACCGGGCTCGCGCATCCCGTCTGGGCCAATCCATCGGGTTATTTCTCGCCTTCCGGGCGGCGCAACTTCGTCGAGTTCGCGGTCGGACGCGCCGTCAATCCGCGCGGCAACCCCACCTTCGAGGACCAGCTCGCCAGCACCATGATCATCGCCGGCACGCCCAAGACGGTTATTGAAAAGTTGAAATGGCTGATCGAACAGACGCGGCCCGGCATCATGGCGTTCTGGGGCAATGACGGCGTGATTCCGGCTGAGGAGCGGCGCACCTGCATCCGCCTGCTGTGCGGCGAGGTGATGCCGGCGATTCGCGAGCACGGCAAATCGCTCGGCCTGGACTCGCCGTTCGAGGCCGACGCGCCGGTGAGCATCGAATATTCGAAGGACATCCGGCAGGCGGCCGCGGCGGCGGAGTGAGGTGAAAACCGGCATCCAGTTCTTCCCCGATCTCGGGCCTGAGGAGAAGTCCGCGCGCGATTACTGGGCCGAGGCGCTGCATCTGGTCGGGCTCTGCGACCAGTACGGGTATCAGCATGTCCGCACCGTCGAGCACTACTTCCACCGCTACGGCGGATATAGCCCCAACCCGCTGCTCTTTCTCGCCGCCGCCGCGCAGCGCACGCAACGGGCGCGGCTGATCACCGGGGCGGTGCTGCCGGCGTTCAACCATCCGCTGAAGCTCGCGGCCGAGATCGCCATGACTGATGCTCTCTGCGACGGCCGGCTTGATGTGGGCTTCGCGCGCGCCTTCCTGCCGCACGAATTCGCCCGCTTCGGCGTACGCCTCGACGACAGCCGCGCGCGCTTCGAAGAAGGGGTGGAGCAGGTGCGCCGGCTCTTGGAGGAGGAGCGCGTCACCGTCGAGGGTCGTTTCCATTCGTTCGGCGACGTCACTTCGCTGCCGCGTCCGACCCAGAAGCCGCGGCCGCCCTTCTACATCGCCGCGCTGGCGACGCCCGAGAGCTTCGAGCGCGCCGGTGCCGCCGGGCACGGGATCATGGCGATTCCGATGGCCGGGGGTGCCATGTCCGATCTGCTCGCGACCTATCGGGAGGCGCGGGCGCGCGCCGGACATCAGGGTCCGGGGACGGTGATGCTCGCCTTTCACATGTTCTGCCACCGGGACCAGCAGGAGGCGGAGCGGATCGCCCGCGCGCCGCTCAATCGCTATCTGCGCTCGCTGGTGGATGCGGCGGGCGACTGGATCGGCGGGTCATCCTCCTCCGACTATCCCGGGTACGATAAGGTGATCGCCGGATTGGCGCAGGAGACGTTCGAGACGCAGGTGGCGAAATACGCCGCCTGGGTCGGCACGCCGGAGCGCATCCTCGACATCGCCGCGACTTATGCCCGGCAGATCGGCGGCTTCGAGATCGCCTCGATGCAAGTCAACTTCAACGACATTCCGCTGACCGATGCGGCGGCGTCGATGCGTCTTTACGGCGAGCGGGTGCTGCCGCGCCTGGAAACGCTCGGCCGTAATTGAGCGAGACGCCCGACTACGAGCCGATGCTCGCCGCCTATCATCGCGCGTTCGCGCCCGAATTGCGGGCGATGGTCGCGACCCTGCCGGCCGTGCGCGGGCAGTGCGTTCTCGACATGGCCTGCGGCGACGGCGCCTATACGCCGTGGCTCGCCGAACTTGTCGCGCCGGATGGTTGCGTGATGGCCGCGGACGTGACGCCGGCCTATCTCAAGATTGCGCGTCACGCGACATCGAACGCCACGGCGCGCATCGGGTTTGCGGCGGCGGCCATCGAGCGGCTACCGTTCGGCGATGACACGTTCGATCTGTGTTGGTGTGCGCAGAGTCTCTACAGTCTCGCCGATCCCGCCGACGCGCTGCGACACCTGCGGCGGGTGACGAAACCGGGCGGAGCGGTCGCGGTGCTGGAGCAGGACACCCTCCATGCCGTCATGCTGCCATGGCCGGTGGAGGTAGAACTGGCGGTGCGCACGGCCGAGTTGCGGACCTTCGCGGCGAACTCGGCGAAGCCACGCAAATTCTATGTCGGTCGGCGGCTCCGCCGGGTGTTCCGCGAATCCGGCTTCGCGGAAATCGAGGTGCGCAGCTTCGTCAGTGATCGCGTGGCACCATTGCGGCCGGACGAGCGAACGTTCTTCACGGAATATCTGCAAGGGCTATCGGACCGAGTCGCCCGCCATCTCACCGAGCCGATCCGCCGGCACCTGGAACGGCTCGCGGATCCTCGCTCCGGCGAATTCCTGCTGGACGATCCGGACCTGACCGCAACGTGCATCAGCCACGTGGCTCGGGGAAGCAAGCCCCGCGCCTGCTAGAGTGTCTCGCTGACCGCGATCGCCAGCCGGCAGCCCGCCTTGATGGCGCCGGCGAGCCATCGATAGCCGGGCGTCGTCTCGGCACCCCTCGCCCGGCCGATGTCGCGATGCTCCAGCTCTTCGGCGCGGAACTGGTCAATCGTTGCGCGCAACTCGGACTCGTCGGTCCCCAACCGGGCGGACTGGCCGGCATAATGGGCGTCGATCGCCTCCTCCACGGCCACGGTGCACGCCATCGCGGCGCGCTCGCCGAGTGCCGCCGTGGCGGCGCCGAGCGCGAATCCCGCAAGGTGCCACAGCGGCAGCAGCGCGGTTGGGCGCACTCGACGACGCGCGATCAGGTCGTTGAAGCTCTCGAGATGTCGCTGCTCCTGCGCCTTCATGTGACGCAGCACGTCGCCGACGGGACGATGTCCGAGGACCGCGAGTTGGCCCTCGTAGATGCGCGCCGCGCCGTACTCGCCGGCGTGATCGACGCGGATCATCCGCGCAACCTCCGCCTCCGGCCGAGGATCGCCGGGCAGCCGCCGCTCGTTCACCGCGCCCTCCGTTCGCCATGGATGAGATAAATGGCCAACAGGAGGCCCAGCAGAAGGGCATATCCGAGGTTCATCGCCGCCATCGAAACCGGCAGTCCCGGCACGAGATAGGTTGGCGAATCACAGGGTTTAGCGGGCCGCAAAGGCATCTCGCTCAGGCGCTGCCCAAGCGTCGCGCCACTGATATGGGGGGCGGCGCATTCGGGCAACGGACTCGGCCAGGCGCCTTGTTCCACGCCGACATGGGTGGCGCCGAGCGCCGCGCCGGCAAACAGCGCCAGCATGCAGACCCCGAGGCTCGCGCGCGCCCCGCGCGGCGGAAGCAGGGCGGCAAGCAGCGCCAGCACGATGGCGATGCGCCACGGCCAGCGCTCCGCCAAACACAGCGCGCAGGGCACCAGCCCACCCCAGTGTTGCGCCGCTTCGGCGCCGGCAAGCGCGATCGCGGCGGCGACGGCGATGATGAGCGCGGCGGTGCGCGGAGCCGGCAATCGCATCGCCGCTCCATGCGCCGCTTCCGTCATCGTCGCAAGCGGCCTAGGGTTGCGGCAGCATCGAGGGAGGCCACGAATGCCGCGCATCTTGTGGGGCCGGTCCACGTCCAGCAACGTCATGAAGGTGATCTGGGCGCTGGAGGAGCTGAAACTTCCGTACGATCGGAAGGATGTCGGCGGCCCGTTCGGCAAGACCGATACGCCGGAGTATCGGGCCATGAACCCGACCGGGCTGGTACCCACCTTGCAGGAGGACGAGTTCACGCTTTGGGAGAGCAACGCGATTCTGCGCCATCTTTGTACGGCGCACGCCCGCGACAACCCGCTGTTCCCTTGGAACCCGCAGGCGCGGGCGAATATCGATCGCTGGATGGACGCACAGCAGACCACGATGAACCGTCCGCAGGGAACCATCTTCATCAACCTGATTCGCACGCCGGAAGCGCAGCGCGATCGTAAGGCGGTCGACGCCGCCATCGTCGAGGCGGCCAAGGCGTGGGGGCTGATCGGCACCGAACTGGGGCGACATCCGTTCATTTGCGGCGATGCGCTTACGCTCGCCGATATCTGCTGGGGCGTGCATGTGCACCGCTGGTTCAACATGGACTTCGCCCGACCCGAGGTTACGAATCTGCGCCCCTGGTACGATCGCCTGCTGACCCGCCCCGTCTATCGCGAGCATATCGCGCGGGAGATCGTGTGAGCGCGACCCGCGCGAACAGTCTTCGCTCGGGGCCGGACGCGCGCGGGCGCTTCGGCGAGTTCGGCGGCCGGTTCGTCGCCGAGACGCTGATGCCGCTGGTGCTGGAGGTGGAGCGCGCGTGGCGGGACGCGCGCGCCGACCCGGCATTCCGGGTCGAGCTGGATCGCTACCTGAAGGATTATGTCGGCCGGCCGACGCCGCTGTGGCTGGCCGAGCGGCTGACGCGCGAGCTCGGCGGCGCCAAGGTCTATTTCAAGCGCGACGAGCTGAACCACACCGGCAGTCACAAGGCGAACAACTGCATGGGCCAGATTCTGCTGGCCCGGCGCATGGGTAAGAGGCGCATCATCGCCGAAACCGGCGCCGGTCAGCATGGCGTCGCCACCGCCACGATGTGCGCGCTGTTCGGCCTTCCGTGCACGGTCTACATGGGGGCCGTGGATGTCGAGCGGCAGAAGCCGAACGTCTTTCGGATGCGGCTTTTGGGCGCCGAGGTACGGCCGGTGACATCCGGCGCCGCCACTCTGAAGGATGCCATGAACGAGGCGATGCGCGACTGGGTCGCCAATGTCGCCGACACCTACTACCTGATCGGCACCGTCGCCGGCCCGCATCCCTATCCCGCCATGGTGCGCGAGTTCCAGTCGGTGATCGGCGAGGAGGCGAAGGCGCAGTTGCACGCGGCCGAGGGCCGGTTGCCGGACGCGGCGGTGGCCTGCATCGGCGGCGGCTCCAACGCCATGGGGCTGTTTCATCCGTTTCTGGACGACGCCTCGGTGCGATTGATCGGCGTTGAAGCCGCCGGGCGCGGGCTCGACACCGCGGAGCATGCGGCGAGCCTCTCGCGCGGTCGCCCCGGCGTGCTGCACGGCAACCGCACCTACCTGTTGCAGGACGAGGACGGGCAGATCCGGGAGGCGCACAGCATCAGCGCCGGGCTCGATTATCCCGGCATCGGGCCGGAGCATTCCTGGCTGCACGAGATCGGTCGCGTCGAGTACGTGGCGGCGACCGACGAGGAGGCTTTGGAGGGGTTTCAGCTCTGCACCCGCACCGAGGGCATCATTCCCGCGCTGGAGCCGGCGCATGCGCTCGCGCACGTGGCGAAGCTCGCGCCCGGAATGCCGAAGGACGCGATTATTCTGATGAATCTCTGCGGGCGCGGCGACAAGGACATCTTCACGGTGGCCGAGCATCTGGGGGTTCGCCTGTGACGCCGACCCCGGGCCGACCATGAGCCGCATCGCCACCCGCTTCTTGACACTGCGCGCCGAAAGGCGCGGTGCGCTGATCCCCTTCATCGAGGCCTTCGACCCCGATCCCGTCACCTCGATGGCGCTGCTGCGCGGCCTGCCCGGCGCCGGCGCCGATCTGATCGAGATCGGGATGGCGTTCACCGACCCGATGGCCGACGGCCCGACCATCCAGGCCGCCGGGCGGCGTGCGCTGAAGGCCGGGGTTAACCTCGCGCGCACGCTGGAGATGGTGCGTGAGTTCCGCGCCGCGGACGAGGCGACGCCGATCGTGCTGATGGGCTATCTCAATCCGATCTTGACCTACGGGCCGGAGCGGTTTTGCGCCGATGCCGCCCTGAGCGGCGTGGACGGGCTGATCGTGGTCGATCTGCCGCCCGAGGAGGCGGCGTTGCTGACCCCGCACGCGGCGTCGCATCGTCTCGACATGATCCGGCTTGTCGCGCCCACCACCGACGACGCGCGGCTCGATGTGGTGCTGCGGGGCAGCTCCGGCTTCGTCTATTACGTGAGCATCGCCGGCATCACCGGAACCGGGACCGCTACCGAAGAGCACCTCGCCGCGACCATCCCGCGCATCCGCCGCCGCACCGATCTGCCGATTGCAGTCGGCTTCGGCATCCGCACCCCGGCGCAAGCCGCGACCGCGGTTGGCATCGCCGATGCCGCGGTGGTCGCCTCGGCGCTGATCGACACGCTCGCCGCGAGCCTCGATGAGGCGGGCCGCGCCGGCCCCGACACGGTGCGCAAGGTGCTGGACCAGGTGCATGGCCTGGCAGACGGCGTTCGCCGGGCGCGAGCGGCGCCTTCTTCGGTTCTCTGATCGCGTTAGCCCTGGCGGCTCATTGAACTGGTCGGCCGACCGGTCTAAATAACGATAATGGACACTCACGATACCATTCGGGTTGGTGCCTACGAAGCGAAGACCCGACTTCCCGCGCTTCTCGATCGCGTCGAACGGGGAGAACAGGTGGTGATTACCCGCCATGGGCGTCCCATCGCGCGGCTGGTTCCCGAGGCCGGCGCGCGGACGCCGAAGCGCGCGTTGGCGGCGCTGGATCGCTTGACGAAGTCTCGGGAGGAAATGGAAGCTCGGGGGATCCGCTTCACCTCGGCCGAGATCAGAGCGACGCGAGAGGCGGAGTGGCGGCGCAAGAAGTAGAACCCCGGGCCGGCACGGCCTCCCTCGTGGTCACTTGACGCCTCCATTGCTCTGGCGGCCGATCATCCACCGGGACTAGCATGAGGAGCCGGCCATGACCGAGCCCACCGGCCCGCTGAAGGGCCTACGCGTGTTCGACCTTACGCGGGTGCTGGCGGGGCCGACCTGCGTGCAGATGCTCGCCGATCTGGGGGCCGACGTGGTGAAGATCGAGCGGCCGGGCGCCGGCGACGACACCCGCGGATTCGCCCCGCCCTTCATCGCCGGCACCGAGGAGAGCGCGTACTTCGTCGGTGTCAATCGCAACAAGCGCTCGCTCACGCTCGACATCGCCCAGCCGGAAGGCCAGGAGATCGCCCGCAAGCTGATTGCTTCGTCCGACATCCTGGTGGAGAATTTCAAGGTCGGTGCCTTGTCCAAGTACGGACTCGGCTACGAACAGCTCCGCGACCGCTTTCCGCGCCTGATCTACTGCTCGATCACCGGCTTCGGGCAAACCGGCCCTTACGCGCCACGGCCCGGCTATGACAGTCTGGTGCAGGCCATGGGGGGCGTCATGAGCCTCACCGGCGAGCCGGAGGGTCTGCCGCAGAAGGTCGGGGTGCCGGTCGCCGATCTGTTCGCCGGCCTTTATGGCTGCATCGGTATTCTGGCCGCGCTCCGCCACCGCGACGCGGCCGGAGAGGGCCAGCAGATCGACATCGGCATGCTCGATACGCATATCGCCTGGCTCGCCAATCAGGGGATGAATTATCTTGCGACCGGCGAGAACCCGCCGCGCCTCGGCAATCAGCATCCGAACATCGTGCCCTATCAGGTGTTCGCCACCGCCGACGGGCATATGGTGCTGTCGATCGGCAACGATCCCACCTTCAAGCGCTTCTGCGAGGCATTCGAGTTGACGCATCTGCTCGATGACCCGCGTTTCGCCACCAATGCCGAGCGGGTCCGGAATCGCGCCCTGGTCACCGAAACGCTGGCGCCCGTCCTTGACCGCCAGCCCACCGCCTGGTGGATCGAGCGGCTGGAGGCGCTGAAGATCGGCTGTGGTCCGATCAACAAGCTGGCCGAGGTGTTCGCCGATCCGCAGGTGCGCGCACGCCGCATGGTGGTGGAGATGGTGCACGGCTCGGGGCATTCGGTACCCGTCATCGCCAATCCGGTGCGCCTGTCGGCGACCCCCGCCGACTACCGGTTGCCGCCGCCGCTGCTGGGCGAGCACACCGATCAGGTGCTGGGCGAGCTGGGGCTCGGCGCCGAGACGATCGCCGGTCTGCGCGCCCGCAACGTGGTCTGATCGGGTCTCGGGGCGTTTACGAAATCCAAACCTTCATGCGGCTAGAAGCGCGCATGGATCACTGGAGAGATCACATGCGCTTCGCCCTGCCGCTGGCCGCTGCCGTGCTGCTGGCCGTCTTCGCCGCCCCGGTGTCGGCAGCGACCGCGTCCGCCCAGGGCGCCGCGCCTGCCGCCTCGGCGGAGCAGCATGCCCACCCGCACCGGCACTATATCTCGCTCGACCAGCGGTTCGAGATGGCGAACACCACCCATGACGGGCACCTGACCGCCGACCAGGCGCGCAACAGCCCGGCGATGCACACCGTCTCCGAAAATTTTCAGGCGATCGACAAGGATCACCACGGCTTCGTCACCGAGGACGACATCCGCACCTGGTACAAGGCCCGCCGCGCCGCTCGGCGCCAAGCCAAGGAAGCGGCGGCGAAGAGCTAGCTAGACTAAAGCTAGATCTCCACGACCACCGGCACGTGATCCGAGGGCTGCGCCTCGCCGCGCTCCGCCCGGTCCGGCTCGGCGGCGGTCAGCCGCTCGGCGAGGCTCGGCGATAGCAGGACGTGATCGATGCGCAGGCCGAGATCGCGTTGCCACGCGCCGGCCTGGTAGTCCCAGAACGTGTAAACCGGGCCGTGCGGATGCACGGCGCGAATGGCGTCGGTCATGCCCATCCAAAGCAGCCGCCGGTAGCGTCCCCTTGTCTCGGGCCGCACCAGCGCGTCGCTGGGCGGCAGCGTGCCTGCGGCGAAGTCGGACGCGTCGGGGCAGACGTTGTAATCGCCGGCGATGACCAGGGGCGTATCGTGCTCGAGCAGCGCCGCGGCGTGATCGGCCAAACGGTCCATCCATCCAAGCTTGTAGGCGAAACCCGCTTCACCGCCCGAATTGCCGTTGGGCATGTAGACCCCGGCAATGGTCATCCCCGCCGCCTCGATCTCGATATAGCGCGCCTGCGCGTCCTCCTCGGGGAGGCCCGGCAGACGCCGATGCGTGACCGCAAAGGGGATGCGCGCGAGCACGGCGACGCCGTTATAGGCCTTCTGCCCGACCGCCTCGGCGGTGTATCCGAGCCCGGTGAAGCTGAGGCCGGGGAAGCCGGCGGCCTCACATTTGATCTCCTGCAACAGCAGGATGTCGGGACACGCCTTCTCCAGCCACCGGCAGACATGCCGCTCGCGTTGACGGATCGAATTGACGTTCCAGGTCGCGAGTTTCATGGGATCAGCAGGTTTTCCCGAGCCCCTTGCGGGAGAGGATCAGGGGGGCTCACCCCTAATCGACCGAAAAGCTGGTCCCGCAGCCGCAGGCCGAGGTGGCGTTCGGGTTGCGCACCGCGAAGTGGCTTCCCATCAGCGCCTCGGTGAAGTCGAGTTCGGCGCCGGCCAGCAGATCGAGACTGGCCGGATCGACCACGACGAGCGCCCGATCGCGCTCGATCAACACGTCATCGGGCTGGCGTTCGCCGTCCAGCTCGAAGCGGTACTGAAAGCCGCTGCACCCGCCCGCCAGCACCGAGACCCGGAGCGCGGTGCCCCCTCGGCGGCGGCGATCTCGCTGATCCGCCTGGCGGCGCGTTCGGTCAGGGCGAAGCTTGGCGTGTTCATGCGCTATAACATAGGGCCGGAAAGCGGCGAATTGAAGCCGCCGGCGCCGCGGTGTAAGGCGCGGGGATGGATTTGGCCCCCTACGCCACCCGCGCCGAGGCGAGCCGCGGCCGGCTCTATCCGGAGCCCGAGAGCCCGCATCGCTCGCCGTTCCAGCGCGACCGCGACCGGGTGATCCACAGCACCGCCTTCCGCCGCCTGCAATACAAGACCCAGGTCTTCGTCAATCACGAGGGCGATTTCTTCCGCACCCGGCTCACGCATTCGATCGAGGTCGCGCAGATCGCCCGCTCGATCGCTCGCGCGCTCCGGCTTGATGAGGACCTGACCGAGGCGCTGGCGCTGGCGCACGACCTCGGGCATCCGCCGTTCGGCCATGCCGGAGAGGAGGCGCTGAACGCCGCCATGAAGCAGTTCGGCGGCTTCGACCACAACGCGCAGAGCCTGCGCGTGGTGACGCTGCTGGAGAGCCGATACGCCGCCTTCGATGGCCTCAATCTGACGCGCGAGACGTTGGAGGGCCTGGTCAAGCACAACGGCCCGCTGTCGCGCCCGCCGCCCTATATCGCCGAATACCACGCCCGCCACGGCCTCGACCTGGTGACCCGGGCCTCCGCCGAGGCACAGGTGGCGGCGCTTGCGGACGATATCGCCTATCATGGTCACGATCTCGACGATGGTCTGCGCGCCCGCCTGTTCGCGCCCGAGGACATCGCGCCGCTGCCGCTCGTGGGCGAGGCGTTGCGGGCGGCTCGCCGGGCCGGCGAGGAGGTGCCGCCGTCGCGCCTGCGACATGAGACGATCCGGCGGGTGGTCGATGTCCTGGTCGGCGATGTGATCGACGCAAGCGGGCGGCTGCTCGCCGAGCTCGATCCGCCCGGCGCCGGTTCGGTGCGCCAGGCCCGACATGACGTGATCGCCTTCAGCGTCCCGGTGGCGGAAGCGAACCGCGCGATCAAGGAGTTCCTGTTTGCGCGCATGTATCGCCACTGGCGGGTCAACCGCATGACCACCAAGGCCCGCCGGCTGACCGAAGAGCTGTTCCGCTGCCTGCACGCCGATCCCTCGCTGCTGCCCGACGATTGGCGCGCGCGCGCGGGCGAGGGCGGGACTGCGAACGCCGCCGCGGTGGTGGGCGACTACGTCGCCGGCATGACCGATCGGTTCGCGATGGACGAGCACCGGCGGCTCACCGATATCGCGGTCTCCGGGTAGGGGGCGCATGGCCGATCTGTTTGCCGAGTTGCGCGCACTAGTGCTGGAGGCGCTGCGGGGCAGCGTCGCCGGCCTGCCGGAAGAGGTTGCCGCGCGGGTCGAGGTGACGCCTGCGCGCGAGCCGGCGCAGGGCGACATGGCGACCAACGCGGCGCTGGTGGCGGGCAAAGCGGCGCGCCGGCCGCCGGCGAAGCTCGCCGCCGAGATCGCCGAACGGCTGCGCGCCGCGCCGGCCGTCGCCGCGGCCGAGGTCGCCGGTCCCGGCTTCATCAACCTGCGCCTCCGCCCGGCGGCCTGGCGCGCGCTGCTGCCGGATATCCTGCTGGCGGGCGAGCGCTACGGCGACGGCGAGATCGGTGCCGGGGCGCGGGTGAACGTGGAATACGTCTCCACCAATCCCACCGGGCCGATCCACATCGGGCACTGCCGCGGCGCGGTGGTGGGTGATGCGCTGGCCAACCTGCTCGCCAAGGCCGGCCATGCCGTCACCAAGGAGTTCTACGTCAACGACGCCGGCGCGCAGATCGCCGCCCTCGCGGCCGCCGTTTATTGGCGGTATCTGCAAGCGATCGGCACGCCGCTTTCCGAGGCGGCGTACGCCGCACAGGATCCGAGCGGCCTGCAATATCGCGGCGACTATCTCATACCGGTGGGCGCCGCGCTGGCCGCCGCGCATGGCCCCGCCCTCGCCGCCGCTGATCGCACCCCGGCGCCGTCATCGGTCTGGTTCGAAACCGTGCGCGCGGCAGCGCTCGAGGCGATGATGGCGATGATCAGGGATGATCTCGGCCTGCTCGGCGTCCATCACGACGTATTCCGTTCGGAACGCGAATTGGTCGATCACGGCAGGACCGACGCGGTGATCGCGCGCCTGGGCGAAGCGGGCCTGATCTACGAGGGCGTGCTGGAGCCGCCCAAGGGCAAGACCCCGGACGACTGGGAGCCGCGCCCGCAAACGCTGTTCCGCGCCACCGAGTTCGGCGACGACGTCGATCGCCCGCTGCGCAAATCCGACGGCTCGAATACCTACTTCGCCAACGATATCGCCTATCACGCCGACAAGCTTGATCGAGGCTTCGGGCTGCTGATCGACGTCCTCGGCGCCGATCACGGCGGCTACGTGCCGCGCCTCAAGGCCGCCGTCGCCGCGCTTTCGGGCGGGGCGGCGGCGCTGGAGGCGGTGGTGTGCCAGATCGTGCATCTGATGCGCGCCGGTGAGCCGGTGCGGATGTCGAAGCGCGCCGGCAATTTCGTCACTTTGCGCGACCTCATCGACGAGGTCGGCCGCGATGCGGTCCGTTTCACCATGCTGACGCGCAAGGCCGACGCTCAGATGGAGTTCGACCTCGATCAGGTGGTGGCGCAGACGCGCGAGAACCCGGTCTTCTACGTGCAGTATGCGCATGCGCGGTGCCGCTCGGTGCTGCGCGCCGCCGCCGCCATGTTCGGAGCCGAGGCGACCACCGACGCCGCGCTCGCAGAGGTGGCGACCGAGGCGCTGACGGCGGACCCCGAACTGGTCCTGTTGCGCCGGCTCGCCCAGTGGCCGCGCATCGTCACCGCGGCCGCCCGCGCCCGAGAACCGCACCGGATTGCGTTTTTTCTCTATGATTTAGCCGCCGACTTTCATATGCTGTGGAACCGAGGCAAGGACAATTCGACGCTCCGGTTCCTGCAAGCCGACCACCCGGGCGAGAGCTTCGCCCGGCTCGCCCTGGTTGCCGCCACCGCCGTCGTCATCCGCTCCGGCCTCGCCGTCATGGGTGTGATGCCCGTCGAGGAAATGCGCTGAGGCGCGGAGGGTGACGTGTCGGATGAAATCACGGGCCGTGCGGCCTTTCGCGTGCCTTCTCGCGGTATGGATCCGGCGACCAAACGGCTGGCGTTGATCGCCGCCGGGCTCGGCGGCGCGCTGCTTGCGGTCATGGGTGCCTGGTCCACCCTGAGCGGCAGGCCGGGCGAGGTTCCGGTGATCGCCGCGCCGGCCGGACCGATGCGGGTGAAGCCGGCCAACCCGGGCGGGCTCAAGATCAGCAACAACTCGCTGCTGGCGGGCGGCATGAACGACGCCGACGGCGATACGCTCGCGCCGGCGCCGGAAGTGCCGGACCCGCAGGCCCTCAAACCTCCTGCTCCCGCGGCGCCTTCGGCGGCTCCCCTCGCCGCGCCGGTGCCGGTCACCTCGGTTGCGCCGGCTACGCCGCCGGCTCCGGTTGCCGCTCCGGCGTTGCCTGCCGTCGCGCCCGCGCATCCTCCGGTCGAAAAGCACGCGGAAGGCGCGGCCAAGCCGGCAAATCGGGGCGGCGCTCAGGTGCAGCTCGCGGCGCTGGAAACGCGGGCGCAGGCGGAGGCGCAGTGGAGCGCCCTGGCGCGTCGGGAGCCGGCGCTGGCCGGCCGCAACCCGAGCTTCAGCGAGGTGCAGGTGAACGGCCGGAGCTGGTGGCGCGTGCGCACCGGTGGCTTCGCCGACGAGGTGCGGGCCCGCGCCTTCTGCGACAAGCTGCGCGGCGGCGGTGTTGCCTGCTCGGTGGCGCGGTTTTGACGGATTATCCAACCCTTCTTCTGACCCCCCACCCGCAAGGGGAGAAGACAAGCGAAGGGCGCCCAGGCTAATCCCCGTAGCCCGCCGGATGCGCCTCCCGCCACGTGAAGGCGGTCCGCACGATGTCGTCGAGCCGCTCGAACCGGGGTTGCCAGCCGGTCTCGCGGCGGATGCGTTCGGCGGAGGCGACGAGCACGGCGGGATCGCCGCCGCGGCGTGGCGCGATGGCATACGGCACCGCGCGCCCGCCGATCCGCTCCACCGACCGGATCACATCCATCACCGAATAGCCGGCGCCATTGCCGAGGTTGTAAGTGGCGCTGCCGCCGTCCAGCCGTTCCAGCGCGCGCAGATGCGCGTCCGCGAGATCGCTGACGTGGACGTAGTCGCGAATGCAAGTTCCATCGGCCGTCGGGTAGTCGGCGCCGAACACTTGCAGGGCCTCCCGACGGCCGAGCGCCGCATCGATGGCGAGCGGGATCAGGTGGGTCTCCGGCCGGTGGTCCTCGCCGATGCGCCCCTCGGGGTCGGCGCCGGCGGCGTTGAAGTAGCGCAGGCAGGCGCTCCGCAATCCGTGGATGCGCTCGGCCCAGACCAGCGCGCGCTCGATCATCCACTTGCTCTCGCCGTAGGGTGATCCGGGATCGAGCCGCGCCTCCTCGGGGATCGGCACCGTCTCGGGATCGCCGAACAGATTGGCCGTCGACGACAGCACGAGCCGCGGCACGCGATGACGCACGCAGGCTTCGATCAGCCGAATGCCGTTGACGCCGTTCTCCAGCAGGTATCGGAAGGGCTGCGCCATGCTCTCGCCCACCAGCGACAGCGCGGCGAAGTGCAGAACCCCGGCCCACTCACCCTCGGCCAGCACGGCGTCGAGGGCTTCGATGTCGGCAAGATCCCGTTCGACCAGCCGCACGCCCCGGGGCAGCGCCGCCGGATGGCCCTGACGCAGATCGTCGAACACCACCACCCGGGCGCCGCGCTCGAACAGCGCCAGAACCACGTGGCTGCCGACGAACCCGGCGCCGCCGGTCACGAGAAAGCGCATTCCCTCACTCCACCCGCGCCGGCTGCAATCGCTCGATCAAGTCGGCGATGAGGCCGAGCAACACCGCGCAGCACAGAGCCTGCGCCGCCGAATAGAGCCACAGCGTCTGGATCGCCGAAAGCCCGGCGCGCCAACCGATGATCACCGTCAGCACGACCACGACCAGGCGACCGACCTCCCATGCGGCGTTGAGCACTTGTCGCTCCAGCATTTGCAAGGTGGTGGAGACCGGGTGGACCACCGTGAGCACGAAGTAGGCCACGCTCATGGCCTGCAGATAGGCCACCGCGGCGTCCCAACGGGCACCGAACAGAATGGGAAACAGCCAGGCCGCCGCGATGTTACCGAGTGCAATCCAGAAGATCGCGAACAGCGTTTGTGCGGGCACCACCTGCCGAAAGCGCGTGCGCAGTCTTGCCGGGTCGACCCTGGCGACGCGTCCGGCCTCGCCGGTGAAGACCTGCAGGAAGGACGAGCTCACGATCAGCAGCGGGCGCGCGACCACCCGATCGGACAGGAACAGGAAGCCGGCGATCTTGGGCGAGTAGAGCAGCGAGATCATCAGGAAGATCGACTGATAGCCGGCGATGTCGACCAGCCTGGCCCAACTCGCCCAGAGTGGAAAACCGATATAGCGCCGCCACACGCGACGCATTCCGGCGACCGACATCGCATTCAGCATCTCGGCATGACGGAGGACGCTTCGCCGGAGCAGGTACACCACCCCGGCGGATTGCCCCCAGACGAAACCGATGACCAGGCCGGGGGCGCCCAGACCGAGCAGGCCGAAGACGATCTGCGATAACGGCCCGGCCATCCCCTGGGTGATCCGGGTCCGTGCGATGTCACCGAATTGTCCCTGTCGAGTGGCGGTCGCCACGACGACGTAATAGGCACCCAGACAGGCGAAGCCGAGCGGAATCAGCCAGCGCACGTGCGCGATCGGGCCGAGCCAGTCGAGGAGCGCCGCATCCGGGACCGTCCAGGCGAAAACCGCGACGACGCTCGTCGTCGCGGTCAGCGCCAGCCCCGCAAGGGCGACGAGGTTGGCCGCCTCCGCATTACTCTCCGCGATCGGAATGGCGACATCGAGGCCGAGGCTCGCGATGAGCGAGAGGGTCATGATCGCGGCCGTGTACACCGTGAGATAGCCGAATTGCTCCGGCGAAAAGAGCCGGGTCAGAGCCGGCGCGAGGAGAACGCTCGTGCCCTGGCCGAGAATGGCCCCCGCCAGCATGACCCAGACGTTCCGGACGAAGCTCCCGTACGCCATTCGTTTGCGGGTCGCGGCGATCCGGATCGCGAGTGCCTCCCGGACGGTGGCGAGAATGCCCGCGTAATCGGGACTGACGCGAGCAACGGATGGCACGGTGCGATCAAGCCGCCGGCGCGAACTCATGCGTAGCCACGGCAGCGACTGAATGGATCAACCCTGGTCAAACCCGGCCCCCTTGCGGCGACGCCGCAACAGCTTATCCAATACCATGAAAAACCCGTCAGCTCGGTAACGACAATGACAGTCTTGCTCGGCTCGGGGCGGGACCTGCAACGTTCGGGCCACCCGACAGTGCCCGCCGAAACAGGCTCGGGCATGCGGCGCGGACGCACTCTGTGTGTCCCGGCCGACACTGTGCCGATGCTCCTCTATTCCCGAATAACTCGTGACTGGACCTGCCATGATCGAGCCTGATTTGATGACCATCAGGATCGAGTTGCGGATGGGAACATCCCTTGCCGGCCGGTTGATGGTAAAGACGTAATGACGATGGTGCGAGTGACCGTTTCCGACCTGTCGCGCTTGCCGGCCGAGCGGCTGGCCCAATTGCTGCTGGAATGTGCGGCCGAAAGCCCCGGCTTGCTGGGGCGGCTCCACGATTCCATCACCGCCCGCGGAGCCCGGGCCGACGATCATGGCGCTGTCGCCCGGATCGTGGGCGAAAGCCCGGCCATGCGGCGGGTCGGCGAGTTGGTCGCGCGCTTCGCGCGCACCGAGGAACCGGTCCTCGTCACCGGGGAGAGCGGGACCGGAAAGGAGTTGGCGGCACGGGCGATCCATGCCGGATCGGAGCGCCATGCCGGTCCTTTCGTGGCGGTGAACTGCGCGGCGATCCCCGCCAATCTCGTCGCGTCCGAATTGTTCGGCTATGAGCGCGGGGCCTTTACGGGGGCGGCGGCACGCACCAAGGGTCAGATCGAGCACGCGCACGGCGGCACCCTGTTCCTTGACGAAATCGGCGACATGCCCGTGGACCTGCAGGGGCATCTGCTGCGGTTTCTCCAGGAAGGTCAGATCGTGCGCGTCGGCGGGCGGGAAGCCCTGAACGTGAACGTGCGGGTCGTCGCCGCCACCAACGTCCGATTACGGGAGGCGATCGCAGAAGGTCGCTTTCGCGAGGATCTGTCCTACCGACTGAACGTGCTCACCTTGCAGCTTCCGCCGCTGCGTGCGCGGGAAGGGGATGTGGAACTGTTGGCGCGGCATTTTCTCGCCGATGCCGCCCGCCAATTCGGCCGCTCGGTCCACGACTTCGAGCCGGCGGCGCTGGAGGCGCTTCGGCGCCATGATTGGCCCGGCAATATCCGTGAGCTAATGTCAACGATCCGCCGCGCCGTGGTCATCGGCGACGGCCCGCTGGTCGGACGCGGCGAGTTGCTGGGATTGGATGAGCCCGCATTGTTGATTTCCGCCGGGGCGATCGCAGCGCCATCGGCCGACGGCATGCGTCCGCTCCCGGGCTCGGAAGAGGAGCGTGCCGCGCTGCTACACGCGCTCACGACGACCCGAGAGAACGTCACCATGACGGCGCACGAACTCGGCGTATCCAGAGTAACCCTCTACCGGATGCTCCGCCGTCACGGGATCAATCTGCATCGCGGCCTGCGGCCGGCGCCGGCGGCCTGATCAGGCCAGCGGCACCGGCACGATCAGCGCCAGAGCCTCGCCCAGACCGGTCGCCGCCCCGATCACGTCGCCTCGCGTGCAGGAGGCGACCGCCCAGCTCTCGCCGCCGCCGACCACGAGCCAAGCCGCGAGACGCTCGCCGTTACGGAAGATGCCCAGGATGTTCGTCTCATCCGGGCAAAGCGGCCAGGGTCGGGCGCGAAGATCCTCCACCGCCTCGATCCCGATCGGGCGTACCCGCTCGGTCCAGGCCGCCAGCACCTCGCGCTCGGGCTCCGTGAGACGCGCCGCCGGATGCTGGGCATTGGGGTCCGCCCCCCGAGTTTGCAGCCTCTCCATGTATTCAGGACCGATTTTCCAAGCTGACCCGCCACGTCAGCATCAAACTGGCGAACAACCATCCGTTCAGTCGGTTTGCAAACTCCGCGCCACGGCGAGCCCGGGCTGCGCCGGGCCCAGGTTCACCCGCTCGCCCGGTCCGGCCCTCGCAAGGGCGGGTCCAGAGATGTCACGGAACGTCACGCCGGTCCAATTCGGCATAACGTAACATCTTAGAAAATCGCTCTTAGCAGACGCCAGAGCCCGAATAGGAGCGCCATCGAAACAACAGCCGAGAGCGTCATCAACAGCAGCGCCTCGATCCGGGAATGGCGACGCGCGGCTGCCTCCTCGAGATCCTGGACCGGCTCGCCGTCCGGACCCCGATCATCCAACAACCCGGCCGGTGACGACGACATCTTCGAGGCTCGGATCGCTGCCCGGCGTAAACGCGTCACCACTGAAGAGGCAGCCTCGGAGCTGACACTCGACACCGAATGATCCTCTTGACGCTCGGTGACCTCTTCCTCGCAGGATCGCGCGTCCATGTCAACTACTCGTGAGCTTCGCTCTGCAGGCGCTTCCGTTGCATCATCATGCTCGCCCGCCCGAGACGGATCGGATTGATGAACGCCATATGCGTGAACACACTGAACGATACCCGGTTTCAGCAAGCCTGCGCCGAGCTGATGGTGCTGGTGGAACGAAGCTATGCGCCGACCCTGTTGGTGGGCGTGCGCACCGGCGGGCTGGTGGTCGCTGAAGGAATGGCCCGGGCGGTCTCGACCCCGGTGGCGTCACTCACCTGCCGACGCGCCGCAACCGGTGCCAAGGCGCGGCTGCCCGGGCTCGGGCGGGCGCTATCGGCGCTGCCGCGTCCGGTTGCCGACGCGCTGCGGGTGGCCGAGCTGCGCCTGTCGGCGGGCCGCCGACGCGCCCGCGCCCCGGGGCAAGCGGTCGATGCCGGCGAACTCGCGGCCATAGCCGCCCGCTTGCGCGACGAACCCGGCGCGCAGCGGCTGCTGGTGGTGGATGACGCGGTGGACAGCGGGGTGACGCTCGGCACGGTGATGGGCGCCCTGCGCGGGATTTGCCCGGCGGACGTGGAGCTTCGGTCGGCCGTCATCACGGTCACTCTCGACGGCGCCCTCGCGGAGCCGGATTTCGCGCTTTATCGCGGCGTCGTGTGCCGCTTTCCATGGTCGTTTGATGCCGTTCGCTGACCCCATCCTCGTCTTCGACCTCGACGGCACCATCCTCGACGTGAACAGCTTTCCCCGCTGGGCGCTCAGCATGGTTACCGGCAACGTCGCCGGCGTGCGGGCGCGCCACCGACTGCGGTTGTCGCTCGCCGCCCAGCGGCTGCTGCTCGCGCGCAAATTCGGCCGCGCCGATCACGATGCGCTCATGGCCGGGCTCCAAGCGGCTTGGCAACGCGCTTGTGGCGACGGCGGCGAGAAGGCGGCCGGAGAGTTCGCCGCCCGGATGCTGCGCCGCGTGCGGCCGGGGTTGCGCCCGGTGCTGGAGCGGGTCGCGCGCGGCGAGGCCGACGCGATTCTCGCCACCGCCGCCGCCGAGGATTACGCCGTCGCCCTGGGGCGCGGTCTCGGCTTCCGCCACATTCTCGCAAGCCGTCGCGGCGGCAACGGCGGTGCGGGTTGCAATCGGGGCGCGCGCAAACGCGACCGTGTTCTGGAGCATGTCGTCGCGCTCGGCTGGTCGGGCCGACGGCTGATCTTTTTTACCGATCATCTCGACGATCTGCCGCTGATGCAGGCTGCCGACGCCGTCTGCTGGTTCGGCGGTGAGCAGGCGCTCCGCCAGGCCCGCGAGCAGGCCGCCGGCGTGCCCGTGATCGGCTGCGAATCGCTCGACACCGGGGCGATGATGATGGCCTTCGCCGGCCGCGCTCACGCCTCGCGGCCGCGCTTCAGCACCGCGCGATAGATCTCCAGGAGCGCGCGCGTGTGGCGTGCGCGATCCGGGGGCGCCGCCCAGAACCGCGCATGGGCGGCGCGCCCGGCGGCGCGCACCGTCGCGTCATCGCGCAGTCCCGATATCGCGCGCAGCAGCGCGGCCGGATCGCCGCTGCGGAATATCCAGCCGGTCTCACCATCGGCGATGCGCTCGGCGGCAGCCGAGATGTCGCTCACGATCGCCGGGATGCCGCGTGCCGCCGCCTCCGAGACGGCGAGGCCGTAGGTCTCGTACCAGAGGCTCGGGAACAGCAGACAGCGGGCAGATTCGAGTTGCCGCCAGGCGTCTTCGGCGGCAAGCCAGCCGGTGACGCGCGCGCCCAGCAACTCCACCGCGCCACGGAGCGGGCCCTCGCCGACGAAGGTGATCGGCATTCCCGCCGCGCGGGCCGCCTCGGCCGCCAGCACCACCCCCTTCTCCGCGTCCAGGCGCCCGAGCACCGTGAGCTGCGCGTTCGCCGCCACGTCCACGGCGGGCAGTGGCGGCACCTCGATCGGATTTTCCAGTGCGTGCAATCGGGCGGTGGCCGGCAAATAGGGCGCGAGCAGGTCGGCGGAGCGGCGTGACAGCGTGATGTAGTCATCGACGCTCGCCGGGAAGCGCTGCAATCGGCGCTGCGCCACGCCGCGTAGCACGCGATAGGCCTTGTGCGCCGGGTGGCGCTTGTCGCAGTTGCGCGCCATGCACCGCGCGCCGAGCGCCGTCAGCACGCAGGGCGCTTCCCGCTGGTAGTCGTAGAAGGCGCCATTGGGGCAGGCGGCGAAGAAGTCGTGCAGGGTGCAGACGGCGGCGAAGCCGGCGCGGCGCGCCGCCAGCACCGGCGTCGTGGTCAGCGCCTTGGTGTAGCCGTGCAGATGCACCACCGTGCCCGCCGGGTCCATCCGGGCCAGCAGATCACGCGTGACGCGATAGGCCGTTCGGTTCCATAGCGCCTGCATGGCCGCCCGCCGGGCATGGCGCGTGTCCGCGAGCTCCGGCTGCTCGAGACAGATGATTCGCGCTCCAGATGCCGCCAGCGACGGCGCCACCGGCCCCACGGCGCCCACGAACACGACGTCGATTCCGGCGGCGGCCAGGGCCGTCGCTTCGTCGAGCGCGACTTTGCTGGCGCCCCCCTGGACGTGACAGAAATCGTTGAGGACGACGACGCTCGCGATGTCCAAGCGGATTCTCTCAGTGCGGCGCCAGCGCCGCTGCCGGCAGCACCGCCGCGCGCGGGGCGGCCAGGCGGCGCGAGAGGCGCTTGCCGAGGGCGTTACCGGGCCGTTCGACCAATCGCTCGGTCATGGCGGCGAGCGCGAGGACCGTCGCGACCAGGATCGCAAGCGCCGCCAAGGTGTCGCGATACAGCCCCAGCAGGATCGCGGTCTGGATCAGCGGCCCGTGCAGCAGATAGACGCTGTAGGAGAGATCCCGCTTCAGCGGCATCACCGGCAACCGCAGCGCGAAGCAGAACACGAACGCACCGACCACCAGCGGACAAATTCCGGCCGGCATCGGGTCGAACCGCGTCCACAGGGCGAAGAACGTCGCGCAAACCGCGACCGAGACCCACGCCGGGATGCGCAGCCGCTCGCCGTAGAGATGGAGCGCGATGCCGACGGCGAAGAACTGGAGCTGACCGGGCAACTGCTTGGCAAGCCGGAGTTCGCCAAGATGAAGCATCTCGGTTTGATAGAGCGCCGACAGCGCGAAGATCAGCGCCAGAACGCCCCAGCCCCAGCGCCGGATCGAAAGGCAGATGAACGGCACGATCAGATAGAACGCCATCTCGATCTTCAGCGTCCACAGGCTCGGGTTTATGCCGGGCACCACCAGGCCGTCGAGCACGCCGCCGATGTCGTATTGCAGAAAGTTGGCGAACCCCAGATTGACTACCAGGTAGCGCAGCGTCTGCTCCGGCGCGCTGAACGGTCCTCCCGGCAGCAGCGCCAGCATGACGGCGGTCTGCACCAGCACGATGCAAACGTACATCGGCAACAGGCGGAACACACGCCGCGTGTAGAACGCCATCAGGCCACGCGAGCGTTCGAAGCTGCCGGCGATCAGAAAGCCGCTGACCACGAAGAAGCTGTCCACGGCGGCATCGGCGAAGTTGAACGGAAATCGGGGCACCACGCCGACCAGCAACCTGAAATGCCCGAACACGACCATGAGCGCCAGCATCAGGCGTAGTAGCGTAAAGTTGTTTGAACTCTTCTTCGTTCCGATCATGCATGGTCGTCGTGCCATCCGGCGCTTCCGGTTGGCCCGCGAGATGCAATGCTCGTTCCACCTTCCCGCTAGCCATGAGGCGCCTCATGATCCGTCGCCTAACCACGCCTGAGCTCTTGGCCGGGCTGATGCTCGCCGTCTCGCTGCCCTCGCCCTCGGCCCTGGCGGCGCCATTCTGCCTGCAAACGGAGACGGTGCCACCCCAGTGCATCTATTACGACGCCGCCAACTGCCGCCGCGATGCCACCCGCCAGCGCGGGTTCTGCGTGGTGGACGGGCAGGAGATCGCGTTGAGGCCCGGCACCGGCGCCTACTGCCTCGTGACCGGGGACGGTGCTTCCGTGTGCGACTTCCAGGATCCGGGTCCCTGCACGCAGGAGGCCACGCGGCAGAACGCGGTATGCGTGCTGGCGCCCCCGGCGGCCGCGGGCAACATACCTAATCCGTATCAGTACCTGCCCTCCGCCGACCAGGCGAGCCAGGGCACCAACCGGCCGTAACCGCGGGTCGGGAACTCAGTCACAGGCACGGGCCGCGGGCCGGCGACGTAGAAGCCGTAGCGGCTGGCGGGTCGCAACACCTCCTCCACGAACGCCGCCGCCAGCCGCGATTGGCCGGACAAGGCGAAGGCGGGGACGGCCGGATCGGCGTCCTGCACCTGATAGAGCAGTCCGCCGAGGATGCTCGTGCGGGCATCCTCGCGGGCGTCCACCACCACGCCGGGGTTTTCGGTCTTGATGCCGAGAATGGTGAGATGCGCGCCGTCGGCGAGGATGCGTGGCGCGCCGTACTCGCTGTCGAGCTGGCGGGCGACGACCGGCGCCGGGCCGGCCACGCGCAGCGGCCCGCAGCAGGTGTCCTCGATGAACACCGCGCCACCGGCGGGACTGCGGTCGAGCAGGGTGGCGCCGGCCGTCACGATGTCGCGCAGCACCAGGGTGCGCGGGGCGCGCAAGCTCACCCCGACCTGATCGCCGATATCGGTCTGGTCGAACACCACGCCCTCGATGGTTAGCGGCGGCCCGGCTTCGGCGATGTCGAACACCCCCGCGCCCCGGAAAAAGCCGGGCACGCGCGCATCGGACGCGCTAAGGCTCGCGTTGAAACCGACGATGCGGCGCACGCTCGCCGGCAGCGCGATGCGATCGCGGATGGCATAGCGGCCGTACGGCAAATAGATCGTCGCCGCGCCGGACGCGATCGCCCGCCGCAGCCCCTCGGTGATGTCGCGCGGCTCGGGGCTGGTCGCGGGCGCGCCGGCCAGCGCGTTCGCCCAAGCCTCGGGCGGCGCCTCTTGCGGTGCCGGCGGGTCGGGCAGCACGGCATCGAATTGGCCCGCCGGATGCGGGGTGAAGGCGGCCCCGCTCAGCACGCCCCAAAGCGCCGGCGCGCCGGGACCGGCATCAAGGCCGAGCACGGTGACGGCGCCGATGTTGCGGATCGCCGCCAACCCGCCGGCGACGCGCCCGCCCACCAGCACGATCAGCCCCTTCGGCGAAAGATTGACCACCGGCTCGGCCGCGTCCTCCACCACCAGATCGGCGGCGGAGACGACGTTGGCATCGTTGACGAGGCCGGCGCGGCGCTGGCCGCGCAGGCGCACGTGATCGAGCGTCATCCCGTACTCGGTGCGCGCGATCGAAACGCCGACCTCGAAGCCGCGCACCTCGACCCGCTCCAGCAAGGCCGGACCGGGCCATTTGCGGCGCATGGAGATGCCGACGGCGCCGCTGGAAGGGGGTGCCGTAACGGTGACGTTGCGGATCGCGCCCAAATTGTTAGCCAGATAATCGATGCCGATCGCGCCCGGATTGAGCCCGACGTCGATGGTGAGGTCCTCGATCATGTTGTCGTAGGCGTCGTTGCCCTCGCCCTGGCCCCGGTAATCGCGTCCGCTCGGGAGGTCGAGCAGCTTGGAGGTGGTCATGATCACCGGGCGCGAGGCGGCGGCGTCAGCGAAGCCGGGCGCGTGATCGCGGAGCCGGATGATCGTGCGGGCCCGCGACTGGCCGCGCAGCACCATGCCCGAGGCGAAGCGACCGTCGGCGTAGCGACGCACGATCGTATCCGACACTATATAAGTACCCTCCGGCAAATAGACCGGCCGCGAACGCCAGAACGCCGCCCTGGTGTCGGTGCCGGCGGCATCGATGGCGGCGGTGAGTGCGGCGGTGTCGTCATGCACGCCGTCGCCCCGGGCGCCATACGCGCGGACGTTTATCACCCCGGCGTCGGCGGGCGGCTGAAAGGCCCCGGCGTCGACGGCGCCGAGCAGGAGCAGGAGCAGGAGGGCGGCCCCGGCCAGCAGGCCGGCCATCCGTCCCCTCACGTTGCGCCTCACGCGCCGAGCGCGCGCGACCGCGGCGCCGCCATCGGCGGTTCGGCGGCGGTGGTCGCCTTGCCGGCGCACAGCCGCGTGTAGTGGTCGAGATAGGCGTCCGTCATCCGTTCGACCGTGTGAGCCTCGGCGAGCGCCGAGGTCTCGGTTGCAAGATCCGTCAGCAGCAGCCGCTCCGCCGCCAGTCCGCCGATCGCCTCCATGAGACCCGCGGCATCACCGGGCGCGAACAGCAAGCCGGTGCGGCCCTCGCGCACCAGTTCCGGAATGCCGCCGATACGGCTGCCGATCACCCCTAATCCGTAAGCCGCCGCCTCCACCACCGCCACCGGCGCATTCTCATACCAGAGCGAGGGGATCAGCAGATGGTGCGCCGTCGCCAGCAGCGCCTCCTTGGCCGCGCCGGAGACGTAGCCCGCAAAACCGATGCGCGGATCGGCGGCGGCGGCCCGCCGAACCTCGTCCTCAAGCGGCCCGCGCCCGGCGACGGTCAACGCCACCTCGAGGTCGGGCGGCAGCCGGCGCATGGCTTCGAGCACCACGCGCACGCCCTTCTCCACCGTGAGCCGGCACAGCAGCAGCAGCCGGAGCGGTGGCCCCGGCTGGCGCTGCTTACGGATGCGCGCCGCCGTCGCCGGGACGGGGATGCCGTTGCGCACCACCGCGGTCCGCGACGCGGAGAGGCCGGCGCGCGCGTGCTCGTCGGCCAGGAATTGCGAGGGGCTGACGAACAGATCGACCCACCGCGCGGTGTGCAGATGCCAAGCGCGGTAGAGGCGGCAACCGAGCTGCGGCTTGGTGCAGATGTGCCAGTGACGATCGAGCAGGAAGGCGCGCGGACAGAGCAGGTGATAGTCGTGCGCGGTGTGGATGACCGGCACATCCCGCGTCCGCGCCCACACCGAGGCCGACAGCCCGTCGATCAGGTGCGTGTGGACGATATGCGGCGCGGCGTCGGCGAGAATGGCGCCGAAGCGCCGCCCGGCGTCGCGGTTCCAGGCATCGCGCAGATGCCAGAGTGCGCGCTTGTGCGCCGGCTCGCCGGCGCGGGCGAAGGACCAGTAAACGTTGCGGGGAAAGAAGCGTATGACCTCGACGCCGTTGCGGCTTTCCACCGGATACGGCTCCATCTCGGGTCCGCAGGTGGAGACGGCGGTGACGCGGTGGCCGCGGGCGGCGAGCGCCTCGCCCAGCCAGGCGACCATCAGCTCCGCACCCCCCGCCATGATCGGCGGGTAGATGTTGTTCACCAGCAGGACGTGCATCTCAGAGCCAGCGCCGCAGCCACCTCGGCGCATGGGAGCGGTAGTTGGTGAGCACCGCACCGAGCACGACGCCGCCGGAGGCGCTCAGCGATTCGCGCAGATCGGTCGCTTCCGGTGCCCGCGTGCGCCCCGATTCGAGGACGATGATGTTGCCGTCGACGAAGCGCGACAGCAAGACGCCCATCGGCGCATCGGCCGCCGCCGGGGCGGCGATCACGATCAGGTCGAAGGTGCGCCGGAGCTTGGCGAGGAAGTCGGGGATGCCGCGCACCGCAGGGGCGAGATCGAGCGCGCCGCGCATGCTCGGCAGCGTCATCTGATAGAGATCGAGCCCGACGACCCGGGTGATCGAGCGCTCGAACGCCTCGGCGTCGAACCCGTCGGTCATGGTCGGCGCCCGGCGGCCCGGCGACGGCGGCGCCTTGGGGTCCATCCGCATGCCGGTGCCGTTGACGAACAGCACCCGCTTGCCGAGCCAGGCGCTGCTGATATAGGCGAGGTCGTAGACGACATGCTCGGTGCCGGCCTCGCGCTCGGGCGAGATGAACTGCACTACCGCCCCGGCATCGGTGTCCAGCGCCTGCGCCAGGGAGTGATGCAGCCGCACCAGATCGCCGGTGGCGAGGCCGTGCGGGCGGGCGCCGGTGGCGAGGCGCGGCAGCGGATGGTGTACCGGCACGGGCAGGCCGGTCTTGGTCGCGGTACGGCTGGCGCTCTGGCGCATTTCGGTCTCGGCTCGGCCTGCATTCCGCGCCCCCGGTTCGAAGAAGCTCATGCGTCCTTCCCGAAGGTCGCCAGAATAGGCAGACGCAAGACATGGGCCACCTCGCGCGGGGTCCGCAAGCGGTCGTCGAAGGCCTCGAGGCCAAGCACCAGTCCGGCGCCGAACAGCAGACCCAGCAGCACCGTCCCGCCGGCGACCAAAGTCCGGCGCGGGCGGGCCGGACGGTCGGGCAGCGAGGGCGCCGCGATCATCGCCGCGGCCGAAATCTTCTCGGCGTTCCGGCTGGCTTCGATCTGTGCCTCCTGGTCGCGGATCGCCAGGGCGCGGTAAGTGTCGGACTGGATCTGCACCGCCCGGGTGAGGTCGTTGTAGCGGGTATGGTTCTGCTCCAGCGCCGCCAGCCGGGCATTGATCTCGTTGAGCTGCGCGGCCAGCACGTCTACCGGCTCGCCGGCGCTGCGGGCCTGCGCCTGGGCGCGCAGATAGTCCGTCTTGATGCTCTCATAGACCTTGTTCGGCGCCCGGCTGACACGCGCGCGTCCCTCGCCGGTGCGGGCACTCACCGCGTGGTCGAGACTGCCGATCTGGGCGTCCAGCTGGCGCAGCACCGGACTGCCCGGCTGGTAGGTGCTGAGCATCTGGCTTCGCTTGGCGCGCAGCAGGTCCAACTGGCTCTCGGCGGTGTTCACCGCCTGAAACTGCTCACCCTGGGCCGAACTCATGCTCTCGGCCGGCACCGTGGCGAGCAGTTCCTTGAGCGCCGCCTCCTGCTGCTGGGACTGTAGCAACCCGGCCCGCGCCGTCGCCAGCCGGCTGCTGACGTCGGTGCGCTGCTGAAGCAATTGCGCCACCTGAATCCCGAGGTCGGCGATCTGTTGGGTTTGCTTGAAGTCGGCCAGCTCGGCCTGAGCATCGTTCAGCTTCTGCTTGCCCTTCTCCGCCTCCTGGCGGGCGAAGCGAAGCTGCGGGTTGGCGTAGATCGACGCCTCCTGCCCGTAGAACTCGGTCAGCAGATGCTGCACCACCGCTTGCGCAAGCTTCGCCGACCGAGCGAGGAACGACACCGTAATGACATCGCTCTCCAGCCCGACATTCACCACCAGATCGCTCTGGAAGGCGGTCAGCGCCATGTCGAGCTTGCGCGTCTCGGGCATATGGGCGGCGGCGATCTTCGGGTACAGCTCCTCCAGTCCGATGGCACGGATGGCCTCGCGCGCGAGGTCGGGGCTGCGCAGGATCTCGGCATCGGAATGCAGCACCTCGCGGTGCTCGTTCACCCCCTGCTGGATCGGCGGCTCGGCATCGATGTTGCGATCGATGCGCGGCACGGTGCGGGTCTCGAACCGGAGCACGAGCGAGGCGCTGGAGGCGTATTTCGGCGTCGCCAGCAGCAAATAGACGGCGCCCAATGCGCACACCGCAAAAAACGCCGCGGTGAACAGCCACTTCCGCCGGAAGAAGATCAGCAGGCTGTCGCGGAAGGAGGGCTGGATCACCATGTTCGCATCGTCTCCGGTTCGTACCCCGCCGCTCAGCGGATCGCCGGCGCCTGCACCACGGTGCTGCTGCCGCCGCCGCCGCCGCCGACGAGATAGGAGAAGCCCCAGCTCACCGGCACGAATTGTTGCAGATACTGGTTGAAGTAGCGATACACTTCGGCGATGCCGGTCCGCGGCACGTAGACCACGTCGAACGGCGCCAGCGCCACGTCGGCCAGCGGGTCGCGCCCATGCTCGATCGCGCCGAACCGGGTGGACAGGAACTCGGGGCGGTTGCCGGGACCACGCCGGATGATGAAGACGCTGTTGTCGTCACCCGAGAGCCGCGGTCCGCCGGCGCGGGCCAGCGCCTGCGACAGCGTGGGCGCGGGTCCGACGGAAATGAACTCGCCCGGCGTGTTGACCTCGCCGCCCACATAGATCCGCGTCGGCGCGAAGGAGCGGATCACCACCGTCAAATGCGGATTTTGCAACTGCGACGAATAGTCTCGTCGCAATGCCGCGGCGAGCTGCGGCACGGTGCGCCCGTACGCCAGCTCGTCGGTGACGACCGTGGTCGAGATATGACCGTCCGGGCGCACCGTGACGTCCTCGTTCAGCTCGGGATTAAGCAGCAAGCGCACCTGGAGAACGTCGCCGATCTGGATACGGTACGGATTGAGGTAGCTCACATACCCGGAATCGGGTGCCGGGACGGCGGGTGCCGGCGGCATCCGGCCCACGGTGGAGCAAGCGGGCAGGGCCGCGACCGCCGCGAAGGCGAGCAGGCGGGTTCCCCGGCTCACCCCCGAAACGACTGGCGTCGGCGGCATCTCTTCCCGAATCGCATCGATAATGGTCACATCCGCACCTTGTTGACTCATCGTCTCCATCCTCGGCTGTTGCCCGGCGCTGCCGGTTGATCGGGAAAGCGACGCGCTCAGTGCGCGCCGCGCTGTAGAAATACGGCGGGAATGGTCTTCAGAAGAATCGCAATGTCGTGCCACAATGTCCAGTTGCGAACATACCACACATCCAGGCGCACGCGCCGTTCGTATGAGGTATCGCTGCGTCCGCTGACCTGCCACATGCCCGGTCAGTCCCGGCTTGGCCTCGTAGTAGTACTCGATATCCGCGCCATAGCGCGCGACCTCGGCCTGCACGATCGGGCGCGGCCCGACCAGGCTCATCTCGCCGCGCAAGACGTTGAAGAGCTGCGGCAGTTCGTCGAGGCTCGATCGCCGCAGGAAGCGGCCGATCCGGGTAACGCGGGGATCGTCTCGCAGCTTCTGGGTGGACGCCCATTCGGCGGCCGCGTCCGCATCGGTTGCGATCGTGCGGGTGAGAATCTGCTCGGCATTCACGACCATGGTGCGGAATTTGCGACAGGCGAATTGGCGTCCGTTCGCGCCGACACGCCGATGGCGATACAGCGCCGGGCCGCCATCGGCGCGCACCAGCAGCGCTAGCGAGAGCAGCAGGGGAGCGAGCAGCACCACGAGCATCGCCGCAACCACTTGATCGAAGGTGGCTTTCAGCATCCGGCTGAACGGCCGCGCAAGGTTATTGCGGCTCACCAGCATCACGATATCGTGGCCGAAGAAGTAATGTTGGCGGAACCCAACCACCGGCATTCCCTCGAGCGCCGGCACGATGGCCATCGGCAATCGGGCCCGTCGCAGCGCCGCCACCACAGCGCGCTCGGCGGTCGACCTGCCGCCGCTGACCGCCACCACCACGAATTCGGCGCCGCGCGCGTCCACCGCGGCGATCAGATCGTCGTCGCCGAGCCCCGCCGCAGCCTCAAGATCGAGCGCGCCGGTGACCCGATAGCCCAGCCCGCGATCTGACAGCAGCGCCGCCCGCGCCTGGTCGATGACGCCGCTGCCGGCGATGATGACGGTGTCGATCGACCACAGGTCGGCGACCCGCAACCAGCCGCGGGCGCCGGCGCGCAGCACCAGCGCGGCCGGCGCGAACAGCATCCAGCGCAGCAATCCCTCAACCCCGACCGGCTGGCCGTAAACGGCGACGGTGATGAACGTGTCGGCGGCCAGCGCCACCGCGGTGCCGAGCAGCACGTCCTCCATCTGGGTCCAGAACGGCACCCGCGAGGAGTAGTGACCGCGGGCGTTCAGGTAGCACAGCAGCGACAGCAGCACGAGCATGGTGCCCCAGCCATGCCAGCCGGCATCCAGCGCCGAGACATGGTCGATGGCGCGTACCAACGGCGAGACATGCGTGGCGATACTGGCGGTGTAGGCGAGAAAGGCGGCCACCACGAACGCCAGCAGATCGGCGCCGAGGAGCGTCGGCGGGCACAGCCGGGCGCGGACGGGCGCCCGCGCCAATCGCCTTGCCCCCGGCGCGGGGGTGGTGACGACCCCGCTCGCGATGTAGTCGGCGGAAGCGAGGCGCTTCATCGGATACACGGCGTCGAGACCCTTGCTGGTGGCGTCTGAGTGCGCCGTTACGGCGGCACCTTAGGCTATGAAGCAATTCACATGCCAGCAAATTCCTTCGTTTAGGCTCATGGTTTCTCGCCCCAAACGTCTATTTCGCTGATAATCGGAACGAGGAATGATGCGCTTTACGTATCGCGATGTTCAGCCCCGGGTCTGCGCGGCGTCGTCGATCGAGAGCGCGAGACCGCCGGTGGCGACCGTCATGCTGCGAGGCTCGGCACCATGGCGCGAAAAGCCTCGCGCTTCCCACGCCCGCCACAGCCGGCGGAGCAGCGCCGGCCATGCGCTCGGATGGCGGGTCAGCACGACCGCGGCCGCGACCGAGCCGCTCTCGTCGCGGCGCCGGCCCGCCTCATTCAGCCACATCAACCGACCGAAGGCGCGCGCGCGCCGCGCCAACAACGCCGCCAATATCGGCTCGCCGCGAGTGGCGAACACGGCCCCGACCTCGTGATGAGCGCGAACGGCCGATGCGAAGTCATAACGCCAGGGACCGCCCGCGGTGGCGGTCCATCGACGCGAGAGGCTGCCATACGCTTGCGTCCACACATAAAGCGGTTGGTTGACGAGAAGCGCCCGGCCGCCGGCGGCCAAAAACTCGCAAAAGAACAGAAAATCCTCGGACAATCGTGCATTTTCACGATAGCTGAGCCCGGCGCGGCGAATGAACTCCGCCCGCACCACCGGCTTCAGCATGCCGAGATCGAAGGATGCGTAAGGATCGCAGCCGGCGGCGAAGCTTGCCCGGGTGAGCTCCCGCGCTCCCATCCGCTCGGCCATCGCCACGCCGACGACCCGAGCGGCCCCGGAGTCGTATAAATATTGATTATCAGCAACGAGATCGACCCCGGCCGTGGCGGCACCGGAAAGCAACCGCGTTAGCCGATCGGGCTTGAATTCGTCATCGGCGTCCAGAACCGCGATCCACTCGCCCCGCGCCTCGGCCATCGCCAGATTGAGGACCCGTGCCTTACCCACATTTTTCGGCAGCGCGATCAGACGCACGCGCGGGTCGATCCGAGTGATGGTCTCCGCCACGGTCGCCGAGCCGTCGTCGGAGCCGTCGTCGACGATGAGGAGTTCGAGCTCGCGCAGCGTTTGCCCGAGCACCGACGCGGCGGCGCGCGGCACGGTCGCGGCGCTGTTGAACACCGGCACGATGACGGACACGCGGCAAGGCACGGCTGACACCAACTCCGCTCTCGCGGGCGAAAGCTCGCCCGCCCGCGCCTCAAAATACGGGTCCGCCGGCAAAAAATTCCATCCCTTCATCGTGAGCGGCGGACGCTCGAAGGCAATTCGGCTTGCGTCGCGCAGCGAAGTTTCGAGCCGCCGCTTATTACAAATCGAAATCGACATTGAATCTCATTGACACCAATAGCGAGAAAGTGATAGCTTCGGCGGAATAATTAGCGCACAAAAATTTGGAGCGTTCATGCCAAACGTGACCGGCGCGCCCGCGGCCGTCCAGGCCGAGGCGGCGGGAAATTTCGTCGCCTCGCTCGGCGTCAACACCCATATCGATTTCCAGGCTTACGGCTACCAGAACCTCGCCGTGACCGAGGCGGCGATCAAATACCTGGGCATCAGCAATCTGCGCGACGACCCGGAGAACCCGGCCGATGTCGGCGCCGGCGGCTGGTGGCAGCAGGTCGCAAACGCCACCGGCGCCAAGTTCGACGCCTTCCTCGCCGAAGGCTCGCCGGCGCAAATGCAGGGCGATCTCGGCCGCATCCAGCAGCTCGCCGGCCAGGGCATCCTCAACTTCGTCGAGGGCGGCAACGAGGAGGACGATCCCTACGCCACGGCCAACGGCAACTCGCTCAGCCTCGCGGCCAACTATCAGCAGACCGTGTATCAGGTCGCCCACAGCCTCGGGCTGCCGGCGATCAACATGTCCTTCGGCCAGGGCTGGACGGCGGCCAACAACTGGGCCGGCGACTACGACAAGGTCGGCGATCTCTCCGGCGTCGCCGATTACGCCAACGCCCACACCTATCCCGGCGGGACGCCGCTCAGCACCATCCAGCTCCTGCAGCACGACGCCGACATCGCCGCCCCGGGCCGGCCCGTCATCCAGACCGAGTTCGGCTACGACACCAATGCGATCGACGCCACCACGGCGGCCAAATACACCTTGGACGGCCTGCTCAATTCCTTCGCCGCCGGCGAGCCGATGACCTATCTCTATGCGCTGTTCGACGACGGGTCGGGCAATTTCGGGCTGATGAACCAGGACGGCACACCGAAACCTGCCGGGCTCGCCGTTCACGACCTCACCACATTGCTCGCCGATCCCAGCGCCGCCAAGTTCACCCCCGGAAACCTGAGCTACAGCCTGAGCGGCACCGTCGCCGGCGACAATTCGCTGCTGTTTCAGAAATCCGACGGCAGCGACTGGATCGCCATCTGGAACGAGCAGCAGGGTCTCGGCGCGAGCCACGCCATCACGCTCAATCTCGGCACGGCGTCCAAGGTTACGGTCTTTGATCCCCTGAACGGGACGGCCGCCGTGCAGAATGTCACTGGCGTTACATCGGCCCAGATCACGGTTCCCGATCATCCGATCCTGGTCGAGGTGATACCGGCGACAACACAGCCGCCACCGCCGCCGCCACCGCCACCGCCACCGCCGCCGCCACCGCCGCCACCGACGGACCAGGATCTCGCCGTCACGGTGCCGGGCGCGCAGACCATGAGCACGGGCGCGAAGCTCGCCATCAGCGGAATCTCGATCACCGATCCCTGGGCCGCCACCGTCGGCGGCAGCATGGCGCTGAATGTCTATGACAAGTCGGGAACCATCAGCATCGCCGGCCAAACCTACGGGCCGGGGGGCGGCAAGGTGGCCGGCGGCATGCTGAGCGGGACGCTGGCGCAGCTCAATGCCGACCTCGCCACGCTGACTTATCAGACCGGCGGTCCGGGCACCGACACGCTGACGGTCGATGTCTGGAACCAGGGCGGCGTGGAGGCGACGAAAACCATCGCCATCACCGCCGCCGCCCCGACCTCAAACGACCTCACGCTGGCGGCTCCCGCCAGCCTGAAGCTGCCCGCCGGCACCACCCTGGCGGTGGCGGGCGTGGCCATCTCCGATCCATGGGCGGCGTAGCGCCGGCGGCGCATTGGCGCTCAATGTCTACGACGCCAAGGGCACCATCGGCATCGCCGGCCACAGCTACGGTCCCGGCGGTGGCAAGGTGGCCGGCGGCATGCTCTCGGGGACGCTCGCGCAACTGAACGCCGATCTCGCGACACTCGCCTACCGGGCCGGCACCGTTCCGGGATCGGACACGCTGACCATCGACGTGTGGAACCAGGCCGGCGTCGAGGCGACGACCACGGTCGCGATCACCACGACGACGCCGACCGTCGCCATTCCCGCCGGCCAGTCCTCGTTCAGCAGCTCGGCATCCTACACCCTGTTCACCGCCACCGCCGGCAGCCACAACATCTTTCTCGGCGGCAGCCATGATCAACTGGTGGCCACCGGCGGCGGCGAGACGGTCAATGCCACCGGCGGCAACAACAACATCAGGACCGGAGACGCCAACGACACCATCCGCATCGGTGGCAGCGGCAATGTCGTGAACGCCGGCGCCGGGGTCAACACGATCTCCGATTCCGGACATGGCAGCACGCTCGTGCTGTCGTCGGCGGCCGGCGCGATGGACGTCATCAGCGCCGCGGTGCTGCAAGCGGGTGATCTCGTCGATCTGCGGAGCGTGCTGGCCGCCACCTCATGGAACGGCGCGGCGTCCACGGTCGGGACCTATCTCCATACCCGCCTCAGCGGCGCCGACACCATCCTGTCGGTCACGCCCGCCGCCGGGGCGGCGAGCACCGACATCGCCCGCCTCATCGGCGGCGGGCTGATCGGGCTGTCAGCGTTGACCCAGCACGCGATCCTGTAGGGTCGCGAGGGCTGCGTCCACGAAGCTGAGCGCCCGCTGGGGCTGACCGGCATCGAGCCAACCCAGAGCCGCGTTCACGCGCCCGACCGCCGGGCTGACGGTGGAGCTGGCGGGGGTCCCGGCCGGAATCAGCAGGAGTTGTGCCGCCGCGGCCTCCAGCAGCGGTCGCGCCCGCGCCGGGTCGCCGGCCGCGAGCACGGCGCGAGCGGCCTGCAGCCGGTCCTCCGGGGAGACCGCCGGCTCCGGCGGCGGCGGAGCGGGCACCGAGTTGCCACGGTGGCCGGCGCGCAGCTTCCGCAACACCGCCTCCACCGAGGCGAGATTGTCGGTTGCCGGAGGCGGGCTGATCGCGGCTGCGGCCGGCGCCGGAACCGCCGCCCGGGCTTCCGCCTCGGGTGCGGCGGTCTTCCCGGTCGGCGCGACGGCACCGGGCTTGGCCGGCGCGCCCGCTTCGGGCGCCGCGGTTTGGGTAGCCGACGCGACGGCGCCGGGCTTGGCCGGCGCGCCCGCTTGTGGCGTCGCGGTTTGAGCTAGTCGACGCGACGGCGCCGGGTTTGGCCGGCGCGCCCGCTTCGGGCGTCGCGGTTTGAGCTGTCGGCGCGATCGGCGGCGACGGCCGGGCCGGCTCCGTCGCGTCGGGTGCGGTGGTTTTCGCGTTTGATGCCGATGGCGCGGCGGGCGACCTTGAGGGCGGGCCGACGGGGCCGACGGGGCCGACGGGGCCGCAGCGAGTTGATCGGGGGAAGCGGTCGGGTTGGCGGGTGCGGTCGGGCCGGGCGAACGGGTCGGCGCCGACGGCAGTGTCAGCGCCTCGGGCGGGGCCGGCACCGGCGGGATCGGTGCCTCCTCCGGCGGGCGCGACGGCGTCGGCTCAGGCGATGTGGCAGGCGACCACTGGTTGAGCGAGCCGGCCAGCATCAACAACATCAAACCCACCACCGCCACGCCGGGCAGCACGAATCGCCACACGCTCGACTCCGACCTGAGCAATCACCGCCAAGATGGGCGAGACGGCGCGCGGCGGCAATCGGGGCGAACGAACCGGGCGCCGCGACGGGCGCATGCCGGACGGATCGGGGCGGCACGGGCCGGCGCCGAACGGCCGACGGATCAGGCCGCCCGTCGGCCGGCGTAGGGTCCGTGGTGCGCGGCGGCATGGCCGAGCTCGGTGGCGGCGTCACGGAAGTACCGCAACACGAAAACCCGCACCGCACTGGTGCGCCCGCCGCCCGAGCGCTCGGAATCCACACCGCGAATGAGGGTGTGCAGGTCCCGCCCCTCGCGCGCGCAGATCTCGCCCAGCGCCTCCCACAACTCCGGCTCCAGGCGCATGCTGGTACGCCCCGCCCCCGAAACCACGTTACGATTGACCAGTCTGCTCCGGTGCATGGCCGTCCCTGCCGTAATTGTCAAACCGGATCGAAGCACGGGCGGCGTTAAAGGATGGTTTCGGCGGCGCGGATTTCTTTCAGATCGGCAGCGGCGCCGCTTTCATGCGCTCCATGGCGAAACGGCTGGAAACGTTGCGCAATGGCACCGCCGCGATCAATCGCCGATAAAAGCCGTCGTAAGCGGCAATGTCGGCGACCACGACATGCAGCAGGTAGTCCACGTCGCCGCTCATTCGCCAGGCATCGACGACTTCGGCCATGCCACCGATCACCTCCGCGAAGCGCGCCAGCCAGGCGCCCGAGTGATCGGCGGTCTCCACCTCGACGAACACTGACACCGGCAGTCCGATCCGCGCCGGATCGACTACGGCGACACGCTTTTGTATGATGCCGTCCTGCTCCATGCGTCGGATGCGCTTCCAGCACGGCGTCGGCGTGAGCCCGACCCGTCCGGCGATGTCGGCGAGCGACAGCGTGGCATCCTCGCTGAGCAGGCGAAGGATCTGGCGATCGACAGTGTCCAGCGCTTTCTCGGCCGGCACGCAAGTCCCCTCCTCGAAATCGCCGGCATAAGGCGATTGTGGAGAAAAATCTACTCCGAGTTGCCCAGCTCCTCGCGCGTGCGCAAGGTTAGGGTCAGTGCGTGCAGCCCGCCCGCCAATTCGGCCGACAATGCCGCATGCACCGCCCGCGAACGCGCCACGCGGCTCATGCCTCGAAAGGCATCGGCGACCACCAGCACGGAAAAATGCGTCTCGCCCTCCGGGCGCGCGCCGGAATGACCGGCATGGCGGGCGCTTTCGTCGGTGATTTGCAGCACCGCCGGCGCGAACGCCGCCCGCAATGCCGCTTCCAGCCGGCTCGCCCGGCTCGCCTCCGTCGGCTGCATGGGCGTTATATCGGGGTTCAGCGCGAAGCCGCCAAGCGGGCATTGCCAAGGCGATCCGGCGGCGCACATAAAACCCATCATGAGCGGCCGTGCCTCGCGTCCCCGGGCCTTTGCTCCTGACCCGGCGGCGCCGGGCCAGCCCTGCGACATGCCGGGATGCCGCGCTGCCGGCGACTATCGGGCGCCGAAATCACGCACCAACCTGCGCGATTATTGGTGGTTCTGCCTCGATCACGTGCGCGCCTACAACGCCGCCTGGGACTATTACCGCGGCATGAGCCCCGGCCAGATCGAGGCCGAGCTGCGACGCGACACCGCTTGGCAGCGGCCGAGCTGGCCGCTCGGCCGGCTGGGGTCGGCGGCCGGGCACGAGGCGCCGCTCGGTGATCCGCTGCACATCCTCGCCGCCGGTCGGCTTCGCCCGCGCACTGACAGGCGGCGAGCCGACCAGGCGCCGGCGGAACTGCGCGAACCGCTGGCGGCGCTCGGGCTCTCCTGGCCGCTCACCCTCAAGGTGCTGAAGACACGTTACAAGGAGCTCGCCAAGGCGAACCATCCGGATGCCAATGGCGGCGACCCCGCTTTCGAGGAGCGGTTCAAGGTCATCAACATGGCCTATGCCGCTCTGCGGGTCCGGCTTGCGCGAGAGCCGGGGATGGCGGCCGCCGAATGATGCGCCGCCGCGTTTGACAGCCCGATTGCGCGGCTTAAACTCCGGTCTCAACCGTCAGGATACGCCTACTGATGAATAAGGTCACCGCACTCGCCGACATTCGTCCGACTTCCGCGATCGACCTGCCCGATACCCGAGTGGCGGCGCGCGAGGCGTTCGACATCAACACCGACATGGTCGTGCCCGCCTTCTCGGTGCGCACCGAGCATGTACCCGACATCGATTCCGCGTACAAATTCGACAAGGAGACGACGCTCGCCATCATCGCCGGCTTCACCTTCAACCGACGGGTGATGATCCAGGGCTATCACGGCACCGGCAAGTCGACGCATATCGAGCAGGTGGCGGCACGACTGAATTGGCCCTGCATCCGGGTCAACCTCGACAGCCACATCAGCCGCATCGACCTGATCGGCAAGGACGCCATCGTGCTGCGCGACGGCAAGCAGGTAACGGAGTTCCGCGAGGGTATTCTGCCGTGGTGCCTGCAGCACGCCTGCGCGCTGGTGTTCGACGAGTACGACGCCGGCCGGCCGGACGTGATGTTCGTGATCCAGCGCATCCTGGAGGTGGAGGGCAAGCTCACGCTGCTCGACCAGAACCGGATCATCCGCCCGCACCCGTCATTTCGTCTGTTCTCCACCGCCAACACGGTGGGGCTCGGCGACACCACCGGCCTCTATCACGGCACCCAGCAGATCAATCAGGGGCAGATGGATCGATGGAACATCGTTGCCACTCTTAACTACCTGCCGCACGCACTGGAGACCTCGATCGTGCTGGCGAAGATGGGCGTCGAGAACGATCCGGTGATGAAGAAGCGGGTTGAGCAGATGGTGGCGCTCGCCGATCTCACGCGGGCCGGCTTCATCAACGGCGACATCTCGACGGTGATGTCGCCGCGCACCGTCATCACCTGGGCCGAGAACGCGCGCATCTTCGATGACGTCGGGTTCGGCTTTCGATTGACCTTCCTCAACAAGTGCGACGAGGCGGAGCGGGCGACGGTCGCCGAATACTTCCAGCGTTGTTTCAACCAGGAGATCTCCACCGGGTTGATGGGCCGCCGATGGTACCGAGCCCGAGCTCATCAGCGCGGTTCTGAAGCTGGTGCGGGCGGTACTGGCGTTGCAGGGCGCGATCGCCGATATCGGGCGCGAGCTGCCGAAGGTGCAACTGCATCTCGACGACTGCTGCCGCGCGCTCTCCGACGCCGTGGCCTCGCTGGAGACGGTGCACGCGCAGGCGGAGGCGGAGGCCAGGCTGGCGACGTCGGCGCGCCCGGGCGAGACGCGGCATTGATGCGATGAGCGGCAGCGCCAAGGACAATGCCCGCGCCGAGGAGTTCAAGCGCGCCACCGCCGGCGTTCTGCGCGCTATCGCCGAGCAGGCCGACGTGCAGGTGAACTTTCAGCCGGGGCCGTCGGGCGTCGCCGGCAAGCGGGCGCGGCTGCCGCTGCCCACCCGCAGCCTGCCGATGCCCGAGATGGCGAAGCTCCGCGGCGCCTCGGATGCCATCGCGCTCCGGCTGCGGCACCACGACGATGCCGTGCACACCGCGCGGATGCCGTCCCGGCGCGAGGCGCGCGACGCCTACGATGCGCTGGAGCAGGCCCGCGTGGAGGTGATCGGCTCGCGCCACATGGAAGGTGTCTCGGCCAATCTGCGCACCCGTCTCAACGAGGAGTGCGAGGCCGAGGGCTATGACCGCATGACCAGGCGAGACCAGCTCCCCGTTGCCGCCGCGTTGGCGTTGCTGGCGCGCGAGCGGATGTCGGGCGAGCTCTCCCCGGAGCCGGCGCGGCGCATTCTCGATCTGTGGCGGGGCACGCTGGGCGAAGGCGCCGAGGACGCGCTTGCCGAGTTGGGCCGCACGCAAACCAACCAGCGCGCCTTCACGCGGGCGGCGCGCAAGCTGCTGGCGGCGCTGCAACTGGCCGAGGCGGAGGCCGATGCCGAGCCCGACGATCAAAATGAAGACGGCGAGGAGGGCGGCGAGCAGTCGAGTCGAGCAAGACAATCAGGCCGAAGGCGAGGGACAGTCCGAGTCCGACGCCGAGAGCATGCTCGGCGCTCAGCCGGAAGAGATGGAGGGCGATGCCGCCGGCGACGAGGGCGACGAAGCCGAAGAGGAGGCCGCGGTCGCCGAAGGCGATGACCGGCCCGGCGGCCCGCAGCCGCGACGCGAGCGGCCGGGGCCCGATCACGAAGCAATCTACCGTGCCTATACAAGATCGTATGATGAGGAGATCACCGCCGAAGATCTGTGCGATGCGGACGAGCTGACCCGGCTGCGCCAGCAGCTTGATCAACAGCTCCAGCATCTTCAGGGGGTCATCTCCAAACTCGCCAACCGCCTGCAACGGCGGCTGATGGCGCAACAGCAGCGATCGTGGGAGTTCGACCTCGACGAGGGACTTCTGGATGCCGGGCGGCTGTCGCGGGTGGTGGTGAACCCGCTGCATGCGCTTTCCTTCAAGCGCGAGCACGAGACCGAGTTCCGCGACACCGTGGTGACGCTGCTGATCGACAATTCGGGCTCGATGCGCGGCCGACCGATCACAGTCGCCGCGATGTGCGGCGACATTCTCGCCCGCACGCTGGAACGCTGCGCCGTCAAGGTGGAGGTGCTCGGCTTCACGACGCGCGCCTGGAAGGGCGGCCAGAGTCGGGAAAGATGGGTCCAGGACGGCAAGCCGCGCAATCCGGGGCGGCTCAACGACCTGCGCCACATCATCTATAAGGCCGCCGATCAGCCCTGGCGGCGAGCGCGTAAGAACCTCGGCCTGATGCTGCGCGAGGGCCTGCTCAAGGAGAACATCGACGGCGAGGCGCTGCTCTGGGCCTATCGGCGTCTGTTCGTGCGTCCCGAGCATCGGCGCATCCTGATGGTCATCAGCGACGGCGCTCCGGTCGATGATTCCACGCTCTCGATCAATCCCGGCAACTATCTCGAGAAGCATCTTCGCGAAGTGATCCGCGAGATCGAGATGCGCGATCAGGTCGAGCTGATCGCCATCGGCATCGGCCATGACGTAACCCGCTATTATCGCCGTGCCGTAACCATCGTCGATGCCGAGGAGCTGGGCGGGACGATGATGAAGAAGCTCACCGAGCTGTTCGACGAGGCCGCCGGGGAGGCCTGGGCGCGAGCGGCGATCGAGCAGGCGCCGCTGGTCGCGTGAGGGCGTCGGGGCCGTGAAAGCCGCGCCCTTCGCCTATCACCGCCCCGACACCATCGAAGCGGCGGTGGCGATGCTGGGCAAACTGGCGCCGGAGGGCGGGCGCGTCCTGGCCGGCGGGCAGAGCTTCGTTCCGATCATGGCGTTCCGGCTGGCGACGCCGCCGCATCTCATCGACATCAACGGCCTGCCGCCTGACGGGCTGCGCCGTCGAGGAAAATACGCTGCGCATCGGCGCCGGCGTGCGCCACGCGGCGTTTCGCCCGAATGTCATCGACGGCCCGCCGGGCGTCTGCTCGGCGAGCTTTGCGCGCACACATCGCGCATTAGCCGATCCGCCTGCGCGGCACCTTCTGCGGCAGCCTCGCGCACGCCGATCCCGGCCTCCGAATGGTGCCTCGCCGCCGCGACGCTCGGCGCGATATGCGGTGCGCGCAAGGTCGCGTCGGCGCGCGGCGCATCGCGGCGGCGGCGATTCTTCACCGACATCATGACCACGGCGCTGCGACCGAGGACGAGCTGCTGACCGAGATCCATCTGCAGCTGCTGCCGGCTGATGCGCGCTTCGGCTTCTACGAGTTCAGCCGCCGCGCCGGCGACTATGCGCTGGCGATGACGCTCGCGACCTGGCGGCTCGATCGATGGCGCGATCGCCGAGCCGCGGGTCGGCATCGGCGGCGCCGAGCCCGTGCCGCGGCGGATCGCCGATGCCGAGGCGGCGCTGGCCGGCCAGTGCCCTCGGGCGCGCGGTGTTCGCGCCGCCGCCGACGCGGCCGCTGACAATGCGTCGAGCCGATGGAGGACATGCAGGCCATCCGCCGATATCCGCCGCGATCTGGTGCGCGCCTGCACGCGCCGCGCGCTGAAGCGGCGGCATGACGGGCCATTGGCTCGGCATGACCGTGGGTCGGGCCGCGCCATACCGCGCGTCGAGGACCCGGCGCTGGTCACCGGGCGCGGCCGCTTCACCGCCGACCTGCCGGCGGCCTGGCGCGTGCGCTTCGTGCGCAGCGCGGTGGCGGCCGGCACGGATCGAGGCGCATCGCGGCGCCGCCGGGCGCACGGGTGTTCACCGCCGCCGATCTTGTCGGCGTGAAGCCGATGCGGCCGATGCTGCACAAGTTCGACTATGTCCCGCTGGTGCAGCCGGTGCTCGCGACCGACGTCGTTCGCTACATCGGCGAGCCGGTCGCCGCCGTGGTCGCCGCGCACGGAGGAGACGGCCGAGGATATCCGCGAAGCGGTCGCGGTTGAGATCGCGCCGCGGCGGCCGCTGGTGGACGGCCGCGCAGGCCGCTGGCCGCGGCGCGCCGCGCGGTGCATCCGCGCAGGGCCCGGCAACGTCGATCGTGGACGCGCGGCATCGAGACGCCGGGCCATGCGGCGGCCGTCCGCGCGGACGCCGCGCAGGTCGTGCACGTGCACGCTGCGTTCGCGCCGGCAGAGCGCGACTGCCGATCGAGACCGCGAGCCGCGCACGCCGCCTTCGATCGCGGCCGACGCGGCCGGGTCGACGCTCACCTGCACGACGCAGATGCCGCATCTGACGCGGACCGCCATTGCCGACCTGATCGGCATGCCGGAGGCGGACGCTGCGCGTGATCGCGCCCGACGTCGGCGGCGGCTTCGGGCAGAAGATGTCGCTGGCCCGGAATACGTGCGTGCTGGTCTGGCTCGCGCGGCAGCTGCGCAGCTCCGTCGCCTGGACCGAAGACCGGCGCGAGAACCTGATGGCGAGCTTCCACAGCCGCGACATGCGTGTCGCGCTCGAAGGCGCCTTCGATGAGCAACGCGCGGCTGATGGCCCTGACCGGCGATGTGCTCGCCAATGTCGGCGCCTATGCGCTCTATCCGAACACTGCGGCGGTGGAGCCGCTGATGTCGCTCGCCGAGCTGCCGGGCCCGTATGCCGTGGCCGAATATGCCTGCCGCGCGCGCGGCGTGACCACCAACACCTGCCCGAGCGCGCCCTATCGCGGGGTCGCGCGACCGGCGATCACGCTTGCGATGGAGCGGCTGATGGACAAGGCCGCCGCCGCGTTCGCCATCGCACCGGAGGAGATCCGCCGGCGTAACCTGGTGGCGCGCTTTCCGCACGTCTCGCCCACCGGCCTGATCTATGACGAAGCGAGCTATCGGGAAACCATGGAGCGGGCGCTTGAGGCCGCCGGAATGGCGGAGTTCCGCGCTCGCCAAGCGGCGGCGCTGGCGGCGGGGCGCTATCTCGGGATCGGCATTTCCAGCTTCTGCGAGCGCACCGGATACGGCAGCGCCGCGTTCGCGGCGCGTGGGATGGAGGTAACACCCGGCGGCGAGACGGTCGAGATCGCCATGGACCCGTCGGGCCATGTCGAGGCTCGCATCGGCGCCTCGCCGCACGGTCAGGGGCTGCGCACCACGCTCGCGCAGATCATCGCCGACGAATTGGGCCTCGCGCCCGAGCGGGTTCGGGTGGTGCACGGCGACACCGATCGCACCCCTTACGGGTGGGGCACTTTCGCCAGCCGCTCGGTGGTGATCGCGGGCGGGGCGACGTTGCTGGCGGCGCGCAAGCTGCGCACGCGGCTGTTGCGTATCGCCGCCACCATGTTGGAGGCGGCCGAGGCGGACATCGTGCTGGAGGACGGCGCAGCGCGCGTCGCCGGCACCGACCGGATTTTGCCGATCGCCGATCTCGCCCGCGCCGCGCATCATCAGTCGCATCGCTTCGGCGACGACTGGAGATTGTCCGACATCGCCTTCTATGATCCCGCCGGCACCTTCTCCAACGCCACGCAATCGCCGTCCTGGAGGTGGACATCGAGACTTGCACCGTCTCCATCGAGCGGTTCATCGTCGCCGAGGATGCCGGCCGGCTGATCAACCCGATGATCGTTGATGGACAGATCCACGGCGGCGTGGCGCAGGGGATCGCCAATGCGCTGCTGGAGGAGATCGTCTACGACGACACCGGGAACATCCTCACCGTCACCCTCGCCGATTTCCTGCCGCCGACCATGCACGAGATTCCGCCGATCGAGATTCATCACCTCGAGACGCCGACCGAGGCATCGGTGACGCGCGCCAAGGGGGTGGGGGAGGGGGGCACGATCGGCGCACCGGCGGCGGTCCTGAATGCGATCAACGACGCGCTGCGTCCGCTGGGGGCGGAGATCGACGAGGTTCCGGCCACCCCGGCGCGCATTCATGCCGCGCTGCGGGCGGCGCGACGTGCCATGAGACTGCGGCTCGTGGTGAACGGCACGCCGCACGAAATCGACGTGGAACCGCGCCGCACCCTGGCCGACGCGCTACGCCAAGACTGCCGGCTGACCGGAACCCGCATCGGCTGCGAGCACGGCGTCTGCGGCGCCTGCACGGTGGTGGTCGACGGCGCGGCGGTGCGGTCTTGCCTGATGTTCGCCGTCCAGGCCGAGGGATGCGCGATCCGCACCATCGAGGGGCTGGCCGGTGAGGGGCTGACCGGGATCGAGCTGCACCCGTTGCAGCAGGCGTTCATCGACCATCACGGCCTGCAATGCGGTTTCTGTACCGCCGGGTTCCTGATGCTCGCGGTGGCGGCGCTGGAGCAGTATCCGGAGATCGACGACGAAAATCTGCGCGAAATTCTGGCATCCAATCTCTGTCGCTGCACCGGTTATCAGAACATTCTGAAGGCGGTGCGCACCCTCACCCGGCGAGCGCAGCCCGGGTGAGGGCGGCGCGGAACCCCGGGCGTTCTGCGGCGCTGAAAATACGGAAGGCGGGGGCGCCATGCACGAGATCGGCAGCATCATCGACAACGTCGTCTCCTCCTGGGGCTATCTCGCCGTGTTCGCGGGTGCCGCGCTGGAGGGGTTCGGCGTCTTCTTCGTTCCCGGCGAGACCGTATTGATCGCGGCGGCGGTCGTCGCCGCGACCGGGGGCCGGCTCAACATCATCGTGGTGCTCGTCGTTGCGTTCGCGGGTGCAATCCTCGGCGACAACTTCTCCTTCTGGGTAGGCCATCGCTACGGCTTCGGCCTGCTCCGCCGTTACGGACCCAAAGTTCATCTCAACGAGCGGCGGGTGAAGTTCGTGCAATACCTCTATCTCCGCTACGGCAAGCCGATCGTCTTCATCGGCCGCTTCGTGATGCTGCTCCGCGCATGGGAATCGTTCCTCGCCGGCGCGAACGACATGCCGTGGCGAAAATTCGCGCCGGTCAACGCGGCCGCCATTCTGGTGTGGGATTGCGTGTGGGGACTTGGCGCCTGGGGGCTGGGTCAGACCACGACCACGGTTCTTGAGGCGGCGGGCGTTGGCATTTTCGTCCTCGTCATCATCATCCTGATTGTCGGCTGGATCTATTTCCGCCGCCACGAAGATGAGCTGGAGGACAGGGCCGACAAGGCGCTGCCGGGTCCGCTGCAGGCGCATCGACCGCGTGACGTGAAGCCGGATGTCGACACGGGGAGGTTGGGGCAGCCGCGGCATTCGTAGCCTCAACGCGCCGCCAGCCGGGCGCCGCCAGCCGCCAACAGCAGCAGCGCCGCCACGCAGAGAAACGCGGTGGCAAGACTGGCCGCGCGTGCGATCAAGCCGATAAGCGCCGGGCCGGCCAGTACGCCGAGATAGCCGAGCGTGGTGACGCCGGCGACCGCCAGGTTGGGCGGCATCACGCGCTGCCGACCGAGCGTCGAATAGAGAATCGGAACGATGTTCGCGGCACCGATCCCGACCATCCCGAAGCCGGCGAAGGCCGCCAGCGGCGCGGCGGCGACCGCCGCCAGCACCAAGCCCGAAGCGGCGCAGCCGGCGCCGGTAACGAGGATCTTCGGCCGGCCGAACGCCTGCACGGCCCGATCGCCGCTCAGCCGGCCGAATGTCATCGCCACCGAAAAGGCGGCATAACCCAGCCCCGAATGCGCCGGGTTGACGCCCCGAACCGCGGTCAGAAAGACGGCGCTCCAATCGAGCATCGCGCCTTCCGCCAGGAACGAGACGAAACAGAGGCATCCGATGAGAAGCACGACACCCTGCGGCAGCGCGAAGAACCGCGACGCGGCCTCGGCGCCATAAGGAAGGAGGTGTCGCACGGCGGCCAGCAGCAAGGCCCCGATCAGCAGGCCGAGGCAGAGCGCAGCGACCAGCGTCGAGGCGCCGGTCGAGAGCAGTAGGCTGACGCCGCCGGCCCCGGCGATGCCGCCGGCGCTGAACAGCCCGTGAAAGCCCGACATCATTGCGCGACCGCCGGCCTTCTCGACGATCACCGCCTGGATGTTCATGGCGACATCGATGGCACCCAGCCCGGCACCGAACAAAAGCAGTGAGGCGGCCAGCGACGGACCGGTGTCGGCGGTCGCGAGCCCGACCAGCGCGGCGCTTAGGCCAACCACGCCAAACGAGATCACGCGCCGGCAGCCGAAGCGCGTCGTCAGCGCGCCGGACGCCGGCATGGTGGCGATCGAGCCGGCGCCGAGGCAAAGCAGCAGCAAGCCCAGGGTGGCGTCGTCGATCCCCAGGCGCTGCTTCGCGAAGGGCACCAGCGGCGCCCAGGAGGCCGCGCCCAGGCCGGCGATCAGGAACGCAATGCGGGTCGCAACCTGCTCATGCACGCCCGGCCGGGCACGAACCGGCCTCAGCGCGTCGGGCGCGGCGGTTGCTGGCTGTAGTCGTAGAAGCCGCGCCCCGCCTTGCGGCCGAGCCAGCCGGCTTCGACGTATTTCACCAGCAGCGGACAGGGCCGGTATTTGCTGTCCGAAAGCCCCTCATAGAGCACCTGCATGATCGACAGGCAGGTGTCGAGGCCGATGAAGTCGGCCAGTTCCAGCGGCCCCATCGGATGGTTGGCGCCGAGCTTCATGGAGGTGTCGATCGCCGCGATCGAGCCGACGCCCTCATAGAGCGCATAGACCGCCTCGTTGATCATCGGCACCAGGATGCGGTTGACGATGAAGGCCGGGAAATCCTCGGCCAGCGCGGTCTTCTTGCCGAGCCGCTCGGCGAGCGCCTGGACCGCGCGGAAGGTCGGCTCGTCGGTGGCGATGCCGCGGATGATCTCCACCAGCTTCATCACCGGAACCGGATTCATGAAGTGCATGCCGACGAATTTTTCCGGCCGGTCGGTGGCGGCACCCAGCCGGGTGATGGAAATCGAGGAGGTATTGGAGGCGATCAGGCACTCGGGTTTCAGATGCGGCGTCAGCGTCTTGAACACCGCCCGCTTCACTTCCTCCTTTTCGGTCGCCGCCTCGATCACCAGATCGGCCTCGGCGAACGCCGCGTAGTCGGTGCTGGTAGCGATGCGCGCCAGCGCCGCGTCGCGGTCCTCGGCGGTGATGATCGTGCGGTTCACCTGCCGCTCCATGTTGCGGGCCATCACCGTCATGGCCTTCTCGAGCGCCTCGGCGCGCACGTCGAGCATGGTCACGTCCAGCCCGGATAGGGCGCAGACATGGGCGATGCCGTTGCCCATCTGCCCGGCGCCGATCACGCCGACTCGCGCGATCTCCGGCGCCGCCTCGCCGACCAGCGGCGCGGCGACCGCGGCCGACCCGACTTCGATGTTCATGCTTCAGGAGCGCTCCAGTTCCGCCGCCAACTCGGGCAGCGCGTTGAACAGATCAGCCACCAGGCCATAATCGGCGACCTGGAAGATGGGCGCTTCCTCGTCCTTATTGATCGCCACGATGACCTTGCTGTCCTTCATTCCGGCCAGATGCTGGATGGCGCCGGAAATGCCGACCGCGACGTAGAGGTCCGGGGCGACGATCTTTCCCGTCTGTCCTACCTGATAATCGTTGGGGACGAAGCCGGAATCGACCGCCGCTCGGGAGGCGCCGATGGCGGCCCCGAGCTTGTCGGCGATCGGTTCGATCAGCTTGAAGTTGTCGCCGCTCTGCATGCCCCGACCGCCCGAGATCACCACCCGGGCGGCGGTGAGTTCAGGCCGCTCGCTCTTGGACAGCTCGGCGGAAATGAAGCGGGACTGGCCGGGATCGGCGGCCTTGGCGGCCTCCTCGATCGGGGCGGCGCCGCCCTCGGTCGCCACCGGATCGAAGCTCGCCGCACGCACGGTGATGACCTTTTTGGCGTCGGACGATTTCACCGTCGCCAGCGCGTTGCCGGCATAGATCGGGCGGATGAACGTATCGGCGTCCACCACCCCGGCGATGTCGCTGATCGGCTGGCTATCCAGCAGCGCGGCGACGCGCGGCATGACGTTCTTCCCCGCCGCCGTCGCGGCGGCGAACAGGTGCGAATAGCCGGGCGCCAGCGCCAGCAGCAGCGCCGCCAGCGGCTCGGCCAGCAGATGCTCGAATTGCGGCTCGTCGGCCACCAGCACCTTGGCGAGACCCGGAAGTTTGGCAGCGGCCTCGGCGGCTGCGCGCGCGTCCTTGCCCGCCACCAGCGCGTGCGTCTCGCCCAACGGCAGGGCGGCCGCCAGCGCGCTGCGGCTCGGCTGCTTGATGGCGCCGCCGTCGTGCTCCAGCAGGACCAGGGATGTCATGCTCAGATCACCTTCGCTTCGGTCCTGAGGCGCTGGACCAACTCGGCGACCGAGGCCACCTTCTGGCCGGCCTTGCGCTTCGGCGGTTCGGCCACCTTCAGCAGCGTCAGCCGCGGGGCGGGATCGACGCCCAACTCCTCGGGCTTCATGTTGGCGATCGGCTTCTTGCGCGCCTTCATGATGTTGGGCAGCGAGGCATAGCGCGGCTCGTTCAGCCGCAGGTCGGTGGTGATGACCGCCGGCAGATTGAGCGCCACCGTCTCCAGCCCGCCATCGACCTCGCGGGTGACGGTGATCGTCTCGCCCTCGATCGCGAGCTTGCTGGCGAAGGTGCCCTGCGGCCAGCCGAGCAGGGCGGCGAGCATCTGGCCGGTGGCGTTCATGTCGTCGTCGATCGCCTGCTTACCCAAAATGATCAGCTTCGGCTGCTCGCGCCCGGCGATCGCCGCCAGCAGCTTGGCGACCGCCAAGGGCTGCAACTCGGCGGTGGTTTCCACCAGAATGCCGCGATCGGCGCCCATCGCCAGCGCCGTGCGGATGGTCTCGGCGCATTGCGCCACGCCCAGCGAGATGGCGACGATCTCGGTGACGATGCCCTTCTCCTTGAGGCGGACCGCCTCCTCGACCGCGATCTCGTCGAACGGGTTCATCGACATCTTGACGCCGGCGGTCTCGACCCCGGTTCCGTCCGTCTTCACCCGGACCTTCACATTGTAATCCACCACCCGCTTGACCGGGACCAGAATTTTCATGAGACCGTGCCGCTTCCAGGGACCCGTGCGCCAAGGCAGGCCCTCGGACGGCGGCCTGTTCGCACCTGCAATAGAGCGAGCGGACCATATGCACCGGCCCACACCCCTGTCAAACGCCGCGGCGCCCGTCAGGTGCCGAGTGTCAACCGCGCAGGAGGCTCAGCATCAGCACGAACAACAGTAACGCGCCGGCTTGCAGGATCACGCGCCAGCGCATGAGCTGGTTCGATCGGCGGGGATCGACGCCGCCCCGGGCGACCCCGATCAGCCCGGCGAACAGCACGCCGAGGGTGGCGATCATCAGGAGCCCGATGATGAAGGGAAGAATGTGGGTCACGCGCATCACATGGTTCTGACCGGACTTCTCTACACCGGTTACGCCGCGCCGTCTGCCGCGGGCGCCCGATCGTGATCCGCGCGACCTTTCCCGATGCTGCGGCGGCTCTCCTTGTCCTGGTCGCGCTGGGCGGCACGCCGGCGCGCGCCGCGACGGTCGCAGCATCGGCCGCGCCGCCGCCGATCAGCGCCGCCGAGGCCCACCGGGCGCTCGAAGTGCTGAACAATCCGGCCGAGCGCGCCAAGGTGATCGGCACGTTGGAGGCCATCGCTCGCGCCGAGCCGGCGCCGCCCGCCGCCACCCCTTCCACGAGCGCGGCCCCGGCGCCCGGCGGCCGCCAAACCCGCGGCGCCGGCCCCGGCGGCGGCGGTGCAGCTTGACCCGGACAGTCTGGGCGCGGCGGTGGTGACCGGCGCCTCCGGGTTCCTTTCCGCCCTGTGGACGCGCACCGTGACGGCCGCGCGAGCTATCCAGAGTCTGCCCCTGCTGTGGGGCTGGCTCGTGGTCATGGCCACCAATCCGCTGGCGCACGCGATCCTGCAAGCAGCCGTTTGGCGGGTCGCCGTCGCCGTTCGCCGCCGGCTTGGCGGCCGAGTGGGCGGTGCACCGGCTGCTGCGCCGTCCGGTCGCGGTGCTGGAGCGGCGGGCGCCGCCGGGCGCCGTCGAGCCGCCGCCGCCGGGGCTGGCCGTCGAGGACGAACCGGCCGAGCCGGAGGGGGAGGTCGAGGCGGAGGCCGCGGCCGAGGCGGGGGAGACCGAGGAGTTGCCGCGCCGCCGTCGCGGCGCCGCGATGCTGACCTTGTTGCGCCGGCTGCCGTTGGTGTTCGCTCGCTTCCTGCTGCAGCTGCTGCCGGTGATCGCCTTCGCCGTCGCCGGCAATATCGTCGCCGCCGGCGATTTCGGCGGCACCGAGCAGACGCGGATGGTGGTACTGGCGATGGTGGATGCCTATGCCATCGCGGCCGCCGTAATGTCGTTCGCGCGCATGATGCTATCGCCGCAAGGGCGGCGGCTGCGGTTGCTGCGCCTCTCCGACGCCACCGCCTTTTGGGCGATGCGCTGGCTGCGCCTGCTGGTCGTCGTCACCGTGTTCGGCAACGCCATCGCCGAAGTCGGGCTGGCGCTCGGCATGTCGGTCCGCAGCATCCGACGGCCTGCTGAAGATCGTCGGCTTGTTCAACCATGTGGTGCTCGGCATCATGGTGATCGAAAAGCGCCGGGCGGTGGCGAACCGGCTGCGCGCGCCGGCCGGCGCCACCGGGACGGTGGCGCGGTTGCGCAACGCATTCGCTCCTGTCTGGCACCGGATCGCCTTGTTCTTCCTGGTAGCGATCTGGATCGCCTGGGCGATCGAAATTCCCAACGGCTTCGCCGTGATCCTGCGCGTCTTCATCACCGTCGCGGGCGTCATGGCGCTGGCCCGGATCGCGCTGATCGTGCTGTTGGGCTTGCTGGAACGCGTCGGACGGGTGAACCCCGAGCTGGCGGCGCGCTATCCGGGTTTGGAGGGCCGGCTTACCTTCTACCACCCGTTCGTCGGCGCCACCGCGCGCACCGTGGTCTATGCCGGCGCCGTCATTCTGATTCTGGAGTTGTGGGGGATTCCGCTGTTCTCCTGGTTCGCCTCCAGCCTGCTCGGCCGCCAGCTCGCCGGCGGTTTCGGCACCCTGGTGCTCACGCTGCTGCTCATGATCGCGGTGTGGGAGGTGGTGAACAGCGCGCTGCAAGCCCATATCGCGCGGCTCACGCGCGAGCAGCATCCGGGCCGATCGGCGCGGCTGCGCACGCTGCTGCCGTTGCTGCGCACCGCCCTGCTGGTGACGCTGGTGGTGATCGCGGGGCTCACCGTGCTGTCGGAGATCGGCATCAACATCGGCCCGCTGCTCGCCGGTGCCGGGATCATCGGCGTGGCGATCGGCTTCGGCTCGCAAAAGCTGGTCCAGGATCTGATCACCGGCATTTTCCTGCTGCTGGAAAACGCCATGCAGGTGGGCGACTGGGTCACGGTCTCGGGCCTATCGGGCACGGTGGAGAATCTGTCGGTGCGCACCATCCGCCTGCGCGCCACCGACGGCTCGGTGCACATCATCCCGTTCAGCGCCGTGACCTCCGTCACCAACACCAATCGCGGCATCGGCAATGCCGCGGTCAGCGTCACCATCGGTTTCGACCAGGACACCGACAAGGCAAGCGCGCTGTTGCAGGCGATCGCCATCGAGATGCGCGCCGAACCCGAGTTCGCCGATCGCATGCTGTCTGACCTGCAACTTTGGGGGGTGGACAAGCTGGATGGCGCCGGCGCCACCATCACCGGCCAAATCGTCTGCATCGACACCGGGCGCTGGCCGGTGCAGCGGGAGTTCAACCGGCGCCTGAAGAAGCGGTTTCAGGAGGCGGGCGTGGAAATCTACAACCCGGCGCGGACGGTGGTGGTGCCGATGGTCCAGGCAGCGCCATCGCCGATGATCGAGGCGCATGCCGGAGCCGGCGAATGAGCGACGATCGGCTGCGCCCCATGGCGGAGGCGATCGCGGGTGAGGGTTTCGCCTTCGTGCACGGCGCGGACATGCGCGCCGCCTTGGCGCAATCGGGCTCGCTCGCCGACTGGGACGCCTTCGCCGCGAGCTGGGACGATCTCGGGCTCGACACCTACATGGCCGATGGCGGCCGCTACCGGAAGCGCCGCCATGCGGTGTACGCCGTCGGCCCCGAGGGCATCGGCCGCAAGCCGCACCAGCCGCACTATCAGAGCCGCGACTACAACAAGCTGAATGGCGGTATCGCGCGCTGGTTCGACCCGGTGCTGGCGGAGATCGGCGCCGGGCCGACCATGACCACGATTCTCGCCACCTGCCGCGCGCTGTTCGAGCGGCTTCCCGCCTCGCCGCCGCGCTCGGCGCCGCCGCGCTGGCATGTGGAGGTGCACCAGTTCCGCATCGAGGCGCGCGCCGAAGCGAGCGGGCGACCGACGCCGGAGGGCCGCCATCAGGACGGGGTCGATGACGTGCTGGTGCTGCTGGTCGGGCGCCGCAACATCCGCGAAGGCGTGACCGACGTCACCGACCTCACCGGCCGCGGGCTCGGCAGCTTCACCCTGACCGAGCCGTTCGATGCGGCGCTGGTGGACGACAACCGGGTGATGCACGGCGTCACCCCGGTGGCGCCGATCGACCCGGCCTCGCCCGGCTACCGCGACGTGCTGGTGGTGACGTTCCGGCGCGAGTAGGCGCGACTGCCGGCTCAATTCGTTGATACTATGAGCGGTCCCGGGGGTCGGCAATATCCAGTCTGGCGAGCAACTCGACTATCATCGGTTGCCGCGCCATCAACTCGTCCAGCGCGAAGGGGCATGCGTCGGGTAAGGGGGGAGGAGTAATACCGATGTCCTCCGCTGCTGCGCGCGCCCGGCCGGCCGCCCTGTCGTAGAGGCCGTTCAAGTCGATCCGCTGCCGCATGGAGGGGGTAAACCGGCGCTGCGCGTCATGCAGAAACGCCCTGATCTCGTCGCGCCAGTGCTCGCCCGCCCGGCTCTCCGGAAGGACGCGCAACTTGAGCAGGTGCGCCAATGCCTGTTCCAGCAGGCTTTGGCAGGCGCGCAACTCGGACAGCCCCACGTCCTGCACCTCCTCGATCACGTTAAGCCAGTCCACCGCCGCGTTCAGGCGCTCGCCAGCCGCGAGCCGCCGCAGCAAACTCGCTTGCTGCTCGGCCCAGGCGAGGGCGTCGTGCTCATAGAGACCATCGGGCATGGCAGCTCCTGCTCAGCGCTCCGGACCGGCTGCATCCTGCGCACAGTCGCCGACTTTGGCGATCTCCATATCTCATATGGTACCCGGTCCGGATTACTCCGGATCATGAGCCCAACCGCGCCCGGGCCGCCGCCAGCTCCGCCTCGTCATGATAGCCGATCAGAATGCCCGAGCGAAGCTGCTGGCCGCGGGGCCTCCCGGCGCGTCGATTCTACGAACGCCGGGGGTGCGGGATGCCGCCAAGCGGTCGGTTCCGCCATTGCGCTGGCAAGAGAAGAAGCTATCTGGAGAACGCGCCAACTGGCGACGGGAGGCATCACATGGCGATCACGTTGAACCACACGATCGTGCCGGCGCACGACAAAAGATCTGCCGCGCAATTCTTCGCGCGGCTGTTCGATCTTGAAGTCGATGACGGTGGCCACTTCGCCGCCGTGCAGGTCAACGACACGCTGACGCTCGACTTCGCAAACCAGGATCAATTCGAATCGCACCACTACGCTTTCCATGTGAGCGACGCGGAGTTCGACGCGATCTTCGCGCGGGTGAAGGCGGCGAACCTCGCCTACAGCGCTGATCCGTTTCGGCGTGAAATGGGCGAGATCAATCATTGGAACGGCGGACGCGGCGTGTATTTTCCTGATTCCGACGGCCATCTTTGGGAGTTGCTGACGCGCACCCGAGCCGATAGCCCCTGACACCGGGGTGCGTCCGCCGGGTGACTACCTCGGCGGCAGCCGCGCCCGGGCCGCCGCCAGCTCCGCTTCATCGCGGTAGCCGATCAGAATGCCCGAGCGAAGCTGCTGGCCGTGCGCATAAGCCTCGATGCGCGCGTCCGGCATGGTGATGCGATTATGGTCGCGCAGCGCCCATTCCAGCAGCGCCTCCCGCAGCCGCGCGCTTTCGGACGCGAACGCCGAGTCGCCGCCGAGGTCGCGGAACTCCGCGGGATCGGTCGCGAGGTCGTAGAGCATCGGCCGGAAGCCCGGAGCGTGGATGAGTTTCCACCTTCCGTCGAAGACCATGAACAACCGGCATTCGCCCGGCGCTCGGCCCAGCGCCGTCCGCACCGGCTGCATCGCGTAGTCGTATTCCGAGACCACGAACCGCGGTCGCCACGCCTCGCCGCGCAGCAACGGAAGCAGCGAGGCGCCTTCCAGCACGTGCGGCTTGGGCTTGGCGCCGACGCGGTCGAGGAAAGTCGGCACCAGGTCGATCGCCTCCACCAGTGCATCCGATGACGTGCCGCGCGCGCCCTCGGCTTCCGGCGACGGGTCGGCGACGATCAGCGGAATGCGGACCGCGCACTCGTGGAACAAATCCTTCTCGCCGAGCCAATGGTCGCCCAGGTAGTCGCCGTGATCGGAGGTGAACACCACCATGGTGCTTTTCTCCAGCCCGCGCATGCGAAGCGCGGCGAACAGAATGCCCAGTTGGTCGTCGATCTGGCGGATCAGGCCCATATAGGCGGGCATCACGCGCGCCCGCACCTCGTCGCGGGAGAAGTTGCGTGAGACGCGCAGATCCATGAACGCGCGGTAGATCGGATGCGGATCAAGCCGCTCCTGCTCGGACCGCTGTACGGCCAGCGCGTCGGCGGCGGTGTACATCGCGTGATACGGCGCCGGCGCGATATAGGGCCAGTGCGGCTTGATGTAGGAGAGGTGCAGACACCAGCTTCTTCCGTCGCGCGCGGCGTCGTCGAGAAAGTCGATGGCGCGGTTTGTCATGTACGCGGTCTCGGAGTGCTCGGCGGGCACCCGGGCCGGCTTGTCGGCATGCGCGAGCAGCCACCCGTTGTGCAGCCCCGGCTCGGCGTCGGCCGAGTTGGCCCAGTGTTCCCACGGATTCGGCGCCTCGAACCCCCGGGCGCGCAGATAGGCGTCGTAGGCGGGACGCGGATAGCCGTCGGGGTGCAGCCCGTCGTCGCGCTCGAACGGCTCGAACCCGCACTCGGCGAGCGGGACGCCGACCGCCCCGGCGGGGTCGATGCCGAGCCGCGCCATGCCCTCGGCATCGGCGCGCATATGCGTCTTGCCGACCAGGGCGGTGCGAACGCCGAGCTCGCGCAGGTGATCGCCGAGCGTCGGCTCGCCCACCCGCAGCGGATAGCCGTTCCAGTTCGATCCGTGCGAGCGCATGTAGCGCCCGGTATAGAAGCTCATGCGCGACGGGCCGCAGACCGGCGACTGCACGTAAGCGCGGGTGAACCGCACCCCGCGCGCCGCCAAACCATCGATATTCGGCGTGTGAAGGTGCGGATGGCCGTAGCAGGACAGGTGATCGGCGCGCAGCTGGTCGCACATGATGAACAGAATGTTGGTCATGATGGCAATCGGGCGCGCAATCTTCCCGGCGTGACCCCGAATGCCGCCCGCAAGGCTGCGCCAAAGGCGGGGGTACTGGCGTAGCCCACGCGCAGCGCGACGCGGGCGGGCGAGAGGCCGGATGCAAGCAGCGCGAGCGCCTCGGTCAGCCGCAACTGACGTCGCCACTGCTGAAAGCTCAGGCCGGTTTCCCGACGAAACAGCCGCGCCAGGGTGCGAACCGAGGCGCCGGCCTCGCGCGCGAGCGCTTCGAGGCCGCGCGGGTCGGCGGGATCGTCGCGCAGGACGGCGGCGATGCGGGCCAATCGCGGGTCGCGCGGCGCCGGCAGCGACAGTTTCAGGCTCGGCGCGCGGGCGATCTCCTCCACCGCCAACGCGGCGAGATGGCGTCCCCGCTCGGTCGGGTCCGGCGCCAAGGGCTCGGCGCAGGCGGCGAGAATCAGCTCGCGCAGCAAGCCCGAGACGGCGATGACGGCGACCCCGGCGGGTGCGGTGCGGGCGGCGTCGGCGCGCAGGAACAGCGCCCGCATCGCCACCCTGCCGTCCATCCGCACCGCGTGCGCCATGTCGGCCGGCACGAATAGCCCCAGGCTGGGCGGCACCGTGAAACTGGCCTGCTCGGTCGTCACCCGGAGCACTCCGGACAGCGTGTAGAGCAGTTGCGCGCGCCCATGGGCGTGTCGGTCGGTGTAAAACCCCGCCTCGTAATCCCGGGCATAGCCCACGATCGGACGCGGCGCCCGCTCATGGGCCAGCGTGCGTGCGTTCGCCGAAAGGCTTTGGCCGATACGCGACATGATCTGGCCGGACATCGTGGTTTGGACAGACTATCTTGACCAGGCGACGACGAGAAGTGACGGAGACGCATTCATGCCCGAGCAAGCCCGCCGGCAGGTCGTGTTCATCAATGCCGCGCACGCGCTCACGCACTACTCGCTGCTGATCCTGCCGACCGCCGTCCTGGTGATGGCGCGGCCGGGCGGGCCGTTCGGGGCCGGATACGGCGCCATCCTGGCGCTGGCGACGGGCGGCTTCGTGCTCTACGGCGTGGCCTCCCTGCCGCAAGGCTGGCTGGCGGCGCGGCTCGGGCGCAAGGCGTTGCTGGCGGCGTTCTTCATCGGCACCGGGCTCTCCCTGATCGCCGCCGGGCTGGTCGGCTCGCCCCTCGCATTGGCGCTCGCGCTGTCGGCCGCGGGGCTGTTCGCCGCCATCTACCACCCGATCGGCACCGCCATGCTGGTGGACGCTGCCGGCGCCAAGCCGGGTCGCGCCATCGGGCTCAATGGCGTGTTCGGCAATCTGGGCGTGGCCCTCGCCCCGGTTCTGACCGGGCTGCTAGCCAATTGGGCGGGCTGGCGATGGGCGTTTGCCGCGCCCGGCCTCGTTTGCGTCGGCGTCGGGCTGCTCTGGCTTCGCGAACGTGCGGTCGAACCCGTGAGCCATGCCGCGCGCGCCGCCTTCCCGCCGATCCCGCCGGTTCTGGTGCGTCGCGCGGTGATCGTGCTGATGCTGATCGCCGCCGTCTCCGGCCTGGTGTTCAATGCGTTCACGCTGCTGTTGCCGAAACTGATGGAGGATCGGCTCGCCGACAATCCGAGGCTGCTGCCGCTGGTTGGCGCGGCGGCATTCGCGGTGACGCTCTGCGGCGCGCTCACCCAGATCACGGTCGGGCACATGATCGACCGCACGACCTTGAAGCGCGTGTTCTTGCCGATGGCGGTGGTGCTGGCGCCCGGGCTGCTCGCGCTCGCCCGCTTGCACGGCTGGGCGAGCCTGCCGGCCGCCGGCGCGGTCGCCGCCGTGTTGTTCGGCCAAGTGACCGTGAACGAGACGATGACCGCGCGCTATATCTCGCCCGACCTGCGGGCGCGCATCTACTCGGTGCGCTTCTTCGTGGGCTTCCTCGGCGCCGCGCTCGCCGCCCCGATGGTGGGACTGCTGCAAGCGCGCACCGGCAACCTGGAGCTGGTGATGCAGGTTCTGGCGGCGTTCGCGCTGGTGACGCTGGGTTGCGCGCTGTTCTTCCCCGACCGCAAGGAGGAGCTGCGCCCGGAGCTGTGGGCACGGGCTGCGGTGGCGGCAGAATGACTTAACGACCTTTTCACGCCTTCTATCCCGCCGCGAGACGCCCTAAAGTCGCGGCATGACCACCGATGACGCCAAGCTTGGCGCGAGCCGCTCCGCCGAGCCGGATCAAGGGCGGGTCGGGGTGGTTCGGAAAGCCGGGTGAGGGCCCCGAATGGACCTCCTCGGCAACGCCATCGTCTCCGGCTTGCTGCTCGGCGGCTTCTACGCCGCCGTCACCATCGGCATCTCCATCAGCTTCGGAATGCTCGACATCGTCAACATCGCGCATCCGGCCTTCATCGTCCTCGGCTCGTATGGTGCTTTCGTCCTCAACGACCGGCTGGGGATCGACCCCATCCTCGCCAGCTTGATCCTGGCCCCGGCCTTCTATGTTCTCGGCGCCGCCATTTATCAGCTCTACTACGTCGCCTTCGAGCGGCGCGGCCAGGAGAGCCTGCGCGGTCTCGCCTTCTTCTTCGGGCTGCTGTTCATCACCGAGGTCGGCCTGATCCTCGTCTTCGGCGTCGATTACCGGCTGGTGCAGGCCGCCTATATCGGCCCCGCACTCCATGCCGGCGTGATCGAGCTGCCGCTGCGCCTGCTCGTTCCCTGCCTGGTCTCGCTCGGCCTGATCCTGCTGCTGCAGGTCTTTCTGTCGCGCAGCTTCATCGGCCGCGCCATCCAGGCGGTGGCGCAGGACGCGGCGGCGCTTCGCCTGATGGCCGCCGACCCGGTGCGCATCAAGCGCATCGCTTTCGCCATCTCCATCGCCACCACCTCCGTCGCCGGCGCCATCCTGATCGTCATTCAGCCGGTCGAACCCTCGGTCGCCAGCGACTACATCGGCCGGGTCTTCGCCATTTGCGTCCTCGGCGGCCTCGGCAGCTTTCCCGGCACGGTGGCGGCGGCGATGGCGCTCGGCGTGGTCGAGAACCTGACCGCCACGTTCTACGGACCCTCCTGGGCGCCGGCTGTCGCCTTCGGCTTTCTGCTCGGCGCGCTGGCCATCCGCCCGGCCGGGCTGTTCGGGCGCTGAATGCGCTTTCTCGCCCTGGCTCTGGCCGTCGCCGCCGTCGCCTACGGCGTCGCCGCCGCCATCGGCAACGCCTACGTCTTCTTCGCCGGCTACGTGGTGCTGCAATACATTGCGCTGGCGACCGCCTGGAATTTGCTGGGCGGCTACACGGGATACGTGAATTTCGGCACCGCCGGATTCTTCGCCCTCGGCGCCTACACCACCGTCGCCCTGGTGAAGCTGTCGCCGATTCCAATTCCGCTGCTGATGCTGGCCGGCGGCATCGTCTCGGGGCTGGTCGCGCTGGCGATGGGTTGGCTCACCTTGCGGCTGCGCGGGGCGTACCACTCGATCGCCACCTTGGCGATGGCGGTGGTGTTGCAAACGCTGATGGTCAATTGGGAATTCGTCGGCGGCTCGGGCGGCGCCTACATCGTCCGTCCGACCACTGCCTTCCTCGGCCTTGATTATGTCCGTTATTTGTTCGCGCTGATGCTGGCGCTCGCCGCCGCTGCGCTGGCGCTGGCGCGCTGGATCGAGCGTTCGCGCCTCGGCCGCGGCTTCGCCGCTATTCGCGACGACGAGCTGGCCGCCGAGGCGTCCGGCGTGCCGACGCTGCGCCTCAAGCTGCTCGCCACCACCTTGTCGGGAGCCCTCATGGGCATGGCCGGGGCGCCGCTTCCCTACTACGTCACCTTCCTGGACCCGGCTTCGGCGTTCAATCTCGCTTACGCCGTCAATGCGCTCGCCATGCCGCTGATCGGCGGCACCGCGAGTTGGCCCGGGCCGCTGATCGGCGCCGTGCTGCTCGGCACCCTGCAACAGGTTGCGACGGTCACGCTCTCCTCGGCGCTCAATCTGCTGATCGTCGGCGCGGTGTTGATCCTGTTCGTCGTCGCCGCTCCGAACGGCATTCTCGGACTCCGCTTCGCGTTTGCCGCGCGCCGCCGCAGATGACGGCGCTGCTGGAAGTCTCCGGGCTCGGCAAGCGGTTCGGCGGCTTCACCGCCCTCTCCGGCATCGATCTGGCGGTTGCGCAAGGTGAGCGGGTAGGGCTGATCGGGCCCAACGGGTCGGGCAAGAGCACGCTCGTCAACTGCCTCTCTGGCACCCTCCGCCACGACACCGGAAGCGTGCGCTTCGCCGGCCATCGCCTTGACGGCATGGCGGCACATGGGCGCACGCGCCTCGGCCTCGCGCGCAGCTTTCAATTGCCGCGCCCCTTCGCCACCATGACGGTGTCCGAGAATCTCCGCATCCCGCTCGACTACGCGTTGCGCGTGCGCGAGCACGAGCCGGCGATCGCCGCGCGCTGCCATGGGTTGCTGCACGCGGTGGGCCTCGCCGGCAAGGCCCACTCGCGTCCCGCCGACCTCACGCAGATCGAGATGCGCAAGCTTGAACTCGCCCGCGCCATGGCCGCCGAACCCAAGCTGCTGATCGCCGACGAGGCGATGGCCGGGCTCTCGCACGCCGAGGTGGACGACCTTCTGGCGCTCTTGTTCGTGCTCAACGATCGCGGCGTCACCATCATCCTGATCGAGCACATCATGCGCGCGGTGATGCATTTCTCGCAGCGGCTGGTGGTGTTGGTCGCCGGCCGCAAGATCGCCGACGGATTGCCCGATGCGGTGATCCGCAATCCGGAGGTGGAGCGCGCCTATCTGGGCGAGTAAGGCACTCGCGCGAAACCGATTCCGGCGTCCCCGCCCGGCGCCCCCGGGCCAAGCTTGCGGCCCATTACGGAGCAACCCATGCGCGCCGTTCTCGCCCTGCTCGCCGTTCTCGCCTTGCCCGTGATCCCGCTCGCCGAGGAGACTGTCCGCCACCCGGCGGCGGAGGCGCACATCGCCCGCCTTCCGGCGCCCGCCGTCACCCATCATGCTCTGGACCTGCCCGGCCGCACCTTGCGCTTCACCGCGACCGCCGGCGCCGTCACCCTGAAAAGCGCCGACGGCTCGCCGCAGGCCGAGATCGCCACCATCGCCTACACGCTGGACGGCGCCGACGCTTCGCGGCCGGTCGTGTTCGCCTTCAACGGCGGTCCCGGCTTCGCCTCCGCCTTCGTCCAGCTCGGCGGCTTCGGACCGTGGCGGATGCCGATGGACGCCGCACCCTCCACCCCGCCGGTGCCCGTGCCCAATGGCGAGACCTGGCTTGATTTCGCCGATCTCGTGTTCATCGACCCGGTGGACACCGGATACAGCCGGATGCTCACCGCCGACGAGGCGGCGCACAAGAGGCTGCTCTCGGTAGGCGGCGACATCGACAGCTTGGCCGAGGTGATCCGTCGCTGGCTGGAGGCCAACGGGCGGCTGGCCGCGCCGAAATTCATCGCCGGCGAGAGCTACGGCGGGTTCCGCGCCCCGCGCCTGGCACGGGTGCTGCAATCGGAGTTCGGCATCGGCGTCAGCGGTCTGGTCATGATCTCGCCGATGCTCGACGCCGGCGGGCGCTCCACCGCCTTCGATCCGCTCGGGTGGGCGGAGTTGCTGCCGAGCCTCGCCGCGGCGGCGCATCCGGACACCGATCTCGCCGCCGTGGAGGCGTATGCCACCGGCGAATACCTTCAGGATCAGCTGCGGGTCGCCCGCGATCCGGCGGCGCTGGAGCGCATCACCGCGCATGTCTCCGCGCTCACCGGGCTCGACCCGACGCTGGTGCGGCGGCTGCGCGGCCGCGTGGGCGCCCCGACCTTCTTGCGCGAGCATGAGCCCGGTCGCTTCGCCAGCCGCTATAACGCAACAGTCTCGGACCCGGACGCCGAGGACGCCAATCCACGCTTCGCCGAGCCCGATCCGATCACCGAGCGGCTGGCCGCCCCGTTCACCGGGGCAATGCTGGAGATCTATGGCCGGCTCGATTGGCGGCCCGATCGCCTCTATCGCCTTCGCAGCGACGAGGTGGGGCGCAACTGGGAGTGGGGCCGCAACCCCGAATCCGTGACCTCGCTGCGGGTGGCGCTGGCGCTCGACGAGCATCTGCGGGTGCTGGTGGTGCACGGTCTCTACGATCTGGTCACGCCCTATTTCGCCAGCAAGCTGCTGCTGAACAGCATTCCGGATATCGGCGCGCCCGGCCGCATCCGCCTGCTGTGTCTGCCCGGCGGGCACATGGTTTATGCCGGCGACGACTCCCGGCGCGCACTGCGCGACGCCGTGCGCGAACTGGTGACGACGGAATAGCGGTGTCGTCGGGGACCGCCAGCCTCTCGATTGCCGGCGTCAGCGCCGGCTATGGCGCCGTGCGGGTGCTCGAGGATGTCAGCCTCGAGGTGCCGGCGGGCGAGACGGTGGCGCTGCTCGGCACCAACGGCAACGGCAAATCGACGCTGATGAAATGCGTGATGGGCATGGTGGCCGCGAGCGGGCGCATCAGCGCCGAGATCGACGGCGAGACGCATGAGCTGACCGGGCTCGCGACCGAGGCGATCGTCGATCGCGGCATCGCCTTCGTGCCCGAGGGCCGCCGCCTGTTCCCGCGCCTGTCGGTCGGCGAGAATCTGCTGATGGGCGCCTTCCGTCCGGCGGCCCGCGGCGCCATCGCGCGCAATCTCGAATTCTGCTTCGAGACCTTCCCGCGCCTGAAGGAGCGGCGCCGGCAACTCGCCGGCTCGATGAGCGGCGGCGAGCAGCAGATGCTGGCGCTGTCGCGGGCGCTGATGTCGAGCCCGCGCATTCTGCTGATCGATGAGCCCTCGGTCGGCCTGGCGCCGCTGCTGGTCAAGCGCATCATCGACAAAATCAAGGAGCTGAAAGACGAGTATCGGCTGACGGTGTTGATGGCGGAGCAGAATTTCACCCAGGCGATCCGCATCGCCGACCGCGGCTACGTGATCGTGCACGGGCGCATCGCCTTCAGCGGCCACTCGGCGGCGGCGCTGAACGACAGCGCGCTGGTGCGGGAGCTGTATCTGGGGGGCTGATGCATCGTGCGATGGACGCCGCAGCCGGGCCGCTGGTATAATCGCGGCCATCGGAGCGATGGCCGAGCGGCTTAAGGCGCACGCTTGGAAAGCGTGTGTACGTTAACGCGTACCGTGGGTTCGAATCCCACTCGCTCCGCCGTTTCAGTGGGCCGCTCATGATTACGTCGTCGTGGAATAGACTGCATGAGCGAGCCGAAGATGGAGTAGCGGCTCGGCGCTAACCCAGCTTGCCGAGATGGCGCTGGGTGTAGAGCTCGACGCCGATCTTGCCGATCAGCTCGAGTTGCGTTTCGAGGAAGTCGATGTGATTTTCCTCGTCATGCGTCAATCTCTCGAACAGATCGCGCGAGACATAGTCCGCGACGGAATGGCAGTGGGTCGCCGCCTCCGCGTAAAGTGAGCGAGCTGTCATTTCCGCCTGCAAATCCCGCTCCATGATTTCCCTGACCGTCTTCCCGATCTGCAGCGCTTCGAGCGTCTGCATGTTCGGGAACCCCTCGAGGAAGAGAATTCGTTCAATCAGCCGGTCGGCGTGACGCATCTCTTCGATCGATTCTTCGCGCCACTTCGCGGCGAGCTCGTTCATCCCCCAATTCTCGAACAGCCGGTAGTGCAGCCAATACTGGTTAACCGCGGTGAGCTCGTGCCGCAGCGCGTTGTTCAGATAATCGACGACTTTCGGCTCGCCTTTCATACTGCCCTCCCGGTCTGTCGCTAGGCTGCAACATCAAAAGCCGGCGGCGCCTGCGTCTAAGGGGCAGGGACTTGAGCCAGCTCATTCCCCCGGCTGTGCAGACGCCGGCCGGGGTGCCTCGGGTTAGCTTTCGTCAATGCCGCGCGGGGCGATGGAGGCACCTGTCTAGCGGGCTTCCCACCATCCGGCGAGGCATCCTGGCGCGCTGGGCATCATTGGATGCCCTCCGTAGCCACTGCTTCCTTCAGCAGCGCTCACCCCGGCGCCATGGCGGCCAGCGCGTCGTCGATCTCGGCGCCGGTCAGGCGCCAGGCATTGTCGAGCTCCGCCACAACCGTCCGCATGAAGGGCTCGGTCAGGGCGAGCGCGCGCGCCGGGTCGCGCAGATGATGGGCGAGCAGCGCCAAAGCGAGCTGGCGCGGACCATCGCCCGCGTAGGTCCACTCGAAGCCGGCGCGGCTGAAGATGCGGATGTCGAAGCGCGGGTCGAGCGGCGCGCCGTCGGCCGTAACCTCGGCGCCGTCGAGCCCGCGTCCGCCCTCGTAGGTCGTCATCGCACCTCCCGGGGGCGGTATAGGCCGCCGCGCTCAGGAGGCAAGCTCGTCCCGGACCGCCTCCTCCAGATCGCGCATCCTGAACGGCTTGCGCAGTAGCCGAAGCTCGGTTTCCCGGGTGACGAAGAAACCCGAGATCAGAATGACCTTCAGTCCCTTGCGCTCGCGCGCGATCCGGTCCGCCAGCTCGAAACCGGAGATGTCGGGCATGCGGATGTCGGTAATGACCAGATCGACTTCCGAGGCATCGTCGAGCAACCGCAGGGCCTCCTCGCCGCCGCCGGCCTGAAGCACATGATGGCCGGCGTCGGCGAGGAATTCGGCCACGATCTCCCGCACCTCGGCATCATCGTCGACGACCAGAATGGTGACGTTCTCGCCCGGCGGGCGCGGGTCAATCGACGGTATCGCCAGCACACACACTCCCGGATGAACGGCAAATCGGGGGAGACCGGTCCGGTGCAGTCTAAAAAGTCGTGCTTGATTACCACTCTGAAAGCTCGCCGTCCCGGAGAACCCGTGCGGCCTCATGTCACTAAATTGCGAGAAATAAATCAATGTCAACGTATTACCGGGAATTTCGTTAGCGATTCGTGAATAAACCGGCAAAGACCCTGACCGTTGCGGTTCATGCGGCAGCGCCGGTGCCGGCAGGCGGCGTTACCGGGTTGTCAATCTCTCTTTGCTATCGCCGGCTGGCATCGAATTGGCAGCAGCATGAACGCATACAGCCGAGCCGCCACGATCGTCCGCGTCCGGACCTTCGCCTTTGCGGGAATTGAAGCCGTGCCGGTGGAGGTGCAGGTGCAGATTTCCGCCGGCGTCCCGGCGTTCCTGGTGGTGGGTCTGCCCGACAAGGCGGTTGGCGAGGCCCGCGAGCGGGTGCGCGCGGCCATGGCGGCTATGGGATTGGCGCTGCCGCCGCGGCGGCTGCTGATCAATCTGGCGCCGGCGGATCTGCTGAAGGAGGGCAGTCACTACGACCTGCCGATTGCGCTCGCCGTGCTGGCGGCAATGGATGTCTTGCCGCGCGACGAAGTTGAGGGCTACGCCGCGCTTGGCGAGCTGCACCTTGACGGCACGTTGCATCCCGTGGCCGGCGTACTGCCGGCGGCGATTGGCGCCTCGGCGCGGGGGCTGGGGCTCATCTGCACCGCCAGTCAGGGCGGCGAGGCGTCGTGGGCGGGCCGGATCGAAGTGCTGGCGGCGGCCGACCTGTTGTCGCTGATCAATCATTTTCGTGGCGACCAGGTGCTGACGCCGCCCGAGCCCGCCGGGCTCGCCTTCGCCGGGCATGGACCGGACCTGCGCGACGTGAAGGGGATGGAGGTCGCCAAGCGGGCGCTCGAGATCGCCGCCGCCGGCGGCCACAACCTGTTGCTCATCGGTCCGCCCGGGGCCGGCAAGTCGATGCTGGCCGCCCGCCTCCCGGGCCTGCTCCCCGATCTCGCCCCGCGCGAGGCGCTGGAAGTGAGCATGGTCCACAGCGTCGCCGGGCTGCTCGACGGCGGCCGACTGGTAGCCCGGCCGCCGTTTCGGGAGCCGCATCACTCGGCCTCGCAAGCCGCTCTCGCCGGCGGCGGTCAACGTGCGCGCCCCGGCGAGGTAAGCCTCGCGCATCGCGGCGTGCTGTTTCTCGACGAGCTGCCGGAGTTTCCCAAGCAGGCGCTGGAGGCGCTGCGTCAGCCGATGGAGACCGGGCGGACGACGGTTGCGCGCGCCGCCGCCCACGTCACCTATCCCGCCCGATTTCAGCTCATCGCGGCCATGAATCCCTGCCGCTGCGGACATCTGGGCGACGCCGCGCAGGAATGCGGCAGGGCGCCGCGCTGCGGCGAGGACTATCAAGGGCGGATCAGCGGCCCGGTGCTCGATCGCATCGACCTCACGGTGGAAGTGGCCCCGGCGACGGCCGCCGAGTTGGCGCGGGCGCCGATGGGCGAGCCTTCCGAGACGGTCGCGGCCAGGGTGGCGCGGGCGCGCGCGGCGCAGCGCGCCCGCTACGGCGAGGCCGGTGCGGCCAGCAATGCCGAGGCCGACCCCAAGGACGTACGCATGAGCGCCGAAGCGCAGGCACTCGCCGAGCAGGCGATGGACCGCCTTCGTCTGTCGCCGCGCGGCTACACCCGCGTCCTGCGGGTCGCCCGCACCATCGCCGATTTGGCGGGTGCGGAGACGCTGGAACGGTCGCATGTCGCCGAGGCGCTGGCCTTCCGGCACCGAATGCCGGGGCGCGGCGCGACGAGGCTACGCTAACCGCCCGGGCTACGGAAACGCGGTCCGTTCGCCGCTGGCGGCCGCTGCCGCCTCGCGCGTCGGCAGGCGCCCCGGACGACGCGTGCGGTCGCGGGCCAAGTACGGCGCCATCCGGCGGGCGGCGAAAATGCACCCGCAGCCGAAGCGCATGAGCGGGCCGAAGCTGTTGGCGGCCGCCGGACCGGTGAAGAACAGACCGGCCACCGAGGTCTCGAAGCGCGGCGACAGTACCGGGCTGAATCGCACCATGCGGATGCGATCGAGCAGCGCCGGAGCCAGAAACGAGACTCGCCGCAGGTCCACTTCATAGCCGGTGCCGGCTACCACATGGTCGGCCTCGATTTGCCGCTCGCCGTCGGCGGTCGCGACTTCGAGCACCACCGCATCGGCGACGGCGCGCGCCCGCTTGAGGGTGGCGCCGGTGGTCATCCTGACCTTGCCCTCCACCTGCTCGCGGACGAACCAACCGGGGGCCGGGCCGAGATGGGTGCGGGTGGTTCGCAACCGGAAATCCTCCGGCATCGCGTGAAATACCCGCGGTGCATAGTTGCAAAGGAATGAACCCCAGCCCAGGCCAAGGCCGGAACGCGGATGACGGATCCGGTCGCGCATCGAGCGTGGCCCGGGCGGAGCGTGGAAGTCGATCGTCCGTCGGCGGCAAACCAGATCCACCTCCGCTCCCGCCTGTTGCAGCAATGCGGCAAGGTCCACCGCGGAAGCGCCGGCGCCGATGACCGCGATCCGGCGTCCGGCGAAGTGATCCAACGCCGAATGGTCCGAGCTGTGCGAGGCAAGCGTCGGCGGCAGATCGGCCAGCTCGGCCGGCACGTAGGCGAACGGTTTGACTCCCACGCCCACCACGACGCGGCCGGTGTGCACGGTCTCGCCGTCTTCGAGGCGAACCGCGAAGCCGCCGTCGCACGGTTCGACCCATGCGACATCCCGCTCCTCCAGGTCGGGTACGTAACGGCGCTGGAATTCGAGGCCGTAGGCGGCGAAGACCTCGAGCGGAACCGGGAGCCCGACATCCCGGTAGGGCAGCCCCTGCTCAGCGCAGTAGGCGCGCAGCGGATAGGCATCGCCCGGGGCCAGCAACGAGGAGGCGAAGCCTTCGGATTTCAGCAACATGCCTTGCGGCATTTGGGTGCGCCAGCTGTGCATCGGCCGGCCGAAAATGCGGAACCGAACCCCGGAGGCACGAAGATGCGCGGCCAAGGAAAGACCGTAAGGACCGGCACCGATGATCACGACTTCGGGACTTGACGTCACGGGCAAATCTCCTGCTGATAGGTAATATCGAACGAGTGCCGTGCTGGTTTTGGCACGAGACGCGGGGGGTGATGAAGCAACGTTCCGTTGAGCGCGAAACGTGACGAGCGCAAAGGAAACGCGCGGTTCCGTGCTTATAGCGACGACGACCTGGTGGCCCGCCCCGGCACGATTGGCCGGTGCGTTCGCGGCTGCAGGGCTGGCCGTTGCGGCAATATGTCCTCGCGGTCATCCGTTGCGAATGCTTGATGAGCCAGGACGGCTCCTGCTCTATTCGTCTCGCCGACCGGTGCAGGCGCTGGCGCGAGCCATCGCGGCGGTGACGCCGGACCTCGTCATCCCCTGCGACGACCGCTCGACGGAGCATTGCGCCGCGCTGCACGCGCAGGGCAGCGAGCGGATGCGCGCGCTCATTACCCGCTCGATCGGTGCGTCGGCGTCATACGGCCTGTTCACCAGCCGGCATGCGCTGCTGCGAGTTGCCGCCGAGGCCGGTGCGCGCGTGCCGCCGACCGAGATCCTGCGAGGAGCGGATGACGCGCTGACGCTCGGTCTCGAACCTCCCCTGGTGATCAAAAGCAGCGGCAGTTGGGGCGGCGCCGGGGTGCGCATCGTGCACGATCGGGCCGCCACGGTGGCTGCAGTGCGTTCCCTGGGCCGCCCCTTGGGTGCGGCGCGCGCGCTGAAGCGCCTGCTGATCAATCGCGACGGGTTCTGGATTGCGCCATGGCGGGCACGGAGCATTCCGGAGGTGATTGCGCAACGCTTCGTCGCCGGTGATCCGGCCAACATCGCCGTCGCCTGCGATCGCGGCGAGGTATTGGCCGCGATCATGGTCCGGGTGCTGCGCACCCAGGGGCCGACCGGCCCGGCCACGGTCGCCGAGGTGATCGACAATCCGGAGATTCTCGCCGCGGCGCGCCAACTGGTCCGCCGGCTTGAGCTGTCCGGCCTGCACGGGATGGACTTCGTCATCGACGCCGCGGGTGCGGCATGGCTGATCGAGTTCAACCCGCGGGCAACCCAGCTTTGTCACTATGCGACGGCGGGCGGCGTCAGCTTGGCGGAGGCACTGGTGCGGCGCTTGCGCGGGCAGCCGACGCGGACCGCCCCGCCGGCCCCGGCCGGGGCGCGGATCGCGTTCTTCCCGCAAGCTTGGCGGGCCGACGCGACCAATCCCCTGTTGCGCACCGCCGCCCATGACGTGCCCTGGGAGGAGCCGGCGCTGGTCGCCGATCTGATGCTCCCGCCCTGGCCAAATCGCGGCTTGCTGGCGCGGTCGTGGCAAACGGTCTCCGGGGCGGGCTTCGCGAACGGGTGGGCCGGCGCGGCGCCGGTGGTGCACGACGCCGCCGAGCCGCTGGCGGCCGAACGCCCGACCCGCGAGGCGGCCGCACCGCGGGCCGCGCGAGCGCCCACCACGGCGCCGTCGACCGAGCGGGTGTCGGCCGGGTAGCCGGCTCAGTCGCGGGTCAGGCGGTGGTACTCGCGGTTCGGCATCATGTCGGTCGCGGACGCCATGCGATTAGACAGGTTGAAAAACGCAATCGTCTCCGACAGGTCGAACATGTCCTCTGGGCCGAGCCCGCTTGCGCGCAGCGCCTCCCGATCGGCGTCCTCGATCGCCCACGGTGTCGTGGTCATCTTCCAGGCGAAATCGAGCATGGCGCGCCGGCGCGCATCCAGCGGCGCCACCCGGTAATTGAACGCCAGCATCTCACCCAGTTCGGCATCGCCCGAAAGCTGTCGCACCGCCGCCCCGTGCGCGACCAGACAGTAATAACAACGGTTGGCGGAGGAGACCACAACCGCTACCATTTCGCGCTCGAGCTTCGACAGCCCCGACGGCGCCAGCATGATCTCGTTATACATGCGCATGAAGTTGCGCAGCCGCTCGGGACGCAGGCTGTAGGCGCTGTAGACGTTCGGCACGAAACCGAGCTTGCTCACGCATTTGTCCCAGATCGCGCGCAGATCGTCGTCGAGCCGCGCCGGATCGGGCACCCCGAGTTTGGAGATGTGATCGGGCTGCGGCATGGTGCTATCGGATCAGCCCGGTGAGCGGGCTCGACGGATCGGCGCCCATCCGGCGGGGCATCCGCCCGGCGAGATAGGAGAGCCGCCCCGCTTCCACCGCATGCCGCATCGCGCGCGCCATGCGCACCGGTTCGCGGGCATGGGCGATCGCCGAATTGAGCAGCACCGCGTCGCAGCCGAGCTCCATCGCAATGGCCGCGTCCGACGCCTGTCCGACGCCGGCATCGACGATAAACGGCACCGTAACGAGCTCACGCAGGATGCTGACCATCGCCGGGTTCTGCACCCCAAGTCCGGAGCCGATCGGCGCCCCCAGCGGCATGATCGCGACGCACCCCATCTCCTGCAGCCGCCGCGCCGCCACCGGGTCATCGGCGCAATAGACCATCACCTCGAAGCCGTCCTTGATGAGCGCCGCGGCGGCTTCGAGCGTGGCCGGCATGTCCGGATAGAGCGTCGGCGGCGGTCCCAGTACTTCCAGCTTGACCAGGTTCCAGCCGCCCGCCTCGCGCGCCAGACGCAGCGTGCGCACCGCATCGTCGGCGGTATGGCAGCCGGCGGTGTTGGGCAGATAGGTGTATCGCTTGGGGTCCACATGGTCCTGCAACATCGGCGCCTTCGGATCGGAGAGGTTCACCCGCCGCACGGCGACGGTGACGATCTCCGCCCCGCTCGCCTCGATGGCGGCGGCGGTCTCCATCAGATCCTTGTATTTGCCGGTTCCGACGATCAGGCGCGAATGGAAGCGGCGCCCGGCAACCGTCCAGGTATCGTCCTCCAGCGCAATGGCTCCATCCATGACTAGCCTCCGCCGATGAAATGCACGATCTCGAGCAAATCCCCCGCCGCCAGCCATACTGTCGGCATAGCGCGAACGCGGCACGATCTCGCGGTTTCGCTCCACCGCCACCTTGCGGGTGTCGAGACCGAGTTCGGTCAGCAATCCGGCAACCGTGAGCGGCAACTCGAAGCGGCGTGCCTCGCCGTTGAGCGTCAGGGACACCGGGGTTCGCATTTGACGGATTATCGTCTTTCCCCGCTGCTTCGACAAGGAAGCGGGGCGAAGCTTGCCGCTCGGGCGCGCGGCTTGTAAGCTGTCTCGGTTTGCGAGACGTTCGCAACGGGAGCACCGCCGGATGGGCAACGATGCCGAAATCAGCTTGATCGCCCGTCGCTGCGAGCGCGCGGTTGTCACCGCCTATCGCGAATTGCGCCAGCACGGGACCGATGATCTGAGCGCCTTCGGCGCCTGCACCGCCCTCTATCGCATCCATCACCCGGAGGCCTCGGTGGGAGAGGCGCGACGGCTGGTGGCGGAATGGATCGATCATCATCTGGTGCGCGGCGACCGCGGCCCGACCCCGGGATGTGATTGCGGCTAACCCTCACCCGGTCCGGCCCCCGCAAAATCATCACCCGCCACGCCCGCCGGCCCCTGAATTGCCCTCCCACTGCGCCGGACGCCGGGTGAGGGCTGAGAGGCGCGAAGCTTCCCACCTCCTGTTGTTCATGCTATGTTCTCCTGTTCCCGAGAGGAGCCCATGGCATCCGCCGCCGTCCTGCAAGAGCTTCGTCTGCGTATCGCCCGGATCGAGCATGCGCCGGCCGTGCGGGCGCGCATTCCGTTTCGGTTGGCCGCCATCGACGCGGCCTTGCCGGGCGGCGGGCTCGCCGGCGGCGCACTGCACGAGGTGGCGGGCGCCGGGCCGGAAGTGGAGCACGGTGCCGCCGCGGCGCTGTTCGTCGGCCGCCATCCTGGCGCGGCTGCGCGGGCCGGTGCTGTGGGTCATGGGCCAATCCGACCTGTTCGCCCCGGCGCTCGCCGCCGTCGGACTGGGGCCGCGGCGGGTGGTATTCGTGGAGGCCGGTTCGGTGGTGCCGGCGGCGATGGAGGAGGCGTTGCGCCAGCCGGGCCTCGCCGGCGTGGTGGGCGAGGTGGGCAAGCTCGGGCTGACCGCCGCGCGGCGGCTGCAACTCGCCGCCGAGGCGTCCGGCGTCATCGGTTTCGCACTGCGCCGTTCCCGCCGCTTCGACGATCCGGCGCTCGATGCGCCCTCCGCCGCCGTCAGTCGCTGGCGCATCGCCGCGCTGCCCTCGCCGCCGCCGCTGCTCCTGGCCCCCGCCACGCCCGGCCTCGGTCGCGCGCGCTGGCGGCTCGACCTGGTGCGCATGCGCGGCGGCGAACCCGCTTCCTGGATCGTGGAGTCTCCCGATGCGAAGGGTCGTCTCGCTCTGGCTGCCGACCTGGCCGACCGACCGGCTCGTCCCCGCCGCCGCGCCGGATGAAACCCCGCTGGTCATCCGCGCCCATGACGGGCGGCGGCTGGTTCTGGCCGCCGTCGATGCGGCGGCGGCGGCGCTTGGGCTGCATCCGGGGATGCCGCTCGCCCGGGCGCGAGCGCTGGTTCCCGGGCTGGGCGTCGCCGATGCCGAGCCGGCGGCGGATGCGGCGGCGCTGCGGCGTCTGGCCGCCTGGTGTCTGCGCTACGCGCCGCTCACCGCCGCCGACCCGCCCGACAACGTGTGGATCGACGCCACCGGCTGCGCCCATCTGTTCGGCGGCGAGGCGGCCCTGCTCGCCGACCTGACCGCCCGCCTCACCCGCGCCGGCATCGCCGCCCGGGCCGCCATCGCTGATACGCCCGGCGCCGCGCACGCGCGGGCGCGTCATGGTGGCGGCGTCGTCGCCGTCGGCGGAACGGCGGCGGCGCTCGCCCCCTTGCCGGTGGCGGCGCTGCGGCTCGCGCCGGAGACGGTGGCGGCGTTGCGCGACCTCGGGCTGGCGCGGATCGGCGATCTGATGTCCGCCCATCGCGCTCCGCTGGCCCGCCGCTTCCCCGACCTCCTGGCGCAATTGGATCGGGCGCTGGGGCGCGATCCCCGAGCCGATCACGCCGGTTCTGCCGCCGGATGCCGTGCAGCACCGGCTGGGCTTCGTCGAGCCGCTGCTGACCGCGGAGAGCTTCGCTGTCGTGATCGACGCCCTGACCGAGGCGGTCTGCGCCGCTCTCGATCGCGCCGGTCAGGGCGCCCGGCGGCTCGAGCTGCTGTTCGAGCGGGTCGACGCCACCGTGCGGACGATCCGCGTCGGCCTCGCTCGCCCCTCGCGCGCGCCCCGCCACCTCGCGCGGCTGCTCGCCGAACGGCTGGAGACGGTCGATCCCGGCCCCGGCGTAGAGGCGATGCGGCTGGTGGTCGCGGCGGCGGAGACGCTGACGCCCACCCAGACGGCGGCGCTGGCGCAAGCCGACGAATCCGACATCGCGCCGCTGGTGGATCGGCTGCGTAACCGCTTCGGCGCCGCGCGCGTATACCGGATGGAGCCGGTGGAGAGCGCGGTGCCCGAGCGCACCGCCCGCCGCGTCCCCGCGTTGGCGCCCCCGTCTTGACGCCCCCTGGCCGCTTCGCCTGGCCCGACCTGCCGCGCCCGGCCCGGCTACTGGCGCACCCGCAGCGCGTGCAGGCGTTGTCGGTGCTGCCCGACCATCCGCCCGCCGCCTTCGTCTGGCGGCGCGTCCGCCATCGCGTGCGCCGCGCCGACGGCCCCGAGCGCATCAACGGCGAATGGTGGCGGCGCGACCGCGAGAGCCGGGCGGTGCGCGACTACTGGGCGGTGGAGGACGAGGCGGGACGGCGCTTCTGGCTCTATCGCAGCGGCGACGGCGTCGATCCCGCGACCGGCGATCTGTCCTGGTATTTGCACGGACTGTTCTGACTTCTTGCATGACCCCGCACCCGCCGCCGTAACCCCGGACCGTGTACACAACCAGGCCGTGATACCCCAAACCGTGTACACAATCGCGGTTGCGCACCCCAAACCGTGTACACAATCGGGGTTGGACTGCACCCCTGGAGTGGACTGCACCCCTGGAGTGAGACAGGAAAATGGGGTACGCCGTTCTTGTAGGAGAACGGATGTCGGGGGTCACTCGATCGACGGCGCGTTTGCCAGCGGACGGCTCGCTTGGCGCGTCATGCTCCCGTATGCGAGCATCGACGCCTCAATCGGGTCCAACCTCTCTCGCATTGCCGATGTGATGTCCTTCGAAACCAAGCAGATCAACAGTGCCCCCGATGCGATCGCCCCCGACGGATCGGAGGTGCGTATCCTGTGCGCGACCGCACGGGGGAGCATGGCGCAGTTCGTGCTGCCGCCGCATGCCGTCTCCCGCGCCGTGTCGCACCGAAGCGTCGAAGAGATCTGGTGTTTCCTCTGGGGACGCGGGCGGATGTGGCGGCGGCTAGGCGAGCAGGAGGAAATCGCCGAAGTCGGACCAGGCACGTCCGTCACCATCCCGGTCGGGACGCGGTTCCAGTTCCGCTGCGACGGAGACGAGCCGCTGGTGGCGATCGGCGTGACGATGCCGCCCTGGCCGGGAGAGACCGAGGCTTACGCCGTCGGGGGATGTTGGGAGCCGTCCGTGTGAGCGGCGGGAAGGCGGACCAGATACCCGCGAACGAGATGGAGTGAGCCCAAGGACAGCTTGGCGTTGGCGCGCAATTGCCGCGGCCAGCGCCGTGCGAGACTGTGAAGGACGCCCCTGGCCGGAGCTCTGGCTGCGATGACAGCATCACCCGTCTTCCGCCCCAAACCGAACGCGATCGCCGAATTGTTCGGCCGTCGCAAGTCGGTGATCGGCGTCATCCACCTGCTGCCGTTGCCGGGCTCGCCCGGCTATGACGGCCAGCCGATGGCCGCCATGACCGACTTCGCGCTCGCCGAGGCGGAGCGTTACCGCGCCGGCGGCGTGGACGGCCTGATCGTCGAGAACCACGGCGACATCCCATTCGCCAAGCCGGATCGGCTGGGACCGGAGACCGCCGCCTGCATGGCGGTGATCACCGAGGCGGTGCGCCGGGCGGTCGAGCTTGCCGATCGGGGTGAACGTGCTGGCGAACGGAGCCTTGGCGGCGCTGGCGGTCGCCAAGGCTGCCGGCGCGCGATTCGTGCGGGTCAACCAATGGGCCAACGCCTACGTCGCCAACGAAGGTTTCATCGAGGGGCCGGCGGCCGAGGCGCCCGCTACCGGGCCTGGCTGCACGCGCAATCGGTGCGCGTCTTCGCCGACGTGCACGTCAAGCACGGCGCGCACGCCATCACCGCTGACCGCTCGCTCGGCGAGCTGGCCCGCGACGTGGAGTTCTTCGATGCCGACGTCGCCATCGTCACCGGCCAACGAACCGGCGATGCCGCCGAGCATGGATGAGTTGCGCGCCGATCGCCGCCGGTACGGCGCTGCCGGTGGTGGTCGGATCCGGCGTCACCCAAGACAATGTCGGCGACATCCTTGCAGTGGCTGACGGGGTCATCGTCGCGAGCGCGCTGAAGCGCGACGGGGTATGGTGGAACCCGGTCGATCCGGAACGGCTGGCGGCGTTCGCCGCAGGCGGTTGCTCGCGCCCGGGACTGACGGCCGGCAGCCCGCATCCGAGCAGCACCAGCCGCTCGATCAGCTCGGTGCCGGCCTCGGAAGTCCCGCGCCTCAGGCGGCGACGCCCGAGCACGACCCGGATCTGCGACCTCGAAATCGGCGTAGGTCTGCGTCATCGCCCAGAGCACGAAGAACAGGTGCCGCGGCTCCAGCCGGCGCCATCAGGCCGCGCGCGATCCAGCCTTCGATGACGCGCGGACTTCGCCTCCACCAGCGTCCGCAGCTCGGTCCCCAGAAAGCTCCGCAGCTGCGGGGCGCCATGCAGGATTTCGTTGGCGAACACCTTGGAGGCGTCCGGGACGAGTCCGCGAATAGACCATCTTGCGGCGAATGTAGCGCGACCAGCGCCGAAGCCGGATCGCTCTCCGGCAGGATCTGGTCGGTGGCCGCCAGCCACAGCCCGAGGATGTTGTCGAGCACGGCGCGATAGAGGCGCTTCCTTGGTCTTGAAGTAATAATGCAGGTTCGCCTTCGGCAGTCCGGCGGCCGCCGCGATCTCCGCCATGCGGGCGCCGTCGTAGCCGGCGGTCGCGAACACCCGCTCGGCGGCGGCGAGGATCCGCGCGGTCGTGCTGCCCGTCCGGTTCGCGCATCCTTGCCCGGCCGTCCATTCATCTGCGTCTCCCCAGGATATCAGCGGACCGAACTTGACCATCTGGTCAACTCCATGCCTAGCTACGCGGCTAGCGTTCGCGGTTTGCAAATCGACCGCCGTGCCGGGAGACCCGAACCATGACGGACGCGCCGCGTCCGTGCGCCGCCTCGCCGGGCGCCCGATCGTGCTCACCTCCCATCCCGGGGGTGCGCGGCGGTGATGCCGCGCTGGGGCGAGGCGGACCCGCGCGATGCGCGGCCCGATCATCGCCACCCTGCGCGACCCGGCGGCGCGCAACGCGATCGGCACCCATTCGGGCGCCTATTCGTTGTATCGGGCGCTCGCGGTTGCCGCCGGCCAGCTCGCCCACGATCACTTGCCGGATCTGGCGCTGACCGCGCCGACGACGCCGATCGGTCCGTTTCCGGCCTGGGGCGAGCCGGGCCGGATCGTCTCGCTCGATCCGTTCGGCCACATGGTGACCGAATTGTTCGGCGCCGAGATCGCGGCCGGGCTCGATATCCGCCCCACCATCGCGGTCACCCGCGCCCATATCCAGATGCCGGAGATCGCGCAGGCGCTGCGCGACGGCCGACTGGTCGCCGACGGCGAGGTGCTCACCGGCGGGCGGCAGCGTGCGGGTGACGAAGATCGCGATCGAGCCGGTCTGGTGGCTGCCGGGAGTGGCGGAACGCTTCGGGATCGACGCCGGGGAGCTGCGCCGCGCGCTATTCGAGCACACCGGGGGAATGTTTCCCGAGCTGGTGACGCGCCGCGATCTCGATGTGTTCCTGCCGCCGATCGGCGGCGCCTCGGTCTATCTGTTCGGCGACCCGGCGCGCCTCGGGCAGGAGGCGACCCGCATCGCCTGTCGCGTGCATGACGAATGCAACGGCTCCGACGTGTTCGGCTCCGACATCTGCACCTGCCGGCCCTATCTGGCGCACGGGGTCGAGGTCTGCGTCGCCACTGCACAGGAAGGCGGGGTGGGCGTGATCGTCTACAACCGCAAGGAAGGTCGCGCGCTCGGCGAAGTCACCAAGTTTCTGGTCTATAACGCGCGCAAGCGGCAGGCCGGCGGCGACCGCGCCGAGGCGTATTTCCAGCGCACCGAATGCGTCGCCGGCGTCGCCGACATGCGATTCCAGCAGTTGATGCCGGACGTGCTGCACTGGCTCGGCATCGACCCGCATCGACCGGCTGGTGTCGATGAGCCACATGAAGCATGCGCCGATCGTGGCGAGCGGGATCGAGGTGGTCGAGCGGGTGCCGATCCCGGACGCGCTGATCCCGGCCGACGCGCATATCGAGATCGCGGCGAAGGCCGCCGCCGGCTACTTCACCGGCTGAGCCATGCGCGCGCCAGCCCAAACCTGATCCTGATCGATCATCCGTTGGTGCAGCACAAGATGACGCTGCTGCGTCGGCAGGGAGACCTCGACCGCCGAATTCCGCCGGTTGGCGCGCGAGATCAGCATGCTGATGGCCTATGAGCTCACCCGCGAGCCTGCCGCTGGAGACGGTGGCGATCACGACGCCGTTGGAGGAGAGCCGAGGCGCCGCTGCTGACCGGCAAAAAGCTCTGTTTCGTGTCGATCATGCGTGCCGGCGGCGGTATGCTGGACGGGATGCTCGATCTGGTGCCGGTGGCCCGCGTCGGCCATATCGGGCTGTATCGGGACCCGGTGACGCTGGGGCCGGTCGAGTATTATCTGAAACTGCCCGACGACGTGCGCGAGCGGGTGGTCATCGTCGTCGATCCGATGCTGGCGACCGGGCATTCGGCGGCGGCGGCGATCGCCCGCGTCAAGGAAGCCGGCGCGACGCAGATCAGCTTCGCCTGCCTGCTCGCCGCGCCGGAGGGAGTTGAATTGCTGGCCGACGCGCATCCCGATGTCCCGGTCCATGCGGCCGGGCTGGACCGTCAGCTCGATGCGCACGGCTATATCCGTCCCGGTCTGGGCGATGCGGGGGACCGGCTTTACGGGACGCGCTGAAGGGGGATGCGCAATGGCGAAAAAAACGCTGAGTCGGCGCAATCTGTTGGTTTCCGGCGCGACGGTGCTGGGCGGGGGGGTGTTGCTGGCCCCGGCCGGGCGCGCCGCCGGCGCTCACCCCGCTCAACATGCAGCTCGGTTGGCTCGGCGGCGGCAACCAGCTCGGCGAGGCCTGCGCCCAACAGCTCGGCTACTTCGCCGACGAGGGGCTCGACTTCCACATCCAGCCGGGCGGTCCCAACAACGACGGCATCGCCATCGTCGCTTCGGGACGCTACGAGGTGGGGCAGGTGTCCTCCTCGCCGTCGCTGATGCTGGCGGCGTCGCAGGACATCCCGGTGAAATGCTTCGCCGTCTCGGCGCAGAAGCACCCGTACGCATTCTTTTCGCTGCCGAAGAATCCGGTGCGTCAGCCGGCCGATTTCCGCGGCAAGCGGGTCGGCCTGCAAGCCACGGGCGTGATCCTTCTGCGCGCCCTGCTCGCCAAGAACAACATCGATCCCAAGGACGTTCAGATCGTCATCATCGGCTCCGACATGACCCCGCTGCTGACCGGCCAGGTCGATGTCGTGACCGGCTGGCTGACCAATACCACGGCACTGAAGGTCCTCGGTCCGGACCGGATCGCTCTGCGGCTGTGGGACTGCGGCGTGCATCTCTATGCCAATCCCTACTACGCGACGGCGGAGACGCTTGCGGGCAAGCGCGACCTGCCGACCCGGTTCCTGCGCGCCGCCGCGCGCGGCTGGGGCTTCGCGTATGCGAACCGCGACCAGGCGATCCGGCTGCTGCTCAAGGAATTTCCCAATCTGGACGCCGAGGACGAACGCGCGGCGGCCGACGTGATGCTGTCCTATTGCTTCGACGAAAGCACCAAGGCGAACGGCTACGGCACGATGGACCCGGCGATCTGGCAGGACCAGATCAGCCTCTGGAGCCGGCTCGGCCAATTTCCTGCGCGCACGCCGAAGCTCGATGAGGTGATGACCATGGATATCCTGGAAGCTACGCGAGACAGTCGGCCGAAGCTGGGCTGAAATGCACGCGCCCGCCGCATTGCCGCCGGCGCTCGAGCTGAAGGGCGTTACCGTCCGCTTCGTGAGTGAGCGCGCCGTTGTCACCGCGCTCGACGATGTCTCGCTGTCACTGCAAGCCGGCAGCTTCCTCACGCTGCTCGGCCCCTCGGGCTGCGGCAAGTCGACCCTGCTGCGGGTGATCGCCGATATCGTCACTCCGGTTGCCGGCACCGTTCGGGTGCTGGGCGGGACGGCGCACGCGGCGAGGCGCAGTCGCCAGATCGGCTTCGTGTTCCAGGACGCGACGCTGCTGCCCTGGCGCACCGTGCTCGACAACGTCCGTCTGCCGCTGGAGGTCGGCGGCCGGCACCGGATGGCGGCGAACGCGAAGACGCCGGAGGTTCTGCTGGGCATGGTGGGTCTCGGCGGCTGGGAACATGCACGGCCGCACGAACTGTCGGGCGGGATGCGTCAGCGCGTGGCCATCGCCCGCGCCCTGCTGGGTGGTCCGCGCATCCTGCTGATGGACGAGCCGTTCGGCGCCCTCGACGAAATCACCCGCGACCGGCTGAACGAAGAGCTGCTGCGTATCTGGCGCGACACCGCCACCACGATCGTCTTCGTCACCCACAGCATCTACGAGGCTGCCTTCCTCGGGCAGAAGGTGCTGATGCTGGCCGCGCGTCCGGGGCGCGTGCGCGAATTGGTGCCGATCGAGCTTCCCGAACCGCGCCATCTCACGATGCGCGAAACCCCGCGTTTCGCCGAACAGGCGGCGCATCTGCGCGCCGTGCTGGAGACCTGCTGATGGATACGCCTGTCGCGCTGTCTCCCGCTCCGCCGGTACGGGTCGACCCGGACGCACCGGGGGCCGACCGAGTGCGAGCACGCCGGCGCGAGCAGTGGCGCCGGCGGCTGCTGCCGGTCCTCGGCGGCCTGTCGCTTTTGTTCGTCTGGTGGGCGTTGGTGGCGGGCCTTCACGTCAGGCCCTTCATCGCCCCGGCGCCGCAGACCGTCGCGCTGGTGGTCTATTCGAAATTCGGCATGTTGATGGCGAACCTGGCATCGACGGCGATCGAGGCCTTGTGCGGGTTCATGGTCGGCAACGTCGCCGCGATCGCCATCGCGACCGTGTTCGTGCACCGCAAGACCGTCGAGCAGGCATTCTTCCCGATCGCCGTGTTGGTCCATTCCATCCCGGTGGTGGCGACGGCGCCGATCCTGGTGCTGCTGCTCGGCAACGGGCTGGCGCCGAAGGTCGCCATCGCGGCGATCATCTGCTTCTTCCCGACCCTCGTGAACATGGTGCGGGGGCTGGAGGCGGTGAGCCCGCAGGCGATGGAGCTGATGCATGTGCTGTCGGCCACCCAGCGCGAAGTGTTCTTTAAGCTCCGTGTGCCGAGTTCATTGCCGTTCCTGTTCTCGGCCCTGAAGATCGCCGCCAGCACGGCAACGGTCGGCGCCATCGTCGGCGAGTGGATCGGCAGCCAGATCGGCATCGGGGCGCTGATCATCCAGGCCACCTATAACTTCGACTCCGCCCTGCTGTATGCCAGCGTGCTCTGCGGCTCCTGCTTCTCGGTCGCGTTCTTTCTGCTGATCCGCACGATCGAGCGGCTGGTGGTCCGGTGGGACGCCGGTGCGGTGTCGTGACGTGCAACGAGGAGCCCTCGGCATGACCGATTTTGTCCGCGAACCCGGCTGCGATACCCCGGTGGTCTCGCGCGCCGATGTCGTCGTGGTCGGCGGCGGCCCGGCCGGCCTCGCCGCCGCCGTGGCGGCGGCGCGCAACGGCGCCTCGGTGACGCTGCTGGAACGCTACCCGTATCTCGGCGGCCTCGCCGCCGGCGGCATGGTGCTGGTGCTGGACGACATGTGCGCCGGCGCCGAGATCACCGTGCGGGGCATCTGCCAGGAGATGATCGACCGCATGGCCGCGCTCGGCCTTGCGATCTATCCGCCGGAAGCCGAACGCGGGCACGATCCGGCGGCCTGGCGCAAATGGTCCCGCTGGGGCCTGTTCGATTTCAACACCCGCACCCGTCCGCATCCGATCTGCTACTCGGTGGCCTTCGACCCCGACGGATGGAAACGCGCCGCCGACGATCTGGTGCGGGAGGCGAAGGTGGAGCTTCGCCTGCACAGCTGGTTCTCCCGCGCGCTGACCCGCGACGGACGGATCGAGGGCGTGGTTATGGAAACCAAGGCCGGCCGACAGGCGATCGCGGGCTCGGTGGTGATCGACGCTACCGGCGATCTCGACGTGGCCGCCGGTGCCGGCGCCGCCTTCGAGCACGGCGCCTACATGGTCAGCACCGTCTTCCGCCTCGGCGGCGTCGATACCGACGAGGCGGAGCGCTTTCAGTTCAACGAGCCGGAGCGTTTCGCCGCGCTCGACCGGGAGGCGAAGCGGCTGATCGGCGGGTCGTGGGACTATTGGTGGCTGAAGACCCCGTTGCCGGGGATCGTCTGGTGCAACTGTCCCCACATGACGGGGCTGGACGGGCTCCGGGTGGAGGATCTGACCCGGGCGGAGTTCGAGGGCCGCCGGCGCATTCATGCGCTCCTCGACTATGCGCGCGAAAAGTTGCCCGGGTTTGCGCGCTGCTTCCTGCTCGACGTCGCACCGCAGACCGGCGTGCGCCAGACGCGGTTGTTGTCCGGCGAGTATGTCGTCACCAAGGAAGACGTGACGGGGCGGGTGCATTTCCACGACAGTATCGCCCGCGGTCGCGACTACTACACGCCCTACCGCGCCCTGCTGCCGCGCGGTGTGGATGGGCTGCTGGTCGCCGGCCGGCACTACTCGGCGACCTCGCAGGCGCAGAAGATCTCCCGCGAGATACCGCCCTGCATGGCAATGGGTGAGGCCGCCGGCACCGCTGCGGCGATGGCGCTGCAAGCGGGCGTGCCGGTGCGCGCGGTTGATGTGGCGGACTTGCAGCGTAAGTTGCGCGCCCGGGGCGCCGATCCGGGCGACCGACCGGCCGACCCGCGCACCGCCGAGGCAGCGGCATGAGCGCCGCCCAACCCCTGACCGGGATCAAGGTGATCGACTTCACCCAGGTGATGCTCGGACCTTGCTGCACGCAGATGCTGGGCGATCACGGCGCCGACGTGATCAAGATCGAGCGGATTGGCGCCGGCGACCTGTCGCGCAGTTCCATCGAGGACCCGGCAGGCCCGCAGAACCCGGTATTTTGCAGCCTCAATCGCAACAAGCGCAGCATCGCGCTCGATCTCAAGGCGCCGGCGGGGATGGAGGTGGTGCGCACGCTGCTGCGCAGCGCCGATGTGGTGGTGAACAATTTCCGCGCCGGGGTGATGCAGCGCATGGGGCTCGGCTACGACGCGGTCCGTGCGCTCAATAAGCGCATCATCTATGCCGAGGGCACCGGCTTCGGCACCGCGGGGCCGTATTCCCACAAGGGCGGGCAGGATATTCTGGCGCAGGCGCTCAGCGGCGTGATGGCGCGCAAATGCGACCCCTCCGAGCCGACTCTGATCTATCCCACCGCGCTCGCCGACTATGCCGCCGGGATGCACCTGGTGCAGGGAATACTGCTCGCCCTGTTGCAGCGCGCCCGTACCGGCGAGGGGCAGGCGATCGCGGTCTCGCTCTACGACAGCATGCTGGCGATGCAGATGCAGGAAGCCGCCATGTGGCTGATGCGCGGACGCGACTTCTCCTGGGGCGAGATGCCCTATACCGGCGTGTTCGAGACCACCGACGGTGCGGTGGTGATCGTCGGCGCCTTCAAGGCCAATCCGCTGCGCGAGATCTCGCGGGCGCTGGGGCTCGAGGATTTGTCGCGCGATCCGCGCTTCGGCAGCTTCGAGAACGCGGTCCGCAACCGTGCCGCGCTGCACGATATCCTGCGCGCCCGGGTGCGGACGGCGAGCACCGCGCACTGGATCGAGCGATTGGAGGCGCGCGACCTGCTCTGCGCGCCGGTGCGCCGCCTGGCCGAGGCGCTGAGCGATCCGCAGACCGCGATCAACGGCATGTTGGTGCGCAACGAGCACGGCGCCGACCCGCTGGGCGTCGTCGGCTCTCCGGTGCATCTCGCCGATGGCGGCTTTGCGTTGCGCCATCCGCCGCCCGGGCTCGGGGAAGACGGTTCTTCGATCCTTTCCGAGCACGGCTATGACTCGGCGCGGATCGAAGCCTTGCGCGCCGAGGGGGTACTGGCGTGACGGTCCGGCTGGACATCGCGGGTCACGTCGCGCGCGTCACCATCGACCGGCCGCAGGTGCTCAATGCGCTCGATGCGGCAACGGAAACGATGCTTGAAGAGATCTGGCGGCGGTTGGAGCGCGATTCCGATACGCGGGCGGTGGTCCTGACCGGCGCCGGCGATCGCGCCTTCTGCGCCGGCGCCGACATGAAGGATGCCGGCCCGTCGGGGCTCGAATACTGGGCCGGCGCGCGTCCCGGCGGCTTCGGCGGCATCGCGCTGCGCACCACGCTCGATATCCCCGTCATCGCGCGGGTGAACGGGCACGCCCTCGGCGGCGGATTCGAGATGGTGCTCGGCTGTGACATCGTGATCGCCGCCGAGGAGGCGAGTTTCGGCCTGCCGGAGCCGCGTGTCGGCCGGCTGCCGCTGGATGGCGGCATGGTGCTGCTGGCCCGGCAAATTCCGTTTCGTCAGGCGATGGGCGTGCTGCTGACCGGCCGGCGGCTGCGCGCGGCGGAGGCGCTGGCGATGGGCCTGGTCAACGAGGTGGCGCCGCGCGCCGAACTGGATCGGGCGGTGGATCGCTGGCTCGCCGACATCCTCGCCTGCGCGCCGCTTTCGCTCCGTGCCATCAAGCAGGTCGCGCGCCGCACCGCCCACCTGACCGCCGCCGAGGCGCAGGCGCAGCGCCTGCCGGCGGTGATCGCGTGCCTGCAATCGGCGGACGGCGAGGAGGGCGTGCGCGCGTTTCGCGAGAAGCGCCCGCCGCAGTGGACGGGCCGCTGATGAGGTCGTCGTGACACATGTTATTGCCGGCCCGTGCATCGATGTGAAGGACGGCGCCTGCGTCGATGTCTGTCCGGTCGATTGCATCTACACCGGCGGGCGGATGCTCTACATTCAACCCGATGAATGCATCGATTGCGGGGTCTGCCTGTCGGTCTGCCCGGTGGCGGCGATCTTCGAGGACCACGCGCTGCCGCCCGATCAGGCGCGCTTCACCGCGATCAACGCCGAGTTCTTCGGCCCCGGTGTCACCAACTGGGGGGCGCCGGGGGGCGCCGGGCCGCGCTTCTCGACGACGCGCGATCATCCGGTCGTGGAAGCCTGGCCCCCCGCTGCGCCGTGAGCATCCTGATCGACGGCGCGCTGGTGCTCGGCGATTCCGGCTTCTTCGAAGGCGCCGTGCTGGTCGAGCGCGACCGCATCGCGGCGATCGCCACCGCCGACGACGATCGCGCAGCGCTGCGTGGTCGTGCGGCCGAGATATTCGCTGCCGCCGGCATGTGGCTGATCCCGGGGTTGGTCGATGCACACGCGCACGGCTACGCGACGCTGCTGCGCGGCACCGAGAACAGCCTGCCCCTGGAGCAATGGGCGCTCTATACGGTGCTCTACGGCCGCGCCTTCGACGCGCGCGCCATCCGCGCCGCCGTGCTGCTGGGTGCGGCCGAAGAATCCGCGCCGGCATCACCGCCTGGATCGACCATTCGCCGATGGTCCACCTCGCCGACGCGGCGCTGGCCGCGCACGAGGACTCCGGCCTGCGGGTGGGCTACGCGCCCTTCCTGCACGACCTGTCCGACTACGATTTGCTGGGGCTCGATCTGCCGCCCGAGGTCGCCGCACTGGCCGGCGGCCCGCCGCCGTTCGATCCGCACGCCTACGCCGCGCGGTTCGCCGAGATCGCGGCAGCGGTCCGCGGTTCGGGCCGTGTCTCGGCGCTGCTCGGGCCGAACGCGCCGCAACGGTGTTCGCCGGCCGCCCTGGACCTCTGGCGGACGCTGCGCGACCGGCACGGGGTCGCCGTGCACACGCATCTGATGGAGACGCGCGCCCAGGCCGCCCTCGGCGCGCGCTGGCCCGGCGGGTTGGTCGCCGAGATGGAGCGCCGGCGGCTGCTCGACGGTCGGCTCTCCGTCGCCCACGGGATTTGGCTGAGCGTGCCGGAACGCGAGACGCTGGCGCGGCATGGCGTGACGCTCGTCCATAACCCGGCCAGCAATCTGATGTTGGGGAGCGGCGTGCTACCATTCGCCGACAGCGTCGAAGCCGGCTTGACGCTCGCGCTCGGCACCAATTCCGCCAACACCGGCGGCCGACACGATCTGTTCGAGGCGATGCGGCTGGCGATCATGCTGCCGCGCGTCGCATGACATGGCGAGCAAGGGCTGGCCACGCGGGCGCGAGGCGCTGGCGATGGCGACAAGGAACGGCGCGCGCGCGCTCGGCCGGCCGGCTGATCTGGGCCGGATCGCGCCCGGCCGGCTTGCCGATCTTGTCCTGGTGCAGCGAAGGCGGGCGGGCACGCTGGCGATGCACGCGAATGTGGACGCGTTCGTCCAACATGCCGGACCGGAGGCGGTCGCCGCGGTGATGGTCGGCGGACGCTGGTTGTTGCAAGACGGGCGACTGCTCGCGTTTGATGAAGAGGAGGCCGTCGGTCAGGCCGAAGACGCGATCGCCGCGCTGCACGCGCTTGTCGCGGATCGGCTGGGCGCGGTCCACGCCGCCATGCCTGCGCTGGCGACCGCGCTGGGCGAAGGCACATGATAGTCAAGCGGCACCAGCCCGCACGACCGGCGTCGCGTCCGCTCGTCGGGCGGTTGGTTTTAGGATGACACAGGGGGAAGAGTTGCAAGCATGCTGATCACTCCGATGGGCGTTCAGGACGCGTGCCGCTTCTCCGTTCGTGCGTGTTCACCAATTCGTGGTCGGGTCTGACGTGGATACGGAGCAGGTTCGAACTTTCCTTGCCGTCGTGGCGCACGGCAGCTTTTTTGGAGGCGGCCAAGCGGCTGTTCGTGCGAAATCGGGCCGGTGTCGTGCTGACGCCTGCCGGCCGGCGGTTCCTGCGGAGGCCGTGGTGCAGTTGCTGAGGGAGACCGATGTAGAAGGTCTGATCGGTGCCGGGCGGCACGAGCGCTCCGGCGATCGGACCACCTATCGCAACGGCTACCGCGATCGCGCGCTGGACACCCGGCTCGGCACTCTGCAGCTGCGCATCCCGAAGCTGCGCCAGGGCAGCTACTTCCCGCCGTTCCTGGAGCCAAGGAAGACCTCCGAGAAGGCCCTGGTCGCCGTGATCCAGGAAGCCCGGGTCGGCGGCGTCTCGACCCGGCGCGTCGATGACCTGGTGCAGGCCATGGGCCTGGCCGGGATCAGCAAGAGCACCGTCTCCAAGCTGTGCAAGGACATCGACGACCGGGTGAACGCCTTCCTCGACCGGCCGCTCACCGGCGATTGGCCCTATCTCTGGCTCGACGCCACCTACCTCAAGCAGCGCGAGGGCGGGCGCATCGTCTCGGTCGCCGCCATAATCGCCGTGGCCGCCAACACCGAAGGCAAGCGCGAGATCGTCGGTCTGCACATCGGGCCGTCCGAAGCCGAGACCTTCTGGGCGGGCTTGCTCAAAAGCATGGCGCGCCGCGGCCTGCACGGGGTGAAGCTGGTCATCTCCGATGCGCACGAGGGCCTGAAGGCAGCGATCCGCCGCGTCGTCGGCGCTTCCTGGCAGCGCTGCCGCGTGCATTGGATGCGCAACGCGCTGTCTTACGTGCCGAAGGGCCGGCAGAGCATGGTCGCGGCGGCGCTGCGCCAGGCGTTCATCCAATCCGACCGCCCGCCGCCGCCCAGACGCTGCGCCACGTCGCCGACCAGCTGCGCGCCAGGTGGCCGAAGCTTGCCGCGTTCATCGACGACAGCGAGGCCGACGTGCTGGCGCACATGGACTTCCCCGTCCCACACCGGACCAAAATTCATTCAACGAACCCGCTGGAACGGTTGAACAAGGAGGTCAAACGCCGCGCCGATGTCGTCGGCATATTCCCAAACGAGGGCGCCATCGTCCGCCTGATCGGCGCCGTGCTGCTGGAGGCCAACGACGAATGGCAGCTCCAGCACCGCTACATGCAGACCGAGCCCATGGCCGAACTCACACCGCCGACGCTCGACACAATACCACCACAGATTTCCACAGTGGCCGCCTGATCCATGGCCACCTCAACCTACATCGCAATTTCCACCACGTTAACGGACGTGATCGGGCGCGCGCTGGTTTCGGCTAACATGTGAGTGATGCGGGACACTCAACTCCACAGGCCTCTTGTGCCTGGCTTGCGGGTAGTTACGTGTTTTCGAAATGCCTGACGAAATGCTATAGATGATCGCGAGATGATCGCGAGATGATGCGCGGCTTGCCTGTGCTGCGGCAGGAGCCGTTGCGCTTCTTCTTGCGCAGCAGCCCAGAGCGGCCGGTCAGCCGGCAACCGAGCGGGCGCCGGACACGATGCATGAGCGGATGCTCGCCTGCACTCCTTGTCACGGAGACTACGGAGCAGGCACCGGCAACGATTATTTCCCCCGCATTGCCGGCCAGCCGTCAGCCTATCTCTATGAGCAGCTGACCGCGTTCCACGATCGCCGCCACTATGCCCCGATGAATTACCTTCTGGAGTTCTTGCCGGACTCGTATCTCAAGGAGATCGCCGCCTATTTCGCTTCGCTCCATCCTCCGGCACCGGCGCCGCTGCCGCCGAAAGTGAGTGTGGCGATGCTGGCCCGCGGTAAGGCGGTCGCGCTGGAAGGGGATGCCGCGCGCAATTTACCATCCTGCGCCAGTTGCCATGGGCGCGCGCTCACCGGCATGCAGCCCGCGATGCCCGGACTGGTCGGATTGCGCGCCAATTATCTCAGCTCGCAACTGGGTGCCGTCCGCTACCGCGCGCGAGTGCCATCCCCGTCAGACTGCATGCAGGTGGTCGTCTCGCGGATGACGGACCCCGATATTGCCGCTGTGTCCGCGTGGATTGCCTTGCAGCCGGTGCCGCCTGACTCCCAACCCCTGCCGAAAGGGGCGCTGACACTGCCAATTCCGTGCGCAGGCCAGCCGCAATGACGACCCGGCGCCGCCTGATTGTCGCGATCGGACTCGCCGGCCTGACAATCACATTCGCCGCCAGCGCGCCGGCACAGAAGCTAACGCGGGAGACATCGCCGCTCCAGGCGCTGGTCGCGCGGGGCGAATACCTGGCCCGTGCGGGCGACTGCGTCGCCTGTCATACAACCCCTGGGGGCAAGCTCTTTGCGGGCGGGCGAGCGATCGTCACGCCGTTCGGAACCTTGTATTCGACCAACATCACGCCTGACGGCAAGACCGGGATCGGCACCTGGACGCGGGATCAGTTCTACCGGGTGCTGCATGAAGGCGTCATGCCGAATGGCGACCTGCTGTACCCGGCGATGCCGTTTCAGGACTACACCAAGCTCACCCGCGACGATTCGGATGCGATCTTTGCCTATCTCACCTCGGTCCCGGCGGTGGAACGGCCTGATACGACTGACGATATGCGGTTCCCTTACAGCATCCGGGCGCTCGTCATCGGTTGGCGGACGCTGTATTTCCGCGCCGGCGCTTTCATGCCGGAGCCAGCCGAGTCGGCGCAGTGGAATCGCGGTGCCTATCTGGTCGAGGGGCTCGGGCATTGCAGCGTGTGTCACAGCCCGATCAATGCGCTGGGCGGGTCATCGCAGGCGCAGGCCTACCAGGGTGGCCTGATTCCCGAGCAAGGCTGGTACGCGCCCTCGCTCACATCCAACAAGGAGGGCGGTCTCGGCCAATGGAGCATCGGCGACATCACCGACCTCCTCCGCAAGGGCACCTCCATGCGCGGCGCGGTCTATGGGCCGATGGCGGAGGTCGTCTACAACAGCCTGCAGTATCTCTCGCAACAGGATATCGAGGCGATGGCGGTGTATCTCAAAAGTCTCCCCAGCCGCGCCGCGCCCGAGCCGCCCTCGCCGGTGCCGCCAGCCGAGAGCAGTCTGCTGACGAGTTTGGGAAAGAATGTCTACGACGCCAATTGCGCCGGCTGCCACGGCGCCGAGGGGCGGGGCATGCCGCCCGCCTATCCCCCGCTCGCCAACAACCAATCGATCGAAATGGCCTCGGCGGTCAATCCGATCAGGATGGTTCTCAACGGCGGATTCCCGCCGGGCACCATGGGAAATCCCATGCCATACGGAATGCCGCCATTCGCGCAGACGCTGTCGGACGATCAGGTCGCGGCTGTTGTCACCTATATCCGCACCGCCTGGGGCAATCACGGCACGCCGGTGACGGCGGGGGAAGCAAACCGGCTGCGGTCAGCCCCGCTGGAGTGAGACGTCGATGATGAATTCGGACCCCGAGCCGACCGTCGAGCCCGTCGCCCCGGCCAACCCGCGCGCGCCGGGCGCCGTGCTGCTCGCGCTAATCGCCGCCTTGCTGGTCTCTGGCATCTGGTTCGCCTTTTACATGGTCGTGTTTCTGCCACGTGCCGTGCCCTGAGGAACAAGGATCGCGATGTCCTACACCTCCGACGACGATGAAGGCACGCAAGCCGCCCTCCGGGTCGAGCGGCGATGGGCGGTGCTGTCGGTCGGCATCATCTGCCTGATGATCCTGATGGCAGGGTTTGCCGGAATCCACGAGCTGCTGATGCCGCAGGCGCGAGTGGAGACGATCGACCCGCGCACCGCCCCCCTCAATGGCGAGTTCATCGAGAGCAATCTGGGCACCCAGTCCGAGCCCGACGGCAGCGTGACGGTGCGGATGGTTGCCCAGCAATACTCATTCACGCCGCCTTGCCTACTGGTGCCGGCGGACACGCCAGTCACCATCCGCGGCACGAGCCTCGACGTCGTGCACGGGTTCATCATCGACGGAACTAACATCAACACGATGCTGGTTCCGGGTTTCATCTCGGCCGCGAAGACGCGGTTCCTGGCGACCGGCGATCACCACCTGCCCTGCCACGAATTCTGCGGCGTCGGCCACGAGGGGATGTGGGCCAATGTGCGCGTGATCGACCGGGAGAAGTTCAAGCAAATGGCTGCTGACAAGCCGAGGCTGAGCTGTGCTGACTAGCCGCCGCCTGATCCTCGCGCATTTCTGGCTGGCCTTCGCCGGCTTCGGCCTCGCGCTGCTGCTGGGTGAATGGCAGATGTTCATCCGCAGCCCGCTGCATGGCTGGATCGGCAATCCCGAACTCTACTACCGATCGGTGACGGCGCATGGCACCACCATGGCCTACGTGTTTCCGACATTGGTGGCGATGGGGTTCGGCTACGCGATCACCGAAGCGTCCCTCCGCCGTCCGCTGATCGGCCGCGGCTGGGCCTGGCTTGGATTTGGCCTGGTCGCCTTCGGCACCGTGGTCGCGATCATTCCAATCGGCATGGGTCGAGCGTCCATCCTTTATACGTTCTATCCGCCGCTGATCGCGAACGCGGCCTATTACTTCGGCGTCGTCTTCGTCGTTGTCGGCTCCTGGATATGGGTGGCGCTGACCTCGATCAATCTGCGAATCTGGAAGCGCGAACATTCCGGTGCGCCGATCCCGTTCCCGATGTTCGCCAACACGGTTGGCGCCTATCTGTGGGCCTGGACTTCGGTCGGCGCGGCGATCGAGATCCTGGCGCAGATCCTGCCTGTGGCGCTCGGTCTGACCCTGACAATCAATGCCGGCCTCGCCCGCGTGCTATTCTCCTGGACGCTGCACGCGATCGTCTATTTCTGGCTGATTCCGACCTACACCGCCTATTACACGATCGTGCCGCGGGCGATCGGCGGGCGCATCTACAGCGAGCAGATGGCGCGCATCTCGTTCATTCTGTTCCTTGTGGTCGCCATGCCGATCGGCATCCACCACCTGTTCGCGGACCCGGAGGTCGGCGCCGGATTCAAGTTCCTGCATTCGGTGTTCACCGCCCTGGTCGCACTGCCGACATTGCTGACGGTGTTCACCATCTGCGCCTCGGTGGAGGTCGCCGCCCGTCGCCGTGGCGGCAAGGGCGCGTTCGGCTGGCTGTTGGCGCTGCCGTGGCGCAATCCGATCATGCTGGCCACCGCGTTCTCCTTCATCATGCTTGGCTTCGGCGGCGCCGGCGGGCTGATCAACATGAGCTATCAGCTAGATAGCTCGATCCACAACACGCAGTGGGTTACCGGGCATTTCCACCTGATCTTCGCGGGCGCCATCGTGATCATGTATTTCGCGATCGCATACGATCTATGGCCGCAGTTGACCGGGCGCGCGCTCGCCTCGTTCGGGCTGATGCGCCTGCAGCTATGGACCTGGTTCATCGGCATGATGGTCCTGACCCTGCCGTGGCACTATGTCGGCGTGCTGGGGATGCCGCGGCGAATGGCATTCTTCGACTATTCGGCCAACGGGGATCCTGGCTGGGCGCCCTGGGTCAATATCTCGGTAGCCGGTGGGCTGATCCTGGTGGTCTCTGCCATCCTGTTCCTGGCGGTGCTGGTGCAGGGGCACCGCGCGCCGCGCATGGACACCGAGGAATACCGCTTCAGCGTGGCGCTGCATCCGCCGAGCACGCTTCCGATCGCGCTCAACAGCTTCGCCCTATGGGTCGGCCTGATGATCGCGCTCACGATCACGAATTACGGGTTCCCGATTGCCCGTCTGGTTGGGTTGCCGGACGCCGCCGTGCCGGCGGTGTTCATCGGAGGCGGCTGATGCAGCGGCAACGGCTGTTCTCGCTGCACAATCCGTGGTTCACGAGCAGCGTCATCATCAGCGCGGCGATCGCGGTGGTCGCCGGCGCGTTCGGGTTCATCTGGCTGCCCCTGATGGAGCGCAATGCCAGCTTCCCCGATGTCTGGACGGCGATCTGCAGTGCCGCCGGCGTGCCGCAGCCGGCGCCCGGTCCCGGCGCTGTCGTGCAGCCGGCGGTCACGCTGTCGCATGTGATCCTGACGCCAGGGATGGTCAGGCCCGCCAGCGCCGAGGCTATAGGGCGCGGCGGCACTCTGGCCCTGCGCTGCTCCATGTGTCATGGCGCGCGCGGATTGAGTCAGGCGGACAGCCCCAACCTGGCCGGCCAGTACACGGCGGCGGTCTACAAGCAACTGCAGGATTTCAAGTCCGGTGCCCGGGCGAGCGTGGTCATGGCGCCGCTCGTCGGCAACCTCAGCACGCGGGACATGCGCGAACTTGGCGATTACTACGCCTATCTCCCGCGGCCGCCGTGGTTGGAAAGGAAGCCGGCGCCCCAGATCGTGGAAAGCGGCGCGCCAATGCGCGGCATCGCCCCCTGCGGCACCTGTCATGGCCAGGAGGCCCACAAGCTCGGCACCCCGTGGCTGGAGGGCGAGCCGGTCGCCTATCTTCGGACGCAACTGCTCGCCTTCAAGGCCGGGCAGCGGCACAACGATATCAGCGGTATCATGCGCAACATCGTCCGCCAGATGACGAATTCCGAGATCGACGCCGCCGCGCAATTCTACGGCGAGCAGCCGTAATTCCGGCCTTCCCGAGCAGCCGGTTCCGGCAGCCAGGGGCCGAGCACTTGCTCAGTGGTGTAGCTCAGGCTAGCGACCGCAGCGGGATCGTCGCCGTGGTCGGCAAGATCGCCGGCGGCAACGGCCCTGGCTTCCTCCAGGTGGCGGGCGATCAGGGCGGGTAGCTGCCGGCACAGGCTCGGGCTGTCGTCCACAATCAGCTCGATGGCGGTGCGGCATTGCGCACCGACTTATACCAGCCGCCCTACGCGCTGACTGCTGCGGCCCATTCTCGTGACGCAGTCGATCTGATTCGTTCCGGGGCGGCGGTGAGGCGGTTCCAGGCCTCGCAGCATGCGTCGACGATGGCGTCGTAGGTTTCGTAGACGCGGTTGGCGAGGTAGTTCTGGCGCAGGAATTGCCAGATGTTTTCGACCGGGTTCAGCTCCGGCGAATAGGGGGGCAGAGGCAACAGGCTGATATTGTCGGGGACGCGCAACTTGCCGCCGGTCTGATGACACCCGGCGCCGTCGAGGGTGAGAACGGCGTGCGCCCCCGGCGCGACCTGGCTGCTGATCTCCCTCAGATGGAGGTTCATCGCCTCGGTGTTGACGTGGGGCAGCACCAGGGCGGCGCCGACCCCACGAGTCGGGCAGACGGCCCCGAAGATGTACACCCCAGTCGTAGCGTTGATCGCGCGGGGCGCGCGGGCGCACCGACATGCGCGAGAAGTTCAATCGTGCCATCAGCTTACCGATCGTGCGCTCGTGCAACTGCACGCCGAATTGCTGCGCGATCTCATCGCGCAAGTCGAGCAGATGCCAGCGCACCAGCTTCCTCTCCGGCGGCGGTCCCTGCCGCACCCACTCGGCGACCGTGGCTTCCTGCTCCGGCGTCAACTTGCGGGGCGGCCGGCCGGGGTTCGGTCGGTTCTCCAGCCCGCGAAGCCGCCGTCGTTATAGCGATGCACCCAATCGCGCAGCGTCTGGCGGTCCATGCCGGCGCTCCGGGCCGCTTCGGCCCGGTTGCGACCTTCCAGCACCGAGGCGATCGCGAGCATCCGTCGCGCTGCGGCGGCGTCCTTGCTCCGGCCGCTGCCTCCCGCAGTTCCGGCGGTCCAAGCTCCGTCCGCGTAATCTCAACCGCCATCGCCCGACCCCCCGCCATCACGGCAGCGAATCGGACAGCGTCGCGTCGCCCCAAATCACAAGCGAGTCACGCGTCAGACGGCTGTATACCGTATTTGTTCGCGAAAGCCGATTTCTGTTCTCGTTGGCACAGGCGTGGTTTGCTTCGTATTGGGACTCCGCTCGGCCGGCGCCGAGCCCCTTTTTCTGGAACGGGACGAGTTGCCTCGTCTCCTGGGTTCAGGTGCTGGGCATTCCCGCATGATCCCGGCTGGATGCACCCGCGCCGGTTTATGGCGATTTCCGATGAGAGCCTTTATTTCCTGGCAATCACCGCAAGGGGGAAATTGGGGGGCACCCGCTTTGCCAACTTCATTTTTGGTGCGGATGACCGAGTTGAAAATCTTCGCCGAGGTGGGCATGCCCGACGGAAGAAAATGAACATGGTGAAGCTCGTCTGGTAAGCGTCCGCCGAACGGCACGACGTTTTCTGTTGACGCGGTGTTTTACGCGGCGCGGCGCTGATCGAGCCTGGCGCGGATGTCGGGCAGGTTCCAGGGCAGCAGTTGCGGCGACGCGGTTGGATTGGGGACCCGCACGCTGCGCCGCTCAGCTCCATCTCGATCAAGTCCACCGCGTCGGGCTTCGGCGGGACCGGCGCCGGGGCCCGCCTCTCAGATGGTCGCGGTTCGCTCACCCGCACCGGCACCAGCCGAACCACCGACGCCGCCCCGACCTGCGGTGCAGCAACACCAAGCGCGCACGGAACGCCGCATCGTGCGCACGGCGATGCTCGCCCACGATCTCGATCCGCTGCATCGAAGCTGCATCTCTGGCAGCCACAGTGGCTGCCAGATCGCAGCCTCATCCCGGGTCTCGTCCATGCCGTGCAGAACACCGGGCCGAGGTTTACGCCAGCAAGGCGCCTCTGGGCGGGCGCTTACGCGCATACGACACGCTGACCTCGAACAGCCGGTTACCTTGCGGCGCGCCGGACAGGCCCCGGTCGCCCGCAGGCAGCCCTCGTTGCCGCAGGTCCTGCGAATACGCCCGACCTCTGATCCGATCCACCACTGCCTCCGACAATGCCGGAGACCGATCAAATCACGTTACACGCCCGCGCCGGAACCCCTCATATGGTAGGTTGCGATCAGTGATGATCCGGCGCAGCCTGCAACCATTCCGAAATGGTGGCGATCTGACCTGCGTCATCAGCGGGGGGGCGTGGCCGCAGCATTGCACTTCGATAAGCTTTGCCCGAGGCCCTCGCCGGGTCATTTCGGCCTGCCGTGGAGGCCAGCAGCAGATCTGACTCAACGCCGCGCAATACCAAGGTCGGGCAATGGATCGTGTCCCAGTACGTCCAGAGACTGACATTGAAGTATAGGCCCGCCCGGAACGGCGCCGTATGTTGGGGGTCACACAGCTTCCGCCAGTCGCCGCTGTCGTCCGCGCGGACACTGTGGCGCGCGAGGTGGTACCATTCGTCATCCGAAAGCGGCCAAATGGGGCAAGGGTCGTGCGAAAATGAGTGATGCGGCTGTGGAGGCCGGGAAAGGTCCAGACGGAAGTGCGGATCGCGTTGCCAGGCGGAGCAACGCCTGCCAGGGTAGGAACGGGCCGATGTCGTTGATTACGAGCCGCCGGATTGGGGATTGCTCTTGGCCTGCCAGCACCATCCCGATCAAGCCGCCAAGCGAGGTGCCGATCCAGTCCACGCCTTGGCACGCCTAGTCGGGCGAGCAACGCCGTGAGATCGATTGCGTATTGCGGGAGGGTGTATTCTGGGATCGCCGCAGCCAATCGCTTTGGCCACGACCGGCCAGGTCGGGGCAGACCACACGCCAGCCCACCTGCCATCCCGCCGCCAGGCGGTCGAAATCACGGCCCTGTCGCGAAAGGCCATGCACGCAGATCGCAACCCGGTTCGACGCGGGGTCACCCCATTCGACATAGGCGATGCCGGTGGAAGCCGCGCTTGGAGATGCTGAGGTACGAGCCCGTTCGGTCCGGCGATAGGTGGTAAAAGGGCGGCTCGGGTGCGAATGCTGCGTGGCTGTCCATTCAGGGCTATGCAGTCGGTTTCTGTTCGCAAGCGGCGCGGACGCATGCGCTTCCGAAGCCGTTTCGAACACGTGTGGCATCAGCTCGCGATCGGTCAGTCCAGCACCCAGTTTCAGCCGCATGAAGGCGCTCGTCGTGTAGCGCGAGGCCGTCGTGTAGTAGCGCTGCTGCAAATAGGTGATCATCGAGAAATAGGCGTCGCTGACCGCCGGGTCGAGCGTGAAGCCGTCGTAGTTCACGATCAGCGCGACCTTGTGGCCGATCGCCCGGCAGCGCGTCTCGACCTCGCGGCGAACCAGCTCGACGTCGTCGGTCGGTGCGGACCTGGAAGCCTTCGAAGTTGATGAACAGCGATGTTCCGCTCCGCATCGTAGCTGATGCGGTCGGCGAGCGACAGGCCGAGCAGGGTCTGCTCGAGCCCCATCGGCTCCGGGCGGAACATGCGCGCGTCCATCGGCTCCGGGTCGCGCACGATCGGGCGGAAGCCCATATGCGCGAGGATGTCGCGCTCGATGTCGATGCCCGGCGCGACCTCGATCAGCTCCACGCCCTCCGGCCGTGCGGCGGAACACGCAGCGCTCGGTGACGTAGAGCACGGGCTGGCCGCTCTCGGCGGCGAAGCTGCCGCTGAAGGTGATCTGCTCGACCCGGTCGATGAACTTGCGCGACCTTCCCTCGTGCACGATGCGCAGCTTGCCGTCCTCGATCGCGATCACCAGGCCGCCGGCGGTGAAGGTGCCGGCGAACACCAGCCTTGCGCGAGTTCTGGCTGATGTTGATGAAGCCGCCGGCGCCGGCCAGCCGGCCGCCGAACCGGCTGACGTTGACGTTGCCCTCGCCGTCGGTCTGCGCCATGCCGAGGCACGGCCAGATCGAGCCCGCCGCCGTCGTAGAAATCGAACTGCTGGTTCTGCTGGATCACCGCTTCCGGGTTGAGCGCCGCGCCGAAATCGAGGCCGCCCTGCGGCATGCCGCCGATGATGCCGGGCTCGGCGGTCAGCGTCACGTAGCGCAGCACCTTCTCCTCGGCGGCGACCGCCGCCACGCCCTCCGGCATGCCGATGCCGAGATTGACCACGCCGCCCGGCGGCAGCTCCAGTCGCCGCGCGGCGCGCGATGATCTTGCGCTCGTCGAGCGGCAGCGGCGCGATGCGGTCGAGCGGCACGCGCGATCTGGCCGGAAAAGGCGCCGTTGTGCGCGCGTGGCGTAGGTCTGCAAGTGGTTTTCCGGCTCGGCCAGCACCACGCAATCGACCAGGATGCCCGGCACCTGCACCCGGCGCGGATCGAGCGAGCCCTCCTGCGGCGATCCGCTCCACCTGCGCGATGACGAGGCCGCGCGAGTTCTTCGCCGCCATCGCCGCCGGCAGCGTGTCGAGCGTCAGCGCCTCGCGCTCCATGGTGATGTTGCCGGCGTGTCGGCCGTGGTGCCGCGGATGAGCGCGACGTTGATCGGGAACGCCTTGTAGAGCAGCTATTCCTGGCCGCCGATCTCGATCAGCTCGACCAGGTCCTCGGTGGTGCGGGCGTTGATCTTGCCGCCATCCTGGCGCGGATCGACGAAGGTCCGCAGGCCCGACGCGCGATAGCAGCCCGGCCCGCCGCGCCGGCGATGTCGCGATAGAGCTGCGCGATGCAGCCGAGCGGCAGATTGTAGGCCTCGATCTCGTTGTCGAGCGCCAGCTTGGAGAGCTTCGGCACCAGCGCCCAATGGCCGCCGATGGCGCGCCGCACCAGGCCGGGATGGGCGAGCCGGTTGAGGCCGCGATCCTTGCCGTCGCCCGGTGCGGCGGCGAACACCAGTGTCAGGTCCGGCCGGCTCCCGGGTCAGAGGAACCGCTCGGCGATGGCGATCAGCATCTCGTCCGGCGTGCCGATGCCGACGAAGCCGGCGACCGCGACCGTGTCGCCGATCGCGATGATGGCCGCCGCCTCCGCCGGCGAGACGATCTTGTTGCTTCATGCGCGCGGCTCAGTCGTGCTTGCTGCAGGCAGTCGGCGATGCCCGGCGCGAACAGCTTCTGCGACTTGCCGCCGACGAACACGCCGACATGGCCGCCCGGCAGCGCCAGCTCGGTGTAGTCCTTGGTGCCGACCTTCGGCCCCAGCGCCCGCGAGGTCGCGGGCGGAATGATGTGGTCGTCCTTGGCGTAAACGTTCAGCACCGGCATGGTGATGTGGCCGAGATCGACCCGGCGGCCGTCCAGCTCCAACTCGTTCTTGACCAGCTTGTTCTGCTGATAGAGGTCCTTCAGCCATTGCTTGGCGGCCTCGCCGGGATGGTCCGGCCGGTCGGCGATCCACTTCTCCATGCGCAGGAAGTTCAGCAGCTTCTTCTCGTCGTCCACGATGTCGAGCATGTCGAGATTGTATTTCATCAGCGCTGCGCATCGGCGACATCTGGTAGAACACCGCGCCCATGAACTCGCCGGGCAGGTTGCCGTTCGCGTCGATCAATCGGTCGACGTCCTCCGGCGACAGGCTGCGGGTCCAGAGATTGATGAAGCCGTGGCCCGCGCCGGTTCTCGACCGTGTCGGCGTGGAAGTCGATCGGCGTGATGGTCAGCGACCAGCTTGTTGACCCGCTCGGGATCAGCGCGGCGTAGCAGGTCGTGAACACGCCGCCCTCGCAGATGCCGAGCAGGTTGATCTTCTCGACGCCGGCGCGCCGGGCGATCTCGGCGACGCAGTCGCCGAGATAGCCGACGATGTAATCGTCGAGGGTCAGCTAGCGGTCGGCGCGCGACGGGTTGCCCCAGTCGACCACGTAGAGGTCGAGCCCGAGATTGAGCAGGTTGCGCACCAGCGAGCGGTCCTCCTGCAGGTCCGCCATGGTCCAGCGGCCGACCAGCCCGTAGCAGATCAGCACCGGCACGCCGATCCGCTTCTCGGCCAGCGGCCGGTAGTGGAACAGCCTGACCTTGTCCTGGCTGCCAGACCAGGTCCTTCGGCGTGGTGGCGATCTGCACGTCCTCGTCGCGCATCGCCGGCGAGCAGCTCGGCTGCCGGTGAGCAGCTTGCTGCCGAGCTTGGCCGCGTCGGAGACCGCGTCCGCCGGACCATGCCGGTCTGCTCAGGCTACCTGCCTGTCCGGTCGCTGACGCGTCGCCGACGCGTTGCTGCGTCGGCCGCGCCGGACCTCGCGGCAGCCGGCTTCGCCGCTTCCTCGCGCCGCATGCGCGCGCAGCTCGCGCCGCAGCTCGGTCACCGTGCGGTGCACGTCGTCCAGCTCGCGTGCGGGTCGGAAAGCCGAACTGTCTGCCGAAGTGCTCGGCCAGCTCCTGCTGCGCCAGCCGCAGCTCCGTGCTCGCCCGGAGCATCTCGCGCTGCGTCGTCAGGAAGCGTCGGAGCGCTGGGCCTCGAGCAGCTGCCTGTTGGCGGTCTCCGTCCACAGCGCCAGGACCGACTTGCCCGTCCGGCGCCTGCCTGTCTGCGCCGGTCCGCCGCGGCCAGCTCTTCGGCGAAGCGCCGGCCCGCCTGCAGCCAGGCCTGCAGCACGACCGCGTTGTGCTCGAGCGCCCGGCGGCGCACGCCCATCCAGGCCTGGAGCACCCGCGCGTAGCGCCGCTCGATCTGCCACAGATCGGCAAGGCGCGGGCCCTCGGCCATGCGGCCCAGCATCTCGTCCATCTCGCCGGTGCCGGACGATCCACTGCCGCGGATCGAGGATCTTGCCGAGCACCGGTCGGCACCGTAGCGCTCTGCGCCCGGCTGACGGCAGCTTCGCCGCCAGCTGGCGCGACATGGCCGACGGCCGCCGACCACAGCTCCGATCATGCGCCTGGCTCGCGGCCGCGTCATATCGGCCGCATCCGCCTGGAGGTCCGGCATCCGTCGCGCCGCGGCCGGCAGCGCGCCGGTCACGGCTTGCATGCCATCGGCCATGGCTCGGGCCGCCTGGTCCTGCGCCTTCATCCAGGCCTCGCCCTGCGCCGACCAGAAATCGGTCAAGGCCTTCGAGTAGTCGAACGGGTTCATGCGCCGAACTCGATCACCTGGCGCACCGCCTTGCCCTCGTGCAGCCGGTCGAAGCCCTCGTTGATCTCGTCGAGCTGACAGCTGGCCGCTCATCAGCCGGTCGACCGGCAGCTTGCCGGCGCGGTAGAGCTCGACGTAGCGCGGGATGTCGCGCGTCGGCACGCAGGTGCCGATATAGCTGCCCTTCACCGTGCGCTCCTCGGCGACCAGCTGCACCAGCGGCAGCGGCAGGTTCGCGCTCGGCGGCGGCAGGCCGGCGGTGACCGTCGTGCCGCCGCGGCGGGTGATCTTGTAGGCCAGCTCCATCGCCCGCACCGCGCCGGCCATCTCGAACGCGAAATCGACGCCGCCGCCGGTCAGCTCGCGGATCTGCTCGGCCGCATCCGGGTCGCGCGCGTTGAACGTGTGGCGTGGCGCCGAGCTGGCGCGCCAGGCCCAGCTTGTCGTCGGACAGATCGACCGCCACCATGCGCCGCGCGCCGGACGCGACCGCGCCGAGCACCGACGACAAGCCGACGCCGCCCAGGCCGATCACCGCCGCCGACTGACCCGGCTGCAGCCTGGCCGTGTTGACCACGGCGCCGACGCCGGTCAGCACGGCGCAGCCGAACAGCGCCGCCTCGTCGAGCGGCAGGTCGCGGTCGATCTTCACCACCGAGCGGCGCGACACCACCGCATATTCGGCAAACGCCGAGACGCCGAGATGATGGTTCACCTCGGCGCCGTCGCAATGCAGCCGGCGCTCGCCGGACAGCAGCGTGCCGGCGCCGTTCGCCGCCGCACCCGGTTCGCACAGCGCCGGGCGGCCCTCCGCGCAGGGCACGCAGTGGCCGCAGCTCGGCACGAACACCATGACGACGTGGTCGCCCGACCTCGAGGTCGGTCACGTCCTCGCCGACCGTCTCGACCACGCCGGCGGCTTCGTGGCCGAGCGCCATCGGCATCGGCCGCGGCCGGTCGCCGTTGATCACCGAGAGGTCGGAGTGGCACAGCCCGGCGGCGGCGATCTTGACCAGCACCTCGCCCGGGCCGGGCGGGTCGAGCTCGAGCTCTTCGATGCGCAGCGGCTTGCTCTGGGCGTAGGGCGGCTCGGCGCCCATGCGGTCCAGAACCGCGGCTCTGATCTTCATGTCGGCTCCTCCGCCAGTTCGACTGCCGGCTGCGCCGCGGCCATGCGCGCCCGCAATTCGTCCACCAGCACGCGCGTGTTCTCCGAGTAGTCGATCGGCACGGTCACGAGATGCACGCCGCCGCCCTTGAACGCCGCCTCCAGCGTCGGGACCAGCCCGTCCGTCGCTCGTCACGCGCGTGCCCTTGGCGCCGTAGGTCTCGGCGTATTTGACGAAGTCCGGGTTGCCGAAGGTCAGCCCGCAATCGGCGAAGTTGTCGACCGCCTGCTTCCAGCGGATCATGCCGTAGGCGCCGTCCTCCAGGATCAGCACGACCAGGTTCAGCCGCAGCCGGACCGCCGTTTCCATCTCCTGGCTGTTCATCATGAAGCCGCCGTCGCCGCAGACCGCCAGCACGCGGCGATCCGGATACAGCATCGCCGCCATCATCGCCGACGGCAGGCCGGCGCCCATCGTCGCCAGCGCGTTGTCGAGCAGCAGCGTGTTGGCGACGTGGGTGCGGTAGTTGCGCGCGAACCAGATCTTGTACATGCCGTTGTCGAGCGCCACGATGCCGTCCTCCGGCATCACCTGGCGCACGTCGTGCACGATGCGCTGCGGCGTCGGCGGGAAGCGGTCCTCGGTCGCGCGTCGGTGATACGGGCCAGGATGCTCCTCGCGCAGCGAGAGCAACGCGCCGGCATGGTGCAGCTTGCCCTCCAGCCGGTCGGCCAGCAGCTCGAGGCTGGGGCCGACATCGCCGACCACCTCGGCATGCGGGAAATACACCTGCTCGACGTTGGCCGGCGTGTAGCCGACATGGATCACCTGCGGGCCGCCGGGCCCCATGATGAACGGCGGCTTTTCGACCGTGTCGTGGCCGATGGCGATGATCAGGTCGGCGCGGTCGATCGCCTCGTGCACGTAGTCGCGCTCGGACAGCGCCGCGGTGCCCATGTAGAGGTTGGTGCCGCCGGCCACCGTGCCCTTGCCCATCTGCGTGTTGAAGAACGGGATTTGCGTGCGCCGCACGAAGCGTCGACAGCCCGGCCGTAGCAGCGCGGGCGCGAGGCGGCCGCGCCCGAGCATGATCAGCGGCCGCGTGGCGCGCAGGATCATCTCCGCGGCGCGGTCCAGCGCCGCCCGGTGCGCGACCGGCAGCTCGATCGGATGCGAGCGGCACGCATCGGCACGTCCTCGGACTCCTCGCCGGCGATGTCCTCCGGCAGCTCGAGATGGACCGGGCCCGGCCGCTCCTCCTGGCGACCCGGAAGGCGTCGCGCACCAGCGTCGGGATGCTGCCGGGGCTGACGATCTGGCGCGACAGCTTGGTCAGCGGCCGCATGCGCGCGACGACGTCGACGATCTGGAATCGCGCCTGCCGGCTGTCATGATGCCCTTCTGGCCGGTGAGCATGATCATCGGCATGGCGCCGAGCAGCGCGTAGGCGGCGCCGGTGGTGAGGTTCAGCGCGCCCGGGCCCGAGCGTTGCGATGCAGACGCCGGGCTTGCCGGTGAGCCGGCCGTAGGTCGCCGCCATGAAGGCCGCGGCCTGCTCGTGCCGGGTGAGGACGAGCTTGATGCGACGAGCTGCGCAGGATCTCGACCACGTCGAGGTTTTCCTCGCCGGGCACGCCGAAGATGCGATCGACGCCCTCGTTCTCGAGGGCGCGGACGAGCAGGTCAGAGCCTTTCGGCATTTCCTCTCCTATGCTTGGGGCGTAACGAGCGCCGGGCAGGTCAGGCCGCCCGCGCCGTTTCGCGCAGGACGTAGTGCAGGATGCCGCAATTGCGGTAGTCACTCGAAGTCCCCAGCGCAGGAAGGCGTAGCGCTCACCGTTGCGGTCGAACTCGACCGCGACATTCTTTCTGTAACGCGTCCGGGCTGGCGAAGTAGTCCACCACGACGGAGTGGTCGCATACCAGATCGACCGGCACGAGCGGATTGACCTGTTCCGGCGAGCCACCGAGCCGGGTGATGCCGTCACGCATGGCGGCGAGATCGACCACGGCCGGAGCGCCCGTAAAATCCTGCATCAGGATTCGGGCCGGCTTGAAGGCACTTCCTTGGTGCTGGTGCCGCCGTTGACCCACTCGGCGATCGCCCGCGCGTCCTCGACCTTGTAGCTGGTGCCGTTCTCGAACCGCAGGACGTTCTCGAGCAGGATCTTGAGGCTGACCGGAAGACGGCTCGCATCGACGCCCTGGGCTTCGTCGGCATCGGAAAGGGAGAAATACCGGTACTCGCGTGTCCCAGCGTTGAGAGCACGACCCACGCCCAGTGTATCTTGGCCAACAGCTTTCATAGCCACGCCTTCATCTGTTCTGGGTTTTAGCGATAGCTGACTCAGCCGGAGATGCGGTGCAGGATGGCTTGGGTGAACTCCTTGGTGGTTGCCTTACCGGCCAAGTCGCCGGTCCGCACCTTGTCGAGGTTGAGCACCTGGTCGAGCCCGCGTTCCAGACGCTGGCGCAAATCCTGCCGGCCGACGTGCTCCAGCATCAGCCCCGCCGCGAGCAGTAGCGAAGTCGGGTTGGCGATCCCCTTACCGGCGATGTCCGGCGCTGAGCCGTGCACCGCCTCGAAGATCGCGCCTTGGCTGCCGATATTTGCGCCCGGCGCCATCCCCAATCCGCCGACGAGTCCGGCCGCGAGATCGGAGAGGATGTCGCCGAACAGGTTCGTGGTCACGATCACGTCGTCCTGCCAAGGATTGAGGACGAGTTGCATGGCGCAGGCATCCACGATCCGATCGTCCCACGTCACCTGGCCTTCGTATTTCTGCGCCACTTCGCGGGCGACCTCGAGAAATACGCCGGTGAGCGCCTTGAGAACGTTGGCTTTATGGACGACCGTAATTTTCTTGCGTCCGTTCCGCGCCGCGTAATCAAACGCGAACTCGATAATTCGCCGCGATCCCTGCTTCGTGTTCACGCCCGATGAGAGTGCAACAGCGTGCGGATCGTCTCCGATCGGGATGTAGTGCTCGAACGCGACGTAGAGCCCTTCAAGGTTTTCGCGGACAATCACGACGTCAATGTTGTCATAGCGTCCGCCAGGGATCAGCGTCTTGGCGGGACGCAGATTGGCGTAGAGCTGGAATTCCTCGCGCAGACGAACGTTCACCGACCGGAAGCCACCACCAACAGGTGTCGTCAGCGGCCCTTTCAGGGCTAGCTTGGTCCGCCGGACGCTCTCCAGCGTCGCCCCCGGCAGGGGATCTCGGGCAGCCTCGACCGCCGCGAGCCCTCCCTGCTGAACGTCCCAAGCGAATGGCTGACCGAGCGCGTCCAAGACCTGCACCACGGACTCCGTAATTTCTGGCCCGATCCCGTCGCCGGAAATCAATGTGGCCGGAATATGCCCCTCGGTCACCGCTTCTGCTCCTACTTGTAGTGACTACCGCCTCAGCGGGATCGCCCGCCCTCACCCCAATGGCCGCGAGAGCATACCGGATGCGCGCGGCAGCAGCCCCGCACCCTCTGCGCGTTCAGTGTCTCGTAGCTGTCGGCTCCAACCCGCTCTGCTCCAGCACAGCGGCCGCTGCCGGCGAGGTCAGAAAGCGCTCGAGTTCCCGATCCGCGTCCTTGATGCGGCTCGTCGCAACCACTCCCGCTTTGTAGAGGGTGGCCTCCTGCACCGCGTCGGGAATGGGTCCAAGCAGGACGATCCCATGCACCGGCTTCAGCTCACTGATTTGCTGAAACCCGAGGTCCGCGTCGCCTCTGGCGACGGTCTCGCCTACCGGATCGGCCTGAACGACCCTGATCTTGCTCCGGACCTGATCCTCGATGCCAAGCTTCCTCAGCATCTCTCGCTGGATGTAAACCCCGCTCGCGCTGTCTGATATCGCGATCGTCCGGGCGGCAAGCATCGCTTGCCGCAGACCCTCGACCGAGCTGATATCCGGGGTCGGGGCGCCTTGCCTCACGGCGAGGTACACGGAGACGCCGCCCAGCTCGACACCGGCCGAGAAACCCTGCAGCAGCCGCCCGAGCAAGACCAGGAACGGCGCGAACATGCCGATCGTCTGGTAGCTCGGCACGAAAGCGATCAGGATCGTGCCCATCGCCATGATGCCCAGTGTGAGAAGCAGGCCCTGTCGGCGGCCGATGGTGTCAACATACGCGCCCAGGAATGCTGCCCCTAGCGGCCGCATCAGGAAGCCGGCCCCCGAAGGTCATAAAGGTTAGCATGAGCGAGGCAAACTCGCTGCCGGTCGGGAAGAAGGATTTGGAGATGAAGCTCGCGTAGAACCCGAACAGGAAGAAGTCGAACATTTCAAGGAAGTTGCCGCTCGTCACCCGAAGGACGGTGGCAATTTTTGAGCGGGGCGCGTCGCCCGCGGCATACCCGGCCATAGTTCCTCCCTACGTTCCCGTTGGCCGGCCCTCGTTGGAGCCGGCGCAGTCTAGTGCTCTGACCCGTTCGGGCGATGCACAACGGTGCGCGACCGTGCAAGTCTGTCGGCATGGCACAGACAGTATGTGATCCTGAGTTCGTCGGATAGAGAGACGCTTGAGGCGATCCTCGCCGACCGCAATCGGTCGCAAAAGCATGTCGGGCGCGCGCGGGTCGTGCTTGCGGCAGCGGAGCGCGGCCCGGTGCAGCCGGTGGCGACGCGTCTGGGGGTCAGCCGTCCGATGGTCTGGCGTTGGCAGCAACGCTTCGCCGAGGAGGGCGCGGACGGGCTGCTGCGAGACAAGACGCGCAAGCCTGGCAAACCGCCGATCTTGGCTGAGATGGTGGCGCGCGTCGTTGCGCTGACCTGCGCCGATCCGCCGCATGAGGCCACGCACTGGACCGGTCGGGCGATGGCTCGGGCCGTCGGCATCTCCCTGATATTGGTGCAGCGCATCTGGGCCGCGCACAAGCTCCAGCCGCACCGCCTCCGCACGTTCAAGCGGTCGCGCGATCCCGACTTCGCTGCCAAGCTGACCGACATCGTCGGCCTCTATCTGGATCCGCCGACGCAAGCCGTCGTGCTGTCCATTGACGAAAAGAGCCAGATCCAGGCGCTCGACCGCACGCAGCCGGGCTTGCCGATCAAGCCGGGCCGATGCGGCACGATGACCCACGACTACAAGCGCCACGGCACGACCACGCTGTTCGCCGCGCTCAACGTGCTCGACGGCTCCGTCATCGGCCGCTGCATGCAGCAGCACCGGCACGAGGAGTTCATCCGCTTCCTCAACGACGTCGAGCGCGCTGTTCCGGCCGGCAAGCTGATCGAGGCGGTGGTCGACAACTACGCCACTCATACGCATCCGAAGAAGGCGTGGCTCGAACGGCATCCCCGCTGGACCTTCCACTTCACGCCCACATCCGGATCATGGTTGAACGCCGTCGAGAACTTCTTCTCGGTGTTGACGCGCAAGCGCATCCGCCGCGGCAGTCGTTCCCCCGCCCTGAAATGCGGGGTCATTATGCAACGGACTTGCGAGACAATCTTACCAAAGCTCTAGCTTTGTGCCGTAAGTCTTGACTTTCGCACCGTGACTGCGCCCACGTCATCGGTGGGCGATTATTGCGCCGCTGCGATCTCCGGCGGCTCCACGTGCCGTCAAGGATTGAGGGTGGTGTCGCCTTCGGCCAGTAGAGGCGCAGCATGACGCTGAATTTGGCTTTTGGAGCGGGCAGCCAGTTCGTCTCCTTGGCCGCGCCGGGCAAATCCGCCTGTAGATAGATATCGACCGAGCCGTCAGCGTTGACGGTCAGATTGTCACGTTGGCTGAGGGTGTAGCGGTTGAGCGGATTAGGGACGAAGAAGCGATCTGCGTCATACATCGTCAGAAACCAGAAGCCATTGACCGGCGGCGCCAAGTCGCGCAAGCCCATCGTGTCGGGGGGCCGGGGACTTGCTGAACAAGACTACGTCGTTCCAGGAGATACCGTAGTCTTTGAATGCGGCTTCCTGGAACTCACGGATGCTGATCGCCGGCATCGAGCAAATGACTGCTTCGATGCCGCGCTGATAGGCCAGCTGGTAATCGAGATCAGTGGCCTGCGCGCGGGCGTCCGCGACCGCGCAGATGGTCAAGGCAAGCGTAAGTGCGCCAACTTTTCAGCACGGACGAATTCGTTCGCTTTATCGGCAAGTCCCCCCCTTGATTGCCCCCCACTGGGACGCCGAAGGCGGCGGGCTGCGAGAAGGTGTTCCGCGAGAAGATCACCGGCACCACCGCCGAGCGTCCGCAGCTTCGCAAGCTGCTCTCCGTCCTCGCCCGTGGCGACATGGTGATCGTCTTCTGGTGATCGCGCGCGAGGTGCAGAAGGCGGGGGCCGGTATCCGCTCGCTGGCCGAGCCGTTCCTCGATACCACGTCCGACTTTGCCGAGATCGTGCTCGCGATCCTTGGCGTCGCCGCCAAGCTGGAACGCCGCCGCATTCTCGAGCGCACCGCGCAGGGCCGGGCTGATGCGAAGGCCAAGGGCGTGAAATTCGGACGCAAGCCGACCATCATGGTACGACGGGCCGTTCCGGCGAGGCCCCAAGGCATGAGCGAAGACCACCCCAAGCCAGTCGCCGCGCGGAAGCCTCGGAAGCCGGATGCCGACGCGAACCTGAAGGAGATCGGCGGGTCGAACGCGATCGCGTTCAACGGCGTGCTCGCCAATTCCGTCATTGACACGCTCTGGCGCTCGCCGGGACTACCCGAGGACATCAAGCAGAACCGCCAGACGGCGGCCATCGCGGCTCTCATGGCGTTCAAGCCCCGGGACGAAATCGAGGGCATGATCGCGGCACAGGCCGTAGCGATGCACTGCGCCGCGATGAAGTGCTTTCGGCGGGCGATGCATTCCGAACAGCCGGCCGAGATCGCCAACCGGCTGCGAAAGGACGGCGCGAGCCTCGCGCGCGGGATGACGGAGATGGTCGCGGCGCTTGAGCGCAAGCGCGGCAACACCGGCAATCAAGTGGTGCGGGTGGAGCATGTCACGGTGCAGGCCGGCGGGCAGGCGATCGTGGGCGCGGTGACACCCGCCGTGCCGGGGGGAGGGGTGACGGATGGAGCGCGACAAGAACCCCATGCAACGCCTGCCGGACTGGCGCACGACGCTGCCCAAGGCGCAAGCGGCGCCGCGCTGTGGCGCGCGCACCCGGAGCGGGCAGCTGTGCCGCTGCCCCGCAATGGCGAACGGTAGATGCCGGATGCACGGCGGGGCCAGCACCGGGCCGCGAACTGCGGAGGGCTTGAAGCGACTGCGCGCCGGCCGGACGAAGCATGGCGCCTACGGGGCGGAGATGCGTCATTTACGCGCGCTGATCCGGGCGCTGGGCGCGGAAGCTGCGGGAGCTTGCCGGGTAGCAACCCGCGCGTGACCGGAACCGCCCGGGTTTACGGGTTCCTGCTGAGTACCCAAAATCACTGATCGGCGAAACATGGCTTGAGCCGCTTCTGGTGGACTTGGCTCTTGGTCCATGCGAACGGGCGGGCTTGCTCGTTGTAGTCTGCGATGAAGGCGTTGATATGGGCCTTAAGCTGCTCGACGGTTTGGAAGGATGCGCCATTGAGCGACTTTCCGCTGAGGATCGAGAACCAGATCTCGATCTGGTTGAGCCACGAGGTGTGGGTCGGCGTGTAGTGGAAATGCACGTTGGGGTGGCGCGCCAGCCACAGGTCGCGCTTGGGCTTATGGGTCGAGAGATTGTCGAGGATGACGTGGATCTCGCGGTCCGGGTAGTCGGCCACGATGGTGTTCATGAAGTCGAGGAACTCGACGCGGCGCCGCCGCTTGTAATGGCGTCCGGCCACCGTGCCGGTGGCGACGTTGAGGGCGGCGAACAGCGTCGTCGTCCCGTGCCGCTTGTAATCGTGCGACTGGCCGATCATCGCCCGGCCGCCCGGCAATTTGAGATATCCCTGCGCCCGCTCCAGCGCCTGGATCGACGGCTTCTCATCGACCGACAGCACAACCGCGTTTTCCGGCGGGGCCATGTACAGACCGACAATCTCGGCCGCCTTGGCCACAAACTCCGGGTCGGAACTCTCGCACCAGGACTTGCGGCCCGAGAGGTCAATCTTCTGCGCACGCAGGAAGCGCCAGATATACTGCTCGTGCACATCGCCCAGCGCGCGCGCCAGCAGCGGTGCAGTCCAGTTCGCGTAGCCCGCCGGCGGCGGTTGATCGAGCCTGGCGAGGATGCGCTTCTGGTGCGCCGGGCCGTATTTCGGGGCGGCGCCCCGTTGGCCCGTCTCATCCAGGCCCGCCAAGCGGTCGCGCGCATAGCGCACCCGCCACTTCGACGCCGTGCCCGTGGTGCAGCCCATCGCCCGGCCGATCTCGCGCGTGCCCATCCCGTCAGCCGCCAAGAGCACGATCCCGGCACGAAACCGCATTCGCGTCTCGCTCTTCGTCGAACGCCTCAGCGCCTCAAGCACCGTTCGCTCGTCGGCCGAGAGGGTGATTACAGTCGCGCACGGGACGGTCTTCATCCGAAGCTTAAATCACAACTCGCCCTCTACGGATAGTGGGTACTAGCTATGTGCTAGCTAGGCCATTTTCCTCTGGAACTTCGCGCTTTCTAGCCCTTTGGTTTGATTGGCGGACCCGACACGATTCGAACGTGCGACCTTCGCCTTCGGAGGGCGACGCTCTATCCAGCTGAGCTACGGGTCCCGCCGTGTCCTCATACAGCCATCCCCCCGCCCCGCAAAGCCCCTCAGAGCGGATCCCAGGAGAACACCTCGCCCGAGCGGTCCAGCGGCATGAACGACGGCAGCAGCGCCGGCAGCGCGTGCTCGGCGATCAACTCCGGGGTCCAGCCCTCGGCGCGGTGCACGTAGCGGATCGGTCGCGGCGAGCTGAACAGGATCACCTCGTTCATGCGCGTCCCGAACACCTGCCCGCTCACCCCCTTCGCGGCCTCGGAGGCCAGGAACACCGCCATCGGCGCGTTCTTGTCGGGCGTCATCGCCTTGATCTTCTCGACGCGCGCCTGCTGTTCGGGCGTGCCGGCCGGGATCGAGCTGGTCATCCGGCTCCAGGCGAACGGCGCGATGCAGTTCGACCGCACATTGTAGCGCTTCATGTCCAACGCGATCGACTTCGACAGCGCCGTGATCCCGAGCTTGGCGGCCGAATAGTTGGCCTGGCCGAAATTGCCGATCAGGCCCGAGGTGCTGCTGATATGCACGAAGGCGCCGCTCTCCTGCTTGCGGAAATGCTCGGCGGCGGCGCGGCTGGTGAAGAAGCTGCCGTTCAGATGCACGCCGATCACGGAAAGCCAGTCCTCGGCGGTCATCTTGTGGAAGATCACGTCGCGCAGGATGCCGGCGTTGTTCACCACGATGTCGACGCGCCCGAAATGATCCAGCGCCGCCTGCACGATCTTTTGCGCCGAGCCCCATTCGGCGACCGAATCGGTGTTGATCTCGGCCCGCCCGCCGCGCTGCTCGATCAGTTGCCTGGTCTGCTGCGCCGGCGTCGCCGAGCCGCCCTCGCCGGAGAGCGAGGCGCCGACGTCGTTGATGATGACGCGTGCGCCGGCGCCGGCCATCATGATGGCGATCTCGCGCCCGATACCCCCGCCCGATCCGGTGACGACCGCCACCTTGCCTTCCAACATGCCCGCCATCGCCCTTCTCTCCCCTGATTGCCCGACGACGTTAGGCCAGACCTCAGTGGCGGGCCAGCCGCCACGCCGAGCCGAGCAGATCGAACAGATCGAGCAGCCGCGCTACGTAGTGGTCATGCACCGCGAAGGCGGGGGCGGCCGGGTCGCCCATTTGCCGCTCCAGCGCCCCCAGCATCCGCCGCAGCCGCCGCTCATGCAGGCCGAGACGGCGTTGCACCGGGTCGGCGACGATGCCGGCGAACGCGGCCACGGCGGCGGCGGCCAGCATCAGCCCGCCGGTGAGCCCGGCGGTCAGCGCCAGCCCCGGCGCGGCCGGAAACATCCCGTACCAAATGCCGCCCAGCCCGGCGCCGAGCGGAAACGAGCCGATCGCCGCCTGCTGCGCCACGATCGCCGCCAAAGCGGGGCCGAGCGAGACGGCGCCGGGCGTGAGCTGCTTCACCGCCACCGCCCCGGCGCCGAGCGTGAGCAGCGAGGTGGTGATCTCCGACGCCGCCGCGCGCGTGGCCGCATAGCTCGACATCGCCTCGGCAAGACGGACGCGGAAGGCCGGATCGTCGCCGCGCGCGCCGATCGGCGCCAGAAATGCGCTGGCCGCCAGCTGCACCCGCGCATCCTCCAGGATCGTCTCCGCCAGCGCGTCGCGCGCGAAGGTGCGCCCGCGCTGGCTGATCGGCAGCTCCAGCAATTCGGTGAACACCAGCCATTCGATCCGCCGCGCGACATCGGTGCGCAGCAGCAGACTGCGCTTCAGCGTGCGCGAGAGGCGGGGCGCCCCCGCCCGGCGGGCCAGCAGCGCCGCCGCCTGCGCCGCCGCGTGCGGGCCGGCCAGCACCAGATTGGCCGGCGCGCGCACGAGATCCGCACCGAGCGCGGCGCGGTGCAGCGCCAGCGTTCCCGCCAGGGTGAAATGTCGATCGATGAACGGTCGCACCTTCGCTTGCCGATCGGCGAAATAGCGGCCGATGCCGTCCGACACCGCCGCCCGCGCGATTGCCGGCAACTCGTCGGTGAGCGCAGTATCCGCCATGCGCCCTATCTGGGCCGCCGGGCGCGGTGTAACAGGCGCCGCCGATGCACGAGATCACGCTTCGCCAAACCAGTCCGACGAGCCGGGTGCTCGCCGGCGCGGTGCCCGCCGGCTTGGGCGCACATTGGTGCGTGCTGCACCTGCCACGGATGGAGCGCGGCGCGCGGGCGATCATCGCCCTCGACCTCGGCGACGACATGGCGCTGACGGCGGTGGCGACGCGCCGCCTCCTGCTGTTCGTGCCGGCGGAGGCGCGGACGTTGCGCCTGGAGCTGCTCGGCACGGACCCGCCTTCGCGCCTCGGCCTGCGCGCCCGCGCGCTGTCGCGATTCGGCGCGCTGGCGCGCCTGTTCCTCCGCGGGCCGCGCCGGGTCTTGCGTGCCGCCGTCGGCGGGCGGGCCGGCTGGCGGCGGCGGGTCCGCGCGGCGCTGGCGCAAGGCAATGCCGAGGCGCCGCCGGAAACCTACGCGCTGTGGACGACGCTGTTCGACCAATGGTCCGACGACGACATCGCGCGCCTGCTCGCCTCTCCCCGCCGCCCGGCATGGCCGGAGATGGCCGCGCTCGTGATCGGTGGCGGCGAGGCCGCCCGGGCGACGCTCGACTCACTTGCCGCCCAGGCCCGGCCGGTGCGCGCCTGGGCGTTGCCCGAAGGAGCGCCGCTCGCCCCGGCGATCTCGGAGCCCTATCTCGCCATCCTGCAAGCAGGTGAGGTTCTGCCCCGGCACGCCACCGCGCTGCTCGGCGAATGGATGGCGCGCAATGGCACGCCGGCGGCGCTCTGCGCCGATGAGGACGTGATCGGGCGGGACGGTGCGCGCGACGCGCCGCTGTTCAAGCCGGAGCCCAACCGCACACTGATGCTGTCCGGAACGCTGACGCGCGGGCTATGGCTATTTCGCCGCGATCTGCCGTTGCCGGCGACCGCCACCCATGCGGAGGCGCTGCGGCTCGAATTGTGGTTGCGCCTGCATGAAGCGGGGCACGGCGCCGAGACGAGGCGCATTCCATTCATCCTGGCGCATCGGCGCGCCGGCACCGAAGCCGCGCCTGCCGATGTTATTGCCGGCATCGTGCGCGCCCATCTTGCGCGCACCGGCCGCACGGCGCGCATCGAGCAGAGCACTCCGTTGCGCGTGCGTCCGGTGCTGGCGGGGGCGCGGGGGCGCCGGGTCGCGTTGATCGTCCCCTCGGCTCTGCGCGCCCCGCATGTGCCGCGCTGCTTGCGCGCGGTGCTGGACACCGACCACGACGCGCTCGAATTACTGCTGGTGGTCTCGCAGATTTCGCCGCTCGACGCGACGCAGCGTGCCACCCTGGAAGCGATCGGCGACGACCGGCGCCTGCGGGTTCTGCAGTTTGGAACCGAGCGCTTCAACTACGCCGCGGCCAACAACTTCGCCGCCCGGGAGACCGACGCCGAGTTCCTGTGCCTGCTGAACGACGATGTGGCCCCCGAGCGCGCCGACTGGCTCGACGCCATGCTCGGGCATTTCGCCGATTCCGAGACGGGCGCCGTCGGCGCCCGGCTGCTCTACGAGAACGGCACCGTCCAGCATGGCGGCATCATTATCGGGCTGGCGGGCCTGGCCGAGCATGCCAACCAATTCCTGCCGCGCTCGGCGCCGGGCTACGCGCATCGCGCCGTGATGAGCCAGGAGCTATCGGCCGTCACCGGCGCCTGCCTGCTGACCCGGCGGGCGGATTATGTCGCCATCGGCGGTCTCGACGAGGAATTCCCGATCGCCTTCAACGACGTCGATTACTGTCTGAAGCTGCGGCAAGCCGGACGGCGGGTGATCTTCTGCGCCGAGGCGGAACTCACGCATTTCGAGTCGCTCTCGCTCGGCCACCACTTCTCGGGCGAACGAGCGGCGCTTGAGCGCGAGGAGGTGCGGCAAATGCGCCGCCGCTGGGCGGACATCGTCGCCGCCGATCCGTTCCATAATCCCAATCTCTCGCTCGCGCGCGGGCGCGAGTGGAACCCGGCATTCCCGCCGCGGGTGAGGAAATCGGCGTGGCTGGAGCGGTGAAAACAGCGACCCGGCGCTGCGCACCCGGGCCAGATCCCGCGCCCACGGCATCCGGCTAAGCCCTCCGCGCCTTGTGTGCGTTGCCGGCAGTAAAGATGCATTCTGGATCTTGCTTTCGATCCTCGCTCCGCTTAAGATGGCTTCGCGGTACATCTTAGGTGCGGCCATGAAGCTAGCTCTGAAACTGTTCTTCCTGCCCGGCGAGCTCGTCGCCAATCTCCTTGGCGCGACGGAAGACGACGACCGGACGATGATCCGTACACTGATCGACATGCTGTTCTGGAACGCCGTGGTCATCACCGGCGCTTTGGTGATCTTCCTGTGATCGCGCTCTACGACGAGGTCACGGAGGCGACGATCAGGGTGCTGGTCGATGGCTTCTACGCGCGTGTTCGGCGCGACCCGACGCTCGGGCCGATTTTCGCCGACGCCATCGCCGAGGATGCCTGGCCCGCGCATCTCGAGAAGATGTACGCCTTCTGGTCGTCGGTGATGCTGACCAGCGGCCGCTACAAGGGCAACCCGGTCAGCACGCATCGCAAGGTCGCGGGTATCGTGCCGCCGTTGTTCGGCAACTGGCTCGACCTGTTCGAAGCGACCGCAACCGAATTGTTCGTTCCCGAGATCGCGGATCGGTTCGCGGGCGCCGCCCGACGCATCGCCGAAAGCCTGAAGCTCGCGATATTCTTTCGTCCGGATCGGGCCTGGCCGGAGGACCTGCGCCGTCGCCGTGCGGTCTCGCGCACATGCGCCTGACCGCATTCAGCGACTACACGTTGCGCACTCTCATGTACTTGGGGTTGCGCCCGGACGCACTGTGCACGATCGAAGAGATTGCCGGGGCATACGCCATCTCCGCCAACCATCTGACGAAGGTGGTGCACCAGGCGGCGCAAGCCGGAGAGGTGCAGACCGTGCGCGGCCAACGTGGCGGGCTACGGCTCGCGCGGGCGCCGGAGGCGATCAATATCGGGGCGGTCCTGCGCCGCACGGAGCCGGATCTGGAGATCGCGCCTTGTTTCGGTTCCGGCGCCAACTGCTGCATTCAGCCGGCCTGCGTGCTGCAAGGGGCCCTTGGGGATGCGCTCGCGGCTTTCCTCGCGGTTCTGGATCGCCTGACTCTCGCCGACCTCATCCGACCGAAGCGGCAGCTATCACGGCTATTGCGACCGCAAATTGCGGCGGAGAAGAAATCCGCCCCGGGAGTTTTTCATTTGCCGGGCCCGGCGGCGCTCGGTCGGCCGCGAACTCCTGATGCGTTGCAACAATCACGCGCGCGACGGCGGCGGCAGGGACCCGCATGATCTACGTCGTCACCGAGAGCCGCATCAAGTGCAAGTACATGGATTGTGTCGAGGTCTGTTCCGTGGAACTCGGTCGCCAGCATATCGTCCGGGTGGTCGGTTCAGGCGGCGATCGGCTCCTCCTGTTTGGCCGTCGGCGCCTCGCCCGCCACCGTGGTGCGGCGCATGTCGCGCGGCTGGCGGTCATCGAACCGCCGCACGCGGTGCATGGTCTGCCGGTTGTCCCACATCACCACGTCCCATTGCCGCCATTGATGGGCGTAGACGAAGCGCGCCCGGGTCGCGTGCTCGGTAAGGTCGCGGATCAGCGCCAGCGCCTCGGGGCGCGGCCAGCCGACGATCGTTCCGATGTGCGAGCTGAGATAGAGCGACTTGCGCCCCGACACCGGATGCACCCGCACCAGGCTTTGACGCACCGGGCGGAATGCCGCGCGCTCGTCGTCGGTGAGGTCGGTGAACCCGAGCGAGGCGCGCGAGTAGATCAGCGAATGCTCGCAGATCAGCCCCGCAATCTCGTGCTTCGTGGCCTCGTCCAGCGCATCATGGGCGGCGCGCATGTCGGCGAATTCGGTGTTGCCGCCGGCATTGGCGGGCAGCCGGCAGGAGAGGATCGAGTATTTCGCCGGGATCGCACGGAACGAGCTGTCGGAGTGCCAGAGCTGATTGGCGAGATTAAAGAGCCGCCGCCGATCGTCGCGCGCGAGCGGCTGATTGTCCCGGCCGAGATTGGAGACGTCGTTCATCCCCGCCGGCAGGCGCATCTGGTCGGGCCGCGTGATGTTGCCGCCGCGCTGGCCCTCGATGGCGCCGAAGTTGCGGGTGAAGTCCATCTGCTGGTCGTTGTCGATCTGCTGATCGTGGAACACCAGCACGCCGAACTCGGTCCATGCCGTGTTCCAGGGCCGCAACCTCCTCGGCCGATGAGCTTGCGCGTCAGATCGACGCCGGACACCTCGCCCACGAAGCCCGGGGTCAACGGGCGGATGCTGATGGCCATGAGGCCTCCTGTCGTACAATCCTTGCCCGGATTATACCGCAGCGTCGGCGAACGGGGGAGGTGGCGATGGCCGGAGATCTGACCAGCGTGGAGCTCGGCGAGGACTTCCCCGATCTTCGTCACTCCGTCCGCCGCATCTGCGAGAACTATCCCGGCGCATACTGGAAGCAGCTGGAGGATGAGCAGGGCTATCCCGTGGCGTTCGTCGATGAACTGACCCGGGCCGGTTTCCTGGGCGCGCTGATCCCCGAGGAATATGGCGGCAGCGGTCTTCCGCTGCGCGCCGCGGCGGTAATTCTGGAGGAGATCAACGCGTCGGGCTGCGTCGCCAGCCAGGGGCACGCGCAGATGTACATCATGGGAACGCTGCTCCGGCACGGCAGCGCCGAGCAGAAGCGGCGGTATCTTCCCGAAATCGCCGCGGGACGGCTGCGGCTGCAAGCGTTCGGCGTCACCGAGCCGACCACCGGCTCGGACACCACGCAGCTGAAAACCCGCGCCGTGCGCGATGGCGATCACTATCTCGTCAGCGGCCAGAAGGTTTGGACCTCGCGGGCGATGCACTCCGACATGATGCTGCTGCTGGCGCGCACCACGCCGATCGAGCAGACGGCGCGGCGCACCGACGGGCTATCGGTGTTCCTGGTCGATCTGCGGGAGGGTCGCGGCAACGGGCTCGAGATCCGCCCGATCGAGGCGATGATCAACCACAACACCACCGAGGTGTTCTTCGACAATCTGCGCATCCCGGCCGAGAACCTGATCGGCGAGGAGGGAAAAGGCTTCCGCTACATCCTGGACGGACTGAACGCCGAGCGCATCCTGGTCGCCACCGAGGCGCTGGGCGACGGCCGCTGGTTCATCCGCAAGGCCGTGCAATACGCGAATGATCGGGTGGTGTTCGGCCGCCCGATCGGCGCCAACCAGGGCGTGCAATTCCCGATCGCGCGCGCCTGGGCCGAACTGGAGGCGGCCGACATGATCTGCCGCCGCGCCGCCGCACTGTTCGACGCCGGCAAGGATTGCGGGGCGGACGCCAACCTCGCCAAGCTGCTGGCTTCGGAGGCGACCTGGAAGGCGGCGGAGGCGACGATGCAGACCTTCGGCGGCTTCGCCTACGCGCGCGAATACGAGATCGAGCGCAAATGGCGCGAATGCCGGCTCTACCAGATCGCGCCGATCAGCACCAACCTCGTGCTCGCCTATGTCGGCCAGCACGTGCTGGGAATGCCGCGGTCGTACCTGAGCGGCCGCAACCCTAATCACGCGGACACGCGCGGCAGGCCGAGGTGGTCGCGCAGCATCGGCCCCGCATAGGCGGCGCGGAACAGCCCGCGCCGCTGCAATTCCGGCACCACCAGCCGCGCGAAATCCTCAAGCCCGCCGGGCATGTACGGAACCTGGATCATGAAGCCGTCGCAAGCGCCGGCCGTGAGCCAACTTTCCATATGATCGGCCACATCGCGCGGCGAACCGGTAAAGCCGCTCGCCGTGCGGCCGGCGCCATAGCGCCGCCCGAGCTCGCGCAACGGCATGCGGTTGCGCCGGGTGAGATCGGCGACCTCGCGGTAATGACCCTGCACGCCGGGCACATCAAGCTCGGGCAGCATCTCGTCCTGCGGGAACTGCGACAGGTCGATATCCAGATGGTAGGAGAGCGTGGAGAGGCCCGCCTGCGGGTGCGACAGACTTTCCAGCAGCGCGCGGCGTTCCTCGGCCATGGCCCGGGTCTCGGCGACCACGGGAACGATGCCGGGAAGCACCTTGATGTCGTCCGCCCGCCGGCCGCAGCGCTCGGCCCGGTCTCGCAGGTCATCGCGGAACGCTCGCGCCGCTTCGGGTGCGGCATGGGTCACGAACACCACTTCCGCCCAGCGCGCCGCGAATGCGCGCCCCCGGTCGGAGGCGCCGGCCTGCAGGAACACCGGTCGGCCCTGCGGCGATCGGCTGACATTGAGCGGACCGCGCACCTTGAACCAGCGACCGTCATGGTTGATCCGCCTGATCTTGGTCGGATCGGCGAACAGCGGCGCCTCGGGATCGCGCACCAGAGCGTCGTCGCTCCAGGAATCCCAGAGCGCGCAGGCGACCTCCATGAACTCGTCGGCGCGATCGTAGCGCGCGTCGTGTGAGGGGTGCTCCTCGCGGCCGAAATTTCGCGCCTCCGCCTCCTGAAACGAGGTGACGATGTTCCACGCGGCGCGCCCGCCACTCAGATGATCCAACGTGGACAAGGCGCGCGCCACCGTGAACGGCTCGAAATAGGTCGTGGAAACCGTGCACGCGAGGCCGACATGGCGGGTCGCGCCGCTCATCGCCGCGAGCACCAGCAGCGGGTCCAACCGCAGCGCCCCCAATGCGCCGAAGCGGAGTTGGCTTTCCATGCTGCCGCCCAGGCGGTCCGGCACCGCGAGAATATCGGCGAGAAAGACGAAATCGAAGCAGCCGTCCTCCAGAATACGCGCCAGACGGGCGTAGTAGGTACCGGAGGTGATGTCGCGGTCGGCGGCGGGGTGGCGCCAGCCGCCATGGCTCCCCGACACCGGTCCGGCGCTGACGAACGCCGCAAGATGCATCTGTCGATGTTTCTGCAAGCTCATTCGAGGCTCCTCGGGCGTGCGGGGTTGTTTCCCGAACCAGCTTCAAGCCGTTCGCCCGGCTTGAACAAAGACCGACTCCCATCATGCAGGTGATCGCTTGTAGGGCGGACGCAGTCCGCCTCGTCGGAGCGGCGGACTGCGTCCGCCCTACAATGGTTCGGGCAGCTCAGGCCGCCTTCGCCTGCCCGGCGATTCGCGCCAGGCTCGCCAGCATGTCGCGCGCGGTGCGGATGCGCGTCTGGAGGTCCATCTCGCGCACCATGGCGAGCTTATGGTCGGGGCGCAGCTTCACCAACCCGCCCTTGCCGCCAAGCCAGGACACCAGACCCGCCGGATTGCGGAACGCGTTGCCGCGGAAGCTCGCGACCATCCCCTTCGGCCCCGCCTCCAGCTTCTCCACCCCCGCCTCGCGGCAGGCACGCTTGAGCGAGACCACGGCGAGCAGATTGTCCACCTCTTCGGGGAGCCGCCCGAAGCGATCGACCAGCTCGGCCGCCATCGCCTCGCTCTCCTGGTCGGACGCCAGCGCGCCGATGCGTCGATAGAGGCCGAGCCGGACCGGCAGATCGCGCACATAGGTGTCCGGGATCAGTACCGGCAGACCCAACTGGATGTTCGGCGTCCAATCGCGGCTCTCGGCGTGGCGCCGTCCCTCCCCGGCGCGCAGATCGGACACGGCGTCCTCCAGCATTTGCTGATAGAGCTCGATGCCGACCTCGCGGATGTGCCCGGACTGCTCGTCGCCCAGCAGATTGCCGGCGCCGCGGATGTCGAGATCGTGCGAAGCCAGCGTGAAGCCGGCGCCGAGGCTGTCGAGCGTCTGCATCACCTCCAGCCGCTTCTGCGCCGCGCCCGACAACCGGTGCGTCTGCGGCCAGGTGAGATAGGCATAGCCGCGCTGCTTGCCGCGCCCGACCCGGCCCCGCAGCTGATAGAGCTGGCCCAGGCCGAACATGTCGGCGCGGTGGATCAGCAGCGTGTTCACCGCCGGCATGTCGAGCCCGCTCTCGACGATGTTGGTGGAGAGCAGAATGTCGAATTTGCCGTCGCCGAACTCGGTCATCACGCGCTCGAGCTCGGTCGGCGCCAGCCGGCCATGGGCCTGGATGGTGCGCGCTTCGGGCACGATCTCGGCCAGCCGCTCGCTCATTCGCCCCATGTCCTCGATGCGCGGCACCACGCAGAAGATCTGCCCGCCGCGGAAGCGTTCGCGCTGGATCGCCTCGCGCACCACCACCGAGTCGAACGGCATGATGAAGGTGCGCACGGCCAGCCGATCCACCGGCGGCGTGGCGATCACGCTCATCTCCCGCACCCCGGTCAGCGCCAGTTGCAGGGTGCGCGGAATCGGCGTCGCGGTCAGCGTGAGCACATGCACATCGGCCTTGAGCTGCTTCAGCCGTTCCTTATGCGCGACCCCGAAATGCTGCTCCTCGTCGATCACCATCAGTTCGAGGTCGGCAAAGTGAATCGACTTCGCCAGCAGCGCGTGGGTGCCGATGACGATGTTGACGCTGCCGTCGGTGATGCCTTTGCGCACCTCCGCCGCCTCCTTGGCGGGCACCATGCGCGAGAGCTGCGCGACGCGCACCGGCAGGCCGGCGAAGCGTTCGCGGAAGGTGCGGAAATGCTGGCGCGCCAGCAGCGTCGTCGGCACCACCACCGCGACCTGCGCGCCCGACATCGCGGTGATGAAGGCGGCGCGCAGTGCCACCTCGGTCTTGCCGAAGCCCACATCTCCGCAGATCAGCCGGTCCATCGGCTGCCCGGACGCCAGATCCTCCAGCACATCGGCAATAGCACGCGCCTGATCTTCGGTTTCGGCGAACGGAAAGCGGGCGCAGAACTCGTCCCATGAACCTTCCGGCGGAGTGACGGACACGGCCGAGCGCACCTTGCGCGCGGCGGCGGTGCGGATCAGCTCGGCCGCCATGTCGCGAATCCGGCTCTTCATCCGCGCCTTGCGGCTCTGCCAGCCGGCCCCGCCCAGCTTGTCGAGCGCGACGCCCTGTGTCTCGCTGCCGAAGCGCGACAGCACTTCGATGTTCTCGACCGGAAGATAGAGCTTCTCGAGCCCGTCGTAGATCAGGCGCAGGCAGTCATGCGGCGCCGCGCCGACGGTGAGCGTCTCCAGCCCGTCGTAGCGCCCGATGCCGTATTCCTGATGCACGACCAGGTCGCCCTCGGCAATCTCGGTTGCCTCGGCAATGAACTCGTCGGCGCGCTTGCGCCGGCGCGGCGGGCGACTGATCCGCTCGCCCAGCAGATCCTGCTCGCCCACCAGCGCGAGGCGCGGGCCGACGAAGCCGCGTTCGAGGCCCAGCACGACGAGCGACACCGAACCGGCGGGCTTGCGGCGCACCGCCGCCCAGCTCTCCTCCGCCGCCACGTCCTTGACCTTGTGCTCGCGCAGCAGGTTGGCGAGCAGCTCGCGCGAGCCGCGGGTCCAGGCGGCGACCACGATCCGCCGCCCCTCCTCGGCCCAGCGGGCGACGTCGGAGCGGAACTGGTCGAACACGTTGGCCCGCGCGCCGGCCTGGATATAGATCGGCCCCGGCCGGCCGGCGCCGTCGATCCCCGCGGCGCCGTCGGGGCGGCCGAACGGGGTGAAGCCGAGCAACGGGCCGCCGGACAGCATCGAGTCCCAGCCGCGTCGATCCAGATAGAGCCGGTCCGCCGGCAGCGGCCGATACGGCACCTCGCCCTCGCGCGTCGGTCCGCGGCGCGCGGCGTAGTGATCGGCAATCATCTCCAGTCGCGCCGTCAACGCTTCATCGGCCTGCTGGTCGAGACTGACGGAGGCGCCCGGCAGATAGTCGAGCAGCGTCTCCATGCCGTCATGGAACAGCGGCGCCCAGTGCTCCATGCCGGGATGGCGGCGGCCGTCGGAGACCGAGAGATAGATCGGGTCGCCGGCGGCTGCCTGCCCGAACAGCTCACGCCAGGCGGTGCGGAAGCGGGCAATCGATTCCTTGTCGAGCGGCACTTCGGAGACCGGGCGCAAGGTGAGCCGGTCGCGCTTGCCGGCGCTGCGCTGGGTGCCCGGATCGAAGGCGCGGATGGATTCGATGGTGTCGCCGAACAGGTCGATGCGGGCCGGATCGGGCTCGCCGGCCGGGAAAATGTCGATGATGCCGCCGCGAATCGCGTATTCGCCCGGCTCCATCACGGTGTTGGCGCGACCATATCCGTTGGCTTCCAGAAACCGGGCGATCGCTTCCGGGCGCGCATCGCCGTTCACGCGTAGCTCAAGTCTGGCCCCCCGGAACGCCGCGCGCGGCGGCACGCGCTGCACCAGCGCGTTCACCGTGGTGAGAACGAAACGCGGGCGCGGTGCGTCTTCGAGCAGCCGCCCGAGCGTCGCGATCCGCTCCGAGACCAGGGCGGGATTGGGCGAGACGCGGTCATAGGGCAGGCAGTCCCAGGCCGGGAAGCGCAGCAATTCGGCCTCCGGCATCACGAACGAAAGCGCCTCCGCCATGCGCGCCATGCGCGCGTCATCGCGCGCGACATGCAGGATCGGGCCGGCAAATTCGGTGCGACGCCGGGCCAGCAGAAAGGCGTCCCAGCCCTCCGGCGCGCCCCAGACCGGCGCGCTCATTCCGTCACCGCGGCGCGCATTCGCCGCAGCATCTCGCTATCCTCGCCGGGCGGGACGGCACGGCGGCCGGTGAGCCAGTCGGCCAAATCGACATCGGAAAGGTCCATGACGGCTTCGAGCGACTGAAGCTCCAATTCCGTCAGCGCGGCGATTGACGCAGCAACGAAACCGCCTACCAGGAGGTCGGTCTCGCGCGTGCCGCGATGGGTGGCGCGGTACAGCAGCCGGCGGCGCCGCGCATCGAGAGCGGGGGCTTTCTCAGGCATCACCGGCTGCGATATAGCCTCGGGCGCACCAGATGTCAGCCGTACACGCCGCGACTCTCGCCCCGCTTTTCGCGCCCCTGACCTCGCTGCGCGGCATAGGCCCCGCGCTGGCGGGGCTGATTGCGAAGGCGGCGGGCGGGGAGCGGGTGATCGATCTGTTGTTTCATCTGCCCAATTCCTACGTCGATCGCCGCGATCGTCCGACCATCGCGACCGCCCGCCCGGGGCAGACCGCGACCTTGGCGGTGGAGGTGGTGCGCCACGAGGCGCCGGTGCGCCCGCGCCAGCCCTGGCGGGTGATCGTGCGCGACGCCTCGGGGTTCGCCGAGCTGGTGTTCTTCAGTCCGAACCGGGCGGCGCGGTTGCCGGCCGGTTCGCGGCTGCTGGTGTCCGGCAAGCTCGATCGATTCGGCGATCGGCTGACGATGGCGCATCCGGAGCACGTGGTGCCGGTCGATCAAGCCGAGCGGATGCCGCCGATCGAGCCGGTATGGCCGCTCACGGCCGGGTTGTGGCCGCGACAGGTGGCGGCGGCGATGACGCAGGCGTTGGAGCGGCTTCCGGAGCTGCCGGAATGGCACGATCCGGCATTGCTGCGGCGAGAAGCGTGGCCCGGCTTCGCCGAGGCGCTGCGCGCGGTGCAGGCGCCCGGGACCCCGCCCGCGCCGGGTGCGCGCAATCGGCTCGCCTACGACGAGTTGCTGGCCGGCCAGATCGCGCTCTTGCTCATTCGCGGTCGGTTGCGCGCCCGCGCCGGTCGCGCGCTCGCCGGTGACGGCCATCTGCGCGCCCGCGCGCTCGACCGCTTCGGCCATGCGCCGACGGGGGCGCAGTTGATGGCGCTGGCCGAGATCGACGCCGATCTGGCTTCGCCGCGGCGGATGCTGCGGTTGCTGCAAGGCGATGTCGGATCGGGCAAGACCCTGGTGGCGCTGCTGGCGATGCTGCGCGCGGTGGAGGCCGGCGCGCAGGCGGCGCTGATGGCGCCGACCGAGTTGCTGGCGCGCCAGCATCAGGCGACGCTGCAACGGCTTTGCCCGCTGCCGGTGGCGATCCTCACGGGATCGGTGAAGGGCGCGGAGCGGGCGCGCATCCTGCGCGGCCTCGCCGGAGGCGATATCTCGATGGTGGTCGGCACGCACGCCCTGTTTCAGGAGCAGGTCGCCTATCACGACCTCGCGCTGGCGGTGATCGACGAGCAGCACCGTTTCGGCGTGACGCAACGGTTGCTGATGGGAGAGAAGGGCGCGCAAACCGACGTGCTGGTGATGACGGCGACGCCGATCCCGCGCACCTTGCTGCTGACGCAATGGGGCGAGATGGACGTAAGTCGCCTCGACACCAAGCCCGCCGGACGCCAGCCGATCCGCACGACGTTGCACTCGTTGGCGACGCTTCCCGATGTTCTCGACGGCTTGGCCCGCAAGCTCGATCAGGGCGCGCAGGTCTATTGGGTCTGCCCGCTGGTGGCCGAGAGCGAGTTGACCGATCTTGCTGCCGCCGAAGAGCGGTTCGACGATCTGCGGTCGCGGTTCGGCGAGGTGGTGGGTCTGGCACACGGGCAACTCGATCCGGACCGGCGCGACGCCGCGCTGGCGGATTTCGCCGCCGGACGCCTTCAATTGCTGGTCGCGACCACGGTGATCGAAGTCGGCGTGGATGTGCCGGCGGCGAGCGTGATGGTGGTCGAGCACGCCGAGCGGTTCGGCCTCGCACAGCTCCACCAGTTGCGCGGCCGGGTGGGCCGCGGCGAGGCGGCGAGCTTCTGCCTGCTGCTGCACGAGGACGGACTGAACGAGACGGCGCGCAAGCGGCTTTTGCTGTTGCGCGACACCGAAGATGGGTTCGTTATCGCCGACGCCGATTTCCGCCTGCGCGGCGGCGGCGACGTGCTGGGCACCAAGCAAGCGGGGCTGCCGGGCTTTCGCCTCGCGCATCCCATGGCGCATGAAGGGCTTTTGCAGATGGCGAGCCGCGATGCGGCGCTGTTGCTGGAGAGGGAACCCGAGCTGTCGGGTTCGCGGGGTCAGGCGGTGCGCACGCTGCTCCGGCTGTTCCAGCAGCGCGAGGCAATGGCGACCTTGCAGGCGGGGTAGAAGTCAACGGAGGTGGACATGGTTCGCGTTGTAGGGATCGACCACATCTCGATCAGGGTTAGCGACTACCGGGTCTCGAAAGCATTCTACGGCCGGTTGTTCGAGTTCCTCGGCTTCGAGGTCTCGGACGAGTACGAGGACGCTATCGGCTGGACCAACGGCCGGACGCGCTTCTGGATCGGTCCCGCCGATGCCGAGGGACGCAAGCACAAGCACCGGATCGGCGATATCGGCCTTCACCACTATGCATTTCAGCTCAGCAGCCGCAACGACGTGGATGCGCTGCAAACGTTCCTGAAGGAGCTCGGCGCCACCATCGTCGATCCGGCCGCCGAGTATTACGAGGACTACTATGCGGTGTTCTTCCTCGATCCCGACGGGCTCAAGCTGGAGGGCATGAAATACGGCGAGAAGGCCGCGCTCGCAGCGCGCGAAGCGGGTAAATCCCAGCCGAATGCTGATTGGGAGTCGATATGAACCCGAATTGGCGCCCGGCTTGAGGAATACCGTATTCACCCATGCCCGACGGCCGCTATGAGCGCGATATTCTGACCCGGGCGGAGCGGCAGGCCGATCTGCTGCGTCGGCTGTCGGCGGCGACTGACGCCAGCCCCTGACTGCCGTCTCGCCTCTTCCTCCGCCGCGATCTTGAGCACCGCATCGGCGCGTGCCGGGTCGATCGTCTCGACACCGCGCAGCACCCGCTGCACGGCGCGGGTGCGGACTCGGGCGGCTTCGATGGTGGAGGTCATGCTGCCGGCGTTCTTCAACAGCTTGGCCAGCACGACATCCATCCTCAGCATCTCGCTCCGCGTCGCGCCCAGCAGCTCGCGCACCTGGTCGGCCTTTTGTTCCAGCGCCACGCCGACGATGCCGAGATGGATGGTGCGCAGCAGCGCCGGCAGCAGGGTGGGGCCGAGCACGAGCACGCGGCATTCCCGCCCGATCGCGTCGATCAGGCCGGGATTGCGCGCCACCTCCACGAACAGCGAATCGGTGGGCAGATACATCACCGCGAATTCGACCGTCGTCGGCGGAACAATATATTTGGACGCGATCTTGCGCGCCTGCTCGCGGACCGCACGCTCGAGCCCCTTGCGGGCGGCGCGCTCGGCCTCGGCGTCGCCCGCCTCGGCGGCGGCGAGCATCCGCTCATAGTCCTCCACCGGAAATTTGGCGTCGATCGCGAGCAGCGGCGCGGCGCCGCGCCCCGGCATCCGGATCGCGAACTCCACCGCCTCGTCGCTGTCGGGCCGCAGCCGGCAATTCTCGGCGTAGGAACCGGGCGGCAGGATGTCGTCCAGCAGCGCCCGCACCTGCGCCTCGCCCCAGCCGCCGCGCGTCTTCACGTTGGCGAACAGCCGCTTGATGTCGCCGATCTGCGCCGTGACCGCCTGCACGTCGCCCATCGCCTTCTGCACCGCCGCGAACTGGTCGATCACGCGGGCGAAGCTGTCGGTCATCTGCTTGCCGACCGCCTCCTGCAACTGCTCGCTCACCGCGCGCTGGATCTCCGCCAGCTTGGCCTCGTTGCCTTCCCGCAGCTCGCGCAGCTTGGCATCCAACATCGTCCGCGTGCCGTCGGATTGACGCGCCAGGTCCTCGGTGAGCGACAGCCTGAGATCGCCGTGCCCGCGCGAGAGGACGGTGCGCACCTGCTCCATCCCGGTCTCCAGCGCCCCGCGCAAGGCCGCCAGCCGATCCGCCGCCTCCGATCCGACCCCGATCATGGTCATGCGCGTGGTCTCGGTATCGCCGCGCACCCCGGCGAGCCCCTGCTCGGCCAGGATGCGCAGCCGCTCGCAGCTGCCGGCCGGCGCGCAGCAGCACGACAACTGCAACGATCGCGGCGGCCGCGGCGAGCGCGGCGAAGGGCATGGCTAGCTCGGCCGGCATGGTGGCTCCGAATTTATCACCACAATTATCGCGTATTGTTCCGGTTCACGACAAGCGCTCGCCCGATTGGCCGCGCATGAGCACGCCAGCGTCGTCACCTATCGCTGTATCACGCTGGACCAGCGCGATCGGCCGGTGCGGCAATTCACCTCGACGGTGCTGTTTCCCCGCCGCCCCGCACAGCCGAGATCGGCGAAGCCAGCCCCGGCAAGCGCGCCCGCAGCGCCGCATAGTCGCGCTCGACCGCGCAGACCAGGAAGGCCCGGCTCGCCCGCGCCGCCACCGACCCCTCGGGCGACCGGCAGCCCGTCCGCGCCCGAGCGGCAGCGCGCTCAGGCCGAGATCGTTATAAATCCGCAGCATCCCGCCGCCGGCGTGCCACACGACCGGGGCGCGGCCCTCCTGTCGGGCGAGATCGCGCAGCCGCCAGACCGCGGACACGCGATCCGCCTCGGTGCCCACCGGATCGCCGAGCGCGATCAGAAAGCCGTCGAGCCGCCGGAGCGGCACCGCCGCGCGCTCGCCCTCGCCGAACAACGATCCGTCGGCCTGCTCGGGAGGCGTTCCGCCCAGCATCAGCAGCCGGAGCCGCGCCTCCACGCCCCAGGGACGCCACGGACACGGCCCGGCCGCAGCAACAGCCACAGCGCCACCAGCGCCAAGCCGACCACCAGCGCCACGCTGGCGCGCAGCGTCCACGGCACCTGCGCCGACAACACCACCTTCCAGAAGGCGCTGCCTTGCGCATGGCCGCGCAGACCCCCCAGCGCCACCCCGCAGACGGCCAGCGCCAGCAGCGACAGCGCGCTCGTGCGATCGAGGGGGCCGCTCAGCATTCGCGCCCGCCGATAAAAGCAGAAGCGGAACGGTGCCAGCACCAGCGCCGCCAGCAAGAGCACGCCGATCGGCCAGACGCGTTCGCCGCCGCCCAGGATGAAGCCGGCGCCGACGGCCAGCATGCAGAGCGCGCCGCCCCAGGCGAGGCTCACGCGCCGCACCAGGCCGACCGCCATCACGATCAGCAGCGCGCCGATCAGCGACGGCACGAACTGCCCGGCCTGGCGGGCAAGGTCGGCGATGTCCGGCGCCGGGCCGGAGAGCGCAGGGGGTGCCAGCAGCCCGAGCCCCAACAGCAGAATGCCCGACACCGCCACCGCGCCGCTGCCCGCGGCGGCGGCGAAATCCGGCTCGCTCCAGCGCGCCCGCGCCACCGCCGGCCGCCACCGTCCGCGCATCAGCATCTCGTTGCCGGCGAACAGCGCGCCCGCCAAAAACAGCGGAATGACATAGAAATAGAGGCGAAAGACGGCGATCGCGGCGATGATGCGGGCCGGCGGCAGGAATGGCGAGAGGCCGAACAGCACGGCGCTGTCGAAGACGCCGAGCCCGCCCGGCAGGTTGGTCGCGAGCCCGGCACTGAAGGCGGCGAGATAGACGCCGAGAAACACCAGCCAGTCGAGCCCCGGCGCCGGCGGCAGCAAGAGCCACAGGATCGACGCGGTCGCCGCCACGTCGGCCGCCGCCAGCGCCACCTGCGCCAGCGCCATGGGCAGATCGGGCAATGTGACCAGGTGTCCGCGCACCCGGAAGGCGCCGAGCCTTGCGGCCAAGGTCAGATAGAGCAGCAGCGAAGCCCAGAGCAGTGCGCCGATCCCGCACAGCGCCGCGCGCGGCACGTGTGCGGCAACGAGCGGAACCGAGTTCGGCAGCACGAACAGGATGCTGCCGCCCAGGACCATCCCGCCCAGCCCGAAGGTCAGCCCGCAGAAGGCGATCGTCTTGCCGATCTCGACCGGGCTCAGGCCCCAATGCGCATAGAGCCGATAGCGCACCGCCGAGCCGGAGACCGCCGGGAAGCCCAGATTGTGCGATAGCGCGCTGGCGCAGAACGAGACCAGCGCGACGCGCCGATAGCTCACGCCGATGGCCGGCGTAGATCGTGCCCAGGCGGTCGTAGAGCGTCAGAACGCCATAGGCGAGGATCGTGCAGCCGAAGGCGAGACCGAGCGGCAGCGGGCGAATCGCTTGGATGGCGCGTCCGATGTCGGCCAGCTGAAGCTGGCGGAACTCGCGCTGCACCGCCCACAGCGCGGCACACAACAGCAGCAGCCCGAGCGCCGCCGGGAGCGCGCCCGCAAAGCGCGCGAGCCGTACCGCCATCAGGCCGCGTCGGCGGGGCGCGCCAACGCCGCCTCGATCAGCGAGACGGTCTCCGCCCGGCCGTACAGCGCGACGAAGCCGCCGAAGCGCGGGCCCTCCGACTGGCCGAGCAGCACCTGATAAAGACAGCCGAACCAGTCGCGCAAATTGGCGAACGGGTGGCGTTTGCCGACCTCGAAAACGGCGTTCTGCAGCGCCTCGGCGTTCGTGGTATCCATCCCGCGCAGCGTCTCCGCGAGGTCGGCGAGCGCGCCCCGCTCGATCTCGGAAGGCGCGCGGTAGCGCTTGGTCGGGCGCACGATGTCGCGATAATAGGCGATCGCCCGTCCGACCAGCGTATCGAGAAACGGCATTGTCGCAGCCGACGCTTCGGGGTTGTAGCGGCGGAGGAACCCCCACAGGAGGTCCGGATTGTCGGCGTTCACCACGCTGGCGAGGTTGAGCAGCATGGCGAAGGAGACCGGGCTGCCGCCCTGGTTCGGCAGCCGTCCGGCATGGATATGCCAGGCCGGATTGGTGCGCTGTTCGGCCGGGGTCTGCGTCGACAGCTTGTCGGCGTTGACGAGATACTCGTCGGTGGCGCGCGGGATCACGTCGAAATAGAGGCGCTTCGCCCGCTGCGGCTGGTTATACATGTACTGGCCCAGCGCTTCCGGCGGCGCATAGCGCAGCCACTCCTCGACCGAGAGCCCGTTGCCCTTCGACTTGCTGATCTTCTGTGCATGCTCATCGAGGAAAAGCTCGTAGGTGAAGCCCTCGGGCGGCTTGCTGCCGAGAATGCGGCAGATCCGGCCCGAGAGCCGCACGCTCTCGATCAAGTCCTTGCCCGACATCTCGTAATCGACACCGAGGGCGAACCAGCGCATCGCCCAGTCGGCCTTCCATTGCAGCTTGCAGCCGCCGCCCGTGATCGGTGTCTCGAACGACTCGCCGTTGTCGGGGTCGCGCCAGGCCACGGTCCCGGCATCCGGATCACGGCGCTCGATCGGTACCTGCATGACCCGCCCGGTGCGCGGATGGAGGGGCAGGATCGGCGCGTAGGTCGCCCGCCGCTCAGGCCCCAGCGTCGGCAGGATCACCGACATGATCTCGTCCTAGCAGGCGAGAACGCGCAGCAGCGCGGCGTCGAACCGGCCGGAGGTGTAGTAGTCGGTGGAGGAGGCGAATTCGTAGTCGAAGCCGAAGGAATCGAGGAACGCCCGCAGGCGGGCATTGTTGTGCGCGCCGAAGGATTCGTGGCTGCCGAACGGGTCGGGGATGCGCGTCAGCGGTTTCCCCAGATGCCGGGCCAGCAGATCGCGGTTGGGCACGTTGTCGGGCACCTTGCGCAGCCCGTCCATGTCGTCGCTGAAGGCGAGCAGGCGCGACGGCAGGCCCGTCATCTCGGTGAAGGCGTGCCGCACCCAGGAGGTGCGCGCGACCTCGCCGAAGGTGCCGATATGCGGCAGCCCCGACGGACCATACCCGGTCTCGAACAGCGCCGAGCGCTTGCCGGACGCATCGAGCCGCGCGGCCAGCTTCGCCGCCTCCTCGAACGGCCAGGCTTTAGGGGGATCGGGAATCATCGGCGAGAAGCTAGGAACCGGCCGATGTCGGGTCAATCAAAAGCCGGGCGAGGTGACGGAGAGCCCGCGTTGAAGCGGGGCGCGCCGCGCCTGCGACGCCTTCGTATAAGCAACCGATCCACTCGAAGTCGGCGCGAACTCGTGCGCCGCTGCGGCTCCAGGAGGACGGCGGGAGCCGGCGTCGCGAACTCCGCCGCTACCGCGTCGGCGGATCGCGGCTCAGTCCCCTTGCCGCCAGGCGGTCGAGATAGGCTTGCCAGCGCGCCTCCTGCTCGGTGCCCAGTTCGTGCAGATACTCCCAGGTGAAGATGCCGGTGTCGTGCAGATCATCGAAGGTCAGCCGCACGGCGTAATTGCCGACCGGCTCGATGCCGATCACCCGCACATGCCGCCGTCCGCTGACCAGGACATGCTGGCCCGGCCCGTGCCCCTGCACCTCCGCGCTCGGGCTCTCGACGCGCAGGTACTCGGCGGGAAGCCGGGCGCGGCTGCCGTCCTCGAACGCCACCTCCAGCGCACCGTCGGCTCGGTCGAGGCGCAGTTCGGTCGCGACCGCCATTACTCCTCCAGCCGCCGCGCCTCGTCGGGGAGCATGATCGGAATGCCGTCGCGGATCGGGTAGGCGAGGCCGGCCGGCGGCTGATCAGCTCACCGCGCGCGCGATCGTATTCGAGCGGCCCCTTGGTCACCGGGCAGACCAGGATTTCGAGCAGCCTCGGGTCCACGGGGACGGGCGGAGGGTCGGGTTCGGTCATCGCTCTCAACTCACTATATGGCCGCCGGCGTCGTCGTCGGCGGCGGCGCCCATGCGCAGCAGCACGAGCAGCGCTTCGGCCCGCTCGGCGTCGGTCGGCGCCTCCAGCAAAGCCTGCTTCTCGGCCGGCTCGAACGGGCAGGTCATGGCCAGGGTGACCACCAGGATGTCGTCGCGGATGCGCCGGAGGGTGTCCCAGTTCGCTTCCAGGGCGCGACGGCCGAAGTAGCCGCGCAGCGCCGTCACCAGCGCCTCCCGCTCCACCCCGATCGGCTGCGGATCGAGCGACAGATCGCTCTCGAAGCCCGCAAAGTCACCGCGCACCCGCCGGTAGCCGCGCCGCATCGCCAGCTCCTCGACCGTGGCGAAACGGCAGACGCCGGTAAGGGTGATCAGAAATCGCCCGTCCTCGGTCTCACTGAACGCGCTGAGCCGTCCCAGGCAGCCGATGCGATACAAGCCCGGTCCGAGATCGCCTTCCGGCGCCTTCGGGTCGGACTGGATCATCGCCAGCATCCGCCCGGCGCCCAACGCGTCCTCGATCATCGCCAGATAGCGCGGCTCGAAGATATTCAGCGGCAACCGGCCCCGTGGCAGCAGCAGCGCGCCGTCGAGCGGGAAAATCGGGAACTCCCGCGGCAACTCTTCGAGGCGCGGGTGAAAGCCGCCATCAGCTGAACAGCAGCGCCGACAACCGCCGCCGCGCCGCCATCGTGGCGGCGTCGTCGAAGCCCCAGGCCTCGAAAAACTTGAGCAGTTGCAGGCGCGCGGCATCGTCGTTCCAGCCGCGCTCGCGACGGATGATCTCCAATAGCTGCTCGGCCGCCTCGGCGCGCGCGCCGGTGGCGTTGAGCGCGGTCGCGAGATCATAGCGGGCCTGGAAATCCGTGGCCTCGGCGCCGACGCGCTTCTGCAGAAGGCTCAGTTTAGAGGCCGCCGCCGCGCCCTCGCGCGCCAAGCTAAGCGCGCTGCGCGCGCCCGCTACTTCGGCGTGCTCGGCGAGTTTCGGCGGCACCTGTTCCAGCGCCGCCGCGGCCTCCTCCGGCCGGCCGAGCGCCAGCAGCGCACGGACCAGCCCACCCCAGGCTTCGGGGTTTTCGGGCTCGTCCTGAAGGATGGTGCTGAACAGCTCACCCGCGGTCTGCCCGTCGCCCTGTTCCAGCGCCGCGCGCGCCTCGGCCAGCAGATCGGCCGAGGGCATCGCGCCACCAGCGGTCTTGAGCAGGCTTTCGACGAAACGCCGGATCTCCGATTCCGGCTGCGCGCCCTGGAACAGGTCGGCGATCTGGCCCTGCCAGAAGGCGGCGACGGTCGGGACCGACTGCAACGGTACCCCGAGCTGCGCCAGTTGCTGCACCAGGGCGGTGTTCTTGTCGATGTCGATCTTCACCAGTCGGACCCGCCCGCCGGCGGCGCGCACCACCTTTTCCAGCATCGGCGTGAGCTGCTTGCACGGCCCGCACCAGGTGGCCCAGAAATCGACCAGGACCGGAAGCTTGCGCGAGGCCTCGATCACGTCCTTCATGAAGGACTTCTGATCGCCGTCGAGGATCACCTCCGGCTGCCCGGCCGGCGGCTGGTTCTGGCCGATAATCACGTCCATGGGTTCAAGTCCCGATGATTGCTGTTAGATGTTGCGGCGTCCGGCGAGCGCAAGCGCCGAACTTGGCGCCCGATGCCGGCGGCGTCCAGGGGGCCGAACGGAGCGAATGGCGAGACCAGATAGATCGAGGCCCGGCCCGGGAGGAGCCTGGCGGATCGCTGCCGGAGGTCGCGGTGGTGCTCGTCACCGGCATCGATCCCGACGGCGACGCGTTGGCGCGGCCCGATTCCTGGGACGATCCCGGCCCGCCGCCGTCCATCCTGATGGCGCCGGAACCGGGCGGGCATACGGCTCTGGCGCCGGGCCAGCGCGTGCTCGCCCGGCTGCGTCCGGCGGGGCCGGGGCGGTATGAGGGACGCACCATCCGCCGCCTGCCCGACAGCCCGGGGCGCATCCTCGGCATATTTCGCCCGGGGCGAGACGGGGACCGGATCGAGCCCACCGATCGCCGCGTCAAGTCCGCCTGGAGGTGGCGAAGGGCGAGGCGAGCGGCGCCGAGCCCGGCGAGATCGTCCTGGCCGAGCCGCTGCCCCGGGGGCACCGCCATTTCGGCCCCGCCCCGGCGCGGGTGATCGAGCGGCTCGGCCGCTCCGGCGACGCGCGCGCGATCAGCATGATCGCCATCGCCACCCACGCGATCCCGCATGTCTTCGCCGAACCCGAGCTGCGGGCGGCGAGCCGGGCGCGCGCGGCCCCGCTCGCCGGGCGCGAGGATCTGCGCGGCGATTCCGCTCGTCACCATCGACGGCGCCGACGCCCGCGATTTCGACGACGCCGTATTCGCCGAGCCGGACGGCGACGGCTGGCGTCTGATCGTCGCCATCGCCGACGTGGCGCACTACGTCCGCCCCGCCACCGCGCTCGACGCCGCGGCGCGCGAGCGCGGCAACAGCACCTATTTCCCTGATCGCGTGGTGCCGATGCTGCCGGAGGCGCTCTCGAACGACTGGTGCAGCCTTCGCCCGCATGAGGACCGCGCCTGCATGTTCGCCCAGCTTCGCGTCGATGCGGATGGCGGCAAGCGCGCGCACCGCTTCGGCCGTGGCCTGATGCGCAGCGCCGCGCGGCTGACCTATGAGCAGGCGCAGCAAGGCCGGATCGCGGCGAGCTGGCGCATCTTTACGGCGCCTTCCGTGCCTTGCTGGCGGCGCGGACGCGTCGGGGCACGCTCGATCTCGATTTGCCGGAGCGGCGCGTGGTGCTGGATGCGGCGGGCACGTCGCCGAGGTACGGCCCCGTCCGCGCCTCGACAGTCACCGGTTGATCGAGGAATTCATGATCCTCGCCAACGTTGCCGCCGCCGAGGAGCTGGAAGGCCGCCATGCGCCCTGCGTCTGGCGCGTCCACGCCCCGCCCTCGGCGGAGAAGCTGGAGGCGCTTGCGCGAGTTTCCTCCACGGGCTCGGCGTGTCGCTGCCGCCGGGCGATCAGGTGCGTCCGCGCGACCTCGATCGCGTGCTGCGCGCCGTTTCCGGCACCGACCGAGGCGCCGCTGGTCAACGAGGTGATGCTGCGCAGCCAGTCGCAGGCGGCTTACGCGGCGGCCAATATCGGCCATTTCGGGCTGGCGCTGCCGCGATACGCGCATTTCACCAGCCCGATCCGCCGCTACGCCGATCTGGTGGTGCATCGCTCGCTGATCCGCGCGCTGCGGCTCGGGACGGGCGGCTTGGCGGCGCCCGAGGCGGCGGCACTGGAGGAGACGGCCGAGCATATCAGCCGCACCGAGCGCCGCTCGGCGCTGGCCGAACGCGATGCCACCGACCGCTATCTCGCCGCCTTCCTCGCCGAGCGGGTAGGCGCGAGCTTCGCCGCCCGCATTTCGGGGGTAACGCGGTTCGGGCTGTTCGTCACGCTCGACGAGAACGGCGCCAGCGGGATCGTGCCGCGCACCTCGCTGCCGGACGATCTGTGGTGGCACGACGAGCGCGCGCAGACGCTGAGCGGCCGCCGTACCGGCTTGGTGTTCCACCTGGCCGAGCCGGTGGAGGTGCGGTTCGCGGAGGCGAACGCGATCACCGGCGGCCTGGTGTTTCACCTGATGCAGGGAGTGCCCGCCGCGCCGCCAGCCGGCCGGCGCAACCGCGTCGGCGCGCTCGCAAAAAGGCGGAAGACGGGCGAATGCCTGCGCACATAATCACACCGGCTCCAGTGCCCGCCGGACCATGGCAGCTCCGCCACGATCGGATCGCCCGGCCGGACCACGCCGCCGGCTAGCACCACCGCCATCACGCCCGCCTTGCGCACCAACCGCCCCCGGCGTCGCGATCCAGCGTTGCCTCCATGAGCCCGGAGCGGAAGCGATCGAGTTGGACGCAGGGATTGCGCAGCCCGGTCACTTCGACCATCGCCGCCGCGCCCAAGCCGAAGCCGCGTGCCGGCGGCGAGCCCAGCAGTTCGAGATTGCGCGTGGTGACGTTCTCGCCCATGTCCCCGGGCCGGAGGTCGAATCCCGCCGCGTTCAATTGCTCCAGCAGCTCGGCATGGATCAGATGCAACTGTCGCAGGTTCGGTTGCCGCGGGTCGCGCGCCACGCGCGAGCGATGCTGCACCGTCACGCCCGAATGCGCATCGCCCTCCACGCCGAGGCCCGGCGCGCAGCACGATCGCACTTGCGGCGCCTTGCTGAACCGATGCGCATCGTCGCGGCAAACCGCAATGATCGTTGCCTCGTGCATCGCCCGATCAAGCACGCGACGATCGCCACGTGCAACCGTCCTCGTGTTGCCGTGACCCGGGACCGCTGATAGCGTGCCGACAACGGGAGGGCCTGCGTTTGCGGAAATCGGCTGCGGTTTCGACCGTGCCCGGGCGTCGGGCGGAACCGCCGTGACCACCCGACCCGGCCTGCGCGCTGCCGCGCTTCGGTTGCCGCACGTCGCATTCCCGCGGCGGACCCGGCCGGCCGGCCAGCACCCCCGAAGTGCCTGGGCAAGCACCTGCAGGGCAGGCCGCTGCCGATATTCGACGAGGTCATGCGCCTCGGCCAGGAGCGGCCAACGCCGGGCGCTTCGACCCCAACCTCGCTGCACCTGCCCGCGCTGCCGAGTGAGCCTTGGTGCTTACGCCGAGAGTTGATTCCCTACCGGCAGTCGTCGGATGCGCTTCCCCGTCGCCTCAAAGATCGCGTTGCAGAGCGCTGGCGCAAAGGGTGGCACCCCCGGTTCGCCGACGCCGCTGGACGGAATGTCTTGGGTGGCCGGCACAATGACCACGCGCGTCAGCACCGGCGCCTCGTTGTTGCGCACGACTTGGTAGGTATCGAAGTTCGTCTGCTCGGCGCGGCCGTTCTTGAAGATGATCTCGCCATATTTCGCGATGCTGAGCCCCATTACCGCCGCCCCCTCGATCTGCGAGCGGATGCGCTCCGGGTTCACCCAGAAACCGCAGTCGATGGCCGTAGTCACCGTCGGAACACTGAGATTGCCATGCTCATCCACGGCGATCTCCACCACGGTTGAGACGTAGCTCAGGAAGCTGCGGTGCGTGGCGATGCCCATGCCGTGCCCTTTCGGCAATTGCTTGCCCCAGCCTGCCTCCTGCGCGGCAAGCTCGGTCACGCGGGCGAGTCGGCCGGTGTCGATCGGGTAGGTTTCGACCGGATCGCCGTAGTTCCAGAAATCCTTGACCGACTTGCGCATGTCGATCTGCCGTGGCGATCCGATCAGCTCAAGCAGCATGTCCTTCGGATCGCGCCCTGTTTCGTGCGCGATCTCGGCCACCATCGATTGCACCGCGAATGCGTGCGGGATGTTGGACACCGAGCGGAACCAGCCGATGCGCGTATGCGCCGCACAGGCGCCGTTCTCGCAGCGGATGTTCGGGATTGCGAAGGGCACGTCCACCAAGCCCATGGCGAGCTCGAACGGCGCCTCGTGATCGGCGCCCGCCTTGAACGTGGAGAGGATCGTGGGCGCCACGCTGCGGTGCCGCCAAGCCACCACCTTGCCGTTTGCATCGAGCCCGGCGTCGATCCGCTCGGCCGAGACGGTATGGAAGAAATCGTGCTGGATATCGTCCTCGCGCGTCCAGGTGAGCTTTATCGGCGCGCCGACCGCTTGCGAAACCAGCGCGGCTTCCAACACATAGTCCCATTTCGACTTGCGCCCGAACCCGCCGCCCAGCAACGGCACGTTCACCGTCACGTTCTCGATCGGGATGCCGAGCACCTTGGCAAGGTCGGCGCGGCAGCCGCCGGGGCTCTGCGTGGCCGCATAGGCTACGCATTTGCCGTTGGAGGTATCGACGGCAGCCGAGGGCGGCTCCATCGACGCATGGGCGAAGTGCGGGATGTAGTAATCGCCCTTGACCACCTTCGCCGCCGAGTTCAGCGCGGCCTCGGCGTCGCCGTCATTGCGCACCACCTTGCCGGGCTGGCGCGCCGTCTCCTCCATCTGCGTCTTGAAGGCGGCCGAGTCATAACTCTTGTTCGCCCCGTCGTCCCAGACGATCTTCAGCGCCTCGCGCCCCTTGATCGCCGAACCGGTATTGCGCGCGACCACCGCGACGCCGCCGACCGGCATGAATTTCGACGGCCATGGCCAAGCCTTCACCTCGACCACCTTCTCTACGCCAGGCACCTTCATGGCGCTGGTCGCGTCGAACGAGACGAGCTTGCCGCCTACCACCGGCGGGCGCGCCACCACGGCGTATTTCATGCCGGGAAGCTTCGCGTCGATCCCGTAGGTGGCCTTGCCGGTGGTGATATCGTGCAGGTCGACGATGCTGACCGTGCCCTTCGTCAGATAGCGGAAGTCCTTCGGGTCCTTCAGCTTGATCTGATCCGCAGGCGGCACCGGCAGCGCGATCGCTTCCGCGGCCAGCTCGCCAAAGCCGATGCGGCGACCCGAGGTGATGTCCACCACCTCGTGGTTATCCGCCTTCACCGTGGACGCATCGACGCCCCAGCGTTTCGCCGCCGCCTGCTCCAGCATCGTGCGCATCGCCGCGCCGCACTGGCGCATCGGCTGGACGAAATGCCGTAGACTGCGCGAACCATCGGTGTCCTGGTTGCCGTATCTCTTTTCGTCGCCCGGCGCCTGCGCGACGTGCACGCGCGACCAATCGGCATCCATCTCTTCGGCCACCACCAACGGCAAGGAGGTGCGCACGCCGGTTCCCATCTCCGCGCGAGAGGCGATGATCGTCACCAGTCCCGAGGGATCAAGCGCGATAAACACATGCGGGTCGCTGACGGTGCCGCCCGGCATTTCGCCCGCGCCCGTCGCCCACGACGCCATCGCGCGGCCGGGCAGCACGCCGGCCGAGAGCACCAGCGCACCGGCGGCGGCCATTCCCTTCATCACGAAGCGCCGGCTCACGTTCTCAATCGGGTTTGTTGTGGCGATGTATGTCATGACTCACACTCCCGTCGATGCGAGACGAACCGCTTCGACGATGCGCTGATAGCAGCCGCAACGGCAGATGTTTCCGAGCATCTGGTCACGGATTTCGTCGTCCGACGGTTTAGGCGTTTGCTTCAGCAGCGCCGCCGCCTGCATTATCTGCCCTGCTTGGCAATAGCCGCACTGCGGCACGTTCGCCTGCCGCCAGGCTTTCTGCACCGGATGGTTGCCCTCGGGGTCGAGCCCCTCGATCGTGACGATATCGTGGCCGGCGGCATCGCTTACGACCATACCGCAGGACCGTATGGCCTGCCCGTCCAGATGCACGGTGCAGGCGCCGCACAGCGCCGCGCCGCAGCCGAACTTCGTACCGGTCAGCCCCAGCTCGTCACGTAGCACCCACAGCAGGGGCACCGACGGATCGCCGTCATAGCTGTGCGTTTGTCCGTTGACCTTCAGCGTAACCATACCCCACCTCCATGCGGGTGGGTGGCGCGCCCCGCCACGCCACCGCCGATTACCGATCTCTCCGCGTCACGGACGCCTGCGCAGCGCGAATACCCAAATGGCGCCCCCCTGCGGCACGGCATCGCCCTGAAGCTTGAGCGACGTCTTCGCCAGCGCGTCCTGGATGCGCTGGGCGTCGACGCCCCAGCCCGACTGCACGGCGATGTATTCGGTATCTCCGACCTGGTATGCGACGGGCATTCCGATGATACCGGAATTGGTCCGCTGCTGCCAGAGCAGCTCGCCCGTCTTGGCGTCAAAGGCGCGGAACATCCGGTCGTTGGTGCCGCCGACGAACACCAGATCGCCCGCGGTGGTCAGCACCGAGGCGAACAGCTGATCCTGGAACGGATAGGTCCAGACCCGCTTGCCGGTCGCCGGGTCCCATGCCTGCAACTCGCCTATATGATCGCCGCGCGGCAGCAGGCGTTGAGAATCGGGATCGGCGCCCAGCCACAGCTGGCCCACCATCAGCTGCTTTTTCACCCCCGTATAGGCGCCGCACATGTTATCGTTGGCGGGGATGTAAACGAGCCTGGTCTGGTCGCTGTACCATTCCGAGGGCCAGTCATCGCCGCCCCACAGCGAGGGGCAGAAGCTGACGTCCTTGCCGGTGACCGGCTTATGGTTCTCGTCATAGCTCGGCCGCCCGGTCTGCGGGTCGAGACTCTTGAATGCGTTCTGATAGACGAAGGGCTGGCCGGAAATGAACTTGATGCCGTTGTCGGTTTGCTGCAGCACCCACAGGTAGCCGTCCCGCCCCGGATGCACGAGCGCATCGATCATCTGGCCGTTGTGCTCCACGTTGATCAGCATCGGCGGCCGGACCTCGTCCCAGTCCCACGAATTGTTCCAGTGATACTGGTGATAGGCCTTGATCTGCCCGGTGTCGGGATCGAGCGCGACCGTCGAGCTGGTGTAGAGGTCATCACCCGGATGCAGGTCGCCCGGCCAGGGCGCGGCGTTGCCGACACCCCAATAGGCGAGGTTGCGCTTCGGATCGTAGCTGCCGGTGATCCAGACCGACCCGCCGCCGGTCTTCCAGGCATCGCTCTTCCAGGTGTCGCCACCCGGCTCTTCGGGGCTGGGCACCGAATACGTGCGCCAGATCTGCTTACCGGAATCGGCATCGTAGGCGGCGATGAAGGCGCGCACGCCGAATTCGCCACCCGAGGAGCCGACCATCACCTTGCCCCGGACGATCAGCGGCTCCAGCGTCATGTACTCGCCACGCTTGTAGTCGCCGACCTGGCTGTTCCAGACCTCCCGACCGGTTTTGGCATCGAGCGCGATCAGGTGCGCGTCCACCGTCGCGAGATAGAGCTTGTCGTTCCACAGGGCCACGCCGCGATTGGTCGGGTGCAACTGGAACAGATCGGCGGGCAGCTTCTCCTTGTATCGCCAGATTAGATCACCGGTCGTCGCGTCCAGCGCCAGCACCTGCATCTCCGGCGTGGTGACGTACATCACGCCGTTGTTCACCATCGGCGGTGCTTCGTGCCCTTCCACTACGCCGGTGGAGAAGGTCCAAACCGGCACCAAATCCTTTACGTTGTCGGCGCCGATCTGGTGCAGCGGGCTGAAGCCGTGCCCATCATAGGTGCGCCGGTACGATAGCCAGTTGCCGGGCTCGGGGTTTTCCAGCCGCTGCTGGGTGACCGGCGAATAGCTTGTCAGCTCGCCCGCGGTCGCGGCGCCATGGGAGGCGCCGGCGAGCAGGCTTGCCGCGAAAGCCGTCAGGAAGAGTTTGCCGTATCGACTGATTTCTGTTTCCCCCAGCTTAATTGTCCGTTGACGCGGTCATCGTGCGGCGGCGTTGCCGCTATCCCTGCGGCTGTTCGCCCCCCACGCGGTCGGTGAACGAGGCCGCGATCTTCAGCGCCTCGCCACCGAGTTCAGCGGCAGCGCCGGCAACGGGCGCGGCGCCGGCCCGCTCACCACCTTGGCGCCGTGCATCAGGTCGTAGCGCGACTGATGACACGGGCATTGCAGCAACTGCGCCGAGCGCAGCCAGTCCGCCACCACGCATTGCTGGTGCGTGCAGATGGCGGAGTAGGCTACGATCCCTTCGGCGGCGCGCGGCTGTTCCGCAGTGCCGAGCTTGGCCGGATCGAAACGCATCAGCAGCAGCATGTTTAGGCGCGAGCCGTCGCGCGGCACTTTCTTCTGCGGATCGTAGGCCCAGGCGAACAGCACATCGTCGCGGCTGATATCAGTCGGCTTGAGCGGCGTGGTGCCCGCCTCGGTGCCGGCCGAAACGAGCAGATCGCCGGGCTGCGGCAGCTTGCCGCGATCAGGGTCCGACGGCGGCTGCGCGGATGCCGGCAAAATTATTCCGCTCACCGGGGCCGACAAGCATCCACCCAGCACAATGCGCCGCGAAACGGCCGTCCGCGCCATCCTTCCCCCTTGGCCTCGTGACCACATCCAGCGCGCCGCAGCCGCTAGGCGCACCTGCAGCACCGCTTTCGTTGAGATCATTATTTCCCGGCTCGCCCGGGACGTCTACTGTGGTACGCGAAGGACCTCACTCAATTTCGTTTGAACGGCTCCCTTCGCAAATCCGCAGGCCGCGCCGGGCAACTCGGGTGATCGCGCGCCGTTAGCTTTTCAGGTAATTTGCGTTATCGCATAGGGAGGGTGCACATGGGCAGCCATTCGTATCGACGGCCGGCGGGGATCGTGCCACTGTTGCTCTCGCTCGGCGCCATCGCGCTCGCCTCCCCATGTTGGGCGCAGAACACGGCGGGCAAGTCGGCGGGCGGGGCGAACTCCACGCTGGACGAAAACAACACCGGGGCCGGTCCGCGCGGCACCGCGGTGGGCCCGTCAACGCAGCCGGGCGCCCCCAGTTCGTCGATGTCGGCCGCGCAAACCGGCGTCCCGCCTCGCGGCACTACGGTTGCCCCGTCCACCGCGCCGCGGAGTGCGCATAAGCCGGGGCAGCAACAAAGCGATTAGCCTGGAGCAGCGGCGCCGTTGCGAACCGGCGGGGGTCAGCCGTCATCCCACCAACCTTTATCCACGGAGCGCGCCGTGAGGAAGTTGCTTCTGTTTGGCCTCAGCGTCGGATCGATTTGCATTTCCACGCCGAGTTTTGCGCAACAGCGCGTCAACGAACAGGACCGCCGTTTTGTCGCCGAGGCGGACGCCGCCGGCGAGCAGGAAATCGGGAGCGGACGATTGGCGGAAGCCCAAGCTGGAAATCCCGCGGTTCGCGAGTTCGGACGGTGGATGGCGACGGATCACACGATGCTCGGCGAGATGCTCGCACGCCAAGCGCGCACGACTGGTGTTCCCGTTCCAAAAGCGCCTGCCGATCCAGCAAAACTGGACGCACTCAGGGCGCTGCACGGCCAGCAGTTCGATCAATCTTACGTGGCTGAGCAAGTCGAAGCCCATCAGAAAACTCTGGCGCTCTTTCAACGAGAGGCCGCGAATGGTCAGAACCCGGGGCTCAAGTCGCTAGCCCGGTTCGCATTGCCCACTTTGCAGCAGCATATCACCGAAGCGAAGGAGCTGCAGGCACTGTCGTTCGCGAAGATGCCCGCCGGCGAGCAAATGTCGCTTCCATCGTCGGCGCCGCCCGCATCGACGTCGCAGGTCACCGGATCAACCGCGCAAAGCCCGACGATGAAGCAGATGAACGAGGCCGAGACGAAAAGGGTGGAGAAGGAAGGCAAGTAGCCGATACTACGGCGAGTATTCGCGTGGGGGCGCCGGTGGAGGGCGAGTCGCTGAAGACGGCCGTGCTCGACCATCGCGATCCGGTCTGGAGCACGGTGCAATTGCCGCTGCGAACCGCCATCTCCCAAGTACCTGCTGGGACAGAAGACCGCCAAGCAGGCGCTCGACGACTGCGCCGGGCAATGGCAACGCAGCTTCCGGATGGCCGGGATGAGAGGTTAGATATGGGAGCCGACGCGGCGATCGACTGCGACATCCATCCGTCGGTTCCCGACGTCAAGGCGCTGCTGCCGTATATGGACGAGTTCTGGCAGGAATCGTTCACCGCCCGCGGCATCGACGGGTTGGATCAGCAGAGCTACCCGCCGGGTGCGCCGATCACCTGCCGGCCCGACTGGCGTCCCGAGAAGGGCAAGCCCGGCACCAGCCTCGACGCCATGCGCAGCCAGGCGCTCGATCCATTCAAGCTCGAAATCGCCATCTGCAACACGCTCTATGGCGGCCCGATCGCGGTGAGCGAGACCATGGGTGCGGCGGTCTGCGCGGCGGTGAATGACTGGATCGCCGCCGAGTGGCTCGACAAGGAGCCGCGCCTGCGCGCCTCCATCGTGGTCCCCGCCCAGGCGCCGTTGCTGGCGGCGGAGGAGATCGAGCGCAAGGCGGCCGATCGGCGCTTCGTGCAAATCCTGATGCCGGTCGCCTGCGAGATGATGCTGGGGCGCAGCTATTACTGGCCGATCTACGAGGCGGCGGCGCGCCACCACCTGCCGATCGGCCTGCACGCCGGCAGCATGTATCGCTACACGCCGACTTCCACCGGCTGGCCGTCGCATTTCCTGCATGACTACATCGCCCACCAGCAGACCTTCGAAGACCAGCTTCTCAGCCTGATCTCCAACGGCATTTTCGTGAAGTTTCCCGACCTGCGCGTGGTGCTCATCGAATCGGGCGTCACCTGGCTGCCCGGCTTCATCTGGCGCGCCATCAAGACCTGGCGGGGCGTGCGCGCCGAGGTGCCCTGGGTGAGGCAATCGCCGGCGGCGACCATCCGCGACCGCGTCCGGCTCACCGCGCAGCCGCTCGACGCCCCCGATCCGCAATCGCTCGACCGCGTCATCAATCAGATCGGCTCGGACGAGATGCTGCTGTTCGCCACCGACTACCCGCACTGGCAGTTCGACGGCGAAGACGTATTGCCGCCCGGCCTCAACCCGGACCTGATCCGCAAGATGCGTCTCGATAATCCGCTCGCGACCTATCCCCGGCTCAAGGAGACCATGCAGTGAGCATGACCGCCGAAATTCTGGAACGCCCGCCGGAGGCGCAAGCCCGGCTCGGCATCATCGACACCGACATTCATCCGTACATGAAGACGCCGCGCGACCTCGACCCGTTCCTGTCGGCGCGCTGGCGCAAGTATCTGCGGGAATACGACAAGTTCGTCTGCGGCCCGTACGCGGCGCGCGGCACCTATCCGCGCTTCTCGCCCAATACCTGCCGCCGCGACGCCTGGCCGCCGGGCGGCGGCCTGCCCGGCTCCGACGTCGCCTTCCTGCGCGAACAGCACCTCGACGCCAACGACATCGCCTTCGGCGTGCTGGAGCCGCTGCTGAACGCCAACATCGCCCGCAATCTGGATGCCGCGGCGGCCTTCTGCACGGCGATGAACGACTGGCAGAAGCAGACCTTCTACGTGCCGGAGCCGCGGCTGCGGGCCTCCGTCCTGGTGCCGCAGGACGATGCGGAGGCCTCGGTTCGCGAGATCGAGAAGCGCGCGGGCGATGCCGCTTTTGCGCAAATTCAGCTCGGCTCGAAGACCAGCGAGCCGCTGGGTCGACGGCGCTACTGGCCGATCTTCGCCGCCGCGCGCGCGAACGGCTTTTCGATCGGACTGCATATCGGCGGCACCCAGAGCAGCGCGCCGTCGGCCGGCGGCTGGCCGCAATTCTACATCGAGGATCACCACATGCTGGTCCACTCGATGCAGAACCAGACCGCGAGCCTGATCCTGGAGGGCGTGTTCGAGGCGTTTCCCGATTTGAAGATCGTGCTGATCGAGGGCGGCTTCGCCTGGGGTCCGACGCTCGCCTGGCGGCTCGACGCGCACTGGCGGAAGATGCGCGACGAGGTCCCGCAGGTGAAGCGCCCGCCATCCGAGTACATGCGCTCGAACCTCTGGTTCGCGACGCAGCCGGTCGAGGAGCCGGAAAATCCGCAAGACCTGGCCCAGACCTTCGAATGGATCGGCTGGGATCGGATCGTCTATTCCAGCGACTATCCGCACTGGGACTACGACGATCCGCGTCAGGCCTGGCGGATCAGGCTGTCCGATCAGCACGAGCGGATGATCCTGCGCGACAACGCCTTGCAGGTCTACAATTTCGGCTGATCGGGAAGAGAGATGAGCCGTCACGTCGTCGCCGCCACCAGCGAGATTCCGCCGGGCGGGCGCAAGCTGGTGCGGGTGAAGGGGCGGCCGATCGCCATCTTCAACCTCTCGGGCGCCTATTACGGCTTGCTCAACCGCTGCCCGCATCAGGGCGGCGGGCTTTGCGACGGGCTGATTACCGGGCTGGTGGAGTCGCCGGAGCCCGGAACCTACATTTACAGCCGCAAGGGCGAGATCATTCGCTGTCCCTGGCACGGCTGGGAGTTCGACATCCGCACCGGCCAGTCCTACTGCGACCCTGAGCGCGTGCGCGCCAAATCCTATCCCGTGGAGACCACATCGGGCAGCCGCATCGTCGAAGGCCCCTATGTCGCCGAGACCATCCCGGTACATGTCGAGGAGGACTACATCGTCGTCGAGGTGTAGCGGTTAGGCGCGGCGGGTGAGGGCGCCGCTACAGTTCTCCGCGCGCCGCCATCGCCTTGATCCGGTCCGCGGTGCGCATCGCGATGTTGGTGATGGTGAGGCTCGGGTTCACGCCGCCCATGGTCGGGAACACCGAGCCGTCGCAGACCCACAGGTTGGGAATATCCCAAGTTCGGCAATCGGCGTTAACGACGCTGCGCGCCGGCGCGTCGCCCATGCGCGCGGTTCCGCACCGCATTCGGGGTCTGCCACTCCGTTTCGGAAAAGAAGCGGGGCTCACGCGCAATCGCGAGGCGCCGGTCGATGGCCTGTCGCGTGGGCTCGTTCCACGACTCGGTCCGGCGCTTCGCAAGCACGTCGTAGCCCGGGTAGCGATCCGGAATCCTGTTTCCTTGGTTTGAGCGCCGAAGCTTTGACGTGCCAAAGCGGCCTTCGTTCCCGGATCAGGGGCCCTTCGGTCCGATTCGCCCGACCGCCGGCGCCTCGCGCCATCGGCGCCGCCGCGTGAGGCCGCCGCCGACCAGCCCGCACCCGATCGAACCCACCGCCAGGCCGAGGATGGCGAGCGGGCTCAGGCCTTGGCCCAGCAGGGTCCAGCCGAGGATCGCCGCGGTGCCGGGCACGAGGTAGAAATTCGCCGTCACCCGCGCTGCCGAGCCGCGCGCCAGCATGAAATAGTAAAGCGCCATGCCGCCGAGAGAGACCGCGAGCGTGTTCCACGCCACCGCGGCGATCGTGGCGCCGGTCCAGCCGGCGCGCGGCGTCTCCAGCAGCGCCGCCCCGGCGGCGCTCGCCAGGGCGGCGGCGATGAATTGCACCGTGGCGCCCGGCAGCAACGGGATGTCGCGGCAGAAGCGGCCGAAATAGAGCGTGCCGGCAACCAGGAACACGACACCCGAAAAAGCGAAGGCAAGCCCCTCCAGCCGCGTCGTGCTCTCGAGTGCCGCCATTCCGACGACCAGCCCCACCCCCGTGACGCCGAGTGCGAGGCCGAGCCATTGGGCGGGGCGCAGCTTCTCCTTCAAGATCACGATCCCGAGCACCGCGGTCAGCAACGGCGTGAGCGACTGCACGAGCGCGACCTGCGCCGCCGCGACCACGGTCTGCGCCACATGCGGCCCCATGAGGCCACCGGCATTCACCAGCGCACCCGCAACGGCGCAATGCGCCCAGCGCCCTCCGCGGAGAGAGCGCCATGAACGCCGCAGAGCCAGCATCAACAGCATCAGGATAATGGCGCACGCGGCGAGCCGCACCGCTACGAACAACAGCGGGGAGAGATGCCTGAGTCCGATCTTCACCGCAACGAAAGACGAACTCCAGAGCAGAACGAAGGCGAAGGGAACGAGGCGGAGCAGCGTCCGAGGTCCAGATCCAAGCGCCGGAGGTAAGCCGACCGCGGTGCGCCCGCAATCGCGCATCGAGTGCTTCCCTCGGGAACGCGTCACGATTACTATCCGACATCCGTCCGCCGTGGGCGGAAGCGTCCGGGACAGTATGACCGCGCGAATCCTGATCGTCGATGACGTGCCGGCGAATGTGCGCCTGATCGAGGCCCGGCTCATCGCCGAGTATTTCGAGGTGGCGAGCGCCGGCGACGGCAACGAGGCGCTCGAAATGGCGCGAAGCTGGCAGCCGGATTTGGTCCTGCTCGACGTCATGATGCCGGGCATGGACGGCTTCGAATGCTGCCGCCACCTGAAGGACAATCCGGCGACGCAGCACATACCGGTCATCATCATCACCGCGCTTCATGCGGCGTCGGAGCGGTTGCTGGCGCTGGAGCGCGGGGCGGACGACTTCCTCACCAAACCGGTCGAATTTCCCACCCTGATGGCGCGGGTGCGCAGCCTGGTGCGGCTGAAGCGGCTGCTTGATGAGTGGCGCGCCCGCGCCGCCACCGCCCGCGCGCTGGGGCTCCCCACCGGCGCGCCGGTGGGCGTCGCCGGTGCGTCGGCCATGGTGGTCGAGGATTCGGCCGCGACCGCATCGCTGATCGTCAGCGCGCTGGCGGCGGAGGGGATCGCCGCGCAGCACGCAAAATCGGAGGCGGAGGCGCTCGCGGGCATGCAGCCGGGATGCGATCTGGTCGTTCTCAGCTTGCTGCTCGCGGCCGAGGATCCGTTGCGGCTGGCGGCCCGGCTGCGCGCCGCCGAAGGCACGCAGCACCTGCCGGTGCTGCTGATCGCCGACCGGGACGCGCCCGAGCGGATGCTGCGGGCGTTCGATCTCGGCGCCAACGATTGGGTGTCGAGCCCGATCGACGTGAACGAGCTGCGGGTGCGCGCGCGCAACCAGGTTCGCCGCAAGCGCTATCAGGATCGGTTGCGCGCCGAGCTTGGCCAGGCGCTGGAATTGGCGGCCACCGATCCGCTGACCGGGCTCTACAACCGTCGGCACATGGTTTCCCATTTGCGTGGGCTGCTGGACGCCTCGCCGACGGCGCATATCGGCGTGCTGATGATCGACGTCGATCGATTCAAGAATATCAATGACGCACTGGGCCACGCCGCCGGCGATCGGGCGCTGCAAACCATCGCCGCCACATTGCGGGCCAACACCCGCGCCTTCGATTCGGCGGCACGGGTGGGCGGCGAAGAGTTCGTGGTGCTGATGCCGGGAACCATGGCCGCCGAGGCGGCGGCCGCGGCCGAGCGGCTGCGGGCGGCGGTGAGCGGCTTGCGCGTCGAAGGGGCCGGCAATCAATCCCGGACGCTCACCGTGAGCGTCGGCGTCGCCTCCACCGAGGATTCGGGCCAGGACGCCGAGGCCCTGCTGAACGCCGCCGACGCGGCGCTCTATGAGGCAAAACGCAGCGGCCGAAATCAAATCCGCGTAACGTCGTCGCCGGCGCGAGACCCGGGTCTGCTGCCGATCGGAGCTACTTGATCTTGGCTTCCCGGAATACGACGTGCTTGCGGACGACCGGGTCGTATTTCTTCAGCTCGAGCTTGTTGGTCCGGGTTCGGGTGTTCTTCGTGGTGACATAGAAATAGCCGGTGTCCGCCGAGGACACGAGCCGGATCTGCACGGTGTTGGCCTTGGCCATGGCATCCCCCTCGCAAGCCGCAAAAATGCGCACCGCGAGGGTCCCGGTCAAGCTCACGACGATGTTCGCCTCCCGGGAGAGCCGTGGTCTATCCTCCGAACAGCGACGGAGCCACCACGTTGGCACCGAACGCGAGCCCGCTCAGCAGCAGCAGCGCGGACACGCTGATGCCGGCGAGATTGCCGAGCCGGCGGTTGGCGTAGGGGCCCATCACCTCGGGGTCGTTGGCGATCAGCAGCAGAAACAGCAATGCCGGCGGCATCGCCAGCACGGCGACGACGTTTACGATGATTACGACCGATTCCAACGGCACGCCGGGAATCAGGACCACCACTCCCGCCGTCGCCGCCGATCCCACCAGCACTGCGTAAAACCGCCAGCCCTCGCGCGGCGTCGCGTTCAGGCTATGCGGAGCGCGCAGCACTTCCCCGGCGGCATAGGCCGACGAGGTGGCGATGGTGATCGCCGCGACCAGTCCCGCCTCGAAGATGCCGATTGCGAACAGGGCGGCGCCGGCGTTCCCGATGATGGGCCGCAATGCGCCGGCAAACTGCGCCGCCTGGAAGTCCTTGGCGGAGATGCCGTGCGCGAACAGCGGCGCGGTGGCGATGATCGCCGCCATGCCGAAGACGGCGGCGAGGACCGATCCGAGCGCGGTATCGAACCGGGTGGCGGCAATGTCGCGCGGTTGCAAGCCCTTGTCGGCGACGGCGCCTTGCTGGAAGAACAGCATCCACGGCGTCACGGTGGCGCCGATATCGGCGACCATCAGCGTGATCGCGTCGGGCTTGATTCCGCCGGCAAGGGGCGACCAGGTGAGCAGCGACCAGCCGACCGCTCCCCAATCCGGATGGGCGAGCAGCGCCGCCGGCACGAACAGCGCATTTCCCAGAGCCAGGCCGAGCGTCAGCCGCTCCCAGGTGCTGTACCGAGAGGTGGACGAGGCGACGACGACGACCAGGAGTCCGAACCCCACGGCGAGCGCCGGCGGAATGCCGAAGAACCCGAGCCCGGCGCGGATGCCGATGAACTCGGTCACCAGCGTGAGGAAGTTGCCGACCAGCAGGTCGGACATCGCGAAGCGGCCCCAGAAGGCGCCGAAGCGATCATAGATCAGCTCGGCATGGCCGTGCCCGGTCACCGCGCCGACGCGCGCCGCCATCTCCTGCACCACGAAGCCGAGCACGAAGCTGAAGGCCACGAAGGGCAGGAAGAATCCAATCCCGTATCCGGCCCCGGTCGCGGCATAGGAGAGCATCGACGGCGCGTCGTTCTCGCCCAGGAAGACCAGAATTCCGGGCCCCGCGAGAAGCGCGAACAGTCGCAGCCGCGACCGCCGGCGTCGCGTCGCTCCCAGCCGGCCGATCGCGACCTGCGCCCGCGCGCGGAGCAAATCCTCGCGCGGCGCCGCGTCGGCGGTCTCCTCCGTCACACCAGACGGCCGAGCTGCAATGCCACCACTGCCAGCATGACGACGACGTAGAGCCGCAGGAGCCACATCAGCGCGGAAACGCGGCCCGAGAGCGGCCGCCGGCGCCAACTCCGCCGCCGCCTCGTAGCGGATTCGCGCGCCCGCGCCAGCACCGCGTCTTCGTCCTCCGCTGCCCCGGCTTCCTCGATGCGCATCGCCCGCTCCGCTGATCCGGGATGGATTTAGCATCGGCTACATTTCGGTCAAGAGGGTTCGGATCAAAGCCGGAGCGCCCGGGTGGAGCTCGGACCGTAAAATGACACGGGCGGGTGACTTCCGGGCTGGCCCGCAGTATGCCGGCTTGCGGATCCGGAAAGGAGTTGCCTCTGTCCGAGCCGAACGAGGATCCCGACCGGATGCCGGCCGAGCCTACGCAGGCGCAGCGGTTCGGCAAGGCGCGCTCGGCGCAGTCGGCGGCGCTTACCGAAGACTATGTGGAGCTGATCGCCGATCTTTTGGCGACCGGCGGCGAGGCGCGGCTGGTCGATATTGCCCGCCGGCTGGGAGTTTCGCATCCAACGGCGGTCAAGAGCATCCGCCGGCTCAAGCGCGAGGGGCTAGCGACCGCGCGGCCCTATCGCGGCGTGTTCCTCACCGCCTCCGGTCATGAATTGGCCGAGCGGGTGCGCGTGCGACACCGGGTGGTGGTGGAGTTGCTGCTTGCCGTCGGCGTGCCGCCGGAGGCGGCGGAGGCGGATGCCGAGGGCATCGAGCACCACGTCTCGCGGGCGACGCTGGAGGCGTTCAGCCGGTTCCTGAGGGCACGGGGGTGAGACCCGCGCCTCCGGCCGTCGGCTCGGAAACGGCTCAGAAGTGGTAGGCCGCCTCGAGGCGAAAGGCGTTGGTGCTGAAGGCGCCGCCGGGCACCCGGTTGGCATTGGCTTCGACCCGCAGATAGAGTGCGCCCAACGTCAGGTGATCGGTCGCGGCATACTGCACGCCGGCGCCGAACACGGCGCCGCGCAGGTTGCTGTGCACGATCTGTTCCGAGATCGTCATCCCGCGAAACGAGGTGGTCACGCTGGATTTCCCTTCGCCGAAGCCGAATCCCGCGGTGACATACGGCAGATAGCGGCCGATCGCGTAGCCGAGGCGCGGCCGGATGTCGGCAAACCAATCGACCTCGGTCTTGAAGTCGTTGGTGGCGGGAAGACCGCCGCACAGCGTTACCGGACATGGCCGGGTAAGGTTTCCGAACAGGCCCGGTGCGGGACTGATCCCGGCGCTCAGCCCCAGCACGATCCGGTTCGGGAACTGGTAGTCGTAGCCGGCGAAGATCGCACCGAACGCGCTTGATGTCGGGATCGAGCCGGAGAGGTCGCTGCGGGCGTTACCGAAGGCGCCGCCCACTCCCACGCCGGCCGAGAACCCGTTCCATATGGGTGCTTGCTGGGCGAATGCCGTCCCCGAGCAGCCCACCAGCAAGCAGAACGCAGTCACTCCGAATCTTCTCATCGCGTCCCCCCGGTCCGCAACTTTGCGGATTTTGGGCAGCTTACACGCCGATCCGGAGATGCGGGTAGATGATTCGGTCGGGAAGGACTGAGATGGCGGGCGTCAACCGGCCAGCCACACCGGCTCGGTCAATCGCGCGATGAACGCGGCGTGCGCGGCGAGCTCGGCCTCGCTCGGCAGGATCGGGCGCGGGATTCGGCTGGCGACCGGCGCATCCGCGATCACCGGGATTCGGCGCTCGACGCGCAGCGACAGCCCGCGCTGCCGCCCCCCCGTCAACTCAATATAGACCTCGGCCAACAGCTTGCAGTCGAGCAGGGCGTTGTGGGTCGTGCGGGCCGAAAGGTCGATGCCGAAGCGGCGGCACAGCGCGTCGAGGCTGTTCGGCAATCCCGGAAAGCGCGTTTGGGCGAGCGCCAGCGTATCCACCATGCGCGCCGCATCCAATCGCCCGAGCCGCAGGCGATCGAACTCGGCATCGAGGAAGCCGAAATCGAACGGCGCATTGTGCGCGACCAGCCGACCGTCCCCCAAAAACGCCAACAACTCGGCGGCGATGCCGTCGAACCGCGGCTTATCGCTGAGATGCGCCAGGGTGATGCCGTGCACCCGGCTGGCTTCCTCGGGAATGTCGCGGTCGGGGTGGATCAGGACGTGGAAATGCCGCCCCGTGGGAAGGTCATTGACCAGCTCCAGGGCGGCGATCTCGATGACGCGGTGTCCGAGATGCGGCTCCAGCCCGGTCGTCTCGGTGTCCAGCAAGACCGCGCGAATCATCGGCGGAGCTTCTCGATCAGCCGTTGCAGGGCGCGCAAGGCGTGCCGGCGCGAGAGGCCGGTGCGGATCACCACATCGGCACGCCGGCGCTTCTCGGCGTCCGGCATCTGCCGTGCGATGATGGCGGCGATCGCCGCCGGACCCATTTGCCGGCGCCGTCCGACCCGATAGCGCTGCACGGCGGGCGGGGCCGAAACGACGACTACCTGATCGACGCGCTTATCCCCGCCGGTCTCGAACAGCAGCGGAATATCGAGCACGGCAATTCGCTTTCCGGCCCGCCGGGCGCGGGCGAGGAAGGCGCGCTCGTCGGCGCGGACCATCGGATGCAGGATCACCTCCAGACGCCGCAGCGCCTCGGGGTGGCCGAGCACGGCGTTGCGCAGCACGGCACGGTCGAGCACGCCGTCGCGAACGCTGCCGGGGAACGCCGCCGCGATCGGGCGCAGCGCCCGCCCACCGGGCGCCTGCAGCCGGTGAACCGCCGCGTCGGCGTCGAAGACGGGGATCCCGGCGCGGCGAAACGCCCCGGCGGCGGTCGATTTGCCCATGCCGATGCCGCCGGTAAGTCCGATCACCTTCATCCGGGAGCGAGATCGGCGAGCACGGCGCGGCGCAGCGCCTCGTCCACGACCGGCCGCACGCCGAACCACGCGGCGAAGCCGGCGCCCGCTTGCTGCAGCAACATCCCGAGCCCGTCCACGGTGCGCAGACCGCGCGCGCGCGCCGCCGCCAGCAGCGGCGTTTCCAGCGGCGTATAGACGATGTCGGCGACTACCAGCCGAGGAGGAGCGCGGTCGAGGCCGAGCGGAGCGCCGGCGCCGCCCATGCCGACGCTGGTCGCGTTCACCAGCAGGGCGCGGTCGGACATCGCCGCCTCGCGCGCGTCCCAGTCCACGACGGAGAGGCCCGGAAGCCCGGCCGCGAGCGTGTCGGCGCGGGCGCGCGTGCGGTTGGCGACCGCGACCGCCGTCCCGCAAGCCAGCAAGGCGGCGGCGACCGCGCGCGCGCCGCCGCCCGCCCCGAGAACGAGCGCCGGCCCCGCCTCCGGCGACACGCCGGCCTCGCGTAAATTGGCGACGAAGCCCGATCCGTCGGTGTTGCTGCCGATAATGCGGTCCGGATGGAAAACCAAGAGGTTGACCGCTCCGACCCGGTGGGCGCTGTCATCCACCAAATCGCACAGATCGAACGCGGCGAGCTTGTGCGGGAGGGTGACATTGACCCCGGCGAAGCCGGCCGCGCGCAGCCCACGCAGCGCGACGGCGAAATCCTCGGGGCGGACGGGCAGCGGCACATACGCGCCGTCGATGCCGTGCCGATCCAGCCAGAAATTGTGAATGCGTGGCGAGCGCGAGTGCGCGACGGGCCATCCGACGACGCCGGCCAGCTTGGCCCTTCCTGAGAGAATCGGCATGACTCGACCTTTCCGCGTCGGACGCCGGAAATCAACATCGGTTTGCGGTGGCGCGGCAACGGCGCATCTCTGTGCTCATGCACGACCCCACCCGCGAGGCCGGACTCGATTTGCTGATGTCGGTGCTGGATCGCCGGCTGCCGCTGATGGAGGCGCTCGACGCCTTGAGCGGCCTCGACGCGCGCGACAAGTCGGCGGCGCATCGGCTGGCGGCGACGGTGCTGCGGCGCTCGGGCACGCTGGACGCGGTTCTGGCTCGGTTTCTCCGCCGTTCGCCGCCGGAGCCGGTTCGCCACATTCTGCGGCTGGGCGCGGCCGGCCTGCTGTTTCTGGAGACGCCGGCGCACGCCGCGGTGGCGACTGCGGTGGCGTTGGCCCGCACGCGCGGTCTTGCGCCCTTTGCCGGGCTGGTGAACGCGGTGCTGCGCCGGGTTGCCGAGGCCGGTCCGTCCGCACTGGCCGCACTGGACGGGCCGCGCCTCGATACGCCCGAATGGCTCTGGCGATCCTGGGGCGCGGAGGCGCGCGAGATCGCCCGCGCGCATCAAAGGCCGGCGCCGCTCGATCTCAGTCTGCGGCCGGGCGTTGTGCCGCCTCCGGGCGGCGAGCGCCTTCCCGGCGGCTCGGTTCGCTTCGCGCCGGACACCCGAATATCCGAACTCGCGGGCTTCGCGGAGGGTCACTTCTGGGTGCAGGACGCGGCGGCGGCGTTGCCGGCACGTCTGCTCGCGGCCCGGCCGGGCGAACGGGTCGCCGATCTCTGCGCCGCACCGGGCGGCAAGACCGCGCAGCTTGCTCTCGCGGGCGCGCAGGTCTTCGCGGTCGAACGCGACGCCGCCCGCATCGCGCGTCTGCGCGAGAACCTGGCGCGGCTTCGTCTCAGCGTCGAAGTGGTGCACGCGGATGCGCTCGATTGGATGCCGCCCTCGCCGCTCGACGCGGTCTTGCTCGACGCGCCCTGCACCGCCACCGGCACCATCCGCCGTCACCCCGACGTGGCGCGGCTCAAGCGCCCGGAGGATGTCGCCGCGATGACCGCTGCTCAGGACCGGCTTCTGGCGGCCGCCTTGCGGCTGCTGCGACCGGGCGGGCGATTGATCTACGCGGTCTGCTCGTTGCAGCCGGAGGAGGGGGCGCCGCGGATCGCGCGCTTGCCGGCGGGCGCCGGGCCGGACCCGTTCACCCGAGAGGAGCTGGCCGATTTGCCGGCGGCGCGCACGCCGGAAGGGTATCTGCGCACGCATCCCGGCCTGTGGCCCGAGCGCGGCGGCATGGACGGCTTCTTCGCCGCGCGCGTGGTGCGGGGATAGCGCGTCGCTATCCCGCCTCGATCCGCACCAGGGTCGGCTTTTCGGTCACGGCTTCGAGCGCGCTAATTCGGGCCAGTGCGGCGCGCATCGCGCTTTCGCGCGTCTCGTGGGTGACCAGCACGACCGGGACCGCTTCGCCCGGCGCGCGACCGCGCTGGAGCATCAACTCCAGCGACACCCCATGATCGCGCAGCACCGCCGTCACGTCGGCGATCACGCCCGGCCGATCCACCACCATCAGCCGCAGATAGTAGCAGCCGGTATGCGCCGTGATCGGCACCGCCGGCGCGTCCGACTGCGCCCCACCCCAGATCGGGGCGGCGCGACCGCGGGCGATGTCGATCAGGTCGGCGCAAACGGCCGACGCGGTTGGACCGGCACCGGCGCCGCGTCCTTCCAGCATCACCCGCCCGACCGCGTCGCCCTCGATCACCACCGCATTGAAGACGCCGGCAACGTGGGCGATCGGCGCCGCGCGCGGCACCATGCAGGGATGCACCCGCGCCGCGATCCCGTCGGGGCCGGCGCGGGCCAGGCCGAGCAGCTTGATCCCGTAGCCGAGTTCGGCGGCGAAGCCGATATCGAGCGCGGAGACAGTGCGGATGCCTTCGACATGCACGGCGTCGAACGCCACCGGCCGGCCGAACGCCAGCGCCGCCAGGATCGCCAGCTTGTGCGCGGCGTCGATGCCGTCGATGTCGAAGCTCGGATCAGCTTCGGCGTAACCCAAACGCTGGGCATCGGCCAGAACGTCGGCAAATTCACCGCCCTCCTCCTGCATCCGGGTCAGGATGTAATTGCAGGTGCCGTTGAGGATGCCGCCGACGCTGTCGATGCGGTTCCCGGCCAGCCCCTCGCGCAATGCCTTGATGACCGGGATGCCGCCGGCGACCGCCGCCTCGAACGCGAGCGGCACGCCGGCCGTCTCGGCCCTCGCGGCCAGCGCAGCGCCATGCACGGCGAGCATTGCCTTGTTCGCCGTCACCACCGGCTTGCCGGCCTCCAGGGCCGCCTCGACCAGCGCCCGCGCCGGCCCGTCGGCACCGCCGATCAGCTCAACGACCACATCGACGCCGGAGGCAGCGATCGCCAGCGGATCGTCGTGCCAATGCAGCCCGTCGAGCGAAATGCCGCGATCGCGTCCGCGATCACGCGCCGAGACCGCGGCGGCGACGATCGGCCGCCCGGCGCGCGCGGCGATCAGCGTCGCGTTGTCGCGCAACAAGCGCAAGACGCCCGTCCCGACTGTGCCCAGGCCAGCGATGCCGACGGACAGCGGGCGCGTCATGCGACCGAGACCGCCGCCGGCTCGGCTTGATTGCTGCCGGCTTGCAGGAACGCCCGAATACTGCGCACGGCTTGGCGCAGCCGGTGGGTGTTCTCCACCAGCGCGATCCGCACATGGCCGTCGCCGTGCTCGCCGAAGCCGATCCCGGGGGCCACCGCGACCTTGGCGCGTTCCAGCAGCAGCTTGCTGAATGCGAGCGAACCGAGGCCGGCGAAGCGCGGCGGGATCGGCGCCCAGGCGAACATCGAGCCGTCGGGCGACGGCACCTCCCAGCCCGCCTGTGCGAGGCCGCGGATCAGCACGTCGCGGCGTTCCCGGTAGAGCGCCCGGATTTGCGCCACGCACTCCTGCGGCCCGTTCAGCGCCGCCGTCGCCGCCACCTGAACCGGCGTGAAGGCGCCGTAGTCGAGATAGGACTTCACGCGCGCGAGCGCCGCGATCAGCCGTGGATTGCCGGCGGCGAAGCCCATCCGCCAGCCGGGCATGGAGTAGGTCTTGGAGAGGCTGGTGAACTCGACCGCCACCTCCTTGGCGCCGGGCACCTCCAGGATCGACGGCGGGATGCGGGCGCCGAAGTAGATCTCGGCATAGGCGAGGTCGGACATCACCCAGAGCTCGTTGCGGCGCGCGAAGGCTACGATCTCGCGGTAGAAATCGAGATCGGCCAGATAGGCGGTCGGGTTGGACGGGAAGTTCACGATCAGCGCCGTCGGCTTCGGCACCGAGTGCCGCACCGCGCGGTCGAGTGCGCGCAGCATCTCCTCATCCGGCGCCGCCGGCACGCTGCGCACCGCGGCGCCGGCGATGATGAAGCCGAACTGATGGATCGGGTATGAGGGATTCGGGACCAGAATGGTGTCGCCCGGACTGGTGATGGCGGTGGCGAGGTTGGCCAATCCCTCCTTCGAGCCGAGCGTCGCGATCACCTCGCTGTCGGGGTCGAGCGCCACGTCGAACCGCCGCCGGTAGTAGGCGGCCAACGCCCGGCGCAGCCCGGGGATGCCCTTGCTCACGGAATAGCGGTGCGTGCGCGGGTCCTGCACCGCCTCCACCAGCTTGGCGACGATGTGCGCCGGCGTGGCGCTGTCGGGATTGCCCATGCCGAGGTCGATGATGTCGGAGCCTTCACCGCGCGCGCGCGCCTTGGCGGTGTTCACTTCGGCGAATACGTACGGGGGCAGGCGGCGGATGCGGTGAAACTCGTCGGACATCGTCAATTCTTTCCGGGGCCGGCTATTCTACTATCCTGGCCGATCCGCCGCGACCACCGGCTTCGGCATCGATGCGCACGGCGGCCGCGGGCACGCCGTCGGCGGCGAGCATCTGCGCGATCGCGCGTGCGCGTTGCAGGCCGAGCGCAACCGCCCGGGACTGCACATCCGGATCCGGGCTGGTCGTATCGCCGTAGCCGACGACCGTGATCGCGTGCCCGCCCCGGCGACGGGCGAGGGCCCGCAGGGCACCGGCGGACTCGGCGGGCAAAACCGCCGAGGCGGGCGGGAAGGGCACATCCACGGTGGTGGCCGGATTTGCGGGAAGGCTCGGCGGGGTCGGCGGCGGCGCGCCGCCCCCGAGGCTCGCCGGCGGCGTCGGCGCCGGGCCGGTCGGCTGGGCGATGGCGGCGGCCGCGCCTTGGGGCGGCTGCGCCGGGGAGTGCGCGGCGGTAGGTGCCCCCGGCGGATTGCCGCCATAATTTGAGCCGGGCAGCGGCGTCCCGCCGGGTCCCGCCGGCGGCGCCAGGGCCGCGACTTGGGGCGGCGCCGGCGGGCCGGCCGGGATCGACGGTGCGGCCACGGCCGGCGGCGGGGCCGGTGCGGCGGAAGCGGTGGCTCTCGCCGCGCCGGCGGGCGGCCGGGCAGGGGGTATGGCCGCTGCGGGCGGCGCGGCTGCTGCCGGCGGCGCGGCTGCGGCGGGCGGGGCGGACGCGGCGGCCAAGGTGGCGCTGGCGCCACCGGCCGGGGCGGGGGCCGGCGGCGGCGCGCTGCCGACCCCGAACAACGCCGGAGAGGCTGAGGGCAGCGACGGATCGGGGCCGCCCGGGGTGGTCAGATGCCGCGCATTCTCGCGATCGGCGACCAGCGCCTGTTGAATCTTCGCCAGCGCCGCCTGATCGGGCGGCGTCGGGCGGGCCGGCACCGAGGCGAGATTCGGGTAGGGCGCCGTCAGCCCCGGCGGCGGCGGGCGCGGCTTGGCGATCTGGCCGCCCTCGATCCGGTGGGTGAGGTCGGGCAGGCCGGAGCAGCCGGACAGGAGCAACAGCGCCATAACAATCGCGCCACCGCGTGCGGCGCACGCAAACTCTTGTGCCGACCCTTGCCGGCCGGTAGCTTCCGGACCCATATCAATCGCCTTCATTGGCCGGATTTGCTCCTGAACCGCTCCACCGGCGGCACATGTAGCCTCCGGTTCCCGGCGCGGAAAGGATGCAGGATGGCGGATATGGAGACCTCGGAAGATTCCGGGTTCAAGATGCCTGACCCCGAGGTGGTCAGCCGGTCGATGGGCGACATCGCCGAACGCTCCCGGCGCCTCGTTCTCGACTGGCTGAAGCGGCAGGGCCAGCGACCGGACAAGCCGAGCGACCCGCTGGGAATCGGCAGTGCTTTTCTGGAGATGACGGCACGGCTGATGGCGAACCCGAGCAAGCTGATGCAGGCGCAGCTCGGCTTCTGGCAGGACTATCTCACGCTTTGGCAGAACACCGCCAAGCGCATGGCCGGAATGCCGGCCGAACCGGTGATCGATGCGCCGGCCTCCGATCGGCGCTTCCGCGACCAAGCCTGGCGCAACAACGAAGTCTTCGATTTCATCAAGCAATCCTATCTGCTTTCGGCCCGCTACGTGCAGGACGTGGTGAAGCAGACCGACGGGCTCGATCCGAAAACGGCGGCGAAGGTCGATTTCTATGCGCGTCAGTTCATGGACGCGATGAGCCCGTCCAACTTCGTGCTGACCAATCCGGAGGTGCTGCGCAAGACCGCCGAGACCGGGGGCGAGAATTTGCTGCGCGGGCTCAACCATCTGCTGAGCGATCTCGAGCAGGGCAAGGGCAAGCTGCGCATCAAGATGACCGATATGGACGCCTTCAAGCTCGGCGAGAATATCGGCCTCTCGCCGGGCAAGGTGGTCTATCAGAACGATCTGATGCAGTTGATTCAGGTACAATCCGAGCACCGACAAGGTGCTGAAACGGCCGTTGCTGATCGCGCCGCCCTGGATCAACAAGTTCTACATTCTCGACCTGCGGCCGAAGAACAGCTTCGTGCGATGGGCGGTGGCGCAGGGCCACACCGTGTTCATGATCTCCTGGGTCAACCCCGATGCTCGGCTGGCCGAGAAGGGTTTCGAAGATTACTTGCAGGAGGGCTTCATGGCGTCGCTGGACGCCATCGAAAAGGCGACCGGCCAGCGCGAGGTGAACGCGATCGGATACTGTCTCGGCGGCACCCTGCTCGCCTCCACCCTGGCCTATATGGCGGCCAACGGCGACGCGCGGATCAAGACCGCCACCTTCTTCGTCACCATGATGGACTTCGCCGAGGCGGGCGAGCTTGGCGTGTTCATCGACGAGGAGCAGCTGCGTTCGCTGGAAGACCGGATGAACCAGCGGGGCTATCTCGAAGGCAGCGAGATGGCGACCACCTTCAACATGCTGCGCGCCAACGACCTGATCTGGTCGTTCGTCGTCAACAATTACCTGCTCGGCAACGAGCCGTTCCCGTTCGATCTGCTGTACTGGAATGCCGATTCGACTCGGATGCCGGCGCGGATGCACAGCTTCTATCTGCGCAAGATGTATCAGGAGAATTCTGCTGTGCGAGCCGGGCGGCATCAGCCTGTCGGGCGTCCCCATCGACCTGCGGCGCATCACGGTGCCGGCGTATTTCCTGTCCACCCGCGAGGACCACATCGCGCCCTGGCGCAGCACTTATAAGGGCACGCAGTTGCTGGCCGGACCGAAGCGGTTCGTGCTGGCGGCGTCGGGGCATATCGCCGGCGTGGTGAACCCGCCCGAGGGCGGCAAATACGGCCACTGGGTCGGCACCGAGCTGCCGCCCGACCCCGCGGCGTGGTTCAGGGGCGCAACCGAGATGGCCGGATCATGGTGGCCCGACTGGCATCGCTGGGTGAGCGGACACGGCGCGGAGATGGCGCCGGCCCGCAAACCCGGCAGCGGCAAGCTGAAGCCGATCGAGGACGCGCCGGGCTCGTATGTGCGGGTGAAGCTGAGCTGAGCGGCGGGCAGCGGGCGGCGAACCGCCGGCCGCCGTCGGCCTCCGACCCCGCCCTCCCGGCGAACCCTCGCGCAAGCCCGTTACAGTCGCGTATATACCTTTCGTCAATCTTCTTCGGGTAAGCGTGAAGGCCGGTTACGGACTTCATGACCCGGAGGCTAGGATGAGGCTTCACTTCTGGCCGGCGGTCGCTCGAAAACGGGTCGTTACCGGCCTGGTGCTCGCGTCGGCCGTGGTACCGGGCGCCGCCATCGCCGGCAGCGCGACCACGACGATGCCGGTCACCATGACCATCACCGCGGGCTGCACGGTGACGGCGACCTCGGTCGCCTTCGCCGGCCAAACGACGCTGAGCGCCGCCGTCACCGCGATGGGAACGGTAAACGTCACCTGCACCAACTCGACGCCCTACAATGTCGGGCTCGATCAGGGCGCCGGTTCGGGCGCCACCGTCACCGTTCGCAAGATGACCGGCCCCGCCAGCGCGACCGTCAACTATGCCCTGTACCAGAACTCCGGCCTGACCACGATCTTCGGCAACACGGTCGGCACGAACACGGAGGCGGGGACCGGCAACGGATCGGCGCAGGCGATCACCGTCTACGGTCAGGTGCCCGCGCAGACAACGCCTGCGCCGGGCTCCTACGCGGACGTGGTGAACGTCACCGTGAGCTTCTGAGCCTGGCCGAACAATTCGGCCGCATCTGAACCAAAAGGGTTCTTCATGGCGCACCACCGCAACCTGGCGGCCGCCTTCATCGTCGCGGCCGCCGTCCCAGTGATCGCGCCCGCTCGGGCCGACGGCTTCGACGCGCGGCCGATCACAATCGAGACCCGTGACGGCCCGGGCTCGATCGTCATCACCAATCCCGGCGACCGCGCCATCTACCTCGAAACCCGGGTCTTCGACTGGTCGCAGGATGCCGCCGGCCAGAATGTGCTTAGCGAATCAGATACCGCGATCGCCTCGCCGCCGGCGACCCGGGTGGGGCCGCACGCCACCTACAACCTGCGCGTCAAACTGCCGCCCGGCGCCCCGGGCCGAGAGCGCGCGTTCCGCGTGGTGATCGAGCAGATTCCGGACCGCGACAGCATCCGGGCCGGGCAGATCGTCTTCGCCCTCACGCAAAGCCTCCCGGCCTTCGTCGAACCGGGGGAAATGTCGCCACCCGTGCTGCGGGCACGGCTGCTGGATGCGCTCCATATCCTGATAACAAATGAAGGCGCCCGGCGGGCCCGCATCGCCGACATCACGCAGAACAACCGCGTCGTGGCGCAAGGCCTCGTCGGCTACGCGCTCGGGCACTCGTCGTTGGCGGTCGCGCTGCGCTCCGAGGTGCATCCGGGAGAGCTGGATTTCGTCACCGATCTGGGCCGCCGCGCGATCGATATCCGCTGATGCGCGCGGAAAACTCGTGATCCGAGCCGATGGGGGGCGGAGCCCGACTCGCGCGGATGCGGGCGCCGGTGCTCATCGCTGCCCTCATCCTCGGCGCCAACAGCACCGCCCGGGCCGCCGCGAGGCAGGACGATGATCTTGCCAGCCGGTTCATGACCGCGCCCGAGGTGGTGTCCGACCAGCGGCTGCTCGTCGAGGTCAAGGTCAACGGCGTCGCCTCCGGCACCCTGCCGATCCTGGTGTCGAAGGGCCGGATCACCCTGCCGGCGGCAACGGTGCGCGAGCTGGGCATCGCCGGCCGCCCCGGCCAGGCCCTCGCTCTCTCGCCCGAAAGCGGGATCACCGCCCGGCTCGACGAAGCCACGGGAACGTTGGCGCTGACCGTCCCTGTCGGCCGGCTCGCCACCCGACGGTTCGCGCCGGAGGGCGGTGCGGCGGCGGTCCGTCTCAGCCCCGAGACCTGGGGCGCCTACGTCAACTATGACCTCAATGCCCGGCACGCGCTGGGCCAAGCATCGAACGGCGCCCCGCTCGGTTCGGGCTCCGGAGGCTTCGGGTGGGGTGGCATCGCCGAATTGCGCGTGTTGGCGCCCGATGTCGTCGGCGGCTTCGGCTGGGCTTACGACAGCGCGGCCGGCGCGACGAACGCGGTCGTGCGATTGGACAGCACCTTCACCTGGCGCCCGGCATGGCTCAGCGCCGCGGTGTCGGCGGGCGACGTCGTCTCGACCACCAGCGCCCTGCTCGCGCGGTCCTATCGCTTCGGCGGTCTGCAAATCGGCACCGACCACAGCGGCGCCCCCGGCTGGTCGAGTTCGCCCGTCGCCTCGGTGGCCGGGACGGCGCAGGCGCAATCGGCCATCGACGTCTATCTCAATGGCCAACGCACCTTTCACACCAACACCGCCGGCGGCGATTTCTCCCTGGTGCTGCCGCCCGGCTCGACCGGCGGCGGGGCTAACCTGGTGGTGACGGACGTGACGGGGCGCAGCGAGATCATTCCCATCGAGGTGGCGCGGGTTGACGCGCAGCTTCTGCGTCAAGGCGTGTTCCTGTGGTCGGCCGGCCTCGGGGCGCCGCGGTTCAACTACGGTTCACCGACGACCAGCTACGACGGCGCGCCGTACGCCTACACCAACGCCAGTTACGGCGCGCTCAACGCCGTGACGACCACGCTGCACACCGAAGGCGGCCCCGGGCTGGCGGAGGCCGAGGGCCTGGCCGACATCGCATTCGCGCCCTGGCTCGCGACCCATGTCTCGGCCGCGGCCAGCCACTCGGATCGCGGGACCGGCGGCGCGGGACGCCTCGCCGTCACCATCGCCGGTCCGTGGAATCTGGGGCTGGACGCCGCGGCCGCCCACACATTGGGGGCGTTCGACGACGTGGTTTCGGTCTCCGGACGGGCCTACGCCCGCGCCCATCGGATCGACCCGATCCTGAGCATGCCGGTGGTCTCCGAATGGTCGGGCCGGCTGTCGTGGCAACCCGGCAAAAGGCTTTCCTTCTCCGCCTCCTATCAGGCCAACACCTATCAGGGATCGGCGCCCGTCGGTTTCGCATCAATCGGCGCCAACTACCTCGTGGGCGACCGCATTCCGGTGTTCGCCAACCTGTCGCGCACGATGGGCGGGGAGCGCGCCACCACGCTCGTCGTGGGCGTGAGCTTCGCGGTTGGCGGCGTGCAAGCCTCGGCCTCCGGCGGTTACGCCACGGGAAGCAGCGGCGGGGCGGGCGATCAGGGCGGCTATACCGGCAGCTTCTCGGCGTCGAAGCCCTTGGGTCAGGGGGTTGGCGATATCGGCTGGGATGCCTACGCGACCCGCGCGCCGACCGGCACCTTCGCCAACGCTGATGCGCAGGTGAGAACGGGATACGGAATCCCGGGCGTCGCCGTGCAGACGCTCGGCAATCAGGTCACCGGCTACGCCACCCTGCGGGGCTCGGCGGGCGTGGTCGGGATGCACCCGTTCCTGTCCGATCCAGCCAGCGGCGGCATCATCATTGCCGATGCCGGCCAGTCCGGCGTGCCCGTGCAGCTCAACGGCTACGATCAGGGACGCACCTCGTTCGACGGCAAGATGGCGGTCTCGGGCGCGGTCGCCGGCGTGCCGCAGCGCCTCGCGATTGACACCGAGCGGCTGCCGATCGACGCGGTGCCGGGCGAGACCGACCGTCTGGTGACGATCCGCGACGGCGGCGCCTCGGTGGCGGCGTTCGACGTTCGGTCGGCAGCGTCCTCCGCGCTCATGACCATCGCCTTCCATGGCCAGCCGCCGCCGGTGGGCTCGACGCTCGTCTCGGCCGCGTCAAGCGTGCCGATCAGCAAGGCGGGCCGTGCCTATCTGCCGGCCCTCGGACCGAACGAGGTGCTGACGGTGGAGATGCCGGACGGAATGAAATGCCTGGTCCACACCCACTTCGACGGCAAGGGCGGCGTCGGCCGGCGGCTCGGCACGATGCCGTGCGAGGAGGTGCATTGATGCAGCGCCGTTCGATACGCTCGTTGCGCCGTCCACATCGGACGACACGTGGCCGGCGCGGCTGCGGCGCTCTGTCTTGCTGCTCGTTCTCGGGATATCGGGCGCGGCGCGGGCGGCCAGGTGACATGCGCAGTGACCGGGCCGGCTCTGACCTTCGGCACGATGAACCCGTATTCGGGGTTCCCATACTCCACGAGCGGGAACGCGAGCTATTCCTGCACGAACACCTATGGCCTCAGCGCTACGGGCGTTAACCGCATGCATTTCCATCGGGACCGGCACGGGGGGCACGAGCCGCGGCCAACCGGACATTGGCATCAGGCGGCGCGACGATCCCCGTCCAGATCACCGGCGGGGCTAGCTATCCGAACCAGATCGGAAACGGAACATCCTATCCGATGGAAGGTCCGATCTCCATCTCCGTCGCGGGGCCACCGGGCCATGAACGGAACTTACCCATTGGCGTCACCATGCCGGCACCGGGGTCCGCCCCTCCGCCCGGCACCTACACATCCAGCTTCAGCGGCACGGACGCGCAATTCATCTACTGCAATGGGCCGGGAGCCCGCCGTCTACTTGCTCCGCGTTGGCGTCGGCCGGTGCACTCGACCGCTCAGGCCAATTTCTCCATCTCCGCCACCGTCCCGACCCAATGCACGGTCTCCGCGACCAGCATGGCGTTTCCGACTGCTTCCGTCCTCACCAGCTCCCGTCAGCGCCACGGCCACGATCTCGACGACCTGCAACGCCAGCACGCCCGTGACGGTGGCGCTCGACAACGGGGCGACCGGGACCGGGCCGACCACGCGGCAGATGAAATCGGGCGCCAACGCGATCACCTACGGCATCTACCGCGATGCCGGCGCCACCCTGCCGTGGGGCAACACCGCCGGCACCAACACCGCGTCCGTCAGCAGCGGGACCGGCACCCTGACCGCCTACGGCCTCGTGCCCGCCCAAGCCACCCCGCCGCCGGGCTCCTACGCCGACGTGGTTAACGTCATCATTTCGTATTGAACGCGGGAACGGTCGCCGCGACCGTGGATGTCGCCATTGAAATCGGCCGATTGTCATGACAAGGTCTCGCCATGAGATGAGTGATAATCGAGCGCACGCGGAAATCCTGACGCAGCCCGCCATGGCGAGGCTCCCTGAGCCGCTGGCATCCGCAATCCCGGAACTTCCGCGCATCATCGCGTTCGCAACGTGCTGGTCCACGGCTACGCGACGATTCGATTCCCATCTCGTCTGGGGCGTCGTCGAGCGCCAACTGCCGCGATTGAGAGCGGTATTGGAGCGGTTGCTGCGCGGCACGGGGTGACTGACGCGCTTCTCACGCTCGCCGCCGCTTGTCCTCCGAGGTCAGCAGCGGCGCCAGGAAGCGGCCGGTGTAGCTGTGGGGGTTGGCGGCGATCGCCTCCGGCGTGCCTTCGGCGACGATGCGGCCGCCGCCGTCGCCGCCCTCCGGCCCCAGATCGACGATCCAGTCGGCGGTCTTGATGACCTCCAGATTGTGCTCGATCACCACCACGCTGTTGCCCTGGTCCACCAGCGCGTGCAGCACCTCCAGCAGCTTGCGCACGTCCTCGAAATGCAGCCCGGTCGTCGGCTCGTCCAGGATGTAGAGGGTGCGCCCGGTGGCGCGACGGGACAGTTCCTTGGATAGCTTGATGCGCTGCGCCTCGCCGCCCGAGAGCGTGGTCGCCTGCTGGCCCAAGCTGATATAGCCGAGGCCGACACGCTGCAAAATCCGCAGCCGATCGTGGATGCGCATCTGGCCGCTGAAATAGCCGGCGGCCTCATCGACGGTCATCGCCAGCACGTCGGCGATCGACTTGTCGCGGTACTTCACCTCCAAGGTCTCGCGGTTGTAGCGCTTGCCCTTGCAGACATCGCAGGTGACATAGACATCGGGCAGAAAGTGCATCTCGATCTTCAGCACGCCGTCGCCCTGGCAGGCTTCGCAACGTCCGCCCTTGACGTTGAAGCTGAAGCGGCCGGACTTGTAGCCCCGCGCGCGGCTTTCCGGGAGTTCGGCGAACCAATCGCGGATCGGCGCGAACAGGTCGGTGTAGGTGGCGGGGTTGGAGCGCGGGGTGCGCCCGATCGGCGACTGGTCGATGTCGATGATCTTGTCGAGCTGTTCGAGATTCTCCACCCGCTGATGCGGCGCCGGAACTTCGCCCGAGCCCATCAGCCGGCGCGAGGCGGCGCGATAGAGCGTATCCACCACCAAGGTCGACTTGCCGCCGCCGGAGACCCCGGTGACGGCGGTGAGCACGCCCAGCGGGAACGCGGCGGTGATGTCCTTGAGGTTGTTGCCGCGCGCCCCCACCACCCGCAGCATCCGGTTCTTCTGCACCGGCCGGCGCATCGGGATCGGAATCCGGCGCCGGCCGGAGAGATAGTCGCCGGTGAGCGATTTCGGGTTGGCGGCGACCTCGGCGGGCGTTCCCTCGGCCACCACGCGCCCGCCGTTCACCCCGGCCGCCGGCCCCATGTCGATCAGATGATCGGCAGCGCGGATCGCGTCCTCGTCGTGCTCCACCACCAGCACGGTGTTGCCGAGGTCGCGCAGCCGCCGCAGGGTGCCGAGCAGGCGCTCGTTGTCGCGCTGATGCAGGCCGATCGAGGGCTCGTCGAGCACATAGAGCACGCCGGTAAGGCCCGATCCGATCTGGCTCGCGAGCCGGATGCGCTGGCTCTCGCCGCCGGAGAGCGTCGCCGAGCCGCGCGCCAGCGTCAGGTAGCTCAGCCCGACATCGTTGAGGAAGCGCAGCCGATCGACGATCTCGCGCAAGATGCGCCGCGCGATCTCGGCGCGTTGCGGGGTGAGCGTGTCGAGGACGGCGTCGAACCAGGGCAGCGCGGCTTCGATCGAAAGCTCGGAGGCTTGGGCGATGTTCTTGCCGGCCACGCGCACCGACAGCGCCTCCGGCTTCAGGCGCGCGCCGTGGCAGACTTCGCACGGGCGCTCGGCGCGATAGCGCGCCAGTTCCTCGCGCACCCAGACGCTGTCGGTCTCGGCAAAGCGGCGTTCAAGATTGCGGATCACGCCCTCGAACGGCTTCGTTACCGTGTAGGCGCGCACGTCGTCCTTGTAGGTGAAGGCGACGTCGCCCTTGGTGCCGAAGAGGATCGCGTCGCGTACCACTTCGGCCAGCTCGATCCAGGGGGTGCGGGTCGGAACTTTGAAATGGCGCGCCAGGCTTTGCAGCGTCTGGTCATAATAGGGTGTGCGCGCGCCGGCCCACGGGGCGACGGCGCCAGCGGCCAGGCTGGCGTGCTCGTCGGGGATTACCAGGGCGGGGTCGAAGAAGCCTTGCGTGCCCAGTCCGTCGCATTTCGGGCAGGCGCCGTGCGGGCTGTTGAAGCTGAACAGGCGCGGCTCGATCTCCTCGATGGTGAAGCCGCTGACCGGGCAGGCGAAGCGCGAGGAAAAGACCGTGCGCTCACCGCCGTCGGCATTCTCGGCGTAGGCGACGCCGTCGGACATCGCGAGCGCGGTCTCGAAACTGTCGGCGAGACGCGATTCGACGCCGGGACGGACGACCACGCGATCGACCACCGCCTCGATCTCGTGCTTGATCTTGCGGTTGAGCGCCGGCACGTCGGCGATCTCGTGCAGCACGCCATCGATCTTCACCCTGGTGAAGCCGCGGCGCTGCAGTTCGGCGAGTTCCTTGCGGTATTCGCCCTTGCGGTCGCGCACCACCGGGGCGAGCAGCAAAAGCCGGGTGCCTTCGGGCATCGCCATCACCCGATCGACCATCTGGCTTACGGTCTGCGCCTCGATCGGCAGGCCGGTCGTCGGCGAGTAGGGGACGCCGACGCGCGCCCACAGCAGGCGCATGTAGTCGTGGATTTCGGTCACGGTGCCGACGGTGGAGCGCGGGTTGCGGCTGGTGGTCTTCTGGTCGATGGAGATCGCCGGCGACAGCCCGTCGATGCCGTCCACATCGGGCTTGCCGGCGAGTTCGAGGAACTGGCGGGCGTAGGCGGAGAGGCTCTCGACGTAGCGGCGCTGGCCCTCGGCATAGATGGTGTCGAAGGCGAGCGAGGACTTGCCGGAGCCGGAGAGGCCGGTGATGACGGTGATCCGGTCGCGCGGGATCACCACATCGACGTTCTTGAGGTTGTGCTCGCGCGCCCCGCGAACGTGGATGGTGTTGCCGACCATGCGGCGGTTGCCCCGATTCCCGTTGTTCTTGGGATGTTCGCGGGATATAGACGACCGAGGGCGCCGAGGAAAGGGTTTTGCGCGCGCTAGGGATGCGTTAACCGCATTCCGGGTTCAATGCGGGGTCCGGGCGGAGGGTTTTCATGGCTGGCAGTGTGAACAAGGTGATTCTGGTGGGCAATCTGGGCAAGGACCCGGAGGTGCGGACGACGCAGGCGGGAATGAAGATCGTCCATTTCACCCTGGCCACCAGCGAGACCTGGAACGACAAGGCGAGCGGCGAGCGCAAGGAAAAGACCGAGTGGCACCGCATCGTGGTATTCAATGAGCGTGTCGCCGACGTGGCCGAGCGGTTCTTGCGCAAGGGCCGCAAGGTCTATGTCGAGGGCGCGTTGCAGACGCGGAAATGGACCGACCAGTCGGGGCAGGAGAAATACACCACCGAGGTGGTGATCGAACGCTTCCGCGGCGACCTCGTGCTGATCGACAGCAACCGTGGCGAAGAGGGCGCCAGCGGCGAGTTCCGGGGGGCCCCGGCGCGGGCGCCGGCGGGCGGGAGCGGCGGCGGCCGCGCGCCGTCGTGGGAGGCGCCGAAGGGCGGCGATCTCGACGATGAGAATTCCGTTCTAGCCGCGCCGGCGTCGATCCTGCCGCCGCGCCCTCACCGCCGCGCAAGCGCGCGGCGACCTCTCCCCCAAGCGGGAGAGGTGTAGGAGGCCCGCGGCGAAACCAGTCACCTCTCCCGCTCCGCGGGAGAGGTCGGGCCGGCGAAAGCCGGAGCGGGTGAGGGCGGCGGTAAGGACTTAGGCTCAAGCGTCCAACCGCAGCGGCATGTCCCGCAGCCTTACGCCGGTCGCATCGGCGACGGCATTGGCGATCGCCGCCGCGGCGGGGCCCTGGCCGCACTCTCCGGTTCCCAGATACGGCGTGCCGGGGCGGTCGATGACGTGCACCTCGACGCTCTCCGGCACTGCGTTGAAGCGCGCGATCGGATAGCTGCTCCAATCGCGGCTGACGATGCGTCGAGGCGTGAAGGCGACTTGCTCGAACAAGGTCCAGCTCGCCGCCTGCACGATCGCGCCCTCGACCTGGTTGCGGATGCCGTCCGGATTGACGCTCTGCCCGCTGTCCACCGCCGCCACCACGCGGCCGATGCGGATGCGCTTGCTCGCCGGCTCGACGGCGACCTGCAACGCCACCGCGCAATAGGCGGCGAGGTTCTTGTAGCGCGCGAAGGCGAAGCCGCGTCCGGAACCGATCGGTGCGTTCGGCCAGCCGAACCGCTCCGCCGCCATCGCCACCACGTCGCGGGCGCGCGGATCGCGCAGATGGGTGAGCCGGAAGGCGACCGGATCGGCGCCGGCAGCCGTCGCGAGATCGTCCATGAAGCTCTCGATCGCGAACACGTTCAGATGCGCGCCGAGCGAGCGCAGGGCGGAGACGCGCACCGGCATCTCCGGCACGAAATGATAGATCACCCGAGCGCCGGGAAAATCGTAAAGCGGGATGCTGTTGCGGTCGCCGCCGCCCTCCGGCATCGGGATCGGCTTCGGCGGCGGCGGCGCGAAGGGCGGATCGAGCGATTGCGCCGCCAGCAGCACGCCGGCCGGACCGGGACGCTCGGTGTGCACATTGCTCCACACCTGGTAATCCCAGGTTGCAATCTTGCCCGCGCCGTCGAGCGTCGCTCGTGTTTCGGCCACCATGGCGGGGCCGTACGGTTCCCAATACTGCTCCTGCTCGCGCATCCATTGCAGCCGTATCGGGCGGCCCGGCATGGCGCGTGCCAGCAGCGCGGCATCCGCCGCGGCGTCGTCGGCACCGTTCTGCCCGTAGCACCCGGCGCCCTCCAGATGAATGCAGCGGACCTGCTCCGGCGGCAGATGCAGCATCTCGGCCAGCGCCCCGCGCAACGGAAAAACGCCCTGCGTGTGGGTCCACACGGTCACGCTGCCGGCCGGATCGTATCGGGCAACCGCGCAGGACGGGCCGATCGCGCCGTGGGCGAGGAAGGGGCGCGAATAGCGAGCCTCCAAGCTCCGCCCGGTTCCGGGAGGCGGCGCCGACGTCGGCCGGTCCAGCACCACGATGTCGTGCGAAGGCGCCGATTGCAGGAAGGCGCCGACCGCGCCCGGCTGCGGCAATTTGTGGCCCGGCGCCCAGTGCGCGGAGGCGGCGAGCGCGCGCATCGCCGCGATCGCCTGGAACTCGCGCTCGGCGATCACGCCGAGAAAGCTGCCCTCACGCACCACTTTCAGTACGCCCGGCATCGCCGCAACAGCGGCTTCATCGACATCCAGGAGCCGGCCCCCGTAGGCGATCGGACGCACCACGCGCGCGTGCACCATGCCGTCGAGGCGCAAATCCTGCACGAAGCTCGGCAATCCGGCGAGCTTTCCCGGCAGGTCGATCCGCGGCAGCGAGCGACCGACGATCGTGTATTCCGAAACCGGCTTGAGCGGAAACGGCGCCGCAGCCGCTCGATGCAAATCCACGCTTCCGGCAAGCTCGCCATAACCGAGCGTCCGCCCGCCCGGCCCCGTCACGCGACCCGCCTCGGTGCGAAGCTGCGAGCGCGGCATTTGCCAGCGCGCGGCGGCGGCATCGATCAGCAACGCACGCGCCTCGGCGGCGGCGTCGCGGATCGCCGTGCCGCTGTCCTGCATCGAGTGACTGCCGGCGGTGTATCCCTCGTTCGGCGTGCGTCCGGTGTCGGCGGTGATCAGCGTGATCCGGTTCGCTTCGAGGTCCAGCTCCTCGGCCGCGATCTGGATCAGCGCGGTCTTGATCCCTTGCCCGAGCTCCACCTTGCCGGTCAGCACCGTGACGCCGCCATCGGGATCGAGCCTGATCCAGGAATCCAATTCCGGCGCCACGCGCAAATCGCCGTCGAACGGTGCGGCGGCATTGGCCGGCAAGAGGCGGAAGCCCAGCAACAGCGATCCGCCGCTGAGCATGGCGCGGCGCGAGAGCGCGGTCATTGCGCCATCTCCGTCGCCGCGCGCCGCACCGCACGCAAGATGCGCATGTGGGTTCCGCATCGGCATAGATTGGGCTGCATGAAAGCGCGTATCTCGGCCTCGCTCGGCGCCGCTCGTCGCTCCAGAAGGGCTTGCGCGCGCATCATCATGCCGGGAATGCAGTAGCCGCACTGTGCCGCCTGCTCGGCGAGAAAGGCGCGCGGCACCGGCCCCGGGTCGTCGATCGTGCCGAGGCCCTCGATGGTGCGCACCTTCCGGCCTTCGGTGGCGAGCAGCGGGGTGACGCAGGAAAACACCGGCCGGTCGTCGAGCAGCACCGTGCAGGCGCCGCATTGCCCCAATCCGCACCCGTATTTCGCCCCGTTCAGCCCGAGATCCTCGCGCAGCACGTAGAGCAGCGGGGTGGCCGGATCGGTGTCCAGTTCAACCGGCCGGCCGTTGACCGTGAGGCGGGTCATCGCCGCACCGCTTGCGCTGAAGCGACGCGGACCGCCTGCACCCGCGCCGCCAGATCGGGCCAAGCCGGGGCGCTTGCCGCTTGGCGCAGCCAGTTCAGAACGTCGGCAATCTGCGGGTCGCTCAGGACTGGGGCGAAGCCGGGCATCCAGGCCCCGCGCCGTTCCGGGGCGGGCTGATGGCCGTCCAGAATCAGCCGGATTGCCTCGCTCGGGTCAGCGCCGGTAATCGCCCCGGTGCGGGGCAACAGTTTCTGGCCGGATAGCACGCGCGGCGAGCCGGCGGCATGACAGGCGGCGCAGGCGCCTTGGAAAATCGTCTCCCCGGTCGGTGCCGCTGCGGCCTTGCCGGCCAGGAGCGCCATGGCGGTGACGGCGATCCACCGTCGCATCGTTTCCTCCTGTTTCGCCGCTGGTCACAACGCCGCCCACCGACGCGCGGTTCGCCCGCCGCGTCTAGTAGACCGATTCGTTGAAAGCTGCCCGAACCGTTGTAGGGCGGACGCAGTCCGCCTCGTCGGAGCGGCGGACTGCGTCCGCCCTACACGCAACCACTGGCTAGAACGGCTTCGGCAGCCCGATGCCCGCCGCCGTGCCGATGGCGTTCCACAACGCCGTAACGGCGGCGTTCCAGACCTTTTCGATCTCCACCATCGCCAAGCCGGTGAGGGTGTCGGCGAAGTCCCTCGCATCGCTTTTGAGATCAGCGAGCAGAAAGTCGCGATCCGCATCGGAAAGATCGCCGGCAGCGATCTCGGCGGCGATATCATGCGCCTGCTGCGCCAGCGCCTGCACCTGGTCGCGGGCGAAGCTCTCGAAGGCGGTGACGTCGCGCCCCACCGAGCGGCTGGCGGCGGTGATCACACTGCCGGTCAGCGCCGATATGTTGATCGGATTGCCCATGGCGCGTTTCCTCATCGTTGCAGGGCTCGTTCGTAGGTGAAGGCCTGCTGGAACGATATCTCGTAGCTGTGCTTGAACAGCGCCACGAAACTCGGCGTCAGCGGTCTCGCCCGGTCGTCGTCGCGCAGTTGCGTCAACTTGGCGATGATGGTCGCCAGAATGCGCGGTGTAGGCGCCTTCAGCCGCTCCTCCAGATCAGGCGTCTCGGCAACGCCGGCAGCTCTCGCGAACAGCCCGGCATTGGCCGTATTCGGATTGGGGCGAGCGGCGGCTTCGAGCCGAAGCGCGTCGAACTTGCCGATGACCGCGTTGTACTCCGCCTCGCGCTGCGGAAACGCGGCGGGCTGCGTTCCCCGCGAGAGTGCGGCGAATAGCGTGAGGGTTTGCTGATTCGCATCGGCCAACCCGCTCAGGATGACGGGGTCATAGTCCGGCGCGAGGCGGACCGTGCAGGCGCTCAGGATCAGCAGCAGAGCCGCGATTACGAGGCCGGAAGACCGACGATACGAGCGCATGAATTGGCGTGCCCGCGTTTAGTTACCGTCGTTGGTGTTGCTCCGGCGCGAGTCCTTGGTTTGCGGCGGTACCGGCTTGCCTTCCTGTTTCCGGGGAGCGGTTGGCCGTTTCGCAGAATAGCCGGGCGCCGGCTCATCGCTGGATAGCGCCGAATTGGTTCCAGCGTCGCCGCAGCAGGCGGGGTTGCGCGGCATTTGCACGAGCGTCACGGAACCCGATCCGTCACCCCGGACGGAGCCGGGTCCGGCGAGGACCACGCCGGCAAGTGCCGCCAGAAGCGCCATGACCATGTCGCATCTCCTATTTGATGTTCGCGGCGGAGGACTGATTGAGAACTCGGGGCCGGGATTTCGGCGACGTTCGCGGGAAACGCCCCGGTTTCGATGTCTTCGTACCCGATCACGACCGGGCGGGCGAAGAGCATCTTGAGCACCGCCCCATTGCTGGTCACTGCGCTGACCGAAACCTCCCCGCCTTGGCCAAGGGCGCCCAAGTCGCGGCTGAGATTCGCCGAGGCCGCCTCCATCTTCGCTCTCGCGTCTTGCCCGGCCGGCGCCGTGGCGGGGTCGGCCGCGACTGGCTCCCGCGTCGCGGCCTTGCGGGCCGTCGCCGCCACCAGCGTGTCCGCGCCGTAGACGTACTCCAACGAGCGGGTCAGGTAGATGCGTCGGATGAAATGGAGCGCGATCTGGTGCCGGGGCGCCGACGGCTTCGCTCCCTTCCCGGCGTCAGGGGGATAGAGGAGCGAGGGGTCCACCACCGACGCCAGGGCGTCGCGGGCGTACGGCTCGGTGCAAATCCGGTTGTGGACGGGTTTTTGTGCCCCGCAAAAATCTTCGAGAAGCTGTTCGGCTTCCGCGCTATTCAAGCCGTACGTCTCCGCCTCCGGTACCCGGATTTGCACGCTCTCCGAGGCGGTCCGCTCGGCGCCCACGAGAGCGCTCAGGCGTGACCACAAACCGCCCGCGCTCTGGGCGCTCGCGGTGCTGATGGTGATCGCGGGGAAGGCAATGATCGGCAGGCTGGTGATGTACCGCGGGCGCCGAGAAGATATCGCCTGTCGCCTCGACCGGGCTGCTGCCATCGTAGTCCTTCGGGGTGGGTGGCAGCCGGGGAAGGTCCTTATATGCGGCCCGAAGGGCATTCTCGGTTCCCGGCACATGGGTCATGCGGACGGTATGGTGCAGCGGCGTGGTGGTTTCGGACTTGCCGGCTTCCCCGACATCGGCGGCCAGGAGGTCGCCAACGTGGAAATCTTCGCTCGGCGGGAAGACCGCGCGGAGCCCGAGGCTGTGAATTGCCCGGTTCCAATCGCGCATCACCTTCTCCGGGTCTTGGGCATGGCTGGCGTCCCGGCTGCCGACGACCGCGACCAGCCCCAACACCAGAAAAACCATTGCGCCGCCGGCAACAAACACCGCGAGCGCGGCGAGATGTCTTCGTGCCAACTGCCAGAAGGTGCCGAGCACTGCTTCCCCCCGCGCCCGGTTTCTCGGGTCGTTGGTGGAGTAATTCCACGATTGACGCTAAGCTTGCCGGCGCTGATTAGCAACGCCGCCGTCGGGCATCATGGCGAGATTCCGGACGCGCCGCGCTGATCAGCTCGCCACGCTCGGCTTCACCGCGCGCAGGCGAGGCATGACCTCGTTGGCGAACAGCTTTATGCCCTTTTCGGACTCGGCGTGGGTCATGAAGCCCGAGCGGCCGATCATCGCCAGATGTCCGAAGCCGCCGACCTTGTCGTGAAACTCCATGATCTGCCGATAGACGCTGTCGGGATTGCCGGCGAACAGGATGCCGTCCGCCATCGCCTGCTCGGGCGTCATCGCGGTGAGCCGCGCGGCATTAGCGCTCGCCGGCGTCACGCCTTTTTCGGCGCCGGCCAAGCCCGCATCGGCCGCCGGCTTCGGGCGGGTGCGGTAAAGCTGCGGAGCGAAGGCGGCCGGCGCGGCGCCCGGCAGGAACTTCGTGAATTGCGGTGCCGACTTCAGGCTGGTGTTCAGAAACCACAGCAGCTTCGCGCCGACGCCGACGCCCTCTTCGTCCGTATCGCCCACATAGACCAGGGCGGCATAAGCGAAGTTGTCGGTCGTCACTGCCGGCAGTCCGGCTTCTGCGCGCGCGCGCCGGTGCGCCGCAAAGGCCCGCCGCGTGCCGTCCGGCCCCCGCAACACCAGCACATGCACGAACCCGCGCCGCCCGACCTCGGCGGCGGTCTCGGGGTCGCCGGTCGCCGACCACATGCGCGGATGCGGGCTCTGCCAGGGCGGCGGCCAGATGTTCACGTGCCGATGCGTGAAGTGCTTGCCCTCCCAGCTGAACGGACCATCGCGATGGCTGAGTGCCTTGCGGATCAAATCGATCGCCTCCCAATACCGCTCGGTGTTGTTGGCCGGATTGGCGTTGGCGGACGCCATCTCGGTCCCGCCCGACTTCACGAACCCGATCTCCAGCCGCCCGCGCGAGATTACGTCGGCGGTAGCGTATTCCTCGGCAATCCGCACCGGGTCCTTGCGCAGCGAGATCAGCGTGCCGAGGCTGAGGATGCGAACCTTGCGCGTCTGCCGTGCCAGGATGCCGAGGAGCATCGGATTGGAACCGATGAGCGAGTTGATGCCGGCGTGATGCTCGATCGCCAGCACGTTCATGCCGAGATCGTCGCACAGCAGAAACTCGTCGATCACCTCCTGGAACAGATCGGCCGCAATCCTCGGATCGCAGTAGCGATTGGGCAGGCTGGCCCGCACCGAATCCGCGGCATCCAAAACCGCCGGATCGACGAAGGGATAAGGAATTTCACACTGCCACCAGACGTCCATCCGCGCGCCCTCAGCGATCGAGAAATCCAAGCACGTGGTCGGCGAAGGCTGTCGGCTGCTCGATCTGCGGATGATGTCCGGCCGCGGCGATGGAGACGAACCGCGCGCCGGGAATCCGCGACGCGTACGCTGCACCGTAAGCGGGCGTCACGATGCCGTCGCTCGCGCCCCATAACACCAGGCTCGGGGCGGCGATGCGGCGGAGCCATCGCGCGAGCCGCGGGTTGTACATATAGGGATGCCAGCCGTACAGGCAGAGCAATTCCCGGTTGGCGGCCCGGATCACCAGCTCTTCGTCTTCCATCGCGTCGTAGTCGGGCGCAAAGCGCTCGGGATCGTGCCAGCTTCGACGATGCACGGTGTCGGGATGGGTGTTGAAAATGTCGAGGATGTCCGGCGTTTCGCGGTCGCTGATCTTGATACCGAGCGCATCCACAAGCACCAGACGGCGGATGCGGTGCGGGCACACGCAGGCGATCTCCGCGGCAAGCCAGCCGCCGAACGAGAAGCCGAGCAGGTCCACGCGCTCCTGCGACAGCGCTTCCAGCATGGCGAGATAGAGATGCACCAGATCATAGACGGTCTCGAAGCCGTCCGGACGGGAGGAGCGTCCGAAGCCGGGATGCGAGGGGGCGGTAAGCCGCGCCCCGGCGGCAAGCAGGTCCACGAAGCGCGCGGCCGGGTCGATCGGCTCGAAGCCATGCAGGAGCAACATCGGCTTGCCGCTTCCGCGCTCCAGCGTTTCGAGCTCAATTCCCTGCACGTTCATTCGGGCAGCTCGGCATCCCGGGTCTCCGGCCCGATCGCCATGGCGACGATGCTGAGCACGGCGCAGCCGGTCATCACCGCCGCTGCCCGGTTGAAGCTGCCGCCGAACGGCATCACCAGAAGCCCGGCGACGAGCGGGCCGAAGCTGGTGATTAGCCGCCCCGACCCGTTGCAGAACGAGACCGCGGTGGCTCGGACCCGGGTGGGGAAAAGCTCCGGCAGATAGACGGCGTGGCCGGAGAACACGCCGTAGACGAAGAAACCGAACACGACCAGCATCAGCGGGTAGTAATCGTAGCTGTGCAGGCCGAGATACAGGAACAGGCCGGAGGCGAGCGCGCCTACATTGTAGAACAGAATGGCTCGCCGCCGTCCGATCGCATCGGCGATGAAGCCGAACGCGGCATAACCCAGAATGCCGCCGACTCCCCACAGCATGATCCCGCGCCCGACGATGCCGATCGCCGCCGCGCCCCGGATCCCGTCCTTCTCCAGCATCAGCGATTGGATCGTGGGCAGCCATATGATGCTGGTCCAAATCGATAGCAGCGTGCCGAGACAGAACAACAGCCCGACGGCGGTCGCAAACCGGTTCTGCCGATTGAAGAGTTGAATCGGGGCGAAGCGGATGAATTCGCGATCCCCCGCAGCGGCAGCGGCAGCGGCACCGGCGCCGGCGGCACGCACGGCGGCACGTCGATCCCTGGTGGCGCGGAACTGCTCGGTCTCGGTCATGCCGCGCCGGAACAACAGCAGCAGCAGCGCCGGCAGGATGCCGACGAAGAACACCGCCCGCCAGCCATAAGGCCCGATCAGCGAGTAGACGACGCCGCCGAACAGGGCGCCGAACGCAGCGCCGGTCATCATCAGGCCGCAGATCTTCGCCCGATGCGTGCCGGCGAACGCTTCGGCCACCAGGGTAATGCCGACCACGATTTCAGCCCCGGTCCCGAGCCCGCCCAGGAAGCGGAACAGCCCGAGCTGGAACGGCGTCTGCGCAAATCCCTGGCAGGCGGTGAACACGCTGAACACCAGGATGCTGAGCGCCAGCGTCCGCACGCGGCCGATATAGTCGGCGACGACGCCGAACAGGAAGCCGCCGAGCGCCCAGCCGAGCAGCCCCACCATGCTGAGATAGCCGCCGACGCGGCCGATCTCGGCGAGGCTCGCATGGCCGCCGAGGAGGTCCGTGACCGCCGGCCGAAGGACCAGCGAGAACAGGCCGAAATCCGTGGCGTCGAGCGCCCAGCCGAGCCAGGTGACGAAGAAGATGAGCCACAGGCGGCGATCGATCGCGCCGACCCCGAAGAAGCGCCCGGACCGCTCGCGCGCAATGTCCATGCTTCCCTCCCGAGGCGAGGCTTGGTCTCGCATTGTGCCGGGGTTCAGTTTTCCGAGCAACGGGACCGCCAACGGATCGCACGATGGCGACAGATCGTCGGGTCGATGCAGCCGGCGTGACGATCCGATCAGCGCCGGTTGCGGGCGCGTTCGTTGGCGCCGAAGGGCAGCTGCACCCCATGAGTGAGACACGGAAACTGCGTACGCGCTTTCGGGGTGCGCAACCCCCATTGGGTACGCGCTTTCGGGGTCCGCGACCCCAGTTGCGTACGCGCTTTCGGGGCGTGCAACCCCGATTGCGTACACACTGGAGGGCTCGCCGCCGCCAATGTGTACGCGGTCGCTTTGGCTCCCATGCCTGGACCGGCGCCGACGGGCGGATTATCGCAATCCATGCCCGAAGCACCCTTCGCCGTCGCGCCAAGCCGGACCCCGATCCTGATCGCCTGCCTGATCGCCACCTTCATGCCGGCGGTCGAGAGCACGATCGTGGCGACCGCGATGCCGACGATCGTCGCCGATCTCGGCGGATTTCGGCTGTTTTCCTGGGTCTTCACCGTCTATTTGCTCACCCAGGCGGTGTCGATCCCGCTTTACGGGCGCCTTGCCGACATCCATGGCCGCAAGCGCGTGTTCTTCGTCGGCGCCGGGCTGTTCCTCGCCGGCTCGCTGCTCTCGGGCTTCGCCGGCGGCATGGTGGCGCTGATCCTGTTCCGCGCCATCCAGGGCCTCGGCGCCGGCGGCGTGATGCCGATCGCCGCCACGATCCTGGGCGATCTCTACACCGCGGCCGAGCGGACACGCGTGCAAGGCCTGGTCTCCAGCGTCTTCGGCATCTCGGCGGTGATCGGGCCGTCGCTCGGGGCCTTCCTGCTGACGCATCTGAGCTGGCCGGTGGTGTTCTGGGTCAATCTGCCGATCGGCGTCGCCGCGCTGGTCATGATCGCGCTGTATCTGCAAGAAAACGTGGAGCCGCGACGCCACCGGCTGGACTTCGGGGGCGCCCTGCTGATGCTCGCCGCCGCTGGCCTGCTGATGCTGGTGCTGGTGCAGGGCGCGGCGCTGCCGCCCGCCTTCTGGTGGGCCGTATTGGGCCTCGGCCTCGTCGCCCTGGCGGCGCTCCTGCTGCTCGAACGCGCGGTCAAGGAGCCGATGCTGCCGCTCGAATTGTGGCGCAACCGGGTGATCGCCGCGGGCAGCCTCGGAAATTGCGCCACCGGGGCGGTGATGATGGGCGTCGCGGCCTTCCTGCCGACCTACGTCCAGGGCGCGATGGGACGGGGCCCGGGCGCCGGCGGGCTGGTGCTGGGCGCCATGTCGGTGAGCTGGGCGTTCGCCTCCATTCTGGGCGGGCGGATGATGCTGCGCACCACCTATCGCACTACCGCCGTATTGGGCGGGCTGGCGCTGATCGGCGGCTGCGCGATGCTGCTCGCCCTCACCCCGGCGCGCGGGCCGCTGTTCGCTGCCGCCGGCAGCTTCGTGATCGGGATCGGAATGGGGTTTTGCAGCACCACCTTCATCGTCTCGATCCAGTCGGCGGTCCCATGGCGCCAGCGCGGCGCGGCGACCTCATCGGCCATGTTCCTGCGCTTCGTCGGCCAGGCGTTGGGCGCGGCGGGATGCGGCGCCGTTCTGAACGCGACGCTTCATGCCGCCGATCCGGACACGGCGCAGCTGGCCGACCGGGTGCTGGACCCGGCGCAGCGCGACGGGCTCGCCCCGACCGAGGTGGCGAGGGTGGTCGGGCTGCTGGCGCACGGGCTGCACAATGCCTACCTGCTCGCGGCCGCGTTCGCGCTCGTCGCTCTCGCGCTGGCCTGGATGATCCCGAACCGGCTCAGCCCGCGCCCTTCCTGACATTCCAAAGGCGCTCCAGAGGGCCGCCGTGGCCGGCGACCGGATCGGGCACATTCGCCGACACGGCGCCAACGTTGCGGCGCACCTCGGCGATCTCTTCGGGCCGGCCCCGGCGTGTATCAAGCCCGGCTTTCATTCCCTCCGGGTAGGCGCCGACGATCAGCAGATCGGGCGATGCATCCTGCCGGCAATGGCCGGTCCCGGCCGGCAGCACGATCACGTCCCCGGCCGCGACCTCCAGCAGCCGGCCGTTCGCGCCGCCGAAACGGACCCGGGCGCGGCCCCGCGCGACGCCGAGCGCCTCGTGCGCGGTGCTGTGGAAGTGATGGAACGGATGCACCCCGTCGCGCCAGGCCGGAGGCCACCCGTTATCGGCGAACCGCCGTTCGATCAGGCCCGGCTCGGCCGGAACCGCCTGCCGATACACCAGCATCGGCAGCGTCGAGTTCGGAATCGCTCCGTCATCGGCGAAGGCGAAGGTTTCGGGCTCGGTCATGGCACTCCTCCTCGGTCATAACGCCGTCGCCGCAGCCGGGTCGCCGGAAGCGTCGTCGTCGTCCTCGTAGCCCAGCAAGCGCAGCGCCCGCCCGCTCACCCCCCGCGCCGCCAGGGCGTGGATCAGCGCCTCCTCGCGCCCGTGCGTCACCCAAACCTCAGGGGCGCCGGTCTCGTCGATGGTGGCATTGAGCTCATCCCAGTCGGCGTGGTCGGAGATGACCAGCGGCAGTTCCACCCCTCGCGCCTTGGCGCGCTGGCGCACCCGCATCCAGCCGGAGGCGAGCGCCACCACCGGGTCGGCCAGTCGCCGCGCCCAGCGGTCCGCAATCGCACCCGGGGGAGCCAGCACGATGGCCCCGACCAGCGCGCCCTTGGCGGCGACGGTGGCCGGACGCAGCTCGCCCAACTGCACGCCGCGCGCCGCGTAGACGTCGCACATGCCGGTCAGCGCTCCGTGCAGGTAAATCGGGCCGTCCCACCCGGCGGCCCGCAACAATGCGATCAGGCGCTGGCATTTGCCGAGCGCGTAGCAGCCGACGAGGTGCGTCCGTTCGGGAAACAGCGCCAGGTTGGCCAGCAGCCGGGTAATCTCTCGCCCGGGCGGCGGGTGTCGGAATACCGGCAGCGCGAAGGTCGCCTCGGTTACGAACACGTCGCAGGGCACCGGCACGAATGCGGCGCAGGTGGGGTCGGGCGCGCGCTTATAGTCGCCGCTCACCACCACCCGGCAACCGGCAAACTCCATCACCACCTGCGCACTGCCGAGCACGTGCCCGGCGGGTTCAAGTCGGAGCCTTACACCCCGGATGACGATCGGCTCACCGTAGCCGAGCGCCTGCCCGGGCCCGGCGCCCTCCCCCAGTCGGGCCGCCATCAATGCCAAAGTATCGTCGGTGGCCAACACGGCCCGGTGTCCCGGCCGTGCATGATCGGAGTGCGCGTGCGTAATCACGGCCCGTTCCACCGGCCGGGTCGGATCGATGAAGAACCCGCCGGGCTCGCAGTAGAGGCCCCCGGGGCAGACTTTCAGCCAAGTGGCGGGGTTCGGCATCACCCGAGCTTGCGCCAAAGCCCCTTGAACCGGGAGCGGATTCGGAGAAGATGCCCGCCGTGCCGGGGCCGGCGCTCCGGAACGCGCGCACGACCAGGGGGCACCGTCAAAATGAGCGACCATGCGCACGGGGCACCCGTTGCGGCCAATTCCGGCCTGAAGCAGCCCTATCACCTGGTCGATCCGAGCCCATGGCCAATTGTGGGGGCGGTCGGCGGCTTCCTGGTGGTGTTCGGCATCATCATGGCTGCCCATTACGGCAGCTACGCGGCCCTGGTCATCGGCTCGCTGATTGTGTTCGTGACCATGTTCTTCTGGTGGCGCGACGTGATCCGCGAAAGTCGAACGCCCGGGCTGCACTCGCCGGTGGTGCGCCTCGGGCTGCGCTACGGGATGATGTTCTTCATCACCAGCGAGGTGATGTTTTTTGTGGCTTTCTTCTGGGCGTTCTTCAATTACGCTTTGTTTCCCGACAATGTCTCCGGCCTGACGACCCCGGTCTGGCCACCGCCCAATATCCACACCTTCGACCCTTTCCACATCCCGATCCTCAACACCATGATTCTGCTGCTCTCGGGCACCACGATCACCTGGGCGCATCACAGCTTGATCGAGGGTGACAGGAAAGGGCTGATTACGGGGCTCGGCTTAACGGTCCTGCTCGGGGCGTCTTTCACGGGCTGCCAAGTCATCGAGTATTCGGACGCGCCCTTCAAGTTCGTGGGTGGCGGCATCTATCCTTCGGTGTTTTTCCTGGCTACGGGGTTCCACGGATTTCACGTCATTGTCGGAACCTGCTTCCTGATCGTCTGCTGGTTCCGAGCCCGGGCCGGGCAATTCAACCCGCAGCGTCATTTCGGCTTTGAGGCGGCAGCCTGGTACTGGCATTTCGTCGATGTCGTCTGGCTGTTCCTGTTCGTCTGCATTTACTGGTGGGGCGCCAGTCCGGTGGTCGCACCCCCCTGATCCCGAGCCCTTTGGAGCGCGCCCTGCGTTGAAGCCATCGCGTTGGGACAAAGGCGCCTCTACCGCGACCTGCTCCCGGGCGGGTGGTTGCGCCTTGACCTGCTCCGCCGCAAATCTCGCCCGATGATCCATTCACTCACCGAAACCGCTCCCCGTCCGAAGACCCACACCCGAGCCGCCCTGCTGCCCGTGCTGCTGGTCACGGTAGCGTTGGCAATCCTTTTGAGTCTCGGCACCTGGCAGGTGCGTCGCTTGACGTGGAAGCGGGGCATTCTCGCCCGCATCGACGCCGCCGAAGCGGCGCCGCCCACGCCGTTGCCGGCCGCTCCGGCCGCTTTCGAGAAGGTCCGCGTTGCCGGACATTTTCTGCCCGGACCCGGGGCGCTGTACGGGTCGAGGTGCGCGACACGCCCGCCGGGCCGATCATGGGGGGGCAACTCCTGATGCCGTTGCGGGCTGACGGGCGCATCATTCTGGTCGATCGCGGATGGGTGCCGGCGGCCGCCCCCGTCACCGCGCCTTCCGGATTGGTGACGATCACCGGCTATGCGCGCCCGCCCGAGCATCCGTGGACCTTCGGGGTCGCCGATGATCCGGCGCATCGGCAGTTCTTCCACCTCGATCCGGCCATCATTGCGGGCGCACTGGGCTTGAATCGGGTCGCTCCGTTCACGCTGATGGCGATCGGCCCCGCCGAGCCAGGAGATCCGATACCTCTCGAACATCTGCCGCGACCGCCGAACAATCATCTCTCCTACGCGCTTACCTGGTATGGGCTGGCGGCGGCCCTGATCGTGATCTTCGGTCTCCGCTTTCGCCGGGGCGCCTCTCCATGACCGCCTATGAACGTCTTGCGGCCCGATTTTCCCGCATCGGAACCGTCGGCGAGGCCTCTTCCGTCCTGGGCTGGGATGCCGCGACGATGATGCCGCCCGGCGGCGGCGCCTCGCGGGGGGACCAGCTCGCGGTTCTGGCAGGGCTGGCTCACGGGCTGCTGACCGCCCCGGAGGTAAGCGACGAACTTGCCGTAGCGGAGGCCGCTTCGACCGCCCGGGACGCTTGGCGCCGCGCCAATCTTCGCCTGATGCGCCATGCTCACACGCGCGCCACCGCGCTGCCGCTGGCCTTGGTCGAAGCGCGTGCGCGCGCCGAATTCGGCGTGCGAAAAGGTATGGCGCGAGGCCCGGCGGCTCTCCGATTTCGCCCTGGTCAGGTCGCACCTCGCCGAAGTGGTACGCCTGACCCGCGAAGCCGCGGCGGCGCTCGCGCCCGCCCTCGGCCTCACTCCTTATGACGCGCTCATGGACGGCTTCCAGAGGGGGATCGGCACGGCAGCCTTGGCGCCGGTCTTCGCCGCTTACGAAAGGTTCTTGGATCGGGCATTGCCCGAGGCCGAGGCACGCCAGGCCGCCCGTGATGCGCCGCAACGCCCGGTTGGCCCGTTTCCGGTGGCGGCACAGGAGGCGCTGTGCCGACGGCTTGCCGAGCGGATGGGCCTCGATTTCGATCATGCCCGGCTGGACCGCTCGGCACACCCGTTCTCCGGCGGCACGCAGAACGATGTGCGGATCACAACCCGCTACGAAGAGGCGGATTTCGCCTCTGCCGTGCTCGCGGTGATCCACGAGACCGGCCACGCCCTGTATGAACGCGGACTGCCCGAGGCGTATGCCCGCCAGCCGGTCGGCGAGTCGGCGGGCATGTCGGCGCATGAGAGCCAGAGCTTGATCGTGGAGATGCAGGCTTGTCGGTCGGACGCGTTCCTGTCCTGGCTCGGCCCGGAGCTGCACGCCGCTTTCGGAGGCGATCCGGCTCCATATCGGGCGGAAAATCTCGGCCGGCTCTGGCGGCGGGTCCAGCGCGGCTTCATTCGCGTCGATGCCGACGAGATGACCTACCCTGCGCACATTATTCTGCGGTTCCGCCTGGAGCAGGCGCTGATCGCGGACGACTTGCCCGTTGCCGATATTCCGGGCGCCTGGAACGACGGTATGCAAAGTCTACTTGGCATCACGCCGCTTGACGACGCGCGCGGCTGCTTACAGGACATTCACTGGTACGACGGCGGCTTCGGCTACTTCCCGAGCTACACACTGGGTGCCATGGCGGCGGCGCAACTGATGGCGGCGGCTCGACGCGCTTTACCCGACCTGGACCCGGCGCTTACGCGAGGCGATCTCTCGCCATTGATTTCGTGGCTGCGAGCCAACATTCATGCCAAAGGCAGTCTGCTCGGGTTCAACGACCTATTGCGCGCGGCCACCGGCAAGGTTCTGGACCCGACCGATTTCGAAGCGCATTTGACGGCGCGCTATCTCAGCTGAGCCGCTTCTCCGGCGACGATGCGCCGGCGGCCGTAGGGTGTGTCGAGCAAGAGCGCGCCGTTCGGATCGAGGCCGGCAAAAGCGCCCTCGATCGCATCAACTCGCAGCGTCGTCCCTAGCGGGTGGGCGCGGCGCAGCCACTCGTCCCGGATCGGGACGAAGCCTGCGGCGAGCCACAAATCCAGCCGGCGCGCCAGCGCCAGCAGCAGTCGAGCACGGACCGACGCAACCGACACTTCCCCATCCTCCTGCGGGGGGACCGGAGGAGTCGGCGGGTCGGGCGGCGCACTCGCCCGCCGAGCTTCAGTCAACGACGTCACCGGGTAAGGCGTGTCCGGCGGGCAATGGCCCACATTCACGCCGATACCAAGGATCGTTGCCGTGTCCTCGTGCTCGACCAAAATGCCGGCAATCTTTGCATCCCGCACCAGCACGTCGTTCGGCCATTTGAGCCGGGCAGGGCAGCCGAACGCTTCAATGGTGTCGGCCACCGCCAACGCGGCCACGAAGGACAGCTCCGCCCATTGTCCCGGCGTCAGATCGAGTCTGAGAAGCAACGATATGTAGACGTTCCCCGGCGGACTGGACCAACGTCGCCCGCTGCGGCCGCGTCCGGCGGTCTGCTCGCGTGCCGCGACCACCGTCCCGTGCGGCGCCCCTTCCGCCGCCAGGCGGCCCGCCTCGTCGCTGGTGGAATCGACGCTGTCGTAAAGCCGGACGCTAAACACCCCGCGCTCGCGCGGCGCCTCGCGCCAGACCAAGAACTGCGTTCCGGCAGATCACCGCATCCGGCGCCCCGGTCCGCTTGCAGGCTCGCTCAGCCTCCGATAGCACGCTCATGGCCGCCATCAGCGCCGGCTCGCTCCACAGTCCCAGCGCGCGTGAGAAGCTGCCGAACTCGGCGGAAGAACACCGGCGGACGCGCCGCTTTGGTCGCCTCCGCCGGCGCCATTCCCCGATCGACCGCAAGTCGTGCCCGATGTAGTCGCTGCAAATGGGAGAGCGCCAGCCGCAGCACCCCAACGGTGCTGCCGCCCTCCGCCAGCGACAGCTCGAGCGCGCGGTCGGCGGTGGCGATATCGCCCCCGCTCATGGCGAATAGCGCGTCGTCCAACGACAGCCCGGCGAGGTCGCCGACCGAGGCGGCCGCCGCATCCATATCGACCCGCCCTCTTGCACCGACGTAAAGCGACAGCTTTTCAAGTTCCTGGCGGGTTGCCGCTCGATCGGCACCGAGATGTCCGGCGAGCCACGCCAGGGCCTCCGGCTCCGCCTCCATGCCGGCCGCGGCCAGGCCGTCACGGATCGTCTCCTCCAACGCCCGGCCCTCCTCCGGATAACAGCCGATCGCGGCACCGTCCGCCGCGCTTTCGACCGAACGGCGGAGGCGTGAGGTGGTATTAAGGCCCGGCGCTTCCAGCACCACGAGAGCCGGCGCGTCAGACCGCAGCACCGCCTCGACGCCTTCGCGCGCGGCCTCCCCCGCCTCGCGCATTCGAACGACGCGGCGGCCGCCAGTGAGCGAAAGGCTGGCCGCCTCCGTCGCCAGGCGGTCGGCCTCATCGCGCGCGAGCTCGGCAACCCGGAACGGATCGTCGAGGCTCCCGGCGACCCCGCGAACCAGGACTTCGGCACGTTCCCGGATCATACCGACATCATCGCCGTGCAGCAGCACGACCCGAACGAGACCCGGATCGCGCAAGAAACGGGGAATGCTCCGGGCGTCGAGCTTCATGCCGCTATCCCTCGCGGGGCTCCGCTCGGGCGCGGAAAAACGTCGCCAGCCGGAGCGTAATTTCATCGGCGATCTGATCGGCCAGCCGCGCCGTCACCTGTTCGGTCTCCAAATCGCCGGCGAAATATTGAGTATCGAAGATGTTGACGCCTTCCAGCGCCCGGGCCGTGCCGTCGATGATTTTCGTGTGCGCGGAGTCTCTCGCGACCAGGGTCCAGTTGGCCCGCCCGATCAGCCGGGTCCGCGTGTTGGTGTTGTCGGGCAGGATGGCAATGCCTTCGCCGGCAATCCAGAACACCACGCCCAGATCATACCGCCGCTCGGCCCCGCTGCCGGCGCCTTGAAAACGTTGCTGCAATGCCTCGCGCAGGAGCTGCCCGGGGCGGTCGGGGATCAGCAGCACATGGATTTCCGCCAGCTCGCGCGCGGCCGGACCGGGGTTGCCGGAGGCGGTCCGTCGATAAACCGGCTCGAAGCCGCATCCGACTAGCGGCGCCAGCCCGAGCCCGGCCAGCATGCTCCGGCGTCGAAGCCGCCTCATCCCGCCACCACGAAGTTGACGATTCGCCCCGGCACATGGATGCGCTTGACAATTCGCCGTCCCGCCAGCGCCCGCGCCACGTTCGGCTCCGCCTCCGCCGCCGCGATCACGGCCTCGGCTCGGGCGGCGGGCGGCACGGCGATGCTGCCGCGCAGCTTTCCCATCACCTGCACGGCGATCGTCACCGTTTCGGCCGCGAGCAGGCTAGGGTCGGGTTCCGGCCACGCCAGCTCCGCCACCAGCTTCCCGCCGGGGGACAGGCGGGCGTGCATGTCTTCCGCCAGATGCGGCATCATGGGCGCCATCAGCCGCGCCATCACCCCGACCGCTTCGCGCCGCGCCCAGCCCATGCCGGCGGCGTCGAAGGCACGCTCGGCCTCGGAGACGGCGTTCGCGAGCTCATGCAGCCGGGCCACCGCCACGTTCAGCGCGAATCCCTCCAGCGCCTCGGTCACGGCGGCGATCGCGCGGTGTGTCGCACGCCGCAATGTTCGCGCCGGCTCGGCGAACCGTGTCGGCTGTGGGCCGCCCGTGATCGCCGCCACCGTCTCGGCAAGGCGGAAGACGCGCTGGGTAAAGCGATATGCGCCCGCCACCCCCGCCTCGGTCCACTCCATGTCGCGCTCGGGTGGATTGTCGGAGAGGATGAACCACCGTGCGGTATCAGCGCCGTAGCGGTCGATGATGCCACCGGGATCGATGGTGTTGCGCTTGGATTTGCTCATCGCCTGCACGCGGCCGACGATCACGGGTTCGCCGGTTTCGCGCTCGACCACCGTGCCGTCCGGCCGCTTCACCACCTGTTCGGGATAGAGCCAGCGACCGTTGGCACCCTCGGCGGTGCGATAGCTTTCGTGGGTCACCATGCCCTGCGTGAACAGTCCGGCGAACGGCTCGGCGATCGACAGATGGCCGGTGTCGCGCATCGCGCGAGTGAAAAAGCGGGAATATAGCAGGTGCAGGATCGCGTGCTCGATGCCACCGATATATTGATCGACCGGCATCCAGTGATCGACGGCGCCGCGGTTCACCGGGGCCTCGGCACGCGGACTGCAAAAACGGGCGAAGTACCAAGAGCTGTCCACGAACACGTCGAACGTGTCGGTCTCCCGCACCGCCGGGCCGCCGCAGCCGGGGCAGGTGGCGTGCTTCCACGTGGGATGATAATCCAAAGGATTACCCGGCCGGTCGAAATCGACATCCTCGGGCAGCGTCACCGGCAGCTGGTCGTCCGGCACCGGAACAAAGCCGCAGTCCTCGCAGTGGATGATCGGGATCGGGCAGCCCCAATAGCGTTGCCGGCTCACGCCCCAGTCACGCAAGCGCCAGTTGACCTCGCCCAGCCCCAGACCGAGCCGCTCGAGCTCCCCGATGGCGGCGCGCTTGGCGGTCTCGACCTCCAACCCGTTCATGAATCCCGAGTGATAGATCGTGCCCGGTCCGACATAGGCTTCCTCGCCGACCTCGAACCGCGCGGGATCGGCGCCCGGCGGCAACACGACCGGGGTTACGTCCAACCCGTATTTGCGGGCGAACTCGATGTCACGCTGGTCGTGTGCCGGGCAGCCGAAAATCGCCCCCGTGCCGTACTCCATCAGCACGAAATTGGCGATCCAGACCGGAAAGGTTGCGCTTTTCAGGAACGGGTGGCGCACCCGCAGGCCGGTGTCGAAACCCTGCTTCTCGGCGATCTCGATCGCCGCCTCGCTGGTGCCCATCCGCCGGCACTCGGAAATGAACGCAGCGGCACGCGGGTCACGCGCGCCGATCGCCGCCGCCAGGGGATGCTCGGGCGCCAGCGCCAGGAACGACATACCATAGAGCGTGTCGGGGCGCGTGGTGTACACTTCAACGTCCCCGATCCCGCCCACCGGTGCGGTCAGGGCAAAGCGCAGTCTCACCCCTTCGCTGCGGCCGATCCATCGGGACTGCATTACCCGGACTCGCTCCGGCCATCGACCCAATCCGTCCAATGCCGTCAGCAATTCGGGCGCATATTTCGTGATCCGCAGAAACCATTGATGGAGCTGCTTCTTCTCGACCGGCGCGCCAGACCGCCAACCGCGTCCGTCGATCACCTGCTCATTCGCCAGCACGGTTCCGTCCACCGGGTCCCAGTTGACCCAGCTCTGCTTGCGCTCGACCAGTCCCGCCCGGAGGAAGTCCACGAACAGTTTCTGTTGTTTGCCGTAATATTCCGGGTCACAAGTGGCGATTTCACGCGACCAGTCGAGAGACAACCCCATTCGTTGCAACTCGGCCCGCATCGCATCGATGTTCTCTCGCGTCCAAACGGCTGGGTGCACGCCGCGCTCGCGGGCCGCATTCTCCGCGGGCAGGCCGAATGCGTCCCAGCCCATCGGATGTAAGACGGCGAAACCGCGCGCCCGCTTGTAGCGGGCTATCACATCTCCCAGAGTATAATTCCGCACGTGCCCCATGTGGATTTTCCCACTCGGATACGGGAACATCTCCAGAACATAGTATTTTGGCCGGGCTGCATCCCCCGGCTGGGCTGCGTCCCCCGGCTGGTCGGTGACCGCAAAACAGCCTCGCTTAGCCCACGCGGCTTGCCAGCGTGGTTCCGCAGTCCGGAAGTCGTAATAACGCGGCGCCTCGGTCACAGCCTCGCTCATGGCGCCCTGTATCGGCCGTGCGCGCCGTGGTTGCAAGATCGTGTAAGGCCCGGAAAAGTCGAAGGCCCGCGGGTCAAAACCTGCGGACCTTCCATTGTCTGTCCGTGCAGCCAGACGAAGACCCGGCTAGGCTAGCCCCTCTGTCGAGGCGACGATCCAGGCCGCGGCGACTGGCGCCGGCTTCAAACAATGAGACACTGGATCACCTCCTTTCAGTTCTGTTGACGATGGCGCGCAATGTGGGCCGGCCGCGGGGCCGACGCAAGGCTTGCCGCAACAACCTCATCAATGGTCCCGGCCGCGCCCGGTTGTCGCTTGCAGCTCATCGATGCGCTTCGAGGCCTCGGCCTTGGTAAGGTCGGGATCGAATGCCTCGCCGGCCTCCTCACAGAGCGTCTTCAAATAGGATGCTTGGGCGCCGGTCATGGATTCCCGGCCGGTGGTCCAGTCATCCGGGTCCTTGACGGCGTTGCCGTGGTGTCCCGGATCGGGTGTCTTCGGGTTTGCGCTCATGGGGCATCTAACGCGTCCGCTGAGCCGGTGTTTCATCGTCAAATCGTGCCGATGGTGCGAATGCGGGCGCGGGGATGGATCTCAGTTTGTGCCAGCACCGGGGTGTTCGGGCGGATGCGCTCGACCACCGCTCGAACATGCGCCCGGATACCGGCACTCGTCAGCAGCGCCGCGGGTTCGGTGCTCGCCTCGAAGCTCGCGCGCAGCCGTTGCATGAACTCCTGCAGCCGGGAGGGTGCCATCGCAAGTTGACGATCCTCCGCCGGCCCGGTCAGCGCCTCGGCAAAGGCACTCTCCCATTCCGGGGACAGAGGAATTATCGGGATATAACCGGCAGCTCCCGTCTGGCTATCACTGATTTGGCGGGCGAGCCGCGTGCGCACGTGGGAGACGATCGAGGGAACGGCGCGAATGCCTCCGGCCGTCGCCTCCTGTACGCCCTCCAGGATTGTCGATAGATCGCGAATCGAAACCCGCTCGGCCAGCAGCGCTTGCAGCACTCGCTGAATGCCGCCCACGCTAATCTGCGTCGGCACCAGGTCGGAAACCAGCTTCTGCTGCTCGCGCGGCAGTTCATCGAGCAGCTTCTGCGTTTCGGCGTGGGAGAGCAGTTCCGACATGCTCTCCCGCACCGCCTCGGTCAGATGAGTGGTCAGGACGCTGGCCGGATCGACGACGGTATAGCCTCGGAACACCGCCGCGTCCCGCTCCGCAGGCTCGATCCACAGGGCCGGCAGGCCGAAGGCCGGCTCGCGGGTCGGCTCGCCATCCAAATCCGGCAGCCCGCCGTTGGGGTTCATCGCCAGCAGCCGTGTCGGGCGCAGCTCCCCGCGGGCGGCCTCGATCTCCTTGACGCGGATCGCGTAGGCCTCCGCCGGTAACTCCATATTGTCCTGGATGCGAACCGGGGGCAGCACGAATCCCATTTCGGTTGCGATCGAACGGCGCAGGCCCTTGATCTGATCGGTCAGCCGGGCCTGCCCTCCACCGGCCAGGGCCAACAGCCCATAGCCCAATTCCAGGCGGATTAGATCGATGCGCAGCTGGTCGCTGATTGGCCGCTCTAACGGCGCCGCCGGCGCAATTGCGGTCTCATCCGCGCGGGCGGGATGCGTCTGTCGGAACCAGGCGCCGCCTCCAGCAAGTCCGGCCAGGGCGAGAAACGGCAGCGCCGGCAGACCCGGCAACATGGCCAGCACCGCCGCCGCACAGGCGGCGAGCGCCAGCGGTTTCGGGCTCGCTCCGAGTTGGCCGACCAGCGCCGCATCCGCGCTGCCTTCCATGCCACCCTTGGTCACGACGATGCCGGCCGCGACCGACACCAGCAGCGCTGGAACCTGAGAAACCAGGCCGTCGCCGATGGTCAACGTGGTGAAGGTCGACAGCGCGTCGGCGATGCCGAGCCCATGCTGCACGACCCCGATCGTCAGACCGCCGACGATGTTGATGGAGGTGATGATTAGCCCGGCCACCGCGTCACCGCGGACGAATTTTGCGGCGCCGTCCATGGCGCCATAGAAGCCGCTCTCCGCCTCCAGCTCCCGACGGCGCTGGCGGGCCGCATTTTCGTCGATTAGCCCGGCCGAGAGATCGGCGTCGATTGCCATCTGCTTGCCGGGCATCGCATCGAGGCTGAAACGCGCCGCCACCTCGGCGATCCGTCCCGAGCCCTTGGTGATGACCATGAAATTCACTACCAGCAGGATGGCGAAGACAATGACGCCGATCAGCACGTCGCCGCCCATCAGGAAGCCACCGAAGGCGGCGACGACATGCCCGGCCGCTCCCGGCCCTTCGGCTCCGTGTGCCAAAATGCGCCGAGTGGTGGCGACGTTTAGAGATAGTCGCAGCAGCGTGGTCAGCAGCAGCAGCGTCGGGAAGCTGGTGAAATCGAGCGGGCGAGTCAGGAAAAGTGCCACCATCAGAACCAGAACGGCGGCCGTGATGGAGATTGCCAGGCCCAGGTCGAGCAAACTCGGCGGCAGCGGCAGAACAAGAACGGAGAGAAGCGCGACGACGCCGAGCGCCAGGCCGACGTCGCTACCCGGCGCGTAGCGACGCAGGCCGGCGAGAACGTCAGCGCCCACTGATCGGCAGCAGCCCCATGCAGTTGCCCCGCCGACCGGCGCGGAAGAGGAACTCGACCATCTCCCCGGGTGCGGGCAGGCATCGGTGCTGCACCACCTCCGTCAGTCCCCAGATCTCCTCCACCGCATCTGCGGCACCGGCCATCGCCAAATCGCCACCGGTCAGGAGCATGACAGGCAGTGACGGGTCATGCGCTGCGACCACTTTCATGATGTGGCAGCCGTCCTGGTCGATGGCCTCCATGCCGGCCAGCACCGCCATCGGCCGCACGTCGCGCAGAACGAGCCTGAGATCGGAATGGCTTGCCACCCGCGTCAGCCGCACGTCCAGGAAGTCGCAAAGCTCCTCGATAGCCAACGACCACCCGGGCTCATCCTCTACGACCAGGATCGTCGCCTCGCGTGCAGGCGCACGCGTGCTCGATTCCGGCGCGTTGAATGGACTGGGGAAAAATCCTGCTCTCGATCCGGCTCATCGGGTCCTCCCGCTTGTTAGCCCCTCGCGTGACCGGATACTGCAGAAAAACTCGGTTCCGGAAAAGCCCGGGTGCCGTCGGTACTGCGTCAGGAACCGCTAATTCATCGTCAAGTAGTGTCAATTCCCTTGCTCGCTCGGCGCTGCGTCCTCCGCTGCCGCTCGGCACTTCTCGGAGTCTAGTCGAGACAGGAAAAAATACCTTGACAAACGCCCCGTTTTCGAGTAGAAACTCCGGTATGCTGACGCTTCGCAAATGAGCGGCGGCCCTCCCCCTTCCCAAGTTACAAATTGCCGGTCCAACCTGGTAACGCGAAGACGGTCGCCAGGTCGCCGGCGTGCGCCAACACGGCGTCCGATCCCGCCGCCGCGTCGCTCGGCATAACCGAGTGGGCGACCCGGATTCTCGGCCTAGCGGGCCAGCAACCGGCGCGACATCACTTGCTGCTGCTCAGTCGGCTCGAAGCCCTGAGCCAGGGAGAAATCGACCGCCTATTGATCATGATGCCCCCCGGCTCCGCCAAGTCGACTTACGCGTCGGTTCTCTTTCCCGCATGGTGGTTCACCCGTCATCCGCACACGTCGATCATCGCCGCATCTCACACCGCCGACCTTGCCGCCCATTTCGGCCGACAAGTTCGGGCGTTGATCGCCGAACATCCGATGCTGTTGGGTTATCAACTCCGAGCCGACAGCCGGGCGGCTTCGCGCTGGCAAACTTCAACTCGCGGCGAGTATTTCGCAACCGGCGTGCGCGGGCCGATCACCGGCCGCCGCGCCGACCTCGCGATTATCGATGATCCCGTGAAGTCGATGCTGGACGCCGACAGTGCTCGGCAGCGCGAACGGCTGTGGGAATGGTATCGCTCGGATCTATTGACCCGTCTCAAGCCGCGAGGCCGAGTGGCGCTCATCATGACTCGCTGGCACGAGGAGGACCTGGCCGGGCGGCTTCTCGCGCGCTCGGGAGCGGAATGGGACATACTCTCCCTTCCGGCTCTTGCAGAACCCGATGATCCGCTCGGCCGCGCTCCGGACGAGCCACTCTGGCCGGAATGGGAAGACAAAGCAGCGCTGGAACGCAAGCGCGCCATTGTCGGCGAACGTGTTTGGGCGGCTCTCTATCAGCAATCGCCTCGGCCGCCGCGAGGCGCGATGTTCAAGGTTGCTCGCCTGGAAGTCCTGGATTCCGTGCCAAGCGACCTCAAGGGACGTTTGGTCCGGGCTTGGGATTTGGCTGCCACCGTCGAGGAGGGCGGTAACGATCCGGATTGGACGGTCGGGGTTAAGTTGCTGCGCGAAACCGCCGGAAGGTGGATCGTACTCGATGTGGTGCGCCTGCGGGGATCGCCGTGGCAGGTCGTGGATGCAATCACGGGCGCCGCCAAGTTGGATGGAAATAACGTCACGATCGCTTTGCCCGAGGACCCGGGCCAAGCGGGAAAAACTCAGATCTCGTATCTGGTCGGCCAGCTCGCGGGTTACGCGGTGGTTTCCTCTCGCGAGACGGGATCGAAAATCGTCCGTGCCACGCCGCTCGCCGCTCAGGTTGAAGTCGGCAACTTTTCCCTGCTTCGGGCGAACTGGAACGACGCCTTGATCGACGAACTGCGCGGTTTTCCCTTCGGCCGCAAGGACGACCAGGTGGACGCACTCGCGCGAGGTTTTCACCTGTTGGCCCAAACCTCGCCGGGCTCACGGCTGGTCACGATCCCGCACTTAGCGCGCTAAACGGGGAACGGAATGTTCGATACGATCCGCGACCTTATCCCGCGCGACCCCGACTATCCGGCGCGGGTGGGCGTGCTCGAGCTGCTCAAGCGCGTCCTGAACGGCACGTTATACGACGTGCTGCCTTACCAATTCCATGAAGAGCGTGGTGCCGGCGGGGAGTACATTCCGCTGCGCAATCGCCGGCCGTCAGTCCGCTATGGATTGTCGCGCATCGTCGTCGAGGACAGCGTCGCATTGCTGTTCAGCGAAGGCCACTTTCCCACCATCGACTGCGAGGACCACGCCACCCGCGAGCTGATTGCGGACTTGGTCAAGGAGACTCGGCTCAACCAGACGATGACCGATGCCGCCGTAAAGGGATCGATCGGGTCCGTCGCCATCCTCATGCGAGTGCTCTCGCAGCGTCTCTTCTTCAATACTCTCGATACCGCATGGCTGACGCCCGTTTGGGACCCCGGAGCGCCGGACACACTTGCGCTGGTCACAGAACGATACAAGGTTGCCGGTGCCGTCCTTATTGCCAGCGGCTACGAGCTGGATGATCCGACAATCGACTACTGGTTCGAGCGGAACTGGGATGCCGAACTCGAGACCTGGTTCGTACCTGCGCCGGTAAGCAGCGACGCCCCGCGCGAGATCGATGCGGCGCGCACTGTTCGGCACGGTTTGGGCTTCGTGCCAATCGTGTGGATTCGCAATCTCCCCGGACTATCGGCATCCGGCGATGCCAACGACGGGGCCTGCACCTTTCGCGCTGCGATCGAAACGCAGATCGAGATCGACTATCAACTCAGCCAGGCTGGACGCGGGCTTAAATACAGCAGCGATCCGACCCTCCTTATCAAGGAACCGGCGAGCTCCGATACGGAGATCGTGAAGGGCGCGGGCAACGCCCTCGTGGTCAGCGAAAAGGGGGATGCCAAGCTGCTCGAGATCGGAGGCACCGCCTCGGCCGCCGTACTCGACTACGTGCGCACATTGCGCGAGCTGGCGCTTGAAAGCATTCACGGGAATCGCGCCAGCGCCGATCGTCTCACCGCAGCGCAATCCGGCCGTGCCTTGGAGCTGATGAACCAGGGCCTGATCTGGCTCGCCGACAATCTCCGGGTCAGCTACGGCGAGGGCGCTCTGCTCGCACTCTGTTCGATGATGTTGCGCGCCGCCGCCCGCTACCCTTTGCTCGTCGCCGGTCAGCCGGTACCACCGGTCGATCCGAATACGCGGCTGACGCTGAAATGGCCGCGCTGGTATCCGCTCAGCGCCGACGACCGGCAGAAAGAGGCGCAAACGCTGGTGGCGCTCGTGCAGTCCGGCCAGCTCAGCCGAGAGACCGCTCTCAAGGCGCTCGCCGACACTTACGATGTTGAAGATATCCCCGCCGAGTTGGCGCGGATTGCAGCCGATTCCGCCGCCTCCAGGAGTGAATGATGCCCGAGAAGGAACCTTCAACCGATGCCGCTGAGGTGCTGCTGGAGCTTCGACTGCGCGCCGAGGCTCTGGAGCGTCAGCTGACGGAGGTGCAGCGTCAGACGGAAGCTCGCATCGTCCACGCCGAGCTGAAGGCCGAGGCGGTCCGCGCCGGCATCGTGGACCCGGACGGATTGAAGCTTCTCGACACGACCAACGTCAAGCTGAACTCGAATGGTGAGGTCGACGGCGCGGGTGGGTTGATCGCGGATCTGAAGAAGGCAAAGCCGTGGCTTTTCGGCGTGCATTCCTCCTCCAGCACCTCCGCCGTTCCGCCGGCCGCACCGCCAACTCCCAAATTGGCGACTCAGATGACGGAGGACGAATGGCGCGCCGCACGCGCCGCCCTGATCAAGCGTCGCCCCTGATCCGCTCGTGCATAAGGACTGACCCATGAGCGTCGGAAACGTACAACCCTTTCAGCCGGCCTACACGGTGTCTCTGGCGGCAAGCACGACTGCCATCGGGCAGGTGCTTGCCCCCGGCGGCACGTCGGTGCTCGTCACCAACGCGGCCAGCGATTATGCCTTCGTTCGCCTCGGCACGCCGGGAATTCTCGCAACCCCGATCGATGTTCCAGTACCTGCCGGTGCGCGCCTGCTCCTGCACGCACCGGAGACGGTCAGCGCCATCTCGGTGCTGCTGAACAGCGGCTCCGGAACAGTCTTCGTCTCGCGCGGCAGCGGCACGGCGTATTGAAGCATGCGCATGAACAAGACAGTGCCTGCGGTGCTCGGCGCGATGCTCGTTGCCTCCGGCGCGACCGCGGCCCCGAACCTTTACAGCGCCGGGCAGATCCCCACGAATCTCAAAGTTGGTTCGCTGGCAACCGTGTCGGTGCTCAACGTTCGCACGTTCGGCGCGGCCGGCGACGGCCTGACCGACGACACCGCGGCCTTCGCTGCGGCGATCAACCAGGTCAATGCGCAACTCGCCGCCGGCATCCCGGCCTCGCTCTACATTCCGGCGGGCGTCTACTTGATCAACGGCACGGGCCCGCTGCCGACTTTCAACCGAGGCGGCTCCCTGATCGGGGATGGCCCGCACAAGACCTACATCAAACTCGGTGCTTCGTATGCCGGAGACTTGTTCTCCTGGTCCGAGGCGTGGGCGCTCAATGCCTACAACGGCACGAGTCTCTCGACGGCCTCGGACCAGGCGGGGCCGACGATTCAGGGGGTCGCCATTCTCGGCGCGCGCGGTTCCGGGAATCAGCAGAACGCCTTCGTCTTCTACGATCGCGACGATTTCGTGGCGATGCGCGACGTCCACGTCTATTTTCTGAATGGCCGCGGACTTTACATGGGGGTTGTCAAAAACATTCCCGGCCACGCCTACGTGCGCGAAAGCAAGTTCCACGACTTGCTGTTCTGGCAATGCGGCAACGCCAGTGTTCCGGCGGTTGAGATTAACAGCGTCGGCCCCGCGAACGACGACGCGACCAATGAGCTTTCCTTCTACGGGCTCGACATCATCGGCCCGACCGGCCGCGGTCTGGTGATCCGAAACAGCAATGCCAGCGTTCCGGTCCGCCTTTTGCGGTTCTTCGGGCTGCGCGCCGAGGGTGGCGGGGCCAACGCCGGTGATCTGGTGGTTATCGGCGATGCCGCGCTTCCGGGCAACGTTAACAACGTGCAGATCTACGGATTCGAGAGCAACGCCGCCGCCGCGGGAGCCACGGCGGTGCGCCTGACGGCGCCCAACGGAGCCGCCCAGCCTTATAACATCACCATCGACGGAACGATCCCGACCAGCAGCGGAGACGGCATCCACATTGATGCCGGGCGGCAGATCAGGCTGCGCCTTTCCGACGTGCACGCCACCTCCGGAACCGCCATCACCGTCGGTCCCGCGACGCTGGTCGGCGGGAATATTGAGATCAGCGGCGACGGCTCCGAAACCGGATGGACCTACAATATCGATCCCACTTCGGTGCAAAGCGTGCGCACGCCGGCTTACCCTCTGCTCGGCAATCCGGCCACCGGTGCCACCCGCGCCATCACCGCCGGGCCCCCGCCCGATGGGTCCGTCAGCGGTGGCGCGGCACGCGGATCCCAGGCTGTGGATTTCCAAACCTCGCGCGTCGCAGCGTATCAGGCGGCTACCGGGCCGTACTCCGCCATTCTCGGCGGCATCAACAATTCCGCGCAGAGCACCGGCAGCGTCCAGGTCGGCGGCCAGGGCAATGCTAACTCCGGCTTTCTCGGCTTCGGCGGCGGCGGGCAGGCAAATCAGCTCTCCGGTTTCGGCGGGGTGCTTGTAGGCGGCACCTTCAATGCGGAAAGCGGCACCTTCGGCGTCGTGCTCGGCGGCAACTACGCCACCGACCGCGGTCGAACCGGTTCGATCGCCTACGCCGCCGGCGACTTCCCGGCTGGCGCAGCGGGCGATGCCCAACTCGCCGGCGGCGTGCTCCGGGCCGCGGTCGCGAGCGGCGCTTCCGGCCAGCTCACGGCCGACAACGCTGCGGCCGGTGCGGCCAACGTGCTGAATTTGTCGGCAGGCATGGCCGGCACCTATCAGGGTTATGTCACCATCCGCGATACGACGACCGGAGCCATGTATAGCTTCTTCGTCGAGTTCGGCGCCAGGCGCTCCGGTGCAGCCTCCACGACCGCTGTCGTCTGGCAAAATATCGTCGCCAAAGGCGGCGACAGCGCGCTCGCCAATGTCAGCCTGACGCTCAAGGCCGACACCGTCAACGGCGGCATTACGCTGATTGCGAACAACACCGGCTCGCCGTCCGGTAATCCGCTGCACCTCGCCTACGCCCCGCTCGGCGCCGAGGCGCAATAGACCAGAATTCCGCCCACGGGCGGGCCAAACCCTTCAATTCGCCAAGCCGCCGCCGGACCATCGGGTCCGGCGGCTCCACCCCATTCGCTTGCAGAGGACACGCGCCTGATGGGCATCTCCAATTTCCCCGCCATCCTGCAGAACGCCATCCAGCAGGGCTTCCTCGAGCGGGAGTTTCAACACGCACTGCAGTCGCGGCTCGGGTATCGCGCCTGTGCCGACCGGGAGGACATCGCGGTCGGAATAGGCGAAACCATTACCAAAACCCGCGCGGGATTGCGGCCGGCGGTCGTCACCCCCCTGGCGCCGGCTACCAACACCAACCTCGACAACGGCCTGACGCCCGGCACGTGGGGGTTGGAGCAGTACACGCTCAGCATGAACCACTACGCCGCCACCACCGACCTCAACATGGTCACCAGCCGCGTAGCGATCGCCAGCGTCTTTCTCCAGAACGCTTACGTTAATGGCGAGCAGGCGGCCCGCAGCCTCGACGAGCTGGCCCGCAACGCTCTGTTCGCCGCCTATTTCGGGGGCAATACACGGGTCAGTGCCAGCCTTTCCAGCGCCGGGCCCACCCTGTCGGTGGACGACGTTCGCGGCTTCACGACCGCCTTCGTCAACGGCGTTCAACAACCGGTCAGCGCGTCCAACACGCTCACGCTTACGGTCGGGGCTAACACCTACACGCTGACGGGCGCGGCCGGTGATACGGTCAGCACCTCGACCACCCCGGGCGGCGTGTCGGGCACGCTAATGTTTGCAGGCAACGTCTCGGTCGCTGACGGCACAGCCGGAAACACGGTCCTCGCACCCACCGCCTCGGTAATCATCCGCCCGGCGCAACGCGGCAACACGGGCCAGCTCGCGGCCACCGACAGCCTGACCATGGGCTGTCTGCTTGACGCCGTCGCCAAGCTTCGGCTGAACGCCGTCCCGGAGATCGACGGGGTTTACAACTGCTATCTCGATCCGGTCTCGGCACGTCAACTCTTCGCCGACCCCGACTTCAAGCAGCTCTTTCAGGGCGCCACCTCCGCCAACCAGGTGTTCCGGCAGGGCATGGTCAACCAGTTCCTCGGTCTCCGCTTCATTCCCACGACCGAAGCCTACGTCCAGCCGCATCCCTCGCTCGCGGGGCTGATGGTCCGTCGCCCGATCATCTGCGGACGTGGCGCGCTCGTGGAAGGCGACTTCGCGGGCATGGCGGCCGATGACGTGAAACCTTCCAAGGAGTCGATCGTTCACATAGTGGATAACGTGGCGATGGTGACGCGTGAGCCGATCGACCGGTTGCAGCAGATCATCGCCCAGTCCTGGTATTGGATCGGTGGCTTTTGCGCCCCCTCGGATACCACGACCAACTCCACGACCATCTCGACCGCAACCAACGCGGCGTTCAAGCGCGCCGTGATGATCGAGCACATCGGCTAACAGCACGGCGGGCAGCACCCTCGGGCGCGCCCGCCGCAAGAGCCCCCTCCAAGCACCAGGTGAAGCGGTGTTTACGAACGCGGAAAAGACCGACATCCGCCGCTTTTGCGGCTACCCCGCCTACGGTGCAGGCGCCGCAGGATTCGAGAATTGGCGCTTTTACCAAGTCTACGGGGAGCTGGAGTTCCGGATGAACAATCTGGCCCCGGAGGAGGAAGCCGTGGCTCGCCGCTACCTCGCCCAACTCGCATCACTCGAGTTGGCGGTGGTGCGCGCCGCCGACAGCCTTGATACCGATCAGGCCGCCGTCTGGACGCGCAACCGCACGGAAGTACAAGACCGCGAGCGCCTGTTGGACGAGTGGCGCAGGCGACTTTGCGCTTTCTTCGGCGTTCCACCGGGACCCGGGCTGCGTGACAACGGCATTGCATTGGTCGTGTGATGCGCCAGGCGTGGATCCAGGACCGAATCAGTTGGGCCGCAAACACCTGCGCGCGCGCCGCCGGAGATTGGGCGGATGCTTATCGGCCGGATGAAGCCTCCGACCCTCTCGTTCCGGCCAATCGCTATCTTCGCCTGCCCGCACTCTTCACCGGTTTGAAGGGTAAGTTCACGATTCCGCTCGGCTACGGCGATTCGCTGGCGCAGGGCATCTTCGACTACGCTTACACGAAGCCGGGGGACTATCTGCGGCAGAATGACGTCATTTGGTTCATCGCCGCCCAACAGACCTTCCTGCCCGCCTTGTGCGTGCGAACCAATCGAGTGGTCTCGTTCAACCGTGCTGCAGCTCCGGCATCGACGGGGATCAACGCCTATGGCGGCATCACCGCAACCGGAGTTGTCCCGCTGATGACGTCATGGCCCGCGAGCGTCATCGGATCATCCGGTAGCGGACAGCCATCGGCCAGTCTGCCCGCTGACAGCAACATTCCTTATTGGACGGTGATGCTGCCGGCGTTGCCGGGCGTCGTGCTCCTGTCAGGTGACCTCATGTCGGACGATCTCGGGCGTGCCGCGGTGATCGCTGCCGCCGAATTGACGAAACTCGGCTGGCGCTTAACCGTGAAGCAGGCGACCACCTGATGGCCGATCAATCGGATGTCGAGTCCGCGCTGGTCACCGTCGCATCAAACGCCCTGTACCCGAACGGCACCGCTGCGGCCAGCGTTCCCGGCGTGGATTGCCGCATCTATCGGGGCTGGCCGAACGCCGCCGCTTTGGACAGCGATTTGCGGGCGGGGATCGTCAACGTGACGGTTTTCCCCAGTCCGGATCCGGGTCGTGCGACCACGCGCTATCAGCAGGAGTGGGTAGCGGCGGCCGTAGCTCCGACCCTCACCACGTCGGTGTCGGCGAACACCGTGAGCTTTGGCGGGATCGGCGACTCCGGCCAAGTCGCTGGCATTCTGGCTGATGCAAGCACTTATGCCTACCGGACTGCCGCCGGTGACACGCCAGCATCCGTGGCGGCGAATCTGGCCGCTCAGATCCGCGCGGATCGCATCGTTCTTGTCTCCGCTTCGACCGTTACGATCCCCGGCGCTGGTCGCCTCGTCGCGCGTGTGGTGGCCGACGCTTCGGCGTGGAAGGAGATCAGGCGCCAATCCCGCAGCTTTCGCATTACCTGCTGGTGTCCCACCCCAGTCCTGCGCGACTTGGCCGCCATCGCGATCGATCAGTTGTTGGCCGACATGCCATTTCTGGACCTGGCGGACGGCACGCAGGCGCGGCTGATCTATTGCGGCACCGCGGTCTTCGACCAATCGCAGGACGCGCTACTCTATCGACGCGACCTTCTCTACAGCGCCGAGTACGTCACCACGCTCGCGGCGAGCATGCCGTCGATGCTGTTCGGTGAGCTTGGCATCAACAGCGCAACGGTCCCCGCCTGAGCGACGGACCGCCCCGATCCAGCCCATACGGAGAGCAGATGGAGATGCACCTGGTGGTGGTGAGGCCCTTTGGCGGTCTCGCCCGCGGCGATGCCGTCACCGACGCGGCGCGGATAGCCGAAATTTTGCACAGCGAGCACGCCCGCGACGTGGTGCGCGTGGTCGCCTCGAACAAGGACTGAGCCATGCCGATCGTCCAGCAGGGAAGCGTCAACACCACCGCTCTGGTGGTGCCCGATCTTTATGTCCAGATCGTGCCGCCGCAGAATCTGGTACTGAATGGCGTGCCGACTAACGTGCTCGGGATCGTGGGCACCACTTCCTGGGGTCCCGTCGGTCAGCCGGTCATCGTCGCCACGATGGCAGATTACGCCCGAGCATTCGGTCCCATCGTCGCCCGCAAATACGACATGGGAACCCCGCTCGCAACCGCCGTGCAGCAAGGGGCCCAGAACTTTCGCTGTGTTCGGGTGAGCGACGGCACCGACACGGCCGCCCAGGCGACCGTGCCGACAACGACCGTCATTTTCACGGCGCTCTACACCGGTTCGCTCGGCAACCAAATCACCCTGGTGCTCGGCGCCGGGGCGAAGCCCGGCACGTGGCGTCTAACGGTCACGCTCCCCGGCCTCCAACCCGAAGTCTACGACAACCTCGCGGGGTTGGGCGCGGACTTCTGGACAGGACTCGCAAGCGCCGTGAATCAGGGCCAGGGTGCGCAACGCGGCCCTTCTCAGCTTGTCGTCGCCAACGCTGGCGGCGCCTCCGTTCCGCCATCGCCGTTCTCCATCGTGCTCGGCTCCGGGACGCCAGGCACCGACGGCGCTAGCGGTGTCGCCGCCGCCCAGCTCGTCGGCGCTGATATTGCCCCGCGCACGGGGATGTATGCGCTCCGCGGTCAGGGATGCGGCATCGCCCTGCTGGCCGATGCCGATGATTCTACGCAGTGGACCGTGCAGGCCGCGTTCGGACTTCAGGAAGGCATTTACATGATGCTGACCGGCCCTGCCGGAGATACGGTTCAGACGGCGGTCGCCACCAAGAGCGCGGCCGGCCTCGACAGCTATGCCGCCAAGCTGATGTTTGGCGATTGGCTGTGGTGGTCCGATCAGGTCAACAACGTTGTCCGCCTGGTCTCGCCCCAGGGCTTTGCCGCCGGTCGCCTCGCGAATCTGTCGCCGGAGCAGTCGAGCCTGAACAAACCGCTTTACGGTGTCATCGGCAGCCAGAAGGCTGGTGCGCCGGGGTCGGGCCAGGTCAGTTCGTATTCGTCGGCCGATCTCGCAGTGCTGCTCGGCTCCGGCATCGACGTCATCTCTAATCCGCAGCCGGGCGGTGCTTACTGGGGCGTTCGCGGCGGCCACAACTCCTCGTCCGATGCAGCCGTGAACGGCGACAACTACACTCGTCTCACGAACTACATCGCGGCGACCCTGGCGGCGGGCATGGGCACCTATGTCGGCCAGCTCATCAACGCTGATCTCTTCCGCCGCATTCGTGCGACCCTCCTCAGCTTCCTGCAAGCCATGCTTGGACAGGGGCTCCTCGGCACCACGGACGGCAGCCTGCCCTATGGCGTGGTCTGCGACATTTCGAACAACCCCGCTGCGCGCACCGGAATCGGCTACGTGCAAGCGGACGTGCAGGTCCAATATCAGGGCATTAACGAGAAATTCATCGTCAATCTCGAAGGCGGGCAGACCGTGCAAGTCGCGGTTCAGACCCTGCCCGGCGGCCAGCCCGCGCTCGCCGCCCAATCTTCGTAAGGAGCGCCGCGCATGGCCACCACATCCGCCTTCTCGATCGGTCGCGACACCCAGCTCGTGGTGATCGGCCCCACCGGGCGCGTCGATCTCACCCATGTCAGCAGCTTCGAGGCCCGTCAGATCACACAGTCGGTCCGAGTCGACGAACTCGACGGCGTGCCCATGGGGACGGAGTTGCCCAAGGGATGGGAAGGCAGCTTTGAAATCGAGCGCGGCAACTCCGCTGTCGATGACCTGATTGCCTTGATCGAGCAGCAATACTTCAACGGCACTGCGGCCACGCCCGGATCGATGTACCAATACATTTCCGAAGCCGACGGGTCCACCTCGACGTATCAATATGATACCGTCTGTTTCAAGCTGCTCAGCGCCGGTCAGTGGCGTGGCGACAGCAGCGTCAAGCAGAAGCTCGAATTCTTCGCCGCCCGCCGCACGCGCATCTGATGCTTCCCTCCGCCACACTCAATCTCGGCTCCGAAAGCCCCGTCATCACTGATGCGGATGGGCGGCGTCTCGCCCTGCGGCGGCTTAACGCGCTCGATAAGCTCCGGCTCTTCAAGGCGGCCGGGCCCGAGCTCACTCTCAACCAGCACTGGCTCGGCATGGCGTTTCTGGCTAGTTCAGTCATCGGCATCGACGACGTGCCCGTTCCTCCTCCGATGAACGAGCAGCAAATCGAGGCCATGGTCGCGCGTTTGGGCGATGTCGGGATCGAAGCCGTCGCAAGGGCGCTGCAGCCCGAACCCGATCCGATGACCTCGTTGGAGTCGAGGTCCGTCGCGGGAAACTGAGCAGGCACCCCGATCTGATCGAATGCCTCTACTTGATCAGGAACGGGGTGCCTTTCGACATCGCCTTCAGCCTGCCCAAAGACGAGCGCCTTGCGTTTATCGTCGCGCTCGGAACCATCGATGGCCGGGAGTATGACTGGACCGCGATGCAGTGGAGGGACCCACCATGACGGCAGTGCGCGGCCTCGCGGAAGCGGTGCGCCGCCTGCAACGAGTGGATCTCGGTCCGGCTCGTCAGCAGGCGCTGGCCGATGCGGCCACCCGGCTCGAAGCGGCGGTGCGGCAGACGCTCTCGCACTTTCCCGGCGAAGATCACGGCGCACCGTGGCTTCGGACGGGCGGGTTACGCGACTCCATCACCCACAAGGTCGAGGACGGAGCGGCGGTGGTGGGTTCCACGAAGCCGGTCGCGGTTTTTCAGGAGTTGGGAACGAGCGCGATCCCGCCACGTCCATTCCTGTCATCGACGGCGGCTTCCGCCTCCGTCGATCTCGTGAGTGACATCGCCCACGCCATTCACGTCGCGCTCGGAAATAGCCAGTGATCGACGCCTATACCATCGGCATCACGCTTGCTCTCGATGATGGCGTGTCGGCCGGGGTTGCAGCCATACGGCGCGAACTGGCCGCGCTGGACCTCGCGATCAGCGAAACCATGGTGCGTCTGGCCGAGGTTTCCCGAATGGGCCGGCAGGTTGGCCTCGCCGGAATGGAGTTTCAGCCGTCGGTTCCACCAATCCCCGCTCGGAAGTCAAACCCCCCGCTCGAAAACCAGCCCGCATTCGAACCCGTTGGGCCCGGGACCGCCGAGCCGAACGAACTGCGGCAAATCGTCCCCGTTCTCAGGCCAGCAAACATTCCCGCGCCGAGCGTCAGCCCATCGACGCAGCGGCAATCAGAACGATCTGAGCCGGCAGAGTCACCCGCGCATTACGATCGTCCGAATCCTGCCCGGACTCCCTCCGCTGGAGCGCCAAAGCAGTCTCCTGGCAGCGCTCCCAAGGCGCTCACGGATTTCGCCCCGCCTAAGCCGGCCATTACCGCCGAATCGGGCTCGATCCCGCTGCGTGCGAAAACCGCCGCGTCGATTGAACCGTCAGGCCCACCCGTTCTGAGTTCGGACCTGCCCGAACCTCCCGCCTTCGGGCCGACCAGACGGGCGCCGCCCTCAGCGCCTGCCAATCCGCAACTGCCCGCGCATCATTGCGACGCGTGTGCCGGAACGCCCCCCGATTTCGGACCGGGAGACGAAAGACACGTCGCCCGCCGGAAACGTGCCGATGCGCCTCGCCCCCGGCCGATCGGAACCTCGAGCCGATCGTCCTGCGCAACTATTCGCCCCTCCGCCGTTTGACCGCACGCCCAGCCCGCCGACGCGCTCCCCTGAAGAGCCCGAAAAGCCTTCCGATGCGGAGCCCGATCGGCCGGAGCGATTGGCTCAGCGCTCGGAACCGATTGCGGACCAGCGTGAGGCATCATCCGGCGGCGTGTCCGGAAGCGTCATGCTCGATGGTCTGCGGCTGGGGCACTGGATGAGCGACGCGTTGGCGCGAATGACCGAGCGCCCGCCCTCGGGTGCAACCGGTTTCGATCCGCGCGTAACACCCGCCTGGCCGTCGATGCAGGGCGATTGATCCCGAGCCACCAGCGAAAGAACCGTAATGGCGGATACTGGCCTCCTTCTTGGACCGATCGTATTCCGGGGCTTCGAGGTTCCGGCGCGCATCAACTTCGGCGGCGCGCAACGCGTCGCCCTGCATCGGCTCGTCGGCGGTGCGCGGGTGATCAACTTGCTGGGGCGCGACGACGCAGAGTTGCGCTTCGAGGGCATTTTCTCCGGTCCTGATGCGACGGTGCGAGCGCGCACGCTCGACGAGCTACGCGCGGCCGGCGCACCGTTGCCGCTCACCTGGGACGTTTTCTTCTATACCGTGATCCTGACCCGGTTCGAGGCGGATTATCGGAGCGGCTGGTGGATACCGTTCCGCGTCGGCTGCACCGTCCTCCGCGATGAGGCGGCGGCGCTCAACGACACGGTCGTGAGTCTGGCGGACGGTCTTGCGGCTGATTTGGCTTCCGCAGCAGCCAACGCGGCCGGTACGGAACTTGATCTCAGCGTCGCGCAGACGGCGGTCTCGGCACCGAATGCAACGGCATTAGGGTCCGCCGATTTCGTGACTGCTCAAAGCGCCCTCGCCGCAGCCCAAAGCAATGTCGGGCTGTCGATCCAACAAGCCGAGTCCAATCTGAACGGGATTGGCCTGGCAACCGCATCCACCGCATCGGCCGGAATTTCCGGGTTAACGGCGGCCGTGTCAGGGGCCGGACAACTCGCAGCGCTCAATGCGACGCAAAACTATCTTGGCCGGGCAACCATCAATCTCGCAAACGCCAGCACTTGATCATGCGCACCATCACCGTCGTCGGAGGTAATCTCTTCCGCATCGCCGCCGAGCAGCTTGGCGATGCCACGCAATGGATTCGGATCGCTCAGCTCAACCGCCTCTCCGACCCGATGCTCTCCGGCGTGAACAGTTTGCTGATTCCTGACCCTGATCCGACTGCAGGAGGCGGGATTGCCGCCCAATGAGGTCTGGCGGACGCCGATGTTGCGGTTGCTGGCGAACGGCATCCCGGTAGGCGGCGTGATTGAGGCCGAAGTCCGCTCCAACAATCATTTTGCAGCAGATCGCTTCTCGGCCGCGGTCGCATTGGGTGCCGACCCGCTCGCAACAGCCCCCTTCTGGTCGGGCGCTGCCGACATCTCAGTCGAGGTGCAGTTCGGTCTTGGAGGCGCCGGCTATCAAAGCCTGATCCAAGGCCTCGTGGATACGGTAGCCATCGACCTCGCAGGGGGGATGGTCCGACTTGAAGGACGGGATCTTACGGCGGCCCTGATCGATGCCAGAACGCAGGAAGCATTCTCGAACCGGACCTCGAGCGAGATCGCGACGATCTTGGCAGGGCGGCACGGTTTGTCTGCCGCCGTCGCACCCACGACCACTCCGGTCGGCCGGTACTATCAAGACGAGCACGACCAGATCACTCTCGACGAGTTCAGCCATGCTACATCGGAATGGGATCTGCTCGTATTCCTCGCTCGTCGAGAAGGCTTCGATCTTTTTGTTCGTGGATCGACACTGTTCTTTGGTCCGCCGGCCCAGCCGCCGGACCTACACATCCTTCAACCGGGAGATTGTTCAGACCTTCGCCTCCACCGGTCGCTCACTCTCGCCCGCGACATCGAGGTGACGGTGAAGAGCTGGAACTCGCGCCAGAAGAATGCCTTCACGCAGACCGCCAAGGCAGCGAAGGGAACCGCTGGGCGCTCGTCCGGCGGTACCGGGCTGGGTGCGCAGCCGCCGCAGCGGTATGTGCTCGTCCGGCCGAATCTAACCCCGGATCAGGCCTTGCAACTTGCCCAGCGCAAACTGGCCGAACTAACTCGCCACGAGCGGATCATTGATGCAACGCTTCCGGGCGAGTTGATGCTGACGCCCCGCAGCCAGATCGTTCTTGCGGGTACTGGCACCGATTTCGACCAGACTTACTTCGTCGACGCAATAGAACGTTCGCTTAATTCGGTCTCCGGGTTCACGCAACACCTTCGCGCTAAGAACACCTCGCCGCGGACCGAGACGACGATCCCCGCCGACATCGTCGGCTCGGTCACGGGGCGCTGATGGATCGCTTTCTTAACGTCCTCAAGGCACAGGCGGCGGCACTGGACCGCGTGCAAGCGCAGCCGCGATTCGGGATTGTCACATCGACTGATCCGATCGGCGGTACTGCGCGCGTGCAGCTGCAGCCCGAAAACGTCCTTAGCGGTTGGCTGCCGGTGCTCTCGCCATGGACCGGCGCGGGATGGGGAATGAGCTGTCCGCCCACGCCGGGCGATCAGGTGCTCGTACTGGCACAGGAGGGCGATGCCCAGCATGGGATAATTGTCGGCCGAGCCTTTTCATTATCGCAGCCGCCCCCTCCGGCTCCGGCCGGTGAATTGTGGGTGGTCCATGCTTCGGGATCATTCCTGAAACTCAGTAACGACGGCACCATCCACATCAATGGCCCTGTTTCCGTCACCGGTTCGCTGACCGTCAGCGGTAACATCGCGGCCGGCGGTGACGTCAGTGATTATCACGCGGCCTTGTCCGCCCTGCGCACCCACTACAACGGTCACGTTCACACCGACAGCCACGGCGATACCACCAACGCTCCCTCGCCGCAGGATTGACCATGACCGACCTTTCGCACCAATGGGGCGCCGATCTCCAGATCGGTACGACCGGCGATCTCGCGACGGCTTCCGGCGTCGAGCTTGGTCAACAGCGTGTCCTGCGCCGTCTATTGACGAACGTCGAAGATTACATCTGGCAACTCACCTACGGCGCCGGTCTCGCGCGCTTTATCGGAGAGCCGGGCAGTGCGATTCGCATCCGTGCGTTAATTCGTAGCCAGATATTCAAGGAAGCCGCCGTCGCACGCAGCCCGGAGCCGGTCATCGATGTGCAGCTCGCGCCCGATGGTGCCCCCGGCACGGTCTATGTCGACCTCCGATACACCGACTCTGCAAGCGCGCAAACCAGCGTCGTCTCGTTCTCGTTAGGAGCGTAGCCGTGCAGCTTTCGCTTCAGACTTTCTCAACCCTGGTCCAGAATATGGCCGCGGCAGTGCAATCAGCCGCGACGCAGGTTCTCGACCTGACCGTCGGCTCCACGGTTCGGGCGATTCTCGAAGCAAATGCTTCCCTCGCTCTATGGATACAGTGGCTCATTTTGCAAGTCTTACAGAGCACGCGAGCTGCTACAAGCCAAGGAGCCGACCTGGATACTTGGATGGCAGATTTCACTTTGACCCGCCTTGCAGCAGTTGCAGCGACGGGTCAGGTGATTTTTTACCGCTATACGGCCGTTGCGCCCGCAACGATCCCACCCGGTGCCCTGGTCCGGACGAGCGACGGTGCGCAAACTTTCGCCGTGACCATCGATCCCACCAATCCCGCCTGGAATGCGACTATCGGAGCCTACGTGCTCGCTGCCGGCGTCAGTTCCGCCACAGTTCCCGTCGCCGCTCAGGTCGCCGGAACGGCGGGAAACGTCCAGCCGTCTACGGTGACGCTTCTAGCCTCGGCGCTACCAGGAATAGACGCCGTGAATAATACCGCAACGTTTGCGAACGGTCTGGATCCTGAATCCGACGACGCATTCCGTGCTCGCTTTCAAAGCTTCATCCAGAGTCGCTCCCGCGCCACTCCGCTCGCGATCGGCAATGCGGTCGCGAGTGTGCAGCAAGGTCTGCTGTATATCGTGCAGGAGAATACCAACACCGCCGGCGTGGCGACTATGGGCAGCTTTGTGGTGACGGTGGATGACGGCTCGGGTACCCCCTCTCCCACGCTGCTCTCTGCGGTCCAAACGGCGGTGGATTCAGTCCGGCCGATCGGCTCGGTGTTCGCCGTCCAACCGCCTCTGGTGGTTCCGGCAACACTCGCTCTCACCCTGGCCGTCACGCCTCCTTCCGCTAAACCTGCCATCACCGCCGCCGTTCTGGCGGCTCTCGGCAGCTTCGTGAATGAACTGCCGATCGGCGCTCCACTGCCCCTCACCCGAGTGGCGCAGCTCGCCTATGCTGCCGCTCCGGGCGTCCTTAACGTCACTAACATCCTTATCAACGGCACCGGTGCCGACCTCATGCCGCCGCCGGCCGGGGTGATCAAGCTTGCTTCCGCCACGGTGAGCTGAATGGTCGGCGATCAACAAGATATGGTGGCACGGCTGAGGGCCGCGCTCCCGTCGGGCTGGTTTCCTGACACCGCGCCGGTTTTGAATGGGCTGCTCCAAGGCTTAGCTCGGGGATGGGCTTGGTGTTATAGCGCCCTGCAGTATGTTGCGGCGCAGACACGCATCGCGAGCGCCACGGACGTGTGGCTCGACGTAACGGCGCACGATTTCTTCGGAGATCGGATCACCCGCAACGGACAGGCCGATGCCGGCTTTCGAAACCGCATTTGCCGTGAAATCCTGCGCGAACGCGGGACCCGGGCTGCCGTAATCTCCGCCCTGACTGATCTCACCGGCCGAGTGCCGACGATCTTCGAGCCTGCGCGCACCACCGACACCGGTGGTTGGGGCGCGCCTGGCCGACAAGGAGCCGGAATGGCGTACGGACTGGCTGGCGGCTGGGGTACGCTGGGTTTGCCATATCAGTCGTTTGTCACCGCGTACCGTCCCATCGGATCCGGCATCGCGAATGTCAGCGGGTGGGGCGCCGGTCTGGGTGGGTATGGCCACGGCGCAATCGAATATGGCGATCTCAGTATGACTGAAGCTCCGGTGACCGACGAAGACATTTACGCGGTTACCGCCTCCGTGATGCCGGTTGCCGCCATCGCCTGGACTCGCATCAGCAACTGACCTCTCGAACTTGAGGATCAAGATGGACAGAAACCTGGTTTACCCGGGAAGCATTCCGCTCGACACGGATCTGCTCGCAATCAATCGGAACACGATGATCGGGTTGGGCTTCCTGGCTCAGGCCGTGCTCGGCAACGGCCCTGTTGTGGACGGCCTCGCCTGTTCGCCCACGGTCCCCGCCTCGCTCACCGTAAATGTCGGCCCCGGGAGCATCACCCAAATCGCGGTCGTTGATCCGGCGGCGTTCGGTTCCTTACCGGCGAACGCCTCGGACCCGCTGGTAAAAATGGGCATCAATCTGGAGCCGGTTTCGTTTACCTTGACGGCTCCCAACACATCCGGTCAGTCGACCAACTTTCTGATCGAGGCAACCTTCTCCGAGAGCGATCAAAATCCCATTGTCCTTCCATATTATAATGCCGCCAACCCCGCTCAGCCGTTTACCGGCCCGGCAAACAATGGCGCAGCGCAGAACACGCAGCGCGTCCAGCGGGTGCAATTGCAACTAAAAGCCGGGACACCGGCGAACACCGGGTCGCAAACCACGCCGCCGGTCGATAGCGGTTGGGTCGGCCTCTACATCATAACGGTCAACTTCGGCCAGACCGCCATCACGGCGGCCAACATCACTCAGATTTCGACCGCGCCATTCCTGAACTGGAAACTCCCGCTGATGTCACCCGGTTTTGGCGCCGGGGTCCAGACATTCCCGTCTTCCGCCAATTTCACGGTTCCGCCAGGGGTGACCCGCGTTGAGGTCGAGCTTTGGGGCGGCGGATCGGGTTCGTTCGCGTCTACGAGCTCGGCGGCTAGCGGCGGCGGCTCCGGCGGCGGTTATGCGCGCAAGCGCATTGCAGGGCTCACGCCCGGCCAGGTCATTTCCGTCACCGTGGGTGCCGGCGGCACAGCCGGCACAACGGCGGGCGCTCCGGCTCAACCGGGTACAGCCTCAAGCTTCGGCACTTTCGTCAGCGCCGGTGGCGGCCAGCTGAACGGCTCCGCAACCGTGAGCAGCCCGCAAAACGGGGCAATTCCCGGCGGAAGCGGCAACGGCGGCGACGTCAACCTTACCGGCTCCTCCGGTCAGATCGGTTATCTCAGCGTGGGCGGTCTCGGCGGCGGTGCGCCAATGGGCGGAATGCAGACGAGCGGCAGTACGGGGAATAGTGGCGTATTCCCCGGCGGCGGTGCATCCGGAGCCGGAACCGGGGCAAACGGCGCGACGCCCTACAATGGAGGCGCCGGCGCCTCCGGCCTCGTGGTCGTGCGGTGGTAGGCCGCCCACGGCCGCCTTCCTGATACAACCCTTTCCCCGGAGCCGAGATGCCCCTGACCCCGGCGAACCATGTCTGGAAACCGAGCCGAGCGCGTCGTGTCGTGCTGGATGCCTTCGTCCCTGTGCCGCGCGGATCGGCCCCGATCGCGCCGCCGCCGCTGAACTGGCCCAGCAAAGACCCGGCCGATATTCTGGATTACGAATTTGACGTCTCGCCGGCGCTGGTGGGCAACGAAGGCGATTCGCTCGCGACACTCGGAGTCGGGATTTCCCCTGATGCGCCCGGCGACCTCTCACTCGTCAGTTCGGCCGTCGACGGCGCCATCGCCGTGCTCTGGTTTTCCGGCGGACAGCCGGGGACGATCTATACGGTAACGATTTCGATCGCTACGGTAAACGGCCGTACTATTCAGCGTAGTGTGCTGCTTCCCGTTCTGCTGCTCTCGCAGCCTCCGATCCCCGCCAACGCGATCCAAACCAATGCCGGGGTTGTCATCACCGACCAGAACGGCAACCCCGTGGTGACGTCCTAGAAGCTTATTGCCCGCCTGGCGCGATCGCGCCCCGCCCGGAGCTCCGCAAACATGCCGACCATCGACCAACTGGCGCCCGCGACAGCGGCGTCGGATACGGACGAACTGATTTCCAGCCAGAACGGCATTGCCCGCAAAGTCACCCGCGCACAACTCGTGGCCGGGCTCCAGCCCCAAATCGCCCTGAGCAACGGATCGCTTCTCGGGCGATCCAGTTTGGGCATCGGTGAGCCGGAGCAGCTGGGCGTCGGCGCAAATCTGGTGCTCCTGAACGGAACGCTATCCGCCGCTGCAGCCCCTTTTCAAATCGCGGGTCTTCCGGCCGGAGTCACTCCGGCGTCCGCCGACTTGATTCCATTGGGCCAGGGCGGGGCCAACGTGGCGGTCAGCTATGCTCAGCTTGCCAATGGTCTCTCCCGAGTCGGTGGCGTTGATATTTCGGCCATGTCGATGACGCCATCCGGCGGCACCACCCAGAAGGTCTCGGATTTCGCTGCCGGGACTCTCGCGAAGGCGGGGGGAACAATGACGGGCGCCCTAACTCTCGCGGGCGATCCCGGAGCGCCGCTGCAAGCAGCCACGAAGCAGTACGTGGATGGGCAGATGGCGACCAGCTTATCGAAGGGAGGCGGCACCTTAACCGGTCCCCTCACTCTTCCGACTAATCCGCAAACATCGATGCAGGCCGCAACCAAGCAGTACGTCGATGCACAAGTCGGAACGGCCCTGGCTCTTGCCGGCGGCTCGCTGACGGGACCGCTTGCAGCCCCTTCGCTTAGCGTTTCGGGAGCCGCCTCGCTGAAAGGAAGCGTGACCGCCGGTTCTCTTTCGGCTTCTCAGACCGGCACTGCAGCCGGCACGCTTTCGTCGGAGGTCATGCTGCTGCGAAGCGGCTCAGGCCCGTCCGACGCGCCGATCTTGAGCAGCTCTCTGTCCGTAAATCATGCTGGCGGCGGGCAAGCCGCATATTTCAACGCTGCCTTCCCGACGGTCGTGAACGACGCAGTGGATGGGAACGGTAATATCGTCGATGGTCCGGCCAATTCGGTGTCCGGCATCAGGCTCGACGATGGTAGTTAACGCCATCGCCGGTTCGGGCTCGCAGACGGGAGGGCCGTTGCATAGCGCGATTGCCGCCGCTGCTACGAAGAACGTTCCCGCCGGTGGTTATCCAGCCGGTCGATCCGGCCCGCAAGTGTGTGGCATATCGATACCCATCGCCGATAAGACAAACCAGTCCAGCATGATCGGCAATGGAACCTTCGGGACGCAGTTGAGCCTCGCCGCCAATCACGTGGACCCGCCGAACCGACGAGTTGGCCATCAAATCAATCTAAGCGACGCAATCCCGTTGGGGTCGGGCGGGATTCCCGCGGAGTGGTCCTCTGCGGTCTCGGTGAGCACGAGCGCGGACAGCTGGTTCAAATGGCACATTGCGGCAACCGGCAACTACTCAATTGCGGTCTTGGATACCCGGAGCGCTACCGGCGCCACCTCTAAAGTTCTCACCACGCTCTCCACTCCATCAACGACGATTGCCGTCGATCCAGTTCTGCCCTTCACCTCGGCCGGAATTGGTGGACAGCCGGTCTCCTCGAGCAACACCGCATCGGTGCAGGTCGGTTCCAACTCATACACGTTGATCGGCGTTTCCCTCGACGGTTCGGGAAAGACGTCCGGCAAACTCACGTTTACCTCCCCGGTTAGCGTTGCCGATGGGACCGCGGGCAATCTGGTGCTGGGCGCGAGCCGCACCGTCTGGCTCGGCTCCGGCCAACGCCTCGCGCTCGATAGCGCCGGCACCGCTAATCTCTTCTATGATCCGAATCTCGCCGCCATTCGTTTGACGTCGCCCGTACAAGTCAGCGGGGCAATCAATGCGGGCGGTCCCGTTGTGCTGCCACCCTATCCCGTCGCTTCGCTTCCCCCCGCATCCGCCGGCGCACTCGCATACGCCGCCAACGGACGTAAGCCGGGAGAGGCGGCCGGGGGCGGAAGCGGCGTCCTCGTCTGGGGAACTGCTTCCAAACAGTGGCTTTCAATTCTGAGCGGCACGCCGGTTCAGGCCTGACGGGGAGCGAGTCATGCCAACCATCCAACAGCTCCCCGCGGCAAGCGCCGTCGATCCGGCCGACGAAGTCCCGGTAAGCCAAGCCGGAGCAACATACGCAATCAGCGTGGGCACTCTACTGTCGGGAACCCAGCCCGCGATTCTTGCCCCGACCGGCACGCTTTTCAGGGCGACTGAGTCTTGGTCCCGGAGGGCCCGAGCCAGTCGCAATGGGCATCGGTCTGGCAATCAATGGGGGCAGTCTTACGGCTACCGGGGCGGACCATGCCGCGTTTCAGAGCGAACCGAGCCCGCAATCTACCGATCAGGTAGTGCTCAGCAGCGCGGGCGTGCCGAAGCTATTGGCACTCAGTGCGCTTCAAACGTGGTTGGGAGTTGCAAGCGGCAACTTAGCACCGCAGGATTTTTCCGCGCTCCCGGTCGTGACCTCAATCGCCGCCAATGACCTGGTGGTGATCGGTCAGAACAGTACCAACGTTGCTATCAGTTACTCGAGCTTCCTTGACGGCGAGACGATTGATCAGGCGGCGCCCGCGCAACCCGCCACCGATACCGATACATTCTGGGTCGCGCAGGGAAGCAGCACCTTGCTGCGGCAGACGTTCGCCGCCATATGGAACTGGCTCGAAACCAAGCTTCCGACCTACAAGCTCCCGGTACTCGAGCTATCCACCAGCATCACTCTCGACGGAACCGTCCACAACGGCCGCCTTCTGGTTTGCAGCGCACCGCTTACCCTCAGCCCCGCCTTTTTGAACATGGGCAGCGGATTCAACTGCGAGGTTCTCAACCTGAGTTCGGGCAGCGTGATCTTTGCGCCGGGTATTACGACCTCTTCCGGGCAGGCCACGCTTGCTCCGGGACAGATGGCGATGTTGCGCGGCGTCAGCTATTCGGGCGGAAGTGTCGTCTTTGCGGCCATCAGCGGAGCCAACGCCGCCTCGGCCTCGCTTCCCGGCCAGGTGACCGGCGTCATCAGCACGGCCGCCACGTCGAACAGCATAGCATTGACTTGGTCGGCACCCGCAACCGGTGGAACGCCGACCGGGTACACGGTTCAGTATCGGATATCCGGAACCGGCACGTGGAGTACCGCTCTCTCGGGGGTCGGGATGACCGCGACGATTGGCGGTTTGTCCGCGGTGACGTCCTACGATCTGTCCGTCACTGCGCTCAATGCTGCCGGATTGGGACTCAGTTCCAGTATCCTAACGGTTGCGACCGCGGCCGGTCTTACGCCACCCGGTCAAGTCGTTAACCTGGCGACGACCGCAGCAACAACGACAGGCATCACGCTGAGTTGGTCCCCCCCCACGAGTGGTGGAGCACCGTCGAGTTACTCGGTTCAGTACGCTGCGTCGGGGTCTTCCAGCTGGAACACATTCGCGACCGGCATCACCACCACGACCACCTCAGTCACCGGACTTTCGCCTGCCACGACTTACATGTTTGAGGTCGTGGCAACCGAATCAGGCTGGGGCCGGCACTCCTTCCGCATCGGTTACAGCAAGCACCGCCTCGACCGGCAGCACGGTGACGTCGATCACGTGGAACCTTTACCCGGCCAGCAGCTACAGCGTCGGCTCCGGGGCGATTGGCGTAAATGTCCATGTCGCGCCATCGACGGCAGCGGTGCAGTTCGGGGTTTCGACATCAACCGCGGTTCCTCCCGCCAACTGGGTGGCAGGAGGTTATGTCAACAATGACGTCTGGGGTGCCTACATCGGAACGCCGACGGTTGCCGGCACCTACTACGTGTGGGCGGAGGGCCTTGACGGAAGCTCTCCGACGGTCTGCTCGGCCTCCTTTACGGTGAGTTAAATGAGCCTCGCGCTTATCGCGCCCGGACGAGCCATGGCGATCGGTGGTGGCCACGTTGCTCTTTGGCGGCAATTGCCCTCGTCTTCTGCCGCGGGGACCGTCTCAGGTCCGCTGCCAACCGAGATAGCAGGGCTGTCGGGCTGGTGGGATGCCGGAAATTACTCCGGCTTGTCGGATCCCGACGGCGCGCAGGTTGCCGGTTGGAACAGCACCGTGGGTAGCCTCATCGACAAGTCCGGCAACGGTCGCGTAATGGTTCCATTCCGGGTTGGTATGTCGACCAATATCGTGCAATCCATTCCGCGCCTCAATGCGTTTTTAGGCGGCGTTGGTGCAATCTCCGGCGGCAATGGCACGCTTGCACCCGCGCTCGATCCCGACCTTGGCTTTCAAGTGTCCGGTCTGAGCCTAGGAGCAGATGTGGGCTGGACACTGTATTTCGTCTGGTCTCGTCCGAACTGGCGGCAAAACTCGGCTCGGGATACGTCACCGATCACCCTGCTGTACGCAGGCGGCCTTTCACTCCTGCAGGCCGACAGCATCAATAGCCCCTCTCGGCTGATCCTATTTCCGGGCTTTGCGAATGCTGTTCTCACGGCCACGCTTGAACGCCGCCACACCCATTCCGTTATCCTGCGGTATACGCCCGGCCAAGGTGTTGATGCATGGCTGGACGACATCCCGGTTGCCGCTGGCGTGGCTAATCCCGTAGCTGCAGGCTCCACGACGTCGCTCACTTTGTTGCACGACACAACTCTGTCAGGGAGCGCCCAATGTTGGTTGCATGAGGCGGCGATGTGGGGACGTCCCCTCTCCACTGCCGAGATACTAGTGCTTGGCTCTTGTGCAGCTCGATGGAAGCGCGGAGCGCGTCGCGGTGTGATGCTCGTCATCGACGGCCAATCGAACGCAGTCAATTATTCGCTAAGCGATGGTGCCGCCCTGTTGCTCGCGCAAGGCATCGCCTGGCACATCGGTGCGCTCGCCTATAACGTCATCGCGACGACGGGCAATCCGACCAGCTACACAATGCAGAGCGGCCATGGGATTTATCCGGCCGTAAATGGGACCTATCCGGGCTCCTTCCTAACCAATCCCGGAGACGGCTCCGATCCCTCGACATGGCAACTCGGGGCCGATGGACTCGCGCTTCAAGCGGCGTTGACGAACACGTCTGCCGCGGACGCAAGCGACATTGCCGCGCTTGTCTGGCCATGGAACGAAACCGACAGTCTCCGCGATTACTCGGAAAAGGACATTTTTGCTGGGGCAGCTCGACGCCTCTTAATGCTTGAGCGAGGAATGCTCGAACGCAGCACTCCGACGTTACCCCTCATTTGGTGGAATGCCATCCCATATGGTTCGGCGGGCGGCATTCAGATGCACCGGGAGGTGGTCGCAGGGCTCGCCGCAGATCCAACTGTCAATGTGGTGATCGGGAATCCGCAAACGAGCGACAGCAATCCGCGAGGGTCAACATGGAATCCCAACACCGGCCAAACGACCGGCGGCGACCTCGCTCACCGCGACGTTGAGGACAACCGGCGCTTTGCGATGCTCGCCGCGCCCGTTGCGGCCCGCGCAATCCTGGCGGCCGGGATTTCGGACGCTCTGACCGCCATACCCGATCAGCTGCCGATGGTCGGTGGCCCACGTATCGTCGGGGCGTACCGGGAATCGAATACGAGCGTAATACTTTCAGTGCAGCACGACGGCGGCACGGACCTCAAGGTTCCTTTGCAAGCCGCGCTCGGGGCTGGATTCGGGGTGATGGACGGCGGCTCGCCCGCTAATCCTGGTGTGGTGGTTTCCGCGGAAGCCTGCGAACGCGTCGACCCAAATCACCTTCGGATCACTTTGGCTCAAGCGCTCCTCAGCCCGAGTCCGTCGTGTGCGCTATACTACCCTTACGGATCCGCTCAGATCGGGCGGGGCAACGCGATCACGGACAATCGCTCCGAGCTCCCCCCGATGCCGGATTGGGATATCGCCGCTGATCTCGGCAGCGCATGGAACCTCGATTTCCCGCTAGTGGCGACGACGACCCCGATCGCTCTCAGCGACAATCCTCAGTAACACGCAGCGGATCATCAGATGCGACCAGCACCATCCGTTAAGGACGCGCCATTACTGGCGATGGCCGACGAGGTCGTCGAACGTCTGGCGCGCCTTGAAGAACAGATGCGTTATGTCGTGAAAGCGGTCGAAAAGCTGGCTGGCCGCGATGCCGAGTTGGACGGCAGTCTTCGAGCGATGTCGGAGAAATTCAACGAGTCGCTTGCAGCGCAAGCGGAGACCTTCCGCGCGAGCTTACAAGACGTAACGGAACGTTTTGTCAGCCGCGAAGACTGGTCATTTTGGAAGAGTCTACTGACTGCCGCGCTGCTCGCATTGCTCGCATACGGCTGGAGCGCGCTGGTCAGCTTCCACGAATGAGGCCACGGTTTACCGGCCCGCCAGCTCGAGCATGGCTTTGCATCGGCGCCCTGGTGCTTGCCGTTGCGGGCCCGCCGTCGATGCATCGGCTATTGACGGATTCAAGGGGAAAACCGTCCGGGACCACGACTGACCGCAACTTCGTGCCGAACACCGGCACCCGCATCACTTCGTTTCAACTCCTCTTGTTGCCGGACTCGCCCGCAGCCACCGTGCCGTCAAGTTGCCTCTCCCCACGTCAATCCCGGACGGTACCGAGACTTAAATCACGGAAACGGCCAGCCGCGGATTTGCACGCAAAGAAAACGTGAGATGGCATCAGCATTTCAGACGAAAACTCTGCCGGTGATCATCCTGGCATCCCGCTTCGATCCTCTGTGAAATCACTCCAGCAACGCAGTGCCCGGGCTGATTGCGCTGGAGAGTTCGTAAACGCCCGGCTTTTTCCCCACTTTTCCGACGGAGAGATCAATGAATATCAAAACTTGGCTGGGCCAGGCCACCACAGGCGCCGGCTTCGCCACAACGCTGGCCGGATTTGGCGCTATGGTCAGCGGAGCCTTGAGTTGGCAGCAAGCGGTCCCACTCCTCGTTGCCGGCGTATCGGGCGTCATCTGGCCTGAAAATACCAAGTTGCAGGCCGCCACTCGCCAAGCCGCAGCCGACATTTGCACTGGGGTCGCCGCACTCCAGACCAGCGACCGTACTAACGGCTCTTCCGCAACGACGGTTCAGCCCGCGGTGAGCGTCCGCTGATGTCGGCAATCGGCGGCAAGGATATTTGCCGCCGGTCTTTCGGTGACGTGTAAAGATGTCCGCCCTTCGTAGCGGACCATATGTTCGCTTTTGCTGATGTGGCGGCTGTGGGGTTGTGGGCACGCGCTTGCGTTGTCCACAAACCCATCAGCCGAGTCTGCCGAGCGATTCAAGCGGCTATAGGGACGGCGGTGATGGCCGCATGGCGCAGTTCCGGCGGCAGCCGTTGCTGCAAAGTATGCGTCCGGCCAACCACGCCTTGCGTGGATAAGCCTCGCTCGATCTGCTGGAGGGATGAACGATATCGAGAATGAGGCTGCGATAGTGGCAGCTACTGAGGCAGCCTCGATGCAGCGGATCGAACTGGCCGAGACCAACCCGCCGGAAGCCCCTGACGGCGTCGCGGGCGAGGACGACAAACTCGCGGACGCGCGCAAGCCGGCCCGTCGGCCGCTGCCCGAGGCGCTACCCCGCGATGGTGTCGAGCATGCCGCGCCCTGCGCGTGTCCGGCCTGCGGCGGCGCGATGCGTAAGCTCGGTGAGGAGGTGACGGAGATCCTGGATTACGTGCCGGGGTCGTTCGGGTGATCCGGCAATGTGCGACCGAAACTCTCGTGCCGGGCCTGCGAGACAATCGCCGCGGGCGCCGGCCCCGGCCTGCTCGCTCATGTGCTGGTGGCCAAATATTGTGACCATTTGCCGTTGCACCGGCAGGCCGAGATTTACGCGCGCGAGGATATCGACCTCGCCGCTCGAGGTTGGCCGACATGGTGGGTCAGACGGCCCGGCTGGTGCGGCCGCTGGTCGATGCGCTGGCCCGGCATGTGATGGCGGGCGAGCGCGTGCATGCCGACGGCACGGTGGTTCCGGTGCTGGAGCCGGGTCTGGGCAAGATCCGCATCGCTCGGCTTTGGACCTATGTCCGCGACGACCGGCCGTTTGCCGGGTCTGCGCCGCCGGCAGCGCTCTATCGCTACACCCCGGACCGCAAAGGCGAACACCCGAGGCAGCATCTGCAGGCATTCCACGGCATCCTGCAGGCCGACGGCTATGCCGGGTTTTCTCGGCTGTACACGAACGGCGGCATTGTCGAGGCCGCCTGCCTGGCGCATGCGCGCGCAAGTTCTGGGAGCGAGGCGACAAAGTCACCGCTTGCCCGCGAGGCGCTGGACCGGATCGCGGCTCTCTACCGAGGGAGGACGCGCATCTCCGAGGTGACATCTGGGGCGGAGAGCAAAAAAAAAAAAAAAAAAAGGCGGTAAGAACGATCTGGCGGCGGCGATCCGCTACGTTATGTCGCGCTGGGAGGCGCTGACGCTGATCCTGCGCGACGGGCGCGCCTGCATCGACAACTCCGCAGCCGAGCGCGCCATGCGCCCGATTGCGGTCGGCAGGCGCAACTGGACGTTTGCCGGTTCCGATGCCGGCGGCGAGCGCGCCGCGGCGGCGATCTACAGCCTGATCGAGACGGCCAAGCTGCACGGGCTCGATCCCGAGGCCTACCTGCGCCGCGTCATGGAGCGCATCGCGGACCACCCAGTGAACCGCATCACGAGCTGCTACCGTGGAACCTCACCAACGTACGATCGACTGGATCAGCGCCTCGCGGCCTGACCGAGCGCATCAACAGCGGATCCCCTCGACGCGCAGTAAGCGTCCGCCGGGCGCCGCGGTGATTTCCGTTGCCGCGAGCTTTCAGGCGGCGCGGCGCTGATCGAGCCTGGGGCGAATGTCGGGCAGGTTCCAGGGCAGCAGCTCGGCGACGCGGTTCACCGGATGGTCGGCGATGCGTTCGATGACGCGGCGCAGGTAGGCTTCGGGGTCGAGCCCGTGCAGCTTGGCCGTCTCGATCAGGCTGTAGATTGCCGCTGCGCGCTCGCCGCCGGCATCCGATCCGGCGAAGGTCCAGTTGCGCCGGCCGACCGCGATCGGTCGCATGGCGCGTTCCGCGGCGGAGTTGTCGATGCAGGCGCGCCCGTCGCGCAGGATCAGCGTCAGCGCCTCCCATCGCGACAGCGCGTAGCGGATCGCGGCGGCCAGTTCGCTGCGTCCGGAGATGCGCGAGCGGGTCGCGTCGAGCCAGTCGCGCAACGCCTCCATCAGCGGTGCCGTTTGCTTGATGCGCGCACACAGGCGCTGATCGGGCGGGCGTCCGCGGATCGTCTCCTCGATCCTGTAGAGCGCGGCGATCCGGTCCAGCGCCTCGCGGGCGAGCGGCGACTTCGTCGCCTCGTGCACGTCCCAGAACTTGCGTCGCGCATGCGCCAGGCAGGCCGCCTCGACCACGCGGCCGTCGCCGTAGAGACCGGCGAACCCGGCATACCCATCGGCTTGGAGAATGCCGCGGAATGCCCGCAGATGCTCACGCGGGTGTTCGCCTTTGCGGTCCGGCGAGTAGCGATAGAGCGCGGCCGGCGGGTCCGTGCCGCCGAACGGCCGGTCGTCGCGCACGTAGAGGCGGAGGGGGTCCAGAGCCGCGCCGTCCGTGTCCTGCCCAGCCCGGGCTCCAGCACCGGCACGACGGTGTCGTCGGCATGCACGCGGTCACCGGCCATGACGTGTCGCGCCAGCGCGTCGACGAGAGGCCGCATCAGGCGCGCGGTCTGGCCCACCATGTCGGCCAGCGTCGAACGGGGCAGGTCGACGTCCTCGCGGGCGTAGATCTCGGCTTGGCGATGCAGCGGCAGATGGTCGCAGTATTTGGCGACCAGCACATGCGCGAGCAGTCCGGGGCCGGCGCGGCCACGGCGGATCGGCAGGGAGGCCGCCGGCGCCTGCGTGATCGTCTCGCACGACCGGCAGGACAGCTTCGGCCGCACATGCCGGATGACGCGGAACGATCCCGGCACGTAGTCAAGGATCTCGGTCACATCCTCCCCCAGGCGACGCAGCGTCCCGCCGCAGGCGAGGCAGGCGCCGGTCTTGTCGTGGCACGGCGCCGCGTGCTCGACCACGTCGCGCGGCAGCGCCTCGGGCAACGGGCGTCGAACCGGCTTCGACGCCTCGATCGGGGGCTCGATGCTGGAATCGTTGGACGGTGCGATCTCGGCCAGCAGTTCGTCGATGTCGGCCAGCGTCAGCTCGAGCTGCTCGATCCTGTCGCGCAGCTTCTCCGAAGCTGCGGCCGAACGCGACACGCAGTGCGCGGGCGAGCCGTGCCTTGAGCGCCTCGATCTCGAAGCGCTGCTCGACGATGCCGGCACGCGCCGCCGCAAGTTCGGCGTCCTGGGCGGCAAGCATGGCGTTCTGTGTGGCGAGTTCGGCAGCCTGCGCCGCCACCATTGCCTGCAAGGCGGCGACATCGTTCGGCAGCTCTGCGGGCGTGATCGCCATGGGCAGAGGCTCGGCCACGCGCCCGCGTCGCACCAAGCAAAACCCGCAACGCACGGCCGGTTCAGCCGGCCATCTCCGGCTGCCACGTGCGCGCCGGCGCACGCCAGTCGATGCCCTCGGTCAGCATCGAGAGCTGCGCCGGCGTCAGCGACACCGCGCCCTCGCCGGTCGCCGGCCACACGAAGTGTCCACGCTCCAGGCGCTTGGCGTAGAGCACCAGTCCCTGACCATCCCAGAACAGCAGCTTGATCAGATGACCCCGACGACCGCGGAAGGCGAAGACCTGGCCGCTGAACGGGTCGCGGTTGAGCTGTTGCGATACCAGAGCGGCCAGCCCGTCGAAGCCGCGCCGCATGTCGGTCGCTCCGGCGACCAGCCAGATCCTGACCCCCGCCGGCGGCGCGATCATCCGCGCAGCGCCGTCAGCACCCGCCGCAGTGCCGCCAGGCTCACGTCGCCATCGACGCGAACTCGCACGCCGCCGCTCAGCTCGATCTCGATCAGTCCGCCGCCTGGGGCTTCAACTGCCGGTCGGGCCGCTGTGCGACTGCTTCTCGGTTGGCCGCGGTTCGCTCACCCGCACCGGCACAAGCCGAACCGCCGACCCCGCGCCAGCCTGCGGTGCCGTCACACGCCGCCATCGATAGATCAGACTGGTGCAGATGCCATGCCGGCGTGCCAGCTCCTGCACCCGTGTCCCGGGCACCATGCACTCCGCCACCACGCGCGCCCGGAACGCCGCATCGTGTGCCCGGCGACGCTCGCCGACGATCTCGATCCGCTGCATCGAGCTGCATCTGTGGCAGCCACTGTGGCTGCCACATTCGCAGCCTCATCCCGGGTCTCGTCCATGCCGCGCAGAACACTGGCCGAAGCTTAAGCGAGCAAGGCGCCTTTGGGCGGACGCTTACGACGCGCACCGGACGCTTACGCTGCAAATGCCGAACACGCGCTCCATCCAGCCGCGGCCCTGCGGCACATAGGTGGGATGTGGCGGATGCAGAGCCGGGCCAACGCCTGGCCCATCTGTGTCGGCTGCCGCTTGTCGGCCTTAGCCCCCGCCTCGGGGGTCACGAAGTAATGCGAACCGCCGTAGGTGTAGAGCGCGCCGAACAGCCCGTATGCGGCAATCGCCTCCTGCAGCCCGAGGAAGCTCGGCATGATAACTTCCTGCTCTATCAGGATCGCCGAGTAGCTCGCGCCGGCAGCATCATCCAGCGTCACCATTAGATCGAGATCATGGTCGAGTGCGCCGGTCCAGCGATGCGTCAATCCATCCCCCGGATCAAGTCCAGGGGCAGGCTCTGAAACAGCATCATCCCCGGCAACGGACGGCGCGGCCGCTCCTTGCAGCGCTGGCCGCGCCGCTTGGCCTTCGGTCACCAGCCCGGCCGGTTGCAGCGCCAGCCGCGTCACCGCGTAGCACTGCGTGTAGTTGTGCCGCTTCCGCAGCTCCTTGGGGAAGTGCCTAACCGTGAAGTCGCCATACTCCTCGCGGTAAAGTCGCTGCATCCCCTCCAGCTGGCTCTCCGGCGCACACCGTCTCGACGCGCGGCTAAGCCGGCGGGTTGAAGTGGACCCCGTTGGTGGGACCACGGTTGCGGGTTTCCCGGTTGGAGGTTCGGCCGTTCCGCGCGCCTCTCTTTCCTAAGCAATCAATGGTTCTTGTTGCGGTGGTGGCGGCTGTGGGCATGTGGACAACGCGCCGGCGTTGTCCAAGCGCAGCGTCATGTCCACAGCCGTTTCGCCGAGCGCGCCGGTCGTGCCCTCCCGCCAGACTATCATTGGCGCCCGGCCGGCGAGTGCTTGATGTGGGCGTCGCGTATTGTAGAAGGCGATCCACGCGCCGATGCCGGCCTTGGCCTCGCGCCCACCGGCGTAGGCTCTGAGATGGATGTCCTCGTATTTGAGCGAGCGCCACAGCCGTTCGATGAAGACGTTGTCCATCCAGCGTCCGCGCCCGTCCATGGAGATGCGGATGCCCGCGGCCGCGAGCGCGCCGGTGAAGGTGGCACTGGTGAACTGGCTGCCCTGGTCGGTATTGAAGATGTCGGGCTTGCCGAAGCGCGCCAATGCCTCCTCGACCGCGCCGACGCAGAAGGACACGTCCATCGTGTTCGAAAGCCGCCAGGCAAGCACCGCCCGGCTGGCCCAATCGATCACCGCCACGAGGTAGAGGAATCCTCGCCCGATCGAGACATCGGTGATGTCGGCAGCCCACACCTGATTGGGCCGGTCGATCGCCGTGCCGCGCAACAGGTAGGGAAAGATCCGATGCCCCGGCGCCGGCTTGCTGGTCCTCGGCTTCGGGCCCAGCGCCGCGATGCCCATCGTCCGCATCAATCGGCGGATGCGCTTGCGGTTGACCGGCCGGCCTTCCGCTCCCGGCAGCGCCGTCATCCGGCGAGAGCCGAGGAACGGCCAAGCCAGGAACAACTCGTCGATCCGCCGCATCAGCGAAAGATCGTCGTCATCGGCCGGCGCGCCGGCCTGCGATAGACGCCCGAGCGCGGCACTCCGAGCAGTTCGCATTGTCGGCGCACCGACAACCGGCCTCTCTCGCGGTCGACGAGCGCCCGGCGGTCCGGGGCGCTCATCTTCCGGACCTCCTGGCTAAAAAATCCCCCTCCACGATCAGCTCGCCGATCTTCGCGTGCAGCTTTTCGATCTCGCGGTCTCGATCCGCCGCCGCATCGCCCGCGCCGCTCTCGAAGGCGCGTGCCGCCTGATCCAGGAGTTGCTTCTTCCAGGCGTAAATCTGGTTCGAGTGCAGGTCGTAACGCTGCGCCAGATCGGCCACCGTCGCCTGCTCACGCAGCGCCTTCAAGGCGACCTTCGCCTTCAGCGCCACATCCAATCGCCGTCTCGTTCTCTTCGTCATCGTCCGCTCCGTCTAACACGACGGAACGGCGTCCCCTCCAACTAAGCCGCCGGTCCCAAATCCAGGGTCCACTTCAGGGGTTCCCAACCCGCCGGCACCCGCATCCTCGGGACGTCCCTGCAGCCGCCGGAAATGCCGCGCCGATCCCCCCAGCAACTCGCGCAGCCGCCTCCAGAACAGGCGGCGAGCAATCCGGGCAACTTACGCGCTACGAAAGGCGGACACCAAACGCGCTCCCAACAGATATTTTCTGCCGGTCTTTACCGACGGCGGGCAAACAGGCCATGTTGAGGCTTTGAGAGAGTTGGTTCCATGACCACACATGCACACCCGCGACGCCAACGGTCGTCCGAATTGGCGGAATAATGGTGTTCGCGTCATAAAACGTGATCAGCTCAATTCCAATACAGCGCAGACTCCCGGAATGAGCCGCGCCGCCGCGATCAATGCCGCCAGGGTTGGCGCTCAAAAGATTTGGGCGGGAACGGTCAGTATTGACGCAAATGCGAAAACAGGCGCCCATCACCATGGGGCGCTGGAGAGCGTAATATTCGTGATAAGTGGCAAGGCGAGGATGCGGTGGGGCGAGCGCCTCGAGTTCGTTGCTGAGGCCGAGCCGGGAGACTTTATCTTCGTTCCCCCTTATGTCCCTCATCAGGAGATCAATGCCAGCCCCGATGAACGGCTTGAGTGCGTACTCGTCCGGAGCGACAATGAAGCTGTGGTCGTCAATCTAGACCTTCAACCGGTGGAAGAACCTGAAGAGGTCTTCTGGGTGGATCCGATTCACCCACATCCGTAAGTCCCTCATTGAGAACCGGCCAAATCCATCTTGCATCCGATGCTGATCTAATCCGCCGCCGCGGTGCGTTCCGCGTTCAGTTTCCCTCGGAGAGCGGTCGCAACATCATCGATCAGCTTTTCCCATGCGCCCGGTTGCCCCTGCCGAAAAAGGCGCACCGTCGGATACCAAGGTAAATCGGAGCGATCTAATAGCCAACGCCAGTCGCTAGCTCTGGGCAACATGATCCACGTAGGTTTTCCAAGCGCCCCCGCAAGGTGGCCGATCGACGTATCTACTGTGATAACAAGATCCAAATTAGCGATCAGAGCAGCCGTATCATCAAACCCCTGAAGCTGGGAGGAAATGTCCATCATTCCGGGGAAGTGGGCGATCCAGCCGGCATCGGCTCCGAGGATCGGCTTTTGCAACGATACATAGCGCGCGGTCCGCGTGGCCGCGAGCGGCACTAGTCGCTCGAGGCCGATGGAGCGGCGGCGATCATTCGGGTGGCTCGAACGACCGCTCCATGCAAGTCCAATTCGCAAGATGCCGGAGAAATGTTGAGCCTGGAGCCAACTAGCCCAGGCCGTTACCCGAGCCGGATCAGGTTGCAGATAGGGAACCGCGTTCGGTATTGTGCCGAGCGTGGTCCGGAAAACCAGCGCAAGGCTCGATAACCGGCAATAAGCGGCATGGCCGGGGATATCGTTCCAGCGTTGGAAGCTCTGCGTGACACCCGGAATTCGCGCGAGCAGTGGCGCGAGTTCGGCACTGCACCCCAGCAACACCTCCTTGAAGTGTTCCGCTACCCTCGGTATATAGCGCGCGAATTGAATCGTATCTCCGTATCCTTGGTCTCCGATTAGCAGGATCTTGCCGTCTGGAACCCGCATCCCGGTCCAAGGCGCCGACGTGATCTTCGGCATCTGGCCTCGACCTGCCTCGGTATGGTTACGCCATTCGTATTCAATCCATCCGGGATCAAACTCACCTTGCGCGAGTAGAATCTGCGCCAGCGCGAGATGCGCGTCGGCATGTTGGTCGTTCAATCCGATCGCTCGAAGGAGGCAGGCAACAGCGCGCTCCCGGTCGTCCACATCGATTAGGACGAGAGCCAAGTTCACTAGATTGTCAGGCGCATCCGGAGCCAGGCGAATCGCTTCGCGACCAGCTCTCAAGGCCGACTCCATTCGGTTGGTAATGCGGTAAAGACTACAAAGATTGGCATGCCAAGCAGCCACCCCGGGCTGTCGCCTTATCGCCGCTTCCAGCAATTCGATTGCGGAGTCCACCTCCCCCTGGTGGGCGTGAACGATCCCTAGCAGCGCCATGGCGGTGGGTTGCTCGGGGGCGACCGCAAGTACATCGCGGCAAATCCCCCCGGCTTCTCCAAATCGCTTCCCTTGCGCTGCAGATTGAGCTCTTGCCAAAGCCAGTTCGGGTGTTTCTGGCCCATGCGGAATCGAAGCGACAGAGCTCATGAGTCGCTGTCGCCCCTGAAGACGCGGCGACCGGATCGACCAAGCCTGCGGACTTTCACGCTCGATGCTCCACGGTCATCAGAAGGTCAGCAGCCGGGCGATATCCCTACCCCGGTCAGCCGGCGCCTCGAAGTCCAATATCGGCCCGACCGGGACGATGCCGCTCGAATCCAAATGATGGTGACTTAAATAGTAATGCCGCTTTATATGCATGAAATTGACGGTAGCCGCTATACCAGGCCACTGATAGAGGTCGCGAGTGTAGGCCCACAGTCGTGGATAGTCGACAATTTGCCGCAGATTGCATTTGAAGTGTCCAAAATAAACGCAGTCAAAGCGAATGAGTGTTGTAAATAGACGAATGTCCGCCTCGGTAAGCTGGTCCCCACATAAAAAGCGCTCCTGCGAGAGACGTTGCTCGAGCCAATCCAATGTGTCGAAGATGGGCCCGATCGCCTCTTCGTACGCAAGCTGAGTTCGCGCAAAACCGGCTCTGTAAACGCCATTGTTGAGCGTGCTGTAAACGCGCGCGTTAACCGCGTCTATAACTTCGCGTCGGAGGGACGGATACAGGTCGCCCGGATGGGCGCCAACTCCATCAAAGGCGCTATTGAACATGCGCAGTATTTCGGAGGATTCGTTGCTCACAATAGCCTGGGTGTGTCGATCCCAAAGCACCGGAACAGAAGCAGGACCGGTATAAGCGCTATCCGCGCGGGAATATATTTCGTGCAAGAAACGGCTATTGAACAGCGGATCGGGCAGCACCCCTTCACCCGGATTGAACGTCCATCCCTGATCCCCCATGAGCCAGTGAGTCACGGAAATCGAGACGATCTCCTCCAATCCCTTCAGCACGCGCATTATCATCGTCCGATGCGCCCAAGGACAAGCAAGAGAGACATACAGGTGATAGCGACCTCTTGCCGCGGCGAACCCGTCATGGCCGGTCGGGCCGGGGCGACCATCGGGAGTTACCCAATTCCGAAAGGCGGATTCGACACGGACGAATTCGCCGCCCGGCGTCCGGTCGGGTTCTCGCTCGTGCCAAATGCCGTCAATCAGAAGGCCCATCGGACACTCCATTGGAGTGAGGAAGACAACGCGCGTCCTCCGAGCGCCGCCAGATCATGAAGGCGAGACGGGATGCGGCGTCAAGCGCCTTACTGGCTGGCCCACACAATCCGATGCAGCCAGACGATGTCCGTAAGATCGAAGGCGAAGTCCTGATAATCCGGATTAAGACTGAGCAATTCCACCCGCCGCGCTGAGCGACGGGCAAGTTGCTTGGCCATGACCTCGCCGCCGTTGGTCCGGACTACAACTCGATCGCCTCGTCGGATCGGTGCCACCGGAGACACGATGACTAGATCACCGTCGCGAAAAACCGGCTCCATTGAATCGCCGCTAATTTCCAGCGCATAAGCGTTCGGATCCGCGATCTCGGGCAGGCTTACTTCGTCCCATCCGCCGCCAACAGGATAACCCCCGTCATCAAAGAAGCCTTCACTCCCCGCTTGCGCAGAGTCCGATCAACGGAATCCGCCGAGCTACACTGCGCGTCGTGCCGCCCGTGGCCAAGGCACGTGCGCCCGTGACCAGGGATGTGAAATTTTCCAGAGTGGCTCCGGTCGCGTCCAGAACCTTGGACACGCTCTCCGTGCTCGGCCATCGCGATCGCCCGTCCGGCATTTTTCGCTTCGACGGATTGAAGGTGGTCGGATCAAGCCCCGCCCTTTTGGCCAGACCCGAGGCCGACAACCCGTTTTCCGCGGCTAAAGTATCGAGCGCGCGCCAGATGTCTTCGTGCTTCATGCTTGCACCAATCGTAAGGGAAGACTGTTATCCTAGGAGCTTGCGCGAAGGAAAGGGGCAAACACGGATGTCCGGCCTCACAACCTGCTTGCAATCGTGTGCAACCCCTGGTTTTATACCGCTTGTCCAACAGTGAGCGACGCCCGCTACCCCGGATGGGAACCCCATATGGCCACTATCGCCCGCAGCCGTCTCGCCCAGCCTCGGGAAACGCCTTTGCAACAGCAGCGGCTTCCAGCCGAGGCGTTCCGCGGCCCTGAAGAGGCGTGGTTCTGGACCATGGCAGCTCTAATGGCCCGCCGCGAAGGTGCTCGCTGGCGCTCCGGAAATCGTCAAAGTCCTCCGGCCATGTGAGCCCGACGACATCATCAAGTGCCTCGACACGCTTTATCGGCGTCGCCGCATCGACCTGGCACATGGGCGCATCCTCCGCATCTGGGGGGAGCGTCAGATGCCGCCCAGCGCTGATCGGGTCATGGAGCGCAACGATTGCCGACTTTGGCGGGAAGCGATGACAGCCCTCGAATGGCCATTGCGGGTGAAGGGTATAATGATCTGATTTAGGAAAATAATCCTTGACCTGACGACCTATTCGGTCTAATCCCGTCTCGTCACCGGGCGAGCCGTGCCCGGCTCACCTCCCCTGATGCAACTCGCGCCGCCGCACCTTCGGGTGCGGCGGTTTTTTTTGGAAAGGAACTGATATGGCCTTTGCGATCCGCAGCCTGTCGGTGCTGGCTTACGCGAACGGATTCACGCTCTGGCATTATAAAGCAGGGCGCGATGGCGTGGGCGACGATTCTCGAGGACGGTTTTTTCGCGGATGCGACGGAAATGCTGGCCCTCGGCGACATCGTTCTGGTCTCCGCCGCCGATGGCGCGCGGATCGCGTGCGTTGCGCGGAGTCCGTCCAATTCTCCTCGCCTCGCATCAATCAGCTAAGCTCAGCCGCTGAAGTCGCAGGATTTCCGTTGCGTGCCGCGCATATCCTGCCGGCGTGAGCACGAACCGGCCGTCATTGCGCTGAGAGGCCAAACCCATCGTCGCCAAGCGGTCCAGGCATGGGCCGTCCTTTGGCGCCGGCGGGCGTCCGGCCGCACCAGATAGAGCCAAACGGTGCAGAGCCGCGCGGCAGCATGTCTCCAAATACGGCTCTGTCCACATTGGCGGGCCGTACCCGAATTTCCGGCTTGCGGGCAAGCGGCGTCTTTCGCTTGTCCGGAACACGCGCCATAAGCCACGCCATGACGCTGGTGTTGGCTTCCGCCCTCATGCCGCTACTGCGCAGGTTCAACCCGGAACGGGCGCAGCAATTGGCAATCAGAGGATTGCAGCTTGGTCTAGTCGGGCGCGACGCTTCGGGCGACCCGCCCGTCCTGGCAACCGAGGCGTTCGGCCTGAAGTTCCGTAATCCGATCGGGTTGGCGGCGGGCTTCGATAAGAATGCCGAAGCCGTGGGGGAGCTGACCCGGCTCGGCTTCGGCTTCGTCGAAACCGGCACCGTGACCCCTCATTCTCAGTTCGGGAACCCACGGCCGCGCGTTTTCCGTCTGCCGGAAGATCTGGCGCTCATTAACCGCCTGGGATTCAACAACTGCCGGTCTCGGTACCTACGTTGCCCGGCTTCGGAGCCGCGCCCGAAACGGTGTGCCGGTCGGGCGCAAATATCGGACATTAATCGCTCCACTGATGATCCGGGTGGCGACTACGCGATGATGCTTGGGGCTCTCGCCTCGGCAGTCGATTACGTCGTCATCAACGTATCGTCGCCGAACACGCCGGGTTTACGCGAGCTGCAGGAGTCAGGCGCAACTTCGAGCGATCTTCCGGAGCTCGATCAGCTTTGTGCGCTTAGAACTCCGATACTGCTCAAGGTAGCTCCTGATCTATCTCGTGAGGGCTTGGCGGCAGTGGTTGAGGTCTGCGTCGCGCATCGTGTTGACGGGCTCGTTCTCACCAACACCACCGTGGACCGCCCGCCGGGCTTCGCTCGCCGAGTGGCTAAAGAGATGCGGGGGCTTATCCGGCCGGCCACTATTCGCGAAATCAACCGCCATGTTGGCGCGTGCGCATCTGCTCGCGCGGGGCGGTTGACATTGATCGGAGTTGGCGGAGTCGCTTCGGGCGAGGACGCGTTGATGAAGCTGAAGGCGGGCGGCAATCTCGTGCAACTGTACACCGCTCTGGTTTTCGAGGGCCCGGCGCTCATTCAACGGATCAAGCGGGAGCTTGTTGTCGGCTTGCGCCGTGACGGGTTTGCCAGCGTTGGCGACGCAGTTGGTGTCGACGCGGTACGCCTGGCGCGGAGCGGGTGATGGAACACTTGTCCGACTTTGCGCCCATCGCCGTCCGCTATGACGGATTCATCCTCGATCTCTGGGGCGTCATCCACGACGGCGTCAATGCGTTTCCGCACGCAGTGGACTGCCTCGCACGCTTGCGTGCCGAGGGCAAGCCGACACTGTTGCTGTCCAACGTGCCGCGCCCGAACGCTGCCGTGGAAGCGATGATGCGCCGCATGGGTATCTGACAGCGGCCTCTACACGGCCCTGCTCACCAGCGGTGAGGCGGTGCGGCGTAGCCTTCTGGATCCGCCGGATTTATGGTGGGCGGAGCTTGGTCGTCGCGTGTTCCATCTCGGACCGGAGCGAGATCGATCATTGCTCGCCGGATTGCCGCTGCGGCGGTTCGAGACGCCGGCAGAGTGCCGATTTCGTGCTGAACACCGGGCCGGACGATCACCGCAATCCGACATGCTTGCCGATTTGAGCCGATGCTCCAGCGACTGTGCTCGGCACGGCTGCCGATGATTTGCGCCAACCCTGACCTGGAAGTGATCCGAGGAGGCGTGCGGGTGCTATGTGCCGGCGCGTTGGCGGAGAGGTATCGCGAGCTCGGTGGTGACGTGCGTTCGCTTGGAAAGCCTGACCCGGCCATTTATCAGCCCGCGTTTGGAAAGCGCTCGGGCTCACGCCGGACCGGATTTTGGCGGTCGGGGACGCCCTGCGGACGGATATCGCCGGCGCGGCAGCGGTCGGGCTGGAACTCATGCTGGGTCCTGGGGGGACTCCATGCCGCGGCGCTCGCACGTGCGGGCGGCGGCTTCGACTATGCATGTGCCGAACAGGCGGCGCGGGAAGCCGGCCTTGATGCCGACATCCACCGTCCCGCGTTTCGAATGGTAGCGTCAGTAGGGACCCGGGCGGCGTTCGACCGCGTTATCGAGGACGTCGGCCCGGCTCACGCGCGGAGGCGATTGCCTCGCTGCAACTGACAAACCGTGAACGGCTTGCGCAGCACGGCATCGAACATGGTCTGAACCGGACGCGGATTCGCCGGCCGAGATCAGCATATTCCGGTTGCCAGAACGATAGGGGCGATCACGCCTCGATCCCGCGCAACGTCGCGCAAGTTCCACGCCGTTCCTGCCGGGCATCCCATAGATCAGAATGACCAGATCCCAACTTCCTCCCCGGTGCTTCAAAGAGCGGCACCGCTAGCTTCCCGTCGGCCGCTTCGACGACGGTGCAGCCGAGGTCCTGGAGCATGGCGCCCGTGATCTTCCGCACCGCGTCATCGTCGGCCACCAGCAGCACCCGGAGAGCAAATGCGGGCCGTCGTGCCTCGCCACGGGGGACGCCCGGCTCGGTCATCCGACTCTCTCCCGCCCGAGGAACAGGAACGAAACCGCTGCGGCCTCACTGCCCTGAGGGCGCACGATCGCTCCCGCCGCCTCGGCCGTGCGCCGCACGTCTTCCGGAAGCAGCGTCGGAAGTGCTGCTCCCTCGACTGTGACCCCAAGCGCAAGCCAAGCGCCGGGTGGGAATGTCTCCGACCCGGCGATGCTCGAGACCGTCTCGTCGCGTGTCGTCAGAACGAAGGTGCCGGCCTCCGTGATCGCGCCGCCGCGGCGAAGCCGATGCCGACCAGGGCGGCTTCCAAATCTGCGGGCTCGGCGCAGACCAGATCCAGTCTTCGATCAGATCGTCCGCAGCCGGATGCGTCGGCCGAGCGCGCTGGTGATCAAGGGGGTGATTCCGGCAATCAGCGCGTTGAGGTCTGTCGGCGAAGGCGATCGCCGCTGGCGCCGCGCGAAATGAAGCAGCGCGGAACTGAGCTTTGCGGCCCGATCCACGGCATCGGTGGCCCGGCCAATCAGTCGCCTGAGGCGATCCGGGTCATCCAGCTTACGATCCATGAGCTCAAGACAGCCGAGCACCGTCGCCAGCAGATTGTTGAAATCGTGAGTGACGCTGCTGGCAAGTCGGCCGGCTAAGCGGTCGCGCTCGGCAGAATCGATGGTCATCTGCGCACGTTCGCGCTCGGCAAGAGCCACCTGGAGTCTGGTTGTTGGCCTGGGAAAGCGCCAGTGTTCGTCGGGTGAGGGCCGATTCGAGAAGCTCGATACGCTTCTGATCCTGCCCGGCCACGTAGTCGGCAGCCGTCCTCAAAAAGGCGTCGAGCAATGCCAAATCGGACGCAGGAAGCGGATTGAGCGGAGTCCCGGGAAATACGCGCTGAAATCCCTCGACTATCGTGCGAAGAGGGCGAGTGAGAAGAATTCGACAGCCGATCATCGCGAGCGCAAGTGTCAGCGCCGCAGCTACCGGGAGATCGCGATCGGCAGAGAATCCGGGTTACGAGCAACGAGAATCTCGGCGACGACCGGTGGCAGTAAGCAAACGACAGCGACGCAGAGAACCCGTACCGATATGCCCATGCCGTATCGCGCCCTCCAATAGCCCCGGAAGGCTTAGCGAATAGTTCCGCCAACCGCCAGCACCGGATGATTGGCCGTCACTTCAGCGGGAGTCGCAAGACTGAACCCGGGCGCCAGAGTGTTACGTCGTTCCGGGCGGGAATAGACGCGTGAGCCGGGAGTGTAGCCCTCGGCGGAGTCGAGCGGCCGACTGGCGAACCAGGCCGGTGCAAGCTGCGGCTGTCCCGGTGCATCGGCAACGCGGACGGCGCTTGCGCGGAAGGATCGGGAACCGGCGCCGTCCGTTCCGACGGATTGACTTCCGCTCGGCGGAAGCGGGGGCAGCGGTAGTGATGCCGGGGCCGCGGTGAGTGAGCACGAGAAGATCCCAGGGCGAAGATGTGATCGCGAGAGCAATTCACCACCGAGCCCCCGCTCCGGGGGCCGTTTCGCGCGGTTCGATCCGGCGTATCCCGCGCGGATCCTCGGCGGGGTTGCCCGTAGGCTGGCCCAGAGGCGCGTCGCGCGCGCCGCGCCACGCTTCCAGCGCCCAGCGCACGGTGGGGAATGCAAGCTCGCCCCAGGGTATCGCGTCCCATTGAAAGAGACCGACCTCAAGGCTTTCCGGGCCGGCCGCAAAGGCGGGCTTGGCAGGATCCTTCAACTCGGCGAAGCGCGCACGAAAGAGGATCTGCACCTGCCCGATGCGGCTCACGCTGAACACGCCCAGAATGCCGTCGAGCGAAACGTTTGCCCGCGCCTCTTCCATGACCTCGCGCATGGCGCCTTCCTCGACCGTCTCTCCGTGCTCGAGATATCCCGCCGGGAGCGTCCAGAAGCCGCGGCGCGGCTCGATAGCTCGCCGGCACAGCAACACCCTGTCGCCGGCGGCGACGACGGCGCCCACAACGATCTTCGGATTGTCATAGGCGATGTAATCGCAGTCGGCACAGACCAGGCGTTCGCGGTTATCGCCTTCGGGGATTCTGCGCACGAACTTCGGCATCGGCGAAACGTGACGGTTTCCCGACCGTGGATCAAGCTGTTCGGGCGGTTTGAGCGCCGTCACGGAAACAAGCCTCTCACCCGCTTCGCTCCACGCACCTTCTCGACCCCGATCGCCATTGCCGCCGTGCGATGCGCAACGCCGTCGCGCTCCACGCGGGCCATCACCTGCGTAAAGGCGCGGTCGAGCACATGATACAGCTTGCTCATGACCTCGGCCTCGTCCCAGAAGAATTGCTGCAGGTCCTGCACCCACTCGAAGTAGCTTACGACCACGCCGCCGGCGTTGCACAGGATATCGGGGATGACGAAGATTTCCGGGCGCCCCGCGAGAACGAGGTCGGCATCCGGCGTCGTCGGACCGTTGGCGCCCTCGGCCAGAACGCGGCAGCGTAGCCGGGTCGCCATGTCCTTATCGATCACCCGCTCCATCGCCGCCGGGACGAGCACTTCGCAAGGCTGCGCCAGAAGCTCCGTGGGATCAAAGGACAATTCGTTGGAGAACCCGGCCAGCACGCCCTTTTCGGCGACGTGACGGAGGAGACCGGGCACGTCCAGTCCCTTCGGCGTCGAAATAGCAGGCGGTGTGGTCGGACACGCCGATTACCTTCATCCCGCGCTCGGCCAACGATTGCGCGGCGACGCTTCCGACGTTACCGAAGCCCTGCACGATGGCGCTCGTCCCCATCGTCGCCAACCCGATGCGTTCGAGTGCGCGATCAGCAAGGTATGCCACGCCTCGCCCGGTCGCCTCACGTCGCCCCTCGGTGCCGCCCGACGCGACCGGCTTGCCGGTGACGATCTCGGTCACGGTGCGGCCCTGGTACATGGAATAGGTGTCCATGAACCAGGCCATGACCTGCTCATTGGTGCCCATGTCGGGCGCCATGACGTCGATATGCGGACCGACGAAGGGGATCATCTCCTGCATGTAGCGGCGTGAAACCGCCTCCAGCTCGCGCGGCGTGAGCGAATACGGATCGACGGCAACCCCGCCCTTCGCCCCCCCGTAGGGCAGTCCCGCCAGCGCGCATTTCCAGCTCATCCAGATTGCCAGCGCCGCGGTTTCACCGAGATCAAGCGAAGCCGAGTAGCGTGTACCTCCTTTGGTCGGCCCCAGCGTTAAATGATGCTGCACGCGGAACCCGTGAAACACCGCCAACCGTCCGTCGTCGCGGTGCACCGGACAGGCGACCGTCATCGCGCGCTTGGGATAGAGAAGCCGATCGCGCTCGTCCTCCGGAATATCGAGGTAGTCGGCGATTACGTGGAACTGAGTCCGCGCCATGTCGAAGACGGGGCCCGTGTAGATCGTCATGGCGGCTCCTCGCGCTTAACCGAGCGCTGCAACGGCCTTCGTCACCTCCGCCGCATGCCCTCGGTACGCTCACCTTGCGCCAAATTCGCACCAGTTTGCCATCCGCGATCGATCAAAAACGTCGCCCGTTCCATTCCCATGTACTTGCGGCCGTACATCGATTTCTCGCCCCAGGTTCCATACTCGTCGGCAACGCCGGTCTCGGCGTCGGAGGCGAGCGGGAACGTAAATCCGTATTTGGCGGCAAACTTCTCGAGCGCCGGGAGCCGGTCTCGTGAAATCGCGACGACTTCGGCTCCGCTCGAGGCAAGCTCCGGCAGGGCTTCCTGAAAGCCGCATGCTTCCTTGGTGCAACCCGGGGTATCGGCCTTCGGATAGAAATATAGAACGAGCGGCCGTCCGCGCATTGCGGCGAGATTGACACGCCTTCCGTTTGTGGCCGGCAAATCGAAGTCGGGGGCGGGGTCGCCCTCCTGCAAGCTCATGCGGTGATCTCCCCTACGAGGCGCGTGAACGCCTCTCGCACTTGAGCGGCCGTGGCGTCCAGAGTGGCGCGCAAAGCCTTCAAGTCAAGCGCGCCGGTCGCGCGCAATAGCCGGCGCGCCGTCGCCTCCGGAAGCGACTCCGCCGGCGTGCGGCCGAGGGTGAGGCGCAGCAGCCCCTGCACGGTGCGGAACAGGTGGTCGGCGCCGATGAGCAGCGCCGAATCCTCTCGATCGAGCAGGCCGGCGTTGGTCAGGCGTTCGATTGCCTGGCGCGTCCCGGGGCCGCGCGCGCCCGGATGCGTCGTATGCGCCAATTGCAAAACCTGCGCGATGAACTCCACCTCCACGAGGCCGCCCGCCCGATACTTCACATCCCATGCGACTTCCGCCGGCAACTCGCGGATCATGCGCGCGCGCATCTCGGCGGCGTCCTTGCGCGCGCGCGCCGGATCGGAGGCCCCGATCGCTTCGGCCACCGCGGCCTCGACCCGCTCGCGCAAACCGGACGACCCGGCGACCACGCGGGCGCGGGTAAGCGCCATTCTCTCCCATGTCCACGCCGATTCTCGGTGATAACGGCGAAAGGCGGCCAGCGAGACCGCGACCGGTCCCTTATTGCCGGACGGGCGAAGCCGCATATCCACGGCGTAGAGGGGGCCATCGACGCCGGGGGCGGTGAGTGCGCCGACGAAGGCATGGGCGGCGCGCACAAACCATTGCGGCGACGGCAGGCTGCGCAATCCGCCCTCCGAGTGGGCGCAGGCTTCAGGATGGTCCGTCAACAGCATCAGGTCGAGGTCCGAGCCCGCCATCATCTCGCACCCGCCTGCCTTACCCAGCAGCAGCACCGCGACTTCACCGCCGGGCACGCGACCGTTGCGGGCGGCAAAGTCGTCCAGCACCGCCGGCAACAGCGCCGCGAGAGCGGCGTCTGCCAGGGCGGCACGGCGTACGCCGGCGAGATCGGCGTCCATCCGCCCCTCCAGCGTGGCGACGGAGATCGCGAATTCTTCTTCGCGCACCGTCCGGCGGGCAATCGCGATCACGTCATCGAGCCGTCGCGCGTCGCGAAGTCGGGATCGCAGCAACACGTCCGGATCGGCTTGCCCGGCCGGCGTGAGTAGCCCCTCCAGCGCCGCCGGGTTGCGGGCGAGATGATCGGCGAGCAGCGGGGCCGCCCCAAGCACGGCGACGATCCGCTGCAGTAAACCGTGGTTCCGCTGGAACAGCGACAAGAATTGCACCCCCGCCGGCAGGCGCGTCAGCAATTCGTCGAACCGACTAAATGCCATATCGGGCTGCGGCTGGCGGGCAAGCGCCGCCAGGATTTCGCCCAGTAAGGCGCCCAACAGATCGCGCGCCCGCTCCGACCGTAAGGCGCGCACCCGGCCTGCCTGCCAGCCGCGCACCGAGGCGATGATCCGGCCCGGATCGGCGAAGCCCAGCCCGCGAAGCGCCGCCATGGTTCCGGGTGGCGCGGGATGGTCGCCGCGAAAATCCAGCTCCGTCGCCTGCGGCGAGTCCGGTACGCTCTCAAACACTTCCGCATAACGGGTGTGCACCCGCCCGAGGTGAAGCAGCAGCTCGCGGGCGAAGTCGAGGGCGCTGTCGCACCCGAGAAAGTCGGCGATGCGAGCGAGTTCCGGCGATTTTTCCGGCAGACTATGGGTTTGGCGGTCGGCCACCATTTGCAGCCGATGCTCCACCCGACGCAGGAAGCGATACGCCTCCGAAAGTTCGTCGGCCGCCTCCGCAGAGAGATGCCCGGCGCGGCTCAGCAGGCTCAGCGACGTCGAGCGTGCCCGGGACGCGCAGCGTCGGGTCGCGCCCGCCCCAGACGAGCTGAAGCGTTTGCGCGAGAAACTCGACTTCGCGGATGCCGCCGCCGCCCAGCTTCACGTCGTGGCCGGCGATGCGCGACACCGGATCGCCGGTGTCGGCGAACACCCCTCCCTTGTGCTGGTCAACGCGCCGCTTCATCGCGTGGATATCCGCCATCGCCGCGAAATCCAGTCCGCGCCGCCAGACGAAGGGGCGGATGGCCTCCAGGAAGCCGGCGCCGGCAGCCCGATCGCCGGCGACCGGGCGGGCCTTGATCATGGCCGCGCGCTCCCAGTTCTGAGCCATGCTCTCGTAGTAAGTGAGGGCGGCCGGGAGCGCGATGACCGGCGGCGTCGCCGCCGGATCCGGGCGCAACCGAAGGTCGGTGCGGAACACGTATCCGTCGGCATCGCGTGCTTCCAGTAAGGCAACGAGTTCGCGGGCGAGGCGCGACATGAACGCCTGGCGGGCATGCTCCGGCGTGCGATCCGTGTATATGTCGGCTGACGGATCGAAGATCAGGATGAGGTCGATATCGCTCGAATAGTTCAGCTCGCGGGCGCCGAGCTTGCCCATGCCGAGGATCGCCAGACCGCTGCCCGATCCGGGCATCGCCGGCTTCGGAAGGCGCAGCTCACCCAGATCATGCGCGGCGCGCAGCAGATGCCCGCACGCGAGGTCGAGCGCGGTTTCGGCGAGATCGGAGAGTGCGCCCGTCAACCACGGCAGCGGCCGGATGCCGCCGATATCGGCAATCGCGACGAGCAGCGCAACTTTGCGCTTGGCACCCCGCATCGCCGCCGACACCCGCGCCCGCGCCATCTCCGGCGTGATCGCGTGCAACTCCGCCATCGCCCGCGCCAGCGTGCGGTCGGGGCCGGATGCGGCGAGTTCGGCCAAGGTGTCGGCCTCGCGGATCGCGAGATCGGCGAGAAACGGGCTATTGCCGCCGAGGCTCCGCACCATGGCGTGAAATGCCGGCCGGGCGAGCAGTCCCGCCATCCCCTCAGCCGACGGCGGTCATGCGCTCGACCAGCCGATCGGCCGCCCCTTGATCATGCGGCTTCGGCCAGACGGATGGCAGCGTGAATGGCGGCTCGGGCTCGGGGATCGGGCCGCTTCCGGCAACCGCAGGCGATTGAAGAGGGAGGTCGCGGGTCATCGCGAAGTGCCCTTGAGATGAGACGCCTCTCGGGTCAAGCGGCGCGCGGGCTCTGGGGCGTGGCTCGCCGGGTGCTGGCGCTGTGTCTGGGCCTGCTGCTGGTGGGTGCGGCGGGGTTCGGCGTGCTTGCCTGGTGGCTGACGGACCCGGTGGACATGCCGTGGCTCGCCGCCCGGATCGAATTGGCCGACCCGGCGCATCGGCTCCATGTGGGCCATGCGGCACTGGCCTGGGCCGGGTTCGCGCGGGGGCACGGCGCGCCGGTCGACATTCGGCTGACCGACGTGACTTTTGACGGCGAGGCGGACCAATTCACCGCCGCCGCTCCGGTCGTCGCGGTGACACTCAACTCGATCAACTTGCTCCGTGGGCGGCTGCGCGCACGATCGCTGAGCGTCACCGATCCGGTGGTAACTCTCGACCTCAGCCCTTCTTCGATGGAGACGTCATGGCGAGACAAGCTCCGAGAAGCCGTGCGCGAGGTCGGCTCGATTCGGCAAATCCGGTTTCGGAACGCCCGCGTGGCCGTGAATGGAATGCCGCTTTCTGCTTCCCTCAACGGCGAGCTGACGAGCGCCGCCGGATTGGAGTTGCGCACCGAGGGTGTGCTGAGCGTGGCCGGGCAGCCGACGCGAGCGAGTTTTGCGGCGAGCGCGGCCAAGGCCGGCAAGATGGTCGCGCGCGCCCGAATTCGGCTCGCTGCGCCCGGCCGCTATCGCGGCGATCTGGCCCGCCGCGAAGGATTTCGCGAGCGCCTTCGATGCACCGCTCGAGGGCGAGGCGACGCTTGATTTGAACCCTGATTTCTCGCCCGAAGCGGCGCGATTTGTCCTGCGTGCGGACCCCGGCGCGCTGCGGCTCGGGTCGGCGCCGGTGCCGTTCACCGGGGCTCGGCTGAATGCCGCGTGGAGCCCGGGAAGCCTGACGCTTGAAGCCGCAGATATCGACCTTCGGCCCGGGCCCGACGCACCGGGGACGCGCTTTCGTTTTAGCGGCGGCGTCAAGATCGGCGCCGAAACGGCAGCCAACCTGACCGTTGACTTCGATCGCCTGGATATCCGGGACCTGTCGGCGCTGTGGCCTGCCGGGCTGATCGCTGATGCGCGCGACTGGACGCTGGAGAACGTGACTTCGGGGGTGGCGCAGAACGGGCATCTTGCCCTCGGCGTCGCCGCCGGTCCCGACCTTTCGCAGCCGCGCCTGACCGGCGCGACGGGTAGCGTTTCCGCCTCCGAGCTGACGGTGCATTGGCTGCGGCCCATCCCCCCGGTCGAGCACGGCATGGCCAACCTGGTCGTGCTCGACCCGGACAGGTTGCGCGTCGACCTTGCCGGCGCGGACCAAGCGCCTGAGCAGCCGGGCCGCCCCGGGCGTTTGGCGGTGCGGGAGGGGCGCGTCCTCATCACCGGCTTATCCGGGGCCGACCAGACCGGCGTGATCCAAGTAGAGGTGGCCGGCGGCGTTCCGGATGCGCTGGCGTTGTTGGCGAATCCGCGCCTGCATCTGTTGTCGGATCACCCGGCGCCCCTGAAGCAACCGCGCGGCACGATGACGGCGGAGACCAACATCACGGTGCCGCTCAAGAAGCGTGTTTCAATGGACGAAGTCGCGGTCGCGGCACGGGTTCGGGTCTCGGCGCTGCATTTGGCGGACGTGGTTGCGGAGCAGCCGCTGGATGACGGCGCCTTCGACCTCACGGTCACGGGCGACGAACTGAGCCTGAACGGATCGGCTCGGCTGGCGGCCATTCCGGCGCGCATCACCGGGACGGTGGACTTCCGCCGGGGGCCGCCCGGGCAAGTGCTGGAGCGGTTCAATGTGGAGGGGCGGGCGGACGCTCGCGACCTCGCCGCCGCCGGCCTCGATGGCGGCGACCTGCTGGCCGGGCCGGTCGGGCTGGCGGCGACTTACGCGCACCGCCGAGACGGCACCGGCACGGTCGATGTGCGCGCGGTTCTTGACGATGCCGAACTTCGCCTGACGCCGCTCGGCTGGCGCAAGGCGAAGGGCGACCCGGCCAGCGCCAGCGGGCAAATCCTGCTCGACAAGTCGGGGCGCATCGAAACCATGGAGGCGATCCGGGCCGACGGCGTCGGCTTGGGACTGCGCGGCCGGGCGACGCGGCAAGCCGGCGGCCTTACGCTCGCACTGGATCGCGCGATCCTCGGCGGCACGTCGGCCCGGGGGACGATCAGGTTTCTCGATGGCGGGCGCGCGATCCAGGCGAGATTGAGCGGGCCGCGGCTCGACCTGTCCGGCCGCTTCCGCGGCGGCGATGATCGCCCGGCCGTAGCCGGCGAGACGCCGGCATGGCTGATCGACGCTCGGTTCAACACCGTGGAGCTGGCGCACGGCCGCACCGGCAGCGACTTCGTGCTGCGGGCGGAGGGCAGCGGAGAACGACCGCGGGCGCTGCAACTCTCGGCGTTGACCGGACCGGGACGGCGGGCCGAGCTGGCCATCGCCCCCGACCGCGGCGGGCGCCTCGTGCACGCCACCGCCACCGATGGCGGCGCGGTGCTGCGCGATCTGGGCGCGCTCGACAGCATCGAAGGCGGGCGGCTCAAGCTCGTCGGCCGCTTTCTCGACGACCGGGCCGATCATCCGCTGAGCGGGCTTTTGGAGCTCGACGATTTCAAGGTGCGCGGCGCGCCGTTGCTGGCGAAGGCGCTGCAGGCGATCACGCTTTATGGGCTGGTGCAGGCGGTGGAGGGACCGGGAATGACCTTCCTGCACATGGCCGCGCCGTTCACTTACGGCAACGAGGTGCTGACCTTGGATGACGCGCGCGCCTTCAACGCTTCGCTGGGACTGACCGCCAAGGGCAGCGTCGATCTCGCCGCCGAGCGGATGGACCTTCACGGAACCATCGTGCCGGCGTATTTCCTGAACACCATTCCCGGACGCCTGCCGCTGGTCGGCCGGCTGTTCAGCCCCGAGAAGGGCGGCGGGCTATTTGCCGGCCGCTACACCGCCATCGGTCCGCTCGACGACCCTAGGCTGACGGTCAACCCGCTGAGCGCGCTCACGCCGGGGTTCCTGCGGGGCGTGTTCGGCCGGTAGGTGTTGGCTGCGAGTCGGTCCGGAAAACCCGACGATCTCTTGGCGGCGGGCGACCCGCCGGAACTGCGATCGCCCCGGAGCATGTCTGCGACCGGCATCGGTTCGTCTCACCCCTGCCGCTCCGATCACGCATTGTTCAATATGATTCAGCATCGGTTTTGCCGGAATATGTTCCTATTCCGCCACGAATAGAGAACGGAAATGTCGAAACGAAATCCGAACCTTTGTCGAGCCTTGAAATGGCTCACCGCGACCACGAGCACACTGCTGGTCGCCGGGTGCGCATCTCAATGGGCCCCCGGGCCCGGGATGACCATCGCTGATTTTGCGCCGGCCAAAGCCCAGTGTTCCATCATGGCGCGACACGGCGGGGGCGGCTTTTTTGCCGTTGGCACGGCCAATTTCGTGGCGACCGCCGCGCTCCTCGGAACGATCGGCGAGGCTGCCCGAACGAACCGCGATTTCAATGACTGCATGACAGGAAGCGGTTTTCACAAGGTCAGCCCGGAGGCGGTCGCGGCCGTGAAGGAAAAGCGCGAGGAACTACGGCCCTTTAATGAGGTCCGAAAGGCTTGCATCGCCGAGATTCGCGCGCGGCCGGAGTATGCGATCTTGCAAGCACAATTCAGCGACCTCCAATCTGGGCAATTTACAGTCACTCAGCTTTCAAACACGGCGCTTGCAACGTTCGAGGAGGCACGAGCAATCGCTTCGTACGTTGACGCCTCGATGACTTGCGCGTTGGCATACCGGCGCGAGCTTCTCTCCCGAATGCCCCAATTCGCTCCGGTGGTCTCGGATGCACATGACGAGCTGCAACGCAATTTGCTCCGGTTCATACATGGCGAGATCTCTTGGGGTGCTTTCGATCAGAACCAGGAGGACATCCAAAAGACGACGCGCGAGAGGATGAAGGCGCTCGCTCTTTGACCGATCGGTTTGCGGGCGCTTCGCCTCGGCCGTACTCGCCGGATTGCTAGTACCCGGCCATCAGTGGACGGTGAAACGCATCCGCCAATTCCGTCATCGCGAGCCGCCGCTTCGGCGGCGTGGCGATCCAGGCGGGCAGCACGGTGCGGCGACCCTGGATCGCCACGGCGCTGCGCGCCTCGCGATGACGATCCCGGGCGCCTCGCTTTCCACTGATGCCGGGTACTGGCTAATCGCGAAACAGCAGTCCTGTGAAATGATACCTGCGAGTCAGTGCTTCGGGCAGGATTGTCAGCATACAATCCGGCTACGTGTGCGGCCCGCATGGTGCGGATGCGCCATCCATGAACAAATCCGGCCGGCGCGTCGCGCACTCACCCGCCCTGCGCCAGCGCCGCCGACCAGGGGGAGGCGACGTCGCTGATGCCCGTGCGCATTCCCGTCCGCCTGCTGATCATGTTCGGGCAGGCGAAGTTTATCGGGAGCGCCCCGTGCTCCACCACCTCGGTCGGGCCATCGGCGCTGAGCGCGGCGATGACCTCGGCGGGCATGCGGCGATCGACGCTCACGCGTTCGGTGCCGGAGACGTCGATGCGCGGATGGTGCGCCGCTGCTTCGAGGCTCATGCCGAAATCCGCCGCATAGGTCAGCACCTGGAAGACCGCCGCCATGATGCGCCGGCCGCCGGAGGCGCCGGCGGCGATCCGGGGACGCGCGTCGTCGCGCAGGATCACCGGCAGCATGTTGGTCAGCGGTCGCTTGCCGGGCGCGATCGAGTTCGCCTGACCGGGGCGCGGGTCGAACCACATGACGCCGTTGTTCAGCAGCACACCCGATCCCGGCAGCACGACGCGCGAACCCATCGACGACAGCAGGGTGGAGGTGACGGCGACCATCGTCCCCTCGGCGTCGCACACGGTCAGGTGCGTGGTGCAGGTGTCGGAGCCCTCGGGTTCGGTCTCGCCCAAGCTCGCGAAACGCTCGGCGTAGGCGGCCTTCAGGGCGCGGGCGAGCAGCACGTACCATTCCGGGGAGGGCCGGGCGCCGTAGGGTGCCTCGGCCATGCGGTCCAGCACGCGAATGAGGGTCGGCGCCGCGGTCAGTCCGCCGGCGAGTTGCAGAGTACGCCCGCGCCAGGAGACTTCCGTCGCCGGGCGGGTGCGCGCCTCGCAGCGGCGCAGGTCGTCGGCCGACAGCACGCCGCCCATCGCCTTCACGTCGGCGGCGATGCTGGCGGCGACGTCGCCTTCGTAGAAGTCCCGCAAGCCGGCTCGCGCCAGTTGCTCAAGCGTATCGGGAAGCCCGCCGAGCCGGAAGAAGCCGGGCGTGCCCTGATAGGGCGCTACCGGCGGCAAGCCGTCGCGCAGATAGATGCGCGCGCTTTCGGGATAGAGCCGCAGCAGGGCGGCCGAATTGGCGATTTTCAGCGTGGTGTACCAATCCTGCGGCAGGCCGCGTTTCGCCAGCGCGATCGCCGGCGCCGTCACCTCGCTCAGCGGCAGCGTTCCCCAGCGCCCGAACATGAAGGCGTAGCCGGCGGTCGACGAGGGAACCGCAAACGACAGCGGGCCATGGATGTTGATGTCGCCCTCGACCTCGGGCCAGGCGAACAGGTCCTGCACCGTGCGGCCGGTGAGCTTGAAGCGCGCGGGGTCCAGCCCGCGCGGCACCACCGGGCCGAAATCCACCACCTCGGCCCGCTTCTCGCCGGCGCGATGGACCAGCGCGAAGCCGGTCCCGCCGAGGCCGGAGTTCCACGGTTCCACCGCCGCCAGCGCGAGCGCGGCGGCGATCGCCGCGTCAACCGCATTGCCGCCGGCGTCCAGAATGGCCACCCCGGCCTCCGCCGCCGCCTTGGCCTGGCTGACGACGATGCCGCGCCGGCCGGAGGCGGCGGGCTTGCTGATCTGCCAATGCTGGGTGAGATGCGGCGGCGGCGTGTATTGCATCGGGGGTCTCCGGGATTTCCCGGGATGCTTCGCCTCCGCCGGGTCGGCGTCAACCGCATCGGACTCGGAACTTGATTCCATCGGCGCGCCGGCACGCCCAATATTCGCGCCATGGAAGATCGCGCCGCGATTCGGCGGTTGAACCGGGCACCGGAGGCCGAGGCGCTCGGAGCACTCCTGGACGCCGCCGCGCCGCCGCCCGACGTGGCGGCGCGCATCGAGGCGCGCGCCCGCGCCCTGGTCCGCGCCGCGCGGGCGGCGCACCGGCCGGGCGCGGACGTCACCGATTTTCTCCGCGAGTTCGGGTTGGGCAGCGCCGAGGGGGTGGCGCTGCTGTGCCTCGCCGAGGCGCTGCTGCGCATCCCCGACGCCGCCACCGCCGATGCGCTGATCGAGGACCGGCTGGCCGGCGCCGACTGGGAGCGCCACCTCGGCCACGCCGATAGTCTCGCCGTCAACGCCTCCACCTGGGGCTTCCTGCTCACCGGCAGGGTGCTGACGCGCGACGAATCGAGCGGGGTGCCGTCGCTGATCCGGCGTGCCACCCGCCGCCTCGGCGAACCGGTCGCGCGCATCGCGTTGCGGCAGGGAATGCGCCTGCTGGCGCGCCAATTCGTCATCGGCCGCACCATCGAGGAGGCGCTGGAACGCACGAAGCACCGCTGGCGCTACAGTTTCGACATGCTGGGCGAGGCCGCGCGGACCGGCGCCGACGCCGATCGCTACATGGGCGCCTACCGGCACGCGATCGGCGCTATCGGCCGCGCCGCCGCCGGGCGGGGGACGGGATTCGGCATCTCGGTCAAGCTGTCGGCGCTGCATCCCCGGTTCGAGCCGTTGCAGGCGGCGCGCTGCGTGCCGGCGTTGGTCGCCAGCCTGGGCGCGCTCGCCGGGGCGGCGCGTGCGGCCGGCATCGGCCTGACCGTCGATGCCGAGGAGGCGGAGCGGCTGGAGCTGACGCTCGATGTTTTCGAGGCGGTGCTGGGCGATCCGTCGCTCGCCGGATGGGACGGGCTCGGGCTCGCCGTTCAGGCCTATCAGAAGCGCGCCCCAGCGGTGATCGGCTGGCTGGCGAGCCGGGCGCGGGCGAGCGCGCATGTCGTGCCGGCGCGGCTGGTGAAGGGCGCTTACTGGGACACCGAGATCAAGCACGCGCAAGTGCAGGGTCATGCCGAATACCCGGTGTTCACGCGCAAGGCGGCGACCGATGTGAGTTGGCTCGCCTGCGCGCGCGCGATGCTGGGCCACCCCGATGCGCTTCGCCCGGCCTTCGCCACCCACAACGCGCACAGCCTGGCGACGATCCTGGAGACCGCCGCGCCCGGAGAGTTCGAGATGCAGCGCCTGCACGGCATGGGCGAGGCGCTTTACGAGGGGGTGGTCGGCCCGGATTGCCCGGTGCGCGTCTATGCGCCGGTCGGATCGCATGAGGATCTGCTCGCCTATCTCGTGCGCCGGCTGCTGGAGAACGGCGCCAATACGAGCTTCGTGCATCGGCTGGTCGATCCGGCGGTGCCGGAGGACGCCGTCATCGCCGATCCCGTGGCGCGGCTGCGGGCGCAAGGCGCCGGCCCGAATCCGCGCATCAGGCTGCCCCGGGCGCTCTATCCCGACCGCGCGAACAGCGCCGGCGTCGATCTCGCCGATCGCGAGGTGATGACGGGATTGCGGAAGCGGATGCGGCCGTCGGCCGCGCCGCGCGACGTATCCGGGGGCGGTGCCGTCCGCGAGATTCGATCACCGGCCGACCGCCGCATTCTGCTGGGCCGCGCGGCCGACGCCACGCCGTCCGAAATCGATGCGGTGCTGGATCGGCTTGCCCGGGGCTGGCGCGGCTGGGACGATGCGGGTGCGGCGCATCGCGCCCGCATACTGGAGCGGGCCGCCGAGCGGATCGAGGCGGCGCGCGACGAGCTGCTGTCTCTGCTGGCGCGCGAAGCCGGCAAGACGCTGCCCGACGCCATCGCCGAGTGGCGCGAGGCGGCGGATCATTGCCGCTGGTCGGCAGCCCGGGCGCGCGAGCAGTTCGCGCCGCGCGAGCTGCCCGGGCCGACCGGCGAGCGGGACACCTGGCAACTGGGCGGTCGGGGCGTGTTCGCCGCCATCTCGCCCTGGAATTTCCCGCTGGCGATCTTTACCGGCCAGATCGCGGCCGCGCTCGCCGCCGGCAACGCGGTCGCCGCCAAGCCCGCGCATCAGACGCCGCTGATCGCCGCCCGCGCGGTCGCGCTGCTGCATGAGGCGGGGGTGCCGGATGACGCGCTGACACTGATCACGGGTGACGGCACCCCGGGCGGATGGCTGGTGGACGATCGGCGCATCGACGGCGTCGCCTTCACCGGCGGCACCGCCACGGCGCGCGCAATTGCCGGCCGCCTGGCGGCGCGTCCCGGCCCGATCATCCCGTTGATCGCCGAGACCGGCGGCGTAAACGCGATGATCGCCGATAGTTCGGCGCTGCCCGAACAACTGGTCGCCGACGTGATCGCCGGCGCATTCGGCGCCGCCGGGCAACGCTGCTCGGCGACGCGGCTGCTTTGCGTGCAGGAAGAAGCGGCGGATCGCGTGCTTCGGATGCTGCGGGGGGCGGCGGAAACGCTGGCGATCGGCGATCCGCTCGACTTCGCGACCGATATCGGCCCGGTGATCGACGCCGCCGCGTGCGACAAACTGGCCGCCTATATGGCACGGGCGGGCCGGCCGCTGTTTGCCCTCGACCTGCCACGCGCCACCGAGCACGGCACGTTCTTCGCGCCGTGCGCCTATGAATTGCCCGACGCCGCGGCGCTGCGCGTCGAGGTGTTCGGCCCGATTCTGCATGTGGTTCGGTACGCCGCCGATCGGCTGGATCAGGTCCTGGACGCGATCGCCGGATCGGGGTTCGGCCTGACGCTCGGCGTGCATTCGCGCATCGAGGCGACGCAGCGGCGGATTGTCGCGCGCATGCGGGTCGGCAACGCTTACGTGAACCGCAACCAGGTGGGCGCCGTGGTCGGCGTGCAGCCGTTCGGCGGACGCGGCCTGTCGGGAACCGGGCCGAAGGCGGGCGGCCCGATCACCCTCTATCGCTTCGCCGAGGAGCGCGTGGTCTCGGTCAACACCGCCGCGGCCGGCGGCAACGCCGCGCTGCTGGCGACCGAGGAGGAGTAGGCCCCGCTCTTGCCCGGGCGGCGAACCGTCCGCTACGACTTGCGGATGCCCGACTTCGCCCGCGTTTGGGACGTGCTGGTGGCCGGCGGCGGCAATGCCGCGCTGTGTGCGGCCATCACCGCGCGCCGGCTGGGCGCCAGCGTGTTGCTGGCCGAGCACGCGCCGCGCGCCTTTCGCGGCGGCAACAGTCGGCACACGCGCAATCTGCGCGCGATGCACGAGGGGGCGCTCGGGCCGCTGACCGACAGCTACGCCGAGGATGAATACTGGGACGATCTGCTGCGCGTCACCGCCGGCAATACCGACGAGGCGCTGGCGCGGATGACCATCCGCGCCTCCGCCGGCGTGTTCGGGTTCATGCGGGACTGCGGCGTGCATTTCCAGCCGTCGCTCGCAGGCACGCTCAATCTCTCGCGCACCAACGCATTCTTCCTCGGTGGCGGCAAGGCGCTGGTCAATGCGTACTACCTCGCCGCCGAGCGCGGCGGTGTCGAAGTGCTCTACGATACCGAGGTTCTGGAGCTGCGCATGGACGGCGACGCCGTGACCGCGGCCGAGATCACCTGGAAGGGCTTCCCTCGCACCGTCCGCGCCCGCGCCGTGGTCGCCGCCAGTGGCGGCTTCCAGGCGAATCTGGAGTGGATGCGCGAATACTGGGGCGATGCGGTCGATAACTTCGTGATCCGCGGAACACCGTACAGCCGCGGCCGCGTGCTCAGGAATTTGCTCGATCAGGGCGTCGGCTCGGTGGGCGATCCGACGCAGTGCCATGCCGTTGCGCTCGACGCGCGGGCGCCGAAATTCGACGGCGGCATCACGACGCGCCTCGACAGCGTGCCGTTCAGCATCGTGGTGAACCGCGACGGCGATCGCTTCTACGACGAGGGCGAGGACGTCTGGCCCAAGCGCTACGCGATCTGGGGGCGGCTGATCGCCGCACAGCCGGGACAGATCGCCTATTCCATCTGCGATGCGCGGTCGGTGCCGCTGTTCATGCCCTCGGTCTATCCCGCGATCCGCGCCGACAGCGTGGGCGAACTTGCCGAACGGCTCGGGCTGGACCCGGTGAAGCTGTGCGGGACCGTGGATCGCTTCAATCATGCGGTCCGGCCGGGGCGGTTCGACAACACCCGCCTCGACGGCTGCGCGACCGAGGGACTTGATCCGCCCAAGACCAACTGGGCGCGGGCAATCGCGACGCCGCCCTTCACCGGCTATCCGCTGCGCCCCGGCATCACCTTCACTTATTTGGGCGTGCGGGTGAACGAGCGTGCCGAAGTGCTGATGCAGGACGGCAGGCCGGCCGCCAATCTGTTTGCTGCCGGCGAGATCATGGCGGGAAATATCCTCGGCCGCGGCTATCTGGCGGGATTCGGGATGACCATCGGCACGGTGTTCGGCCGCATCGCCGGGGAGGGGGCGGGACGCCATGCGCGAAACTGACGCCATCCGCGAGGCGCGGCGCGAAATGGAGGTGTGCAACGCCTGCCGCTATTGCGAGGGCTTCTGCGCGGTGTTTCCGGCAATGGAATTGCGACGCGAGTTCAGCGCCGGCGATCTGAGCTATCTCGCCAATCTGTGCCACAATTGCCGCGGCTGCTACTACGCCTGCCAGTACGCGCCGCCGCACGAATGGGGCATCAACGTGCCGCGCACGTTGGCCGAGGTGCGGGCGGAGAGTTACGCCGAGTATGCCTGGCCGGCGCCGCTGGCGCGGGCGTTCGAGCGCAACGGCGTCGTCGTGGCATTGCTGACCGCGGCGGCTCTCATTCTGGTGCTGGCGCTGACCATCGGGCTGAACGGGGATGCGGCGCTCTACGCGAGCCGGGGCGTGCAGCCGGACAGCTTCTACCGCGTGATTCCGCTATGGGTGATGCAGCTGGTCGGCGTTGCCACGTTCGTCTTCTCGCTGTTCGCGCTGGGGATGGGCGGCGTGCGATTCTGGCGCGACGCCGGCAACGACGCGGTCTCGGCGGGTGCCGTCGGCCGCGCGCTGCGGGACATTCTGAGCTTGCGCAATCTGGGCGGCGGCGGGCACGGCTGCAACGATGCCGACGAGCGCTTCTCGATGACCCGGCGGTGGCTGCACCATGCCATGTTCTACGGCTTTCTGCTGTGCTTCGCGGCGACCTGCGTCGGCTTCTTCTATCACGCCCTGCTCGACCGGCCGGCGCCCTATCCGTTCCTCAGCGCGCCGGTTCTGCTCGGCACCATCGGCGGCGTGGCGCTGATGGCGGGGTGTTTCGGGCTGTTCGCGATGAAGCTGGTCGACGATCCCGAACCGAGCGCGCGCCGACTGCTCGGCGCCGACGTGGCGCTGCTGCTGCTGCTGTTTCTCGCCGCCGGCACCGGCCTGGCGCTGCTCGGCTTGCGCGCGACCGCCGGCATGGGCGTGGCACTCGCGGTGCATCTCGGCTTCATCCTGGCGCTGTTCGTGCTGTTGCCCTACGGCAAGATGGTGCACGGCGTGTATCGCAGCCTGGCGCTCCTGCGCGCGGCGGCGGAGGGGCGTGATTCCGCGGGTTGAAGCAGGTTCGGATCACCTGCTCGATCGAGGCGAGAGTGTCGCCGGCTGACTTGATCCACTTGGACGCCTTCGGATCGCCTGCCATGACGAGCTCGAATCGCTGCCATGACGAACCTCCAACTCGGGACACTGGCTAGGCCGCCACTTGTCGCGGGCGGTAGATCGCCGTGTGGGCGATGAGCGCGACCGGCCGGCCGTTCGCCATCGCCAGCGCGTCGAGTTCCACGAAGCGGTGGCCCTTGCGCTCGTAATTGGCGCTGATCCGGCCGCGCGCGGTGAGCGCGTCGCCGACCCGCGCCGCCCCGAGATGGCGGATGCGGCTGCCGACATGCATCCATGGCCCCAGCACGACATTATGGCTCAGCAGCCAATTCGCGGTGCGCAGGATCATTCCCGGATGCGCCAGGCCCTGCTCGGCGAAGATCGGGTGGGTCTCGCGCACGTCGCGGAGATAGCCGGCGGCGAACTCGGCCGTGAGCTCCACCGGCCGCATGGTTAGAAATGTGCCTTCCGCAAGACTCAATTCATCCGCCGGCGGACGGTCGGACGGCGGGGTTCGGTCGGGGAACGCGGTCGGATCGGGCGCCGACCCGGCATCGGCGAGCGCCGCCGCGCCGGTGGCGCAGACAACGCCGCGGCTCTCCACGCGCAAGCTCAACCCCAATTCGGCCGGTTCGGCGAACACCGCCGCCTCCTCGCCGTCATAGACGGGTTTCAGCAGCCGGATTTCGGCCGTGCCCCGCTCCAGCCAGTCCCGCCCGAAGCGGGCGAGCGGGGCGTGCGCCATGTAGGCATAGACGTCCACGCCGGGGACCAGCCCGCCGCTGAAGCCGAAGCGCCGGGCCACCGCGTCGTCGTGGATCTTGTTTTCGGAGCCGTGCGCCGTGTTGTAGGCGCGCACCCGATAGACCGTGCCCGGCATCTCAGCCGCCGCTGCCGAAGGCGTTGAAGGTGATCAGCGTGTAGGTGTCCTTCACGCCGGGCAGGCTCTGGATGCGCTCGGTGACGAACAAGCCGATGTCGCGTTCCGGGGGGAGGTAGAATTTCCCCAACAAGTGGTACTGCCCGGAGGTGGAGAACAGCTCCGACATCTCCTCGATGCCGTCGGCCGCCGCCTGCGCCACCCGGTAGGCCTGGCCCATCTCGCATTTAATCATCACGAAGATCGCGCGCACTTAGCCTCCGGTTTTCGCTACGGGCTCATACCGCCTGTCGGGTATTCGCGGATGCTGTTCCGTGATCGAAGGCGGCGTCAAGCGCGAGCTCATCCATCGAGCGTGCGCGCGGGCGCTCGGCGAGAGTTCGGGCGAGGTTCTGCACGTTGTTTACACGGGCGCCGAAATCAGTAGCCGCCGCCGCCGCCGGCTCCTCCGCTGGCGGTTCCGGCGGACGGCGAGCCGGCCGAACTCGGGTCGGCGCCGTGAAGCGTGCAGCCGCCCGACGCCAGCACCGCGAAGGCGGTCGCGAACACGACGGCGATGACCCTTTTCATGACGTGGCCCCCTCAGGCAAAGGGCGTGGGGTTCGGCGTCAGGCTGCCGAACAGGCCCTGCGCCTCGTTCTTCACGCCGGCGGTGAAGTCGATGGTGTTCGGGTCGCCTCCCGAGCCGCCGTTGCCGGGCGTAAGCGCCCAGAGATCGCCGATGGTGATCGGCTTGCCGTCCGCACCCAGCAGTTTGCCCGCGAAATGGTCGTTCTTGAGGTTGTAGGCGTTGATCGTGCCATCGCCGAAATCGCCCACCAGCAGATCGCCGGCCAGTTTGCCGAAGCTCGGCGGCGCGATCGCGAGCCCCCAGGGAGAATCGAGCGGCCCGTTGGAGGCGACCCGTTGCAGCAGATTGCCCGACAGATCGAATTCATCGACGAAACCGTTGCCCTGGCCGGCGACGTCGTCGTGCTTGGCGTCATCCTGCAAGGCGAAGGTGACGAACAGCTTGCCTTGCAGCACCTGCACGTTGAACGGCGCGAAACCCGAAGCCAGGTTGGGGTCGGTGAAGCTCTTCACGAAGTTGAAGCCCTGGTCGTAAACATCGACCGTGCCGTGGCGGAAGTTCGCCGCATAGAGCATCGGCCCATTATCGGTTTCGGCGACGGCGAGCCCCTTATAGACCGCGCCCGATCCCATCGCCTCGCTGCCGTCGGCGGGGTTGTTCAATTCGTCCACGGCGAGGATCGACTGCGTGCCCGCCGCCGGATTCCAGCCCGAGATCGTGCCGTCCTCGGTCGCAAACAGAAACACCGCCGCGGAACCGTCCTGCAGCGTAAAGGCGCCGGCGGACTGAAAGGCATTGAAGACCTGCCCGGTCGGGCTCGCCGTGCCCGGGTCCTGGCCGGGCGGGACGGCGATCGTGACCGGCGGGATGACGTTGGTGGTCACGCCGCCCGCGGTCACGCCGTAGATGCTGGCCAGACCCGAGCCGTTGTCGGAAATCCAGAACGGGCCGGTCGGACTTTCCGAAACGCCCCAGGGGTTGATCAGATCGGGATCGGTCTGCGCAGCGCCGACCGAGGCATCCGAGCCGACCAGTTTGTTCTCGATGAAAGTCGGCGTGTGGTGGTGCAGAAGCCGGCTGATCACGGCGCTGGACACGGAGGCGAGATCGTCGGCGCTGGCGGTGCTGGTCACGGCGTTGTCTCCCCGGCGAGGTATCGAGGTCGTGCGCGTCCGGCGATGCCGGTCGGCAGGGAGACAGACGTGTCGGGCCGGCGTTTATTCCCCGGATTCTCGTGTGCCGGCGTCAGCCTTGGATGCCGAGGCCCTCGCCGACCTCGGCGGCGATCCGCTCGATATCGCGCTCGGGCAGCGCCGCCACCACGGCGACGCCCAGCCCGTTGCCGATCCACGCCAGGCCATTCACCCCGTTGTCTCGGATCGCCGCACCCGGCGCGTGCAGCGCGGGCTTCATCGGCCGCAGCACCAGCGACAGCCGATGCCCGCCGGAATCGTCGTACATCAACAGCGCCGCCGCCCCGCCGTGCTCAGTTGCCAGCAGCCGGCCGCCGATCAGGTGGTAGCCGAGCCCGCTCAGATCGGGCGCGGTGATGGTGCGGTCGAGCCGGTTCGACAGCCATTGTTGCAAATGCGCCGTTTGCGCACTCGGCACCTCGATCGGATGGCGGCGATCGACGGCATAGACGACATGGCTGGTGAACGCCTCCTGTTCGAGCAGTGCCATCGCTTCGCCGACCTGGCCCGGAGCCGACCACCCGCGCAGCAACCACCCGCCGGCCGCGCCGATGCCCAGCGCCAGCACGACCGACGCGGCGACCAGCCATGGCGTCCGCCGCCGCCGCGACCGCGCGCCGATGATGGCGGCCAACGTCAGGGCATGCGGCAGCGGCTCGGCGGTGCGGAGGGCAAATGCGGCGCGCAGCGCCGCCCGCTGGGCCTGGTATGCTGCAACTCGGCGCGCCGCCTCGGGATTTTCGGCAAGGTGGTCCTCGACCGCCGCGCGACGGCCGATATCGAGCTGGCCATCGACATAGGCATGCAGGTCGCCCTCCCCGACCGGCGGCATCCCGCTCACTTCACGCGCCGGAGTTCGGGGCTGCGCTCACCTTCGGTGTCCCGGCGCACGCGCTCGCGCGCGCGCGCCAGACGCGACATCACGGTGCCGATCGGGATCCCGAGCGCCCGGGCGCGATTTCGGCGTAGGTCAGCTCCTCGACCGTGACCAGGAGCAGGACGGAGCGATAATCCTCGGGCAAACGTTCCACCGCGCGCATGACGTCTCGGGCCCCCAGATAGTCCTCCTGCGACGCGTTCAAGGCCAGATTGTGCTCAGGGACGGCATCCATGGGGACCGACTGGCCCGTGCGCCCGGTGCCGCCGAACCCGGCTCACGTAGAGGTTGTGCAAGATCGCGAACAGCCATGGCCGCATCTCCGCATCATTGCGAAGCGTATGCAATCGGTCGAGCGCGCGCAGCAGGCACTCATGCACCAGGTCGTCCACCTCCTGACGGTCCCGGAGCAGGGCGCCGGCGTAGCGCCTCAATGCCGGAATGCACGCCTCCAGGAGCGCCATCGAGCCCGGCATGGCCGATCACCGCATCGGCGCTGCACGGAGAAGGCCGCCGGCTCCAATTCGATCATCCGATCTTCGAAGCGAGCGCGGCATGGCTGACTGCCTCTCGGAAGGCCATCCCGCAAGCCGCGTTCACGATCCCTTTGCGGGGACAGACGCGCGGAACGGTCGTCTATTCCACGCCGGCCCGGGCGGGTTCGTCAACCGGTATCTGTGGTTTCAAGTTGTAGCGAATCGAAAGTGCTACCGGCGTTCAGAACGCTAGCCAGGCGTAGAGGAACAGGGTGTTGTTGCCGCTGGCGTCGTGGCCGAAGCCGTCATAATTCCTGCTGCCGCCGTTGAATAGCGTGTAGATGACGTACTGAACCCCGAGCTTCAGGTTGGCGAGCGGTCGACCCCAGGAGTCCGATTTGCCGAACGGCACCCAGTCGGCCTCGATGGTGAAGCTGTTGCTGTTCGGCTTGCCGTTGGCGCTGCCGCTGATCGGTGAGCGGGCGAACAGGGCGGGGTTGGCGTTGCCGGTGGTGTTCTGCCAGCCGAGATTGATCCCGTAAGTCTGCTGGTAGAAATACGCGACGTTGACCCGAACCTGGTTGAGATGATTGCCGGGACCGCTCGATGTTCCCAGTTCGGTGGAACCCCTGAGGTCCTGGTTTTCGCGGGTGAGGATGGCGTCGGCGGTGAACGTGTTGGTGCCGTCGCCGATGAATTGGTAGCCGCCGTCGATGGCGAAGTCGGTGTAGCTGTCGCGACCGAACGTGCCATCGAACGTGCGTTCGCCGGTCGCCGGATTGAGATTGGAGTGCAGCAGCAGCCCGCCGACATGCGCCGACTGGCCCGCCCAGTCCCACTCATAGGCGATGCGCGCATAGGGCGCGGGATTGGATGTGGACCCGGGACCGAGCGCGGTGCCGGTCACTTTCAGCGCGGTCGGACCGAAGCTGTTGTAGAGACCGCCTTCCAGATAGAGGCTGCGGTCGTACCAGCCGTACACGGTGGTGCCGATGGAGTTGCCGATCAGACCTCCGGCGAGCAACGGCTGCGCGGCCGGCGTCGGCGCCAGCCTCGAGGTCGCGAACGGAAAAATCCACGCGAAGGTGGAGTTGTACGGGTCCTGGACCGTCGGTCCGTTGTTTACCGACAGGCCGAGGCGCAGCTCGCTGCCTCGGAGATCGAGCGGCGTGGTCATGCGCAGGTCGGTGTTGTCGAGAGCGAACCCGTGGCCGACGCCGTCATAGGTGCCTTGGATGAAGGCGCCGGCGTAATCGGTCAGCCGCCCCGCCAGAAAGACACTGATCTGGTCCAGCGCGGCGTTGTTGTTGCGGGCGAAGTCGGGTGCGGCGGCGCTCGGCTGCGGCGCGTTCGTGTGCGTGAAGGAGCCGAGGATGAATCCGGCCAGCGGAATTTTCGACAGGATTCCCTCGCCGCCGGTCTGCGTGTAGCCGCCGATCTTGAACGCCCGGCCGAGCGGGGTGAGCTGCGGCCCGAACGCGCCGACATGACAGGCCGTGCAGGGCTGCCCGGTTTGCGCGGCGAATGAGGGGAGCGCTTGCGCCGTCCGGCTCGCCGCCGTGAGCAGGAGAGCAACGACGAACGGCCGGCCGATCGCGCGGAGGGAACGCATGCGGGCGGTTCCCGATCAGCGCAGGGTCGCGAGATAAGCGATCAGATCGGCCCGCTGCTTCGGGTCCTTCAGGCCCGGATAGTTCATCAGCGTGCCGGGGACGACCTTTCCGGGCGCGGTCAGATAGCGATCGAGAACGGCAACGTCCCAGGTGATGCCGGAACGTCGGTTGGCGGCGGAGTAGTGAAAGCCGGGGACGATGCCGGAGTGCCGTCCGACCACCGAAAACAGGCTCGGGCCGATGATGTTTCGAGCGGGCCGCGGGGAGTGGCAGATGCTGCACTGCGAATTGAAGACCCGTTCGCCCGCGGCGGCGTCCAGGGCTTGCGCGCGGATGGCCGCGCTGAAGGGTGCGGCGATCGCAACCGCCAACAGAACCAAGCGTCGCATTCGGGCGGGTCCTTGCTCCGGGTCTGCGCACTCCGGGCGGAGCCGCTTCGAGGCATTGGACGCACGCGACGGGGGTTTTATTTCCCGACGCCGACGAGGTTTTTCCGTGAGGGCGAGTTAACGCACGAACGGCGCCTGAACATCGTTTCATCCCCGGTTGCAGGACCGTGACTTTGCGCGGTTCGCGTCGATGCCGATGTGATCGGCATGACGCGGCCGCCGGCAATTCTCTGGTTTCGCAACGATCTTCGCCTTGCCGATCACCCGGCGCTGAGCGCCGCGGCCGCGGAGGGGCGGCCCGTTCTGCCGGTGTTCGTGCTCGACGAGGCGGCCGAGCCGGGGGGCGCGGCGAAGTGGTGGCTGCACCATAGCCTCGCCGCGCTGGCAGCGGACCTTCGGAAGCTCGGCGCGCCGTTGATCCTGCGGCGCGGGGTGGCGAGCGAGCACCTGCTCGCGATCGCGCGCGAGACCGGCGCCGCGGTGGTTCACGCGGGCGACAGCGCCGCGCCCCGCGAGCGCGCCCGGGAGGCGGAGGTCGCGGCGGCGCTGGAGGCGGCGGGAATCGCGTTCCACCGTCACCGCACGTCGATGCTGTTCGATCCCGAGCGGCTGCGCACGCAAGCGGGCGCCCCGTTCCAGGTTTACACGCCGTTCGCCCGCGCCTGCCATGCGACCGGCGGCCCGCCGCCGCCGCCGCCGGCGCCGCACCGGCTGCACGCCCCGGCCCGCCCGCCATCCGGGGAACGGCTCGATGACTGGCAGCTGTTGCCGACGCGCCCGGACTGGGCGGGCCGCCTGCGCGCGACCTGGCGTCCGGGCGAGGCGACGGCGCGGGCGCGGCTCGGTCAATTCCTGGCCGAGGAGGTCGCCGACTACGCCGCCGGCCGCGACCGCCCGCGGCTCGATGTCACCTCGCGGCTGTCGCCGCATCTGCGCTGGGGCGAAATTTCGCCGGCCGGCGTCTGGCACGACGCCCTGGCGGTCGGCGGTCCCGGCGTCGGCAAATTCATCTCCGAGCTGCTGTGGCGCGAGTTCAGCTATCACCTGCTCTGGCATTTCCCGCATCTGCCCGACCGCCCGCTCCGTCCCGCCTTCTCGGCGATGCCCTGGCGCGACGATCCGGCCGGCTTGCGGGCCTGGCGGCGGGGGCGCACCGGCGTTCCCATCGTCGATGCCGGAATGCGCCAGCTCTGGAATATCGGCTGGATGCACAACCGGGTGCGGCTGATCGCCGCCTCGTTCCTGGTCAAGCACCTGCTGATCGACTGGCGGCAGGGCGCCGCCTGGTTCCTCGATACGCTGGTGGACGCCGATCTCGCCAACAACAGCGCGAGCTGGCAGTGGGTCGCCGGATCGGGTGCCGAACTCGGCGCCGTTCGTGCGCATCTTCAATCCGGTTCTGCAAGCGCACAAATTCGACCCCGACGGCGACTATATCCGCGCCCATGTTCCCGAACTGGCGGAGCTGCCGGCGCCGCTGATCCACGCACCAGGGGAGGCCACCGAGCTGGAGTTGCGGGCGGTCGGGGCCGCCGACTACCCGCGCCCGCTGGTCGATCTGAAGGCGGGCCGGGCGCGGGCGCTGGCGGCGTTTGCGACGCTCGGCTCATGACCGCGCTCGCCATCCCCGACGGCGCGCCGCTGCGCGTGGTGGGCGATGTGCACGGCGACGCCGCCGCCTTCGCCTTCGCCGCCGCCACCGATCGCTTCGTGGTGCAGCTGGGCGATCTCGTCGATCAGGGGCCGCGCAGCGACGAGGTTTTGCGGATGATGTTCCGCCTGATCGACGAGGGGCGCGGGCTGTTCCTGCTCGGCAATCACGAGCATAAGCTGGCGCGCGCGCTCGCCGGGCAAGCGGTGCGACCGGAGCCCGGGCTCGAGGCGACGCTCGCCAAGCTCGATCCGGCGCTGCGGGCGCGCGCCGTCATCGAGATTGCGCGCGCGCCGGTCTGGCTGCGCCGGGGCGATACGCTGTTCGTCCACGCCGGCTTTCACACCGACATGCTGAACGGCCCCGCCCCTGCACCGGGATTCGGCCGCGCCCGGGGGGCGGTGGCGCGGGCGCTGTTCGGCGAGTTGACCGGGCGGATGCAGGCGGACCGCTACCCCGAGCGGAGCTTGCGCTGGGTGCACCGCATTCCCGAGGGCATCACCGTCTATTGCGGCCACGACCGCCGCAGCGCCGACGGCCGGCCCTATGTGCGCCGCGGCGCGCTGGGGGGGACGGCGATCTTCCTCGACACCGGCGCCGGCAAGGGCGGGCATCTCTCGTGGATCGACCTGCCGAGCTGACCCACCTGCAATCGCCCTGCGCATCTCGCGGTGTGACGGCCCGGGCGCGCGGATCGACCCGCCGGGCTGACCCGCTTACCTTCCGCCCATGATCGTCGCTCTCGCCGGCCATGTCGATCACGGCAAGACCGCGCTGATCCGCGCGCTCACCGGGACCGACCCCGACCGGCTGCCGGAGGAGAAGCGCCGGGGGATGACGATCGATCTCGGCTTCGCCTACGGGGTGTTGCCGGACGGACGGCGAATCGGCTTCGTCGATGTGCCGGGCCATGAGCGGCTGTTGGCGAACATGCTCGCCGGCGTGCTGGCGATCCGCCACGCGCTGCTGGTGGTCGCCGCCGATGACGGGTTGATGCCGCAGACGCGCGAGCATCTGGACATTTTGCGCCTGACCTCGGTGCCGCAGGTGATCGCCGCCGTCACCAAGACCGATCGCGTGGATGCCGACCGCCTGGCGGCGGTGCTGGCGGAGGTGCGGGCGCTGCTCGCCGAGACCTATCCGCGCGCGCCGATCCTGCCCGTATGCGCCCCGACCGGCGCCGGCTGCGCGGCGCTGCTGGCGGCGCTGGCCGCGCTGGATGCGCCGATGCCGGCCGATGGCGGGGTCCGCATCGCCATCGACCGCGCCTTCGTGCTGGCGGGCGCCGGGCTGGTGGTGACGGGGATGGTGGCGGCCGGCGCGGTCGAGCCGGGTGCTGCGCTCATTCTCACGCCGTCGCGGCTCGGGGCGCGGGTGCGCGCGCTGCAGGTCGCCAACGCCCCCGCCCATCGCGCCGTCGCCGGCGACCGCTGCGCGCTGTCGATCACCGGGCCGCGCCTGGAGCGCGGTCGCGTCCGGCGCGGCGACTGGCTGGTGGCGCCGGCGCTCCATGCGCCGACCGCGCGGCTCGATGCCTTGCTGCGCCCGGCTCGGCGCTCCGCCACGGCGCGCGGGTCCGCGTTCATCTGGGCGCCGCGGAGGTGGCGGGGCGGGCGCTGGTGGCGGGCGGGGCGGACCTCGGGGGCGAGGGGACGGTGCATCTGATTCTGAACCGGCCCGTCGCCGCCCTGCATGGCGATCGGCTGGTGCTGCGCGACGAGGCGGGGCGGGTGGCGGCCGGCGGGCATGTGATCGACCCGTTTCCGCCCGAGCGTCGCCAGACCTCGGCCGCCCGCACGGCGCGGTTGCGCGCGCAATCCGAAGCCGATCCGGCGCGGGCGCTGGCGGCGCTGCTGGCGGCCGAGGGTGCCGTCGATCTCCGCCGCTTCGCGCTCGCGCGCAACCTCGCGCAAGCGCCGGCGGCTGCGCGGGTGATCGGCGACGTCGCGCTTTCGGAAGAGACCCATGCGGCACTGCGCATCCGCCTGCTGGCGACGCTTGCCGGGTGGCATGCGGCGCAGCCGGACATGGTCGGTCCGAACAAGCCGGTGCTGCTCGCGCGCGCCGGGGCCGACGCCGCGATCGCGGCGGCCGTGCTCGGCGAATTGCTGGCCGAGCGGCTGCTGGTGCAGGAGGGCGCCGCGCTGCGGCTGCCCGGGCACCGTCCGGTGCTGGGCGAGGCCGACGAGGCGCTGTGGCCGGCGCTGCGCGCGCTGTTGGAAGCGCCGCTCCGCCCGCCGCGCATCCGCGAATTGGCGGCGGCGCTGGAGATGGAACTGGAGGCGCTGGAGGCGGCGCTGGTGCGGCTGGAGCGCTTCGGGCGCCTGCAGCGGGTGGCGCCGAACCGCGTGTTCCTGCCGGAGACGATCGAGCGCCTCATCGATGCGGCGCGCGCGCTCGCCGCCGAGCCGCCCGAGCACGCCTTCACCGCCGCCGAGTTCAACGCCCGGACCGGGATCGGGCGCAACCTCGTCATTCAGGTGCTGGAGTATCTCGACCGCGCCGGCATCACCCGCCGCGAGGGCAATCTGCGGTGCTTGGTCTAGGGCGGAACGACCTTTGTCACGGTGCCAACCTCTATCTCTCGGTGATCACCGTCTCCGAGGTGTGGGACGGCATTGCGCGGCTCGGGCCGCGCCCCCGGGTTGGCGACCCGGCCTTCGTCGCCATGGCGCAAAAGCACGGTAGCCGTGCTGCCCCGCGACCTCCGCCATCCATCCCGCCGCAGTTCCTGCGCTCAATTCGCTTGAAGCGCCGTCGGACGCGGGTGAATAAGCCGGGGCGCGATATACTGCTCAAGCAGCGCGGAAGCGGCGATGGTTCATAAAGGGTATTCTGCGCAGGCAGCCGGGAAGCCGAATGAACGCCGTCGAGATCGAAGAGGCCATCTCCGCGCTCGCCGAGCAGCCGTTCGACGCCGGCGGAGTTTCCGTTCGCCTTCCTGCAAGCCTTCGGCAACAAGGAGACGACGCTCAAGCGCCTGCGCAAGGGCGAGTCGAACAAGTCCGACCTGGGCGGCGTCCTCCAGACCAACAACATCCATATCGCCGTCGCCGCCGCCGGCGAGGTCACGAAGACCCTCGCCGCGCTGAAGGCCAGCCCGGCGACGGCCAGGGCCAAGGCGAAGTTCGTCCTGGCGACCGATGGCGAGACGTTCGAGGCCGAGGACCTGGCGAGCGGCGAGACGGTCGCCTGCGCCTATGCCGACTTCCCGGACCATTTCGGCTTCTTCCTGCCGCTCGCCGGCATCACCACCGTCAAGCAGGTCCGCGAAAGCTCCTTCGACATCCGGGCCACCAGCCGCCTGAACCGGCTCTATGTCGAGCTGCTGAAGGACAATCCCGACTGGGGCACGGCCGCGCGCCGCCACGACATGAACCACTTCATGGCGCGGCTGATCTTCTGCTTCTTCGCCGAGGACACCGACATCTTCAACGGCACCGGCCTGTTCACCGCCACCGATCGAGCAGATGAGCGCGCGGGACTCGTCCAACACCCATGAGGTGATCGGCGAGCTGTTCCGCGCCATGAACACGCCGATCGCGGAGCGCGCCGCCGCGAAGCTGCGCCCGCTGGGCCGACGTGTTCCCCTATGTGAACGGCGGGCTGTTCTCCGGCAGCCTGGACGTGCCGCGCTTCAGCCGGATCGCGCGCTCCTACCTCCTCCACATCGGCGGTCTCGACTGGACGAAGATCAACCCGGACATCTTCGGCTCGATGATCCAGGCCGTCGCCGAGGACGAGGAGCGCGGCGCGCTCGGCATGCACTACACCAGCGTGCCGAACATCCTGAAGGTGCTGAACCCGCTGTTCCTCGACGATCTGCGGGCGAAGCTGGAGGAGGCCGGCGACAACGCCGCGCAAGCTGCTGAACCTGCGCAAGCGCATGGCGCGGATCCGGGTGTTCGACCCGGCCTGCGGCTCGGGCAATTTCCTCGTCATCGCCTACAAGGAGATGCGGGCGATCGAGGCCGAGATCAACGAGCGGCGCGGCGAGAGCGGAGCGGCGCATCCGAAATCCCGCTCACCAACTTCCGCGGCATCGAACTGCGCGACTTCCCGGCCGAGATCGCGCGCCTCGCGCTGATCATCGCCGAGTATCCAGTGCGACGTGCTCTATCGCGGCCAGAAGGAGGCTCTTGCCGAGTTCCTGCCGCTCGACGCCGAGAACTGGATCACCTGCGGCAACGCGCTGCGGCTCGACTGGCTGAGCATCTGCCCGCCGACCGGGACGGGCGTGAAGCACCACGCCGACGACCTGTTCCACACGCCGCTCGATCAGGCGCAGATCGACTTCGAGAACGAGGGCGGGGAGACATACATCTGCGGCAATCCGCCGTATCTGGGGAGCCAAGATCAGACAGCCGAGCAAAAGCCGATCTGGCGATTGCTTTTGCCGAGTGATCAAGACTGCGAAGTCTGCTTGACTATGTTGCCGGCTGGTTCATCAAGGCCGCAAGATTCATCACTGAGCAATGGAGGCCTCTGCGCTTTCGTGGCCACGAATTCATTTGCCAAGGGAACAGGTGCCCTATTCTGGCCTCGACTTTTCGCGAGCAGGACTTGCAGATACGCTTTGCCTACACTTCGTTTCGGTGGTCAAACCTCGCATCCAACAAGGCAGGCGTAACTGTGTCGATCATCGGCATTGGACCAAGCTCAGAACCGACCCGAAACTACCTGATTTGACGGTGAGCAGATTCAGGAGGTCGCAGGTCATATTAAGCCTTATCTTGTGCCGCGACCGTGATACTGTCGTTATCGAGCGCCGGGCGCCGATCTCAGACCTCACGCCAGATGGCGAACGGCATCAATGCCGAACGACGATGGCGAACTTCTTCTGAGTGTGCGAAGACGATAGCAGACCTCGTACAGCTGGCGGCCAGATGCTGAGTATCTATTGCCGACAGTTTCTCGGATCGCATGAAGTTCATCAGGGCGAGATGCGCTATTGTCTTTGGATAGAGGATGAACGAGCGCGAAGGCAGCGCGCAGCGATCCGCGCAGATCAACGAACGGATTGACACAGTTACGCAGGCACAGCAGAAGCCAGTGACCGGCCGAGACGAACGCGCTTGCACGGTCGCTCATCGGTTTCGGCAGATACGGCGTCACCAAGAAGGGCGAGCGCATGCATTGTCCCGCGCCATCAGCTCGGAACGCAGGCCGTATCTTCCCTGCCGGATCGTTTCCGATGACACGGTTATCGAGCGATAGTGCATTTGCGTCTCTACGACGCTCCAGCTGATGGAACTTGGCTGCTGATCGCTTCGCGACTGCACTTGTATGGATCGCAACCGTTTGCGGCAAGCTGAAAACACGACTATCCGCTATTCCAACACCCTCGGCTGGAACACCTTTCCCGTCCCCACGCTCACCGAGAAGAACAAGGCCGACCTGACCCGCTGCGCCGAGGACATCCTGCTGGCGCGCGAGGCGCATTTCCCGGCGACGATCGCCGATCTCTACGACCCGGACACCATGCCGGCCGATCTGCGCGAGGCGCATGAGCGCAACGACGAGGTGCTGGAGCGCATCTATATCGGCCGCCGGTTCCGCAACGACACCGAGCGGCTGGAGAAGCTGTTCGAACTCTACACGAAGATGACCGCGGACAAGAAAAGCCCTCGCAACGGGACGGGTCTGAAGACGGCGACATGAGCAGGGTTCGAGTGGGACGAGGAAAAGAACCGCGTTAATCAGCGCAAGCATGGAATCAGCTTTGAGGAAGCCTCGACGATCTTCGAGGGTCCTGTGCTCTCACTTGAAGACGAAGGGCACCAGAGCGAAGTCAGAGAGCGGAGCTACGGTCGTCATTGGTGGGAGTAGTGGTAGTCTGCGTCGTCCACACGGATCGGGAAGGGCTCACACGGATCATCAGCGCGCGCAAGGCGACCAGGAATGAACGGAAACACTTCGATGCCTATCTCGAAAAAGCGACTGGCTGAAATCGCGGCGATCGCCGATGAGGACATCGACACCTCGGAGATTCCCGAGGCCGACGAAGAGTTCTTCAAGAAGGCGAAGCTCACCATGCCGGGCGACGCCTGCGCTCGCAGGAGCTGAGCGCAAATGGCGGCAGCTCAACAAGAAGGTTGCCGTACCGTCCGTCTCGGTCACCTACGCGCGCAACGGCAGCTCGACCAAGGCCAACGCCCTCGGCATGCGGCCGATGCAGGAACGCGCCTACGAGAAGCGGGGCGAGCAATACCTGCTGATCAAGTCGCCGCCGGCCTCGGGCAAGAGCCGGGCGCTCATGTTCATCGCCCTCGACAAGCTCCACAACAGGGGCTCCGCCAGGCGATCATCGTCGTGCCGGAGAGGGCGATCGGCGCGAGCTTCCACGACGAGCCGTTGACCCGGTTCGGCTTCTGGGCGGACTGGCACGTCGAGCCCGAAATGGAACCTCTGCGACGCGCCTGGCTCGGACAATGGCGGCAAGGTCAATGCGGTCGAGGCGTTCCTGGAAAGCCCGACAAGGTGCTGGTCTGCACCCATGCCACGTTCCGCTTCGCGGTGGACAGGTTCGGGGTCGAGGCGTTCGACGACCGGCTGATCGCGGTGGACGAGTTCCACCACGTCTCCGCCAACCCCGACAACAAGCTCGGCCTGCATCTCGGCCAGTTCATCGCCCGCGACCGCGTGCATATCGTGGCGATGACCGGCTCCTACTTCCGCGGCGACGCCGAAGCGGTGCTCGCCCCGCAGGACGAGGCGAAGTTCGATACCGTCACCTACACCTATTACGAGCAGCTCAACGGCTACGAGTACCTGAAGCAGCTCGACATCGGCTACTTCTTCTACGCCGGCTCCTATGCCGACGACATCCTGAAGGTGCTCGACCCGGCCGAGAAGACCATCGTCCACATCCCAAGCGTCAATTCGCGCGAGAGCACGAAGGACAAGATCAAGGAGGTCGAGCACATCATCGAGGCGCTCGGGAGATGGCAGGGCATCGACCCCGCGACCGGCTTCCAGCTGGTCAAGACGCCGGACGGGCCGCGTCCTGCGGATCGCCGACCTGGTGGATGACGACCCCGCCAAGCGCGACCGGGTTTCCGCCGCGCTGAAGGACCCGGCGCAGAAGAACAACCGCGACCATGTGGACATCATCATCGCGCTCGGCATGGCGAAGGAAGGCTTCGACTGGATCTGGTGCGAGCACGCGCTGACGGTCGGCTATCGGTCGAGCCTGACCGAGATCGTGCAGATCATCGGCCGCGCGACCCGCGACGCGCCGGGCAAGACGCGCGCGCGCTTCACCAACCTGATCGCCGAGCCCGACGCCTCCGAGGAGGCCGTCACGGAAGCCGTCAACGACACGCTGAAGGCGATCGCGGCGAGCCTGCTGATGGAGCAGGTGCTGGCGCCGCGCTTCGAGTTCAAGCCGAAGAACCCGACCAGCGGGCCGACGCCCGGCTTCGACTACGGCGAAGGCGGCTACGACCCGAACAAGTGCAATGTCGGCTTCAGCGAGGAGCACGGGCGGTTCGAGATCGAGATCAAGGGCCTCGTCGCGCCGAAGAGCGAGGAGGCGCAGCGCATCTGCCAGCAGGACCTGAACGAGGTCATCGCCGACCTTCGTGCAGGACAAGACGCACGATCGAGCGCGGGCTGTTCGACCCCGAGCTGGTGCCCGAGGAGCTGACCCAGCTCCGCATGGGCAAGATCATCAAGGACAAATACCCCGAACTGGACGAGGAGGATCAGGAGGCGGTGCGCCAGCACGCCGTCGCCGCCCTCAACCTCACGCAGAAGGCCAAGGAGATCGCCTCGGGCGGCGCGAGGGCGCCGGCGAGAGCAGCCCGAACACCGCCTTCGTCGATGGCGTGCGCAAGTTCGCCATGGACGTGCGCGAGCTGGACATCGACCTGATCGACCGCATCAACCCATTCGGCGAAGCCTACGCCATCCTCGCCAAGACCATGAGCGAGGAGAGCCTGAAGCAGGTCGCCGCCGTCATCGCGGCCAAGCGCGTCAACCTGACGGTCGAGGAGGCGCGGGAACTGGCCAAGCGCGCGCTGAGGTTCAAGCAGGAGCGCGGCCGGCTGCCCTCGATCACGTCGCCGGACGCGTGGGAAAAGCGCATGGCCGAAGGCGTGGCCTTCCTCGCCCGCATGAAGGCGGAGGCCGCGCGTGCCTAGGCTTCACCGACGAGGACGACGCGCTGCTCGACGAGCTTGGCGTCGAGGCCGAAGCGAAGAAGCGGATCGAGCCGGACGCCGCGCGAGGAGCGGATCATCGCCGGCTTCGAGGAGATTCAGCGTTTCGTCGAGCAGCACGGCCGCGCCCCGCAGCACGGGGAGGACCGCGACATCTTCGAGCGGCTGTATGCCGTGCGCCTCGATCGTCTTCGCGAGCTGGACGAGTGCCGCGCCTTGCTTGAACCCCTCGATCATCAGGGGCTTCTGGCGCAGCACAGAGCGGCGCACGGGCAGCGTCGCCGACGAACTCGACGATGACGAGCTTCTGGCGCAGCTCGGGGTGGAGGCTGCGGCGCCGGCCGACATCACCGAACTCCGCCATGTCCGCTCGGCGGCGGAGAAGCGCGCGGCCGAGGAGATCGCCAATCGCGCAGAAGTGCGAGGATTTCGACCGCTTCAAGCCGCTGTTCGAGCAGGTGCAGAAGGAACTCGGCGCGGGCCTGCGGCAGACGCGGCGGTTCGAGCGCAAGTCCGAGATCGCGCCGGGCCGGTTCTATATCCTGGGCGGCCAAAAAGCCTATGTCGCGGCGATGGAGAGAACCGTTCGCCAACGAGCACGGCAAGATGGATGCCCGCCTTCGCGTGATCTTCGACAATGGGACCGAGAGCAACCTGCTCATGCGCTCCCTTCAGAAGGCGCTGCAACAGGACCCCGCCGGACGGCGGATCATCGAGCCCGTGGCAGGCCCGCTCTTCACCGATCAGAACGAGGAAGGGGACGAGGCGAGCGGCACCGTCTATGTGCTGCGGAGCAAATCCGATCATCCGGTCGTCGCGGCCCATCGCGACGTCCTGCACAAGATCGGCGTGACCGGCGGCGATGTCGCGCGCCGGATCGCCAATGCCCGCCTCGACCCGACGTTCCTCATGGCGGATGTCGAGATCGTCGCGACCTACGAGCTCTACAATATCAACCGGACTAGGCTTGAGAACCTCATCCACCGCGTCTTTGGCCGGCCCGGCTCGATATCGAGATCAAGGACCGCTTCGGGCAACCGGTGATCCCCCGCGAATGGTTCCTCGTCCCTCGTTCGTGATCGACGACGCGATCGAAAGGATCAGGGACGGAACGATCGCCGCCTATACCTATGACCCGAAAACCGCTTCGCTCACGCGCCCGGCGAGATAGGAAACGGCTTGCGCCGTCGCCGGCGGCGCGCCTAAGATATGCGAAAACCGGGGGGAGAACCGAAATGACCACGCGCCGAAATTTTCTTGCGGGAGCCTACGGGCATGGTGTTCTGCGGCTGCGGTCTGCCCGGCAGCGCCCGCGCGCAGCAGGCCTCGGCGCGGCTGCCGGTGATGGTGAACGGCAAGCGCGTCAAGACCGTGGACGTGCATTCGCACTGCTTCTTTCACGACGCCGCGGCGCTGATGGGCGATCGGGCGAAGACGCTGACGCCGCCGGTCAACGGCGTGCAGAACATCTTCATCGTCGTCGAGGACCGCCTCAAGAGCATGGACGCGATGGCGATCGACATGGAGGTGCTGTCGATCAATCCGTTCTGGTACGCCCTCGATCGCGATCTGGCGAAGCAGATCGTTACCATTCAGAACGACAGGCTGGCCGAGTTGTGCGCCGCCCATCCCGACCGCTTCGCCGCTTTCGCCTCGCTGACGCTGCAGGACCCGCAGCTCGCCGTCGAGCAACTGGAGACGGCGATGAAGAAACAGGGTTTGCGCGGGGCGGCGATCGGCGGCGTGGTGGTCGATGCCGAGTTCGCCGATCCCAAATTCCACCCGGTCTGGGCGAAGGCCGAGGAACTGGGCGCGGTGCTGTTCATCCACCCGCAGGGGGTGCCGCAGCTCGCCTCGCGCCTCAAGGGCAACGGCTGGCTGCCGAATCTGGTGGGCAATCCGCTGGAGACGACGATCGCGCTTGCAGCACCTGATCTTCCAGGGCACGCTGGACCGCTTCCCCGGGCTCAAGATCATCGCCGCGCATGGCGGCGGCTATCTGCCGTCCTATGCCGGGCGCGACGACCGCGCCTGCATCGTCGGCTCGGCGTTCTGCGACCCCAACATCAAGCTGAAGAAGCAGCCGTCGGAATACCTGAACCAGATCTATTACGACTCGCTGGTGTTCACGCCGGAAGGATTGCGCCATCTGGCGGCGCAGGTGGGTGCAAGCCAGATCATGCTGGGCAGCGATGATCCGTACATCTGGGAGCTGCATCCGGTGGACCTTGTGTTCGCGACGACGACGCTGAGCGACGACGAGAAATACGCGATCCTGGGCGGCAACGCGGCGCGGCTGTTCGGGTTGAGCGGGTAGGCTTCGGGCAATCGGAATCGTGGAGGGGACGTCCATGGCACATCTCGAAAGCGACCAAGCTGCGGTTCAGCCCTTCGTACAGTTCAAGTCGCCGCTCGGAAATACTTTCCAAGCTTGCGTTACGCGCAGCCGCCACGCAACCGGCGACAAATGCAGTGGCCATTGCCGCCATGCGCGCTACCAGCGGGCGAGAAGACGACACGCCGGACCGTGGGGGCGCCACCTTGCCATGAGGCATTTGGGGCCCGTTCCCCGGGACCGTCTGGCACTGACGCACAACGCGGGCTTACCAGTATAAAATCCAACCTTCGGATAACCTGACGCCGTGCCCCTGTAGCGTGATGCGAAACCCGATCGGCGCGACAGTGGCCGACCGGCCTATCGCGTGCAGGGCGAGACCGTCGTGTACCACGATCCGACCCGGCGTATATCCGACCGTCCGAGACGAATGTCCGGACGCATAATCGAACGCCGACACCCCGGTGTTCCGCGCGTCGCCGTAACGAAAAGGCCAGACTTCCATTGCGGCCCCTCCGGTCGGCTCCTTGATCAGAAGGGTGAACGAAAGAACTGCTCGCGGCACTTGTTCGGGGATGGCCGACATCCACTGCAGGTCGAAATGAGCGCGCGCGGCCACGTTGTCGCGGCTCTGGTCAACGCCACCGAAGACGAAGATGTGGAAACCGGGAAGCGCAAGCCGCTCGTCAAAAATCACGGGCTCCCCCAGCAGCTCTTCAAAAAACAGCCTGATCCGCTCGTACTCTGAGGCAAATGTCTCCCGAAGAAGAGGGTTTCGCTCCTTCGCCGCGTCGAGATAAACGGCGAGATGCTGCGACGCATCGATGTAAGCCGCCGCGCCGAGCGTGAAGAACCCACCCTGCGAGCGCCGTTGCCAGTGAGATTTGAGTGCGATCACCTTCTCTTCCGTGGTCGCGCACGCTTTGCGATCGAGAAGGTCGTGTTGGCTGAGCGGAAGAGCGGTGTGGCTAACCATTCTCGGGATGCGGCAGTGAAAGATATTGAAGCAGGGCTTTGGAAATCGCGCCGTCGCACCATTCGTCATACGAAGAATAGCCGGGCATCGAATTCGCCTCCAAACACCAGTACGCGCCATCGGCGTCGATTTTGAAATCCCAGCCGGCAAAGTGGAGGCCGAGCGTGCGGGATGCTTCGATGAGCAGGGTGCGCAACGCTGTTGGCGGATCAAAAAGCCGAAGTTCGTTCAGACGACCCTCACGACGGTAATCCACGCCGCCCGCAGAGATGCGCTGCGCGATCAGTCGATCCCCGATCACGTGGATGCGTGCGTCGGCACCCACGATCTGGCGCTGGAGATGCACGGGCCCGCTTGCCGGATCAAAGGCTTCAAACTCGGCTTCGGTAGCGATCATGGTGTCTGCTCGGACGCCGCTCACCGGTTTCGAGATCGCCGAACCCGCACGAATAAACGAACGCAGCGTGTCGGGACAGCAGCTGGTAACGCTCTCGGGGACACGAAAGCCGAGTTCGCTGAGAATCGCCTCATGAAGCGGTTTGGAGCTGTTGTGAGCGCCACTATCCGGTCGGTTGACGACACACCCCGGAACCGTGTTGAGCCATGCGCCCAACCCACCGAACAGCGCGTGCCATCGCCGGGCCATAGCCTCATCCGCCGCATGCGATGAGAGATTGATCAGCCGGCAGTAAAAGGATGCATCAGGATCAAGCTCGATTGACGAGTCGGCCATCGTCACCATGGCTGCAGCGCGGGGTGGCAGCTCGAAGCGCCAGTCCCCTTGTACGACCGCCCGCAGATTGATGGCCGTAAGTTCCACCCCATTGCTAAGCACCTGTCCGACGAAATGCGCGAATGTGTGATCCACGTCAACGCCTATCGCCACGATCACGGAGTCAGGTCCCTGCACAGAGCGTCGGCGATATCGTTCCAAGCGTACATAGCTCCTGCTGCGGCGGCGCGGCGTTCAGCCGGACCGGCGCGGCGCCTTCCTCGCCAATGGCCCAAGTGACCGTGGCGAAATGGGTGCCGACCTGCTGCACCAGAGACACGCTACGACGGATGAGGTCCAGGTCCGTGCTGCGGAATTCGGTCGTTGCCAAAAACCCGCGGTGCCCCACCACGGTGACGATTTCATACACCGCGGCTGTGTTGATCCTGCGAGCACGGAGCGGCGTGCCGCGCCTCAGCTCCGCGACCGGGGCTATGCGGAAATCCGCGTCCTCGCCCCACATGGCGTCGTCCGCCGAGCCGATGACGTCCGGTCTGCTGGAATGGATCTCACGGTCCATCTCGGCGGAATCGAAGTTGAGAGCACAGGCGATGGCGCCCCACGTCATCCGGCCGACCGTGCCTTGCCGGTTAGGGCGGTTAATGATCGGCGCTTCGGAAAGTACGGCAGCCGCCCAGAAAGCAGCATAGGCTTCTCCGTGAAGGAATCGCTCGTCCGGCGTGTCTGGCAGGTGGTCATTCCACCAAGCGCTCGCCCGCACGAACATTGGCAGTGCAGGCTCAACCGAACTCAAATCTCCGGTTACGCGAATCGTGAAGATGCGGGCGGCGGAGGGCCCGTCGAGCTGGACGATGCAGCGCCCGGCTTCTTGCAAAGCACGCCCGAGGCGGACCGCGACCGGGTCGTCCGACTTCGCGACGATCAGGACGTCCGGTGACGGCGGCACGCGTCAGACCACGGGATACAGGTCCTAAGTGGCTGGTAGGCCTGGTTCGCGACTGAGTGGTCGAGTCCGATCTGAAATCCGTCCCGGTCATGTCTGTCGCGATCGCATGAACCTCTGCGTCTCTCAAAAGGGTGGTATCCTGTTCGACCTTGTTGTCCTGATCTTCCTTATTGCCCTCGCTGGCTTCCTTTTGCTCTTTGAGTGTCTTATCGTAGTTCTCTGATGCCTCCTTTAGGTCCTTGTTTTCCTTCGCTTGATCATCTTTTCCGTCCTTACCCTCCTTGCCGTCCTTACCGTCCTTCCCGTCTTTACCCTCCTTTCCATCCTTTCCGTCCTTTGATTCCTTGCTTTCCTTGCCGGGAACCGGCTTAGGAGTGCTGAAAACCGCGAATGGCGGCGGCGCGGGCGCATTTGAAATCGGGGTAAGAGCATTAAGCTGCTCCTTCCACAATTTCCCGTCGCTGCCGAGCACATAGACGAAGAACAGTGCAGTGTTGGAGGGCTGGAAGGCGATGGTGGTTGCGTCCACGAGAGTGCGGTTCTGATAGGTCCCGATCTCCCACCAAAGGTTCCCGTCCATTCCCAATACAAAAATGTTGGTGGCATCGACCGCCTGGAACCCCCACACGTTCAAATCCACCCTGGCGCGGTTATGGTAGTCACCGGTCTCGCGCCAAAGCTTGCATCGGCGCCGAGCACATACACCGTCGTCAATCAAGCGCCTGAAACGACAGACGTTTGCATCCACCTCAGACCGATTGTGGTAGTTACCGGTCTCACGCCAGAGAGCCCTGCCTTTCGAGAGGACGTAAACAGTCGTCTGATCGAGCGCCTGAAACGCCTGAACGTTTCCGTCCACCGCCACCCGATTATGATAGTCGCCGGTCTCGCGCCAAAAATTCCCGTCCTTGCCGAGAACATAGACGGTGGTCGCATCAAGGGCCTGAAAGGCCGAAACATTGCCGTCTACGGCGGTACGGTTCTGGTAATTACCAATCTCGCGCAGAGATTTCCGTCGGTGCCGAGTACGTAGACCGTGGTCGTATCGAGAGGCTGAAAGTCGGCGACATTCCCATCAACCTGATGAAAGGTGTTCGGGTTTCCGACGGCCACACGCCAAAGCGTCTTGTCGGCGCGTAGCGTGTAGATGTTCGCGTAGTCAAGCGCCCGGAATCCCGTAACGGAGCCATCGATTTCATCGCGAGCATCGAACATTACCTTGGTGCTCCCTTAGCCGAAGCCCGCTGCGCGGCCGCCGTTGGGCTCTCGGGCCTTAGCCTCGATCACGGCAGCCGTCGGCTCGCCATCTGGTGCTCAGAGCGCCGCGAAATCCGTCGTTTCAGAGTAGGCTCGCGCCGGCGGCCATAATTCCGAGGTTAAGCTTAGACGTGCGGGCTCGACGCGGCAATGCGCAACGCGGGCAGACTGGTCTCGTTGCGTACCGGAAGGACCCGAATGCTCGCGCCAAGCGCGAGCATGACGTTGGGAATTGGCAGTTCTCGCCTACGGTCTTTGCGTATGAAAGGCGCGCATTCGAAGCAGCGAGTGACCACCCCTTCCAGCCCTCGGGGTCACTCGCCCCCCACGAACCGCTCCAGCCAGTGAATCGTGTAGTCCCCGGCCTGGAACGCGGCATCGTCCATGATGCGCTGGTGCAGTGCGATGGTGGTGTTGATGCCGAGGATCACGAACTCCTCGAGCGCGCGGCGGGCGCGGGCGATCGCCTCGGCGCGGGTGGGCGCATGGACGATCAGCTTCGCCACCAGACTGTCGTAATGGGGCGGCACCTCATAGCCCGCGTAGAGCGCCGAATCGACGCGCACGCCGAGCCCGCCGGGCGGATGGAACAGCGCCACCCGCCCCGGCGAGGGTGCGAAGTCGTGGTCCGGGTCCTCGGCGGTGATGCGGCACTCGATGGCGTGGCCGGTCATGCGGATGTCGCGCTGGGTGTATCCCAGCGGCTGCCCGGCGGCGACGCGGATCTGCTCGCGCACCAGATCGACGCCGCAGACCATCTCCGTCACCGGATGCTCCACCTGCAGGCGGGTGTTCATCTCGATGAAGGCGAATTGGCCGTCCTGATGGAGAAATTCGAGCGTGCCGGCGTTGCGGTAGCCGATACGGGCGAGGGCGGCCGTCACCGTCTCGCCCAGCCGGTCGCGCTCGGCCGCGCTCAGCGCCGGGCTGCCGGCTTCCTCCAGCAGCTTCTGATGGCGGCGCTGGAGGCTGCAATCGCGCTCGCCGAAATGCACGACGTCGCCATGCGCGTCGGCCAGCACCTGAAACTCGACATGACGGGGCCGATCGAGATACTTCTCGAGATAGACGGCGTCGTTACCGAAGGCGGCGCGCGCCTCGGCGCGGGCGAGACCGAATGCCGCCTCCATGTCGGCGGCGCCGCGCGCGACCTTCATGCCGCGCCCGCCGCCGCCGGCGGCGGCCTTCACCAGCACCGGATAGCCGATCCGCGCGGCCACGGTGCGCGCGCCGGCGACATCGGGCACCGCACCGTCCGAGCCCGGAACCAGCGGGATGCCGAGCCGCGCCATCGCCGCCTTGGCGGCGATCTTGTCGCCCATCATGCGGATATGCGCGGGCGCCGGGCCGATGAAGGTGAGGCCATGCGCCACCACCATCTCGGCGAAGCCGGCATTCTCGGCCAGGAATCCGTAGCCGGGATGGACGGCGTCGGCGCCGGTGATGGCGGCGGCCGACAGCAGCGCCGGGATGTTCAGATAGCTGTCGCGCGCCGGCGCCGGGCCGATGCACACGCTCTCGTCAGCCAGCCGCACATGCATGGCTTCCGCATCGGCGGTGGAGTGGACGGCGACGGTCGGGATGCCCAGCTCGCGGCACGCGCGCTGGATGCGCAGCGCGATCTCGCCGCGATTGGCGATGAGGATCTTCCGGAACAACGCCGCGCTCAGTCCTCGATCAGCATCAGCGGCTCGCCGTATTCGACCGGCGAGGCGTTGCCGATGAGGATGCGGGCGACGGTTCCGGCGCGCGGTGCCTTGATCTGATTGAAGGTCTTCATCGCCTCGATCAGCAGCACCGGCTGCCCGGCGGCGACCGACTGGCCGACGGCGACGAACGGTGCCGCTCCGGGCTCCGGCGCAAGATAGACGACGCCCACCATCGGGCTCAGCACCGCGCCGGGATGGCGCACGAGATCGGATTCGACGCTGGCCGCCGACGGCGGCGCCAGCGGCGCCGGGGCCGGCTCGACCCGGCCCGGCGCCACGCCGGGCGCGCGCACGACGCGAATGCGGCTCTCCTTTTCGGCGATCTCGATCTCCGAGAGCCCGGTCTCGGTCAGGATGGCGGCGAGCGCGCGGATGGCGTCGGGGTCGAGGGGAATTCGGCTCATGCGGCGTCCTCGAGCATCGCGGCGAGCGCGGTCAGCGCCAGCGCATAGCCGCGGATGCCGAGCCCGGCGATGACGCCGACCGCGGCCTTCGAGACGTAGGAGTGCTGGCGGAACTCCTCGCGGCGATGGATGTTCGTCACATGCACCTCGATCACCGGCAGCTCGGCCGCCAGCAGCGCGTCCATGAGCGCGATCGAGGTCGTGGTGTAGCCGGCGGGGTTGATGACGATTCCCGCCGCCCGGCCGCGACACTCCTGCACCCAGGAGACCAGCTCGCCCTCGATGTTCGATTGGCGGAAGTCGATCGCCAGGCCGAGCTGTTCGCCGGTCTCGGCGCACAACTGCTCGACGTCGTCGAGCGTGGCGGCGCCGTAGAGATGCGGCTGACGCAGCCCGAGCATGTTCATGTTCGGCCCGTTCAGGACCGCGATCAGGGGATGCGTGGCGGTCTCGGACATGCGGGCGCGGGTAGCACAACCGCCGGCGCCGGTCCAACCGCGCCGTCAGCCGCTGCGCGGCTGCCACGCCGGCACGGCGAGCCCCTGGACGGGCGCCGGCAGGGCGAACAGATTGCCGTCCGGGCCGGCGGGATCGGGGTTGGCGATCGGCCAGGTGGCCGAGGTGACGAAGATGGTGTCGAGCTTCTCGCCGCCGAAGGCCGGCATGGTCGGGTAGCGGACCGGCATCTCGATTTGCCGCTCGAGCTTGCCCGCCGGGTCGAAGCGCAGCAGGCGGGAATTGGCGAACACCGCGCACCAGTAAAAGCCGTCGCGGTCCACCGCGGCGCCGTCGGGGCCGCCATCGGCGACCTCCACGCGGGCAAAAACGCGCTCGTTCGCCGAGGCGCCGGTCGCCGGGTCGTAGTCGCGCGCCCAGATCGTCCGTTGCTCGGTGTCGGAGTGGTAGATCGTTCGGCCGTCCGGGCTCCAGGCGAGGCCGTTGGAGGTGCTGACCGGGCCGCTCAGCGGGGTCCAGCCGTCGGGGCCGTAGCGCCAGAGCGGCGCCGCCCGCGCGGCCTCGGCCGGCGGTCCCGGCGTCAGCGGGGCGTACATCGGCCCGACGAGAAAGCGGCCGGCGGGATCGATCTTGCCGTCGTTGAAGATGAAGCGCCGGGAATCGAAGGGCGCGGCGGCGAGGAAGCGGAGCGCGCCGGTGTCGAGGTCCATCACGTGCAGCCCGGTGCGCAGCGCCACCAGCACGCCGTCGGGGCAGGGCGCGCAGCAGCCGATCCAGCTCGGCATGTCCCAGCGCCGGCCGGCGCTGGTGGCGGGATCGAATTCATGCAGCGCGGGGGCGCGGATATCGACCCAGAACAGCCGTTGCCGCCGCCCGTCCCAGACCGGCGATTCGCCATTCAGCGCATGTGCCGCCAGAACCGAGGTGACGAGGGGATGGCTCATCGGCAGTCTCCGCCTGGTGTGATATCAACGGCCGCATCGGGCGATGGTTCGCGGGGAGGAAGGGATGAAGCTGGCCAGGACAGTCGGCGCGGTGATGCTGGTGCTTGCGGGGACGCCGTTTGCGGATGCGCTGGGCCAAGCCAACCCGTTCTGGTCGAGCCGCTTCGGCCCGCGGCTCACCGATCCGGACTACCGGCATCTGGCCGATGCGACCAACCGGCTGAACGCGGCGCCGCATCCGCGTGCCGGGCAGACGTTGAGCTGGAGCAATCCGCAGACCGGGGCGCACGGCACCGTCGAGCTCGCCCGCATCTATCGCCGCCAGGACACCACCTGCCACGCGATGCGCTATCGCAACACGCCGCCGCACGGCCGCACGCAGACCTACAACCTCGACTGGTGCGCCTCGCCGGAGGGATGGAAGGTCGCGAGTTAGACCAGTAGAGCGATTCCATGGAAGTATCCCATGGCGTAAGGCGGATAAGCCCTTGCGCAATCCGCCTTTCTTTTCGATCGGCACGAAGCGGGCGAAAGACGCTTCGCTTTTCCGCCCTACCGCGACATCAGGAGTCGTTCCATGGAAACGCTTCACTAGGCTCGGCATCAGCGGAAAGTGAATCGCCCGGGATCGTCATCGCGAGGCGCGCAGCGCCGTGGCGATCCAGGCTCACCGCACCGTGCCGCCCGCCTGGATCGCCACGCCGCCAAGGGGCGGCTCGCGATGACGGAACTCGGCGGATGCGTTTCACCGTTCAATGATTCCGGGTACTAACCCGCCGCGCCTCAGTTGAGCGCGACGCCGCGGGTTTCCGGCATCTTCAGGAAGGTCACGCCGCCGATCGCGGAGATCGTCATGATGTAGGCGGCGATCACCCAGGCAAGCTGATGGGAGAGCAGCCAGGCGGCGATGAGCGGGGCGGTGCCGCCGAAGATGGCGGCGCACACGGCATAGGGAAAGCCGATGCCGGAGGCGCGCACCGGGGTCGGGAACAGTTCGCAGAACGTCGCCGCCATGACGCCGTCGATCATCGCGAGCAGCAGGCAGCCGACGATGTCCACCAGCAGGAAGCTCGCGAAATCGCCATTCGGCAACAGCCGCAGCAACGGCCAGGCGAGCACGAAGAAGCCGATGGCGTAGGCGATCAGCACCGGACGCCGTCCCACCCGGTCGGACAGCGCGCCGGCCGCTGGCGTGGCGAGGCAGAACACCGCGAGCGAGATCACCCCGCCGATGAACGCGAGGTGCAGCGAAAGCCCGCCGGTCAGATGCGCCCAGGTCGGCAGGAACACCGTCCAGATGTAGAACTGCACGGTCCCCATCTGCATGGCGAACACCACGAAGGACGCCCCCGGATGATCCCTGAGCGCCCGCCGGATCGGCCGGGCCTCCAATGCGCTTCGCTGCGCCGCCGCCATGAAGGCGGGCGTCTCCGGCAAGCCGCTGCGGATATAAAGCCCATAGAGCGACAGCAGCGCGCCGAGCAGGAACGGCAGCCGCCAGCCCCACTCGGCGAGGGCGGGCTGTGCGATCAGCCCGGTGGTGAGCGCCGAGACGGCGGTGGCGATCAGCACCGCGAAGCCGATGCTGGCGATATGGAACGAGCCGGTGAAACCCCGCCTTGCGGGCGGCGCATGTTCGACCAGGAAGGTCGCCGCGCCCTGAAACTCGCCGCCGGCGGAGAAGCCCTGCAACAGGCGCGCGAACAGCAGCAACAGCGGGGCGGCGATGCCGATCGCGCTCCAGGACGGGGTCGCCGCCACGATCAGGCTGCCGGTCCCCATCAGCAGCACGGTGAGCGAAAGCATCCGGCGGCGGCCGTAGCGGTCGGCCAGCGGCGACAACACGATCGAGCCGATCGGCCGCATGACGAAGCCGAGCGCGAAGGTGGCGAGCGTCGCCAAGCAGCGCCGCGGTGGCGCTGTTCGACGGAAAGAACTGGCCGGCGAAGACGCTGGAGAGCAGACCGTAGATGGTCCAGTCATACCACTCGATGATGTTGCCGATGACGCCGCCGAGGATGGTCCCGATCGGCCCCGCGCGGTTCAGCGCGGCGACCGAAGCAGCTTGGCTGTTGCTCATCACGCTTCCCCCCGGACCGCGCTTCGCAGCGCCTCGGCGACCTCGCGCATCGCGCGTTCCGTCGCCGGCGCATCGTACGGGCCGGGTCCGCTCTCGCGCAAGCGGCCGGTACGCCTCGGCTTGCGCGTAGCGGCGCACGCCGGCGGCCAGGCCCGGGAGCCAGGCGGCGATGCGCTCGGCGGCCACGCCCTAAGTCGCCTCGAATGCCGAGCGCGCCCGGTCCGAAGTCGAACGCCGGCAGGGCGCCGCGCCGCTCGCGCAGCTCGGCGCGGCGGGCCTCGGTCTCGGCCGCCTGCACGCGGCCTTGCGTGATCGCCACGCCATAGACGGCGTGCGCGCGTTCGGATGAGACCAGCCCGGCGGCGACGTCGGCGAGGACCTTCTCGGGATCGCGCTCCAGCGGATCGCCCCAGCCGCCGCCGCCGCCGCTCCAGATCCGGATCACCTCGTCCATGGCGGGCCGATAGACGGTTTGCTTGCCGATGTCGTGCGGCGCCGCGCCGGGGCGCTCGCCGACATTGCCGCTGGTGGTGGCGGCGCGACCGCCGGCAGCACCCCAGGCGCAGAAGCGGTGCCGATCCTTGCCGCGCATGACGACGACCGCGGCGGGGTGGCGGATCTGCAGATCGTATTCCGACCCGAAACCGCCGCGGAAGCGGCCGGCGCCCTCGGTGTCGGGGCACAATCCGAAGCGGCGCACCAGCACCGGCGCCTCGGATTCGAGAACCTCCACCGGCACATTGCGCAGGAACGCCACCGACATCTCGGTGCCGGAAATGCCGTCCATATATGCGCTGCCGCCGGAGCCGCCGGAGACCGGGTTGGCCACCACCACCCGCCCGGCTGCTCGCCCAGTTCCGAGGTGGAGATATACGTAACCACGAGCGCCCCGGCGCCGCCGGCCGGGGCCAGTCCGGGCGCGGCGCGGGCGAGCAGGCCGAGGACCAGGTCATGCACCCGCATCGCGGTGGTGAAGCGCATCCCGCAGGCGGCGGGGAAGCGGGCGTTCACCACCGAGGCATCCGGCAGCACCAGATCGATGCAGCGGAGGATGCCGGCGTTGATGTGGATCGCTTCGGATTGCGTGACCACGAGATTGGTCAGCGCCATGCACAGGAACGGGTGGTGGCGCATCGAGCCCGTGGGCAGATTGAGCGCCGCGCGCACCTGCGGGTCGGAGCCGGTGAAATCCAGCGTCACCGTGCCGTCGCCGCGCGAGATCAGCGCGGCGGCGATGCGCACCGGCAGGTCGCTGACGTAGTCGTCCTCGAAATACTCCTCGAAGCGGTATCGCCCTTCCGGGATGCGCGCGAGCACCCGGCGCGCGAGCTGCTCGGTGCGGTCCAGCGTGGCGTGGATCGGCGCCCTCGAGGGCGACGCGCGCCGTAGCGCTCGGCAAGGCGGATCAGGCGCTGCTCGGCCTTGTCGAGCGCGGCGAGGCAGGCGGTGATGTCGCCCCAGTTGAGGCCGGGGATGCGGCAATTGTCGGCGAAGATGTTCCACAATTCCCGGTTCAGCACGCCTTCGCGCAGCAGCTTCACCGGGCGCAGGCGCAGGCCCTCCTGGAACACCTCGTTGTTGCGCATGTCGATGCTGCCCGGCGCGTAGCCGCCGACATCGGTGCAGTGGATGAAGGACCAGGCGAAGCAGAGCAGGCGGCCGTCCACGAACACCGGCCTGAACAGGTAGATGTCGTTGAGGTGCATCACCATGCCGCCGGTGCTGTACGGGTCGTTGGTCATCATCACGTCGCCCGGCTGCCAGTCGTCGAAGGCGCTGGTCCCGGCGTGCATGGGCACGCCCATGATCGGCGTGGCGCCGCTGCCATATGGATAGGCGAAGATCTCGCCCTCCGGGGTGACGAGCGAGACCGCGAAGTCCTGCGTCTCCTTGACGAAGGTGGTGTGCGAGGAGCGCAGCACGATCCACGCCATCTCGTCCACGACGGCCTTGAACAGATTGGCGAAGATTTCGACGCCGATCGGCATCCGCGGCGGAACCCGCTCATTGCCCGGTCCCGGCGTCGGCGGCGCGGCGTTCGAGCACCAGCGCGCCCGCCTCGATCCGGCGGGCTTGCCAGTCGGGCGGCACCAGCGTGGTGGTGTCCATCTGGTTGATGATGGCCGGGCCGGCGACGATGTCCTGCGGATGCAGGGCCGCGCGATCGATCACCGTGGCGGTCAAGGTCCTGCCGAGCAGGCGAATCGGGCGCGTGGTTGCACGCGGCCCGGGCGCCGCGGCGCCGCGAGCGGCGCGAGACGCCGCCGCGGGCATGGCGCCGGTGATGTGCGCGCGCAGCTCCTTGAGCCAGATCGCAGCCTGTTCGTTGGCGTGGCCGTAGGTGGCGCGATGCGCGTCGTGGAACGCGCGCGCGACGCGCGCAGTGTCGCCATCGACGAGCCACGCGCGATCGAGCGGCACGGTGACATCGTAGCCCTGGCCGTCGTAGCGCATCTCGGCACGCGATCGCGACGTGCGTTGCGGCGACTTCGAGGTGTTCGGTCTGGGTCGCGATCCAGCGCCCGGCCGCGATTTCCAGTTGGCCGAGCAGTTCGGCGAGCCGTTCCGGCGCGAGCTTGTCCAGCATCGCATAGACCGGCTGCACCAGATCGCCTTCGAGATCGGCGCGCGCCGCGCCGAGCGCGCTGAGGGCGCCGGGCCAGGCGGGGATCAGGATGGTGTCGATCGACAGTTCCTCGGCCAGCAGCGCCGCCAGCAGCGGGCCGGCGCCACCGAATGCGACCATGCGGAAGCGCGGCGCATCGACGCCGCGGCGAGCGAGCACGTTGGAGGCCTCCGCCGTCATGATGCGCGATGGCGATGCGGATGGCGCCGTCGGCGACCTGCTCGACCGAGCAGGCGAGTTGCTCCGCCAACCTGCCGATGGCCGCGCGCGCCGGCGCTTGTTGCAGCGGAAACTTGCCGCCGAGGCGCTGGCCCGGCGTTCGAGCAGGCCGGCATCAGGAAGGCATCGGTCAGCGCCGGAATGTGCGAACCGCCGTAGCAGGCCGGCCCCGGATCGGCGCCGACGCTGCGCGGGCCGACCTTCAGCGCGCCGGTCGGGTCGAGCCAGAGGATCGAGCCGCCGCCGGCGCCGATGCTGGAGACGGCCACGGTCGGGATCAGCACGGGAAATTCGGCGACGTGCTCCTCGGCGCTCAGCACCGGACGGCCGGCGCGCACCACGCCGATATCGGCGCTGGTGCCGCCGACATCGAGGGTCATCAGGTCGGCCGCTTCCCATCCGGCGTCGGAAGCGGCCTCGGCGGCGCCGCTCACGCCGGCGGCGGGGCCGGACAGCAGCGCCACCACCGGACGGTCGCGCAGCGTGACGGCGAGCTCGGCGCCGCCGTTCGAGCGGGCGATACGGGCCGGCGTTTCGATGCCGCGCGCGGCGAGGCCGGACACCAGGCGATCGACCTAGGCTTCGACGAGCGGGCGGATGGAAGCGTTGACGGCGCTCAGCACGCCGCGCTCGTATTCGCGCGCCTGCGGCCAAACCTCGGCGGAGAGCTCGATGCGCAGATCGATGCCGGCGTCGGTGATGGCCGCGCGCGCCGCCCGTTCATGGCGCCGTTGCGGTAGCTGTGCAGGAACACCACGACGGCGATTTCGACGCCGGCGGCGCGAAGCTCGCGCGCGGCGGCAACCGCGGCTTCGGTGTCGAGCGGCGTGATCTCGGTCCCGTCGGCATCGAGGCGGCCCGGGATCTCGCGGACCAGCGCGCGCGGTACCAGCGGCAGGGGCCGGCGCGAATCGAAGCGCATCGGATGCGGCACGGCCAGGCGCTGCAACTCAAACAGATCGCGGAAGCCGGCGGAGACGAGCAGCCCGACGCGGGCGCCGCGCCGCTCGATCAGCGCGTTGGTGGCGACGGTGCTGCTGTGGGTGTGCACCATGCGCCGCCATCCGGCGCCCCGGAGGCCCGGGGTTTCGCGCATTTCGTCGATGCCGCCGAGAATGCCTTCGCCCGGACGCGACGGAATGCTGGGCACCTTGAGGCAATGCAGCTCGCCGGATTCGGTGATGAAGGCGAGATCGGTGAAGGTGCCGCCGACATCGGTGCCGAGAATAGTCATGGAATGCTTCCGATCGCGTGACGTGAAATCATGGCATGGCCGGATGGTGCTGCATAGTTCACCGCGCCCGGCCGCCGTATCCGGGCGCCATGGAGGGCGTCTTCGGAGCAGTCCGGCCGAGCGGCGCGACGTGAAGTTCCTCGCCCGATTCACGCCACAAAACTTCTATCTGTAGCGTCCGCTCCCATATATCCGGACACGCTATGCGGCCGGGAAGGACGGGCAAGGATTATCGGAGGCATGGGATTAGAGACATTCGAATGCGCAAAGCGGCCTCGCGGCAGACCGCGGGCGTTCGATCGCGAGAAGGCTCTGGATGCCGCGATGAGGCTGTTTTGGGAGCGTGGCTACGAAGGCACCTCCTTCGACGACCTTACCGCCGCGATGAGGATCAGCCCCTCGAGCTTCTACAACAGCTTCGGGAGCAAGGAGCAGCTCTACCGAGAGGCGACGGAATACTACCTCGCCGGCACAAGCCGTTGGTTCAATCAGATCCTCGCCGATCCCACCGACACACGGACCGTCTTCGAGCGGCTCGTCGAGGCCGGAGCAGTCCGCCTGACCAGCGACGATTTCCCCTGCGGCTGCATGGTCTCGCTTGCCGGAACGCACCTGCCGCCGGCCCTCGACTCTGTGCGCGACATGCTGGTGGCCTGCCGCGTCATGTCCGAACAGGCGCTGGCCGAGCGTTTGCGGCGCGGAATTGCCGCGGGTGATCTCAAACCCGATACCGACGCGGATGCGCTTGCCGCCTTCTTCAGCGCCGTCTTCCGGGGGATGGCGGTGCAGGCACGGGACGGTGCGTCACGCGAGCGCCTTCGGGAGATCGGACAACTTGCCATGCAAGCGTGGCCAAGCAGGTGAAACGCGCAACGCGGCGCCAGCTTGGAGACAGTTGATCCGCGATACGGGCGCTTCGCCGCGCCTTTGCGCAAACACCGTCCGCTCAGCGGACCGCCCTAACCGGCGCCGACCCGGGTTGCCGTGCGGCGGCGCTGATGGCGCGTCGATCCCAGCCGCTGCACGAGCATGTAGAAAGCGGGCGTGAAAATCAGCCCGAAGCCGGTGACGCCGAGCATCCCGCTGAACACCGCCGTTCCCAGGGACTGCCGCATCTCCGCCCCGGCGCCGGTCGCCACGACCAGCGGAGCGACGCCGAGAATGAAGGCGAGCGAGGTCATCAAGATCGGCCGCAGCCGCGTCCGGGCCGCTTAAATCGCGGCTTGTGCCGTGGAGCTGCCGGCGTCCTCCGACTGGCGGGCGAACTCCACGATCAGGATCGCGTTCTTGGCCGCCAGTCCGACCAGGACTACGAAACCGATCTGCGCCAGGATGTCGATCGGCATGCCACGGAACGCGAGCCCCGTGACCGAAGCGAGAAGGCACATCGGGACGATCAACACCACGGCGAGAGGCAGCTTCCAGCTCTCGTATTTGGCGGCCAGCACCAGGAACACGAACAGGGCCGCGGCGCCGAAGACAAGGATCGTCGGCGTGCCCTTCTGCTCCTGCTGGAATGCGATTTCCGTCCATTCGTATCCGATGCCGGCGGGGAGCACCTGTTGTGCAAGCTCCGCCATCCGGTGCAACGCCGTGCCCGTCGCCACGCCGGGCGCCGCGACGCCCTGAACCTCGGCCGCCGGGAACAGGTCGTAGCGCGGCACGCGATAGGGGCTGGTCTCATTCTTCAATCGCGCCACGGTTCCGATCGGCACCATGTCGCCGGCGGCGTTGCGGGCCTTCAGACCGGCGATATCCTGCTGGCTGCGGCGGAAGCGGCCGTCGGCCTGGGCGATCACCTCGTAGGTCCGGCCCAGGTAGTTGAAGTCGTTCACGTATTGCGAACCGAGATAGACCTGCAGAGCGGAAAATACGTCGGTCGGCGTCAGCCCGACCTTCTCGGTCTTCACGCGGTCGATATCGGCATAGACCGACGGCGACCCGGTATTGAACAGCGTGAATACGCCCGAGAAATCCGGATCCCTGTTCGCCGCCGCCACCAGGGTCTGCGCCGCCGCCTCCAGCGCCTTCGGTCCCAGCCCGGTGCGATCCTCGAGCATCATCTTGAAGCCGCCGGAGTTGCCAAGCCCCTGAACCGGCGGCGGCGGGATGGTCAGCACATAGGCTTCCTTGATGACCGACAGGCGTTTCCGCAGATCCGCCAGCACCGAGTTCGCCGTCACGCCCGCAAGGGAGTGACTGTAGAGCGAGGGCAGGCCGGAGAAGATCGTCCCGGAATTCGACGACACCGTGAAGGTCGTCGCATCGAGCCCGGCGAAGGGAGCGACGTGCTCGATGCCTCGCGTCTTCAGGATGATGTCGGTCGCCCGCTTCACCGCCTGCTCGGTCCGCGCCAGCGTGGCGCCGGGTGGAAGCTGGAGCACGGTGATCAGATAGCCCTGATCTTGCTCGGGGATGAAGCCGGTCGGTGTTCGCGCGAACTGAAGCCCGGCGGTGGCGATCAGCGCAACATAGACCGCCACCACCACCGCCAGGCCGCGCAGCAGGCGAAGCGTGAACTGCCCATACCCGCGCGACAGCCGATCGAAGCCGCGATTGAAGCAGCCGAACGCCGAGGCCAGAAGCCGGCCCGGCAGGCTGGCCGGGGCGGATGCCTCCGGGTCGTGCGCCCGGAACAGCACCGCGCACAGGGCGGGGCTGAGGGTGAGCGAAACGAAGCAGGAGATCACCGTCGAAGCCGCGATGGTCACGGCGAACTGACGGAAGAACTGCCCCGAAATGCCGGAGAGAAAGGCCGAGGGCACGAACACCGCGCAAAGCGTCAAGGCGATGGAAACCAGCGCGCCGCCGACCTCGTCCATCGTCCGGTGCGCCGCCTTGGACGGCGACATGCCGGCACGGATATTGCGCTCGACATTCTCGACCACGACGATCGCGTCGTCGACGACAATGCCGACCGCCAGCACCAGGCCGAACAGCGAAAGGTTGTTCAGCGATATCCCGAGCGCATACAGGACCGCGAAGGTTCCGACGAGCGACACCGGGATGGCGATGACGGGAATGACCGAGGCGCGCCAGGTCTGCAGGAACAGGAACACGACACCGACGACGAGGAGGATTGCCACGAAGATAGTCGTGACCACCTCGTGCACTGACTTTGCGACGAAAACCGTCGGATCATAGATGACGATGTCGTCCACGCCCGGCGGGAAGTCTTTCTTGAGGCTTTCCATCGTGGACAGGTACTTCGTGCTCGACCGCCAGCGAGTTGGCGCCGGGCTGGGCGAAGATCAGCAGCGGCAGGCCGTTGCTGCGGTCCATGTAGGCCGTGGACCCGTAATCGGCCGCACCAATCTCCACGCGCCCGATGTCGCGAACGCGCGTAACCCGCCCGCCGTCATCGGTCTTGACCACGATGTCGCCGAACTGCTCGGGCGCGGACAGTCGGCCAAGCGTCTGCACGTTGAGCTGGTAAGCGCCCTGCCCCGGTGTCGGCGGCTGGTTCAGGATGCCCGCCGAGACCTGGACGTTCTGTGCCCGCAGGACGGCCAGCACTTCGCTGGCATCGAGTTTGTAGGCGGCCATCTTGTCGGGATCGAGCCATACGCGCATCGCGTAGTCGCGCGCGCCGAACAGTTGCACGTCGCCGACCCCTGGCAGGCGCGCCAGGGCGTCCTTCACGTGCAGGGTGGCATAGTTCGACAGATACAGAATGTCGCGCGACGCGTCGGGCGAGTAGAGATGGACCGCGAGCAGAATATTCGGCGTCGCCTTCCGGACCTGCACGCCCAGGCGCTGGACGTCCTCGGGGAGGCGCGGCAGCGCGTCCTGCACCCGGTTCTGCGTCAGCATCTGCGCGACGTTCAGGTCGGTGCCGATCCGAAAGGTGACGGTGACGGTGAGCTTGCCGTCGCCGGTGGACTGGCTGCTCATGTAGAGCATGTTCTCGACGCCGTTGATCTCCTGTTCGAGCGGCGTCGCCACGGTCTTGCTGACCACCTCGGCGGATGCGCCGGGATAGCTTGTGGAGACCTGCACGGTCGGCGGGACGATCTCGGGATATTGCGCGACCGGCAGAATGACCAGGGCGCCGAGTCCGATCAGGGTGATGAACACGCTGACCACGGTCGCCAAAATGGGGTGGTCGATGAAGGTGTGCGTGAACCGCATCGCGGTGTCCCCCGCTATTCGTTGGCAACGCCGGAATCGGGCGTGACGGCGCCCGCGACCGGCGTCACCTTGGCACCGGGACGAGCCCGCATCAGGCCGTCGACGATGACGCGATCAGTCGGTTTGAGGCCGCTCCGAACGACCCGCAGTCCCTGGTGGAGTTCCCCGGTCTGGACGGGTTTCGGCACGACCGTTCCATCCGCCGCGACCGTCATGACCGCTTCCTGCGACTGGTCGGGGACGATTGCGGCCGCCGGCACGAGCAGCGCCGGCGCCGCCTTGCCGGTCACCAGGCGCAATCTGGCGAACTCGCCGGGGGTGATGGACAGGTCGGGGTTGGCGACCGTCGCCCGCGCATGAATCGTGCCGCTGCCGCGGTTCACGGCATTGTCGATGAAGTCAAGTTTTCCGTGCCGGCCGAAATGTCCGTCGTCGTCGAGGCTGATCGCGACATCTCCGTCCGGCTGCCCCGCACCGGCGGGGTGGACGCTTCGATAGGCCCGATAGTCCGCCTCGCTCATGTCGAAATCGAGGTGGATCGGGTCGAGCGAGACAATGGTGGCCAGCAGGGTAGTCGGGCCGGTGCCACCGCGGCTGCCGCTTACCAGGCTGCCGACGGAGACCAGGTGTGCGCCAATGCGTCCCGCGAACGGCGCCGTGACCCGCGCGTATTCGAGGTCGAGCCGGGCGTCCAGGATGGCCGCCCGGGCGGTCTGGATGGAAGCTTGCGCGGCGCGCTGATCGGCGGCGCGCGAGTCGACCGTCTCAGCGGTGCCGAAATTCGTTTGTTTCAGTTGCTTCGCCCGCCAGAGTTCCGCCTCGGCCAGCGTCTCTTTCGCCTCGGCGGTCTGGAACTGCGCAACCGCTTCGTCGAGCTTGATCTCATAGGGTCGCCGGTCGATCGTGAACAGCAGGTCGCCCGCATGGACGGTCTGGCCGTCCTGAAACGCAATGGCTGTCAGGGTGCCGCCGACCTGGGCGCGCAACTCGAGCGAATCCACCGCCGAGAACTGACCCAGGAAACCGGTTGTGGCGGCGACCGTCTCCTCCACCGGGCGGCTGACCGTCACCTGCGGCGGTGGCGGCGCCGGCGGCGGTCCGGCGGGCGTGGTTCCGTGCTCCCACTCGACCACACCGGCCGCGATCAGCAGGGCGAGGCTTGCCAACGCTGCGATCTTGCCCATCTGCCGCCGGGCCGGACGTTTCGGGATTTCGGTAGTCCGGCCCGCCCTTTCGGCGACCTCGGAGTCTGACCGCGACATATGCGTCATTCCTCAACCTCGATCTGGCCCGCGGCCGCGTCGGCCCGGCGTCCCGGGCGCCCAATTCTGGAGCGATAGCTCCACATACTGCGCCGCAGCATTCATTCAAGGTGCTCCGGTGCTCGGGCCTCGGATTATTTCTGGTCGCGCCCGGGGGCGGAGAGGGGGTTGGCGCGCCGCGTGTGATCTAAGCGGCGCCCAGCCCGAGATAGATCGCCTGCACGCGCGGATCGCGGGCGAGCGCGGCGGCCGGGCCGTCGAGCACCGTGCGGCCGGTTTGCAGCACGTAGGCGTGGCTGGCGATCTCCAGCGCCAGCTCCACCGACTGCTCGGCCAGCAGCAGGGTCAGGCCCTCGCGGTGCAGCCGATCGAGGGTCGCATAGAGGCTTTCGACCACCGCCGGCGCCAGGCCGAGGCTCGGCTCGTCGAGCAGCAGCAGGCGCGGATCGGACATCAGCGCCCGACCCAGCGCCAGCATCTGCCGCTCGCCCCCCGAAAGCGTGCCAGCGCGCTGGCGGCGGCGCTCGGCGAGGCGGGGAAACAGCTCGAAGACGCGCGCCAGAAGCGCCGCCATGCGGGCGCGGTCGCGCAGCACGGTGGCGCCGAGGCGCAGATTTTGCTCGACCGTCTGGTTGACGAACAGCCGCCAGCCTTCGGGCGACAGCGCCACGCCCCGACGGATCACCGCATGGGCGGCGCTGCCGGTAATCAATTCCCCGCCCCACAGCACCGCCCCGCCGGCGGCCGGCACCAAGCCGGCGATGGCGTTCAAGGTCGTCGTCTTGCCGGCGCCGTTGGCGCCGATCAGCGCCACCACCGCACCCTCCGCTACCTCCAGCGACACGTCGGCGACGCCGATCAGGTCGCCGTAGCGCACCGCCAGATGCTGCACCGACAGCGCGCTCATGACCGGCGGGCGCGCGCCCGTTCGAGGCTATGTCCGAGATAGGCGGAGATGACCCGGGGCTCGCGCACCACCTCGCGCGGATGGCCCTCGGCAATGACGCGGCCCTGATGAAACACCAGCGCATGATCGGTGAGCGTCAGGATCACCTCCATGATGTGCTCGACGATCACCAGCGTGATGCCGCGCGCATGGATGCGGCGCACCAGCTCGATGCCGTCGCGCACCTCCGCCGGATTGAGCCCGGCCAGCGCCTCGTCGAGCAGCAGCAGGCGCGGCCCGGTCGCCAGCGCGCGCGCGATCTCCAGCCGCTTGCGCCCCGGCGTGCCGAGGCTGCGGGCCGGCGCGTCGGCCAGCCGATCGAGCCCGGTGAAGCCGAGCAGATCGCGGGCGGCGCGCTCGGCCTCCGCGCGGCCGGGGTGGCGCAGGAAGGCGCCGACCAGCACGTTCTCCAGCACGCTCATGTCCTCGAACGTGACCGGAACCTGGAAGGTGCGGGCGATGCCGAGGCGCGCGTGCGCCTCAGGGCTGGCGCGCGTCACGTCGTTGCCGTCGAAACGGACCCGCCCGGAGGTCGGCGGCAGCTCGCCCGCCAGCACGTTGAAGAAGGTGCTCTTGCCGGCGCCGTTCGGTCCGATCAGGCCGACGATCTGGCCCCGGTCGAGCGCCAGCGAGGCGCCGTCCACGGCGCGCAACCGGCCGAAGGCGCGCACGATGTCGGCCGCCTCAAGCAGCACCGCGCGCCGCCTCCCGCGCACGCGCCGGGCGCCAGCGCAGGCGCAGGCGGCGGGCGAGATCGAGCAGCCCGCCCGGCTCGAAGCGGACCACCAGCATGATGATGGCGCCATAGACGATGTAGGTGAGGCCGTTGCCGGAGCCGCCGAAGGCGGCGTTGGTCGCCTCCTGCAACGGCACCAGCAGGATCGAGCCGAGCAGCGGGCCGAACAGCGTCGCCGCGCCGCCCACCGCCGCCATGATGATGACGTTCACCGAGACCAGAATGCCGAGCACGCTGTCGGGATCGGCGAAGCCCACCATGATCGCGTAGAGCGAGCCGGCGATCGAGGTGAAGGCGGCCGAGAACATCAGCGCGTAGAGCTTGTAGCGCAAAACCGGCACGCCCAGGCTGCGCGCGGCGCGATCCCCGGCATTGAGCGCGCGCAGGTAGTAGCCCATACGGCTCACCTGCATCCGGCGCGTCAGCGCGAGCAGGATCAGCAGCACCGCCAGGAACAGGTAGTAGTAGGGGAGCGGCGAGGTGAACGAGAGATCGGCGAGGCCGCGCGGCGTCGCCGGCCCCATCAGCCCGACGGCGGCGCCGAGCAGCGGCCAGTTCGCCACCAGGATGCGGATCAGCTCCGCCGCCGCGATCGTCGCCATCGAGAAATAGTGCCCGCGCAGCCGGAAGGTTGGGGTGCCGACCAGCACCGACAGCAGCAGGCTGACGGCGACGCCGAGCGGGATGCCGGCGATCGGCGGCCAGCCGAGGCGGTTGAACACCACCAGCGAGGAATAGGCGCCGGCGCCGAAGAAGATCGCGTGTCCGACCGAGACCTGGCCGGCGAAGCCGCCGACGATGTTCCAGGCCGAGGACGAGATCGCCATCAGCAGCACCAGCGCGCCGATCCGTTGCAGATAGACGTTGCCGATCAACGGCGGCCAGATGACGATGGCGAGCAGCCCGAGCCCGAGCCAGATCCAGCGGCTCACAGCGTTCCCATCAGGCCCTGCGGGCGCACCCAGAGCACGGCGAGAAACAGCGCGTAAACCACGGCGTCCTGATAGACGGCGCCGGCCCAGTAGGCGGAGAGGTTCTCGATCACGCCGACCAGCAATCCGGCGAGCAGCGCCCCCGGCACGCTGCCGAAGCCGCCCAGGCAGACCACCACGAAGGCGATCAGCACGAGCAATTCCCCGACCGTCGGCGAGATGTAGTAAAACAGCGCAATCAGGGCGCCGGCGATGCCGGTGCTCGCCGCCCCGAGCCCCCAGGCCAGGGCCTGCATCGGGTCGGGCCTGATGCCCACCAGCATCGCCGCCTGCCGGTCCTCGGAGACGGCGAGCATCCGGCTGCCGAGCGCCGTGCGGGTCAGCATCAGATGCATCCCGAGCGTGAGCAGCAGCGCGACGCCTCCGGCGATCAGCCGCGAGGCGGGGAGGCGCAGTCCGCCGAGGACCAGCGTGCCGCCGACCAGATCGGAGGGCAGGGTGACGAAATTGGCCGAGAAGGCGGCGAAGGCGCTGTAGCGCAACAGCAACGCCAGGCCGAAGGTGGAGAGGATCTGCGCCAGCATCGGCCCGCGCATCACCCCCTTGATGAGGCCGAAATAGACCAGCGCGCCGAGCAGCGCCAGACCGAGCGCTGCCAGCGGCACCGACAGCAACGGCCCGACGTGCAGTGCGGTCCAGCAGAAGAACGCGATGTACATCGCCAGCATCACGAAGTCGCCATGCGCGAAGTTGACGACGTTCATCATCCCCCAGATCAAGGTGAGCCCGGAGGAGAACAGCGCATAGACGGCGCCCAGCAGCAGCCCGCTGACGACGACCTGGGCGAGGATCATGCGAACGGTTCGCGTAGGGCGGAAAAGCGAAGCGTCTTCCGCCTATTCATCGACGATCTCGCGACGGCGGAATGCGCTGCGCTTTTCCGCCCTACGCCCGATCGCTGGGCGAGGATCATCAGCCCTGGAACGGGAAGACGAGCTGCGCCGTCGCCTTCTCCGCCGGCCACACGACGTCCCAGGTGGTGCCGCGGAGTTGCACGAGCAGGGTGGAGGCGCGCTCGTTCTGCCCGTTCGGCGCGAACTTGACACCGTTATAGCCGATCATGATCTGCGCCGCCGAGAGATCGGTCGCGCGCAGCGCCGCCTGGATCTTTGCCGGTTCGGTCGAGCCGGCGCGGTTGATGGCGTCGCACAGCACCAAAAAGCCGTTCAGCCCGCGGGCGCTGGTGTCGTCGAGATCGCGCCCCAGGCGCCTTGCGGTACATCTGGTTGACGATCCAGCTGGTGCTGCCCTGTTTGCCGGCATCGAACGAGCTGCGGTTCACCGCGCCCTGCGCCAGCTCGCCCACCGCCTTGACGAACGCCGGGTCGGAGAAGCCGAAATCGTCGCCGATCACCACCGGCGGCTTATAGCCGAGCGTCTTCATCGTCTTCATGTAGAGGATCGAATCCGAGGTGTAGCTGACGAAGATCACCGTATCCGGATTCGCCTGCTTCAGTTGCAGCACCTCCGACGACAGATCGGAGGCGTTGGCGTTGTAGGGGATGCGCAGCGCCAGGCTGAGCCCGACCGCCTTCAGCCCGGCGGCGATCGCATCGCCGGTGGAGCTGCCGTAGTCGGTGTTCTCGTTGACGATGGCGACGCTGCGGACCGTATGTCCCTGCTTGGCGAGGCCGGTCAGGAACTCGCCGTACGCCTTGCCGAAATCGCCGCCGATCGGGGTGGTGCGGAAGAACCACTTGAAGCCGCGCTCGGTGAGGTTGGGGGCGCTCAACTCGCCGGCCACGAACGGGATGCCGTAGCGCTCGGCGACGGCGCTCGCGGTCAGCGTGCAGCTCGACTGATAGGCGCCGATCAGCGCGCTCACCCGATCCTGGGTTATCAGCCGCAGCGCATCGCTCTGCGCGACCGACGGATTGCCCTGCTGGTCGGCGAAGGTGACGGCCACTTTTGCGCCCCCGAGGCCGCTCAGCCCGGCTTCGGCGCCGAGCGGCAGCGCGCTGCAGATCGGGATGGGCGTTGTTGACGATATCGACGCCGACCTCGATCGCCTTTTGCAGCGCCTGTCCGGCCGAGCCGGCGTTGCCGCTGAGCGGATAGATGCCGCCGATCCTCACCGTGCCGGCGGCGCGGGCGCGCCCGACCGCGGCGACGAGCGGCAACGCCAGCGCCGTCCGCCCCAGGCTGCGGCGTGAGAGCATGATTACCTCGCTGACTGGCCGATACCGAAGGTTGCCCGAACGGCGAGGGCGCGGACAAGCCGCGGCGGGGCGATTGGAACCCGGCCGAGGACCGTGCAGTATCGCTCGCGGATGCCGGTTCGATGCGGGAGGAAAAGCAATGGCGGAGACGGAAGCGCGGCTTGCGCTGCGGGCTGTCGCGGCGGCAGGTGATCAAGCACATCCCGCTCGGCGCGCTGGCGGCGGCGCTGGCAAGCGGCGCGCTACCCGCGCGCGGCCGCGCCGCCGGACGGGGCGAGCTGGTGGACGCGTTCACCCAGGAGGCGGTGAACTTCAACCCGCTGCTCTATGTGAACACCGGCTGCGAGACGGCGGTCGAATACAGCGTCTTCGACGCCATGTGGAAGATCGACCCCAAGGGCGACTTCCTGCCTAACCTCGCCGTCGAGATTCCCACCGTTGCGAATGGCGGCATCTCGGAGAACGGGCTCGACTGGACCATCAAGCTGCGGCCGGACGTGACGTGGCACGACGGCCGGCCGTTCACCGCCAAGGACGCGATCTTCACCCTGCAAGTGCTGATGGACCCGAAGGTGGCGGTGCGCAGCCGCAACGGCCACGACCACGTGGCGAGCTACCAGGCGGCGGATGACCATACGCTGAAGATCCGGCTCAAGGACGTGTTCGTGCCGTATCTGGTGAGCTGGCAGAAGACCAGCGTGATCCCCGAGCACATCCTGGGCAGCGCCGCCGACATCAACACCGCGCCGTTCAACACCAACCCGGTGGGCACCGGTCCGTTTGTCTTCCGGGAGCGGGTGGCCGGCGATCATATCGGCTTCACGCCGAACCCGCGCTACCACGGCACCAAATCGACCCTGGCGGGTCTGATCCAGAAGGTGGTGCCGGATCAGCAGACGCTCTACACGCAGTTCCGCACCGGCGAGGTGTCGATCTACGATCTGCAGGGCATTCCGCCGCAGCTGCATCAGCAGGCGGCGAAGCTGCCGGAGGTCGCGGTCGCGGTGACGCCGACGCCGTTCGTGGAGTTCGTCTATTTCAACTGCGGCAAGCCGATGTTCGCCGACAAGCGGGTGCGCCAGGCGCTCTATCTGGCGATGGACCGCAAGAGCTGGATCGACGTCATCTATTACGGGCTGCCGATCCCGACCCTGAGCTGGCTGTCGCCGACGCACTGGGCGTACAACCACGACCTGAAGGACCCCGGATACGACCCGGCGCGGGCGGCGAAGATGCTCGACGATGCCGGCTGGCGGGTCGGCGCCGACGGCGTGCGGCAGAAGGACGGGATGAAACTCGCCTTCACCATGTCCACCACCGCCGGCAACAAGGCGCGCGAGGGCGCGCAGCAACTGCTCCAGCAGAACTTCAAGAAGATCAACGTCGCCATGACGATCCGCAACATGCCGGCCTCGGTGGTCTGGGGCGACTACACGGTGAAATCGGAGTTCGACACCCTGATGGTGGGCTGGGACCCGCTGCTTTATCCCGATCCGGACTACACCGCGCGCATCGCCAGCGACAAGATCCCGGCCAAGGGCGGCAGCGGCTCGAACTACGTGCAGTATCAGAATCCGAAGATCGACGAGCTGTGCGCCGCCGGCACGGCGACGCCCGATCGGGCGGCGCGCAAGCGGATCTACGACCAGATCCAGGCGATCCTGCTGGAGGACCTGCCGTTCGCGCCGATCATGACCAGCACCCAGGTCACGGGCGTCCGCTCGCTGGTGAAGGGATACCGGCCGAACCCCTATACGCCGTGCAACTCGTGGAACAACAACGAGTGGTCGATGGCGTGATTGCGGCGAGCGCCCCGTGCATCGACGGCCCGGGGTCGGCCGATCGGACAGAGCCGGACCATGTTGCGATACCTCGCTTTCCCGGCTGATGCAGGCGCTGCTGCTGCTGATCGGCGTGTCGCTGATCGGCTTCGCGCTGATGCATCTGGCGCCGGGCGGGCCGGTTGCGGTCTATACGCTCAACCCGACCGTCACCGCCGAGGATCTGACGCGGCTCAAGCACGAGTTCGGTCTCGACCAGCCGATCCAGGTGCAATACGTGAAATGGGCGCTGGGGCTGGTGTCCGGCAACTGGGGCTATTCGTTCTTCGGCGGCCGGCCGGTGCTGAACATCATCGCCGAGCGCATCCCGGCGACGCTCGAGCTGATGGGCTCGGCGACGCTGCTCGCCATGCTGATCGGCGTTTCCATCGGCATGATGGGCGCGGTCCGGCGGCACTCCGTCTTCGACTATCTTTCGACGACGGCGGCGATCGCCGCGCTCTCCCTGCCCACCTTCTGGTTCGGGCTGATCGCGATCTTCGTCTTCGCGCTGGTTCTCGGCTGGTTCCCGGCCGGCGGCATGGCAAGCTCCGGCGGGCGTTCAGGCGTGCTCGACAATCTCTGGCACCTGGTGCTGCCGATGCTGGTATTGGCGTTCGTGCTGGTGGCGACCTGGAGCCGCTATGCGCGTTCGACCATGCTGGACGTGCTGAGCCAGGACTACATGCGGACCGCGCGCGCCAAGGGCCTGCCGCCGCGCACCATCATGCTGCGGCACGGATTGCGCGGCGTGCTGGTGCCGCTGGTGACGCTCGCCGGGTTGCAGCTGCCGACGCTGTTCGGCGGCGCGCTGGTGACGGAGACGGTGTTCTCCTGGCCGGGCATGGGGCTGTTGTTCGTCAACGCGCTGTCCACCCGCGACTATCCGGTTCTGATGGGCATCCTGATGCTGACCGCGCTGCTGGTGATCGTCGGCAATCTGCTGGCCGATCTCGCGGTGGCGTGGATCGATCCGCGGGTGAAGCTCGCGTCGGGGCGGTGAAGATCGGGAGCAATGAAACGACCGACCCTCCCCCTCGCTGACGCGCTCGCGGCGGCCCCGCCGCAACCGCGGCGCTATCGCGTGCTGCGCCGGTTCGCCGGGCATCGGCTGGCGCTCGCCGGGCTGGTGACGATCGTTCTGCTGGCCTGCGGCGCGGCGTTCGCCCCCTGGATCGCGCCCTACGATCCCGACGAGATCGATCTGGTCCACCGCTTCGCGCCGCCGCTCAGCGAGGGCCACATCCTGGGTGCCGACGAGCTCGGGCGCGACGTGCTGACGCGATTGCTCTACGCCGGGCGCATCTCGCTCGCGGTCGGCGTCGCGGCGATGCTCGTCACCCTGACGGTGGGCTTCCTGGTCGGCGCCTTCGCCGCCTATTACGGCGGGGTGGTGGACGCGGCGCTGATGCGCCTGACCGACATGGTGCTGTGCTTTCCCAACATTTTCCTGCTGCTGTTCGTGGCCGCCTTCGTCACCCCGACGCTCACCACCGTGGCGCTGATCATCGGCCTGACCAGCTGGATGGAGATCGGGCGCATCGTACACGCGCAAATCCTCGCCCTCAAGGAACAGGACTTCATCAGGGCGGCGCGGCTCTCCGGCGCCTCCTCGGCGCGCATCGTGCTGCGGCAGATGCTGCCGAACGCGGTGGCGCCGCTGATGGTGGCGGCGACCCTCAACACCGCCAACGCCATCCTGCTCGAGTCCTACATCTCGTTCCTGGGCTACGGCATCCAGCCGCCGGCGGCGAGCTGGGGCAACATGCTGACCAACGCGCAGGGCGATTTCCAACTCGACGCCTGGCTCGCGGTGTTCCCCGGATTGGCGATCATGCTCGCGGTGCTCAGCTTCAATTTCATCGGCGACGGACTGCGCGACGCGCTGGACGTGCGGGTCGGGCCTTGAGCCCGCTGCTCGCCGTGCGCGATCTCCGCGTCGCCTATGGCGGCGAGGCGGGCGAGACGGCGGCCGTCGATGGCGTCGGATTTACCCTGCAACCACGCGAGAAGCTGGGGCTGGTCGGCGAGAGCGGCTGCGGCAAGAGCACGATCGCGCTGGCGCTGATGGGACTGCTGCCCGGCACGGCGCGCGTGTCCGGTGAAATCCGCTTCGACGGGCGCGATCTGCTGGGCGAGGGGGAGCGCGCGTTGCGGGCGATCCGCGGCAAGGATATCGCCATGGTGTTCCAGGATGCGATGGCCTCGCTGAACCCGCTGCTGTCGGTCGGCCGCCAGATCACCGAGACGCTGGAGGCGCATCTCGCCATGACGCCCGGGCAGGCGTCGGCGCGCGCGCTCGAACTCTTGCGCCTGGTCGGGATCGCCGCGCCCGAGCGGCGCATGCGGGCCTATCCGCACGAGATGAGCGGCGGCATGTGCCAGCGCGCCATGATCGCCATGGCGCTGGCCTGCGGGCCGAAGCTGCTGCTGGCCGACGAGCCGACGACGGCGCTGGACGTGACGATACAGGCGCAGATTTTCGAACTGATCGGCCGCATCTGTGCCGAGACCGATACCGCGATGCTGCTGATCACGCACGATCTGGGCGTGGTGGCGGGCATGGCCGACCGCGTGGCCGTCATCTATGCCGGCCGGGTGGTCGAGACGGCCGAGACGACGGCGCTGTTTGCGCACCCGACGCATCCCTATACGCGCGGATTGCTGGCCTCGGTGCCGCGCATCGACGCGGGGCTCGGCGAGCCGCTGCCGACGATCCCGGGCAGCGTCGAGGCGGTGCGCGGTGCGCGGCTGCGCGTTCGCGCCGCGCTGTGCCCGGGCCGAGCCGCGTTGTCGGGAGGCGCCGCCGCTGGCGCCCTGGCGGCCGGGCCATGATCGCGCCTGTTGGGTCGATCCCGCGCGGATCGCGGACGCGCTATCGTGACCGAGCCGCCGTTGCTGGAGGTGCGGGTTGGCCATGTTCCATGCCAACGCTTCGGGCCGCGACTTGCGGGCGCTCGATGATGTTTCCCTGACCATCCGGCGCGGCGAGACGATGGGGCTGGTGGGGGAGAGCGGGTCGGGCAAGTCCACGCTGGGGCGCTGCATCGTCGGGCTGTATCGTCCCACCGCCGGCCGCATCCGCTTCGACGGCGCCGAGATCGCCGGCCTGAACGAAACCGGGCGGCGACCGTACCGCCGGCGCATCCAGATGATCTTCCAGGACCCGTACGGGGCGCTCAATCCGCGCATGACGGCCGGCGCCGCAGTGTCAGAGCATTTGCGCGCCCAGCGCTTCGGCGGCGGCGACGAGGTGCGCCGGCGTGACATCGGAAATCCTCGATCTCGTCGGTTTGCCGGCGACCACCAAGGACCGCTATCCGCACGAGCTGTCCGGCGGGCAGCGGCAGCGGGTGGTGATCGCGCGCGCGATGAGCACGCATCCGGATTTCGTGGTCGCCGACGAGCCGGTGTCGGCGCTCGATGTCTCGACCCGCGCGCAGGTGATCAATCTGCTGCGGGAGCTGCAAGAGCGGCTGCGGCTGACCTATCTGTTCATCTCGCACGACCTCAGCATCATCGCCCATGCGTGCGGAGCGGGTGGCGGTGATGTATCTCGGGCAGATCGTCGAGCTGGCCGATCGCGAGACGCTGTTCCGCGCCCCCGCGCATCCCTATACGCGGGCGCTGCTGTCGGCTTCGCCGATCCCGGATCCGGTGCGCGAGCGCGGCCGCAGCCGCATCGTGCTGGAGGGCGATCCGCCGGACCCGGCGCACCCGCCGCAGGTTGCCGCTTCCACACACGCTGCCCGGTGGCGGTCGCCCGCTGTCGGGAGCGAGATACCGCAATTCGGCGCGCTTGCCCACGACCATTTCGTGGCCTGCCATCGCGCTCGGGAGGTACAGGCGGGATTGGCGATGGCTGGTTGCGGCGCGGGAGACAGGAATGCACGGCGCCCATCTCGCTCGGGATCGACATCGGCGGCACGTTCACCGACCTGGTCGCGCTCGATCATCGCGACGGCGCCGCCGTGATCCGGAAGGAGAGCACCACGCCGGACGATCCCGCGCAGGGCGCGCTGGCGGGCATCCGGCACCTGCTCGCCGAGCGCGCCATCGCCGCCGGCGAGATCGGCCGCGTCGTGCACGCGACGACGCTGTTCACCAACGCGCTGATCGAGCGCAAGGGCGCCACCACCGGGCTGCTGACCACCGCCGGCTTCGCCGACGTTCCGGAGATCGGCAGCGAACGCAAATACGAGCTGTACGACCTCGCGATCGAGATGCCGCCGCCGCTGGTGCCGCGCCGGTGGCGGCGCGAGGTGGTGGAGCGGATGGCGCCGGACGGCAAGGTCGTCACCCCGCTCGATCGCGACGGCGCTGCTGCGTCGAGACCGAGGCGCTGGTGCGCGGCGGGCGTGCGGAGCCTCGCGATCGTGTTCCTGCACGCCTACGCCAATGCCGCCCATGAAGACGCGGCGGCGGCGGCGATCGCAGCGGCGCTTTCCCGAGCTGTCGCTCTCGCTCTCGAGCGACATCGCGCCCGAAATCCGCGAATATCCGCGCGCCAGCACCACCGTCGCCAACGCCTATGTGCGGCCGATCGCCGAGGCCTATCTCGACCGGCTGGAGGCGGCGCTCGCCGCGATCGGGATCGGCGGCCGGCTGTTTCTGATGCTCTCCAACGGCGGCCTTACCCATGTCGCGGAGGCGAAACGCGCGCCGGTGCAGTTGCTGGAGAGCGGGCCGGCGGCGGGGGCGCTGGCAGGCGCGTGGTTCGGCCGCGCCGCCGGGCTCGATCGCGTTCTGGCCTTCGACATGGGCGGCACCACCGCGAAGCTGGCGCTGATCGACGACGGCGAGCCGCTGGTCGCGCTGCGGCTTCGAGGCGGCGCGGCGCAAGCGCTTCCTGCGCGGCAGCGGACTGCCGATCCGGATCGCCGCCGTCGAGCTGATCGAGATCGGCGCCGGCGGCGGTTCGATCGCGCGGGCGAGCGAGCTGGGCACGCTCCATGTCGGGCCGGACAGCGCCGGCGCCGTCCCCGGCCCCGCCTGCTACGGCCGGGGCGGCGAGGCGCCGACCGTGACCGACGCCGATCTGGTGCTCGGCTATCTCGATGCCGGATTCTTCCTGGGCGGGGCGATGGCGCGTGGACGAAGCCGCCGCCGGTCGAGCCTGGAGCGGCTTGCGGCAAAGCATGGGCTGGGCGAGGCGCGCGCCGCCGGCGGCGTGCATGAGGTGGTGAACGAGGCGATGGCGGGCGCAGCACGGGTCGCGATCGCCGAGCGCGGCAGCGCCGTGGCGGACTATACGCTGCTGGCGACCGGCGGCGCCGGGCCGGTCCATGCGTGGCAGGTGGCCCGCAAGCTCGGGCTGCGTCGGCTGGTATGTCCGCCCGGCGCCGGGGTCGGCAGCGCGCTGGGGATGCTGATGGCGCCGGCGCGGGTCGATCGCGTTGCCGCGGTGAACGCGCCGCTCGCCGGGCTGGATTGGGGCCTCTTGCCGACATCATCGCGCGCCTTACCGACGACGCTCTCGCGGTGATCGGCGCCGCCGGGGCGGAGATGGCGGAGCTGTCGGCGCAGCCGATGGCGGATATGCGCTATATCGGGCAGGGCTTCGAGATCACCGTGCCGTTGCCCGACGACGCTGAGCGAGGCGGCGTGCGCGCGGCATTCGAGGCGCGTTATCGCGCGCTGTTCACCCGCATCGCCCCGGATGCGGCGATCGAGGTGGTCGCGGTGCGGCTGTCGCTGCAGGCGCCGATGCCGGGCGCGCAAGGCGCCATCACGCTGCGTGAACAGGGCCGCGCCCGAGCGCGACGCGGATGAAAGGGCACCGGCGGGTCGGCTTTCCGGAGTCCGAGAGCGCGATCCACACGCCGGTGCATGATCGCTATGCGCTGCGTCCCGGCGTCGGTGCTGCGCGGCCCGGCGATCGTCGAGGAGAACGAGAGCACGCTGGTGATCGGGCCGGGCGGGCGGGCGGAGATGCTGGCGGACGGCTCGATCCTGGTGGAGCTGCCGCCATGAGCCGAGGCTTCGATGCGATCGAGCTGGAGCTGCTGTGGCGGCGGCTGATCGCGATGGTGGACGAGGCCGCGGCGGCGCTGGTGCGGACCAGCTTCTCGACTCTGGTGCGCGAGAGCCACGATTTCAGCTGCATCATCACCGACGCGCACGGCCAGTCGCTGGTGCAGGCGACCGAGAGCATCCCGAGCTTCATCGGCACCTTGCCGGCGACGGTAAAACATTTCCTCCGGCTCTTTCCGGCCGAGCGTTTGTCTCCCGGCGATGTGCTGATTACCAACGACATCTGGCTCGGCACCGGGCATCTGCCCGACATCACCGTGGCCAAGCCGATCTTCCGCGACGGCAATCTGGTGGCGTTCAGCGCCTCCACCGCGCACGCGCCCGATATCGGCGGCAAGATCCGCAGCCCCGAACCGCGCGAGGTGTTCGAGGAGGGGTTGCAGATTCCGCCGATGAAGCTGCTGCGCGGCGGGGCGATCGACGAGACCTTGCTCGCCCTGCTGCGCCGGAACGTGCGCACGCCCGAGCAGACCTCGGGCGATCTGTGGGCGCAGGTGGTGGCGCTCGATCTGATGGAGGAGCGGCTGCTGGCGCTGATGCGGCTGGCCGGGCTCGATGATCTCGCGGATTTGGCGGCGGCGATGCAGGGACGCTGCGAGGCGGCGATGCGCGCCGCCATCGCGGCGCTGCCGGACGGCACCTATCGGAGCGAGCTGCAGACCGACGGGCTGCTGGAGAGGCCGGTGACGATTCGCATGGCGCTGACCGTTGCCGGCGAGACCATCGCCATCGACTACGCCGGCACCGATCCGCAGGTGGATCGGGCGATCAACTGCGCGTTCTGCTACACCTATGCGATGACGATGTACGGGGTGAAGGTGTGCACCAGCCCGGCGCTGCCGAACAACGAGGGCGCGTGGCGCCCGGTGTCGGTCGCAGCACCCGCGGGCTCGATCGTCAATCCGCAATTTCCCGCCGCCGGCGGGTCGCGGATGCTGATCGGACATTATCTGCCGATGCTGGTGTTCGGCTGTCTGGGGCAGGTGGCGCCGGAGCGGGTGATCGCCGCCTGCGGGTCGCCGATGTGGGGGATCAATCAGTCCGGCGTGCGCGATGGCCGCCCGTACGCCAACATGTTCTTCTACAACGGCGGCATGGGCGCGGGGATGGCGCGCGACGGCCAGAGCTGCCTTTCGTGGCCGTCCAACGTCTCCTCCACCAGCATCGAAATCAGCGAGCGGATCGCGCCGCTGCGCTTTCACCACAAGCGGCTGCGTCCCGACAGCGGCGGCGCCGGTCGGCATCGCGGCGGTCTGGGCCAGGAGATTTTGATCGAGAGCCTGTCGCCCGATCCGATCGCCGTCTCCTTCCTCGCCGAGCGCACGCTGATCGCGGCCTTCGGCCTCGCCGGCGGCGCGAGCGGCGCCACCGGGGTGGTGCGGATCAACGGCGAGAAGGTGGACCCGAAGCGGCAATATATCCTGCGCTGCGGCGATCGGGTGACGTTGGCGACCCCCGGCGGCGGCGGCCACGGCGAGCCGCGCACGGCGCGATCCGGCGGCGCGGGCGGACGACATCGCAGCGGGCTACGTCACCGCTGCCGGCTGAGCCGGTTCGGTCGCCGCCGATGCGGGTGGCGGCGGTATGCCAACGGGCGAATGCATTGGCTCACCTGTCATTGCGAGCCGCCGCGCAGCGGCGGCGCGGCAATCCAGGGCGTGCGGCATCGAGAGGGCCGCCTGGATTGCTTCGCTGCGCTCGCAATGACAGTGAAAAGCGGTCGGCGCGAAGTAGCTACTTGACCGTCACCACCAGGTGCATCTTGGGATGGATGCCGCAGAGGACGGTGAAGCGGCCCCTTTCGGGGAACACGATCTCGGTGCGGCTGCCCGGCAGCTGGTCGCCGCTGTCGAAATTGAAGTCCGGCGTGGCGACATAGGCGTGGTGGTGCAGATCGCCGTCATCGTTGACGATGGTGATCGCCTGCCCGGCTTTGATGGATCACCGAGTCGGGGTTGAAACGCTGGTCGCGCTGCGAGATCACCTCCATCGCGATCGCCGGCTGCGGGTGGCGGAGCAGGAGCAGGGCGGCCGGGACCACCACCGCGAGGGTGGCGAGGCCGGCGAGAATGCGAGTTCGGTTCCTTAACATGATCGCTCGCTTGCAACCCCGGGTGGACGATGACACTATCGCGGGCGTGTGAACGTCACACCGGACTGATTGCCTGCATCTACGCCTGCTCGAAAGTGGAGTCTAGTGTCGATTTGGACGTGGCGTGATCTTGCAGTCAGAATAAAGACAATTCCGCTACCGGCATTCTCGGCGCCGACATCGGCGGCGCGTGCGGGCTGGGGAACGGAGCCGCCGCCGCGCCGATTGCTGTCGCTCCGGGTCAGCTTGTTTCTGAGTTTCGCGGCGCTGAGCGTGATTACCGGCGGGCTCGGGCTGTACGCCTCGCGCACCATCCGCGACGCCGCCGGGCTGACCATCGAGATCTACGACAAATCCTTGATGTCAATCAATTTCGCCCGCGCCTCGGCGGCCGACTTCGCGGTGCTCAAATCGACCCTGATGGAACGCGCGCTGACCACCGACCCCGCGCATCGCGCCGGCCTCGACGCGCGCATCGCCAAACTCCGGAACGATCTCGAAGACGATCTTTCGGTCGCCGCCGAGCGCGCGCAGTCGAAGCGCGCGGTGCGCGCTGTGGATGTGGTTCGCAGCGCCGTCGCGGGCTGGCAGGAGAGCTGGCGCGACTACGGGGCGGGGGCCGACTGGGTGGCGCTCGATCGCTATGCCGACGCCGCCCAGCACGCCATCGACCTGCTGGTGAACTACACCGCCGAGGACGGGTTCTCGTTCCGCCAGCAGGCGTTGGCCTCGATCCGCACCGACACCAGCATCGACATCGCGATGACGTTGGGCGCGATCGGTCTTTCCCTGCTGCTGAGCTGGCCGCTCGGCCGGCGCATCATCCGGCCGGTCTCGCAAGCCTCGGCGGTGGCCGAGCGGATCGCCGGCGGCGAGCTGGAGGTGGAGATTCCGACCGGCAACGCCGACGAGCTGGGGCGGCTGCTGGCGTCGATGGCGGTGATGCGCGACAGCATCCGCAGCACCATGGCGCGCGAGGTGGCGCAGCGTCGCTCGGCGCAGGCGCGGCTGATGGACGCCATCGAGAACTCGCGCGAGGGGGTCATCCTGGTCAACGCCGACCGCCAGGTGGTGGTCAGCAACACGCAGACCTTCGAGTTTTTCGGCGACCTCGCGCCGATGCTGCAACCGGGCGCCTCGTTCCCCGATTTCCTGGCCGCACTGCTGCGCGGGGCGCGCACCGAGAGCCCCGACGACACGGCGCTGCAGACGCCGTTTTCGCTGGACGGCGGCGAGCCGCGCACGGCGCTGGCGGAGCTGCGCGACGGCCGCTCGGTGCGGATCGTCTGGAGCGCCACCGCCGAGGGTGGGATCGTCGTCTTCTGCAGCGACATGACCGAGTGGCGCAACCGCGAGGCGGCGCTCAAGCAGTCGAATCTGTGGCTCGACGCGGCGCTGTCGAACATGTCCCAGGGTCTCTGCCTGTTCGACCCGCAGGGGCGGCTGAAGATCGCCAATCGGCGGTTCTGCGACATCTTCGCCATCCCGCGCGAGCGGGTGCGCCCGGGGATGACGGTCGAGGAGCTGGCGAGCTTGTGCGGGCCCGGGGTTTCGGCGGCGCAGCTCTGGGCCGAGCATCAGGCGCTGCTCGGCGAGCGCCGCGCCTTCAACATGCAGGTCCCGCTGCGCGACGGCCGCATCATCGAGGTGGCGCACGAATCGATGGTCGATGGCGGCTGGGTCGCCACCTATGACGACGCCACCGAGCGCAACCGCAGCCGCGAGAAGATCCTGTTCATGGCGAGCCACGACGCGCTGACCTCGCTGCCGAACCGGATGCTGTTCGCCGAGCGCCTGGACGCGGCGTTCGTGCGCGCCGACACCCGCAACCGGTTCGCGCTGCTGTGCATCGATCTCGACCACTTCAAGGGAGTGAACGACACCCTGGGGCATCCGGTCGGCGATCGGCTGCTGCAGGCGGTGGCGCAGCGGTTCACCGCCGGCGTGCGTTCGACCGACACCATCGCCCGCCTGGGCGGCGACGAGTTCGCGACCCTGCTCACCGGCTTGCAGCACATCGCCGACGCCACCGCCTATGCCGAGCGGGTGATCGAGGTGATCCGCGCGCCGTTCCTGATCCACGGCCATCGCATCACCATCGGCGCCAGCGTCGGCATCGCCGTCGCCCCCGACCACGGCACCGACCGCGACACCCTGATGCGCAACGCCGACATCGCGCTCTATCGCGCCAAGACCGCCGGCCGCTCGGCCTATCGGTTGTTCGAGCCGGCGATGGAGGCGGAGATGCAGGCGCGGCGCAAGCTCGAGCACGAGGTCGAGCAGGCGCTGGTCGGCGGCCAGCTGGAGATGCACTACCAGCCGATCTTCGATGTCGCCACCGGCGCCATCTCGGGGTTCGAGGCGCTGCTGCGCTGGCATCATCCGACGCGCGGTCTGATCAGCGCCGGCGAGTTCATCCAGGTTGCGGAAGACATCGAAATGATCAACGACATCGGCCGCTGGGTGCTGCAGGACGCCTGCCGCACCGCCGCCGGCTGGCCGCCCGGCCTGCGGCTGGCGATCAACGTCTCGCCGGTGCAGCTGCGTTCGAAGTTCTTCCCCGAGCAGCTCGAGCAGGTGCTGACGGCGGCGCGGCTGCCGGCGCAGCGGCTGGAGCTGGAAGTGACCGAGACGGTGCTGCTCGAAGCCGGCGAGGCGACGCTGGCGAGCCTGCACAGCATCCAGGCGGTCGGGGTCTCGATCGCCCTCGACGATTTCGGCACCGGCTACAGCTCGCTCAGCTATCTGCAGAATTTCTCCTTCGACCGCATCAAGATCGACCAGTCCTTCGTGCGCGGGATGCCCGACGATGCGGGGGCCGGCGCGATCGTGCGGGCGATCATCGGGCTCAGCAACAGTCTCGGCATTCCGACCACCGCCGAGGGGGTGGAGGACCCGCGCCAGCTGGAGGCGCTGCGCGGCGAGGGCTGTCGGGAGGTGCAGGGCTTCCTGCTCGGCCGGCCGGTTGCCGTCGGCGGCCTGGCCCCGTTACTGGCCAGCGCCGCCGAGACATCGTCACGCGTCGTTCCGCTGCGCCGGCGGTCTCAGCCGATCGCCGTCCGGTAGAGCAGGGTGTGGGCGCCGTAATAGACCAGCAGCGTGAGCCCGAGGCTGGCTGAAAAATACGCCGGCGCCAAAATGGGCGAGCGCTTCGGCGCCGGCGCGGCAACGTAGTTATCCGCCAGGATCGCCAGCAGCACGACGATGATCGGTGAATGGCCGAGGGCGTCGATCTTGCCGAACTCGAAGACCGCGCTGACGAACATGGCGGTCAGGATGATCGACGAGGTGCGCCGCATCAGCGGCCCGCAGGCGAGCGTGAAGGCGAGCGCGAATTCGACGATGCCGGCGGCCGACATGTAGAATTGCGGGCTGAAGCCGAAGGTCATCTCGGGATGCACCGCGAGCAGCGGATAGGTCCATTGCGGGTAGGCGAATTTCTCGATCGAGGCCCACATCAGCGTCACCGCGGTGGCGTAGCGCAGCAGATCGAGCGGACGGATGCCGAACGGATCGATCCGCAGCCCGATCAGCGCCACGTAGGTGGCCAGGCCGAGGAAGATCGGGTAGTCCATCAGGTGAAAGACGCAGTACTGGTCGATGGCGAAGCCATAGAGGCCGAAGATCCCGAGCGCCGAGGCCACCAGCGTGCCGCGCCAGATCATGCCGATGGCGATCGCGAGCTGCAGCCACGGCACCCACGCGGCGGCGGTCTTCAATTCGGGGGTCAGGATGATGTTGCCGCTCATCCATAGCGCCACGAAGAAGCCGCCGAGCGTGGCCCGGATCAGCACGTCGGTCTTGTCGCGCAGGAAGAAGGTGACGCGGTCCATCGAGCGCAGCATGGCGAGCCCGAGCGGGGTGCGGTCGAGCAGGCCGGCGGTGAACAGGACGCCGAGCGTCACCAATACCAGGTGGTCGAAATTGCTGTTGAGGACGAGCGGCACCGGCCGCGGCGCGGCGGCGACGTTGAAGCTGCAGAACCATTTGACGTGGGCGGCGGCCGGCCTGGCTTGGAACAGCAGGCCGGAGAGGCCGGCAGCGGAGCAGAGAGCGAAACGACGAATCATTGATGAGTACCTCCGGGCAACCCCGGGAATATAATGTTGAATTGACGACACAGGGAACAGTTTGCTGTAGAAAAAAGTATGAGCCTTTACTTGTAAAATGTCTAAGAGTTTGGAGGAATGGAGGTGGTGTGATGGTCCTTTTTGGCAGTGTTGCTAGTCTAGTCTTTGGTGGTGTTTTTGCGTACGCGGGCAATCGCTTCCCGCGACACAGTGCGAGGTTGGAGACTTACGCTGGCGTTTTGTTGATCGGCGGGCTGGCGCTATTGGGCGCCGCGTTGCCGCGGCTCTGAGGGCGAACCGGGGGGCGACTTGGGGGCGACTCGGGCGGGATCGGCGCGGCGTTCGCGGACGAAATCGGCCCCGAGAGCGTCAGCAGGAACGCGAGCAGGTCGGATTTCTCGGCATCCGTGAGGTGCAGCGGCCGGATGAGGTCGTCGCGGCTGGGCCGCGCGATGCCGCCGCGATCATAGAGGTCGATGACCTCCTCCAGCGTCGGCACCGATCCGTTGTGCATGTAGGGCCCGCCGCGGGCGGCGCCGCGCAGGCTCGGCGTCTTGAAGGCATAACGCAGCTTGACGGAGTTCGGAAACAACCGGCCGCGCCCGAGGTCGGCGCCCTTGGCGACGCCGATATCGTGGAACCCGCCATCGGTGAAGGCCCAGCCGCTGTGGCAGCCGGCGCAGTTGGCGCGGCCGTTGAAAAGGTCGAAGCCGCGCTTGGCCGCCGGGCTGATGGCATCCGGCTCGCCGCCGATCCAGCGGTCGAACGGGGTATCGCCGGTGGTCATGATCAGCCGGGTGAAGGTCCCGAGCGCGGCGAGCATGTTGGTCCCGGAGACGCGATGATCGGGGAAGGCGGCGGCGAAGGCCTGCCGGTACGCGGGGTCGGCGGCGAGGCGGGCCACCGCGTCGGCCTCGCTCAGGTTCATGTTGCCGTTCGAGGTGATGGCGGCGAGCGTCACCGCTTCGATATCGGGGAAGGCACCGTCCCAGCCGAGAATGGGGGCCCAGGCGGCGTCGATCAGCGACGGCGTGCGCAGCGCCATGGCGCCGCCGCCGTCGCCGATGGCGCGCTGGCGTCCGTCGGTCCAGCCGAGCGCGGGCTGGTGGCAAGTGGCGCAGGCGGTCGCTTGCGAGCCCGAGAGGCGCGGGTCGAAAAACAGCTTGCGCCCGAGATCGGCCTTGGCCGGGGTGAACGGGTTATCGGCGGGGAACGGCGCGAATGCCGGCGGCTGGTAGTGCTGTTTCTGGCTGGCGCGCGAATCGAGCCCGGGCCACGCCAGCAACGCGCCCGCCAGCACCAGGGCGAGCACCCCGCCGGTGGCCAGCAGCCGGCGCTTGAGCCCCGGCGCGGCCGGCGCCGGCGATCGTGAGGCTGCGGCCCGGGTCGGATTTTGCGTGAACACCGAAGATCCCGCCTGCCGATCACTCGCTGGGGTCGCACGATCGTCGCGCGCCCGCAAGATATTTTCGATATCGAATTATGCCGTTACCCGATATTGGTGCCGACGCTCGGATTTGAACCGAGGGCCTACTGATTACGAATCAGTTGCTCTACCCCTGAGCTACGTCGGCACGGCGGCAGGTTTACTCGCCGGGCGGGGCGGCGGCAATGCACCCGCCCCATTTACCCCGGCGCGCGGAGGCGTAGCGCCGGAGAAGCGAGCCGGCGGCGGGAGCGGGCCGGAGAAGCAGGCCGGCGGCGGGGGAAGGGCGTAGCCGGTGCGAGAAGCGAGGCGAAGGGGCCGGCGATCGGGCGCCCGGAAATACGAGTTCACGGCGGGGTGATCGAACCGAAGCCGGGGCGCATCGTTGCACGTTCGACCCACGAGGCAAGATGCTTGTAACGTTTGCGACTTGGGCGCTCCTGTTCGGGTTCTATCTGCTGTTCGCGGGGCAGGCGAGCGGAGCGGAGCTGGGCGCGGGCGTCATCTCGGCCGCGCTTGGCGCCGCACTCGGGGTGTTTGTGCGCGTCCGCGGCGAGCATCGGATGAAGATCGAGGCGCCTTGGGCTCGGCTCGCCGGCCGCATCCTGACTTCGCTGGCGCGCGACTCGGTTCTGGTGGCGGGCGCTCTGGCACGCGCGAGCGCGGGGCGGGCGGTGAGCGGACGCATCCGGTCGCAGGTTTTCGTTTGGGGCGGCGAACAGCCGACCGCGTTCGGACGAAGGGCGGTGGTGACGTTGGCGGCGTCGGTGGCGCCCAACGGCTTCGTCTTGCAGCCGACGCCCGACCGGGCGGCGCTGCTGATCCATCGCCTGGTCGCCACGCCTCCCGAACCCGACCGTCAATGGCCGATCTGAGCCCGGCCTGGCTGGCGGCGGGTATCGCCACGATCCTCGCTTCGGCGTTGCCGATCGGCGCCGCACTGCGCGGCGGCGTCGGGCATCGCCTGGCGGCGCTGCAGCTGGCCTCGGTCCTCGCGGGCTGGGCGCTGGTGGAACTGAGCCTCGCCTTCGGCCAGCCCTCGTTCATCGACCTCGCGCTGACCCTCGGGCTGCTCTCGGTTCCCGGCACGCTGCTGTTCGCAATCTTTTTCGAGCGCTGGCTGTGACGGTGCTCGCCGATGTGCTGCTGGCGGCGGCGGCGCTCGCGGCCTGGCTCGCCTGCACGGGCTTCCTGCGGCTGCGCGGGGCGCTGGATCGGCTGCACTGCGCGACCTTCGCCGCCTGCACCACCGGCCCGGCGATCGTCCTGGCGGCGTTCGCGAGCGAGGGCGGCTCGCCCGCTATGGCGAAGCTGGTGTTCCTGCTCTTCTGCCAGCTGTTGTCCGGGGCCGCGCTGTCGCACGCCATCGGGCGGGCGCTGATTTGGCGCGAGCGAGAGGGAGCCGAGCCATGACGGCGCTGCTGTTCATCCTGTTCCTGCTCATCGCCACCACCGGCGCGGGGGTGGTGCTGACGCGCGACCCGCGACGGCAAGTGCTGGCGATCGCGGCGAACGGGCTGGTTCTGAGCCTGCTGTTCCTCGCCTTGCAGGCGCCGGACGTCGCCTATTCCGAGCTCGCCGTCGGCACCGCGGCGATCCCGCTCTTGTTCCTGGTGGTGCTGGCGGCGATTCGCACCGATCAGAACAAGCCGGACTGAGCGGTGCCTCGGCCGGCTCGCCTGCTGCTGTTCCTGATCGCGATGGCGGGAATTGCGGCGGCGCTGCCCTTCGTGGTGGCGGCCATGCCGCCGTTCGGCGCGCATCCGCTGCCCTATGGCGATGCGATCAATCACCTGGCGCCGATCCAGCGCCATGTCACCAACATGGTGACGGCGGTCAACTTCGATTACCGGGGCTTCGACACGCTGGGCGAGGAGATCATGCTGTTCGCCGCCGTCACCGGCACGGCGGTGTTGCTTCGCAGCAGCCGCGAGGATGCGCCGACCGATCGTCCCGCCGCTGCGCCCGGCCGTCCAATTCCGCGGCGCAGCGAGGCGATCACATTGACGGGGCGCCTGTTCGCCCCGGTGAGCTTGACCTTCGGCATCTATGTCGTGCTGCACGCGCAGCTCACGCCGGGCGGCGGGTTTCAGGGCGGCGTAATCATCGCCTCGGGACTGCTGCTGCTTTATCTGTGCGAGAGCTATCCGCCTTGGCGGCGGCTGATGCGCACCGGGATGCTCGATGCGCTGGAGGGCGGCGGGGCGGCCATGTATGCGATCGCGGGTCTCGCGCCGATGGCGGCCGGCGCCCGTTACCTGGAAAACGTGCTGCCGCTTGGACAAATGAAGGCGCTGCTGTCGGGCGGCATGATCCTGATCCTCAATTGGGCCGTCGCGATCGCCGTCGCCGGCGGGTTCGGCATCCTGTTCGTGGACTTCCTGAAGGAGACGCGGGCCGAACAGGAGGAGGACGAGCAGCCGTGAACGCGCTCGTGAACGCGCTCGTGAACGCGCTCCCTTGGGCGGTCACTGCCTGGCTGTTCGCGATCGGCATGTACGGCGTGGTCGGCAGCCGTCATTACGTCCATCTGATCGGGTGCATGTCGGTGGTGCAGTCCTCGACCTATGTCCTGTTGCTGGCGGCGGGGTTTCGGTGGGGCGCGGGAGCGCCGATCTTCTACGACACCAAGCCGGGCACGCTGGCCGTCGATCCGGTGGTGCAGGCATTGGTGCTGACCGACATCGTGGTCGGCGCCGCCGTCACCGCGCTGCTGCTGGCGCTGGCGCTGAAGCTGCATCGGAAACGGGGAACGCTCGATCCCGACGTGCTGCGGCCGATGCGCCGATGACGGGGTTTCTTGCGGACGCCCTGCCGCCGCTGCCGGTGGCGGTGCCGCTGGCCGTGGCTGGAGTTTTGCTGCTGTGCAACCGCTTGCTGCCCGGGCGCGTGCCCGACGTCGTGGCGCTGCTCGCTGCCATGTTCGCCGCCGCGGCGAGCGGGCTTTTGCTGCGCGAGGCCGCCGCCGGCCCGATCACCTATTGGTTCGGCGGCTGGGCGCCGCAGCAGGGGCAGGTTATCGGGATCGCCTTCGTGATCGGCCAAGCAGGCGCGTTGCTCGCCTTGTTCACCGCCGCGCTCACGATGCTCTCGCTGATCTTCGCCTGGGGGTTCTTCGCCGCGGTGGGAACGCAATTCCATGCGATGATGCTGGTGTTCATGGCGGCGATGATCGGCTTCGCGCTGACGCACGACCTCTTCAACATGTTCGTCTGGTTCGAGGCGATGAGCGTCACCGCCTTCGCGCTCACGGCGTATGCGCTGAACGAGTCGGCGCTGGAGGGCGCGCTGACGTTCACCGTCACCAACGGGATCGGCAGCTTCCTCATGCTGGGCGGGATCGGCCTGCTCTACGCGCCCGCCGAAGCGTTGGATTTCGGCGCTTTGGAGGCGTTCGTGCGCAGCGCGCCGGGCTCGCCGGTGGTGGCGGCGGCGTTTTGCATGATCGCGGCGGCGTTGCTCATCAAGGGCGCGATGGTGCCGCTGCACTTCTGGCTCGGCGACGCGCACGCCGTCGCGCCGTCTCCGCTGTCGGTGATGTTCTCGGGCATCATGGTGCCGCTCGGCCTGTTCGGCCTGATGCGGCTGGTCTGGACGGTGTTCCTGCCCGATCCGGAAGTACAGCGCCTGGTCCACGGCCTGCTGCTGTGGCTCGGAGCGCTGACCGCGATCCTGGGCGGCTTCGCCGCGCTCGAACAGCGGCATCTCAAACGACTGCTCGCCTTCTCCACGGTCTCGCACATGGGCGTGCTGCTGATGGCGCTGGCGCTGGTGACGCCGGGCGCGGTCGCCGGATTTCTCGCCTACCTGATCGGCCATGGCATGGTGAAGGCGGCGCTGTTCATGATCGCCGGGATTCTGCTGGCGCGGCTGGGCAGCGTCGATGCGATCGCGCTCCGCGGGAAGGGCGCCGCGCTGTGGCCGGCGGGGCTCGCCTGCGGCCTCGGCGGGCTGCTGCTCGGCGGGCTGCCGGTGGGTATCATGGACGACGGCGAGGGCCTGATCGACGCGGCGGGGACCACCGCGGGAGGGTCCTGGCCGCTCGCCCCGCTGATACTGGCGAGCTCATTGACCGGGGCGGCGGTGCTGCGCGCCACCGGCCGGGTGTTTGCCGGACTGGGTGCCCGCCCCGGGGAGGAGCAGGAGGCCCCCGCGGGTGAGGGCGACCGGGAGCCGGAAAACCGCCCGCTCTGGCTGATGCTGTCGCCGGCGGTGGTGCTGCTCGGCGCGGCGCTGATCTGGAGCGACGGCGTGCGGGCGGTCGCACGCGCGTGCGCCGCGAGCTTCCTGACGGTGTCCGGAGTGGCCGATCCGTCGGTGCCTTCGCTCGAACCGCCGCATCCGTTCGTGCCCTGGCTGTCGCTTGGCCTCACGCTGGTGATCGCGGCTTATGATCTGTGGCGCGACCACCTGCCCGCATGGTTGGCGAGGGCCACGGATCGGTTGAGCGCGCCGTTGTTCGGCGGCATCACCCGCCTGCACAGCGGCGTCATCGGCGACTACGTGGCCTGGATCACCGCCGGTCTGGCGCTGTTCGCGGCGCTTCTGGGATTGCGGTGAGCGAGGCGGTGGCAGAGCCAGCCCGTTCTGTCTTCGAGATGCGCCGAGGCGCTTCAACAGGAGGATGCGTTGGCAGCCCCGGCCGCCCTGATTATACGACCGGAGCCGGAGGCGCTGTACGCGTAGGTTGACATCGCCTGATGCGATAACTAAACAATGTTCACTATGGATGAACTGCCCCAAGCCGATCCGCCGCGCGCCCGCAAGCCGCGCGGCCAGGGCGCCTCCCGCCGCGGCGAGATCCTGGCGGCGGCGAAGCGCCTGTTTGCGGAGGAAGGATACGAATCGGCCACGATGCGCCGGATCGCGACTGCGGTCGGCGTATCGGGCGCCGCGCTCTACGTCTATTTTCCGGACAAGGAGGCGATCCTGTTCGCGATCGCCGAAGAGACGTTCGCGGAGCTTCTGGCGGCGCTGGAGACGTCGCAGCGCGGTACTGGCGATCCGCTGCAGCGGTTCCGTGCGGGGCTGATGACTTACATCGCGTTCGGACGAGCCCGGCCGGACGAGTACCGCTTGACGTTCCAGCGCAAGATGATGAGCCGGCCGGCCCCCGGACGGAAATGCGGGGACATCGACGCCGCCGACCGCTCTTTCGGCATTCTGGAGCGCGGGGTCGCCGAGCTGATGGATGGGGGCATCTTTCAGCGCCGCTCCTCGGTCCTGGTGGCGGAAGCGCTGTGGGCCTGTCTGCACGGCGCCACGGCTTTACTGCTGGATCACCGCGAGCAGCTGGAGACCGATGCCGACGCGTTGGCAGCGACGGTGGTCGATACGGCGATCCGGGGCCTGATGGCCGCATCCACCTCTCCCGGCCCCTCCCCGAAGAGGACGGAAAAGAACACCTGAACCCCTTGCGGAAGGGGCAGGCGAAGGGGTGGAGGCCACTCCGGCGCATCACAGTCGCGTGACTCACCGATCTGAGCATTGTTAACTGAACATAGTTCATATACCTCATCGCGCACCGATAGCCTCGAGGTATTTCGATGCGCCGTGCCCTCATTCCCGCAGCCGTCCTTCTGACCGCGTCCACGCTCGCCGCATGCAATCATGCGCCGGCACAAAGCCGGACCGCGGGTGCGCCGGTCCCGGTCCGGGTGGCTCCGGTCGTGTTCACGCCACGGCAATCAGTGCTGGCCCTCTCGGGCTCGGTGCAGGCCCGCACGCTTGCCGATCTGGCGTTCCGCGTCGGCGGCAAGGTGGTGGATCGCCCTATCGAGGTCGGCGATCACCTGCGCGCCGGCCAGGTATTGGCACGCCTGGATCAGGCCGACCTGGAGCTGTCGTTCGAGGCGGCGCAGAACGCGCTGCAGTCTGCGATCGCCGACGCTGCCAAAGCGCGTGCGGATTTCAGCCGCTACGAGCGGCTCGGCCGTAATTCGCCGGCCTTTCTGCCTTCGGAGTACGACCAGCGCCTTTCCGCGACGCGGATGGCCGACGCGCGGCTGCTGCAGGTGGAGCGCCAGGTCGCGCTGGCCAAGGACCAGCTCAACTACGGCACGCTGACGGCGGACGCGGACGGCGTGATCACCGCGCTGCCGGTGCAAGTCGGGCAAGTGGTTGCCGCCGGCCAGACCGTCGCCAGCCTGGCGCACACGGCGCAGACCGAAGTGGTGGTCGATGTGCCGGAGAACCGGCTGCCGGAGGTGCGCGAGGCCGCCGGCATCGATATCAGCCTGTGGGCCGATCCGGAGCACAAGCTTACGGGCCGTGTGCGGGAGATCGGCGCGCAGGCCGATGCTGCGAGTCGCACTTTCGCGGTGAAGGTGACGGTGCTCGACCCGCCGCAGAACCTGCTCGCGCTGGGCATGACCGCCACGGTGCGGTTCGTGGCGCCGCCACGCGCGCCGGTCGCCATTCTGCCGGCGACCGCCATCACCGATCGTAATGGCGCACCGGCGGTCTGGGTGGTCGACGCCGAAGGCGCAGCACGCGATGCTGCAACCAGTCAAGATTGCCGGTTACGGCGGCGACGGCTCGGTGGCGATCGCGTCCGGCGTATCGCCCGGCGCACAGGTCGTGACCGCTGGCGCGTCGGAGATCGACCCCAACATGCGCCTCGTCTCCTGGGCGGGAGCGGCACGATGAGCGCGCCCACGATGAGTACACCGGGGCGCATGAACCTCTCGGCCTGGGCGCTGCAGCATCGGACGCTGACGCTGTTCGCGATGCTTGCCGTCGCCGCCGCCGGCGTCTGGGCCTATCTCTCGCTCGGCCGCGCCGAGGACCCGCCCTTTACCATCAAGCAGATGGTGATCGTGACCGACTGGCCCGGCGCCTCGGCCGACGAGATGATGCGCGAGGTCACCGATCGCATCGAGCGCAAGCTCGAAGAGCTGCCTGATCTCGATTATACGCAAAGCTATAGCGAGCCGGGCAGCGCGATCATCACGGTTTCGCTCAAGGACAGCACTCCGCCGCGCAAGGTGCCAGATCTTTGGTATCAAGTGCGCAAGAAGATCGGCGATATCCAGCAGACGCTTCCCCCGGGCGTTCAGGGCCCGTTCTTCAATGACGAATTCGGCGACGTGTACGGCATTGTTTACGCCGTCACCGGCGATGGCTTTACGCTGCCGCAGCTCAAGCACGTCGCGGAGGACATTCGCGAGCAGCTTCTCTCGGTGCCGGGCGTTGGCAAGATCGACCTCATCGGCACGCAGGACGAGCGTATCTATCTCGATTTCTCCTACCGCAAGCTGGCCCGGTTCGGGCTGACGGCGCAGGATGTATTCGCCGCCGTGCAGCGCCAGAACAGCGTGGTCGCGGGTGGTTTCGTCGATACGCCGCACGATCGCATCTATGTTCGCACGTCGGGCGCGCTGGATGCGCCGGCGGCACTCGCATCCCTGCCGGTTCAGGTGCATGGCCATCTCGTGCCGCTTGGCGACCTCGTCACCATCCGGCGCGGCACCGTGGACCCGCCGGTTTCCACCATGCAGGTCGACGGCAAGCCGGCGCTCGGGCTCGCGATCTCCATGGCCGACGGCAGGAACATCCTCGACCTCGGCCGCGCGCTGGCCGCACGGGTGGCGCAGGTTGCGCCGACCTTGCCGCTCGGCGTGCACATGATGCGCGTGAACGACCAATCCAAAGTCGTGGCCAGGGATGTCAGCGACTTCCAGGAATCGTTCCTCGAAGCCTTGGCGATCGTGCTGTTGGTAAGCTTCCTCAGCCTCGGCTGGCGTACCGGGATCGTGGTCGCGATCAGCGTTCCCCTGGTTCTGGCCGGCGTGCTCGTGGGCATGAAGCTGCTCGGCATCGATCTACAGCGCATCTCGCTGGGCGCCATGATCATCGCGCTCGGCCTGCTGGTGGACGACGCGATGATCGCGGTCGAGACCATGACGGTGAAGCTGGAGCAAGGCTGGGACCGGCTGCGCGCCGGCAGCTTCGCTTACACGTCAACCGCTTTCCCGATGCTGACCGGAACCTTGGTGACGGCAGCGGGCTACCTGCCGGTCGGACTCGCGCAGTCGAGCACCGGGGAATACACGCACGACATCTTCCGTGTCGTCGGCATGGCGCTGGTGCTCTCGTGGTTCGTCGCGGTGTTTTTCGTGCCTTATCTCGGCGCGCGCCTGCTGCCGGAGCCGAAGCCGCACGCCGTGCAGCATGATGTCTACGACACGCGAACCTACAACCGCTTCCGCCGCATCGTCGCCTGGTGCGTCAGCCGGCGCTGGATCGTGATTGGCAGCGCGGTTGCCGCCTTCGTCCTGTCGGTCGTCGGCTTCACGCGCGTGCCGCAGCAATTCTTCCCTTCGTCCGACCGGCTGGAAGTGATGGTGGATATGCGGCTGCCGGAAGGCAGCTCTTTCGGGGCAACCGCCGCCGATGTGGCGAAGCTGGAGGCCATCCTGAAGCAAAACAGTGGCGTCGCCTCCTACGTCGTCTACACCGGCAGCGGCAGCCCGCGCTTCTTCCTGACCTCCTCGCCGGAGCTGACCAACGCGAATTTCGCGCAGTTCGTCGTCAACACCAAATCCGTGAAGGCGCGCGAAGCGCTGCTGGCCGAGCTTACGGCGCTGACCGACCGTGGCACGTTCCCCGACGTGCGGCTGCGCATCTCTCGCCTGGAGCTGGGGCCCCCTGTCGGTTATCCGGTGCAGTTCCGCATCGTCGGCCCCGACCCGATGGAGCTGCGCCGCATCGCCGGTGCGGTGCAGGCGGCGATGCGCGCCAATCCGCATATCCGCAATGTCAGCGACAACTGGGGCAATCCGTCAAAGATGGTCGATGTGCAGGTCGACCAGGACAAGGCGCGGCTGCTGGGGCTGTCGAGCGAGGACATCGCGACCACGCTGCAAACGCTGCAACAAGGTGCGACGATCACCCAGTATCGGGAAGGTACCGACCTGATCCCGGTCGTCGCCCGCGCCGACGCGCGCGAGCGGCAGAACCTCGCCGGACTGGCTGACGCGGACATCACCGCCGCGGACGGGCACGCCGTGCCGCTCGGTCAGGTCGCGCGCATCCGCTACGGGCTGGAGCAGCCGACGCTGTGGCGGCGCAACCGCACGCCGATCCTGATCGTGCGCGGCGACATCGCCGATGTCACGCAGGCGCCGGTCGTAACGGCCCAGATCCTGCCGCAGCTCGCGGCGGTGAAGGCATCGCTTCCCGGAGGCTATCGGATCGAGACCGGCGGCGCCGTGGAAGAGAGCGCCAAAGGGCAGACCTCGGTCAACGCGGAGATGCCGCTGATGGTGCTGGTGATGCTGTCGCTGCTGATGGTGCAGCTACAGAGCTTCAGCCGGGTGCTGATGGTGCTGTTGACTGCACCCCTCGGGCTGATCGGGGTTGCCGCGGCGCTGCTTGTGACCGGAGCCCCGTTTGGCTTCGTGGCGACGCTCGGCTTCATCGCGTTGGCCGGCATCATCATGCGCAACTCGGTGATCCTGGTCGATCAGATCGAACAGGACATTGCCGCCGGCCTCACCCCGGCCGAGGCAATCGTCGAAGCCACAGTCCGTCGGGCGCGACCGATCCTGCTGACCGCGGTGGCGGCGATCCTGGGCCTGGTGCCGCTGGCGTTCTCGCCGTTCTGGGGCCCGATGGCGATCACGATCATGGGCGGGCTGCTGAGCGCGACGGTGCTCACGCTGTGCTTCGTGCCGGCGCTGTACGCCGCCTGGGTACGGGTCGGGCGAACCAACGCCGCCGCGCGGCGCCGGCGGCTGTTCGGCCGGCGCGCCGCAGAACCGGTGATGTCAGCTCGCTAGCTAGTAGGAGTGTGCAATCCAGCACAAAGAGAGGAGTGATTTCTGTGAACAAGACCGAACTTGGCGTCGCTCTCGTCACGGGGGCATCCAGCGGCATCGGACGGGCAACGTCTCAGGCGCTGAAGCGCGCCGGTTATCGCGTGTTCGGGACCAGCCGTAGAGCGGTCCCGGAAAACTTCCGACGGTATCACGATGCTGATCTGCGACGTGGCCGACGATGCTTCAGTGCAGAAAATGGTTGACACGGTTCTAAGCAAGGCCGGGCGCATCGATCTGCTCGTCAATAACGCCGGCGTTGGTTTGCTTGGCGGTGCAGAAGAGTCCTCTACCACGCAGGCCCAGGCGCTGTTTGACGTGAACCTCTTCGGCGTTCTCCGCGTGACCAACGCGGTGTTGCCGACAATGCGACGTCAGGAGAAGGGCCGGATCATCAATATGAGTTCCATCATGGGCCTGATCCCGGCCCCCTACAATGCTCTATATGCATCGACCAAGCACGCTCTCGAAGGCTATTCTAAATCGCTCGATCACGAACTGCGCACATTCGGAATTCGGGTTGCGCTGGTCGAGCCCGGCTTTACCCGCTCGTCGTTCGAAGAAAATTTGACGAAGCCCGATCGGTCGCTTGCGGCCTACAACTCGGTGCGTGCTGGCATGGAAGTGCAGATGCGGAACGGTGTGCAAGCAGGCGACGCTCCCGAGGTGGTGGCAGAGACGGTTGTGAAGGCGGCAACGGCTGCAGTGCCGAGAAGACGCTACCCCGCTGGAAGGCTGGCCCGCCAAACGAGAATGATGCGCCGTTTCGTCCCCGAATCCGCCTTCGATAAGAGCTTGCGCAAGCATAACGGTCTGCCGGCCTGACGTGGACGTCGATAAGATCGGGTCAAGCCACATTCAGGAGTGTCAGGAGCATCCGCACGCCTCGCCGGCCCATGCCTCCCGGGCTTCCCTGATCAGAAACCAGACGATTGCCAACGAACCGACGGGATCGATCCACCATGCGCCGACGCTCGCCCGGACCGCGAGGCTGACGACGACGACGAGGGAGAGCCAGCCGCAGGTGATGCTCTCCATCGCGTCGGCCCGCATGGCGCGGCTGCCCAGCCGCTCGGCAAGCGCCATCTTGCGGCGGGCGAGATAGCGCATGATCGGAATGGCGAGCGCGCTGACCGCCAGCCCGGCGACGGAGAACTCCGCTCCCTCCCGGGTCCGGAAGCTCCACGCCGCGGACAGCACCACGTACGCCGCCAGAGCGTACAGCAGCAGGCCGCCAATTCGGCTGGCCAGCCGTTCCGCGCGCTCGGAGAATTCCCGTCCGTGCCGCAGCTCAACCGACAACCGCCGGATCAGGACACCGGCGGAAATCAACTCAATGACGCTGTCCAGTCCGAAGGCCAGCAGAACCAGGCTGCCGGCGGCGATGCCGGAGCCGATCGCAACCACGGCCTCGACGAGCATCCAAGCGACGCTCAGCCACTCGAGCCGGAACGCCTCGCGGATGAGAGCGGGCCGGTTCCGGTCGCCGGTGGTGTCTCCGCAGCAAGTGGGACACGAGCTGGCGTCCGCCGCTGCAACGGAATCCGAAGCGATGTCGTTCATGAGGTCCGGCGCAAGGCTCGGCTGGATCTTGCGCGGGATGCATCCAGGTGCAACCATAAACCCGTCATTGCGAGCCGAAGGCGAAGCAATCCAGGCCCCACCGCACGGTGCTGCCCGCCTGGATTGCTTCGTCCCCTCGCTTTCGCGAGGGTCCTCGCAATGACGGCCGTCGCGGTTCCATCTCATCCCATCCCACCCTGGCCCGAAACGCGCAACTCACCCGCCGGCGATCTTCGGGATCAGCACGATTTCGCTGCCCTCGTCGAGCGGCGCCGCGTAGGCGTCCTGGTAGATCACGCCGTCGATGGCGACCGCCATCGCGTGCTCGATTCGGCTGCCGAGGCCGGGGAAGCGCGCGTCGAGCTCGCGGGTCAAAGCGCGGAAGCTGCGCGCCGACACCTCGAGCTCGGCCCGGCCCCCGGCCATCGGTCGGAGCGAGCCGTCAAGCAGGACCCGCGGCAGCTCAGCCCTCCGCCGCGTCCAACGCCGCCCGCACCTTGGGCGGCGACATCGGCAGATCGTGCAGCCTCAGTCCGGTGGCGCCGCGGATGGCATTGCCGACCGCCGCCATCGGCGGCACGATCGGCACCTCGCCCACGCCGCGCGCGCCGAACGGGTGGCGCGGGTTGGGGACCTCCACCATCACGGTCTCGATGCGCGGCAGGTCGGAGGCGACCGGCACGCGGTAATCGAGGAAGCCCGGATTCTCCATCCGGCCCTGCGCGTCGTACACATACTCCTCGTTCAGCGCCCAGCCGATCCCCTGCGCCGCGCCGCCCTGCATCTGCCCCTCGACATAGGCGGGATGGATCGCCTTGCCGACGTCCTGTACCGCGGTGTAGCGCAGGATCGTCGTGCGCCCGGTCTCGCGATCCACCTCCACATCGCAGATATGACAGCCGAAGCCCGGACCGGCGCCTTGCGCATTCAGCGACACCTCGGAGCTGATCGGCCCGCCGGTGCGCCCCGCCTTGAGCGCGATCTCGGCGATGTCGAGCGGCTCGAAGCCGCCGGCATTGGCGCCGGCCGGATAGGCGGCGCCGTCGCGCCATTCCACCGCATCGACCGGGATTTCCCAAATCTGCGCCGCCCGCCACTTGAGCTGTTCGACCACGCGCTCGGCGGCTTGCGTGACCGCCATGCCGGTGGCGAAGGTGACGCGCGAGCCTCCCGTGAGATGCGAGAAGCCGATCGAGGTGGTGTCGCCGACGACGGGGCGCACCTTCTCGACCGGGATGCCGAGCACCTCGGCGGCCATCATCGCCATCGCCGCGCGCGAGCCGCCGATATCGGGATTGCCGGAGACGACGCTCGCCGTTCCGTCCTCGTTGATGTGCACCGCGCCCGAGGACTCGCCGCCGATATTGAACCAGAAGCCGCAGGCGACGCCGCGCCCCCGGTTCGGCCCGAGCTTGCTGCGGTAGTGATCGCTGTTGCGCGCCGCGGCCAAGGTTTCGAGGAAGCCGATGTCGCGGAAGCTCGGCCCGTAATGGGTCTTGCTGCCGTTGCGCACGGCATTCTTCTCGCGCAGCGCGATCGGGTCGAGATCGAGCCGGCGGGCGAGATCGTCGAGCGCGCACTCGACCGCCCAGGACGAGATGGGCGCGCCGGGGGCGCGATAGGCGGCGACCTTCGGGCGGTTGGAGACGACATCGTAGCCGACGACATCGACGTTGGCGATGTCGTACATGGCGAATGCCGCACATGCAGCCGGGTCCGATCGGCGAGCCGGGGAAGGCGCCGGCCTGGTATTTCAGGGTTTGCTGCGCGGCGACGATGGTGCCGTCGCGCCTCGCCCCGAGCTTCACCTCGATGACCGCGCCCGAGGTCGGGCCGGTGGCGCGGAACACCTCCTCGCGGCTCATCACCATCTTCACCGGCCGGCCGGTCTTCTGCGCCAGCGCCAGCGCGAGGGGTTCGAGATAGACCAGCGTCTTGCCGCCGAAGCCGCCGCCGATCTCGAGCGCGACGGCGCGGATGTTCGCAAGCTCCCAGTTGAGCAGCTTGGCGCAATAGGCGCGCACCATGAACTGTCCCTGGCTCGAGCTGTAGATCTGCGCCTGGCCGTCGGCGGCGACGCTGACCACGCAGGCATGGGGCTCGATATAGGCCTGGTGGACGGGTTGGGTGGTGTAGCGGCCCTCGACGACGATCTCGGCTTGCGCGAAGCCGGCGGCGATGTCGCCCTTGGCGTAGGCGACGCGCTTGGCGATGTTGGAGGGCTTGGCGGGCTTGGGGTCGAGCCCGGCGGTGTAGAGGTCGTCGTGCAGCACCGGCGCATCCGGCGCCATCGCCGCCTCGACGTCGATGACGTGGGGCAGCACTTCGTACTCGACCGCGATGAGCGCCAGCGCCGCCTCGGCGACGGCGGGCGAGATGGCGGCGACGGCGGCGACGGCGTGGCCCTCGTAGAGCGCCTTGTCGCGGGCCATGCAGTTGCGCGAGAGGTCGCGGAAGTTCATCGGGCCTTCGCCGACGAACGCCTCCTCGTCGGCGATCTCGGGGAAGTCGGCGGCGGACACCACGGCGCGCACGCCGGCGAGCTTTTCCGCCTTCGCGGTGTCGATGGCGAGGATGCGGGCATGCGCGTGCGGGCTGCGCTTGACCTTGGCCCACAGCATCCCCGGCAGCGCCATGTCGGCGCCGAACTGGGCGCGGCCGGTGACTTTATCGACGCCGTCGGGGCGGACCGGGCGGGTGCCGACGACCTTCAGCTCGGGCTTGGCGGCGATGTCGTTCATGCGGGGCTCCTTTCGGCGCGCAGCTCGGCGGCGGCGTCCAGCACCGCGGCGAGGATCTTGTCGTAGCCGGTGCACCGGCAGAGATTGCCGGCGAGCCAGTAGCGCGCCTCCTCCTCGGTGGGATCGGGGTTCTCGTCCAACAGCGCCTTGGCGGCGACGATCAGGCCCGGCGTGCAGAAGCCGCATTGCAGGGCGGCGTGTTCGAGGAACTGGCGCTGCACGGGATGGAGGCGATCGCCGCGGGCGATGCCCTCGACGGTGGTGATGGCGCGGCCCTCGGCCTCGACGCCGAGCATCAGGCAGGAACAGACCAGCGCGCCGTCGCAGATGACGCTGCAGGCGCCGCAATCGCCGGACGCGCACCCCTCCTTGCTGCCGGTGAGGCCCAGAGTGTCGCGCAGCACGTCGAGCAGGGTCTCGGAGGTCTCGCAGAGGAACTCGGCGGGTTCGTCGTTGATGGTGGCGCTGACGTGGTGCTTGCTCATGCTTGTGCTTGCTCCTCGGCGCGGGCGAAGGCGATGGCGGCGGCGCGGCGGGCCAGCACGCCGGCGACCTTGATGCGGTAGTCGATGGTGCCGCGCTTGTCGGCGATCGGCCGGCAGGCGGCGCGCGCGGCCTCGTCGAGCCGGGCGAGCGTCGCCGCGTCGAGCCTGTGGCCGATCAGCGCCGCGGCGGCCTCGGCGACCAGCAGCGGCGTCGGCGCGACGGCGCCGAGGGCGACGCGGGCGGCGGTGCAGACGCCGGCGGCGTCGAGCGCGACGCTGACGCCGCAGCCGACCACGGCGATGTCCATCTCGGTGCGCGGGATGAAGCGGAGATAGGCGTCCGCCGCGCGCGGCGGCCGGGCGGGGAGGCGGAATTCGAGCACGAACTCGCCCTTGGCGAGCGAGGTGCGCCCGGGCGCGATGGGGATCGCTTCCACCGGGGTCTCGCGCCGGCCGTCGGGTCCGATCACGACGGCGACGGCGCCGGCGGCGATCATCGCGGGGACCGAATCGGCGGCCGGCGAGGCGTTGCAGAGATTGCCCCCGAGCGAGGCGCGGCCCTGGATCTGCGTCGAGCCGATCAGGTCCATGGCTTCCACCACGCCCGGCCAGGCGCGCTTCAGCTCGGCGTGCGCCTCCAGCACCGCGCCCGGAGTGGCGGCGCCGATGACGAAGCCGCCGGCCGCCGCGCGCACGCCGCTGATCCCGGGCAGGCGCTTGGTGTCGACGATGAGATCGGGCCGCAGGCGCCCCGAGCGGAGCTGCACCAGCAAATCGGTGCCGCCGGCGAGCGGCTTGGCGACGCCCGACGCGTTGGCGAGCAGCGAAACGGCCTCGTTCACGCTGGTGGGGGCGGCATAATTCAGGCCGGGCATCGACGGCTCCTGCGGGGAAGGGGCTATTCTACCGCCGGGGTGCGTGCCGGGGTCAAGGCGGGGTCGGGGTCAAGGCGGCGGCGTTTCGCTTGTTGCGGCGCGGGCGGGATTTTAGATTGCGCCGATGCGGCTCGTCCTCTGTCTGGTGTTGATTTGCCCTCTGCTGATTGACTTGGGCGGTTGCGCCGCCGAGCCGGTGGCGGGGCTCGACGATTATGGCGCGCGCGGCCGCCAGGTGGAGCAGGACGTGCAGGCGATCACCGCCGGCATGAACCACGCCCGCGCGCAGGCGGCCTCGGTGGCGCGGGCGCGCTGATCGCTTGACATTGTTAGTGAGTTGTGCTAGACGCGGCGGCCTTTGCGGAGAGCGCCGTGTTGGAGTTTCCCGAAACCCTGGTGGCCGACGAGGTTCGGGAGCCCGAGCAGACGACGCTGCGCGAGCGGCGGACGGCGCTGCTGGATGCGGCCGAGCGGCTGCTCGCCGCCGGCGGGCTGCTGCCGGTCGGTTTGCAGGAGATCGGCGCCGCCGCCGGCCTGCCCCCCTATGCGGTGCGCGCGCAGTTCGGCAACAAGCAGATGGTCATCGAGGCGGTGCTGGAGCGCCACCTCAACCGGCTGATCGAGCGGCTGGGGGTGTACCGCCGGCTCGACGACACCGAGGATGCGGTCGAGAAGCTGGTGTGGGCGATCCGCGACCTCCTGGAGATGCTGGGCGTCTATCGCGAGGCGCAGCGGGTGTTCGCCGCCGCCGTCTCCGGCGCCTCGCCGGCACTGGGCCGGGCGCTGCAACTGCGCCAGCGGCATCTGGCGGATTTCTACGCCGGGCTGATCGTGCGCGCCGTTCCCGAGACGGCGGGGCGGACCGAGATCCTGATGCCGCTGACGATGACGCTGATGGCGAGCGCGAGCGGCCATATCCTGTGGTTTCGCGAGGGCGCCGCGCTGAGCCGCGAGGCCTATGCGCGGCTGCTCGCGCATATGGTGGTGGACGGCGCGCGCGCGGCCGCCGCCTCGGGGTTGGGGAGCGCTGTGAGCCCGGCGGCGAAGCGGGCGCGGCTGCGCGCGGCGGCGGCGGCCCATGTCGCGGCGTACGGGCTTGCCGGTTTGGCGCTGCCTTCGCTGGCGACGGCGGCGGGGATCAAGTTCGACCTGGCGCGGTGGTATTACCGGACCAACGGGGCGCTGCTGGCCGATGTGGTGCGGGAGTTTCAGGCGGGGTTGGGCGAGCGGATGGCCCATGCCGTGCTGGCGGCGCGGCGGTTGGCGGGGCGGCAGCGGGTGGAGGCGCTTTCGGTGGCGTATCTGGAGGCGGTCGCCGCGGAGCGCACGGGGTTCCTGACGGCGCGCGCGGCGTGCGTGGCATTTCCGGAGGTGCGGGCGACGGCGGCGCCGGGCGAGGCGTGGCTGGTGGAGGAGTTCAGCGACGCCGCGGGATGCGTGGTGCGGGGGCGGACAATCCTCGCGGTGCTGGGGGAGTGGGGGGCGCGGTTGGCGGCGGACGATGCGGCGGGGCGGGGGGTTTGTGCGGCGGTGGTGGGGGGGATGGTGGGGCCTGCAACGGGGGCGCCGCGGGAGAGGTGAAGCGGGCGCTGCGGCGTGATAGAAACACCGCATGGGCGAAACCCCTGATGTGAGCGAGCGCGAACGGCTGCTGCGGCTCTATGCCGGAGGCGGGATCACCTGGCACGAGCTGCGCGGGCGCGGGTTCGAGACGTATCTGGACGTGCTGGCCGGATTGGGCGAACTGGGACTAAGGCCGCCGATCGCGCCGATGGAGGGGCCGAATTTGGAGGCGCGCCAACGCGGGCGCGCGTTGCTCCGGCGGCTGCTGCGCGAGCAGGCGGAGTGAGCAGCTTCGGGCTGATCGTGACCGACACCTCGCCGTTGATCACGCTGGCGCTGGCCGACGCATTGGACGTGCTTTTGCGGCCCGGGCTGCCGGTCAGCATTCCCGACGCGGTGTATGTGGAGGCGACGCGGGTGCGGCTGCCGGCGAGCGAAGCAATTCGTGTGAGGCCGGCCGCTCAGGCCGGGTGAGCGACGCGCAAATCGAGCCATGCGACCAGATCGGCGACGTTCCTGGCCAGCAGTAAGTCCACAATCCGAACCGTCCGGTGGCGTTCACGGCGGCGCACCAGCGGATGGCGGCCTGCGCCTTGATCTCGGCGGTACTGTCCCAGTCGGCGCCCTTGATCTCGGCGATCAGGTACCGCTCTTCCTCCGATTCCAGCCGGGCCACGAAGTCCGGGCAGGTAGTCGGATGCCTTGCCGTTATGCAGATAGGGGATCGCGAAGTGCAGGCCGTGGTTCTTCACGAAAGACCGAACCGCCGGATGGTTGTCGAGGTGATAGCCGGCCGACTGCTCCCACGTGATCGTGTCGGCAGACGACGAGGTTGAGATGGGTCCGCGCGGCCTCCGGCACGGGCTTGGGCGTGAACACGCTGATGTCGGCCGTGCGCAGCGGGCGATCCTCGTCGATGTCCGGCACCTCGGGCGCCTCGCCCGCCTCCGCGTCGGGGCGGATCGCGCCGAGCAGGCGCTCGATGATCCAGCCGTAATAGGGGCTGAGGAAAGCGTCCAGCCGGTCGGCCGGCGGCGCGCGCCTGCACCTTCTCGGCCAGGTACCGCTGCACGATCCGCAGCACCTGCGGGAACAGCACGTGGGCCGGCGCTTCGCAGGTCGGCTGCGCGACATAAAGGCGCGTCAGGTCGGCCGCCATCTGGAAGGCGAGTTCCTGCTCGCGGTGCTGCGCACGAAACGCCTTCAGCGTCGCCATCTGCGGCGCCGCCCGGCGCGGTGACCGAGGGCCGCTGCATGTTCAGCGCCGCCGCCATGGCCGAGGTCGGCGGCAAGTCCTGCGGGTCGAGCACGATGCTCGGCACCGACGGCCAGTCGGCGACGGCGATCCGGTTGCGCACCCCCATCTGGATAGCCGCGCACGTTGGGGATGGTGATGGCGTGCTGCGCCTTGCCGGGCACGGCATAGATGCGCCGCTGCGGCGGCTTCGGCTTCGGGCTGGCGTTCGTCGCCTTGAACGGGACCACCTCGAAGGGCACGCCGAAGACCTTGGCGACTTCTTCGTCGAACTTGCCGTCGTCGCCGATCTGGTAGAACCGCCGCCGCAGCGCGCGGCCGACCACCTGCTCGCATAGAAGCTGGCTCTGGAACGGCCGCAGGCCGATCGACATGGGTGACCGTGTTGCAGTCCCAGCCCTCGGTCAGCATCCCGACCGAGACGATGCAGCGCATGTCGCGGCCGGGCGGATGCAGCGGCCGCCCGAGCTTCTTCGGCCAGCTCCTCGAAGCCTTCCGGATAGACGGGCCGTCCCTGCTTGTCCTGCGGCCACGCCACGCTGCCGACCGTATCGAGGGTGAGCCGCATCCAGCGGTTCTCGTCGGTTTTGGCGTTGCCGGTGTCGGTCTCCGCCACGACGCCGGTATCGACGCGGATGGTGACGATCCGTCCGTCCGTGTTGGCCAGGTCCGGCACGTTCAGCGGCGCGACGCCGGCCGGGCGCTTGCCCTCGCCGATCCACTCGAAGAGCGCCTTGGCGATGCGCTTGTTCTTCGCCACCAGGATGAACACCGGCGGGCGCGGATCGTCCTCCCCCGCCCATCGCCGCAGCTCCTGCGCCCACATGCCGCCCAGGATCGCGATCGGCGTGTGCGCCTATTTCAGGATCGCCTCGGGCTTCGGGCTGCCGCGCGTGGCGCCGCGCTCCGCGCGCCGTCAGTCGCGGCTTGATCCACTCCCAGATGTTGAAATAGGCCGGCATCGGCCGCCCGGTGTCGTCGCGCCGCCACGAGCTGCGGCACCTTCACCAGCCCGGACTCGATGGCGTCGGTCAGGCCGAAATCGCTGACCACCCAGGGAAACACCGTGTTGGTCGCGTCGCCCATGCGGCCGAGGTAGTAGGGCGTCGCCGAGAGGTCGACGCAGAGGTTGATGCCGCGCAGCTTGTGGATGCGGTCGAGCCCCTCGACCCAGACCGTCGCCTCCTTGCGGTCCGCCTCCTCCTCCTCGCTCGTCCTCGTCCTCGAGGTCGATCTCGTCCTGCTCGTCCTCGGCGCCTCGGGCGGGATGCGATAGGCGTGGTGCGCCTCGTCGTTGATGACGAGGATGTTCTGCTTGCCGCCCGCGCGGCCGAGGACGCGGTCGACCAGCGCGGTGTCGCTCTCGACGTAGCGGGTCGCGCGCACCAGGGCGCTCGCGACGGCGCCCGTCGCCGTCCGTCTCCTCCCGGATCACCTCGATCTGCGCCGGCGGCGACCGCGGCGGCGTAGGCTTCCGGCGTGAAGTAGCGGTTGCCGCGCGCGGTGGTGCGCTTGCCGGCCGATGATGATCCGCTCCGTCGTGGTCCTCGGCACGCCGCGCTTGACCACGCGCGCTGCCGCCGCCGGGCGTCTGCGGCTCGAACACGTGCCAGTTCGTGATGATCACGCGGCCCGCGCGAGGTCCGGCATCATCGCCTCGGGCACCAGGTCGCGCGTGCGATAGAGGCTCGCCTCGCCGCGTCGCCGGATCGAGCTCGCCCAGGCGCGAGCGGATGGTCACGTTCGGGCAGACGATCAGCACGGTGTCGGAGAACCGCGCGTCGCCGCGATCGGCGACCTTGTTCAGGATGCACCACGCCGCGAGCATCGCCGGCGACCGTGCTCTTGCCGGTGCCGGTCGCCATCTTGCGCGCAGCGGCGCCGGAAGCCGGCGTAGCCCTCCGCGATCCGCTCCTCGCTCGGCTCGTCGCGCGGCACCTCGATACCTGCAGGAAATCGGCCCGCGCCTCGGTCAGGAAGATGACCGTCTCGACCGCCTCGCGCTGCGCGAAGAACAGGCGCGGCTGCCGGCCCTCGCGCTCCCACCAGTCGAACAGCTCCGGCGTGGTGCGGGTGACGCCGGGCCGCCCGGCCTCCTGCCACTCGCGCACGCGGTCGCGGATCAGGTTGACCAGCGGCATCTCCCGCCAGACGCCCCGGCTGCCGCCGCCGTCCTGCACGCCGCGCTCGCGGGTCGCGGTAGTAGTAGCCGGCCGGGCGCCGGCCCGGGCGATCCTCGCGGCGGCACGCCCTCCTCCAGGTGCCAGTGCCGGCGCCGGCTCGTCGAACGGGCCGTTCAGGATCGGGGTCGGGAACCTCGAAGCCGCTCAGTCGTCGTGCTGTCGGCTCGGCGCCCCGAGTCCGCGCAGACGCTTGCGACGCAGCAACTCGTTGCCGCGTTCGTCCAGCACCTTGACCGCGATCTCGGTGCCGGCATCGGCGGCGAACGGCGCCGAAGTGTCGCCGCGCAGATGCTCCCACACGCTGTCCTCATGCGTCGACTTCAGCGCCCTTCGCAAGTTGTCCCAGGCGGCGGTGCGCGGGAAGAACACCTGGTCGGCGTTGAAGGCCATGCCGTTCCAGTCGGTGTCGAGCATCCACATCGGCACGTCGTCGCCGTTCATGTGGTGCGGCTGCATGGTCGCCGGGTCGAAGGTGTCGAGGCCGAGCAGGCGCACCTGCCAGCGCGGCGTGCCGTCGTCCGCCGGCTTCGGGCAGGCGGCGGACCGCGATCTCCGGGCTGCCGGAGATGGCGAAGATCTGGCTGCTGCGCTGGGTCTTCAGCAGGTCGCCCATCAGCACGTCGATGCGTCATCGTGACGCGGCTCGCGGGCAGGCCGAGCGCGTCCTCGCCGGCATCGATCTCGCGCCTGCGCCTCGGCGGTGAAGCCGAAGCCGATGACATAGAGATGGGCGTAGCCCTTCACGTTGGCCTCCTTCGCCGCGTCCAGCACGGCGCTTGCGCGGTGACGCGCCATCCGCCGGGCCGAACAGGATGGCGACGGGCCGGGCGCTGGACGGCAGCGCGCCGGTGTTGCGCCTCGTGCGCCGCCGCGACGCGGTCGCCGAGCGGCACGCGCGCCGCCGGCGGCATCGTGATCGACCACCGCCTCGGCGGACAGGGTCAGCGTGCGCGCCGGGCGGCGGATGGATTTGAGGGTGATCTTGCCGCCGCCCGGCAGGGCGAGGGCGGGCGAGCGGCGCAGCACCTCGATCATGCGCGCGACGTGGTCGCCCGGCGTCGTCGGTGGTCGGCCGGTGTGTCCGCCTCGTCGAGCGGAACCGGCGTCGGCAGCATCGCCTCCACGACGAAGGGGCCGGTGACGCGGGTGATGCCCTCATCCATTCGGGGCGATCGACCAGCACTTCCTCGGCCGGCGGTTCGTTGTTGGCGATGGATTTCAGCGTGACGTGCGGCACGATGCCGCCGACTTCCTCGCCCTTGCGGTTCTGCCGTCGCGCATAGACGAAACCGCCGCCGGGCCGGCTGCTTCATCTTAGTCGATACCACGGGAAGGTCGCCGTAAGCAGGCGTTGGCGGGCGAGCGCGAGCGGGACGCGGGAGGTATCAATGGTGATCCAGCGGCGGCCCCATTGCTCGGCGACATAGGCGGTGGTGCCGGACCCGCAGGTGGGGTCAAGCACGAGGTCGCCGGGGTCGGTGGTCATCAGGATGCAGCGTTCGATGACTTTCTCCGCCGTTTGAACGACGTAAAGCTTATCTTCGCCCCAACCCCGAGCGCCGGTATCGTCCCAAAGGCGGCAATAGGAGAAACTGGAAAATCCGAAAGTATCTAACGTAACGCAGAGTTTCGCCTTGGAGAATAATCCGTTCGCCCTTTACGAGGCATTTCATTCCTTCGATGCCTGTCTTCCAGTACCCTCGCTTAGGCCGATATGCCTGTCCGCCATACTCCACAGGAAAGTCGCCAGGAGGCCGGTTGCTGGTCAGATTGTCGGGGATGAAAAACTTCGACCCGTTCGGTAAGAGGTCCGTATTGTCACTCTCAGCCTTCGTAAGTCTACGTCGCGTTCTGTCAGATAGTTCAACCCAGGTATCTCCAGAGCCAGTCGAGCCTCGCGCCTTCAAGGTGTAGAGTTGTCGATACCTGATTAGCTCAACGCTCTTCCCGTACCATAGCAGATAATCAGCGACCCCCGCGAGTAACTCGCTCGATTGGCCCGCCGTCTTTTTGAAAGGAACGAGCGCAACAAAATTCTCAAACCCAAAGACTTGATCCAAGACCTCCCGCACGTGATGAAGATTTTCATCGCTAATCTGCACGAAGATGGACCCGCTCGGTGTCAGCAAATCCTTCGCCACCAAGAGCCGATCCCGCAAATACGTCAGATACGAGTGCAGCCCCAACTGCCACGTATCGCGATACGCCTGCACCATCTCCGGCTCGCGCGTCATGTCCGAATCGTCGTTGTGCTTCACGTCGCGCTTGCGCACGAACGGCTGGAAGTTGCTGCCGAACTTCACCCCGTACGGCGGGTCCATGTAGATGCACTGCACCTGCCCGCCCAAACCCTCGTATTTCGCCAGGCTGTTCATCACCACCAGGCTGTCGCCCAGGATCATCCGGTTCACCCAGCCGCTGCGATGGGCATAGGCGTTGACCTGCGCGCTGAGCGGCATTCGCGGATCGGCGAACAGCTCGGCCTGCGCATCCGCATCGGCGCGCTTGCGATGGTGCTCCAGCGTCTTGATGATCGCCTCCGTGGACAGACGCTCATGCACGAACAGCGGCAAGGTCGGAACGTCGAAGGACAGCCGCTCGGCCTTCCCCGTCCAATTCAGGAACGGCGCCTGCATCCGCTTCAGCGCCGCCAGCGCGTCCTGCAAGCCCGTGATGCGCAGCAGCACCGATCCGTCCGCGCCGCGCAATTCGCGTGGTTGCGCAAATGTCTGGTCGGGCAGCGGCGCCGCGTCCTCGATCGCGGCGAGCAGCCAGGCGGCGGTGTCGCGCGCCGGCGAAGTATCCCAGTCGAGCGCGGGCGAGAGGCTGCTGTCGTAGCGGTAGGTTGCGGTTTCGCGTTTCGCCTTGAACCGCGGCGCGGCACCCGCATCGGGACGGACGGCGGTCTCGTGCTTATGGCGATAGTCCTTGGTCGGGGCTGCCCGCTTGGCGGCGGGGTCGCGAGCGACGGGGCGCAGAGAACGGGGCATGCTTGGTGGGGGAGTCCCCGGATGGAATACAGGCGCGTTCATAGCATGCGCACGTCAGAGTTGTGAGTGGTCTCTTGCACGCGACCCTCACCCGGCCGGGCTGCGCCGGCCCTCACGCCGCCGCCCTCACGCGCGTCGCTTCGCTCCGCGAACTCTCCGCAGAGCGGGAGGACCCTCGCCCGGATTGCCGCAAGCGGCAATCCGACCTCTCCCGCGAGCGGGAGAGGTGGAGTTTCGCGCCGCCACCGCTTCCATATTCAAGAAATACTGGCCGAGCATTTGGTCGGGAGTTGGTTTCGACCCCTCCCCCATCCCCTCCCGCAAGGGGAGGGGGGTTCTTCCTCGCCCCGGTGTGCGTTCCGGCGGCTTGCGGCGACGGCGGAAGGCGCTGCGCTTTTCCGCCCTATTTGTGGGCGCGCATGTAGTCGCGCAGCACCGCATTGATGCGCGCCTCGGGGTCGGGAGGGTGCGGAACCAAGCGAGGATGTCGGCATCCAAGAAAACCGGATGACCCGTCGTGATGGCGTCTTCTCCCAGCCCGCCGACAACGGCCCGTCGTCCTCGTCGGCGAGGCGTTCGACTTCGTCCTGCGGCATGGCGTGCACGCGCGCCCAGTCGGTGCGGCTTTCGCCGCGATCAATCATCGCCTGGACTTCCTCGGCCGACATGCGAACGATACGCCCGCGTTTCGCCATCTCTTGCTCTCCTGAACGAGATGAGACGGACTGCCTCGCCTCATTTGGTCCAGATCAGCGTTACCACCGTGCTCCCGAGCGCACCCACCGCCAGAAACCGGTGCTCGCGCCCTCCGGTCGAGGGGTACCCGTGAGACAAGGGCGCCCGTCGAGCAGGCCTCGCCCTCGATGGTCTGCGTCGATGAAATCCAGCCCGTGTTTGGCGAGGTTCGCCCGGCGCTTGGCCTCATCCCATTCGAAACCGAGCCGGATGTGTCCATTGGGCCGGGCGCAGTCAAGTCGGATCGCGAGTGGACCGATAGGACATCCGCTCATGGCGGGGGGAAGCCGGTGAAGGAAGGCGTGGATGCCCGCCTTCGCGGGCATGACGGTCGCGGCAGCGCCCTTCGGGTGGTGGCGCCTAATGCCACTCCGACAGCTCGACCACCACGCCCTCGGGTCCTTCCAGGAACACCAGCTTGCGCGCGTGGAAATCGAGAATTTCGCTCCGCGTCGCGAAGCCGGCTTCGCGGATGCGGGCGATCTCGGCGGCGATGTCGTCCACCGCGAAGCAGACGTGGTTGAGGCCGATCTTGTGGAGGTCGCCGATATGCGGGTCGGCGATGGCGTCGGGATGGCGGTAGTGCAGGAGCTGGATTTCCGTCCGCGGCGTGGCGTTCTCCAGCACCAGGGTCACGTGGTCGGCCTCGATGCCGGGCACCCCCATATAGGCGGCGAAGGGTTCGCCGGCGATCACCGTGGCGACGGCTTCGCGGAAGCCGAGAACGGCGAAGAAGCGGCGGGCGCGGTCGAGATCGCGGACGGCGATGGTGAGGTGATCGAACCGGCGGACCATGCGGCACTGTCGGGCCGGCGGCAGGGGCGGTCAAGCCGTGGGGCACCCCGACCTCGCCACCGTCCGTCATCGCGAGCCGAAGGCGAAGCGATCCAGGCACACGGCCGGGTCCACGCGAGCGAGCCTGGATCGCCACGCCGCCAAGGGGCGGCTCGCGATGACGGGGGACGCTGCGCGGCTCGCGATGACGGGGACGCTGCGCGCCTCGCGATGACGGACGGGGTTACAGAAGCTCCTCGTAGAGATCGCGCCAGGTCGGGTTGTCCTTCTCGATCAGCGCGAGTTTCCTGGTGCGCGAGCCGGCCTTGATCTGCTTCTCGCGCAGGATCGCCGCCGTCATGTCGGCGTGCGGTTCGATATAGACGAGGCGCTTGCAGGCATAGCGCGACGTGAACCCCGGCAGCGCGTTCGTGCGATGCTGCCACGCTCGCTGTACGAGGTTGGAAGTCACGCCCACATAGAGGGTGCCGTTCCGCCGACTAGCCATGATGTAAACCGCTGGCTTGCCGACCGCGTGCCATGGGGTCGCCACGGCGCTGCGCGCCTCGCGATGACGGAGCCCCTACTCCATCACCTCGTGCTCCACCTTGTCGCCCTCGCCGTCCTCGTCGGGCTTGGGCAGCGCCGGGAGCGTGGCCTCGGTGATCTCGAAGTCGAGCTTGCCCTCCTTCAGCGTGACCTTGACGGCGCCGCCGCGGACCAGCTTGCCGAACAGCAGCTCCTCGGCGAGCGGCTTCTTCACCTGCTCCTGGATCAGCCGCGCCAGCGGCCGCGCGCCGTAGAGCGGGTCGTAGCCGCGTTCGGCGAGCCACTCCTTGGCCGCCGACGAGAGCTCGATGGTCACGTTGCGGTCGGCGAGCTGGGCCTCCAGTTGCATGATGAACTTTTCGACCACGCGCCCGACCACCTCCGGCGTGAGGCCGGCGAACCCCACGACGGCGTCGAGCCGGTTGCGGAATTCCGGGGTGAACAGGCGCTTCACCGCCTCCTCGTCCTCGCCGACCCGCGCCTCGCGCCCGAAGCCGATCGAGGCCTTCGCCATGTCGGCGGCGCCGGCATTGGTGGTCATGATGAGGATCACGTTGCGGAAATCGACGGTCTTGCCGTTGTGGTCGGTGAGCTTGCCGTGGTCCATCACCTGCAGCAGGATGTTGAACAGATCGGGATGCGCCTTCTCGATCTCATCGAGAAGCAGGACCGAGTGCGGATGCTGGTCGATGGCGTCGGTGAGCAGGCCGCCCTGGTCGAAGCCGACATAGCCGGGCGGCGCGCCGATCAGCCGCGAGATGCTGTGGCGCTCCATATATTCCGACATGTCGAAGCGGATCAGCTCGATCCCCATCACCGCGGCGAGCTGGCGCGCCACCTCGGTCTTGCCGACGCCGGTGGGGCCGGAGAAGAGATAGTTGCCGATCGGCTTCTCCAACTCGCGCAGGCCGGCGCGTGAGAGCTTGATCGCGGCGGCGAGCGCGTCGATGGCCTGGTCCTGGCCGAACACCATCGCCTTGATGTCGCGTTCCAGGTTGCGCAACGTCTCCTTGTCGTCGGCGGAGACCGATTTCGGCGGAATCCGCGCGATCTTGGCGACGATCTCCTCGACGTCCTTGAGCGTGACGGTCTTGCGGCGCTTGTGCTCGGGCAGCAGCATGCGCGAGGCGCCGACCTCGTCGATGACGTCGATCGCCTTGTCGGGGAGCTTGCGGTCGTTGATGTATTTGGCGCTGAAGATCGACGGCGGCGCGGATCGCCTCTTCGGTGTAGCGCACCTTGTGGTGCTTCTCGTAGTTGATCTTCAGGCCGCGCAGGATCTTCACCGTGTCCTCGATCGACGGCTCGTTCACGTCGATCTTCTGGAAGCGCCGCACCAGGGCGCGGTCCTTCTCGAAGTAGTTGCGGAATTCCTTGTAGGTGGTGGAGCCGATGCAGCGCAGCGTCCCCGAGGCGAGCGCGGGCTTGAGCAGGTTCGAGGCGTCCATGGCGCCGCCCGAGGTGGCGCCGGCGCCGATCACGGTATGGATCTCGTCGATGAAGAGGATCGCGCCGGCGTGGTTCTCAAGCTCCGAGACGACCGCCTTCAGCCGCTCCTCGAAGTCGCCCCGGTAGCGGGTGCCGGCGAGCAGCGCCCCCATGTCGAGGGCGAAGATCGTCGATTTGGCGAGCACCTCGGGGACGTCGCCCTCGACGATGCGCTTGGCGAGGCCCTCGGCGATCGCGGTCTTGCCGACGCCGGGATCGCCCACATAGAGCGGGTTGTTCTTGGTGCGCCGGCACAGGATCTGGATGGTGCGCTCGATCTCGGGTTCGCGACCGATCAGCGGATCGATCTTGCCGGCCATGCTCTTCTTGTTGAGATTGACGCAATAATTCGAGAGCGCGTCCTGGTTGCGCCGGCCGGGCTTCTCCTCGCGCTCCTCGTGGTGCGGCTCGTTGGCGCCCCGGGGCGTCTGCTGGGCGACGCGGCCGGGCGACTTGGCGATGCCGTGGGAGATGAAGTTGACGGCGTCGAGCCGGGTCATGTCCTGCAGCTGGAGGAAATAGACGGCGTGCGATTCGCGCTCGGAGAACAGCGCCACCAGGACGTTGGCGCCGGAGACCTCGTCGCGGCCGGAGGACTGGACGTGGATGGCGGCGCGCTGGACCACCCGCTGAAAGCCCGCCGTGGGCTTGGGATCGCCGGAGCGGTCGGTGGCCAGGCCGGCGAGGTCCTTGTCGAGGAATTCCGAGACGTCGGCGCGCAGCTTGTCGAGATCGACCCCGCAGGCGCGCAGCACGGTGGCGGCATCGGCGTCGTCGGCGAGGCCGAGCAGCAGGTGCTCGAGGGTGGCGTATTCATGGCGGCGGTCGGAGGCCAGCGAGAGCGCGCGATGGAGGGTCTGTTCGAGGTTGCGCGACAGCATGGCGCCTCATTCCTTCTCGATCGTGCACTGCAGAGGATGCTGGTTCTGGCGGGCGAGGTCCATCACCTGGGTGACCTTGGTCTCGGCGACCTCGTAGGTATAGACCCCGCAGACGCCGACCCCGCGGCGGTGCACGTGCAGCATGATGCGGGTGGCCTCCTCCCGGTTCTTCTGAAAAAACCGCTCCAAAACATGCACGACGAACTCCATCGGAGTATAGTCGTCGTTCAGCATCAGAACTTTATACATGGCGGGCTTGCGCGTCTTCGGGCGTGCCTTCACCACCACGCTGGTGCTGGAGCCGTCGCCTCCGCGCTTGTCGTTGTCGCTCATGGTGGGATCCCGCGTCATCCGCGTCCGTCACGTCCGGTCATCGGGGCCAGCATATCGGAAGGCCGCGGTCGGATAAAAGGGCATTGCTGTCGGCGTGATTACCCCCGGCCCGGCGAGGAAAATCCACACCCGTCCGCGCCGGCAATGAAAAGCCCCGGGCGCCGCCGCCCGGGGCTCGTGGTCAGGTCGCCAACCCCGAAAAGCTTCAGGCGGCGCTGCCGAACGTCTGCGCCGCCGCCCCGACGCGCGCCGTCATCGGCGCCCACGCCTGCTCCGCCAGGCGGACCGACGTTTCGGCGAAGCGGCCGGCCTCGATGATGGTCTTCTCGATGGCGGCGCGGGTCAGCGCGGCTTGCATCTCGAAGCCGTCATTCAGGGTCTTGGCGCCGGCGAGTGCCTTGAGGGCGGACACGGTTTCGGCGAATTGCGCCCGTCCGCTCGCGGCCAGCTGGTTGCCCAGATCCTGCAAACCGCTGGCCCAGATTTGGCCGGACTTGGCAACCGCCTCCAGATTGCCTTGCGAGAATGCGAAAAATTGCTCGGTCGTTTTCATGTCGGTGTCCATTCCTTGCTTGCCGAAAGTCCATACTGCACTGCAGCATGAACGTTACCTGGGCTCGCGCGACCGCGGTTCAAGCGATTTTTGTGCGGCGCACAATTTGCTGCGGCTGACCATTCCGAAACCGCCCGGGAAGCTCAGCCCGCAACCCTCTCAACCGCTTGGTCATTCTCGGTCATTTCGTACTGGACAGCAAGGTTCTCCGTGCTCTAAACCGGCATTGCCAAGCGGGAGGGCGGCATTCATGGCAGCTCGGCGGCGCCATCGAAGCGCGCTTATGTGGCCGGTTCTCCTGATCTTTTTATTGCCGGCCGTGTTCGCCCGGCCGAGGCCGGCCGACGCGCAGATCGGCTCCGATCGCTACGCCTCGATCGTGGTCGACGCGCAATCCGGCGCAGTGCTCGAACAAGTGAACGCGGATGCGTTCCGCCACCCCGCCAGTCTCGCCAAGCTGATGACCCTCTACATGACCTTTGAGGCGCTGCGGGACCGTCGCGTCAGCCTGGATGACGAGGTCCCGGTCAGCGAGCGCGCGGCGTCGATGGAGCCGACCAAACTCGGGCTTACGCCGCAGACCAGGATCACGGTCGAGCAGGCCATTCTCGGTCTGGTGACGCGCTCCGCCAACGACGCCGCGGCGGCGCTCGGCGAGATGCTGGGCGGCGGCGAAACGCGGTTTCGCGCAATTGATGACCCTGCGCGCCCGCGCCTTGGGCATGACTCGCAGCACCTTCACCAATGCTTCCGGCTTGCCGGACCCGGATGCCTGGACCACCGCGCGCGACCTCGCCCTGCTCGCACGTCGGCTGGTCGCCGACTTTCCCGGCTATTACCACTATTTCAGCACGCCCGGTTTCGTGTTCCATGGCCAGGTTGTGTTCAACCACGATAACCTGCTGAAGTCGTATCCGGGCGCCGACGGTCTGAAGACCGGTTACACGCTTTCCTCGGGCCACAACTTGGTCACCTCGGCGGTGCGCGGCGGCACCCGACTGATCGGCGTCGAGTTGGGGTGCGCGACCAATGTCGAGCGCGACGCACAGATGGCGCAGTTGCTCAATGCGGGCTTTATCGAACGGGGAATCCCGGTCAGCGATCGGCCGTTGCTGGCGGCGGCTCGGTCCAGCCGCTTGCCGAGCCTCATCAGCGGCGCGCGCGCCGCCCAGACCGACCGCAGGATGGAGGCCCGCTGGCATCGCTTGCCACAGCTTCGGACCGCGATGTGCAGGGCGCCGGGTCGTTCAAAGCTACGGCTTCTCAAACGAGCGTGTCCCGCAGCGCCGCGCTGGGGGAGGGCGGAGCCGCGCAGGTCGAACATGCCACCGCGCATGGCCGCCACACGCTGGCGAACCCGAGTGCTTGGCCTTGCTCCCGCCAAGACCTCCGGCGCCTGCCACGGCGTTCTCGAAGCACGGGTCCTGCACCATGACCCGGGCCGGGCCGCGCCGGATCGAGAAGCTTTGAGCCGCGAAAACTACCCGAGCAGGATCGCGTTGCGCAGCGTGATCGGCGCGCCGATGGCGCGCAGCGGCTCGATGCCCGCTCCCGTGCCCCGGATCACGATCGTGCCGTAGCCGAGCAATCGGCCCCAGATACTTTGGCGAACGTCTACGGTCTCGATCTTGCTGATGTTCATCTCCGCCGTGTAGCGCGACAGCAGCCCACGCTTCAGGATGACCCGGCGATCGGTGACGACGATCTCCGTGCCAAGGCGACGGAGCCACTCGCCGGCCACCATCAGAATGCCGACCAGAGCGATCGCGGCGGCCGCGTAGAAGCAGTAATGTCGCTGCGGATCCTCGACCGCCACGAAGGCGCCGACGCAGGCAATGGCGATGGCGATCAGCAGCCAGAACACACCCGGCCAGAAGATCAGCCAGTGCAGGCGCCCTACGGCCCGAACCGTTTCGTCGGGTTGGAGCACCCTCGTGTAGTAGGCCATAGTTGCCTCCGCGCCACAGTCCAGCGCAAAACGCCTCCCGACCGCCGGAACAAGCTTGCGTGCGCTCAACTGCGCCGGGAGCGCGTCAGCCCCGGCTGGCGCGGCGAAAGCAGCTTATCAGGTGATCGTCCACCATTCCGGTTGCTTGCATGAAGGCATAGCAGATTGTCGACCCCACGAAGCTGAAGCCGTACTTGCGCAGGCGACGGCTCATGGCGTCGGACAGTTCGGTGCGCGCCGGCACCTCGGCGGAGTTCGTCCAGTGATTGACGATCGGGCGGTGGCTTACCGCCGCCCACAGGAATGCGTCCAGGCTCACCGTGTTCGGTCGCGACTGCCAACGCGGCGCGGGCGTTGGTCCGTACCGAGACCACCTTTTGGCGATGGCGAATGATTCCTTGCTCCGCCGCGGTCCCCAATTCCGCGTCCGACATCGCGGCAATTCGAGCGATGTCGTAGCGATGGAAGGCCGCCCGGTACGCAGCGCGGCGGTCGAGCACGGTCCGCCAGGACAGACCCGCCTGGGCGCCCTCCAATACCAGAAACTCGAACAAGGCGGCGTCGCCATGCAGCGGCACGCCCCATTCCTCGTCATGGTAACGGCGCATTGCGGGCGAATCTCGTGCCCAATCGCAACGCGCCCGATCCGGCGTTTGATCCATGCGGCGCAACTCGTGAGAGGCAGGCCCGATCCCGGGGCACCGGAACGAATTGCCATCTCACGAGGGGAAAATCGATCGTTTCGTTGACCCGGTGGGGCAGTGACGCGTAGAGTTCACGGAACGTTGACGCGATGTTTGCGCCCAAATCCATCGCGAGCGGCGCGGAGGTTCGGATGGCCGTCGCGTGTCTCAATCTACAGCCGATCGATCGAAAAATTGCACGGCGATTTCGAACCGGGCGCTCCTGGTCTCTGAAGGCATGGTTGATGGCGCTCGTCGTCGCGGCCAGCTTCCCATTGACTTGCTACGGCCTGGTTCACGTCCTGCGCGGCTATTTTGCGCAGCGGGAGCAGATGCTGGAAGCGACGCACATCATGGCGCGCACGATTGGCGGTCTGGCGGAGCAAGAACTGGATCGGCAGGTGATGGCGTTGGGCATTCTGGCCGCCTCACCCCCTCTGGTATCGAGCGATTTCAGTGCTTTTTTCCCGCTCGCGCGCAGCTTCCTCGAACAGATTCAGCCCGACGGCGCACTTTTCGCATTTGACGCCGAGGGCCGGCGCTTGTTCGGCACCGATGATCCCGCCATCGACGGGCGCGGACACGCGGCCATCAGCGCCCGCGTATTCGCAACCGGCGTTCCGGTGCTCTCCGCGGTGGCGGCCCATTGGACCACCGGGCGCGCCACGGTCGCGATCGATCTGCCCGTGCGCCGCGAAGGGAAGATCGTCTCCGAGCTTTCCATGGTGATGCCGCTTGGCGGCTGGCAAAAGATTCTGACTTCGCTGACTCTGCCACCCGGTTGGAGCGCCGCGATCATCGACGATTCCGGGCTGGTCGCGGCCGCCTCTCCCGGTGCGGGTGCGATTGCGGGCATGCCGTGCGCAGCCGGAAATTCAGCGCCTCGTAGCGTCCGGGGTTGCGGATGCCAGGACCGACCTTCGGCTTTCCGTCGGCCCGAGCGACCTGGTCGCTTTCGCGCGTGCGCCCCGCTTCGGCTGGTCCGCCGTCGTCGCCATGCCGCGCTCGGCGGTTCTCGCCCCGCTCCGGCTCTCGCTTTGGCGGCTGCATTCTCGCCGGTGCGGTGGCGCTCGCGGTCTCCCTCGGCCTTGCGCTCCTCATCGCTGGTCGGCTCGCCCGTCGGGTGAGCACGCTGGCGCGGCTTGCGGCTGCGCTTGACGGCGCCGATGCGCTGCCGGCGCACTTGCCGGGGCTGCGCGAGGCGGACGCAGTGGCTCGCGTGCTGGAGGACACGGCGCGCCGACACCGTGCCGCCGAGGAGGCGGCTGATGAAGCCGAATTGCGCGCCGCGCGGCTGATCGAGGCGGTGCCGTGCGGGGTGGTGGTATTCGCCCCGGACGGGCGCTGGGCTTTCGTCAATCGGGCGATCTGCACCCTGCTCGCCCGCTCGTCGCGGGAGTTATGTGCGCTCACCGTTGAATCGCCCGACCTCGTAGTGCGCGGCCGCGACGGCAATCCCATTCCGGCGCGTGAGCGAGCTTCAGCGCGCGCGTTGCGAGGTGAGGCGGTGCGCGACATGGAGGTGACGATGCTGCGCGGCGACGGCGAGCGCATCGCGCTCTCGTTGAGCGCGGTGCCTTTGCGTATCGTGATGGCCGCATCGCCGGCGCGCTTACGGCGATGTTGGACGTGACCGAGCGGCGCATGGCGCGGGAACGGGTGGAGGCGCTCCTGCGCACGATGGAGGAGCGGGTTCGCGAGGAGGTGACGGCGCGCGAAGCGGCGCAGTCGCAGGCGGCGCAGGCGCAGAAGATGCAGGCCTTGGGCCAGCTCGCCGGAGGCGTAGCGCACGACTTCAACAACGTTCTGCAAGCACTCTCCGTTGCGGTGTCGCTGATCGAGCGGCATGCCGATGATCCCGTTTCGGTGCGTCGCCTGGCGCACACCGCGGCCACCGCCGCCGAGCGCGGTAGCGCCGTCGCCGGCCGGCTACTGGCGTTTGCGCGCCGGGGCGAGTTGCGCGCCACCGAGATCGACACCGCGGAGTTGTTGACCGAAACCGTCGAACTGCTGCGCCATACCTTGGGCGCCGGCATCGAAGTCCAGCTCTGACATTCAGGATGCCGGATACCTCATCGCCGACCGGCCGCAATTGCAGACGGTTCTCGTCAATTTGGCGACCAATGCCCGCGATGCGATGCCGAATGGCGGCACCCTGCACCTCCGCGCCGTTCCGGAGGCGGTGAACGCCGCGCATCCGGCCGGATTGGCGCCGGGAAATCTACGTCCGCCTGGATGTCACGGATACCGGCTTCGGCATGGACGCGGCGACGCTTGCACGCGCCGCCGAGCCGTTCTTCACCACCAAGCCGATGAATAAGGGCACCGGCCTCGGCCTCGCCATGGCGCGCGGTTTCGCCGAACAGCTCGGCGGCGAGCTATTGATCGATAGCGCGGAGGGGCTGGGGACGACCGTGCATCTGTGGCTGCCGGCCGCCGATTCGCGGCGGCGGCCGGGCGCCCCGGCGATGGCTCCGGTGGCATTCGTCACCCCCCGTGAGCTGCGCGTACTGCTGGTCGATGATGAGCCCGGGGTGCGGATTACCTTGGCCGAAGACTTGATGGAGCAGGGATTCCTGGTCGATCAGGCGGAAGACGCCCGGCAGGCGCTCGCCTTCCTGGCGGAGACCCGCGTCGACGTGCTGTTGACCGATCTGTCGATGCCGGGCGACAGCGGGAGCGCGCTGATCTCGCTGGCTCGGCGGCTGCAACCGGGGCTGCCGGCGTTGTTGCTGACGGGGCTCGGAGCCGATACGATCATTCCGGCGGTGACGTGGACGACCGATCGGAACTTACGGAGGTGGTGGGCAAACCGGCGCGCGCCGCCGATCTTGCCGCCAAAGTCATCCGGTTGGCCGAGCAAACCCCTACGGAGGCGCCTGCGTGACCCACCCCGAGCCTGCCACGCTCGCTGCGCGCCGCGCGCGCGAGGCGGAGCGTCTGCGAGACAATCTGCAGCCGACGCAAAGCTCGGGAGCGTGCAAGCGCCGCCGTCAAGGATACCGCGCCGGCGACGACCGCCGACCCGCAACTCCCGCCGACGCCGGAGCCCGATCAATGCCGGTGATGTCCGATCGCTGGATTCGCCGCATGGCGATCGAGCACGCCATGATCGAGCCGTTCGTGGAAGCTCAGCAGCGCCAAGGGGTTATCAGCTTCGGCCTGTCCAGCTACGGCTATGACGCGCGAATTGCCGACGAGTTCAAGATTTTCACCAATATCGATAGCGCCGTCATCGATCCGAAGAATTTCGCGCCGACTAGCTTCGTCGATCGCACGAGCGATGTCTGCATCATCCCGCCCAACAGCTTCGCCCTCGGGCGCACCATGGAGTATTTCCGCATCCCTCGCGACATCCTCGTGATTTGCCTCGGCAAGTCCACTTATGCGCGCTGCGGCATCATCGTGAACGTGACGCCGCTGGAACCGGAGTGGGAGGGCCAGGTGACGATCGAGATCAGCAACACGACGCCATTGCCGGCGAAGATCCACGCCCGCGAGGGTATCTGCCAGTTCCTGTTCCTGCAGGGGAATGAGCCCTGCGAGACCAGCTACGCCGACAAGGCCGGCAAATACATGCGCCAGCGTGGCGTCGCGTTGCCGAAGCTCTGACGGAGCGACCGGCTCGGCAGGCGAGGTCACCCCGGGGTTCCGTCCGTCCCGGCCCTCGTGTAAAGCCGACCGCCCATGACCGCCCCGTTCCCCGCCGCCTCGCTGGAGCCGCCGACTGACGCGGGGGTGGTGCTGGCGCTGCCCAAGGGCCGTATTCTTGCCGAGTGCGGCGCCCTGCTCGCCCGGGCCGGCATCGAGCCGGCCGCCGACTACGACGACGAGGGCAGCCGGCGGCTGCGCTTCCCGACCAGCGATCCCGATCTCGACGTAGTGCGAGTCCGGCCCTTCGATGTTGCAACCTTCGTCGCTTTCGGAGCCGCCGCGCTCGGCATCTGCGGTGCGGATGTGCTGCTGGAGTTCGACTATCCGGAGATCTACGCGCCGCTCGAGCTCGGCATCGGGCGATGCCGCCTCGCCGTGGCCGAGCCGCGCGAGACGGTGGGCAGCGACGATCCCGAGCGATGGTCGCGCGTGCGCGTCGCGACCAAATACCCGAACATCGCCCGCCGCCACTTCGCCGGGCGCGGCGTCCAGGCCGAGGTGGTGACGCTGAACGGCGCGATGGAGCTGGCTCCCTCGCTCGGTCTCGCCCGTCTGATTGTCGATCTCGTGCAGACCGGATCGACCTTGAAGGCGAATGGCTTGATCGAGACCGAGGTGATCGCCCCGGTAACAAGCCGGCTGATCGTCAATCGGACCGCTCTGAAGACCCGCCCGGAAGTGATCGGGGCTTGGATTGCCCGCTTCCGCGCCGCGCTCGAACCGCAAGCGTGATCCGACTTTCTACCGACCAGCCGGACTTCGCCGCTTCGTTCGAGCGCTTACTGAACGCAGCGCGCGAGAGCACCGAACGCGTCGATGCGGCGGTGTCGGCGATCATCGCCTCGGTGCGCGCGCGGGGCGATGCGGCGCTGATCGAACACACGGCCCGCTTCGACCGACTGACACTGACGCCCGGCGCGCTTCGGGTCACGTCCTTCGAGATCGAGGCGGCGGCCGCCGAGGTCGCGCCGGCGCTCCGCGATGCGCTCGATCTTGCTGCTCGCCGGATCGAGGCCTTCCATACCGCGCAGCGTCCGGCTGATCTTGAGTTGACCGATGGCGAAGGTCTGACGCTCGGTATGCGATGGCGGCCGCTCGACGCAGTCGGCCTGTACGTGCCCGGCGGCAAGGCCGCCTATCCGTCCTCGGTGCTGATGAACGCCATTCCCGCACGCATCGCGGGGGTGCCCCGGGTTGCGATATGCGTCCCCTGTCCCGACGGCATTCTCAACCCGCTGGTGCTGGCGGCGGCCCGCCGCGCGGGCGTTGCGGAAATCTACCGCGTCGGCGGCGCGCAGGCGATCGCGGCGATGGCGTTCGGCACCGAGACGATCGGCGCCGTCGATCGCATCGTCGGACCCGGCAACGCCTATGTCGCCGAAGCCAAGCGCCAAGTCTTCGGCCGCGTCGGCATCGACGCCATCGCCGGCCCGTCGGAGGTGGTGGTGATCGCCGACCGCGCCAACGACCCGCGCCTCGTTGCGATCGACCTGCTCGCGCAATCCGAGCATGACGAGGCGGCCCAGGCGATTCTGATCACCGATGACCGCGAATTCGCCGACGCCGTCACCGCTGCCCTCGCCGCCGAGTTGGCGAGCCTGCCGCGTGCCGCGATCGCCGGCGCGAGCTGGGAAGCGCACGGCGCCATCATCATCGTACGTGAGCGCGACCAGGCGATCGAGCTGGTGAACCGGCTGGCCCCGGAGCATTTGCAACTGATGCTTCCCGACGCGGATGCGGTGTTCGCCCGCATCCGCCACGCGGGCGCGGTATTTCTGGGCAGCCTTTGCCCCGAGGCGCTGGGCGACTACGTGGCCGGTCCGAACCACGTGCTGCCCACCGGACGCACCGCGCGCTTCGCCTCCGGCCTCTCGGTCTTCGACTTCCTCAAGCGCACCACTTCGGTCCGGGCCGATCGCGCCGGCTTGGCGGCGATCGGGCCGGCGGCGGTCGCGCTCGCGCGGGCGGAGGGGTTGGAGGCGCACGCGCGGAGCATCGCACTCAGGCTCGATGGCGGGGCCGCTTGACCCGACTGCGGTCGATGCTCATGTTGCCGCCCATTCCCGAACCGAATGAGGGTTGATGTCCAAGGAAGACATGATTGAGTTCACCGGCACGGTGACGGAGTTGTTGCCGAACGCCATGTTCCGGGTGAAGCTTGACAACGAGCACCAGATCCTGGCCCACACCAGCGGCAAGATGCGCAAGAACCGCATCCGCGTTCTCGCCGGCGATCGGGTAAATGTGGAGATGACCCCGTACGACCTCTCCAAAGGTCGGATCACCTTCCGCTTCAAGTAATCAGAGGCTCGGCCGGTTGGCCGCCCGCGTGACCCGCCCGCGACTGATCCTGGCCTCGGCAAGCCCGCGCCGGCTGGCCTTGCTTGAGCAGATCGGCGTCGTGCCCGATGAAGTCCGGGCCGCCGACATCGACGAAACATCCCGCAAGGCGGAGTTGCCGCACGCCCACGCCGCACGCTTGGCGGGGGCGAAGGCGACCGCGATCGTCGCCCCCGGCGCGCTGGTTCTGGCCGCCGATACGGTAGTGGCGGCCGGGCGGCGCATTCTGCCCAAGGCCGAGCAGGCGGAGCAGGCGCGCGCCTGCCTGGAATTGCTGTCGGGCCGGCGGCATCGGGTGGTGTCCGCCGTGGTGCTCCTCGATACCGGCGGGCGGCGGCGCGAGCGGCTGGTGACGAGCCGGGTCGGGTTTGCCCGGCTCTCGGCGGCGCAGATCGACGATTACCTCGCCGGCGACGAATGGCGCGGCAAGGCCGGCGGCTATGCGATCCAGGGCCGCGCCGGCGGGTTCGTCCGCTTTCTCTCCGGCAGCTACTCCAACGTGGTTGGAATGCCGTTGTTCGAGACCGCTCAGTTGCTGCGAGGCGCCGGCTGGCTGGTTCCATGAGGGCGCGCATCCTCGCCGCTTGCGGCCCCGGCGAGGTGCGGGTCGCGGTGGTCGATGACGAGGCGCTCGTCGATTACGCGATCTGGCGTCCGGGCGTGCCGGACGGGGTCGGCGATCTGCATCGCGGCCGTGTTCTGGCGCGGGTCCCGGCGCTGGCCGGGGCCTTCGTGGCGATCGCCGGCGCCGAGGGATTTCTTGCCGACACCGAGGGTGCGGCGCAGCTCACCGCCGGCGCGCTGGTCAATGTGCGCATCAGCCGCGCGGCACAGGGCGGCAAGGGGCCGCGCCTTACCGCCCGCCTCTCCGCCGGCCGATCGGAACCATGCCGGCGACGCCCCGGCCCTGCTGCGGCGCGGCCCCGGAGCGGTGGAACGACTGGCCGGGCTCTATTCCGGACCGGTTCTGGCCGACGATGCGGCCATCGTCGCCGGCTTGCGCCCGGTGCTCGGCGAGCGGATCGCGCTGGCGCGCGGGCCGACGCGCGACGAGGCGCTGGAGGCGGAGGTCGCCGCATTGTCGGAACCGGTCGTCCCGTTGCCGGGCGGCGGGCGCATGTCGATCCACCCCACCCCGGCGCTAACCGCGATCGACATCGACGCCGCCGAGGCATCCGCAGAGCGGGCCTCGAAAACCGCGAGCCAAACCGCACTCAACACTGCGGCGGTGCCGGAGATCACGCGGCAGATTCGGCTCCGCAACCTCTCGGGCGCTATCCTGATCGACTGGGCGGGGCTGTCGCCGAAGCGTCGCGCCGCGCTCGGGCCGGGCTTGCACGCCGCGCTGGCGGCCGACCGCCTGCGCCCGCGTCTGCTGGGCTTCACCGCGCTCGGCATGGCCGAGATCGTGCGCACGCGCATCCATCCGCCGCTGCACGAATTGCTTTCCGGCCCGCACGCGGCGGGTCTCGCGGGGCTGCGTCAACTGGTCGCCGACTCGGCCGCCGATCCATCGCGCCCCCGCGCGCTCCGTGCGGCCCCCGCCGTCGCCGCCGCGCTCGCCGCCGACGCCGCGGCCCGCGCCGACATCGCGCGCCTGACCGGGCGGAGTCTGATCCTGCGCGCCGACCCGGCGCTGCGGCCGGGGAACTGGCTTGTCGAGACTTTGGGCGAATAGCATCGTGCGGCGATGAGCGCGCTGCTGACCGTCACCGCCGACGAGGCCGACATCAGGCTCGACCGTTGGCTGCGCCGCCATGTCGGCCTGCCGCAAAGTGCGGTGCAGAAGCTTTGTCGGATCGGGCGGGTGCGGGTGGACGGGCGCCGCGCCGAGGCGGCAACGCGCCTCGCGCCCGGGCAGGCGGTCAGCGTCCCGACGACCCGAGCCGCCACCCCGAAGCCGCGCGCCGAGATCGAGCCTGCCGCCGCGAGCGAGCTCCAGGGTTCCGTGATCTATCGCGACGAGCAGGTGATCGCGATCAACAAACCGCCCGGGCTGCCGGTGCAGGGCGGTCCCGGAATTACCCGCCATCTGGACGGGCTGCTCGACGCGCTCCGTTTCGGGGCGCCGGATCGGCCGCGCCTCGTGCATCGGCTGGACCGCGACACCTCGGGCCTGCTGTTGCTCGCGCGCACTCCCGGCGTCGCCGCCAAGCTCGCCGCAGCTTTCCGGGGCCGTGACGTCGAGAAGACCTACTGGGCGGTTGTGGCGCGGCGGCCGGTGCCGCCCGAGGGGCGCATCGACCTTCCCCTCCGGCGTCTCGGCGGGGCACGCGGCGAGCGCATCGCGCCGGCCGAGCCCGATGATCCCGAGGCGGCGCGCGCGATCACCGATTTCCGCACGCTCGATCACGCCGGCAAGATCGGCTGGCTGGAGCTGCGTCCGCTCACCGGTCGAACGCATCAATTGCGGGTCCACTGCATCGCTCTGGGAGCCCCCATTCTGGGCGACGTGAAATATGCCGAGCCCGACCAGAACGGCGCCTTCGGGGCGATCGTGGCCGGGCTGAGCACGGCGCTGCACCTTCATGCAAGGCGGCTGCGCCTCCCGGACCCCGCCGGCGGCATCCTCGAATTGGAGGCTGATCTGCCGGCGCATATGCGCGAGACGTTCCGAACTCTGGGCTTCACCGCCGCCGCCGCCGAGCCGCCGGCCCGGGCGGCGCGCCGATGAGCGCTCGGCGGCTGGTGCGTTGGTGCGCCATCGCGATCGCCGCTCTCGTGGTGCTGGCGGCGGTCGCGGCGGGCATCTTCGTCGCCACCTTTGATCCCGACGCCTACAAGCCGCGTCTGATTGCGGCGGCCAAATCGGCGACCGGGCGCGAGCTGGTGCTCGCCGGGCCGATCAGCCTCGGGCTGCTGCCGCCGCGAGTGACGGTGCGCGATGTCACGCTGTCGAACCCGCCCGGATTTTCCTCTTCGGTCATGGCGAGGCTGAGCGCGCTCACGCTGCGGCTCGATCCGTGGCCGCTGCTGCGCCGGCGTATCGTCGTGCGCCGGCTGGTGCTCGAAAAACCCGAGATCCTGCTGGAGCGCAACGCGGCGGGAGTTCCGAACTGGCGGTTCACGACACCAGAAGCGTCGCCGGCGCCCGGGCCAGCGCCGATGCCCGTTCCGACAACCCCGCCCCCGGCGCTGACGGCAACCGCCGGACCGGCAGCCGCGCTCGCGGTGCTCGACGCCACGATCCGCGACGGCAGCATCGGCTGGCGCGATGATCGCGCGGGTCGCGCGTTCACGCTCGCAGTGCCGCAACTGACGATCGCCGCCGCGTCGGCCAGTTCCCCCGCCCATCTGGCCGGCACTGCGGTGCTGGGCCGGACCACGTTCGCGCTCGCGGCCGACACCGGGCCGCTGGCGCAGAGTATCTGGCCCTTGCGGGCGCAACTCGCGGCCGCCTCCGAGACCCTTCGGGTCAACGCGGACGTGGCGGCGCCCGCGGCCGATCAGCCGATCAAGGCCGCCGTCAGCGGCAAGCGCAACGGCGCGGATTTCACGTTCAGCGCCAGTCTCGGCGCCCCGTCGCTATTGCCCGACCGTCCATATCCGATCGACCTCGACGCCCGGTCAGCCGGCGCGCAGCTGACGGTACGCGGCATCGTCGCCCATCCGGCGCAGCTTGCCGGGTTCGACTTCGCCATCGCCGCCGCCGTTGCCGACACGGCGGCGCTGTCGCCGCTGGCCGGGCGCAGCCTGCCGGACCTGAAGGGGATGTCGGCCTCGGCGCATCTGACCGACGCTCCGGGCGGGATCGCCGTGCGCGAACTGCGGCTCGCGTCCTCGGCCGGGGATGCGGCCGGGAGCGCCGATGTCGCTTGGGCGCCGCGTCCCCGGCTGCGGGCCGATCTGGCGAGCGCCCGGCTCGACCTGACGGCGTTGCGGGCTGCGGCGCCGGCGCCGGCGCCGGCACCGGGCGCGACGCCGCCGCCGTCGCCCCCGCCAGCCCCACCGGCCGCCCCATCGGCCGCCCCACCCGCTCCGGCGCGATCACTCGTCATTCCGGATACCAAGCTGCCGCTGGGGGCACTGCACGCCGCCGATGCCGATCTCACCCTCAAGGTCGGCGGCCCTCCATGCCGGCTCGACCGACTGGAAGGACGTCAACGCGCATCTGACGCTCACCGGCGGCGCGCTCGGCTTGACGGCGCATGCCACATTCGGGGCGCCGATCGAACTCGCCGCCAGCGTGGGCGCGGCGGACCCGCCCGCCGTCGCGGTGGCGCTGAACGCCCCGGCGCTGCCCTTGGGTCGCGCTGTTGCAGATGCTGCGCCAGCCGCCCTTTGCTGCCGGCACGCTCGCCGTCGCCGCCGACCTGCACGGCACGGGCGTCAGCCCGCATGCGATCGCCGCCAGCCTCAACGGCTTCGCCGGTGCGACCATGGAGGGCGGCACGATCGAAACCAGGGTGCTGGAGCAAGCGTTGGGGCGGGCGATTGCCCGCGCCAATCCGCTCGGTCTTCTGGGCGGCGAGAAGTCGGAAATACGCTGCCTCGCGCTGCGCGCGACGGCGAGCGGGGGAAGGTCCAACTCTCCCCTTTGCTGCTGTCGTCGCCGCTGATCACGGTGGCCGGGACTGGCAGTATCGATCTGGAGGGCGAGACGCTCGATCTGCGATTGCGTCCCGAGGGACGAGCCGGCGGCATCGGATTCTCGGTGCCGATGACCGTGCGCGGCACCTTGCGCGACCCCCGAGTGACCGTGACCGAAGCAAAGGCCGCGACGGGACTGCAAACCGCGCTCAATCTTCTCGCCGGCAAGGAGCCTGCGCTATCCGGTCCCGCCTGCGGCCCCGCATTGGCGGCGGCGCGGCGATGAAGGGGTGGGATGTGAGGCGTTCATGGGCCAGCGCTCGCATCGAACCGGCGAATGGCGGCTTCGCGATGATGCTCGACGACCGACCGCTGCGTCTGCCTGGCGGCGCGGTGCTGCAAGTGCGCGCCGAAGCGCTGGCCCGCGCCATCGCCGCGGAGTGGCAGGGCGCGGGCCTCGACGGCGCCTTGTCGTTCGCGCAGACGCCCCTGACCCGGCTGGCGGGCACGGCGCAGGAGCGGATTGCGCCCGATCCCCGCGCCACCATCGACGCGCTCGCCGCTTACGCGCGCTCTGATCTGCTGTGCTATCGCGCCGCCTCCCCCGAAAACCTCGTGCGCCGGCAAGCCGAAGCCTGGCAGCCGTGGCTCGACTGGGCCGCGCGAGCCTATGACGCACCGCTGCAAGTCACCGCCGGCATTGCGCCGATCCGCCAAAATCAGCACGCGCTCGCGCAACTGCGGGCGGCGGTCGCCGCCTGCGACGCCGAGATCTTGGCCGGGCTGAGCGTTGCCGTGCCGGCGCTGGGCAGCCTCATCCTGGGGCTCGCGCTCGCCGCCGGTCTGCTGGACGCCGCCGAGGCGCACCGGCTCGGCGCGCTCGACGAGCTGTTTCAAGCCGAGGCTTGGGGCGAGGATGCGGAGGCCATGTCCCGCCGCGCCGCGGTGGCCGAGGACGTGGCACTGGCCGCGCGCTTCATCGCATTGTCGCGAGGAATCTCATGATCGCCAAACGCGTGCTGATCCGCGGTCGCGTCCATGGCGTCGGCTTCCGCGATTGGATGCAGACGCGCGCCCGCGCGCTCGGCATTGACGGCTGGGTGCGCAATCGCGCCGACGGCGCGGTGGAGGCGTTGGTCTCCGGCGATCGGCACGCGGTCGAGGAATTGCTGCGCGCCTGCCGTCGTGGACCGATCTTGGCCGAGGTGTCGAGCATCACCGACGAACTCGCCGAACCGCCGGAACAACCGGGATTCGTGCTCGTCGCCGGGGCGCGATGATCGTCACCGGCCACGCTGCGCGCGCGCCGCGATAGCCTCGGCGCGGGCGAGCAGGCCCTTGGCGCGTTCCACCACCGGGATGTCGATCATCTTGCCCTCGAACGCGACCGCACCGCGGCCGGCGGCGAGCGCGGCGTCATAGGCGGCGACCATGCGCTCGGCGCGCGCGATCTCCTCGGCTGCGGGCGAGAATTCCTCATTGAGGATGGGAACTTGCAGTGGATGGATGCAGGCGGCGCCGAGAAAGCCGAGCCGGCTGGAGCGGCGGATGGTGGCGCGGAAGGCCGCCGGATCGCGGTACTCCGCCACCGTCCCGAGAAACCCGAGCGGCAGGACGCCGGCGGCCCGCGCCGCCAGGATCGAGAGCTGTTTCGGCATGAACAGCCCCTCCGCCTCCGGCAGCATCCCCACCGACAGCGCCAGGTCCTCGGCGCCCACCGTCAATGCCACCAGCCGAGGGTGCGCGCGGGCGATCGCCTCCATGCGCAGAACCGCGCCGGGGGTCTCGATCATCGCAATCAGGCCGATCGGCGGCGCGATGCGGCGCTCGGACTCGAGCTCGTCCAGCGTCTCGGCCACCGCTTGCACGTGCTCGGCGCTGTCCGTCTTGGGCAGGGCGAGCGCGGATACGCCGGCGATCGCCGCCGCTTCCAGATCGCGCACCAGCAGCCGCCACGGCCGATTGACGCGGATCACGACATCGGCGCCGCGCCGGGCGACGCGCGGAACCGCTTCCGCGAGCAAGCCCCGCGCGCGCGGCTTTTCGGTCGGGGCGACGGCGTCCTCAAGGTCGAGGATGATGGCATCGGCGCCCCGGTCGGCGGCGCCGGCGACGAAGCGCTCGACGTTGGCCGGCACGTAGAGCATGGAGCGCCAGACGGGGAGCGGACGCGAATTGGCGATCGCCATCCGCACACTCTAGGGGTGTGTCGTCGATTAAGCCAAACGGCGGCAACAGCAAGATGCACCGCGCCGATCGCGGGCCGCCTCGTCAACCGGGGGGGTGAGCCGCGCCTTATCACCGATGCCATGACCTCGGCTTGCGATCAGGGCAGCCGCGACGCTATCGGCGGTGCTCGGCGTAAATCCGTTCGCCCCAGTCCAGCGACCGCCGGGCACGCCATCGTGCGAGCGTCTCCTCGACCGGGGAGGGCAGCTTGCCACGCCCGTAAATCGGGCACTCGGAAGGCCTGGCGAGCGGCCCGAGCAGGCTGGCCGCGGTGATGTTCGCGCGGCCGAACCGGTCATCGACGAGGTAGCGGCGCCCGGCCAGAACGCCGTCGAACCACTCCAGCTCGGCCGCGAGCTCCCGTCCCAGCGCCGGAACGAGGCTGGCACGGCCGTCCAGCGCCGCAATCATCGCCCGCCGGGTCGCCGGCCAGACCAGGCGCGCCATGGCCGCTTGCCAGCCCGGGAGCAGCACGCTCCGGACGTCGGATCGCGGGTCGTTCAGCATGGCGGCGTAGAGATAGCGGCCCACCAGCGAGCGGCATGTGAATGCCCGGCGCCCAGCGCTCCTCCGTGTAGGAGAAGCCGACATGATCGAGCGCCCATCTTGCGCGCTCGCAGAAGTGCGATGGCGCGAACACGATGAGGCGCGGGCGTCGATCGGGCACGGGCGGCATGGAGCGCCTAGCCGGGCACCGGCGCGTTCGGATGCAGCAATCCCTCCGCCCGCAATTCCGCCCATAGCGCCGACGGGATCGGCGCGCGCATCAGCGCCGCGTTCTTCACCAACTCGTCGGCCGAGCGCGGGCCCGGGATCACCGACGCCACCACCGGATGCGCGAGCGGGAATTGCAGCGCCGCCGCCGCGAGGGGGACATTGTGGCGGGCGCACACCGCGCCGAGGCGCCGGGCGCGCTCGCGCACCGTCTCCGGCGCCGGCGCGTAGTTCCAGGTGTCGCGCCCGGCCAGAATGCCGGAATTGAGCGGGCCGCCGACCACGATCGAGGTGCCGCGTCGCTCGCACAGCGGGAACAGGTCTTCGAGCGGCGCCTGCTCCAGCAACGTGTAGCGCCCGGCGAGCAGGAAGGCGTCCCAATCCGCCCAGTCCAGCACCTCCATCAGCACCCTGGTCTCGTTCACGCCCAGGCCGATCGCGGCGATGGCGCCCGAGGATTTGAGCTTTTCCAGTGCCTTGCGCCCGCTGTCGCGCAGCGCCTTCATGTGCCGCGGGGCCTCGGCGCCATGCTGGTACTCGCCGAGGTCGTGGACGTAGAGGATGTCGATGCGTGCCAGCCCGAGGCGCTGCAAGCTATCCTCGAAGCTTCGCATGATGCCGTCATGGGTGTAGTCGTATTCGACCTCGAACGGCATTTCGGTTTGCCAGCCGTCCGGGCGCGGGCCGCGTTCGGTGCGCGGGCGCAGCAGCCGCCCGACCTTGGTCGAAAGCACCCAAGCGTCGCGGTCCTCGGCCCGCAGCCCGTCGCCGAGGCGGCGCTCGGAGAAGCCGAGGCCGTAGAACGGTGCGGTATCGAAATAGCGAATGCCGGCCTCCCGGGCGGCCTCCACGATCGCCCCGGCCGTCTGCTGGCTGATCTTCGTACGATTGCCCCCCATCGTCGCCGTGCCGAGGCCGAGGGTGGTGACTTCGAGGCCGGTGCGGCCGATCCTGCGTCGCGGCCAGTCGCTCATGCGCAATCTCCTTGGCTGGACAAAGCGTATTGCTCCGTGGCCGGCCTCACAACCGGGCGCGAGCGTGTACACAACGCGAGCCGCAACCTCAAAACCGCGTACACAACGGGCGGTGGACTGCACCCCATGGAGTGAGACAGGGAAATTGGGTACGCCGTACTCGGAGCTCGACCGGATGTCCGCGACCGAAGCGGAGCTACACGCCGGCGTTCGAGCTCGGGGTTTGCGAGCGCTCGAGGAGCGAGCGGCCACTAGGCGGCTCTGGGGCTTGAACCGGCGGTCGCGCCGGGCGTAAGCATGATCAAGATCGGCGGACGATCTGCCGCGCCAAGGGCGTCAGCACGCGGCGCCGGCAAGCGACGGCGGGCGACCGTTCGAACGGCGCCGGCGGCCAGCTAGCCGAGCGCGGAATGCAGTCGCTGGCGAGTCGTAGGTCGTCTGCGAGAAACCGGCCCCGACGGATGCGCCGAGCTGGAGCGCAAGATCGCGATAGTCACGGCCGTCCACCACCTCGCGATTTCAGCGTCCGCAGCAGCTCTCCGCCACCGCATGTCGGGGCCATGCGCCGGTCGACCCGGCGCATGCCTCGGCACGATGCCATCTACGCGGATGATCCGCGCGGCATAGTGCCGTTGCAAGGCAGACTCGGGATGCCCCGATCGGAGTGATGCGCAGCACGGCCGGGCACCGACCAGGCGGCTCGCCAGCGCCATGGCCAGAGCCTCGATCGCCAGCTGGCAGGCAGGCGCCCGCCAGCTGCGCCAGCCGCATCCAGCCGCTGCGGCTCGAACGCATCCAGCCATCACGGCCACCGGCCAGATCACGGTGCTGCTGCAGGCGCACGTAGGCTGATGTCGGTGAACAAGAAGCGGGTTCACCGCTGTCGGCTGCATCCGCGCGGACAAATCTGCTGAAGCACTGCCAGCGATGGCGGCTGTCGTGCCGGTGACCGCCGACAGCCGCCGTCGCTGGCCGTCATACGCAAACTTGTCCGCGCGCTTGCAGCCGACAGCGGTGAACCAGCTTCTGGGTCGCCGACATCAGCTACGTGCGCGCTGCAGGAGGCACTTCATCGATCTGGCCGGTGCTGACTGCGATGCGTTCAGCCGCAGGATGATCGGCTGGGCGCTGGCGGCAGCATCTTGTCAGGCCAGCTTGCCGCGATCGCCGAGCCCTGGCCAGGCGCGCTGGCGAGCCGCCGCGGCTGACGCCCGGCGAGCTGGCGCACCATCCGATCGCGGCATCCCGAGCTATGCCTTGCAGCGGACTACGCCGAGCGGCTGATCACCGAGCGGGCATCGTGCCGAGCATGAGCCGGGTCGGCCGGCCTTGGCACCGATGCGGTGGCCGCGAGAGCTTCATGCGCGACGCTGAAATCGCGAGGACGCAGACGGCCGTGACTGTCGCGATCTTGCCGCTCCGGGCCGGCGATCCGGGGATTTCCTGGGACCACCTACAATCGACCAGCGACTGCATTCCGTGCTCGGCGACCGGCGCGCCGGAGCAGTCGAACGGCGCACGTCGGGAGCCTGTGCCGGCGCGCGCAAATCCGGCTGCGCCCTTGACGGGGTAAATCGTCCGCTATTTGAACAGGGTTGCCCGGCGGACCCCAAGCTCGCGCGCCAGAGCGGCCAAGTTGCCACTCGCCTCGAGCCGCTTCGCAGACCTCGAGCTTGAACCCGGCCCCGCCGCCGAAGCTTGGCTTTGATCTCGGATATCCGTGCGCCTCAGATGAATGGGGTGTACGCCATTTCCGTGTCTCACCCATGGGGTGCAGCTCAGGCGGCGCAACCCCAAAACCGCGTACACAACGCGGGTCGCGCGCCCAAAAGCGCGTACACAATCTCCGTTGTGCACCGCAACGACGCCTACGCAACCCCGCATCACGCAGGGATGCCGACCCGGCACCACCGGGCGCGTTGGCGATGCTATCAATCACCGATGCCGAGCATCAAGGCGAGAAGCCGGTTCAATGCCAGGATCTCCGATTGCCCTAGCCGCCCGATAACCGGCCCGCAGCGAACCCGGCGCACGGCCATGATCTTGTCGATCATGACCTGAGAGCGCCGGCGCAGCCCCGTCTCCGGGGTCGCCTCCACGGTCAGGCGATACAGCGGCGCGTCGCGAACGGTGGTGGTCAGCAAGCTGACGAGCACGCTGTCGCCTTCGTTCAGCCAATCGGACTGCACGACGAGCGCGGGGCGGGGCTTGCCGTAGTCGCCACTCAAGGCAACGGTCAGCAGCGAACCACGCTTCACGCTTCCTCCGGGAGATCGCTCGCCGCGGCCTCGATGAAATCCAGCGCCTCGTCCTCTTCCGGAGCACCTCGGAGCAGCGCGGCCTGCCGGCGTGCCGCCTCGCGGAAACCCGGTGCGCGCGGGTCCGGGACCCAGACCCGCAGCAGCTTCATGCCCCGCGCGCGCTGGTTCGCCCGATACCGTCCGAACTTATCGAGGCCATAATGCTTGGCGGGGCGAGGCATAGTTGTAATCGAGGTAGCGCACTACCTTTATGCGCCACCTGCTTTGACGATGCAACGGTCCCTCGCTGGACCTTCCCCGCATCCCGGCCCTAGGCTTCGCCGGGAACACGCGGAGGATGCCATGAAGGTCGGTCAGGCGGTCGCGGAGATCATGAAGCGCGAGGGGATCGGGATCCTCTGCGGCTACCCGGTCAACCACCTGATCGAGTTCGCCGCCGCCGCCGATATCCGCCCGGTGATGGTGCGCCAGGAGCGGATCGGGCTGCACATGGCCGATGCCATCTCGCGCGTCACCTCGGGCAAGACGATCGGCGCCTTCTGCATGCAGCACGGGCCGGGGACCGAGAACGCCTATGGCGGCGTCGCCCAGGCCTTCAGCGAGTCCATCCCGTTGCTGGTGATCCCGCAGGGCTATCCGCGCCGCATCGCCGGCATCGATCCCAACTACAGCGCCGTGCGGGAGATGCGCGGGGTCGCGAAATCGGCCGAATGGGCGATCATGCCGGCGGAAATTCCGCACATCATGCGCCGCGCCTTCTCGCGCCTCAAGAACGGCCGGTCGGGCCCCTGCCTGGTGGAAATCCCGACCGACATCTGGAACGAGGAGATCGGCGAGCTCGACTATACGCCGGCGATCAAGGCCCGCTCGGCGCCCGATCCGCGGGACGTGCAAAAGGCGGCGCAAGCGATCCTCGCCGCCAAGCGGCCGGTGATCTACGCCGGGACCGGCGTCCACTGGGCCGAGGCGTGGCCGCTTCTCAAGCAATTCGCCGAGCTGCTCGGCGCCCCCGTCACCACCAGCCTGGGCGGCAAGAGCGCGTTTCCGGAGAACCATCCGCTGTCGCTCGGCTCGGGCGGCAATGCGGTGCCGAAGCCCGTCCACCACTTCATCGCCAACGCCGACCTCATCATCGGCATCGGCTGCTCGTTCACCGAGACCAATTTCGGCATCAAGTTTCCCAAGGGCAAGAAGGTCATCCACAACACCAACGATCCCGACCATCTCGCCAAGGATTATCCGATCGTCGCCGCACTCGCGGGCGATGCGGCGTTGACCCTGGATGCGCTGCTGGCCGAACTCGGGCAAACCATCAAAGCCAACCGCGATCCGGCGGCGGTGGTGCGCGAGATCACCGAGGTGCGCGAGGCCTGGATGGCGGAGTGGCGGCCGCTGCTTGCGTCCGAGGATACCCCGCTCAGCCCCTACCGGGTGATCTGGGAGCTGATGCACGCCACCGATCCCGCCAACACCATCATCACCCACGACGCCGGCAGCCCGCGCGATCAGATCTCGCCGTTCTGGGTCTCCACCGAACCGCTGTCCTATATCGGCTGGGGCAAGACGACGCAGCTCGGCATGGGGTTGGGGCTGGCGATGGGCGCCAAGCTCGCCAAGCCCGACAAGCTCTGCATCAACCTGTGGGGCGACGCCGCGATCGGCTTCACGGGGATGGACTTCGAGACCGCGGTGCGCGAGCGCATCCCCATTCTGTCCATTCTGCTCAACAACTTCAGCATGGCGATCGAGCTCAAGGTGATGCCGGTCTCGACCGAGAAATACCGCTCGACCGACATCTCGGGCGACTATGCGGCGATGGCGCGCGCCTTCGGCGGCTACGGCGAGCGCGTCACCGATCCCGCCCAAATCCAGGCCGCGATTAAGCGCGGCATCGAGCAGACCAGGGCCGGCAAGGCGGCGCTCCTGGAGTTCATCACCGGCAAGGAGACGCGGGTTTCGAAGTTTTAGATGAGAGTGGGCGGATGCTCCGACTCATTCGTCATTGCGAGCCGCCGCGCAGCGGCGGCGCGGCAATCCAGGCCTGCAGCACGGGGCGGCCGCCTGGATTGCTTCGCTTCGCTCGCAATGACGGGCGCTACGGTAGCATCTCGCACTAGGGCCCGAGCCGGCCACTAAAGGAACAAGACCAAGCAAGGAACCGTCCACACATGGCCAGCGTCACCGTCCGCGATGTCCGCAAGACCTTCGGCTCCACGGAAGTCCTGCACGGCGTCAACGTGGAGATCGAAGACGGCGCCTTCGTCATCCTCGTCGGGCCTTCGGGGTGCGGCAAATCCACCCTGCTGCGGATGATCGCCGGGCTCGAGAACATCACCGCCGGCGAGATCGCGATCGGCGATCGGGTGGTGAACAACGTGGCGCCGAAGCAGCGCGACATCGCCATGGTGTTTCAGAACTACGCGCTCTATCCGCACATGACGGTGCGCGACAACATGGCGTTTTCGCTGCTGCTGGCGAAGACCTCGAAGGCGCGTATCGACGAGCAAGTGGACAAGGCGGCGCGCATCCTCGGCCTCACGGCTTATCTCAACCGCTATCCGCGCCAGCTCTCCGGCGGGCAGCGCCAGCGCGTCGCGATGGGGCGCGCGATCGTGCGCGATCCGCAGGTGTTCCTGTTCGACGAGCCGCTGTCCAATCTGGACGCCAAGCTGCGCGTGCAGATGCGCGCCGAGATCAAGGAGCTGCACCAGCGCCTCGCCACCACCACGGTCTATGTCACCCACGACCAGATCGAGGCGATGACCATGGCCGATACGATCGTGGTGATGAACGCGGGCAACGTGGAGCAGGCCGGGGCGCCGCTCGACCTCTACGATAATCCGGCCAACCTGTTCGTCGCCGGCTTCATCGGCAGCCCGGCGATGAACTTCCTCAAGGGCCGGGTGGAGGGCGGCGCCTTCCGCGCCGAGGGCGGGCTGGACCTGCCGCTGCCGGCCTCCGGCGGACCGGCCGAAGGGCGGCCGGCCGTCTATGGCGTGCGGCCGGAGCACTTCCAGCTTGCCGGCGGCGGCTGGCCGGCGCGGGTCAACGTCATCGAGCCGACCGGATCGGAGACGCAGGTGCTCGCGGAACTCGCCGGCACCCCGATCGTCTGCGCCTTTCGCGAGCGCGTCTCCGCGCGCCCCGGCGAGACCATCCATCTGACCGCCGACCCGGCGCTGGTGCATCTGTTCGACGCCGGGACCGGCGAACGCCTGCTCGCGTGACCGCTTTACGGCAGCTTCGGGCCGTCGGAGAATGCTCATGCGGCTCCGAAGCGCCGCGCACAGGAGGGAACCCCGGATGACGAAAGTCACCAGACGTGATTCGTCGATCCTCGGCGCGGCGGCGCTGGGCGCGGCATCGGTGCCGACGATCGGGCGCGCCCAGCAGAATGACGTTGCCGCGCAGGTGCCGACCGCGAACGTCAAGCCGCCCGAGTTCCCGATTGAGAAGGGCGCGCAGCTGCACGTGATCCGGCCGGCCAAGTTCATCGACCCCGATCAGACCTACTGGGATCAGAACACCGCTTCCTTCACCAAGCAGACCGGCGTTCCGGTGCGGGTGGACTACATCAGTTGGGAGGATCTGCGCCCGCAGACGGCGGTGATCGCCAACACCGGGGCCGGCGCCGACATGGTGATCGGGTTCAGTTCCGACCCGTTCATTTATTCCTCGAAGCTGGTCCCGATGTCGGATCTTTGCGAGTATCTCGGCGCCAAATACGGCGGCTGGTACGATCTGGCGCTGCTCTACGGGCGCAAGTGGAAGAGCAACGACTGGATCAGCCTGCCGATCGGCGGCGGCACGGGTCCGACGGTCTATCGCAAGTCCTGGGTCAAGCAGGCCGGTTTCGACACCATCCCCAACGACCTCGACGGATTCCTGAAGCTCTGTCAGGGGCTGAAGAAGATCGGCCACCCGTGCGGCTTCTCGCTCGGCCACGCGCTCGGCGACGCCAACGGCTTTGCCGAGTGGGCGCTGTGGTCGCACGGCGGCGCGGTGGTGGACGAGAACGGCAAGGTGATGATCGACAGCCAGCCGACCATCGATGCGATGAAATACGTGGCAGAGCTGTATCCGACCATGATCCCGGGCACGATCTCCTGGAACGACAGCGGCAACAACAAGGCCTATGCGGCCGGGCAAATCGGGCTCACCTTCAACGGCGTGTCGATCTACTACGTGCTGAAGAACTCGCCCGACAAGAACCTGCAGGCGATGGCCGAGGACACCGATCATCAGGCGGTGCCGCAGGGGTTGGCGAAACGCTCGCCGATGTCGGCGGCGCCGATGAACGCGATGCTGTTCAAGGCCAGCAAGTATCCGAACGCCGGCAAGGAGTATCTGCGCTTCATGATGGAGGCGCCGCAATACGGGCTGTGGCTGGAGAAATGCATCGGCTACTGGTCGCAGCCGCTGAAGGCCTATGCGCAGATGAAGTTCTGGACCGACGACCCGAAGCTGAAGCCCTACGCGGCGGCGATGGACACCATCTACTACGACGGCTATGCGGGGCCGATCACGGCGGCATCGTCGGCGGTGACGGCCAACTACACGATCGTCGATATGTTCGCGGCCGTCGCCACCGGCGCCATGTCGCCCGAGTCCGCCGCCAAGCAGGCGGCTCGTCAGGCCGCACGCTACTACAAGACCTGATTTGCGCGAAGCCGCCCCGCTCCGGCCACCGGAGTGGGGCGCTGAGGAAAGCCCATGGACGCCACCGTTCGGCCAAGCATCGCATTCACTCCGCCGCGCGAGAGTCTGGTCGCGCGCGTGTTCGACTCCAAGGCGTTCCTGGTCGCGCTCTGCATGTTGCCGACGCTCGGCCTGCTGGGCGTGTTCCTGACCTATCCGCTCGGGCTCGGCGTGTGGCTGTCGTTCACCGACACCACCATCGGCAGCCCGGGGCATTTCATCGGCGTCGAAAACTTCGTCTCCCTCGCCGGTGACAGCGTGTTCTGGATGTCGGTCACGAACACCATCTTCTACACCAGCACGGCGACGATCGGAAAATTCGCGCTCGGCTTGTGGCTGGCGCTGCTGCTGAACAACCATTTCCCGTTCAAGGCGTTCATCCGCGCCATCATCCTGCTGCCCTGGATCGTGCCCACGGTGCTGTCGGCGATCGCCTGGTGGTGGATCTACGACCCGCAATTCTCCATCATCTCCTATGTGCTGGTGAACGTGCTGCATCTGCGCACGAGCTACATCGATTTTCTCGGCACGCCCTGGCACGCGCGCTGGTCGCTGGTGGTCGCCAATATCTGGCGCGGCATCCCGTTCGTCGCCATCACCCTGCTCGCCGGCTTGCAGACCATCTCGCCCTCGCTCTACGAGGCGGCGCTGCTCGACGGCGCCACGCCCTGGCAGCAATTCCGCCGCATCACCGTCCCGCTCCTGATGCCGATCCTCGCCGTCGTGCTGACGCTGTCGGTGCTGTTCACCTTCTCCGACTTCCAGCTGGTCTATGCGATCACCCGGGGCGGCCCGTTCAACACCACGCATCTGATGGCGACATTGGCGTTCCAGCGCGCCATCCCGGGTTCGGAGCTGGGCGAGGGCGCGGCGATCGCGGTCGCCATGATCCCGTTCCTGGTCGCCGCCACCTTGCTGAGTTTCTTCGGGCTGGGGCGGCGCAAATGGATGCAGGGCGAAGCCAATGACTGACGCCGCCGCCGACCATCCCGCCGATATCCCCGGCGGCAAGAGCACCGAAGCGCCGGAGCGGCTGTCCTGGGATTCGGGCGCGCGGCGGGCGATCACGGTCTATATCCCGCTGGCGCTGTTCATCATCGTGCTGCTGTTTCCGTTCTACTGGATGACGATCACCGCGTTTAAGCCCGACGACGAGATGTACGACTACAAAAAGTACAGCCCGTTCTGGGTGCACTCGCCGACGCTCGAGAACATCCGCAAGCTGCTGTTCGACACCCAGTATCCGCGCTGGCTGCTGATCACCATGACGGTTGCCGTCTGCGCCACCATCCTGTCGATCATTTGCAGCGTGCTCGCCGCCTACGCGATCGAGCGGCTGCGCTTCAAGGGCTCGCAGCATGTCGGGCTGGCGATCTATCTCGCCTATCTGGTGCCGCCTACCATCCTGTTCATCCCGCTGGCCACCGAGGTCTATCAGTTCGGCCTGTTCGACAATCCGGTGGCGCTGATCCTCACCTACCCGACCTTCCTGGTGCCGTTCTGCACCTGGCTGCTGATCGGCTATTTCAAGTCGATCCCGTACGAGCTGGAGGAGTGCGCGCTGATCGACGGCGCCTCGCGGCTGCAAATCCTGCGCCGCATCACGCTGCCGCTCGCCGTCCCCGGTCTGATCTCGGCCGGCATCTTCGCCTTCACGCTGTCGTGGAACGAGTTCATCTACGCGCTGGCCTTCATCCAATCGACCGACAAGAAGACCGTGCCGGTCGCGATCCTCACCGAGCTCGTCACCGGCGACGTCTATCAATGGGGCTCGCTGATGGCGGGCGCGCTGCTGGGGTCGGTCCCGGTGGCGTTGTTCTACTCGTTCTTCGTCGAGTACTACGTCTCCAGCATGACCGGCGCGGTGAAGGAGTGATCGGATGAAGATCGAGCGTGTCGAGACGCTGCGCGCCGATGCCGGCTGGCGGATGTTCTCCTATCTCAAGGTCAGCACCAGCGACGGCATCACCGGATGGTCGGAGTTCAACGAGAGCTTCGGCTCGGCCGGGCTCGCCGACGTCATCGAGAAGCTGGCGCCGCTTCTGATCGGGCGCGACCCGCGCCGCTTCGAGCAGGTGACGCAGCATCTGCACGTGCTGACGCGCCAGGCGCGCGGCGGCATCAACCAACAGGCGATCGCGGCGATCGAGAACGCGCTGCTGGACATCGCGGGCAAGGCCTGCGGGGTGCCGGTGTGTGCGCTGTTCGGCGGCCCGCTGCGCGAGCGCATCCCCGTCTATTGGTCGCATTTCGGCACCTATCGGGTGCGCAACTACGCGCTGCTCGGGGTGCCGCAACTTCGCGACTACGACGACCTGGGGCGCCACGCGGCCGAGGTGAAGGAGCGCGGCTTCAGGGCGCTGAAGACCAATATCGCGCCGTTCGCCGACGGCGAGCTGCACAGCTTCACCCCCGGCTTCGGCCGCACGCCGGGCTGGCCGGAGCTGAACTGGGACAATCGGCTGACCCGGGGCGTGACGCAGCAGCTCATGGCGATCCGCGAAGCGGTCGGGCCGGACATGGGGGTGATGCTCGACATCAACTTCCACTTCAAGACCGAGGGCTTCCGTCGCCTCGCCGCCGCCGTCGCTCCTGCCGACCTGACATGGCTGGAGATCGACACCCACGACGCGCCCTCGCTGGCGCTGATCCGCCGCGACGCGCCGTGCCCGATCGCCTCCTGCGAGACCTTGCACGGACGGCGCGAGTTCAAGCCCTTTTTCGAGAATTACGCGCAGGATGTGGCGATCATCGACGTGATCTGGAACGGGCTGGCGGAGTTGCTGAAGATCGCCGCCATGGCGGATGTGTACGAGACCAACGTCGCGCCGCATAATTTCTACGGCCATCTGTGCAGCATGATCTCGGCGCATTTCAGCGCCGTTGTGCCGAACTTCCGGATCATGGAGATCGATCTCGACAGCGCACCCTGGCGCGACGAGTTCTACGACCAGGCGCCGGTGATCGAGGCGGGCGAGTTCGTGCTGCCGATGCGCCCCGGTTGGGGGATCGAGGTCAACGAGAAGGCGGTGCGCGCGCGCCCGCCGAAGCACTGAGGACAGGAGAGAACGCGAGTGGCCAGATTCAAGATCGCGACGCCGGCCGGCGCCAGCTTCACCGTGGCCGGCGGCGGCTACGACTACGAGATGGAACCGCTGCGCGCGCTGGACGCCGAGATCGTCGAAGGACCGGCCAACGAAGACGGCTTCATCGCCTTCGCCCGCGATGCGGACGCGGTGTACGTGAAGGGAATGCGCTTTACCAAGAAGGTGATCGACGGGCTGGAGCGGTGCAAAGTTCTGACCCTGGCCTCGGTCGGCGTCGACAGCGTCGATGTCGCCGCCGCCACCGCGCGCGGCATCCCGGTGACGAACTGCCCGCATACCTTCATCGAGGAGGTGGCCGATCACGCCATGGCGCTGCTGCTCGCCGGGCATCGACGGGTGATCGAGCAGGATCGCATGGTGCGCGAGGGGCGCTGGGCGGAGGGACGGCCGGCGCTGTTGCAGGTGCCGCGGCTGATGGGCCTCACGCTCGGCTTCATCGCCTTCGGCCACGTCGCCCGCGCCGTCGCCCGCCGCGCCAAGCCGTTCGGCCTCAGGCTGATGGGCTATGATCCGTATATCGAAGAACTCATCATGCCGGACTACGGCGTGTTTCCGGCCACGCTCGAAGAGGTGTTGCGCGAATCGGATTTCGTCTCCATGCACGCGCCGGCGACTCCCGAGGCCGAAGGCATGCTGACCGAGAAGCACTTCCGCCAGATGAAGAAGACGGCGGTCTTCATCAACACCGGCCGCGGGCCGACCGTGCAGGAAGCGGGGCTCATCAAGGCGCTGGAGGAGAAGTGGATCGCCCATGCCGCGCTCGACGTGCTGGAGACCGAGCCGCCCGGACACAACAACCCGCTGCTCAAGATGAACAACGTCACATTGTCGGCGCACAACGCCTCGGCCTCGTCGCGCTTCGATCCGGCGCGCAAGAGCCATGCCGGGCGCGAATTGGCGTTGGTGTTGTCGGGACGCTGGCCGATGAGCTGCGTCAACCCGGCGGTCCTGATGCGCTCCGACCTGCGCCGCTGGCAGCCGGTGTCGATGGAACGCGGCCCGAATAGCTAGGACCGTCATTGCGAGCGCAGCGAAGCAATCCAGGCGGGTGCCCCCGGTGCTGCGAGCCTGGATTGCTTCGCCTTCGGCTCGCAATGACACGTTAACATGCCCCGCACGTCCGGCATTCTCGAAACCTCGCTCTACGTCGCCGATCTCGAACGCGCGCGGGCGTTCTACCGGCGCGTATTCGGCTTCGAGGAATTCGTCCATGACTCGCGCATGGTGGGCCTGGGCGTGCCGGGCGGGCAGGTAGTGCTGCTGTTCGCACAAGGGGCGACCGCTGCGCCGGCGCAAACTCCCGGGGGCGTCATCCCGCCGCATTGCGGAACCGGCGCGCTGCATGTCTGCTTCGCCATCCCGTTCGGCGAGCTGGCGGCGTGGGAGGCGCATCTGGCGGCGCAGTCGGTGGAGGTCGAGAGCCGGGTGCGCTGGGCGCGCGGCGGCACCAGCCTCTACTTCCGCGACCCCGACGGACATTCGGTGGAGATCGCGACGCCGGGGCTGTGGCCGAACGCCTGAGCCCTCACCCGACGCGGAACTTCGCCAACGCCTGCTCGTCGAATTCGAGTCCGAAGCCGGGCGCGTCGGAGAGCACGATCTCGCCGCCCTCGATCGGCGCCACCTCGCGGAACAGCTTCAGCATCCACGGCATGTATTCGACCGTCAGCCCGTTCGGGATGGCGGCGATCAGATGCGCGTGGAACTCCGGGATCAGGTGGCTCACCACCGGCAGGTTGAACGCCTCCGCCATGCCGGCGACCTTCATCCACGGCGTCACCCCGCCGACGCGCACCAGGTCGATCATGACGATATCGACCGAGCGCGCCTCGATCATGTGGCGGAACGGCACCGTACCCCACAGATATTCGCCGCCGGCGATCGGCGTCGTCAGGGCGCGCGGCGACGCGCGCCAGCCCCGGATAGTCGTCGGCCGCCGTCACGTCCTCCAGCCAGAACAGGCCCACATCCTCGATACGCTTGCCGATGTCGATCGCCTGCTCGACTCGCCAGCGCTGGTTGATATCGCACATCAGCTTGATGTCCGGCCCGATCGCTGCGCGGATGGTGCGGATGCGGCGCAACTCGTCGCTGACGGCCGGATGGCCCGGCAGCGCCAGCTGCGTCTTCATCTCGGTGAAGCCCTTGTCCACCAATCGCCGCGCCGCCGTCTCGGCCTTCGTGTCGCTGAGGCCGCGCCGGAGCGAGCCCGAGGCGTAGGTCGGAACGCGGTTGCGCGCCCCGCCCAGCAGCCGCCACACCGGCTGGCCGAACGCCTTGCCCCTGATGTCCCACAGCGCGATGTCGATCGCCGCGCTGGCGAGGGTGAAGATGCCGCCCGGCTCGCACCCTCGGCGGCCTCGCGCATCCGCGCCGCCACCGCCTCCGGCCGCAGCGCGTCATGGCCGATGATGACCTCGCCCAGCGCGTCCACGGCGCTGCGCAGCGCGCCGGTGAGCTTGCCGGCGAAGAAGGTGAGGCCGATCCCCTCGATGCCGTCCTCGGTGCGCAGCCGGAGCGTCACCACCGGGCGCATCCCCTCGCGCTCCGGGCTCGGACTGTCGGCCAGCGGGTCGTCCTCGGGGATGCTCAAAATGTCGGTCTGCAGGCTGGCGATCTTCATGGCGTGTCCCTTCCCGCCGCGACCTTACAGCAAGTCCCCGACCACCTCGCGCCAGCGCCGCAGTGCCGCGAGATGATCCGACATCGTGCGGCCCGGGATGCGCTTATGGATGCCCCGCCCGTGCGTGCTGGCGAGCGTGACATGCGTCACCCCGGCGGATTTCCAGAATTGCAGTTCCTCGCGCCAGCCCTTCTCGTCGCTCTGCGCGGTCGAGGTCCAGATCTCGATGCCGATCGCGGCCGGATCGCGGCCCTGCTGCTCGGCGTATCGGCGCAGCGTGTCGAAGGCCGACATCGCTTCCGGGCCGGGCGGCAAGGCCAGCATCATCCAGCCGTCGCCGTATTTGGCGATCCGGCGCAGCGTGTTGTCGTGATGACCGCCGAACCACAGCGGAACATGGCCGCGCGCCGGGCGCGGGTGGATTCCGGCATCGGGAATGCGGTGCCAGCGCCCGTCGAAGCTTACATGCTCGTTCGCCCATAGCGCCTGCATCACTTGCACCTGCTCGGCAGAACGGCGGCCGCGATCGTGGAAGTTCTCGTTCAGGCCGATGAACTCCGCCTCGTTCCAGCCGACGCCGACGCCGAGGCGAAACCGCCCCTCGCATAAGCACATCGAGACACGCCGCCTGCTTGGCGACCAGCACCGCCTGGCGCTGCGCGAGGATCAGCACGCCAGTCGAGAAGCCGAGGCGGGTGATCGGGGCGAGGAAGCCGAACAGCACGAACGGATCGTGGAACCAATCGGCCGAGGTGTTGCGATCGGTCCAGCCGGGGCGACTGGCGACGTTCACGCCCAGCACGTGGTCGGCGGCGGCCAGGTAGTCATATCCGAGTTCCTCGGCGGCAAGCGGCGAACTCCTTCATCACCGACGGCGCGCCGCCGGTATCGTTCTGCGGAATCAGGGTGCCGATCTGCATGGTGTTTCTCCCTATAGCCGAACAATTCCCCCAACCGCCGGATCGAGCCGAGCGCCCGCTCCTGCGGCAATCCCGGCCATTGCACGCGCATGATGAGGTGATCCACCCCCAGCGCCTCGCGATAGCGCGCGACCTCCTCGCCCACCGATGCCTTGTCGCCGATGATGAAGCGCTCGCGCGCGAAATCCTCGAACGGAACGGTGGCCGCGCCGCGCAACCCCCAGGCGGCATAGGCGGCGTATTTGTATTCGAGCGGGCCGCGACACTCCTCCAGCGCCTTCGCGTGACTTTCGCCGACATAGCATTCGCGCTCGATCGGGAAGCAGCGGGATGGCGCCCGTATTCGGCCAATGCGGCGCGATAGATGCGCATCTGCGCCGCAACTTCCGGCAGGGTCGCCGAGGGCACGATCAGCCACGCGTCGCCGATGCGCGCCGCGCGGCGCAGCGCGGGCTCGGCCTGCGCGGCGATCCACACCGGGATCGCGCCATGCGGGCGCAGGCTCAGCCCATGCTCGCGCACCGTGTAGAACCGGCCCTCATGCGTGACCGTCGGCTCGGTCCAGAGCCGGCGCATCAAGGCGATCGCTTCGTTGAACCGCGCCGCGCGCTCGGAAAGCGCCATGCCGAAGGCGGTGAATTCGCCTTCGCGATAGCCGAGGCCGACGCCGAGCACGTATTTGCCGCCGCTCAGCGTGTGCAGGGTCGCCGCCTCCTCGGCGACATGCACCGGGTTGAGCAGCGGCAGAATGAGGATGCCCGGGCCCACCTCCATGCCCTTCGCCTCCGGCAGCAGATAGGCCAGCAGCGGCGTCAGCTGCAGCATCTGCATCGGCGCGGTAAGATAATGGTGCGGCAGCCAGAGCGAGGCGAAACCGGAATCGCGGGCCGCGCGCACCTGCGCGACCAGATCGGGGATGCGCGCGGCGACATCCTCGCCCTCGGGGAATTGCGTGCTGAGAAACAAGCCGATCTTCATGCGCCTCTCCTTTCAGGCCGGCACCGAGACATAGGCGATCAGCACCGCCACACCGAAAATGGCGAGCGAGGCGTGCAGCCCGATCGCCAGCATCGGATCGCCCCGGCCGCAGCTTGAACACCAAGAGCCCCGAGAGCACGGCGAGCCCGAGCAGCACCGCCGCCAAGGTGCCGAAGCCGCCGACGCCATAGGCCGCGCCGCGCGCCGGCCCGCGCAGAGCGACCAGCAGCAGCGCCAGCCCGGCGGCGCCGGCGGTGCCGTGCAGCGGACCCAGCAGCCGGGCGAGCCGCGCGCGCCGCATCCCGTGCAGCACCGCGAGGATCGTGCCCAGGGTCGCCGTAGCGATGACCAGCCAGGCGCTGAGCCATAGCGTCATGACGCCGCGTCCTTGAATGCGGGGCGCCGCGCGGCCATAGTCTTCGCATGACCGATCGTGATCCGCCCCGGACCCGCACGCGCGTCTTCGACATGCGCCTCGACGGCAGCTTTCCGCCGCCGCCCGGGACACCGGTTGCGGCGCGGATCGCCGGCACGGCGCTCGGCGTCGCCGTCCTGGTCGGCGCGCTGGCGCTGGCCGCGCTGGTGCTGTGGCTCGTGCTGTGGGCGATCGTGGTCCTGGTGCCGATCGCGTTGCTGGCCGGCGCCGTCGCCTGGGTGGCGTATCGCTATCAGGCCTGGAAGACCGGCGGATCACGCGGCCCGCACGACGTCTTCCGCCGCTAAGCCGAATTCCCTCGCCAGCAGGGTGTAGGATAGGCGCCGCGCCTCCGGCGTCGTGAACCGTGGTGAGCACGGCGATTTCCTCAACCCCTTGTTCCGCCGCCAGCGCGCGCAACGCCGCGCCCACCGTCGCCGCCGTGCCCCGGATGCCGCGTGCGCGGTGCCGCTCGATCCGCAGCCGCTCAGCCTCGGTGTAGTCCCGTTCCATCGCCTCCTCGGGCGAGGGCAGGGCGGTGAACTCGCCCTGATCCCGACGCAGCCGCTGCAACTCGCGCGAGGTGAAGAGCCGCACCGCCGCCGCCTCGGTCTCGGCCGCCACCGCCCAGACGCAGAGCGCAGGATGCGGCGTCGGATGTTGCGCGCTGGGACGATAGTGCGCGCGGTAAAGGTCGAGCGCCTCCGCGCTGCCTCTGCCGTCGGTGATGAAATGCGCAAAACAGTAGGGTAGTCCGAAGAAGGCCGCGACTTGCGCCCCGTAGTCGGAGCTGCCGAGGATCCAGATCTCCGGCGCCGTCGGTCCTTGCGGCTGCGCGATCACGCCGCGGAACGGGTGGCCCTCGACCAGCTCCTCGCCGCGCGTCCACGCCATCAGATCGCGCACCTGCGCGGGGAACTGCTCGGCCGCCGAGCCGGCCAGCGGGTTGAGCGCGAAGGCGGTGCGCTGGTCCGAACCGGGCGCGCGTCCGACGCCCAGATCGATCCGCCCCGGCGCGATCGCCTCCAGCAGCCGGAACTGCTCGGCCACCTTCAGCGCCGAGTAGTGCGGCAGCATAATCCCGGCGCTGCCCACGCGGATGCGGCGGGTGGTCGCGGCGATTGCCGCCATCAGCACTTCCGGGGCGCTGCCGGCGATGCTCGCCGTGTTGTGGTGCTCGGCCATCCAGTAACGCGCATAGCCCAGCGCCTCGCAGTGGCGCGCCAACGCCAGGCTCTCGCGCACCGATTGCGCGGGCGCCCGACCGGTGACGATGGTGGACTGGTCGAGAACGGAGAGCCGGATCATCGGGCTAGAGAAGGCGAGGCGGGCGGGGGATGCAAGGGCGGCTTCCGTCGCGTATTATGGAGCAGGTCCCATGAGATGGAGGCATCGCACGAGCGTCGTTCGCAGCGCCTGCATATCGCCGAGGACGGCACCATTACCGGCAAAGCGCCGAGAGAGTTGCCGGCAGGGGAACATGTTGCGGAGACACGGTCCCGGGCCCGCGCGCGGGAAAAACCGATCTTTGGATGAGCGTCGCGCGTTACAGGAAGACGTGGCACGTTTGCCGGTGATCGTTCCGCACGCCGGACGAAATTCTCGGATACGACGCAATCGGCCTGTTTAAGTGATGGTGATCGACAGTTCGGCCCTGATTGCGATGCTGAGGAGCCGAGGCCGACGACCTTACCTCGGCCATCGCGAGCGCGTCCGTCCGACGGGTTGGCGCTCGTCGCTCCTCGAAACGGCGATGGTGATGGTGGGGCGGTTCGGCCCGGCGGGACGCCCATTGTTAGAGCGTCTGGAAGTAATATTCAGGCCGATGTCGCGCCGTTCACCTCGGATCAGGCTGATCGAGCCATCGAGGCATCTGCGATACGGCAAGGGCAGACACCGCGCTGGCTTAAATCTCGGTGATTGTTGCAGCTATGCTTTGGCGCCAATCCCGCCTGCCGCTTCTCTTCAAGGGCACCGACTTCGCCGAAACGACATCCCTCCGGCCATGAAACTATGATGACGGCCGCGCGGTCTCCATGGCATCGTTGGGCGCGAGCCTCGGCGGAATGATCGGTGCCCCCGTCCTCTTGCTAGGCATTGATCGGGCGCCCTTTCCGACAACGACGGCGGCAGCCCGGTGCGGCGAGCATAGTAATCCTGCTGCCGCTCGCCTGGTGGGTGTTGAGACATCGCCCGCAAGACATGGGCCTGTTGCCCGACGGAGAGCTGCTTAGCAGGATGCCTTTGCAGGCGCGTTCCGGCGCGGCGTACGCTCAGGGCCCGGGAGCCGTTTCTCCAGCAATTGGGCTAGAGAAGGCGAGGCGGGCGGGGGATGCAAGGGCGGGACGGGTTGGTTACAATGCGGCCCAACCGGCGCCCGGGATTTCCGGCTGCCGATCGTGGGGGGAACGACAATGCCGACCACCGTCTATTTCGCCAGCAATCGCGTTCTGACCGGACCGGCCGACCAGCTCGGAAGCTACAGCGCGCAAATCCAACCGCCGTCGTTGTCGGATGGGATGACCTATGGCGTGGCCTTCGTCGATGGCATCGATCTGGCGACCAATGCGCAGGGCCAGGTGACATCGATCACCAATACCAGTCAGGGCGGGTACAGCCCGGCCGTCATCGGCGATTTGGGGAACGCCGGGCGAAACCTGCTGCTATTCGTCCACGGGTTCGACAACACGTTTTCCGACGCGCTCACCCGCTCGGCGTTCAACCGCGAGTGGATGGCCGCCTCCGGCGTCGCCGCGGCCGATACGACCGTGCTCGCCTTCAGCTGGCCGTCGCTGGGGCAGATCGTCAAGTTCCCCATCGTCCAAGCCGACTATCTGCACGACCAGAACACGGCCCGGCTGTCGGGGATTCATCTGATGACGTTCTTCGCCGGCCTGAAGCCCATCATTCAGGCAGCGCGAGCGAACCAGCGGCGCGTTTTCCTGCTCGCGCACAGCATGGGCAATCTGGCGCTGGAATCGGGAATCGAGAACTGGTTCCTGCACAACCAGGGCGACACCGAGTTGTTCGACGGCGCCATCCTCGCGGCCGGCGATTGCCGCTACGACACCTTCGCCCAGCCGAACCTTGCCCGCATGAGCGGCCTCGCGCGCCTGACCGAGCTGGTATCGATCTACTACAGCCACCACGATCAGGTGCTGCAACTCAGCGACTTTCTGAACCTCGGCGCGCAGCGGCTCGGTCAGGACGGGCCGCTCCACAGGACCGACACCTCGGCCTTTCCGCCGTCGCGATACCGAATGGTCGATGCGAGTGACTTCGAGGATTACGACTTCAACTTCCTCACATCGCACCAGTACTACCGGCAGTCACCGCGCGCGCGGGCGGACATTGCAGCGGCGATGGCCCGGAGCGCTCAGAACGCCGCCACGCCGAACACCGCCTTGAGCACTGCATAGAGCGCGCCGCCCACCAGGAAGCCCACCAGCGTGCCGTTCACGCGCACGAATTGCAGGTCCTTGCCGACCCGAAGCTCGAGCCGCTCGGTGATGGTTGCCGTATCCCAGTTTCCGACCACCCGGGCGATGAACTCGGCAACCTGAATCTGTGCCGCCGGCAGCAGCGTCCGCACGATGCCCTCGGCGGTGTCCTGGACTCGGCCGCGCGCGGCGGCGTCGGTCTCGATCAGTCGTGCCGAGATTGCCGAGCGCGGTTTCGATCAGCGCCACCGTGCGCCCGTTCGGCCGGGCGGCATCGGCCTCGGCCGCCCGGCGCAGACGCGCCCACAAATCCCACACCCAGGCGAGAACGGTCTCATGCCCGACCACGCTGCGCACGGCGGCGCCGATCTCGGCGGCGCGGGAGGGATCGGATTCCATTCGCTCGATCTCGCGGCGCACCCACTCCTCGAACGCGGCGCGCAGCTCCGAGCCGTCGGGGCTCATCTTCTCCAGCTCCGTCTCTACCGTTGCCAGCAGCCGGCGCGCCACCGAGGCGCCGAACGCCCAGCCGACCAGCCGCCCGCCCTGTTCGCGCACCCGCTCCTCGATGGTCGCTCGCAGCACCTCCTCCTTGCCCGCGATCAGCGCTTTGAGTTGGCCCAGCACGAAGCTGAACACCTCCTGATGGCGCCCGCTCTCGACGATGCCGCGCAGCCCGCTCGCGACCAGCCGTCCGGCGGCGGCGCCGCCGAGCACGCGCGGCAGCAGCCGGGCGAGAACGCGCCGCGCGCGCCCGTCCTCCACCGAGGCCAGCATCCGCGGAAGCGTGCGGGCGAGCGCCTCCGCCGTCGGCCGGGCCGAGACCGGATCGGCAAGAAAGCGGTGCAGCACGCCCGGCAGGTCCAGCCGATGCATGACGTTCGCCACCTCGGCGCCGGTGAAGACGTGGTTGGCGACGAACCGCCCGAGCGCGCGGCCCAGCCGTTCCTTTTCGTGCGGAATGATCGCGGTGTGCGGGATCGGGATGCCGAGTGGATGGCGGAACAGCGCCGTCACCGCGAACCAGTCGGCGATGCCGCCGATGAAGCCCGCCTTGGACGAGGCCAGCAGCCACGCGGTTCCCGTCGCCGGGCGGCAGCGCGTAGCCGGCCACCATCAGGATCGCCATCAGGCACAGCAGCGCGGTGGCGAAGGCCTTGTGGCGAAACAGCGCGCGCCGAGCGGCGGCATCGGGGTCCGGCGGCGGCCGCCAGCCGGAGGCGGCCGAGGACGAAGGGGTCCTTGCTCCCCGGCCTCCCGCGGAAGGCCAATTGGCGCTTAGACGTGGAAGCTCTCGCCGCAGCCGCAGCGGCCCTTCTCATTCGGATTGACGAAGGTGAAGCCCGCGGTCAGCGCCGTTCGTCTCGGTAGTCCATCATGGTGCCGATCAGGAACAGGCTGGCCTTGCGGTCCACCAGGACGGTCAGGCCACGATCCTTCACCACCTCATCACCGGGGCCGGGGGCGTCGGTCCAGCTCATGTCATAGGACATGCCGGAGCAGCCCTTGGTCCTGACGCCGATGCGCAGCAGCTTGCCTTGCTCACCGGCCTCATACAGGCGTCGCAGGCGCTCGGCGGCGGCCTCGGTGAGCTGCATCAGGGGGGGCAATGCGCGCGCGGGTTTGCGGGTTGTCGTGCTCATGGCTTCCAGGTCGGGTTGCGTCAGTACATGTTCAACTGCAATCGGGCTTCGTCGCTCATCCGGCTCGGGTCCCAGGGCGGGTCCCACACCGTCTCCACCTCGCAGTCGGTAACACCGTCCACGGCCATCACCGCGTCGCGAACCTGCTCGGGAAGTTCCTGCGCGCTCGGACAGGCGGGGGCGGTCAGCGTCATCTCCACCTTCACCTTGCCGTCGTCGTGCAGGTCGATCGCGTAGATCAGGCCCAGATCATAGATGTTCACCGGGATTTCCGGGTCGTAGACGCTGCAGACGGCGGCGACCAATGCGTCCTCCGTCACCTTGGGCAGGGTCTCGCCCTCGGGTGTCCAGGCTCCGTGTGGCTCACTCACTGCTGGCCTCCCGGTTCCCGTCCAGCGCCGCAAGCAGCGCGTGCCAGGGTAGTGTCGCGCATTTCACCCGCGACGGAAACTCGTGCACCCCCGAGAGCGGCATCAGCCGCTCCAGCGCGGGATCGTCGCAGTCGGGGCAATGGCCGGTGCGCGCCATGTCGCGGAAGGCGGCGAACAGCGCCCGCGTGTCCTCGACCGAGCGGCCGGCGACGGTCTCGGCCATCAGGTCGGCCGAGGCCACGCTGATGGCGCAGCCGCGCGCCTCGAAGCCGGTCTCGGCGATGGCGCCGTCGGGGGCATATTTGACGAACACCTGCACACGGTCGCCGCACATCGGGTTGTCGCCCTTGGCGGTGGCGTCGAACGCCGCCGGTCGATGGCCGTGGCGCGGACGGCGGCCATGATCGAGGATCACGTCCTGATAGAGGTCGCGGATATCGGCGAAATCGTCGGCGGCGCTCATGCGAAGAACTCCCGCACGCGCGCCAGGCCGTCGGCCAGCGCGTCGATCTCCTCGCATCGTCGTGTAGACGCCGAAGCTCGCGCGCGCGGTGCCGTCGAGATCGAAGCGGCGCATCAGCGGTTCGGCGCAATGATGTCCGGCGCGGACGGCGATGCCCTGCCGATCCAGCAACGTGGCGACGTCGTGCGAATGCGCGCCGTCGAGCCAGACGGAGACCACGCCGCCGCGATCCTGCGCGCGGCCGAGGATGTGGACGCCCGGAATCGCGGCGAGCCGCGCCAGTGCGTGCTCGGTCAGCGCCCGCTCATGCGCGCCGATGGCCTGGTAGCCGATCGCCCGCACATAGTCGATCGCCGCCCTCAGCCCGATACCCTCCACGATCGCCGGCGTCCCGGCCTCGAATTTGTGCGGAATCTCGGCCCAGGTGGCACGCTCGTAACTGACCGTTCCGATCATCTCGCCGCCGCCGAGGAAGGGCGGCATCGCCTCCAGCAGTTCGCGCTTGGCATAGAGCACGCCGATGCCGGTCGGCCCGTAAAGCTTGTGGCCCGTCCAGGCGTAGAAGTCGCAATCGAGGGCGCCGCACATCGACCGCGCGGTGCACGATCGCCTGGCTGCCGTCGAACAGCACCTTGGCACCCGCCGCGTGCGCCGCGCGGACGATCCGCTCGGCCGGCGTGTAAGTCCCGAGCACGTTCGACATGTGCGTGATCGCGACCAGCCCCACCTTGCCGTCGGCGAGCAGCGACTCGAACGCCGGCATGTCCAGCTCGCCGGCATCGGTGATCGGCGCCACGCGCAGCTCGGTCCCGCGCTCCTCGCGCAACATCAACCAGGGCACCAGGTTCGAGTGATGCTCCATGCCGGAGATCAGAACGGCGCGGCCGGGCGGCAGGAGGTGGCGCCCATAGCTGTGCGCCACCAGGTTGATCGCCTCGGTGGAATTGCGGGTGAAGACGATCTCCTCGCGCTCGGCGCCCATCAGCGCCGCCACGGCGTCGCGCGCCGCCTCATAGGCGTCGGTGGTGCGCTCGCTCATCCAGTGCAGGCCGCGATGGACGTTGGCGTATTGCGTCTCCATCGCCTTGGCCATCGCCTCGATCACCGCGCGCGGCTTCTGCGCCGAAGCGGCCGAGTCGAGAAACACCAGCGGCTTGCCGCGAACTTTTTGCGACAGGATCGGGAAGTCGGCGCGGATGCGGGCGACATCGAGCCGATCGGTCGGGATCGCATCCATCATGCGGCCGTCTCCCACCACCGCTCGACCGCCGCCTCCAGCGCGGCGCGGGCGGGGTCGTGCGTCACCGCCTCCAGCGCCTCGGCGAGAAAGGCGCGCACCAGGATCGCGCGCGCCTCGGCCGCCGGCACGCCGCGGCTGCGGAGATAGAACATCTGCTCCGGATCCAGCTCGCCGACCGTCGCGCCATGGCTGCACTTCACGTCGTCGGCGAAGATTTCCAGCTCCGGCTTGGTGTCGATCTCGGCGTCGGGCGACAGCAGCAGCGCCTGGCTCATCTGGTAGCCATCGGTCTTCTGCGCGCCGCGCGCCACCTCGATGCGGCCCTGAAACACGGCGCGCGCGCGCCCCGTGAGCACGTTCTTGACCGACTGGCGGGAGGCGCAATGCGGCGCTTCGTGGCGCACGACGGTGGTGACGTCGGCATGCTGCGAATCGGCCAGGAGCTGGGCGGCGCCGAGATGCGTGCTGGCCTCCGGCCCGGTCAGCCGGGCGTGCAGCTCGGCCCGTGCCAGCCTTCCGCCCAAGCCGAGCACGAAGCTATCGAGATGCGCGCCGTCGGCGATCTCGGCCAAGCTCGTGTGCAGATGAAAGCCGGCGCGCGACTCATCCTGGAGCCGCACGACGGTCAGGTTCGACCGGGGCTCCAGGCGCAGATCGAAGACGGCGTTGTGCAGGTAAATGCCCTCGCCGTGGTTGGTCTCGATCAGCGTCAGGCGGGCGCCGCGTCCGAGCCGGACGATGTGACGCGGATGAAAGTCGCTCGCGCGCCCCGACTTGCTCGTGGCGAGGCTCGCCAGATGCACCGTCGCCTCCCCGCCCTCGGGAATGTCGAGGATCATGCCGTCCTCGGCGAGCATGGCGTTGAGCGCCACCATCGGCAGCTCGGCGCGTCCGAACGCCGGCCGCTCGGCGAAGCGGGTGAAGCCCTCCGGCGGGTCGGAGAAATCGGCGCGATAGCGACCGTCGATGAACACCAGCCGCGAGGCGGCGAGGCAGGGCACGCCGTTCAGCATCTGGTGGTCGGAGACGGCCGATATCGGCTCGTGGAAAGCGGCTTCGACGAGCGGACGCAGGTTGGTGTATTTCCAGGCCTCCTCGCGCCGTCCGGGCAGGCCGAGCCGGCGAAACGCCTCCGCCGCCGCGGCGCGTTCGGTCGGATCGCCGGGCAGGCGGGCGCGCAGCCCCTCGTAACGGGCGAGGAACCCCGCCGCGCCGACCGGCTGCATCGTGCTCACGCCGCCGCCTCGGCGAGCCCGGCATATCCGCTCGCCTCCAACTCGCGGGCGAGCTCCGGCCCGCCCGAGCGTACGATCCGCCCGTCGGCCAGCACATGCACGCGGTCGGGCACCAGATGATCGAGCAGGCGCTGATGGTGGGTGATGACCAGCGCCGAGAACTCCGGACTGCGCAAGGAGTTCACGCCATCGGCGACGATCCGCAGGGCGTCGATGTCGAGCCCGCTGTCGGTCTCGTCGAGAATGGCGAGGCGCGGGCGCAGGATCGCCATCTGCAGCACCTCGTTGCGCTTCTTCTCGCCGCCCGAGAACCCGACATTGACGTTGCGCTTCAGCATGTCGTCCGGCATGTGCAGTCGCTTCGCCTCGGCGCGCGAGAGCTTGAGGAACTGGATCGCGTCCAGCTCCGCCTCGCCGCGGTGCCGCCGCAGCGCGTTCAGCGCCGTGCGCAGGAAATTGGCGTTGCCGACCCCGGGCAATTCGAGCGGCGCCTGGAAGGCGAGAAAGAGGCCGGCGGCGGCGCGCGCCTCCGGCTCCATCGCCAGCAGGTCGCGCCCGTCGAAGCGGACCGTGCCCTCGATCTCGTAGTCCTCACGGCCGGCGAGCACGTAGCCCAAGGTGGACTTGCCGGAGCCGTTCGGTCCCATCAGCGCATGAATCTCCCCCGACGGCAGGCGCAGATCGATGCCGCGCAGGATCGGCTTGCCGCCGATGGCGACCGAGAGGTTCGCGATCTCCAGCATCGTCTCAGCCCACCGAGCCTTCGAGGCTGACCGCGAGCAGCTTCTGCGCCTCGACGGCGAATTCCATCGGCAGCTCCTTCAAAACCTCCTTGCAGAAGCCGTTGACGATCAGGTTCACCGCGTCCTCTTCCGAAAGCCCGCGCGAGCGGCAGTAGAACAACTGGTCCTCGGCGATCTTCGACGTGGTCGCCTCGTGCTCCACCTTGGCCGACGGATTGCGGCTTTCGATGTAGGGAACGGTGTGGGCGCCGCACTGCTCGCCGATCAGCAAGCTGTCGCACTGCGTATGGTTGCGTGCCCCGCTCGCGCGTGGCGTGATCCGCACCAGGCCGCGATAGGTGTTGTCCGAGCGCCCGGCGCTGATGCCCTTGGAGACGATGGTGCTGCTTGTGTTGCGCCCGACATGGATCATCTTTGTCCCGGTGTCGGCCTGCTGGCGATTGTTGGTGACGGCGACCGAGTAGAACTCGCCCACGCTGTCGTCGCCCTCCAGCACGCAGGACGGATATTTCCAGGTGATCGCCGATCCGGTCTCCACCTGGGTCCAGGAGATGTGCGACCGCTTGCCGCGACAGGCGCCGCGCTTGGTGACGAAATTGTAAATGCCGCCCCGGCCCTCGGCGTCGCCCGGATACCAGTTCTGCACGGTGCTGTATTTGATCCGCGCATCCTCGAGCGCGATCAGCTCCACCACCGCGGCGTGCAGCTGGTTCTCGTCGCGCATCGGCGCCGTGCAGCCTTCCAGATAGCTTACGTAACTGCCGGCATCGGCGATGATGAGCGTGCGCTCGAACTGGCCGGTGTTGCGGGCATTGATGCGGAAATAGGTCGATAGCTCCATCGGGCAGCGCACGCCCTCGGGGATGTAGACGAAACTCCCGTCCGTGAAGACCGCCGAATTGAGCGCGGCGAAGAAGTTGTCGGCCACCGGCACAACGCTGCCGAGATAGCGGCGGACCAGATCGGGATGATCGCGAACCGCTTCGCTGATCGGGCAGAAGATCACGCCCGACTTCTTCAGCGTGTCGCGAAACGTGGTGGCAACCGAGACGCTATCGAACACCGCATCGACGGCAATATTGCCGCCGCCCTCGGCGGCGCCTTCGACCCCGGCGAGGATGGCCCGCTCCTTCAACGGGATGCCGAGCTTCTCGTAAGTCGCCAGCAGCTCGGGATCGACCTCGTCCAGCGACCGCGGGCCGGACTTCGCCTTCGGCGCCGCATAATAGTGGATATCCTGGTAATCGATGGGCGGGTGCCACACCCGCGCCCAATGCGGCTCCTCCATTTTTCGCCACCCCGCGAGCGCCTTCAGCCGCCACTCGAGCAGCCATTCGGGCTCCTGCTTGCGAGCCGAGATCAGGCGGACCGTGTCATCGGTCAGGCCCTTGGGGGCCAGGTCCATCTCGATGTCGGTCTCGAAGCCCCACTTGTAGGCGGACTGCGTGACCGAGCGGACGGTGTCGAGGGTTTCGGCGACGGCGGGCATGTGACGTCCTATTCGGCGAATCGCGGGAGGGATGGCGCCGGCGAGCGGAACAGGCGCGGAATGGCGGCCTCGCGCATGTCGGCGAGCGTAATGGTGGAGAGCGCCTGTTGGATGGCCTCGTTCACCGGGTCCCAACGCCCGCGCATCGGGCAGGTGTGCTCGGCCTCGCAGCTGCCGCCGTCCACGCAGGCGGTGAGCGCGATCGGGCCGTCGATGGCGGCGATCACGTCGGCGATACCAATGGCGGCGAGCGGTCGCAGCAGCCGGTAGCCGCCGTGCGCCCCACGCTGCGAGGCGACCAGCCCGCTTCCCGCAAGCGCCTTAAGAACCTTCGCGACGGTCGGCTCCGGGATGCCGGTGGCGCCGGCGATTCCGGGCGAGGTCTGGATGGCTTGATCAACCCCCAATCGCACCAGCACCACCACCGCATAATCGGTCAGTTTCGACAGCCTCAACACGGCGGCGCACTCCAGCAGGGGCGGAACATACGGGACTGGATGGGTCCGGATTAGCCGGGAGATGGCAGTGCGGCGCCAAGGCGTCAAGGGGTAGGGACATGTGATAACGGGCGGAATTGACAACCCGCTTCACCGCCGTATTTGCTTGCGCGCAACGATTTGGCGGATTGCGGCATGAATGTTGTCCGGTGGCTTCGGTAATCCCGCCCCGCGTTCTGATGGCGTGCATTGCCGCCGCCGCCCTCGTCGGAGTTGCCCGGGCCGATCCGCCTCCCGACCCGTCACGGATCGTGACGCTGCAAATCGAAAACGACACCATCGGCGGCACCGATCGCTACTACACCTCCGGCCTGCATCTCGGGACCACCTCGCCGACCGGGGTGGTTCCGGGGCCGCTGGCGGATTTGGGGCGGGCGCTGTTCGGTGCCGGCCAGCAACGCCTGTCGCTCGGGCTGTCGCAGCTGCTGTTCACGCCTCGCGACACGCAGATCGCGCCGCCCGACCCGCGCGACCGACCCTATGCCGGGCTGCTGCTCGGCAATATCACGCTGATCCAGGACACGGATCGCGCGCGCAGCGTGCTGGATCTCGATCTCGGCATCATCGGCCCGGCGGCGCTCGGGCGGCAGATACAGGATGGCTTCCATGGCCTGATCGGCCAGAACTCGAACCGCGGCTGGGGCAGCCAGTTGCCCAACCAGCCGGTAGTCGAGGTGCTGGCCGATCGCACCTGGCGGCTGCCGATCGGCGCGGTCGGCCCGCTCGGGATCGACGTCCTGCCGACGCTCACCGGCGGCCTGGGGACTTGGCGAATCTACGGGCTTGCCGGCGCGCAGGTGCGACTGGGGCAGGGGCTCGATACCGATTTCGGGGCGCCGCTCATCCCGCCCGGGCTTAGCGGCTGGAACGCCTACAATGCCACCCGTCCGTTCGCGTGGTACATATTTGCTGGCGGCGACGGGCAGGCGGTGGGATATGACGAGACGATCGATGGCGAGCCGTTCCGCAGCACCGCCCATGTCTCGCGTCTGCCGTTCGTCGGCGAGTTCCAGGCCGGCATCGCCATCATGGCGTTCGGACTGCGGCTGAGCTTCACCGACGTGCTGCGCAGCCACGAATTCCGCACCCAGCAGGGCGGCCTGTTCCAATACGGCTCGGCCGCGGTTTCGTTCAAGTTCTAGCGAAGCGGGGCGACGCCTCGCCGGAGGCCATGATGGCGAACGCGCAAGATTTGCAGTTCCTCGAGCAAGCGGCCTTCTTGAACGCGCCCGGGAAATCTCCGACGGCCTGCTTGCTTCGCGGCTCTCGCCCAGCTTCGCCGTGCGCCAGTTCGGGGTTCAGGAACTGGTGGATCATTCCTCATTGAACAATCTGCTGCAATCGATCGTCAACCTGGAGGGATTGCCGCCACCGCAGCAGCTGTCCGCACTGTTTCAGACCCAGATGAACAACTTCGAGTCGGTCTTCGGGCCGAATTCCGATTCGCAGTATTTGAACAACGAGGTGGCCGGACACCAGCAAAGCCTGTTGATCTATCAGAACGAGGCGCTGAACGGGCAAGACCCGTTGGTGCGCTCCTATGCTCAGGGATCGGTGGCGGTTCTCCAGGGCCATTTGAACACCGCCACGGACCTGCTCGGCACCAACCACTTCGGATTTTGAGCGGGCGGTCGCGGCCCGGTCGCGCTCTCGACGCTGCCACGCCGCCGGGGCTACGCTTCCCGCGATCAGCGAGGAGGCCCTGATGAGCGGCGAAGACTGTCTGGCCGGCGTGCGGGTTCTGGACCTTACGCAATTCGAGGCCGGGCCGTCCTGCACCGAGGTGCTGGGCTGGCTCGGCGCCGAGGTGGTGAAGGTCGAGAACCCCAAGAACGGCGATCCCGGCCGATCGATCAATCCGCCGCCGGGCGAGGAGGCGCACTATTTTCTGCAATACAACGCCAACAAGAAGTCGATCACCGTCAACCTGAAGGACGCGCGCGGGCTCGATCTGGTGAAGCAACTGGCCCGCAAGGCCGACGTGTTCGCCGAAAACTTCGCCCCCGGGGCGATCGAGCGGCTGGGCCTCGGGCCGGACGTGCTGCGGGGGCTGAACCCGGCGCTGATCTATGCGCGGGTCAAGGGCTTCGGCGACGGTTCGCCCTACGCCAACAACCTGGCCTTCGACATGATCGCGCAGGCCTGCGGCGGCACGATGAGCATCACCGGCGAGACCGGCGGGCGGCCGATGAAGCCGGGACCGACCATCGGCGATACCGGAACCGGGATGCTGCTCGCCGTCTCCATCCTCGCTGCGCTGTATCGGCGCACCCGCACGGGCGCCGGGGAGCTCGTCGAAGTGGCGATGCAGGACGCGATGTTTCAGTTCATCCGCGGCGCCTTCGCCACCACGACCCGCACCGGCAAGGCGGCGCAGCGGGCGGGCGCGGGCAGCGTGCTCGCGCGCAACCCGCCGATGGGCATCTATCCCTGCGCCGGCGGCGGCCCGAACGATTATGTCTATGTTTATACCAGCCGTGCGAATCCGGAGCATTGGCGCCGCCTGCTCGGCGTGATCGGGCGCGAGGACCTGGTGGGCGATGCGCGTTTCGAAACCTCCGCCGCGCGGCTCGAGCACGAGGCCGAGGTGAACGCGATGGTGGCGGCCTGGACCGAGCGCCACGAGAAGAACGAGGCGATGCGCGTCCTGGGTGCCGCCGGCATTCCCGCCGGCGCCGTGCTCGACACCGCCGAATTACTGGGCGACGAGAGTTTTCGCGCGCGCGGCATCTTGCAGACGGCGCGACACCCGCACGCGGGCGACTACACGATGGCCACCTGGCCGGTGCGTTTCAGCGGCCGTCCGCCCGAGCTTCGGCATGCGCCGTTGCTGGGCGAGCATACCGAGGACGTGCTCACCGAATGGCTCGACATGGGCGCCGATGCGCTCGGCGATCTGCGCGGCGGCGGCGTGGTGGGTTGACAGCGGAGGAGACGGACGATGGCGGAACTGACCGGGTCGGAAATCCTGGCGAAATGTCTGAAGAAGGAGGGCGTCGAAGATCTGTTCTTCATCATGGGCGGGCCGATGCTGTTGGCGGAAGCCTCCTGCATCAAGGAAGGGATTCGCATGATCGATGTCCGCCACGAGCAGGCGGCGGCGTTCATGTGCCAGGCCTATAGCCGGCTGCGGCAGACGCCGTCGGTCTGCATGGCGGCGAGCGGTCCGGGTGTGACCAACCTGGTGACCGGCGTCGCCAATGCGCTGATCGACTGCTGTCCGGTGGTGGCCATCGGCGGCTCCAGCCCGATCAGCCAGTTCGGGCGACAGGTCTTTCAGGAGATCGATCAGGTCGCCTTCATGAAGGGCGTCTGCAAATACACCGACCGGGTGCATAACCTGAAGCGCATCCCGCAACAGGTGAATTTCGCCTTCCAGAAGGCGATGTCGGGCAAGCCCGGACCGGTCTATCTCGATTTCCCCGGCGACATTCTCTACCAGAAAATCGACGAAGGGCTGGTGGACTGGAGCTTCGCCGGCCGCAAGCTGCTGAACCCCCGCCCGCTCGGCGATCCCGAGCAGGTGGAGCGGCTGATCGGGGCGCTCGCGCGCGCCGAGCGGCCGTTGCTCGTCTCCGGCAGCGGCGTGATCTGGTCGCGGGCGTGGGACGAGATGCGCGCGCTGGTCGATGCGATCGGCATTCCGTTCTATACCACGCCGCAGGGGCGCGGCGTCGTCCCCGACGATCATCCGTGCTCCTATCTCGCGATGCGCAGTTCGGCCTTTCGCGACGCCGACCTGATCGTGGTGCTGGGCACCCGCATGAACTACATCATCGGTCATGCCGCGCCGCCGCGTTTCGGCGCCAACGCCACCATCGCGCGCATCGACATCGACGCCGACGAGATCGCGACCGCGGCGCGCTTCGTCGATATTCCCGTGGTCGGCGACTGCAAGATGGTGCTGCGGCAGTTGCTCGACGGCATCGGCGGACGGATCACGGTCGATAGCTACAAGGCGTGGCGGCAGCAGCTCGCCGAGGGCGAGACCGCCAAGCGCGGCGGGTCGGGCGGCAACAAATACGCCGAGGACGGCGACATCCATCCGGTGCGGCTGCTGGAGGAGGTTCGCGACTTCATGGATCGCGACGCCATCCTGTGCGTCGATGGGCAGGAGACGCTGAATTTCGGTCGCCAGACCATGCCGACCTTCGCGCCAGGGCACCGGCTGAACTCCGGCCCGTTCGGAACGATGGGCGTGGGCTTGCCGTTCGGCGTCGGCGCCAAGGTCGCGAAGCCGGACACGCAGGTGATCGTGGTTCACGGCGACGGCTCGTTCGGGCTCAACGCGATGGAGCTGGACACGGCGGTGCGGCACAAAATTCCGATCCTGGTGGTGATCAGCCTTAATGGCGGCTGGACCGGCGATGCCAAGCGCGAGAAGCCCGGCCGCGATCTTGGCTACACGCGGTTCGACAAGATGGCCGAGGCGCTCGGCTGCCATGGCGAGTACGTGGAACGCCCCGAGGACATCCGCCCGGCGCTCGAACGCGCGCAGGCGAAGGTGGACGAGGGCATGGTGGCGCTGGTCAACGTCCGCACCGACTACCGGGCGCGCTATGGCGGCGTCGCGTTCTCCGACTATTCGACATGATCGGCCGACGCGGCTTTCTGGCCGCTGCCGGGGCGGCGCTTGCCGCCCCGGCAGTTGCGCGCGGCGAAAAGGCGAGCGTGCTGACCTTCGTGCCGCAGGCCGATCTGTCGGTGCTCGATCCGGTGTGGACGACCACTTACCAGACCCGCGATCACGGCTTTCTGGTGTTCGACACCTTGTTCGGCCTGGACGACGGGTTCCGCGCGCAGCCGCAGATGGCGGCGGGCGCCGTCGCCGAGGAGGGCGGCGCGGGATGGCGGATCACGCTCCGCGAAGGCTTGCGCTTTCACGACAACACGCCGGTGCTGGCGCGCGACTGCGCTGCCTCGATCCGCCGGTGGGGCGCGCGCGACGCGTTCGGCCAGGCGCTGCTGGCGGCCACCAACGAGATCACCGCGCCGGACGACCGCACCATCGACTTTCGCCTGAAGCGCCCGTTCCCGCTGCTGCCCGATGCGCTCGCCAAGACGCCGCCCAGCATGTGCCCGATCATGCCGGAGCGGCTGGCCGCGACCGATCCCTATAAGCAGGTGACGGAGATGGTCGGCAGCGGCCCGTTCCGCTACAAGGCCGATGAGCGCGTGGCCGGCTCGCGCGTAGTCTATGAGCGGTTCGCCGGCTACGTGCCGCGCGCCGATGGCCTCGCCTCGGGCACCGCCGGGCCGAAAGTGGCGCATTTCGACCGCATCGAGTGGCGCATCATTCCCGACGAATTCGACGGTCGCCGCGGCGTTGCAGGCGGGCGAGATCGATTGGTGGCTGACGCCCGGCGCCGATTTCCTGCCGCTGTTGCGCCAAGCCGGCGGCCTCAAGGTCGAGATCACCGTGCCCACCGGCTACATCGCGACGATGCGGTTCAACCAGTTGAATCCGCCCTTCGACAATGCCGCGATCCGTCGCGTCATCCTGGGCGCGGTGACGCAATCGGAATACATGATCGGCATGGTCGGGACCGATCATGCGCTGTGGCATGACGGCTGCGGTTTCTTCTGCCCCGGCACGCCGATGGCGAGCCAAGCGGGGATGGAGGCGCTGACCGGCCCGCGCGACCTTGCGAAATCCCGTCGCGCGCTGGAGGAAGCCGGATACAAGGGCGAGCGGATCGTGCTGCTGGCGCCGGCCGACATTCCCTCGGCCAAGGCGCTCGCCGACATCAGCGCCGATCTTTTCCGCAAGCTCGGGACCAACCTCGACGTGCAGACGATGGACTGGGCGACGCTGGTGCAGCGGCGGGCCAAGACCGATCCGGTGGCCGAGGGCGGTTGGAGCCTGTTTCACACTTCATGGGCGGGCACCGACATGATGACGCCGGCGGGCCACGTGTTCCTGCGCGGCAATGGTCGCGCCGCGACCGTCGGCTGGCCGAACGCGCCCGATCTGGAGTCGCTGCGCGACGCCTGGTTCCAGGCTCCGAACACGGCGGCGCAGGCGAAGATTTGCGCCGACATGCAGATCGATGCCTTCCGCGACGTGCCCTATGTGCCGCTCGGGCAGTATTTCGCGCCCACCGCCTATCGGGCCGATCTGAGCGGGGTTCTGCACGGCAACCCGGTGTTCTGGAACGTGCGGCGGGGATGAGCGGGAAACCCGCGCTTGACGTTCGGGCTGATGTGCACAATATTCAGTGCATAACTGCCGAGGGCGGGTCAGGATGGTGACGGCGGCGAAGGTCGCGAACGTGCTCGGCGGCGTGGGCGCACGCAGACGGGGTGTGACCGACCTCTCCCTGGCGCGGGCGGTTCGCGACGGACTGCCGTTCGCGGCGCTGGAACGACTGATCGCGGACGGGATCGTCGACGAGCGGGAGATCGAGGATCATTTCATTCCCCGGGTACCTACTATGCGCGCCGGCAAAGGGCGACGCTCTCGCGCGAGCAGAGCGATCTTGTGGTGCGCCTGGCACGCATCCAGGCTGCGGCCGACGAGGTGTTCGGCGATCGCGCCGAGGCGCGGCTTTGGCTGCGCGAGAAGAACGGCGCGCTTGGCGGCCAGCTCCCGTTGGAGTTGCTCGACACGGAAGAGGGCGGGCGCGCCGTGGAGAGCGTTCTCGGCAGGATCGCGCACGGCATCGTCGAGTAGGTGCTGGTCTGGAGGCTGGCGCTCGGCGATTTCGCGAAGTTGGATGGTGAGGGGGCCCGGCTGTTCGGGGGCCGCTGGAACAGCCCCGGAACCGCGATGGTCTATGCCGCCACGCACCTCTCCTTGGCTCTCCTGGAGCAACTCGTCCATCTGAGCCCCGAGCGACTGCCGGCGGCCTTTCGGGCGTTCGCGATCGAGCTGTCGGCCGATGCGGCTATCGAAGTCGGTCCGGAGACGGCGCCGGACTTGGAGACCAGTCGCCAACTCGGCGACGAGTGGACGCGCTCGCTGCGAACGGCGGCCCTGGTCGTGCCCTCGGCGCTGATCCCGCCGTCGCCGGGTTCCGGCTCGCCCGTCAGCACCGAGCGAAACGTCCTCCTCAACCCGCGCCATGCCTCGGCAGTGGCATGGCGCGTGACGCCAACCGAGTTCGGCGTGGACCCGCGGCTGCGGCGGCGCGCCCGTGCAGAGGCCGAGTGATGCCAGGCGCTGCCGGTCACTGTTCCGGCAATCCGGCCGCGCGCAAATCGTCAAGACCAGCTCCTCGGCTCCAAGCCCTTCCGGGCGATGACGGCCAACGCGAATGTCTGGCCGCGACCCGCGAGGCGGGCGTGTTGAAGCCCTTCGGCGAGTTCGACCGAGTAGCCGCCGCCGATCAGGCAGCGTGCCAGGGCGGCCCGACGTTCCACGGTACGGGCCACGACCAGAATGCGATGCCGCATCCGAGCGCCTCCTCGGCATTGCCGCCGACGGGCGATGGCGGACGGTTTGCCCGCGGCTGCAATTGCCTTGTTACCACGCCGTTACCCGGTGGTGACAGCAAGGAGGGCGGTGTTCGGTCAGGCTGGTCGAGCTGAGCGGCCCCGTGGTCAGGACCGCCGGGTGAGGGAGTGCGACCATGCAGCAAATCCGCAACCGGCTCGGCTTTGCCGGCGCCGTGATGGCCCTTGCATCCGCTTGGGCGCCAACGGCCCTCGCGGCGAATTTCCCGAAAGCGGGGCAGGCCGAATTCGACACCTACGGGACTTGGCGCGATCTCTCGGTCATCAAGACGGCCCTCGGGAAACAGGGCGTGGACGAAGGGCAGGGCATCATTCGCAACGTGACCGGAGACGGACCCTTCAATGACATGGTGGCGCATCGCCTGGAGGTCTGGACCTCCATTCCGCCGTCATCAACGAGCCGGGGAACCTGCGCCCTCGTGGACCCGGATGGCGATACCGCGCTTACCACCTGGACCGGCGACACTCACACCTTCTCGTTTGCGGGAAGCACCGGCAAATACAGGGGGATTACCGGGGGCGGTCCCTACAAGGGAACTGCGCTTCACGAGCTGCCGGGCGGGGCGACCGCCCTGAGGGTCCGCCATCAGGTGAAGTGGGAGATTAAGTAGCGCCGTCTGAACGGCTCGTGAGCCAACGCGCCAATCTACGCGAGCCGCCACCGCCGGGCGCAACCCGCCGGCGCGCCCGCGCGTGCCGGGGCAGGCGCCTAATAGCGATAAGAATCGGGCGGCGGCGGCGGCGGCGGGTAGTAACCCGACTGCGGCGGCGGGTAGTAGCCCGGCTGCGGCACCGGGGCATAATAGCCGGACGGCGGCGGCGGGCTCGGCGTCGTTACGGCACCCCCGAGCGCGCCAGCGCCGCCGCCGATAAGTGCGCCGATTCCGGCACCCTTCCCGCCGCCGGCGATGCCGCCGATGGCCGCACCCGTTCCGGCCCCCAGCAGGCCGCCGCCCACCGCGCGCTGGCCGGGGTCATAGGGGTCGGTGCAGGCGCCCAGCGACAGCCCGGCCAAAATCACGGCGGCGGGGCCGAGAAGGCGTGCTCTCACGATCATTCCGATGCTCCTGTTTAGCGGCGCCGCCTAGCGGATGCCGAAGTTGAAGGTCGCGGCCGGCGGCGCGTAGTAAACCGGCGGCGGATAGTAGGCCGGCGGGTTGTAGAAGACCGGCGGCGGCGCGTAGTAGCGGGGCGCGTAGAACTGCGGGCCATACCAGGGCCGCCAGTGGTCATGTCGCCAGCCATCGTGCCAGCCTTCGTGCCAGTCCCCGTGCCAGCCATGATTCTCGCCGTGATGCCAGTCATCGGCCCGCGCCGTCCCCGGCGCGAGCGTCGCGAGCAACCCGGCAACGCCGAGGGCGACAAGACCGATCTTCAGGGCACGCATCTCATCTCTCCTGGTGAACAGGGTGGTATCTGGGCAACCGATCATGGCATCACATGGGCAGGAGCCGGGAGATTCCGTGTTGACGCACCGGGAGTTTCCCATCGGCCCCGCCTATAGTCGCCCGGCGGAGGAACCCATGATCCAGTCGCTCGGCTATGTCGCCATCGGCGCTCGCAATATCGACGATTGGGCGCGATTCGCCACCGGAATGCTCGGCATGGAGGCGGTGGATCGCGCCGCTTCTCCCGGGCCTTCCGCATGGACGACCGCGCGCAACGCCTGGTGATCGACGCCGCGCTCTCCGAAGGCAGCCGCGCCTTCGGATGGGAAGTCGCCGACGCCGCCGCATTGGATGCTCTGGCCGCACGGTTGGACGCCGCCGGAATTGCCGTCCGCCACGAGCCGGCTGCGCTCGCCGATCAACGCGGCGTGCGGGCGCTGGTTTCCTTCGCCGATCCCGCCGGCAACCGGCTGGAGGCGTTCCATGGCGCCGACACCGCCGCGCCGCCGTTCCGGCCCGGGCGGTCAATCTCCGGCTTTCACACCGGTCCGCTCGGCATGGGCCATGCCGTGCTGACGGTGCCGCGCATCGATGAAATGATGGGCTTCTATTGCGACACGCTGGGCTTCCGGGTGAGCGACTACATCCTGAAGCCGTTCCGCGCCTTTTTCCTGCACGTCAATCCGCGCCACCACAGCCTGGCGCTGATCGAAACCGGGGCGCACGGGCTGCATCACCTGATGGTGGAACTCTACTCGCTCGACGATGTCGGGCAGGGCTACGACATTGCCTTGGCCGAGCCGGAGCGCATCGCCACCACGCTCGGGCGCCATCCGAACGACTACGTGACTTCGTTCTATCTGCGCTCGCCTTCGGGCTTCATGGTGGAATACGGCTGGGGCGGGCGCGAGGTGGATCCTGCGACCTGGCAACCCTCCGAGGTCACGGTCGGCCCGAGCCTGTGGGGTCACGACCGCGCGTGGCTCGACGCGGAGCAGCGCAAGTGGCGCGCCGGCTGCGCCTTGAAGCCGCCGCCGCCGGCCACCGTGCGCCGGTGCAGGTGATGGACGGCAACCATCAGCGCCTGTCGGGCGTATGCCCCTGGTGGGACGCGGCGACCGGGGCGTGAGCCCGGGCCGCAATTGTCCGCTTGCCTGAGGAACGACCGCTGATAAGATGTTGGCGTGCGGGGATGCGCGCCGCGCACGGGCAGCCACCAATTCAGAAATCCAGCCGGAAGGGATCGCGCCGTGGCCACTGAGAAACCGCAGAATGTCAGGACGTATTCTTGAACCATGTGCGAAAGAACAAGACGCCGGTGACGGAATTTCTGGTGGCCGGCGTGAAATCCAGGGTATAATCACGTGGTTCGACAATTTCTGGTGTGCTGCGTCGCGAAGGGCACACCCAAC